>JAEPOG010000017.1 GCA_017643025.1 Rhizobiaceae bacterium
CCTCCTTCGGCCTGACGACTGGCACGTGCACCTTCGGGATGGGGCCATGCTGCAGATGGCGCTGCCATGGACGGCGAGCACCTTCGGCCGCGCCATTATCATGCCCAATCTCGATCCGCCGATCACGACGGCTGCCCAAGCGGCAGCGTATCGCGATCGGATCCGGGGCGCGATCCCTCGCGGCTGGATCTTCGAGCCGCTGATGACCTGCTTCCTCACCGATGAGACCGATCCAGTGGAGGTAGCTCGAGGCTTCGCCGAGGGAGTTATCACCGCGGTCAAGATGTATCCGGCGCGCAGCACGACCAATTCCGACGCCGGTGTCACGAATGTCCGCCGGGTCTATCCGGTGTTGGAGCGGATGCAGGCCATCGGCATGCCGCTTCTGGTCCATGGCGAGGTGGCCGACGGCGAGGTCGACGTCTTCGACAGGGAGAAGGCGTTCATAGACCAGGTGCTTGTCCGGCTGCGAGCCGATTTCCCGGCGCTGCGGATCGTCCTGGAGCACATCACGACCGCCGAAGCCGTGGACTATGTGCAGGACGCCGAGGGGCCCATCGGAGCCACCATTACTGTTCATCATTTGATGATCAATCGCAACGCGATGTTCGCGGGCGGTATCCGGCCGCATATGTACTGTTTGCCCGTGGCCAAGCGGGAGGGCCATCGCCTCGCATTAAGGAACGCCGCGACCTCCGGCAACCCCCGCTTCTTCCTCGGCACGGATTCGGCGCCGCACCTGGTCCGGGACAAGGAATCGGCCTGCGGCTGCGCCGGCATCTTTACGGCGCCGGTTGCGCTCGAATTGTACGCCCAGGTCTTTGAGGAGGAAGGGGCGCTCGATCGGCTCGAAGCCTTCGCGTCCCTCAACGGCGCACGTTTTTACGGCCTGCCGCCCAATACCGAGACCGTCACGCTCGTGCAGTCACCTTGGAAGCCACCCGAAACCCAGCCGGTTGGAAGGGAGCAGGTGCGGGTGTTCTGCCCGGAAGGCGTGGTCCGTTGGCGCATTGCGCCGACGGATTGAAAGCAACGGATCCCTATTCACAAACCGAGGCCGACCCATGACACATCGCTTCGACAAATCCAGGCTGCCGAGCCGCCACACGACCGTTGGTCCCGAGCGCGCGCCGCATCGTTCGTTCCTCTACGCCATGGGGCTGACCGAAAAGGAGATTGCCCAGCCCTTTGTCGGCGTCGCCACCTGCTGGAACGAGGCGGCGCCGTGCAACATCGCGCTCAGCCGCCAGGCGCAGGCGGCCAAGCTGGGCGTCAAGGCGGCCGGCGGCACGCCGCGCGAGTTCACCACCATCACCGTGACCGACGGCATCGCCATGGGTCACCAGGGCATGAAGTCATCGCTGGCGAGTCGCGAGGTGATCGCCGACTCGGTCGAGCTCACCATGCGCGGCCATTGTTACGATGCCCTGGTCGGTCTAGCCGGATGCGACAAGTCGCTGCCCGGCATGATGATGGCGATGGTCCGCCTCAATGTGCCGAGCGTGTTCCTGTACGGCGGAACGATCCTGCCGGGACGCTTCCGCGGCAAGGACGTCACCGTGCAGGACGTCTACGAGGCGGTGGGCGGCTATCAGGCTGGCCAAATCTCCGCCGACGAGCTGCACGCGCTCGAATGTGTCGCTTGCCCTTCCGCAGGCTCCTGCGGCGGCCAGTTCACCGCCAATACCATGGCCTGCGTCTCCGAGGCGCTTGGGCTCGCACTGCCCGGTTCGGCCGGGGCGCCCGCGCCCTACGAGATCCGCGACGCCTTCGCGGAAGCATCCGGCAAGGCCGTGATGAACCTGCTGGCGCGCGATCTCAGGCCGCGCGACATCGTCACCCGCAAGGCACTGGAGAACGCCGCTACCGTGGTGGCGGCTTCTGGCGGCTCGACCAACGCGGCGCTGCACTTGCCGGCGATCGCGCACGAGGCGGGCATCGACTTCGACCTGCATGCCGTCGCCGAGATCTTCAAGCGCACGCCCTACATCGCCGATCTCAAACCCGGTGGGCGCTACCTTGCCAAGGATCTGTTCGAGATCGGCGGCGTGTCGGTGCTGCTGAAGGCGCTGCTCGACGGCGGCTATCTGCACGGCGACTGCATCACGGTGACAGGCAAGATGATCGCCGAAAACCTGGCCGATGTAGTCTTCCCGACCGACCAGGACATCGTTCGCCCGATCTCCGATCCGATCACCACCACCGGCGGCGTGGCCGGTCTGCGCGGCACGCTCGCCCCCGAGGGCGCGATCGTCAAGGTGGCTGGTATGACGAACCTCCAATTCCGCGGGCCGGCCCGGTGCTTCGACTCCGAGGAAGCGGCCTTCGACGCCGTCCAGAAGCGTAAATACCAGCCGGGGGAGGTCATCGTCATTCGCTATGAAGGGCCAAAAGGCGGGCCCGGCATGCGCGAGATGCTGGCGACCACGGCAGCCGTTTACGGCCAGGGCATGGGCGACAAGGTGGCGCTTGTCACCGACGGGCGCTTCTCCGGCGCCACGCGCGGCTTCTGCATTGGGCATGTCGATCCGGAAGCGGCCGTTGGCGGCCCGATCGCATTGCTGAAGGACGGTGACATCATCGCCATCGATGCCGAGGCGGGTACGCTTGACGTGGAGCTCTCGGCCGAAGAGCTGGAGGTTCGGCGCAAGGCGTGGCGACCGCATCGTCACGACTTCCAGTCAGGCGCGCTTTGGAAATTTGCGCAGACCGTGGGGCCCGCCTCGAAAGGCGCGGTCACCCACCCTGGGTCCGCCGCGGAGACGCACTGCTATGCCGACATTTGAAAGCCGGGCGAAGCTGAATGCCCCACGGCCATTCGCGGCTGCACGCACCGTGTCGTGGCGACCTGGCCGCGCGCCGCCTCTGCAAGTGACACTTGGAAGCTCAAGAAGCCGCCATCTTCTCGGCGGCCGCACAAGTCGAGAGACCATGCTGATATGACAGTCATCGAAGCTCCCAGCCGAGTTGATGAACGATTCTCGCACATACGCCGGCTCGAGGCCGAGTCCGTCGCGATTATCCGCGAGGTTGCCGCCTGTTTTCAGCGGCCCGTGCTGCTCTACTCGATCGGCAAGGACAGCTCGGTCCTGCTGCATCTGGCGCAAAAGGCATTCGCACCGGCACCGCCGCCGTTCCCGGTGCTGCATGTCGATACCGGATGGAAGTTCCGGGAAATGATCGCCCACCGCGACAGCACAGCCGCGCGCCTTGGGTTCGAACTCCTGGTTCACACGAACGAGGAAGCCGCGCGCGCTGGCATCACGCCGTTCACCGCCTCTTCGGCGGTCTACAACCATGCGATGAAGACCGAGGGACTGAAGCAAGCAATGGCGCGCTGGGGTTTCGATGCCGCGATCGGCGGCGCACGCCGCGACGAGGAGAAGTCGCGCGCCAAGGAGCGCATCTTCTCACACCGCAACCCAGCGCAGCGCTGGGAGCCAAAGACGCAGCGGCCGGAGTTCTGGCATGCTTGGAACACGCGCCTCGCCCCCGGCGAGTCGATGCG
>JAEPOG010000009.1 GCA_017643025.1 Rhizobiaceae bacterium
TCCGCCCATCCTCCTGATCCCATCGTGGGAGGGCCTTGGTGCCGATCCCGAAGAGAAGCGTGGCCCCTGCGATCGGCATCGAAAAGCGTCAATAGCCTGAAAGTGGTTGACCTAAACCGGCCAATTAGAGAAGCAGGCCAGTCGGTCTCGATCGCGCGAAGCGGGTCTTCCAGGTTCATGCGGTAGGTCGCGATGGTCAGATCGCGATCCGCCGCAAACTTCGCCGCGGAGAGGTTCTCGCGTTCTTCTCGTCGCTGCCTTCGTGTCTTGTCGGCATGGAGGCCTGCGCGTCAGCACATTATTGGGCTCGCGAGCCTATGGCGCTTGGGCATGACGTTCGGCTCATGCCACCGGCCTACGTCAAACCCTACGTGAAGCGAGGCAAGACCGACGCGGCGGATGCCGTGGCCATCTGCGAAGCCGTGACGCGTCCAACGATGCGCTTTGTCGCGGTGAAGACGAGAGAGCAGCCCCTATCGGCGTGCAAACCGATTCAATGCCGATTGACATCCAGGACCTCGTGAATTTCCTTCGAAGTCTCGCTTTTCGACCAGACATGGATTGTCACGAGCCCAGAAAGGTGTGTTCATTTATTCTTCTCTGGTGCAGGACCATTTCGCCGATGATGGCTCTGATCTCCCTGTTCTCTTGACGCAGCTTTTGAACTTCGGTTGAAGAGGTGTGTCGGTTCTTCGTTTGTCCACGTATCCATTTCCTGATCGTGTCTTCAGTGATGTCGCCGTTTGCGCATTTCCACCAGACTCGTTCAATCTGACTGCGAAACCGATCGGCAAACGCATCGGCCTCATGTGGGTACAGGTGAAGAAGCAACACACCAAACTCGTGGCCGTCGATACGCGCCCATTTGAAGAGACCGCGATACCAGTATACCGGACCGGCTTCGAATCATTTGCATCGAATACCCGGCAATGCGCAAAGCCGATCGAAACCTTCTGGGGCCATGCTCAATACGACCGGCCTCGACCGGAAGTGCAATACGACCAGCGAGAACTTGCGTGAAGAAGGCGATATACACGTCGGGGACCTAGGTATGGACGTGCGGCTACCAGAAATTGATGGGTTGGCTGGACGGGCGCTTTGTGCAGGATGGCTGGCTTCGTCGGACAAACGTTATTTCCGAGCTATCGGCCGTCTTTTTGCGTGTCGTCGCTGCCAAGCTATCTGGAGATGTCCGGATGCGTAGCGCCGCCGAAAGCCGGGGTTTCGACCGCCTGCGCGGAGATGAGATTCAGATCGCCTTGCCAGGCAAGTTGCTTGGTCCGTCATTCTTGACCAAGCGCGAGAGCGGCACGCTCATAGTCACCGACGATAGACTCGCTTTCTTCACGAATCGCGACACTCGCGCGACGTGGTCGGTCCAATACACTGCCATCGAATCCATAGAGGTGAGCGGCTTTCCAGGAAGGCGTATGGTGGCCATCCACACAATGGATGGTCCAGTGAACATCGGTTGCAACGCCTCAAAGGGACTGATTTCCCAGTTGGAAGCATTCGTGAGGATGGTGTCCCACCGCGTGGTGTAGCTTGCGGCATTGGTCGCCGCTCTTTCCGGCATGGGCCGGGCTGATCAGCGCGCCACGGCTGGCAGGCTGATGAGGGGATCATCGCTCAACTGGCCGACGCTTTCCAGTGTCATGTAACGGGCGCGCTGAACGGCCCACTCGTCGTTCTGTTCGAGCAGCAGCGCCCCGACGAGGCGAACGATGGCATCGTCGTTGGGGAAGATGCCGACCACGTCGGTTCGTCGCTTGATCTCGCCGTTGAGACGCTCGACCGGGTTGGTGCTGTGGAGCTTCGCCCGGTGCTCCTTCGGGAAGGTCATGTAGGCGAGTACGTCGGGCTCGGCGTCATCCAGGATGGCGGCGAGCTTCGGCACCTTCGGCCGGATCTGGTCGGCGACGGCGCGCCACTGGGCGCTTGCCGCCTCGGGCGTCTCCTGGGCGAAGGCAGTGGCGATGAAGGCCGAGACGACGCGGCGACCGCTCTTGCCGGCATGCGCCAGCACGTTCCTCATGAAGTGAACGCGGCAGCGTTGCCAGGCGGCCGAAAGAACCTTGGTGACGGCGGCCTTGAGGCCTTCATGGGCATCCGAGACGACGAGCTTCACGCCGCGAAGACCTCTGCGCGTCAGCTTGCGCAGGAACTCCGTCCAGATCGGCTCGGCCTCGGACGTGCCGATATCCATGCCCAGAACCTCGCGCCGACCGTCGGTGTTGACGCCCACCGCAATGATGACGGCGACGGAGACGATGCGGCCGCCGCGGCGCACCTTCAGGTAGGTGGCGTCGATCCACAGATACGGCCAGTCGCCTTCGATCGGCCGTTCGAGGAAGGCCTTCACTTTGCCGTCGATCTCCTCGCAGAGCCGCGACACCTGGCTCTTGGAGATGCCCGACATGCCCATCGCCTTGACGAGATCGTCGACCGAGCGCGTCGAGATGCCCTGCACATAGGCCTCCTGGATGACGGCGGTCAGCGCCTTCTCCGCCATGCGCCTCGGTTCGAGGAAGCCCGGGAAGTAGGAGCCCTTCCTGAGCTTCGGAATGCGCAGCTCGACGGTCCCGGCCCGCGTCTCCCAGTCCCGGTCGCGGTAGCCATTGCGCTGGGCGGCCCGAAGCGGTGACTTCTCGCCATAGGCGGCGCCGGTGACCGCACCCACCTCCATCTCCATCAGCTTCTCGGCGGCGAAGCCGATCATCTCACGCAGGAGATCGGCATCCGCGCTCTTCTCCACGAGCGCGCGCAGGTTCATCATGTCGTCGGTCATCGGTGGTCTCTCCAGAAAGGTTGGCTTCAACAACCAGACCCTACCGGAAAGCGCCGATGACCACCGCGCTAACCAGCTACACCACGTCTCGGGACGTCACCTTCGTGAGCGCTCGGATCGGCTCGGCCGCCGATGAGCGACCTCGGGCAAAGCACGCGTTGACGAGGCTACGGCCAAGCGCAGAGCATATCGCGGCTTCTCGCCGACTTGATGAGGAGTTCGCCGCCGCCCTGCGGGAACTCTTCGGTGCGGTACAGATCGACGACGAACCTTCCTCTCCGACATCCGCCGGGCGTCAAGACGGCGCCGAAACAGAAGAGACACGCCGTGACGCGGAACGTGAATATGAAATTGCTTTGCGGCAGCTTTTTCGGTATGCGCGACAGAATCCGCATGCCCGCGAACAGCCTGGCAAACCAAATTCGGCAAAGCGGCGACCCGGCAAACATGGGGCCGGTACAGAGAATACCGCGCCCACCGACACACATGCTCTCACCAAGCTGAACGCGGACAAAGGGGACACCAACAACGCTGGTGTGCTGCTGGAACTCTTGCGGCAGGCAGAATTGCTCGTTTCGGCCAACGGACCTGCGGCGAAGCACGCTGCCGCCAGCTATCTCCTGACCAGGCTGATGGTCGACTTGGATAGTGACGTCGGCCGTGACAACGATGCGTTGCAGACGCTCTTCCCTCAGATGGAAAAGGTTTTTGCCAGCCAGGACCGCACCGCAAAACTCGCCGGCGCAAGACACGCATTAACCCGATTGCGGGCAGACGGAGCTGAACGCGACGATGCGCTGCTTGAGGTCTTTCAAGAACTGGAAAGGATCCTAGTGGGCGATGAACCCGGAGCAAAATTCGGAGCAGCCAAATACGCCCTGACCAAGTTGCGAGCTGGTAGCGATGACGGCACTGGGCCGGAACAGGAGATGTCTTCATCCGCCGGCTCGCCCCTTGCTCATCGGATAGAGCATCCGCCTGAACAGGAAGTCCAATCCAGCGCGTTGGAGCCCCCATCAAAGGAAGGTGGCCCCGACTGGCGGTTGCGGCGCAACTCCCGCCGCCAGCACAATCCGCCCTCCGAATCAGAGAACGATTCCCCCTCCGTGATTGCGTTGGCATTGCTTTTGGTCTTCGTGTTGGTTCTGGTTGCTGGGTCCTCCGCTCTGCAGCGTCCGACAGGCATAGGCGGGAGCCCGTTCGAGACGACGGTGCCTCAAGGGACAGGGTCGGGTGCAGATTCCCCGCTAACGGTATCAGTTGCGAGCGAGCGCCAATCCGCTGACTTTGGCGAAGCCCCCAGCCCTGCGTCTTTGTCTTTGGATCAGACAGAACTATCGGCAGCGGATGCAGCGGCACCACAGCCGATTGAAGCAGAATCCGTAACGCAACATGAAGCCAACCTATATCGCGACAAAAGCAAACGCGTTGGGCGAATAATCGCCCGGCAACGCAGCGCGGTCGGCCTTTCCCAGACGGAACTCGCCCTCGCCGTTGGAAAAAGTGCAGCATCAATAGAAAGCCTGGAAAACGGAACGCTCTACGCAGACCCGTTCGAATTGCTAAAAATATCCGAGGCGATCGGCCTGGACCTCTATGACGCCATGGACAAGCTACAATAGGTGAAAACGATGAAGCTGGTCTTGCTCTTATTCGCGCTCGTTTCTCCGTTCTCGGCGCATGCAACGCCAATTCAACTGAGTGACCACGAATGCGGGATCATCTTAAAGACGTTGCGGAACCAGATCGAAACGATTTTCCTGGCGGAGATGACGCTGGCTCAATTCCCGCGACAGGACGCGGATTTTGATGCGGAGCTGCGCGAAGTGCGGAATCAGCTCAGTGATGCGCTCGCCCACTACGACAGCAAGGTGGCGCGGCGCGGAGCATATGTCCTTGGTGAGAAATGCCTTGGCTACGCCGATGCGCCCGCGCGAAGCAAGTGACCGAATACCCCGTCAACCAATGCGCCGTAGCGCGCGGTCAAGAGGCCGGTCGCGCGAACGACATGCTAAGCTTTCTTCAGTACTGCCCTGATGGCTCGCACAAGGTCGCCAACCTCCTCAACGACCTCTTGCGGGGCGAGGCCTTCCTTCCGACAATGGGATATAAGGGTGTGTGCATGACTTTCGACGCTGAGCGCGGCGGCGATCGGCCCCTTTAGATGGGTAGCCACATACTGGTCGAATATTGCACGGCCACGCGCCGACATGATTATCTTCCGTCAGGTCAGCAAAAATAGCGTGTGGGGCGAAGAGCGCAAGCCGTCGAACGCCATGGCTGGTGTTTTTTGCGTGGTTAGAAGCGGGCGCTCAGCGGTTCGGGCCAGCGTCTATTCCCGCCTGAGCCAGATCGGCTGGGCTTTCTGCGGCTGCGAGACCTTGGTGTCTTTGCAACCAAGCCTCGAAATGGGACCGCGACTGCGGACGCCCGATGAAAAAGCCTTGCCCGAAATCACAGGAAAGCCGGCGGAGTTGTTGCAGCGTAGCTCGGTCCTCTATGCCCTCGGCGACCACCTTCTGGTTTCTGTGGTGAGCCATCTGGATGGCTGCCGTCACGACGGCCTGTGTATCGACGCTGCTCTTGAGGTCGCACAAGAACGCCCGGTCCAGTTTTACGACATCGGCAGGCAGTACTCGCAGTTGCGCAAGAGAACTTTGTCCGGTGCCGAAATCGTCGAGCGCCACAGAAACGCCGAGATTCCTGAGCACGGCCAGATTCCGTACCACCAGTCCCTGAGCCGTCATGAGTCCGCTTTCGGTGACTTCGATCTCGAGAGAAGACGGTTCGACCCGGTGTATGTCGAGGAGGTGTCTCACGCGGTCGGTCAATGTCTCGTCTTCAAGGTCGCGAATTGAGAAATTGACCGACACCCGAATATCAACGCCGGCCGCCTGCCATCTGGCTAAGTCCTGCATTGCCAATCGTAGGACAAGATCACTCAACTCGCGAATGAGATTGGTCTGCTCGGCAGCTGGCACAAACTCTGCTGGCGAGATCGCACCGCGGCTTGCATGCTGCCAACGGATGAGCGCTTCAGCGCCGCGACAACGGCCCGAGCGTAGATCGACGATCGGCTGATAGTGCAAGGCGAGGCCCTCTCCAGTACTAATTGCCCGTTTCAGGTCCGGGAGGAGGCTAAGCTGCGCGCGCTGGACGTGATCGCGGCATCGATCGTAGATTGACAGAACACTGCCCGCCGTCTCGGCTTCCTGAGATGCCGACGTGGAAGCGCGCAATAACGCCTCCGGATTGGGGCCATCCACATCCTGCGCCAGACCCGCATGGCCGCTCGAAAGAATCGGGAGACCGTCGACCTCAAAGCGTCCGGTCAATGCAGCCGTTAGCTCGGCCGCATAGCGTTTTGCATTATCCAGTGAGCCTCTGAAGACGAGCGCGAACACGCCATTTCCCAAGCAAAACAACTTCGCTTCGACGGGCACGGTTTCGAGCAATCGCCCAGCCGCATGCACCTGCAGCGTGTCGGCGAACGCGTTGCCGAATATCGAGACATTTTTTGCAAATCCTCCGAGACGAATGCTGACGACCGTGGCGGGAAGATCCGGCGGCTGCCGAGACTCCATCAAAGCTTCGATGAACTCGATGCAGGCATTGCGGTTCGGCAGCCGCGTAACGCTTTCGAGATAGCCGTTTTCTCGTATGGTCTGGAGCTGCCGTGCTAGCGCGCTGCAAGCCATGCCTGAGACCCCACCTATCAACGTAAAGAAACCCAGACGAGTAAGCCAACTCGCCGTCGGCTGCGCGGTTCCGGCCGCCACGTCGAGGGGCATAAACGGTCCCAACGCGAGGCCCGCCATGGCGCCGGCAACAATCCCCCCCGGCAGGCCGAATAGGAAAGCTGCGACGACAATGGGAATATAAGCCATATGAGGGTAGGCAAATCGGGTGCCGCCGGTCACGTACACCGTCGCTGCCGAAACGATCAGCAACAGAACAACAACGGCGGCCGCTGACAATCGCTGACTCCGTCCCGCCTGCTGTCGGTACCCAACATCCAATAGCGCTGCAAACCAGTGGTAACGCCGCTTGGCTGGCGCCGCGCTGGCTCCTTCATGAGCTTTTCCCATTTGGCTCTTCATGAACAGCTCCTTAGGCAACGGCACCTTTGGAATATGTGAAGGCCACGTTGTTGCGGCCGCGTCGCTTGGCCTCATAAAGGCAGCGATCTGCATTATGCAGTACGGCGGCGCTGTCGGATCGGTATTCCAGTGTCGTTGCACCGCCTATGCTGACAGTGATGCCTCCCGGCCCGAGCCCGGCCAACACGCTGGCATGACATTCAACCTGATACCGTAGACGTTCGGCCGCTTGCTCCGCTGCCACGGAAGAATTCAAGCCTTTGAGCACAATACCAAACTCCTCACCGCCGAGCCTGCCAATGATGTCATCCGGTCCGATGCTCTGCTTGAGCGTCTTGGCGATCGCTATCAGAGCCCTGTCGCCGGACGCGTGGCCGAAACGATCATTGATTTGTTTAAAGTGATCGGCATCGAGGAGAAGGATGGCCGACTGCTCACCGGAGCGCATTGATGCCGTCAGCTGTGCACCGAAAGCCTCCCGATTAAGCAATCCCGTCATACCGTCGTGGGCTGCTCGATGCGCCAATGCTGCATTCGCAGCTTGCAGTTGCGCTTCAGACCGGGCAAGCGCCTCGCAGGATTCAGATATCCGCTCCGACTGCCCAAAAATGTAGCTTGCCACGGGCATGGCAATTGCCACTGGAATGACGAGGCACTCGATCCAGGCTAGCCAATCGAATGGCATGTTTAAGGCGGCGCGTACGGAGAGTGAGATCGCATAAGTGGCGAGCACTGCGATGCCCGACACAATCAAGGACTTTGTCAGAATGCGCTTTGTACGCCCCTTCATCGGGCCAAATTAAGGTCGCGCCATGAATCATTCATTAATGGTTGTTTCGCGAACCCACCCTGCGCGAAGTACGATTCTTAATGGGGTATTGTCCGCTTTTTGACGTGAGGTTTCGATGGTGAATTGAGGCGCTTTCCGCTACTTCCATGACCTGTGGGAAGCGATCGCGGGTAATCCTCGTAGCCAATCCGCCGAGCCAGCGAACGCTTGCCAAGGCCGTGGCCAGCCCAACGCGGGGGCTGCGATGCCAGAGTTGCATCAACTTGCCACCTAGGCTGCACACCATAGACGTCCGTCATGCGCGCGAGGAAGCAGGCTGCGATGGAGCGTCGCTATCTTGCCGTCGCCCCCTACAGTAACATCGCTTCTTCAGGAACTGCCGCAGATTTGGCCCGGGGGTGGTTTCTCATTTCCGGCGTCCGTTGCGTTTCGCCCGGGCCGACGCGACGATACGGCGCGCATAGATCAGCTCGATCGGCACAGGCTTGCCCCATCTCAGGCAGACAAAAAGCTCGTCCTCGATCCGGCGCTCGGCGCGCCAGAAATCATAGTCGGTAATCAAGGCGTTGTGCGCGAGAACGTTTGAAAGAATTGTCGTGCGAAGCGCCACGGGCTTCCTCCGGCTACTCTCAGGGCGTCGGTCGAACGCGATGAATGAAACGATCTTCGCCTTCCGAGCGGCTGCTTCAAGACAAGCGACCGGACAAGCTTGTGGATTCAGCGCCAATGTTAACCAGTTGTTAACGTGGAAAAGTCGTCTCAAAGGCCGCCGATTACGGGCCGTCCACGGCGTCGACAACACCAATCAATGGCGCCTACGGTCGTCGAACTAGGCGATCAAGTAGCCTAGAAGAAGTCTGTCCTAAAAGCTCTCGTTTGGCTGCGGTGCTCGGCATCGTCCGCTGCCCAGGCAACGAAAGACGCCGAACAACGATTCTCTTGACATGCAATTATGCGAACGGCATCGCCGCTTTGCTTGGCGATGCCGAAATCTGTTTCGATCAGCCAGCACTCAAATAGGGGATGGTGCCGGCGATGTCGGTGTCATCGACAACGGTGAATTTGCTAACGCTGCCGGCCTGCCGCGCCTTGCCGTAAGGGGCGTATTCGGGATCTTCGGCAAATTGCTGCAAGGCCTTTCTCGAAGGAAATTCCAGGATGGCAATGAGGGTGCTGTCGGATTGCGGTCCCTCAAAGCTTTCGATGTTTCCGCTTCTCGAAAGATATCTGCCGCCGTGCTTTTCGACCAGCTGGTGCACGTTGGCGGCATATTCGGGTACCCATCGGTCGTCCGTGACCTTGATGTCGGCGATGAGGTAGACGCTCATTTTTTCTTCCTCCGATTAGAACAGGCTGCATACGGGCCATACGGCCGCATCGCCAGACCCTGAGCGGCTTGTCTCGCGTTTCGGAGCTAACCTCTAGTCTCGGATCAGGATCGCCGGATACAGTTTCTGTACTAGTCAGCAAACAGGCGCGCGCCTAGGATAGATCGATTGTCGGTTCTGAGGAGACTGCTATGTCCCAACCCGGCTACAAACAATTCTGTCCGGTCGCAATGGCGGCAGAGGTCCTGTGCACCCGTTGGACGATGGTGCTCCTGCGAGAGTTGATCGCCGGGTCTACGCGCTTCAACGACCTGCGGCATGGCGTGCCAAAGATGTCTCCAACACTCTTATCGCTGCGTCTGAAGCAGCTGGAGCAGGCTGGGATTGTCGAGCGGCGTCCCGCTCCATCAGAAAGAGGCGCCTATGAATATCATTTGAGCGCCGCCGGTCGGGATCTCCGCGCTGTGGTCGAGGCGATGGGGTTTTGGGGGCAGAAATGGGTGGAATCGAGCCTTTCTTTGAAGAATTGCGATCCCTCGCTTTTGATGTGGGATATGCGCCGCAACCTCAATCCGGAACCTCTCCCGAAAAAGCGCACGGTGATCCAGTTTCTGTACCGGGAGCTCCCGTCCACAAAAAGTCACTGGTGGCTGGTCATTGAACCCGACGGAGAAGTCGACCTGTGTTGGTCCGATCCGGGTTTTGATATCGACCTTTACGTCACGACGGACCTCAGAACGATGACGGCGATTTGGATGGGGGTTACTACAGTGGCAAATGAGCTCGACAAGATCGAGTTCTCAGGGGCCCGCTCAATTGCGGATACAATGCAAGGGTGGCTTGGACTCAGCCCGTTTGCGGTGCAAGAAAAGCTCGTCGGCTAGAACCACGAACATATTGCTTCCAGGTGGCCTTGCTTGCTGGTTATTGGACGATTCTCGATCCAGCTCAGGCCGAACGTGGCGCGACATAAAGCGACCGCGCGCCATCGGCTTGGCGCGCGCAACGCTATACAGGCTAGTCTTCGTTCTCGTCCGACTCGCCCTCGTCCCGTTCAAGCAGGCGGCCAAGTACTTCACCCAGCGTCGTGGTGGCCTGCTCATCGGCGCCTGCGGCTTTTGTAACTGCCGCCGCCTTTTCGACGCCCCTTGTTGAAGGATCGGTCGCTGCTGCGGACACGGCCGCCCCGACGCCGTTGGCGCCGCCTGAAGCGGCGGAGCCGGCCGACGCGCCGGACCCACCCGGTCCGCCACTGCCACCGGCATTGCCGGAACCACCAGCGCCTCCACCTGGGCCAGCACCGCCAGGTCCGCCTCCACCGCTAAAGCCTTGCGCGTGCGCTTGACCCATATCCGGAGCAATCGAAGGCGGAGCGATCAACGGGCCAGTGAGGAATGCACCGATTGCGAAGGCGGCGGCGCTGCAGCGAAGTACGAGGCTCATGCAAAATCTCCATTGTGGAATTGGTATTCCGGTCGGGACCGGTTGTGTCGAGCATGGCCCCTGGAAGGTTTCGATCGGCTTTGCGCATTGCCGCGCATTCGATGCAAATGGTTTGCGGCGGGTGTGGTATCTCGGCCTTAACGCTTCACCAACGGCCCGGGACTATAAGATGAGCGGTGTGACTTCATTGACCTGCGCACCATGAGTTGGGGAACTTGCGGCAATGAACATTCCGGCAGAGCAAGGTCGGCAACGTCCGCACCGGCAGCGGGTCCTGAAAGGTGCTTCCATCATTCAGGGCATCAACGACAGTGAGATCAAGGTCACCGTTCGCAATATGCACGAGAGCGGGGCGGAATTGCGGGTTCCGCTTGGCGTACAGGTTCCATCCGCGTTCTTGCTCTACATACCAGTCGATGGTGTCGGCTACCGCAGCGAAGTGCGTTGGAGAAACGGTGATCGCATCGGCGTGCAATTCACGGGCCAGGAACCCAAACCGGACTGGCACTACGGCTGATTGTGATGCACAGCATCATTCCATATTGGTCAAAACCGGGTTTCGCGGATCAACAGCAGCGGGAGCCCGCCTTTCCGGACATCTGAACCGGCAGGCACGGGACGTCCCCATAAGAGTTAAGCAGCGCACCGAGCGGCACCTCACGGCCGTGCGCGCCAAGATAGCAGACCTCCAGCGCATCGAGCAGGTGCTGGCGACCACCGCGGCTCCGTGCTCGGGCGAGGACGTGCCTGACTGCCCAGTGCTGGAGGCGCTGGCGTCCTAACGGTGGCGGCAGGACACGGCACTAAGCGGCAAACCGCTAAAATTCATGCAACTGACCGACCGCTGAAGGCACGACCTGAGCCTCGCCAAATGCATCAACTAACTGGTACACGGCACGCCACCCCGTGCAATGTCCGGGCGCAAATCGTCTAATGTTGAACGCCCTCAGGTCTGCAATGGTCTGGGTAATGATCGCTTCATTTGCGGCACCCGAAAGGTGGAATCCGCCCATCACACCGTAGAGCGGGACAGGGTCGAACCGTTCCTGCGCATCCTTAAGGACATTCACGATCCCGGCATGCGAACATGCGGAAAACACGATAATGCCCTTGCCCCGCACATGGACGGCGACGTAGCGTTCGTCCATGATCAACGGGTCGGGCTCCCATCCATTACCCATATCCTTGACGTGAGGAGGAAAGCCCTTCTCATAGGGCGTGACGCGCGGGATTTCGCCGCTAAGGTACACCATTCTGTTCAGCAGGAGCTGCGGCTCGTCGTTAGAAATTACGTCGCCGCCAGCACGACGGAGCGCTTCTTTGCTCGGAACCTCGCCGAAGGGCAGAATGTTTCCATCGGGCGTTTTCATGCCGCGACGGACAAACATTCCATCGTTGACGTGCAGTGGGATGCTCTTACCGCCATTCGCCTCACGGATCATATCCAGCGCCTGTTCGATGCCGCCAACATGATCCCAATGGCCGTGCGAGAAAACGATGGCATCAATGCTAGAGAAGTCAACGCCGAGGCGAACCCCGTTTCTTCCAAATGTGTAGCCCTCCGGGCCAGTGTCGAAGAGCAGCGTGTGTTCTTGCGTCCCTCGCCGCGTTGTTATGGCAAGCGAGAGCCCAAATTGAGCGCAGCATAAGCAGCGACCCGATAGCTCTCGAGCCCCAGCCCTAAAAACATTCTGTGCTTCGTTGGTGACCGAAACGGGAACTGTGGAGAGGATATCGGTAACGTTGTCGACCAACACAAGGACGTCGCAACCATCGACTGACTCTAGGTGCATGCCGTCTCCCTCCTGCTGGGCTATCACGCCATTTGTCAGTAAACCTCAGGTTCGCGGCCAACACCGCACAATCGCGTATCATGCATACTGGCGTCAATGGCTCAAGATTCTTCCGCAATCAGGACGGTAGCCGCTTCGCTAGGCAAACTATGAATCGAGTGTTTCTGTGCCGATGCAATGCGGGACATAGTTGCGCCCCGGCTTGCGACACGCCATCCGCGCGACCTTTTTTATGCGAAGTCGACCGCCGCCACGGCGGTCGCATGTACCCTCAGTCCGATTGGTTTATTGCCCAATGTTGTACCGATGCTCGGGACCCGCCATGGTTGCTTTCCGTTGTCGCTTTGTCGTTTACTGACCTGGGTGCAAGGATCGGTCTTGGTCATGACTTCCGACTCCCAAGACAAGAATCGACGCGAGCGGCGGCAGAAGTTTCTCAAGGGTGCCACCATCCTGACCGGCATCGCCAATTCGGAATCAAGTGCGCCATCCGCAATATACACACGGGCGGTGCCGAACTCCGAATCCCGCATAACGTATCGATGCCGCAGGATTTACTGCTTTACGTACCGATGGACGGTATCGGTTACCGAAGCATATTGAAGTGGCGGGATGGTGATCGTGCCGGTGTGGCATTCACGGGAACGGAGCCCAAACCCCGCTGGCACTACGGATGAGACATGCCCAACGCCTATGCTTCCACAACACGATCCTAGAAATTGCACGATTACGGCAAGTGGGATTGCATACCGAAAGCATGTTCCAGGGCTTGTTCGAGCGGTGCGGGCCGGCCCAGCAAGTATCCCTGGGCAAACTCAATGCCGAGGCCTTTAAGGGCTTCCAGTTCGTCGCGGTTTTCAACACCCTCGGCGATGATTGTTGTCTCGGTCACGCTTGAGAACCGCGCCAACGCCGAAGCGAGCGCCTGACGCGCCGGATCGGCGTGAATGTTGCGGGTCAGGCTCATGTCCAGTTTGATCAGGTCCGGGCGCAGCTTGAGCATGCGCTGTAGACCAGAATAACCTACGCCGACATCGTCGATGGCGAGACGTGCTCCCGACTTGCGCAAGGGCTCGATGGCCTCGATCAAATGCTCGATGTCGCACGCATCGGCTTGCTCTGTGATCTCCAGCACGATGCGTGTCAAATCAAAACCGTCGAGCAGTGACCTCAGGTGCTTGTTACTGGCTGTTTCGGGCGAGGCGTTGATCGCCAAATAGACTGAGCGGTCTTCCAGCGCAGCAAGTGCGCCGAGTGCTTTCTTGATTGCCGCCAGTTCGAGCTCAAGCGACATACCAACTTCACCAGCAAGCTGAAACCAATAGTCCGGAGATGTTGGTTCGAGGTTGAACCGTGACAAACTTTCGAAGCCGACAACCCGGCAAGAGCGGATATTCCAGATCGGCTGGTTGAACCGCCCCGGGTTTGCCGGAGGCCGTTTCGTTTGAGTCACGCTGCCATGGCCGGTTCTTCCAGCATGGCGTAGTAGCGCTCCTCGGCTTCGGCCGGCGGGATGTTGCCGATGGGCTCCAGCAGCCGGCGATTGTTGAACCAGTCGACCCAGGACAGCGTGGCGAACTCGACCGCCTCGAAGCTTCTCCACGGTCCGCGTCGATGGATAACCTCGGCCTTGTAGAGGCCGTTGATCGTTTCGGCGAGGGCGTTGTCGTAGGAGTCTCCGACACTGCCGACGGAGGGCTCTATTCCGGCTTCGGCCGGTCGCTCGGTATAGCGGATGCTGACATATTGAGAGCCCCTGACTGTCGGAATGGTGCACCAGGCCGCCGCGATGAACAGGCCGCCGTTCGTGCAGGGCCTGTTCGAGAGCATCGAGAACGAAGCTCGCGTGGGCCGTCCTGCTCACCCGCCAGCCGACGATGCGGCGGGCATAGGCGTCGATCACGAAGGCAACATAGACGAAACCCGACCAGGTGCTGAGTGGAGTAAGAAGCGCAGTAGCGCTTCTTACTCCACTCCCGATGCGGCGCGGCTTTCTCTATCTCGTCGCCATCATGGACTGGTTCAGCCGCAAGGTGCTGGCCTGGCGGCTGTCGAACACGATGGAGGCCGACTTCTGCGTTGCCGCCCTCGAAGAGGCGATTGCCCGACACGGCAGGCCCGACATCTTTAACACGTGGCCGCCGCTACAAACTCAAGCGTAGATATTCATACTTGACAGTATAATTGCGATACGACATCGTGAACGCACCCTCGGTAAAGGTGTTCGCGGCGGCCTCAAGGTGACTGCATGATGGGCCTTCAAACCAGCAAACACTGTCGAGACAAGTCTTAGGGAGGAGCTATTCCATGACACGATACACCAGCCTGCGCGGCCTGCTTGCCGCGACCGTAATAGCCGTATCTTTCACAGCCCACGCCAAGGATCTTTCGATGGCGCCGGGCTTCCCGCCGGGCTCTACCGTGGATTTCGGCGCCCGCGCATTCACCGACAAAGCCACCGAGCTTTCCAACGGCGACCTAATATTTGAGATCTACTCGGTATCCGTCCTCAATGTTCCGCAGATGCTCAACGGCGTTCGCGATGGAGTGGCCGATGCCGGCGTCGTGCTGCCTCCGGTTTTTGCCGCTCAGTTCAAGGAAACCAATCTCATCGGCGACCTCGCTATGCTCGGTGAGTGGGCGCCTGCTATGGCCGGGGCCGTCACCGAGTACATCATGACCTGCGAAGTTTGCCTGCAGGAATATGCCGACAACAACCTCGTCTATCTGGGTTCGGGCTCGACGCCCGATTACGGCATCCTATCGACCAAGGAGTTCACGACGCCGGATCACGTCAACGGGGCGAAGCTTCGTTCACCAAACGCCGCGTTCAATCGCTGGATTGAAAGTCTTGGCGGTGTGGCCCTGACCCTTCCCGGCAACGAGATCTTCGAAGCGGTGAAGCAGGGCGTCGTTGACGGTGCACTGTTGTCCAACTCCGAGTTGCGGAATATTCGCATGATCGACGTGGTCACACATATTACGGTGGGGGCGCCGCAGGGCACCTATCATCTAATCAACATAGCCAACGTCAACAAAGATGTCTGGAAGGATCTGACCACCGAGCAGCGCGACGTGCTGATCGATGCGGGCGCATACGCGACCGCGGCCGTTACCGCAAAGTATGTTACCGAGGCACAGGACGCTCTCGATGAAGCGAAGGAGAAGGGCATCGAAGTCCATGAAGCCTCCGCGGAACTGAAGCAGGCGACGGCCGACTTCATCAAGGCGGACATGGCCAATATCGATTCGAGCGCGGCCGAGCGTGGCGTGACCGACGCCCAGGAAAAGATCGCCCGCTTCCAGGGCCTGATCGACAAATGGGCGAAGCTGACCGATGGACTGGGAACGGACGTCGACAGCTTGGCCGCGCTTTACCGTACCGAGATCTACGACAAGCTCGACCCCCAATCCTACGGTATGTAAGCCAGACCTGCCAAACTGCCGGGACTAGGTCTCGCGACCGGGTCCCGGCATCACAGCTTTGACTTGTGGAGGAGGGGTCGGGTGCTCAACCGGTTCTGGTCAGCCGTCGACACAATTCTGCTTACCGTGGGTGGCGCGGTGCTGATGGTCGGCATATTTCACGTAGCCGCTGACGTAATCCTGAAATATGTGGCAAACCAGCCGATACCGGGAACCATCATCTACGTTTCGAACTACTACATGACGATGGCAGTTTATCTGCCCCTCGCCATGGCGGAGATGCGCAATCAGCACATCATTGTTGACCTCTGGCCGGACAGCGCGCCCCATTGGCTCAACCTTCTCGGACTGAGATTCACCTGGGCCCTTTCGGCAGGCATCTATCTGCTGCTCGCGTGGAACACGCTTCAGGATGCCAGCCGCAAGATGAGCGAAGGCGAGTATGTGCTCGATCAGGGCGGACTGGTGATAACTTGGCCCAGCTACTACGTCCTGCCGTTTTCAATGCTCGTCGTTGCAAGCCTGCTGGCCTGCAAGATTGTGCAGCCGAACCTGTCGCTGACGAGAACTGAGTTGCAGACCAATGAGTAACGAACTCGTCGGCCTTGCGGGGATACTGGTCCTTTTCGTTCTGCTATTCGTGCGGGTGCCGATCGGCATTGCCCTGATAACAGTGTCCGTCATAGGCATCTCGATCATTACAAAGTTCAAGGTCGCCGCCAGTCTGCTTCAGACCGTGCCCTATACCTTCGTGGCAACCTGGACGATGAGCTCGATCCCCATGTTCCTGTTCATGGGCTACCTGTGCTTTCACGCGGGCATCACCACCGGAATATTCAGGGCCGCTCGGCATTTCCTCAACCGGGCGCCAGGCGGGCTCGCTGTTGCCTCCATTTTCGGCTGCGCAGGGTTTGCCGCGGTAACTGGCTCGAGCGTGGCATGCGCGGCTGCTATGGGCCGCATTGCAATTCCCGAAATGCAGAAGAATCGATACGATCCGGCGCTGTCGACAGGCACGCTCGCCGCCGCGGGGACAATCGGCGCGCTGATCCCGCCGAGCATCCTCATGATCATCTACGGGACGATCGCACAGGTCTCGATCGTCAAGCTGTTCGCAGGCGGTGTTGCACTCGGACTGTTGACTGCGTTCATTTACATCGGGACTGTGATGATCCGCGTCTGGCTCAACCCAGCGCTCGCGCCCAAGCTGGATCATCACGACAGGGAGCCAGCCCTGTCCGTTCTTCTTGAAACCTGGCCGCTGATGCTGCTTCTCGCGGGGGTTTTCGGCGGGCTTTTTCTAGGGTTCTTCACGCCGACGGAAGCCGGTGCGGTCGGTGCCACACTCTCGCTGCTGGTAGCGATGCTGAAGCGTAGCCTTCGATTCGAAGTGCTGAAATCTGCTGTGCTGGAAACGCTTGTCACGACCTCGGCGATCATCATCATCACCGTTGGCGCAAGCCTGTTTACAAGACTCATGGCGCTGAGCGGCATTAGTGGTGCCCTTCAGCAATTTGTCGGGATCTGGGGTCTAGATCCCATCTCGGTCATGTTCGGCATCGCGATCGTCTATCTCCTGCTTGGCATGTTCCTTGAGCCTATCGGTGCCATGCTGATCACGCTGCCGATCTTCATGCCGCTGGTAACGATGGCCGGTTACGACCTCATCTGGTTCGGGATCATCGTGACGAAATTTCTTGAAGTCGGCATGATCACGCCGCCCGTCGGGTTGAACGTCTTCGTCATCAAGAACGTCGTGGGCGACAGCATATCCATGACGACGATCTTCCGCGGAATCATCTGGTTCTTCGTGGCCGATCTGATCCTGATTGCGGCCTGCGTGATTTGGCCCGGCATCATCATGTGGGCAATTCCGGGCTAGCGCTGCCTGCAGGGACGGCCGCTGCTCTGGGCTGCCACGACATTGCAATGGAGAAAAACAATGAACCCAGTGCACAATAGCGAATATGACACGATCGCGTTGGATATTGGCGGGCCGATCGCACGGATTACCCTCGACCGGCCTGACAAGCTGAATGCACTCAATCCCGCAATGCTCGAGGAGCTTCTGGATGCGCTCGCCAAGGTCAGGCGCGCGCCTGGCGTCAACGCACTATTTCTGGAAGGAACCGGACGCGTGTTTTCCGCCGGAGTCGATCTCGACACACCTTTCTTCATGGAACACGTTGAGGACAAATCAGTCTATTCGGGATCTAGGCTGCTCGACTGGCAGCATGAAGTCATCACCGCGATTTTCGAACAGGATATTCTGACGGTTGCAGCGCTCAACGGTCACGCCTGTGGCGGCGGCGGATTGGGACTGGCGATGGCATGCGACCTTCGCATCAGTGTCCGCACAGCGCAGTTCTGGATGGTGCCGTTGAAGCTCGATGTCATCCAGGATTTCGGTCTCAGCTGGATGATCCAGCGGCTCGTCGGTCCGTCCCGCGCCATCCAGATGGCGGTGCTTGGCGAACGGGTCGATGCCGAGACGGCGCTGAACTGGGGGCTCGTCAATGAAATCGTCGACGACGCGGAGGCACTGGCGTCACGCATGGAAGCGCTTGCGAACCAGATCGGCGATATGGGCACCGACGCGCTCAAGATGATGAAGGTCATTCTTAGAAGCGGCGAGCGGAGCGAGTTGAGACCGCAGCTTCATATGGAAGCCATCGCCAATGGGCTGAATTTCCAGTCGGACGAATTCGCGCAGAAGAAGAGCGCATATCTTGCCAGGACAACGGGGGCACGCAAGTGAACACGATAGCCACGACCATGCGCGCCATGCGTCTGCACGAGGGCTCGGGTGGGAGTGCCGAACTTCGGCTAGATGACGACGTTCCGATCCCGCAGCCGGGGCCGGGCGAGGTTCTGATTGCCGTCAAGGCATGCGGTCTGAACCAGGTGGACCTGCTGACGCGCGATGGCGAGACGCCGGCCGAGGTTCCACTGCCGCACATTTCGGGCACTGAGGTCGCCGGCGACATCGTCGCCGTTGCAGACGATGTGGGGGATTGGGCAGCGGGCGACGCCGTGGTCGTGGACCCGATCATCACCTGTGGCAAATGCGCGGCCTGCCATCGCGGCGATACGAATATGTGTCACACCAGCAGGGTGTTTGGAGTGCAAACCCACGGCGGCTACGCCGAGTATGCCACCGTGCCGGCCAGACAGCTCTTCCGCCTGCCCAAGAGCCTCAGCTATGCCGAGGCCGCGGCCATTGCCGTTACGGGGCCGACCGCCTGGCACATGCTGAGACGGCGGGCTGACCTTAGGGTTGGAGAGGACGTGCTGATCATTGCGGCGGGCTCGGGCATTGGTGTGCTCGGCATCCAGATTGCGAAGCTCGCCGGTGCGAGGGTCATCGCCACGGCTGGCAGCGAAGAGAAATTGCAGCATGCGCTAGAACTCGGCGCCGATTTTGCGGTCAATCACAGGGAGGATGGCTGGGCAAAAACCGCGCGCGGCTTTACCGGCGGACGCGGCGTCGATGTCGTGTTCGAGCATGTCGGCGAAGCGACGTGGGCCGGCAGCTTGCAGGCGCTGGCCCGCGGCGGCCGGCTGGTCACATGCGGCGGGCATTCAGGTTTCGAAGTCGGTATAAATCTCTGGCACCTCTTCGTGAAGGAGCAGACGCTGATCGGCTCCTTCGCTGGAACGAAGCAGGATTTTCTCGACATCATGGCGCTCGCCGACAAGTCGGACATGCGGCAGGTGGTTCAGGAGATCGTGCCATTGAACGACATTCCTAGAGCTCAGCAAATGCTTCGCGACCGGCAGGTTTTCGGCAAGCTGATCGTCGATCCGACGTTGTAGCAAGGGCGCATTGTGTTGGGTTGGGGCGTTAGACCTGCATGACGCATTCGCGCGTCAGCCTGATTACCGGAGCGGCAGCCGGACTGGCGCGCGCGATAGCGATCGCAATGGCCGATCGTGTCGACAGGCTGGTCTTGTGTGATGTCGACGGCGAACAGCTTGCAAACACGGCAGACGAACTGCGATCCCTTAAGGCCGAAATCGTTGAACCCACCTGCGACGTAAGCGATCCCGACGGCGTTGCACACGTTGCAGCAGCGAGAACGCAAGCCTTTGGCGGCCTCGACTGCGCCGTCAACGATGCCGGCGTCGGAGGTCTCCAGGCTTCGGCTGGCGACTACCCGGTCGTTGAATGGCGTCGTGTCCTCTCCGTCAATCTCGACGGAGTTTTTCTTTCAATGAAGGCCGAGATATCCGAGCTTCTTCGGTGTGGCGGCGGCGCGATCGTGAATGTAGGTTCCACAGCATCATTGGGCGGCGTCGATATCGTGCCGGCCTATACCGCCTCAAAACACGGTATCGTGGGACTGACAAAATCTGCCGCCCATGCAAATGCCGATCAGAACGTCCGCGTGAATGCGATTTGCCCAGGCTCGTTTCGCCGTGGTGGTGTTCCTCTGCTCCGACGCTGCCTCGTTCATCACGGGAGTGGCGCTGCCTGTGGAAGGCGGCAAGCGAGCGCGATGAGCAAGTGGCGCAGATCCCAATTGCTTCTGGTATTTTCTAATACTAATGCGTAATACATTTTGGGCGCCGGAATGTTTTTCGTTATCAGGTGCATTATCCGCCCGATCTTAGTGCAACACGATCGATTACAGGTAATCACGAGGCTTATGAACAAATCGCGCAGAAACGGAACAGCTCTCCGTGACGACATTTTCGCGATCAAGCAGGAGCGGATTCTGCAGGAAGCGGTCGCGTTGTTTTATGAGAACGGCTACCTGCCGACCAACGTCGACGCGATTGCGCAGCAACTCGGCGCTACCAAGCCGTTTGTCTACTATCACTTCAAGCGCAAGATTGATCTGCTCGTGGAGATTTGTCGCCGCACGATGCTGGAAGCTTTGGAGGTCACGGAGGATGCCGCCAATCTCGAGGCAGATCCAATCCCCAAGCTGGCGGATTTTGTTCGGAACTTTACGGCTCTCATTCTCGACCGTTACAAATTCGTCTCGATCTACTTCCGTGAGCAACTCAATCTTCCCGACGACGTCAACGAAGATATTTTCATCATGCGCCGGAAGATCGATGTGGCTTTACGCAAGATCCTCAGGGAAGGCCAGGAAGCCGGCGACTTTCATTTCGAAAACACCACGATCGCCAGTCAGGTCGTCGCCGGAATGATTAGCTACACCTTCGCATGGTACCAGGACCCCGGTCCTATAGCGAAGGAAGCGATCGCCCGGCAAATGCTCCAACATGTGCTCCAGTCTGTGGGCGTCGCGCCCGCACGAGCCGATGAAATCAGGGACAGGACAGTCTCCGCTGGGCTCGGTCCAGCAGCGGCAAATTTGCGGTAAGCACCGGCGCGGCCAGCTGCAGCTGCACGCCCACTCGTTTTCCAGTTATTCCCGGCTTGCTGGCGCGGCAAAACACAATTGACTTGCATCGCTCATACCAGTTAGTATTTCCACATACTGACTGGTATATCTATCCGATGGGGCGACCCCATAGGGTGGCGGGAGGAGTATGGGATGGATTTCGATTTTTCCAATGATCAGCGGGCGTTGCGCGATCTCGTGCGCAAGTTCGTCGAAAGGGAAATGCCGAAGGACGCGGTCGCCAAATGGGATAAGGAGAACGAACTACCGATCGAACTTCTCGACAAGATGGCCGAAATCGGCCTCATGGCCGCGACGTTGCCCGAAGAATACGGGGGCACCAATGGCGGCGTCGTGGAAGAGACAATCATTCTTGAGGAAGTCGCCCGCCACAGCTCGACAGTCGCATTGGCCTACGGGCTGGATGTCTGCTTCGGCGCAGTCACGCTCGAAAGGTTCGGAAATGACGAGCAGAAAGCGGAATTTCTCCCCAAGCTCGCATCCGGCGAACTGCACTTCGCCCTGTCGCTGACCGAACCGGGCGGGGGGACCGACATTCTGGGCGCGATGAAGACCGTCGCGAAGGAAGACGGCGACGACTACGTCATCAACGGCACCAAGGTCTACACGACGGGTCTCAACATCGCATCGTGGATCTTCGTGGTCGCGCGTACCTCTCGCGATGCCGAGAAGCCTTCAAGGGGCCTGACCGTTTTTCTCGTCCACAAGGACACGCCCGGCATCAGTTTCAGCAAGATCGAGAAGCTGGGGTCGCGCTTCCTGCATTCCTACGAAGTGGTCTACCAGGACGTTCGCGTCCCTAAATCCTCGATCGTCGGCGAGGTCGAGCGCGGCTGGGGCGCCATCCTCGATACGCTCAACAACGAGCGTATCTTCGTCGCGGCCACATGCCTCGGTCTGGCGCAGGGCGCGTTCGAGGACGCTGTTCAGTATTCCAAGGAGCGGGTGGCTTTCGACAGGCCGATCGGCCAGTTCCAGGCGCTTCAGCACATGCTTGCCGACCGGATGACCGAAATCGAGATGGCGCGGCTGGTTACTTACAAGGCTGCGTGGATGCAGGATTCTGGGCAGGACTGTTCCCTGCCGGCAACGATGGCGAAGCTGAGCGCGTCGGAGACGGCGTTCCGCATGACCGATACCGGCATGCGCATTCTCGCGGGTTATGGCTTCACCATGGAATATCACATGCAGCGCTATTATCGCGATATTCGCCAGCTCATCTTCGCACCGGTCACCAACGAGATGAGCCGCAATTTCATTGCTCAGGTCGGTTGCGGCCTGCCGAAATCCTACTGAGGCAAGGCGGTGACCGACAAAATCGAGCTTTTCGAGCGGATGGCACTGATCCGCCAGTGCGAACTTCAGCTGAATGAAGCCTTCGCGAAAAACCTGTTTCCCGGATACATACATTCCTATCTCGGTCAGGAAGCCTGTGCGGTCGGCATGTGCGCGCCCTTGTCCAACGAGGACAAGATCGTTTCGACCCATCGCGGCCGCGGGCATTATCTCGCCAAAGGAATGGCGCTTGAGCCGATGGTGGCCGAAATGTTCGGCAAGGAAACCGGCATTTGCGGCGGCCGGGCCGGCGAGATGCACGCCGCCGATCCGGATCTCGGAATCCTCGGCGGCAACGGCATCGTCGGGGCCGGACTGCCGATCGCAGCTGGCGCCGCCTATTCCGCGCAGCTGGATGGCACCGGTGCGGTCACCGTGGCCTTTTTCGGCGAGGGCGCCAGCAACAACGGGTCGTTCGGCGAGACTATGAATGTCGCCGCTGCGTGGAAACTCCCGCTCGTCCTCGTCTGCGAAAACAATCTCTATGCCGAGATGACGCCCTTCTCCGACACGGTCGGCGAGAAGGACGTCGCCAAGCGCGCTGTAGGATACGGAATGCAGGGCGAGGTCGTCGACGGCAACGATGTCTTGGCGGTGCGGGAAGCAGCCGAGCGCGCCGTGGAACGGGCGCGCAAGGGAGGCGGTCCCACCCTGCTCGAACTGAAGACCTATCGCTGGGGCGGGCATTTCGAGGGTGACCCACGAAAATATCGCACGCGCGATGAAGAGAAGGAATGGCAGGAACGATGCCCGCTCCGGCGCTTCCGCGAGAAGCTGATCGAGAGCGGCGAGGCCAAGGAGGCCGAGCTGGACGCTATCGAGGAGCAGATGAAGGCTGACGTCGCCAAGGCGATCGAAATGGCCCTTGCCGCAGACACGCCCGCCCCTGAGACGGCGCACGATCATGTCTATGTGCCCGGCGAGGTGGCGTGATGGCCCCCAAGAATTATTGCTGGGCGCTGATCGATGCCATCCGCGAGGAGATGGAGCGGGACGACGATGTCGTCCTCATAGGTGAGGACGTCGGCGCGGCCGGCGGGGCGTTCGGTGCGTCTCGCGGCTTGCTCGATGCATTCGGCCCGATGCGCGTTCGCGATACGCCCATCAGCGAAGAGATCATCGTCGGGCTCGGTGTCGGCGCAGCCATGACCGGCAAGCGCCCCATCGTCGAAATCATGTTCATGGACTTCTTCGGTCTCTGCCTGGATCAGATTTGCAATCAGGCCGCGAAGATGCACTACATGTACAACGGCGCCTTCAAGATGCCGCTTGTAATTCGGACTTCCACGGCCGTGGAAATGGGTATCGGGCCGCACCATTCGCAATTGCTCGAATCGTGGGTCGGGCACGTCCCGGGCCTCAAGGTCGTGATGCCGTCCACGCCGCGCGATGCAAAGGGCCTGATGAAGGCGGCCATCCGGGATGACAATCCTGTCGTCTTCATCGAACATCTCGCCTTGCATCGAAACAAGGAAGATATCGACGAGGGCGAGCTTCTCGTTCCGCTCGGCAAGGCTGATGTGAAGCGTAAGGGACGCGATGTGACCGTCGTTGCGACGGGCCTTATGGTCGCGCGCGCGCTCGATGCGGCAGAAACCCTTGCGAAAGACGGTATCGAGACTGAGGTGATCGACCCGCGCACGATCAGCCCCCTGGATATCGATACGATCGTAGCGTCGGTCGAAAAGACGAACCGGGCGTTGGTCGTAACGTCCTCGATGAAGCAGTTCGGCTTTGGCTCCGAAGTATCGGCTGAGATCATGGAACGCGCATTCTTTCACCTGGATGCGCCGGTGCAGCGCCTCACGCCCCCCTTCACGCCGGCGCCGTTCGGCAAGCATTTCGACGAGTACCTGAACCCCAATGCGGGCTCTATCGCCGATGCCGTCCGCGCCATGCTGAAGTGACCGGTGCGATGGCCAAGGAAATAACCATTCCGAAGCTCGGCCTCACGATGGTCGACTGCACGCTCGTAGAGTGGATGAAGAACGACGGGGACGAGGTTGCCGCCGGGGAGGTTCTCTACGCGGTCGAAACCGACAAGATTTCGAACGAGATCGAGGCCGAGAGCAACGGCTTCCTGCAACGGACAGCCGAGATCGATTCCGTCCATGGCGTCGGCTCCGTCGTTGGATTTCTCCACGAGACGAAGGAGCAGGCGCTCAGCGCCGAAAAGCCTTCAGCAGGCGATGTTACGGTGGAGGGAAGTCAACCGGAAGAAGCGGGCGGAATCGCAACGACAGATGCGCCGCCGAAAAACCCCGTCTCGATGCAGGCAGGGCAGGGGTCCGCCCGACTGTTAATCTCTCCGGTGGCCCGCGCAATCGCCGACAAGGCAGGGCTTCATGCAAAAGAGCTGAAGCGCGAAGGAAGCGGACCCGGAGGCGCCGTTCTCAAACGGGACGTGGAGCGCCATCTCCAGACCGCTGTTCCTGCCCGCCCCTCTGAAAAGGCTACTGATTCCGTCAATTCGCGTCCGCTGAAAGGCATGCGCAAGACAATTGCCAAGCGCATGATGGAGAGCCTGCAGAGCACCGCCCAGATGACGGCATTCGCGCGTGTGGATATGAGCGGGACGGTCAGGCTGCGCGAGGAGCTGGTCGCGCGCGAGGCCGATCTCGGAATTCGCGTCACCTACACCGATTTCGTCGTCAAGGCGGTCGCGACCGCGCTGTCGCAGATGCCGGGGATCAATGCCGCGATCATCGGCGACGAGATCGTCGAATGGTCCGACGCGAATGTTGGCATCGCGGTCGCGCTCGTTGACGGGCTGATCGTTCCGGTCATTCACAGGGCCAACCACAAATCGCTGGTCGAGATCGCAAGTGAGCGCAGCGCGCTTGTCGACAAGGCGCGAGGCGGTTCACTCTCGGCTGAGGATCTCAGGGACGGCACGTTCAGTGTCAGCAATTTCGGCAGCTATGGCGGAGACTTCGAAACGCCGATCCTCAACCCGCCGCAATCGGCAATGCTGGGTGTCGGGCAGATTACCGATGAGCCTGTGGTGCGCGACGGCGAGATCGTGATCCGGCCGATGATGATGCTCTCCATGACCTTCGATCACAGGCTGATCGACGGGGCCGACGCCGGCAGGTTCAGGGCGCTGCTGCGCTCCTATCTCGAAAACCCGGCACTGCAGATGGCGGAATTGCGATGAGCCACGAAGCGCTGAAAACATATGAGGGCGCGACACCGGGGCAACAGATTTGCGAGGGGCATATCACTGTCACGCAGGCTGATATCGACGAATTTTGTCGGCTGCTCGGCTACGATCATCCGGCCTATCGGGCTGACGCACCGGGTGGTGCGATCGCGCCTCCATCCATGGGGCTCACTTACGGGCTGCGCCTGGGATGGGAGGCGGACGTCTTCCCGCCCGGCGTGATCCGCATGGGCGACGAGAACGTCCACGGTCACTCGGTGCGCGCAGGCGACGAACTGACGACCGCGTTGTCCATCGTCGACAAGTTCGAGCGAAAGGGCCGCAAGTTCCTGAAGTACGAATTCGTGACAACGAATCAGTCGGGCCAGCTCGTCTGCTCCGTCAAATTCGCGGCCATCGTTGCGTGAGGTGCCCGTGACTGCTGCGACGCCGATGACAGCAGGCGAGAAATTGCCGAGGGCCGAGATCGCGATCACGCAGGAGATGATCGACCGCTATGCGGCAATCTCCGGTGATTACAATCCGATCCATGTCGATGCCGAGGCCGCAGCAAAGTCTCCGTTCGGGGGCACGATCGCGCATGGCTGCATACCGATTGAGCCCGTCTTTAAAGCACTTCTTTCCCAGCTCGGCCGCCCGGACCTGCCATTCGGCACGGAGTTCGAGCTTCGCTACCGTCAGCCGTCGAAGCCGGGCGATACGATTCACGTGGAAGCCGAGATTGTCGGGCAGGGCGACGACGGCAAATGGCAGATCGACATCGTCTGCCGCAACCAGTCGGGCGAGCCGGTTCTGGATGGCAAGTGCCGCGTACCATCCGACGACAGGCCAGGTTCATGAGCGGCACTGGCGACCCCAGGCACATGATCGTAATCGGAGGCGGCGTCGGCGGATACACGGCCGCGATACGCGGTGCTCGTCACGGCATGAAGGTGACGCTGGTCGAGGACAACGCGCTCGGTGGCACCTGCCTGAACGTCGGCTGCATTCCGACGAAGAGCCTCCTGCACAACTCGCGCATGATCCGCGAACTACCGCATCACCTCGAGCTTGTCGGCAGCGAAGCATTTGTGGAGCTGAAGCAGGACGTGTTTGGAAATCTAGGCGTCGAGAAGTCGGCGGCGGTCGATCGTCTGGTGCAGGGCGTCGAGACTCTGATCAAGCGCAACCGCATCACGCATGTTCAAGACCGGGCCGTGTTGTCGAGCGCAAACGCGGTCAGGCTGGAGAAGGCGGGGCGCGAGATATCAGGCGATATTGTCGTACTGGCGACAGGTTCGGTCCCCGCAATACCGAAGGTGAAGGGTATTGACTGCGAAGGGGTCGTTACCAGTGATGCCGCGATAGATCTGAAAGAGTGCCCGAAGCAGCTCGCGATCATGGGCGGGGGCGTTATCGGCGTCGAGTTCGCACAGATATTCGCCAATCTCGGAACCGAGGTCACCATCATCGAGATTGCCGACACCATCCTTACCGAGGAAGATCCGGAAGCCGCGGCGGTGCTCGCGAAAGTGCTGGAAGGCGAGGGCGTCTCAATGCGCACTGGCACACGCGTCGACGAGATCAAGGCGGTGAAATCCCGCCTGCAGCTGAACCTCAAGGGCGCTGCCGGCGATGATCGTATCGAAGCGGATATGATTCTGGTTGCCACCGGCCGCAAGCCCAATATCGACGGGGTTGGCCTGGAAGCGGCTTCCGTCGACACGCGCCATGGGGCGATTGTCGTCGACGAGCGGATGCGCACGAGCGCGCCCGGCGTATATGCGGTGGGGGACGCTACAGGCGGGCCACTGCTCGCGCATCGTGCAACCGCACAGGCCGAGTGTGCGCTCGCCGACATCCTCGGCACCCCGGCGCCGGCGATGTCGGCGCTTGCCATGCCGCGCGCCGTCTACACTCATCCGGAAATCGCGAGCGTTGGTTTGAGCGAGGCGGAGGCACGCTCCCGAGGCCCCGTAAAGGTCGGTCGTTCTCCATTTTCGGCGAACGGCAAGGCGCTGGTGGACGGACATGCCGAGGGCTTCGTCAAGATCGTCGCGGACGCGGAATACGAGCAGATACTGGGCATCACGATGGTCGGTCCCGATGTGTCGAACCTCTTGGGAGAAGCGACGCTGGCGGTGCAGATGGAACTGACCCTGTCGGCACTCATGTTCACGGTTCACGCGCATCCGACGCTTTCGGAGGCGTTGGCCGAAGCCGCGCACGATGCCCATGATGGCGGCGCAATCCACATGCCGCCGGCGCGCAAGAGATAAGGTCCGCGCAGGACGGCGCGGCTTGGGAGGAGGAGCAAGAGGATGGACGCCAGCGGCAAATTGACCGTTCCGGAACTGCTGGGATTGCAGGTCGCCCGCAATCCCGACAAGGAATTCCTCGTCTATGAGGACAGTCAGGGCGCGGTTTCCCGCTACACCTATCGCGAGATTGCCGACAAGGTTGCAGCCTTGGCCACTCATCTCGCCGGCGCGGGCTTTGGCGTGGGCGACCATGTTGCTGTTATGCTCAGCAACGGCCCCGAATTCCTGGTCGCATGGTTCGCGACCAACCGGATCGGCGCGGTGACGGTCCCCGTCAACGTGCATTATTCTGCTGACGAACTTGCCTATCTGCTGGAGAATTCCGACAGCAAAGCGCTTGTTCTCGAAGAGCGCTTCCGGGAAACCTTCAGCAGGATAGGAGATCGTGTTCCAGAACTGAAGTTGCGCATCCTCGCCCGAACGGACAAGGCGGTCGAAGGCTTCGCCTTGTTCGACGAGATCTTGTCCGCAGGTAGGACGGCTGCCATCGAGGTTGAAATCGACCCCGACATGCCTTCGCAGATCATCTACACTTCGGGCACCACGTCGCGTCCAAAGGGTGCAGTGCTCGACCATCGCAATTCGGTGTTGCGCGGAATTTCGGTCGCCATGCTCCTGGGGATGCGCCAGACCGACAGGATTTGCGTCGTGTTGCCGTTGTTTCACGTCAACGCGCAGTTTGTCGGTGTCATCCCGACGCTGACGGTTGGTGGCACGGTGGTCCTGCTCGAGTCGTTCAGTGCCACCCGATACTGGTCGCAGGTCAGGAGCCACAAATGCGACGGCATCAGCATCGTGCCGATGATGCTGCGCACAATGCTGGCGCAGCCGCCGTCGCCGGACGATGCCGACCATGATGTGCGTTTCTCCTTCTACGCACTGCCAACCTCGCCCGAGGAGTGGGAAAGTTTCGAGCGGCGCTTCAACGTCACGCTAGTCGAGGGATACGGTCTGACGGAGACTTACGGCATCTGCACCGCGAACCCGCTCGTATACGGGCAGACCAAACGTCACTGCATCGGCCTCCCGCTCCCCGGCCACGAGGTACGGGTGCTGGACGCCGAGCTGAACGAGGTGCCGCGAGGCGAAATCGGAAACATCGCGATTGCGGGAAAGCCGTTGTTTCAGGGCTACTACAAGAACCCGGAAGCGTCGGCCGAGTGCCGGCACGATGGCTGGTTCCTGACTGGCGACAACGGCTATTTCGACGAGGACGGCTACCTCAATTTCTTCGACCGCTCCAAGGACGTGATCAAGCGGGCCGGGGAAAACATCGCCGCGACCGAGGTTGAACGCGTGCTCAACGATCATCCGAAGGTGATGGAGAGCGCCGTCATCGGCGTGTTCGACCGGCTGCGCGACGAGGCGGTGAAAGCCTACGTCGTGCTGCAGAAGGGCGCGGAACTTGAAGAGGCGGAGTTGATTGGCTGGTGCGCCGACCATATCGCGAAATTCAAAGTTCCGAGCTTCATCGAGTTTCGGGATGATCTGCCGAAAACGTCGATCGGCAAGATCCAGAAGTATCTGCTGAAGGCGGAACACAAGGCGCAGATGGAAGCGCAGGGCAGCGCGACGTCCATTGCCGACTGAGGCATCTCATGTGAGGCGGCGCGCGCGAGGCCGCACCGGCGGCTTGACGGGCGTCAGATGCGCGCAATGACTGGTGACGGCGCATTCACGGGGTTGTCGTATCTCTCCGCCAGTTCGAACGGTGGGTCGGCCCAGCCCTCAGATCCCACGACAGTCAACCTGCGATTGGCGATACGCCAGCCGACATCAGTCAATTTCATTCGATCACTGTAGCGGCCCCACACTTCCATCCGCCTTCCGTCTTCGGAGGACAAATGCCACGCGTAGACGTAAGCGGTGGACTGCGCCGACGTGTCGCTGTCGAAGACAACGCGGACGTTGGAGAGATGGTGGCTCGTTCTTGTGAAGGCTGCGAGCGTCTTGGCGAACATCATCCGCAGGTTGTCGCGCCCTACGACCGCATGTCTGGAGCCGAGTTCAAATACGCCGTTTTCCGCAAAAACCGCCTGCACGAGCGTCTCTGGATCGTTGCGGTCCACATAGACGCTGTAGTCCACTAGAACTTCGCCGATTAGCCGCCTCTGTTCCAGCTCCCATGTGATGCGTGTCGCGTCCTGCATTACGTGCCTCCCGGATTTCTCAGCCGCGCATTCGCGACGCCGTAGCCGTGCCGGCACTGCGCAATTGCTGCTTCAATATCTTGCCGGTCGGAGTCTTCGGCAGTTCGCTCTCGTGAATTTCGATGAACAGCGGCAGCATGTATTTCGGCAGCCGGTTGGACAGGTAGCCGTATAGATCTTCCGCGGTCAGCGACACCCCGTCTCTCAGGGCGATGATGGCCTTGATCTCGTCCTCACCGTCATCGGACGGAACGGCGACGGCTGCCGATTCCAGAACGGCCGGGTGGGTCTCGATTTCCGCTTCTACCTCGTAGGACGAGATGTTTTCGCCGCGCCGTCGGATGGCATCTTTCAGCCGGTCAACGAAGTAAAAGTTGCCCTCCTCGTCGCATCGGAAGACGTCCCCGGTATGGAACCACAGATTTGTCCTGCTCTCGGCCGTCTTTTCAGAATTTCGCCAGTAACCGAGCGAGAACTCCCAGGCCCGATCGCTTCTCAGAACAAGTTCGCCCGATGAGCCTGCCGGGACGGGCTCGTCCAGTGCGTCCACGATGCGTGCATCGACTCCTGGTCGTGGGCGGCCGCAAGACGTGCCGTTAGCCAGCCTTTGATGGTCCGACCGGAGAGGCACGGACACTTCGGTCATGTTGTAGAAGGTGTAGACCTCGACACCGAAGCGCTGCTTGAACCCTTCCAGATTTGCAGGCAGCGGGATCACTATCGCCTTGCGCAGAGAGTGGTCGCGGTCGGTTGCTCCAGCTGGAGCGGACAGCAGAAAATTGGGCATGGTCGACAGCAGGATGGTGGCCGTCGCCCCATATCTGCGAACGTCGTCCCAGAAGAAGCTGACGCTGAACTTCTCCCTTATGGCCATTGTCGCGCCCGCAATCAGCACGAGACCCACCATCTGCGAAAGGCCGACATGGAACATCGGAAGGGTCATGTAGAAGACGTCGTTCTCATCGATCCACTCTGCGGGTACCTGCGCGGTGACGTAGGCCTGCCTGTACGAATAGAGCACGCCCTTGGAGGGCCCAGTCGTGCCGGAGGTGTAAAAGATTGCCATTGGGTCCGACGCGCTGACTGTCGTCGTCAACGGTTTGTCGTCGTCAGAATACAGAGAGGAGGTCGCGACCAACTCCCATGGCGCGTCAGCCGAAGTCTGGTCGGTGATCTCGGGATAGACGGCAATAGACTTCAGCGACGGAAGCTCGCCCGAAAGCGCCTGCCACCGCTCGAGATGATGGCTCCACACGATAGCCAGTTTCGCGCCGGAATCATTTGCCTGATGGCGCAGAAGGTTGCCCATATAGGCATCGTTGACCGGCACCATCAGAGCACCGAGCTTGCACAGCGCCAGCCAGAGGAGGATGTGATCGACACCGCTCGGGATCATCACGAGAACCCGGTTGCCCTTGGTTACTCCCTGCCTTGCGAGACCATGGGCGTAGCGGTTCGACTGCAGCTCGACGTCGCGATAAGTGAGCGAGGCATCGCCCAGCAGAAGAAGCGGCTTATCCGGCGTCAGCGACGCGCGCCGGGCCAGCAGGCGATGGAAAATCTCGCCGTCATCAGAGTCTGACGCTTCGGTATCCTCGCTCATGGTTCCTCCATGGGACATAATTATACCTGCGAGTATGAAGATTGTCGATTGCCATGGGTGAAGCCACATCAACCAGTCCATTGCAGTCCTTGCATATAGGTTGCTCGCCTGCGGATGTGAGCTGCTCCCCGATCCTTGGACAGATTTCCAGCTGGTTTAAGCTACTCTCAGAGGTGGTGCCGCCTGGTGAGACAGTTTGGCGGCTTGGCTAAGGTGGATCGGGTTCGTTTTATGCCGCCAACTGCTCCGTCATTTGCGCCGTAGCATAGACCTCGTCGGGTGTCCTGCCGGCGAAGGTCGAGTGCGGGCGTCGCCGATTGTACAACTCGACGACGGAACGCCCACGGGACCGGTTTTGAGCGCAAGCTTCTTTACCCATGGCATCCCTGGACTGGACGGCAAGTCTTTATCCACGAGGTGATCGAGAAGAAGGACGCAGCGGTTTTCCGCTGCACCCTTTCGGGCCAGTCATTGCATCGGTGGCTGGAGATTCCGGCGTGGATGTTCGACCGGGTGGTCAGCGCGAGCTGGCGCATCACGGATGCTCCGCACGTCGATCTTGCTGCGCTTGGCACCCTGGCGACACTTCTCCGGGGTTCAGGAGCCGCGCAGCGCGACCGCGGCGCGCGTTGCGGCGAGCGAATGTCCGATCCTTATACTGCAGGACACGACCGAGTTCATCTACAGTCGCGCACAGCCGGGCAAAATCGGCTTCACCAAGACAATCAACTCCGGGCGCTACAAGGCCGGGCAGCCCAACATGCTGACCTTGTGCGGGGTGCTGATGCATTCGAGCCTGGCCGTCACCCTCACCGGCACACCCTCGGTCTGGCGGCGGTGAAGTTCTGGACACGTACGAAATTCAAGGGAACGCTCGCGCTCAAGCGGCACATCAATCCCACGCGCGTGCCGATCGAGACGAAGGAGAGCTACCGCTGGCTGGAGAACCTGCGCCAGTCCATCGCGCTCGTTGGCACGCCCGAGCGCTGCGTGCATGTGGGTGACCGGGAGAGCGACATCTACGAGCTCTATTGCACCGCGCAGGATCTTGGTACCAGCTTCCTCGTACGGGTGCAGACGAACAGGCTGGCGGAGCGGCCTGCCGATGCTGCGCCACACGATCCTGCTCATCGCATCTTCGCCCAACTTGCGGCGGCGCCTTGGGCGGGACGTTATCGCATTAAGGTCGATCAGGACGAGACGACCTGGCTGCAGGTGAAGTTCGCCGCCATCAATACCTTGCCGCCCGTGGGCAAGCAGAAGCGCTACAGTCCGCAGGTTCTGACCTACATCCACGCCCTCGAAGAGAATCCGCCGCCCGGTCGCGAGCCGATCGACTGGAAGCTGGTCACCAACTTGCCGGTCGAGGATCTCTCCTCGGTAATCGAGAAGCTCGGCTGGTACGCCCTGCGCTGGAAGGCGGAGGTGTTCCACAAGGTCATGAAATCCGGCTGCCGTGCCGAGGACGCGAGGCTCGAGACGGCCGAGAGACTGGCGAAGTTCCTCGCCCTCATCGCCGTGGTCAGCTGGCGCATATTCTTCGTCACCATGTCGGCACGCGCCGAGCCAGACGCAGTGCCCGACAGCGTTCTCACCTTCGCCGAGATCGCCGCGCTCGACCGGATCGACGCATCCCGAATGCGACCGCGCCTCCAGCGGCCCACGCTCGCCGCCTATCTGTTGCAAATCGCCATGCTTGGGAGTTATCTCGCCCGCAAACATGATCCGCCTCCAGGCAATATGGTCGTCTGGCGCGGCATGACCCGCCTGCACGACATCACATTCGGCATCTCCATTGGATCAAGCCGACGATGTGGGTAATTGAAAGCCTCACCGGAGGTGTACGGCTAGCTAGCTAAGTAGCTCGTGCACTTCGCGCGGCGCGCCAGCAGATTGCCGCGGTAAGCTGGTACATTAGGCGTCGGCTTGTGAGGGGGGATGAACCATGCAGACGATTTGCCGAAAAGGCCGCCATCCTGGCCATGCCTGCCGCCGAGCCGCACGAGCTTTGCGGCGGCTGCCATATCGAGAGCGGCGTCGATGCCGATGGCAACGTTGTCGGCATCTAAACGGCATTGGAAGAGCTGTCTTACAGCCAGCCCTTGTAGAAGTCGCGGACTGGGGCAAGGAGCTCCGACGCAAGCCGCTTTTGAGCTGCTTCCTCCGGAGTGTCGGCCCTTGCAAGCACCGTCGCAATTTCGCGCAAAACCATATTTCGATCGACCTTGGGGAACACGCCCTCGTGGTAGACCGTTTCACCGGCGATCACGACGGTTTCGACTGCGTCCGCCTTTGCCCTCCTGACTATGACGTCAACGAGCGGTATCCTTGGATCCTGGTATGGCGAGGCTATCTTCGACCAATCGAGAAGAACGATATCCGCGAAAAGCCCGGGAGCGAGCCGCCCAATCCGGCCCGCAAAGGGCGTGGTCGCTGCGCCATGCTCGGTCGCCATCCTGAGGATCTGTGTTGCCGAAGGGCAGGACGCGGCGTGTCCTGGCGGACGGTGCAGCGTCAGCGCGAGGCGCATCTCCTGCAGCATGTCGCGGTCGTCGTTGATCCCGGCTTCGTCGATTCCGAGGGCGACGGGCACCCCGCTTGCAAGCAAGGCGTTGAGGTCGGCTGTCCCGCTTCTGAGCCTAAGGTTGGACGAGCAGTTGTGACAGAGGCAACCGCCGCGCTCGGCCAGAAGCGCGATGTCGTCGGGCGTCATCCAGACCCCATGCCCGATGGTCAGCTGCGGCCCGAGAAGCCCGAAGCGGTCTATGTGATCGAGCGCCGATCCGCCCGTCCGCCGTCGCGCGTACTCGGCCTGGTATGGCGTCTCGAGCAGGTGCATGTGCATCGGCGCGCCGGTCTCCTCGGCCATGCGCGCGGCGCTTTCGAGCGCGGCGTCGGAAAGCCAGTGCAGGTTCGAAGGCGCTATTTGGATGCCGATCAGCTCCGCATCCGCCCAGCGGTCGCGCAGCGAGTGGAAAACGGCGACCTGGTCCCGAAGCGGCAGCGCGAAACCCGACAGATAGGTCGCGACCGGCGCACGAAGATGATCGGGCAAGAGCGCTATGAACTCTTGGTCGGCGGCATAGATCATCCGGTTTTGATCACGGAGCGCGAAGGAATACGACGCTCGCATCCCAAGCTCGGCATAGGCGCCAATGATCGCATCGGCTCGGGCGAGGACCGCTTCGGTGTCGCCCGGCGCGCGGCTGTGAAGGTGCTGAACGGTCGTCACGCCCGAGGCCACCATCTCGAAAGCCGCGTAGAGCGTGTCGAGGCGGGAATCGACGTTGCGCATTGCAAGGCGCTCCGGAAACCACAGCTCCAACGGCTGATCGCGCGCGCCAAGCTGGAAGGGCGTCAGCCCGACATGATGATGCGCATTTACAAGCCCGGGTATCGCGACGCGGCCTCGCCCACCGATTTCAATTGCACCAGGGTTGGCCCGGCGAAGGGCGTCTGCTGGGCCAAGCGCGGCGATGCTGTCGCCCTCGACGAGAACAGCCGAATCCTCAAGAATCTCCGGCCACCCGTCCTGATCGTAACCGGTCACGACCCATTCCGCGATGATGAGACGTGTACTCATGTGTTTCCGTCTGATCTAATCCGTTTGAGTGATAGCCGCACTGCCGCGGGCACAGGTTCGATCAGCGGAGCTGCGAACGTCGCGGCGAGGGTGCGCGCCGCCAGGGCGAGCGGTCCCCCACCGATCACAACGGCCTCGGCTCCGCCCTCCCGCACGGCTCTCTGGATAGCGTTGGCAAGACTTGCTTCGAGGGCGGGAGCGTCCGCGGTCAGTGTGACCGCATCGCCCTCAGTCGTCCAGGTCCCTGCAAACGTCTCATGACCCTGACGGGCTGCGGTAGCGGCGATGCGCCCTCGCAACTCCGGCGTCGTGGTCACCACCGCGAAGCGGCGTCCGCCATGTGCTGCCTCAGCCATGGCCGCCTCGGCTATCCCCGTGACCGGCACTGACAGTTTCGAGCGCAACGAGTCGAGCCCCGGGTCACCGAAGGCCGCGACAATCACCGCATCGGCCTGGTCGAGGTCTCCCGCCAGCGCCGCGACAGCGTCTACCGCCCGGTCCAGCGCCATGGGCGTCGTGATAAGCGGCGCGCCGAAACCGGCAGTGTAGCCGAGCACTTCTGCATCGGTTCCGGCAACTTCGCTGGCGATCGAGAGCATCATCCGTGTCGTCTCGGATGAGGTGTTCGGATTGATGAGGGCGATCCTCACGACACCGCCTCGACGAAGGCCCGCGCGATGTCGATCCGTGTCGCCAGCCAGAGCCGCTCACGCCGCCTGTCGAGTTCGTCGAGAATCATCTCGAAGGCCGAGAAGCGCCCCGGTCGTCCCACGATGCGGAGGTGGAAGCCTATGTTGAGAAGCCGCGGCAGGCCCGCGTCAGCTTCGCGGCCGAGAACATCGAGGGCTCCTACCACATACTCGACCATCTCGTTCGGGCACACAAAGCCATTCGGGTGAAAGAACTTCATGTCGTTGGTGTCGAGCGCGTAGGGCACGACCAGAAGGCCCGAAGGATCGTGGTAGGGCAGATCATCGTCGAAGCCGTTCGAGGTGTAGACGTAACCTCGTTCGGCCAGAAGTTCGCGGGTCCAGGAACTCTCGGCGCCCCGACAGAAGAAGCCTCTAGGTGTCTCGCCAGTCGCGGCCCGGATCGCCTCTGCCGCGCGGTCGAGATCGGCTGCCTCCTCCTCACGGCTGTCGTAGTCCGCGTGCGGCCGCCAAACCCAGCCGTGGCAGGCGGGCTCGTGGCCGTCTTGTGCGAGCGCGGAGAGGACCGGTGCCGCGCGTTCAGCCGCTCGGCCGCAGACGAAGAGTGTTGCCGGAATTCGATGCCGCGCCAGCGCCTCCTTCATTCGCCACGCGCCGGCACGCGTCCCGTAGGCGAAGATCTGTGCCTGCCCAGGGTCGGGACGGCCTTCGGGAACGACCGAGATCACCTCGCCAATCTTTTCGTTCTGAGGATCGCCGTCGAGATCCTGCCGCTCAGCGCCCTCCTCGAAGTTTACCACGACAGAGACGGCCAGCCGAGCCCCGTTTGGCCAGCAGAACTCCGGCCACTGGCCCCCGTATCCAACGAGGTCCCGGATCATGGGGCCGTATCCGAGAAGTCGGTCGGGCAGGGGCGGGGAGTCCACTCGGGCAGACCCTGCCCCGACCGCCACGCCCGCGCGATTTCGGCGCGGGTGGCGAACCAGACGCCCCCCTTCCCGAGCGCGTGGTCGAGGAACGCCTCGAGGCCTCCGATCCGGCCAGGACGACCTATAATCCGCGTGTGAAGGCCGATCGACAGCATCCGGGGCGCTGTCGCTCCCTCGGCGTGAAGTCGGTCGAAGGCATCGATGCAGTAGCGGGCGAAATCGTCCCCGAAGATGAACCCGCCGCCGTTGTGAAAGCGCATGTCGTTTGTGTCGAACGCATAGGGCAGGACGACATGCGGACCTGCCTCGGTCTCGACTGTGTAGGGCAAGTCGTCGTTGTAGGCGTTGCTGTCGTAGAGGAACCCACCCTGCTTGACGAGAAGATCGCGCGTCCGGATCGAGGCTGCCGATCGCGTATGCCAGCCTAGGGGCGGGGTGCCGGCGGCTTCCGCAATGGTCGCGACCACGTGGGCGATGGCGCGCCGTTCGGTGGTTTCGTCCATGTGGACGTGCCTCTCCCAACGCCAGCCGTGGGCGGCGACCTCGTGTCCGTCCGCCACCGCTTCGGCGGCGATCCAGGGCGTCCGCTCGATGGCCCGTCCGCAGGCGTTCAGCGTCGCGCGGACTCCCCTCTCGGCGAGCGCGCCGCGAATGCGCGGCCAGCCGGCGCGTGGCCCATACTCGAAATGGCTTTCCATGCAGAGGTCGGGGGCGCCATCGACTCGCTCGACAGCCTCGTAGATGTGCTCGTTCCGCTCGTCGTTGTCCCCGAGGGACAGCTCCGCGCCTTCCTCGATGTTGACGACGACCGAGACCGCCAGCTGCGCGCCTTCCGGCCAATGTATGTCGGGCGCCCCGCGGCGGTACCCGTCGAAGTCGCGGCGGCTCACGCGGACCTCGCTTTGTCCATGAAGCGCCGGCAGAGGTCGGTGTCCCACCTAAGCGGGTCGTCCGCTTCGATGCCCGTCCGCATCAGTGCGCTCGACACGATTACGCCGTCGCTCACCCGAAGCGCCTCCCCTACGTTGTCGTCGGTCACGCCTCCGCCAATCAGGATCGGGCGCCTGACGCCCGTCTCGCGGACGGCAGCGATCCTCGTCAGCGAATCCGCGAAGCTCGACCCGGTGATGATCAGCCCGTCCGCCCCCGCTTTCGCCGCCCAGTTCGCCGCGAAGGACTGCGGCTCGTCCGACAGGGGCCGCGCCGTGCGGTCGTGGACGTCGGCGAGGATGGCGATGTCGGGCCGTCCGAGCGACGCGCGGTAGGCGACGGCCGCGGCGCCGAGGGCGTAGCGCGGTCCTTCGGCGGTCATGGCGCCGCCCACGAAGACCTTGAGCCGGACGAAGTTAGCGCCCGAGGCATGGGCGACGGACAGCGCCGCGACGGGATCGTGCGCCTCGATGATGATTCCGAGGCCGAGGTCCGGCAGCTCCGACCTGATCAGTTGGGCGAGGGCCGCCAACACGGTCAGCGTGTCAGGCGCCGCTGGTCCTGCTGTGCGCGTCTGGTCTTGAAGCTTGATCCAGGGAATGCCCGCCTCGGCGAAGACGCGGGCGTTCCCCACCGAATAATCCTCGTACCACGCGACCGATCGGTGTCGGGACAGCGCGAAATCCGGCAGGTGCAGCGCGGCGATCACCGGCGGGCCGGCTTCGAACAACGTCAGCGGCATGGGGCGGTCTCCTTGGCAAGAGCGGCGCGTGCAGCGGCGCGGTCCGCTGGCAAGGCGCCGTCGGCTCCGAAGCAGGCCACGATGCGCGAGGCCGAAATCGCGCCGTAGCGCGCGGCGATCAGCGGGTCGCCAGTCTCGACGAGCCCAGCGAGGACGCCTCCACAGAAGCTGTCGCCGGCACCCGTCGGGTCGAGCGTCCGGGTTGGCTCGGCAGCAACCGGAATGGCGCGCGACCCGGCGCGGTCCCAGACGAGGACGCCCTCGGGGCCGAGCTTAACCATGACCGCGCCAGCGGACCGGCCCGCGATAGCAGCCAGCGCATCGGACAACCCCGCACCGGGCACCATCGCGCGCAGTTCTACCTCGCTCGGAAGGAAGGCATCGAGGCGGGCGAGGATCGGAGCGATCTCGTCCAGCGGCCTCAGGGAAAGATGTCCTCCCGGGTCGGCGGTGAACATCGCGCCGCCAGGTCCGAAATGATCCAGCATCGCCAGCATGACGTCGGGCTGGCTTGGTGCGAGGTGGACTCCCTTCGCATTGCGCCAGACCTCGGGAACCTGCGCAGGCTTCAGCGGATGGCGATCTCGGAAACTTGAGTAGCTAATCTCGTTGGGGACGTGGCGCGCCATCAGCATGGTGCGCCAGCGCGCGACTTCGTTCGCGGTCAGCTTGTCGGTCGGAAGACCCGCCTCGGCCAGCGCCTCGGGTGGACTCGAAAGACTCTCGTCGCGCCGACCCTTGGTGTCGTAGATGAACCAGTGGCAGGTAGATAGACGCTCGTCCGACCACACCACCCCGCCAAGGTCAACGCCGTGCGTCCTCAGCCGGTCCAGCGTACGGCGCGGGTAGGTCGAGACCGCGCAGCTGACGAGTCCCACCCGCTCCGTCCACATCAGCCCGCCAACGGCCGAGTAGGCGCCATTGCCGCCCGCCTGCTCCAGCGCCACCGTGCCGTCCGCAGCGATGACGTTGTCGACCGTTAGTCCCCCAACCGTGACCAGCTCGGGGGTCACCTCAGTCTCCGAGACGGGGGGCGCCCAGTCCGATCGCGTCGCGCTCGACCGCAGCGTGGTAACCGAAGAGGTGCAGGGGCACGCTGTAGACGATGGCTGCCGTCTCCCACGCGACGGCTGGCAGGTGCCACGCCACGTCCGCGACTTCGGAGATCTCGGTCTCACCCTCGGGGACGAGCGCGATGCAAGTGCCTTCACTCCCGACGCTCATGATCGCGGTCTCCAACGCGCGCCCGTGGCTTGCCTCGTCCGGCGCGATCAGGAACATCGGATCGCCCGCCTTCTGCGTGCGGTAGTGATGGTATTCCTCCAGCGGGAAGGCGATGGCGTGAATCGGAGCAAGCTCCTTTAGCTTCGCCGCGCCGAAAGCGGCGGGCGCGTAATGTGGTCCGGCCCCGGCGAGAAGGACGAGATCCGCCCGGGCAAGGCGCCGCGCCACCTCGCGGGCCGGCTCGTAAAAACTCCGCGCCACACTGTCCACCACGTCGGGCAGCGTGTCGAGCGCCGCGCGGAGGGACGAGGCGTCTTTGCCCTGCGCCTCGGCCACGGCAGCGGTCAGTGCAAGCTTCAGCGCCATGGCCGCCGTGCTCGACTGGGTCGGCCAGCCGCCACGCGTGGCGCGGATGTGAAGCGCGCCGGGAAACTCTTCCATCAGGGGCGAGCCCAGTGTGTTCGAGAGCCCGATCGCGTAGGCGCCGCGCTCGGTCGAGCCCTTCAGCCCGCCTATCACCGGCTCGGTCTTGCCGCTCGAACTCAGCCCAATCACCACCGTTTCGCCGTCGACCACGTCTAGCCCGTAGGTCGCGAAGTCGAAGGCCTCGCAGGGTTCACAGACCGCGCCGAGCATCCGTTCGACCACGTGCCGAACTCCGTAGCCCGAGATCCAGCTGTCGCCGCAGCCGACCGTGGCGATGCGGCGGATCGGCCGGTCCTTCAGATCGGCGGCGATCTTGGCGAGTGGGCGGGCGTTCGCCTCGAGCGTGGCGCGGATAGCGTCGCCCTGGGACATCATCTCGGTCTCGGTCAGCGCCACGCGGCGAAAACGTTCCGGATCGCCTGGCGCGTCCGTCGACGATTCGCGGCGTATTTCCTGCAAGCGATGCTCAATGCCCACGACGCATTCCCTTTCCCATGATCCATGTCCTAATCTGCGACCGTTGCGCTGGCAAACTGTCGTGACTTTCGATATTCGTCAGATAGAAGCAAAACGCAAGAGCACTTCGTAAGGCCGTCATGATCGAAGCCGTCGCCCCGTCGCAGCTCAATCCCCGCCACGAGCGCATCCTCGAAATTCTGCGGCGGGACAGGATCGTCGAGGTCGTGCGTCTGGCCGACGAACTCTGCGTCTCGGCCGTCACGATCCGCTCCGACCTCGACGCGCTCGAGCGGCGGATGCTCCTTCGTCGTATCCGGGGCGGCGCGACCTCGGTCCAGCCCGCGCGCTTCGTCAGGCCCCTCGAGTTGCCGAGCCAGAGCTTCGCTGACGAGAAGGAGCGCATCGGCGCCATGGTTGCGCGGATGGTTCGCGATGGCGAGACGATCATCCTCGACGCGGGGACGACGACGCGCGCTATGGCGCAGGCGCTTCCGCAGAATCTGCGCGACGTGGTCGTCATCACTAACAGCCTGGATATAGCGATTTCACTGGAGAACCATGCTGGGGTGACCGTCATGGTGACCGGTGGCACGGTCAAGAAGACGGGCCGCAATCCGCGCTCGCGCTCGCTGATCTCGCCCTTCGCCGCGCTTCTCCTTGGCCAGATCAACGCTGACTGCGCCTATCTCTGCTGTGCCGGGATCGACGTCGAAAGGGGGTTCACCAACGCTCATTTCGAAGAGGTCGAGATCAAGCGTGCCATGCTCTCGGCCGCGCGCAGGTCGGTCATGCTGGGCGATCACGGCAAGATTGGACACGTCGCCGGGGCGCGAATCGCGTCGGTCGCCGAGGTCTCGGCGCTGGTTACGGATTCCGATGCCGAGCCTGCAGACGTGGCTGCGCTCCGGGCCGCGGGGCTCGATGTCATCCTCGCCTGATGACGCTTCCGCCGAAAATTTATGCGCCCCCGCCGGAGTCTGCGCAGGAGTCGAGCATTCCCCGCTTGACCGATGCCGTTTTTTGCGAAAAGCTTCGTAAAAAATAGAAATGAAAGTATGACTGGGCCGGTCGGGGGCCACACCCCGTCGCGAAACCGCTGCACAGGGAGTATCCGATGAAACTTACCCGACGCACCGTCTTGGGCGGGCTCGCCGCGACCACGACGCTGTCCGCACCCACGATTCTGCGCGCGCAGACGCGTGAACTCGTCATGGTGGGCTACGGCAACGATTCAGACGCCCCGCTGATCGCTGCCGGCGAAGAGCTCGGCCGCCGCAATCCCGGCGTGACCCTTCAGGTCATCGGCGGGCTCTCGGCCGAGGCGCTGGCCCAGATCAAGGCCGCGCGTGGCAACTCGCCCTACGACCTTGCTGTCATGGGCTCGCCCGCGATCATCAACGCCTTGGCCGAGGACGTGCTCGTGCCGCTCGACTTCTCGAAAATCCCGAACTCGCAGAGCGTCGATCCTAAGTTCATGCCGTACGGCTACGATGTGGGCCAACCAATCTGGTTTGAGGGTATCGGCATCGCTTACGACACCTCCAAAATCACCGCGCCGCCGACCACGTGGGAAGAACTCTGGAGCGGGGAATACAACGGCCGCATCGGCATGTGCCGTCCGCAGTCGAATCTCGGCCTCGGCGTGCTCGCCGCGACTTGTGAGGCCTTCGGGCGTCCGCAGAACGACATGACCTTCGCGCTGGAGAAATGGCTCGAACTCGAGCCGCTCGTGGGCCGGAGCCCGCCTCTTCTCCAGCAGATGATCGAGCGTGGCGAGGTCGATCTTGCGCCGCTCTGGCACGTCAACTCGGCGCTGGCGGCGTCGGCCGGCCTTCCCATCGGCTACGTCAAGATCAAGGGCCCGGGACCGCTCATGCTGCCGACGAACATCGTCCAGTTCGTGAACACCGCCGATGGCACAGCCGATCTGGTGCACGAATTCGCTGACATCCTGCTGACGCAGGACATCCAGATGATGGCGGGCAGCGCGCCGATCTACTTCGGCACCGTTGTCCAAGGGATCGAGGTTTCGGCCGACGCTGCGCCCTACGTGCCCTCGACGCCCGAGGAGCTTGCCGAAACGACATCGCTCGACTGGCCGTCCTTCGCGCCGCTCCGAGGCAATACGGTGGAGACGTTTGACCGAATGTTCGCCGGATGATGCAGGGACGTCCCGGTCCGGCGACGAAAATCGCTACCGCGGCCCCGGTGCTTCGCATCGGGGCCGTAAGCAAGTATTTTGGTACCTTTAAGGTGCTCGAGGACTGCTCGCTCGAAGTGGCCGAGGGAGAGATCGTAACGCTCCTCGGTCCTTCGGGCTGCGGCAAGACCACGCTTCTGCGCGCCATCGCGGGCTTCTGGGAGGCGGACGGCGGCACGATTGAGATCGACGGCCAAGAAATGGCCCGCGTTCCCGTGAACCACCGCCCCGTCGGCGTTGTCTTCCAGAGCTATGCACTTTTCCCGCACCTGACCGTCGAGCGGAATGTGGGCTACGCGCTTAGGATGCGCGGTCTGCCGCGCGCCGAATCCGAGGCGCGTGTCGCCGCCGCCCTCGAAACGGTTTCCCTCACCGGCTTCGAGAACCGCTATCCTGCGCAGCTCTCCGGCGGCCAGCAGCAGCGCGTTGCAATGGCCCGCGTCCTTGTGATGGAGCCGCGCGTCCTGCTTCTCGACGAGCCCTTCAACGCGCTCGACGCCAAGCTCAGGGGCACGATGCAGGTTGAGCTCCGCCAGCTGATCAAGCGTCTGGGCCTGACCTCGATCTTCGTGACCCATGACCAGGAAGAGGCGCTGACCATGAGCGACAGGATCGCCGTGATGCGCGCCGGCCGGATCGAACAGGTGGCACCTCCCGACGAGATCTTTGACCGCCCGGCCACCGCCTATGTGGCCGACTTCATCGGTACCTCGAATTTCTGGGCCGCGCGGGCCGAAGCGGGCGCGGTCCGCCTTCCCGACGGCCAGTCCGCCGTCACGACCCTCACGGGCGATGTCCGCCTCATGGCCCGGCCGCACAACCTCAGGCTAGAGGTGGGCGACGCCGGGCCGTGGCGGGGCAGGGTGGCCTTTCACCGCTCCATCGGCCCTCTCGTCGAGTATCACGTCGACATGGCGGACGGTGCGACGATCAAGGTCGCGGCCATGCGCCAGAGCATCGACCGCCCCGTCGCCGACGGCGCTCCCGTCTCGATCCGCATCGTCGATCCGGCGCTCTGCGCGGTCTACCCGCACTGATGTCTTATGCAGCAATCCTCCGGCCCATCGCGCGCCCGGGCCTCGGCGAGAGGCTGATCGACGCTCTTCTCTCGGGGCGAGGGATCTGGCCGGCGGTCCCGGCGATCATCGTCCTGACCGTCGTCGCGGTGATCCCCTTTGTCATCCTCCTCTCGCTCGGCTTCTCGGACATCGTGGTGTCGCGGGGCGAGATCGCCTCGCAGACCTTCTCGCTCGATCACCTGCGGAATGCGCTCACCGATCCGCTCTACTGGACGACTTTCCAGCGCTCGCTTACGCTCGCGCTCTCTACCACTGCGCTCTGCCTCGTCTTCGGCTATCCGGTCGCCTATCTGTTCCTCGTCGGCGGACGCTGGACGAAACGGCTGATCCTTGTCCTGACCATCGCGCCGCTTCTGACCAGCGGCATCGTCCGGACATATGCCTGGCTCGTGATACTCGGAGGGCGGGGCGTGGTGAACTCGACGCTGATGGGGCTCGGGATGATCGACCAGCCGATCCGGATCATGAACACCCACTGGGCGGTCCTGATCGGCATGGTCCAGATACATCTCCCCGTTATGATCCTGCCCCTCATAGCAGTGATGAGCCGGCACGACAGCCGTCTCGTCGAGGCGTCCGAGAACCTCGGCGCCTCTCGGCTCGGCACGCTCAGGACGGTGATCCTGCCCCTCAGTGTACCGGGGATCGGCACTGGGGCGGCGCTCGTCTTCACGCTCAGCTATACGACCTTTGTGGTGCCCCAGCTCCTTGGAGGTGGCAACTACCTCAACGCCGCGACCATGATCTACGAGCAGGTCGTCTACTCGCTCGAATGGAGCAAAGGGTCGGTCAGTTCGCTCATCCTGATGGTGACCTGCCTGATCGTCCTCGTCGCCATCGCCCTCGCGACGAACCATTTCACGCGCTGGACAAGGGGCCGGGACGCATGAGACGCATCCGTCACCTGCCCCTATCCGACGCGCTCGGCCTCGGCCTGATCTTCGCGGTCGCGGTCTTCTCACTCGTCCTGCTCGTGGCGCCATCGCTCATTGTAGTGATGATCTCTTTTGACACCCGCGCCTACGTGAGCTTCCCGCCCGAGGGCTTTACGTTACGCTGGTATGCCGAGGTCTTCGAGCAGGGCGAACTGGTGGACGCGATGCTGAACAGCCTCCAGGTCGGGCTGACGGTGACGCTCCTCTGCATCGTGCTCGGCGTTCCGACAGCACTCGCCTGCGTCCGGGGCCGCTTCCGGGGCACGACCGCGCTGTCCGTCTTCGTCCTCGTGCCGCACATGGTGCCGGGGATCGTCCTCGGGGTCGCCGTCCTCTTCGCGGGCGCGCTCGTGGGCGTCACCCCATCGATCTGGCTTCAATCGATCTCGATCACCGTCTTCATCCTCGCGGTGATGGTGCGGACCGTGCAGAGCCGGCTCATGAGGCTCGACACCGCGCTTGATGAGGCGGCGGCGAACCTCCGCGCGACGCCGTTCCAGAGCCTCAGGACTGTGACGCTTCCCCTTCTCATGCCGGCGATCCTAGCAGGCGCGGTCTTCACTTTTGTCGAGGGCTTTGACAACCTCTCGGTCGCGATCTTCACGCACGGCTTCCACGACCGGCCTCTTCCAGTCGAGCTTCTGGCGCTCGTCCAGTATACCAGCTCTCCCCTTGTCGCCGCTGTTTCGGGCGTCCAGATCATCCTTGCGATCGCCGCTCTCGTTGCGGTTTCGATGAGCATCGGCCTCGACAACGTGAATGAGTAGGCTTCGCCGAGGGTTCTGTCGCAAACTATTCGGTAATGACTGCGAGGGCATGAAGGCTCTTTGGTTTCGGGGGAGTTCGTCATGTTTGTGAACCGGCGTGCAAAATTGGGCTCTGACGCAATTTTGGTGCTGAAGCATGCCAGCTAGCACCGACGACGCGGGCCTGGAGTAGGGCGATCTTTCCCTGGCCGTACATCTGGCGCTTCACGAGCTTGAGCTTCGTGATCTGGCCCTCCGTTTGGCCGTTGGACCACGGCAAGAAGATCGCCGCCTGCACCGCAGCGTAATCCTTCACGACTCCATTGGCGAAGGAGGCGACCAAGCTGGAACGGGCCCGTTCGACCCAGGCATCCAACTCAGCAAGCGCCCGTCGTCGGACCATGCCCTGGAACGAGGCGATGATCTCGCGGGCCTCCACCAGGAGCGGGACGCCTCCCTCGATCGCTGCGACCGTGACGGTCTCGGCCTTCGACAGGTTGTCGCGGCTGATCGTCAACAGACGCGCGATGGTCCGCGCTGCCGGCGCCCGGCTTAGCGCCTCGCCGTCCATCATATCGGCGCGCCGGCGACGGGTAACCCACTCCGTCACGGTGCGAAGGCCGCCGCGGAAGCCCCGGGCTTTGAGGTCCCTCCATAACTCGGCCCCATTACGTCGGCCAGCGGCCCACTGGGCGTCCAGCCAGGGGAGGTAGAGCTCGAGAGAGCTTTCCCGAACCCGGAATACGTCGCTCCGCTGACCGCGCAGAATCCTTCGTACCAGCCCGCGGCTATAGCCAGTTCGGCGGACGATCTCCTTGATGGCCGCGCCTTGCTTCGACAGATCGAGCACCGCCGTATTGGTTTCCTCCCGCGCGAGATAGCCCTCGTACTGAAGGCGCTCGGCGGCGGTCAGCAGGGCGGGGTTGATTGTCGCTGCGCCGACTACGGCGCGGATCTGACGCATGGACTTGCGGACTGCATCGAGAAAGGCGCGGCTGGCGTTTTCCATCAGATGCCAACGATCCGCGACCTGGGTCGCCTTCGGCAGCGCCTTCGCGGCGGCTAGGGCGTAGCCGCCGCCTCGGTCCCGGGCGACGACCTTGATCTGCCTCTGATCCAGGAGCCAAGCCTGGGCGGTCGCAGGTTCCCGGTCCGGCAGCAAGGCGATCGTCCGGCGCCGCTCCAGGTCGCAGATGATCGTGCCGTAGCGCTGATTGCGCCGCCACGCCCAATCATCGATCCCGATGACGGTCGGCGGGATGAAGCCGCGAGCGCCGCGCCGTCTGACCACGCGCAGCAAGGTGTCGTTGCTCACCGGCAGCATCAGCCTGCGGGCAAAGCTCGCGGCCGGCCGTCCGCCCAAAGCCAGCGCGAGATGATGGACGATATGATCAAGCCTGCCAGTCCGACGGGACCAGGGTACGAGTACGTCGGGATCAAAGCGCTCGGCGAAGATCTGGCGGGCGCATGTCACGACGCCACAGCGAAAGCGGCGAGCGGTCAACACGATTCGAACCCGTCGTCCGCTCATCGGGAGGTCCGCTAGCCGCCGCTCGTAGCGGCTGTGGACCCGATAGGTGACAGTTCCGCAACCCGGACAACTCGCCGTCTGCGGCCGCGGACGCGCCAAGATCAGCAAGCCCTCGGCGTCCCATGTGGTCGCCTCGACGACGAAGCCGCGCGGCACAAACCCTGATATGCGTAGCATCTGACCCATGTTGTTGATTCTCCTCATTGAACCAACGTGAGCCGGCACCGCGATTTCATCAAAAGTGAGTCAGAGCCCTTTTTGCATGCCTGTTCACATCTCGCGACCATCCCCGGCATCGGTCCGATCACGGCGTCCGCCATTGCAGCTGCCGTTCCAGATCCGGGGCAGTTCCGCTCCGGCCGCCAGTTTGCGGCGTGGCTCGGACTGACACCGCGTCCGCACAGCTCGGGCGGCAAGGAACGCCTCGGAGGGATCAGCAAGCAGGGAGATGGTTATCTGAGACGGCTACTCGTGGTCGGCGCGACTGCTGTCGTGAGGATGGTGCGCAAGGACCCCAAGCGCCAGCCGTGGCTGGCCGAGCTGTTGGAGCGAAAGACGGTCCGGGTCGCCACCGTCGGCCTCGCCAACAAGACTGCGCGGATCGCATGGGCCGTCATGACAAGGAAGGAAGTCTACGCGGCCTGACGCACCACTCGATCTCACGCACGCGCGGGAACGAGAAGGTGGAAGAGGACTGAGTGGTGATGACGAACCGGTCAGACCGGGGATCGGCGAAACCCAGGGGAGCAGAGCGCTTCGAGCGCGTTGACCTGATCAGGGAACCGATCCGCGGACTTCATCAGGGCCAGCAGCCATGTCGTGCTGCACGAACAGGCCGAACACATGGATGCACCCGACCGGTGCGCGCCGTCCGCAAAATCCTCTTGCACCGCAGGGGCCGTCCACACATGGTGCGTCAGCCGCAAACGGGTCCGGCGGCTGATGCGCAAGATCGGTCTGTCGCCGATCTATCAGGCGCCGAAGACCAGCGAGCCGCATCCGCAGCACCGCATCTATCCCTACCTGCTGCGGCATCTGGCGATCGAGCGGCCGGATCAGGCGTGGTGTGCGGACGTGACCTACATCCCGATGCGGCGCGGCTTTCTCTACCTCGTCGCCATCATGGACTGGTTCAGCCGCAAGGTGCTGGCCTGGCGGCTGTCGAACACGATGGATGCCGACTTCTGCGTTGCCGCTCTCGAAGAGGCGATTGCCCGACACGGCAGGCCCGACATCTTCAATACCGACCAAGGGAGCCAGTTCACCAGCTTCGCCTTCACCACGACGCTGAAGGACGCCGGTATCCGCATCTCCATGGACGGGCGCGGCCGCTGGATGGACGATGTCTTCATCGAGCGGCTGTGGCGCAGCCTCAAATACGAGTGCGTGTTCCTTAATGCCTTCGAGACCGGCAGCGAAGCCCGCAACGGCATCGGTTCCTGGATCGATTATTACAATCCTGCTTCATAACACCCATCTGTCTATGTCGTTGAAGGGAATAGGTTTTGCTGATCGGGATGCGATCCCGTGGGGTATTTCGGGTTCTGCCGTGCGCGATGAACGATCTTCTGGGCTTGCGGCTTTCCAAGTTCTGACCGCCTGAAGATCCACGGACCATCTGGCAGAGGATGAACGCCCTCAATCTCGCCGGCTTCAGCGGCGAGCCTCAGCGTCTTCGATGCTACGCCAAGTAGGCGCGCCGCCTTGTTGAGGTTAAGCCATGGTTCGTTGCCATCCGGTGCTGGCCGGAAGACCGGGATCTTGTGATGCGACCTGTGCGCCGTAACCCGCTCCCGGGTCCAGCGATTGCCATGCCCAGTTACCAGGCCGTTGCGGTTGAGAATGCCGGCGATCAGATCGTCGCTGGCGATCAGCACCAGTTGCCGGATGGCCGCGATGATATCGGCGGAGGTGCTGTTGCGCTGTCCGCGGCGCCGCTTCGGCAGGCGACGTTCGGTATGGGTGCCGCCAATCCAGTGGATCAGCAGGACGATCTCGGAGGCTACATCGTCGATATCGGCGACCACCTCGTGAATGACGGTGCGCACGATGCGCTTTTTGAGCCTGGTATCCGTCGTTAGTGTCGACCATACGGCCTGAAGATCTGCAGCCAGGGCTGTGAGGTCCGTTGCCGACACAGGTGATGGCGTCGGCGTCGCGGCATCATGCGCGGCGATCTTGCCCCCGATCTCAGTGACATAGGCGAGCGCGCGGTTCCATCGCACCTCCAGTTCCGCCGCGACCAGACGGTTGGCGGGATCGGCGGCGTCATATTGACGGAAGGCCCGGTCGGCGGCGTAGCGGGCAGCCTCCAGATCGCGGCTGATGGCATCCCGGACCTGGTCGCGGCGACTGGCTGCCTGCACCTCGGCCTCGGCAGCCGCGGCAATCGCCCCCGGCTCCACAACACGCAGAAGCGCTTCCTCGATCGCATCGTCGACGCGCAGTCCGCCGAAAGCGATGCAACGCGGCTCACCATTGTCGAGCAGACCCCGCCAGCAGTAATAGCGTGGGATGTTGTGCTTTGTGCCTGTATATCGCACCGTGAGCTTGCGGCCGCAGCGCCGGCAGCGAACAAGCCCGGCGAGCAGCGCATCGCCATGCTTCGGCGCCCCGTGATGCCGGTTCGTGGGCACGTTGTCGCTCACCATGGTGCGGATCGCCTCTGCCCTTTCCCAACTGACATAACCTTCATGGCTGCCCGGGATCAGCGCCAGCCATTCCTCGCGCGGCTTGCGGCGAGCGCCTGGCCGAACGGGAGACGAGCCAAATCCCGGTGCGACACCAGACTTACCATAGGCGTAGGCGCCGCCGTAGATCGGGTTCTCGATCATCCGGTGGATGGTCGCATAGTTCGGCCTGCGCCACACTACGTCGCCATTGTTGCGCTTTGCCGGCAGATCCAGCCCATGCTCGAGGAACCACATCAGGGCCTGGCGGGCGCTGCCAAGCTCAGCCACCTTGTCAAAGACCATGATGATCGCTGCGCGGCGACAAACAAGGTGAGACTCAGCGTCAATCAGGATGAGACTCGGCGGCTGGGGGTGTGACGAAGGGAGGGCGTAGCCCGACCGGAGTTACACCCTCAGCCGCGGCGCAATTTTTCGGCGTCTCATGATCGCGGTCGGCCCGGTAGCGTGGGTGATTTTCTGAGAATGGAGAATCACCTTTGTGCCGGGTCGCCATGTAACCGATCATCAGACGAGGCTTTTTATGAAGTACCGACAAACGCATTCTGTTGAGATCGCCGCCGCGAAGGCGTCGATCAGCCGGGCGACGGCTTACCGCATCGAGAAGGAAGCACGCCTTCCATCGCAAAAGAAGCAGCCCCGTGAGCGCCGTCGCCCCGATCCGCTTGAGCATATCTTTGATGCCGAAGTCGTTCCGCTCCTCAAGGCCGCTCCCGGCATCCGTGCGGTCGCCGTTTACGACGAGATACTGCGGCGCCATCCGGAACTGTCCGAAGGCGTTCGTCGCACGCTTGAGCGGCGTATCCGGTCATGGCGGGCTGTTCACGGCCAGGAGCAGGATGTGATCTTCCGCCAGACACACGAGCCCGGCCGGCTGGGGCTGTCGGATTTTACCGACATGAGCAGCCTCGGCTTGACGGTCGCCGGCCAGCCTCTCGACCATCTGCTCTATCACTTCCGGCTGGTCTGGTCGGGCTTTGAGCACGCCCATGTCATCCTTGGCGGTGAAAGCTTCGTCGCTCTGGCCGAGGGGTTGCAGAACGCGCTGGCCTGCTGCCGGCTTTTCGGACACCCGGTTAAGCTAGCATAGCTCGCGCCTCGAACTCGACGGGGCTCATATAGCCCAACGTCGAGTGCCTTCGCCGAGGATTGTAGAAGCGCTCGACGTAATCGAACACGTCCGCCCTGGCGTCA
>JAEPOG010000018.1 GCA_017643025.1 Rhizobiaceae bacterium
AGTCCGGCAAAATGTTCCATGCTGTGCTCCTCCTTCCAGTTCCAGAGACCGCTCGTCGCGGACCTCGTTCAGACAGCCTGAAGCACGCCAAAACACTTGTCAGCTTGGAACAGCCGGCAGGCCAATTACCTCATCTGCCGGTTTCGTGGACACCGAGTTAAGGTGTTTAGTGGAACTGGAGAGTTGGAATGCAGAGAAGGAAGTTCAGCCGCGAGTTCAAGCTTGAGGCGGTGAGGCTGGTGAAGGAACGGGGCGTCGCGGTGACCCAGGCGGCTCGTGACCTTGATCTCCATGAGAATGTGCTGCGCAAATGGGTGCGCGATCTGTCGATGGATCCGCAGCATGCCTTTCCCGGCCATGGGCAGATGAAGCCGGAGCAGCTCGAGATTGACCGTGTAGCGCGACAATCAGGGAGAGAAGCGCGCGTCAATCTGGATGAGAATCCGGTGTCGCGGCGGTGGTGATGATTGCGGGGTTGATTGCCGCGCGCAAGTCCTTTCTGTCAGTTTGATTGTCGCGGAGCGTCAATCGGTGGCGATGTTGGCGGGTGTGGCGAATGAGGCGGGGCGTCCTGGCCCCTTCCTGTTGACGGCCTCGCGCCGCCGGAAGCTTTCGACATTCATCTCGAAGATGGTGGCGTGGTGGACGAGGCGATCCACCGCTGCGAGCGTCATGGCGGGGTCCGGGAATATCTTCTCCCAGGCGCCGAAGGGCTGGTTGGCCGTGATGAGCATGGAGCGCCGCTCATAGCGTGCGCTGATGAGTTCGAACAGCACGCTGGTCTCGGCCTGATCCTTGGTGACGTATGCCAGATCGTCGAGGATGAGCAGGCGGAACTTGTCGAGCTTGGCGAGCGCGCTCTCCAGCACCAGGTCGCGCCGTGCCTGCTGCAGCTTCTGGACGAGATCGGTGGTGCGGGTGAACAGCACCCGATATCCGTTCTCGATGAGGGCGAGGCCGATGGCGGAGGCAAGATGGCTCTTGCCGCCACCGGGCGGCCCGAACAACAGCAAGTTGGCGCCTTTCTCGAGCCAGCTGTCGCCGGCGACGATTGCCATGACCTGAGCCTTGGAGATCATCGGCACGGCGTCGAACTCGAAGGTGTCGAGCGTCTTTCCCGGCAGTAGGCGGGCTTCGGCGAGGTGACGCTCGATGCGGCGGCGGTCTCGCTCTGCCAGTTCGTGTTCGACAAGCGCGGCAAGGAAGCGCGCGGCGGGCCAGCCTTCCTTGTCCGCCTGCTCGGCGAACTGCGGCCACATCATCTTGGTGGCGGGCAGACGCAGCTCGTTGAGCAGCAGGCTGAGCCTGGCGGGATCGATCATCTTGTCCTTCATGCCGCGTCTCCCCTGGCTGTGGTGTCGATCAGGGCTTCGTAGGCCTTGAGCGATGCGAGATGGACGACGACGTTGGGCAGCGCCGCAGGGTCGGGTGCAAAGCGCGCTCGCAAGATGGTCATGTCGGGCAGTTGCCGGGCCTTGAGGCATGCCGAGAGATGGGTGGCCAGTTCGCTCTCGCAGCTTCGCTCATGGGCAAGGCCCAGAAGGTCCACCATGATGCGGCAGGCCTGGCGCTCGGGCAGCCGCTCGAGAAGGAGTTCGAAGGTACGCCGGTATGCCTCGCGCGGGAACAGCTGGTCGCGATAGACGAGGTTCAGGAGCGCCATCGGCTTACGCCGCAGGGAATGGATCACGTGACGGTAATTGACGACCTGGTCGTGCTTGCCTGATGAGGAGGCTCGGCCGCGTGGCAGCGTCATGAGATTCGTGCCGCCGATGAAGACGTCCAGCCGATCATCGTAGAGGCGCACGCGCAAGCGGTGGCCGATCAGGCGTGAGGGGGCGGTGTAGAACACCTTGCGCAGCGTGAAGCCGCCAGCCGAAGTGACGCGCACGGTGACCTCTTCGTAATCGGCTGTGCGCCGGTCCGGCAGTTCCTTCAGTTCGGGGCGTTCGATATCGATGCGCTTGGCGTTGCGCGCGTTCATGCGGCTGACGATCTCGTCGACGAAGCGGCGGTAGAGGTCCAGATCGTCGAACTCGCGTGAGCCTCGCATCAGCAGCGCGTCCTCGATCGCCCGCTTGAGATGTCCGTGCGCGCCTTCGATGGCGCCATTCTCATGGGCGACGCCCGCATTGTTGCGCGTCGGCCTCATGCCATAGTGCCCGCACAGTTCCCCGTAGCGGCGCGTCAGATCCTCGCGCGCGTCGCTGTCGAGATTGCGGAAGGCCGCCGAGAGGCTGTCCGAGCGATGTTCGCGGGGAACCCCGCCGAGCAACCACAGGGCATTCTGCAGGCCTTCGGCCAGCGCCACGAAACTCTCGCCGCCGAGCACGACATGGGCATGCTCGAAGCCGGAATAGGCGAGGCGAAAATGATAAAGCCGATGATCGAGCGGCGCACCGGCGATGGTGACGCCGCTGGCGTTCATGTCGGTGAAGTCCGACAGGCCGAGACGCCCGGGCTCGTGGGTCTGCCGGAAGATCACCTCCTGCTCTTCGCCGTGGATGGCCCGCCAGGATCGAATGCGACGTTCCAGTGTCCGGCGAATGCCGCTGCTTAGTTGGGGATGCCGTCGCATCATCTCCTCGAAGATCGCCACGGGCCTGATACCAGGCGCGGCCTTGAGCAGCGGAACGATCTCGGCGTCGAAAATACCCTCGAGCGGATCGGGTCGGCGACGCCCGCGAGCCGGCTTCTTCTGTGACGGCAGCCGAGGGTCCTTCTCGATGCGGTAGGCGGTCGCCACGCTGATCGACGCCTTCGCGGCGGCAACGCACGTCGGATGGGTTTGTCGGAGCTTCATGTAGAGCCTCATCTGATGATCGGTTAGGTGGCGGCCGGGCACGAAGCGGTTCCTCCGAATCGGAAAAAACCACCGGCATACCCGGCCGACCGCGAACACCAGAAAGACCCTCAAAACGGGCCGCCGCCGCTGGACGGAAACTCCGGTCGGGCTACGCCCTCCCTGCGTTCCCATCCAGCGGCGTTCTCACCTTGATTGACGCTGCCCTCTCACGTTGATCGCCGCGCCGCATGACCGGCTGCGCAAGGAAGTAGCGAAGCTGAAGGCGGAGCGCGACATCCTAAAAAAGGCCGCAGCCTACTTCGCGAGGGAAGTGACATGAGATTCGCTTTCATCGCGAGGCACCGGAACATCTGGCCGGTGGCATGGCTG
>JAEPOG010000012.1 GCA_017643025.1 Rhizobiaceae bacterium
GATCGATATCGGAGAGCGCCTCTATCTTTCAGGCAACACCTCCGGGATCGGACCGGAAGCCTGGGATAGCCTGCGGCGCACCAGGGTCTTCTACAAGGCGCCGATCACGACGCCGCAGGGCGGCGGCTACAAGAGCCTCAACGTGACGGTGCGCAAGACCCTCGGCCTGTTCGCCAACGTCCGGCCCTGCGTCGCCTATCAACCCTTTATCGCGACGAAGCATCCCGGCATGGATGTGGTCATCATTCGCGAGAATGAGGAGGATCTATATGCGGGCATCGAGCATCGGCAGACCGACGAGGTCTACCAGTGCCTGAAGCTGATCTCGCGGCCGGGTTGCGAGAAGATCGTCCGGTACGCTTTCGAGTACGCGCGCGCGCACGGCCGCCGGAAGGTCACCTGCTTCACGAAAGACAACATCATGAAGATGACCGACGGCCTGTTCCACACGGTCTTCGACGAAATCGCCGCTGACTATCCCGGTATCGAGAACGAGCACTGGATCGTCGACATCGGCGCAGCGAAACTGGCGGATACGCCGCAGGCCTTCGACGTGATCGTTATGCCCAATCTCTATGGCGATGTTCTGAGCGATGTAGCCGCCCAGATCGCAGGCTCCGTCGGCCTCGCGCCGTCGGCCAACATCGGCGAGCAATGCGCCATGTTTGAAGCGATCCACGGCAGCGCACCGCGGCGAGCCGGCCAGGATGTGGCCAACCCCTCCGGCCTTCTCTTAGCCGGTGTCATGATGCTGGCGCATATCGGCCAAACCGAGGTGGCCAGACGCGTGCACAATGCCTGGCTCAAGACGATCGAAGACGGCATTCATACCTATGATGTTTTCAAGGAAGGCGTATCCAAGCAGAAGGTCGGCACAGCAGCCTTTGCCGAGGCCGTGATCGAGCGGCTTGACCATACGCCGAAGACGTTGCGCAGTGTCGCGCCTGGCGCTGCGTCAAAGCCTTTCGCCGTGCCGCAGGCCCGGCCAAAGAAGCCGGCTAAGAAGGAATTGGTCGGGATAGACGTCTTCGTCCATGCAACCAAGCCCGTGGACGAACTCGCCCGCGATATGCAGGCGGCGACCAACGAATTGTTCGCGCTCACCATGATTACCAATCGGGGCGTCAAGGTCTGGCCGGATGGTCTGCCCGAGACCTTCTGCACCGACCACTGGCGCTGTCGCTATCTCGCGCGGCCGAGCAAGCAATTCAACAAAGCGATGATCGTGGAACTGCTCAAGAATCTCACCTATACGGGTGTCGACTTCATCAAGACTGAGCATCTTTACAATTTTGATGGGGAGCCAGGTTTCTCACTTGGTCAAGGTCAATGAAGAATTCGCGCTAGGCTCAGGACCTGTTAATTCGTTAATTGGCGGGCGAGTGTGATTCAGAGTGGTTGCAGTTGATGTCGTCCTTGCGCGCTTGCTCGCGCTCCATCCCAAGCGGATCGATCTCTCGCTCGACCGCATGTGGTGCCTTCTTGGCCGGCTTGGCCATCCTGAGCGCCGCCTGCCGCCGGTGATTCATGTTGCCGGCACCAACGGCAAGGGTTCGACCGTTGCATTTCTGCGTGCGATCTTGGAAGCGGCTGGGTTCGGCGTACATGTTTACACCTCGCCGCATCTGGTTCGCTTCAACGAGCGCGTCCGTCTTGCACGGCTGGGTGGCAGCGTGCTGGTTGAGGATGACGAACTGGCGGATGCCCTTGCGACCTGCGAACGCTTGAATGCCGGCGATCCGATCACCTTCTTTGAGATCACCACGGCGGCGGCTTTTCTGCTCTTTGCACGCAATCCCGCCGATGTGCTTCTGCTTGAAGTAGGCCTGGGTGGACGGCTCGACGCGACGAACGTGGTCGACTGCGCGCTCGCGACCGTAATCACTTCTGTCTCGCATGACCATCACGAATTTCTGGGCGATACGATCGAGCTGATCGCGGCGGAGAAATCGGGCATTCTCAAACGCGGTGTGCCGGCGATAATCGCACCGCAGTCGCAGCAGGCGCTCACGGTGATCGAACGACACGCCGAGCGTCTCCGCACGCCGCTGCGGATTGGTGGCAAGCACTGGAGAGCGACGCCTGATCGCGACCGCATGGTCTTTCGGGACGGCAACGGAATCATGGAGCTGCCTGCGCCGCGTCTGGTTGGCCGTCATCAGCTCGATAACGCAGGCACGGCGATAGCAACGCTACGCTGCATTCATGCGCTCAGGATTCCGGACACAGCCATTGAGCAGGGGCTCACCAGCGTCGAATGGCCAGCTCGCATGCAGCGCCTCGCCCGTGGCCGGCTCGTAGAACTCGCGCCGGAAGGCGCTGAACTATGGCTGGATGGCGGCCACAACCCTGACGGCGGCCTTGCGGTGGCGAACGCTCTGGCCGATCTTGATAGGCGCGTCTCGCGGCCGCTCATACTCGTCGTCGGCATGCTCGCGAACAAGGACTGCCAAGGCTTTCTCATGAACTTCGCCGGCCTTACCCGTACCGTCATCGCAGTGACAGTCCGGCAGGACACGGCTTTGCCAAGCGAGGAGATCGCGCATATAGCTCGCGGCATCGGCATTTCGGCGGAGACCCGCGACAGCATCGCGGAAGCGATTGCCGCCATCACCGCGCTTGGCCTCGATCCGGCACCGCGAATCCTCATCACCGGTTCGCTCTATCTTGCCGGAGAGGTGCTTGCCGCGAACGGCCTACCATCCACTTGAGTGGTCAGACGTGGCGCATTTGGAAGGGATGCCCTGCCACTGCTTGCTTAGAAATGCTCGTCGCGAATAACCTCGACGTCGGAAACCACCACGATCCCGGCGTAGTTTTCGAGGAGCGGCTGCGATTGTTCGACGATCAGGTTCGCGATCTCTTCGGCAACGATGACGATGATGAGCATGTTGCGGAACACGTCCGAGAGATGTCCTTCATCTCGGACGCCGCGGTTGCCGCGGCCGGAGACGTCGGGCACGATGGTGTAGCCCTTGGCGCCGACCGCCTCGATCATCTCGATGATCGCGCGGGCGCGCGCGGCCTCCACGACAATATCGATCCTCTTCTTCCGGTAGAGCTGCACCATAGGGATGTTCCTCTTGCTTCACATGCCTGCAATCCATTGTGCGGCCGCGTGGTAGAGTGGGATTCCGACGATCAGGTTGAACGGGAACGTTACGGCCAAGGACAGGGGGACATAGATCGCCGGATTGGCCTGCGGCAATGAGAGGCGCATCGCCGCGGGAACCACGATATAGGAAGCGCTGGCCGCGAGCACGGCGACAAGCGTCATGCCGCCGAGAGAGAGGCCGATGGCATGGGATGCGAACAGCCCGATTAAGGCTCCGATGAGAGGCATATAAAGGCCGAACGCCACCACCGGCCAGCCCACCGCTCTGAAGTCGTGCAGTCGGCGTCCGACAAGCAAGCCCATGTCGAGAAGGAAGACGGCAAGCACGGCCTTGAACGGATCGACGATGGCCGGCGCCATAACGGTCATGCCATTGTCACCAGTGATCCAGCCGATCGCCAGACTGCCGCCGAGCAACACGACGCCGCCGCTCAGGAACACCTCGCGGGCGACTTCTCTCGAAAAGAAAGGCGCGCTCGACGTGGTCGGCGCGGCGGCGCTAGAGCGACGAGCAAGTAGAAGGCCGGTCACGATGGCCGGCGTCTCCATGAGGGCGAGCATTGCCACCACGTAGCCCTCGTAAGGTATGGCACGGTATCCCAGAAAGCCGGTCGCCGCGACGAAGGTCACAATGCTGACGGAACCGTAGTGCGCCGCGACGGCGGCCGCGTTCGGAATATCGAGCCGTGTAGCGGTGCGGAGCAAGGCATAAGCAAGAACAGGCAGGCTGAAACTGAGCACGAGCGCCAGGGCCATCGCGACCGCGACTGTGCCGGCCACGCCGTTGGTAGCGAGCTCAACGCCGCCCTTGAAGCCGATCGCCAGCATCAGGTAGAGCGACAGGCCCTTGCTGATTGGCTCGGGGATGGCGAGATCGGATTTGAGCCAGCCGGCGGCGACACCTAAGGCGAAGAACAGCACCATCGGTGACAGGAGGTTGCCGATGGCAAGCTGGAGCAACGTATCCACAAGGACGCTTCCTATTGTATGCTGGTCAAGATGTGAGAAAGGAATTCAAAGTGCTCGGTCGCGTTCGGCAGGTCCAGTGAGCGCCTCCCACGCTCCAGTCGCTGTGTTCCACGTCAAGGGTTGACCGATCAGGCCCGGGAACAACTCTCGCAGCCGCTCGGTATGAAGCAAAGCAGAACGGCAGTTGTCGTCCGCATCGAAGACAGGAATAAACTGCAGAGTCCTGGGCTGTTGGTGTGGCGCCTGCTCCTCGATCAGGGCTGACACCAGTGTTTTGCGTGTCGTAACGAGGTCGGATGATTTCCTTGCATGATCAGCATCAACCCAGCACAGGCACCATATTCCACTCACGCCGACGCTTTCGCGAATCTGGAATTGGCACGCGCGAGAAGCCAAGCCCACGCCGCATATTTCAGGCAGCGCGTCCACCATCACGGGGTCTATCCATACTCCGACCAACCGCCGGTCCTGTTGCGCATGCACTGTCGGGAGCCGCGCGCGCTGAAATGCCAGAAACTCTCCCGCCTCCCGGCAAGCGCGGGGAACGTCATCACTGGACCGGACCAGGAGCAAGAAGCAGTTGGCGAAGTCTGACACCGGCAGCACTCCTTGATTGCCCCTCTGGCGTCGGGCGGTTCGTATGCGTCTGGCGGTATGACCCGGTCAGGTCGCGCCATCGCCTTCCGGACACGGGTGACCAGGACATGATTAACCGTTATTGCCCCTACATACGAACTTCATAACACGATATAAAAGACACGAAATCAGTTTCGCACTTTCCTTATAGGGGCTCTCGCGGATGCAGGCAATGGCAAACTCCAAATCTGATACCTCCTCTGCCAGCTGGACCTTTCTGACCAACCACGCCCATGTGCTGCTCTGCCTGGTCGAGAAGCCGGCAGCGAGAATGCGCGAGGTTGCAGTCCGGGTCGGCATCACGGAGCGCGCCGTGCAGCGCATCGTCGCCGAATTGGAGGAGGCAGGGTATCTCAGCCGCATGCGTGAAGGTCGCGCCAATCGCTACCTCGTCCATGACAACTTGTTCCTCCGGCATCCGGTCGAAAGCCATTGCACCATCGCCGGACTGATCGGGATGGTGACCGGAAGACGAGCGCACGCCCAACCCTCTCGCAAAGGCGCTCGCCGGGCTTGACCGCATCTATCTTTGTCTTCGTCGTGGGCGATTGCGGCGAGCGATCCGCTTGAGACGAGACAGGGGCTAGCGCTTGTCGTCGACGAACAGTTCCGTCTTCGCTGCTTCGCTGATCGCCACGACGGCCGGATGGGTCAGTTTGCGTTCGATGGAGATGGCGTAATATTTTGCTGCGACGCTGTCGGCGCGGCCGATGATTTCAGCTTCATATTGGCTGCGAATCTCGTCGGCCAGTACTGTCGGTGCAGGGAAAATACCAGCACCCGCCTTGCCGAAGGCCTTCATCAGCGCGGTGTCGTCGAACTCGCCGACAATGCGCGGTTCGATCTGATGTTCACTGAACCACCGCGTAAGCGCCCCCCGCATGGTTGCGCCATCGCTCGGGATGAGCATGGGGGCGCCGTGGAGGGATCGTGGAAAATCCTTCCGATAGCGTGCGACTAGTGGGCGCACGGCATAGAAGGCGATCGGTGTGCGCCCGAGAGCGTGGCTGTAGCCTTTCACCCCCAGTTCGGAGGGCAGCGGCCGGTCGGCGATCACGAGATCCATCTTGTGGATGGCGAGTTCCGCGAACAGCCGATCCAGCTTGTCTTCCCGGCAGATCAACCGCACACGCCCGGCACTAGTCAGTGCCGGAGCGAGCAGGTGATAGGCCATCGACTTCGGCACGACGTCCGCCACCCCTACCCGTAAGAGCATGTCGCTGCGGCCGGGGCGGTTGCGCACCGTCTCCTCCAGCTCTCTTCCGATCTGGAAGATCTCGTCGGCGTAGGAAAGGGTCAACGGCCCCGCCGCAGTCAATTCCAACCGCCGCCCGGCGCGGCGGAACAGCTCGGTTCCGAGCGCTTCCTCCAGCGTGCCGATCTGGGCGCTGATGGTCTGCTGCGCCAGTCGCAGCTGCTCGGCGGCGCGCGCAATGCTGCCGGCCTTCGCGACCTTCCAGAAATAGTGCAGCTGCTTGTAATTCAACACGGCCGGCCA
>JAEPOG010000014.1 GCA_017643025.1 Rhizobiaceae bacterium
CCACACTACGCTGGACGGTCACGAACCAGCATCGAGCGCGCTGCCGAGCAGCTGCGTCTCGCCCGCAGACCATCAGAACGGAACACTCAAGGAAGCCTTCGGAACAGCGCCATTCCGCCGCGCGGGGCGCGTGCCGACTGGAGCTGTCCCGCGGCGGGACAATTGACTGTGTCCGACGCAAGTGCTCTCACGGCATCCTTCTGAACGCTCAAGGGCCGAAAAGCCTTACGCTAGCTGCGCAATCTCAAGCAGACCGCGGAGCGGCTGGCTGGTGTTATGCGGCGACCATACCGCGCTGAACGGAACTGGTTTCGGTTCATCGGTTCATCGGTTCATCGTGCAGTGGCACGAATCCAACGCCGGGAAAAGGAACTGAGCTAGTGGCTTCACCGGAAAAGGGTGATGCCATATTGACCTTATCAGGCCGCGATTTTCCGATCGTGAGATCGCCCTTCACCGATCAACATCCTTTCCAAGCGTCCCGGCTTACACCCGAGTGACACCAATTCGCTTCCCGCGGCGCCAAATAACTCGATAGTCGGCCTTTATGCCGGCATCTTCGACCAGCAACTCGAACTGGTCAGGAATCCCAACAGGCGAGTCGATTTCGAGGCATGCGCCAGCGTCGGAGATGTTCCGAACAATGCAGTTAAAGACCGAAGATTGCTGATTGAAGATGATCTTGCCGGAGAACAGCGTTCGGCGGCGGGGCGCATCTCGACGCTCCTCGGCAGGAGTGGCGGCTGCATCTAAATTTTCGTTCGACCGATTCATCGCCAGCCTCAAACAACGCTGGGAGAATCTTACAGTTGCTGCGACCTATCGCTTCTTAAGAACCACGCCCGCATGCCGTGTGCATTCGCATCGCAGGAATATACCAAAGTATACTCTAGAGTTTGAGGTCCAACGCCTCACTCTCAGTTCCGTGGATGCGCTCGGCGAAACGCACGAGGTCGGCAAGCGAATCCGCGCCCATTTTCCGCATCACCTGACCCCGCCGCACCTTGACCGTGATCTCGCTGACCTCAAGCTTTCCAGCGATTTGCTTGTTCAATAGACCTTTAACGACGAGGTCCATGACTTCGCGCTCGCCATCCGAGAGGCTGGCATAGCGCCGGCGCAGTTCCTCCTTGACGCCACTCTCCTGCCGTCGGGCCCGATCGCGAGTAATACTCTGCTGGATTGCATCGAGCAGGTCTTGCTCCCGAAAGGGTTTGGTCAAGAACTCGACCGCCCCTGCCTTCATGGCCCTCACGGACATCGGGATGTCGCCGTGCGCTGTAATGAAAACGACAGGGATATGAATGCAAAGCGACCCCATCTCTTCCTGGAAATCCAGCCCACTCAGTCCCGGCATGCGCACGTCAAGCACGATGCAGGCAGGGGCATCAGGTCGCTCGCTGCGCACGAAATCCTGAGTCGATGCGAACAGCATTGAGCGCAAACCGACCGAAGCCAGCAGGTCTTCAAGGGAGTCACGGACGGATTTGTCATCGTCGATGACGTAGACAATCGGCCGGTCTTTCTCGCTATCTGTTGTCATCGACAGTGTCATACACCAAGCTTATGTCCCCGCAGGGTGAAATGAAATTCTGCCCCACCGCCCGACCTTGGGCCGGCCCAAATCCGTCCACCATGCGCTTCGACGATCGAACGGCTGACCGCAAGTCCGATTCCCATCCCATCCGATTTCGTGCTGTGGAATGCGTCAAATACCCCCTCGGCCTCGTCGAGCGCTATGCCGCAACCGTTGTCCGCGATCGAGAACTCGACGAACCGGCCATCATTGGAAGACAGCTCTATTGTAATTTCGCGCCGCTCTGGCGGCGTCTTCGCCATAGCCTCCATCGCGTTCAGGATGATGTTGAGCAACACCTGCTGAATTTGAATGCCGTCCGCAAAGACCAGGGGCAAATCCTTCGCAACATGGGTGCGGATGACGATGTGATTCTGGTCCAACTCGCCTCGGCTGAGCGCGATGGTCTCGTTAACGATCGCAGCGGCGTTTAGCCACTCGGCCTTCGGTTCGACGCGCTTCGCGAGGCTGCGTACACGTTCGACTACGCTGCTAGCACGATTCGCATCGCCAATTATCCGTTCAAGCGCCTGCCGCGCCTTGCTGAGATTGGGCGGCTCCGCCGCCAGCCAACGCAAGCCTGCGTTCCCGCTATTTATGACGCCTGTCAGGGGTTGATTGATCTCGTGCGCGATGGACGCGGTCAGCTCACCAAGAGAGTTGACGCGAGCAAGCCGAACGAGTTGCGCACGAGCTTCATGCTCGGCAAGGATCGCCGACGATTTCGTCAAAGCTAGATATGTGGTGCCGACGATGGCGCCGATGCTCAGCGCGCAGTTTATCACGCCCGCTTCATAGGCCCCGGATCGGGTGAACATGAAGCTCGCCAGCGTCAGGACAACGCAACTCGCAGCAACGACAAGGACGCTGCGCGCTCGCAGGAAACCGGCCGCAATGAGAACGACCGCGACATAGAACACCGCGACGGCGATCTCCAGATCGGTGATCGTGTCCGCGATGAAGACGACCACCATCAGGCCGAGCATCAGCACCCACCGCAGAGCGGTGCCTGTCCCCGCCAGGCGCTGGTGTCTTCCCATCAAGGGCTCGTTCCTTCCATATGCGTAAGGCCCCCGCCGAAACTACTTCTGAGCTTCGGCTTTATACATGCTTTCTCCCGATCACTCGACGGCGGAGAGACGCCAGCGGGCCGCCGTGACCAACGGTTCAAGGCTGAGGCGGCCGACGATCTACTCGAGCATGCGATCCTGGCGGCTGTCCGCTCGCACCGAGGCCGTCACCTCGACGCGACTACTGTCCTCGATGTTGCTGCTTTCGAGGTCGCGAATATAGAGCGTCGAGCCGAGGTCTCGCAGGAGAAGAGCGCGGACGTGGGCCTCGGCTTCACCGTGACAGATGATCGAGATTTCATAGGCTGCATCCGCATCACTCATGGAAATGGGACGCCGCCCGATCATAGTGACCAGCGGACGCAAGACGAGATTCACGCCGATAACGAAAACGGTCGCGATCATTGCCTGGGGATAGAAGCCTGCGCCGCGCAGGACGCCGACGGCGGCCGAGCTTCTGCCGCTCTGCGCCGAAAGAAGCGTCGGCCCCGTCGGAAAGGTCGCGCTGCTGCGCTTATGACGTCACCGTCATCTCAGCCAGCCCTTCCGTCGGATGTAGATGAGCGGCAGAAGCGCGGCCGCCAGCGTCATGGCAATGGTCACGGTGAAGCCCCACCGCCACGAGAGTTCCGGCATGACCGCGAAATTCATGCCGTAGAAGGTCGCAACGAGAGTTGGCGGTAGGAATACGGCAGTGATGATCGTGAACACCTTGACGATCTGGTTTTGCTTGACACCCAGCGATGTCATGACCGACTGTTGGAGATAACGCGCCTTCTCGTGTTCAAACGTCGCGTGTTCCTTCACGCCCTGGATGTCGGCCTGCAGATTTTCGATCTCGGCGCGTGACTCGGTGTCCCGAGTGCCAACCTCGGTTTTGAGGTAGCGAGCGCACCGGGCCAAGTCCAGTTGGGACTCCTGAACACGCGCGATCAATTCCTCGACCTCATTCAGCCGCTGCATCGTCTCGTAGACATCGCTGACGCCGATCTCGCGTCCCTTTTCATCCCGTCCGCCGGTCAGGCGCAGGATGTCGTCATTCATCGACTCCAATGAAATACTGACCGCCTCGACGACCTGATCCGATGCCAGATTCATGGCGCGGAGGATCGCGCGCATCGCGTCCTTTCCGCTCTTGGCGATGTCAGGACTGCTCGCAAGCCGCTGCGCAAAGCGATCCAGCGGCGCAAGTTTTCGGGCCGGTTCAAGCGTAATGAGGGGACCGTCGCCAAGCGCGAAGATCACCGTCTCAGCGTGGAACTCGTCGCCAAGCCGCAGGGTCAGAGTGACGGGCAGGTAGTAGTACAGATCGTCTTCGGACAGCTCTTCCGTCGCAGCAGGGAAATTGGCCTTCCAATGTCGACGCGCGGCAGCGACCGCATCTTTGTCGTCAGCCGACAGGCGAACCCAAACCTTTTCCGCGACGGTGGTTTCCACTTGTTCCATCGTGACCATAACTTAGACCTTCTCTCATTATCTTGCGGTGCTCTGTTCGCGCTCCTTCAACTATTTTCCGGTTGTCGAGAAATGCTGATGCGACGGTGACGACGACGATGTTGTCGTTTCCTGGCCCGCCGGCTGAAAATGATGGACAGCGAGCAGCGCCCCACAAATCAGCAGATAAAGCGCGACGGTCGAAATAATAACCTCACGCTCCAGCGTCGGAGCAATCCTGTTATTTCCACCATTCTTAGTGATACGATCCATCTTCGTAATCAGCATGACAATCCTCTATATGTTTTGGCGTGAGCAAACTCCGCAGGGCCGTGCGCCCTCCGTCGTGTCGGCTCAGTTGGCGATCAATATTCGGGAGAGGGCGCCCGACGATCCGGGAGCGTTGCGTCTGAAGCTCCCCGGAAAAACATGTGCAACGGGCGGCCTCGATGACGATTGAAACCCCCGGAGCGTCAGGGCGACGCCCGATGCTTCATCGCTGACGCGGCATATGTTGGGGTAGCGCGCGCAATAAGTGCTCATGACTCACCTCGTGTCAGCCGCCTTGGCTGTCACGAGCGAGCCATGCGTCTAGGCTCGGCCGGACGGCCTCAGCGGCGTGTGCTGTCGACTACTGTCGCTAGGCATCAGTTTGGTCCCAGACTTGCCCAAGCGCGCCTCAGCGCGCTGGACGGTGTGGCGGCTGTGTAAACTGCCAACGTCGGCAATGCCAGGGCGCGTGAGGAAAGCCACGCCAGCCGAAGGTATCGCGTCGATATACTTTCGTATATCATAGGAGTTGTTTCGGCCGTTGCTCTCAGAATTCCCGCGCGGTTCATCTGGTAAACTGCGTGTATCAGGCCGAGTTGCTGCCAACCCGTGTCGCGCGGCAAGTCGTCCTCGACGCACCAGCGACATTCAATGCGACCCGTAGCAGGATTGACGTGCCAGTGTGAATGCGGCCGGGGCGCAAGCTGCCGATCCAGTACTTCCTATAGCCGTTGATGATCATTGGCGTTGTCGTCCTGGCTCTCCGCCGTCGCGCAGCAGTCGACGCGGCACCTCAATGCGACAGGAGCACCGGCAACGATGGGTAGGCGATGATGGTCTTCGTCGCGCCGCCCAGGATGAATTGGCGCAGGCGGGAGTGCCCGTAGGCCCCCATCACGAGCAGGTCGATTGCATGCGCGGTCGTATACTCTTTGAGAGCTTGCCCGATCGTCCGCCCGGCGGCCTCTTCCTCCTCTAGGACAACCTCGATGCCATGAAAGGCGAGATGCTTCGCCAGGTCCGCACTTGAGTGGTTCGTATCAATCGTCTTTTCCTGTGTGATCGTCACCACCCGCACCGTCTTGGCGCGCTCCAGGATCGGGAGGGCATCGGCCACCGCCCGTGCCGCCGCCCGGCTGAAATCCCAAGCCACTCCGACGACGTCGAAAGACAAGGAACCACTGCGTTCTGGTACTTCGGGGAGGATAATCGTGGGGCGTCCAGAGCCGAATATCACGCTCTCGGCGACATATTGCTGAAGCGTCGCCTGC
>JAEPOG010000007.1 GCA_017643025.1 Rhizobiaceae bacterium
ATACGGGAAAGCCAGCGCGCCAGTGAACCCGACCGTCACGTCGAGGCCCATATTGCGCGACGCCTTCGCCCCCTTCGTCACCTGATCGACAGCCCATTCCTGCCGCGCCTTCGGATTGTTGTGCACCTTCTCGGGCGCGAACGCATCGAACTGCGCGTCATAGGCCGGGTGCACAGCCACCAACTGCCCCTGCAGATGGCTCGAAAGCTCCGTCACCTCGACGCCGCCTTCCGCGCACACCCCCTTCACCTCGTCGCAATAATCCTTCGACGACGCCGCCTTATCGAGATCGAACAGACGCCCGTCCCAGGACGGTATCTGCACCCCCTTGTAGCCCAGATCGCCAGCCCACTTCGCCATCGACCCCAGCGAATTGAACGGAGCCGCATCCCCCGCAAACTGAGCCAGAAATATCCCAGGTCCCTTCATCGACTTCGGCATAGAATGTCCTCCTCGGGCGCTCAGTCGCGCCGCTGATATTCGAAATAAGCGAAGTCGGCCGGGTGGGCCATGCCGCTGACGTCGAAGGCGGCCATACCGACGAACGCGCCCGTGAATGACGCGTGCTCGCCGCGGCCGGCCTCGTCGGAGATCAGGCTGGCGTCGAGTTCGGGTCCGAGCGGCTTCCAGTCGCCATTATGCTTCCAGAAGAATTGCAGCTTCACGCCATCCACATCCGCCGCCAGCGCGACCGGGCCGTCACCGGCAACCGCCATCGGCTCGTCCGGGAAGAAGCTCAGCCTTCCGTTCTGCCAGTCGCCGAGGCAGGACATGATGCGCAAAACGCGGCCGAGCTTTGCGTCATGCGTCAGGGCGGCGAAGTGGAATTTGTGACGGTTGTAGTAGTGCGTCAGGCCCGCCGCCTGCTGGAAGTGCTGCGGCTGGAAATCGAGTTCGGTTTCGGCGCGGAACGAAAAATGCTCCTGCCGCCGCGCAACCAGCGCCTGCTCGAACCAGCTGCCGATCGACTCGCGCCCGAAAAGCCGGAGATGGCCCGGCCGTTCCGTGAGCGAAAAGATGCGCTCAGGCACCGGCGTGCGCAGCCACTGGAAATCGAGCGGCAGGTCGGCGGAGTCGAACCCGTGCCGGATGCTGACGGGCTTGTCTTTAGCCTTCGCTCCGCCCGGCGCCGGCACCTCGACTGCCGGCACGACGCCGCCATGCGCCAGCCGCGGCCAGCCGTCCTCGCCCCACTCGACCTTCTGGATGGAGGTCTCGCGGCCGAGCGTGCAGCGCTTCACGGCGGGGAGCGGGCGTCCCATGAGGTGCGTGTGGTAGAACTCGCCGTCCGGCGTTTCGACCATCTGGCCATGACCGGCACGCTGCAGCGTCGCGTCCGGCGCGTCCTTCGACGTGATCAGGAACCAGTCGGGGTGCAGCTCGTAAGGGCCGTCGATCTTGCGCGACCGCGCATAGGTGACGGCGTGGTCGTAGCCGGTGCCGCCCTCGGCGGTGGTCATGTAGTACCAGCCGTCGCGCTTGAAGAGGTGCGGGCCCTCGACCAGCCCGTGCGGACTGCCGTCAAACACGTTCTTGACCGGGCCGATCAGCTTTCCGGCCTTCGCATCGTATTCCTGCAGCAGGATGCCGGCGAAGGACGGATGCTTGGGTGACCCGCCGACGCCGGGCGAGACATGGTTCCAGACCATGTTGACGAACCATTTGCGCCCGTCGTCGTCATGGAAGAGCGAGGGATCGAAACCGCTCGAATTGACATAGACCGGGTCCGACCACGGCCCTTCGATCGACGGCGCCGTGACGATGTAGTTGTGGGCGTCCTTGAACGAACCTTCCAGCCGCTTCACGTCGGTGTAGACCAGCCAGAACAGGCCGTCGGCATAAGACAGGCAGGGCGCCCAGATGCCGCCGGAGTCCGGGTTGCCGCGCATGTCGAGCTGGCTGGCGCGGTCGAGCGGACGCTTGACCAGTTCCCAGTTCACCAGATCGGTCGAATGGTGGATCTGGACGCCGGGATACCACTCGAAGGTGGAGGTCGCGATGTAGTAGTCGCCGCCGACGCGGCAGATAGAGGGATCGGGGTTGAAGCCCGGCAGGATCGGATTGACGATCAACGCTTAGTCTCCCTCATTATCGGGACCATGCTTCAGCGCGACGGTCCCTTGCGCTCGGCCGAGGCGGCCCAGAGATTGACGTCGGCATCGCGGGCGTGGCGGTCGATCTCGGCCAGCTCTTCCTTGCTGAACTCGAGGTTCTTGAGCGCAGCGACGCAGTCGTCGATCTGCTCCGGCCGGCTGGCGCCGATCAGGGCCGTCGTCACGTGCCCGCCGCGCAAGACCCAGGCGAGCGCCATCTGCGCCAGCGTCTGGCCGCGACGGCTCGCGATTTCGTTGAGGGCGCGGATGCCCGCCAGGGTCTTTTCGTTGAGGAAGTCCTTCCTCAGAGACTTGCCCTGCGCGGCGCGGCTCGTGTCCGGAATGCCCTTCAGATACTTGTCGGTCAGCATGCCCTGCGCCAGCGGCGAGAAGACGATGGAGCCGATGCCCAGTTCTTCCAATGTGCCGAGCAGGCCGTCATCCTCAACCCAGCGGTTGATCATCGAATAGCTTGGCTGGTGGATGAGGCAGGGCGTGCCGAGGTCCTTCAGGATCGCAGCCGCCTGGCGCGTGCGCTGCGAATTGTAGGACGAGATGCCGGCATAGAGAGCGCGTCCCGACCGCACCGCCTGATCCAGCGCCATCATCGTTTCTTCGAGCGGCGTGTCGGGGTCATAGCGATGCGAATAGAAGATATCGACATAGTCGAGCCCCATCCGCTTCAGGCTCTGGTCGAGCGAAGAAAGCAGATATTTGCGGCTGCCCCATTCGCCATAGGGTCCGGGCCACATGCCGTAACCGGCCTTGGTGGATATGATCAGCTCGTCACGGTAGCCGGCGAAATCGTCACGCAGGATCTTGCCGAACGCCTCCTCCGCCGAGCCGGGCGGCGGGCCGTAATTGTTGGCGAGGTCGAAATGGGTGATGCCCAGATCGAAGGCGCGGCGGCACATGGCTTGCTTGACGTCGTGCGGGGTATCGCCCCCGAAATTGTGCCACAAGCCGAGCGAAATGGCCGGCAGTTTGAGGCCCGACCGCCCACAGCGGTTGTAGACCATCGAATCGTAACGGGACCCGGATGGCAGCCAGCCGGCCATGATCGCTTCCTTTCAGGCGGCCCTCAGGCCGCCTTCTTCTTTTTCTTTTTCGCAGCGCCGTCTGCGGCCTTCGCCTGCTTGGACAGCATCGACTTCGCCTCGGACATGCCGAGTGCCGCAGGGCGTTCGCAGCTCGTCTGCATGGTGACGACCTTGCCGGTTTCACCCGCCTTGAGCACGCCGGTCATCACCTCCACCGCGTGCAGCGCGAGTTCGAGCGAGCAGCGGTGGTTGCGCCCGGCTTCGATGGCGAGCGCCATATCGGCCAGGCCCGAGGTGCGGTAGTTGGCCATCATGCCCGAGCTGTGCTTCTGGTTCGGGATGCCGAAGGGATGCTTCCACGACTGCGGCTTGCGCGGTTTGCCGGGCAGCGCCTGACCGACCTCGCCGCCGAAGAAGTTCGGGTCCGGCACGAAGAGCGTGCCCTGCTCGCCATAAAGCTCCATCGGCGAATGACCGTGGCTCCAGACGTCCCAGCTGGCGTTGAGCGTGACGACGGCGCCGTTCTCGAACTCCAGCACGGAGTGGATCGTGGTCGGCGTCTTGACCTTGATCTTCTGGCCGTAACGCGGCTTCGAGGTGATGGTGCGCTCCAGCGCCGGGGTCGACGAGAAGCCCGCGACGCGCTTCACCGGGCCAATCAGTTGGATCAGGTTGGTCACGTAATAGGGGCCGACATCAAGCACCGGACCGGCGCCCGGCATGAAGAAGAAATCCGGGTTCGGATGCCAGTGCTCCATGCCATGGCTCATCACATAGGCGGTGCCGCTGGTGACTTTGCCGATGGTGCCGGAATCGATGATCTTGCGGGCCAGCTGATGCGCGCCGCCAAGGAAGGTGTCTGGCGCAGAGCCAATGCGTAGGCCCTTCTTGTCAGCCCGCTTCTTGAGATCGAGCCCCTCCTTGACCGAAAGCACGAAGGGCTTTTCCGAATAGACGTGCTTGCCGGCGTCGATCGCGGCCTTCGACACCTCGTAGTGCGCCGCCGGGATCGTCAGGTTGACGATGATGTCGATATCGTCGGCCGCCAACAGGTTTGGCCCCGTCTCGGCCCTGACGCCGAATTCCTGCGCCCGCGCTTTTGCGAGCTTCATGTCGAGGTCGCTGCAGGCGCGAACCTCCATGCCCTTGAACATTCTCGACAGCGAGAAATACGCCGCCGAGATATTGCCGCAGCCGACGATGCCGACCCCGAGTTTCTTCGCCATTTTCCCTCTCCTAGAACTTCTTCGCCGCTTCGATGGAGCGCCTGGCGAAACGTTCATGGTCGTTCGGCTTGTCGTGTTCCATCACAAAGATGCTTGCCGGCGTGTTTTTCACCGCGGCCCAGATGGCGTTCCAGGGCATGGTGCCGTGGCCGACATCGTCCCAGCCGTCCTCGTCCTTCTTCTCGCCATGCGGCGCGATGTCCTTGACGTGAATGGCAGCCAGTCGGTCGCCGTAGCGCTTGATCCAGTCGACGGGATCGGCGCCGCCGCGCACGACCCAGGCGATGTCGCCCTCCCATGCCAGACTGGGTGCGGCATCGAGCATCAGCGCCAGCGGCACGGAACCGTCGGCCAGCGGGCGCAACTCGAAATCGTGGTTGTGCCAGCCGAAGGTGAAGCCCGCTTTCACGTAGGGTTCGCCGGCCTTCTCGACGCGGCGGCCGAACTCGCTCCAGCCGGCTGCATTGGTCGGGCGCTGGTCGGGGCCGATATGCGGGCAGAAGATCGCCTTCATGCCGGTCGTGCGTGCAATGTTAAGCACCTTGTCCGGCTCGTTCTCGAGCATGTCGAGACCGAAATGGCCGGAGGTCATCTTGAGGCCGTTGCGGTCGAGCGCGGCCTTCATCGCGGCCGGATCGGAATAAACGCCGCCATAACCCTCCACTTCCTCGTAGCCCATGCCCTTGAGCATGGCGAGGGTGTCCTCGATGGGCGGGAATTCGCGCGATGAATAGAGCTGATAAGAAAACGACGTCATGACTGCTCCAGTAGTTTCGTCGGATGTTGCGCAGGGCAGATTTCTGAGCGGCACATATTGCCGGCGCGGCGATGCCGCGTTCTTGTTCCTCGTATTGGTGGCCTCTTGGCGGCCGCAGGCAACCGCCCGCGGATCAGAGGCGAATGTCGGTGTTCGCGTCGAAGATCGAGGCGCGGGCCGGGTCGAACCCGATCTTGACCTTCTCGCCTTCCTTCGGCGCGTATTCGGAATCGATGCGGAAAGTGAAATTCTGGCCGCCGAGCTTGGTCCATGACAGCGTGTCCGACCCCATGGGCTCGACGATTTCGATTTCCACCTCGCTTGTGTAGGGCATTGACTTGGCCATCTCGCCGATCATCACGTGCTCGGGACGAATGCCGAAGACCACCTTCTGGCCGGCCTCGGGCTTCTTGTCGAAGTCATAGCCCTTGGCGTCGATCGTCGCGTCGCCGACCTTGACCTTTGGCGAGCCCGATACCTCGAGCGTTCCTTCCATGAAATTCATGCCCGGCGACCCGATGAAGCCTGCAACGAAGCGGTTCACGGGGCGCGAGTAGATCGCCTGCGGCTCATCGAGCTGCTGGATGATGCCGTCGCGCATGACCGCGATCCGGTCGGCCAGCGTCATCGCCTCGATCTGGTCGTGCGTCACGTAGATCATCGTGTTTTCGAGCTTCTGGTGCAGGCGCTTGATCTCGATGCGCAGCTCGTTGCGCAGCTTGGCGTCGAGGTTGGACAGCGGCTCGTCGAACAGGAACACGTCGACGTCGCGCACCAGAGCGCGGCCGATCGCGACGCGCTGACGCTGGCCGCCGGAAAGCGCCATCGGCTTGCGCTTCAGCAGCGGCTCGATCTGCAGGATCTCCGAGGCGCGCTTGACCCGGCTCGCGATCTCGTCGGCCGGCAGGCGCTGGTTTTTCAGGCCGAACGAAAGGTTCCCCTCGACCGACATCTGCGGGTACAGCGCGTATGACTGGAACACCATGCCGATGCCGCGGTCCTTGGGCTGCTCCCAGGTCACGTTCTTGCCATTGATAAAGATTTGGCCGTCGGTGACTTCGAGCAGGCCGGCGATGCAGTTGAGCAGCGTGGACTTTCCGCAGCCGGAGGGACCCAGCAGCACTAGGAACTCACCCTGGTTCACTTCGATATTGAGCGACTTGAGAACCTCGACCACGCCGAAATTCAACGAGACATCGCGTACGACAACACTTGCCATGATCTAGGTCCTGAACCTCATCCCTTGACCGCGCCAGCGGCAATGCCGCGCACGAACAGCTTCCCCGAAACGAAATAGACAAACAGCGGAACCAGACCGGTGAGCAGCGTGGCCGCCATGTTGACGTTGTATTCCTTCACACCCTGGACCGAGTTGACGATGTTGTTGAGCTGAACCGTCATCGGATAGGTGTCGGGCTTGGTGTAGACGACGCCGAACAGGAAGTCGTTCCAGATACCGGTCACCTGGATGATGATCGCCACGACAAAGATCGGCAGCGACATCGGCAGCATGATCTTGAGGTAGATGCCCCAGAATCCAGCGCCGTCGACGCGGGCGGCCTTGAACAGCTCCTCCGGCAGCGAGGTGAAGTAGTTGCGGAAGAGCAGGGTCAGGATCGGCATGCCAAACACCGAGTGCACCAGCACCAGACCCCACAGCGTGCCGTAGAGGCCCATCTCGCGCAGGATGATCACCAGCGGATAGAGCATCACCTGATAGGGGATGAACGCGCCGAAGATCAGGATGGTGAAGAAGATGTCCGCGCCCTTGAAACGCCAATTGGCGAGCGCATAGCCATTGACCGAGGCAATGGCGATCGACAGCACGACCGACGGGATCAGGATCTGCACCGAGTTCCAGAAGCCGCGCGACAGGCCTTCGCAGTTGAGGCCGGTACAGGCCTCGGCCCAGGCTTTCACCCAGGGCTGGAAGGTAATCTCAACCGGCGGCGAGAAGATGTTGCCGAGCCTTATCTCCGGCATGCCCTTCAGCGACGTGACGATCATCACGTAGAGCGGCAGCAGATAATACAGCGCGACGACGATCAGCGTCCCGTAGAGGAAGATGTTACGGCGCGAGAAACGGGGCCGCGGGCGCGGACCGCGCGGGCCGGACAGCGCATCGGAGACGGCGTCGGCGCTTGCGCCGGCCATGTTCAGCGTTCCGACATTAGACATCGCTGGCCCTCCTGGTCCTCTCCTTGCCGCCGAACTCGAGATAGGCCCACGGGATGAGCACGATAAGAACGGAGAGCAGCATCATGGTCGAGGCCGAGAAGCCCTGTGCGAGGTTCTGGCCGAGGAACATCTTGTCGTAGACGTATTTGGCGGGCACTTCGGACGCGATGCCGGGGCCGCCGCTGGTTTGCGCGACGACAAGGTCGTAGACGCGCACGATGCCTGAGGCGATGAGCACCAGCGTGGTGATGAATACCGGCCGCATCATCGGGATGACGATGAAGAGATAGGTCTTCCACATCGGGATACCGTCGATGCGCGCGGCCTTCCAAATCTCCTCGTCGATGCCTCTCAGGCCGGCGAGCATCAGGCACATGATGAGGCCAGTGCCCTGCCACAGACCGGCGATCAGGATGCCGTAGATGACGATGTCCTGATTGTAGAGCGGATCGAAGGTGAAGCTCTCCCAGCCGAGCGACCGGATCACGCCCTGGATACCGAAATCGGGGTTGAGCACCCACTGCCAGACGAGTCCGGTGACGATGAAGGAGAGCGCGAAGGGGTAAAGGAAGATGGTGCGGAAGGTGTTCTCGAAGCGGACCTTCTGGTCGAGCATGGCGGCCAGCATGAAGCCGATGACGATCGAGAAGACCAGCGAGCACACTCCGTAGATCAGCAGATTCTCGATGGAGATGAGCCAGCGATCCTCGCCCCAAAGGCGCTCATACTGGGCAAGGCCGACCCATTTCTCGCGAGGCAGCAGCCGCGAGTCGGTGAAGGAATAGACGACGGTCCAGATCGTCCCGCCGGTGAAGACCCCGAGCGCGACCAGCATCATCGGCACGGCTGCAATCTTGGCGGTCAGGTTCTTTGCCCAGACGCGCTCAAAAAGACCGGGACGGTGCAGAAGCTGGCCTTCCGATCCGATCACCGCAAGGGACAGGGCCACCAGCGCTGTCATCGCTGCGAGGAACAGGCCCTGGTTGCCGGTAAATTCCACCAGCACACGCGCGCTGCGACCCATGAACGAGAGCGCAGGCTGTATCTGCGGGCCGAAGAAATACATGATCAGCAGCAGCGCAGTGCCGATACCCCAGCCCACCACATGATTGGCGAGACGGTTGCCCTGGAGCCTGATGCCGCTCGACAAGTTCGGCAGAAGCGCGGCCGCGCCGACGGCAAGGCAAAGCCAGGGCAGGCCTTCAACCAGCCAGTCGCCAACGCTGCCGAGATCCTCGAAGAATGCCGACAGGCCCATCAGCATCGCCAGCCGGAGCAGCACCGCGGCGACGATGCCGCGTATCAGCCACTTTTCCCATTGCTGGCGCCGCGCGGGCCGGGCGTCGACCCCGATCATTCCCGTCTCAACGGTGTCTGCCATGGAAGGAACCTCCCCACCGGGGCGCGCGCACGCTGCCGCCGGTTGAAGCCGGCGTTGCCGGCCAATCCTGCCCCCGTACAATAAAGGCGCTGCCGGCCCGCATAGTGCGGGCCGGCAGCTTCCTGATCAAGGGATCAGTCTGCGCTCGCGATGATCGCCGCGTAACGCTTCTGAGCTTCTTCAGCGCTGATGTCGTCGCTCGACCAGAACTGCGTCATCAGGTCCTCGATCTGGCCCTGCGTGTCCGGCGACAGCGTCTGATTGCCGTCGGGCAGGATCGCACCAGTTGCGAGGATCGCGAGACCCTTCTTCATGCAGTCGTTGGCAGCAGCCAGGTCGACGTCGCCGCGCACCGGCAGCGAGCCCTTCTTGAGGTTGAAGTTGACCTGAACTTCCTTCGACAGCATCAGCGAAGCCAGCTCAAGCTGAGCCGCTTCCATTTCCGGATCGTCGAGCTTCGGGAAATAGAACGCATCACCACCGGTGGAGATGATCTCGTTCACGCCGAGGCCCGGCAGGCAGGAATAGTCCTCGCCAGCGACCTGCCCGGCCACCTGGAACTCGCCCTGCGCCCAGTCACCCATGATCTGGCCACCAGCTTCGCCGGTGATGACCATGTTGGTAGCCTGGTTCCAGTCCTGAACGTTGGAGCCCTTGCGGAACTCACGCGCATTGGCGGCAGCCTCGAATACCTTGGCATACTCCGGTCCGGCTGCAACGTCGGCATTCTTGTCGATGTTGACGGCCTTCCAGGCGTCGATACCAGCGATGGCGACGGTCATGACGCCGAATGCGCCCGATGCCTGCCAAGGCTGGTTGCCCATGGCGAGCGGCACCTTGCCGGCTTCACGCAGCGCCGGTGCGGCGGCTACGAACTCGTCCCAGTTGGTCGGAACGGGCACGCCGGCATCCTCGAACGCCTTGTGGCTCAGCCAGATCCACTGCCAGGAGTGGATATTGACCGGCACGCAGTAGATGCGGCCGTCGAGCGTGCAGGAGTCGAGCAGCGACGACGGATGGACGATGTCCCTCCAGCCTTCCTTCTCGGCCAGCTCGGTGAGGTCGAGCATGAGGCCGGCCTCGACGAGCTCCTCGGCCTGACGGCCGTGGTTGAACTGGGTGGCGCCCATCGGATCGCCGCCAGTGATACGCGAAATCATGATCGGACGAGCAACACCACCCGAACCGGCGATAGCGCCGTCCACCCAGTTGTGCTCGGTATTTTCGTTGAAGGCCTTGGCGAATTCAGCCACTGCCGCGGCCTCGCCGCCCGACGTCCACCAGTGCGTGACTTCGAGGTCAACGGCACCGGCCGGCGCAGAGAAGCAGAACGCGACCGAGGCAGCCAGAGCCGCAGTCTTGAGACGGAATTTCATCACAGTCCTCCCTGAATCTGTAACGTTACAGGCGGAACGTTAAGCGAAGCGACCCGGCTACGCAACAGGCTCGAAGCGAATCGATGCGATTTTTTTCGTGGCTCGAAAAATTGGTTACCGGATTTGCCTGAATCGATTCAATTCGCGCCAATTCCTTGTTGCGATGCAGCATTTTCGACCGAAACGGCCCCCAAGATGCTGTTTTCCCAATATTTCGCAATGCAGAACGCTGTCCGGATCAGCACCGTCGTCAGGTTGCCCGCAGGCACGGCGGGATGCCCCTGGAGCCTCACCCGATTCCGCGCTGCAACAATATCTGTAACGTTGCAGGTGCTTGTAATTCCCGCCCAGCGGAGTCAGAAACGACAGCTGGCGCAACGTCAAACCGGAAGATCGAAGGATCGGCGGGGACATGAACGACAAGGCGAAAAGCGCTGAAAGCGGCAGTTTGAGGCCGCCCGACGGCCGCCCGACGCTAAAGACGATCGCGTTCATGACCGGGCTCGGCGTGACCACGGTATCGCGCGCGCTGAAGGATGCGCCGGACATTTCCGCCGACACGAAGCAGCGCGTCCAACTCGTCGCAAGGCAGGTCGGCTACAGGCCGAACCGGGCCGGGGTGCGCCTGAGAACCGGCAAGACGAACGTGATCTCACTGCTGCTCAATACCGACGAGCAGCTGATGGGTTTCATCTCCGATATCATTTACGGCATATCGCAGGAGCTCGCGGGCACGCCGTACCACATCATTCTGACGCCCTATTCGGGCCGCAACGACCCGATGGACCCCGTGCGCTATGTCGTAGAGACGCAGTCGGCCGACGGCATCATCATCTCGCGCACCGAACCACACGATCAACGGGTCAAATACATGACGGAGCGCGGTTTCCCCTTTGCAACGCACGGCCGCACCAATCTCGGCATCGACCATCCCTGGCACGATTTCGACAATCATGCGTTTGCCCGCCTGGCGGTGGGCAGCCTTGCCGCGCGCGGGCGCCGGCGGCTGGCCCTGCTCGCGCCGGAACCGAGCCTGAGCTACCACCAGCACATGACGGACGGCTTCGCCGAAGCGGTCGCCGAGGCCGGCTTGAACGAGATTCCGTTCAAGACCGCCTGGGTGGACCAGCCCATCGACGATATCCGCGCCCGCGTCATGGATTTGCTCAACCGGCCAAACCGGCCTGACGGCATCGTCTGCGGCAGCGGCACTTCGGCGCTCGCCGTCGTCAACGCGATCGAATCCTGCGGGCTGACGCTCGGTCGGGAAATCGACGTCGCCACCAAGCAGTCGACCAAGCTGGTGCAGATGTTCAGGCCGCAGCTGTTCGTCGTGAACGAAGATTTCCGGCTGGCCGGGCGCGAACTGGCGCGTGCGTTGCTGGGCAGCATCGCCTCGCGCCCCGTCCGGGATTTGCAAAGCCTGAGCGTGCCGGATTGCGTGGTCGGCCCCGAGGAAGAGGCTCAGCTATTCATGGCCAAGCCGGCCGAACTCGCTCCGGCCCTGCGGAGCTGACCGCTACTTCTTCTTGCCTGAAACGGAACCAGCCCAAGGGCCGTGCTTCTCGCCCTTTGTGCCGATCTTCTCAAAGCCATGCGCGCCGAAAAAGTCGCGCTGCGCCTGGATGAGGTTGGCGGTTCCGCGCGCCTGCCGGTAGCCATCGAAATAGGCGAGCGAGGCCGACAGCGCCGGCGTCGGAAGGCCTTGCAGGGCTGCGCGGCCGACCGTGATGCGCAACGCCGGATGCACCGCCGACATGATGTCCACGAATGCGGGCGCCACCATGAGGTTGGCGATCTTGGCCCTGCCTTCGAAGGCCTGGGCAATTTCGCCGAGGAATTGCGAGCGGATGATGCAGCCGGCCCGCCAGATGCGCGCCACGGTCGCCATCGGCAGGTTCCAGCCATGCTCGGCTGAAGCAGCCTGCATGACGGCGAAACCCTGCGCATAGGCGGCGATCTTGCCGGCGAGAAGCGCGCTTTCCAGTTCGGCGACGATGTCGGCCTGCGAGGCGGCGGACGAGGGCTGAGCGGTCGGCGCGTAGAGCTTGGCTGCGCCCTCGCGCTCCTTCTTCAGGGCGGAGAGGCCGCGCGCAGCGACCGCCGCCTCGATACCGGTGGCGGGCACGCCAAGCATGGCCGCCTCGATCACCGACCAGCGGCCGGTGCCCTTCTGGCCGGCTTTGTCCAAGATGACATCGACGACGGGCATGCCACTGTCGGGATCCGAGGCCGCAAGCACGGTCGCGGTGATTTCGATCAGATAGGAGTTGAGCCGGCCTTCGTTCCAGCGCGCGAAGATGGCCCCGATGTCGGCGGCGCCCAACCCGAGCCCGTCGCGCAGAATGCCGTAGATCTCGGCGATCATCTGCATGTCGGCATATTCGATGCCGTTGTGGATGGTTTTGACGAAGTGGCCGGCGCCGCCGGTGCCGAGCCAGGCCGCACAGGCCTCGTCCTCATATTTGGCGGCGATGTCGGTGACGATCTTTTCGATGCGCTGCCAGGCTTCCTTCTCGGCGCCCACCATGATGGACGGTCCGTGCCGCGCGCCTTCCTCGCCGCCGGACACGCCCATGCCGACAAAGGCGATGCCGCTGTTTTCGAAGTCCTTCGTCCTGCGTTCGGTGTCGTGGAAGTTTGCATTGCCGGCGTCGATAAGGATGTCGCCCTGCGCAGCCATTGGCCTCAGTACGGCGATCTGCTCGTCAACGGCGTCACCCGCCGGCACCATCATGATGACAGGGCGGGGCGGGCGGATGGCCCCCATCAGTTCTTCCAGCGTGTCGCAGGCGACAATGTTGTCGGCGAGCGGTCCGGCCTGTTTCACGAAAGCCTTGGTGCGCGCGCCGGTGCGGTTCCACACCGCGATCCTGTGGCCCTTCTCGGCGATGTTGAGCGCCAGATTGGACCCCATCGTGCCGAGGCCGATCAGGCCGATTTCAGCTTCGCTCATCGTGCTCCCCCTCGCCGGAAGCGAAATGCCGCCCGACCCTCGGGAATGATGGACGAGCGTTGCAAGAGGCGTCAAGGCGCGCGCCCGCTTGGCTTGACCCTTGATGTCCGCGGTTGCTAGCAGCGGGCGCGGCTTGCCGTGAAACGAACGCCACCCAGGAACCTCGCGTGAAGAAGCTTCTCCGTACACTTGTCGCCGTGCCTGTCGTGGCAGCAATCGTTCTGGCCGTGCTGATCGCGTGGCCGCTTGCCGACAAGCCCGAGCCGCTGGGCGCGATCTCGGAACCGTTCGCCGATGTCGACTACAGCACGATGCCCGAAGCAGCCTTCGCGGAAGCGCGCGACGGCGTGGGCATCGCATATCGACGCTACGACGCCGACAATCCCCGGGCGGCAGCGCTGCTGCTCCACGGATCGTCGGCGAACGGCCGGAGCATGCATCCGCTGGCGAGCGCACTGGCGGAGCGCGGGGTCACGGCCTATGCGATCGATATCAGGGGCCACGGCGACACCGGTGCGCGCGGCGATGCCAGTCATGCCCGGCAGCCGGCGGAAGATGTAGAGGACTTCATAGCCTTCATGCGCGAAGAAGACCCGCGCCTACCGATCAGCCTTGTCGGCTTCTCGTCGGGCGGCGGGCTGGCGCTCAACGCTGCGGGGCAGGGAAATGCCCCCGGTATCGCCAAGCTGATCCTCGTTTCACCTATGCTGGGCGTCAACGCCGCGCCTTCGCGCGCGGACAATCCCAATGCCGCCGAGCGGCAATGGGCCTATCCGGACATTCCCCGCATCATCGGGCTGTCGATCCTCAACGGCTTCGGTCTGCATTTCCTCGACGATTTGCCGGTCATCGTGTTCGCCGCCGGCGACAGTCCGGAGCTGACGCCTGTCTATTCGCATCGGCTGCTGCTTGGCATGAACCCGCAGGACGCCGATGCTCTCCTAAGAGCAGTTGATGCGCCGGTGACGCTTCTTGCCGGAGACAAGGACGAGGTGTTCGCCGCGCACACCTATGAAGAGACGGTGCATGCCGTGCGCCCGCAAGCGGACGTGACTCTGCTGCCGGGAATCGGCCATGTGGCCATGACGCTTGAGCCTGTGGCACTCGAGGCGATCGCGGCGGCGATCCCGCGCAACGAGGAACTGGCGGCGCGCTAGCCTCGGCGCTTCTTGCGCCGCCCGTACAGCTCCAGCCTGTGATGCACGATCTCGTAGCCGAGTTCGCGCGCGATCTCGTCCTGCAGTTCCTCGATGCGGCGCGAATGAAACTCGATCACATCGCCGGTATCGAGATCGATCAGGTGGTCGTGGTGCTCGCCCGAGGCCTGCTCGAAGCGGGCTGGGCCGCCCTCGAAGGCGTGGCGGTGGATGGCGCCCATACCCTCCAGAAGCTTCATGGTGCGGTAAACCGTCGATAGCGAGATCGACTTGTCGATGGCGCTGGCGCGCTGGAAAATCTCCATCGCGTCGGGGTGGTCCTCGCAGCCCGCCAGTATGTCCAGGATGACCCGGCGCGGCCGCGTGATGCGAATGCCGGCGCGGCGCATTTCGCGCTCGTAATCCGGCTTTTTCGGCGTGCCCTGATTCATGCGCGGACTATGGTCCAGTTGACACCTAGTTGCAAAAATTTTCGGCCTACCATCCAACTCGGATTCAGTCTTATTGCAAACGATTTGCAATTGCATTGACATAACGCTGGAACCGTTCTAATGTTGGCCACTATCCGACAGTGCGACCAATCCGGAGTTCCCATGCGCGCACTCATTCGGGCCGCGCTCGCAGCGGCCATTTTCACGGCAGCGGCCGGCGCAGCTCAGGCCGCGGACAAGCTGAAAGTCGTGACGACCTTCACGGTCATCGCCGACATCGCCCGCAACGTCGCCGGCGACGCCGCAACCGTCGAATCCATCACCAAGCCGAACGCCGAGATCCACAATTACCAGCCGACGCCCGGCGACATCCTGCGCGCCCGCGACGCCGACCTGATCCTGTGGAACGGGCTCAATCTCGAACAGTGGTTCGAGCGCTTCCTGCTCAATCTCGGCGATGTGCCCGGCGTCGTGGTCAGCGAGGGCGTCGAGCCCATGGGCATCGCCGAGGGCCCCTATACCGGCAAGCCCAACCCGCATGCTTGGATGTCACCGACCGACGTCGCGATCTATGTCGATAATATCCGCAAGGCGATGTCCGAGCATGACCCCGACAATGCGGAAGTCTACAAGCAGAACGCCGACGCCTATCTGGCGGAGATTGCGGCGCTGGTGGACCCGTTGCGCGAGGCGCTGGACACAATTCCCGCCGAGAAGCGCTGGCTGGTGACGAGCGAAGGCGCATTCAGCTACCTGGCGCGCGACTTCGGCCTGCGCGAACTCTATCTGTGGCCGATCAACGCAGACAGCCAGGGCACGCCGCAGCAGGTGCGCAAGGTGATCGACGCGGTGCGCGAACACAACATTCCGGTTGTCTTTTCGGAAAGCACCGTTTCCGACAAGCCGGCGCAGCAGGTCGCCCGCGAAACCGGCGCGCGTTACGGCGGCGTGCTCTACGTGGACTCGCTGTCCGACCCCGACGGCCCGGTGCCGACTTATCTCGACCTGCTGAAGGTGACGACCGAGACAATCGTCACGGGCCTGACCGAATGAACCTCCAGCCGCACATATCGGAGTTCAATCCGGCAAGGGACGGCGGGCACGAAGGGCTCGCCGTTTCCGGCGCAACCGTCACCTACCGCAACGGGACGACGGCGCTGGTCGACGCCAGCTTCGCCATTCCCGCTGGCACGATCGCGGCACTTGTCGGCGTCAACGGCTCTGGCAAGTCGACACTGTTCAAGGCGATCATGGGTTTCGTGCCGCTGGCGCGCGGCACCGTCTCGATCTTCGGCGAGCCGGCGGGCCGGGCGCTGAAGCGCAACATCGTCGCCTATGTGCCGCAGGCCGAGGAAGTCGACTGGAACTTCCCGGTGCTGGTCGAGGACGTGGTGATGATGGGCCGCTACGGCCACATGAATTTGCTGCGCATCCCCAGCCAGCGCGACCGTGAACTTGTCAGCCAGGCACTGGAACGCGTCGGCATGAGCGATTACCGCAAGCGCCAGATCGGCGAACTCTCCGGCGGACAGAAGAAGCGCGTCTTCCTCGCCCGCGCGCTGGCGCAGGAAGGGCAGGTGATCCTGCTGGACGAACCCTTCACCGGCGTCGACGTGAAGACCGAGGAGGCGATCATCACGCTCCTGATGGCGCTGCGCGACGAGGGCCGCGTGATGCTGGTCTCGACCCATAATCTCGGCAGCGTGCCGCGTTTCTGCGACCGCGCCATCCTGATCAACCGCACGGTGCTGGCGGCTGGCCGAACCGAGGACGTGTTCACCCAGACCAATCTGCGCAAGGCGTTCGGCGGCGTGCTGCGCCGGCATGTGCTGGGCGGGGCCGACCTGCACGAGGATGCCGAGACCGACACGCGCAGCGTGACGGTGCTGACCGACGACGAGCGGCCTTTCGTCATCTATGGCGACAAGGCGCAATCCAACGCGTCGAAGCCCGAGGACCGACCGGGCGGCAAGTCTTGATCGAAACAGCGCTCGAACCGTTCGGTTATGGCTACATGGTCAATGCCATGTGGGTGTCGGCGCTTGTCGGCGGGGTCTGCGCCTTCCTGTCAGCCTATCTGATGCTCAAGGGCTGGTCCCTGATCGGCGATGCGCTGAGCCACGCCATCGTGCCGGGCGTCGCCGGCGCCTACATGCTCGGGCTGCCCTTCTCGCTTGGCGCCTTCCTCTCCGGCGGGCTGGCGGCAGGGGCTATGCTGTTTCTCAACCAGCGTACACGGCTGCGCGAAGACGCCATCATCGGGCTGATCTTCACCTCCTTCTTCGGCCTCGGCCTGTTCATGGTGTCGCTGTCGCCGGCTTCGGTGAACATCCAGACCATCGTGCTCGGCAATATTCTCGCCATCACCCCGGCCGACACGCTGCAGCTCGTCATCATCTCCGTCGTGACGCTGACCGTGCTGACGCTGAAGTGGAAGGACCTTATGGTCGCCTTCTTCGACGAAAACCACGCGCGCTCGATCGGCCTCAAGCCCGGTCTGCTGCGCGCCGTGTTCTTCACGCTGCTGGCGGCATCCACCGTGGCAGCCTTGCAGACGGTCGGCGCGTTCCTGGTCATCGCGATGGTGGTGACGCCGGGCGCCACGGCCTATCTGCTCACCGACCGCTTCCCCCGGCTGATCGTGCTCAGTGTCGCCATCGGCGCGCTCACCAGCTTCACCGGCGCCTATGCCAGCTATTTCATCGACGGCGCGACCGGCGGCATCATCGTCGTGCTGCAGACGCTGATCTTTCTTGCCGCCTTCTTCCTGGCGCCTAAACACGGACTGCTGGCGGCGCGGCGGCGAGCGCGGGTCGCATTGGAGGCCGGCGCATGATCGAGCTGCTGATCCTGCCCTTCCAGCTTCCCTTCATGCAGAAGGCGTTTCTGATCGCCGTTCTGGCGGCGCTACCGATGGGTCTGCTGTCGCCCTTCCTGGTGCTTAGAGGCTGGTCGCTGATGGGCGACGCCATCAGCCACGCGGTGCTGCCGGGTATCGTGCTCGCCTATGTGATCGGCCTGCCGCTGGCGATCGGCGCGTTCACCGCCGGCATGATCTGCGCGCTGGCCACCGGCTATCTGAAGGAGAACAGCCGGGTGAAAGAAGACACGGTCATGGGCGTCGTCTTCTCCGGAATGTTCGGGCTGGGCATCGTTCTCTACATCGCCATCCAGACCGAGGTGCATCTCGACCACATCTTGTTCGGCGACATGCTGGGCGTGTTCTGGCGCGACATCATCGACAGCGCCGTCATCGCGCTGCTGGTGCTGGCGACGGTGGGGCTGATGCGGCGCGACCTAATGGCCTACACATTCGACGCACAGCACGCCCGCGCCATCGGACTGCCGGTGCGTCTGCTGCACTACGGTCTGCTGGCGCTGATCTCGCTCACCATCGTCGGGGCGCTGAAGGCCGTCGGCATCATCCTCGCCATTGCCCTGCTGATTTCGCCCGGCGCCATCGCGTTCCTGCTGGTGCGCGATTTCGAACGCATGCTGGTGGTGTCGATCCTGATCGCGGTCGGCTCGGCGCTCGCCGGCGTCTATGCAAGCTTCTTTATCGACAGCGCTCCGGCGCCGACCATCGTGCTCCTGATGAGCCTGCAATTCGTCGCCGCATTCGGCTGGTCGCAATGGAAGCTGCGGCAGGCGGCCCGCTACCCGACGCCGACATAGTGGCGCACAAGCGCCGGGTCGGCGCGCAGCTTCTCGACATCGACGGTCTCGCGGTTGCGGCCGTTCTGGATGAAGGCGACGCGGTCCGCGACCGGCAGCACGGCATCGACGCGCTGCTCGACGAGGATCGTCGAGACGCCGCGCTCGCGCAGCGTCGCCACCGTCTCGCGGATGCGGGCGATCATCGACGGCATCAGGCCCTCGGTCGGCTCGTCGAGCAGGAGGACATCGGGCTCCACGCACAAGGCCCGCGCCATGGCCAGCATCTGCTGCTCGCCGCCCGAGAGCGTGCCGGAGCGTTGTTTGAGCCGCTCGCGCAGGACCGGAAACAGGTCGAGCACTGTCTCGCGCGTCACGTCGCCCCTGCCGCGCGTCATCAGGCCGATTTCGAGATTCTCGGCGACGGTCAGTTCGGCGAACAACCGCCGTCCCTGCGGAACGTAGGCGATGCCCGCCTTGGGCACCTCGTGGGCAGGCAATCGCGTCAGTTCGACATCGCCGAGTCGGATCGATCCCGCCGTCGTTTGCACCAGGCCCATGATCGCCTTCAGCGTCGTCGTCTTGCCGGCGCCATTGAGGCCAAGCAGGCACAGCACCTCGCCCTTGCGCAACGCCAGCGACATGCCGCGCAGTACTTGTACCTCGCCGTAGCCGGCGTCGACTTTTTCGAGCGTCAGCAGGTCAGCCATCGGCCGGCGCTCCGAGATAGGCTTCCTGCACCGCGCGGTCGGCGCGAATGGCTTCGGGCGTTCCCTCGGCGATGATGCGGCCCCGATCCATGACGGTGATCGTCTCAGCCAACGCCATCACCACCGGCATGTTGTGCTCGATCAGAAGGACCGTCGCCTCCCTCCCGATGTCGCGCACCAGTTCGATAAACCCTTCGATCTCGGTGTCGGACAGCCCTTGAGTCGGTTCGTCAAGAACGAGCAGGCGCGGCTCCAACGCCAGACCCATGGCGACCTCGAGCAGGCGTTGATGGCCATAGGCGAGATTGCCGGCCGTTTTAGACGCGTAATTTTGCAGGTCGACGCGCTCGAGCGCGGACAGCGACGCGTCCTGCAGTTCGGCTGCGGAATAGCGCTGGCCGGCGCGGCCGACATGGCGGCGCATCGCCGCCAGCGTCACGTTTTCCTCCACCGTCAGATTGGCGAAGATGGACGTGATCTGGAAGGTGTAGGCGATGCCGACCATGACGCGGCGGTCGGCGGGCATCGAAGTAATATCCGCACCGTCGAACAGGATCGACCCGGAACTCGGCGCGACGCGGCCGCAGATCATCCCGACGAAGGTGGTCTTGCCCGCGCCGTTCGGCCCGATGATGGCGCGGATCTCGCCTTCGGGCAGCGTGAAATCGACGCCGTCGACCGCCTGCAGGCCGCCAAAGCGGCGCGAAAGGCCTCGCGTTTCGACCAACGCCGTCACGGCAGCCACCTCACCCAGCGGTCGCGCACCGAGCCGAGCAGCCCTTTCGGGAAGAACAGGATCAGGAGCACGAGCGCCACGCCGACTATGCCGAGATAGGAGACGTCCCAGTCGGGAAAGCGGCTGTTGAGCAGGTCGTTGGAGAGGTCGACCAGATAGAACATCAGGATCGTGCCTAGCAGGGGGCCGAGGGTCGTGGCGGCACCGCCCACCAGCACCCAGAGCAGCGGCAGGATCGAGTACTGCACGGCGGCGAAGCTGGAGCCGAAATAGCCGAAGAGCAGCACATAGGCAGCACCCGACGCGGCGCAGATGACACCGGAAGCAATCGTCGCGCCGAGCTTGTTGCGGAACGTGTCGTAACCCAGCATGCGGGTCCGCTCCTCGTTCTCGCGGATCGCTACGAGCACGCGGCCGAAGGGTGCGCGCACCAGCGCCAGCGTGACGAACAGCGCGATGGTGAAGAGGACCAGCGCCGCGAAATAGCGCGTTGTCGGATCGGTGAGGTCGAGCGGGCCGAGCACGCGGGCAGCCTGTGGCAGCGTCAGCCCCTCCTCGCCGCGCGTCCAGTCGGTGAAATAGAGCGTGAACAGGTAGGCGACCTGCCCGAACATCATGGTCACGATCAGGAAGGCGACGCCGGTGGTGCGCAGGGCCAGGAAACCGACCGCCGCCGACAGGACGAGTCCGCCCGCCAGCCCAGCTCCGAACGCCGCCGGCACGCTCCAGTCGAGATGGTAGACCGACAGCCCCGCGCCGTAGAGGCCGGCGGAGAAGAACATCGCGTGGCCGAGGCTGAGCAGGCCCGTATAGCCGAACAGCAGATTGTAGCCCATGGCGAAGACGGCGAGCACGAGGATGCGCGCCATGATGCCGTGGTGATAGGCGGGCAGGACGAATTGCAGCACGAACAGCACCGCGATGACGGCCAGATGCAGCGCCAGCGCGCGCCGGTCGATGGCAGCGAATGCGTTCACCGCGCCGCTACTCCGAAAAGGCCCTGCGGCCGGAACACCAGCACCAGAGCGACCGCCATGGTGGCGATGATCTTGGCCAGGGTCGGCGAGAAGAACACCGAGATGATGCCGTCGGACAGGCCGATCAGAAGTGCTGCGACGATTGTGCCGCGCAGGCTGCCCAGCCCGCCGATGATGACGACGATGAAGGAAAGCAGCAGCGGGTCGTGCCCCATCAGATAGTGCGCCTGCTGGATCGGCACGATCAGCACCGCCGCCACCGCTGCCAGCATCGCACCGAAGGCAAACACGCCGGCATAGACGCGGTCTACGGGGATACCGAACGCCGTCGCCGTTTCGGCATCGAACTGGGTTGCACGCATGACCAGCCCGATCCGGGTGCGCGCCAGAAGGAACCACGTGGCGGCCAGCACAAGGGCCGACGCGGCGACGATGGAGAGCTTGTAGGCGGAATATCCGAACCAGGGAAAGCGGATGCGGTAATCGAACGGCGCCACCACAGGCCGCGCCTCGGGACCGTAGAACGTCAGCGCCAGCTGCTGGAGAATGTAGAGGATGCCGATGGTGGCGACGATGGTCGCCTCGGGATTGTAGTTCACCCGCCGCAGCACAAGCCGCTCGGAGACGAGCGCCACCGCGCCGACGATCAGCGGGCTGACGACGAGCGCAGCCAGAAAGCCCAGCGCCGGGTGGCCCGACACGGTCGTCGCCACCGCCCAGGCGAGCACCGCGCCGAGCATGAAGAACTCGCCATGCGCGACATTGACGACGCGCATGACGCCGAAGACCAGCGACAGGCCGAGCGCGGTCAACGCCAGCACCGCCGCCATGACCAGCCCTTCGAGCGTGGCGAGGAAAAGATAGGGTCCGAATGCCATGCAGGTTGTTCCGGCGGGCTCGAATACGGGCGGCCGGTCTCGACCGAATGCTGGTGCAGGGCGCGGCCAGTGAGGCCGCACCCCAATTCCGCTAAAGCGGCATCGATGTGTAGTCGGCCTCGGGCTCGTACATGCCGTCCTCGATCGAGGTGGTGTGAACGACATTGAGCTTGCCGCCCGACACCTGCGAAATGTACTGCTGGCCGAAGGACTGATGGATCATCGGGCTGAACACCTTCAGGCCCTGCGGATGCTCCGGCCCTTCTGGGAATTCCGTGAGAGCCTCGGTCGCCTCCACCAGCTTGGCGCGGTCGGCCGGACCCTGGTAGCCCGCTGCCTCCATCGCTTCCTTGATGATGTACAGCGTCTCCCAGCAGCCGAACATGTGCGCCGAGGTCGATACGTCCTTCGGGTCGTTCACGCTGGCGCCATTGTCGTCGATGCCAACGGCGGCGCGGTAGGCCTTGACCGCGTCGGACGCATCCGGCTGCAGGTAGCGCGGCATGCCTTCCCAGAAATAGGAGCCGTCGAGGAACTCCAGACCCGGGCTATTGATGTCGACCGCCTCGAGCGAGTCGATGAAGCCGAACAGCTTGGGGCCGCTGGAGCCGTAGAACTCGCCGAGCTCCTTGACGAAGGTGAGCACGCCGGGACCGACCATCACATGGTAGATCACCTCGGTGTCGGACGGGATCTGCGGGAAATAGCGGGTGAAGGAGGTCTCCGTCGGCGGGATGGGAACCAGCCCGACCACCGTGCCGCCGGCCGCCTCGAACCGCTCCGGGAACTTGTCGCGATGATCGTGCCCGAAGGCGTAGTCGGGATAAACGAGGGTGATCTTCTTGCCGACGTTCTCGGCGATCCACGGGCCGACGGCGCGCACCTGCGCCTTCACGTCAGTGATGCCCGGCTGGAAGACGTAGCGGTTCAGGCTGCCGGAAGCGACATGGTAGCCCTCGGAAACGACGTAATAGGGCATCTTCAGTTCGCCGGCGGCCGGAGCGGAACCCACCACCACATGGCTGAACAGCGTGCCGAACACGACATCTGTCTTGTGCTGGTTGGCGAATTTCTCGACGACCTCGGCGCCGCGTTTCGGGTCGGTGCCGTCGTCCTCGGTGACGATCTCGAGCGGGCGGCCGTTGATGCCGCCGGCATCGTTGATCGCCTGTGCCGCCGCGGTCGTCACCCGCTCGTACCAGCGGCCATAGGCTGCGCCGATGCCGGTGCGGTGTGCCTGGAAGCCGATGCGGATCGGCTCCGACGACTGCGCCTGCGAATAGCGCACGAAGCCGGGCGCGGCCATCAGGCCAGCCGCCGCGCCCATGCCCTTGAGGGCCGTGCGTCGCGTCAGGTTCTTGTTCGGAAGCAGGAGGGAAGTGCGTTTGCCGGTCATGCCAGTTCCCCTTTTTGTGGCTGTTGAGACCAAACTCGCGTCGGCGTTCCACGGGGCGTTTGGCAGCTTCGCGGCGCGCCAAAATTCACTTGTATGCAAATAAAATCACCAATCCTGCGGAGTGGCAATAGAACACATCAATCGGGGTTCATCCGCCGGTCGGGGACGACAGGAGCCAGAGGCCGAAAACGGTGTAGCCGACCATCAGAAAGGCGAGCGGAAGCTGGCTCAGCGCGGCTGTTCTGGCGTCCCCCGCCAGGCGGAAAGCAAGCGCATGGGCGAGCAGGACGGCGAGCAGATGCCCGCCGATGATCGCCGCCGATTGCAGGTTCCAGATGATCCAGGCGGATTCATAACCAGCCGTGGCGCCCGCCACGACATGGTAGCCGGCGGTTCCGAACAGATTCCAGCCATTGGCGAGCGGATCGGAGATGGCAGCGAGCGCATATTGGCCGTTGATGATCAGCGCGCCGAGATAATGGGAGAAGTGATAGGCAAGCGCGATCGGCACGATCGACCAGACGAGCAGGCCGGCCATTTCGGTGAGTGGGTTGCGCATCCCGGCGAAGCGCCGCCCGAGCCAGACGGCAAGGACGAAGACGCCGGCAAGGCCCGCGAATACTGCAAGCAGGCCGAGCGTATTGGGCAGCATCACCGCCGAGCGCCCCGGATATTCGAGCGGATTGACGCCGGTGAGGCCTAGCCAGAAGAAGGTGCGCATCAGGCCGTCGAACGAAACGGTCGCCAGCGCCAGAAGCAGGAAGAGCATTGCGCTCACCGGCAGCGGCCCGGCGTCATCCAGCTTGCCGCCGGGAAAGCGCAGGAAGAGCCGGTTCCCGTCCACGCGCTGAAGCGGCGCGAGCCGTGAAATCATGCCGAAGAAGACTGAAAACAGCTCGACGCGGCTTGTCCATGCTTCGTGGCCGAAGGCGAGTATGCCGGCGAGGTTGAGCAGCCAATAGGCGATCAGCACCCATGCCAGAAGCTCCGGATCGTCCGGCGCGGGGTAGACCAGTTCGAACCAGCCGAAGGCGAACAGGAGCACGATGGCCAGGCCATGGCCGAACCTCTTGGGAAGCGAAAATAGAGGCGCGCGGTCGGCCCTTCCAATCGTGCGAAGGATCAGGCGAGACGGCCCATACCAGGGATCGAGCCAGCGCCAGAGATTGCCGAACAGGCCGACAACGAGCGTGAATCCGACCCAGAATACGGTCCAGAAGACGAGCGGCAGCGGGTTCGACAGCGGATCGCGGCTGCCGAACAGGCCGGCAAGCCAGAGAAGGACAATGACCGCAAAGCTGAGCCAACTCGTGATAGCGCGATCATCGAATGGAAGCTGGGCGACACGCAGCTTCGCCCTCAGCAGCCGCGTCACCGGTTCGGGCGGCATCAAAGTAAGGATCGCGAAGCTGAGCGCGACCGCCGCCGCACCTCCGAAGAGGTAATATCCCGTCGGCAGCAGCATCACGAAGCCGCGGTCGGCGGCATGGGCGAAAGCCGGGCCGGCGCCCGCCGCCAGCATTGCCCCAGAGACTGGAAGGCCTGCCGCGCAAATGGGGTGGAAACCTGATCTCATGCCTGCGTCGTGCCCCGCCGCCTCATGGTCGCGACCTTAGGCGAGGTGCGGCTCCGCGCAAATCCGTTCCGCGATTGCCGGCTGGCACAACAGCCCTTGTCTGGCGTTTTGATCTTCGGCGGCTTATGCACGGTCGCGGACATGCCGGAGGAGAGGCTGCATGGCGACAACGACCGACATTGCGCGCCGGGTCTACGACCATACCTGGAAGCTCGATCCGATCGTGCGCAGCCTGCTCGACACGGATTTCTACAAGCTGTTGATGCTGCAGATGATCTGGGCGCGCTACCCGGACGTGCAGGCCACCTTTTCGCTGATCAACCGCACCAAGTCGGTCAGGCTCGCCGACGAAATCGACGAAAACGAGCTGCGGGCGCAGCTCGACTATGCGCGCACGGTCTCCTTCACCAAGAAGGAGATGATCTGGTTGGCCGGTAACACCTTCTACGGCAGGAAGCAGATTTTCATGCCGGAGTTCCTGGCATGGCTGGCGGATTTCCGGCTGCCAGACTACGAGCTCGCCAAGGAAGACGGGCAGTACCGTCTCGACTTTCACGGGTCGTGGACGCACACGACGATGTGGGAGATTCCAGCGCTGGCGATCATCAACGAGTTGCGCAGCAGGGCGGCTTTGCGCGATCTCGGCCAGTTTTCGCTCGATGTCACCTATGCCCGCGCCAAGGCGAAGATGTGGGACAAGGTGGAGCGGCTGAAGGCCTTTCCCGACATCCGCATCTCGGATTTCGGCACGCGGCGGCGGCACTCCTTCCTGTGGCAGCGCTGGTGCGTGGAGGCTTTGAAGGAAGGCATCGGCGAGAGCTTCACCGGTACCAGCAATGTGAAGCTCGCCATGGACACAGACCTCGAGGCGCTGGGCACCAATGCGCACGAGCTGCCGATGGTGATGGCCGCCCTTGCCGAGACGGACGAGGAACTGCTGGCGGCGCCCTACAAGGTGCTGCACGACTGGAACACGCTCTATGGCGGCAATCTTCTGATCGTTCTGCCGGACGCCTTCGGCACCGCCGCATTCCTGCGCGACGCGCCCGACTGGGTTGCGGACTGGACGGGCTTTCGCCCGGATTCCGTGCCGCCTATCGAAGGCGGCGAGCGCATCATCGACTGGTGGAAGGCGCACGGCCGCGACCCGCGCGAGAAGCTGCTGATCTTCTCCGATGGGCTCGACGTCGACACGATCCTCGAAACCTACCAGCATTTCGAAGGCCGGGTGCGCATGGCGTTCGGCTGGGGCACCAACCTTACGAACGACTTCGAGGGCTGCGCGCCAGCGCACAATGACGGACTGAAGGCGATCTCGCTGGTCTGCAAGGTGAGCTCGGCCAACGGGCGCCCGGCGATCAAGCTCTCCGACAACCCGAATAAGGCGACGGGCAATGCGCGCGAAATCGAGCGCTACATCCGCCTGTTCGGCGGCGAGGAACGGGTGAAGAAGCCCGTTCTCGTCTAGGGCCCGGTTCTACTCCGCCGCCACCGCCAGCCTTTCGCGAGCGAATGAGCGGCCGTCGCCGTCGAAGATGTGCAGGTCGCCGGGGTCGGCGTCGAAGCGCATTTCCTCTCCCCGCTTCACCTCGACATTGCCGGCAAGCTTGACGACAAGCGGCTCGTCCTCGCGGCCGATGTCGAGATAGACGAGCTGAACCTCGCCGAGCTGCTCGACATAGTCGACCTTGCCGACAAAGAGCGCGTCGGTGCCTTTTGCGACAAGGAGGTCTTCCGGTCGGACGCCGAAGCTGATGTCCTGACCGGCAGCGCCCGCGGGCGTCTCGACGGGAACACTGGCCTTGCGGCCGCCCACATATTCGACCTGCGTGGTCTTGCCCGCCTTGGCGATCTTCGCCGGCAGGATGTTCATCGCGGGAGAACCGATGAACTGCGCCACGAACAGATTGCCGGGGTGGAGGTAAAGCTCCATCGGCGGCCCGACCTGCTCGACATAACCATCCTTCAGCACCACGATCCGGTCAGCCAGGGTCATGGCCTCGACCTGGTCATGCGTGACGTAGATCATGGTGGTGTTCGGCATGTTTTCCGAGAGCTTGGCGATCTCGATGCGGGTCGCAACACGCAGCGCGGCGTCGAGATTCGACAGCGGTTCGTCGAACAGGAACACCTTGGGGTCGCGGCAGATGGCGCGGCCGATGGCGACACGCTGGCGCTGGCCGCCCGACAGAGCCTTTGGCAGACGATCGAGATATGGCTCCAGTTGCAGGATGCCGGCGGCGTATTTCACGCGCTCCTCGATCTCCTGTTTGGTCTTTCCGGCAAGGCGCATGCCGAAGGCCATGTTGTCGTAGACGGTCATGTGCGGATAGAGCGCGTAGGACTGGAAGACCATGGCGATGCCGCGCTCCGACGGCGGCATGTCGTTGACCACGGTGTTGTCGATCTCCAGCGTGCCGCCGGTGATCTGCTCCAAACCGGCAATGGTACGCAGCAGGGTCGACTTGCCGCAGCCGGACGGGCCGACGAAGACGATGAACTCGCCCGACTTTATGTCCAGGTTGATGCCGTGAAGTATCTCAAGATTGCCATAGGCCTTCCTGACGTCCCGTAGTTGGAGATTGGCCATGATTTCCTCCCAGAATACGTGGCTGCCGCTCAGGCAAGCCGGCCGAACCAGCCGCCATAAGCGTCCAGCCTGATCTTCCTGCCGGCATGCTGCCCGGAAAGGCCGTGACCCGGTATGGCTACCGGAGAAAGCTTGTCGTCGAGATCGATCTCGGCAGGCGTTCCGCCGAGGTTGAATGCGCACAGAATGTGCTCGTTGCCGTAGTGGCGAATGAATGCGATGGCGTCGCCCGATGTGGCGAGGAACTCGATCGAGCCCTTGACCAGCGACGGATGCTCGGAACGGAACGCCAGAATGCGGCGGTAGTGTTCGAGCATGGAATCGTCGACGCCGGTCTGCGTGTTGACCGCATGGGTAATGTGGTCGGCAGGCACCGGCAGCCAGGGCTTGCCGGCGGAAAAGCCGGCATTGGGCTCGCCCGAATCCCAGACCATGGGCGTGCGGCAGCCGTCACGGCCCTTGAATTCCGGCCAGAAGCGGATGCCGTAGGGATCGTGCAGATCCTCGAAGGCGAGGTCGGCCTCGGTCAGGCCCACCTCCTCGCCCTGGTATATGCAGACCGAGCCGCGCAGCGAGGTCAGCAACGCCGATACCACTTTCAGGAACGCCGTCTGGTCAGCTTCGCCTTCGGTCCAGCGCGAAGCATGGCGCATCACGTCATGGTTCGAGAAGGCCCAGCATGACCAGCCCTCGGCCGCCGCGGATCCGAAGGCCTCAAGCACTTCGCGTACGCGTGGCGCGCTGATCTTCTGCGGCGACAGGAAATCGAAGGAGTAGCACATGTGCACGCCCTCGGCGCCCGACGTGTACTGCGCGACGATGTCGAGCCCGCGCTGCGCGTCGCCTACTTCGCCAACGGCCGCGATGGCCGGATATTCGTCCAGCACGGCGCGGAAGCGGCGCAGGAACTCAAGGTTCTCCGGCCGGCTCTTGTCGTAGAGATGGTCCTGGTAGTTGTAGGGATTGACCGACGGCGCGATGGAATTGTCGCGCGCCTCCGCCGGCAGCGGCGGATTGCTCTCAAGCCCCTGCGAATGGAAGTAGAAATTGATCGTGTCGAGGCGGAAGCCGTCGACGCCGCGGTCGAGCCAGAAGCGGGTGATGTCGAGCAGCGCGTCCTGCACGTCGGCGTTGTGGAAGTTGAGGTCGGGCTGCTCGGCCAGAAAGTTGTGCAGGTAATACTGCTCGCGCCGCGTGTCCCACTCCCAGGCTGATCCGCCGAAGATGGACAGCCAGTTGTTGGGCGGCGTGCCGTCCGGGCTGGGATCGGCCCAGACATACCAGTCGGCCTTCGGGTTGTCGCGCGACGCTCGGCTTTCCTTGAACCAGACATGCTCGATCGAGGTGTGCGACAGCACCAGATCGATCATCACCTTGAGGCCCAGCCGGTGCGCCTCGGAGACGACAGCGTCGAAATCGTCGAGCGTGCCGAACATCGGATCGACGTCGCGATAGTCCGAGACATCGTAGCCGTAGTCGAGCATCGGCGACTTGAAGAAGGGCGATATCCAGATCGCGTCGGCTCCAAGCGAGGCGATGTGCGACAGCCGCATCAGGATGCCGCGCAAATCGCCGATGCCGTCGCCGTTGGAGTCCTGAAACGAGCGCGGGTAGATCTGGTAGATGACTGCCCCGCGCCACCAGTCCGGATCAGGCTGGGCAAGCTGCTCCGGGCGCTGTTCGGCGGAGGCGAACACGCTCATCATGCTCAAGTCCCTGACTTACTTGACCGAGCCGGCCAGAAGGCCGCGCACAAGGTAGCGCTGCATGGTGAAGAACACCGCCAGCGGCACGGCAATCGAAACGAACGCCGCCGTCGCCAGGATTTCCCAGTTGCCGCCGCGCGTGCCGAGAAGCTCGACGATCTGGTTGGTCATGACCGTCGTCTCGCCTGTCGCGTCGATCAGGAACACCTTGGCGACGAGCAGGTCGTTCCATGTCCACAGGAACTGGAAGATGGCGAAGGACGCCAGCGCCGGGAACGAGAGCGGCAGGATGATGCGCGTGAATATCTGGAAGTCCGTGGCGCCATCGACCTTGGCGTTCTCGATGATGTCGCGCGGCAGGCCGACCATGTAGTTGCGCAGCAGATAGACCGCCAGCGGCAGGCCGAAGCCGGTATGGGCGAGCCAGACGCCGAGATAGCCCTTGCCGATGCCGATGCCGAGATGAAGCCGGAGCAACGGGATCAGCGCCAGCTGCAGCGGCACGACGAGCAGCCCGACGACAAGCGCGATCAGCAGCGCGCGCCCGGGAAAGCGCATCCAGGCGAGCGCGTATGCCGCGAAGGCTGCGATCACGATCGGGATGATGGTCGCCGGTATCGTCACCGTCAGCGTGTTGAAGAACGCCTTGGCCATGCCGTCCGTGGTCGAGCCGCTCAGAAGGATGTGCCTGTAATTGTCCAGTGTGAACTTGGGCGGCGTCTCGGCGGTGACGAAGACGCGCTCACCGCGGCTGCCCTCGAACGCGGCGTCGTTCTCAAGGCGATAGTCGCCATTTTCCTGAACGGTGATGCGCCCGTCGTCGCCCATGTCCGCGGTATCGCCCGGCACGTAGTCCGAGATCGCTCGCGACGAGACGCCCCAGACAGAGATCGTGGCGGCGCCTTCGTCATTGTCGGCAAACAGATTGCCCTCGATGACGAAGAGAGAGCCGTCCTGCGTCTGGGTGTCCGGGTTGGCCGTTCGCAGAACGAGGTTCTGCTCCTGCGTGAAGAGCGCCGCCCACCAGCCGCTGGTCGAAATCTGGTCGGCGGTGCGGAAGGACGAGATGAACAGCCCGACCGTCGGGAAGAGCCAGAGCGCCACCAGAAGAACGACCGAGATCTGAACCGCCCAGGTGAGGCCTGACTTACTGCCTGCAATCGATGACATGGTGCCGGCCTCCCCTCAGCGCATTTCTTTGCGTGCGTTGTAGACGTTCCAGATCAGGATCGGCGTCACCAGCAGCATGATCACGATTGCCGCGGCCGATCCCACGCCCCAGTCATTGGCGCGGAACAGCTTGTCGTACATGTAGTTGGCGAGGACCTGCGTCTCCCACTGGCCATTGGTCATGGCGAAGACGATGTCGAAGATCTTCAGCACGACCAGCGTGATCGTGGTCCACACCACGACGATGGTGCCCATGATCTGCGGTATCTTGATCTTGAAGAAGATGTCGAACGGGTTGGCGCCGTCGATGATGGCCGCCTCGATGGTCTCCTCCGGGATGCCGCGCAGGGCCGCCGAAAGGATGACCATGGCGAAGCCGGTCTGAATCCAGATCAACACCACCATGAGGAAGAAATTGTTCCAGAACGGAATGGTCAGCCAGGTCTGCGGCTGGCCGTAGGGCAGCGCCACCGTGAACAGCGAATAGATCGAGTTGAGCGACAGCCACAGCAGCCAGGCGGCTCCGACCGCCACGACGATCCGCAACGGCAGCGCCCACCATGCAGGCTTTCCGCGCTCGTTCTCGCCCCAGATCAGCGGGCGCAGCGACAGATAGATGCCGTAGAGCATGAAGGCGGCGAAGGCGAGCAAGATGGCGGCGGGCAGCAACCGGAGGAAGATCACTGCCCACGCGCCGCCATCAAACGACAACCACACGGCGTTCAGAACTCCGATCTGATCCTGATCGACCGCGCGGGTGTCGTAAACCAGCTTGAAGATCACCGAAGCGCCGACGAACGAGATCGCCATCGGCATGAAGATCAGCGACTTGGCGATGTTGCCCCAGCTGATCCTGTCCGTGAGTTGGGCGACCAGCAGGCCGGCCGCGGTCGACGCAGCAGGCACAACGATCAGCCACAGCATGTTGTTTTTCATCGCTTCCCAGAATTTCGGCTCGGCCGCCATCTGGGAATAGTTGTCGAAGCCGACGAAGGCGCCGCCGGCGCTGCGGTCGGTGAAGGAAAGCCGCAGCGTCTCGAAAACCGGGTAGGCGAGGTAGAGGCCCAGAGCGAAAATCGCCGGGAACAGGAAAAGCCAGGGCCGTATCTGGTTGGCGCGATTGATGTTGCGCCCTGCGTTCGGCCCCTTGGCCGGATACAGCACCCGGTCCAGGAACTGATTGGACAGGTAGAAGTATCCCAGGCAGCCGCCGACACCGACGACGATTGTTATCAAGCCTTGAATTGCCGGATTCATGGCGTCCTCCCCGCAACCACGGCTCGCGAAAGGCCCGATTTCAGGCCATTGCAGCCATGGACTTCACTGTGCCCGGTCACCGTCCGGGGCAGTGCCCCGAACGGTATTTCGTGTCAGGCGCGACCGCGCCCTGCGCTTACTTCAGCGCGTCCCAGGAGGCCTGGATTTCGGCGGCGACTTCTTCGGCAGACTTGCCGCCCGTGTAGTCGACCATGCCGGTCCAGAACGAACCCGCGCCGACGCCGCCGGGCATAAGGTCCGATCCGTCGAAGCGGAAGGTGGTGGCGTTGAGCAGGATCTCGTTCATCTTCCTCAGCGTCGGATCACCGAAGGCATCGGGATTGACGCCCTTGAACGGGGTCAGGAAGCCCTTGCGCGCCATCCAGGTCTCATGTGCTTCCGGCGTCTGCAGGAAGGCGATGAGATCATGCGCGGCCTGGTTTTCGTTGGTGATGACCCAGGTCGTGCCGGCGCCCAGCACCGGAGTGCCGAGATCCTTGTCGGCATAGGCCGGGAAGTAGAAGAAGTCGGCATCAACGCCAACCTCGGTGCCCTCCGGGAAGAAGGCCGGAATGAACGACGCCTGATGGTGCATGTAGCACTGTGGCGGCGACGAGAAGAGGCCCTTCGGCGAGTCGCGGAAGTCGGTCGACGAGACTGCGCCTGCGCCGCCAGCAACGAAATCGTCATTGCGAGCGAACCAGCCGAATTCCTCGATGGCCGCAATCACCTTCGGATCGTCGAACTTCAGCTCGTTCGCAACCCAGGCGTCGTAGTCCTCAGCCGACTGAGTGCGCAGCATCAGGTCCTCGACCCAGTCGGTAGCCGGCCAGCCTGTGGCCGCGCCCGAACCCAGCCCGATGCACCACGGCGTCTCGCCGTCGGCGACGATCTGCTCGGTCAGCGCCTTGAGGTCTTCCATCGTCTCCGGCACTTCGTAGCCGGCGTCCTCGAAATTCTCCGGCACGTACCAGACGAGCGACTTCACGTCGTTCTTGTACGGAAAGCCGTAGAAATGCTCAGCGCCGTCCTGGCCCTTGTAGGTGCCAAGCGCAACCCAGGAATCGCCCGCCGCATAGTTCTCGCGCAGCCAGTCGGCCGTGCCGTCAGCTAGCGGCGTCAGAAAGCCGCGAGCGGCCATGTCGGAAGCGAGGCCCGGCTGCGGGAATGCCGCGACGTTCGGAGCCGACCCGGCTTCCATGTCGACGACGATTTGCTGCTCGAAGCTATCGGAGCCGACGTAACGCACATCGTGACCGGACTGGTCAGCGAAAACCTTCAGAACGGCCTCGACGTTCTCCTGGTCCGGGCCAAGCCACGGACCGAACACGGTGAGCTGCTCGGCATAGGCCGAACCCGCAAACCCGGTGACGGCGATAGCCGCAACACCTGCACACAAAAGCTTTTTCATAAGCACCTCCCTGGAAACAATCGAACCGCCGGTGTTCCCCACCCGCGCTGCGTGCGCCAATTCGCAAGCTATTCAAAGCGCTTTGGCTACCCGCATTCTCGCCAGCCTTCCTTTCTAGAGTCAAGTGGCGTCGAGACCTAATCGGTTTAGATGCGCATTATTGATGCACTGCAGCGGTATTGCTGTGCAGCGCAGCACAATTGAGGCTTCAAATGATCCGGACCAGGCCGTATGAATTGGTTATGGAATTGACGTATCCCGGCGCGCTTTCCGGGAGTGAATTGAAAGCGCTTTGGGAGTTCTGGAGCGGGCCGTGAACCTGAAGCAGCTGTCCGGCCTTCTGAATCTGTCCCAAACGACCGTGAGCCGGGCGCTCAACGGATATCCCGAAGTTTCGGAAGACACGCGGCGGCGCGTCATCGAAGCGGCGAAACGCCACGGCTACCGGCCAAACCCGAGCGCGCGCCGGCTGGCCACCGGCAAAGCGGGCATGATCGGTTACGTCATGCCGACCGGAGACAGCGTCGATATCGACGCGCATTTCGTCGAATTCCTGTCCGGCATCGGCGACTATGCCAGAGGCCACGAACTCGACCTGGCGCTCAGCCCTACCAGCCCCGGCGACGAGGAGACGACCTACCGCCGGATCGTCGCAAACCAGCAGGTCGACGCGGTCTACATCTCATCGCCGAACATTGCCGACCGCCGGATACAACTGGTCGAGATGCTGGGCATTCCCTACATCGTGCACGGCCGCTCGGAGGGCCTCGACTTCCGCTTCCCTTTTCTCGACATCGACAATGAGGGTGCGTTCCACGCCGCCACGCGGCTTCTCCTTCAGCTCGGGCACGAACGCATTGCGCTGGTGAATGGCGACGCCGGCAAGACTTTCGCGGCGCACCGCGAAAGGGGCGTACGCCGGGCGCTCGAAAGCCAGGGTCTCGCACTTCAGGATCGGCTGTTGAGCTCCGCGACCATGACTGAGGAGAACGGGTACAGGACCGCCAAGCGGCTGATGCAGGAGGCGGAGCGCCCGACCGCCATCATCTGTTCGAGCCTGATGCAGGCACTGGGTGTCTTGCGCGCCGCGTCGGATGAAGGGCTTTCGATCCCCGAGGACATATCCGTCATCTCGCATGACGACGTTTTCCCGTTCCTAAAGCCGGAAGGGTTCGCCACCCCGCTGACGACAACATGCTCGCCGATCCGCGCGGCGGGCGAGCGGATAGCAGAGCGGCTCGTCGCCCGCATCGCCGAGAGCGAGACCGGGCCGGTCGAGGAGGTGTGGCCGGTCGACCTGATCGTGCGTGGCTCGGTGGGACGGGCGCCGGAGAACCGCAGACGCCGCGCGAGTCGGAATTGACGGCCGCGCGCATCCGATGCAGTTGACAGGGCGGAGGCTGGCCGCGAAGTTGCCCGCACTATTCCCGGAGGTCCGATGCGCGCCGTTTTCGTCCAGTTGCAGTGCCAGCCAGGCAAGACCTACGAGGTTGCCGACGCGCTCTTCGAGCGCGAGATCGTGTCCGAACTCTATTCGACCAGCGGCGACTACGATTTGCTGATGAAGCTCTACGTCGACGACGGCCAGGACATCGGCAAGTTCATCAACGACAATGTCGCCAATGTGCCCGGCATCGTGCGCTCGTTGACGACGCTGACCTTCAAGGCGTTTTAGGGAACGGCTTCAGCCGACGAAGGCGCGTTCGACCACGAAATCGCCCGGCGTCGAGACCGAGCCTTCCTTGAGGCCCGCCTTCTCCACCAGCGCCTTGACGTCCTTCAGCATTTCCATCGAGCCGCAGATCATCGCCCTGTCGGTTTCCGGGTTGAGCGGCTCGACGCCAAGCTCGCGGAAGAACGAGCCGTCTTCGATACGCGAGGTAATGCGGCCCTTCACCGGGAAGTCCTCGCGGGTGCAGGCGGCGACATAGCGCAGCCGGCCCTCGGTGAATTCACCGATCAGCGGGTCGTTGACGATGTCGCGGACGAGATTGTCGCCATACTGCAGGTCGGCGACATCGCGGCAAGTATTGGTGAGAATGATCTCGTCGAACTTCTCGTAGGTCTCGGGGTCGCGGATCAGGCTGGCGAAGGGCGCGAGGCCGGTGCCGGTGGCGAACATGTAGACGCGCTTGGCCGGCGTCAGCGCGTCGACGATTAGCGTGCCCGTAGGCTTCTGCCGCATCAGGATGGTGTCGCCCGGCTGGATCTTCTGCAGATGCTGGGTGAGCGGACCGTCCTGAACCTTGATCGAATAGAACTCGATCTCTTCGTCCCACGCCGGACTGGCGATGGAATAGGCGCGGAACACAGGCTTCTCGGCGTTGGGCAGGCCGATCATGACGAACTCGCCCGAGCGGAAACGGAAGCTCTGCGGCCGCGTGATGCGGAAGGAGAACAGGCGATCGGTATAGTGCGTGACCGAAACCACCTTCTCGGCGAAGACGCCGGAGGGGATCGGAAACTCGACTGGTTTGGCGGCGTCCAGATTGCCGGTTGCAACCGTGTTCATGTTCGAAACCCCGATGTGCTGGGAGGTCGGATCGGATCGTCTTGGGATCGCGATTTGGCGCGGCAAACCCTCGGGCAGCGGCGCGGCTTGTCAGTGAAATTGATTAGTATACAAATGAATATTGCGTCAAGGCGACGGGGTGGAGCGGCGTTCCAAATTCGGCTTTCGATCGGGACGGATATTCCGGATTTCGGAGATGAGCGAGCATACGGAGCCGGCTGGGGAATATGTGGTCGCGGGCATCGATGTCGGCGGCACTTTCACCGACCTGATCCTGGTCGATGCGCGAGCCGGCACCGTCAGGATCGCCAAAACTCCGACAACCGTCGACAACCAGGCTGCGGGCGTCATCGCCGCGCTCGACGAAGCCGGCATGGCGGTTGGCGAGATCGACCTCATCGTCCACGGCACGACAACCACCACCAATGCGGTGCTGGAACGCCGACTGGCCAAGACCGGCATGATCACCACGCAGGGGTTCCGCGACGTGATCGAGCTTGGCCGACGCACGCGTCCGCAGCCTTACGGCATGACCGGCACGTTCACGCCACTGATCCCGCGCAATCTCAGGCTCGAAGTGCCCGAGCGGATGGATGCACGCGGCAGGGTGCTGACCCCGCTCGACGAGGAGGCGATGCGGGCTGCCGTGCGTGCGCTGCTCGATGCCGGCTGCGAAACACTGGTGATCCACTTCCTTCATGCCTACGCCAATCCTGCGCACGAAATACGCGCTGCCGAGATCGCAGGGGAGCTCTGGCCTAACGAGCACATCACGACGGGACATTCGCTGCTGTCGGAGGCGCGCGAGTTCGAGCGCGGGGTGACGGCGGCCGTCAATGCCTCGGTGCAGCCGATCCTGAAGCGCTATGTCGAGCGACTGCGGAGCGAACTCGGCGGGCGCGGCTACGCCCGCGACTTCCTGATGATGAACGGCAATGGCGGCATGATCTCGTCGGCGCTTGTCGCCCGCGAGGCGGCCAAGACCGTGATGTCCGGGCCGGCGTCGGGCGTAATGGCGGCAGCGCATACGGGAGCACGGGCCGGCTTCCGCGACCTCATCAGCTACGACATGGGCGGCACCTCGACCGATGTCGCGCTGATACGCGACGCCAAGCCCGCCGTCTCCAACGAAATCGAAATCGAATATGCGATGCCGATCCATGTGCCGATGGTCGACGTGCACACGCTCGGCGCTGGCGGCGGCTCGATCGCGCGCATCGACGAGGCGGGGCTGGTGCGTGTCGGCCCGGAAAGCGCGGGGGCGACGCCCGGACCCATATGCTACGGCCGCGGCGGAACGGAACCAACCATCACGGACGCCAATCTGGTGCTCGGCCGGCTGTCGCCGAAGAAGCTGCTCAGCGTCGATAGTCCGGTGACGCGCGAGGGTGTCGAAGCCGTGTTTGCCGAACGCATCGGACGGCACATCGGCAAGGACGGCACCGAAGCGGCGGGCGCCGTGCTGCAGATGGCCAATCTGAAAATGGCCGGCGCGGTGCGCATGGTGTCGCTCGCCAGAGGGCTCGATCCGCGCGACTTCGCGCTGTTCGCCTTCGGCGGCGCCGGCCCGCTGCATGCCACGGCCCTTGCGCGCGAACTCGGCATTCCAAAGGTGCTCGTGCCGGCCCGGCCGGGCATCACCAATGCGCTGGGATGCGTCGTGGCCGATCTCCGGCATGATTTCGTGCGCACGCTGAACCGGCCGCTGGCGGCGCTCGACCCGGTAACTGTGAAACAGGTGCTCGACGAGCAGAAGGCCGAGGGCCTGGACCAGATCGGCAAGGAAGCAGTGAAACCAAATGCCATCCGCTTCACGCATTCGGCCGACATGCAGTTCGTCGGCCAGACGCATCTGATCAATGTGCCGCTGCCTTCTGCCGAGATCGACATCGAGGCACTGCAGGCGCTTTTCGAGGAGGCCTATTTCGCCCGCTTCCGCGTGTCGCTGCCGGAAATCCGCGCCAACCTCGTCAACCTCAACACATCTGTCATCGGTGAGCGCGAGCCGATCGATCTGTCGCTCTTGATCGACGCGGCAGGGCGCGCCGCAACGCTCGATGATGCGCTCAACGAGCGCCGGCCTGTGTGGTTCGGCGGTGCCTGGACCGACACGCCAGTCTATGCACGGGAGAAACTGCCGCTCGACGCGATAATCGAGGGACCAGCCATCCTGGAACAGCGCGACGCAACGACCGTGCTGGAACCCGGCGACCGGGCGATCAGCGATGCCGACGGGAACCTGGCCATCGAGGTAGCAGCATGAGCGCGCTCGACGCCATCACGCTTTCCGTCATCGAGGCCGGCCTGCAACAGGTTTGCGACGAGATGGACCTGGCCTTTTCACGCGCCGCCTTCTCACCCGTCATCGCCGAAGCATACGACCGCTCCGACGGCATCTACTCTGCCGAAGATGGCTCGTTGATCGCGCAGGGTCTGGGCGGCCTGCCGGTCTTTGTCGGCGTCATGCAGTATTCGACCCGCACGCTGATCGAGATGATCGCAGACGGCCGCTGCGGCAAGCCGGAACCGGGCGATATCTACATCGTGAACGATCCCTATCTCGGTGGCACGCATCTCATGGATGTGCGTTTCGCCATGCCGTTCTGGCGCGATGGCAAGATCTGGTGCTGGCTGTCCAACACCGGCCACTGGCCGGATATCGGCGGCTCGGTGCCGGGCGGCTTTTCCGCGTCCGCGACGGCGGTGGAGCAGGAAGGGCTGCGGCTGCCGCCTGTGAAGCTCTACAAGCGCGGCGAGCTCGACCCGGAAATCTACGCCATCATCACCTCCAACATCCGGGTCGCCGACCAACGCATCGGCGACATCAGGGCGCAGGCGGCGGCGCTCCATGTCGGTGCCGAGCGGCTTGCAGCCCTGCTCGACCGCTATGGCGACGAGACGGTGCAAGCGGCGATCGCGGAGTTGCGGCAGCGCGCCTCGACCCAGATGCGGGCCAGGATCGCGGCGATTGAGGACGGCGTCTACGTCGGTGAGGCGTTCGTCGATTCCGACGGCGTGGTGAACGAGCCGCTGCGCATCGCGCTGGCGATCGAGAAAAAGGGCGAGACGCTTACCTTCGACTTCGCCGGTTCCAGCCCGCCCTGCGCCGGGCCTATGAACTCGGTGCTGGCGACCACGTTGTCGTCCGTCTACCTCGCCATACGACACATCTTCCCCGACGTGCCGCTTTCGGCCGGCGCGTTCGAGCCGCTGACGGTGAAGGACCCCGACGGCACGTTCCTGCACGCGAAATATCCGCGCCCGGTCTCGGGCTGCGCGGCGGAGGTGTCGCAGCGCATCGCGGAAGCCGTGTTTTCGGCCATGGTGAAGGCGGTGCCCGACCGGGTTACGGCGGCTCCGGCCGGCTCAAGCGGCAATTTCGGCCTTGGCGGGCACGATCCCGAGCGCGGGCGCGATTTCGTGCTCTACCAGATTTCGGGCGGCGGCTATGGCGGCAATGCCGACCATGACGGGCTGACCAATGGCTGCTCGACTATCGGCATCTCGAAGTCGCCTCCGGTGGAGATCATGGAGCAGAACTACCCGGTGCTCTACCGCCGCTACGCATTGCGCGAGGGTTCGGGCGGCGCGGGAAAGCACCGTGGCGGCTTCGGTCTCGCCTATGAGGTGGAACTGCTCAGGGGCAACGCCCGCGCGTCCTTCGTCATGGATCATGGCCGCTTCGGGCCGCAGGGAGTCCTTGGCGGTTCGGACGGCGGCGTGAACACGGTCAAGGTCTGGCGCGGCGGCGAGGCGCATGTGCCGGAACACCTGTCCAAGGAGCAGGACATCGAGCTTGCGGCGGGCGATCGCGTCGAGGTCGGCACGCCGGGCGGGGGCGGCTATGGCGACCCGTTCACACGCGACGCGAATGCCGTGGCGCGCGACGTGGCGCTCGGATATTATGAACGGGGCGAAGCGGAACGGCTGTTCGGCGTTGTGCTGACAAGCGACGGTTCCGTGGATTTGGCGTCGACACAAGCCCGGCGCGGGGGAACCAACTAACAGGTAGGGGTCGTGGCGCGTGGACTTTTCTGGCTGCTCTCGGCGGCGACGCTCGTTCTCTATCTGGTCATGGTTAAATGGAGCCTGCCGTACATCGCCTCCGAAGCAGGCGGGCTCGCCGCCTTCGACATGCGCCCTGTCGGCTACACGTTCGACGATGCGCACGCTTTCCTTGCAGCGCTGAGCGATGCCGGCAACGCCTTCTATCGCGACGTGCAGCACCAGCTCGACCTGCTGTTTCCAGGGCTGCTGGCGGCGTGGCTGTTTCTGACCATAGCCGCGCTGCTGCCGTCTCGCCTTGGGTACTGGCGCTACGTGATCGCCGCACCGGTCATTCTCACGGCGGTCTTCGATTGGGCGGAAAACGGCGCGGTCGCGGGAATGCTCGCCGCCGGTACGGATGGCCTGACCGAAGAGATGGTGCGGACCGCCAACGGCTGGACAATAGCAAAGGCGACGGCCTCGACCGTCGCCTACACTGCGCTGCTCGTACTTCTGATCTGGAAGGGCGTCGCCCGCTGGCGACGCCGCTCCGTCTCCTAGCCTCTACCAGCCGAACTGAAGCGTGGCGCAGGTGCCGCCATTGCCGTTCTGCTGGACATGGCCGTTGGTGTTCTGGCCGAACTGAAAAAGACCGCAGGCGTTGCCGTTGCCGTTCTGCTGCAGCGTGCCGTTGTGGCCGCTGCCTTCCTGGTGGACGACACCGAGATTGCCCGAACCGTTCTGCATCAGGCCGGCCGCGTTGCCGGAGCCGTTCTGGGTGATGCCGCCGTTCTGGATACCGTGGAACAGGGCGTACATGCCCAGACCAACGCGCATCGCCTGTTCCTGCTCGGCATTGGCCGGGGCGAGGTTGATGGAAATCTGGCCGCCGGCTGTTGCCGGGACGGTCAGGGAAGCGGTGCCGATCATGGCGGCGGCGAGGGCTGCGGTCAGGGTCTTGCGGGTCATCGTTTTCTCTCCTCTGGGGTCTGCGTTGCTTGAGTGATCTGGCTGTCCTTCAGCCGATGACGCACTTTTGCAGCGGCCCGCTGAACCCATTTGGAACCCGTCATTCAGATTTCGTTCATTGGAACGGCCCGCACCGAAAAAGCGAAAAGGGCCCCGGAAACCGGAGCCCTTTTCGGGTGCCAATGCGTGAGCCGTCAGATCGAGGCGCCGACCCGTTCGCTGCATGTGAAGGTCTCGCCGCCTGCGGTGATTTCCAGGCTGGCGTCGTATTGCGCGCCATAGCCACCGAGCATCACACTGCCGAGCGTGACCTCCTCGCCGGCGCCGGCCGAGAAGCCGCCGCCCTGGCGGATATTGGTATTGCCCGATCCGCCGACGCTGGTGACCTGGAAGCGGTAGCTGCCGCTGATTGCTCCATCGGCAACGAAAACGCCCGAAAGCGAAACCATCGAGCCGCTTGCGCTCGCCTTGATCTCGCAGAGCGACGAGCCCTGATTGCCGTCAGATCCACCGGAGGCATAGGCCGCGCCGGCAATGGCGAGGCCGATCAGGGCGGGTGCGGCACGGGTGAGAAGCTTGCTATTGCGTAACATGCTCATTCTCCTTGTCTGGTCGCGGGAACCGGCCAAGCAGGCCAGGCCCCCTTGACCGGTTGAAACACCGTGACTGTGGTCAGGAAGCCGCCGTTACGGGCAGGCCTGGACGAAAGCCGCGACGTTGCCGCTGCCGCCCTGGGTAACGTTGGCGCTGCAGCCATTGCCGACCTGCACGCCGGCCGCGATGTTGCCGTTGCCGTCCTGAGTCAGGATCGAGGTGTGGTTGTCGCCGAACTGGGCGACGCCGGCGGCGTTGCCATGACCGTTCTGCCAGGTGTTCGAATGATTGTTGAAGCCGGTCTGGCCGGTCGCGGCGGTGTTGCCGTTGCCATACTGCTTGCTGATCGCGTTGTTCCAGACGCCGTCCTGATAGACGCCGATGGTGTTGCCGAAACCGATCTGTTCGCCGCCGGCGCCGTTGCCGAAGCCGTACTGCTCGATGAACACGTTGCCGGCCATTGCGGGGGCGGAAGCGCCCATCACGGCTGCGATTGCGGTGGCGATGATGAACTTGCGGGTCATTTAACTCTCTCCTCTGATGGTTTTGCGGTTGGGTCCGCGTTGACGAGGCGAGATTTAGAATCACGGCGCGGAACGCCCGCTGAACCGCGCGTTCAGAATTCGTTCACCACGCAAAATCCTTGAAAATCAGCCGTTTGGCCGCAGAAAAAAGTTATGCGCTGCCCGGTTGCCCGCTCAGGAGAGCTTCGCCAGCAGCCGCACCAGCGTGGCCGCTTCGCGCTGGGTGAGCGGAGCCAGCGTCTCGGCGGTGATCTCCGCCGCCTCGAGAAGCATCGCCTCGACCAGGGTGCGGCCATCCGCCGACAGGCTGACGACAATGCGCCGCCGGTCCGAATCATGTTCCGCCAGTTCCACCAGCGCCCGACCGCGCAGGCGGTCGATGACGCCCTTCACCGTCGCGGCGTCCATGGCGACGAGCTGGCCGAGCTGGTTCTGCGAGGTCTCGCCGACCTCCCAGAGCTTGGCGAGGACGGCGAATTGCGGCGGCGTCAGGTCGGGAATGCGCCTGGCGAAGATCGCCAGATGCCGCTGGTTCGCCTTGCGCAGCAGGAAGCCGATCTGCTCGTCGAGGCGGTATTCCTCCTCGCTGGAGTCGACCAGAACCGGTTTGATTGCCGCGCCGCTCATCGCAAGCCGTCCTCCCCCTTCACCTGCCAGGCTTCCAGCCCGCCCATGCGCGAATGCACGCGCGGGCCGCAGGCCATTGCGAGGCAGAACACGATCTCGTCCGGCCGCGGGCCGTCAGGCAGGCAAACCGTGATCGCGTCGAAATGCGAACGCACATAGGCCGCGTTGGTGTGGCCGAGCGGAACGTCCAGCGAGGCGCCGAAGCCGCCGACCTTCATGGCAGAGGGCACGATGGCCTTCGACGCGCCGAGTTTCTCGCGCATCGCGTAACCGCCCGGCACATGCCAGAGCGCGCCGTGCTCGATCTCGCCGGCCGTGCCGACGATGGCGCCCTTGCCGTATCCGTCGATGGCAGCCGCATCGCCGCCCAGCGCGGCGATAAGACGGTCTGTCAGTTCCGCGCCCAGCGGCTTCAAATCGTCCATGGCCGGCTGCAGATCCGGCTCGTAGCGGCCGGCGAAGGGGTTCTGCACCAGTGCCATTGCTGCGGCACGACGGCGCGGCGCTTCGGTAGCGGGCCCGCCGTCGTGCAAAATCTCCTCGGTGAATACCGCGATCCTGCGGATCGGAAATTCAGGCATGTTCCTCCACCATCCTTGCTTCTTCGAGCGTACCGCACAGCAGGCTTTCGCCGTCCAGGAAAAGCGCCGCCGAATGGATCAGCCCGCGCCGCCTGAAGTCCTCCGCCAGGGCGAACCCGTTTGCCAGCGCGCGGCGCGCCTCGCTAGCTTCTAGCGGACCTACACCGACGGTCACCAAGCGATCGCCGAGATCCGTGTCCGGGTCGAGATCGCTGGCATTATGTCGCTGAATTGCCGGGTGGCCGGGCATATCGACCGCGTTTGCAATCAGCGTCGCAGCGACATCGGCCGCAGCGGCCGAATGCGCCAGAACCGTCACGGCGTCGGCAATGCCAAACGAGAAAGACCGTCCACGCCAGCCGGAGGTCGCCACTCCGCGCACCGGCGAATCTGCATTGATCGTGACACGGTCACCGAAGCCGTGGCCGGTTCCGGCGATCGCCAGCGCCATGTCGGAGCCGTGTGCGAGGTGGATGGCGCAGTCGCCGCCATTGTTGGTGTAGGCGCGTTCGATTTCGCGGCCGGCGACGAGCGCCGCCAGCACCTCATCGGCGACCGCGCCGGCCACTGCCGCCATCGGCGTTACGAAAACATCGCCGTATGGCCGCACCGCCCGCTCCATGCGCCGCGCGGTGCTTCCCTGGAAGGTGGGCCCGTCTGGCGGCAATTCGCTGCGCAGCGACGGCAGTTCCGCGACCAGCTCTTCAAGGATTGTGCGGAACCGATCCGTCGCCTGCGAGTAGGCGGCCCTGCGCTCGGCCTCAGCCCCAAACGCCTCGACGATCAGGTCGATCGGCCCGTGGTTCATGTGGAGCCGCCTGCCGTCCGGCAGCATGGAGATCTGCGGGCCGGTCATTTGCCGTTCGCCTTGGCGGAGAGCAGTCGCGGCATTATCTGCCCGCCGGTCGCGGGCCAGACGCGGCGGTCGTTGAAATATTCGCCGCCCTTCGCCAGCACGTCGGGAATGGAGCGTATCTCTGCCTCATAGCCGCCGAGCGCGACATAGTCCTCGCGCCGCAAGGTGAACTCGATTGGAGCGACAAGGGCGGGCGTCGGCACGTAGCCGAAGGCGTTGTCGGGAAGCCGGGTGACGTCGACCATCAGCGTGATGCCGCCGCCCGGCCAGATATAGACCGGCGCGCCGCCGCACGTGACGTAGGTTTGCAGCCCGTGCACCGAGCGGGTCAGGTTGACCGGATTTTCGGTGACGCCGGCGCGCAGCGAACCGCCCGCGCCGCCCATGAACATGACGGTGCAAAGCGCCGGTTCGCAGTTCTCCTCTATGAGATCGACCGATTTGCGCAGGCGGTCCGGGAAAGGCTTCGCCACCGGCTTCAGGTCGCCGTCCAGTTCGTAATAGGCAAACTGCTCGCCGGTCGTCGAAACCATCAGCATGGACAGGCCTGGCCGGGCGCCCTTCTTCGGGTTCCAGTCGCCTAGGATGGCGAGCGGGTCGGTCAGCGTCGTGCCGCCCCAGCCGAGGCCGGGCTCCGCCACCTTGAAGTAGCGGCCGGGCGTCGACTTGCGGCCGTTGACGCGGATGCCGGTGTCCTGCCAGCCGATCACTTTGCCGGCCTGGTGTTCGGAGACGACGCCGGTGATGTGGTCGTCAACCACGACCACCTCGTCGACGAGGTCCTTCCACTGGGTGGCGAACATCCCTATGGCCGCCGAGCCGCAGCCGACGCGCATGCGATGTTCGACCTGCCCGTCGATGACCGGCGGTGCGCCGGCCTGAACGACAACGGTCGAACCGCCCTCGATGGAAAGCTCGACCGGCTGCTTGTTGCACAGCGCCAGCAGCGTGTCGCAGGTGACACGCCCTTCCGACTTGGAGCCGCCCGTGAGGTGGCGCACGCCGCCGAGCGACAGCATCTGCGAGCCGTATTCGGCGGTCGTGACATGCCCGACGGGTTCGCCGTTTGCGAGCACCGTCGCCGCTTCCGGGCCGAGATGGCGGTCGGTGTCGATCTTCACCTTGACGCCGCAATAGGAGAAAATGCCCTCGGTCACCACCGTGACCAGATCGACGCCCTCGACTTCCTGGCTGACAATGAATGGAGCCGGCTTGTAGTCCGGATAGGTGGTGCCGGCGCCAATGCCGGTGACGAAACGCGGCGCGGTGTTGACCGGATTGCCGTCCCAGCTTTCGCTTTCCCCGCCGACGAAGGGAACGACGTCCCCTCCATCCGCCTCGACATGATCGAGCACCAGAACGGGGTCGCAGCGCACGATCCTGCCGCCGAAATTTCCGTAGCGGTCGCAAGCGCCCGTTCGGCCCTCGGCGATGTAGCACATGACCGGGCAGGCATCGCAGCGCAGCTTTTCGCCCAGCGTCTTGGCGCCGGGGTCGTGCGTGTCGAACCGTTCGGAGAGCTCGCTCATTCGGCTCCCCTCGTTGCGCGGATGGCTTCCATCACCCTCGATGGCGTTGCCGGCAGCTTGGTAACCAGCGCCCCGGTCGCATCGCGGATGGCGTTGAGGATCGCCGGCGCAGTCGGGATCAGCACATGCTCGCCCAGACCCTTGGCGCCGAACGGGCCTTCCGGGTCCGGGACCTCGACAAGGATGGTCTCGATGGGCGGGACGTCGCCGATGGTCGGGATCAGATAGTCGTGCAGGTTTTCGGTGCGCCCGGGGACGTATTCCTCCATCAGCGCCATGCCGATGCCCTGCGCTATCCCTCCCTCCACCTGGCCCTCTGCCAGCAGCGGATTGATGGCGCGGCCTACATCATGGGCTGCCGTGATTTTGATCAGTTCGACCGTACCCAGCTTCGTATCGACGGCCAGTTCGACGATCTGCGCGCCCCAGCCATAGACGGCATACGGCTTGCCCTGACCGTTCTCGTTGAGCGGCACCGTCGGCGGGTCATAGGTTTCGTCGGCGCGGAAAACGAAGCCGTCGGCGTCGGCGGGCAGTCCAGTGAGGTCGATGGTGCGGCTGGCCGCACCCTCGCGGATGAGCAGCTTGCCGCCGTCCAGCCCTATCTCGGCATCGCTGGAGACATTGGCATAACGCAGGATCGTCTCCCGCAGCGCCCGGCCCGATTTCTCCGCCGCCTTCCCGGAAATATAGGTCTGGCGCGAACCGGAGGTCTTGCCGGCGTCCGGCGTGACGGCCGTATCGGCACCGGTGAGTGTGAACGCCGACAGCGGCACGCCGAGCGCGTCGGCACAGATCTGCGGGATCACCGTGTTCGAGCCCTGGCCGATATCGACGGCACCCTGATGCAGCACAAGTTTGCCGTCCGCCGTGATGCCGAGCTTGATGGCCGACGGGTTGGGAATGCCGGTGTTGCCGCAGCCATACCAGCAGGAGGCGATGCCGACGCCGCGGCGGATATGACGCGCCTTTTTGTTATGGGCCTCGGCATCGGCCAGCGCGCGCCGCCAGTGCGGCACCAGCGCCTCGAGGCAATCGGCGATGCCGATGCCGCTCTCCATGACGTGTCCGCACACAGTCGGCTGGCCGTTGCGCAGCGCGTTCCTCAGCCGGAATTCCAGCCGGTCGATGCCGAGCTTGCCGGCCAGTTCGTCATAGAGCGTTTCCTGCATCACCGCCGCCTGCGGCACGCCGAAGCCGCGGAAGGCTCCCGACACGGGGCCGTTGGTGTGAATGCCCCGGGCGGCGGCGCGATAGTTCGGCGTGAAATAGGGACCGGAGGCATGGACCGGCACGCGCGTCGCAACGGTCGGTCCCCAACTGGCGTAAGCGCCGGTGTTGAAATCGCCGTCGAACACCATGCCGGTGATGCGGCCTTGCGCGTCGGCGCCGATGGTCGCCTGCATTTCGGCCGGGTGGCGCTTGGTAGTCGACATCATGGATTCGGAGCGGGTGTAGGCGAGCGCCACCGGTCGGCCGGTCTTCAGCGCCGCCAGTCCGATGAGCGGCTGCAGCGACAGGTCGAGCTTGGAGCCGAAGCCGCCGCCGGTCGCGGTCGGCAGAATGCGCACTTTCTCCACTGGCAGGCCAAGAATACGGGCGGTGTCGTCGCGGTCCATGACCGGCGCCTGCGTGCAAGCCTGTATGACCAGCGTATCGCCGTCCATCCAGGCGCAGCCTGCCTCCGGCTCGATATAGGCATGCTCGACATAGGAGGTCTCTATGCTACCGCTGGCAGTGACATGCGACGCGGCAATGGCGGCGTCCGCGTCGCCACGCCTGACCTTGCCTTGCGCCATCACATTGTCCGGACGGGCGGCATGAAGCGGCGCAGCGGCCTTGCTTTCAGCCACAGTCAGTGCGTGTTCGCGCTCGTCCCATTTGATCGGAAAGTCCGACGGATCCAGCGCTTCTACCGCATCCTTCTCGCCGACGACGATGGCGACCGCCTCGCCGCGGAAACGGGCGTAGCCCTCGGCCAGCGCCGGCTGGTCGGCAAAGGGCGGGATTACGCCGAAAGCATTGACGCCGGGAATGTCGGACGCAGTGTAGACCGCGACCAGCCCGGGCCGGTTAGCGACAAAGGCGTCGAGGTCGCCAAAGGTGAAACCGGCGTGCCAGTGCGGCGAGCGGATGACCAGCAGTGACAGCGCATCCTTCGGGAAGGAATCGGCGCCGAAACGGTCTGACCCGAGCACCTTGGGCAGCCCGTCGAGGCGTGAGGGGGAGGAGCCTACCGCTTTGCCCGCTTTCGGCAATTCCGGCGCGGTCGGTGCGTTCGAGCCGACATCCATCACAGCCGCGATGATCTTTCGATACCCCGTGCAGCGGCAGAGCACGCCGCCGAGCGCGTCCCTGACCTCCTGCTCCTTCGGGCGTGGATTGTCCTCAAGCAGACGCGCCGCCGCGACCAGAAAACCCGGCGTGCAGATGCCGCACTGCGCCGCGCCGTGGCGCAGAAACGAGGCCTGCAGCGCCGAGACCGCGCCGTTGGCGAGACCCTCGACCGTTCTCACCTCGGCCCCCTCTACGCTAGCCGCCGGGACGAGACAGGCGCAGGCTAGCTCTCCATCGATGGCGACAGTGCAAGCTCCGCAGTCGCCGGCGTCGCAGCCGACCTTGGTGCCTTTCAGGCCGAGCTGGTCGCGCAATACCGCCGATAACCGCGCCGTCGGCGGCACCTCGACGGCGACCGGCCTGTCATTGACGATGAAGGTCAGCGGGGTCTTGGCGAGCATCATGCCGCGACAGCCTCCGCCCTGCGACCGCCCACCGCCATCAGCAGCGCCCGGCCGACGATCTCCCTGGCGGCTTCGATGCGATAGGCGGCCGATCCTCTGACATCATCGATTGGCGACAGGCCTGCGAAATGCTGGTTCGGTATCGCGCCCACAACTGAGGCGTCGGCCTGACATCCGACCAGCGCCACTTCGAGCGCGGGCAACCGCAAAGCCACGGGCGAGCAGGCGCCAACGGCCACGCGGGCAGCCGATATGCGCCCGTCCCCTTCGATCTCGACATTGGCCGCCGCCATGGCGATGGAAATGACGAGATAGCGGCGGGCGCCGAGCTTGACGAAGCCGGAGCGGCCCGCGGTCGCGCTCGTCGGAATGCGGATCGCCGTCAGCAATTCGTCCGGCCGGCGTGCGGTCTTGCGGTTGCCGAGGATGAAATCGTAAAGCGGCAAAGTCCGAATGCCTGACGCCGAGCGCAGCTCCACTGTGGCGTCCAGCGCCAGCAGCGGCGGCACGCCGTCGGCGGCGGGCGAAGCGTTGCAGAGATTGCCGGCAACCGTGGCGCGGTTCTGTATCTGGACGGAGCCGACCTCGCGAGCGGCCAGCTTTAGCGCGTCGAATGCCGGCGGCAGGTCATGGCGGATGAGGCTCGTCCAGCTTGTCCGCGCGCCGATGACAAAGGCGTCGTCCGTCTCACTGATATGGTCGAGTTCGGCGAGGCCATTGATGTCGAGAACGTCATACTTCAGCGGCAGCGAACCGAGTGCGGGATAGAAGTCCGTTCCGCCCGCCAGAATCCGCCATTCGCCGTCGGCCAGCAGGCCCAGCGCTTCGTCAACCGACCTCGGTTTTGCGTAGCGAACCACGTTCCCACTCCGGCTTCTCGCCGCTCGGGCAGCGGGCCGAATTTCATTCGTATGCAAATGATATCAGTGGCCCGCCACTTGTCAAAGTCAACAATTCCGGCTTCCCTTCGGCCGAACAGCCATGGGGAGATTGCCGTGCAGGACGAAGCGCTGATTGTCATAGACGTGCAGAACGATTTCTGCCCCGGCGGTGCGCTCGCCGTCGAAAACGGCGATCAGGTCGTGCCGGTCATCAACGGGCTGATCGAGCGCTTCGACCACGTGGTCCTGACACAGGACTGGCATCCCGCCGGCCATTCGAGCTTCGCTTCCGAACATGCCGGCAAGGAGCCCTTCGGCACGGTCACGATGCCCTATGGCGAACAGACGCTTTGGCCGGATCATTGCATCCAGGGATCGAAAGGGGCCGCGTTCCATCCCGATCTTGACTGGAACAAAGCCGAACTTGTCGTGCGCAAGGGCTTTCGCAAGACGATCGACAGCTATTCGGCATTCTTCGAGAACGACCACACGACGCCGACCGGGCTGGGCGGCTATCTCAACGAGCGCGGCATCTCCAAGCTGACGATGGCCGGGCTGGCGACGGATTTCTGCGTCGCCTACTCTGCGTTGGACGCGGCGAAACTCGGCTTCTCGGTGACCGTCGTCATGGAGGGCTGCCGCGCCATCGACCTCGGCGGCTCGCTGGCGGCGATGACCGAGAAGATGCGAGGCGCGGGGGTCGTGCTCGTCTGAGACACCGACAAAAAAGGCCGCCCAGAGGCGGCCGATTGTTCAGTTCAGAACGACGTCTATCAGGCCACGGCCCTTGCAAGAGCACACTGCGACCACAGCTCCGACAGCGCGTTGACCAGCCGCTCGATGTCGGCGTCGGTGTGCAACGGGGTCGGCGTGATGCGCAGCCGCTCGGTCTTGCGCGGGACCGTCGGATAGTTGATCGGCTGGACGTAGATGCCGTGCTCGTCGAGCAGGATGTCGGATATCCATTTGCACTTGGCGGCGTCGCCCACCATCACCGGCACGATGTGGCTCGGGTTCGGCATGTAGGGAATGCCGATGGCGTCGAGCCTGGCGCGGACTTTTGCGACGCGCTCGCGGTGGCGCATGCGCTCAACGTCCGATGTCTTCAGGTGCTGGATGGCCGCGATGGCTCCAGCGGCGACCGCCGGCGGCAGCGCCGTCGTAAAGATGAAGCCGCTCGCGTAGGAGCGGATGAAATCGACCAGCTTCGACGAGGCGGTGATATAGCCTCCGATGACGCCGAAAGCCTTGCCCAGCGTGCCCTCGATCACGGTGACGCGATCCATCAGACCTTCGCGCTCGGCAATGCCGCCGCCGCGCGGGCCGTACATGCCGACGGCGTGGACTTCGTCGAGATAGGTCATGGCGCCGTGCTTCTCGGCGACGGCGAGAATATCCGCGATGGGCGCGACATCGCCGTCCATCGAATAGACGCTCTCGAAGGCGACGATCTTCGGCACGTCGGGACCGTATTCCGACAGCTGTCGGTCGAGATCGGCGACGTCGTTGTGCTTCCAGATGCGCTTCTCGGCGCGCGAATGGCGCACGCCCTCGATCATCGAGGCATGGTTGCCGGCGTCGGAGAAGATCACCACGCCGGGGATATTGGCGCCGAGTGTGGAGAGCGTCGTCCAGTTGGAGACGTAGCCGGAGGTGAAGATCAGCGCCGATTCCTTGCCGTGCAGGTCGGCCAGTTCGCGCTCGAGCATCACATGATAGTGGTTGGTGCCGGAGATGTTCCGCGTGCCGCCGGCACCGGCGCCGCATTTTTCCAGCGCCTCGTGCATGGCGGCGATGACTGCCGGGTTCTGGCCCATGCCGAGATAGTCGTTCGAGCACCATACGGTGACTTCGCCGGTGCGGCCGCCAGCATAGCGGGTGGCGCGGGGAAACTGACCGGCGCGGCGTTCAAGCTCGGCGAAGATGCGGTAGCGGCCTTCTTCGTGAAGGGCGTCCAGCTTCGTGGCGAAAAAGGCTTCGAAGTCCATACCGGTTCCGTTGGCAGCAGATTAGAGCGCTTCTAACAATCCATATCGGCAAATAATGCCTCGCGCGCAAGGCGAAAGGCGGTTCCCAAGTGCGTCCGATTGCCCCTCGCGCATATGAGATGGGTATACACGCAATCTTCTCGCCCGCCTCGTTGATCTCTGTCAAATCAGGGAAACTTGAAGCCGCGGCGGCCAGCTTGGCGGGTTTGCGGCGGCATGGTAGGCGGCTGGCATGAAAACCGTCTACTCGACCGATCACGCCGGTCATTCGGGCCATCTCGAACTCATTGCAGGCAAGATCGTGCCTGGCTTCGAAAGCCCGTCGCGGGCCGATTTCATCCATGAAAGGGTGCTCGAAACCCGGCTCGGGCCGGTCATTGCGCCGGACGAACATTCGCTCGACACCGCGCACAAGGTTCACGACGCCGACTATCTCGCCTTCCTCGAACAGGCCTGGGCACGCTGGACGGCGGAAGGACAATCCGGACCGGCGATGCCTTTCGTGTGGCCCACACGCGGGCTGCGTGGCGACGTCGCGCCCACCAACATCGAGGCGTTGCTCGGCTTCTATTCCTTCGACGGCGGCGCAAGCTTCGTGGAAGGCACGTGGAAAGCGATCAAGTCGTCGCACGACACGGCGCTCACAGCGGCAGGCCTTGTCGCCGACGGAGAACGGGCCGCCTTCGCGCTGTGCCGGCCGCCAGGCCACCATGCCGGCAGCCGCTTCTCCGGCGGCTATTGCTACATCAACAACGCCTCGGTCGCGGCGCAGTGGCTGCGCGACAATGGCGCGGCGCGCGTGACGATCCTCGACATCGACTACCATCACGGCAACGGAACGCAGGAGATCTTCTACCGGCGCGACGACGTGCAGGTGATCAACCTGCATGGCGACCCGCACACCGAATATCCCTTCTTTCTCGGCAATGCCGACGAATGCGGCGAAGGAAGCGGCGACGGCTTCAACCACAATTTCCCGATGCCGGCCGGCACCGGCTGGGATGACTGGAGCGCGGCACTGGGCGAGGCCTTGAAAAGGCTCGCTTCCTACAAGCCGGACGCGGTTGTCATCTCGCTCGGCGTCGACACGTTCGAGCGCGATCCGATCAGCCACTTCAAGCTGAAGACCGAGCACTATCCCGCCATCGGCGCGCGGCTGGCCGCCCTCGGCCTGCCGACGCTGTTCGTGATGAAAGGCGGCTACGCGGTCGAGGAGATCGGCATCAACGCCGTCGGCGTGCTGACCGGCTTCGAGAAGGGATGACCGGGCCGGCGCCGGCCCGGTCATCGGCCTGTCACGCGGCGACGCCGCCCCAGATCGCCTCGGCGGTCTTCACCACCAGGTCGAGCTTGCGCCATTGGTCGTCGGCGGTGATCGCGTTGCCTTCCTCGGTGGAGGCGAAACCGCATTGCGGGGCGATGCCGAGCTGGTCGAGATCGGCATATTTCGACGCCTCGTCGAACTTGCGCTTCAGCCAGTCGATGTCCTCCAGATCGCCAGTCTTGGTGGTGATGAAGCCCGGCATGACGCGCTGCTTACCCTTGGCGAGCAGACGCAGCGGCTCAAGCCCGCCCGAGCGTTCGGTGTCGTACTCCATGAAAAAGACGTCGACGCCCGTCTTGTTGAAGATCGCATCCGCCGCTGGATCGTAGGCGCCTTCTGCGGCGTGCGTCGACTTGAAGTTGCCGCGGCACATATGCATGCCGATCACCATGTCATCGGGGCGGTGCCTGATCGCATCGTTCATCATTTCGGCGTAGCGCTCAATCAGCCAGTCGGGGTCCTGACCCATCGCTCGGCGCTGCTCGCGCTGCTTGGGGTCGCAGAGATAGGCGAAGAAGATGTCGTCCATCTGCAGATAGCGGCAGCCGGCGGCATAGAAGGCATCCACGGCCTTGCGGTAGGCGGCGGTGATGTCGGCGAACAGCCGGTCCTGATCCTTGTATTCCGCTGGCGCTATGTCCTCCTGCTTGGTACGGAAATGAACGCAGCTTGGGCCCGGAATCGAAATCTTCGGCGTCACCGATGTCGCCGACGCCAGAAAGCGGTAGTGGTCGAGCATCGGGTGATCTTCGGGAAAGTCGAGCCTGTCCCGGATCACCGGCCTTGTCGAAAGCGCAACGCCGGCGAAGGTGACGTTCGCCTCGCCCTCGACGATGTCCATGCCCTCCAGGCCACCCATGAAGTCGAAATGCCAGTAAGCACGGCGAACTTCGCCGTCGGTCGCTACGGGCAAGCCCGCATCCTTCTGGCGTCTGACCAGCTCGCGGATTGCGGCGTCCTCCACTTCCTTGAGTTCGTCCGCGCCAATCGACTTGTCTTCATAGTACTTCCGCCGCGCTGCCTTGACCGTTTCGGGGCGCAGAAGGCTCCCGACGTGGTCGGCGCGAAAGACCGGCTTCTGTACGGATGTCGTATTCACAAAGATTGCTCCTGTTTCACACTGTCTCGGGATGTGAGGCGGCGGGGTAACACGGCCGGCACGGCGCGCGCCACTTGACTTTCGCCTGTATACAAACTGTACTTGCCGTATCCACAGTCGGGCGGCCTGGTTGCCGCTCCAATTTGGCGTGGACGGAGGGCAGGATGGCAGCGCGCGGAAAATCCGAAAAGGGCGCTCCGCAATCTCTCAGGGCGGTGCTCGGCATTCGCGATCTCGTCTTCGCCGGCGAGGTGGAGCCGGGCGGCCGCCTGTCGGAGATCACGGTGAGCGAGCGGCTCGGCCTGTCGCGCACGCCGGTGCGGGCAGCACTTGCGCGGCTCGAGCAGGAAGGCATTCTCGAGGCCATCCCGTCCGGCGGCTATGCGGTGCGGACCTTCACCGTCGCCGACGTGCACGACGCCATCGAGCTGCGCGGCGTGCTTGAAGGCACCGCGGCCCGGCTGGCCGCGGAACGCGGCGTCGCCCCGGCCAAGATTTCGGCCTTCAAGGCGCTGGTTGCACGCCTCGACGAGATTGTCGGCGTGCAGAAAGACATGAATTTCACCGCCTATGTGAGCCTCAACGCCGAGTTCCACGAAATGTTGGCCCGGCTTTCCGGCAGCGACGTCATCCGCCGCGAACTGGAGCGCGCCCTTCAGCTCCCCTTCGCGGGACCAAGCGCGTTTCTGGATGCGCAGACCGAAATGCCCGAATTCCGCGCGTCTCTGATCGCCGGCCAGGCGCAGCACCGGGCGATCGCCAACGCGATCGAAATGCGCGAGGGCGCGCGCGCCGAAGCCGTGGCGCGCGAGCATGCGCGGCTTGCGCGCCTCAACCTCGACTTCGTCATGAAGGACGGCGCCCTCATGGACCGCGTGCCGGGCCTGCGGCTGGTCTCTGGGTAAGCGCCGGCGCTGCCCTGCACCTTCGCTTCTGTGCCTTCCCGCGCGCGGGGCCAACTCCATTCCCTTTCCTTGATCCATGCGAGGCGCTAGTAGTCGTAACCATGCGGCCGCAGAGCCGCGAGCGTCCTATTGTGACGGACTGTTCTATAGTATAACAATTGTGCCTGAACCAGGGAGGAACAGCCATGTTCAAGTTCAAGTCCATGCTGATTGCATCGGCAGCGCTGTGCGCGATGACCGCGACCACGCTCGCCCAGGAAGTAACGCTGCGTCTGCACCAGATGCTGCCGCCGCAGGCCACCATCCCGGCAAAGGCCATCGTGCCTTGGGCGGAAAAGGTGGCAGCCGATTCCGGCGGCCGCATTCAGGTCGAGAAGTTCGACGCCATGTCGCTCGGCGGAACGCCGCCGCAGCTGATCGACCAGGTGACCGACGGCGTCGTCGACCTCATCTGGACCGTCATCGGCTACACGCCGGGCCGTTTCCCGTCGACGGAAGCCTTCGAGCTGCCATTCATGATGACGAACGGCGAGGCCACGTCGAAGGCCTTCCACGAATATTGCGAGATGCACTGCACCGAAGAGTTCGCCGACGTGAAGGTCATCGCCTGGCACGCACACGGCCCGGGCCTGATCCACTCGTCGAAGGCGGTCAACACGCTCGAGGACATGAACGGCCTCAAGGTTCGTGGCGGCTCGCGACTGGTGAACCAGCTTCTCGAGGATTTGGGCGCGGAGCCTGTCGGCATGCCGGTTCCGGCTGTGCCCGAGGCGCTCTCCAAGGGCGTGATCGACGCCACGACGATCCCGTGGGAAGTGACGCCGGCGCTCAAAGTCGCCGAACTGGTCAACAATCACACCGGCTTCACCGGCGACAACGGCCTCTACACGCTGACCTTCGTAGTCGCCATGAACAAGGCATCCTACGACAAGCTGCCCGATGACCTGAAGGCGGTGATCGACGCCAATTCCGGCATCGAGACGGCCGCCATGTTCGGCCGCGTCATGGATGGCGGCGACGAGGTCGGCCTCAAGATCGCGCAGGACCGCGGCAACAACATCATCACGCTGGACGAAGCCGAGACCCAGCGCTGGAAGGATGCCGCCTCGAAGATCGAGGCCAGCTGGATCGCCGAGATGGATGCCGCCGGCAAGGACGGTCAGGCGCTGGTCGACGAAGCCCGCTCGCTGATCGAGAAGCACACCGGCATGTAAAGGCAATACTTTTGCCTATAAGGGCCGGCCGCGGCAACGCGGCCGGCCCTTTCCGTTTGAGCTGGCCGCTTGGCACGCCGCGGCGGGTTCGCTAGACCGGGCAGTACCGAGGAGGCGATAGGCATGAAGCGCTCAAGGATCAACGAAATCATCCGCCAGGGCGACGAGTTCATCCGCTCCTTCGGCTACCGCCTACCTCCCTTCGCCGACCTGACCCCCGCCGATATGAAAAGGCGACGCCCATCACTCGGCGGCATCCTGTCGGCGCGTCTTGGTTGGGACATCACCGATTACGGCCAGAACCGCTTCGACGAACTCGGCCTCTTCCTGTTCACGGCGCGCAACGGCAATCCGGACGATCTCAAGTCCGGGCGCGGGATGCTCTATGCCGAAAAGATGATGATCTCGCGCCGCGACCAGCTTTCGCCCATGCACCGCCATGTCGTGAAGGCCGAGGACATCATCAACCGCGGCGGCGGGACGCTTGCGCTCAGGCTCTATGCTTCGGCGCGCGACCTCACGATCGACCGGTCCACGCCGGTCTCAGTGATGACCGACGGGACCGAACGCACGCTTGAAGCGGGAGGTGTGCTCATGCTCGGCGCTGGCGAAAGCGTGACGTTGTTGCCCGGGGTGTGGCACGAATTCTGGGGCGAGGGCGACGACGTCCTGATCGGCGAAGTCTCGACCGTCAACGACGACCTGACCGACAATGTGTTCGAGGATCCGATCGCGCGCTTTTCCGACGTCGAAGAGGACGAAGAGCCCTACCGGCTGCTCGTCTCGGACTATGACAACTGGCTGAAATAGGCGCATGCGATGTCGGACATCGCCCATCTCGCTGCCACCATCTTCCGTCAGGCCACCGGCAAGGATCGGTTTATTGTCGCCATCGCCGGACCGCCCGGCGCGGGCAAGTCGACGCTCGCCGCCCGCCTTCTGGAGCTGCTTGCCGAAGCGCCCGCGGCGCTCGTGCCCATGGACGGATTTCATTTCGACAATACAGTCCTCGAAGCACGCGGCCACCGCGCCAGGAAGGGCGCGCCGGACACGTTCGACTTCGATGGCCTCGAAACTGCGCTGCGACGCTTGAAGTCAGGCAGTGCCGACGTTGCCGTGCCCCTGTTCGACCGCGAGGCCGACATGGCGCGGGCTGGCGCCGCGATCGTGAAAGCGACCGACCGGATCGTGCTCGTCGAAGGCAACTATCTGCTTCTCGACGAGGCACCGTGGCGCAGCCTTTCGGCATTGTTCGACTTCAAGGTGTTTCTCGACGTGCCGCGCGGTGCGCTTGCACATCGGCTGGTCCAGCGCTGGCTCGATCACGGCCTGAGCGAGGCGCAGGCGCGCGAGCGCGCCTTCTCCAAAGACATGGCCAATGCCGAGAGGGTTATCGCCGAACGCCTGGAACCCGACGCGGTTATCGAAACCAGCTGATCAGGCGGCGTAGTTGGAGCCTTCCTCGTCGAGAATCGCCTTCAGCTCGGCGAGGTGCCGGGCCGCAGCGTCGGGGTATTCGTCCATCTGGCGCGCCACCGTCTCGGCAACCTCGTTGGACAGAACACGCAGCTTCTTTCCCGTCCACAACGCCTTGATATAGGTCTCGCAGGAGCGCTCGAAGTAGTAGAGGCGGTCGAACGTCTCGGCAACGCTGTTGCCGATGACAAGAATCCCGTGATTGCCCATCACCATGACCTTCGTCTTCGGGTCGGTGAAGAGCCTGGCGCAGCGCTCTCCTTCGTCCTCGAAAGCCAGTCCGCCGTAATTGGCGTCGACGATGTGACGCCCGTGAAAGCCGGCGGAGCTCTGGTCGATGGGCGGCAACACGGAATCGGCCAGCGAGGCAAGCACCGTCGCATGCACCGAATGGACATGCATGACGCAGCGGGCATGCGGGCAAATTCGGTGCATCGCGCCGTGCAGACCCCATGCGGTCGGGTCCGGCGCATCGGGGCGGTCCATCGTGTTGGGGTCATTGGCGTCGATGAGCACCAGATCGCTCGCCTTGACCCGCGAGAAATGCATCAGGTTCGGATTGATCAGGAACTGGCTGCCGTCTTCGTTGACGGCAACCGAGAAGTGGTTCGCCACCGCCTCGTGCATGTTGAGCCGCGCTGTCCAGCGCAGCGCCGCCGCCAGATCGACGCGCTCCTCGTAATGGGTCAGATTCGCGGTTCGCTGGCTTGCGATGCTCGTCACGCTCATGGCGGCCTTCCTCCGTTGCCCGCGGCAGGATGACCGCGCCTCAGCGCGGAAAGCAAGCCCTCAGGCGGATTTGCGCCGGTCAGCCGCGCGCAGCCCGCCCATCTCGACCAGATAGGCGACGATCTCCTCCACGCCCTTGCCGCGCGACAGGTCGGTGAACCCAAATGGGCGGCTACCCCGCGCGCTTTGCGCGTCCCGCTGCATCTGCTCGAGGTCGACATTCACATAAGGCGCCAGATCAGCCTTGTTGATCACCAGAAAGTCGGAGCGGGTGATGCCCGGGCCGCCCTTGCGGGGAATGTCCCCACCTTGGCAGACCGAAATCACATAGAGCGTCAGGTCGGCGAGGTCGGGCGAAAAGGTGGCGGCAAGATTGTCGCCCCCCGACTCGATGAAGACGATGTCCAGGTCGGGAAACTTGCGGTTGAGATCGGCGATCGCGGCGAGGTTGATCGAGGCGTCCTCGCGGATGGCGGTATGCGGGCAGCCGCCCGTCTCCACCCCGACGATGCGCTCTTCCGGCAGCGCCTGCAGCCGCGCCAGCGCCAGCGCGTCTTCCTTGGTGTAGATGTCGTTGGTGACGACGGCGATGGAATAGTCGGCGCCCAGCGCCTTGCAGAGCTTTTCCGTCAGCGTGGTCTTGCCGGAGCCGACGGGGCCGCCGATGCCGACGCGCAAGGGACCGTTGGAAGCGTTCATGTCTGATCTCCTTGCGTAGTGTGTATGAAAGGGCGCTGCCTCACGACCGGAACAGCCGCGCATGCTGCGTTTCGTGCCGCATCGCCATGATCTCGGAGCGGATCGTATCCGACCCAAGATCGTCGAGCGTGGAGCGCACCGCGCGGTCGGCTGTCGCTGCAATCAGCGGCTCGAGCGACGCGATCACACGTACGCCGTCGCTCTGGCCAATCACCGAAAGTCTGATCGCCGCCTGAACGAGATTGGAGACTGTCGCCTGCAGCAGCCCCGCAACCGCGTCCTCAACGGGAATACCGGCTTCGCCCGCAGCGGCGCCGAACGCGACGGGATAGGGGCTGCCATCACCGAGGCCTTCGACCGCATGCCCGCGCCATGTCTCCGCGGCTTCAAGGAAAGCCCGCCCCTGGTTCATCGTTTCCATGTGGCGCTCGGCGGAACCCGCCAGCGCCTCGGCCAATTCCGCCAGTTGCGCGAGTTGCCCGGCGTCGTCGGAGGAGCGGATCGCAGCCGCCGCCAGCACGGCGTCGTTCCACAGCGAGCCCGCTTCGATCAGCCCTGACAGCCAGTCCTCCAGATCGGCTCGATCGGCCACGACCCTGTCATGCACGGCGCGCTCCAGACCATGGCTGTAGCTGAAAGCGCCGACGGGAAAGGCCGGTGAAAGCCAGGCCATAAGCCTCAGCAACGCCGCTGTCATCCCTCTGCCCGCTTGGCGAGATCGTCCAGATTGCCGATGGCGGCATAGTGGATCTCACGCACGAGCCGCAGCGTCGGCTTGAGTGCGAAAAAGACCGAACCAAAGACAAACATGGTCGTTGCCACCGTCTGGGTCGCTTGGCTGTAGAACAGAATGGATCCGATCAGGAACAGGAGCGCTGCAGCAAAATCGACGGCCGTGTAGCCGATCTCATAGGCCGCGTAGAGCCTGCGGTTGCGTTTGCTTCTGGTCCGGTTTTCAGGATTGAAATAGCTCATCACGCGTTCCCCGTATTTCCTGAAGCGCTGTTCACGCCTCCTCTGCTCAGGCATGGTTGTGGCCGTAATGCGGGTCGCCCGGCAGGCGGCCGAACTTGTCGCGCTCTTCGTGACCATGCCCATGCGCATGCCCGGAATAGGCGCCGCGCACCGGGCGGAACGGCTCGACCGTGTCCGTAACCTCGGCGCCCAGCCCGACCAGCATGTCGCGGATGACATGGTCGCGCAGGATCAGCATCCGCTCCTCCTCGATCTGCGCGGCTAGGTGGCGGTTGCCGATGTGCCAGCACAACTCAGCAAGATGCAGCCGGTCGCGAGCTCCAATAACGTAGAGCTCCTCCTCGGCGGCGGCGATGCCAACGCGCCGGCCATCGTCGAGAACAAGCTGGTCGCCATCGTCCAGCGCAACCGGCTCGGGCAGGTCGACCAGCACCTTGCCGCCGCCTCCGAGAACCAGAACCTTGCGGCGCAGGTGCCTTTCGTCATGCGCCAGCACGGCCGTGTCGAATGCTTCCTCGCCGCCCGTATCGGCGGCGCGCAGGAAGCTGCCGGCGCGCGGCAAGCGGGTGAAATCGTCGTTCAGGTTCAGCTTCATGCGACTGCCGCCTCCCGCTCCTTCGCCCGTGCCAAGGCGGGGCGCGACAGGACTCGGTCGAAATAGGCATTGACGATTTCGGACGCGATTTCGAACTTCGCGCCCCGCGCCCACTGCCCGCAATGGCCGATGATCACATCGGCGGCGGTGAACCTGTCGCCCATGGCGAAGTCGTTTCCGTTCAGCCGTTTCTCTAGCGTGGCGACCTCGCGGTCGAATTCCATCTTGGTCCACGGCCCAACCTCGGCGCGCAACTCGTCGGGCAGCAGCAGCCGGTGCTTCAGCTTGTTCCATAGCGGCGCTTCCAGTTCGGCCTGGGCGAAGAACAGCCAGGAACTCATCTTGCCGCGCTCCTGCGCCGACTGCGGCCCGAGGCCTTTGTCGGCGTGCTTGTCGCCGAGGTAGAAGCAGATCGCGGCGGAATCGGTCAGCACCAGGTCGCCATCGACCAGCGCCGGGATCTTGCCGGACGGGTTGTAGCGATACATCACGTCCGAATGCTGCTTGGCCTTGATGATCTCATACGGCTCGCCGAGTTCCTCGAGCATCCAGGTTACCCGCGTCAGACGCGACCCCGGCGATCCCACCGCCTGATACATATGCCGTTCTCCCTCGCTAGACGATCCGGCCGAACAGCCGGGCGATCCACGATATCTGGTAGATCAGCGTGAAGGCAACGAAGGCGAAATGGAACCGCCGGTCGCGCGTCCATATCGCAATCAGGCACAGCGCGATCAGCAGCGGCGTGCGGATCAGATACTCCGTGCCGAAGCGGGCGAAATGCGCCTCGCCCTTGATCAGCGTGTCGACGACGTCCATGGCGTAGGTCGTTGCCAGAAGGCCGAAGAACCATGCCCGGCGGGCGAGGAAGAAGTCCTCGTAGCCGCTGTAGTCGGCCATGGAATCTGGGAAAAGCAGCGCGCAGATGAGAAAAAGCGCGATGGCATAGCCAATGACGAAGAGATAGGCGCCGAACGTCCAGTCCTCGATGCCGAAGAGGCCGAACTCCCACCACCAGAAATGCACCAGCGTGAGCAGCAGCGAGGCGACCCAGGCGAGGTGCACGCCATAGAGCGCGTCCTTGCCCGGATGCTGGATGATGCGCGCCACGCCGGTCAGCAACCGCGTCACGCCAAGACCGATCACCATGCCTATGACGATGCGGATATGGGGGAAGATTTCCTCGGCGGTGGCGGGGAACGCAGCGTCGGCGGCCATTTCTACGCCTCGGGCCGGCTAGCTGGTCTACCCAATTGGCATGCCGGTGACACTAGAATGTCTCGACCTTCTCGGGATGGACGATCTCGATCGTGCGCGATACCAGATGCGGGTTGCTTGCGTCCCGCCATGCCAGAAGGTGCGGCTGCTTCGAATGCGCCGTCAGGTCCTCCCGCGTCTCCCACCGCTCCACGAAGACCATCGTGTCATCGTCGGTGACCGAGGCCAGCAGATCGTACGAAATGCAGCCCTTCTCCTTGCGGGTCTCGGCGATGCAGGCGCGCGCCGGACCCGTCAGCGCTTCCTTCGAACCCGGCTTGAGCGCGAGCGTGGCGACGACATAGATCATTGATGGCCTCCCGATTTCCTTGGAACGCTAAAACAGAAAATAGCGCTGCGCCATCGGCAGCACCGTCGCCGGCTCGCAGGTCAGCAATTCGCCATTGGCGCGGACTTCGTAGGTTTCCGGATCGACCTCGACGTCGGGCGTCGTGTCGTTGAGCATCATCGACGCCTTGGAGATTCCGCCGCGCGTGTTCTCCACCGCCACCATGCCCTTGTCGACGCCGAGCTTGCCTTTCAGGCCGGCGTCGAGCGCGGCCCTGGAAACGAACGTCACCGAGGAATTGGTGATCGCCTTGCCGAAGGCGCCGAACATCGGGCGCATGTGAACCGGCTGCGGTGTCGGTATCGACGCGTTGGGATCGCCCATGGGTGCGGCCGCTATCGAGCCGCCGAGCAATACCATGTCCGGCTTCACGCCGAAAAAGGCGGGATTCCACAACACCAGATCGGCGCGTTTGCCCACCTCGATGGATCCGATCTCCTTCGAAATGCCATGCGCGATGGCCGGGTTGATCGTGTATTTCGCGACATAGCGGCGGACGCGGAAATTGTCGTTCTCACCGGTCTCGTCAGGGAGGCGTCCGCGCTGGCGCTTCATCTTGTCTGCAGTCTGCCAGGTGCGGATGATGACCTCGCCGACGCGCCCCATGGCCTGGCTGTCCGAGGCGATGATGGAGAAGGCACCCATGTCATGGAGGATGTCCTCGGCGGCGATCGTCTCCTTCCTGATGCGGCTTTCGGCGAAGGCGATGTCTTCCGGGATCGACGGCGACAGATGATGGCAGACCATCAGCATGTCGAGATGCTCCGCGATCGTGTTCACCGTGTAGGGCCGGGTCGGATTGGTCGAGGACGGAATGACGTTGGGCAGGCCGCAGACCTTGATGATGTCCGGCGCATGGCCGCCTCCGGCGCCTTCCGTGTGAAAGGCGTGGATCGTGCGGTTCTTGAAGGCCGCCACCGTGTTTTCAACGAAGCCGGATTCATTGAGCGTATCGGTGTGGATCATCACCTGCACGTCGTAGTCGTCGGCGACCGACAGGCAGTTGTCGATCGCCGCCGGTGTCGTGCCCCAGTCTTCGTGCAGCTTGAGCGCGCAGGCCCCGGCCAGCACCATTTCTTCGAGTGCGGCCGGCAGCGAGGCGTTGCCCTTGCCGGACAGGCCGATATTCATCGGGAAGGCGTCGAAGGACTGGATCATGCGGCCGATATGCCAGGGACCGGGCGTGCAGGTGGTCGCAAGCGTGCCGTGGGCCGGGCCGGTGCCGCCGCCGAGCATCGTGGTCAGGCCGCTGTGCAGCGCTTCCTCGATCTGCTGGGGGCAGATGAAATGGATGTGCGAGTCGAACCCGCCCGCGGTGAGTATCTTGCCCTCGCCGGCTATCGCCTCCGTGCCCGGGCCGACGACGATGGTCACGCCCGGCTGCGTGTCGGGATTGCCGGCCTTGCCGATGCCGACGATGCGCCCGTCTTTCAGCCCGATATCGGCCTTGTAGATGCCGGTCACGTCGACCACGAGCGCATTGGTGATGACTGTGTCGACCGCGCCGTCTGCGCGTGAAACCTGGCTCTGGCCCATGCCGTCGCGGATCACCTTGCCGCCGCCGAATTTCACCTCCTCGCCATAGGCGGTGAAATCCTTCTCCACCTCAATGAACAGCTCGGTATCCGCGAGGCGGACCTTGTCGCCGGTCGTTGGGCCGAACATCTGGGCATAGGCGGAACGGGAGATCGTTGCTGGCATCAGGCACTCACCTGTTTTGGGTTCAATCCAGACGCATCCAGTCGGCTACCGGCGGAACGATACCGGAACACCGGGAGAAGTGGGCAGGCTGCCCGCGACACAAGATTTGTTACAAAGGGTTGCGGAATGCTGCCGTGGCTTCGGTCGGGCCATGACAAGCCACCTTCGACAGGCGTGGAAATTGTCGCGTGATCCCCGGCCTGTAGCGGCATTTCCTCCAGAAATCCGTCGGAATCCCGGGCCATTTTCCGCCACCGAAAAGCTACAGAATCTGCACAATCATTCCAATTTCGCGCCATCAAGCAGCCGAGAATTTTCCATTTTCGGCTCCTAGCTGCCTTTCCGAGGCGGGGAGCTTGTTCGCCGGGGGGCCGCAAGAATTGGCGGTTTTCCAAACACCCAGCGAGCTCCAACTGAGGAGAAAAACGATGAAACGGATTCTTGCTCTGACGACCACCGCGCTTCTGAGCGCTTCGCTTTTTGCTACGCCTGCGCTGGCCCAGGTCAGCGTCGATACCGATGCGGGCGTTGGCGCCACGATCGGCGGTTCGGCCGATAGCGGCAATGGCACCGTGAGCGGCGACACCGACGCCGACGTCAAGCTGAAGGCTGGTGCAGACGCCAACACCGACGAGATCGATGCCGGCACCACTGCCGCTATCGACGGCACGTTCGACGGCGCGCTCTCGGCGATTGGCAATAGCGGCCAGGCCGCTGCGACGGTCGGCTCCATGGCTGACGTCCGCCTCGTTAACGTGATCAACGTCGAGGACCTCGAGGGCGCCAACATGGACGCGTTCATGCAGGCCGAGACCGAGAACAGCGCCGCCATCGACGAACTGCAGGCTTCGATCGAAAGCAATGCTGCGGTCAAGGCTGCCCTTGAGGCACAGTCTGTCGATCCGGAGGACGTCGTTGCGGCGAGCGTTGCCGCCGACGGTTCGCTGACCGTCTACGTCAAGTCGTAATACACGACGGCACGATCGCGGCGCGGGCTTCGGTCCGCGCCGCCGACTACGGTTGAGATCGCATCCTTCCAAGCCTATGCTGGGTCCGTTCCCATGAGATATCCGACCCAAATCGCCGTCCCGCCGGGCCAGCCCGGCTTTATTCATGTCACCGCGCTTGCTGTGTTTCTTGCCGCCGCCAATCCCGCCATGCCACTGCTGGCGCAGGGGATCGACAATGAGGAGTCCATCGACGCCATTGTCGATGCTCCCGTCGCCACCGAGGAGAAGCGGGTCGACGAGGAGCAGGACCGCATCGTCGCCGCCATCGAAAACAGCCGCGCAACAGCCGCAGAGGTCCGCAAGCTCTTCACGATCGACAAGCTGGACATAGTCTTCGTGCCCGAACTCGCGGAAGAAGGTTCGCCGCTCGGCGCAGAGATCGACGAGCATGGCGAGGCCCTCGACGAGTTGCGCACCGCTATCGAGAGCAGCGCGCTTTTCTATCACGCAATCGACTCCCGCTCCGTGCTCCTGCGCAACGTCGTCGGTGTGGAGTTCGGCAAGCGCAACGACGTTACCGTGTTCGCAGCCGGCAAGGACCCGGAAGGCTAGTTCGCCGGCGCGCCCCTCGCCCATCTACAATCCACCCATGATCTTCTGCTGAAAGCCGTAGACCGAGCGCCTGCCGCCAAGCGGCACAAGCGTCACGTCGCGCTCCTGGCCGGGCTCGAAACGCACCGCCGTGCCCGACGCAATGTCGAGGCGCATGCCGCGCGCGTGCTGGCGGTCGAAACGCAGGGCCTCATTGGTCTCGAAGAAATGGTAGTGGCTGCCCACCTGCACCGGCCGGTCGCCGGTGTTGGCGACCTTCAGCGTCACGGTTGGCGCACCGGAATTGAGCTCGATATCGCCCGACGCGGCGATGATCTCTCCGGGGATCATTTGCGCCGCCGTTCAATCCGCGCCCTGACGGCCGGCAGCAGTGCCGCTGCGACGAGGCCCAAGGCGAGCACGCCGAGCCAGGTCAACGTCCAGTCCCCGTGCGGATGAGCATGATCGACGACAGCTTCGTGGGCCGATGCGGTCGACGCTAGGACCAACAAGGGGATCAGGATCAGCGAGCGCATTGGTATTCCTTTCACTTCAGGGTGAATCATCTGATCGGTTCATGCACGGTGACCAGCTTGGTCCCGTCCGGAAACGTGGCCTCGACCTGGACGTCGTGAATCATCTCCGCCACGCCCTCCATCACCTGATCGCGGCTCACCACATGCGCGCCGGCTTCCATGAGGTCGGCGACCGAGCGCCCGTCGCGCGCGCCCTCCACGACAAAATCCGTTATCAGGGCAATCGCCTCGGGATGGTTGAGCTTCACGCCGCGCTCCAGTCTGCGGCGGGCAACCATCGCCGCCATGGAAACGAGAAGCTTGTCCTTTTCGCGCGGGGTGAGGTTCATGCGAATGCAGCTCCGTCAAAGTGACCACAATTTGGGCAACGGTGCTTGCCCATTGAGCAGTTCGAGCGCCGGGACGAGGCGGCGGCGGAGCGCGTAGGCGTCCTGCGCCACAAGTCTGGCAAGAAGCTTGCCAGTTCCGCCAACATGCCAGTGGCTGACACCGCCCGCATCACCGACAATCGTTCGCAGTGGTTCGGCATGCGCCTCGGCGTCGCGACCGACAAGCAAGATGGTCGCGAAGGCAAGCGCACCTCCGGTGACCACCTCGCGCGCGATCCGCCGCTCGACCGAGGGGCCGAGCGCGAAGTCCTCGGCATGAACGAGCCTGCCTGCGACCCGCACGCGCCACCGGTCGCGGAAGTGCGCCAGTTGGACGGTTTCGCCATAGGCGCGACGGCCGAGGATTACCGGCTCTACAATGAGCGTCCGCGCGTCGGGCGCCAGATCGATTTCGAGGCTGCGTTGCAGCGCGGAGCGGTCGTAGAGGATCGTCTCCTGCGGCAGCCAGGCGAGCGTTGCGCCGTCCCTTACTGCGATCCGCGAACGAAGCTCCGCGTGGCCGCCGGCGGAGCGATAGGCGCGCTCGCAGGCCTGCGTGGTGACGGTCACGGATGTGCCGGTGCGCGCTTCGACCTCCCAGGACAATCGGTCGCCGCCGGTAAGGCCGCCGGCCGTGTTGATCAGCACCGCTTCAAGCGACGGACCAGCCTGCTGCGGCAGGCGCATCTTGGCCGCGCCCTCCTGGTACAAGCGCGAGACGCGCGTGCGGCCGTCCACCAGCGCGGCAACAAGCTCGCCCCGCGCTGCGACGCGCTGCGATTGCAGATTTTCGATGGCCGGGCGCTGGGTTGTCATGCTCGCAAGGTTCACTTCGGTGAACGAGAATGCAAGCTTCGTGCCCGGTCGGGTGCCTTGGCCCGGCGCGGCCGTTCTAACCGCCGAACAGTCTTTCGAGCGCCTTGTGCAACCGGCTGCGTTCCTCGGGGGCGGCATTGGTGGGCACTATGAACCGGTCGAGGAAAGCGCGCGCCTGCGGCAGATCGGCAATGCTCGCGCGGCTCAGGAACGAAAGCGTCGACAGCAGCGCGTTGGTGTCGCCGCACTGGTCGGGCGAATACTGCCAGTAATCGCCATTGACCCCTTCCGCACGTTCCATGCCGCAGCGGTCTTCCGGCGGCGCGTCGCGCCAGAACAGCGACAGGATGTCGGTCAGCGCCGAGGGATTGTTGGCGTAGTAGGAGTGCGCCAGCATGTCGTCGCCGATCGACGTCATGTCGACGGAATCGAAGATGTCCGCATGGACAATGCCCTGCCCGCCCTGCCCGGCGCGGGCAGCGTCACCATGAAGGCGGCGCGAGACAGCGAGCGCCCAGTCCTTGTTCGAGGCATAAAGCGTCATGCGCTGCGCCGTGGGCCGTATGGTCTTCGCCATCTCGGCAAACAGGCCGGCATCCAGGTCGGGCGCGGTGAACAGCACCTGGTCGAATGCCGCCGGCTCGCCCTCATGGCGCAGAGCATAAAGCTCCAGCGCATCCGTCAGCGCCCGGTTGCCCATGGAATGCGCTATAAGGTGGATGCGCTTCGCGCCTGACCGCCTGACCACATCCTCCAGGAACAGGGTCAGCCGGCGGCCGCTCAGATTCACTACAGCGGTGTCGGCGATATAGCTCAGCAGCGAGCCGCGCGACGGCCAGGAATAGAGTATCGGCACGCCGTCGAAATTCATGTCATAGGCCATCTGCGCCGTACGCTGCACCGCCTCGTTGAAGGGCACGTTGAAGCCGTGGACGAAGACGAATGCGGATTCGCTTTCGCCCTCAGCCAGCTGCTGGCGCATCTCGGCAAATACGGCTTCGCTTTCGCCCGGCGTCACCGACTTCAGAACCACATGCTTGGCCGGGTCCTCGCGAAACTCGAGCCGCCAGATGGAGGGCCGCTCTATCTTGCCGGGCATGTGGCGGGGCGGTAGCGACACGGTGGCCGTTCCAAGCTCCAGCGTACCGCGGTCGCCGCCATAAAAGCGCGCCGGGTCCTCACTGCCGGTGCGCGCCCGGTCGGTCGCGTAATAGACCTTGACGGTGGTGAAGCCGGAATCCGGATCGGCGCCGAACGGTCCCGATCGGCTGTCCTCCTGCGACAGCTCGTATGCACCGATCGCGGCACGGACCTGGGCTGCTACTTCGGGAGAAGCAGCCGTCATTTCCTCAAGCCGTGCGAGCACTGGCGGAGCCCGGTCTTCGAGGTCGAGGGCATCGAGCACCGTCAACAGGCGCGACAGCGCGGCAACCGCTTCCGCAGGGGCTCCGGCGGCTGCGCGGGCGTCGGCGAGCCCTTCAAGAACGGGGATCAGCGACGGCGCGTTTTCTCCCTCCTGGCTCACAATCAATGCCGCCAGTTCTTCCAGCGCGGCCGCGGCCTCGGCATGACGGCCGGCTGACTGCAGGATGTCGGCTTTGCGTGCCAGCAGATCCGCGGCAACGCGCGGGTCGTCCGTTGCGAAAATCGCCTCGTCGATGAGCTCAAGCGCGGCGCTTTCGTTGCCAGCGGCCAGTTCCTCCGCCACCCGCAAGCCGAGCAGCGGATCGATCGCCTGCGCCGCGGACGGCCCTGCAACCAAAGACAATGCGACGGCCGCACCCAAAATCAGGAGCCGCAATCGCGAACCCACCATTCCCGGCATGTTATGCCTCCCGCCCGCCAGATGCCCTGCATGGGCACGATCCGCCCAGCCACCAAAGTGCTTAGCCCCTTCTCAAGGCAAAATATTGAACCCGGCATGTGAAAAGTCCACCGAGCGCTCGCGGCCATCGCGCGACATACTGAACGCGCAGGGCTTGGGGTCATGCTGCAGCTTCTATGGGCCGCCCAGGTCCGATGCCTTTCACGCCCGGCGGGACGGGATTGCGCATTGATGGCGGCTGCGGCTTCGGCTATGTAGCCCGGCGTGCCGGCCGGCGATCGATCAAGCGGCCGCGATGCAGGCACCCGTAGCTCAGCTGGATAGAGCGCTGCCCTCCGAAGGCAGAGGTCGTGAGTTCGAATCTCGCCGGGTGCGCCATTTTCTCTCATATTTCCGGGCACTTAGCAAGATCGTTTTTTGTTCTCGCCGCGCCCGAATCCGTCGCGGAAGCACCACGGAAGCAGCGTGAGACGTAGTCTGGCGTGCTGCGGCGTAGCGCGCGTGAGACGTGCGAGCGAAACGCGCAAGCTCAGACATTCGCTTCTGTGCGATGCTTGTCTGCTGCCGGCATTCCTTCGCGCGATGGCATACCGTTCGAGCAAGAGTTACGCGCGTGATGGTTTTTGCGGTGAGAATGGGGATCTCGGTTGCGCGTGATCGATCGAACTGGGATAATGTCTGGTCTACGTCGATTGACCGACGCGAGGTCGCCGCGTTAGTAGCGCACTTGATGCACCCGTAGCTCAGCTGGATAGAGCGCCACCCTCCGAAGGTGGAGGCCGCACGTTCGAATCGTGCCGGGTGCGCCACCTACGCTAGGCTGCGACCGCTAACCCTACGATGCGATGCCATACGCATGTGCATCCGATCGTCCTCCCACGAGGTGCCGCCCCAGCGTTGATGAAATTGATAACTACATTTCCGCTGGGGCGCTATGATATTCGAGCCGCGCACTCGCGGCAGCGTCCGCCGGCATCCGAAACTCCGCAAAGCCACTACGACCGATCGCAGATGGTGGGCTGAGAACGACGAAACCGAGATCTACAAGCGCGAGGAGGACGGTGTCGTCCTCATAGACCAGCATAAGTGCCGCGGCTGACGCATGTGCGTGTCCGCCTGCCCCTACAAGAGGATCTACTTCAACTGGTCTTCCGGAAAATACGAGAGGTGCACGCGCTGCATCCGCACGTTGAGGCGGGTATCGGTCGCGACGAACTACTGGACGCTCAGGCCGCACTTAATGGCAAAGAGAAACTTCTCGATCAATGACGACGGCCGTTGCCAAACGGCATCTGCCAAGGTTCGAAGCGGGTTCTTATTGCGGCGGCGCGGGTTGCGGTGAGCCACCGAAGCCGAACCAGCCGGTGGCATAGCCGATCACGATCAACACCACGGCTAAGGCGATCAAACCTAACCAGAGGTTCCTGCCCGAGAAATTCATCGTTGGCTCCTCCCCCGCCTGTCGCGAGATTAGGGGTAGGTACTGATCTACGCTTCAGCGCAGTGCACCACCCCAAATGTACAGTAGCCCAAGTGCGGACTCTTGAGAAGACGATCAACGAATCCATGACATCGCGTTACGGGTGCGACTGGCCATCAAAGTGAAGCACGCCTCAATGTTCAAGCTCTCGAACGATCGTGTCTCGCAGCCGGGCAGCAGCGGGGTTCAGGTCAGGTGCCTCGATCAGCGCCATCTCCGTGTCCTTCAGGTCGGGAAGTCCAAGAGCTTCATCGTTGAGAATGGCGAGATCCGTTGGCACCATCTCCTTTGGCAACACGGTGATGCCGAGGCCCGCACGAACGGCTGCGTGCGTGCCGGCCAAGGAGCCGCACGTATAGGCGACACGCCAAAGGCGCCCCATCGTGTCGAGCGTATCGGTTGCCCGCTTGCGGTAGACGCACGGCCGCGGCGAGACGATGAGCGGAAGCGGGCCCTCTGTCTCTGCGATCTGCCGGTCGGCGGCGACCCAGACCAGCGGTTCCCGCCACACGCGGATGCCGCCCATCGCGCCTGAGGGCTCCCGTTTGACCAGCGCGATCTCGAGACCGCCAGCCCGGAAGCGCTCGAATACCTCGAGCGTCAACTCGCAGGTCACTTCCAGGGCAACCCGGGGATGGGCGCGCGCGAACTTGGCCAGCACGCTCGGCAGGTGGCTGGTCGCGAAGTCCTCTGGCGCTCCGAGGCGAACGACGCCGGAAAGTTCGCGCTCGGTAAAGCGCCCGACCAACTCGTCGTTGAGGCGCAACAGGCGCCGGGCGTGGTCCAGCAGCAACTCTCCCTCGCTTGTCAGCGACAGGTGTCGGGGAGTCCGTTCGAGCAGCTTCGCCCCGAGGCTGTCCTCCAAACGCTTCATTTGCAGCGAGATGGCCGACTGGCCGCGCCGCAGCCGCTCGGCGGCCCGCGAGAACCCTCCGCATTCCACAACGGTCACGAAAGCGCGCAAGAGGTCGGGATGGATATTCATGCACGCATCCATGATGTCATTGACGATCGCAATCTTAGCGTCGAGAACAATCAATTTCAACAATTCATCCTTGGTCTCTATCCTGCCTTCGTTCAGAGACGCACTAGGAGGGATCGATGATGAGCACTCGGCTCATGTTGGAAGGCCTTACCGACTTGGAGAACCCGTCCGGGAGGCATGGCGCCGTTCCGGTCACAGTCGCCTTCGGTGACGGCATCGGGCCGGAGATCATGAAAGCCAGCCTCAAGGTCCTGATTCGGGCCGGCGCGAACATCGCCATCGAACCGATCGATATCGGAGAGCGCCTCTATCTTTCAGGCAACACCTCCGGGATCGGACCGGAAGCCTGGGATAGCCTGCGGCGCACCAGGGTCTTCTACAAGGCGCCGATCACGACGCCGCAGGGCGGCG
>JAEPOG010000010.1 GCA_017643025.1 Rhizobiaceae bacterium
AGATGGGCATTGTGCGCCGGTCCGGCCCACACCGCCGAGAGCGGCATGAGATGGGCGAGGTTCAGTGTGTGGACGAGCGGCTGCCGGACATTGGCGTAGACATGGCCCGGCAGTGAACCGAGCCAGGCTTCGACGGCATTCGCCGTTTCCCGAATGCAGGTGAAGCCGAGGCCGTTGACGATGCGCTCGACGGCACGGACCTTTTCCTCCGCTACCTCTCGGTCCTCGTCCCAGACGGTGATGCTCGTCGTCAGATAACCGAAACCGACATGATCACTGCCAAGCGCCTGCAAAGCGGCGTCTGCATCGAGCGCTTTGTTGTCGGCGTCGCTATCGACCAGCGCAGTAGGCTCGTTGGTCAGCACCTCGCGCAGGATGGCGGTGATGGATTTGCGCTTGGCAAACCACTGCCGGCGCAGCCGCGTGAGCACCTTCGTCGCCGCGGTCTTGTCCAGGGGCACGAAGCGTGTGACCCAGCGATAGGCAAAGTCCTGATGGTTCAGTGCGTCGAGGATGCCGGGACGGGTTGCGTTCGGAAAGCCGAGGATCGTCAGCGTCCGCAAATGCCAGTCGCCGAGCATCGGCTCCAGGCCGCCGGTCAGCGGCGTGTCGACCAGCACGCCGTCGAGATACATCGGCGTTTCGGGCACGGCGACGGGATGGTGCTTTGTCGAAATGACCCCGTGCAGAAAGGTCAGCGTCTCGGCATCGTCGAGCGCACGGATCTCTGGCAGGAAGCCGCTGAGCAAGTCCAGCACCCGCTCGGTTTCATCCCGGAACCGGGCCAGCTCCTGCCGCCAGTTCCGGGCGCCGCCGTCCCCTTCCCCCTTCCGGCCGGAATCCAGCAGCGCATTCTCGGTGCGCGCCTGCGCGTCGGGCGGCGGCATATAGAGAAGTGTGAGGTGATAGCGGCTTTCGAAATGCCGGCCCGGCCCGTTCGCCGGGTCATCGCTCCCCCGGAGCGATGACTGATCCATCTCACCCTCAAAGGCCGCGCGGCGTTCCTCATCGACGAGCCATGAGGCCGCGTCCGGGAAGTTGGACCGCGGATAATCCTGCGCCTCAAGCCTCTCCGCCTCGAAGAACAGCGCCCAGCCGGAGCCAAGGCGCTTCAGTGCATTGTTGGCCCGTGCGCAGAGCCCGACCAGTTCGGCCTCCGTCGCGCTTTCGAGATCGGGGCCGCGAAAGCGGAAGGTGCGCTGGAAACTGCCATCCTTGTTGAGGACGATGCCGGGCGCGATCAGCGCCGCCCAGGGCAGCAGATCGGCAAGCCGGTCGGCTTTATTGCGATATTCGGCCAGATTCAGCATCGCCACCACCCCCGTTGACGCAGGTGGCGGGCGAGCACGGACAGGAAGTCCGGATCGCGCCGGGCCGCAAAAACGCTGAGCGTATGCCCGGCGACGAACAGGCCGAGCCCGGCGATCCACTGCTGGAGACCGAGGCCGATGGCGGCCGCCAGCGTGCCGTTGAGGATAGCGACGGCGCGCGGCGCGCCGCCGAGCAGGATCGGCTCGGTCAGCGCGCGATGGACGGAGATTTCGAAGCCTTCGATGTGGCGAGCAGCATCCATCAGACGAGCGCCCCGCCGCCGAAGGAGAAGAAGGAGAGGAAGAAGCTCGACGCCGCGAAGGCGATGCTGAGGCCGAAGACGATCTGGATCAGCCGCCGAAAGCCGCCCGAGGTCTCGCCGAAGGCGAGCGTCAGGCCGGTGATTATGATGATGATCACCGCGACGATCTTCGCCACCGGCCCCTGAACCGATTCCAGGATGCGCTGGAGCGGTTCTTCCCACGGCATACCGGAGCCCGCCGCATAGGCCGGGGCCGTGAGCAGAAACGTGAGGGCGGTAGCCGACAAAAATCGGAGCTTTTTGCGCATGGATAGGTCCTTTCACGAGAGCGATTGCAGTTGGGGCAAGGAAAGCGTGGTCATCGCGTAATCGCCGTTGGCGTCGAGGCCGGTGACTTCGGCGATGGTGTCGATGCGGCGGGATGAGCCGCGCCCGGCGATGAACACGACGAGATCGATCGCCTCCGCGATCAGGCGACGCGGGATGACGGTGACGCTCTCTTGGACGAGTTGCTCAATCCGGTAGAGGGCGGCATGGGCGGAATTGGCATGCACGGTGGCGATGCCGCCGGGATGACCGGTGTTCCAGGCCTTGAGCATGTCGAGGGCTTCAGCGCCGCGCACCTCGCCGACGACGATGCGGTCGGGCCGCAGACGCAGGGTCGAGCGGACGAGATCGGCGAGCGCGACGACGCCCGGCCGCGTGCGCAGCGCCACGCAATCCGCCGCCGCGCATTGCAGCTCGCGCGTATCCTCGATGAGGATGACCCGTTCGTCGCAGTTGGCGATCTCGGCAAGCAGCGCATTGGCAAGCGTGGTCTTGCCCGAGGAGGTTCCACCGGCGACCAGGATGTTCTTCCGCTCCCGCACCGCCTGCCTGAGGACGTCGGCCTGGATCGGGACCATGATCTGGGCACGGACATAGTCGGCTACGGTGAATATCTTCGCGGCGGGCTTGCGGATGGCGAAACACGGGGCCAATGCGACCGGGGGCAGCACGCCCTCGAAGCGCTCGCCGGATGGCAGTTCGGCGCTGACAATGGGATTGTCCGCATGCACCTCGGCGCGGACATGGGAGGCGACCAGACGGATGATCCGCTCGGTTTCGGAGGGGTGAACGCGCAGGCCGGCATCGCTGCGGCCCTCGCCCAGTCGGTCGATCCAGAGCCTGCCGTCGGGGTTGACCATCACCTCGATGACGGCGGGGTCGCCGAGAGCCTCGTTGACTGCCGGCCCCATGGCCGTCTTCAGCATGGCGCGCCGACGTTCTTCGGCGGTCGCGCTCATGGGTTTTCCTCTCCGTCCCTGGGGCCGAGCGAGCGCTTGCCGCCCGCGATCTGGCGGCCGACCTGCTCGACGAATTTCTGGTAACGCTCCTGCGCGACCGCCTGCGTCGCCTTGTCCGGGATCGGCGTGTGCGCGTTGAAGGTGAGATAGAGCCGCACGAAGAAGGCGAGGCTCTCGGTCAGGACATCGATGTCGCGCCGGATGAGGTTGTTCTCGCGCGTCAGCCGGTCGAGGCGGATCCTCAACGCCTCATCGAGCGCATGAGCGCCGCGGTGCCGGATGTAGCGGCGGATCGCGTCGGTGATAATCGCGGATTTGGAGGCGCCGGGCTTGGCCGCCAGCGCTTCGAGCTCGGCGCTCGTTTCCTCGTCGATGTAAATATTGTGGCGCGGCTTCATACGGTCTTGCCCTGACGGTCTTGAAAAAGTCGGGACAGGATCACCGGATGCGCCGGAATCTCTTACGGCCTTTATGTACGACAGAATGCGATCACATGCGGATGCTTGCGCGGGATCAGAATCCTTCGAGGATATCTTTCTCCGGCCCCATCGCTTCGTTGACGCCATAGACGCGCGTCGGCTTCGATAGCCGATCCAGGGCGCGCTTGTCGGCGACGACATCCGACTCGTCCACATCGAGCCCCGGAAGATCCGGCTGCCCGGGCTCGACGGGCTTCGCGGTCTCTTCCTCCGCCAAGCCCGGGTGGCGCTGCTGCTGAAGCCCGCCTTCCTCGCCAAGGGAACCGCGCCTGGTACCGTCCTCGTCGGAAGGCATCAGGCGGTCGTCGGTATCGCGCACCTGGCCGCTCCAGTCGTCGGGGCGCGGTGCGGGCTTGTCCTCGTAGCCGCCTTCGGAAAGCTGTGGGGCTGGCAGAACACGCTGCGTGAAGTTCCGATCTTCGTAATAGCGGAGCTTCTTCGCCCGGATCGGTGGCAGGCCGGAGACCAGCACCAGTTCGTCCGCGGACGGCAATTGCATCACCTCGCCGGGCGTCAGCAGTGGCCGCGCCGTCTCCTGCCGGCTGACCATGACATGCGACAGCCATGGCGCTAGACGGTGGCCCGCATAGTTGCGCTGCGCCCTGAGTTCCGTCGCCGTCCCGAGAGCATCGGAGATGCGCTTCGCCGTCCGCTCGTCGTTGGAGGAAAAGGCGATGCGGACGTGGCAGTTATCAAGAATGGCGTTGTTCTCGCCATACGCCTTGGATATCTGATTGAGCGACTGCGCAATGAGGTAGGCGCGGATACCATACCCGGCCATGAAGGCGAGCGCGGTTTCGAAGAAATCGAGCCGCCCCAGCGCTGGGAACTCGTCGAGCATCATTATGAGCTGATGCCTGCGGGTCTTCTTCGGGTCTCCTTCCAGCCGTTCGGTCAGTCGCCGCCCGATCTGGTTCAGGACCAATCGCACCAGCGGTTTGGTGCGCGAGATGTCGGACGGCGGAATGACCAGATAGAGCGAGACCGGATGCTTGGCATCCATCAGATCGGCAATGCGCCAGTCGCAGGCTGAGGTCGTCGCCGCGACGGTCGGGTCGCGATAGAGTCCGAGGAAGGACATGGCGGTCGAGAGCACGCCCGAGCGCTCGTTCTCCGACTTGTCCAGCACCTCCCGTGCGGCCGAGGCCACGACAGGATGGACCCTCGGATTCTCCTGCGTGCCGAGATGATTGGTCGCCATCATCCGCCGCAGCGTCGCCGCGAAGGACCGGCGCGGGTCGGACAGGAAGGTGGCGACGCGCGCCAGCGTCTTCTCTTCCTCGGCATACAGCACGTGCAGGATGGCACCGACCAGCAAGGCGTGACTGGTCTTTTCCCAATGGTTCCGGCGTTCGAGCGCGCCTTCCGGATCGACCAGGATGTCGGCGATGTTCTGGACGTCACGCACTTCGTCCGGTCCCTTGCGTACCTCCAGCAGCGGATTGTAGCGGGCCGAACGCGGATCGGTTGGGTTGAACAGCAGGCAATGCGAGAATTTCGACCGCCAGCCGGCGGTCAACTGCCAGTTTTCGCCCTTGATGTCGTGGATGACGGCCGAGCCGGTCCAGGTGAGAAGCGTCGGCACCACCAGGCCGACGCCCTTGCCGGAGCGCGTCGGTGCGAAGGCCATGACATGCTCCGGTCCGTCATGGCGCAGATATTGGTCCTTCAGCCGGCCGAGGAACACGCCCGCCGGACGAAACAGTCCCGCCTTTTCGATCTCCCCCTTCACGGCCCAGCGCGACGACCCATAAGTGGTGACGAGCCGGCTCTGCCGCGCCCGCCAGAGGGAGCCGGCGATGGCGGCGGCGCACCCCATGAAGCCGCTGCCCGCTGCCAGCATCCCGGCCTTGTCGAACACTTCCGGCGCATAGGCTTCGTAGTGGTACCACCACGGGAACAGCTTCCAGGGCTCATAGACCGGCCAGCCGAACAGGACGAACCATGGGCTGCCGAGCTGCGCCTGATAGCCCAGCATGTCCGCGCACCACTGCGTCGCCGCCCACACGCCGAGAATGACGATGGCGAAGACAACGGCGATCTGGCCGATCAGGAGCTTGGTGGGGGTCATGGACAGCGTTCCGTTGAACGAGACAAACGGAACGATCATCATCCGGAACGCTGGAAGAGCTTATGGCCTTTATGTACGACGCGCCGCGCCTCACGGCGATGAAGATAGTGCGGTCACCTTGAACTCTGAGCGAACCGGTCATCCCGCGCAGCACGAAAGCTTGGCGACGTCCTTGCCAAAGCCCTGTGCAGCGAGCTTCAGTCCTTCGACGGTGGTGAGGTACGGGAAGATCGTTTCCCCGAGAACCTTGACCGTCATGCCGTGCTTGATGGCGAGCACGGCGGTCTGGATGCTGTCGGCCCCTTCCGGCGCCAGGATTTGTGCGCCAAGCAGCCGATCGGTTTCAGCGTCCGCCACCAGCTTGATGAGCCCGCGCGTGTCACGCGCAGCAAGCGCCCGCGGCACCTGGTCGAGGGGCACGACCGAAGTCTTGGTCTCAAAACCTGCGGCTTTTGCCGCGGCGTCGCTCAATCCTACACCGGCGACTTGCGGGTCGGTGAACACGACCCAGGGCATGGCACTGTGGTCGTAAGCGAGGCTGTCGCCGTTTAAGGCATTGAGCGCGGCAAGCTTTGCACCATAGGCCGCCATGTAAACGAACTGGTCGCGGCCGGTAACATCACCCGCCGCATAGACGCCGGGTTTTGACGTGCGCATCCGGTCATCGACGACGATGCCGCCATTGGCGGAAAGCCTCACCCCCGCTTCCTCGAGCCCGATGCCCGCTGAATTGGGTCTGCGGCCGGTCGCGACGAGGACATGCTGCGCCTTCAGGAGTTCCGGCCGGCCATCGCGTTCGATGGTCAGCTCGATACCGTTCTCGTTGGCTTTGATCGCCCGGTAGGAAAGCCCGGTGAGAACCGAGATCCCGTCATCCATCAGATAGCGGGTCAATGCTTCGGAGATTTCCGGCTCGGCCTCGGGCAGCAGGCGACTGCGGGTAGCGAGGGTGACCTTCGTCCCCGCCCGCGCGAACATCTGCGCCAGTTCGCAGCCGATGTATCCGCCGCCAAGGACCATGAGCGAAGCCGGCTGATCGGTCAGCTCCAGCGCCGTGGTGCTGGTGAGATAAGGGACATCCGTGATGCCGGGAATATCCGGCAGGCCGGGCGACGCCCCCGTCGCGACGATGATCTTGTCCGCCGAGAAGGCGGCGCCGTTGACAACAACGCCTTGGCCGTTCAGGCGCGCCGCGCCTTCGACATAGGCAACGCCATTATACTCGGGCAGCAGGTCGATATATTTCTTCTGCCTGAGCGTTCCGACGAGATCGTCCTTGGCGCCGATCAACCGACCCCAGTCTACGACATTCGCCTCGCCTTCAAGGCCGGGAAACCGGCCGGCAACGCGTGCACCGTGCAGCGCCTCCGCCGCGCGGATCATGGTCTTGGACGGCACGCAGCCGACATTGACGCAGGTGCCGCCGATCATGCCATGACCGATCAGGGCGACGTTCGCGCCTTGTTCGGCCGCTGTGATGGCGGCGGAGAAGCCGGCCGATCCGGCACCGATGACGGCCACGTCGTAGCCCTTCTTACTCTTGTCGTTCGTCGCGCAGCAATCGTTCATCGATGGTGCCCTTCGGTTCTGCCTGTCCATTGCGCGGTCCGCCGCCACAGGAGATAAACAGTCAGTCCTGCAAGCAGGACGGGAATGGCGATCCATGCGTAGCCGAGCCAGGCCGCGAACGCGGCGAGCCCCGCACCGCCCGCCGAGAGGGCCAAGGGCACGGCGATACAGCACAAAGCCGCAACGACGGCGCCGATCAGTCCGAGACCCATGTGCGACGGCCCGCCCACTGGCTCAGCTTCCCGCCAGGTGCGCCGGGTATCCGGCATTGGCCGAAGCGGCGGCGATGGCTTCGATCGTCGTCTTGGCCGGATCGAACACCACGGTCGCCGTCCTGGCATCGAAATCAACCGTCACAGACTTGACGCCTGCAACGCCTTCCATCGCCTTTCTGACCGTAACGGGGCAGAGCGCACAGGTCATGCCCGGCACGTCGAAGGTGGCGGTCTGTTCGGTCTCAGCCGCCTGCGCCGCCGAAATAAGGATCTGCGAAGGGACCGGCGCGACGAACGGCATGGCGGATGCGGCCAGAGCAATCAATCCGGTTGCAATGATGAAGTTTGGTTTCATGCGGGTCTTCTCCTTAATAGAACAACGGCGCCCACCAGTTGATCGTCAATGCCAGAACGACCAGCACGGTCGAAAGCCACAGGATCGATTTGGTGATGAGGGTGGATTCGGGACTGGCGCAGTAGGACCCGTCCTCGCAGATCGGCTGGGCCTTGAAATAGACCTGCCGGAACCCGAGGCCGATGAAGACCAGCGCCACGCCGGCAAAGATCGGCTTGTAGGGCTCGAGCGCGGTGAGGTTGCCGATCCACGCGCCCGATACGCCGAGCATCAGCAGTAGGAGCGGCGCAATGCAGCAGGTCGAAGCCAGGATGGCGCCGACGACACCGCCGGCGGCAAACCAACCCTTCTTCCTATCTGGCACATGCGTCGGCACGTCCAGCGCCACGGTTTCGGTCTTTGTCTCGCTCATACGGTTCGCCCTCGAATTTCAGTCCAAAGCAGGCTACGGTCTGTAGCAACTACAGACTCAAGAGGAATTTTGGGAGATGGCCGATCACGTTTCCGGGAAGCGGTTGCAGCGCGCCGAACTGGCAAGGCGCACAGGCTGCAATCTCGAAACCATCCGCTATTACGAGAAGACCGGCATGATGCCCGACCCGCCGCGCACGGCGTCCGGCTACCGCGTCTATGACGAAGCCGACGTATCGCGACTGCGTTTCATCCTGCGCGCCCGCGAGCTCGGTTTTTCCATCGAGCAAATCCGCGGCCTGCTCGACCTCGTCGACGGCGGCACGCAGACCTGCGCCGAAGTAAAGGAGCGGACCGAGCGGCACCTCGCCGATGTCCGGGCCAAGATCGCCGACCTCAGGCGGATCGAGAAAGTTCTGGCGGCGACCGCCGCGCAATGCTCTGGCGAAGACGTGCCGGAGTGCCCGGTGCTGGAGGCGCTGGCATCGTGATGACAACGCTCGCGATCTATGTCGGCGCGGCCTTGGCGGAAATTGCCGGCTGCTTCGCCTTCTGGGCCTGGCTGCGTTTGGACCGCTCGCCGCTCTGGCTCGTGCCAAGCATGGCCAACCTCGCTCTCTTTGCCTGGCTTCTGACACGCATTGACAGCGATTTTGCGGGCCGCGCCCACGCGGCCTATGGCGGCGTTTACATCACGGCGTCGCTGTTCTGGCTTTGGGCAATGGAATCTCAACGGCCCGACCGCTGGGACGTGACAGGCCCAGCGGTTTGTCTGGTCGGCGCCGCAATCATTCTGTGGGGTCCGCGATCCATATGACAGAGGAGTAACATGCCGACAGGCGATCCCACTTGCCCGCCGAATTCATGACTTTCCAGAGCCGCAGGTCCCGACCAGATCGCGATAGGCATCGATCAGCGGCCGAGTGCTTGCAGTAGAGATCGGGCGTTCGCAATCCAGTTTCTCCAGTGCTGCGAGCATGAATTCGGCGATGTCTAGTCGGTCTTGCCGGCGGGCGCATCTAAACACGCGCAGAATATCACGCTCCAACTGATCTGCATTTGTAGTCATCACCGTCGCCTCCTTGCTTGAGGTCGAGGCTGCGCTATCCAGCAATGGGAAGGTCAAATCACGATTTCTTCAACTCTCCCCCGGTCGAACTCAGCCAATTGAAGACAATACCGGAAAGGTCTCCAGGAGCCAGAAGGCGAACGCTGACAGATAACCTGTCATCATGGCGACGCCCATGACGATCAACGCCACTCCCGCCAGCATTCGCAGAACGCGCCCAAGGCGTCCGAACGCCTTTAGCCTTGCGGCCAGCGTGTCGGTGAACAGCGCGGCAAGCAGGAACGGCACGCCAAGACCGAGCGAATAGATCGTGAGCAGCGTGATGCCGTCAGCGAGCGTCGCCGACGCGGCGCCGACCGTCAGGATGGCGCCGAGAATCGGGCCGATGCACGGTGTCCAGCCAAAGGCGAAGGCCAGGCCGAGGACATAGGCCGAGACGGTTCGTCCGCCGGGCAGATCGAGGTGGAAGCGCGCCTCGCGCATCATCCACGCCGGGCGGATCGTTCCGAGCATGAACAGCCCGAACAGCGTGACGATCCCGCCCCCGACGATGTTCAACTCGAACCGGTAACTGAGCAACAACTGGCCAAGCGCCGAGGCGCTGGCCCCGAGGATCACGAAGACCGTGGTGAAGCCAAGCACAAAGCAGAGGCTGAGACCGAGCGTCGTGCTTCGGGCGACAGCTATCTCACCTGACGGTGAAGCGAAGGTCGACCGGCCGGCGACGTAAGAAACATACCCTGGCACCAACGGCAGCACGCAAGGCGACAGGAACGAAATAATGCCGGCCAGGAAGGCGCTGAGGATCCCGATGTTGGAGAGTTCAGGCATTTGGACAAACTTTCAGAGGCGGCTCCGGCTTCATCGGCCCCGATCCTTCCGAGCCTGGTCGATCAGCCGCTGCATGGTTTGCAGGTCGGTGGCGCCGCGCAGGATTTCCTCGCCGATCACGAAGCCCGGCGTGCCGTTGATCCGCAGCGCCCGGGCGAGCGCAAGATTGCGCTCGATCTCGGCGTCGATCGCGGGATCCTGCATGTCGATCCGGAGTTGTTCGACATTGAGGCCGATCTCTTCTGCGACAGCGATAACCTGCTCTTCGTCGGCAGAGCCCGACACCTGCATCATCGCCTTGTGGAACTGCGGGTAGAGCTTCTGCCTGTGGGCTGCGAGTGCCGCCCTTGCCGCGAACACGGAATTCGGCCCTAGAATGGGAAACTCCTTGTAGACGATCCGCAATTCGGGATCGCCTTCTTCGGCCGCCACCATCGCCGGTGCAACCTGCCGGCAATAGGGGCAATTGTAGTCGAAGAACTCGACCATTGTGACGTCGCCTTGCGGATTGCCGCCAACCGGACTTTCGGGACTGTTGAGCAGTTCGTCGCGATGCGCGTCAAGGGCCGCCTGAGCCTCCGTCTGTTCCGCCTCCCGTTGCTTCCGTTCGAGGTTCTGCATGGCCTCGACGATGACCTCCGGGTTGGCGACAAGATAGTCGCGCACCCGCCGCTCGAACGCGCCCTGTGGCAGGTTCTCCGGCGCGGTCGCCAGTTGTCGGCCTGTCTGGAACCCTGGATCGAGCAGATACCAGGCACCTGCCGCGATGATCAGCAGCAGGGGCAAGAGGAGAAAGCCGAAGCGGCGCCCCGTGAATCTCGAAAACTGCGTCAATTCGCTGCTCCCACCGTTCAGAACATGCCTGTCAGCCATTCCCACCATCCATTTTTGGCAGGTGGCTTCCGCGCGTGCACATTGTTGATGAGTCCGTTGATGTATAAGGTCATGTTTGTCTTCTGGAATTCAGCACCATGGAATATTCCGGCATGCCGTCCGTTGCGGTCGATGACATGCGCCATCGGCAGATCCTGGCCGCGACTACTCAGAGCGGCAAAACGATCCACTGCGGCGGCAGTCGTCTCCTCGTCCGATGGGATCACGAGCCGCCAGTTTGCCTCGTCCCACGGTGCTTGGATCGACGCATCTGCGTCGTGAACGGTTACGAACGTGACCATTTCCTTCATCGGCGAAACATTCACCTGTTCTTGCACGCCTGCGAGAACGGCCTGCTGTTTGGCACATGGACTGTCACAATTCCGCGGAATAAAGCTCAGCACGATGATCTGATCATGGAGATCGCCGAGGCGCAGGACGTCGCCGCCTGATTTTTCGACATCCAGATTGGGCGTGGAAGGGTGATCGACGACCTCGAAGGCCGGCTCCTGTTCAGTCATCACCTCATCGATGCGCTCACCGGGATGGTTTGCAAATGCCGGCTGTGCGACCAGCAGGAAGGCCAGGATCAGGAAGCGCTTCATTCAGCAGCCTCCCTTGGCCCCTCGGCCGCTATTCCGAGCACCGAAACCTCAACCGTGATCTCTCCGGCGTTCTCGAAGCTGAGCGTCATTGGGAATGTCGTGCCCTCGCTGAGTTTGTCTTGCAGTCCCATCAGCATCAGGTGCATGCCGCCGGGTGCGAGCGTGACCCGCTCACCTGCCGGCAACTCAAGCGTTTCGATGTGTTTCATGCGGCTTATGTCGCCGTCCTTTTCCACTGCGTGAATCATGACCTGCCCGGCAACAGGCATGGTCACACCGAGGAGCCGATCTTCCGCGGCACTCTCAATCGTGAGATAGGCGGCGCCGGGACGGGACGCGAGGATAGTCGCGCGCGCCCACGCATCGAAGACGCGGATACTCTCCTCCGCGAGTGCCGGCGATGCGACCGCCAAGGCCACCACCACTATTGCAATCAGTTTTCTCATCATTGTTTCCCGTTCATTCTTGCTAGGACATCGGCGGCCATCTCTTCCGCGGACTGTTCACCTTCGCGGAAGACATCCTCAAAGCGGCCCTCCGGAGTCATCAGGTAGATGTGCCCGGAGTGAGCCATCAGGTATCCGTCCGGAGCCGTTTCCTCTTCCATTTTCTCGTAGTAGACGCGGAACGATTGGGCAGCCGCGGCGACCTCGGCTTCCGATCCGGTCAGTCCAACCAGCTTCGGGTGAAAGGCCTGTACATATTCCGCCATCACCTCCGGCGTGTCGCGGGACGGATCGACCGTGATGAAGATCGGTGCGACGCGCTCGACCTCGCCGCCAAACCGATCCAGCACATTCGCCATATAGGCGAGCGTGGTCGGGCAGACGTCCGGGCAATGGGTGAATCCGAAGAACACGAGTTGCCAGCGCCCGAGGAAATCTGCCTCGGTTACGCGATTTCCGTTGTGGTCGATTAACGAAAACTCGGAGCGAATTGCGGCTTCGCCGACGGTGACCGATGGCGGCTCGCGGACACCGATCGTCCGGACGAAGTAAGCGCCACCGAGCGCCAGCACGGCAGCGGCCACGAGGATCCATAGGCTGAAGCGTATGCGCCTGAGCTGCGTTGTTTTGGTTGATATCATATCAGTCATCCTCGAAAGGCCCTGCCCAAGCACGGCCCATCGCGATACGGCCCTTCAATTGTCTGGGCACGTTGCGATGCCAGGCTGTGCCCGGCCCACCCTCCGGGATGGAGGGCGGCCGGGATCGGGCGGTTTAGCCGTTCGTCCCTGGGGCGCTGTTGTTGTCGGGCGATTTCTCGCGCCACTGCTCGTTGGGCCGTCCGGAGCCGTCATGGCTCATGGACTGCATCATCCTGTTGCAGCCCTCCATCATCTCGCTCATCTGGCCCATCATGTTCATCATGCCCATCATGCCGCCCTGGCCCATCATGCCGGAGCCCATCATGGAATCGCCGGACTCCTCTGAGGCATGGGCGTAGAGGGCGGGTGCAACCGCGAGGCCCGCGATAACGGTAGAAGCAATAGCAAGCGCTTTGATCGATTTACGCATCGGTCGGTCTCCTTTCCTTGGAGGGTTGCGGTTCGGAGCTTGCAAGAACGGCGGCGTCGCCGCTCATGGGAGCCGGGCGGTCAGGCGGTGTGTCGAGAGCAAGGGCCTGCGTGACTGGCCCTGCGTCCTCGATCTCCGCCGGGTCGGCGTTGCTCGCGGCGGTCGAGCAGGACTTGCCGCCTGATCGGTTCATGCACAGGCCGAGGGCGCACATGGCGACGCAGGGCAACACGCTGATCAGGATCGGCGCGATGCCGGCAGCGGCCAACCAACTCCAGTTCAACGCCAGGCCCGCCGCGATCGCCAGTCCGGCGAGCACGAGCAGACCGCGTCGGCTGCCGAGGTAATAGCGAAGGGCATAGAGCAGGTCGCGACCGAGCGAGCCGTCTTGAGATTGTGACTGTTGTGTATCGGCCATGGAGGCTTCCTTCTCAGTTTGACGTCAGATGGGTTTTGAGGAATGCGATCATCTCGGGCGTGTCCCACTCGGCCGGACCGACGAGCCTTCCCAATTCGCGGCCCTCGCTGTCGATGAGAAGCGTCGTCGGCAGTCCCGGCGCCTGGAGGTCGAACGAGGTCCGCATGGAGGCGTCGATGTAGAGGCCAAGATGCTCGATGCCGATTTCGGTGTAGAACTTCCGAACCACCTCCGGCCCGGCCCGGTCGACCGAAAGCGGCACAACCTCGAAGGCAGCGCCGCCAAGTTCCGCCTCGAGCGCATCAAGCGTCGGCATTTCCTCGCGGCAGGGAACGCACCACGTCGCCCAGATGTTGAGCAACACGGTCTTGCCCCTCAAATCGGCCAGCGTAAGAGCCTCACCGTTTCCGTTCTCAAACTTGATTTCGGGGAGCGTCCGCGGCGCCTCGTGCATCACGAAGGACCGGGGCGAGGCCGTTTCAGCCTGTCCTCCGCCTTGAGGGGCACGCATTGGCGTGCCTCCGCTGAAATAGATCACGCCAACGATCGCGATCACGGCCAGTGCGAGCGTGCCTGCCGCTAGAAATACGATCGCGCGCGGTCCTCGCAGGAGGGTCCTCATTGGCCGTCTCCCGAGCCGTTGTCGCCTTTGGCCTGACGGCGCAGTTCTTCAACGAGCGGCAGGATGGTGCGGGTAAGCGCCTCTTCGCTCACCGGGCCGATATGCTTGTAGGCGACGCGTCCGTCGGCACCGATAATGAACGTTTCAGGTACGCCGTATACACCCCAATCGATCGCCACGCGTCCGCTGATGTCGGCCCCCGTGCGCGTGTAGGGATCGCCAAGGCTGTCCAGCCATTTCGCAGCATCGTCCGGCTGGTCTTTGTAGTTGAGGCCGTGCAACGGCACAGTGCCTTGCGCAGCAAGCTTCATGAACAGAGGGTGCTCCACTCGGCAAGCAACGCACCAGGAGGCGAAGACATTGACCAGCGACACCTCACCCTTCAGATCAACGCTCGACAATCCGAGTGTCCGCCCCTTGACCGGCGGCAGCTCGAACGCGGGCACCGGCTTGCCGATAAGCGTGGACGGGAGAGCGCTCGGATCGCGGGTCAATCCCCAGGCCAGCACCACGCCAAGCACGGCCGCTACGGCAAGAGGCATGAAGGCCAGGACATTGCGGCGGCGCATCGGGGCCGTGGGATATTCATCAGCGCTGCTCATGAGCCACCCCCGTCCTTGGCCGTTATTCGAGCCTGTACGTCCCGTTGGCGCTCGGGCCAGGTGCTCTTGATGAACGCGAGTACTGCGGCAATCTCCTCATCGCTCAGGATTTCCCCGAAGGCGAGCATGTCGCTCTCATAGCCCGGGACGACACCGCCGACGCCGAGCTTGGTGATGGCGAACAGGTCCTGGTCCGAGTGATGCCAGGTGTGGCCACTCTCGTCGTGAGGCGGCGCCGGCATCCGGCCGTTCTCCAGCCTGCGTTTCCAGTTTGGTTGGCCTTCGAGGTTTGCGCCGTGGCAGGAGGCACAGTTCTGCGCATAGACCTTTTGGCCGAGAGCTATCTGCTCACCCGTTACGGGCTGGCCAAGGAAGGTCACGTCCTGCGATTGCACACCTCCACCGTGCGATTGCGCAAACGCAGCGATGGCCCCCAAGCCCGAAACCGCGATAGCGGAAAGGATGATCACATTGCGCCTCATTGCGGCCCTCGTAGATATTTCACCAGAGCGAAGAGGCCGAAGATCAGAACAGCAACGACCAGGAGTGCCCCGAGAACAACTCCGGCCATCATCAACATCATCATGGACCCATCCATCATCGCTCCGTCCATGGGATCATTCCTCGGAGTAGACGGTGACGCCGTTCTTGCCGAAGGCGTAGGTCTTCAGCGTGCCGGTTTTTGTTGGCGCCATGCCGGGAGCGTTGGCGGGCATGCCGGGCAAGGTAATCCCGGTGATGTCGGGGCGTTCGCTGACCAGCCGCTCGATGATCTCGGCCGGCACGAGCCCGCTAACGAAATAGCCGTCGATCTCGGCCAGATGGCAGCCGATCCCTTGCTGCGGTACCCCGGCCTCGATCGAACGCTTGTCGAAGTTGGGGTCGTCAACGCGCGTCACCGCATAGCCGTTGCCCTCCAGATAGTCGGCATAGGCATCGCAGCACCCGCAGCCCGGATCACGCCAGATGGTGATCGCCTTGTTGCCCGAGGCTGCCGCGACCGATGATCCTCGCAGGGGTCCGTTCGCTGAACCCAACGACCAGTAGGCGATGCCGGCAATAGCGATCACGGCGACGACGGCTGCGGCAATTGTTTTCCTGTTCATGACATTCTCCGTTATGCGCGCGCGAGCGCGGTCCAGTTCGCGCCGCCATCGCGGCTTTCGACGAGGCCTTCGCCGGTGATGGCGACGACACGATCGGCATTGGTGGGGTGAACGGCGACGGCCAGCGCGCCTGTGCCCGATATTTGCGACCACACGACTCCGGCGTCCTGCGATTCCCAGATGCCCGAAGGCAGCGCGGCGTAGAGTCGAGTGGGCAGCGAAGCCGCGCTGACCAATCCGTTGATCGTCTCACCTTCGGGAAGGGGCGCCTGCGACGGAGCTGGTTGCCCCGATGCAAGCGCGTCCATCGCATCGCCCGGCTGAACCTCCTGCCAGCGGCAGAAACAGTCGGGCACGCGGGTGAGACCGAGTTCGGTTCCGGCGTAAATCCAGATGCCGCCCATGCCGGTTGCCAGATCGACCGAGGCCAATGCCGTCAGATCACGCTCGGCGTCTGCGAGCCACGGCCGGTCCATCGCGAGGGCCCATGACCGACCGGCATCCTCGCTCTTCCAGAGACCGTCGCCGCGAATGGCGGCATAGATGGTATCCGACTCGGCGGCTGCCACGGTGACTGCCGTTACCGGGGCGTCGGGTAATCCCTGGCTTCTCGCTTCCCACCGGTGTCCGCCATCTTCAGATAGCGCAACGCCACCGCCCGTGAGCCCCGCCACAATCCGGCCCGGCCGGGCGGGATGCGTCGCAAGCGAGATAATGCCGCCTGCCTCGGGAGCGGACAGCTCTATCCATCCTCCGGCGCCATCGCTACGGGAAAGGGTGTCTCTCGCCCGGATCAACGCATCGCCGTCGAATGCAATTGCGGGGCCGGCTGCTGCAGGTGCGGCGCGAAGGCTGAACGGCAGGCCGATCAGCCCGGCGCCCGCCGCCATCGCACCAAGGAAGGCACGTCTGGAAAGGCGAGTGGAATATTTGGCCATGGTTGTCATGTTGATGTCTTTCATACTCAGCGCGCCTCACAGCCCTCCGTGACGAGTTGATCGAGGTCGGCAAGGCTCCGGAAGATCACGGAGAAACGGTCGCCGCCCATCCCGGCGCCAAGGATCACAGGAACGCCCGCCGGCGGGCCGGTCTCGACGCTGTCGATCTTGAGCCGGATGTTTTTCTCCCAGTACGGCGTTTCACGGCCGTCGCCGGTGGTGATGAAATAGCTGTCGCCGCAATGGCGGATTGCCGTGACACGCATTTTCGGCGGTGGCTCACCGATCGGCTCCGGCGCTCCGGCCCGCAACCAGCCGGCCGGGATGAGACCTTCGTCAACGACCTTTTTGCCGCCGCCGGACTGGCCGGCGATTTCGAGGAAGGCGACGAGGTCGGCGCGCGCCTGGGGATCGTCGATCCCGCGGAACGTCATGTAGGTGTCAGGAATCATGCTCGCCGGGTTTTTCAGCCAGCCGTCGAGCGCGGCCGCGTTCCAGGAGAAGCCCGCGTCCTTCAGTCCGCTCGAATAACGGACAAACCCCTCCGCCGCGCCCGCCATGCGCCCCATGAAGCCGTCCAGGCTCGGGCCGCTGAGATGCAGGCCGGGTTCGAGGGCATGGCAGGCGACGCAGGCGCGATAGACCTGTGCGCCACGCCGCGCGTCCCCGTCGGCGATTGCGGCCGAACTGACCGTAAGGCCGGCCAATACGGCGAGGCAGAGGACCATCCGGCTCATATCCGCTCCTCCTTCCCGGAAACGCGGATCACCCCCATCATCCCGGCGGCCTGATGTTCGAGGATGTGGCAGTGGAACATCCAGTCGCCCGGGTTGTCGGCGACGAAGGCGATCTCGACCTTCTCGCGCGGCGCCATCAGCACCGTGTCCTGCCACTCGCGATGCGCCGTAGACTGACCGTTCCGCGACAGGACGCGGAATGAATGTCCGTGCAGGTGGATGGGGTGATGCCAGGCCGTCGCGTTGGTCATCGCCAGGACGCATGTACGGCCGCGCGGGAGAGTGAGCAGCGGATCCATGACGTGGCCGGTGGCGGCCTTGCCGTTGATGAACCAGATGCCCTCGCCATGCATCATGTTCATCATGTTGCCCATCATGCCGCCGGAGGACCCGTCCCCCATGCTGCCGCCCATTTCGGCCATGACCATCTGGCCCATCATGCCGCCGTTGAACGTGACCTCGTGGCGGATCGCGTCGTGCAGGTCAGGCTCGGGAAGTGGATTGGCCGGCAGTCCGACGGGCCAATCCGGCGGCGCGTCCCGCAGAGGCGTTTCAGCATAGGCGAGCTCGACCAGCCGGTATTCCAGTCCCTGGTAGAACCGGTCTACCACGGTGACCCGGTTGCCCGGCCGGCCGGTCATGTCGAGGATCAGGTCGGCGCGCATGGCAGGTCCGAGTGTGACGAGGCCGTCCGTCGGCGCATGGGGCGTCACGGGCTGCCCGTCGAGAGCGATCACGACCGGCTCGAGACCGGCAAAATCCAGCGCGAAGATGCGGGCATTGGCGGCATTGATCAGGCGCAGCCGGACCCGTTCGCCCGCGTGGACCGAAATGCTCTCCGGCATCCGGCCATTGATGGTGACCGTGTTGCCGACGCGGCCATTGTGCATCAGGTCATGCCGACTGCCGAAATCGTCGCTGATCGCCGCGTCCCTGGTCAGCTGCCAGTCGTCCAGTATCCAGGTCAACTCGCGATCGACGCGAACCGGTTCGGCTTCCGCTATGATCAGGGGTCCGTAGAGACCTCGCCCCACCTGAACCGTGCTGTTCTGGTGCGGGTGATACCAGAAGGTGCCGGCATCGACAGCGTCGAACTCGTAGGTGAAGGCTTCGCCCGGAGCGATCGGCGCTTGCGTCAGATGCGGCACGCCGTCCATAGCGTTGGGCGTGCGTACACCGTGCCAGTGGACGGTGGTTTCTTCATCGAGGCCGTTTTCGACCTCGACGCGCAGGCGGTCGCCCTGGCGGACACGGATTTCCGGGCCGGGCACCGCATCGTTGTAGGCCCAGACCGGCGTTTCTCCGTAAGGCTCCGGAACGAGGTGCGTCCGTCCCGGTGCCGCCTTCAACCGGAATTCCTTGGTGGAAGCGGCCCGGGCGTTCCGGAGTCCGGTAACCGGAAGCACCGTGCTGGTCGCAAGAGCCGCTGCGGATGTGAGAAAGGCCCGACGCGTCGGCGTCGGCAGATACGAGACCATGATGTCCAACCATCCTGAGAGGGCGTTCGAGTCCGCACGCGCTACATGCGCGAAGCGAAGCGGGATCACGGGCGGCCGGTCCGACCGCGCATGATTTCAGGCGCCGCTAACCGGAGGAACTCCGGGCGGCGTCAGCTCAGGATGATGGATCGGGGAGGATAAGGGTCCGGCGGTCCGGTGCGCCCGGCCACGCTTTGGAGAACCAGACTTTCGGTAGTCGTCTCAGCGTGGGGCAAGCTTGGCTGGCCCGACGGCACGACACCCAGGATCGGCGATACGCAGGCATTGTCGCACGGCTGCACATCGCCCTTGCCGTCCGGGCAGTCCTTACAGTCGCCCATGTCCGCGCCATCGATCGCGGCAAGCGTCATCTTCATGCTCATCGTGGCGGCATTCACGGCATGCGCAACCGTTCCCGCCGCGAAAGCGGCGAGCACCACGATCATAAAGATGCGGACATACCTTACCATGGCATATTGAATACCCGAAACCGCATGGCATGTCGATATGCGTTTCCGTCGCATCTGCAGCACTGATTCAAGTGTTGATCAATGTTCGAAAAGAAAGCTGCAGTTTCTGAGCTGAATACCTGGCGGCAATTGTTTGGCCTCTTCACATAATCTTGATCTAAACCGATGAAACCGAAGCCCTTGAATTTTCACGAGTTGTCGTTGGGCAGTTCGATGTGTGATTGGCTTGGCCTCCTGATGCCGAGAGGCGAATTGGTGAAGCTCGCCTTCCTGTTCGGCGCCAGTCCGGAGGCGCGCTAATCGCCAAATGGTCAGATGCCGACGACTAGGCATTCAGGTAATCTCGAACGTTCCGCTCCGATGGTCAGGCGTTCTCCACCGGCAGGCCCGCCGCCCGCCATTCGGGAAGCCCGTCCTCAAGACGCCGTACCCTGAAGCCGCGGGCGCGCAGCGCCGCAACGGCCTCGAATGACAGCACGCACCACGGGCCACGGCAGTAGGCAACGATCTCGTGATCCGGATCGAGTTCAGCGAGCCGTGATTCCAATTCGCTCAGGGGAATGTTGACGGCGCCCGGGAGGTGTCCGACCGCGAATTCGTCGGGTGGGCGGACATCGAGGACCGTGACCAGTCCGTCGCGCGTCCTAGCCAGAAGTTCCTCGCGCGAAACAGGTTCCATACTGTCGCGATCGTCAAAATAGTGCCGCCGAATGCGGTCGACCTCCGCGAGATTGCGTTGCGCGACATCGGACAGCGCCGCCATCAGGCCAAGTACCGCCTCGTCGGCCAGCCGATAGAGCACGAACTTGCCGTCCCGGCGCGAGGCGACCAACCCTGCTCTCCTCAGTTGCTGCAAATGCTGCGAGGCATTGGCGATCGTTAGGCCGACGCGCTCGGCCAATGCTTCCACACCACGTTCACCCTGGGCGAGATGCTCGAGGATTTCCAGACGATGCTGCGACCCGAGCGCACGGGCGACGGATGCGAACTCGGCATAGAGCGCTTGTTTCGGACCGATTGACATTTCCTGGTATCCAACATTATATCATTCAAGATAATAATTGAATATAATCGGCCTACGTCAACTTGGCAAGGCCTTCGCGAGACCCCATGAGCGCCCTTATTCTTTCAAACGAACCGCTGATCCGGATGGGCTTCTCCCTCGGCATCCTGCTGGCGATGGCGATCTGGGAAGTGGCAGCGCCGAGGCGCCGTCGCGAGATACCACGGCTGCTGCGCTGGAGCAGCAACTTGGGTGTCGTCGTCATCGACACGATTCTGGTGCGGCTGACCTTTCCCATTGTGGCGGTCGGCTTGGCCATCATCGCCGAACAGCGTGGCTGGGGCCTGTTCAATATCTTTGACGTGCCGGCCTGGGTCGTCTTCGTTGTCTCCGTTCTGGCGCTCGATCTCGCCATCTATCTGCAGCATATAATGTTCCATGCGGTGCCTGCGCTGTGGCGGCTGCACCGCATGCATCACGCGGACCTGGAATTCGACGTGACGACGGGCCTGCGCTTCCATCCGGTCGAGATCCTGCTGTCAATGGGCATCAAGCTCGCGGTCGTTGCCGCACTGGGGCCGCCAGCCGTTGCTGTCCTGGTATTCGAGGTGCTGCTCAACGCCACGGCGATGTTCAACCATTCCAACATCCGCATTCCTCCAGCAATCGACCGGGTGCTGCGATTGATCGTGGTGACGCCGGACATGCACCGGGTGCACCACTCGATCCACCCCAGGGAGACCAACTCCAATTTCGGCTTCAACCTGCCCTGGTGGGACCGGCTGCTCGGCACTTACCGGCCGCAACCACGCGAAGGGCATGAGAAGATGACCATCGGCATCGAGCAGTTCCGCACACGTCGCGATCTGTGGCTTGACCGGATGCTGATCCAGCCGCTGCTCGGCCGCGCCAGCGCCTATCCGATCAACCGGGAGGAAAGCGAGGACGGTCGATGAGCAAACACCATCTTCTGCTGCGCCTCCTGCTTCTGCTCGGCATTGTCGCTGCAATTGCCTGGGCCGCCGTCAACCGCGATCGGCTGGATATCGAAGCCCTCGATGCCTGGATTGTCGGGTTTGGGCTCCTGGCCCCCTTCGCCTATCTCGCGCTATATGCCGCCGGAACGGTCGCCTTCCTGCCGGGGGCGCTGTTCGCGCTCGCGGGCGGTGCCCTGTTCGGCCCGGTCTGGGGCTCGCTCCTCAACCTTGTCGGCGCAACGATCGGGGCAAGTCTTGCATTCCTCATCGCCCGTTATCTGGCCGGCGACTGGGTCGCGGCGCGCGCCGGAGGAAGGCTGAAGCGGCTGATCGAAGGCGTAGAGGCGGAAGGCTGGCGCTTCGTCGCCTTCGTGCGCCTAGTGCCGCTCTTTCCCTTCAATCTGACCAACTATGCGCTCGGCCTCACCCGAATCCGTTTCGCTACTTACGTCGTCACCTCTTTCGTCTGCATGGCGCCGGGAGCAATCGCCTATACTTGGCTTGGCCATGCCGGGCGCGAGGCGCTTTCCGGCGACGCTTCGGCGATCCGCTATGGATTGATGGCACTCGGTCTGCTTGCGGCGATCGCCTTTCTGCCGCGACTGGCCCGCCGTCTGCGCGGAGAAAAAGGCCGGTGGATCGACGCGAGTGCCTTGTCGGATCGATTGCGCGAAGACGGTGTCGCCGTCGTCGATGTGCGCGGTCCCGACGAGTTCACGGGCCCGCTCGGCCATATCGAAACCGCGTTGAACATACCGCTCGATGAATTGACCGGTCGGTTGACCGAAATCAGGGCATTTCAGGACGAAAGCATCATTCTGGTGTGCAAGACGGACAAGCGTTCCGCAGCCGCCGCCGCGATGCTCGGCGACGCCGGTTTCCGCAATGTCAGCGTTCTGCGCGGCGGCATGGAACGATGGAACCGCGACGGTAGGCCGGTCGAAAAGGCGACGCAGTTGAGGTTGCCCGGTAGCAACGGTCCGACGGGGTCGCCGTCTCGCGCAACGCGCAAAGGAGCAGGAACATGACGAAACTTCCAGTATCGATCGCAACCCTCGCAGGCGCAGCGATTGTTCTTCAGTCAGGCGCGGCGTGGGCGCAACAATCGTCGCCCGATTATGACCGCTATGGCTGGGGTCCGCACATGATGGGATGGGGCGGTGGTTGGTTCGGCATGATCTTCGGGCCGATCTTCATGATCCTCGTGCTTGCCGTGGTGATCGCGGTCGCGGTTCTCATTGTCCGATGGCTCGGGGGTCCATGGCACGCCACCGCACCGCAGCAGCCTCCTACGACGCAATCACCGCTCGATATCCTCAAGGAACGCTTCGCGCGGGGTGAGATCGACAAAGAGGAGTTCGAGGAGCGCCGCCGCATCCTCGGCGAATGAACCTCATCCATACCGGAGGCAACGCCAATGAAGACCCTGTTCATCCTCAACGATCCGCCTTATGGCACAGAACGCTGCTACAACGCCCTTCGCCTCGCCCACACGCTCCTGAAAAAGGAACCGGACGCGGAGGTCACCGTGTTCCTGATGGCCGATGCTGTCATCGCCGCACGCAAGGGCCAGAAGACGCCGGACGGCTATTACAACATGGAGCGCATGCTCAAGCGCGTCGCCGCGAAAGGCTCCGTGTTGCTCTGCGGCACCTGCATGGACGCGCGCGGCATGACCGACGACGACGTCATGGACGGGGCGAAACGCAGCACAATGGACGAACTGGGGGACACGACACTCGCCGCCGACAAGGTTCTGGTGTTTTGAGCGGTATTCTGAGCCATGCCGAAAATCTATCTCGACTACAACGCCAGCACACCGATCGCACCCGATGTCGCCGCCGCCATGCGCGAGGCCATGGAGGATGCATACGGCAATCCATCGAGCGGGCATTGGGCGGGTGCACCCGCGCGTCGGATCGTCGAGGCCGCCCGTAGCCAGGTGGCGGAGCTTCTGGGCTGTGAGAGCCATGAGGTGGTATTCAGCAGCGGCGGCAGCGAGGCCAACAACTTCGCCCTCAAGGGCGTGTTCTTCAGAGCCAAGCGGCCGCGACCGCACTTCATCACCACCAGCGTCGAGCACCCGGCGATCATGGCGCCGTTGCACTTCCTCGAACACCTGGGCGCTTCAGTGACTTGGCTGCCGGTCGATGGCACGGGCCGGGTCGATCCCGACGACCTGCGCCACGCGATCACATCCGATACGATCCTGATCAGCGTCATGCACGCGAACAACGAGGTCGGGACGATACAGCCCATTGCGGACTGCGCCGCGATCGCCCGCGAACATGGAATCCCGTTCCATACCGATGCCGCACAGTCGGTCGGCAAGATCCCGACGCGCGTGGACGATCTTGGCGTCGACCTCCTGACAATCGCCGGACACAAGCTCTACGCGCCCAAGGGCGTGGGCGCGCTCTATATCCGCGACGGCATAGACCTGGAGCCGCTGATCCATGGGGCGGGGCATGAAAGCGGCCGGCGGGCCGGCACCGAGAGCGCCCTGCTCTGCGCGGCCCTCGGCCAGGCCTCCGTTCTCGCGCGCGACCTGTCGCCAATGCATGAGGTCAAGGCCCTGCGCGACCGCTTCTGGACAGCGCTCCAGGAGCGTTTCGGAAAAAGCGTTAGGCTCAACGGGCATGCCGAACACCGGCTGCCGAATACGTTGAATATCTCCTTCGTTGGCCGGGTCGGCGCAGATATTCTCGGCGCGGCGCCCGAGCTCGCCGCATCCGCCGGCTCCGCTTGCCATTCCGGGCGCATCGAACTCTCGCCGGTCCTAGAAGCGATGGGCGTGGTACCGGAAGTCGGCATGGGGGCGATCCGCCTCAGCCTGGGGCGGAACACGACCGGAGACGAGGTGGATGCTGCCATTCTCGGGCTGATGTCTGCGGTTGATCGTTTACCTTCCGCCTCACGAGCACGCTAATAGGCAACGATCCCCGATCGGATCGCGATACCGCCAGCGGGAGGATCAGGCCTCAGGAATCTCACGAGATGCTCGGCCCGCCCCTCTGCCGCCCGATGGTCCAAGAGATGCCGTCGCCGCGCATGACGCCTGAGACCTGCTTGCCGATGTGGCGTTCGAGGACGGGGCGCCATGGCACGAGGGTGAATTCGCGGCTGTTCTCGACGAGGGCATATTTGCCGCTGGCAAGTTCGACGGAGCGGCGAAGCGTCCCTTCCACCGGCTCGCCTGAGCGGGTCTCGACATAGGCAAGCCCGAGCTGGTTGGAGAGCTGACCGGCAACACGGGCAAGCTCGCGCCGACGCAGGGTCGCCAGCATGTTGGCGCGATAGACGATCCGATCCTGTTCCTCGTGAGCGAGGCCCTCGGCGATCAGCCATTGCCGACGGCGCGCCTGGGCCTCACGCACCTCCCGGCCAAAGCCGGAGTCGCGGCTGGCCTCGGGATGATCCGAGACGAGCTCGCGGTCGAGCCACGTCGCGCCATCGGTGCCGATCTGTTGGTCGAGCGTGAGATAGGAAAGCTTCTCCACGATGACCGGCGCTGCGCGAGCCAGGCTCCGCTCGTATTCCACCACCCTGTCAAGATGGTCGGGCTCGATGATCCAGGTACCGTCGGGCTCGCGGGCAACACCACCGGTAGCACGGCGGATGGCCTCGAGCCGCCGCACATGGGTCTCGGCGTATTCCTCGGTGGCGCGGGGATCGTGCTCGAGGTGCAGGTCGATGGTGTAGCGCCCGTCATTGGCGGCGGCGACCTCGGCGACGGTTCGGTCCACTCGCCGAGGCTCGATGCTCTTCGGCGTCACACGCACGATATTGCCGTTCGGTGTCGGCTCGGTCGCCTCGCCCCTGCCGATGTCGACGTAATGGGGCCGCCCATCCACCCCGTCGACGATCAGATAATGGCGGTCTTTGAGTTCGTCGGACAGCCCGCGCGCCACCACGCGCCCAATAACCGGTTTAGTGTTCGCGCTCGCTGGGTCGAGGATCGCGTAGTCGGCCAAGCTGCGGGCGATGTTTTTCCAGGCCATTTCGCGGTGCATGGTCTTGATGATGTCGCCGCGCTCGCCCATGCGGCGCAGCATATCCTCCAGCCCCTCTTCCAGCCGCCACTGGCCGGGGCGAAGCTCCTCGGCCAAGCCGAGCCGCTTCAACTTCTGCAGCCGTCCCACGCGCAGGCTCTGCTGGAAGGCGTCGCGATCGGTGGCGGCGACGAAACCCGCCTTGTCCATGTCGCGGATGAGACGGCGGTCGATGCTGGTCAGGCGCTCCTGCTCAACCTCACGGCGCAGCCGGCCCTCGATCTCGAAATTCGAGCGCGGCCCGAAATCCAGACTGACGATCTCGGCGGCGCGCTCGCGCATGCCGGTGGTGATGTAATCGCGGGCGATGATGAGGTCCTTGCCGCGTTCATCGCGGCCGCGCACAAGGATATGCGTGTGCGGATGGCCGGTGTTGTAGTGATCGACAGCCATCCAGTCGAGCTTGGTGCCGAGATCTTCCTCCATGCGGGTCATCAGGCGGCGGGTGAGCGGCCTGAGGTCGCCGTATTCCGCACCGTCCTCTGCCGAGACGATGAAGCGGAACTGATGGCGGTCGCCCTCCGAACGCTCCAGGAAGGCTTTTCCGTCCGCCCGGTCCTGCTCGGCGCTGTAAAGCTCGCCCGGATCCCCCTCGCGGGTCACGCCGTCCCGCTGGATATAGCGCAGATGCGCCCGCGCCCCGTCCATTCCTTTGCCGGCCAGCTTGACGATGCGGGACTTGATGATGACGCGGCGCTGGCGGAAGGCGGCATAGCGGTCGCGATTGGCGAGCACGTGCCCGACGCCCGCGCCGCGCCCGATGCGGCTGCCGGTGAAGCGGGACTTGCGTGTGCCGCCTGCCCCGCCGCGCGCGAGGTTCGATGCAGCCAGAACCTGATACAGGAATTTGCGTCCTCCCTTCGAGCCGCGCGAGCGGATCTTGCCGGGCTTGGGTTTGAAATCATCGTCGTCGAACACGGTCCACTCCTCATCAATCCCTATAAAATGGTCGCGAAACTGGCCTCTGGAAATTGGTGCCAAACGACCCTAAGAAAACCAGGGGGTTGCGGCCCCCATAGCACCACCGCGAAGGTCCATGGCACCATCCGCCCACGGAAAAACTAATGTGCAGACAAAGGCTTACGATCCGCGACCGCTGGACAAGTGCCGGAGCTTCATCTTGCCTTACGCGGCACCCATCAGCCTGTCTGCGACCATGCACGATCATCTGCGATCACATCGACCGATGGCGAGAAAGCCCGGCAGCAGCGAAGCCGCGACGCCGGGCGAAGGAAGGAGCGAGAAGCGTATGGGAAACGGACTCCGGCGACGCATTTCTCGCCTCATTTTTCATCCGGTTTTCGCGTTGAAAGCGGCACGAAAAGCTCGCCATTCGGGACGGAATTTTCGTCACTTGCGGCCTCGTTTTTCGTCGGCGAGAGCGAGAAAAAGAGCTGCTGCCCGGAGGCGATTTGATCGTGATTCCGCGTGCTGGCCGGCCGTGAATTTGTTCCGTCCAGAGCGAGTTCGTCCGCACCCGCGAGCGTCTTTGCGATGCGCGCGACATAGGCGCGGGTCTCGGCGGGCAGCGGCTTTCCGGTCCGCAGATGGTCCTCATAACGCCCCGGTCCGGCGTTGTAGGCGGCGAACAGCGCCGGATGACCGAAGCGGTCATGCATGGCCTTGAGATAGGCGGTGCCGGCGAGAATATTGGTGCGCGGATCGAAGGGATCGGCGCCGAGATCATGCTGATCGCGCAACTCGGCCCAGGTCTCCGGCATGAGCTGCATCAGGCCCATAGCGCCCTTGGGTGAGACGGCCTTCGGGTCGCCGCTGCTCTCGGCCATTATGACTGCCTCGATCCATCTGACGGAGATGCCGAAACGCTGTGATGCCTCTTTGATATGCGCCTGAAACTGATCGAGCGGCGCGGCGTAGGCCGGGGAAACGATGGCAGCGGCCGCGAAAACAAGGGGGCTCAGTCGATCCATAGCGGGGCGAGCCTCCCGATCACGCGGGCACTCGTCACCAACCCGAAATAGCGGCTGTCGAAGGAGTCCGGGGCCTTCGTCAGGAGAAAGAATTCGCCCGGGACAAGCTCCCGGCATTCATTCCAGCGCGGTAGGAAACGTCCTGCCCGATCCAGCTTGCGCTGGCGGGCAACGATTTCGCCATTGACGATGATGGCCCCGTTGAAGGCGCAGACATCATCCCCGGCGACGGCGGCAACGCGTTTGATGAGCGGCACGCCGGCGGGCAGATAGCCGCGAATAGCGGCCAGCTTTTCGATGGACTTCGGGAGGCGGACGAGGACGAAGTCGCCGCGTTCTGGCGCGCCGGCGATGACGCGATAAAGACCGATCGGCGCGCTGGCGGAAGCGTTCCAGACAACGTGTGGCTGGGGATGCGCGATGGCGGAGAAGCCTACG
>JAEPOG010000021.1 GCA_017643025.1 Rhizobiaceae bacterium
GCTGCCGAAGGACATGGGAGAGCGGGCCGCCGTGTCGGATAACCTCCTCGACCGCGCCTTCGAGGCATCAGCTCCGAACCAGAAGTGGATCGCCGACTTCACCTACATCTGGACCGCCGAAGGTTGGCTCTACGTTGCCGCTGACCTGCTCCCCGTTTTGTCCGCATCTATAAGTTAGCCCTGTTCACGTTGTGGACTGCACCCCAACGCACCCTCGGCAGGCGCTAGAGTTTTCCGGCCTTGATCAGCAACACGGGCTGGCTGCGTGTGCCGATTTCATGAGCGCGGCGGGGACCTTGTTCCCGATCGCGCCGTGTGGCCGCTGCTCGTTGTAGTCTCCACGCCAAGCCTCCAACTTTTCGGCCGCATCTGCAAGGCTCAGGAACCAGTGGGCGTTCAAGCATTCCGCCCGCAGCCTGGCATTGAACGCCTCGATGAAGGCATTGTCCGTCGGTTTGCCCGGTCGCGAGAAGTCGAGCGTGACACCGCGCTGGTAAGCCCAAAGGTCCAGGTCCCGGGAGATGAACTCAGAGCCCTGATCGACACGGATCGTCTTCGGATAGCCGATCCTCGAACACACCCGCTCGAGCGTAGCGACCACATCCTCGCCGCGGTAGCTGAACCTGGCATCGAGCGCCGGTGAGTAGCGCGAGAAGGTGTCGACCACTGTCAGCACGCGCAGATTCCTGCCCGTCGCCAGTTGGTCGTGCACGAAGTCCATGGCCCAGACGTCATTGGGACCCACGGCCTCCTGCCGATCTTCCCTGAGCTTTGCCTTCACGCGCCGCTTTGGTGTCTTGTTGCGCAATTGCATGCCCAACTCCTTGTAGACCCTGTAGGTCTTCTTCTGATTGATCGGCCATCCCTCCCGCCGAAGCAGGACGTGCACGCGCCGGTAGCCGAAGCGCACGCGGGTCTGGCAAATCTCCTTGATCCGCTGTTCCAGAGCGGCCTGACCGGGCCGACGGGATTTGTATCGGTAGGTCTTCGGGTCGAACAGGATCGCCGCACAGGCACGGCGGATCGAGGTCGCCCATTCGACACGCATCACGTCGACCAGCGCTCTCTTCCGGCCAGGCCTCAGATTTTTCGTTTGATGACGTCCTGCAGCATCTCCTTGTCGAGCGACAGGTCCGCCACGATCTTCTTCAGCCGGGCATTCTCATGCTCCAGCTCACGCAGCCGCTTCATCTCCGACGGCATCATGCCGGAATATTTCTTCTTCCAGTTGAAGTAGGTCGCCTGGCTGATTCCCGCCTTCCGGCAGATCTCCGCCACCGGCGTGCCGTCCTCGCTCTGCTTGATGATGAACGCCTTCTGCGCGTCCGTGAACTGCGATGCCTTCATCGCTTCCGCTCCTCCTCCCAGCCAGGGAATCTGACGCGGAAAACTCTAACCCGATTCGAGGGCATTCACGGGAGGCAGACCACCGCCGTCGTCGACCTGTTCTCCCGCCGTGTCGTCGGCTGGGCGATGAAGGCCGAGATGACAGCTCAGCTCGTCACCGATGCCCTCATCATGGCGATCTGGCGCCGCGGCAAGCCCGACAGCCTGCTCCATCATTCGGACC
>JAEPOG010000013.1 GCA_017643025.1 Rhizobiaceae bacterium
ATCGTCGACCTGGTCGACCTTGTTCAGGAACACCACGATCGCCGGCACGCCGACCTGGCGGGCAAGCAGGATGTGCTCGCGGGTCTGCGGCATCGGGCCGTCGGCGGCAGACACAACCAGGATCGCGCCGTCCATCTGCGCCGCACCCGTGATCATGTTCTTCACATAGTCGGCGTGGCCCGGGCAGTCGACGTGAGCATAGTGACGGTTCTCCGTCTCGTACTCCACATGCGCCGTCGAGATCGTGATGCCGCGCGCCTTCTCCTCAGGTGCGGCGTCGATCTGGTCATAGGCCTTGAACTCGCCGAAAAACTTCGTGATCGCAGCCGTCAGCGACGTCTTGCCGTGGTCGACGTGACCGATCGTGCCAATGTTCACATGCGGCTTGTTGCGCTCGAATTTTCCCTTGGCCATTTTGTGCTTCCCTGGCGGTCCTTGACTGTTTCGCGTTGAGTGCGGGCGATTAGCGACAATGGGGACAAATGACAAGGGGCATTTGGCTGCGAGGATGGCTGGGCACGGCGCTCGCCGGAAAGGCGCAAAGGACGCTTGACCAGGGTGACGCCAAATGCCGGGGCGAGGATTCAGCGCCGCGCATAGATCAGCGTCGCGGCCAACCCGACGAGAACCAGCCCGGCCACACCGATAGCAGCTGTAGGATGGTCCCGCACGACATGTTTCGCAGCGCGCGTCTGGCGGCGGGCGGCTGGCGTCATCGAGTGCAAATATTCCGGTAGCTCGGAGAAGAAGCCGCGCCCCGAATGGGCGGCACCCCGATAAACTCCGATTCCCTGTTTCTTCGCTTCCCGGCCCAACTCGGCGAGTTCGTCGCGAAGCGCCTCGATGCGAGCCGCCAGATCGCCATCGCGGCTTTTTTCAGATTGCAGAAGATTGAGCATGTCACCTCCAAGCGTAGTGTTTCGCCAGCCCGGCGGGCCCGGCGGTCCTGAAGGCTCATATGGACTCTCCGGCCAGGGGGACAAGGCCGCCCGCCATTCAGTCGCCAGTCGGCGGCTTCCTGATCAGCACGCTGTCCATGATCCAGCCCTTGGCACGGCGCGCCTCCTCCCTGATCCGTTCGATTTCCTCGCGGACATCGCCCAGCCTGCCGGAGACAAGCACCTCGTCCGGCATGCCGAGATAGGCGCCCCAATAGACCTGGGCATCGTCATCGGCCGTGCGAAGAGCCTTGTCGGCGTTCAGCATCACGACGACCGTGTCGGCGTCCCCGTCGCCCTCGAACGTCGAACGCCCGTTAGAAACCAACACCGACCGTCCGATCGTATTGAGCACAACCCTGTGCCGCGCGGTCAGCGCCTGCACGGCGCTGATCCCCGGTATGACCTCATAGTCGATTTCGATGTCGTCGTGTGCGTTCAAGCGATCAAGGATACGCATCGTGCTGTCATAGAGTGCAGGATCGCCCCAGACGAGAAACGCCCCGCATTCGCCTTCGGACATCTCATCCGTCAGCAGACGGCGGTACACCGCCTCGACGCGCTCGTGCCAGTCCGCCACGCTGGCTCCGTAACCATCCTCGCCTGGCGCCCGCCGCTTTGGCACGTCGAACCCGACATCGCGATAATTTCTGTCGCGGATGTAGCGCTCGCAAAGTTCGCGCCTTACGCGCGCCAGCTCCTCTTTCTCCTCGCCCTTGTCGGGGATGAAGAAGACATCGGCGCGGTTCATCGCCTCGACGGCCTGCATTGTCACATAGTCGGGATTTCCCGCACCTATGCCGATGACGAGAAGCTTGCGTTTCATGGGGGACCCCTCGCTATCCGACCGGTCTGAAATCTGGAGCGGGTAGCGGGAATCGAACCCGCATATTCAGCTTGGAAGGCTCACGGTATTCTAATCGTTCCAATAGTTTACATGTAAAACTCATCCAATCTGGCTCCAAGAAATACAATCACTTCATCCAAAGCTGTAAAACTCGTGTTGCGTGTTGACCATCTGTGCAGAGTCTAGCCGCCGCATCCAGCGTGTTAGTCCCCCAAACTCACCCGATTCAACGACATCGATTGAGACAGATGGACGAAATCGGCTCTGGCTCCTGAAACGAAGCGACCGCGTTGATTGCCGATGCCGAGGAAATCCGCTGGATCTGCAGTGGCCCTGCGCAACGCGTCTTCAAGCGGCCACCCCATGTGTTCGACCATGAAACGTACCGAAGAGGCAATGTCGATGTCGGAGCCAGCTAGCGTTCCGTCCGCGAGCATCAACCTAGGGCTGACTCCACTTCGGTCGCGGCTGACCGTTCGACCGTGAAGCGGAAATGTGTCCGCGTCGCTACCTACGAGTGCCATCGCATCGGAAACCAGGAAAAGCCTGCCCGGTCCCTGTTTCCCATTGAGCGCCACTGCCAGCGCGCGAGGATCGACGTGGTGACCGTCCGCAATGATCCCGCCCCAGACATCTGCCCGGGCCAGCGCCGCCCCCACCAGTCCCGGTTCGCGATGGCCCAGCCCGCTCATCGCGTTAAACAGATGGGTCACGCCCCGCGCGCCGGCGTCAAAGAGCGCGTCGGCTTCGTCGGCCGTGCAATCGGCATGCCCCAGGGATACGATCACTCCGGCACCGACCAGTTTCCGTACCGCCTCCGGCGAGGCTTGCGCGGGTGCAAGTGTGATCAGCAGCACGCCCAGCCGCTGTCGTGCTTCGGCGTAGAGAGCGATATCGTCGTCCGATAGCGAGCGCATGAGCTCGGCTGGATGAGCGCCCTTACGGGCCGGGTCGAGATGAGGCCCCTCCAGATGCAGGCCGACGACGCCCGGAATGTCCGTAGCCGCCACCGCCTCAATCGCTGCGAGCGTGCGTTCCCTGGTGTCGGTAATCAATGTCGGCAGCAGCGCGGTGGTTCCAAATGAGCGATGCGCCTCCGCGATGCGAAGCACCCCCTGCGGTGAGGGATCGTCGTTGAGCAGGATGCCGTCGCCACCATTAACCTGGACGTCGACGAAGCCGGGCGCGACTATGCCACCTTCGAGGCGCATGATCTCCACGCCCGGCGCCGGCTCGCCGGGCTCGATCGCGGCGACGCGTCCATCTTCCACCAGAAGATGGTGGCGTTCGCGAAAGGCGATGCCATCGAAGAGGCGCGCGCCCGAAATGGCTGTCAGGGTCATCACAGGGTCTCCGTCACCTTGCGCAGATTGGCCGGGCGGTCCGGATCGAGCCCGCGCAGGCGCGAGGCGCGTTCCACCGCGCGGTACCACGCGAGCATGAAGACGAGTGTGTCTGCGAAGGGATGGCCGGTCGAGGGGGTTCGCAGACCACTCGGCAGATCGATAGTCGAGATCGGCATGACGAGGCCGCCGAGCCGGCGCAGCCGCTCGATCGCCGCAAGCGTTCCGTCGAACGACGCATCGTCCGGAACAAAGACGGCCACGGGGAATCCCTCGCGGACCAGTTGCAGGGGCCCATGCATCAGTTCCGCCATCGAAAACGCCTCGGCATGGACGCCGGCGGTCTCCTTCGCCTTGAGCGCGGCTTCCAGCGCGATACCGAATGCAGGTCCGCGCCCCGTGACATAGAGTGATTCCGATCCGGCCAGCATTTCGGCCAGATTGTCTTCGACGCCCGTCGGCAAGGCCTTGAGGGCCTGCGGCAATCGCTCGATGCCGGCGAGCAAGGGGCTGTCGGGCGCCGCCCGAGCCACACTCGCCATCAACGCTGCACAGGAGGCGATATAGGTCTTGGTCGCAGCGACGCTCACCTCGACGCCGGCGCCCAGCGGCACGACAAGGTTGGCGGCAGACGCAAGTGGGCTATCGCCGTCATTGACTACCGCAATCGTGGTGGCCCCGCCCCTGGCGGCGGCTGCCTGCAGAGAGATAATGTCCGGGCTTGCGCCCGATTGCGACACGGTGACATGCACGCCGCCACTTAGCTTCAACTTTGCCGCGTAGACGGAAGCCACCGAAGGGCCGATGGAAGCCACTGGGCGACCCAGTTGGATTTCGCACGCATACTTGAACGCAGTGACTGCATGGTCCGAGGAGCCGCGCGCTGCGGTCGTCAATGGTCCCGGCGCCGCCGCAAGCAGCCGCGCCATACTCTCGATGCCGTTCGTTTCTCGTACAAGCAGCCGGCGGACGACGGTTGCTGCCTCATCCGCTTCGCGGCGCATGTGTGTCAGGCCCACGCTCGTTCACTCCTGATTACGCGACAAGAGGGCCGCGCCCGGTGGGGTCATTTACACAGAATAGATTATGTTGTTATAACCTATTTGGGACGCACGTACACCACCCGTCATCACGATCCCTGGGAGAACGAACATGAATGCATTTTCGAGACGCATGCTCGCGGCCGCCGCAGCGACCGCGCTATCGCCCCTGTCGGCGCAGGCACAGGACGTGCAAATCACTTACCTGACGCACTGGGCTCCCGACACTGTGGCGCTGCTCGAAGAGGCTGCCAGCGCCTACAGCGCGGCCAATCCAGAGGTCGCCATCTCTGTCCGGGCCGTGCCGTTTGGCGACCTGCTGACTACGATCCGCTCCGGCGGTTCCGACGGACCGACCATCGCCAGCATCTACGATCTATGGCTGCCGGCTCTGGTGAAGGATGGTCTGGTAGCGCCGGCTCCTGAGTCGATAGCGGCTGACGTCACCACCAACTGGCCGGCTGGCATCGCCGCCGCAGCAAGTGTCGACGGCCAAGTTTACGGCATCCCCAACGAGATCAACGTCTATGCCCTAAACTACAACAAGAAGCTCTTCGAAGAAGCCGGCATCGCCGGCCCGCCCAGCACATGGGAGCAATTGAAGGATGCTGCCGCAAAGCTCACCGACGCATCTGCAGGGCGCCAGGGCTTCGGCATGATCAACTCGTGGGCTGCCGGGGTGGTTCATCCGTTCTCGTCGCTGTTGGTCTCCAACGGTGGTCAGCTCATCTCCGATGGCAAGCCCCAGCTAGACAGCCAGCCGGCGCTGGAGACCTTCCAGCTTTATGCGGAGTTGATCGAGAGCGGCTCGACCGTTGCGGCGATGGGTACTGCCGACGCAAACACGACCGGACCTTTCCTGGACAACTTCGTGTCGGGCAAGACCGGCATGATCATCATGGCGAACTGGTGGGAAAGTGCGCTCAAGGGCGGCATGGGCGATGCGTTCGAGAACATCGGCACCGCGCCGATACCGGTCGGTCCGAGCGGCGACACGGCGCGCTCGATCTCTTATTCCTGGCAGACGGTGGTCAACGCCGGCGCGGAGACCTCGCACCAGGAGGCCGCCTGGGACTTCCTCGCATGGCTCAACGGACCTGAGTCCGGTAAGAACGGTGCTTCGGCCATGGCTGACATCCTCCAGTCGATGGGGATCCTGCCGTCCCGCAGCTCCGACGTCGAAGCCTATAAGGACGCGCTCGGACGCCCCTTCCTCGAAGGTTATGTCTCTACGCTCGCCAACGCACAGGGTTTCCCCATCGTGCTCGGGGGCCAGGAGTTTTCGGAAGCGCTGCAGCAGACTCTCGAGCAGTTGCAGTACGGTCAGATTACGCCTGCAGAGGCACAGGCCAACGCACAGGCGGATGCCGTGTCGATCCTGGAGCGGGCCGCACAGTAAGTCCTCCCCGGGCTGGCCGGCGCGTGTGCTATCATGCCGCGCGCCGGCCCAAATCGAACGAGCAAATGACAC
>JAEPOG010000015.1 GCA_017643025.1 Rhizobiaceae bacterium
ATGACGTGCATGCCGATTATTTTGGCGCCGGCCTCGCGAGCGGGGAATACTGCATCTGGGCACTGTCCGACCCGATCAAGCGCGATACCGCTATCGAGACGTTGCGCAGGTCCGTTCCCGATCTCGACAAATATCTCCAGGACGGTCAGATCGAATTCGTCCCTGGCTACCAATGGTATCTCCGCGGCGATGAATTCGATCCGCAACGGATTACCGGCGGCTGGCATGCCAAACTCGACGAAGCGCTGGCCCGCGGCTTCGAGGGCATGCGGGTCAGCGGCAATGCCTTCTGGTTCGAGGCCAGTCTCTGGACAACGTTCCGTGAATACGAGGCGGAGCTCGACCGTTCGCTCGCCGGCCGGAGAATGATTGTTCTTTGCACCTATTCGCTATCGGCAAGCCGCGCGGTCGACATTCTCGACGTGGCTCGCACGCACAATTTCTCGATTGCGAGACGGGACGGCCGATGGGAATTCCTGGAAACTCCGGAGCTTACCGAAGCGAAGCGCGAGATCGTGAGGTTGAATAGCGCGGTCGATATTCTTTCCATGCCGTTCACGGGCAGTCGCCGCCTGACCCATCGCGAGCGGGTTGTACTGGCGCAAGTCGTCAAGGGCGCCTCGAGCAAGGAAGCGGCGCGGGCTCTCAACATCAGTCCCCGCACGGTGGAATTTCACCGCAAGAATATCATGCGCAAGCTTGGCGCCCGCAATGTCGTCGACCTGCTGAGAATTGTGCTCAGGAGTAGCCGTCCCGGCCATAACGGCTTGTCCGCGTACCCGAAGTTCGGCGAGCCTCAACCATAGGCGAGTTTGATGTCCGCCGTCCGTCCGGGGACGCGGATTACCGCCGTTCGACAGGTTTAGAATTAACGGGCCCTGAGTGTCGGAAATGTTTTCCTACATCGCGCGAGGTGATCTTCTGAAGGCGTTGTATCGCGCCCCAAACTCTCCGTTCAGGGCACACAACACGTGCCTTGGGTGGAACGCCGCGTTCAACCGAGGATCCAGACTACAAGGCCCGGCTGCCAAGAAATCAAGAGAAGCACCAGCATGGTTGCCAGCAGGAACGGCGCGAGAGGCCGCATGATGTCCATGGGCTTGCAGTCGGTGACATTGGCGGCGACGAACAGTCCCGTCCCGACCGGCGGCGTCAGGAGTCCTATGGTCAGGTTAAGACAGATCACTACGCCGAAATGAAATGGATCGATATCATAGGTTCGCATCGCGATCGGCAGCAGGATCGGCACGATCAGGATAAGCGCTGCAATGCCGTCAATGATCATGCCAACGAAGAGCAGCAGCAGATTCACGAGCAGCAGGAAGACGAACGGGTTCTCCGTCAACGTCTGCAGGTAGGTGGCGAGAACTTGCGGCACGCGTTCGTAGATGATGATCCAGCCGAACACGTTCGCCGCGGCGACGAGAAACAGCACCGTCGCGGTATTGGCGACCAGGCGGCTCAGCATCGGCGCGATGTGGCCGACCTTGAATTCACGGTGGAAGACCGTTCCGACAACCAGCGCAGTGACCGCAGCAAGCGCGGCGGATTCCGTCGGAGTCGCGACACCGCCGGCGATGCCGCCTACAATGACCACCGGGATGGATAGCGAGGGCAACGCCCCCACGAGTGATGCAAGCGCCTGATGACGGCTCTGCTCCGCGCCTCGCGGGTACTGATAAAAGAAACCCATGACCGCGATCACAATGAAGAATGCGAGCGTCAGCACCAGGCCCGGCACGATCCCCGCCAAGAACATGTCACCGATGCTGATCTGAGCGAGGACACCGAAAATCACGAACAGCATGGAAGGCGGGATGATCGGCGACAGCAGGCCGCCGGCCGCCGTGACGGCCGCAGCATAATTGCGGTCATATCCGCGCGCCGCCATTTCCGGCACCATGACCCGACCCATCACCGCGATCTGCGCGTTGGCCGATCCGATAATCGCCGCCATGAGCATGTTCGCGAGAAGGTTGATGTAGGCGAGACCGCCACGCAGCGAGCCGACGAACACCCCGGCGAAAGCAATCAGGCGCCTGGTGATGCCGCCCTCGTTCATCAATTCGCCGACCAGCATGAAGAGCGGGATGGCAAGCAGGCCGTACTTCTCGAGGCCGCCGTAGAGCTGCTGGACGTAAGAGAGGAAAAGCACCTCATTTCCGCTGAGCTGAATGTACACGAGCGTCGTCAGCGTCAACACGATGGCGATAGGAACGCCGGAGAAGAGGAGAACTGCGAAGCTGAGGGGAATCATTGCAAGGTCTCCGCATGTTCGGCCTCAGGCTCCGGCGTCGTTTCCCGGGGAAGATCGCGTTCAACCAGTCTTGCGAGCGCATGAAGCGCTCCGAAGACGGCGAATGTGGGCATCACGCTCCAAAGCCAGAATTTGGGAATACCCAGCGTCGTGGTTGTCTCCTGGTAGATGAAATTGAACGTCTCGCCGGTGAAATCCGAAAGTGAAAAATTGAGACGATAAAGCGTCAACGGATCGAACCAGAGGAAACAGAGCCACATCAGGATCACGAAGAAGACGAGCACCAGAAAGTCGCTCCAAATCCTCAGGCGATACTGCCAGCGCTCAGGCATAGCATCAGGCAACAACGTCACTGCGACGGCCGAACGGCGTTCGATCGCCGCCGATGCGCCCAGAAAGGAAGCCCATACCATGGTGGAGATCGCGGCTTCGTCGACCCAATAGAGCGCATTCCCCGACGTGCGCGTCACGATGTTGAGGAGGATCAGCCCTGTGGTCGCAACCGTCAGCAGAGCTGCGACTGCGATTTCGACGAGGGCGACGATGCGGCTGAGCGTCGACAGTATCGTCATGGATCTCTCCGGAAACGGCCGGGCCTCTGCGTGACAGATTGCGATCCGCCAGAGCGGCCCGGCCAGAGTGGTCAGTGTGCGGCCGCCTCCTCGCGCAGGCGATCAATCAGCGGCTTCTGCTCAACCCACATTTCTTCCCACTGCTCGACGATGCCGCTGAACTTGTCAGCGCCGAAATCCCTAACTTCGATGCCGGTGGCACGGATTTCCTCCATCCACCCCTTTTCGGCCGAACCGTACTTGTTCAGGATTTCGTCTAGGGCTTCTTCCATGGCGGTGCGCAGCAGTTCTTTGTCCTCGTCGGAAAGTCCTGCCCAGACGCGGCCCGAGATCAGACCGACCATCGGGAACATGGTATGGTTCGTCACCAAGAGGTGCTGCGCGCGCTCGTAGAACTTGAAGTTCAGGATCAGTTCCGGATCGATGTCGATTGCATCGACCTGTCCGTTCGCCAAAGCGTCATAGACATCGGGAAGCGGCATCGGGGTTGGAGCGATACCGAGCAGGTTGTAGAAGTCACGCAGTGGCTTGAAGGGGGTGATGCGCATCTTCTTGCCGGAGAGATCCCCAACTTCCTCAACCGGCTGGGTGACCATGATCAGGCGCATCGCGGCGATGCCATAGCCGACGCCCACGACACCCATCTGCTGCGGCAGGAGGTCGAGCAGCTCCTGCGCCGGCTCGCTGCGGAGCACCGACGCGCCTTCTGCCGCGCTGTCGACGAGGAACGGCGCGTACAGCGCGCTGAATTCCGGCACCCGGTTCGAGACGTCGGCGATTGTTAGAAAAGCCATGTCAAGCGCCCCCGACTGGAGCTGCTGCACCATCTGACTCTCGTCGCCGAGTTGGCCGGCGGGATACACCGTAACCGAATGTTCGCCCCCCGAGCGTTCGGCGATCTTCTTCCCCATCGCTTCCGCACCTTGCGACCAGAGATGGCCGGCGGGCACTATCGTCCCGAGGCGGAAGTCGGTCGCATAGGCGGGAATGGCCGCCGCCATCGCCGATGCGAGCGCCAGGATTGCAAGGCTTCGCTTTAGAACAGTCTTCATTTCGTTCCTCCTATTGAAAAAATATGGGTTCGGTCGCCGCGACACCCATAGTCAGTGCGTGACCGATCCCCCGTCGACGACCACCGCCTGCCCGGTCATGAAAGCGCAGTCGTCGGACGTCAGAAAAAGAAGCGGGCCGATCAAATCCTCGGAGTGCTGATCCCGCTTGATGGCGCGACTGGCTAGGACCGGCGCGGTGAGTGCATCGCGCATTTCCTTGTTCGCCAACACCTGCTCGCTCAGCACCAGACCGGGAGCGAGCGTATTGACGCAAATACCGTGCTCGCCGAGTTCGCGTGCGAGAGCCCGTGTCATGGCTACGATCGCGCCCTTCGAGGTCACGTAGTGCAGGAAGTTCGGCGTGCCCTTGAAGACGGTACCGGATGCGATGTTGACGATCCGGCCGTAGCCATTTGCCTTCATCACCGGCGCAACCGATCTGGCACACAGAAATGCGCCGCGAACATTGACGGCCGTCACCTTGTCCCACTCGGCCACGTCGATCTCGGTGAAGGGCTTCATCTTGAGCGAGGCGTAGACGGCGGCGTTCGACACCAGGATGTCGACTTTGCCGAAAGTCTCGACGGTCCGGTCGACAAGCGCCTGCACGGAGGTCTCGTCGCTGACGTCGGCCTTTACATAGAGCGCCCGCCCGCCTGCGACCTTGATAGCCTCGACGACGGACGTGCCGTCCAGTATGTCGCTGACGACAACCGTGGCCCCCTCGGCAGCGAGCGCCTTCGCATAGATGGCCCCGATGCCCTGCGCTGCCCCCGTCACGATGGCAATGCGATCCTTCACCCGGTTCACGGCGTCGTTCTCCCTCGTCCTCTCGGCGACCCTGAGACTTTCACAGTTCGATCGTTCCGACGTTCTGATAGATGTGCTTCAGCTCGGTAAAATCGGCGAGCGCGTCGTAGCCATGCAGGCGGCCGAGCCCGCTTTGCCGGTAGCCGCCTGTCTCCGCCTCGGCAAAAAGCTTGTTGTGGTCGTTGATCCAAACCGTACCGCGCCGCAGTTCGCGCGCGACGCGGAGCGCGGTCGAATGGCGACCCGTCCAGACG
>JAEPOG010000004.1 GCA_017643025.1 Rhizobiaceae bacterium
ATACGGGAAAGCCAGCGCGCCAGTGAACCCGACCGTCACGTCGAGGCCCATATTGCGCGACGCCTTCGCCCCCTTCGTCACCTGATCGACAGCCCATTCCTGCCGCGCCTTCGGATTGTTGTGCACCTTCTCGGGCGCGAAGGCGTCGAACTGCACGTCATAGGCCGGGTGCACCGCCACCAGCTGCCCCTGCAGATGGCTCGAAAGCTCCGTCACCTCGACGCCGCCTTCCGCGCACACCCCCTTCACCTCGTCGCAATAATCCTTCGACGACGCCGCCTTCTCGAGATCGAACAGCCGACCGTCCCACGACGGTATCTGCACACCCTTGTAGCCGAGATCGCCAGCCCACTTCGCCATCGACCCCAGCGAATTGAACGGCGCCGCATCCCCCGCAAACTGAGCCAGAAATATCCCAGGTCCCTTCATCGATTTGGGCATAAGAGTTCCTCCTCCCGCTTGACCGCCGCCGGTCCCAGCCTTCTGCGAGCCGGAATTCCTCACCGCGCCGCGGTGCGTCAAAAAACGTCATCTGGTAATACCAAACACATGGAGAGCGTCAAGCCATGCATCGAACCTGCAGACCACGCCGCTCGATGCAAATCCACGCAATCAGCGTCAGATTTTCCCAATTTTCCTGCCAATGCCAGCCTAATGCTCGATGCTTGCGGCATTCGGGATTATGCGTTAGACGATTTTTCAGTAGCCTGAATTGGTCTAACCAGATTGGGCGCCTAGAACAAAATCAATGCGGCGGCGCGCCTTTGCCGTGACGCGGACAAACGGGAGGAACTGGACCATGCATCTTTCGACGCACAATTGGATGCGCGCCGAGCCGCTGGAAGTCACGCTGAAGCGGATCAAGCAGTTCGGTTACGAATCCATCGAAATCTCCGGCGAACCCGAGCAGTACAAGACCAACGAGACCCGCGCGCTGCTGAAAGAACACGGCATCCGCTGCTGGGGCGCGGTCACGCTGATGCTCGGCGAGCGCAATCTCGCTGCCAAGGACCAGGGCCAGCGCGAGCGCTCGGTGCAGTACGTGAAGGACGTGCTCACTATGGTGAGCGAACTCGACGGCGAGATCATCACGCTGGTTCCCGCAACCGTCGGCAAGGTCGTGCCCGACGCCACGGAGGAAGAGGAATGGGAGTGGGTGGTGGACGCCACCCGCGAATGTTTTGCCCACGCCAAGAAGGTCGGCGTGCGGGTTGCAGTGGAACCGCTCAACCGCTTCGAGACCTACCTCTTCAATCGCGGCGAGCAGGCGTTGGCGCTGGCCGATGCAGTCAGCCCCGAATGCGGCGTTTGCCTCGACGCCTATCACATCCACATGGAGGAGTTCGACGTCGAGGAGGCCATCCGTAAGGCGGGCAAGCGCCTGTTTGACTTCCACGTCGCCGACAACAACCGTTTCGCCGCAGGCCTCGGCACCATCGACTGGAAGAAGCTCGTCGGCATCCTGAAGGACGTCGGCTACGACGGCGCTCTGACCAACGAGTTCGTCGCCCCTGTCGATCGCACGCCGGCCAACCGCTACCCCGAAATGGTCGAGCGCAACCCGGTCGACATTTCGCCCGAGCAGTTGAAATTCATCCAGGACCACGGCTCGAGCGTGCTGACCGAGAAGTTCTACACCGACCAGATGCGCATCACGGCGGAAACGCTTCTGCCGCTGATCAAGTAGCAATCCGTCCTCTGGCGGGCCGCGGGTCGCGCGATGCGTATCAGTAAGGTTCAGGCCTGGTGGGTCAAAATCCCGATCGACGCGAAGCGTCAGCATCGCAGCGATTTCGGCCGCCTGAAAACGTTCGACTCCGCCATCCTGCGCATCGAGACCGATGACGGGCTCGTCGGCTGGGGCGAAGGCAAGAACGCCGCCGGCAGCGCCGGCACCTATGGCTCTCTCGTCCATCTCCTCAACAACGAGATCGGTCCGATGCTGGTCGGCCGAAATGCCGGCGACATCGTCCCGATCTGGGAGACAATCTACAACGGCGTGCGAAGCGAACTGGCAACAGCGGCAGGGCACGCACTGCCGGAGCTGTCGCGCCGCGGTTTGACGATTGCCGCGATCAGTGCCGTCGACATCGCCCTTTGGGATATCCTCGGCAAGTCGCTTGGCCAGCCGGTCTGGCAGTTGCTTGGCGGGCGCAAGTCTGACCGCCTTCCCGCTTACGCGTCAGGCGGCTGGGCGGACGCCGGCGAAATCGGAAACCAGCTCAAATCCTACATAGACTCGGGCGGCTTCCGCGCCGTGAAGATGCGGGTCGGCGCAATGGACGGCGCGCCGCATGTTTCGGCGGCGCGCGTCCGCGCCGCGCGCAAGGCCATCGGCCCCGAGGTGGAACTGATGGTCGACGCGCATGGCACCTATACGGTGGCCGACGCCAAGCGCTTCGTTCACATGGTCGCCGATTGCGACCTCGCCTGGTTCGAGGAACCGGTGATCGCTGACGACAAGCGCGGCATGGCCGAGGTGCGGGCCGCCGGGCCGGTGCCGATCGCGGCTGGTGAATCCGAAGCGACGCGTTTCGCCTTCCGCGAGCTTGCGGTATTGCGCTCCGCCGATATCTTTCAGCCCGATCCGGCATTCTGCGGTGGCATCACCGAGGCCATGCGCATCGGCGCCATCGCCAGCGCCTTTAATTTGCGTTTCGCGCCGCATCTGTGGGCAGGGGCGCCCTGCTTCTTTGCCGGCCTCCATGTCTGCGCCGCCTCGCCGGCGAGTTTCGTGGTCGAATATTCGCTCGGTGCAAATCCGATGATCCACGATCTGGTCGAGGAGACCGTGAAGGTCGAGGATGGTATGATCGCGATTCCCGACGCACCGGGACTGGGCTTGACGATTTCGGAGCGTTTTCTGGAGAAACACGCGCAAGGCTGCTGAAATGAAGGAAAACGGCCTGCTGCCGGATCTGGCGGCGTATCTCTACACCTACTCCAACACCGAGAAGGGCCGTACCCCGTCGGAGCGCGAGCTTGCCGACCATTTTTCCGTGAGCCGCGGTCAGATACGCGAAGCGCTGGCCATCCTGGAAGCGATGCGCATCGTCGAGCGCCGCGCTAAGTCGGGCATCTACCTCACCACGACCGACACCAGCGTCGAGGCGCTGGCGCTGTTCGCCAAGGCCGGGCTGCCGCTCGACCCGATCCAGATTTACGAGACGGTCGAACTCAGGAAGATCCACGAGATCAAGGCCGCCGAGCTCGCCTGCAGTCGCGCCACCGAGGAAAACTTCGAGCGCCTGCGCGAAATCCTGAAAATTTCCGAGGGCAAGGTCGCCAAGGGCGAACCTCTGGCGCGCGAGGACCGCGATTTCCACCTCGAAATCGTGCGCGCCACCAAGAACAGCGTCTTTCACAAGATCTGTTCGATCTACTACGTCATGGGCGAGCAGCGCCTGCCGGTCTATTTCTCCGATCCCGAGCGCGGACGCCGCTCGCATGCCGAGCACATCCAGATCTACGAGGCGCTGGTCCGCCGCGACGGCAACCTCGCCCAGGCGCTGATGAGCGCGCATCTTCAGGGCGCGGAGAGCTACTGGAAAGGCCTTATCCGCGGCCCGGGCGCCGAGAAGCCCGACGAGCAGCTCGAGAAGGCCTAGTCGCCGCCCCTTGCGGACAGGCGCGTCTCGCGCCAAACCGGTTTACCGAACGCCGCCAGAGATTCCGCGCCTTGCCCGACATATTCTCCACCCACAATCTGCACCCCGACGCCGCCGCCATGCTGGAGAAGCTCGGCGATCTGCGTTTCGCCTCGTCGCCCGATCCCGACACGCTGCTCAAGGAAGGCGCGGCCGCCGACATCCTCATTGTCCGCGCTCCCCTGCCGCCGGCGCTGTTCGAGCGCGCCCCGAAGCTGCGCGCGGCGATCCGGCATGGTGCGGGGCTCGACATGATCCCGATGGCCGCCGCCAACAAGGCAGGCGTGCTCGTCGCCAACACGCCGGGCGTCAACGCACGCTCGGTCGCCGAATATGTCTTCTTCGCCGCAATGGCCCTGCTGCGCCGGTTTCGCTCCGTCGACCGCGATCTGCGCACCGACGGCTGGGTCGCGGCGCGTCGCCATGCCGACATAGCTGGCGACCTCGATGGCCGCACCCTCGGCGTCATAGGCTACGGCAATATCGGCAGCCGCGTCTGCGAGATCGGCGCTTTGGGCTTCGGCCTCGACGTGCTGGTGCACAGCCGTACGTCCAAAAACGCACCCGCCGGCGTCCGCTTCGTCGGCCTCGACGAACTTGCCACAAATGCCGACATCATCGCGCTATGCTGCCCGCTGACCGAGGAGACGCGCGGCCTGGTCGATGCGCGCCTCATCGGCCTGATGAAGCCGGACGCGCTAATCATCAACATCTCGCGCGGTCCCGTCATCGACGACGAAGCGATGCTCGCGGCACTGCGCTCAGACCGCATAGGCGGCGCAGCTCTCGATGTCTTCGCGCAGCAGCCGCTGTCGCCGGACCACCCCTATCTCGGCTTCGACAATGTGATCGTCACGCCGCATATGTCGGGCATCACGGAAGGCAGCATGCGCCGTATGGGCGTCGGCGCGGCGGAGGAAGCCGCGCGGGTTCTACACGGAGAGTTGCCGGTAAACTTCTGCAATCCGGAAGTGCTCGAGACCTATCTCAAGCGGTTTCCAACCGCCCGATAAACGACAGCCGCCCGTTCGGGGCGGCTGTCGTCTCCTCGCGAGTGTGCCCTGCCAGGGAGGGCGCCGGTCAGGCGCTGTGACGCAGGCTCATCCCGCTGGTCTTGTCGAACAGGACAACCTTTTCCGGATTCCACGAGAAATTCACGGTCTCGTCGATGGCGAGGCTGTCGCGCGCCGAAGTGGTGAGCCGAAACAGCGTCTCGCCGGCCCGCAGCGTCACGATCTTCGCCACGCCATGGTTCTCGATGTCGTGGATTTCGGCCTTCGCCTGACCGCCGGACTCGAGGAACATGTCCTCCGGGCGGATGCCGAATGTCAGTTGCCGCCCGTCTGTCGAGCCGTTGGCCTTCGCCGCCACCGGCAGGCTGAACCCGGCATCGGCCACCGCCTTGCCGGACGACAACTTGCCGTCGAAAAGATTCATCGGCGGCGAACCGACCGACTGCGCCACGAAGGTATTGCGCGGATTGCCGTAGACCTCGGCCGGCGTGCCGACCTGCACCAGCTTGCCCCTGTCGAGCACGCCGATGCGGTCGCCCATCGACATCGCTTCCACCTGATCATGCGTCACGAACAGGAACGTCGCGCCGAGGTTCATCTGCAGGTTCTTGAGCTCGGTTCTCAGCGCCTCGCGCAGCTTCGCATCGAGCGCCGACAGCGGCTCGTCCATCAGGAAGACACGCGGCTGGCGCACGATGGCGCGCCCGATGGAAACGCGCTGCATTTCGCCGCCCGACAGCTTGTCCGTCTTGCGATCGAGCAGATGCGTGATCTGCAGCGTCTTGGCCACCCGGTCGACCCGCTCCGCGATGTCGGCCGCATCGACCTGGCGGATGCGCGACTTGAGTGGAAACTCGAGGTTCTCGCGCACCGTGTAACGCGGGTAGAGCGAGTATTGCTGCAGCACAAGCGCCACGTCGCGCTCCGCCGCGCCCCAGTCGTTGACGTTGACGCCGTCGATCAGCACGTCGCCTTCGCTCGGCTTTTCCAGACCGGCGACGATACGCAGTGTCGTCGTCTTGCCGGCGCCGGTTTCGCCGAGAAGGACGAAGAACTGGCCGTCCTCGATTTCCAGGTCGAGACCCCGCAGCGCCGTCTTGGCGCCGAACGTCTTGGATATGTTTCTCAGCTCGATATGAGCCATGCCTTAAAGCCTCACCCCGAGTGACTTTCCGCTGCCGGTGTCGAAGAAATGCGCCTGCGCGGGATCGATCCGTGCATGCACCTTCTCGCCTACCTTGGGCACGAAGCCCGACGGCGTGCGCGCCCTGATCATTCCGGTCCCGACTTTCAGGTCCACAATGTCGTGCGAACCGAGAGGTTCGATGATCTGCGCCTCAAGCGGCACGTAGCCGGCCTTGGCCTCGTGCGAAACGAGAATGCCTTCTGGGCGCACGCCTACCTTGAGTCCGCCGGCGGCATGGCCGTTGAGCCGCGAAAGCAATTCGCGCGGGAACTCGAAACCGGGATCGGCGGGGTCTAGATGGATGCGAACCTTTCCGCCTTCATCGGCCACCTTGGCATCGGCGACGTTCATGACCGGGCTGCCGACGAACTGCGCAACGAACAGATTTTCAGGATGGCCGTAGACCTCCTCCGGCGTTCCCACCTGCTGGAGCACACCCTCGTGCATGATGACGATACGGTCGGCGAGGCTCATCGCCTCGACCTGGTCGTGGGTGACGTAGATCGTGGTCGAACCCTGCCGCACGTGCAGGCGCTTGATCTCGGCCCGCATTTCCTCGCGCAGCTTTGTGTCGAGCGCGCCGATAGGCTCGTCCATCAGCATCGCCTTGGGCTGACGCACCAGCGCCCGGCCGATCGCAACGCGCTGCATGTCGCCGCCGGAAAGCGCCGAGGGTCGGCGTTCCAGCAGGTCGGTGATGCGAAGCACGCCGGCAATCTCGCGCACCCGCTTGTCGGCATCTGCGCTGCTTGTGCGCGTTGCGTGCAGCGGGAAGGCGATGTTCTGGTAGACGGTCATATGCGGGTAGAGTGAGAACGATTGGAACACCATCGCGATGTCCCGGTCCGAGCACTTGAGGTGCTGCACCGCGCTGCCGTCGATCAGGATGTCGCCCTCGTCGATGGTTTCCAGCCCGGCGATTGCCCGCAGGGTCGTGGTCTTGCCGCAACCGGACTGGCCGAGCATGACGATGAACTCGCCATCGGCGATGTCCAAATTCATGTCCTTGATGACCTGGTTCGAGCCGAACCACTTCTGGACGCCGCGAAGCTCTATCTGGGTCATGCCTTGCCCTCGCGGTGGTCGGACACGTCGAATACCTCATCCTCGACATCCTCGTCGGTGCCGATCGATCCCGGCCCGATATGCGAGGTTATGATGAAGCCTATCAGCCCGACAATGATGATTGTCACACCGTAGCGGTGCAGGAACAGGTTCCACGGCTGGCAGAGCGCCACGATGCCGAAGATCATCAGCCACATGGAGCCCGGCTCCAGGTATCGGCGATTGAGTTCGCGAAAGCTCATTTGCGGATTGCTCCGAAGCTCATGCCTCTCAGCAGATGGTTGCGCAGGAGGAAGGTGAAGATCGCCACCGGCAGCAGGAACAGGAAGGTGCCCGCCGCGATCACGGTCCAGTCCGGCAGGCCGGAACCGACCTGGCTCGGAATGAAGGGCGGCGCGGTCTGCGCTTTCCTGTTGGTCATGATCAGCGCGAATGCATACTCGTTCCAGGCGATGATGAAGCAGAACACCGCCGTCGCCGCGATGCCGGTCACCGCTTCCGGCAGCACCACCTTGAAGAAGGCCTGCATGCGCGTATAGCCGTCGACAAGCGCCGCCTCCTCGTACTCCTTGGGTATCTCGTCGATGAAGCCCTTCATCAGCCAGACGGAGAACGACAGGTTGAAGGCCGTGTAGAGGATGATCAGCCCGATATGCGTGTCGTTCAGGCCGAATACGCGGTACATCAGGAACATCGGGATCGCCACCACCACGGGTGGCAACATTCGGGTGGATAATATAAAGAACAGCCAGTCCTGCTCCCCCGCCACCTTGAAGCGCGAGAACCCGTAGGCCGTCAGCGTTCCCATCCCCACCGCCAGTACGGTCGACACCACCGCCACTATGAGCGAGTTTGCGAAGCGGTCCGGATAGCCTGAAAGCTGCACCTCGCCCCGGCCGTCGCGCACGACCTTTTCGCCGCCGTCGAAGACGAGACGCTCCCACCAGGGCGCGGCCTCGTATTCTTCCTGCGTCGGCTGCTCGCGCAGCTGCGAGCGGCGCAGGAACAGTTTTACGAACGGGCCGATCTCCGGCTCGAACATGACCGTCGGCGGGATAGTGGTGGCCAGGTGGCGCGGCTTGAAGGCCGTCGAGGCGATCCAGTAGATCGGTGCCAGGAAGATGATCGTCACCACCAGCACGGCGACGATCGCCGTCCGGTTGAGCGCGACTTCGGAGCGTGTCTTGACTGCGGCCACCTTAGCGCTCCTTCACCTTGTTCAGGTACTTCACGTAGATGTTGGTGATCGCCACCACCATGATCAGCATGATGTAGGCCAGCGCGCACGACATGCCGGTCTGCCATTCCTGGAACGCCATCTTGTAGAGCCGGATCGAGATCACCTCGGTCGTCGGCTGGCTGGTCAGGATGTAGGCGAGATCGAACGTCTTGAACGCTTCCATGGTGCGGAAGATGATCGCGATCATCAGGATCGGCGCCACCAGCGGCAGCGTGATGCGGAAGAACGTGTAGAGCGGTCCCGCCCGGTCGATCGCGGCCGCCTCGTAGAGATGCTTCGGCACGGCCGAGAGACCAGCGAGCGACAGCAGCATCACGAAGGGCGACCACATCCAGATGTCGGTGATGGCGACCGCGTAGAGCGCCATGTCGGGATTGGAGAGCCACTCGAACCGGCCTAGCCCCAGCGCGTAGTTGATGATGCCGAAGGACGGGTCGTAAAGCAGCTTCCAGAACAGGCCGACGACCGCCATCGATAGCATCATCGGCAGCAGCAGGAGCGTCGTGATCAGCCCCTTGAAGGGGATCGCCCGGTTGAGCAGCATGGCGACGCCGAAGCCGACGATGACCTGCCCCGCCACCGAGACGATGACGTATTTCGCCGTGATCGCGAAGTTGCGCCAGATGAAGGGATCGTTGAGCAGCGCCTTGTAGTTCGCCAGGCCGACGAAGTTGGCTGGCGCATTGGTCGAGGCGCGGAAATCCGTGAACGAGTACCCCAGCGAGTAGAGCAGCGGAAAGATGTTGAAGATGATCAGAAACGCGATCGTCGGGATGATGAAGGCGTTGCGGATCGTCAGATCGCTCCAGCCGCGCCTAGCCGCACGCGATTGCGGATCCAGCCTCGTCATAGCCAAGGTGGCCAATGCCCTGCTCCTCACTAGGGTCCGGTGCGGGCTCGGCCCGCTTTAAGAGACAAGGGGGCGGCGCTGAGCCGCCCCCTTGCCCGACTGCCCCCGCTTACTGGTAGCGGTTGTACTTCTCGAACGTGGCTTTCCAGTCGGCCGCCAGAGCGTCAAGCGCTTCCTTGGCCGTGCCTTCGCCCGCCGTGATGAACGGATAGATGCGCTGGTTCATCTGGATCAGCAGCTCTGCATATTCCGGCGTCGCCCAGAAATCCTTCACCTTGAACATGGTCTCATAGAAGGCCCTGTTGTACGGCGTGGCATTCTGGAACTCGTCCGACTCCAGCACCGCGGCGCTGGCCGTGTAACCGCCGAGCTCTGCCCAGCGCTTCTGCACGTCGTCCTTGATGAACCACTCGAGGAACTTAAAGGCCTCTTCCTGGTTCTCCGAGTAGGAGACGATCGAGATGCCCTGCCCGCCGAGCGCGGCGAACTGGTGCCCGTCCGGTCCGGTCGGGTTGGCGAAGAAGCCGGTGCCAGCAGCATTCGGATTCGACGCCTCGTTCACCAGAGCCGGGAAGAAGGCGAAGTAGTTCATGCTCATCGCCGCCAGGTTCTCGGTGATCGCCTGGTTGTTCTCGACGAAGAAGGTCTTCGCCCAGCCGGGAGGCGTGAACTGGTAGAGTTCGCGATACGCCTCGAGCGCCTTCACGTTCTGGTCCGAGTTGATGATGCCCTCGACCTCGTAGGTCTCGTAGTTGCCGAGCTCGCCGCCGAATGAGAAGATGGCGTTCTCGACGCCCATCACCAGCGCGTCATACGAGTTGTCGGTGTAGATGGCGATGCCGTAGCGGTTCTCGTCCGGACGGTGGAAGAACTCGGCGATGTCCCGCATTTCAGCCCAGGTCTTCGGGGCCGCGAGATCGTAGCCGTATTTCTCCTTGAACGCCGCCATCTCTGCCGGGTCCTCGAACCAGTCCTTGCGGTACGACCAGCCCACCGCGTCGCCCTCGGCCGGGATCGACCAGTACTTGCCCGAGTTCGACGGATATTCGGCGTAGTACTTGACCGTCGCCGGAGCCATCACTTCGTTCAGATTGTGCTTGTTGAAGAAGTCGGTGAGATCGACGTAGTGCCCGGCTTCCGAGGCCGCCCCGATCCACTGCGAGTCGCCGACGACCATGTCGTAGGCCGAGCCGCGTGCGTTGAATTCGGTGAATGCCTTGGTCTGGAAGTCCGACCACGGCGTGGTTTCCACCGTAACCCGAACACCGGTTTCGGCTTCATATTCGTTGACCAGTTCCTGCAGATAGTTCGCCGGATCCCATTCGGCCCAGAAGATCGTCAGCTCCTGCGCGAACGCCGACGTTCCGCATGCGAGCGTAAAGCCGAGGCCGGCCACCAGGCCGGTTAGTTTCTTGCGCATATCATTTCCTCCCGTTTGCACACAGCCGGCAGCACCGGCATCGCGCCTGTTGCGGACGTTGTCGGGCCCGCCGAGGTCCCGTCGCGTCCTTGTTCGAATCCAATCGTCCGGATCGTGATGCCGGGCCTTTCCTCCCTAGCCTCCATATTCAATCTGGTATTACCAAACTTCGCTGCCCGTCAAGCCCTGCTTGTTCCCATCGCAGGCGATTTTCATCCCGCCACTTCCGCTCAATCGCCCACTTTTAACCGATTTTCCTACAAAAATCGGCCAATGCCGCATACGCGGCGGCGCATGCGCGGCTCGACACCGCGTCATGCAAGCTCATTTCATCTGGTCTAACCAGATTGCGGTATCGAGATACTGCTACGTCACTCCTCCATCGATCGCAGAACGGACCAGCGAGCGCGCCGCCCATTCCGCCACGGAATGGGCCTGCTGTTCGTCCAGCCCCCACATGTCCTTCAGGATAACCAGCACCTCCACGCCGAAGAGCAGTGACAGCGCCTGCGCAAGCTTGTTGACCTGCCCGGCGGGCATTGTCCCCTGCAGGGGTCGCAGCGCGTCTTTCAGCAAATCGACGCGATGGCCGCGCGTAAATCGCGGTTCCGGCTCCGCGGCTTCAGTCTGCGCGGTCTGCTCCAGTGACAGCTTCAGCGCCGCACGGAACGTCGCCTCGAACTCGGTGATGCGGGGCATCGAACTGCGGAACAGATCGCCCACCCGCTCGCCGGCATCGTCGGATTTCGAGTTCCAGTTGAGGATCGGGCCCAGTGCTTCGTCGACCACGGCATGGACCAGCGCCGCCTGGCTCGGGAAATAGCGATAGGCGGTTGCGCGCGACACCTCCGCCGCCTCCGCCACCTCGCTCACCGAAGGCGTCTTGCCTTCCTGCATCAGGCGCGTCGCCGTCTCCAGCATCAGCCGGCGGGTCCTCGCTCGCGGGCCGCGCTCTGCCTCCTCAGCCTGTTGTTGACGTGAGACATCCATGTCAATACGATACGCGCGTCTCACGAAATTGCAATGCCTTTCGTGACGGGAGCCGCCGGAGTGGAGGAGTGATGGCGCGCATCTATGTCGTCGGCACCGCCGACACCAAGGGCGAGGAACTTGCCTATCTGGCCGAGGTGATCCGCGGCGCTGGCGGCGCGGCAGTGCTGGTGGACGTGGGCACGCGCAAACCAACCATCGCGGTCGATATCGGTGCTCGCGACGTGGCATATCATCATCCTCAGGGCGCCGACGCTGCACTGGGCACCGACGATCGCGGCACCGCCGTTGCGGCAATGACCGAGGCTTTCGCAGCCTTCACCGGTCAGCTGGACGACGTAGCGGCCATCATCGGGCTTGGCGGCGGGGGCGGCACCGCCATCGTCACCGCCGGCATGCGCACCCTGCCCTACGGCATTCCGAAGATCATGGTCTCCACGCTCGCTTCGGGCGACACGGCTCCATACATAGACATCTCCGACATCATCATGATGCCGGCGGTGACTGACATTGCCGGACTCAACCGGCTCAGCCGTACCATTCTGCATAATGCCGGCCAGGCAATCGCCGCGATGGCCGCCAATCCCGCGCCCCGGGCAGAGGGCAAGCCTGCCATCGGCCTCACAATGTTCGGCGTCACCACGCCTTGCGTCACCGCAATCGCCAAGCAGCTGCGCGGCGACTACGACTGCATGATTTTCCACGCCACCGGCACCGGCGGGCGCACGATGGAAGCGCTCGCAGACAGCGGCATTCTCGGCGGCGTTGTCGACATCACCACAACCGAGGTCTGCGATTTCCTGTTCGGCGGCGTGCTTCCGGCGACCGCTGACCGCCTCGGCGCCATCGCCCGCACGGGCATTCCCTATGTCGGTTCGGTCGGCGCGCTCGACATGGTCAATTTCTGGGCGCTGCAGACAGTCCCCGAAGCCTTCACGGGACGCAACCTCTACAAGCACAACCCCAACGTCACGCTGATGCGCACCACCGCCAAGGAATGCCGCGAGATCGGCGAGTGGATCGGCGCGAAGCTCAACGAATGCAACGGCCCTGTGCGGTTCCTCATCCCCGAGAAGGGTGTGTCCGCGCTCGACATCGAAGGCGGCGCATTCTTCGATCCTGAAGCCGACGCCGCCCTCTTCGCAGCGCTCGAAGCCACGGTGAAACAAACCGGCGACCGCAGGATTGTGCGCCTGCCGCTCCACATCAACGACCCTAAATTCGCCAAGGCCACGACTGCCGCCTTCCTCGAAATCGCCACACAGTGAGTTCCTGAATGCCCGCCATCCCGCGCAAGCAAATCCTCGAAAAGTTCCGCGCCATGATCGCGGATGGCGTGCCGATCGTCGGCGGCGGCGCGGGCACCGGCTTGTCGGCGAAAGCCGAGGAAGCCGGCGGCATCGACCTGATCGTGATCTACAATTCGGGCCGCTACCGCATGGCCGGACGTGGCTCCGCAGCGGGCCTTCTGGCCTATGGCAACGCCAACGAGATCGTGAAGGAGATGGCGGTCGAGGTGCTGCCGGTGGTGAAGCACACGCCCGTGCTCGCCGGCGTCAACGGCACCGACCCCTTCGTCCTGATGCCCCAGTTTCTCGCCGAACTGAAGCAGATGGGCTTTTCCGGCATTCAGAACTTTCCCACCATCGGCCTGTTCGACGGCAGCATGCGCGTCTCCTTCGAGGAGACTGGCATGGGTTACGGGCTGGAGGTCGACATGATCGCCGCCGCCCACGAGCTCGATCTGCTCACCACGCCCTACGTCTTCAATCCCGACGAGGCGACTGCTATGGCGAAGGCCGGCGCCGACATCATCGTCGCGCATATGGGCGTCACGACCGGCGGCTCGATCGGCGCGACTTCCGCCAAGACTCTCGACCAGTGCGTCGGCGAGATTGACGCCATCTCGGAGGCTGCGCGCTCCGTGCGCAGCGACGCCATCGTCATATGCCATGGCGGGCCGATCTCGATGCCCGAGGACGCGCGCTACATCCTGGAAAACTGCGCCGTCTGTCACGGCTTCTACGGCGCAAGCTCCATGGAGCGCCTGCCGGCCGAGGCCGCGATCCGCGACCAGACTGCCGATTTCAAGAAACTGCCGATCAGGACCAGATAGCGGGAGGAAGATGATGAGCGGCGAAGGAGAAAAGTTCGTCTATCCGAAGGATGTCAGCGCATTCGGCTTCGACTGGGGCCGCCTGTCGCTGACGCTGGCGCCCGAGGTCAACGGCGCCGAGCGGTTCTCGGCCGGCGTTGTCGACGTGAAGCCCGGCATGGGTCACGAGCGCCACAACCACCCGGGCGCCGAGGAGATCATCTTCGTCATTTCCGGCGAAGGCGAACAGATGGTGGAGGACGAGAACGGCAATCCGGTCACGAAGAAGGTCGGCCCTGGCTGCACCGTCTACGTGCCCGAAAGCCGCTATCACTCGACGCTGAACACGGGCTCGCAGCCGATGCAGCTCTTCGTCGTCTATTCGCCGGCCGGCCCGGAAAAGGCGCTGCGCGACCTTCCCGACTTCAAGCTGCTGCCGCCAGGCTCGTGATTGCTCAGGCCGTGCCGCCTCTGTTCCAGCCGCGGCCGCGCTCGCCATACATCTCGTAGCCGTTTTCGGTGATCGCCAGCGTGTCTTCGAGCTTGATGAAGCCGCGCTTCGGATGGAGCATGGTGGTCTCGACCGAGATCACCATGCCGGCCTCAAGTGGCCGGTCGGCGTCCTCGCCCTCGTACGTCACCGGATGATTGGTCATCAGGAACGGCGCCTCGTGCGTGATCAGCCCCATGCCGTGCGCGAAGAAGTCAGTGTAGCCGGCAATCGGTGACGCCTTCAGCCGCTCCGCGCCCGCCGCAACGAGTTCGCCGCCGGCCGCCCCGGCCTTCACTTTGGCGAATGCCGCCTGCTGCACGGCGTCCACTTCCGCCAGCAAATCCTCCAGCTCGGCATCCGGCTCGCCCAGAATGCCCATGCGGCAGAGATCGCCGATATAACCGTTATAGTTGCCGCCGGAATCGATCGACAGCACCTCGCCCGCCTTCCATGCCTGGTCAGAGGATGCGCGGTTGTGGCTCGCGCCCAGCGTAAGCAGGCAGTACTCGAAATGCAGCCCGCGCTTCGTTTCTTCCTGCCGCAGCCGCTCGATGATCTCGGCCTTCGTCGAGCCCTCCCGCGCCGCCGCGATCGTCGCCTGCATGGCGTCGGTGATCATCTCGGATGCGTGTTTCAGCCTGGCGAGCTCGTCGGCCGACTTGATGGAGCGCAGCCGCTCCATCATGCCGGTGGCGTCGACGAAGGTCGCGTTCGGCAGCTTCGCGGTGATGATCCTGTAGGCCTCGAGCGGCAGGAAGGCCGGCTCGATGCCGATGCGGGCGCTCTCCTTGCCGGTCTTCTTGATGTGCTCGACGGCCAGTTCTGCCGCCTCCCAGGCGGTCCAGCAGGCCGGATGCAGGGTCGGCGTCCAGAACGGATGGTTGGCGTGTTCGCCGCCTTCCATGCGGTTGGCAATGTAGGCGGAGTGGTCCGGCCGCCCCTTCTCGTAGGTTACGACCGGCAGGTACCGGCTGTGGCCGATCGCATCCATCGCTACGAAGAAAATGAACCGGTAGCCGCCCAGCAGATACTGTGTGTTGTGCTTCGACGTTGCGAGCAGCAGGTCGATGCCGGCCTCCTCCATCAGGCGGTCGGCGCGCGCCGTTTCGAACGGAACGGACAAAGCGTCCGGGCTCTTGGATTGAACGTTCACGGCAACCTCCCTTGCATGCTCTTCCCCCTAGGGTGGACCAAGAGAAGTCGCCGCGCAAGATTTTGAGACGCGCGTCTCGCCTAGTCGGGAAGAACCGCCGTCGCTTCGATCTCGACCTTGGCCCGGTCCTCGATCAGCGCCGTCACCTGCACCACGCTCATCGCCGGAAAGTGCTTGCCCATGACGGAGCGATAGGCTTCGCCGACCTCGCGCAGCCGCGAAACATAGGCCTGCTTGTCGGTGATGAACCATGTCATGCGCACGATATGCTCGGGCTTCCCGCCGGCTTCCGCCAGTATCGCCACCACGTTTTCCAGCGCCTGCCGCACCTGCCCGACGAAGTCGTCCGTCTCGAATTCTTGGTCGCCGTTCCAGCCAATCTGGCCGCCGAGCCAGACGGTGCGCCCTCCGGCGACGATGCCGTTGGAATAGCCCTTGGCCGGTTTCCACCCCTGAGGGTGAAGGATCTCAAAGCCGCTATTCATCTTCCTCTCCCACTCATACGCCGAGATAGCGCACCTGCAGTTCCTCGGTGAGTTCGGCCGGCGTCCCGGCCCATGCCGTCATGCCGTTTTCCAGAACCGTGCAGCGGTCGGCCAGCGGCAGCAGTTCGGGCAGCGTCTTGTCGACGATCAGGATCGCCTCGCCTTCCGCCTTCAGCTTGCGCAGCGCCGCCCAGATGTCGTTGCGGATCACAGGCGCCAGACCCTCCGTCGCCTCGTCGAGGATAAGCAGCCGCGGATTGGTCATCAGCGCCCGGCCGATCGCTAGCATCTGCTGCTCGCCGCCCGACAGCGTGTTGGCCATCTGGGTCCGCCGTTCAGCAAGCCGCGGAAACAGCGCGGTGACCGAGCCGAAATCCCATTTGCCCGGCCGCGCCGTCGCGATCAGGTTTTCTTCCACCGTGAGTCGGGCGAAGCAGCGCCGTCCCTCCGGCACCAGCCCTACGCCAAGCTGCGCGACGCGATGTGGCGCCAGGCCCTTCAACCGCCGGCCGGCAAACGCAACCTCGCCCTTGCTTGGCGGCGTGAGGTTGCAGACGGCGCGGATCGTCGTCGTCTTGCCCATGCCGTTGCGGCCCATCAGCGCAACGACCTCGCCTTCGCCGACCTCAAGGTCGACGCCGAACAGCGCCTGGCTCTGGCCGTACCCCGCTTCCAGCTTCTGGACCTGAAGCAGCGTCATGCCTCGTCTCCGAGATAGGCGCGCCGCACTTCCGGGTTGATGCGAATTTCATCTGCAGTGCCGGTCGCGATCACCCGCCCGTAGTCGAGCACCGTGATGCGGTCGGCGAGCGCGAACACGGCGTTCATGTCGTGCTCAACGAGTAGGATCGGCGCCTCGGCGCGCAGCCCGTCGAGAAACTCCGTCAGCCGCTTCGAGCCCTCCGGCCCCATGCCGGCCATAGGCTCGTCGAGCAGGAAGGCCTTGGAGCCGAGCGCCAGCGCGATGGCGATCTCGATCTGCCGCCGCTCGCCGTGCGACAGTTCAGATGCCGGCAGGTGCGCCCGCGCACCGAGACCCACCCGTTCGAGCGCGGCCATCGCAGGCTCGGTCAGCGAACGGTCGCGCATCACCGGCCTGAAGAAGCGGAAGCTCGATCCCTGCACCGACTGCACGGCCAGCATCACATTGCGCAGCGCCGAGAACTCCGGCGCCAGCGACGACACCTGAAACGTCCGCCCCAGCCCGCGCCGAGCCCTCTCCGCCACGCCCAGCCCGCCAATGTCAGCGCCATCGAACCGGATACTGCCGGCGTCGGGCTTTAGCGTGCCGGCAATCTGGTTGATCAGCGTTGTCTTGCCGGCGCCGTTCGGCCCTATCAGGGCGTGGATTTCGCCGGGCCGCAAGTCGAGGCTGACGCCGTCGGTCGCCTTCAGCGCGCCGAACGTCTTGCGCAGCTCGGAGATGGCAAGCACCGGTTCAGCCATGGCGCGCCCTCCCCGCTATCAGGCCGATCAGCCCGCCGCGCGCGAACAGCACGACACCCAGCAGGATCAGCCCGAGGAAGAACTGCCAGCGCTCGGTGATGCCGCCAAGCCAATGCTCGAGAAGCACGAAAAGCGCGGCTCCCGCCACCGGCCCGAACAGCCGACCCACCCCGCCGAGGATGATCAGCACGATGAGTTCACCGGACATCTGCCACGACAGCATGGACGGGCTGACGAAACGGTTGAGGTCGGCGAACAGCGCGCCGGCAACCGCGGTGAACATGCCGGAGATAACGAATGCGACGAGCCGGATCCGGTAGGGCGGGATGCCAACGGAAGCAACGCGCACCTCGTTCTGCCGCGCCGCCTGCAATGCTGCGCCGAAGCGCGAATCCTGGAACAGCTTGAAGAGAACCAGCCCGACAGCAAGCAGCGCGTAGCAGACGAGGAAATAGGACAGCGGCTTCAGCGTGTTCACGCCCGGAAAGGCGTTGCGGACATAGATCGGCAGTCCGTCCTCGCCGCCATAGGCCGGCCACGAAATGGCGAAGTAGAAGATCATCTGCGCGAAGGCGAGCGTGATCATGATGAAGTAGACGCCGGATGTCCTCAGCGTGATCAGGCCGATCAGCAGCGCCGCGAGCCCACCGGCCGCTATCGCCACAATCCAGATGATCAGCATTTGCTTGGTGCCGGGAAGGCCGAAGATCAGCGGATCGCCCGAGAAGGCGTGGGTGGCAAGAATGCCCGCCGCGTAGCCGCCGATGCCGAAGAAGGCAGCGTGGCCGAATGAGACCAGCCCGCCCAAGCCTAGCGCGAGGTTGAGGCCGACTGCCGCCAGCGACAGGATCGCGATGCGCGTAGCCAGCGTCACGTAGAACGGTTCGCCGCTGTAATTGGCGATAACCGGCAGCACCAGCAGCAGCAGCGCCAGCCCGATATTGAGTAAGGTTTCGCGGCTCGCCATGGTCTAGCCCTGCGCCGGGAACAGGCCGCGCGGCTTCAGCGCAAGCACGACAGCCATGAGCAAATAGATCAGCATCGACGCGATGGCGCCGCCGATCATCGCGGCCTGCGACGGCGGCATGAACAGCATCAGCGTCTGCGGCAGCAGGAAGCGCCCCATCGTATCGGTCACGCCGACCAGGATGGCGCCTATCAGTGCGCCGCGAATCGAACCAATGCCGCCGATGACGATGACGACAAAGGCGAGGATCAGCACGGGCTCGCCCATGCCGACCTGCACCGACTGGATTGCGCCAACCATGGCGCCGGCCAATCCTGCAAGTGCCGCGCCCAGCGCGAACACCAGCGTGTAGAGCGTCGCGACGTCGACGCCGAGCGCGCCGATCATTTCGCGGTCGCTCTCGCCGGCCCTAATGCGCATGCCGAGCCGTGTCTTCGAAATCAGCAGGAAGAGGCCGACCGCTACCGCCACGCCGACGCCGATGATGGCGAGGCGGTAGAGCTGATAGCGCGAGCCGCCCGGCAGCGGCACGGTGCCTGAAAGAAGTGCCGGAATATCGAGGTAGAGAGGGAAGGAGCCGAACACCCAGCGCGTACCTTCGGAGAAGATCAGGATCAGCGCGAAGGTAGCGAGCACCTGGTCGAGATGGTCGCGGTCATAGAGCCGCCGGATAACGACGAGTTCGACGATCGCACCCGCCGCCGCGGCTGCAGCGAGGCTCGCGATCAGCCCCAGCCAGAACGAGCCGGTCCAAGCCGCCACGGCGGCGCAGGCGAATGCGCCGACCATGTAGAGCGAGCCGTGCGCCAGGTTGATTAGCCCCATGACGCCGAAGATCAGCGTCAGCCCCGCCGCCATCAGAAACAGCATGACGCCGAACTGAAGACCGTTGAGCAGCTGCTCTATGATCAGGGCTGTTTGCATAGATTGCTTTCGGAACGGAGCCCCCAGCGGTCACCCTCACCCTCTCCCCGTTCACGGGGAGAGGGTGAGGGTGAGGGGCAGCGCCTATCATGGCGGCTACGCGCCGCTGCGTAGGCCGCCCCTCATCCCCCGACCGGGACCTTTTCCCCGCGGGCGGGGAGAAGGAGGCTGATTACATGCCGCACTCGGCCGCGTAGGCGTCCTGATGGTCCTCGAAGGCCGTGGCGATGATCTTGTTGGTGATCACGTCGCCTTCCTTCACCACCTCGCGGACATAGATGTCCTGGATCGGGTGGTTGTTGTTGCCGAACTTGAAGTCGCCGCGCACGGAGTCGAAATCGGCCTCCTTCAGCGCCGCGCGGAAGGCGTCCGTGTCATGCACGTCGGCCTTGCCCATGGCGGAGATGATCAGGTTCGCCGCGTCGTAGCCCTGGCTCGCATAGAGCGACGGCAGGCGGCCATATTCGGCCTGGAACGTCTCGACGAACTGCTTGTTGGCAGCGTTGTCGATGTCCTTGTTCCACTGCGACGAGTTCTTCACGCCGAGGGCGGCATCACCCACAGCGCCCAGGATATCCTGGCTGAACGAGAAGGCCGGGCCCATTGCCGGCACCCCGACGTCGGACTGCGCATACTGCTTCATGAAGGCGATGCCCATGCCGCCCGGCAGGAAGAAGAACAGCGAGTCGGCGCCCGCCGCGCGGATCTGCGCGATCTCGGCTGCGTAGTCGGTCTGGCCAAGCTGCGTGTAGACCTCGCCGGCCAGTTCGCCCTTGTAGAAGCGCTTGAAGCCGTTCAGCGCATCTGTGCCGGCCGGATAGTTCGGCGCCATGATGAAGGTGTTCTTGTAGCCGGCATCGTTGGCGTAGGCGCCCATCGCCTCATGCAGATTGTCGTTCTGCCAGGCAACGTTGAAATAGTTCTCGTTGCACTGCGCGCCGGCCAGCGGCGACGGGCCTGCATTCGGCGAGATGTAGATCTTGCCCTGCGCCGTCACGCTCGGCACGACGGCCATAGCCAGGTTCGACCAGATTATGCCGGTGAGCAGGTCGACCTGATCGCTCTGGATCATTTTGTCGGCAAGCTGGACCGCGATCTCCGGCTTCTGCGCGTCGTCTTCGACGATGACCTCAATGTCTGCGCCAGCGTTCTTCACCGCCAGAAGGAAGCCGTCGCGGACGTCGATGCCCAGGCCCGCGCCGCCGCCCGACGTGGTTGTGATCATGCCAACCTTCACGGTCTCCGCCATCGCAAAGGACACGCTCAACGACAGCCCGAGCGCGGCTGCTGCAATTAGTTTTTTCATTTCATTACTCCCGTTGTTATCTGCCCCTCCGGAGGCTCGCCTCCGGCACTCAATTACCCTGTCCCGCGGTTTCCGCACTCAGAGCTGGGTGCGTAGCTTCCACAGTTCAGGGAAAAGTTCCACCTCCAGCATGCGCCGGAGGTACGACACACCGGCGGTGCCGCCCGTGCCGCGCTTCAGGCCGATGATCCGCTCGACCGTCGTCACGTGGTTGAACCGCCAGCGGCGGAAATAGTCCTCGAAGTCGACCAGTTTCTCGGCCAGTTCGTAGAGTTCCCAGTATGTGCGAGGCTCGCGGTAGACGGCTGTCCACGCCGCCATCACGGCCGCGCTTTCGGCACGCTGCTCGCGCACATCTGTTCGCTCCGTCCCGACATCGAAACCGTGCCGCGCCAGCAGTTGGATCGTTTCATCGTAGAGGCTGGGCCGCGCGAGGATCGCCTTCAGCCTGCCCGTAACCGCAGCCGCGTGTTCGTGCGGCTTCAGCATCGCCACATTGCGGTTCCCGGCCAGGAACTCGATCGCCCGGTACTGCCACGACTGAAACCCGGACGATTGCCCGAGCCGGTCGCGAAACAGCGTGTATTCGCTGGGCGTCATCGTTCTGAGCACGTCCCAGGCGCTGTTGAGCTGCTCGAAGATGCGGGCCACGCGCGTCAGCATCTTGAATGCCGGCTGCAAATCGTCGGCACGGATAGCGGCCATCGCCGCCTCGATCTCGTGGATGGCGAGCTTCATCCAGAGTTCCGAGGTCTGATGCTGGACGATGAACAGCATCTCGTCATGCGCGGACGACAGCGGCTTCTGCGCTGTCAGCACCGCGTCGAGGCCGAGATAGTCGGCATAGGACATGCGCGCGGAAAAGTCCGTCACCGCGCCTACGTCCTGATCGCGCTCTTTCGCCATCGCCGTCATTGCGCCTCTTCGCGCAGGCGGAAGCGCTGCACCTTGCCGGTCTGGGTCTTCGGCAGCTCCGTGACGAACTTCACCGAGCGAGGATATTTGTACGGCGCGATGGCGAGCTTCACATGTTCCTGCAGCCGGTGGACTGTTTCCTCGTCGCCGGCGACCCCGGCCGCCAGCACCACATGCGCCTCGACGATCTGCCCGCGTGCCTCGTCGGCGACGCCGATGACAGCACATTCGGCGACGTCGGAATGCGCCAGCAGCGCGGCCTCCACCTCTGGTCCGGCGATGTTGTAACCGGACGACACGATCATGTCGTCGGTGCGGGCTGCAAAGTGGTAGCGCCCGTCCTCGTCCTGCCAGAAGCTGTCGCCCGTCAGGTTCCAGCCGTCGCGGACATAGTCCTGCTGCCGGTCGTCTGCGAGGTAACGGCAGCCGGTTGGCCCGCGCACGGCCAGCCGCCCCACCTCCCCGCGCGGCAGTTCGTTCATCTCGTCGTCAACGATCCGCGCCTCGTAGCCGGTTACCGGGCGGCCGGTCGTCGCGGGATACATGTCGTCGAATCGGTTGGAGATGAAGATGTGCAGCATCTCCGTCGCGCCGATGCCGTCGAGGATCGGTTTGCCGGTTTTCTCGGTCCACTGCTCGAAGATCGGACCGGGAAGCGTCTCGCCGGCCGAAACCGCGACGCGCAGCGACGACAGGTCGGCGCCCTCCTCCATCGCCGCCAGCATGGCGCGGTAGGCGGTTGGCGCTGTGAAGCTGATCGTTGCTTTGTATTTCTCGATGATCTCGATCATCTTCGGCGGCGTCGCCTGTTCGAGCAGCGTGGCCGCCGCGCCGAAGCGCAGCGGAAACACCGCCAGCCCGCCCAGCCCGAAAGTAAAAGCAAGCGGCGGCGAACCGACGAACACGTCGTCCGGCGTCACCTGCAGCACCTCCTTTGCATAGCCGTCCGCGATGATCAGGATGTCGCGGTGGAAATGCATCGTCGCTTTCGGCACGCCGGTAGTGCCGGAGGTGAAGCCCAGCAGCGCAACGTCGTCGCGGCCCGTCTTCGCCGCCTCGAATTTCACCGGCTTGTCGAGCGCGATGCGATCGAGCTCGGCGTCGTGATTGGCCGTGCCGTCGAAGCCGACGACCTTTTCCAGATATTTGCTGTTCTTGGCGCAGGCTACCAGTTCGTCCAGCGAGCGGGTGTCGCAAAGAGCCAGCGCGATCTCCGCCTTGTCGACGATCTTGGCGAGTTCGCCGGCGCGCAGCATCGGCATGGTGTTGACCACCACCGCGCCCGCCTTGGTTGCGGCCAGCCAGCAGGCGACAACGGCCGGGTTGTTCGGCCCGCGTATCAGCACGCGGTTTCCGGGCTTGACGCCGTAATTTTCGACCAGCGCGAGCGCCAGCCGGTTGGTCCAGTCGGCGAGTTCCTTGTATGTGCGCCGGCGTCCGTTGCCTATCAGCGCCGTGTGGTCGCCGAAGCCCTTCTCGACCATCTTGTCAGTGAGCTCGACGCCGACATTCAGCCATTCCGGATAGTCGAAACCGTCGAGCTTCAGCTCCGGCCACTGCTCGAACGGCGGCAGATTGTCCCGCGCGAAACTGTCCACATGTCCCGATGGTCCCAGCTTCATGCCGCTCCTCCCATCACCTGCCGCGCGATGACGACCTTCTGCACGTCGGACGCGCCCTCATAGATGCGCAGCGCGCGGATTTCCCGATAGAGGCTCTCGACGATGTGCCCCTTGCGCACCCCGTCGCCGCCGTGGAGCTGCACAGCCTTGTCGATGACGCTCTGAGCCCGGTCGGTGGCGTAGAGCTTCGCCATCGCCGCCTCGCGGGTGACACGCGGGGCGCCGGCATCCTTCGTCCACGCTGCCCGATAGATCAGCAGCGCCGCGGCATCGACGTCGAGCGCCATGTCGGCGATATGCCCCTGCACCATCTGCAGGTCGAACAGCGGATTGCCGAACAATTCGCGTGACCTCGTGCGCGAAATCGACTCGTCGAGCGCCCGCCGCGCGAAGCCAAGAGCCGCAGCGCCCACGGTCGAGCGGAACACGTCGAGCACGGACATGGCGATGCGGAAGCCCTCGCCCGGCTTGCCGATCATGGCGGACGCCGGCACGCGCACATCGTCGAATGAAAGCCTGGCCAGCGGATGCGGCGCGATCGTCTCCAGCCGCTCGGCCGCCCTCAGGCCCGGAGTATCAGCCGGCACGACGAAACAGGAGATACCCTTCGCGCCCGGCGCCTCGCCGGTGCGGGCGAAGACGCAATAGACATCCGCGATGCCGCCATTCGATATCCACGTCTTCTCGCCCGAAAGCACGTAGTCATCGCCTTCCCGCGTGGCGGTCATGTCCATGTTGGCGACGTCGGAACCCGAGCGTGGCTCGCTGAGCGCGAAGGCGGAGATCGCCTCGCCCGCCCGTGTCTTTTTGAGCCATTGCTGCTGCTCAGCCGTACCGAACAGGCTGATCGCACCGGTGCCCAGGCCCTGCATTGCGAATGCGAAATCGGCCAGACCGTCATGCCGCGCCAGCGTCTCGCGTGTCAGACACAGCGTGCGCACATCGAGCGGCTGCGGGTCGGTTGAATCGACACCGGTCGGCATGAGCCAGCCGCCCTCGCCCAGCATCTTCACCAGCTTGCGGCACGCCGCATCCACATTCTCGATACTCTCGCCATGCTGGACAGGCAGATTTGCCGCGCACCATCCCTCAAGCTGCGCCGCGTGGTCGCGGTGGCGCTCGTCGAAAAACGGCCAGTTGAGGAATGAGCGGTCGGCCATCAGTTCCCCTCGAACACTGGCTTTTCCTTGGCGACAAACGCCCGGTAGGCGCGCTCGAAATCACCCGTCTGCATGCAGATCGCCTGCGCCTGCGCTTCCGCCTCGATCGCCTGGTCGAGCCCCATAGACCATTCCTGGTTGAGCTGCGTCTTGGTGATGCCGTGGGCGAATGTCGGGCCGGACACGATACGCTTGGCGATATCGAGCGCCTCGGCCTCCAGTGCGTCGGCGCCGACCAGCCGGTTGTAGAAACCCCAACGTTCGCCTTCCTCGGCGCTCATCGAGCGGCCGGTGTAGAGCAGTTCGGCGGCCCTGCCCTGCCCGATGATGCGCGGCAGGATCGCGCAGGCCCCCATGTCGCAGCCGGCAAGGCCGACCCGCGTGAACAGGAAGGCGGTCTTGGCCTCCGGCGTGGCTATGCGGATGTCCGACGACATCGCGATGATAGCGCCGGCGCCCACCGCCACGCCGTCCACGGCCGAGATGATCGGCTTGCTGCAATTCAGCATCGCCTTGACGAAGTCGCCGGTCATGCGGGTGAAGGCGAGCAGGCCCTTCATGTCCATCTCGACCAGCGGACCGATGATGTCGTGCACGTCGCCCCCGGAGCAGAAATTGCCGCCATTGGGCAGGAACACGACAGCATGCACATCCTCGGCGTAGACCAGGTCGCGGAACGTGTCGCGCAGCTCGGCGTAGCTGTCGAAGGTCAGCGGATTCTTGCGCTCCGGCCGGTCGAGCTGGATGACGGCGACCGAACCCTCCATGCGCCAGAGGAAATGCTTCGGCTTCAGGCCGGCCATCTTGGTCGCGTTCAATGCTCCAGCTCCCATTCGCTACGGAAGGCGCGCAACATGCCCGACAGGTGCCGCACATGCCCCTCGTCCACTCCAGCGAGCAACTCGGCGATCCAGCCCTCATGCGCGGCCGCCATGCGCTCGAACTGCGCCACGCCGGCATCGGTCAGCCGCACGATGGAGGTGCGGCGGTCGCCCTCGCGCTGGGCGCGCACGATGAGGCCTTCCGACACAAGCCGGTCGACGATGCCGGTCACATTGCCGTTCGAGACGAGCAGATAGCGCGACAGGTCGCTCATCAGCATGCCGCCACGCTCGCGGTAGAGCGCCGCCATCACATCGAAGCGCGGCAGCGTGGTGTCGAATTCGCGCTTCAGCCGGTCGCGCAGTTCTGCTTCCACGACATGCGTGGCGCGCAGCAGCCGGATCCAGAGCCTGAGCCGCTCCTTGTTGCCCGTGTCGGGCGCAACCGTTGTCAGTGGCGCGCCTGCCATCAGCTGCCCCCCGAAATCGCGATCGGCTGGCCGGTCACGTTGATCGCCGCGTCGCTGATAAGCCAGCTCGCTGTGGCGGCAACCTCTTCCGGCTTGATCAGCCGATGGTTGGGATTGATCTCGCGGAAACCCTGCCGCGCCTCTTCTTCCGAGCGCCCGGTCTTCTCCATCACGCGCTGGATCGACTGTTCCAGCATCTCGGTTTCGACATAGGCCGGGCAGATGGCGTTGACGGTGACGCCCGTCATCAGCAGCTCGGCGGCGAGCGCCCGTGTCAGCCCCACCACGCCGTGCTTCGACGCCACATAGGGCGCGACATAGGCCGACCCCCTCAGCCCCGCGACCGAGGCAATGAAGATGATGCGCCCTGCCTTGCGATCGGCCATGCCCTTGAGCGCCGGACGCACGGTCAGGAACGCGCCGGTGAGATTGACCGATATGATCCGATTCCACTCTTCCAGCGATGTCCGGTGCGCCGGCGCGCTCGAGGCGATGCCGGCATTCGCAACGACGATGTCGAACGGCCCGCGTGCGCTTTCGGCCTTTTCGTAGAGAGCGGCAACCGATGTCTCGTCGGTCACGTCGGCGGCCAGGGCGTGAATCAGATCCGATTCCGCCGCCACCTCCGCCAGCTTGTCCTCGCGCCGCCCGCAGATGGTGACGTCGATGCCCTCATTGGCGAAGGCCAGCGCGATGGCGCGGCCGATGCCCGAATTGCCGCCCGTGACCAGTGCATGTTTCCAGCTCATCAAACCCTCGCCATCTGTTCCTGTTTCTCCGCCAGCCGGTAGAGCTGGTCGCGCCCCGGCCAGTAAGGGTTCGGCCATGTCACGCCCTTGTCGCCCAGCTGTGCAGCCGCATGCAGCGTCCAGTACGGATCTGTCAGATGCGGCCGCGCCAGCGCCACCAGATCGGCGCGCCCCGCCATCAGGATCGAATTGACGTGGTCGGGCTCGTAGATGTTCCCCACTGCCATCGTCGCCATGCCGGTCTCGTTGCGGATGCGGTCGGAAAACGGCGTCTGGAACATGCGGCCATAGACGGGCTTCGCCCGCGTCGAGGTCTGCCCGGCCGAGACGTCGATGAGATCGACGCCGGCTGCCTGCAGATGACGTGAAATCTCCACCGCGTCTTGTGGCGTGATGCCCTCGTCGCCCACCCAGTCATTGGCCGATATACGTACCGAGATCGGCTTGTCTTCCGGCCAGACCGCGCGCACCGCATTGAATATCTCCAGCGGATAGCGCATGCGGTTCTCCAGGCTACCGCCATACTCGTCCGTGCGCCGGTTGGTCAGCGGCGAAATGAAGGCCGACAGCAGATAGCCGTGCGCCATGTGCAGCTCGAGCATGTCGAAGCCGCAGCGCTCTGCCATCTCAGCCGACGCTATGAACTGGTCGCGCACCGCGTCCATGTCGGCGCGCGTCATCTCGCGCGGTACCTGGTTGCGCTCCGACCACCTTACCGGCGACGGGCCGATGATCTCCCAGTTGCCGTTTTCGAGCGGCATGGTGTCGTCTTCCCAGCCGAGCTGGGTGGAGGCTTTCGGCCCGGCATGGCCGATCTGGGCGCAGACCTTGGCGTCGGTCTCGCCGTGGATGAAATCGACGATGCGTTTCCACGCCGCCTCGTGCTCCGGCTTGTAGAAGCCAGGGCACCCCGGCGTGATCCGTCCTTCCGGCGAAACGCAGGTCATCTCGATATAGACCAGCCCTGCCCCGCCCTTGGCGCGCTCGCAATAATGGACGAAATGCCAGTCTGTCGGGCAGCCGTCGACGGCGCGATATTGCGCCATCGGCGACACCACAATGCGGTTCTTCAGTTCCATGCCGCGCAGCTTGAACGGCGCGAACATCGGCGGCCGGTTGCTATTGGCCGACGCGCCGGCTTCTGTCTGGAACCAGCTTTCGGCCCCGCCCAGCCATGTCTTGTCACGCAGGCGCAGATTTTCGTGGCTGATGCGCTGCGAGCGGGTCAGCAGCGAATAATTGAACTGCACGGGGTCGAGATGGAGATAGCGCTCCACCTCCTCGAACCATTCGAGCGAGTTGCGCGCCGCCGACTGCAGCTTCAGCACCTCGGTGCGCCGCGCATCCTCATACTTCTCGAACGCCGCCGCGAGCGTCGGCTCCGAATGCAGGTAATCGGCCATGGCGATGGCGCTTTCGAGCGCCAGCTTCGTGCCCGAGCCGATGGAGAAATGCGCGCTCGCTGCGGCATCGCCCATCAGCGCGATGTTCTCGTGGCTCCAACGCTCGCACAGCACCCGCGGGAAATTGATCCAGGCCGATCCGCGAATATGGTTGGCGTTGGTCATCAGGCTGTGACCGCCCAGGTGATCGGCGAAAATCCGCTCGCACACGGCGATGGATTCGGCCTGGCTCATCCCGCCGAAGCCGAACTTCTCCCAAGTCTGCTGGCTGCACTCGACAATGAATGTCGCGGTGTCGGAATCGAACTGGTAGGCATGGGCCCACACCCAGCCGTGCTCGGTTTCCTCGAAGATGAAGGTGAAGGCGTCGTCGAATTTCTGGTGCGTGCCCAGCCAGACGAACTTGCACTTGCGCACGTCGATGTCGGGCTTGAACACGTCGGCGAAGGCCGAGCGGCTCTTCGAGTTCAGTCCGTCCGCGGCGATCACCACGTCATGTTCGGCCATGAACGGCTTTGGGTCGTCGATCTCGGTCTCGAAGCGCAGTTCGACGCCCAGTTCCCGCGCCCGGTCCTGCAGCAAATTGAGCAATTTCATGCGGCCGATGCCGCAGAAGCCGTGCCCGGTCGAGACCGTGCGCGTGCCGCGATAGACGACGGCGATGTCGTCCCAATAGGCGAAATGTTCGCGGATCGCCGCCGCACTTTTCGCGTCGTTCGCGGACAGATTGTCCAGCGTTTCGTCGGAGAGCACCACGCCCCAGCCGAACGTGTCGTCGGGCCGGTTGCGCTCGAACACTGTGACGTCGTGCGCGGCGTCACGCAGCTTCATCGAGATGGCGAAATAGAGACCGGCGGGGCCGCCGCCGAGTACCGCGACTTTCATCGTGTCACGCTCCTCCTTATCCAGCGAAACACGGAATCCAATTTACTTCAAGCATGAAATTTCAAGATTGAAACATTTTCGTAAATGACGCGCACCGTCGCTGCCGTTATTGATCGCCGCACGCAGCGAGGGAGAAGAGCCGCATGATCCTGCACAGGGTGGAGAACTGGGACGACGCCTATTCCAACGGCCCCAACATTCCGGGCGGCGAGCGCTGGCCGGACGCCTGGGTCGCGCCCGCCGAGGCCTACCGCGAGGAGTTGAAGGTAGCGAAACGCGCCAAGCTCGGCGTCGTCTATGGCGACGGCCCGCGCAATGCGTTCGACCTGTTCCTGCCCGAAGGCAAGCCGCAGGGCCTCGTCGTCTTCGTCCATGGCGGCTTTTGGCTCAGGCTCGAGCGCAGCTTCTGGTCGCATCTGGCGAAAGGCAGCGTCGATTCCGGCTGGGCGGTGGCAATGCCCTCCTACACGCTGGCCCCCGACATCCGCATTGCGAGCATCACCCGGGAGGTCGGTACCGCTATCGAAAAGGCGGCCGGGATGATCCCCGGCGCAATCCGCCTGACCGGCCACTCCGCCGGCGGCCATCTCGTAACACGCATGATCTCTGCCACCTCGCCCCTCCCCGAAGCCGTACGCAAGCGCATCGCCAACACCGTCTCCATCGCCGGCGTCCACGATCTCCGTCCGCTCATGAACACAACGATGAACGCCACACTGAAGATCGACGAGGCGGAGGCGCTTGCCGAAAGTCCGGCGCTGCTGCGCCCGATGGACGGTGCGCGGCTCACCTGCTGGGTGGGTGCCGCCGAGCGCGCCGAGTTCGTGCGCCAGAATGCGCTGCTCGCCAATGTCTGGACCGGCCTCGGCGCAGAGACCGCAGCCTATGAGGAGCCGAACCGCCACCACTTCAACGTCATCGACGGTCTGGCCGATGCTTCCCATCCCCTGACCCGGAGCTTGCTCGCCTGAAGCCGCGCTTCGCAGTTGAAAATGCCGGCCTCTCCGCATAGGGCTTGCGGCGACATTCTGCGGAGGAAATAGCATGCGACTGGACCAGGCACTGACGATCGCCGACCTCAAGGCCATGGCCCGCGATCGCGTGCCGCGCATGTTCTTCGACTATGCCGACAGCGGCTCCTGGACCGAGAGCACCTATCGCTGGAACTCGGAAGACCTGCAGAAGATCAGGCTCGAGCAGCGCGTGGCCGTGAACCTCTCCGGCCGTTCGCTCGAAAGCGAGATGGTCGGCCGGAAGGTTTCGATGCCGGTCGCCATCGCGCCGACCGGCCTCACCGGCATGCAGCATGCCGATGGCGAAATTCACGGCGCCCGTGTGGCGGCCGAACTCGGCATTCCCTTCGTGCTTTCGACGATGAGCATCTGCTCCATCGAGGCGATCGCCCAGGCGGTGAAGCACCCTTTCTGGTTCCAGCTCTACGTCATGCGCGACGTCGACTTCGTGGAGAACCTGATCTCCCGCGCCGAAAACGCCGGCTGCGACGCGCTGGTGCTGACTCTCGACCTGCAGATCCTCGGCCAGCGCCACAAGGACATCCGCAACGGTCTCGGCGTGCCGCCGAAGCGCGGGCTGAAAATGCTCTCCCAGCTTCTCGCCCGCCCGCGCTGGTGCATGGACATGCTCGGCACGAAGAACCGCTCGTTCGGCAACATTGTCGGCCACGCCAAGGGCGTCAGCGACATGACCTCGCTGTCCACATGGACGACGGAGCAGTTCGATCTCGAGCTCAATTGGGAGAAGGCCGAGAAGCTCCGCAAGCGCTGGCCGCGCAAGTTCATCGTCAAGGGCATCATGAACGCCGACGACGCCCGGATGGCGGTGAAGATCGGCGCCGACGCCATCATCGTCTCCAACCATGGCGGCCGCCAGCTCGACGGCGCTCCCTCCTCCATCTCCGTACTGCGCGAGATCGTCGAGGCTGTCGGCGACAAGGTCGAGGTGCATTTCGACGGCGGCATCACGGGCGGCCAGGACGTGCTGCGCGCGCTGGCGCTAGGCGCGAAGGGAACCTACATTGGCCGCGCCTGGCTCTATGGCCTCGGCGCCGGCGGAGAGGCCGGCGTGCGCCGCGCGCTTGAGATCATCCGCCGCGAACTCGACCTCACCATGGCCTTCTGCGGCGAGCGCGACGTAAAAAACGTCGGCCTGCACAACCTCCATGAACACCGCAAGCTGGCGAAGCCTGTTCTGGCTGGCGGAGCGGGAAAGCGGCGCGCCAAACCTGCGGCAAAAAAGAAGCGGTAGGTCAATGTATCGCCGCGTGAAGAATGCGCGAAGCGGTCGCTTCTCCGCGTGCGAACTCCGCCACGATGGTCCCGCTTTTGGCGACGAGTATGCGGTCTGACAGGTCGAGGATTTCCGGCAGGTAGGAAGAAATCAGGATCACGCCGGCGCCGCTCTCTGCGAAGTCGCGTACGATCTGCCGGATTTCGGCGATGGCGCCGACATCCACGCCGCGCGTCGGCTCATCGAAGATGACGAGCTTCGGCTTCTGCACCAGCGATTTGGCGATCACCACCTTCTGCTGATTGCCGCCCGACAGGTAGAGCACCGACTGGTTCTTGCCGATACCGCGGATCGAAAGGCGCGATTCCCAGTCGCGCGCGGCCTGTGCCATGCGCTGCAGCGGGGCGATCAGCTTGCGCCGGCCGAACTTGGCCATCCAGCCCAGACCGATATTCTCGGTCGCGTTCATCGTCTCGAAGAAGCCGTCCAGCTTCCGGTCCTCGCTGACATAGGCGATCCCGTCGGCCACGGCCTGCGCCGGCAGCGCGTAGCGCACCTCGCGCCCTTCGAGCCAGATGCGCCCACCGCCGAAATTGCGCTTGGTGTGACCCATGATGACTTTGGCCACCTCGCTGCGTCCGGAGCCGATCAGGCCGGCAATGCCGGTGATCTGTCCCGGAAAGATCGAGAACGACATGTTGTTGACCATGCTACCCATGCGCACGTTTTCCACCCGCAGCACCGGCAGGGCGGAACCGGGACCGGCGCTGGCCGCCGGCTCGCGTTCGAACTCCTTCAGCTCCTCGCCGATCATGTGATGGATCAGGCGGTTGCGGTCGAAGTCGCGGGCCTGGCCGGTGACCGTCAGCCGCCCGTTGCGCAGCACCGAAATCCTGTCGGCGTGGTTCAGCGCTTCCTCCAGCGCATGCGAAATGAAGATCATTGCGACGCCGCTTCTCTGCAGCGACCGCATCAGGTCGAAGAGATGGTCCGTTTCCTCCGGCGTCAGCGCCGCGGTCGGTTCGTCGAGGATGATGACGCGCGCCTCGTTCAGAACGGCCCGCGCGATCTCGACCATCTGGCGCTTCGCGGTCGAGAGCGACCCGGCCAGTTGCATCGGATCGACCTTGAAGTTGAGCCGCTGCAACACCTGGCGCGCGGCGTTGCGCACCTTGCGTATCGAGTTGAACGCACTTTCGCGCCCGAGCACCATGTTCTGCGCCACGGTAAGCTGCGGCACGAGGCTGGTTTCCTGGTAAACCATCGAAATGCCGAGCCGGCTGGCGTCCTTGGGCGTCGCGAGGTTCGCATCCTGGCCGTCCACCCGGATCGTGCCTTCGTTCGGCGTGATGACGCCGGCGATCAGCTTGCACAATGTCGACTTTCCGGCCCCGTTCTCCCCCACCAGCGCGTGGATTTCCCCCGGATGCAGGTCGAAATCCGCCTGCGCCAGGGCGGCGATGCCGCCATAGGTCTTGGTCACGTTCTCCAGTCTGACGATCGGGGTTCCGGTCATGCCGCCGCTCCAGCTTTGCCGACCTTGAGCAATTCCCCGCTGGATCTGCTGACGGCGATCACCGCACCGTTCCACTCGATCACGTCGGAGATTGCGTGCCGCGTGCCGTTGGCGCGCGAATGTGCCGACCCGACAGGCATCAGCTTGTCGTCGAGTTCGATGACAAGCCCGTAGGAGAATGACGGCGCCCAGGGTTTGACTTCGCCGTAGAGCCGGGTGGAGCCCGCCTCGATAGGAAGATCGTGCGAGAACTCGGAACTGGCGCGCGGCGAAATCCAGTGGCGCGGGGCAATCGCCGATTTCATCTCGGCGACGAACTCGCGCTCCGTTTTCAGGAACTCGATGAGGGGATCGCGCCGTGCGAGGCAGGCAAGCACATAGCCGTGCGCCGTCCGGCGAATGCGGCCGAGATAGGCGGGGTAACCGGACTGCTTCGTCTGGCCTTCGATGTCGATGATTGCGGCGCGTTCGAACAACGAGACAAGCCAGTTACCGGCGGCGTCGCGCGCGATCCCCATCGGGCAATGCAGCTTGTCGGCAACGACTTTCGGCACGCCGTCGCGCGACAAGGAAATGACCTGCCCTCGTGCCTCATCGTCCCATGGTGCGACCGACATGAAATCGGCGTCGGTCACATAACCGTTGTGGACCGCCACGATCTCGTCTTCCGAGGCGAAGGCGCAATCAGTCGCGTGTCCCTGCAATGCGGTTTCGGCCCAGCCGCTTGCTGCTTTGCCATCCGGCCCCAACACGACGACGCTGCCGCCGCGCAAACCAATCGCGACGAGCCCCCCCGCGCTTGTGCACATCGCCGTCACGGCGGAATCGAACGCCGCCCACTTCTTCGCCTTCGCGCCCCAGCGGGACAGCTGTCTCACCTCGTTTCCCGAAGAGAAAAGCAGGCCGCCGTCCCCGGCCACGCAAAGCGCCTGCGGCGCGTCCACACTCATGCCTTCGGCGTCGTCAAGCCGGCCGTTCGGCCCCATGACACCTTCGAGCGTCATTCCGGGAGCTTCGCTGCGGCGCGTCGCAAACAACATCCTAGCCCTCGCCCCAATAGCTGCGCGGGCCGTTCCAGCGACGGTCGGTATCGGCGAGGTTCAATCGCCCGATCTTGTCGTTCGACACGCTGCCCAGAAACAGCGCTCCTTCGTGCTCGCGCATCGACGTGATCATGTAGAGCGGGCCGTCCGGTTCGTCCCACAGCGCATCGACGATGCTCCCGCCGCCATCGACCTTCAGCACGCCGCCGATGTTGAGATTGCCGAACAGCCAGTTGGTCGGCGGCACCCGTTTGGCCATGCGCCGCCGCAGCGCCGGATATTTCATCGCCTGATCCATGATCGGGTTGCGCATGCCGGCAAGCGCCACCCAGTAGCCGCCGTCAGAGGCGCGGTTGACGTTGTCGGGGTAACCGGGAAGCCCACTCATGAACACGCGCGGCCCCGCCGCGAGATCGGCCAGATCGAAGATCAGGATGGAGCAGTTCCAGGTGCTGGCGACCAGCAGGAACTTGCCGTCGTGGGTCAGGCAGACGCCGTTGGGGAATACGAGATTGTCGCAGATGGTTTGCGTCCGCCGCGTTGCGGGGTCGAAGCTGATCAGACGCCCGTTGGGGCGGCCTTCGAGCAGGTCGAGCCCCCAGTTCTCGATGTCGTAGCGCTTGGTGGCGTCGGTGAAATAGATCTTGCCGTCCGGGCCGATGTCGAGATCGTCCGCCATCCGGATCGTCGTGTCGTCCTGGATGCTGAAAAAGCTGCGGTCCGTCTGGTCCGTCAGCAATTCGACCGCGCCGTCCATCGAAACGCGCAACAGGCCCATGCCGGCTACGCAGGTAACCAGGCGTCCCTCCGCATCGAACGCCAGACCGAGCGGGCGCCCACCAATCTTTGCCAGCACTTCCACGTGTGTGTAGTCCGGCGCGGCTAGCCGCAGGATGCGCCCGTCGCGGTTGCCGCAATAGAGATTGCCGTCTCGGTCCAGAATGACGTCTTCCGGTCCGTCGACCCGCCCTGCCCCGATGATCGCGGCGTCCTTGAGCTTCGGTGCGGTCTCGTCGGGCATCAGCCCGGCCATGCCCGCCACTGGTTCGATCTTCACCTGGATAGGGTCGAGATAGGTGGAAGCCAGCAGGCGGTGGCGATGTTTCCGGAACTTCACGTCGATCGCCAGGATCACGATGATGATCGCGCCCATCGAGAACTGGACGAAATCGCCCCGCAGCCCGGCGTTGAGCAGAGCATTGTTGAGAATGTAGACGGTGGCAAAACCGACAAGCACCGAGATGACCGCGCCGCGACCGGGAACGAAACCGCCAAGCCCGACAACAAGTGCGGTCAGCGTGAAAAATTCCATTCCGATGCCGGTATCGGAGCCGACGCTGTTCTGGCGCGCGGCGTAGAGAAAGCCGGAAAGGCCGACGATGAGGCCCGTCAGGATGTAGGCGAGAAAGATCGTGAACTTGACCTGGATGCCGCCATGCCGCGCCGCCTTTCGGTTGCCGCCGACGGCGAGGATATGCCAGCCGAAGCGCGTCTGCCGGAACATGACGAAGACCAGAATGGCGACGCCGAGCAAAGCCCAGAAGGCGACCGGCATGGCCATGAATTTCTCGAAACCGATCCAGTCCCATACGTCGTCGATGCGCGGGCTGATCGAGATGTCGACCAGCCATGCCTGCGACGACAGCGTGTAGATGCCGCGCAGCGTGATCATGGTGCCGAGCGTCGTCAGCAGTGCGCCGCAGCCGATCAGGCCGGCGATCAGACCATTGGCCGCGCCGACCAGCGAGCCCGCCGCGAGGCTGGCAATAAGAACCAGCGGCACGGGCAGGTCGAGAATGTGAAAACAGAACAGAGCGGTGAATGCCGACATGGCGAAATTCGAGCCGACCGACAGGTCGATACCGCCCACCGCGACGACGATCAGCATTGCCAGCACGACCAGCCCGGCATCGGGCGTGTACTGCGCAAGCGTGAGCAGGTTCGATACGGCGAAATAGCCGTCGGTCGTGAGCAGGATTCCGACGACCACGCACAGCAGCGCGAGGAAGGGAATGATGCTTTCCACCCAGCCGCGCGACAGGACGTCGCCGACGATGCGGCGCGGCGAAATCACCAACCGCGGCACGTGCTGTTTCGGCAGGCGGGAGAACTCGATCGATGCGGCCATGCTTGTGTCCAGTGTCGTCAATGGCGCGGGACCGAAGCCCCGCGCCTCATTTTCATGCCGTCGGGAACGTCACATGCTCCAGCACATGCCGGCGTCGTAGTCGGGTCCGGCCTTGATGATCTTGAGCGGCGATTCCGCGATCAGCATGGAGCCGTCCGCGGCTGCCGCGCCCTGAAGCATCAGGTCGATCATGGTGCCGGCGTCGCGGCCCTGGCCGTCGGCGTCGTAGCTCCAGATGCGATCCTGGATGCCGTCCTCGATCGCCTTGCAGGCCACGTCGTCGCCGCCTCCGGTCGAGTAGACGAGCACGTCGTCGGCCTTGCCGGCGTCCTTCACGGCGTTGCCCGCGCCCATCGTGTGGACGTCCCAGTGCCCGAAGATGGCGCACAGATCGGGATGCTGCTGAAGCACCGTCGCGGTGATCTGGCGGGCCTTCTCAGGCTCCCAGTCGGATGCCTGGTTGGACACGACCTCGATCTCCGGATGCTGCTCGAACACCTTGAAGGCGGCTTCGTTCATGATGACGCTGTCGGCGGCGGTAAGCTGTCCCGGAATGATAGACACCTTGCCGGACTTGCCGCTGCCTGCGCCACACTCCTTGACGATGTCTTCGGCGATGCCGGTGCCGATGCGTTCCCAGTTGGCGCCGACAAAGGCAGTCGAGGGCTGGTTGGACTGCAGGTTGATCTGCAGCACCTTGATGCCATCCGCTTCCGCCTGCCTGATCTGGCGCGCCAGCAGCTGGACTGTCGGATTGTGGACGACAAGCACGTCCGGCTTTTCGGTGATCGCCTTGGCGAGCAGCTCCGTCATCGCCGCCATGTTGAAGGCGGCGTCACGGATTTCGAACGAGTAGCCGTGAATGTCAGCGTGCTCCCCCATGCGGCGCGCCCAGCCCTCGGTGAGCGAAATGCCCATCGAGATCGGCACGAAGATCACCCTCTTGCCGGCAAGGTCGAACTCGGCGTTGGCTGGTGACCCCATAGTCAGGGCCGCGAAGGCTCCAACCACTGCGCCGAGGGCGGCGCGGTGCAGCTTTCTTCCCATTTTGTACATCATCTTCTTCTCCTCCTTGGTTGGTATGCACACTCAAAGATCGCCGACGGTGTCGGTCTCGGTGTCTCTCGGGTTGAGGTAGTTGTCGGTGACGATGGCGACGATGAGCACCACGCCCTTGACCACATCCTGCGTCTGGGCCGTCACGTTCAGCAGCGTCATGCCGTTGCGCAGCACGACGATCAGGGCGACGCCGACCAGAATGTTCCAGATACCGCCGCGACCGCCCCTGAGCGGGATGCCGCCGAGCACCACGACGAGAATGACCTCGAAGAGCAGGGTGCCGTTGGTCACGGTGCGGAAATCGACCGTGCCGCTGGCGGAAGACATCACCAGCCCGGCCATCAGCGCGGCAAGCGCCGCGTAGACATAGACGATGATGGTGGTCGTGCGGACCGGCAGTCCCGACAGCCGGGCTGCCTGGAAATTGTCGCCCATCGCGTAGATCGTTCGCCCCGCCGACATGCGGCGCAGCAGGAACCATGCTGACGCGAGAGCGACGAACATCAGCGCGACCGGCGCGCTGACCCCCGGCAGCAACTCGCTTGAAAGGAAGATCACCGCCGGGTTGGTTTTCGGAAGCAGCAGCAGATATTCGCCGCGCAAAATGAAGAAGCGGAACAGGCCGGTGATGAACATCGCCGATGCGAGCGTCGCCAGCAGCGCCGGGATTTCCACATAGGCTATCAGCCATGCGTTCATCATGCCGACGAGCACCATTGTCGCGACCGCCACCAGGAGCGCGAGGCTGCCCGGAGCGCCCGCGTTGATCATGATCGAGAACACGGTGGCGCCGGCCACCATCTGCGCGATCAGCGAGAGATCGAGCCCGCGCGAGATGATCACCACGCCCATGCCGCAGCTCAGGATGACCAGCGAAGCGGAGTTGGAGAGGATGACCCGCAGATTGCCCACCGTCGCGAACCCGTCAACGGCTATCGAGAAGACGATGATCAGCGCGACCGTCACCGCGAGCACGATCATCGCCAGAAGGTTCGACTTGCGCCGTCCGGGCGCCAAGCTCAAAAGACCCTCAGCCACGGGCGCCTCCCCGATATTGCGGAATGCGTTTTTCGCCGAACGCCGTCAGGCCTTCGTGCAAGTCGGCGCCATCGACATGGGCGACGAATGCCTCGATCTCGGCGCGCCCGGTAACTGCTTCATCGCTCTTAGGCGCGGTAAGCCGCTTGACCCGGCGCAGAACCTCGGGGCTGCAACGGCTGATCGCGGCCGCTAGCGCCCGCGCTCGCTCCATAAGCCGATCCGCGGGAACCACTTCCGAAACCAGGCCCCACGCCATCAGCGTTTCGACATCGATCAGATCGGCGGTGTAGAAAAGTTGTGCGGCGCGCGTCGGTCCGATCTTGCGCGGCAGCCGCACGGTGGCCCCACCCGACGGCACGACAGCGTAGCGCGCATGGCCGTCGCCCATTCTCGCGCCCTTGGCGGCGAGAACGATATCGCAGCACAGCAGCAGCTCGAGCCCGCCGGCGACGGCGGTTCCGTTTGCTGCACCGATCACCGGGACGGGAATATCCTCGACCAGTTGCAACACCATCTGGTTGTATGCGAGCAGGTCGACCAAGCTTTGCTTGTCCGCTTCCAGCGCCCGCTTGAATTCCGCAAGGTCGCCGCCAGCGCAAAAGGCGCGTCCGGTGCCCGTTATGATGACGGCGCGGATGTCCGCAAAGTCTCCGAGTGCACGAACCGTCTGCTCGAACATGCGCATCGCGTCGTTCGACAGCGCATTCAGCGTTTCCGGCCGATTGAGCGTGATCGTGGCGACATGGCCGTCGACGGAGAGCAGGACCGGATCAGTCATCGCCGGCCTCCACCAGGTAGGTTTGTGGAAGCGGCTTCAGCGCATCGGCAAGCCGGGCAATACGGGAGGTGTCCGCACCGCCAACGCGAACGCTGACGACGGTGTTTTTCTGCGCATCGAGACCGATCTCGATCTCGAGCATCGCCTCCGTGCCGAGAACACTCGACGCCTCCTGCCGAACCTTCTCCTCGATCGCCCTGTCGCGAAGCGCCGGCTTGTATATCTTGCCGACCGCGGTCACCGGCAGCGCATCGATAACGATCACGTTTCTCGGCCGCGCCGGCGGTTCGTGCACATGCGTTTCCAGAAACGCCTTGAGCGCCTCGATATCGATCGTCCTGCCCGGTTGCGGCACGACGAACAGGGCAGGCACTTCGCCGGCATACTGGTCCGGCATGCCGACCGCCGCGCTGATCTGCACACCGTCGAACTGGTTGGCAACGTCCTCGATCGCCGCGGGATCGATATTGTGCCCGCTCCTGACGATGAGGTCCTTCTCCCGGCCGGTCAGGAAGAGCCGCTCATCCTTGCTGAGGTAGCCGACATCGCCGGTCGTCAGCCAGCCGTCGTCGGACAGCGTGCCGATATTGTGGGCGGGGTCGACATACCCCGGAAACACCTGCGGACCGCTGACCTGGACGAGCCCGCTTTCGTTCGGCGCGCATATGCGGAGCTGGTCGCCGTCGGGTGCGACGACACGGGTCTGCGAGAAGGGCGCGCGGAACCCGACGCTGCCCATCACCGGCTGGCCCGCGCCCGGATTGAAGGCGATGGCGGCAGCCGTCTCCGTCATTCCGTAGGTCTCGAAGATACGGATACCGGTGACCGCTTCGAACCGCTGGCCGACTGCCTTCGGGAGCACCGCGCCGCCCGTCATGGCCATGCGCACACGCGACACGACGGTGCCGGGAACCCATGAATTCGCCAGCGCGGCGAGCGAAGTCGGCACGCCGCCGACCACCGTCGCCCGGAAATGCTCGGCGATTTTCCAGTAGTTGGCGATCACTGCCGGCGGCCGCAGTGCATAGGGCGAAGGCACGACGATATGCGCGCCGGCCGCGAGCGGCGCCAGCCCGACGGTCATCGTCCCGCCGACATGGAAGAACGGCAGGCCGTCGATCACGGTGTCGTCCTCGCAATAGCCGAAGACCTGGGCGAAGCCGAAAGCGGCGTGGATCTGGTTGCCGTGGGTGAGCTGGACCAGCTTGGGCCGCCCTGTCGTTCCGCCGGTGTGAAACAGGGCGCAGATTTCGTCACGGTTCGACGACGGTTCGAAGTCCAGCGTGTCGGGCCGGCGCCACGCCATGAGCGCGTCGAGGCTCTCATATCCGTTGCGGGTGTCGGCGCCCTCGCCCACCACCAGCACGTGGCGCAGGGACGGAACGCGGTCGAGTACGCCCTGCGCCTTCGACCAGCAGGTTTCGTCCGCGGCTTCGGACGCCACCACCAGCACCGTCGCTTGCTGGGCGATGAGGAGGTCGGTAATCGCGTCCCCGCTCAGGAGATAATTCAGCGTGCTTGCAACACCCGCGACCTGCGCACCCAACAGAAGCGCGGGCAGTTGCGGCACTGTCGGGGCGAGGAACGCAACCACTTCCTTGCCCGCGCCGTTGCCCAGCGAGCGGAACAGATTGGCGGCGCGCGTCACCTCGGCGAGCAGGTCCCGATGGGTGAGCGAGACGCCGACATCCTCGGGGTCTTCCGAGCGCAGCACGGTCAGCGCTTTCCGCTCCCCAAAATGCTCGGCCGTCGCCCGGATTAGATCGTAGAGATTGCGCGCAGTGACGAGTTCGTCATAGGGCCGCGCCTCGATCGCGGCGACATCCTCGATCGTGCGAACGGTCCTCACCGGACGGGTTGTGAGCAAGCCGCTACCCATCAATGCACCGCCGCGAACATGATCGTGTCCTCGTCGGCCTGCGTGCCTTCGAACTCCTCGACGACTCGCCCCTGCCGGCAGATCAGCAGACGGTCCGAGAGCTGGAGGATTTCGGGCAGGTAGGACGAGATCACCAGCACGGCGATACCGTCGTCCGCCAGACGGTTGATCAGCTGGTGGATCTCCGAAATCGCGCCGACATCGACGCCACGAGTCGGCTCGTCGAAGATGATCAGCTTCGGTTTCTGCAGGAGCGCCGTGGCGACGACCACCTTCTGCTGGTTGCCGCCGGAAAGTTCGATCACGCGCGCATCGTTGTTGATCGCCTTGACGTTGAGCGCGCCAGCCCAATGCTGCGCCAGCGCCTTCATCTCGCTCATTGAGATGGTCCAGCTCTTGGTCTGTCCGCCGGCGAGCGCCGCGAGATAGATGTTCTCCGCGATCGACATCGTCTCGAAGAAGCCTTCGAACTTGCGGTCCTCGGTGACATAGATGATGCCGTCGAGCACCGCCGGACGCGGCACGCGATAGCGCACCGGTCGGCCCTCGAACTGAACATTGCCGCCGTGGAACAGGTCGCGCTTCTGCACGCCAGCGACCACCTTCGCGGTTTCGGTGCGGCCCGAACCGATCAGGCCGAACATGCCGGTCACCTGTCCCGCGAACACCGAAAACGACGTATTGCGAACCGCCCGCCCCATCGACAGGTTCTGCACGCTCAGAACCTTCTTGCCTGGCTTGCGGGCCTTGCGGTCCTTCTGCGAGCCGTAGAGTTCATCCTTGAGCGACCGCCCGACCATGGAGCGCACGATGCGCTCGCGGTCGAACTTCGCCGTGTCGTCGGTGACGACATGCTCGCCGTCGCGCAGCACGGTGATGCGGTCCGAGATCTGCAGCGCCTCTTCCAGCGCGTGGCTGATGAAGATGATCGAGACGCCGCGCTTCTTCAGCCGTCCGATGAGCGCGAAGAACTGGTACTTTTCCTCCGGCGTGAGCGAAGCGGTCGGCTCGTCGAAGATGATGACCTTGGCGTTGTGGTGGACGGCGCGTGCGATCTCCACCATCTGCCGCTGCCCGGCGCCCAGGCCCGAGACGAGCGCCGCCGGATCGACGTGGAAGTTCAGCGACTGAAGGAATTGCTGGCCGGCAATGTAGATGCCGCGAAGCCGATGGAACGGCTTGTCGTCCATCAGGTACAGGTTCTGCGCGACGGTCAGCGACGGCACCAGGCTCGTCTCCTGATAGACCATCGCAATGCCTTGTCTGAGCGCATCGGCCGGCGTCGGAAGTTCGATCCGGCGTCCTTCCAGCAGGATTTCGCCCGAGGTCGGCGCAACGACACCGGCAAGCATTTTCGTCAGCGTCGACTTGCCGGCGCCGTTTTCGCCGAGCAGCGCATGAACCTCTCCCGGACGCAGGTCGAAGCTGACGTCCTTCACCGCCGGCACGCCGCGATAGAGTTTTGTGCCCTGCCGCAGTTCCAGGATCGGGGTCATCGGTCCCGTCCCCCGGCGCTGGTCGGAAGGCGGACAACCACGCCGTCGCCGCGCGCCGCGACATAGACCTGCCCGTCATGTTCGAGCACGCTCGTCACGCCGTGCGTGGACCCGTCGGCGCGGCTCTGCAGGCTGGCGACCGGCTGGAAGGCCTCATCCAGCCGGACGCTCAGGCCCGCCGACATAGCTGGCGCCCATGGCTTTACGACGCCGAGATGTTTGACGCCCCCGCCCTGCAGCGGCTCGTAGAAGCTGCTGCCCGACCTGAGCTTCGGCGAAACCCAGAACGCGGGCTCCACTTCGTCGAGCATGCGCTTGCGGTAAACGGGCTCGCGCAGCACGAACTCGACCAGCTGGCTGCGCGGCGCAAAGACGGCAAGCCACCAGCCTGTGGCCGCCCGCGAAATGCGGCCCGGATAGCCCGGCAGGTCGTGGTAGAGCACGTCCGGCTTGCCCGGATTGGCGAGATCGTAGCGAACCAGCCGGTGTTTCCATGCCTCGGAGACGACAATGCTGTTTCCATCGATCGCGAGACCAGCCGGCCAGGCGAGACCGCTGGCAATCTGTTCCGCCTTGCCGCTGGCGACATCGATGCGCCACAGGCTGCCCGAGGCATTGCGTTCCAGAAGGTCGCGCTGCCAGTCGTCAGGCGCATTGGTTGCCGAACCGCTGGCGACGTAGAGCACGCCCCCGGCTTCGGCGAGAGCAATGGGGCAGTTGATGCGTGCCCCGCCCAATCGCTCGCCGTCGATCAGAATCTCGCCATTCGCCAGAGCTACGGCGAGCCTGCCCCTGCCTGCGGTGCAAATGCAGGAGATCTGCCCTTCGGCTTGCAGCCGCTGCTTCCACTTACCGCGCCCATCCAGCGCGAACACCGTGTCACCGGCCGAAGCAAGCAGCTTGCCGTCAGCAACAGACAGGCAATCCACGTCTGCAAGCGCGAACCGCTTTCCCGCTTCGTCGAGCATCTGATTGGGACGCAGTGCGCCGTCGAGCGGCGGCACGGTAACGGCCGCCTCGCCCCGACCGAAGATCTTGTCCGTCAGTCTGGCAACGGCGGCGATCATGGCTTGCCCCAATAGGATTCGGGGCCGGTCCAGCTCTCGTCGGCTCCATCGAGCTTCAGCTTGCCGATCCGGTTGTTGAGGATGCCACCGATGTAGAGGTGCCCCTTGTGCTCCCGCATTGACGTAATCATCGGATGGTTGTCGCCGGCGCGATCCCACATCACGTCGAGCACCTCACCTGTCTCCGTGAACCGCACCACGCAGCCGGTGTTGATGTTGGGGTAGAGCCATTCGTCGGGGGCGATGCGCCGTGCCATACGCCGACGGAAGCCAGGCATCTTCAGCGCAAGATCGAGCGACGGCGTCCTGATGCCGACGAGCGCCAGCCAGAAGGTGCCGTCGGACGCGCGGTTGATGTTGTCGGGGTAGCCGGGGAGCTCCGGCAGTATCGTTTCGACCGTTCCCTTCTTCGCGCCGGCGAACCAATAGCGGGAGACGGTGCAGGCCCAGGTCTCGGCGAACAGGAAGGACTCCCCGTCATGCGTCATGCAGATGCCATTGGGGAATTTCAGGTTCTTGAGAACGGTACGCGTCGTGCGGCTGCTCGGGTCGTAACAGACGATCCGGCCGTTGCCGCGGGACTCCAGCCCGTCGACCGGCCATTCGTGCATCTCGTATCGGACCGTGGCCTCGGAGAAGAAGACCCGCCCGTCTGGCGCGATGTCGAGGTCGTCGGCTAGCCGCAGGCGCGAGTCGTCGATGATCGACACCCAGGAGCGGTTCGTCTCGTCGGTCAGCTTCTCAATGTCGCGCTCTTGAGTGACGCGGTAGAGACCCATGCCGCCGATGCAGACAAGCAGCGAGCCGTCCTTCGCGAAGGCCATGCCGAGCGGTCGTCCTCCGACATGGGCATAGACCTCGTGCCGCGTGTAGTCCGGCGCAAAGAAGCGGATGATGTCGCCGGTGCGGTTGCCGGCATAGATGTTGTCGTCGGCATCGAGGATGACATCCTCGGGCCCATCGATCTCGCCCAGCCCTATGAGCTCGACACCGCCGAGCTTGTCGTTGATCGCGTATGGCGACGAGGGATCCGTTCCAGGCGCTTTGGGCAATGCCGCGAAAGCCGGCGACACATAGACCTTCGAAAGCACCTTGTTGAGGTTCTTGAGCCAGCGCACGTCGATGGCGACGGCAGCGAGAAGCAGGATACCGAGCAGCAGTGAGTTTGCGCCCGAGGTAACACCGAGACGCAGCAGGCTGTTGACGATGATCATGACGCTGATCGAGCCGATCAGCGCCTTCGCCGCCGAGCCGCGGCCGCCGCCGAGCGAGTTGCCCCCCAGCACCGCACCGGTCAGCGCGGCAATCTCGAGGCCGATGCCGGTGTCGGCGCCCGCCCCGCCGAGCCGCGATGCGAACAGCACGCCGGCCAGCGCCGCGAGCATGCCGGAGATCACATAGGTACTGCAGATGACCCGTCGCACCGGGATGCCGACATTGTGCGCCGACCGGCGCGAACCGCCAGTCGCCAGGACATGCCAGCCCATCCGTGATCGGCTCAGAACGAGGTGCGCGACGATGGCGACCACACCTGCCGCGAATGCACTGAAGGGTATGCCGAGCAGGAAGCCTTCGCCCAGATAGTACCAGGCGTCGGAGTCCGGAAATGCCGCCGCGATGCGCACCGAATATTTCAGCAGCAGCATGTCGACGATGGCGCGGACGATGATGAGCGTCACCAGCGTCGTCAGAAATGCCCTCAGCCGCAGGAAGCCGACGAGCACGCCGTTAACCAGCCCTACTGTCGCACCCACGGCCAGCGTCGCCGCGACCACGACGGGCATCGGCAGTTCGGCGACGTTGAGCAGCGTCAGCGCCACGATGTTGCCAAGCGCGAACGTCGATCCCACCGAGAGATCGATGCCGCCGGCCACCATCACGATCATGAGGCCGAGCACGATCAGGCCGAATTCTCCCCACTGGCGCGAAAGATTGGTGACATTCGCCGAACCGAAGAAGTCAGGGATCAGCGAACCGAAAAGCGAAACGACGAAAATCAGGACGAGCAGCGGAATCGCGTTGTCGATCCACCGTTTGCTCAGCAGTTCGCCGAGCATGTGGTCGGGCACAAGCCGATAGCGCCAATATGCGAAGGTGTCGGAGTAGGACATCGATTCTGCTGCTCAATGGAAAAGGCTGCCGGCGCCGCCGAGAGGAAGCGCCGGCCGGTATGCGTCTCAGGTCAGTTCTGGCCTTCGAGCGTCCAACAGGAGCCCGGCCCTATATTGTCCTTGGTCATGAAGGTGAGCGGCGAGAACAGCGTGCTCTTGACCGAACCCGGCGCCTGGCCGTGCTGCAGCAGGTGCTCGATCATGGTCGCGATGTCGCGCGCCTGGCCCGGAACGTCGTAGCTGACGACCTCCGAATAGGTGCCGTTTTCAAGCCCATCGCACGCGGTCTTGTTGCCGCCGCCCGAGGTGATCAGGAAGATGTCCTTGCCTGACTCCTGGATAGCAGCGCCGGTACCGAGATCCATGACGTCCCAGAACCCGACGACGCCGCACAGGTCGGGGTGCTGCTGGATGACGGTGGACGTGATGTTGCGCGCCTTGGTGCCGTCCCAGTCGGCCGCCTGATTGGAAACGATCTGCATCTCCGGGTGATCGGCAAACACGTTGCTGATGCCCTGCATCTGATAGGCGCTGGCCGCTGCTGTCAGCACGCCCTGGACGACCGCGACCTTGCCGCTGCCGCCATTGTCCGGCGAACACTCGTCGATCAGCCGGTGCGCCATCTTCTCGCCAAGGCCGACATAGTCGGTACCGACATAGGCGTCGGTCGAATAGGCCGAGTTCATATTGACCTGGATGACGTAGATGCCGGCTTCCTCGGCTCTCTTGAGCAGCCGCGCATATGACTGGACGTCAGGATTGTGGATCACCATCGCGTCGGGCTTCTCGGAGATCAGCGAGGTGATCGCTTGAGCGCCGGCGTCGGTGTTCCAGCTCGGATCGCGTATTTCGAACGTGACGCCAAGCGGCTCAAGCTGACTGCGTATTCCCGCCGCCCAGCCTTCGGTGAGGTCGAAGCCCATGGCGACCGGAACGAACGCGACTCTCTTGCCCTCAAGCGCCGAATAGAAAGGTTCGCGTGTCGGGTCGTCGATGCCTTGGGCGAATGCGGCCCCCGCGCCGATGACGGCCAGCGCCGCCAGGGTGATGCCTGTCTTGAACATTCTCATGGTTTCCTCCCTTGAGTGATTTCAGATGTCCCCTTGCTGAGCGGTCTGCTCGTCACGGGGGTTGAGAAAGGTGTCGATGACGATTGCCGAAAGCAGGATCACGCTCTTGATCACGTTCTGCAGCGTGTACTGCACGTCCATGATGGTCATGCCGTTCAGCAGGACGCCGATCAGCAGCGTGCCGACGATGACGTTGCGCACGCTGCCGCGTCCGCCCGACAGGCCGATGCCGCCGAGAACAACGACTAGGATGACGTCGTAGACGTAGGTCGAATTGGCGATGCGGGTGTTCATGCTGGCGACGGACGCGGCCGTCACCATGCCCGCCACGAAGCCGATCAGCGACGAGATCATGTATTGCGTGACGATGATCGGGCGCGCCGGAACGCCTGCGATGCGCGCCGCGGCCAGATTGTCACCCACCGCCCGAAGGTACCAGCCCGGCCGTGTAAAGGTCAGGAACAGATGGGCGAGCAGACAGACTGCTGCAAAGACGATGATCGGAACCGGTACGCCCAGCACATAGCCCTGGCCCAGCCAGAGCAAATAGCGGTGAGCATCCGGCAAGTAGAGAACGTCGAGCTGGAACAGGAAATACTTCCCGAATCCGTAGATCAGCGTCCCCATCGCGAGCGTCGCGAATATCGCGGGGATCTCGACATAAGCGATCAGGAATCCGTTGACCGCCCCGACCAGCAGGGAGAACAGAATGCCTATCGCCACTGCCTCGGCGAGCGGCAGCCCGGTCGCGAGAAGCTGCATCGTCAACCCGACCGAGATCGCCATGGTGGCGACCAGCGACAGGTCGATCCCGCGCCCGATGACAACCAGCGCCATGGCGACCCCAAGAACGCCTAGGATCGAGACGCTGCGGACGAGATTGAGAAGGTTGTTGGCGGTCAGGAAGCCCGGCAGGAACAGGGCGAAGCCAATGCAGAGCGCCGCGGCGAGCGCGAATACGATCTTCTCCTGCGTCGGACGCCCCAGATAGCCCATCTTCCCTCCCGATGCCGCGCCTCCTGGGCCCGGTCATCGGCACACACGCTATCGCGCGTGTGAGCGAACTTCTTTTTCAGGCGCGCATGCGACTTGCTTGAGCGTGCAATGGCCCGCCAACTTGCTGAAAACGCTGCAACTATGGTACCAAGGAGGTTCTGGGGAACTCGACGCCAGGCATGCGAGGCGGAACAGCTAGACCACAGTCACATCCGCTTTGGACTGGCGCCGATCAAGGGTGGAGGAGCCCATGGATCTCGTGTTCGACACGAGCACGCTGGCGCCGAACAAGCGCTATGCTTCGTGGCGCGACGCTATCTGCGACGTCTACGTGAATGTCGAGGTCGCGGCCACCGATCCGGAGAACTACAAGGGCTTCATTCGCGAGACGAAGTTCGGCGACGTTGTGCTCACCGACATCCTTGTTTCGGAGCAGCGGATCAACCGCAACCGGCGTCACCTCGCAAAGCTCGACAAGGACTGCTACTACGTCCACTTCCTTCAGAGCGGCAGCGTCAACGTGCTCCAGCGGGAAGCTGTCCACTCGTCCAACGCGGCGCGAGGCGCCATTTTCAGCGCCAGCGAACAGTACGAGCTACAGTGCATCGGCGAAGGCCGCGCCTTCTATCTCGAGATCCCGACCGAGGAGCTCGCGCAGCGCTTTCCGAAGGGCATCGTGCCGATATCGGCCGACATCAACAGTACGCTCGGGCTCGGCAGGATCGCGACCGAGTTCTGCGCCGCGCTCGCCACCGAGAGCGACAACGTCAAGGACGAACTGCGCGGCGGTCTCGGCACGCAGCTCATCGACATCGTCGCGCTGGCCCTGATGGCCAGCGAAAACGAGATCCCGACACTGGAAGGTTCAGTCCAGCGCGCGAGGCTGCGTTCGGTGCAATTGTGGATCGAGGAACATCTGTCGGAACCGAACCTGACGCTGGAGCGGATTGCCCACGCCAACAACATGTCGCTGCGCTATCTGCACCTACTGTTCCGCCAGTGCGACATGTCGGTTTCCGACTGGCTTTGGACCCGGCGCCTGCAGCGCTGCTACGACCTGATTTCCAAGCGCGACGGCCGTTCGATCACCTCGATCGCCTTCGATCACGGCTTCAACAGCTCGGCGCATTTCAGCACGATGTTCCGCCGCAAATACGGAATCCGGCCGCGCGACCTCGGCCGCCACAGCTGAACCCGTTCGAATTGATTGCCTATTGTGACGGCTGACCGCAGGTCGCGCCGCTAGACCTCAAGCCATTCGTGGCGGATGTTCTCTGCAGCCGTGAGTTCGGCCGGCGTCCCCTCAAAGACCATCTGGCCGTGGCCCATCACATAGACACGGTGCGAAATCCGCATCGCGATCACCAGACGCTGCTCGACCAGCAGGATCGAGATGCCGCGGCGCGCGATCTCCTGAAGGAGTTCGCCTATGCGTTCCACCATTTGCGGCGCCAGGCCCTCGGTCGGCTCGTCCACCATGATCAGGTCCGGGTTGCCCATGAGGGTCCGGCACATGGTGAGCATCTGCTGTTCGCCGCCCGACAGGGCACCGCCTGGAGCGTCGGCGCGTTCCTTGAGCTGCGGGAAGAGCTTCCACGTCTCGTCGAGGCTCCAGCGGCTATCCCGCCGCGCGTTCTTGACGCCCAGCAGCAGGTTCTGCTCGACGGTGAGCGAGGGAAAGATTGCCCGTTCCTCGGGCACGAAGCCGATGCCGAGATGAGCGATCTCATGCGGCTTGCGGCCGGTGATCGCGCCACCCTTGAAGGTGATCTCCCCCGCCGGCTGCGGGTCGCCCATGATCGCCTTGAGCGTCGTCGACCGGCCTACACCGTTTCGCCCCAGAATGCTGACGATCTCGTTGTCGCCGACGTCGAGATCGACCCCCTGCAGGATGTGGCTCTTGCCGTAATAGGCGTGCAGGCCGCGAACACTCAGCATCACGCGGCTTCCGTTCCGAGATAGGCCTGCTGGACCGCGGCATTGCTCTTGATCCGCTCCGGCGTGTCGGAAGCGATGATCTCGCCATAGACGAGAACGGAGATGCGGTCGGCCAGGTCGAACACCACATGCATGTCGTGTTCTATCATCAGCAGCACGCGCTGCTCGCTCACCTTGCGGATCAGTGCGACGACGCGTTCAGTCTCTGCGCGGCTCATGCCGGCGGTCGGTTCGTCCAGCAATATGACATCGGCGTTGCCGGCAATCGTCAGGCCGATTTCGAGCGCCCGCTGCTCGCCATAGGTCAGCACGCCGGCCGGCGTGCGCCAGCGGTCGAGCAAGTCGATCTCCGTCAGAATCTCTTCCGTTCTTGCATTCACGTCATCAAGACCGTCAATCGAACGCCAGAAGGAATATTTGTAGCCCAGCGCCCACAGCGTGGCGCACCGAACGTTTTCCCAGACCGACAGCCGCGGAAAGATATTGGTGATCTGAAAACTCCGCGACAGTCCGCGCCGGTTGATCAGTTGCGGTGCCATGCCAGCGATCTCCTCGCCGCGCAGCCGGATCGAACCCGCGCTCGGCGAAAGATGTCCGCTGACGAGATTGAACAGAGTCGACTTGCCGGCGCCGTTGGGGCCGATGATTGCATGCCGCTCTCCGGTGCGCACTTCGAGGTCGACGCCGCGAATGATCTCGGTTGCGCCGAAGCTCTTGAACAGGCCGGACAGTTCCAGAACCACGCCGTCGTTCATGCCGCGCCTCCGGCAATTGCTTCTTCATAGGCGTTGCGCGCCAGCCTGGCGGCACGCAGGAAGAGCCACACGCCTCCCGCCGCCAGCACCAGTCCCACGATCCAGGGCAGCGGCGAGGTCACGTCGAATGGCAGCGAATAGAGGGTGATCGACGGGCCATAGGCGGCGCGGATGCTGAACTGATGGCTGGTTTCCGCGAGGATGCTGAGGCCGATCACCGCAATCGCCCCCGGTATGGCGGCAAGCAGATAGTAGGGTGCGACGCGGTGGAGCTTGCCCGCCGCGATCACCGGGCCCTGCATGGCCAGCATGCCGGCGATGCCGCCGGGTGCGAACATCACGATGCCGATGAACAGAAGTCCCACATAGAGCGGCCATATCTGAGTGGCGTCGCTCAGCACAAGCTGGAGCCATGTGACCAGGATTGCGCCGATGATCGGCCCGGCGAAATTGCCGACCCCGCCGATATAGGTCATCAGGATGACCGAGCCGGACTCGACCGCGCCCATCTGCGCCGCGTTGACGATCTCGAAATTGATGGCCGAAAGACCGCCCGCGATGCCTGCGAAAAGACCCGCCAGGCTGAAGGCAATGAAGCGCACGGTGCCCATGTCGTAGCCGATGAAGGCCGTGCGCTGCGGGTTGTCGCGCACGGCGTTGCAGATGCGGCCGAACGGCGTGCGCGTCACGGCATACATGGCAGCGACCGAAATGAAGCACCACGCCGCTACGAGATAGTAGACTTGGCTCTGCGGCCCGAAGCTGTAACCGAAGAAGCTGAGCACATCCGTTCGGTCGGTGGTGATGCCCTCCTCGCCGCCGAAGAAGCGCCTGAGGATCAGCGCCAGCGAGACCACGAGTTCTCCGATGCCGAGCGTGATCATGGCAAAGGCAGTGCCGGCCCGCTTGGTGGCGACCGCGCCGAACAACACGCCAAAGGTGAGCCCGCCCAGCGCGCCGACGAGGGGGAAGATCGGCAGAGGTATCGGCCATCCATAGTCGCCGGCGAGGTTGAGCGCATGGACGCAGAAATAGCCGCCGAGACCGAAGAACACGGCGTGGCCGAAAGAAAGCAGCCCCGTCTGGCCGAGCAGCATGTTGTAGGACAGCGCGAAGATGATCATCGTCCCCATCAGGCTCATGGTCGACAGCGCGAGCCTTGAAGGAAACAGCTGCGGTAGCAGCAGGAGTGCCAGGGCCAGTGCCAGCCATATCGCATAGGCCGTGAGACCGCCGCGGCTGGCTCGGACCGACCGGGAAATCACTGTTGCCTCGCTCATGTGTCCCGCGTCCCCATGAGGCCGCGCGGTCTGAAGATGAGGATTAGCACGAGCAGCAGATAGGGAAGGATCGGGGCGACCTGCGCGACCGTGACCCGCCAGATGTCGCTGAGCCATACCGACAGAACCTCACCCGCCGCGGTAGAGCCGAACAGGTCGGCGAGCGAGACGTTGAACGCCACGGCGAAAGTCTGCACGAGACCAATCAGCAGCGAGGCCGCAAACGCGCCGCCCAGCGAGCCGAGACCGCCGACGACAACGACGACGAACAAGATAGGCCCGAGCAGCCCAGCCATGTTCGACTGGGTGATCAGGATCGGTCCGGCGATGACGCCGGCAACGGCGGCAAGCGCAACCCCGACACCGAAGACCAGCATGAAGATGCGGTCGACATTGTGTCCGAGCATCCCGACCATGCCGGGATGGGTGAGAGCCGCCTGTACGATAAGGCCGATACGCGTACGCTTGATGACGAGAAGCAGCGCCAGGAAGATTGCGATCGAGACCAGAAGCACGAAAAGCCGGAACGCCGGGTAGTCGCTGGAAAACAGCGTGAATGCGGCAAAGTCGAGCGAGCCGGGCACCCGGTAGTCCGCCGGCAGCTTGCCCCAGATCATCTCGACCACTTCCTTGATGACGAAGGTGAGTCCGAAGGTGAAAAGCAACTCCGCCACGTGCCCGTGGCTATGGACACGGCGCAGCCCGTAGCGTTCGACGGCCATGCCGATCGCCCCTACAAGGAGCGGCGCGACCACCAGCGCGGGCCAGAAGCCGATCCTGCGCGTAATCTCGAAGCCGAAGAAGGCGCCCAGCATGTAAAAGCTGGCATGGGCCAGATTGAGCACGCCCATCATGCTGAAGATGACGGTGAGTCCGCTCGCCATCAGAAACAGCAGCATTCCGTATAGAACGCCGTTGAGCGTCGATACGACGATGATTTCGATCACGGATCAGGCTCCGGCGCCACTGTGCCAGTTCGAGGGGAGGATGGGGGCGACCCGAAGGCCGCCCCGACGGCCACGGTCAGGGCCGCTCCATCTCGCACGTCGTTTCCAGCAGGGTGGATTCGGTCGGCACCGCAGCCGCCATCTTCCAGCCCCAGCCGGTGTGTTCCTCGTCGAACTTCTGGCCGTCCTCGAGCGCGCCAAGCGTCGAGATGTAAAGCGGCTGGAAGAACTGGTGATCGTCGGCCCGCATGAAGCCCTCGTCGCCGGCGGCGAAGCTGTCGTGCTTCATGCCTTCGAGCTTCGGTATGAAATCACCCGGGTCGTCCGAACCGGCTTCCTCGATCGCCGCGAACACCATGTCCATCATGTTGAACATGCGGGGATAGTAGACAGGTGCATCCGAGAACCGGCTCATCAGCGCGCCCGCGCGCTCCTCTGCCGGACCGTAGCCCTGGTTGTTGATGCCCTCATTGATCTGGAACACCTTGTTCTCGAGACCGGCCTGCTTGATGGCGGTCGGTGCGCCGGCGCCGCCGGCGTAGAGCGTGTACCAGTTGACATCGAGCCCCGCCTGGCCGGCCGCCTTGATCAGCAGCGCGAGGTCCTGGCCCCAGTTGCCGGTGATCACCGTATCGGCTCCGGAGGCCTGGATCTTGGCGACGTAAGGTGCAAAGTCGGTGATCTTGACCAGCGGGTGATATTCGTCGCCGACGATCTCGACGTCAGGCCGCTTGGCCTCCAGCATCCGCTTCGCCGCACCTGCCACAGCGTGGCCGAAGGAATAGTCCTGCGAGATGAGGTAGACCTTCTGGAGGTTCTGATCCTCCTTGATGAAGTTGGTCAGCGCTTCCATCTTGATGTCGGCGCTCGCATCCCAGGTGAAGTGCCAGTAGCTGCACTTCTCGTTGGTCAGGACCGGATCGATCGCTGCGTAATTGAGGTGGACGATGTTGGCACCCGGATTGCGCTCGTTGTACTTGGTGACGAAGTCAGACACCGCTACAGCGACCGACGAGCCATTGCCCTGAACGATGATCTGAATGCCGTCGTCGATGGCCTTCTGCACCTGGACGAGGCTGATCTGCGGGTTGAGCTGGTTGTCGTAACCGACGACCTCGACCTGCTTGCCGTTAACGCCGCCCTTGGCGTTGATCTCGTCGGCGATGAAGTTGAGCTGGTTCATGCCGATCTGGCCGATGCTGGCGCCGCCTCCCGAAAGCGGGTCCACATAGCCGATCTTGAGGGTTTCCTGCGCCATGGCCGGCAATCCGGCCGAGGCCAGAACGGTCAACGCGAGCGCCGTCGAAGTAAGTAGATTTCTCACTGGTCTTTCCTCCCTGGTCATTGGTGCCGGTCAGCCCGGCCTGTCACTCCGCCAATGCCGTTGCGAGAAACGGGCTCTGTCGAAGCGTCCTGGTTTGCCGCTCCCCCTGAAATTCAGCGACGGAGTGAAACGGCCATCCAGCCTGCTCTCAGTCCGGCCTCTGGCTCCTCGTTGCAGCGCTCGGAAGCACCTGAGGTCCGGTCATCGCGTCGCCGCTTCCTCAATCGGCATCACGTATTCACTCACTAGATAATTAATGACTTGCAGGCAAGCGTTTCTTTTCCCTCCGGCCCTCCATCGGTCCGATCCGCTGCTAGTGAACGGCCGCGTACATGATGTTTTCCTGCGTCGCAGTTTCAGGCGAGAATTCCTCGACGATGCGCCCACGCTGCGAGACGAGTATGCGGTCCGACAAATTGAGGATTTCCGGCAGGTACGACGAGATGACCATGACCGCGAGGCCGTCGTCGGCCAGCCGGTTGATCAAGGCGTGGATCTCGGCGATCGCGCCGACATCGACGCCGCGCGTCGGCTCGTCGAAGATGATCACGCTCGGCTTCTGCACCAGCGATTTGGCGATCACGACCTTCTGCTGGTTTCCGCCGGACAGCTCGATCACGCGCGCGTCGGCATCCCCGGAGCGGATGGCGAGCCGATTGCGCCACTCGTCTGCAAGTGTCTGCATCTCTGCCATGCGCAGAACAAATCCGCTATGCGAGCGCGCCGTCAGCTCGCCCATCTGCAGGTTCTCGGCAATCGACATCGTTTCGAAGAAACCTTCGAGCTTCCGGTCCTCGGTGACGTAGCAGACCCCGTCTAGAATGGCTGCTCGCGGCACCCTGTAGCGGACCGGGTCGGCCCCGATGCGCACCTCGCCACCGTGGAAGAAGTCGCGCTTGAGGATGCCGGCGACGATCTTGGCCGTCTCGGTCCGCCCCGAACCGATGAGGCCGAAGACCCCGGTCACCTGCCCCGAATAGACCGTGAAGGAGTTGTTGCGCACCGCCTGCCCCATGGACAGGTTGCGCACGTCGAGCGCCGGCTTGCCTGGCAGCCTGGCGCGAGAGCGGCTGTAGAGCGCCCCCGTCAGGTCGCGGCCGACCATTTCGCGGATGATGCGCTCGCGGCTGAAGTTTGCCGCGAGGTCCGTGCTAACATGCTCGCCATCGCGCAGGATTGTGATGCGATCGGAGATCTGCAGCGCTTCCTCGAGCGCGTGGCTGATGAAGACGATCGACACGCCGCGCGCCGTCAGCCGGCGGATCAGCGCAAAGAAGTGGTGCTTTTCCTCCGGCGTCAGCGAAGCGGTCGGTTCGTCGAAGATGATGACCCGCGCATTCTGGCGCACGGCGCGCGCGATCTCGACCATCTGCTTCTTGGCCGCGCCGAGCGTCGCCACGGTCGCCCATGGATCGACGTTGAAGTTCAGCGACTGCAGGAACTGCTGGGCGGCGATGTAGAGGCCGCGCAGCCGGTTGAAGAAACTTTCGTCGCCGAGATAGAGGTTCTGCGCCACCGTCATCGACGGCACCAGACTGGTCTCCTGAAAAACCATCACGATGCCGTCGCGCAGCGCTTCGGCCGGATTGGCGTAGGTGACAGCTCGCCCGTCGACCAGCAACTCGCCGCCTGTCGGCTGGACGACGCCGGCCATCATCTTGGTCAGCGTCGACTTGCCGGCGCCGTTCTCGCCAAGCAGGGCGTGAATTTCGCCGCGCTCGAGCGTAAAGCTAACCTGGTTGACCGCCGGCACGCCGCGATATGCCTTGGAAATCGAGCGGGTTTCGATCAGCGCGGTCATCGGGCGGCTCCGTGCTCGTCGAGCGTGATCGACACGATCGCGTTTCCGCCCTTGCTGGCGAGCAGCAGCCTTCCATCGATCTCCAGGGCGCTGGTGATGCCATGGCGAGTGCCATCGGCTCGACTGTGGAAACTCGCGCGCGGCATGCCCTTGCAGTCCAGCCCTATCGCGAGGCCATAGGATCGGGTCGGCGCCCATGGCTTGAGCACGCCCAGCTGCTTCAGCCCGCCGAGCTGCATCGGCTCCAGGAACGATTGTGCGGCCGTCAAGGATGGCGCGATCCAGAGATCGGGCTCCACCTCGGCCATCATCGTGCACCGGTAGTCGTCTTCGCGCAGCACGAACTCCACGAGCTGGCTTCGCGGCGCGAACACCGATAGCCATGCGCCGCCATCCGAAGCGGGCGAAAGGCGTCCGGGGTAGCCCGGCAGATCGGAGAGCGAGACCTTCGGCTTCGTGCCGGGGCACACATCGACAAGACGGTTCCGCCAGCTTTCCGAAACGGTCAGCTGGCCGTCGTGCCCTGCCAGCATTCCAGCGGGCCAGGCCAGGCCATCGGCGATGCAGCTTGGCTCCCCGCTCGCCAGGTCAAGCCGCCAGACAGAACCGCTGGCGTTCTTCTCCATCAGGTCGTGGCGCCAACGCGATGGTGGATTCTGCTGCGATCCCAGCGCCACCAGGAGCGAGCCCGCTTTGTCGAAAAGCAGCTCCGTGGGGCACACAATATCGCGCCCGCCGAGTTCATGGAGAACAGTGCCGTCATGCGGTCCGCCCTTGACGTGGATGGCGCCGCTATCGAGCCCGACCGCTAGCGCGCCATCGGCTGCCAGCGCAAGTGCGCTGACCGGATGCTCGAACTTCGCGAACGTCTCGGGAGCCGCATCAGGCCCGGCAGGGCCGAGCCGCATGACACGGTTTCCGGTCGAGAACAGGAAAAGATCGCCATCGGCGACCAGATTGTCGGGCGCTTCCGTCTCCAGCAGCAACGGCGCTTCCTCGATTAGCTGGTTGGGTCCCAGCACCCCGTCCATCGGCGGCACGGCCGCGGCATACCTGCCGCTGCCGCGCCATCGCTGAAACATGTCCCGCGCCGCCGCTATCACTTGCCGCTCCCCCAGTAGGAACCCTGATTGGTGAAGTCGGGGTCGGCGCCTTCGATGCGGTATCGGCCGACGCGGTTGTTAACGATGCCGCCAAGATAGAGATAGCCGCGATGCTCGTTGCACGACGTGATCATCGGATGGTTCACGCCACGCCGGTCCCACAGGCAGTCGATCACCTCGCCGCGCTCGTTGAACTTCACGACGCAGCCGACATTCATCTGCGGAAACAGCCACTCGTCCTGCGCCAGCTGCTGCACCATCCGGCGGCGGAAGCCGGGCTTGCGCAGTGCCAGATCGAATGTCGGCGTGCGCATGCCGACCAGCGCCATCCAGTAATTCCCGTCCGAGGCGCGGTTGATGTTGTCGGGATAGCCGGGAAGGTTGCCGATAACCGTTTCGGTGCGGCCCTTCTTCTCGCCCTCCAGCCAGAACCGCTCGACCGTGCAGCTCCATGTCGATGCGTAGAGGATCGACTTGCCGTCATGCGCAAGGCAGATCCCGTTGGGAAACCGTATCCCGGACAGGACCGTGCGGGTCGAGCCGTCGCGCGGGTCGTGGCAGATGATGCGGCCGTTGCCCCGCGATTCCAGCGCATCGACCATCCATTCGTGCATGTCGAAACGAACGGTGGCCTCGCTGAAATAGATGCGCCCGTCCGGCGCGATATCCAGATCGTCCGGCAGGCGCAGGCGCGAATCGTCGATGATCGACAACCACGACCTGTTGGTCTCGTCAGTTAGCTTGATGACCTCCCGCGTCTCCCGGGCGATCTTGTAGACGCCCATCCCGGCAACGCAGCAGACGAGGTCACCGGCCTTGTCGAAGGCCATGCCGAGCGGCATTCCGCCGACATGCGCGTAGACCTCCGACCTCTTGTGGTCCGGACCGAAGTAACGAATGATGTCGCCCTGCCGGTTGCCGAAATCGAGATGGTCGTCGATGTCGAGGATCGGATCCTCCGCGGCGTCAATCTCGCCCAGCCCGATCAGCTCGACGTCTCGCAGCCGGTCGTTCAACGCGTAGGGCGTACCGGAGCCCTCGGTCGCATCGGGACGCGGCGGCAGGCGGAAATAGGCAGGCGACACATAGACCCGCGACAGGAGCTTGAAGCGGTTCTTCAGCCATTTCACGTCGATGGCCACCGCCACCAGAAGCACGACGCCGAGCGCCAGCGTGTTGGTGCCGCTTCTGAGGCCCATCTGGATCAGGCTGTTGGAGATGACCAGAACCGTCGCCGCGCCCAGCAGCGCCTTCGTCACAGACCCGCGACCGCCTCCGAGGCTGACCCCGCCGAGAACGGCTGCCGTCAGCGCGGCCACTTCAAGTCCGACGCCTGTGGTTGCCGTCGCGGCTCCGAGCCGGGAGGCGTAGAACACACCGCCCGCGGCCGCGAGAACGCCGGAGAGAACATAGGTTCCAGCCACGATGCGCCGCACCGGCAGGCCGGCATTGTAGGCCGAGCGGCGCGAGCCGCCGACGGCGAGGATGCGCCAGCCGGGGCGCAGTCGCGTCAGGAAGACATGGGCGGCGACGGCAAGCACGGCGGCGACGATGAATGCGACCGGGACGCCGTAGACGTCCTCGTAGCTGAGATATTCCCAGAAGGCGGAGTAACCCAGTGGCACGACGACCTTGCTGGAATAGCTGAGCACCAGCGTATCGACGATCGCGCGCACCACGATGAGTGTGACAAGCGTGGTCAGGAATGCGCGAAGCCGCAGGTAGCCAATCAGGAACCCGTTGAGCAGTCCGACCAGCGCCCCGGCGAGCAGCGCGCACCCGATTGCCAGACCGGCCGGCCAGTCGAACCAGTTGATCAGCGCCAGCGTGACGAAGTTCGCCAGCGCGAAGGTCGATCCGACCGAGAGGTCGATACCTCCGGCAAGCAACACGACCGTCATCCCCAGAACGACAAGCGCCAGTTCGCCGAACTCGCGGCCCTCGTCCGTCAGGTTTCCGAACAGGAAGAAATTGGGAATGATCGAGCCGAAAACGCAGATCGCGAGGACCAGCATGAACACTGGTATGGCGTTGTCGATCCAGTTCTTGGAGAGAATCTCGCCGACGATGTGGTCGGGCACAAGCCGGGTGCGCCAGCGCGCATAGGTCTCCGACGTCGCCATGTATCAATTCCCGCGCAAGAGATGTTGGCGGCGCCACCCGACCCCCTCGGGTGGCGCCGCACAGCTGCTACCGATCGATCAGGGACCGTTGGCCTTGATGTCGTCGATCGTCCAGCAGGCCCCATCCATGTTGTCCTTGGTCAGGGCGGTGACCGGGCTATAGAGGCCGAACGGGCTCGATGCCGGTGTGCCGTCGGTGTCCTGCAGCAGCATCTTCACCACGGCGGCAAGGTCACGGCCCTGCCCCCGTCCGTCATAGCTGAGATAGGCGGTGAAATTGTCGTTGGCGATGTTATCGCAAGCGGCCGCGAGGCGTCCGCCGCCTGAGGAAACAAGCACGACCTCACCGGTCTTGCCTGCTTCCTTGATCGCCGCCGCGGTGCCGACGTCCTGGCCGTCCCATACGCCATAGAAGCCGCAAAGGTCGTCATGCTGCTTCAGGATGGTAGTGGCGATCGCATGCGCCTTGGTCGGGTCGAAATCGGCGGACTGGTTGGCGACGAGTTCGAGGTCGTCCTTGTACCTCTCGAGACCGTCATTGATCGCCTGCATGCCGATGATCATGCCGGGATTGGTCGGCGTACCGCTGATCAGCGCGATCTTGCCGGACTGGCCGTTGCCCTTGGCGCAGTAATTGTGGAGTAGGTCCATGCCCTGGCTGGCGATGCCGTACCAGTCCGCGCCGACATAGGCGTCGGTCGTCGTCAGAGATTTCATGTTGATCTCGACGACCCTGATGCCGGAATCGACGGCCTTCTTCAGAAGCCGGACATAGGACTGCGGATCGGCGGGCTGCACGACGATCATGTCGGGCTTCTCGTCGATCAGCTGCGAAAGGGCCTGCACGCCTGCGGCCGGGTCCCAGTTGGGATCGCGGATCGTCAGTTCGAAGCCCCACTCCTTTGCCGAGTGCTCCAGCGCGGCCGCCCAGGCCTGGGTCAGGTCGAAGCCCATGGCGATCGGCACATAGGCGACGGTCTTGCCCCTGAGCGATTCCGCCGTGGCGCCCCATTGGCCGTCGTCGGGCCGTTCGGCATTTGCGACACCAGCCGCGGCAACCATGCCGAGTGCGGCCGACGCCGTGATGACTAGTTTTCTCAAGCTCATTGCTGTTCCTCCCATGAATGACGCTTCAGTTCCTTTCCTCGCGGAGACGTCAGATGTCCCCCTGCTGCGAGGTCTGTTCGTCGCGCGGGTTCAGGATCGAATCCGTTACGATGGCGACGAGCAAAATCAGGCTCTTGACGATGTTCTGGACCGTGTAGGGCACGTCCATGATCGTCATGCCGTTGAGTAGTGTTCCGATCAGCAGGGTGCCGACGACGACATTGCGCACGCCGCCCTTGCCGCCCGATAGGCCGATACCGCCGATCACCGCGACCAGGATCACGTCGTAGATCAGCGTCGAGGCGGCGACCCGCGTGTTCATGGAATCGACCAGGGTCGCGGTGAAAACGCCGGCGGCGAAGGCGATCAGGGAGGACGCAACATATTGCGCCACCATCATCGGCCGCATCGGCACGCCGGTGATGCGCGCGGCGAGCGGGTTGTCGCCCATGCCGAAGATGAACCGGCCTGGCCGGGTGAAGCCGAGCAAGGCGGCAACCGCCGCTCCGATTGCCGCGAACCAGATGACCGGGCTCGGGATGCCCATGATGGTCGAACCGCCGATCGCCTTGAACCACGCCTCAGTGCGCGGCACGAAGATGACGTCGCCTTCGATGAGCATAGACTGCCCGAAGCCGTAGACGGCGGTGCCCATGGCCAGCGTCGCAAAGATCGCGGGGATTTCGAGATAGGCGATCAGGATGCCGTTGAGCAGGCCGACCGTGAGACAGAATGCGAGGCCGCAGAGGATCGCCAGCGGTAGCGGCGTCCCGCCATTGGCGAGGAAGAGAACCCAGGCAACCGAAATCGCCATGTTGGCGACCATCGACAGATCGATGCCGCGGCCGATGATCGTCAGCGCCATGCCGACGCCGAGCACGCCGAGGATCGACACGTTCTGCACCAGCGAAACGATGTTGCCGGCGGTGAAGAAACCGTCGAGCAGCAGCGAGAAGGCCACGAACATGGCGGCGGCGATCGTCAGAACGATCTTCTCCTGGCTGAATGCTGCCCGGTCGGCACTGCTCATTCCGAGGTCCCCATCCCATCGTCCCCCACGCACCCGTCAGACGGCCTGGACAGCCGTCGCCCCACCCGGTCGCGTCGGTCCGCTACGCCTGGTTTCTCATTCCGCTCGCCAGTTCGCGCTCCCGCTGCAGAAGCCCGGAGGCGGGTACGAGTTCATCCGACCGGTCCGAGATCGCGTCCCACGCGCCTGCGACGCGCTGCGCGGCATCGCGCCCGCTCCCTGCATGGAAGCCTTGCGTCAATGTGATGTTGGATCGCGCGAAGTGGCCCGCCCCGGCGCACAGGATCGCCCGCGTCGGCGCATCGTCACCGACGAGCGCCAGCAGGCCGACGCTCACATATTCCGGCGCGAGCCGCGCGGTCTCCTCCTCGCTGAGCAGCCCGTCCGTCATCGCGGTGGCCGCCGTCGGCGCAAGGCAGTTGACCTTGATGTTGTACTTCTCGCCCTCGATCGCCAGCGTCTGCATCAGGCCGACCAGCGCCATTTTCGCGGCGCCGTAATTGGCCTGACCGAAATTGCCGAACAGGCCGGACGACGACGTCGTCATCACGATCCTGCCGTGTCGCTGTTCGCGCATCTGTTCCCACACTGCCTTGGTGCAGATCACCGATCCCATCAGGTGGACATCGACGACATCCCGGAACTCGGACAGCGTCATCTTGGCGAAGCTCCTGTCGCGCAGGATGCCGGCATTGTTGATGAGGATGTCGACGCTGCCCCAGCGCTGCACTGCCTGCTCGACCATCGCGGCAGTCGAACTTTCGTCGGTTACCGACGCGGCAAAGCCGAAGGCGTCGCCACCGCCGGCGGCAATCTCGCCTGCAACGGCATTGGCCGCTGCAAGGTTGATATCGTTGACGAGCACCTTGGCGCCCAGCCTGGCAAGCTCCAGAGCGTGCGTCCGGCCAAGCCCGCCGCCGGCCCCGGTTACGACGGCCACTCTCCCCTGCAGTTCTGTTTTCAACGCTCCACCCGCTACTCTTTCAGTTACTCACTCACTAGATAATTAATTAGATGCGCGCAAGCGATTGTTCGAAGACCGGGCCACGCGCGACCCTGCTTTGTGCGGCGTCTTATGAAGTGCGGCGTTCTCCGGCGCAGATGGAGAGAAAGCCCGCCGCCATGAACGTCGACATGCGCTCTTTGACGGCCGCATAGTCGTCGGATCGGCAGATCCCGCCGGAGAGCTTGTCGACGCGGCCGGTGCGCGCGAGCGTCAGCATCAGGGCGCCGCTGACGAAATGATAACCCCAGAAAATGTCCTCGTCGGCGCAGCCGGGCAGCGCCCGCTTGAGGAGATCAATCAGCCTCAGCACTACGGGATCGAAGTGTTCGTCCATCATCGCCGCGCCCCATTCGGGGGTATTGGCGACCTGGGAAGCGAGTGCGCCATAGTTCTTCCAGCCTTCGCCGCCCTCGATGTAGAGGTCGAGATCGGTATCCAGGAAGGCGCGCAGCGCGCCCTCGACCGTTGGTTTGCCGGCGCAGGCATTCTCGTACTCGGTCAGCATCCTCATGCGCCGCTCGCTGGTCACCACGGCGCGGCGCGCGAACACCTGGTCGAACAGGGCCTTCTTGTCATCGAAATAGTAGTTGATGAGGGTGTGATGGACGCCCACCTCCTTGGCGACGTCCTTCAGGGTCACGCCGTAGAGGCCGTGCTTTGAGAACAACAGCTCGGCCGCGTCGAGTATCTGCTCGATCATCTCGGCCCGCTGTTCCGCCTTGGTGGATGCCTTGCGGCGTACTGTCTTCTGTCCGCTCAAACCGCGCCCCTCGGATATTTCGTGACTGGTATTGCGCCGCCGAATTCATATCGGCGCACCAAATACCGGCTTCTATATCTGCCCGTATTGCGAGCGAAGCGCCATTTTGTCCACCTTGCCTGTGGCTCCGGTGGGCATTTTTGGCAATCGCACCACCTTGTCCGGCACCCACCAGGGCGCGACCCTGCCCTGCAGCGGCGCCAGCAACTCGTTGTCGCTGACGTCCCCGTCGTTGCGCAATTCGACAAGCAGTATGGGACGTTCGCCCCATTTCGGATCGGCACGCCCGACGACGGCTGCCAGCGAAACCTGCGGCAGCTCGCTGATGATCGACTCGATCTCGGTCGGATTGATCCATTCGCCGCCGGATTTGATCAGGTCCTTCGACCGCCCCGTGATCACCAGATTGCCTTGGCGGTCTATCCTGGCGAGATCGCCGGTATCGAACCATCCGTCCGCGTCGGTCGCAGGCTCGCCCTGTCCCAAATAGCGCTCGACAACAGACGCGCCGCGCACCCGCAGATGCCCTTCCTCCTCGCGCTGTTGCGCCAAGGCGCGGCCTTCCGCGTCGGTCAGCAGCAGGTCGACACCCAGAGCAGGCCGGCCCGACAGTCCCGCTTCGCGCTCCTCCAGATTTGGCGGCGCGATGGTGCCCAGAGGAGAAAGCTCCGTCATGCCCCAGCTGGTTTGGACTGCAACCCCGAGACGGTCTTCGATGCGTGTCATCAAAGCGGGAGGCATGGGCGACCCCCCGACAATGACCCGCCTGAGCGAGGGGACATCGCCTCCCTGCGCCTCCAGATGCTCGACCAGACCGAGCCATACGGTCGGCACCGCCGCCGCGATGGTAACGCCTTCGGCTGCGATCAGCCTTGCCAGGCTCGCGCCGTCTGTCATGCGTCCGGGCAGAACCAGTCGCGCGCCTGCCGCCGGCGCAGCAAACGGCATGCCCCAGGCGCTGGCGTGAAACATGGGCACCACTGGCATGACCGTATCGCTGGCGGTGATTGCCATGACGTCTGCCTGCAGCAGCCGCAATGTGTGCAGGTAGGTGGAGCGGTGGGTGTAGGTCACGCCCTTGGGCTGCCCGGTGGTTCCCGAGGTGAAGCAGAGGCCGCACGCTATATGCTCGTCGAACCCGCCCCATTGGCCGTAGGGGCTCGCCGCTTGCTGCAGCGCTTCGAGCGACTCGACATCGCTGCCCGTGTCATCGCCGTCGATCAAAAGGATGCGCTTCAGCGGCGCGCCCGATGCAATTTCCCGGGCGAGCGGCAGAAGGTCCGCGCTGACGATCGCGATCTCCGCCTCGGACTGGCGCAACATGGCGGCCGATTGCTCGGGCGTAAGTCGCGGGTTGAGCGTGTGGCAGACGGCGCCCATGCCCATGATGCCGTACCAGGCTTCCATATGCGCCTGGCTGTTCCATGCCAGCGTCGCCACCCGGTCGCCGGGGCGAATGCCCATGCCGGCAAGGGCACCGGAGACCAGCAAGGCGCGCTCGCGCAGCGAAGCGTATCCGATGCGCGTGACTGACCCATCCGCGCGGGCAGTTACTACGTCCGTTTCGGAATGCCATTTCGCGGCATGGTCGATGAACTTGTCGACCGTCAGCGCATAGGGCTGCATGGCGCCATCCGGCATCACCGCGACACCTCCGCCTGCCCCTCGGGCGCGGCGACTCCGACATTCCAGTTCCACGGAGTGTCGCCCGCCGCCCGGCGTCTGCCGATCACGGCATCGTTGAGCGCGAACATCCCCGGCAGCAGGTCGTCTTCCGCGCGCGCCGTACCCGCGAAACGGATGTGGCCGCCTGCGTCGTCGAAGGCCGGCCAGTCCGGCGCCCCGGTTGCACTAGGCACGCCGTCGCGGGCGAAGGATATCCAGTAGTCGCCGATCACCCGCGACAGCGCCGCCTCAGTCTCGGTTGCCGGAATGTCGGGCCACAAAGGCGGCGTGCTCTTCAGCGTGTCGAACAGATAAGGCAGTTCACAGGCGTGGAAGCCCTCCAGCCCGGCCGCGGTGGCAGCGGGATAAATGTGGTCGAAGTAATAGGCGTAGAACGGCGCTCCAACGGCCTTCTGGGCCTCGCCCAGCTTCGCCGTCGTCCACCCGTAAAGCGTGTCGCGAATGCCGGCGAGCGTGCTCTCTCGCATGTCGTCCGCCGGGTATTGCCTGAGATAGGTTTCGGCGAGATCGCCGTAGCGCATCCGGATCTCCGCTTCATAATGCTCGGGTGTCGCCGGAAGCGGCGGTAGAAGGAAGGGCAGCGACCTGATCTCTCCGCTGTTGAACCCTGTGATCAGCGGAACATTCGCCTGCTCGCCGCGCTCGAAAACATCAACGAGTTGTGCCGGCAGTATCTGACCGTCGATCGTCCCGAGCGGCTCGAAACCGGCCTTCAGCGCCTCGTTCGCCAATGTCTGGGCATCCATCTCGCGCATCTCGGCGATTGACTGCCGGCCAAGCGCCGCCGCCAGTTTCTCGCCCGCCTTCTCGGCTGGCCCGTGGCCGTTGAGGTTCGCCTTCAGGGCTGGATGCGAGATCATGTAGGCGCTCTGCGCGATGGCCTTGTGGAACAGGCCGCGCGCCGCCGGCGACGCCATCAGGTAGAGCACGCTCAGCGCCCCGGCGGATTCGCCCGCGATCGTCACATTGTCCCTGTTGCCGCCGACAGCTGAGATATTCTCCTTGACCCACCGCAGCGCGGCGATCTGGTCGAGCAGGCCGTAATTGCCGGATACGCCGTCCTGCGACTCGGCGCTCAGTTCCGGGTGAGCAAGATAGCCGAACACGCCGAGACGGTAGTTGATGCTGACGACCACTGCGCCTCGCCGCGCCAGCGCCGCGCCGACATAGAACGGTTCGCTGCTGGCGCCCCATATGAACGAGCCGCCATGGATCCACACGAAAACCGGCAAGTCGCGAGCGTCCTCCGGAGCCCAGATGTTGAGGTAGAGGCAGTCCTCGCCCGTCGGCTGGATCGGATTATCGTAGATGCTGCCCGCGCGGCGCGGCGGTTGCGTACAGGCAGGGCCGAAGTCAGTGGCGTCACGCACGCCCGCCCAGGGCTCGAGAGGCTGCGGAGCTTGCCAGCGGCGCGCACCAACGGGCGGAGCCGCATAGGGGATACCTCGGTAAACACACAGGTCATCCGACAGGGCGCCCTTGGCTGCGCCCGCCGCAAAATGTGCGATTGGACGATGCGAGCGCGAAACGTCCTCCCCGGATCGCGTCATGCCGAAACCCTCCCCGTCAACAGTCAATCCCCTCGGCAGCGGCGGCGCATCAATGGTCCGAAGGTCGTCTCAAGTCAATACTCACTATCTAGTGAATTAGTTTGCGCGCATCGGATGCTTGCCGTGGAAGAACCCTAGCCGTGAGATCGAAAAGATGGTGGGCCCGGAGGGACTCGAACCCCCAACCAAGCGGTTATGAGCCGCCGGCTCTAACCATTGAGCTACAGGCCCCACGCGCGCATCGATAGTGATTTTTGCCGCGCCTCACAAGCCGCGCCCCAATCAGTGCACAATCGGCCTTTAACCGGGCGGCAGAAGGACATGGCGCTGGGGGCCAGCTGGTTCATTGCGCCCGAACATTCCGGAGCTTTTCCATGATCCGCACACTCGCGCCGTTCGCAATCGCAGCGGCTCTCATTCTTCCCCTCCCCGCGCTCGCCCAGCAGCAGCCCCAGACCCCGCGCATCGTCGTCACCGGCGAGGGCGAGGCCGCGGTTTCGCCCGACATGGCTATCGTCAGCCTGTCGGTCATGCGCGAGGCCGAAACGGCCCGCGCCGCGCTCGACGCCAACAACGAAGCCATGGGCGCCGTGATCGCCGCCCTGAAGGAAGCCGGCATCGCCGATCGCGACCTGCAGACATCGGGGCTGTCGATCCAGCCGCGTTGGGATTATTCGCAGGGTCGCGATGGGTCGCAGGAAGCGCGCCTAGTTGCCTACCAGGTCACCAATTCGCTCACGATCCGTGTGCGTGACCTGACGCGCCTTGGCGCGGTCATCGACGGCGCGGTGACGCTGGGCGTCAATCAGGGCGGCTCGATCAGTTTCACCAATGACGACCCCGATGCCGTGATCGACCGGGCGCGCCGCGCAGCGGTGGCCGATGCCGCAGCCCGCGCGCGCTCGCTCGCCGAGGCTGCCGGTGTCGAATTGGGCGACATTCTGGAAATCACCGAGCAGGCCGACGCGCCGCCCCCAATGCCGCTCGGCAACCGCGCCATGCGCATGGAGGCGTCCGATGCCTCGGTGCCGGTCGAGGCCGGCGAGAACAGCTATCAGGTGCGGGTCACGATGAGTTTCGCCATCGAGCAGTAGCCACGTAGGTTCACGCGAAAAAGCCCGGCGGATCGCTCCGCCGGGCTTTTCTTCATCGGTTGCCGGTATTAGCCCCAGCGAATGACCGGGCAGTGCGGCGCGTTCGCAAACACGACCGCTACGTGATGACCGCGTTTGCGGCCCGCCACGCGAATGACGTTGCGGTTCGAGCGACGGACATGAGCACGGTTGATGCCCATCCGGTCGGCCTTGTTCAGAGCATCACGGACGCTGCAGCCGCTGCGGTGCCAGTGGCGCCGGTTGTGGTGCCAGCCGCCGCGGTCCCAGCGACGGCTTGAGTCGCTGTGAAAACCGAAGCTCGGGCCGTTCGGCGAAATACCGAAATAGAAGCTGTCGGCCTGCGCGGTCGCCGGTGCGGCGGCCAGCGCGCCAAGGCCGATAACGGCGGAAAGGGCTGCGGTGCGGATTGTCTTGAACATGTCTGGCTCCATCGTTTTTGGCGCGGAGGATGCCGCGCGATTGGCCAACCATGTCTCAATGGCGCTGAACTGAACCGGAATCCGCCGTTCATGTTGGGTTCATCTTCGCCCCTCATGCCCCTGACGGAGAGAATTATCTTTTAATTCAGTATCTTGTACCAGTATTCCATCGGCTTCACCGTCTCATGACTTTCGCCGATATCCTTCCAGGCGAACTCGGTGACCATGCCCTCGATCCTGCGGTAGCCGCGGTTTTCCCAGAACCGGTCAAGCGGGCGGTAGTCGCTCGGCTGCAACGGATGATTCCCGGGCCGCATCACGGCGGAAAACACCGCCTCGCCAAATCCGTCCTCGCGCGCCGCCCGCTCCCGCTCCTCGAAGAAGCGCACGCCGACGCCCTGACCTCGGTAGGAAGCCTCGAGCACCGATTCGCCGAAATAGAAGACTTTCTCGACCGGCATGCCGCGCTCGATGAATGGCGCCGAAAATTCGTCGTGATGCTCGACCAGCGGCGATCCGGTTGCGGCGCCGACCAGCCTCCCACCGTCGAACGCGCCGATCACCACGGCGCCCGGCGATGCGAGGAACGTTCCCAGATAGTTGCGCTCGTAGTCGAGGTCGCCGTCGTAGAGATAGGGGAAGTCGCGGAAGACGGTGATGCGCAGCTGCGCCAGCGCGTCGAACAAGGCGGAATAGTTCTCCCGCGCAATGCGTTGCACTGTGATGGTCAATGGTCAGCCCTTCGCCACCTGCGCCGTCCAGTCGGCGAGATTGTAGTAGGTGGTGACGCGCGAAATCAGCCCGTCGTCGATTTCGAAGAATATGCCGGCAGGCAGGCTGTAGCGCTGTTTGCTGGCGGCGGGCAGTCCCTCTGCGGTCGAAAGATAGGTGCCGCGAACGGTGAACTCGGCCGAGGCCCGCGAGCCGCTCTCGTTGGTCATAACCACGATGTCGGAGAGTTCTTCCTTGTAGTGGCGGTTCATCATGCCGAGGAACCAGCGGAACTTCTCGCGTCCGATCTCGCGCCCACCCTGGTTGATGTCATGCGCCACGTCTTCATGCAGACAGGCGAGCATGCCTTCAGCGTCGCTGGCGTTGAACGCTTCGAAATAACGCCCGATCAGCGCGACGGTTTCTGCCCTGCTCATCTTTCGCGCAACTCCCTTTCCTGCCTGTTCACGGTTCGGCGGTGAGCATGTGGTCGAAATAGTCTTCCGGGTCGGGCAGGTCGGCTTCGCTGGCCGTAACGCGGCCGCGCATGGAAATGCCCGCCTCGTGCACGGTTTCGGCCCGCCCGGACACCAGCGGGTGCCACCAGGCGAGGTCGCGGCCCTCGGCAATCACCCTGTAGGCGCAGCTTTTCGGCAGCCAGGGTATGGTTTTCACGTTCTCCGGCGTAAGCGCCACGCAATCCGGAACGCGCTTCCGCCTGCTGGCATAGTCGGTACAGCGGCATATTTCAGCGTCGAACAGGCGGCAGCCGACGGTCGTGAAGTGTATTTCGCCCGTATCCTCGTCTTCCAGCTTGGCCAGGCAGCATTTTCCGCAGCCGTCACAGAGCGATTCCCACTCCGCAAAGGACATTTCCTCAAGTTTTTTGGTCTTCCAGAACGGCTCCGACATGCCCGGAGAACTGGTCTTTTAGCCCCCCTCCGTCAAGCTGTTCCGCATTTTTTGGCTTGTCCCGCCGTCAATCCGCCCAAGTGCGGAATTAGATCACGGTCCATGAATGGGTAAAGCGGGTGGCTTGGTAATCAGGGGAATTATGTCCCCTCAACGCTGGAGACAGCCATGATAACCAACCGCACGATAGCCGCCGGGACGGCACTGGCGCTGCTGATGACGGCGCCGATCTACACCGTCCCTGTATCCGCGGCCCCATTCCACGCGGGCGTTCCCGCCATTCCTCAATCGCAGACCGGCACGCCGCCGCTGGTCCTCGCACAGGCCTCGATTGAAGAGTTGCGGCGGCGTCTGGAAGAAGAGGAACTGACCGAGGAAGAGCGCATCGCCATCGAGGAGCAGATCGAGGCGCTGGAAGCTGCCGCTGACGAAGAGGCTCCCCCGGCCGAGGAACCCGCTGCGGAAGAGACCGCGCCTGAAGAGCCCGCCGCCGAGGAGGCCGCGCCCGAGGAAGAACCGGAGGTCGAAGAACCGGCTCCTGCGGATGAGCCCACTGCTGAGGAAGAGGCCCCTGCCGAGGAACCCCCGGCTGAAGAGGCGCCTGCCGCAGAGGAACCCGTAGAGGAAGAGCCTGCCGAAGAAGAGGCGGTGCCGGCGGAGGAACCTGCCGTCGAGGCGGAAGAAGCTCCGGCTGAAGAGTCGGCGACCGAAGAGGCTCCTGCCGCGGAAGACCCGGTAGCGGAAGAGCCCGCCGCAGAGGAAGAGACCCCCGCCGAAGCGCCTCCGGCTGAAGAAGAGCCGGCGACTGAGGAACCCGTAGAAGAAGAGCCGGCAGCCGAAGAGGCCGCGCCTGCGGAGGAACCCGCTGCCGAAGAGCAGGCGCCCGCTGAGGAGCCGGCTGAGGAAGAGAGCGCTCCCGCCGAGGACGACTCTGCAGCCGCCGAGGAAGAAGACGTCGCTCCGGTCCTCGACAGCCAGAAGGAAACCGATGTCTCCGGCGAGGCCGCAGCCAGCGGCGAGGCGAGTGCCGAGGCTGAAGCCGAACAGGCTCCGCCGCCAGAGTCCGACGAGGCCGCACAGGCCGAAGCCGCGCCGGCGCCTGACGAGGTCGAATCGGCGACGGCCGACGAAGGCACGCGTGTCGAGGCGAGCCAGGCTGAAGCCCGCGTCGAACAGCGCAGCGATGCGCAGGTCATCGGCGAGATCGCTGGCAGGCTCATCCTGTCGCTCGCCGGCCGTCAGGTTGTCGGGCACGACGACCGCGAACGTCTGCGCCGCGGCGCCGAAGAGGTCTATTACGAGGAACTCCGGCGCGGCCGCACCCGCGAGACGATCATCAGGCCCAACGGCACGCGAATCGTCACCATCCGCGACCGCTACGGCGACATCATTCGCCGCTCCCGCATCACGCCGGACGGCCGGGAATACATCCTTGTCTATGCCGGTGATCGCGACGACGATGATGGCCGCCGCGGAAACTGGCGCGATCCGGGCCGCGACCTGCCGCCGCTGCGCCTGCGCATCCCGGCTCGCGAGTACATCCTTGACGCGCGTCGCGTCGAGGATCCGGACCGCTACTATGAGTTCCTCGACCAGCCCCCGGTGGAGCGGGTTCGCCGTCTCTACTCGCTGGACGAGGTCAAGTACTCGGCCCGCGTCCGCGACAGCGTGCGCCGCGTCGATCTCGACAACATCACCTTCGATTTCGGTTCGGCGTCGATCAGCGAAAGCGAGATCGCCAAGCTGGAGGGTCTGGCGAATGCCATGGCCCGCCTGCTGGACGAAAATCCCGCCGAGACCTTCCTGATCGAGGGCCACACCGACGCCGTCGGCACCGAAACGGCGAACCTGTCGCTGTCTGACCGTCGCGCCGAGACAGTGGCGCGGGCGCTGACCGAGGTGTTCGAGATACCGCCGGAAAACCTGGTCACCCAGGGTTACGGCGAGGCCTACCTGAAGGTAAACACCCAGGAGCCGAACCGCACCAACCGCCGCGTTGCGGTCCGTCGCATCACGCCGCTCGTGGCGCCGGTCGCGGCAAACCAATGAGGAGAGCGGGGAACGGATCGCTCTTGAATCGCCACATTTGGCGACTGAAATAACATCCGTTCCCTGCCCCATCCCCAACCACCGGGGATAGGCAACAAAAGCCCGGCCGATCCTCCAGCGGCCGGGCTTTTTCTTTGCCTCCGCTGATCTGTATCAATCGGCAAAGCCGGGTATTGTGCTGCCATGCGGATCGGGAGGGCCGTTTCATGTTAGTCACTGGCGCAACGCCGCTGGCGATGCTGGACGCGGTGGCGCTCGACACCGAGACGACAGGCTTGGACGCGCGCACCGACCGCATCGTGCAGATCGGACTGGTGGCTCTCGAGCGCGGACGCCTTGCCCCCCAGTCGGTCTGGGAGCGTCTGGTCGATCCGTGCGTGCCGGTCCCTGCGCAGTCCACTGCGATCCACCACATCACCAATGCGATGGTTCGCCAGGCCCCCCGCTTCGCCGAAGCCTGGCGTGAAGCCCAGACGCATATCCGCGGCCGCATCCTAATCGGCTATTCGATCGGCTTCGACCTCGCCGTTCTGGCCAATGAGGCGGAGCGTGCCGGCATCGACTGGCAAAAGCCGAGATCGCTTTGCGTTCGGTTGCTTGCCGCCACCGCCAACCCGCACCTGCCGGACTATTCGCTGGAAGCGCTTGCAAGCTGGCTCGGCGTCAAGGTCACGTCGCGCCACCAGGCGTTGGGCGATGCGCGCGCGGCGGCCGAGATCTTCATCGCGATGGTGCCACGGCTTGCCGAGCGCGGCATCCGCACGCTGGCGGAAGCCGAGCGCGGCTGCCTGCAGCTCACCGAACAGCTCGAGACCCATGTCCGCGCCGGCTGGAGCGAGCCGGTGACGCGGCCTGAGGCCATCCGCTCCTTCATCGCCGTCGACCCCTACGCCTATCGCCACCGCGTCGGCGAACTCATGAGCGCACCGCCCGTCATCGTGCGCGCGGACGTCCCGGTCCGCGAGGCAATGGCCCTGATGCAGCGGCGCAAGATCAGCTCGCTGTTCGTTTCCGAAACCGGCGAGGCGGGCCGGCCCGGACCGAGCTACGCCATCGCCACCGAGCGCGACGTCATGCGCCACATCTCGGCGCTGGGCGCGGAGGCGCTGGACAACAGGGTCGGCGATATCGCGACCCGGCCCCTTGTCTGCATCCGCGACAAGGCGTTCGCCTATCGCGCCATCGGGCGCATGGATCGGCTGAAAATCCGCCACCTGGCGGTCAAGGACGACGCCGGCATTCTCGTCGGCATCGTTTCGGCCCGTGACCTGCTCAAGCTGCGGGCGAGCGCCGCCATCAATCTCAGCGATCGCATCGAGGATGCCGCCAACGCACAGGAGCTGGCCGCTGCTTGGTCGCAGCTGCCGGGCGTCGCCACATCGCTGATCGCCGAAGGCATCGATGCCGTCACCATCGCCGAGATCGTAAGCGAGGAGTTGCGGGCCGTGACGCGCCGCTCGGCGGTGCTCGCCGAGGGGCAGATGCTGGCGGATGGCCTCGGGGCCCCGCCTTGCGCCTATTCGGTCGTGGTGCTGGGTTCGGGAGGGCGCGGCGAAAGCCTGCTCGCCGCAGACCAGGACAATGCGATCGTCTTCGCGGAGGGCGAGCCCGGCGGCGGCAACGACGTCTGGTTCGCCGCGCTCGGCGAACGGCTGGCGCCGCTGCTCGACGAAGCCGGCATCCCGCTCTGCAAGGGCGGAGTCATGGCGAAAAACCCGCAATGGCGCGGCTCGCTGGAAACCTGGCGGCACCGCATCTCCGACTGGGTGCGGCGCTCGCGGCCCGAAGACCTGCTCAATGTCGACATCTTCTACGATCTGAGCCCGGTCCATGGCGACCGCGACCTGGCCCTAGACCTTCTCGACTCCGCCTACGAGGCCGCGCACGGCCAGATCACCTTCGCCAAGGCGTTGGGCGAGACCGCGGCCCGTCCGGTGACTGCCTTCACCATGCTGGGCGGTTTCCGCACCGAGCAGGGTCGCATCGATCTCAAGATGCACGGCCTGTTCCCGGTCGTCGCCTTCGCCCGCGCGCTGGCCATCCGCCACGGGGTGCGGGAGCGCTCGACCCGCGAGCGGCTCACTGCCCTGCGTACGCTCGACATTGGCGGCGACGCCGAGTTCCAGCGCCTGATCAACGCGCACGGCAAGGTTGTGAAGTTCATGCTGGCCCAGCAGGCGCGCGACATGCTGGCCGGCGTGCCGGTGTCCAACAAGGTCGAGATTGCGGCCCTGTCACCGGACGAACAGGCGGAGCTGAAACAGGCGCTCCGTGTCATCCAGCTCGTGCCCGAACTCGTCCGGCATCTGATGTTCGGCTGACGACGATGGCTACGTTGCGACGGCCTGCAGGACGTCTTCCGGACCGCTCAAGACATTCAGGATGGGGCATTCGGAAGCCGGGTCGCCGCATTCCGCGACCATGCGGGTGAGTGCGTCGCGCAGTCTTGCAAGCTCCTCCATCTTGCGGACCACGATCGCCAGATGGGCCTCGGCAATCGGCCTGACCTGCCCGCAATTCATGCCACTGTCTGTGGCAAGCGACAACAGTGCCTTGGCATCGTGCATGGTGAAGCCGAGATCCCTGCACTTTTTCACGAAGCGCAGCGCAGCCAGCCCCTTGTCATCATAAGTCCGGCGGCCGTTCGCCAGCCGGTCCGGTCCCGGCACGATGCCCTCGCGCTCGTAGTAGCGGATCGTCTCAATATTCACCCCGCTGCGCTTCGATACCTCGCCGATCGAGTACATCGCGCCCTCTTGCTCCTGTAGTCGCTACAGGATGCATTATGTCGATACAGATCAGACAGGCAAGGAACCTGAAGATGCCCGATCTCCTTTCTCGCGCCAGTCTCGGTGGCTCCTTTGCGGCGCTTTTGGCGGCAACCACCTGCTGTGTGCTGCCAATGAGCCTGATGATTGCGGGTCTGGGCGGAAGCTGGTTGGCCGTCTTTTCACCCATCGCCGCCCTCAGCCCCTATGTTATCGGCCTGTCGGTCATCCTGCTGATCGCGGCCTGGTTCGCGGCGCTTCGTCGTGGCGCGAGCGGGCGCACGATGTCGATGCTGGCCGGTGGCAGCCTCTTCTCGCTGGTTGCCTGGCTGATCGTCATCAATGATGAAAGGCTGACCATGCTCCTCCTCGAATACATCTAGGAGCGGGAGAATGGCGGATGTGCAGCTTCAGTCGGTGATCACCTGCCCCGATTGCGGATTCGCGCGCACTGAGAACATGCCCACTGACGCATGCCAGTGGTTCTACGAATGCGAGAGCTGCCACACGCTCCTAAAGCCTGACCCCGGCGATTGCTGTGTGTTTTGCTCCTTCGGGAGCGTCGCTTGCCCGCCCGTGCAGCAGGGCAAGGCCTGCTGCTGACGTCCCTAGCCCACCATCCCCGCAACCTTCGTGTCGGTCATCTCGAACACCTCGTCCGGCACGAAGAAATCAGCCGCCAGAGGCCCCTTTGCGCCAGGCGCATAGACTGAAAAGTCCGTCACGCCTTCGTCGCGCAGCACCAGCTCGTCAATGAAGAAATTGCCCGTCACCTCGCGCGACGGCTTGGTCACGATGGCGTGGAAGGCGTCAGCCAGGATCTCGGGCGTACGGCTCATCGCGGCCACCGTCTCGCCGCCGAGCAGGTTGCGCACCGCAGCCGTATCTATGGCCGTCAGCGGCCACAACGAATTGATCGCAATGCCGTCTTTCGCAAACTCCGCGCTCATGCCCAGCGTGCACATCGACATGCCGAACTTCGCCATCGTGTAGGCGACGTGGTTCTTGAACCACTTGGCCTTCATGTCGAGCGGCGGCGCCAGATTGACGATATGCGGGTTGTCGGAACCCTTGAGGTGCGGAATGCACATCTTCGACACGAGGTAGGTGCCGCGCGTGTTGATCTGATGCATCAGGTCGAAGCGCTTCATGTCGGTGGCGAGCGTGCCGGTCAGCTGGATCGCGCTGGCATTGTTGACGCAGATGTCGATGCCGCCGAACTGGGCAACCGTCTTCTCCACCGCCTCGCCCACCTGCGCCTCGTCGCGGATGTCGCAGATCACCGGCAGCGCCTTGCCGCCGGCCGCCTCGATCTCCTCCGCCGCTGTGTAGATCGTGCCCGGAAGCTTCGGGTGCGGCTCAGCGGTCTTGGCCGCAATGGTCACATTGGCGCCGTCGCGCGCCGCCTTCAGCGCGATCGCCAGCCCGATGCCGCGCGACCCGCCGGACATGAAGATGGTCTTGCCCTTGAGTGACTTGGCTTCTGACATGCGGCGGCCTCCCTGAATGCGCTGCGCAATCGTCGCCCGCCGTCCGGCTCAACGCAAGCCGCATCTTCGTCCAAATCCCGCACTAGCCCTTTACGTGAGCGTATGATGCCCTACCCTCGGGCCTGACTCGCATGCCGGCAAACTGGCCGGCCGATCGTTGGCGCTGTGCGGCGCCTCAACTCCTCCAACGAAACGGATACCGACATGACCGAAGTAAAAAGCGGCGACGTCGTGCGCCTCCATTACACCGGCAAGCTCGAGGACGGCACGCAGTTCGGCACCTCGGTCGGCGACGAGCCCCTGGAGCTGCGCGTCGGCGCGGGCCAGATCATCGCCGGGCTGGACAAGCAGATCGAAGGCATGACCGTCGGCGAGAAGGAGACGGTGACGATACCCGTCGACGAGGGTTACGGCCCGCGCGACGAGCGCCAGATCGATGTGGTGCCGCGTTCCGCCATCCCGCCGAATATCGAGCTTTCAATCGGCGGCGTCCTGCAGGCGCAGACGCCGGATGGCCGCGCCATCCAGCTGGTGGTGAAGGATTTGGACGACACCCAGGTGACGGTCGACGCCAACCATCCGCTCGCCGGCCACGACCTCACCTTCGAGGTCGAGATTGTGGAGATCGTCGCGTCGGAGGGCAGCCCGCTGGTGTGAGGGACCCTCGGTCCCAGCACTAGCCGGGGATCAGCCCCTGCCTGATGGCCGTCGCAGTCGCATCCGTGCGATTTGTCGCGCCGAGCTTGGCGATGATCGAGGCGACGTGGAATTTCGCCGTGTGGACGGAGATGTCCATGCGCCGCGCAATCACCTTGTTGGGCGCGCCCTCGGCGAGCAGCGCCAGCACTTCCAGTTCGCGCGGCGAGAGGGCGGGTGCGTCGCCATTCCGGCCATGGTCGCCATCCGCGCGGCTTATGCGGTAGCCGGCGGAGATCAGCAGTTCGGCGGCGTCGACCAGCTCGGCAGGCGCGTCGTCGGGCAGCGCCGCGGCGACATCGTCATTCGCGTCCCTTGCAACGCCAGGTTTCGGCGCGCGTCGCTCGAACCTGATGTCCGTCACATCGTCGGTTTCAACGGCGGATTCGATATCGAAGGTGCGGTCGAGATCATCCAGCAGCATTGTGTTCCCTTCGGTTTGTCCAGCTTGGTCAGCGGGGTGGCCAACACCCATATGTAGGTTTCGCCGGCGCCATTGTAACCGCCTGCCCAACGAATCCGACCGGTCCGGCCCTGGGCCGTCAGCGGAAGATCGCGTCGCCCTGCTCGTCCACGATTTGCCGGCCCTTGCGCAGCGAGATCGCGATGGCGTCTTCCACCGAGGTGGTCTTGTCGGCGCGCACGAAACGATGTTCCTTCAGCTCGCCGTCGACTTCCTTGGTGACGACGCCGCAGGTCTGGTACTGCCCGTCTTCCTTGTAAGGCGTGGCGCGGATGAGGAAACCCTTGTGCTCCACCGGCTCGCCGCCGTCGATCTCACCTTGGCCGCCTCCGCCGCCGAAGAGCTTCTTCAGAAAGGACATCGCTTCCTCCGCATTGCGCCCGGGCGACCTACACGCGCCGCCAAGCGGCCTGTAGAGTGGCACGAATGGGAGAGGCAAAACAATGACGCCACGCATCGCGGTTCTGGGCGCGGGCTCGGTCGGCTGCTTCGTCGGCGGCATGTGGACGCATTGCGGCATCGACGTCACGCTCGTCGGCCGCCCCTCGATTCGCGACGAGATCGCCGCGCATGGCCTGCGCCTTACTGACCATGAGGGGCTCGATCGGGTTCTCGCGCCGGGCGACCTGCCCTTCGAGACGACCCCGGATGCACTCAGCAACGCCGAACTCGTCGTCCTGACGGTCAAGAGCAACGCCACCCGCGATGCTGCTGGTCAGATCGCCGCGCATGCCTCGCCCAACGCTGCTGTGCTCAGCCTGCAGAACGGCATCAGCAATATCGACATTCTTCAAGGGGCGCTGCCCGGCCGCACGGTGCTGCGCGGCATGACCGGCTTCAACGTCGCCTGGATGGGCGACGGCCGGCTGCATCGCGGCACGTCCGGCCTGCTTGCCGCAGAGCGCCAGGCGCTGACCGAACAACTGGCAACGGCGCTCGCCGGCACGCCGGCGGCGCTTACTTTGTCGGACGATCCGCTCTCGCTCGCCTGGGGCAAGCTGCTGCTCAACCTCAACAATGCCGTCAACGCGCTGTCGGGGAAGACGCTGCTCGCCGAGCTCTCGGAGCGTTCCTATCGACGTGTGCTGGCCGCATCCATGCGCGAGGCGCTGTCTGTGCTCGAAGCCGCCGGCATCGCGCCGGCCAAGGTCGGCCCCCTGCCGCCCAATCTCGTCCCGCGTTTCGTCGCCGCGCCGGATTTCATATTCAACACGATCGGCCTGCGGCTGCAGAAGATCGACGCCCATGCGCGCTCCTCCATGGCCGACGATTTCGCAGCCGGCCGCCCGACCGAGATCGACTCCCTCAATGGCGAGATCGTCCGGCTGGCTGAGCAGATCGGCCGCCCAGCACCCGTCAACGCCGCGATCATGAAGCTGGTCACGGAGGCCGAGACTGGCGGTCGGCGCGACTGGCCGGGCGCGGAATTGCTGAAGGCGGTGACGGCAGGCAACTGAAGGTTTGCAGACCGGCCTCACCTGAATCTCAGAGCGACAGCGGCAGCTCCAGATGCTTCGCATACATCATGTCGCGATGTTCGAAGAGGATCGGGTCGAGCGCGGCCTCGGTCTCATCGTCCAGCGTTGCGAAAGCGCGGCGCATGTGCCGGTCCATGGCGCACACGTCCTCGGGCAGCGGGCGGAACATGCCGGCGAATGTCGCGCAGTAGACATCCGCCGCCGTCAGCGCATTGCCGACGATGTACGGGCTGCCGGCCTCGCGCTGCGCCTTCAGCCGCGCCACCAGCATCGAGAGTATGGCGACAACACGCTTGCCCGCCTCTTCGCCAGCGCCCGGCCGGTAGCCGTATTTCTTCGCCAGATATTTCGCCACCGGCTCGATGAAACCGCCGGTTCCGTTTAGCCCGGCGTCGATCATCTGCAGCCGGCGCGACCAGCCGAGACCGCCCTCGCCGCACAGCTCTTGAGCGATGCCGCAAACCAGCACGCGATCGGCCTCGTCGGCAGGCAGCAGCGATGGCTCGGGCGCCAGCCGCTCGGCCAGAAGCAGAATGTCTGACCATGAGGTGCGGGGCTTTTCGTCCTCGAAGATGGCGATGGGCCCGCTGCGCTGGCCGGTCCAGCCCTTCAGCGCCTCGCTGTCATAGGCAAGGCGCACCGCCGCCCATTCGATGCCCTTGATGTGGAATATGCCCTTGGCCGCCTCGCCCCACGGGCTGGGTACGCCGCCCACGACGACCATGCGCAACCCGCCGCGCCCGATCGCCTCCTCCACGCTCACATAATCGAAACCCATTCCGCCTCCCTCGGGCTCGCTAGGCGCCCAGATGCAAAACCACATCGCGCCGGTGCGGCCGGTCGCGATGCTCGAAAAGATAAATGCCCTGCCAGGTTCCGAGTGCCAGACGCCCGCCGTTCACGGGTATGCCGATCGATACGGGGGTGAGTGCCGCCTTGATATGCGCCGGCATGTCGTCGGGCCCTTCGGTCGTATGCGCCACCCAGGACATCGAGGGGTCGTCCGAAGGCGGCGCCAGCCGCCGGAAGAATTCATCGAGGTCGCGCCGCACGTCGGGGTCGGCATTCTCCTGGATCAGCAGCGAGCAGGAGGTGTGCCGCACGAAGACTGTAAGCAGGCCCTCCTCCCGCCCGGCCTCGCGCACGAACGCGGCGGCCCGGTCGGTGAACTCGTAAAGTCCCTGACCGGAAGTCTGGATGGTGAGCATTGTCTGCGCCATGCTGCTTCGTGGCGGCGCGTCGCGCTGCTGTCAACGGGAGCTTCAGACGGCTAGCTGAAACACCAGCCCGGCCGCCACGGCGCCGGCGAAGCCGAGCCCGATATAGGCGGCGAAGACGTCGCGCTTCACCAGCGACCACACCGCCGCCATCGCGGGTACTGAACTCACCGCGCCCGCCACCATGAAGGCCATGGCCGCGCCCGCGCTCATGCCCTGTTCCATCAGCCCGGCCAGCATGGGCGGCGCGACATAGGAGTTGAGGTAGGCCGGCATGCCGACCGCTGCGGCAATCGCCACCGAACCGACACCTTCGCCGCCCACCAGCCCGGCGATCAGTTCGGCCGGCACATAAGTGATCAACAGCGCCTCGAGCACATAGGCGAGCGCCAGCCATTTGACGAGGAACAGCGCGTTGTCGCGAAGCTCCTCACCGAAGGCGGTGCGCCTGTCGGCCTCCGTCCAGAAGCGCCAGACCGGCTTGCCTTCCAGCGGTGACGGCCCGCAGCCGCAGCGCTTGACCGGCTGGTTTCTCAACGGGTTGGCGAAGAGCCCGCCCGCCATCAGCGCCTTCAGCATGAACCCGCCTGCGAGCCCGAGGCCGACGGCGGCCGCCGCCTTGCCGACCGCGAACGGCCAGCCGAGCGCCGCCGCCGTGATGAACAGCGTCGGCGGGTCGATCAGCGGCGACGACAGCCAGAACGCCATGATAGCCGACAGCGGCGCGCCGACGGCGAGCAGCCCGGCGATGAAGGGGATCACCTCACAGGAGCAGAACGGCGCCAGCCCGCCGAACAGGGCAGCGAGCACGATCATGCGGTTCTCGCGCCCCTTGAAGGCAGCGCCTATCGCGGCTTCGGCGCCCGCCGCCTTCAGCCAGGCGATCAGCAGTACGGCGAAGGCGATATAGGGCAGCGTGCCGATGAAGGCCCGGACGGCGAAGGATACGACACCGGCGGCGTTGGCCTGGTCGAGAGCGAGCACCGCGAGCGGCACAAGCACGACAAGCGTCCACGGCGTCGCCAGAATGTCCTTCCAATGCCGGAATGTTGTGCCCCGGGGTTGTGCAATGTCGCTCATGCCGCTGCCTCGCCTCTGGCTTCGTCGGCGCAGCACTCCTTCAGGATGTAGCCGGCCAGTGCCTCAAGATGCCTGTAGGCCGCCCGGTTGATCACCGTGCGGCCAGTCTTTTCCTGATCGATCAGTCCCGCCGACGCCAGAAACCGCAGATGATGTGCCAGCGTCGACGCCGGCATGTCCGTGCGCGTCTGTATGTCCCCGACCGAAAGGCCCGCGTCGCCGGCGCGCACGATCGCGCGCAGTACCTGCAGCCGCGCCTCCGAGCCTATGGCGGCGAAGCCCTGCGCTGCCTCTTCGATGTCGAGTTTTAAAACCATAAAACTAGTTATATCGTTTCTTTTGCGGCCGTCAAGGCCTCAGTGCGTTGCGTGGACCAGCCGGGCAACATCGCTTCGTCAATGCGCGATTGAACCGCCGAACCGGCCTTATGGATTGACCGGCATCAATTTGCAGCCGACCATGGTGCGCTATGCGCAACGGCGCAGAAAACGAGGATCAGACATGACTGACGTCAAGGCTCGCCGGAAACAGCTTCTGACCAGGCTCTCCGAACTCGACGAGAGACTGAAGAACATCGGGGACCTGCTCGACGACGCTCCCAATCCCGATTGGGAGGAGAACGCCATCGAGCAGGAGGATGACGAGGTTCTGGAAAGTCTTGGCGCCAGCGGCCTTGCCGAATACCGCGCCATCCGCGCCGCGCTCGACCGCATCAAGGCCGGCACCTATGGCACTTGCGTCAAATGCGGCCAGCCCATCGAGGAAGAACGGCTCGACCTGCTGCCACAAACGCCGCTGTGCAGCGAATGCGCTACGGCGGCCGCGGGGTAGACGGTCCGCGTTATTCGGTTCGGCCATTGCGATTACTCGGCGGCCGCTACACTCGTCTCACGGGCTGCCGGAGCACGGTCTTCAGCTTCTCCGGCGCGGTGCGCCGCGGATCGCCGATGTAGATTTCGTGATGGTGGCCATTTTCGGTCAGCCCGTTCGCCGGCAGGTACTCGCCATGCAGTCGCGCGATCGTCGGCCCCTCTTCGTCGTAGGAGCCGATATGCATGATCTGCACCGATAGCCCCTCGTCGAACGTCTCGAAGCGGAAGCTCGCCGGCGGCTTCGCGCCCAGTTTGGCGCTCGCCTTCTCGACCGCCGCATCGAACATCGCCCGGTCGATCCAGTCCGGCGCCATGATCATCATGGTCCACGACCATTTGTTCTTCTCGCGGGTCAGGAACGTGTCCATGTCCTCGGCCCACCACAGCCCTTCCAGCGGCGGCACGGCGTAGTCGCGCTTGAGCGTCAGCTTTGAAGCGAATTTGAGCCCGTAGCTCACCGAATAGAGCCATTCGAGAGCCTGTCGGTAGGCCGGTGCGGTGTTCGGATCGCCCGCCCCGTCGACCTTGACGAACTGCATCGCAGGCACCTCGACCTCGACGAAATCCTTCGCCGGCGGCGCGTAGAGATGCTTCAGCGACTTCCTGAAATCGACCTTTTCCACCGGCCCCTCTCCCCCATATCCGGAATGGAAGGGTTCTGGCACCGGCGGTAACGCTCTTCAACGAAACGGCCGGTCACTCCCGACAAGGCATGTCCAACGAAAAAGGCCGGGCAATGCCCGGCCTTCCAGATTGGTGTCTGTATTCGATCAGCTATCCAGGAAGCTCCGAAGCTTCCGCGACCGGCTCGGGTGCTTCAGCTTCCTCAGCGCCTTGGCCTCGATCTGGCGGATACGCTCGCGCGTCACCGAGAACTGCTGGCCGACTTCCTCAAGCGTGTGGTCGGTGTTCATGCCGATGCCGAAGCGCATGCGCAGAACGCGCTCCTCGCGCGGCGTCAGAGAGGCGAGCACGCGCGTCGTCGTCTCGCGCAAATTCGCCTGGATCGCCGCGTCGATCGGCAGCACGGCGCTCTTGTCCTCGATGAAATCGCCGAGATGCGAATCCTCCTCGTCGCCGACGGGCGTTTCGAGGCTGATCGGCTCCTTTGCGATCTTCAGCACCTTGCGCACCTTCTCGAGCGGCATGGCGAGCTTCTCGGCCAGTTCCTCCGGCGTCGGCTCGCGGCCGATCTCGTGGAGCATCTGGCGGCTCGTGCGAACGATCTTGTTGATCGTCTCGATCATGTGGACCGGGATGCGGATGGTACGCGCCTGGTCGGCGATCGAACGCGTGATCGCCTGCCTGATCCACCACGTCGCATAGGTGGAGAACTTGTAGCCGCGGCGGTACTCGAATTTGTCGACCGCCTTCATCAGGCCGATATTGCCTTCCTGAATCAGATCAAGGAATTGCAGGCCGCGGTTCGTGTATTTCTTCGCGATGGAGATCACGAGGCGCAGATTGGCCTCCACCATCTCCTTCTTTGCGATCGCCGCCTCGCGCTCGCCCTTCTGCACCTGGTTCACGATGCGGCGGAACTCGCCGATCGAGATGCCGGTCTCCTGCGCCAGGTTCTGGATCTCGGTGCGCAGCGCCTTGATGTTGTCCTTCTCGTTCTTGGTGAACTCCTTCCAGCCCTTGGCCGAAAGGTTGGCAATCGACTTCGTCCAGTTGGGATCGAGCTCCGAGCCCTGATACTCCTTCAGGAACTCCTCGCGCTTCACGCCATAGCTTTCGGCGAGGCGCAGCAACCTGCCCTCGTTCTGCACCAGCCGCTTGTTGATGTCGTAGAGCTGCTCGACCAGCGCCTCGATGCGCTGGTTGTTGAGCGACAGCGACTTCACCGCCGTGATCAGCTCTTCCTTGAGCTTCTTGTAGGACCGCTCCTGGCTGGATGACAGCGCGCCGGTCGCGGCGAGCCGCGCCTCGACCTGCTGGTCCTGCAGCTTGCGGAGCTTCTTGTAGGTGGAAGCGATCGTGTCGAGCGTCTCCATCACCTGCGGGCGAAGCTCGGCCTCCATCGCTGCCAGCGACAGGTTCGCCTCGTCGTCCTCGTCGTCGTCGTCTTCCTCGGCCTGGCCCTCGCCGCCGACATTGGTGATGTCGTCGTCGTCGCGGCGGCGCGCCTTCTGCTCGTCCTTGGGCTTGTCGTCGGGATCGACCCGCTCGACCACGGGCGCCTGCTTCGCCTCGGGGCCGGCATAAGTGGCTTCGAGATCGATGATCTCGCGCAGCAGCAAGTTCGATTCGTTCAGCTCGTCGCGCCAGATGATGATCGCCTGGAAGGTAAGCGGGCTTTCGCACAGGCCGGCGATCATCGTCTCGCGGCCAGCCTCGATGCGCTTGGCGATGGCGATCTCGCCCTCGCGCGACAGCAGTTCCACCGAGCCCATCTCGCGCAGATACATGCGCACCGGATCGTCGGTGCGGTCGGTCGGCTCTTTCTTGGCGGGCGCGGCTACGGCTGTGCCGGTCTGTTCGGCAAGCTCGTTGGCGTCCTCTTCGGAGTCGCCTTCCTTGTCCTTGCTGTCGGCGTCGTCGCTGGTCTCGTCGTCCTCGACCACATTGATGCCCATGTCGGAGAGCATCGCCATGGTGTCTTCGATCTGCTCCGACGTCACCTCCTCGGAAGGCAGCACGGCGTTAAGCTCGTCCATGGTCACGAAGCCGCGCTTCTTGGCGGCCTTGATCATTTTCTTGACCGCGTCGTCGGAGAGGTCGAGCAGCGGGCCGTCGGTCTGACCTTCGCGCTCGGTTTCGACCTCTTCCTTTTCCTTCGTCTTAGTCGCCATGCTTTTGCTGTCTCCAGGCGGCAGCCGCCTTGCTGCCGGTTGCGCGATCCGAATCAGGGGCCGCGGCCGCGATGCTGCGCGCAGTAGCCGATACCCCGTTAAGTGGCGATTAACCCTGCCATATAGGCGTAGGGCGGCGTCGGTCCACAACGCCGCCATCGCACTGCGAATTCAGGGAACGGGCCCACCCGCACATGATTTAGGATCGTCTGATTCCGTCATTCCTTCGCAAGGTCAAGCGCCAGTGGCACGATTCGACGCAAAAAAGCGAATCACTTGCCGGCTAAAACCGCGATCCGGCGCCTGAAACCGGCCGCCCTATCCGCGGGCCGCTCTCCCCGATGTCACCCCGAAACCTTCGATCAGCGCTTCGGTCGATTGTGCGTCGCGGATGTGCGCCTGTATCTCCACGAGGCGCCGGTAATTCTCTTCGGTCGGATCGGTTGCAAGCGCCTGTTCGGCCGCTTTGAGCTCCTTATGTAGAAACCCGGCGCTGCGCTGCAAGTGCAGCACCTGAATGAATGCCTCGCGCGCATCCTCGGGCGCTGCCTCCGGCAATGCCGGCCACTGATGCGCCCCGCGCACTAGGGTCAGCGCCTTTTCCCAAACCTCGGCCAGCCCGCGCGCCTCGAAACCTGCCTTCACCTCCGCCGGTCCGTGCGGCTCCCCATGGGCCGCAATATCGAGAAGCGCAGCCAGAAGCTGCCTGAGATCGGGATGTTCGATGTCGAGCGCCGCCGCCTGGTCGAAATAGGCGTCGAGCAGCGCGGCGTGATTGGCGAGCGTCACCACGATCGTTGCTTCGCGCAGCGGCATTACGGGCCCTGCGGAACGCACCAGCGCGGAATGTGCCAGACGATCGGAGATCGCCAGCCGGCCGGCGCCCTGCTGTCCCTTGCCGCCATAGCCGCGATTGTCGTTTGCCCTGCCCTGCCCTCTGGTGTCGCGCCGTGCGCCGAAGAAAGCCTGCGCCCGCTCGCGCATCTCCTGGCTGTAGTGGAAGCGCACACTCTCGTCGCGAATGGTCGACGTCAGCTTCCGCAGCCGCTGTTCGAGATCGGCCCGCCGTTCCGGCGTATCGAACACACCGCCCGAGGTCTCGCGCAGCCACAGCATGTCGGCCAGCGACCGCGCCTCCTTGATCAGTGCCTGGAATGCCTCGGGGCCGCCGTCGCGCACCACATCGTCGGGGTCCTTGCCCTCCGGCATGATGACGAAGCGCAGCGTGCGGCCCGGCGCGATCATCGGCAGCGCCAGTTCGGCGGCGCGGAACGCGGCGCGCATGCCGGCCTGGTCGCCGTCGAAACACAGCATCGGCTCCTTCGTCATGCGCCACAGCAGTTCGAGCTGGTTTTCCGTCAACGCCGTGCCAAGCGGCGCGACGGCGTGCTCGAAACCCGCCTGCGCGATGCCGATCACGTCCATATAGCCTTCGACGGCGATCACCGTCTCGTCGCGGCCAAGCGTCTTTCGCGCGCGGGCGAAATTGTAGAGCACGTTGCTCTTGTGGAAGAGCTCGGTCTCCGGCGAGTTCATGTATTTCGCCGGAATGTCGGCCGACATCGCCCGCCCGCCGAAAGCGATCACTCGCCCGCGCGAATCCTCGATCGGAAACATGATGCGGTCGCGGAACCGGTCGTAGGATACCGGCAAGTTCTCAAACACGGTGAGCCCGCAGGCTTCCATCTGGTCCTTGCCGATCCCCTTGGACGCAAGATGCTCCTTCAGCGCGTTGCGGCTGTCCGGCGCATAACCGAGCCGGAAGGTCTGCTGTGTCACCGAAGTGATGCCGCGGTCGCGCAGATAGGCGCGGGCCTTGGCGCCGTCGGCCGCTTGTAGCTTCTCCTGGAAGAAGCGCGTTGCGATTTCCATCACCTCGGTCAGCGAGGCGCGTTCCTTTTCGCGTTGCTCCGCCTGCGGATCGCGCGCCGGCATCGGCACGCCCGCCATGTCGGCGACACGCTCCACCGCTTCCGGAAAGCTCATCCCGTCGAGTTCAGTCAGGAAGCGGAAATGGTCGCCCGAAACGCCGCAGCCGAAACAGTGATAGCGGCCCTTGCGGTCGTCTGCGTGGAAGGACGGCGTCTTCTCGCCGTGGAACGGGCAGCAGGCCCAGTAGTCGCCCCGCGAGGTGTTGGTCTTCTTCTTGTCCCATGTGACGCGCGTGCCCACGACGGCCGATACCGGCAGCCGGGCGCGTATCTCGTCGAGAAAGGAATCGGAAAACCGCATCGGGACCTCGTTCGGATATTCCTATAAGCGGGCAGCGGCGAAAGCGCGACAGCGACAAAGGGAAGTGCCCGATTTACACAGGCTGCAAAGCTGGAGAGTCGAGTAACTCTAAACCCGGGCCCACAATTTCTCGATTGCCGACGGCGGTGTCGCGTGCTTTGACGCCGGCCTTCCCCAAGGCTACCGACTGTCCATGCCTCTCCCGCTGATCGCCCTTTTCATCGCCGCCTTCGCTTTCGGCACCACCGAGTTCGTCATCGCCGGCGTCCTGCCGAACGTCGCGGACGGTCTCGGCGTCTCGATTCCCACCGCCGGTTACCTGGTCTCCGGTTATGCGTTGGGCATCGCGATCGGCGGGCCGCTGCTAACGATCATGACGTCACGCGTACCGCGCAAGACATTGCTGATCGCCCTCGCCATCGCCTTCACCGCCGGCCAGGCGGCCTGCGCACTGGTGCCGGATTTCGCCTCGATGCTCTTCCTGCGCGTTGCGGTTGCGGTCGCGCATGGCGTCTATTTCGGCGTCGCGATGGTCGTCGCGGTCAGCCTCGTCCGCGAGGAGCGGCGCGGCATGGCCGTTGCCGTGGTGCTTGCCGGCCTCACCGTCTCCAATATACTCGGCGTGCCCGCCGGCACTGCGATCGGAAACCTGTTCGGCTGGCGCGCCACCTTCTGGGCGATGTTCGGCCTCGGCATAGCGGCCACGCTGGCCATGCTCGCCCTTTTGCCCCGGACCGCGGGCCCCTCCGGCCCGCCCGCCGGCATCGGCCGCGAGGTGCGCGTGCTCGGCCGCCAGCAGGTGTGGACAACGCTCATCGTCATGCTGATGCTGATGATCGGCCAGTTCGTGCCCTACACCTACATCGTGCCCTACCTGCAGGAGATCACCGGACTGGAGCCGGGCATCATCCCCTGGGTGCTGCTTCTCAACGGCGTCGGCGCGACCCTGGGCGTCTTCGTCGGCGGTCGGCTCGCAGGCTGGAAGCTGATGCCGTCGATGATAACCCTGCTGGTCGTGCAGGGTTTCGTTATGGCCGCGATGTACGCCGCCAGTCCCTACCCGCTGCCGATGATCGCCATCGTCACCCTTTGGGGCGGCATTAACTTCGCCATCGGCACGCCGATCCAGACCCGGATCCTCGGCTGGACTGCCGACGCGCCCAACCTCGCCTCCTCGCTCATCCCATCCGGCTTCAACTTCGGCATAGCCATGGCGGCCGGCATCGGCTCCCTGCTGCGCAATGCCGGGTTCGGCTACCGCAGCCTGCCGGTGCTGGGCATCTTTGCGATGGTAGTGGCGACGGCAGTGGCCTTGGGGTCATACATTTGGGAGCGCCGCAGCGGCGTCCGCCCGCCGGTGCCGGCTGCGGCAATCTGAACGCCCACGCCCTGCAGCAGGGCCTTGAATACGCCGCAATCGGCCTCCACCTATTGTTGCGACAGTGATCGCGGGGAGTAGGATTGGCGGTCGTCGCCAATGCCGAAACAGAATTGCCGCCCGGGTTGCTATCCTCCCAGCAATACCGACGGCTAGGCATTGGCAAGGACGATTATCCCATGTCCTGCTAATACTTCGATCTACTGGTCCATTGGTCGAATGACCGATGTTCTGTATTGGGATGCGTGCTTATCCCATTTTCAAGACGGGGGGTGTTGAGCGTCAAAGGAGAGATCCAATGAACAGGAACACCTATCTGGCATTGCTTGCGGCGGTTGCGATTCCCTTCGCGGCGGTCGCGCAGGAAACGACGACGGAGCAACCCGAGGCCCCGGCCGAGGAACTCCTGATCGAAGAAGGTGCGGCAGAAGAGCAGGCCGCCGACGAAGCGGCGCCTGCCGAGGAAACCGAGCAGACGGCTGAAGAAGAGACGCTGCCGGCAGACGAGACCGAGCAGGCTGCGGAATCGGACGAGATGATGTCCGAGGACGATGACCAGCAGACCGCCATGGAAGGCGCTGATGCCGTCGACGGTCCGTTCGTCACCGTACCGCAGACTGGCGCCTGGCGCGTCACCGACCTCGAAGGCAAGACCGTCGAGGATGCCAATGGCGAAAACATCGGCGACATCAACGACGTGCTCGTCAACGAGCGCGGCGAAGTGATCGCCGTACTCGTCGGCGTTGGCGGCTTCCTCGGCATCGGCGAAAAGGACGTCGCCGTGTCGATGAGCGCGCTTCAGTTCGGCCCCGGCAAGACCGAAGGCCTGAAGACCGAGGCCGAACGGCAGCAGGAGCTTGAAGCCGAGGTCGACGCCGCGGCGCAGCTGCCGGCGGAGGCACCGGCCGGCGGAACCGGCGGCACCGGAACGATGGGCGGCACGGACAACACCGCGTCGATCCAGCCCATCGAAGAGGACGAACCCGTTGTAGGACAGGACAACCTGCCTGACCGCATCGTGCTCAATGTGACGCGCGCCGAGCTCGAGGCCGCACCGGCTTATGCCGATGTCGAGTCCGGTCTCGATATCACCGAGACCAGCGAGGTGCCGGCGGCCGATGAACCGCTCGAAGAGCCTGTCGAAGAATAGGTTCGGGTAGCACGACGCCCGAAGAGCAAGCGGGGCCGGTCACACCGGCCCCGCTTCGTTTTGGACGGCTTAGCCCCTTTTCCCCGCGCAACGCACGCAATGGGTGAAGGTCGGGTCGGCATCGAGCCGCCCGGCGGCGATCTCCTCGCCGCATTCGAGGCAATAGCCGTATTCGCCGTCCTCGATGCGCGCCAGCGCCGCGCGCAATCTGCCCTGGCGCGCCTCGCGGCGCTGTTCCACCGCCCGCGCCATCTCCTGCATCTGGATCGCGTCGATGCGCGAGACGCGCCCGACGCTCTGCTGGTCGAGCTCGACCGGCGCGCTGTTGCCGGCATGGTCGGCGATGAGCCGGCCGATCTCGGCCAGTTCCGCCTCCATGCGCTTCTTGAGTGCAGCTCTGCTATCGCCGTTCATCGGTTCAGGCTCGCTTTTGATTGAGGACCGCCGGGCTTGTCGAGATTCAGGTCAGGGCGCGGCGAAAATAGCGGGGTTCGAGAACCGGAGCGGAGTGTACGTTCAGGTACATGAGCACCGGAAGCTCAGAAAACCGCTGTTTGCAGCCCGATCTTGCCTGAATATCGGCGAGCCTACCGCAGCAGGTCTTTTACGATGCCGCTGGCCTTGGAGAAATCCATCTGGCCCGGATATTTGGTCTTCAGCGCGTTCATGCAACGGCCCATGTCGCGCAGGCCACCCGCCCCCACTTCATTCACCACCTGTGCGCAGAGGCGCTCCGTGTCGGCATCCGAAAGCTGCTTGGGCAGGAAACTGCGGATGATCTCCATCTCGTCGCGTTCCTGCTGGGCGAGTTCGAGCTGGCTGCTCTCCTCGTAGTGCAGGACCGATTCCTTGCGCTGCTTGAGCATGGTCACAAGCACGGCTGCGATCTCGCCCTCGCTGATCGGGTCCTTGCCCGCCGAGCGGTTGGCTACATCGCGGTCCTGGATTGCCGTCTGGATGAGACGCAATGTCGAGACCCGGTGCTTGTCCTGCTGATTGATGGCGTCTTTCAGTGCCGTGGCGATCTTCTCGCGCATGGCGTGTTACTCCCTGCCTCGCGCGCAAGATAGCGCCCGACCGCGCGGGGCGCAAACCGATTCCTCGGCGCTAAGCTGCTGAATTTGCATATGTTCGTAAAATCGTGCGAACACTTCTGTTCACATTGACCGGCCATGTGCCATCGCCTATTGTCCGCGCCTTTGAAAACTCTTAGATCAGGGCGCGCTCGGCTTGGCCTGCCGGCTGGCGCGTGTTGTCGCCGCGAAATATGGCCCCACGCGGGCCGGATTCAAGGGGTATGGCGGCCCCGTTGCCGGAGATGTGATATGGCGCAATCAACCGCACCCTGGGGAGCCACACGCGCGACCGCGCTCCTGGTGCTTGCCGACGGAACGGTGATCGAAGGCGCCGGCCTCGGCGCCACCGGCGAAGCGGTCGGCGAGGTCTGCTTCAACACGGCGCTGACCGGCTATCAGGAAATCCTGACCGACCCGTCTTATGCTGGGCAGATCGTCACCTTCACCTTCCCCCACATCGGCAATGTCGGCGCCAACGAGGACGACATTGAGGATTTGGTTCCCGCCGCGCGCGCCGGCGCGGTCGGCGCCATATTCCGCGCCGATGTGACCGACCCGTCCAATTTCCGCTCCGCCGGCCATCTCGACGCCTGGCTGAAAAAGCGCGGCGTCGTCGCCCTGTCGGGCATAGACACGCGCGCCCTGACGGCGCTGATCCGCGAAAAGGGAATGCCCAACGCGGTCATCGCCCATGCGCCCGACGGCAATTTCGATGTCGACGACCTGAAGAAGAAGGCTGCCGCGTGGTCCGGCCTCGTCGGCCTCGATCTCGCCAAGGACGTGTCCTCTGGCCAGTCCTCGCAGTGGACCGAGAAGCCGTGGACGCTGACGGACGGCTATGCCGCGCAGGGCGAACCGACCTTCCACATCGTCGCCATCGACTATGGCGTGAAACGCAACATCCTTCGCCTGCTCGCCGGCCTCGGCGCCAAGGTCACCGTCGTCCCCGCGAAGACACCCGCGGACGACATCCTCGCCATGAAGCCGGACGGCATCTTCCTGTCCAACGGCCCGGGCGACCCTGCGGCCACCGGCGAGTACGCCGTGCCCATCATCAACGATCTGATGAAGACCGACATCCCGATCTTCGGCATCTGCCTCGGACACCAGATGCTGGCGCTGGCGCTTGGCGCGAAGACGGTAAAGATGCATCAGGGCCATCACGGCGCCAATCACCCGGTCAAGGACCACACCACCGGCAAGGTCGAGATCGTGTCGATGAACCATGGCTTCGCTGTCGACGGCGACACGCTGCCGGATGGCGTCGAGGAAACGCATGTCTCGCTGTTCGACGGGTCGAACTGCGGCCTGCGCGTCACCGGCCGGCCGGTATTCTCCGTCCAGCACCACCCCGAGGCCTCGCCCGGCCCGCAGGATTCGCACTATCTGTTCAAGCGCTTCGTCAACCTGATCCGCGAGGCGAAAGGCGAGCCGGCGCTCGCCGAACGCTGAAACGAAAAGGCGGCCCGAAAGCCGCCTTTTTCTGTTGTCTGGACGGATCGCCTAGGACGCCAGCCTCAGCCGCACCACGCGTTCCCTGATTTCCTCGAACACGTCGTCGAGCTGCGAGCGCGATGGCGCGTCGAAATAGTGGTCGGCCGACGTCGCGCACTGCTGCAGCATGGTGCCGGTCTTCACGTCGGGCTCCTCCAGCCGGATCGTGTAGAGCTCGATGCCCTGCGCCTTGGCGTAATTGCAGGCGGCGAGCGTGCGCGCGTTCATCGCCGTGTTGGTCGCCGACCCGCTTGGCGGCAGTCGCCCGAGCCGTTCATCGACGAGGTAGCCGTGGCTTGAGTAGCGCGAGCCGAGCTCCGTATCGTTGACTCCCAGATAATTGGCGCCGTCGGTCAGCACCACCATGATCTTCTGGATGCCCGGCTTCGTCCGGGGTTGTCCCTGGCCGAATGGTTCGCCGGGCGTAAGCACGCGCATCCCCCACGATACGCCCTCCATGATGTTGGTCGTTCCTCGCGCCTCGAGCGATCGCACGGTGGCGCGGACCTGGCGGTAGTCGCTTGTCAGCGGAACGATCGGGTGCGTGCCGCATGCGAAGTCCGGGCCTTTGTCGAACCCTTCATATCCGGAAGGGCTGTCGTCGATCTTTATATTTGCCGGCGCGCCGGCCCGGCGACGACCGCGGTCATCATCGTCATCGTCATCGTCATCATCATCGTCGTCATCGCCACCACCCAAGCCAAGCAGACCGGTTACGTCACTCAATAGACCGCCCAGCAGTGGGTTGCCGTTGCGGTCGGTCGCGACGCCATATTTTGCCCACCGCTCCCGCCGTGCCCGTCTTGTGTCGTCGAATGGATCGACAGCAGATTTGATGTAGCTGTTCGTATAGCCCCCGGTGTCAGGCTCATCGATACTGAAGGCGGGCACGAACAGCGTTTCGGGGCGAGATGGATCGGCTGCGGCATCAGACACGTCGTAGTCGGCCCTGCCGCGGTAGCGCGTCTCCACGCATCCGGGCCATCGCTTGCCCATGTTTTCATATAGCTGAAACCTGCTGGCGCCCATCGACAGCTCGGTCTGGGGAACCGGGCTCGAGCCCGTCAGATCAAGCCACGGCGCACCGGTGCCGGCGATCTGCCTGCCCCTCCTGTCGAACCGCGGCCCGTATTCGGGCCCGACATTGACGAATGTCGCGAATGGCACCAGCGCGAACTTCAGCTTGTCGCGGTTCTGGATCTGGGCGCTCATCGACTCGATCATTCCGCCGACGGCGTCCTTCATGGTCGACAGTTTGCCGCCGGCCATCGAGCCGGTCGTGTCGAGCACCAGAGCGATCTCGTAGGAAGCGAAGGCGATATCTGCGGTCGATGCCGCCGCCACCGTCCAGTCCTCGTACCCGAACAGCGAGCCGAACGCCATGTTCGTTTCGGCTGTGGCGTCGATGGTCACCGAGGTGCCCTGGCGGTTGACCTTCAGGTTGGCGAAGGTCAGCTGATAGTTGTTGCTCAGGAAGGTGCGGACGATCTGTTCCGCTTGCTGGTTGGTAATGTTTTCGCCCTCGCGCGCCACAGCGAGCACCGCCGCGTCCATCGCTTGCTGCAGTTCTGCGCGCGAGCGGCTGATCGTGGTCAGGTCGACCCCGACCCCGGCTGCCAGCAGGAGCGGAATGGACAAGATCGCAGCAGTGATCGCGAAATTCCCGCCGCTGCTCCTCAGGAACCGTCTCAGCACTCCGCGCATTCCCTGGTACCCCTCTACCATTTTCCCCAATGGACACAGAGGCCCGTTAATTCCGTTCTAATGGCACCTTGAGAATGCACATTATTTGTGCAAATTCCGCGGTTCCAACAACCGAGAAGCGGCGCGGGACCGCACCCGCCGGCTCCGGCCAACAACAAAAAAGGCGGCCCGCAGACCGCCTCTTTGATGCTTTCGTTGCCTGGACGGATCCGCCTAGGACGCCAGCCTCAGCCGCACCACGCGTTCCCTGATTTCCTTGAACACGTCGTCGAGCTGCGAGCGCGATGGCGCGTCGAAATAGTGGTCGGCCGAGGTTGCGCATTGCTGCAGCATCGTCCCGGTCTTCACGTCGGGCTCCTCGAGCCGGATCGTATAAAGCTCGATGCCCTGCGCCTTGGCATAATTGCAGGCGGCGAGCGTGCGTTCGTTCATTGCCGCATTGGTCGCCGAGCCGCTCGGTGTGAGCGGCCCCAGCCGCCCGTCCGACAGGTAGCCGAAGCTCGAATAGTTGGAGCCCAGGTCGGTGTCCGTCACACCCATGGTGTTGGAGCCGTCGGTCAGCACGATCATGATCTTCTCGACGCCGACCGTATCCTTACGCCGGCCCTGTCCGAACGGCTCGCCCGACGACAGTACCCGCATCCCCCAGGACACGCCTTCCATGATGTTCGTATTGCCTCGCGCCTCGAAGCTTCTCACTTTGTTGCGCAGCGCATTGTAGTCGTTGGTAAGCGGCGTGATTGGCTGCGTGCCGCAGCCGAAGTCCGGACCCTTGTCGAAACCCTGGTAACCCGACGGGCTGTCATCCACAGCCACCTTCCTCCACAGGCCAGGAACGACGATGGTCTTATTTGGAAGCTGAAGGATACCGTATTTCAGCAGTTTGGTGATCAGTTGGCCGGGATTGATACCCAGCGGGTCGACCTTCCCTTCAAGATAGCTGTTGATATAGCCGCCGGTGTCGCCCTCGTCGCTGGCGAAGGCCGGAATGTACAGCGTTTCCGGCTTGGACTGATCGGCGCGCGTATCGTCGATATCGTAGTCCTTGCCACCGCTCCGCATGCGCGTTTCCACGCAGCCCTTCCACTCCTTGTTCAGGTGCCGATAGACTTGGAACCGGCTGATCCCCGTCTGCAGATCGACCTGAGGAATGGGCGCATTGCCTTTCAGATCGAGCCAAGGTGCCCCGGTCCCCGGAATCTGGATTCCCTTCGCGTCAAATCGCGGCCCGTATTGAGGGCCGACATTGACGAAGGTCGCGAACGGCACCAGCGAAAACATTAGCCGGTTCTTGTTCTGGATTTGCGCGCTCATCGACTCGATCAAGCCGTCGACGGCGTCTTTCATGGCGGTCAGCTTGCCGCCGGCCATCGAGCCTGTCGTGTCGAGAACCAGTGCGATTTCGTAGGAGGCATAGGCAATGTCGGCGGTCGACGCCGCAGCCACGGTCCAGTCCTGGTAGCCAAACAGCGAACCGAACGCCATGTTGGTGTCGGCGGTGGCGTCGATGGTTACCGAAGTACCCTGCCGCATGATGTTCAGATTGGCGAAAGTCAGCTGATAATTGTTCTTCAGGAAGGAGCGGACGATCTGCTCGGCCTGCTGGTTGGTCAGGTTATCGCCCTCGCGCGCCACGGCGAGCACGGCCGCGTCCATCGCCTGCTGCAGTTCGGCTCGCGAGCGGCTGATCGTCGTCAGATCGACCATCACACCCGCCGCCAGAACCAGCGGCACGGACAGGATCGCGGCGGTGATCGCGAAATTCCCGCCGCTGTTCGTCAGGAAGCGTTTCAGTGCCCCAAGCATCGCCAGAATCCCCAGTGCTTGCGGGCAATCCTACGCGAGGCGCGTTAATTTCCGTCTAAACAGGCGTTTTGCGATCGAATTTTCGCGTTCATGCCGGATTTACCATAGGCCACGCGGCAAATCGGGACTGGTCCGGTTTCCTCACCGACGCAAGATCGGCAACAAATCGCCAGCATTCGGCCTTCGTTGGGTCACTGTCTTTGGGCAGGATTCAAGGCTTGTGGGGGGCTAGGAGAAGGAGATTTGTCATGAAACGCATAATCGCCTCTTTGGCCCTGTTTGCTTTTACCTCGGTCCCGTTCGCCGCCCAGGCGCAGGACATTACCGGCTCCATTTCCGGCTCGGTTTCGGGCGCGGTCGATGGCCTCGGCCTCGGCGCATCGACAAATGCCACCGTAGAAGCCGATGTAGAGCGCGACCAGCGTCGCCATCATCGCGACCGCGATGAAATTCGCGCTGGCGCCTCGGTCGATTGGGGTTCGGAAGCCGACATTCGCCGCCGCAACGCGCAGGTCAATGCGGATGCCGAACTGGAAGCCGGCCTCAACTGATCAGCCGCGACCTACGTAACACTTCGGAAAGGGACCGCTCGGTGCGGTCCCTTTTTCTGCTTTGGCTGTAGTCTGGACGCCTAGATCGGATTGTTGAAGGTATCGCAGTCCGTCAGCCGTCCGTTGCGCAGGCCGTTGGCGAACCAGCGCTGCCGCTGCGCCGAGGTGCCGTGGTTGAAGCTCTCGGGCACGACATAACCCTGCGTGCGCCTTTGCAGCGTGTCGTCGCCGATCTGCCGCGCTGCGTTCATTGCCTCCTCGATGTCGCCGGCGTCCAGAAGGCCCTTCTGCGCCGTGAAATGCGCCCAGACACCCGCAAAGCAGTCGGCCTGCAGTTCGACCCGTTGGGACATCTCGTTGGCTTCCGCCTGGTTCATGCCGCGCCGCATCTCGTTGAACCGCGGCAGCACGCCGGTCAGGTTCTGCACGTGGTGCCCCACCTCATGAGCGATCACATAGGCCTGGGCGAAATCGCCCGCCGCGCCGAACTGGCGGGCGAGCTGGTCGAAGAAGGCGGTGTCGAGATAGACCTTGTTGTCGCCAGGGCAGTAGAACGGCCCCGACGCTGAGGAGGCGAAGCCGCAAGCCGAGCGCACTTGCCCGGTAAACATCGTCAGAGTCGGCTCTCGGTATACCGCGCCCTCGTGCTGCAGCACATCGTTCCAGACGTCTTCTGTATCGGCCAGAACGACGGCTACGAATTCGCGCATCTCGTCAGAGGCCTGCGTACCTTCTTCCTGCGTGAACCGGCCGCCGCTCTGTCCTTCAGGATCGAGAAGGGCGGCAGGGTCTATCCCGAGCGCCCGCAGTACGAAAAAGCCCACAACCAGAATGATGATGCCGGTGAAACTGATGCCGCCACGCCCCGCCGGAATACGGATCGGCGATCCGCCTCGCCCGAATCCCCCGGGCAACGGGCTGCGCCCGCGCCGGTCATCGATATTGCTGCTTTGCCGTCTGCCGCGCCAGCGCACCGCATGTTCCTCGCATCATCGCGGCGCCACGCCGCCGCCCCGGCAATCAAGACCGGATATGCGGCGAGATCAAGCCGCGCTCGGGTTGCCGCATGCCTCATTATCGCGCAACTTTGCCGTCAGCTTCCGCACGGGCAGGTTGGATGGCACGGATTGGCAACCCCGCATGGACCAGTGCGCGGACCGCGTTCGTCGCGGCCTTGGCGCTTGCCGTCGTTCTGGTATTGCTCGCCGTACCGGTCGCGGCCCAGGAACAGAAGCCACTGCGCGGCATCGCCCTTGTCGTCGGCAACGGCGAATACGAACACCTTCCGCCGCTTTCCAATCCCGACCGCGATGCCCGCGCCATCGCAGAGCTGCTGGCCGGTCTCGGCTTTGAAACCGAGCTGTCGTCCGACCGCGACGCGCGCCGCCTCGCACGCGATCTGGAAAACTTCGCCGACGATGCGCAGGGCGCGGATGTCGCGGTGCTGTACTACGCCGGGCACGGCATCGAGGCCGCCGGCGAGAACTTCCTCGTGCCAGTCGATGCCGACGTAGCCGCCCTGGACGAAGCCGGGGAACGGCTGGTTCCGCTGTCCGACATCGTCGCGCAATTGCGCGCCGCCGTTCCGATCACGATCGTCATGCTCGACGCATGCCGCGACAATCCCTTCCCTGCCAATGCCCGCCTCCGGCTGACGGCCGACGACAGGCCGGCTCGCGTTTCGGCCGGCGGGCTAACCGTTTCCGCATCGCGCGGTGCATCGCCCATCGCGCCCTCGGGCAGCGCGCAAGGCGCGAACGACAGCCTCGGCATCGTGCTGGGTTTCGCCGCCGAGCCAGGGCGTACCGCGCTCGACGGTGAACCTGGCGAAAACAGCCCCTATGCGGCGGCAATACTGCGCCACCTCGGCGCCATGGCGGGCACGGATTTCGGCACGGTCATGCGCATGGTGGCCGAGGAAGTCTGGCTGAAGACCGGCGGCCGGCAGCGGCCCTGGGTCAACGAGAGCCTGCGCCGCCTGCTCTACTTCGGCACAGCGCCCGCCGCGCCCGACGGCGACGAAGCCGGCCTCCTTGCGGAGCGCCGCCAATTGCTTGTCACGATTTCGGAATTGCCCGAATTCGACCGCAGCCAGGTCCGGCACATCGCGTCGGAGAATGGCGTGCCGATGGACGCGCTTTTCGGCCTGCTGAAAGCGATGGGTGCCGACGTGCCGGACGACCCGGTGCGTCTCGACGAAGTGCTGAGAACGGAATCGGCTCGCATCCGCGAGGTCCTCTCCGATCGCGCCGCCCTTGCCAGCCCCGACCCCGAGGTCGCCCGGCTCAGCAGCCTTGCCGACGAAGCAGAGCGCGAAGGGCTGATCGAAAGCGCCAAGCTGCTGCGGGCGCGCGCCAAGGCGCGCGACGCGGAGTTTCAGGCGAGCGTGGTCGACGCCGCCGAGGAGCAGGTGAAGGCGCAGCGGATTGCCTCGGCCGAAGTGTTCGCGCGCAGTGCGCAAACCTATCTGCTCGCCTTCGAACCCGCCAACGCAGCCGCCGATTTCGGCCGGGCATTCGAGCGTGTCGAGCGCTGGGACCCGGAGCGCGCATGGGACTACCGCTTCCGCCAGCTTTCCGCACTCACCGATCAGGGCGATCTCAGAGGCGACAACGCGGCCTTCGAAGCGGCGCTCGTGGTCGGCCGTGACGCGTTGCGCATTGCCGAGCAGTTCGCGGACCTCGGCCGGTGGGCGCGCACGCAGAACGAGATCAGCCATGCGCTGCGCAAATGGGGCGAGCGCGAGACCGGTACCGAAAGGCTGTTTCAGGCGCTGGAAGCAATCGAAGCGGCTGCCGAACACCGCTCGCGCGAAAACGATCCGCTTGAATGGGCCGAAACGCAGGCCGATCGGGCGCGCGTGCTGGCGCGCCTCGGCCAGCGCGAAACCGGTTCGGAGCGTCTGCGCGAGGCTGTAGCGGTGTATCGCGAAGTGCTCGAATGGTACCCGAAAGATGAAGATCCCAAGGAATGGGCCAATATGCAGATCGCGCTTGGCGGCGCGCTCGGGATCCTGGGTGGGCGCGAACACGACCCCGACAGCTTTTACGAGGCGGTTGACGCTCTCACAGCCGCAATCGGCGAGCTGTCACCGGACGAGGACGCATTCCTGTGGTCCAACACGCATGACAGCCTCGCCACCAGCTACGCCTATCTGGCAGACCGCAGCGGCGATGTCGCCATGCTGGAAAGGTCCATCGAGATTTACAACATCGCCCTGGAAAGCGCCCCTCGCGAGCGGTTCCCTTTCTATCGGGCAAGCATCAAGTCCAACCTCAGCAGCGCGTTGCGGCTCATGGGTCAGCGCACCCAGAATCCCGACTATTTCGGGGAAGCGATGATTCACCTGCAGGACGTGCTCGAGGTTTGGTCTCAGGAGGGCGAGCCCATGGACTGGGCGCGCGCCCAGTCCAACCTCGCGGTTTCGCTCATCCTGCTCAATAGCTGGCAAGACGGAACCGAGGGCTACGAACGCGCGATCGTCGCACTCGAGGCAGCCCTCGAGGAATGGACTCGGGACAAGGTGCCGCTCGAATGGGCGAGCGCCACAAACAGTCTCGGCCTCACATACAAGTTTCTCGCCGAGAGGCGGCAGGATATTTCCCTGCTCTACAAGGCAGCCGAAACACTGGAAAGCGTGTTTGAGGTCTGGACTCGCGAAGCCGTGCCCATCGACTGGGCGAGAACCCAGCACAATCTCGGTGAATCGCTCGGCAGGATCGGCGAGGTGGCGGGAAACATGGCCGCCTTTCGCGACGCGGCGGCGGCGTTCGAGGCCGCGCTGGAGGTGCGTACGCCTGAGTTGACTCCGCTCGACTGGGGCTACTCCATGGCAAAGCTGGGCGTTACCCGCGCCCATCTCGGCTACGCCGCTGGCGATATTGAAGCCGTTGAAATGGCGTCGGCGTTGGTCGCCGATGCAATCGAACGCGCCGGCGACAAGGTCGACGGCCACGCCCTTGGCCTATGGAAACGCGATCTGGCCACGATCGACCTCATCGTTGCCGAAATGACGAACGAAGGGGAACCGCCGATCCGCAAGAAGTGACGGCTACTTGGCCACAACCCTCTCCGTCGTGCCCAGTCCCTCGGTGAACCTCTCCACCGCGCGCTCCATCGCCCGCCAGACACCCTCGTCGCTCGGCGCCTGCTGCTCGTAATATTTCATCATCAGAAATGCCAGCGCATCGACGTCGCGCCACCAGTGCGGCTCGCGATCGAGCGCCAGCTCGGCGCCGTGGTTCCGCCGCAGCGCGCCGTCCGCGCCTTGCTCGACATTGGCGCGCACCAGCATGCTGTGCATGGCGTTGCCGTTACGATCGACCAGCACCACCGCGACGCCGAGCCTGTCGCCCTGCACGGGCTCGGGATCGTTGAAGCCGAAAGTCGCCGTGCCCGCGCCGTCCTCGTCCACGCGGATGTAGAAAATCCCGTCTTCGTCGCTGCGGAAATAGCGCCAGCGAAACGACAGTGCGTCCGGGCCCTGCTGTGTTTGGACGATGGCATTGAACGGCGGCGGCAAGGCGGAGAGAGGTACCAGATCGCCATAGTCGCGTTCGACGATGACGTAGATCCTGCCAGTGCCGTCGTCGGCGGGAACGATCGTGTAGGCCCGCGCCGGCGCCGCGCATGCAAGCGCAACCATCAAAGGAACCGTCAGGAAGGAACGCATCACGCCCTCCTTTCGTCCCGATAGTCCCAGACGTGCCCTCCCCTGACAAGATGGGAGAAACCACGGAACACCGATCCCTAATCGGCGATTAACGATTCCGGCTTAGGCTGCTTCACCCGACGGAAGACTGGGATGAAACTGAGCGATCTGGACTTTTCTGCCGAGGGCCGCGGCCGCGTGGTGAGCATCACCGCGCTGGGCACGCTCGTCTGCATCGCGGTCGCCTTCGCAATCGACAGCTATTCATTCGTGGAAGGCTGGCGCTGGGGCGACGATCCGCTCAACAACCTGATCATTCCGCTGGTCCTGGCGCCGCCCTTTTTCTACTTCCTGCTGAGCAAGCTGCGCGAACTCGCGATTGCCCACCGCGAACTGCTCGTCATCTCGACGACCGACAGCCTGACCGAATGTTTCAACCGGCGCGCCTTCACCGCCCTGGTCGATCGCTATCTCGACCGCATGATGCAGGCGAAGGAAGCCGCCGAGGGGGCATTGCTGGTCATCGACGTCGATCACTTCAAGACCGTCAACGACACGTTCGGCCACGACACCGGCGACGACGCGCTCAAGCTCATCGCGGCAACGATACGCAAGGCGGTTCGCGAGACCGATGTGGTGGGGCGGATCGGCGGCGAGGAGTTCGGCGTGTTCCTGCCCGGTGCCAGCTATGCGCTGACAGAGACAGTCGCCGAGCGCATCCGCACTGCAATCGGCATGGTGCAATTCGCGCCGCGCGGTGACCGCCATCCGCTTTCGGTCAGCGTTGGCGGCGTCACTTTCGCCGACCCCTCCTCGTTCAGCGAGCTATACCGCCAGGCCGACAGCCGCCTCTACGAAGCCAAGCGCAATGGCCGCAACCGGGTGGAGATACACCATCCGCTGCGCCAGCAGGCGGCCTTGTCAGCGATGATGCACTAGCGTCGGGCTAACCGTCCTTCCCGTCGCACCATTCCTTCACGATCGCGCACAGTTCGCCGCCCTTGGCCTCGACATCGGCGAGATCTGAGAACTTCATCGAACGCGCGGTCTCGCCGTCGCCTTTGAGCGACGGAAAATCGCCCTTGAGCTGCGCGCCGGTATGGAACATCAGCGTCGCATGCTTCTTCGCCTTGGGAAAGAACGAGGCGAGATTGCCCTTGTAGACGAATGTCGGCGCGGACCACTTGATCGTCTCGCCGATGCGCGGGTCAGCAGCGAGTATCGCCTTTCGCACAGCTTCAACGACCGGCTTCTGCGGGTTGTCGTAGCCGGCCATCCATGCATCGACCTCCGAATTGCGGTTGCTCATGGTCATCTCCCGATCGATTCGGCCTCCACGCGTTCGCGGCGCACGCGGATGCGCGTGCGTGTGCCTTGTATGCAGCTTTATGCGCCGCCGCGGAGGTCACAAGGGCGTGTGAAACAAGGTTGTGTACAGGGACGCTGGCTGGGGAGCTCCCGCGTTCGGCCATTTCAATCGGTTAATCGGCTCAATACCGATGTGCGGTCCTTCTCCGGCCATATCCCTGTTGTGCAAACGCCATTCAGATGCGAGGTTAATGCGGGGCTGACCGGGATATCCTCGCGCCTGTTCGTCCAGGCGAACAGCCCACAGGGGTGCCCTCGTGCGGGCACAATTGTACACAATCTGTACGGAGGAAACGGGATATCTCACCATCTGCGCGTCGCTCGGCAACTCACTTTGGCGGCGCGGAGATTTTCGAAACCGGGAGGAAACGATAATGAAGCGTAGAATTGACAGACGCACGTTCCTGACGACCGCGTCGGGCGCCGCCGCAGGCGCACTGGCAGCACCTCACATCGCTTCGGCGCAGGCCGCCGGAACGACTTGGAAAATCCAGACATCATGGCCCGGCGGCGCTGGCCTTCAGATATTCAAGGACTGGTGCGCCACCATCCAGGAAAAGACGGGCGGCGAGCTCGCCTTCGAGCCATTTGGCGCCAACGACGTCGTCGGCGACTTCCAGCTCTACGACGCGGTTAAGAACGGCGTGCTGCAGGCGGTCAACCCGTTCACGATCTACGTTCAGGGCATCATCCCGGCCGGCACGTTCTTGTCGTCCTACCCGCTCGGCCTGCGCAACCCGCATGAGTGGGACGTGTTCTTCTACTCGCTTGGCGGCCTTGAGCTCGCCCGTGAACTCTACGCGGCCCAGGGCATGCACTATGTCGGCCCGGTCCATCACGGCCCGAACATCATCCACTCCAAGGTTCCGATCCGCTCGATCGACGACTTCCGCGGCCGCAAGATGCGCCTGCCGGGCGGCATGGTGGCCGAGGTGTTCACCGAGATCGGCGCCGAAACCACGGTGTTGCCGGGATCGGAGATCTTCCCGGCGCTGGAGAAGGGCACGATCGACGTCGCCGACTATGTCGGCCCGGCGGTCAACTACGCGCTCGGCTTCAGCCAGGTCACCAAGTACATCTCCATGGGACCGCCCGGATTCATGTCGCTCTATCAGCCGGTCGACTTGATGGACATCACCGTCGGCCAGGCCGCCTGGGATGCGCTGTCGCCTCAGATGAAGCAGTTCGTGGAAATGGAAACGCACGTCTATTCCGACCTGCACCATGCCGCGATCCAGAAGGCCGACCAGGAAGCCTGGGCCAAGTTCGAGGCCGACGGCACAGAGGTCACCCGCCTCAGCCAGGACGATGTGGAGCTGATGACCGAAGTGGCCGTTCCGATCTGGTTCAAATACGCGAACCGCGACCGGGATTCGGCGCGCGTCTTCAAGATCCAGCTCGACTACATGATGTCCGGCTCGCTCGGCTACGTTACGCCCGAGCAGATCGAAGGTCTGTCGCTCGACCTCTAGTCCCGCGGCAACCATGACATGCCAGCGCGGAACCGGCGGTGCCGGTTCCGCGTCGGTGCTGTTGAACCCTTGCTTTTGAAGCGCGCATGCCAAGCCTCGATTTCACGCTACCTCACTGGGCCTACTGGGTAGGTCTGATCGTCTTTCCGCTCGTTGCGATGACGCTGGCCAAACGGCGCCGCAACGGCGAGAAGCGCTATTCGCTGGTCCTCGCCTATTTCATCCTTGTGACAGGCGGCATCCTCGGTCTCCACCGTATCTACCTGAAGAGCTTGCTCGGACTGGCTTTCCTGCCGGTGTTCGGGTTCATTCTCTTCGCCAACGGCCAGGCCAACGACGCGCGTTCCGCTCTGTCCGACGCCAGCAATCTCGTCCGCATCGCGCAGCGCACGATCGACCGCGAGGAGCCGCGGCTCGAGACGGCGCGCGCCGAGATACCCGATCTCGAGGCAGAGATCAGGACGGCCGAGCCGGAGTCCTTTTCCGCCCGCGCCGCCGAGCGCCGTCTCGAGCGCGCGCGCCGCACAGTCGAAACCGGCGAAGCCAGGCTGGCAGAGTCGCGCGCCGAGCTTGAACGGGCCCGGCCCGTCGCCGAGCAGGCGCGCATGGACCGCCAATTCTGGAACACGGCCGCCTCGCTCGCCTTCTACCTCCTGCTGCTGCTTGTCGCCATCGACGCCTGCCTGATGCCGTTTCTGGTTCGCCGCGCCAACGCCACGATATCCGACGAACCGATGTCGGAAGCCGAGCGCGCACTGCGCGAACTCGAAGAGCGTGAGCGAAAGGAAGACGCCGAATGGGTTTCCGAGGGTTGGACGGGCTGGATCGACCGCCTCTCGCTCTATTGTGGTGAATTCGTCGCCTACTGGGCCGTCATCGCGGTCTTCGTCTACTATTTCGAGGTCATCGCCCGTTACGTCTTCAACTCGCCCACCAACTGGGCGCATGAAGGCATGTATCTGATGTTCGGCATGCAGTACCTGGTCGCGGGCGCCTACGCGATGCTGACCGAGTCCCATGTCCGGGTCGACGTGCTCTATGCCAACATGTCGGCGCGCCGGAAGGCGATCGTCAATCTGCTGACATCGGTCTTCTTCTTCATCTTCGCCGGCACGCTGCTCGTCACCTGCTACATCTTCGCCTTCGACGCCATCGCCGTGCCTTCCGGCAATTCGGTGGTGTCAAACTGGGCCCGCGGCCAGATCGGCTTCTTCGAGATGCTGGGCAGCCTGACCCTTGGCGACTGGACCAACCCCAACATCCGCTGGGGCGAGATCTCATTCAACGAGTGGGAGGTGCCGCTGTGGCCCATGAAATGGGTCATGGTGATGGGCGCGCTACTCCTCATCCTGCAAGGCATCTCGCGCCTTGCCCAGGATGTCCGAACCGTCGTGCGGGGAGCCTGATCCATGGGCATAGACATTTCCATCGGATGGCTCACCATCATCATGTTCGGCTCGCTGATCGTGCTGTTGATGGCGGGCCTGCCGCTCGCTTTCGTCACCGGCGGGCTGGCTTGCGTCTTCCTGTTCGTGCTGGGCGACGCGCAGGCGCTCAACATCGTGCCGTCGCGCATCTTTCCGTTGATGACCAACTACCAGCTGTCGGCGATCCCGCTATTCATCTTCATGGCGGCGATGCTCGAACGAGCGGGCATAATCAACGAGATGTTCGACGTCATCTACAAGGTGCTGGGCGCGCTGAAAGGCGGCCTCGCATCGGCGACGATCATCGCCTCCACCATCCTCGCCGCCATGGTAGGCGTCATCGGCGCCGCCGTCGTCACCATGGGCATCATCGCCCTGCCCGCGATGTTGAGGCGCAAATACGATCCCAAGATCGCCATGGGCTCGATCATGGCGGGCGGCACGCTGGGCATCCTCATCCCGCCCTCGATCCTGGCCATCATCTACGCCGTTGTCGCCGAGCAGTCGGTGGGCGAGCTCTTCATCGGCGCCGTCTTCCCCGGTCTGCTGCTGTCGGGCATGTACATCCTCTATGTGACGGTACGCTCCTACATCAATCCGGACCTCGGCCCGCCCATCCCCGTCGAGGAGCGGGTGTCGAACCGCGAAAAGGTCGCGCTGCTGTCGCGCATGTCCGCGCCGATCTCGCTGATCGTCATCGTGCTCGGCGTCATCTTCACCGGCGTCGCCACGCCGGTTGAAGCTGCCGGCATCGGCACCTTCGGCGCATTCATCGTCGCCGCCATCCACCGCAAGCTCGACTGGCAGACAGTGCGCGAGGCATGCCTCACCACGCTGAAGGCGTCCGCAATGGTCATCTGGATCATGTTCGGCGCCACCATCTTCGTCGGCCTCTACGTGCTCGAAGGCGGCCAGCAATTCGTTCAGGAGTTGCTGCGCGGCACCGGCCTCGGGCCGTGGGGCATCCTGATCGTCATGCAGATCGTGCTGATTATCCTCGGCATGTTCCTCGACTGGGTTGGCATCCTGCTTCTGTGCGTGCCGATCTTCGTGCCGATCATCAAGGCGCTGGGCGCGGCCGCCTTCGGCTTCGATTCCAACGAGGATCTCGTCCTGTGGTTCGGCGTGCTCTACCTCGTCAACATGCAGATGAGCTTCCTGTCGCCGCCCTTCGGCTACGCACTGTTCTACCTGCGTGGCGTCGCGCCCGACTGGATCCCGATGGGCGACATTTTCCGCTCGGCGCTTCCGTTCCTGCTGATCCAGGTCATCGGTCTGGCGCTTTGCATGATCTTCCCCGAGATCATCACGGCGCTGCCAAGGGCGGTCTATGGCTAGCAGAGGCACAAGCTGGGTCATGACACCGCCCCATTCCGCGGGGTAAGCTTCGCCGGGTAAGTTGGCTCGCGGGAGGCAGGATGCCGGGTACAGGCAAGCCGGCACATTTCCATTCGACTTCAGCGCCATTCGTGGCGCTGGCCGCGGTCGTGTTCTTTCTGGCCGCGACGGTGTTTGCTGTTGCCCAGGAGCCGCTGCGCGGTGTCGCGCTGGTCATCGGCAATGGCGACTATGAGCATCTGACGCCGCTCGCCAACCCGCCTGACGACGCCGACGCCATCGAGGCGTTGCTCGACGATCTCGGCTTCGATTCCGTGCGCCGCACCGACCGCGACGCCGAAGACCTAGCGCGCGATCTCGAGCGCTTCGTTGAGGACGCCGAGGATGCCGACGTCGCGATCCTCTATTATGCCGGCCACGGCATCGAGGCCGGCGGCGAAAACTGGCTGGTGCCGGTCGATGCGGACCTTTCAGCCCTCGATGCCGCCGCCGTCAGGCTGGTGCCGGTCTCCCACATCGTCCGCCGCCTGCGCGAGACGGTCCCCGTCACGATCGTCCTTCTCGATGCCTGCCGCGATAATCCCTTCCCCGCGGATGCCACGCTGCGGCTCGCCGCCGACGCCGAACCGCTGCCGGTTTCCGCCGGCGGCCTGGTGGAAACCGGCACGCGCGGCGCGACATCGCTGCTCAGCCCGCAAGCTAGCTCCACCATCGACAATCTCGGCACGGTCATCGGCTTTGCCGCAGCGCCCGGCCAGGTCGCGCTTGACGGCGAGGCGGGCGGCAGCAGCCCCTATGCCGCAGCCCTCGCGCGCCACATCTCGGCGATGGCCGGCGAGGAGTTCGGCACCGTCATGCGCATGGTCGCCGAGGAAGTGTACCTCAAGACCGACGGAGCGCAGCGCCCCTGGGTGAATGAGAGCCTGCGCCGCCTGCTCTATTTCGGCGAAGCGCCCGACCCCGTCGCCGGCCCGGAAGGCGAAATCCTCACCGAGCGGCGCGGTCTGCTTCTCACCATCTCAACCCTGCCCGACTTCAGCCGCCAGCAGGTGGAACGTATCGCCGGCCAGGTCGGCGTGCCCATGGATGCGGTCTACGGCATGCTCAAGGTGCTGGGCGCGGATACGCCCGACGACCCGGTCGAGCTCGAGCGCCTTCTGCGCCAGCAGACAGAGCAGCTGAAATCCTTCCTCGCCGATCGCCGCGTCATCGAGAACCCCGATCCCGAACTGGCCCGCCTGTCGGCGCTTACCGACCAGGCGGTCGCCGAGGGCGCTATCGAGACGGCGCGGCGCCTTCGCGACGAGGCGGACCGGCGCATCGAGGAACTCTCCACCGTCATCGAGCGCGAGGAAGACCTCATCCGCGCTCGCCGCATCGAGTTCGCCGCCGAATACGCAAAGAGCGCCGAGATCGACCGCCTCGCTTTCGACAACGCCGGTGCGGCGGAGGATTTCGGCAAGGCTTACGAGCAGATCGCACGGTGGGACGATCTGCTTGCATGGGAGTACCGGAAGAAGCAGATCGACAATCTCCTGACCCACAACCGCATGCATGGCGACCCGCAAAGCCTGGAGCGCGCTGTCGCGATGGCCGAGGCCCTCATCGGCCTCGCCGCGACGCTTGGTGATGCCGAACGGGGCCAATCCCGGACAACCCTTGCGTCGGTCCGGTATGCCGCCGCCCACGCCATCCGCGACTACAACGGCTACTTCGACGCCCTCGCCGAGGTTGATGCAGCGCTGGCCCTTCTGCCCCCTGGCGAAAACAGGGCGCGGGCGCTCGGACAGCGGGGCTTCATGCTGGGCAACATCGCCAGCTATCTCCAGGAGCCCGACCGCTTTGAAGAATCCATCTCGTCGTACCGGCAGGCCCTTACGGAGGTCACGCGCGAGGAAAATGCGCAGCTTTGGAAGGACCTGCAGGGCGAACTCGGCAACCAGCTCGCCCAGCTGGCCATGCACCGGCTCGATCCCGCGCCGATGCGTGAGGCGATCGACATTTACGATCAGTCGATGGAACTCGCCGTCGCCGACAACGATCCGATCAATCGCATCTTCTTCCAGCTGCAATTGGCGATGTTCCGCATCGCACTGCCGAAAATCCAGAACCCGGACGGCGTCGACGCTGAAACGGCTGCCGCCATACATGCCGAGCTTGAGGCCAATCTGGCCGAGTTGAATCCCGAGCAGTTCCCTCTCGCCACAGGCCTGCTCGAGCATTCGATCGCCTGGGTTCTGACCTCGAAGGCAAACTTCCTGGACGACCCCACGGAAACGCTGGCCGAGGCCGTCTCGTCATTGCGTCGCGCACTGCGATACCGGACGCGCGACAAGGCTCCCGGCGAATGGGCAGAGACCCAGGAATTGCTCGCCACGACTCTCCGAAGCTATGCCTTCCACACGCAGGATGCGGAAACCTACCGCGAGGCCGTTGCGGCGTTCGAGGACGCGCTGAGCGTGTACAGCGCTGCCGGCGCTCTTCAGCGCTGGGCGCCTCTGAAGGCTGGCCTCATCGGGGCCACGCGCGAGCTTGGCATCATGCAGGGCGACATGGCGACGCTCGGGCAGGCCGCGGCAATAGCCCGCGACGCGCTGACGGAACCGGCGCTGTCGGCCGCACCCCATCTGCGTTTCGATATCAGCCAGGAGCTGACCCGGACCTTGTGGGAACTCTATACGCGCGACAGAAATCTCGGCCATCTTGAAGAACAAATCGCCGTTTTCGACGCCGAACTGCCCGACATCGATCCCGACGAACGGACGGATGACTACATCGCCGCGCTCACCATCATCGGAGATGCCGCCGGCCGGCTGGGCCGGGCTAGGTCCGACGCTGCCTGGCATCACCGCGCGATAGAGGCGAACGAACCGGTGCTGGTCCGCCACGACCGCGAGGACCGCCAGCATTTCGCCAATGTGAGCTACGACACCGCGATTTCCTATCTCAACATCGCCGACCGCGAAGGCGATGTGGACGCAATCCATCGCGCGCTCGGCCATTTCGATCTGGCGGTCGAATATTCCGACCCGACCGACCACCCGACCGAATACGCGAACGCTCTTGCTGACCGAGCGACCGCCCATCACCGGCTCTACAACATGGAGAAGGATCCTGCCCGGTTCGACGCGGCGCTCGCCGGATACCGGGAAGCCACGGCGATCCACGAGCGCCAGGACCAGCCGGGCTTCGTGGGCATCCACCTGCGCAATTTGGGCCTGCTTTATCTTGCACATGACGAGGCCAGCGGCAGCATCGATATGCACGACGAAGCCATCGCGGTGCTTCGCGAGGCAATGGCGGCCGACAGCAGGGCCGGCTTCCATTTCGAGCTGCTGAGAGCCGCAACCAAGCTCGGCGATGCGCTGTGGGGTGTTGCCGCCGCCAGCGGCGAGTGGGATCACCTGAGCGAAGCGGTCGAGGCCTACCGCACGGCAACAAGCGTCCCGCCGGACCAGGTGTCGGCGCACGAACTGGCGGTGGCGCACCACTGGCATGCAATGGCGTTGCGCACGCTCGCCGCCTTCGAAAACGACGACGCTATGATCGAGCAGGCCGCCGAGGAATTCCGCACCGCCATAGCGCTCCGCGCCGGCGAGGCGGGCAGCGGCGCCTGGTACGAAACGCAAGCCGCGCTGGCCAATGTGCTCCTCGATTTGGCGCAGCGGTCGGACGGCACGGAGCACCTCGCGGCCGCGCTCGACAGCTACGACGCGATGCTCCGGCACTATGCCGACGACTGGACCGTCATGGGCGCCGCCGATCTGCACATGAAGCGGGGCAACATGCTGCGTCTGATGGGCGACCGGGGCAGCGGCGCGGAGCAATATCGGGCGGCCGCCGACGCCTATCGTGAGGCATTGCGCCTGGCCGAAGGCGAGGACGCACCCGACTTTCATGTCGGCGTCCGCCGCAATCTGGGCGAAGCGCTGCGGCGCCTTGGCGGCGCCACCGATGACATGGTTGTCCTGCGCGACGCAGCGGATGCCTTCCGGACCGCCCTTGCACTGATACCGGATGACGGCTCGCAAGATCTTCGCGCGCTCACCCGCCGCGAACTGGGCCTGACGCTTTCGACGTTGGGCGACGCCGGCGGCGACACAGCCGCTCTCGAGGAGTCGATCGAACACCTCACCGCCGCAACCGGCTATTACAGCCGCGAGGCAAACCCGAAGGAATGGGCCTACCTTGCCAACAACATCGCATGGCTTGAGATCGTCGCGGGCCGCCGTGATGGCGAAGTCGAAAGGTTCGAGCGCGCCGCGCGGGACCTGCGCGACGTCGTGGCCGTCCAGCGCGAGATCAAGGACGAGGCGGATCTGGGCTTGTCTGAAGACAGCCTGTGCGCCGCCCTCTACGAATTGGGCAAGGCGCGCAGCGACAGCGCGGCGCTCGAAGAGGCGGCGCAGGCCTGCGCCAGCGCCATCGCCCACCTGCGCAAACATGGGCAGGACACGATCGCCGACGGAACGGAGGCGCTGCTGGCGCAGGTAGAGGTCGCGTCAACGGAACTGCGTTGATGCGGGCCGTTCGTGCGCTGGCTACGATCGTATAGCGTCAGTCCGCAGCGGTGTTCGTCGTAGTCCTCAACGCCGCCATGGCGGTACTCAATCTAGGGAAAGCGCTCCAGACCGCCGGCAAGATTGCTGGTGCCCGAAACAATTCCGGGCAATAGCCATAAGGCCACGTTCCCAAGGGGTTCCCCCCGTCCCTCTTCTCCCCTATAGAGCGCGCCTAGCCTGACAGATTCTTCTCCTCGCGCACCGGCCGGGCAACCGCTCGCACCGGTGCTTTGCGCAGGGGCGCGCGAAAAACAACGAGCACGGACGCCTTCATGCCCAAACGCACCGACATCAAGTCGATCCTGATCATCGGGGCCGGCCCCATCGTCATCGGCCAGGCCTGCGAGTTCGACTATTCGGGCACACAGGCCTGCAAGGCGCTGAAGGCGGAGGGCTACCGCGTCATCCTGGTCAACTCCAACCCGGCCACCATCATGACCGACCCGGAGCTGGCCGACGCGACCTATATCGAGCCGATCACCCCCGAAGTGGTGGCCAAGATCATAGCCAAGGAGCGGCCGGATGCGCTACTGCCCACCATGGGCGGCCAGACCGCGCTCAACACCGCGCTGTCGCTGCGCCGCATGGGCGTGCTGGAGCGCTACAATGTCGAGATGATCGGCGCCAATGCCGACGCCATCGACAAGGCCGAGGACCGCGCTTTGTTCCGCGAGGCGATGGCCAAGATCGGTCTCGCCACGCCCAAGTCGATGCTGGCCAACGCCTCCGACATCAAGAACGCCGACCGCAAGAAGCACGAGGCCGCCCGCGCCGAGCTGCGCGCGAAGCTAAAGGGCGACGAGCTCGACGCCGCGCTCGACGAGCTTGAGAACCAGTGGAACCTCGGCGAGAGCGACCGCAAGCAGCGCTACATGGCGCATGCGATGGGCGTCGCCGCACAGGCGATGGAGTTCGTCGGCGTTCCCGCGATCATCCGCCCGTCCTTCACGCTCGGCGGCACCGGCGGCGGCATCGCCTATAACCGCGCCGAGTTCTTCGACATCGTGCAGGCCGGGCTGGACGCCTCCCCCACCACCGAGGTGCTGATCGAGGAAAGCGTGCTCGGCTGGAAGGAGTACGAGATGGAGGTCGTCCGCGATCACGCGGACAACTGCATCATCGTCTGCTCGATCGAGAACGTCGATCCGATGGGCGTGCACACGGGGGACTCGATCACCGTCGCGCCGGCGCTGACCTTGACCGACAAGGAATACCAGATCATGCGCAACGCCTCGATCGCGGTGTTGCGCGAGATCGGCGTCGAGACCGGCGGCTCCAACGTCCAGTTCGCGGTCAACCCCGAGGACGGCCGCCTCGTCGTCATCGAGATGAACCCGCGCGTCTCGCGCTCCTCAGCCCTTGCCTCCAAGGCGACCGGCTTCCCCATCGCCAAGGTCGCGGCCCGCCTTGCCGTCGGCTACACGCTGGACGAGCTGGAAAACGACATCACCGGCGGCGCCACGCCCGCTTCCTTCGAACCCTCCATCGACTACGTCGTCACCAAGATCCCGCGTTTCGCCTTCGAGAAATTCCCCGGCGCCGATCCCGTGCTGACCACGGCGATGAAATCCGTCGGCGAGGTCATGGCCATCGGCCGCACCTTCGCCGAGTCGCTGCAGAAAGCCTTGCGCGGCCTCGAAACCGGCCTCACCGGCCTCGACGAGATCGAGATCCCCGGCTACGTCGCCGGCGGCGACGAGAGCGAAAACCGCAACGCCATCCGCGCCGCCCTCGGCACCCCGACGCCGGACCGCCTGCGCATGGTCGCCGAAGCCATGCGCCTCGGCACATCTGTCGAGGACGTGCATGCCATGTGCCGCATCGACCGCTGGTTCCTCGACCAGATCGCCGCGATCCTGGCGCTGGAGGCCCGCGTGCGCGAGCACGGCCTTCCCCAGGACGCCGAGAACCTCCGCATGCTCAAGGCGCACGGCTTCTCCGACGCCCGCCTCGCCTCCCTCACCCGTTCCGAAACCCGCGATGTCGCCAGGCTCCGCGACAAGCTCGGCGTGCGCCCCGTCTACAAGCGCATCGACACCTGCGCGGCCGAGTTCGCCTCGCCCACGGCCTATATGTATTCGACCTACGAGACGCCCTTCGCCGGCGCCCCCGCCGACGAGGCGCGTGTGTCCGACCGGAAGAAGGTCGTCATCCTCGGCGGCGGGCCGAACCGCATCGGCCAGGGCATCGAGTTCGACTATTGCTGCTGCCACGCCGCCTTCGCGCTCGCCGACGCCGGCTATGAATCCATCATGGTCAACTGCAACCCGGAGACGGTCTCGACCGACTACGACACGTCCGACCGGCTCTATTTCGAGCCGCTGACGGATGAGGACGTGCTGGAGATCATGAAGGCCGAACAGGCGAAAGGCGAACTGGTCGGCGTCATCGTCCAGTTCGGCGGCCAGACCCCGCTCAAGCTCGCCACGGCGCTCGAAAAGGCCGGCATCCCGATCCTCGGCACCGCGCCTGACATGATCGACCTGGCCGAAGACCGCGACCGCTTCCAGAAGCTCCTGATCAAGCTCGACCTCACTCAGCCGAAAAACGGCATCGCCTATTCGGTTGAGCAGGCCCGCCTCGTCGCGGCCGATCTCGGCTTCCCGCTCGTCGTGCGCCCGTCCTATGTGCTGGGCGGCCGCGCCATGCAGATCATCCACGACGACGCGATGCTGCAGACCTACCTGCTCGACACGGTGCCCGGCCTGGTACCCGAGGACATCAAGCAGAAATACCCGGCCGACAAGACCGGCCAGATCAACACGCTGCTGTCGAAGAACCCGCTGCTGTTCGACACCTATCTCACCGACGCGATCGAGGTCGATGTCGACGCGCTCTGCGACACATCCAGCGCCTATGTCGCCGGCATCATGGAGCATATCGAGGAGGCCGGCATCCATTCGGGCGACAGCGCCTGCTCGCTGCCCGTCCACTCGCTCGCCCCTGACACCGTTGCCGAGCTCGAGCGCCAGACCGCCGCGCTCGCCCGCGCGCTTCACGTCGGCGGCCTGATGAACGTGCAATACGCCATCAAGGACGGCGAGATCTACGTGCTGGAGGTCAACCCGCGCGCGTCGCGCACCGTGCCCTTCGTCGCCAAGACCATTGGCCGCCCGATCGCCAAGATCGCGGCGCGCATCATGGCGGGCGAGACGCTTGAAGCGGCCTTCCAGGCCTATGGCGGCCGCCCGGCGGCCGGCCCGCTCGGCCACATCGCGGTCAAGGAGGCGGTGTTCCCCTTCGCCCGCTTCCCCGGCGTGGACACGCTGCTTGGCCCGGAAATGAAATCGACCGGCGAAGTCATGGGGCTCGACACCGACTATGCGCTGGCCTTCGCCAAGAGCCAGCTGGGTGCGGGCGTCGACCTGCCGCGCTCGGGCACGCTGTTCGTCTCGGTCCGCGACGAGGACAAGGCCCGCGTGCTCCCCTCGGTCAAGAAGCTGGCGGGCGAAGGCTTCCGCGTGCTGGCCACCTCGGGCACCGCGCGTTATCTGCGCGAAAACGGCGTCGAGGCGGAAAAGATCAACAAGGTGCTGGAAGGCCGCCCGCATATCGAGGACGCCATCCGCAACCGCCAGGTGCAGCTCGTATTCAACACGACCGACGGCCAGAAGGCGGTGTCGGACTCAAAGTCGCTCCGCCGCGCCACGCTGATGCAGAAAGTTCCCTATTACACGACCATGGCAGGTGCGGCCGCCGTCGCCGAGGCTATAGCGGCGCTGAGGGCGGGGAGCCTCGAGGTTCGCCCGCTTCAGGGGTATTTTTAGGCGCCCTCATCTCTCCCCTTGCGGGAGAGAAACCGAATTCCTGGGCTTAGCCCGGCTAAGTCCTTGGAATTCGCAAGTGTGGGTCCCGCTCGCCTACGCAATCCCCTCTTAGAATCGATCAGCATAGACTATTTAGGTTCTCGTCTACCTCGTAGATGAGGCAGTTGGCCAGACTGTCGCGATCTAGTCCTTGTACCTAACTTTCTGACGCGCCTCCTCAGCATCTCTATCGTGAAGGAAACTAATTAGATCCTTCAAAACAAGTACCTCGAACACAGACGTACTCGATCCATCCCGGAAAGCCTGATGCGTCGCACCGTAAATCTCTCGCGCCGTTCCCTCGTCTCCAACTAAAAGAGAGTTGAGATAATACTTCTCTCTATATTTCGGCCCCGCATCCCAGCAAACAACGAAATCAATTCCATCGTCGAATTTTACTTCTTTCTCAAAATCATCCACCAAAGAGTCGAAATCATACTTGTATTCAAGTATCTTAGGCTCAGAAGTGTTATTTACTGCAAATTCTTCAAAAACGCCTAGCGGATTTTCCATTCTACGAAATCCAAACCGTTCGCGGTCATCATAATCATAGAAAAACAACGAATCGTATGTCTCATGGGAACTTGTTGCATAAAATGATAAGCCGCGAATATAGCCAAGACCAACTAACTCATGGAACAGAGCGACAACATCCTGCTCCTGTTGCGGGACAGATACAATCGACAGGCTCTTTTCATCTTGAACGAGGGAAAGAGGATTTTGATCCCTATACTGCTCCTGAGCCTTTTTCCAATCGTATAGAGCCTTCTTTGGTGAACTGCTTACATTACCTGTATCTGGCTTCAAGTGAGTTAGATACCTCTTGCAGATATTGACTGCCCGCACCGCCAATGTATCTGCTAGATCTTTCAGTTCGGGCTGAAAAGTCTTCCTGCCCATGTCGGGATTGCCATCGTGAAAGTGGACAATAACATGACTGTTTGCCTGGTAACCAATTGCACTAGTGAGCGGAATAACAGACAGGTCGCCTTGAACCATGCTGTCTGTTGCCAGTTGCAAACCGCCTTGTATTACTTTAATTCCCTTTCTTAGTTTCAAAGTTTCATTATTAAATGACGCCCAAATTTTAGCCGATCTCAGAAAACATACATACAATGCCGCTCGATGCTTACGTATCAGGGTGAGCAACTCTTCATTAAGCGCTGACTCAAAAGGAGAATTTTCGGAAACAAGTTGCTCATCAGTCCAGACCTCGTATATAGCATCTAAGCGCTTATATTCGCCAGGTAGTTTTGAAAACTTGGTCGTCGAATCGCCGTCAATCTTGTTCAGAGCCGCCGATATTTCATTTATAGATGCCACCTTCTGGTCCGGCATTTCGTGAGGATAATAATACTCAGAGGCGGAGAATATTTTTTTATCTTTTTTGCCATTATATACTACGCTAACAATAGCAGAGAACTCGAACTTCTTTTCATCAAGATATATTCCCCCAATAGGTGTCTTAATCCGCAACACATCGAACCACTGTTCCGGCGTGGTTGCGCCGATCCAGCTAAGGTCTTTTGGTCGCTCACCGACTGATTTGCCCACGATTATCTCGAATGCAGTTCCTGACGGTTCCGTCTCAAGTTCCGGAACTGAAAACTTTTTGCCTTCGAAGCGAGGCCGTTGAATCGTCCCGCTCGCGTCCTCCGCCCATTGCCGCCCTTGACGCAATACCGCTGCCAACTCGTTCCCAGATCGGCGGGTATGGACGCCGATATACGAAAAGCCGTACGCGAGAAACGTGGCGCCAACGCCCTTGTGGCCTCGTGAGTGCCATCCGGTCTTGAAACTCACAGCGGGAGCTAGAAAACTGCGGAACTCGTCGGAATCCATCCCGATCCCATTATCGACAACTCGGACAAGTGAGTTATCAATATCGATTGTTACCCAGATTTTGGGATCAAATTCTTCATGCTCTAGGCGTCTCTCAAGAGCATCGATCGCATTTTGGGTTAGCTCCGAGAATATGTCATAGAATCCAGTGTACGATTTAAGAATACTTTGTATAAACCGCTTGGTCTGCTCTTCTAATAGACGTGCTTTCTCTTCGGTGTCAGAGAGAGCAATCGACAAAGGGTCATATCCATCGAGGCCATGTCCCTTTGTTTCGACTTTCGGCTTATTTGCCTCATCGGTCATTTTTCCCCCTCTCAAGTACCTAGTGTACAAATGCAACCAGTGGGTCTGTCGTTATCAGAATTTGCTGCCTGGTGCGACAATGACACTCCACAGCCCCGAACCGAAGTCGTCAAGACTTCCCAAGGTACGGACATGCGTCGACTACGACCGGGGGCTACGCTGCGCTGATCCAGAAAGGTGGACAGATTCGTTCATTCCCCACTCCCAATCCCTTTGTCCCTGCTGACTACTCCCCACTCCCCACCCACTTTTCTATCCCCGCTCCCCAAACCTTCTCCGACAATGCCTGCAGGCAACGCGAGGCGGAAATGGACTGGACCCTGGCAATCAAGCGCAACCGCGAAGCGCTTTCGCGCATTCTCGCGGCGCTGATCGCGCTTGTCGGCTTGCCCGAGCACGAGCCGGCGGGCGGGCAGCAAACGCTGCCGCGCCATCTGCACGCCCAAGCGCTGCGCATCCTGCGCGCCGCCGAATCCGCCATCCGGCGTCTCGTCGTGATCGCTGCACGGGAGGCTCAGCCGCGTCCGGCCGGCGCGCGGCCGGACTTCGCCGCTCTCCGCAACAGGAATGAGCCGGCGGGAGCGAACGCTCGCATCCCCGCCTTCCCGCTGCTTGATCCGCTGAAGAGGTATTCCTTCGAACCGCCGAGGCCCGCTTCGAAATTCATGCCGCGCATCTGCGTCGTGGGGATCACCGAGCCCGCGCCGATCCCCGAAAAGCCGGTCGCCTCCCCCGACGATGCGGTCGACGCGACTGGCCTCTACCGCCGGCTGCTTTCCTCGCGCCGCGCGCTCGCCAACCTGCCGCGCGAGGCCCGCCGCCTCGCCCGGTGGTATCGGCGGAACAGGCTCAAGCTGATCCAAAGCCAAGGTCGCGGTCGCGCCTCGCCGCTACGCATGGGCCGCCCGCCCGGCGGGAGAAAACGGTCCATCCATCTGGTCGACGACACATTGAGGGAATGTCAGGCACTGGCGCTGGACGCGCTCGACCCTCCAAACACGTCGTGATCCGTTGAGCAGTGCCAGATCAGCCGTCAGCGGGCGTTCGGCCAGAGGCCGCAAGCCCGACCGGGCGTCGTGCCTCGTGGCGCGCCCCCGCGGAGCCGGTGAGCGAGAGAAACCCGAGCGAAAACCAACGGCCGAAGGCCGAGCGCGCGACTGCGCGCCGCCGGTCGTCCGGCGCCCCCGCGGAGGGCCGCCGCGCAGCGACGGAATAGCCCGTGAGCGCGAACTAATGCCCCGAGGCGGCTTCCTTGGCGGCGCTTGCCGCGCGCGCCGCGGCCTTTGCGTCCGCGTCGTCGATCTCGGCCAGCAGGTGGCCGCAGGAGCGTTCCTTGAGCTGAGCCGAGCGGCGCGCCGCCGATTCCCAGGAAAGCTGCGCCAGCAGCCCGTCGCCTTCGGCCTCGGCGTTGCTTGCCGCCCGCAGCGCCTCGACATGCGAAGCGCCGCATTTGCCGGCGATCAGCACCGAGAGGGCATAGGTGTGGGTCACGGAAGACTCCGCCGCGATCTCGCGCGGCAGCGCCGACACTTTCATCGGGTCCGGCGCGCCGTGGTCGGCCTTTCCGGCCGCATGCGCCTCGCCGTCAGGTGCAGCGAAATACAGCGTCCATGCCGCGAAGCCGCCGCCGGCAAGCACCAGCGGAACGGCCGCGATGATGGCCAGCTTGAGCCAGGAGCGCTTTTTCTTCGGCGCGTCTTCGGCGGTTTCTTCGTCAATATCGCTCATTCCGCCACCTTAACACGCCGCAGATTAACGCCGCGTAATCAAGGCGATCGGCTAGCGCAGCACGCGCGTCCGGAAGGCGTGGCCGGGTGCGGCACTCACCTCCTTCCACGGGCCATAGCTGTCGGCGGCCTGCGGGTCGGCGCCGAGATTGAGCTCGACGGTGATGCGCTCATTGTCGGCCGGGAATTTCCACAGCTGGAAGATGCGGCCGGCGCGCCGCCAGCGTATCTCGCCGCGAAAGCGCAGCACGGTGCGGCCGTCCTCCTCGCGCGCGACGGGATCGTCCCATTCCGTGTTCAGCGTCCAGTCCTTGAAGGTCGAGCGCATGGTGTGCCTGTAGTTGACGATATCGGACGGCGGCACGATGTCCGGCAGCCGCCATTCGATCAGCACCGTCGGCTCCTCGCCCGCTTCGTAGGGGCTGCCGCGCTCGTACAGCGTAAGGCCGTACCATCCGGCCCCGCCAAGCGCCGCGAAACCGGCAAGGCCGAAGCCGGCGGCCATTGCCGCCCGTCCCTCGAGCCCGCGCACCGTGCGCCATGCGAGCCATGCGCCGAGCGCTGCGCCGATGATGCCGCCGACCGGCATGGCGCTGAAGAGCCCATCGCCAGCGCGCCCTGCTGGTCGTCCGCGCCCATCAGCACACCGAGCAGATAGAGGGCGAAGAAGCCCGCCACCGCGCCAAGTGCTGCGGCAATCGCGACGATCAGGATGAAAAGCAGAATTCTGGCTGTCAGCACCATCGCTCGGCTCTCCCCTTGATGTCTTGCCGCACGCGCCCGGTCAGAACGGGCAACTGAGATCGCCCTCCGGGCATTCGAGCATCGTCTGGAAATCGGCGGTGCGCTGTTCGGTGAGTTCGGTCAGGCATCCGGCGTAAATGGTCGGATAGATCGTGCCGCCCTCCACCCCGCGCGAACGGAAGGTGCATTCGGCGTCGCGGAAGGCGATCCAGGCGCGCTGCGTCGAAACGAGCTGCTCGCGCCCGGCATCGTCGAGGCGCGCGCGCACCTCCGCATAGGTTGCGTTCAGCGCCGCGTCGGCCTCCTCGTAGGCAATGCCGGCGCAGGCGTTCATCTCGGCCTGGGTTTCGGGCGCCTCGCAGTCCTGCGCCAGCGCGCTCCCCGCGGGCATGGCGAGGCAGAAGATGGCGGCAGCTGTCGCAAGGCGCATGGAATTCCTCCCGTCGTCAGGAGGCCATTGTTTCCATCCTGCCGGCTTTGTCCAATTTCGAGCCGTCGAGTGGAATCTAGTTCATCCGCCGTCGGTCGCGGCCAAGCCCCGTTTCGTCGAGCAAGCCGGCGGCCTTGGCGTCGTAATAATAGCCGCGCGCATAGAGCCGCACCGCCTGGTCCTCGTCGCCGCCGGCTGTCAGATATGCCCCGCGCAGGTAGCGCACGGCGTATTTCAGGTTCGTCTCCGCATCGAGAAGTTCCTCCGGTGAACCCCGGTGGCCCATGGTGCGCGCCGTCTGCGGCAGGATCTGCATCAGCCCCCAATAGGGCCCGTTGCGCGCCGCCGGGTTGAACGTGCTTTCGCGCATCACGACGCGGCGCACCAGCCGTTCCGGCACTTCGTAATGGTCGGCATAGCGCGCGATCAGGGCGTCGAGTTCGGGGCTGCGCGCAGCAACGGCATCGGGGCCGAAACGCCCGTCCGGCGCAAATACGGTGTCCGGGCTCGACGGCGTTCCGCCGGCATAGGAGGCAAGAACCAGCCCCTCGCCGCGCTCGCCCGGCACCGCCACCACACTATCGGGCAGCGCAACCTCTTCCTCGGCCGCGGCCTGCATCTGCTCGGCAACGCCGCCGGACGACGTGCAGCCGGAAAGCGACGCGGCGGTCAGCTGCGCGGCGGTGACAATGAGAATGGAACGGAGGAATGTAGAAGAAGGGGACATCAACGACCGACCGAAAACGAAACTCCCCACCCGCCGCCCTCATAGCCAAAGGCCGCTGCCGGTACAAGCGCGAAGCTGAGGCATGGAGCAGAGCCCCAGAAACGGGTGGCAGGAGCCTGCACGACGCGCTTAGCTCTGCGGCAGGAACCATGTTAGATTCGACACCGATCATGTCCGACCAGATCACTTCCTTCCCGCCCGGCACACAACCCGGCGCCTTCATCTTCGAGACGGCCCTGGGTTTCTTCTCCATCGCGTGGAGTTCAGCCGGCATCACACGCTGCGTGCTGCCCGAGCCGTCGCGCGAGGTAGCGAAACGTCGCTTGTCGGAGCGTGGTGGCATGGCAGGCCCGTTGCTTGAGAGCGAGGCCGCTCTTCCCGCGCCAGCGCGCGCCGTCGTCGAGGCGGTCCGCGCCTATACCGAAGGCGACACCACCGGCTTCGACGACATCACGCTCGACCTGACTGGGATCGATGAATTCCGTCTGGCAATCTACGCAGCGGCGCGCGCCCTCGGCCACGGAGAGGTCGTCACCTATGGCGAACTTGCCGAGCGCGCCGGCTATCCCGGCATGGCGCGCGAAACCGGCACCGCGCTGGGACGCAACCCTATCCCGCTGATTGTTCCCTGCCACCGCATCATCGCCGCCGGCGGCAAGCTGGGCGGCTTTTCGGCCCGTGGCGGAACGGACACCAAGAAGCGGCTGCTGGCCCATGAACACGCCGCGCCGCCCGCCGCCAATCCCGACCAGGGCGACTTCGCCTTCTGACATTCTGCACCGGAATTGCAAAGCTTGCGCCGGGCTTACGCCGGCAACGGGCCGACTCTTGCGCGCTGATTCAGGCAGGGGCATACTCGAAGTCAAGGTGATTCGGGGCGTGCCCGCTGTAGCCGGGCAGTATTTCCAATCAGATCTGGAGTATAGGCGCACGGTGGCACGTGCGTTGTTGCAGTGTTCTGCGTGTCGAACGGGGCGACAGGGGACAACATGCAAGGCACACCAGACGACAATTCCAAGCGTCGGCTTACCGAGCCGGAGCAATTGTCGGCAGTCGCTGATTTGATGCTGTCGCGCGGCTACGCGCTCGACGACATCCCTGTCCACCTGACTCGCTTCTATTATGTCGACCTCGACCTGCTGAACGAGATTCTCTACCGCGGCGCCATTCCCGCGGCGCCGGTCCAGCCTGCCGCCGAAGCCTGGCGCGAGGTGGCCTGACCGCACGACACAGTTGCCTCCCGAACGGGTAATCTCCCGCAACTCGGCCCGGTGGAAGCCGGGCCTCTTTTTGGGCTGAGGTCAGACGGCTTCCCGAGCGGGCGCACGGCGCGCCTTGGTCGAAGGCGCAGCCATCGCCAGCATACTCACGCGAAAAGCGGAACGACCTTCGCGGATGATGTCGCTCGCTCCAGCCTGATCGCTTCCGGTTCGATCATGGAGCCTGAAAGCTGCGGCACTGCAAGACTGGTCCCGCTGAGAAGGTCTGCTCCCGCAGCGATGGCTGCCGCCTTCAGCGCCGGGTTGTCGATACCGCCGACATGCACTTCGGCGCCCGCCGCGCGCATGCTGGTGAAGAGACCCGGCAGCAGCCGCGCCGCCTGCGCCATTCCCGCCACATGGCGGAACCATCGCGGATCGATGGCAACGATTTCGGGACGGATCGCGCGCACCGCCTCGATCGATGCCTGCGAACCCGCAAAGCCACGCAAGGCGACGCCGATATCCCGGCGCCGGCACTCGGCCGCGGATCGAGCAAGCCGTTCCAGACCGACCTGATCGGCGGTAGGGAGCTCGCAGATCAGGCGGGCCGGCTCGAAGGGTGACCCGGCCAGCTGTTCGGCATTCGCGTCGAGAATGGCATCCAACGCATCAGCTACCGTTTCGCCGCTCTCACCGGCCGGCATTATGACGGGCACATCGTCGAAACCCGTGTTGCCGCGGTTAAGCGCGACGAGGACGCGCCCGAGTTCGAGGGCCTGCCGCCGGTGTTCGGGCGGAACCTGCTCCATCGCCGACGGCCCCACGGCTTCGCCCCCGAGCAAAAAGCGCGCTCCGCCGAGCAATGCTGATATGCGCAACTGCCCGCCGCCAGCGCGGTAGACGGGCAGGAAGGTCGTCTTCAGCACGAACGGCCCGATCCGGGCGGTGTGGATGCCGACCTCGTCAACATTCACCAGCGAGATGATGTCGCGCGCCGCGATCATGTCTGCCGGTTCACGCGCTGACCGAACACGCGCCGTTGCGGCGCATGCCTGGGAGTTTCAGACACGGCGTTCTCCGGCTCCATAGGAGCTGGCGTAGGAGCAACTTTGCGCGGTTGCAGGTAAGCGGCATCGCCGTCGTCGTGGACGGGGTTCTCAGGACTGAATTCGCCGAATGTCGTCGGCGCCAGCTGCGGCCGCGCCAGCACGAAACCCTGCACCATCGACGTGCCGCACTTTTCCGCCAGTTCGAGCTGCCAAGGTTCTTCGATGCCTTCGAAGAGCGTGGTAATGCCCCGCCCCTCGAACTGGGCGACCATCGTTTCCAGCAATGCAAATCCGGGGCCGGACCGCATCAGATGCGTGATGAAATGCGCGTCGAACTTGACGATGTCCGGATTGAGCGCGTTGATGCGGTCGATGCCGGATTCCTCGGCCCCGTAATCATCGACAGCGATGGCGAAACCCTGCTCGCGGAGCGCATGCACGAACATATGCAGGCCCGACTGCGATGAGGTCTTCTGCTCGGTGATCTCGCAGACGATGCGGCCATGGTCGATACCGGCCTCGTGAAGGACGAGCCGCATCTCCCGCAGCGCGTTGTCGGCAATCGTCTTTTCGACAAACACCGAGGGGTCGAAGTTCACGAAAATGCGCGCCCGCTTGTCCAGGCACGCGCCGGCATTTAGCAGATGCAATGTGCGCGACAGCGTTTCGACATGCAGCCGGTCTTGCGCGGGAACGAGATTGAAGAATACGCCCGGCGACATTCCCGCGCCGTCGCGAAATGGTCGGATCAGGCCTTCGAACGCGGTGATCTCGAGCTTGCCGTCGCGAAATGCAAAAATTGGCTGGAAAGCGGATTTGAGCGTGAAGACGCCCCACACGCCGTTCGACGTGCCGTCGCTTTGCCGCACGATATGTGCAAGGCCGATGCTGCGCGACACCTCTGGCTTCTCCAATCAGGAATCGATTTTCCGGCGCAACGATTCTCCCCCACCAACGATTGACCTCCCGTTAACAATTGCGCGCCCTCGGCATCCGTCCGCGACTTCCGCAACGTTTCTTTTTGGCACTCGGCGCTGCCGAGTGCTAAAATTTTTGAAGTGACCTCTTGAACAGCGAAAAGTGAGCACCTAGCTCATCGCCGCGCAGCGCCGGATCCGGGCTGCGCGCCCCGTTCCGGTTCGCTCGGACCGGCGCGGAGGAACCTCTCAACTGTTTGTCCTTGAAGGAGAACGACATGACGTTCCGTCCACTGCACGACCGCATCCTCGTTCGCAGGGTGGAAGCCGAGGAAAAGACGGCCGGCGGCATCATCATCCCCGACAACGCGAAGGAAAAACCGATGGAGGGCGAGGTCATCGCCGTCGGCCCCGGCGCGCGGGATGAAGCAGGCCAGTTGCATCCGCTCGACGTATCGGTCGGCGACCGCATCCTGTTCGGGAAGTGGTCCGGCACCGAAATACGCCTGAACGGCGAAGACTTGCTGATCATGAAGGAAAGCGACGTGCTCGGCATCGTCGAGGTCACTGCCTCGATGAAGAAGGCCGCCTGACCGGCGCTCTCATCCAGTCAAATTGCTGCCTATCGAGGAGTGATTCCAATGGCTGCCAAAGACGTAAAATTTAATATGGACGCTCGCGAACGCATGCTGCGCGGCGTCGACACCCTTGCAAACGCAGTCAAGGTGACCCTTGGGCCCAAGGGTCGCAACGTCGTGATCGACAAGTCGTTCGGCGCACCGCGCATTACCAAGGACGGCGTCACCGTCGCCAAGGAAATCGAGCTTGAAGACAAGTTCGAGAACATGGGCGCACAGATGGTGCGCGAGGTCGCTTCCAAGACCAATGACCTAGCCGGCGACGGCACGACCACCGCCACGGTGCTCGCCCAGGCGATCGTCAAGGAGGGCGCAAAGGCCGTTGCGTCGGGCATGAATCCGATGGACCTGAAACGCGGCATCGACAAGGCTGTCGACGCCGTGGTGGAGGAACTGAAGCGCAATGCGCGCAAAGTGACCCAGAACGGCGAGATCGCCCAGGTGGGCACGATCTCGGCCAATGGCGAGGAAGAAGTCGGCAAGATGATCGCCGAGGCGATGCAGAAGGTCGGCAACGAGGGCGTCATCACCGTCGAGGAAGCCAAGACCGCCGAGACCGAGCTCGAAGTGGTCGAAGGCATGCAGTTCGACCGCGGTTACCTCAGCCCGTATTTCATCACCGATCAGGACAAGATGCGGGTCGAGCTGGAAGAGCCCTATGTGCTCATCCATGAGAAGAAGCTCTCCAACCTTCAGGCCATGCTGCCGGTGCTGGAAGCAGTCGTTCAGTCGTCCAAGCCTCTGCTGATTATCGCCGAGGACGTCGAGGGCGAGGCTCTGGCCACACTCGTTGTCAACAAGCTGCGCGGCGGCCTCAAGGTGGCGGCGGTCAAGGCTCCGGGCTTCGGCGACCGCCGCAAGGCGATGCTGCAGGACATCGCAATCCTGACCGGCGGTACCGCCATTTCCGAGGATCTCGGCATCAAGCTTGAGAACGTGACGCTCAACATGCTGGGTCGCGCCAAGAAAGTGGTGATCGAGAAGGAGAACACCACCATCGTCGATGGCGCCGGCTCCAAGCAGGAAATCAACGGTCGCGTGCAGCAGATCAAGGCGCAGATCGAGGAAACCACCTCCGACTATGACCGCGAGAAGCTGCAGGAGCGTCTAGCCAAGCTGGCTGGCGGCGTTGCCGTCATCCGCGTCGGCGGCTCCACCGAGATCGAGGTGAAGGAGAAGAAGGACCGCGTCGACGACGCGCTGCATGCCACGCGCGCCGCCGTTGAGGAAGGTGTTCTGCCGGGTGGCGGCGTGGCGCTACTGCGCGCGGCCAAGGCCCTGGACAACCTCAAGGTCGACAATTCCGACCAGCAGTTCGGTATAGAGATCGTCCGCAAGGCCGTCGAGGCGCCCGTCCGCCAGATCGCGGCCAACGCCGGCGCCGAAGGCTCGATCATCGTCGGTAAGCTCCGGGAAAAGAGCGATTTCGGCTGGGGCTGGAACGCTCAGACCAGCGAGTTCGGCGACCTTTACAAGCAGGGCGTGATCGACCCTGTGAAGGTGGTGCGCACGGCGCTGCAGGATGCGGCTTCCGTCGCCGGGCTGCTCGTCACCACCGAGGCGATGGTTGCCGAAAAGCCGAAGAAGGAAACGGCGGCCCCGGCCATGCCCGGCGCTGGTATGGACTTTTAGGCATATCGGGTGCGCCGCAAGCCCCGCGGCGCAACTCGAAGCGGGAGGCCCGGCTTCGGCCGGGCCTTTTTTGCGCAGGCCTTATCTCTCTTGCCCAAATCCGAAACCCGTGGGACGATGCTTTCAGGGCCAAGGCGCGCCCAGACGTGCGGCCCGCGCGACGGCCGCATGGCCGGCCGCCGCTCATTGCGAACGCATGAGGGAGAGGCCAGTCATGGGAAAACGCGCAGGAGAAAGGCGTACGGGACCGAAATGCATTGCCATTGTCGGTCCCTTCGCGAGCGGCAAGACCACCCTACTTGAAGCAGTTCTGGCGCGAACGGGCGCCATCCCCAAACAAAACACGGTAGCCTCGGGCCAGACGGTCGGCGATCATTCCGCCGAGGCGCGCGCCCATGCCATGAGCATCGACGCCACCGTCGCGACAACCGAGTTCATGGGCGAAACGATGACTTTCATCGACTGCCCGGGCTCAGTGGAATTCGCCTTCGAGGCCGAGCCGGTGCTGGCGGCCGCCGACGTGGCGGTCGTGGTGGCCGAGGCGGACGAGAAAAAGATACCCGCCCTCCAGCTGGTGCTGCGGCAGCTCGACGCCATGGGCGTCCCCACCATGCTGTTCCTCAACAAGATCGAAAAGAGCGAGGCCGGCATCCGCGACACGCTGAAGCTGCTCCAGCCGGCGAGCCCGCGCCCCCTGCTGCTGCGCCAGATCGCACTCCGCAAGGACGGCATCGTCATCGGCTCGATCGACCTCGCGCTCGAGCGCGCCTATGTCTATCGCGAGCATGCCGAAAGCGAGATCCAGCCGATCCCGGACGACGACAAGGCGCGCGAGATCGAAGCGCGGTTTTCGATGCTGGAGAAGCTCGCCGATCACGACGACGAACTGATGGAGCAACTGCTCGAGGATATCGAGCCGCCGCGTGACGCCGTTTTCGACGACCTCGCCGCGGACCTGCGCGATGGAACCGTCGTGCCGGTGCTGATCGGATCAGCCGAGAAGGGCAATGGCATATTGCGGCTGCTGAAGGCGATCCGCCACGACGCGCCCGACATCGCCGCCACCCGCGAGCGTCTGGGCGCCGACGGGTCGGGAACGGCCGCCCAGATCATGAAGTCGGTTCACACCTCGCATGGCGGCAAGCTGTCGATCGCGCGCGTGCTGTCGGGCACGATCAGCGACGGCACGGAACTCACCACCTCATCGGGCAAGTCGGTAAAGGTCTCTGGCATCTACCGGATGCTGGGTAAGGACCAGAACAAGGTACCCTCGGCTGGCGAAGGCGACACCGTCGCGCTCGGCAAGCTCGACGACGCCAACACCGGCGAAGCGCTTGTCGGCGAGAAGGCGAAGCCTGTGCGGCTTGCTGAGCTGGAACCTCCGCAGCCCGTCTTCGCCATTGCGCTGCGACCGAAGGAGCGCAAGGACGAGGTCAAGCTGTCCGCCGCCCTGCACAAGCTCGCGCAGGAAGACCCCTCGCTTTCCGTCGAGCACAGCCAGGAAAGCGGCGAGACGATCTTGTCAGGCCATGGGGAAATGCATCTGCGGGTCGCGATCGAGCGGCTCGAGGGCAAATACCAGATACCGGTGCAGTCCTACCCGCCGTCGGTTCCCTATCGCGAAACCATCCGCAAGGGCGTCACCCAACGCGGCAGGCACAAGAAGCAATCGGGCGGCCATGGGCAGTTCGGCGACGTGGTGCTCGACATCAAGCCGCTCCCGCGGGGTAGCGGCATCGAGTTCACCGACACCATCACCGGCGGCGTCGTGCCGAAGCAATATATCCCCTCGGTCGAAACAGGTGTCCGCGACTATGTGAAGAACGGACCGCTTGGCTTCCCGGTCGTCGACATCGCGGTCAATCTGGCGGACGGCTCCTACCATTCGGTCGATTCGTCCGACATGGCCTTCCAGCAGGCGGCCAAGCTCGCCATGCGCGAGGGCATGGCGGCCTGTTCGCCGGTGCTGCTCGAGCCGATCTACAAGGTGGAGATCTACACCACGTCGGACGCAACGGCCCGCGTCACCGCGCTGGTCCCACAGCATCGCGGCCAGATTCTCGGCTTCGATGCCCGGGAAGGATGGGACGGGTGGGACGTCGTTGAGGCTCTCCTGCCGCTGGCCGAGATGAGCAACCTCATCATCGAGCTGCGCTCGGCAACCGCCGGCGTTGCCTCATACAAGGCGGCTTTCGACCACATGGCCGAACTGACCGGGCGCATGGCCGAGATGGTGCTGGAGGCGCGCAGCAAGGCCGCCTGATCGGATCAGATCCACCTGCAATGAAAAACGCCCGGCAATGCCGGGCGTTTTTGCTCAGGTCCGCCGCATCGGAACAAAACCGGTCGTGATCGGGAGGATCAAAATGGACGCAGTACGAAACATCAATCTGGCGGGAATGCCCCCATTCCCACCGTGACAAGTTCGCACCGCGTCCATGCCCCCACCGATACGTCGTTTGCCGGCCAAATTGCAGGTTACGCTGGGTTACATGTGACTGTTACGCCTGCGTAAGCACCGTTTGGCCGCTGGAAATCCAAAAAAAATGCCGGATCAAGAAGATCCGGCAAGTCAATTGGAGTGCCGTTAGGCAAAACCTCCAGAGGGGAACACTCAACGGATGCTAATGGGAGGAGAACGCATCCGCGAGTGACCGTGATATGTGCACTCCAAGCTCAAATAACAAGCACGCCATTTTGCAATGCACCCATGCAGAATTGCATGGCTACGATAAATGCTTGAATTTCAGACAACTGCGCAGGCGGAACAGGCAATTGCACTGCCGAAAAGCAGTGGAGAAACCGCGCTGAGGGGCGCCTGCCCGCTCAATAGGCCCAGCTTCGCGCCTTGGAAATCAGGAAGTCGCGGAAGACGTGCAGCCGCGCCTGGCCCTTCATCGCGTCCGGATAGCAGAAATAGGTGTCGAAAGACGGAACCTCGGTTTCAGGCATCAGCTGGACGAGGCCGGAATCCTTTTCGACCATGTAGTCGGGCAGCATGGCGATCCCTGCACCGCGCTGCACGGCGAGTTTGATCGACAGGATGTTGTTGATCTGGAGAGAGGCGGCGCGCTTCGATCCGTCGGCACGGCCTGCCGTCTCCAGCCAGTTCATGTCCGATAGGTGTGAGGGAACCTGCTCGCCGAACGTCACGATCCTGTGCGCATCGAGATCCGCCATCGAGTTGGGCTTGCCGTGGCGGTTCACATAGGCCGGCGACGCGTAGAGGTGGAAATGCACGGTGAACAACCGGCGCTGGATGAGATCAGGCTGCTGAGGCTGGCGCAGGCGGATAGCGCAATCCGCCTGGCGCATGGTCAGGTCCAGTTCCTCATTGGCGAGGATCAGGTGCAGGTTGATCTCGGGATAGAGCTCGATGAATTCAGGCACACGCTCCGTCAGCCATCCGGAGCCAAGCCCGACTGTCGTGCTGACGCGCAAGACGCCCGACGGGCGGTCCTTGGTCTCCGTCAGGCGAAGCGTGATGTTCTCCAGCTTCATCAGCACTTCGTGCGCGGTCCGGTAGAGCATGTCGCCCTGCTCGGTCAGCACCAGCCCGCGCGCATGCCGGTGAAACAGCGGCACGCCGACCTCCTGCTCCAGCGCGCTCACCTGCCTGGAAATGGCAGACTGCGACAGGTGCAGCGTTTCGGCCGCATGGGTAAACGAGCCAGCCTCGGCAGCCGCGTGAAAGACGCGCAGCTTGTCCCAGTCCACCGACATTGTTGTCCCCTCGTTGGTGCGGCCGGTCTTTCCTACTCGGCCGCTTCCTTATGCATCTCCGCCGCCGCAAGATAGCGCTCCGCCTCAAGCGCCGCCATACAGCCGAGGCCTGCCGCCGTGACGGCCTGCCTGTAGACATCGTCGGTCACGTCGCCCGCAGCGAACACGCCCGGCACGTCGGTCTGCGTCGAATCCGGCGCAGTCCAGAGATAGCCGTTCGGCTTGTGCTTCAGCTTGCCTTCGAAGAGTTCGACCGCCGGCGCATGGCCGATAGCGACGAACACGCCGTCCGTATCCAGATCGGAAACCTTGCCCGTGCGGACATTGCGCAGCTTGATGCCGCTGACTGAGGCGGGCATCGGCGGCTTGCCCTGCGACCCGGTGATTTCTTCCACCACCGTATCCCACATCACGGTGACGTTCTCCTTGGCGAACAGCCGCTCCTGCAGGATGCGTTCGGCCCGGAATTCGTCGCGCCGGTGGATGACGGTGACATGCTTTGCCAGATTGGACAGGTAGAGCGCTTCCTCCACCGCCGTATTGCCGCCGCCGATCACCACCACGTCCTTGCCGCGGTAGAAGAAGCCGTCGCAGGTGGCGCAAGCCGACACGCCGAAGCCCATATAGGTCTGTTCCGACGGCAGGCCGAGCCACTTGGCCTTGGCCCCGGTGGCGATGATCAGCGCGTCGCAGGTGTATTCGGTGCCGGAATCGCCGCGCGCCCGGAAAGGCCGCGTCTTCAGATCGACCTCGACGATGACATCGTTGACGATCTCGGTGCCAACATGCTCCGCCTGCTTCAGCATCTGTTCCATGAGCCACGGCCCCTGGATCGGGTCGGCGAAGCCCGGATAGTTCTCCACATCCGTGGTAATCGTCAGCTGGCCACCCTGCTCCAGACCCGCGACCAGCAGTGGCTTCAGCATGGCGCGCGCCGCGTAGATCGCTGCGGTGTATCCGGCAGGCCCGGAACCGATGATAAGGACTGGCGCGTGGCGGCTCGACATTGCAATTCCTTTTGAGCTTGTTCGAACGGCAGATTGCTGCCGGATTCACTTGCGACAAGGCATGATCGGCACGAGCCTTGATCTAAGTGTCGGACCCGCAGCTCCGCAAGTCCAGCATCTCTTTACTCACAAGGCCAGTTGTCGCGGGACGCTTTGCCATTGAAAGCGGATGGAATAGTTTCAGCCGCCGACGCTGGATTCGTCGCCTGCCCGACCGAGGACCGCATGACCCTTAAGGCCGAACTGGACGCAATCGACTGGAAAATTCTCCGCGAATTGCAGGACGACGGCCGAATGACCAATGTCGAGCTGTCCCGCCGGGTCGGGATTTCCGCGCCCCCGTGCCTCAGACGGGTAAAGCGCCTCGAGGATGCTGGCGTGATTCGCGGCTACCGGGCCATCCTCAGCGCGCCGATGCTCGGCAAGGACGTCGTCGCGTTCTGCCAGATCGGGCTGCATCACCAGGCCGACGCCGAACTCAAGGCATTCGCGGAGCGCACGCGCCACTGGCCGATCGTGCGCCGCGCCTGGATGGTCTCAGGCGATTCCGATTTCCTGCTGCACTGCGTGGCCGGCGACCTGACCACGTTTCAGACCTTCGTGATCGAGGAACTGACTTCGACGCCCAACGTCGACACCGTCCGGACCGCACTGACGATCCGGCAGGTCAAGGACGAGGGATTGGTGGCGATAAACGGTCCGATGCCCGACCGGACCGACGCGGCGACCTAGACGAACTGAACCCGCAGCACCTCGTAGCCCCGCGCCCCGCCGGGTGCGTTGACCTCGATCGCGTCGCCCACACCCTTGCCGATCAGCGCCCGCGCTATCGGCGAGGAAATGGAGATGCGGCCGGATTTCACGTCGGCCTCTGTGTCGCCGACGATCTGGTAGGTCTTTTCTTCCTCGGTATCTTCGTCGACGAGCACGACGGTGGCCCCGAACTTGATCGTCTCGCCTGACAGCTTCGCGACGTCGATCACCTCGGCGCGCGCAATCAGGTCTTCCAGTTCGCCGATTCGCCCCTCATTCAGGCTCTGGGCTTCCTTGGCCGAGTGATACTCGGCGTTCTCCGACAGATCGCCATGCGAGCGGGCTTCAGAAATGGCCTCGATGATGCGCGGGCGCTCTTCCTGCTGGCGCCAGCGGAGTTCCTCCTGCAGCGTCGAGAAGCCGGAAGCCGTCATCGGAACCTTGTTCATGTTTCAGCACCTCTGTCGTCGCCGTGCGAAGTTCCACCTCCCGCACGGCAAAAAGAAAACGGTCCGCAACCCCGGGCCGCGGACACGCTCCATCAGTCTCCGGCTAAATATAGCAACTCCATTGCGCTTTTCACGCGAAAAAGTGCTCGAAAACCGCGATTGCCCGCCAATTTTCACCATTCCCCAACGTCAGGCTGGGATGAATTCGCACCGGTTTGGCGCGCGATTCCCGTCCCGGCTCCTTTGGCCCGCGCACCTTGTCCTGCGTCCATTTCAGCCTAGTTCTGTGAGATGACAAAACCGGGAACGACGATGCGAACAATCTTCGCCGCAACCGCACTGATTCTCATTGCCGGACCAGCCATTGCCCAAAGTAGCGAGCACACCGCCGGCTCCATCCCGGTGACCGCGGAGGTGATGGCCGACGGCCTCGCCTTTCCATGGTCGATCGAGTTCCTGCCCGACGGGGCCGTATTGGTGACCGAGCGGCCGGGCAGCATGCGCATATTGAGCGACGGGCAGCTGTCGCCGCCGCTTACCGGCGTGCCTGATGTACTCGCCCGAGGGCAAGGCGGGCTGCTGGATGTTGCGCTCGCCAACGACTTCGAGACGTCGGGTACGATCTTGCTGTCCTATTCCGAACCGGGGCCAAGCGGCACAGGAACCGCGATCGCCCGCGCCACGCTGGTTCGCGACGGCGAGCCGAGGCTGGAGAACGTCGAAACCATTTTCTCGATGGACAAGGCGAGCGGCACCACGCGCCATTTCGGATCGCGCATCGTGCCAGCGCCCGACGGCTCGCTGTTCTTCACCATCGGCGACCGCGGCGACCAGGACCGGGCGCAGGACATGCAGGACCACGCAGGCGCAGTGCTGAGGATCAACCCGGACGGTTCGGTTCCGGCCGACAATCCGTGGGCGAGCTCGGCGGAACACCAGCCCGAGCTCTGGTCAAAGGGGCATCGCAATCCGCAGGGCGCTGTGTGGGACCCGCTGACTGAATCGCTGTGGACCGTAGAGCACGGCGCGCGCGGCGGCGACGAGATCAACCAGCCGCAGGCCGGCTTGAACTACGGCTGGCCGGTGATCAGCTACGGCCGGCACTATTCCGGTTTTTCGATCGGTGTCGGCACCGAAGCCGAGGGCTACGAGCAGCCCCTGTTCTACTGGGACCCCTCGATCGCACCGTCGGGCATGGACGTCTATGACGGCGACATGTTCCACGAATGGCAGGGCGATCTGCTCGTCGGCGCCCTGCGCGCGCAGCTCCTGACGCGGGTCGAGCGCGACGAGGCCGGCGAAGTGCAGGACGAGGAGCGCATGTTCGAAGGCACGTTCGGCCGCATTCGTGACGTCAAGGTAGCGCCGGACGGCGCAGTGTGGCTTGCGACCGACGACAGCAATGGCAGGCTGATCCGCATCAGCCGCGCCGACTAGCTGGGACGAAAAAGGCGGGCCGAAGCCCGCCCTTCCCCTGACTGGAGGCTTTTGCCTCTTAGATGCCCTTCAGGTGGTCGCCGATCTCGCGATCGAGCGCCAGATATTCGTCGCAACCCGTTCCGCAGCGCGCGGCAATCTCGATCAGCTGCGCTTTCGCGGCATCGACGTCACCGAGCTGCAGATAGGCCTCGCCCATATAGGAGCGCGCCAGCGTGAAATCGGGGTTTAGCCGCAACGCTTCCTCGTAGTAGCCGAGGCCAACCGCGATGCGGCCCTGCTTGCGGTGCGAGTAACCGAGATAATTGAGCACGCGTGGATCGCCATTGGCGGCGATGGTGCTGAGCACGGTGATCGCCTCGCCGTAGCGGCCGGCATGGGCATAGGCACGTCCGGTCTCGTAGATTTCATCGTCGCTCAGCCGGCCTTCCTCGGCGTCGACGCATTTCTGCATCTGCTCGCTGTAAACCTTGCCGTTACTGCACTGGCTGGAGGCGTTGCTGCTGCCTCCCCCGGAGTCGCCGGCCGAAAAGGCCGAACCGCCCGACAACGCCATAAGCAGCGCGCCGGCGCCGATGATTGTGGTTATCCGCATGTGATCTTGCTCCTGAACCGGATTCGGTGATCTCAACCCCGCAGTTCGGAATGCTACGCGTTCCAATGCGCGCGGAGAATTCAAAATGCCGTTACGGAATACCCGGTGTTACGGCGCGTCACTCTTTGTGACCGAGGAAATCTTGCCCTCACCAAGCTTTGCAACGACTACAACTTGATGAAGAAGCTCTCAAACCTCCGGCTTGCATTGCCGGCGGCTGCCATTTCCCTGGCTGCCGCCGCGTTTGCGTATGCGGCAGTGGAGGAGCTTCCGAAGGAAGGTCCCGTGCCGCCTGCAAAGCCAGCCGTCGGCGAATTGCTCGCGGCGGTGCCCAACACTCCCAAGCCGCGGCCGGATTTCGTTGAACCTGAGCAAGACATCGATCCAATGCCCGCCGAGGAACGCGCTTGTCGCGGCAACCTGATCGCGCTCGGAGTTGAGTTCGAGGAACTGGAAGAGATCGATGGCGAAGGCGAATGCGGCATCGCCTTTCCGGTCAAGGTCACCTCGCTGGGCAGCGATGTCGAACTGAGTCCGGATGCCGTCGTAAACTGCGCGACAGCGGAAACCGCGGCTCGCCTGGTTCAGGAGACCGCCAGACCAGCCGCGAAGCGCGAACTCGGCGCTGAGATCGTCGGCATTCGCCATGCATCGGCTTATGTCTGCCGCCACCGCTGGAACGGCGAGAAGATATCAGAGCATGCCCGCGGCAACGCGCTCGACATTGCGGCGTTCCTTCTGGAAGACGGGCGCACCGTGGATGTACAGGCATACGGCCCCGCTGACATGCCGGAGCGGCGTTTCATGGCGACTGTTAGGCGCCACGCCTGTGGCCCGTTCAAGACAGTGCTTGGACCCGGCACCGACGCCGACCACGCGCTGCATTTCCATTTCGACCTGGCTGAACGCAGGCGAGGCTCGACCTACTGCCGATAGGCCATTGGTAAACGGCAGCGCTGAGACTTCCTTTACATTTCGCTTCTAATTCTAGGCACTTGAGGTGAGTGCAGAGGGGACTTGTACATGCGTACCCCCTGGATCGCGGCCGCGAGCAGCCGCGCCGGACGCAATGCGCGCATAGCGGCGCTCAGCGCGGTATTGACCGTCGCGGGCCTGGTTGCGACCGCCTGCTCGCCCAATGGTGTGCTCTCGCTTACGCCGCATGTATCTGTCGGCGACAAGACTTCGTCAGTCGGCCGTCCCGCGACCGGTCTGCAAAGGCTGGTGCCCAGTAATCCCACCATGGCTGCCTTTCCACGCTGGACCGAGCCTCGCTCGCCGGGCGGCGTCATGCCTGCCGACGAGATCGCGTGCCGCCAGGAGCTGCGGCGCATTGGCGTACGTTTCGAAGACCTTGCTCCGATCGACGACGGGGGCTCGTGCCAGATAGACTATCCGGTCAAGGTCGCCAGCCTGTCGGGCGGCATCGACATGAAACCGGACGCCACCTTGACCTGCCAGATGGCGCTGGCATTCGCGCAGTGGACCAAGAACGAGCTCGCTCCGACCGCGCGGACCCGCTATTTCACCGGGATCAAGACAATCCATCAGGGTTCCAGCTATTCCTGCCGCAACATCGCGGGAACGCGGACCGCCTCCGAGCATTCCAAGGGCAATGCCCTCGACGTCATGCGCATTGAGCTGAACAGCGGTCGCGACATCGACGTGCGGCGCCCGGGCATCTTCATGTTCCGGCAGAAGAACCTGCTCAACAATGTGCGGCAGGGCGGTTGCGAATATTTCAGCACCGTTCTCGGTCCCGGCTACAATGCCGACCACGCCGACCATTTCCATTTCGACATCAAGGAACGCCGCAACGGCTACGTGGCCTGCCGCTGATTTCGGCGGAACTGAACGGCGTCGCCTTCCGCGCGCCGCGGTGGTAAGCACGAGCGATGCTTGCCTTTCAGATTGCTGTCGTCGCAGGGCTGATCCTGCTCAACGGTTTCCTCGCACTTTCCGAACTCGCCGTCGTGTCGGCGCGGCCGGCGCGGCTGCGCGCAGCCCAGCAGCAGGGTCAGAGAGGCGCCAAGCGCGCGCTGGCGCTTGCCGCGAACCCGGGCCGCTTCCTGTCGACCGTACAGATCGGGATAACGCTTGTCGGGGTTCTGTCCGGCGCATTTTCCGGATCGACGCTGGGCATCAGGCTCGCCGAGAATTTGGTTGAAGCCGGCCTGTCGCCGGGCGTGGCCAACGCTGTCGGCGTCGGCAGTGTGGTAGCGATCATCACCTACTTCTCGCTCGTCATCGGCGAGTTGGTGCCGAAGCAGATCGCGCTGCGCAACCCGGAGCGCGTGGCGATGCTCGTTGCGCCGGTCATGCAACTCCTTTCGCGCGTCGCCTTGCCGCTGGTTTGGCTGCTCGACATCTCGGGCAGGACTGTCCTGCTACTTCTCGGACAATCCGGCGAGGACCGGCAGAAAGTGACGGACGACGAGATTCGCACGCTTGTCGCGGAGGCCGAGCAGCACGGCACGATCGAAAGCGGAGAAAGGCACCTCATCGCCGGCGTCATGCGGCTGGGCGACCGCACCGTGCGCTCGCTGATGACGCCCCGCACGGAGGTTGAATGGCTCGACCTGACGGCGAGCAAGGCGGCGATCCGCAAGAAGGTGATTGAGACGTCGCATTCGCGCATGCCGGCATCGATTGGTGACGATGCGGGTATGGAAGGCGTTATCATCACCCGCGAGGTGCTGGTTGCGCTGCTGTCGCGCAAACCGTTCGACCCGAAGTCCTTCCTGCGTGAGGCATTGATCGTTCACGACAATGCGGATGCGCTCGACGTGCTGAGCCTGCTCAAGGAAGCCGAGGTGCCCGTCGCGCTCGTCCATGACGAATACGGCGTGTTCGAGGGACTGGTGACGCCCGCCGACATTCTGGAGACAATCGCGGGAGCTTTCCGCGCCGACATCGACGCCGACGAGCCGCCGTCGGTGCAGCGCGCCGACGGGTCGTGGCTGCTGGCCGGCTACATGTATGCCGACGAGATGGCCGACACGCTTGGTTTCACCCTGCCGGCCCGGCGCGAATACGACACTGTCGCCGGCTTCATCCTGTCCCATCTCCACCATCTGCCGGAGCCCGGCGAAACGGTGGACGCCTCAGGCTGGCGTTTCGAGGTGGTCGATCTCGACGGCCGCCGCATCGACAAGGTGATCGCCTCGCGGCTTCCCGCGACGCACCGCGAACGGCTGGATTGAACGAGCGGGCCTGACCGGCCCGCCCGGTTTCGAGAAGGCTGTCTAGGCGGCCTTCGCCTGGGCGGCGTCGGCTGCGCGGGCCGACTTCAGCGCGCCGGTCCACCATGCAAGCTGGTCGAGCATGTCGTCGGCGCTCTGGTTGAGGAAGTCGAACTCCCCAAGCTTCTTCCTGTTCTGAACGACGTCCATGTAGACCGGGAACATGATGTGCACGCCGGCGCGGATCGGGCTCATCTGAAGCTCGATGGCGTTCAGGCGCAGCTGCTCGATAGCGCGCGCACCGCCGACGCCGCCATAGCCGACGAACGCCGCAGTCTTCCTGTTCCACTGTCCGTAGGCGTAGTCGAGCGCGTTCTTCAGCACGCCTGTCGGGCCGCGATTGTATTCGGCGGCGGTGAAAATGAAGCCGTCGAACTCGGCAACCTTCTTCTGCCAGGCTTTCGCAACCTCGCTTTCGCTCGGTGCGTAGGCGGGCGACATCGCCTCATCGAACAGCGGCAGCGGATAGTCGCGGAGATCCACAATCTCGACGTCGAAGTCGCCGCGCTTCACCGCGCGGTCGTAAATCCACTGCTTGGGATGGTCTGCAAAACGGCCGGGCCTTGTGGAGCCGACGACGATTGCTATCTTTGGTCTGGACATTTGCGCGGTTTCCTTTCGCAACTTTGGTATAAAATCTATACCGCGCGCTAATTTGGAAACCCACCAGGCGACGGGCAAGGAGGCTTTTCGTTGACAGACAGTCACCCACGGTTGCCGGTCGAGGTGGAGTCAGCGGATTGCCGTGCGATTAGCGATATCCTGTCGCGGGTTGGCGACAAGTGGACGGTGTTGGTCGTCGAGATTCTCGGCACCGGACCGAGCCGATTCAACGAGCTAAGGCGTCAGGTCGGCGGCATATCGCAGAAGATGCTCACGACGACACTGCGCCAGCTCGAACGTGACGGAATGGTGCGGCGGACCGTGACAGCGACCATTCCACCGCGCGTCGATTACGAACTCACCGACCTTGGCCGTGACCTCCTCGTTCCCGTCCATGCGCTTGGCGACTGGGCGCGCGCCAACATGGCGAAGATCGAAAGCGCGCGGTTGCGCTTCGATGAGGAAGCAGAGAGCTAGGCGACCGGCCTTATTCCGGCGGTATCGGCGACGGTTTCCCGTCGCCATCAAGCGCTACCATGATGATGTCGGCATGGGTGACGCGTTCCATGACGTCTGACAGATAGCGCTGCGCCCAAGCCTCGACGCGCAGCGTCATCGAGGTGCGCCCGACCTTGGTGATGTCGATATAGACGCACAGCGTGTCGCCAACCTTCATCGGCTTGGCGAAAGCCATCTCGCGCACCGCCGCCGTCACAACACGCCCCTTGGCGCGTTCGGCCGCGCGAATGCCGCAGGCGAGATCCATCTGCGCCATGACCCAGCCGCCGAAGATGTCGCCCGCCGCGTTGGCGTCTGCCGGCATGGCCAGCGTGCGCAGTGTCAGCTCCCCGACCGGGACTTCGATATCCGCCAAGACGATGCCCTCACCATTCGCTTCAGGATTAGCGGATGCCGGCGGCTGAGGCGAGCGCGGTTTCATCATTCATTCCCGTCGCGGTCGCAAATTCCACAACCGGTGACGGAATGCGCCGGTGACGCCCGCCTGCGGGCGGCGCTACAGTCCGCCGCCGGAGATTGGTGCTCAGACACACATGCAGGAATTCGATTTCATCGTCGTCGGCGCGGGTTCGGCCGGATGCGTCGTTGCCGAACGACTGACCGCGAACGGCCGATATTCCGTGCTCCTGCTCGAAGCCGGCGGGACGGATCGCCGCTTCTATGTCCAGATGCCGCTGGGCTACGGCAAGACGTTTTTCGATCCCAGGGTCAACTGGAAGTACCGCGCCGAGCCGGATCCCGGCCTTGCCGGCAATGCCGACTGGTGGCCGCGGGGCAAGCTGCTGGGCGGTTCGAGTTCCATCAATGCGATGGTCTGGATACGCGGCCAGCGCGAGGACTATGACGGTTGGCGCGCCGCCGGCAATGTCGGCTGGGGTTATGACGACCTGCTGCCCGTGTTCAGGGCGATCGAGCACAATCAGGCGGGCGTAAGCGACAGCCGCGGTAACGGCGGTCCGATGCATGTCAGCGACATACGCCCCTTCGTGCACCCGCTGGTGCACCGCTACCTCCAGGCCGCGCAGCAGGCGGGCCTGCCCCTCTGCGATGAGCTAAGCTGCGGCGACACCGAAGGCGCGGGTGTCTACCAGATCACCACCCATGCGGGGCGGCGCATGTCGGCGGCGCGGGCCTTCCTCTACCCTGCCCTGCGGCGCAGGAACCTGAAACTGGTCACCGGCGCGCTGGCGACACGCATCCTGTTCGAAGGAAAGCGGGCCACGGGGGTCGAATACAAGGCCGGCAGCCGCACGCATTCAGCCCGCGCGCGCTGCGAAGTGATCGTCAGCGGCGGGTCCGTCAACTCGCCGCAACTGCTGGAGCTGTCGGGCATCGGCTCGCCGGAACTGCTCGGCGGTCTTGGCATCCCGGTGGTCCAGGCAAACCCGCAGGTCGGCGAAAACCTGGCCGACCATCTCGGGCTCAACTACAGCTGGAAGGCGAAGGTTCCGACACTCAACCAGATGCTGCGGCCATGGTGGGGCAAGCTGTCGGCCGGAAGCCGCTACCTTCTGCTGCGCAACGGACCGCTGTCGATGAGCATGAACCAGGGCGGCGGCTTCTTCCGCACCGACCCTGCGCAGGTCCGCCCCAACATGCAGCTCTATTTCCAGGCGTTTTCGACCGTCATCCCTAAGCCGGGCGAACGGCCGATCCTGACGCCCGACCCATGGCCGGGATATTCCATCGGCCTGTCAAACTGCCGCCCGACAAGTCGCGGCTCCATCCACATTCGAACAGCCGATCCGGAAGACGCGCCACGGATCGTCGCCAATGCTTACTCCACCGACGCTGACGTGTCGGAAATGCTGGCGGCGGTGAAATATCTGCGCCGCATCGCGTCCATGCCGGCGCTGGCCGACATCACCGTGGAGGAGGTGCTGCCGGGCGCCGGACTGACGAGCGACGACGACCTCGTCACCGATTTCCGCCGCCGCAGCGGCACCGTCTATCACCCGGTTTCGACCTGCCGCATGGGACCGGATGCAGCGACCTCGGTCGTCGACCCCAGGCTCAAGGTGCATGGGGTCGAGCGACTCCGGGTAATCGACGCATCGGTTTTCCCGACGATCATCAGCTCCAACACCAATGCGACAGCTGTCGCCACCGGCGCCAAGGGCGCCGCGATGGTGCTGGAAGACAATCTGTAGACGGTCAGGCCAACTGCCGTGCCAGATCGGCGTGAACGACATCGCCAATAAGCTTCGCCAGCGAGCCCGGAACGATCTCGTTGGCCAGCAGCCGCGCCGGATCGACCGGACGGGGCATCGCGATCTGCCCGGCCGGAATGCGTTCGAAGCCGAGCGGGCCGTAATAGGGCGCATCGCCCACCAGGAGGACAAGGCCGTGACCGGCCTTCTCCGCCGCTTCGACGGCGATGCGCACCAGCTTGCGCCCAATGCCGACATTCTTGTGCTTGGGCCGCACGGCAAGCGGGCCGAGCAGCACCGCCTGACCTTCGCCCGCGCCGACCGGCGTCATGCGCACGGAGGCGACCACCTCGCCGTCGACAAGCGCGACAAATGACAGCGCCATATCGTGCGGTCCGCCCTCGCGGATCTTGTAAGCCGCGCGCGTGAAACGGCCCGGACCAAAGGCCTCCGCGTTGATTTCTTCTATTGCCTGATCGTGTGCCGGCTCTTCCGGCAGATAGACGACATCCGTGATGCTCATCGAACTGTTTCCGCTGACGAATTGGAATCCGGGCGCAGCCGCCCGCACAAGGCTGCGCCGCTCAGGCGCGCACACCCATTCGTCGTCGCTGGAAACAGGTTACTTCGGTCACGATGTCCCCCCAAAAAGCGAAAAACGCCGTAGCACCGTTTGACTGACCGCGCAATCGCCGAGGTGGCGTGCCCGGCGGATCGGTTGACGGTCAGTTTACCGGGCCGGCCTTCCATCGACATGCCCCTTTGCCTAAGTCTGCGGGCAGACGAAAAGGATATCGACCATGGGCATGCTCATCGATGGCGTCTGGCAGGACGTCCAACGCGACACCAAAAGAAGCGGCGGACGGTTCGTGCGATCGCAGTCGCAGTGGCGCGACTGGGTGACCGCCGACGGCAAGCCCGTCGAGGGACGCGAACGCGGTTTCAAGGCCGAGCCTGGTCGCTACCACCTGTACGTTTCACTGGCGTGCCCCTGGGCGCATAGGACGATGATCTTCCGCAAGCTGAAGAAGCTCGAGGATGTGATTTCGGTCTCTGTCGTGCATCATTTCCTCGGCAAGGACGGTTGGACCTTCCAGAAGGGCGAAGGCGGCACCGGCGATGATCTCTACGGGCTGGATTTCCTGCACCAGATCTACACGCGCGCCGACCCGAACTATTCAGGCCGGGTGACCGTGCCGGTTCTTTGGGACCGCAAGCAGGAGACGATCGTTTCCAATGAGTCAGCGGAGATCATCCGTATGCTCAACGACGCCTTCGACGAATGGGGCGATGCTTCGCTGGACTTCTACCCGAGCCCCCTGCGCGCGGAAATTGATGCCGTGAACGAGCGCGTCTACGCGACGGTCAACAATGGCGTTTACCGCAACGGGTTCGCCACATCGCAGGAAGCCTATGAAGAGGCATTCGGCGAGCTGTTCGCGACACTGGACGATCTGGAGGAAAGGCTCGGGCGCCAGCGCTATCTGGCGGGCAATGTGCTGACCGAGGCTGACTGGCGGCTGTTCACGACGCTGATCCGCTTCGACGCCGTGTATTACTCGCACTTCAAGTGCAATTTGCGCAGGATCGGCGACTATCCCAACCTGTCCAACTATCTGCGCGAACTCTATCAGGTGCCGGGCGTCGCCGAGACGGTCGATATTCCGTACATCAAGGCTCACTATTACGGCAGCCATGAGAGCGTGAACCCCACGCGCATTGTGCCGGTCGGGCCGCTACTGGACTTCGATGCGCCGCATGATCGCGGCCGCCTCAAGGCGGCCGCGTGACGGACGACTAGCTGGCGAGCCGCCTGTGCGGTTTTGAAGGCGGGTCGGCCGGCCTGCGATCGTCACACGAGCATTCGCTGGCGAGCGGCTTCCGGCGCCACTGTTGGCGCGTCTGATCGGCCGGCACCGCGCCCCATGGCGTCCAGACGGCGATGCGCCTGCGCCTTGCCTGCTTTAGATCGATAACCGTCTGTTCCACCAGTCGCCTCCCGAACGCACACATGGGAAGCTGCAAATGTGCCGATGTTTGGGCACGGAATGTTACGGCGATGCACAAAGCCGTGAACAGAGGCTTTGGCCAACTACCAATCGGAAGAGACTTTCGCCCCGCGGAGCACCTCTGCGATCCTGCGCCGCGTGCCGGCAGTCGTTTCGGGCGGCAATTCGTTCACGGGGAAGAAGCTTGCCTCCGCTATCTCGCGGTCGGGCGCCTTCGGATGATCCTGAATGTAGTCCCGCGCCACATAGAGCAGCACGTGGTCGCGTCGGCTGGCATGCCGGTTGAAATGAACGGATTTCAGCTCCGCCGGGCCGCTGAGCCGCAAATTGCCTTCTTCATGCAGTTCGCGCGCCATCGCGTCTTCCACCGTCTCGCCCGTTTCGACACCGCCTCCCGGCAATTGCCATCCGGGCACATAGGTGTGACGGATGAGGAAGACGCTGTTCGTCGCCTCGTCATGAACCAGCACGCGGACACCCAGCGTCATCGGCCTGCGCAATAGGAAGAAGAGGTGAAACAATCGCGCCCGCAGCCCCGGCCAGCCGGACTGTCGCCGTTCGGCGGTGTCGCTCGTTATCGTCATCGCAGCCACGCCCCGCGGATTGAATTTGCGCCCCTCGTCTTTAGAAAGGACCGATGTTCAGGCTTGCCCATCTCTCCGACATCCATCTGGGACCGCTGCCGGGTGTAACCTACAGGGAACTCGCTTCAAAGCGGATCACCGGTTACATCAACTGGCATCGCAAGCGGCGCCACCATATGCAGGACGGGGTGACGGCGCGCCTGCTTGAAGATCTGGAAAAACAGGAGCCGAACCATGTCGCCGTCACAGGCGATCTGGTCAATCTCGCGCTGGATGGCGAAATCGAGATGGCGCGCCAATGGCTGGAGGCTCTAGGCCCCGCCGACGCGATCTCGCTGGTTCCGGGCAATCACGACGCATATGTGCCCCGCGCGCTCGATCGCGCCTGCAAGGCCTGGCACCGCTGGATGACGCCCGACGCGCGGCCGGCCAGCACCACCCGTCACGGGTTCCCCTATCTTCACAGACGAGGTCCTCTTGCCCTGATCGGCGCGTCGTCGGCGCGCGCCACCGCTCCGTTCATGGCCAGCGGCACGTTCTCGCCTGCACAGGCCAAAGGCATGGATGAACTGCTGCGCAAGGCGCATTCTGATGGGCTCTTTCGTGTGGTGCTGATCCACCACCCGCCTGTGCGTGGCGCGACCTTCACGCACAAGCGGCTGTTCGGAATCGGGCGCTTCCAGAAGGTGATCGCGAAACGCGGCGCCGAGCTGATCCTGCACGGCCACACCCACCTTGCCACGACGCACTGGATAAGCGGACCCGACGGACCCGTGCCTGTGGTCGGCGTACCGGCCGCGGGTCAGGGTGTCGGCGGTTCGAAACCGGCGGCCCAGTACAACCTGTTCGACATCGGCGGCGAGCCGGGCAACTGGACCCTGCGGCTACAGCGCCGCGGCCTGGCCGGCAGCGCCATCGAACCCGGAAGTATCAAAACTGAAACGTTGAGCACGCGGCAGGCTGCCTAGCACCTGCTGTCAGAACAGCGTGTCAAGTTCGGGTATCCGGTCGCGCAAGAGCGCAACGGTGACGGCCGCTCCCACGATGACGCCGATCACGACAAGTGCGAAGCCGGACATGATTTCGCTCTTGCGGTCCGGCTCGGGCACGGAACCTGCCAGTGCTTTCGCGGTGCTGGCGGCCTGCGGCTGAGCGGCCTTTTGCTCCGACTCCGCCTGCGACGACTCCAGCAAACGCCTGCGCTCAACGATGCGCTCGGCCACATAACGGGTGATCGCCTCGGCGACCGGTTTCGTCTCGCCCGATTCAGCCAGGACGACACGCCCGGCGCGGGTGTCACGCACGAAACGGTAGCTTCGCTTGTCACGCCCGATAGACACATGCGCCACGGCATCGATCCAGAAACGCGGCTGCGCGCCCGACGAAATCGCGAAATCGAAGCTTTCGTCGTCAGGCGCGTCCTCGATGACGTCCTGTACTTCCTGCATCAGCAATTCGAGGCGCGTACGCTGCACGTCGCGAAGTTCGTGAACGACGTCTTCGCGGTCGGCGAGCGCGGACTTGACCTCCAGGATGGCTGCCGAAAGCCGGCGCACATTGTCCTGCTCGATGGCCTTCTCGGTGTTCTCACTCATGACTGCTTCCCGAACCCAGCACTAAGGTAAACAAAACCTTAGCACATTCATGGCGGCATGTGGGCGCACTGCACAAACAAGGTTTACGCTGCGACGCCTGCCCGGTCAGCGGGCCGTGGTTTCGACAAGCCGAGCCGCAAAATCAGGGACCTCCAGCGGCAGCATGTGCCCGACATTCGGCAGGACACGGACCGAGAAGCCGTTCGGGAGATCGCTGGCGTGCGCGACCGGAAGCACGTTGTCGATTGTCCCCCAGGCAACGGAGACAGGCATATTGAGCTCGGCCATGCGCTCGCGCGGGATGGCGCCCTGTTGGTCGTCGCGCATGATCGCCTTTGCCAGCACCGCAAAAGCATCGGTCTGCCCTTCCCGGGCGCGCAAGGTCACCTCATGTTCCACCTGCTCGTCTGGCACCGGCGTTTGCCATCCCGTCATCGCTTCGAGAGTGGCCCGCACCTCGGCAGCCGTCTTCGCCTCCGCGTGCCTGCGCAACAACCGGGCATTGATTTCGGGACCGAAACCGCCGGGCGCAAACAGCGTCATTGAAGCAAAGCGCTGCGGCTGCTCAAGGGCCATCAGCATGGCGATCGCACCGCCCATCGAGTGACCGGCAATGTGAACCCGGTCGAGGCCACGCTCCGCGAGGTCGGCGAGCAGCACCTTGGCGGTCGCGCCCGGCGAATATTTGTCTGCCCAGGGATGGGAATTGCCGTGACCGGGCAGATCGTATGCGATGACCCGAAATGACTTGGCGAGGATCGGCTCCACCTCGCGCCAGACGGCGTGGCTGCCCGCGAAACCGTGAAGGAGCGCAACGGTCTCGCCGCCCGTCCCCGTCTCCCGCGCAAATGGCCGCATCGCCGCTCCTCTTCGTGCGCCGACAAAGCACGAGCGGCAGGTCGAGTAAAGCGACGGCTGGGTATCAGGAGGCGGAAACGAGGCCGGCGGCGCTGATCGCTTTGACGAGCTTGTCCGTAAGGTCGGCAGGATAGCGCGCATCAACGAAGAATTCGCGCGGATTGGCCGCAAAAGCTGGATAATACTCGATGATTTCCGCCCGCAGTTGCTCCGATTTCGGCGTATCACCCCTTGTGTGGGCGACGATCATGCGGACTGCCAGATAGTGAGCCCGCCTCGTCGTTTCGAGTGCGACCGATGCGTTGGCGGCGACCGTCATGTCATCGCGCATGAAGGCCGCAAGGAAGAGCGAATAGTCCCACCAGCCCGGGTGAGCGCTCGATGAGCGGACGGCGCGCTCCAGAATCGGCTGCGCCTCGGCATAGGCCCCGGAAAACACGAGCCCATACGCATAAGAAGCCGCCATGCTGAGATCGAAGCGATTCAGCTCGTAGGCCTTGCGCATCCATGTCAGGCCCTCGGCCTCGCTGCTCAACCGGGTCAGCAGGTACCCGTAGGCTCGATGTGCGTATGGGCTCGTCGGTCCGAGCTGGATCGCCTTGCGCGCGCACTCCATCGCGCTCTCGCGCGAGAACTGTTCGGCATACGCATAGCGGCTCACCATGCCCTGCAGTTTGAGCGACGCCATTTCCGAGTAGACGAGCGGCGAACTCAGGCCGTCCTGCTCCAACGTCTTCATGCAGTCATAGGCGCGAACGAACAACTCCTCGCTCGGATCGCGGTAGTAGTAGTCGTTCATCAGCAGGCAGTCCGTCAGCGGCGACATGAGCCTGTTGTTCGCAATGAAAGCGTAAATGGCGCCGGACGCCGGCGCGACGCTGGTCAAAAGGTCGGCGATCATGTCCTCGGCACGGCTGGGATCAATGTCGCGCGTGATGATCGATCTTGCCGTTGACGCGTGCCGAACATCGATTCTCACCTGCCTTTCGTGCGGAACCGGCGACACGAGAAACAGGAACTCGGCCCGCGGCTCGGCGGGTGGCTCAGACGGCTCGTAAGGTCGAGCAATGTAGTCCAGTGTATCGAAACCGGATAACGCCCCCGACAGGATGGCGGCGACCTTGCCGACGTCGCCGCCAGGCTCCTCGACGTTGATATGGACCGCGGGCAGCCAGGCTCCTATTGCGGCCGTCACCCTGCCGTCCGGTGGCGGCACGCCAGCGGCTTCGGGCACACCAAATCCGATCCTGTAGATAACGAAGGCCAGCAGGACGATGACCGCGCCCATCGCCACCCAGAAAAGGCGCAGATGACGCACCACGTTGGCAGGAGGGCGGCTGATATGCCGGCGTTCCTGAGGATGAGCGGTGCCTGCCCGTTCCATCCCCGGTTGAGCCTGATCGGCGGCTGCCTCAGCCAGGTCGCTCGAATGGTCGGGGGCGGCGGTGAGCGAATATGAGGGAACGTAGCTGCCGAGCGGAATCTCGATGCGCAGTCGCTCTTCGGCGCCTTCCGTGTCGTAGTACTGATCGAGGAGGTCTCGCAGCCGACGCGCCTGGACACGAACAACGGCATCGGTCGAGGGATCGAACTCATCATCCCGGCCGAATACGTCAAGAGCTATCGCGTAGCCCTTCAGGGCATCCGCTTCGCCGGCCTGCTCACGAGTAACCAGATAACGGAGAAGGTCGCGCGCACGGCCCGACCGGCCAAACGTGTCGCTCCCAAGCACCCTTTCGAGCGCGTCTCCCACGTCGCTGGTGGAAGGCGTCAGGCGCGGCAAGCTCCCATCTCCCTTCCGTTGGGTTAGCTTGTGATCATACGCTTGATTAGAAGCTGCACAAGTGCGCGATCGCGCTATCCGCGACCGCGCTCTCGGTTAGTCTTGGCTTACTGACTGGTGCTCTTGAGCAATATCCGGTTGGCAGCGGAAACAACGGCTTCAAGCGACGCGGCGACAATGTTGGTATTGATGCCGGCCCCGAACAGTTTCCCGCCCGGATATTCCATCTCCATGTAGCAGATGGCTGCCGCGTTGGACCCGCGCTGCATGGAATGCTCCGAGTAGTCGACCACGGAAAGCTCGATTCCGATGTGCTTGGATAGCGCATCGACGAACCCGTCCACCGGTCCCGTTCCCGAGCCGGCAATGGTGATTTCGCGCCCGCCATCCGTGACGGTCGCTTCCACGCTCCGGCGTCCTTGGCCCGTTTCTGCCGGAAAGGTGCGATGGTCGAGGAACTTCAACCGCCCCTCCGGCTGATCGACATAGGTTTCCAGAAACAGCTCGTAGATGCGCTTCGAAGGCAGTTCGCGCCCTTCTCCGTCAGTGATCTTCTGGATCGCCCGGCTGAACTCGACCTGCAGATTGCGCGGGAGGTTGAGGCCGTAGTCCGCCTGCATGACGTAGGCGATACCGCCCTTCCCTGACTGCGAGTTGATGCGGATGATCGCCTCATAGCTGCGGCCGACGTCGCGCGGGTCGATCGGCAGGTACGGGACCTCCCAAAGCTCCTTGTTTGCCCTCTTGAAGGCCTTCATGCCCTTGTTGATGGCGTCCTGATGCGACCCCGAAAAAGCCGTGTAGACGAGCTCGCCGACATACGGATGCCGCTCGGGAATGCGCATCTGGTTCGAATACTCGAACACGTCTTTCATGCGCGTGATGTCCGAGCAGTCGAGCATCGGGTCGACACCCTGCGTGTACATGTTCAGCGCAAGGGTGACGATGTCGACATTGCCGGTGCGCTCGCCATTGCCGAACAACGTGCCTTCGACCCGGTCGGCGCCGGCCATCAGGCCGAGTTCGGTTGCGGCAATGCCGGTTCCGCGGTCGTTGTGCGGATGCAACGAGACGATAAGGCTGTCGCGGCGGTCGAGATTGCGGCACATCCATTCGATCTGGTCGGCATGGATGTTCGGCGTCGACATCTCGACGGTCGCCGGCAGGTTTATGATGAGCTTGTTGTCCGGCGTCGGGTCGACGATCTCGGTGACCGCGTTGCAGATTTCGAGCGCTACTTCGAGTTCGGTGCCGGTAAAGCTCTCGGGCGAATACTGGAAGCGATAGCCGCCACCCGATTTCGCCGCCATATCGGTGATCATCTTGGCGGCGTCGGTGGCGATCTCCTTGATGCCGGCAACGTCTTTCTCGAACACGACCCGGCGCTGCAACTCGCTGGTTGAATTGTAGAAATGCACGATCGGGCGGTTGGAACCCTCCAGCGATTCGAAGGTCCGTGCGATCAGTTCGGGCCGGCACTGCACCAGCACCTGCAATGACACGTCGTCCGGCACACCGCCTTCGTTTATCGCCCAGCGCGCAAAGTCGAAATCCGTTTGCGACGCGGAAGGGAAACCGATCTCGATTTCCTTGAACCCCATGTCGAGCAGAAGGCTGAACATGCGGGCCTTGCGCTCGTGGCCCATCGGGTCGATCAGCGCCTGATTGCCGTCGCGCAGGTCGACCGAGCACCAGATCGGCGCGGTTTCGATACGTTTCGACGGCCAGGTGCGGTCGTCCAGCCCCAATTGCGGATATGCCTGATATTTGCGCGCGGCATTGGGCATGCCCTTCGCGGACGAGATGTCATCTCGCTTGTTCATGGTCTTGGCTCCGTCGGAGTCACGGCTTCATGGCGCGTGACACGAAATAATCTCGATGTGTGGCAAGGAGCAGCAAAGCCGCGGCGGGCTCGTTTCGACCGCCGGGTGCTCCTTCTCAGCGAGCCCGGCGATCGCCGCTAAGGCCGAGTAGACGGAGCGTCGAGAAAAGCGCGCGAACGGTCTCGCCCGCGAGAGCGGACGTTTCCGAGACCGGCAATTTGGCACGCGTCAACATGGGCGGCGTGATAGCGCGAAGACGCTGCCTAGGCAAGGGCGGGCTTAGAGGACGCCGCCGAGGTAGATGATCGCGACCACCACGGCGGCGGCGGTTGCCACCAGGCTGAGCGTCGGCACGGACAGCGTGCCGAACCTCCCGACAAACCAAAACAGGGTCGCCGCCGTGAGGACGATTGCGATGGTTGCACCCACCGCTTCGCTGAAACCGAGCAATTCGACGCAGAGTGCCGGCACGACCATGATGGCCAGACCGCCCGCGATACCGAGCACCATTCCCCGAATGAAGATTGGCATCGTAGTCGCCTCCCCTAAGGCCCCTGTACGCTCGATGGATGCTAGCCGATGACGGGGCGATTTTCACCCGCCGTGCCCACCGGCTTAGGTGCGGACCCAGCCGGCGACCAGTTTGGCCATGCTGGGCCCGAGAACAAGCACGATGAGGAACCGGAGCATCTGAAGCGCCATGACGAATGTGATGTCCACGCCGTCAGCGGCTGTTGCGATTATGGCGACCGAATCCATCCCGCCGGGGCTGGTGGCCAGATAGGCAGTCAGCGGATCGACGCCCGCGAGCTCGACCAGCAGGAACGCGATCCCGCCACAGATCACGATGAGTGCGAGGATCGCGGCTGTTACCTGAGCAAGCGACCGGCGTATCTGGCTGATCGTCTCGCGGCTGAATTTCAGGCCGATGGTCCAGCCGACGACTGCATAGCTTGCCGCGAGAAGCCACTCCGGCAGGTGGAAGCTCACGCCGAACCCGGTTTTGAGCGCGAATGCCAGCACCATCGTGCCGATGAACTGCGGCGACGGCATGCGCATGAGACGTCCCACCCATGGCCCGGCAGCAACGACAAACGCTGTTGCAGCCAGAGGTCCAACCTCGAGAGGCGGGAACCAGACGATGTCCGCGACGCCACTTTCGCCGACCCAGAGCCGCGCAATCGCCGCGGCGGCTGCCGTTACCAGGATCACGCGGTAGTATTGCATGAATGCGACTAGCCGCTGGTCGGCGCCGAACGCCCCCGCCATGAGCACCATGGCCGACGCCGCGCCGGGCGCTGAGCCCCAGACAGCGGTTGTACCGGGAAGTATTCTCCAGCGGCTGATCAGCCAGCCGAGAAAGCTGCTGGCGACAAGCGTGACCACGACGCTGCCGACGAGGACCGGCCAGTTTTCCATGAACGCCGGCAGGAACTCCGGCGACAGCGAGTTTGCCACGAGGCAGGCGACGACGGCCTGCGCCACAACGAAAGCCGGCTGCGGCATGCGGATGGATGCACCGAAGACGCCGAACGCGACCGCCACCAGCATCGGGCCGATAAGCAAGGCGGCCGGAAAGGAAGCGGCTTCCAGACCGGTGCCAAGTAGACCGGAAAGCAGGACCAGCCCCACCCATTGCTGCCATGGAGGCAGCCGGGCCAGCCAGTTTCCTGCTTCGGGTCCGGTCACGGCCGGCGCATTTGGTGTTCGAAAGGCATGTTCCGCCTACGCCGCTTTCACCTTCGCCTTGCGCGGCAGATGCGCCACCACATTCTCGATCATGCGCATGCCGGCATTCTGGCCGAGTGTCATGATTGACTCCGGGTGGAACTGAACCGCCGCGACAGGCTCGCGCTTGTGTTCAAACGCCATGACCACGCCGTCCTCCGTCTCGGCGGTCACGAGGAAATCCTCAGGCAGGCGCGACGGGTCGGCGAAGATCGAGTGGTAGCGGCCGACTGTGACCTCCTTCGGCAGGCCGGAGAAGACGACGCCCGGCTTGTTGACGCGAATGCGCGACGGCTTGCCGTGCATCGGCTCGTGCAACTGCCTGAGTTCGCCGCCATAGGCCTCGGCCAGCGCCTGCAGCCCCAAGCAAACTCCAAATATCGGCAGGTCGCGGGCTCGGGCGCGGGCGATGGTTGCCTTGCAGTCGAAATCCTTCGGCATTCCCGGTCCGGGGGACAGCACGACGAGGTCGGGCTGCACGCGATCGAACACGTCGTCTCCAACCGGCGAGCGAACGGTAACCACCTTTGCGCCGGTCTGGCGGAAGTAGTTTGCCAGCGTGTGGACGAAACTGTCCTCGTGATCGACGAGCAGGATGGACAGCCCCTCGCCCACACGTGCAGCGCTGCGTTCCTTGGAGGACGCGTTGCCAGCAGAGGCCTCGCGGATGGCTGCCAGCATGGCGGACGCCTTGAGTTCGGTTTCCGCCTCTTCTTCCTCTGGATTGGAATCGTTGAGCAGCGTCGCACCGGCTCGCACCTCAGCCAGCCCGTCCTTGATACGGATCGTGCGCAGCGTGAGACCGGTGTTCATGTCGCCGTTGAAATGCACCATGCCGATGGCGCCGCCATACCAGGCGCGCGGGCTCTTCTCGTGGTTTTCGATGAAGCGCATCGCCCACAGTTTGGGCGCGCCGGTGACGGTCACGGCCCAGGCATGGCTAAGGAACGCATCGAAGGCGTCCATGCCTTCGCGCAAGCGGCCCTCGATGTGGTCGACCGTATGGATCAAGCGCGAATACATCTCGATCTGTCGCCGTCCGATGACGCGCACCGAGCCCGGCTCGCAGACCCGGCTCTTGTCGTTTCGGTCGACGTCGGAGCACATCGTAAGTTCGCTCTCGTCCTTCTTTGAGTTGAGCAGCTTCAGTATCTGCTCACTGTCGGAGATGGCGTCGTCGCCGCGCCTGATCGTGCCCGAGATCGGGCAGGTCTCGACGCGCCGGCCGGATACGCGCACGAACATCTCCGGCGATGCTCCGATCAGATATTCGCGCTCGCCGAGATTGATGAAGAAGGAATAGGGCGACGGGTTGATCGTCTTTAGGCGCCGCGCGATATCCGCCGGCGAGGACTCGCACCGTTCGTAGAAAAGCTGGCCGGGCACAACCTCGAACAGGTCGCCGCGGCGGAAACTTTCCTTGGCCTTCTCGACCAAACGCGCATATTCGCCCGGCTGGTGATCGCCGCGCGGCGGCTGGACAGTTGTGCGTGCGAACGGCATTTCCTCGCCGCCACGTTCAAGCCCTTCGGTCGAGAAGCCGTCCCCGGCATAGTCGTAGCGGTCGTGCCAGGCCTTGGCCGAGTAGTGGTCAACGACCAGGATTTCATCCGGCAAGTACAGCACGAGGTCGCGCTGGCTTTCGCCGCGCTCGAGCTTCTGCTCGACCGGGTCGAACTGAAAAGCGAGATCGTAGCCGAACGCACCGTAGAGGCCGAGATTGCTGTCCTCGCCGGTGCGGAAAAGATCGACCAGCGCGCGAAGAACAGTGAAGACCGTCGGCGCCCGCGAGCGCTCCTCCTCGACGAACACACGTCCCGGCTCGGTTACGCGCAGTCTGATCTGCTCTGTCGTGACCGCTTCGATTGTGACGTCCGCCAATCCGGCCAGAACGCGTTCGATGACAGGCAGCAAAACCTCGCCGCGCTTGTTGAACGCATCGACGCGCACCTCGCGCCCGCGCGCCGTCACCGCCAGAGGCGGATCGACCATAGCCGTGTCCCAACGCGTATAGCGGCCCGGATATTCGTAGTTGGAAGAGAACACACAGCCGCGCCGCGAGTTCAGTGCGTCGAGATAGGTCTCGATGGCGCCGTCATAGGGCGTTTCGTGACGACGGCGGGTGATTGTTATCCCGCCGCCCGTCGTAAAGCGCTCGGCACCGTCCTCAAGCAGTTCGGCAGTCATTCAGCTTCTCCGTTGCCGCCGCTCAGGGATCCTCGGTGCAAACAAAAATGGCCGCCCGGAGATCCCGTTGCGGCCATCATATTCACGCACGCGCGCTTCGCCGGGCCGCTATAAGCAGCCCCACCACCACAGATTGCTGGTCGAACGCGTATTCATCGATTTCGTCATTAGCGGCGAAACCGGCAACGTGCAACCGGATTCAGTTTCGGCCGGCACGCAGCCCGGAGGCCACGAGCCAGGACAGGCATGCCCATGCGACGCCGAGCGCCCAGCCCGCCGCAACGTCGCTCGGCCAGTGCACGCCGAGATAGATGCGGCTGAGCCCGACCGCGATCGATATGGCGACGGCAACCGCGAGCACATAGACGCGCACCCGCTTCTGCGCCACGATCCGCACGATGAGCGCGGCAAGCGTCAGATAGACGACCGTGCTCATCGTCGCGTGTCCGCTCGGGAAGCTCGCCGTGTGCGTCGTCACGAGGTGATCGACAAGGTCGGGCCGCGGCCGGTCGTATAGGGTCTTGAGCAACTGGCTGATCGCCGTTCCCGCGCCAAGCGATATCGACAAATAGAGGGCGAGGCCGAACCGGCGGATCACCAGCAGGAAGCCGACGACGGCGACGACGAGCGCTATCAGGATCGGATAGCCGCCGAGCGAGGTAATCTCCGTGACGAATTCCTCGAACCATGGCGGCCCCAGCGGATCGCTGATGTCGGCCGGGTTCCGAAACGCAAGCAGCAGGGCCGTGTCCAGGCCCTCGATCTCGGCCTCGCCAACCTCGTCGGCGATCTGGAAGAAGGCGTAGAGCGCAAGGGCAAGCAGGCCGGTCAGCAGAACCGGCATAGACGACCACCGCAAGTTCACGATGCGGCGCGTCATATCGGCGAGGCGCGTCACCGCTTCTTGCCGGCAGCTGGTTTGGCCCGGCGGGCTTTGCCTTTCGACTCTGCGCCGACCAGTTTCGCCGCCGCACGAACCCGGTCGACGTCATGCCGCGAAGACATCGCCGACTGCGCTCGCTCTAGCGCTATCTTCGAGTGTCGTACGGCATTGTCTCGGTATCGCCGGTCACCCATGCGCGCCAGCGCGGCATAGGCCTTCTGCAACCTGATCTGCACTTCCGCGATCGATGCGCCGTCGCGCGCGATCGGCGTGAGCAGGTCGTCGAACAGGTCGGCGACGTCGATCGACGGCACATAGACATTCGGGTAACTCGGGTCAGGCGCTTCCTCCATTGGCTCCGCCCAGATCGACATGACGCGCACAGCGCGGCCGATGACATCTATGGCGGTGCCGGGATCGTTGAGACCGGGAGACAAGGCACGCGACGCGATCTCGGCGAGGACACAGAGGCCGAAACGCGGGTCCTGGTCGAATGAACGCTCCTCTCCGACGCTGAACGCAGCCGCGATCGACGACGGATCGAGATCGCCCTTGGCGCCGGCTATCCAGGCGAGCGGACGTTTCAGGTCGATGAATGTCCCCGGCAGGGCGGCGAGATAGACGCGCGCTCCAACCTCCCCGGCGCGAGACGACACAGCACCGACGTCGACATGCTGCACGTAACCGATGCGGCTCGAGAATACCGGCTGAGCATTGTCCGGCAGCGACGTGGGATCGTCCCACGGCGTGCCGTCGAGATTGGGCCGCTTCAACCGCGCGCGCATCGCGGCCGTTACCGCCTCCTCCACTTCCTCGGTGGTTTCGCCCACGCGGCCCAGCCTCAGCAGATAGTCGATCCAGCGCAGCAGCGTGACGACAATCAGGAGCACGACAAGCACGGTGACGGCGAAGAGAACGACGCGGCCGCGCTCGCCATAGGCGCCCATAGCCAGCGTGATGATGGCGACGACCGAAAACAGGAACGAGCCGACGAAGGTCGCCAGCACGTTGAGCGTCGTCTTGTCCTCGATCAGCAGCTTGGTGGCGCGCGGCGTCACGTTGGTCGTCGCAGCGGAATAGGCGGCCACCATCGTCGACAGCGAGAAGGTGGTGACGGCGAGCATGCTGGTGGCGATTATGTTGAGTATGCGGTCGACGGCGTCCGCGCCGATCTTGGCCGAGAGGCCGATAGGCAGATAGGGCGAGATCAGCAGCGACATCAGGGCCGCACCGACGGCGAGCAGCGAGATCAGCGTCGCCCGCAGCCACAGCTTGCGCGTCAATCGCCCAAGCTGCCAGCCCCATTTGGATATCTTGACGTGCCGCAATCCGAGCATTTGCAACGGTATGGCCCGTCCGCTGGCTACGCGCAATATGGGCGCCGCAAGCGTATTTGCCCACTGCTAGCCCGCCTGGCCGATTCCCATCCGCGCCAGAAGACGGTCCCTCAGCACGAACTGGTGGTAAAGCGCGGCAGCGACATGCACGGCGATGAGCGCGATCAACACCCACGCGACAAGGCCGTGTGCGGCGCGCGGCGGGTAGAGCTGAAAATCGGGCAACGCATCGGGCTGTCCCGCGATAAGGATGGGCACAACGCCGGACAGCACAAGCATCGCAAATCCGCTTGCCCCCATGATCAGGATGGCGGCGTATGAGAGCCGGTGCACGAGATTCGAGGTCTTCGCCTGCCAGCGCGGCATACCGGCGGGTTCGGAAGGCCGCCGGTCGGCAAACAGCCACCACCCAATGCGCGTCAGCGTCAGCAGAAGAACGAGTGCGCCCACGGCAACGTGAGCCCTGAGCACTTGCAGACGTGTCATGTCGTCGGCCAGCCTCTCCATCAGCAGGCCGGAACCGAGCAGGAAGAGCAGTGCGCCCGCCGTTGCCCAATGCATGGCCATCGCCACCGCGCCATAGCGGTGACCCTCACTTTTCCAGTTCATGTCGAAAAATCCTTGCGCCTGTTGTGCAGCGCTGTTTACATAGCATGCAATGTAATTAGATAGCAAGCTATATAAATGGAATTCGTCCGAGAACGATCATCAGGCTACATGACCAACTGGGCGGCGCGCCTGTTTGCCCGCGCCATCGACGCCAAGCTCAAACCGCTCGGGCTGTCCTCCGCTTACATGCCGGTGATCTTCGCGCTGGCCCGCGGCGATGCCCTGTCGCAGCGCGCGCTGACGGAAGCCGCGTCGATCGAGCAGCCGACGATGGCGGCAACGCTGGCACGCATGGAACGCGACGGCCTTGTCGCGAAGCGTCCCGATCCGGCAGACCGCCGCAGCTCCTTCTATTCACTGACGCCGAGAGGCCGGGAACTGACCGAGAAGGTCCGCGCTGCTGGTCACGCGGTCAACGCCGCGGCGATGGCAGGCCTCAGCGAGGCTGAGCGTGAGGCCTATCTCGACCTGCTCGGCAAGGTGGTTGCCAACCTGACGGAAAGTATTGAGGCGGAGCGCTGACGGCTCCTAGGGGACGTCCTGCCTGGCATATGGTCCGAATGCAGGCCGGGCATCCAGCCTCGCCATATAGGCGTCGACTGCCGGCAGCGCCGGACGTTCCATAGGCGTCGCGCGCCAGCGATGGACCGACAGCCCGATCACGATGTCGGCAAGCGTGAAAGAGGAACCGGCAACGTATGCGTCTGTCCCTGTCAGCCGCTGTTCCAGAATGTCCATCGTGGCATTCCAGTGCCGCCGCCCGGCTTCAATCTGTGCAGGGTCGGCAAACGCCGGGTCCCTGCGCGCCAGGGCCATGAACGCATAGCGCCAACTGCCGTTCAGTTCTGTCGCCTGCCAGTCCATCCACATCTCCACGCGCGCCTGCGCCGCCGGATCGGAGGGCAGCAAGTCGTCGCGCCCGTTCATCCGGGCGAGATAACGGCAGATCGTATTGGACTCCCACAGCAGGCCGTTTTCGTCCTCGATCACCGGCACCTTGCCGTTGGGATTGAGCGCGAGAAATTCGGCTGAGCGGCTGCTGGCAGCAGGCGTCGCCCATTGCGGTTCGTGCTCGTAGATCAGGCCGATCTCGTCCAGTGTCCACAGCACCTTGCGGACATTGATCGAACTGGTCCGGCCGAGAATCCTGAGCATGCTTCACCCATGAAAAAGCCCGGACGTGCAAGACGGCCGGGCTCTGATCCTAGCGTTTGGGGGGAGCTAGAAAAGCCCCTCGATCTGCCCTTCCTCGTTGAGGAAAATCTTCTCCGACGATGGCGACTTCGGCAGGCCGGGCATGGTCATGATCTCACCGCAGATCGCGACGACGAAGCCGGCGCCGGCGGAGAGGCGCACCTCGCGCACCGGAACGACATGATCAACCGGCGCGCCGCGCAGGTTGGGATCGGTCGAGAACGAGTATTGCGTCTTCGCCATGCAGACCGGCAGGTTGCCGTAGCCCGCCTGCTCCCACTGGTGCAGCTGGTCGCGAACGCTCTTGTCGGCGATCGCCTCCGAGCCGCGGTAGATGCGCTTGACCACGGTGTCGATCTTCTCGAACAGGCCCATCTCGTCGCCATAGAGCGGCGCGAACTGCGAAGCGCCTGAATCGGCTAGCTTGGCTACCTTCTCGGCGAGTTCCTCGGTTCCCTTGGAGCCCTCGGCCCAGTGACGGCAGAGAACCGCTTCCTCGCCCATCGAGGCGACATAGTCCTTGAGCGCCTGGATTTCGGCTTCGGTGTCGGAGTGGAAATGGTTGATTGCCACGACTGCAGGCACCCCGAACTGGCGCACATTCTCGATATGGCGGCCGAGATTGGCGCAGCCCTTCTTGACCGCAGCAACATTCTCCTTGCCGAGGTCTTCCTTCTTCACGCCGCCGTTCATCTTGAGCGCGCGGATGGTGGCGACGATGACGGCCGCGGCGGGTTTCAGCCCCGCCTTGCGGCATTTGATGTCGAAAAACTTCTCCGCGCCGAGATCGGCGCCGAAACCCGCCTCGGTGACGACATAGTCCGCGAGCTTGAGCGCCGTCGTTGTCGCCACGACCGAGTTGCAGCCATGGGCGATGTTGGCGAACGGGCCGCCATGGACGAAGGCGGGATTGTTTTCGAGCGTCTGCACCAGGTTCGGCTGCATGGCATCCTTGAGCAGCACGGCCATCGCGCGATCGGCCTTGATGTCGCGGGCATAGACCGCGGTCTTGTCGCGCCGGTAGGCGACGATGATGTCGCCGAGGCGTTTCTCGAGGTCCTTGAGGTCGGTCGCGAGGCAGAGGATCGCCATGACTTCGGACGCCACGGTGATGTCGAAACCGGCCTCGCGCGGAAAGCCGTTGGCGACGCCGCCGAGCGACACGATGATCTGGCGCAGCGCCCTGTCGTTCATGTCCATCACGCGACGCCACGCGACACGGCGGATGTCGATCTGCTGCTCGTTGCCCCAGTAGATGTGGTTGTCGATCATCGCCGACAGCAGATTGTGCGCCGTGGTGATCGCATGGAAGTCGCCGGTGAAATGGAGGTTCATGTCCTCCATCGGCACGACCTGCGCGTAGCCGCCGCCGGCAGCGCCGCCCTTCATGCCGAAATTCGGCCCGAGCGAAGCCTCGCGGATGCAGATCATCGCCTTCTTGCCGATGCGGTTCAGGCCGTCGCCCAGACCCACGGTTGTCGTCGTCTTGCCCTCGCCCGCCGGCGTCGGGTTGATCGCCGTCACCAGGATCAGCTTGCCGTTCTTGTTCCCTTGGATCGACTTGATGTAGTCGGCGGAGAGCTTGGCCTTGTCGTGCCCGTAAGGGAGCAGATGCTCGGCAGGGATGCCCAGCTTGGCGCCGATTTCCATGATCGGCTTCTTGTTAGCCGCGCGGGCAATCTCAATATCGGACTTCACGTCAGCCATGTATACAGCCTCCCCTCACAAACTGGCAAAACAGGCAAGAATTTCACTGGATCGATACAGCTTTGAGGTGTGATTGTATACAGCGTTTTGCCTCAAGCGCAGGATTCATGCAGCCGAACAGTCAGGTTCCGGCACGGACTAAATCCAAAGCGGAGCTGCCCCGCCGTCCTGAAACTGCCGCGCAATGCACAAAAAGCGACAGCGGTCGGCCCAAATGCGAGCAGACTCGTTCGGTAGGTGGGTGCAAGCGCCAGTCCAAAGGAGAATTGGATGAATATCTACAAGCTCGAACCTGCAGCCGCACCGCACGACCCTAACTGGGACATCGCCACCTCGCACGGAACAGTCATTGTCCGGGCCGAATCGCCCGCCGACGCGCGCATTGTCGCCAGCGAGGCCGAGGCCGATTTCCTCGGCTCTGGCGCGCTGCCGGCTGACGACAAGTCGACCCGCTTTGCCAGCGCGTTCCGGAACGACAAGCTCTACAGCGTTACCGAAATGGCCGATGGCGCATATTCGCCGGATGGACCGCGAGCGGTCCTCGAGGGCGAGATCAATCCCGACATACTACTGAAGTAGCGCTGTATCGCGACTAGCGGTCCAGCACGTCCCTGATCTCGGTCAGGTTGGTGCGCACCCGGAGCACATAGAAGCCCATCGTCGCCAGATGCGTCGGCATGATCCAGCCGGCCTCGCGGCCGTTGGAGATGATGAACGGGCGTATTTCGAGCGCCGCCCGGAACTGCTCGTTCAGTCGATCCCACAGCGGCCCAAGGCCGCGCGAATTGATGATGTCATGGAAGTCGGCGCGCGCCGCTCTCATGATGCCGTAATAGCCATAGAGCTGGCCGTAGGAGAACCAGAAGCGGTCGTCGGCCCGGGTGTCGAACCAGCCCCAATTGTAGTTCTCCGAACGCTCGCGCAGGATGTCGGACGTCGAACCGATATCGTTGGCGATGCGGTCGATGAAGGTCAGCAGATTGTCGGCGCGGCCGTCGAACGTGGCGTCGCAGCTTCCGAGCCGGTCGTTGAAATTGCCCAGGTCGCGAATGGCCGAACGGTAGAAGGACGGCGTCGGCGTCTTTGGCCCGAACGGGTTCAGCCCGAAATACCAGGTCTCCTCGTCGAACTGCATGGCGCCACGCGCATCTTGCAGGTTCTGGTCGACCTGCGACGTGCCGCGGATGCGCCCGAGCGTGTCGACCAGTTCCACCGTCGTGCGCCGCACGGCCTGATTGATGCCGCGCTGGAACGAAGCCTTGTTGTCGAGGAACGGCGTGTGATCCCAGTCCATGCCGAACAGGCCGAGCTTGTAGAGGATCATCGACGAGATCCAGGCGTTCTCATTGACGTTGAGGTCGATGAGGTCGGCCGTCACATCGGCAATGGCCGAGCGGCTGCAAGTGCCCGGCGTGCCGGAAACTTCAACGCCTGCCGAATTCCTGCGTTCGTTGAATTCGTAGGCCGCGGCATAGCCCGGGTCGAAATTGGTCCAGGACTGCGTGTTCCATACGAAATAGACGTAGAGGCCGAACAGCAGGATCAGGAAGATGCCGATCGGTCCCTTGATCAGCCAGCCGCGCCGCGCATACCAGCGCCCGGCGGCGAGAAAAGGCCACATAATCCATGCAACCAGCAGCCCGATGCCGCGCCCCAGCGCATGGAAGATGCGGGTGAAGAAGTTCACGATGGGATCAAGCATCCACGCCCCCGAATATTGCCGCCGCTCCGGTCAGTCCACGAGCCCGTAGAGGCGCTTCCGGAAAGCCGCCTTGTCCTTGAGATATGTGCTTTTGAGCGTGTCCACAACATAGCGCCGCCAGACAGGGTCGAATTGCTCATATTCGAGATAGAACCCCTGCTTGTTGAAGACGTAGCGCGACAGGAAGTCGCCGGGCACGAAATCCGAGATCAGCCGGTTGGTCAGCCAGGCATCCGGGTGGTCGGGCCTGGCGCGCACGACGAGGAAACGGAACTCCGGCCTGATCTCGTCGATCCTGAGCTGCCCTAGCTGTGCCAGTTCGCGCTTCGCCGCATTGAGGAACGGGAAGCGTCCGTCGGCGTTGATCATGTCGGCGTTGGCGTGGATCCAGCTTTGCAGCCAGACCCGGTCGAGTGCCCCGATATCCTGCTTGGGATCGGTGCGGTGCACCAGTTCGCGCACGACCATGCCGGCGCGATGCTCCAGATAGTCGGCGGTTTCGATCCACGACGCTCGTGGCAGATCGAGGCGGCCGGTCGTTGCGAGGAAGCGGAACACGCGCTCGGGATCGCGGCTCGACAGATAACTCACCTGCCAGGGCCGCGACCGGCGGAAGCCGGGCGCTGTGGGATCGGACACAACCGTCGTCATGTCGGGATCGATGAACACGTAGAGCCCGCCGAAATGGCTCGTCCAATAGGCATTGTGGCGGAAGATAACCTGGTCGGGCACGAGCGCGTTCTCGCGGATATCGCCCGTCACCTTCGCCAGCTCGACCATGCGTTCCAGCATGGCGTCATTGCGCCATGCGTCGGGCTCCATCTTGAGCCGGTCCACCAAGGTGCCAAGTTCGGCCGCCTTGCCGACGACATCCTCGGCCGACAGCACTCGAAACTCGACCTGGTTGATGGACAGCAAATCCTCAATGTCCTCGACCTTGGAGACCGAATCCTCGATCTCGCCGTAGATCACATCCTTGATGGTCAACGCGTCGATGGCTCGCGCGTTGCGGCTCATGAATTCGTAGACAAGCTGCGAGGTGTTGGAGAACGCCGTGTGGACCACCGGCAAATCGATCTGCTGCGGCGTCAGGATGATGAAGCGGCGGTTGACCTCGTTGGGGTCGAGATAGTGCCGGTCCTTCAATTCCTCCGCCACCTGCGGTGAGAACCCGGTCCGGTCGATCTCGAATGAATTGAGCTTGGTCTGCTTGAGCCCGAACGCCTTCAGCGCCTTGTTGTAGCGCTCGATCAGATGCGGCTCGGCGATCGGCAGCAGCCGGCCATAGATCAATTCATTGTCGCGCAGGAGATCCACTATTCCTTCTCCCCGTTCACGGGGAGAAGGTGCCCGAAGGGCGGATGAGGGGCAGCACGAACTATCACGAAGCGGGCTCCACGCCGTGAGCCGGTAGATACTTCATATCAGGAGCCAGTGCCGGACCTTCAAGTCGCCCATCCAACACTGCAACGATCGTTTCAAGGACGCTTCGACGGTTCATCAAGACATCTACATGCCAAACCCGTAACACCGACCAGCCATTTCCGTTCATAGTCTTATCTCGAAACCGGTCGCGCGCACGTCCTTCATGCTGGCTGCCATCCACCTCAACAACGAGATTGGCTTCCCGGCACGCGAAATCCGCAAAATACGGACCGATAGGAAGTTGCCGAACAAACTTGTGACCATTCAATCTCCGCCCGCGCAATTCATTCCACAGAACTTCCTCCGCCTCGTTCTCCACCTTGCGAAGCGCTCGGGCTCTCTTCGCCTTCTCAGAATTGCCTCCCCGCATCACACTGCCCCTCATCCGGCCCTTCGGGCCACCTTCTCCCCGTGAACGGGGAGAAGGACTATCCGCCCCAGTGCCCCTTCGACTTCATGTCCTCGATCTCGCGCAGGGCGCGTTCGCGAATGCGCTGGTCACGGATGAGGCGCTCCACCGCCGCGTCGTCGGCGCGGTCGGAATAGCGGAACTCTGAGTCGGCGTAGCGGTTCACCTCCTGCATGACCATGTCCATGTCGAACGGCCCGCGCAGCTCCTCGATCATGGCTTTCTTGTCGTCATAGGGCCTGTGCATGAAGGCTTCCGGCGTCTCGAACCATTCGTCGGGAAGCTCGATGTCCATCGCTCGCATCTTGATCGCGTCGGTGACGTTCTTGATGGCGCGGCCGGTGAAGCGCGGCTCCGCTTCCTTGATCATGTGGAGATAGGTGCCGATGTCGGCGAGCGTTTTCGGTTGGCCGTTCTCCCTCATGAAGCGCTCGTGGACGCGCAAAAGTCCGTCCTCCTGCGGCTTCGAATGGCTCTCATAGGCCGTGTCCACCGCCCGCTGGATTTCCTGCGCCGCATAGAGCTCGTGCTTGCCGAGCGGGATCTTGTGGTTCTTGCCGGCAAGCAGCGCAAAGATGTCGATGTAGTCGGCCCGCGTCTGCGGCCCGTCGACCAGCCATCGCGCGCCGGCGCGCTGGCGCAGCGCGTCATCGACATTTTCCGGATAGTTGGAAAACATGCCGAAGGAGCAGTTGCCGCGCACGACGGTCATGGCGCCGGAGAAGGCCGACATCAGCACGCCGGTGATCTCGTGCTGGCCTGCCGATGCCCGGTCGTCGGAACGGCGCGCCGCGACCTGGTCGATATCGTCGATGGTGCCGAAGCCGATGGCGCGCGGGTTGAGCACATTGTCGATGAACTGGCGGCAGCTCTGGCCCGACTTGCCCTGATAGGACGATATCTGGTCGACGCCGAAATTCTCGTAATGGAACGGATAGCCGGCAACTTGGCAGTAGCCCTGCACGATGCCGGCGATCATCTGGATCAGCGTCGTCTTGCCGGTACCGGGCGCGCCGTCGCCGATGAAAGTGAAGAGGAACCCGCCGAGTTCGACGAACGGGTTCATCTGCCGGTCGAAATCATAGGCCATCAGCATCTTGGCCAGCTTGATCGACTGGTATTTGGCGATGTGGTTGCCGACGACCTCTTCCGGCTTCTTGAAGGTCATGGTCAGCGGCTTGGTCTTGCGCCCCGGCGCGACGTCGAAGCCGTCGATGGTGAAGTCGTCGCTGTCGAGCCGCATATGCGCGTTGTCGAACGCGCCCAGCCCGTCGAAGCGGCTCTTGCGCTGCAGTAGGCCCTCGATCGCCTCGGTCGCGAAGGCGCGCGTGCGAGCGGCGAGGTCCTGCTCGTCCTTGGAACCGGCGAGAGCCGCATCCAGCCCCGCGATCATCGCCTTCAGCGCATCCTGCTGGGTGTCGAAAACGAAGTCCGGTTCGGCGACATCGTTGGGCGCCTCACCGTCGCTCTCGACCAGCTGCAGCAAATAGGACGCGAAGGCGAACGCGACGACATATGACGACGCGGCCAGCAGCCGCTTGAACGCAGCAGCGTCCTCGCCTTCCAGCGGCGCGCGCGTATTCTTCGCCTGCAGGCTTTCGAGATCGGAGGCCTTGGCGAAATTGTCGCCGACGGCGAGCGCCACCTGCAGCCCGCGGCGGGCTCGGTAGAGCACCGTGTGCTGGCCAATGGACAGAAGCTGGTCGCCCGGCCTGACCGCCTGGATCGTCTTCGCGAGCTCCACCTCGCGCGTGCGCCGCACCGAGCCGGTCGAGACCGGCGAAACAAACCGCCGTCCAGTGCCGGCCAAAGCCGTCTGCGAGCGCCCGGTTCCGTCCTCCATGACGATGACCTTGGTCACCATGCTCTGCGCGGTCGGCAGATGCCGGTCGACGTCTTCCTCGGAGATGGTTGTCAGCCCAGTGTCCATGCCGTCCTCACAATCCGCCTGCCGCGTCAGACATCGGTGATCACCTTGCCATTGGAGACGATGTGCACCGAGTAGCCGTCGAAAATCTTGCGCGCTTCCTTGGCCGCGTAGAGAAGCTGGTAAGCCTCATGCGGGATCAGCGCGTGTTTCTGGTACGAGCTGACGCCTTGCCGCGCGGCGTCCAGATCGTCTGTATTGATGTGGAATTCCTCGCGCGCCGGCTGGCTCGACCAAAGGCCCTTGCGCTCCGGCCGTTCGCTCTTGGAAAACACCTCCTGCACCGTCCAGGTCAGCAACCAGGCGTTCTCCTGACGGCGCACCTTGGCGAGGATGTCGGTCACCGTCGAATTGTGCTCGGTGATGCCAGCCGAATAGAACGGCCCCAGCACCACGCGGCGCAGCTGCTTCGGGTGCAACTGGTCGAAATCCTTGTCGAGATTGCCGGCAATCGTTGCCGGCGACAGCGAATAGGCCGAGTTCTTCTCGGCAAAGTCGTCGAAGCGGTGCGCAAGCTCCGGATTGAGCAGTCCTTCGACCGGCAGCGGCACGTCGAGATGTTCACTGAGCGTGCCGTCCTTGGTCACCAGCGCGCTCATCAGGCCGGACGAGGAATCCTCGATCGTCGCCATGTAGATGAGCGGCAGGTTCGCCGCGCCGTCGAACACGCCCCAATGGACAAGGTAGTAGGGCCGCATCGTCTTCGGGTTGACCGACAGCTTGACCGTCCGCGGCAGCACGAAAGGCGAGAAGACGAGATGCTCCTTCACCTCCTCAAGATAGAGCCGCTCGGCCATCGATCGCTGGAGTGCGGCCGGAAACGCCTTGTGGCGCAGGATGAAGTCGGCCATCTCGGCGCGGATCTGGTCGGGCAGCGGAATGGCCGATAGCCGCTCCTCGGCTGTCTTGCGGTCGTTCTCAAGCTCCAGGACATTCTGGAAGACCGGATAGCCGCTCTCGGCGCGGCTGATGCGGAACGTGTCGGCAAAGGCCAGCCGGTTCTCCCAGCAGGCGAAGGACTTCTCCAGCCGCTCCAGATATTCGGTGACGATGCTCGCCACCGTTTCATGCCGGTAGAGCGGCGAGCGGTCGTCGCGCAGAAATATGTCGAGGCCGGCCAACGCCGCCGATATGGCGTCGAAATAGCGGCGCGCGGCGTCGGACGCGGCATTCATCGATTGATGCTCCGCTGCCGGTTACGGCCTCACATAGTCCGCCGAATTGTGCTTGCGCATGACCTCTTCGAAGCGCCGCGCGAAGGCGTCGTCGGCAAGCTTCTTGCGCCGCTGGATGTCTTCGGTGGCGAGCATGTTCTTCTCGTGCATTTCGAGCAGGTCGCCGATGTGCTTCTGCGCGGCGGCGCCGATGCCGGCCATTGTCTGCTCGGCGGTCGTATCCACCTGGCTGCCCAGCGTGTTGATCTTGTGCGCCACGTCCTGCTGCGCGGCCGTCTTCAAAGAGTCCTCCAGCGCCTTGTAGAGTACGATGCGCTGCTCTGTATCGATGGTCAGCTTGTTGATCAGCGTGTTCTGCGCTGCGATCTGGTTGTTGAGCGAGTCGACGAAGGTCTGGAACATGGAGGTGTAGCGCTCCAGCGTCTGGCTCTCGGCCAGCAACTCCTGCTCCTTCGCCTGCTGTTCGTTGTACTCGGTCGCGAGCTTGGAGCGCTCGCCCTCAAGGTCCGTGCGCTCCTTCTGGCTGGTCGACGCCGCGATCTTGTTTTCGAGATCGAGCAGCATCGGGTTGAGTTCCTCGATACGCTTTTGCGTCGCTTCAAGGCTCGCCATCGCCTGCTTGCGGCGCTCAATGACCTGGGCGAGGCTCGCTTCTGACGTCTTGTAGCGCTGGTCGAGGATGTTCTTCTGGTCCTTGAGGATGCCGACGATCGTGTCGGACTTGGCGAGCAGCTCCTGAAGGTTGCCGGCGAGCGACATGTTGCGCACGCGTTCGGTGCGCATGCGCTGTTTGCGCTGGGCGGAAAACAGGCCGATGAAATTCTCCCAGCCGGTGTAGCTCTTCATCGACTCGAATTCGGCGCCGAAGACGTTTGTGGCGTCCTCCAGCCCGATGATCAGGTCGGCGATGTTGCCTTCCATCACTTTCTGCTGGCGCAGCACATCTTCGATGCGGGCGTTTTCGATATCAAAGTCGGCAGCGCCGATCTTGGTGTCGGTCTTGGCGATCTCCTCGAGCAGCACCCCCGACTGCTCGATCTTGGAACGCATTTCCTCGACCACTTTCTTGGTCTTGGCGATTTCGGTGTCGAAATTCTGCAAAGTGGCCATTGGCTGGAGTTCCTCGCCCTGAACGGTTCCGAGGCAATATATGCAGCGCCCCTAACGATTAAAAGACTGGCCTTTACCCGGCCGAGAAGCCTACGAAATCCTCGGCGGGCCAGCGGCCCATTTCTTCTTCCCAGTGGCGGCGGCAAAGCGAGACATATTTGTCCTCGCCACCGATCTCCACTTGCGCCCCCCGGTGCAGCACCTTGCCATCCGGCCCGAGACGCACGACCATCGTCGCCTTGCGCCCACACCGGCAGATCGTACGGATTTCGCGCAGATCGTCGGCAAGGGCCAGAAGCGCCTTCGAACCAGGGAAGAGCTGGCCCTGGAAATCGACGCGCAGGCCGTAGCACATGACGGGCACGCCCTCCCGGTCAGCGAGCCGCGCCAGCTGCCACACCTGCTCCTCGGTGAGGAACTGCGCCTCATCCACGAACACGCAGTGGACGGTCGCGTCCGCATGGCGCTCCGCCACCATGGCAAACAGGTCGTCGTCCGGTCCGAACGTATCGGCGTCCGCCGCCAGTCCGATCCGTGAGCCGATGCGCCCTCGCCCCGCCCGATCGTCGAGCGCGGCTATGAACAGCATCGTGGTCATGCCGCGCTCGCGATAATTGTACGAAGCCTGCAGCAGCGCCGTCGACTTGCCGGCGTTCATCGTCGAGTAGTGGAAATAGAGCTTGGCCATGGGCCTAAAGAGCGCAATCCGGCGCGGGATGGGAGTGGCTTGCACCGGCCTTCCACGGAAAAGCGGCATGCTCAGCGCTTGAAACAGCTGGCCTATGGTGCTTGGTTCATGAGCAGGCGCTTGGCCAATCGAGCCGCGCGACGTTCAGAAATGCAATTTCAACGGGAGTTATGAGCACATGACACGCACCAGATCGATCACAGTCGCCCTTGGCCTGGCGGCCGCCCTTTCCACGAGCGCCGCATTCGCTGCCGATCCCGAAAGCTGCAAGTCTGTTACGTTCTCCGATGTCGGCTGGACCGACATCACCGCCACCACCGCCACCGCTTCGGTCGTACTCGACGCACTGGGCTATGAGCCCGAGACGCAGGTTCTTTCGGTGCCGGTGACCTATGCTTCGCTCAAGAACAAGGACATCGACGTCTTCCTCGGTAACTGGATGCCGACGATGGAAGCAGACATCGCGCCCTATCGCGAGGATGGCTCGGTGGAGACGCTGGTTACCAACCTCGAAGGCGCGAAATACACGCTCGCAGTGCCGCAATATACCTATGACGCAGGGCTCCAGAGCTTCGAGGACATCGCGAAGTTCAGGGACGAACTCGACGGCAAGATCTACGGCATCGAACCCGGCAACGACGGCAACCGTCTGATCCTCGACATGATCGCCAACGACACCTTCGGCCTGAGCGGCTTCGAGGTGGTCGAAAGCTCCGAGGCCGGCATGCTGTCGCAGGTGCAGCGCGCCGCAAATTCGCAGGAACACGTCGTGTTCCTCGGTTGGGAGCCGCATCCGATGAACGCCAACATAGACATGGCATATCTTGCCGGCGGCGATGACGTGTTCGGGCCGAACTATGGCGGCGCGACCGTGCACACCAATGTGCGCGCCGGCTTTGCGGACGACTGCCCGAACCTCGGCAAGCTGTTTTCCAACATGGTCTTTTCGCTCCAGATGGAAAACGAGATCATGGGCGCCATCCTGAATGACGGCGAGGACGCAGAGGATGCCGCCACCACATGGCTCAAGGCCAATCCCGATGCCGTCGGCCCCTGGCTCGCAGGCGTGACAACGTTTGACGGCGGCGACGCGATGGCTGCCGTGAAGTCACACCTCGGCATGTAAGGCCAGTGCCGCATTGATCACGGGCGGTCGCGGCACACCGCGGCCGCCCGAAACTTAAGCGAGCGGGGCGGCTCCAATAGCCTGTCCCGCGTCCGGAGGGGACATGGACTTCATTTCGGAGTGGGTTTCCGCGTGGAAAATCCCGATCGGCCGCTGGGGACGCGAATTTTTCGACTTCCTCACCACCAACTTTGCCTGGTTTTTCGACACGCTCGCCGACGGCCTCGCGACAGTTCTCGACGGACTGACCGATCTCCTGCTCTGGTTCCCTCCGATTGTCGTGGTAATCGCCATCGCCGCTCTCGCCTGGTTCCTCAAGCGCTCCTGGAAACTGGCAATCGGCGTCGCGCTCGGCCTCCTTTTCATCATCAACCAGGACCTCTGGCAAGAAACGGTGGAGACGCTTGTCCTCGTCGTCGCAGCGGCAACGGTTTCCATGGCGATCGGCGTTCCGATCGGCATCTGGGCCGCGCACAACGAGCGGGTCTATCGCGTGCTGCAGCCGATTCTCGACCTGATGCAGACCCTGCCGACCTTCGTCTATCTGATCCCGGTGCTGATCCTGTTCGGTCTGGGCGCCGCGCCCGGCCTGATCGTGACCGTCATCTTTGCCTCCCCCGCCCCGATCCGGCTCACCTATCTCGGCATCACATCGGTCCCGAAACCCATGCTCGAAGCCGGGCAGGCATTCGGCGCAACGAAACGACAACTCCTCTGGAAAGTGGAACTGCCTTCGGCGTTGCCGACTATCATGGCCGGGCTGACGCAATGCATCATGCTCTCGCTCTCGATGGTCGTCATAGCCGCGCTGATCGGCGCCAACGGGCTCGGCAAACCGGTCGTGCGCGCGCTCAATTCGGTCAACATCCCGCTAGGGCTGGAGGCCGGTCTCGCCATCGTTGTGCTTGCCATCATCCTTGACCGCATGGCGCGCATCGGCGGGGAGCAGCGCAAATGAGCGCCGCCGTCGAATTCCGCGGCGTCGACATCATCTTCGGTGACGACAAGCAGGTCGCCGCTGCCCTGCCGATGCTGGACAGCGGTGTCGATCGGGCCGAGATGCTCGAAAAGACCGGCGCGGTTCTGGGCTGCGCAGGCTGCGACCTGACCGTCGAGCAGGGCGAGATTTCCGTGCTGATGGGCTTGTCCGGGTCCGGCAAGTCGACACTGCTGCGAGCCGTCAACGGCCTTAACAAGGTCACGCGCGGCGAGGTCACCGTCCATGACGGCGACTGGCATGCTGACGTGGTGACGTGCTCGGCCGACGAGTTGCGCAAGATCCGGCGCGAATGCGTCGCCATGGTGTTCCAGCAGTTTGCCCTGCTGCCGTGGCGGACTGTCGCCGAGAATGTCGGCTTCGGTCTGGAGCTTGCCGGCGTGCCTGCGAAGGAGCGCGAAGAGCGCGTCGCCCGTCAGCTGGAACTCGTCCATCTCGACCAGTGGGCAAAGAAATACGCTCACGAACTTTCCGGCGGCATGCAGCAGCGCGTCGGCCTCGCCCGCGCCTTCGCCACCGAGGCGCCGATCCTGCTCATGGACGAGCCGTTTTCGGCACTCGACCCTCTGATCCGCACAAAGCTCCAGGATGAACTCATCGAACTTCAGGCGCGTCTGAAGAAGACGATTCTCTTCGTCAGCCACGATCTCGAAGAAGCACTGAAAATCGGCAACCGCATCACGATCATGGAAGGCGGCCGCATCGTGCAGACCGGCACGCCCGAAGAGATCGTGCTCTCCCCGGCCAACGACTATGTCCGCGACTTCATCGCCAACGTGAACCCGCTTTCAGTGCTGACTGCATGGAACGTGATGCGGGACGTGCGCGATCTCGAAACCGCCGGCGACGGATGGCTGTGGCTCGACCGCAGGCAGACCACCCGCTTCCAGCTTGACCGGAACGGGTTGGTCATCGGCGCGGAACGTAACGAACGGCCGGCGATGTGGACCTCATGCGACCCACTGGAAACGCTGCCACCTGATGCCCACCCCGTCTATTGGGCTAAGCCCGGAACGCCGCTCCGGCTGGTCATGCACGCGATGCACCAGTCGCACACCGCGCCGGTCGCCATCTTCGACGAGCAATCGCGTTTCCTTGGCGCGATCGGGGTGCGCGACGTGCTGAAGGCGATTCTGCGTCGCTGAGGGCGCAGGCGCCACACTCCCTGCCGATTGCCCCGGCGGAACGGAGCCGGCCTGTTTTTTTGTTTTTGCATCGCAATAGTGTTATGCTGCAGTGCACACTGTGATTGTCGGTCGCAGGATTGACACGAGGCCGCTTCAAACTGGCGTCGTCCAAGAAGAAAGGAGGCAGAAAATGCCCAGACACGACATCGACCCGTTGGCACACAGGCGGCTCAGGGCGAGCAGCGGCGCGAGCCGTGTCCTGCGCACGAAGCGCAGGATCGAGTCCAAGCCGGTGGCGTCGCCTTCGCAGGCAATTAGCCGAACCGGGCCGAAATCCGCACCCCAGCCGCAGGAGCCAAGGCCCGGTTGCAGCGCATGGTGGAGCTTCTGACCACAAGAGTGAACACCTTACCGACAGATGAAGAACCAAAGTGACTTCACGGTCGAGTTGTCACGCACGGCCTTCTTTTTCGACTTCGATGGAACTTTGGCCGAGATTGCGCCAGACCCCTCGGGTGTCGAAGTCGATCCACGTATCGTGGAGGCCCTTGGCGCCCTTTGGCGCAACTCCGGCGGCGCACTCGCCATCGTTTCGGGGCGTACGGTCGATGACCTCGACCGTTTCCTCTCTCCGCTGAAGCTGCCCGCTTCCGGTGTCCATGGCCTCGAAATGAGAGATGCCGAGGGCGAGTATCGTCGCGCCGACTATGATGGCGGCGAAATGGAGCGGTTGACGTGCGCCGTTGCGAGTTTTGCCGAACAGCATTCGGGCCTGCTGTCGGAGGTGAAGCCCGGCTCCGTCGCACTTCACTACAGGCAGCGTCCGGACCTTCATCAGGCCTGCGCAGATCTTGCAGGCCGCCTCGCGGCGGAATTGCCGGGTGTGTCGTTGATGCGCGGCAAGATGGTGTTCGAGCTTCGACTGGGCGGACGCACGAAGGCGGACGCGGTTGCGCAATTCATGGCGATGCGGCCGTTTGCCGGGCGCCAGCCGGTCTTTGTCGGTGATGACGTGACCGACGAAGACGCGTTTCGCGAAGTCGAAGGATCGGGAGGGTACGGCATCAAGATAGGCGCCGGGAGGACGGCCGCCCGCTTTCGTGCAGCGGATCAAGGCGCATTCGCAACATGGCTCTGCCACATCGCAGCCATATCGGCTTGCGAGAAGGCGAGCCTGCTTTCGGGAGGACAAATCGAGCGCGCGGAACCGGATGGCGGGATTGGCCGTTCAGGAAGAAGCGCTGCCACTTCCGGAGCACCATGAAATGACCAGACTTGTCATCGTATCCAACCGCGTCGCGGACCTCACCAAGGCGACACAATCGGGCGGATTGGCAGTCGGTCTCGCCGATGCGCTGCGCAAACGTGGCGGAGTCTGGTTCGGCTGGAACGGCGAGCAGCATGACACGCTGCCCGAAAGCGCGCATGCCAAGCGGGTCGGCAATGTCCAGATGCTGTCCGCACCCCTGACGCCCGAGGACTATGCCCAATACTACGTGGGGTTTGCCAACAGCGTCCTTTGGCCGCTGTTTCACTACCGCCTCGACCACGTGGAATATGAACCCGAATTCTTCGACGGCTATTGCCGGGTGAACAACTATTTCGCCGACCTCCTGGTTCCTCACCTCGAACCTGACGACCTGGTCTGGGTGCACGACTACCACCTGATTCCGATGGCCGACTGCCTTCGCCGGCGCGGCTGTGGCCAGCGCCTCGGGTTCTTCCTGCACATTCCCTTCCCGCCCCATGACCTGCTGTCCGCGTCGCCGAACCATGAACGCCTGGTCGAAATGCTTCTCCATTACGACGTAATCGGATTTCAGACGGCCGCCGACGTCAGCAATTTCCGCCACTATGTCGAGGATTGGAACGTGGCGACCATTGCCGACGACGGCACGCTTCAATTCGATGGCAGGTCGATTGTCCTCAAGGCGTACCCGATCGGGATCGATGTCGAGACCTTCCGCACCATGTCGGCAGCGGCCCCAGAGGATGTACGGATCGATACCGACAGGCGCGAGCTGCTCCGCCGCAAGCAGATAATCGGCGTGGACCGTCTCGATTATTCCAAAGGCCTGCCGGAGCGGTTTCGAGCATTCGAGCGTTTGCTCGCTCATCACCCTGAGCTCGAACGCGTAGTTTCATTCCTGCAGATTGCGCCGTCGACGCGCGAGGATGTGGACGCGTATGCCGATCTTCGCGCCGAACTCGAAGGCCTTGCTGGCTCAATCAATGGGCGACATTCCGACTTCAACTGGACGCCATTGCGCTACATCAACCGCCCGGTTTCGCGCGAGAAGCTGGCGGCGCTGTTTCGCGCCAGCCATGTCGGCCTCGTTACGCCGCTTCGCGATGGCATGAACCTTGTCGCCAAGGAGTTCGTTGCTGCCCAAGATGCAGAAGACCCGGGGGTACTGGTCCTGTCGCAGTTTGCCGGCGCCGCCGAAGATCTGGCGGAGGCGCTCATCATCAACCCGTATGATGAGGACGGCATGGCGGATGCGATACACGCCGCGCTGCATATGCCACGGGACGAGCGACGGGAACGTCACGCCGCGCTCCTGAAACGCATTCGTGAACACGACGCCGCCGCGTGGCTCGCCAGTTTCATGGCAGACCTCGACAGCGCCGGGCGATGCCCGCCCGGACGACATCCTGAAACGGTGTCCACAGCAGGCTTCAACGACCTGACCAACCCCGCCTTTACCGAAACTTCACCCTGATCCGGCACGCTTACGGCCAACCACGGGGGCTAGAGTATGACGGGTAAGCGTGGCCGGCCCAACCGCACGGCGGGCCGGAAGTGGGTAGGTTCATGGTTCGCGCGTCTGCGTCCGCGTTTCGCGGGGCGTGGCCGGGCAACCTCGCCCGGCTCGGTGGTAGCAATTGCGACTCCTGATGCGACCGAAACCATCGCCAGGGCGGTCCGCGGCGTTCGCACCCGAAACATCCTCGTCATCCTTGCTTTCATTGGCTTGTGCGGGCTGCTTGCGGTTGCGGGACACTCGGCCAACGCGCGCTTCTCCAACGCGACCGTGATGGCAGAGCTCATTGCCCAGGCGGTGGATTTGCGAGAGCAGGTTGCGCGCAACGCCATGCAGATGCAGCGCAATGACCCTTCCATCGCGAGCGGCGCCGAGCGCGCGCTTGTGGTTCAGGGGGAGCGGCTCGAAAGGCTGAGCCAGAGGATCGTCGAACTGTGGTCGGAAGCCGATGAAACGCTGAAGGCCGAAATGGTGACCAACACCATGTATGGCCAGCAGAACCCGATGCAGTTGCTGACCGCCATGCATAACGAGGTCGAACAAGCGACTACGGATCCCGACCTGACACGCGAGGAAGCCGGCCGCTACCTTGAAGGTTACATGGAGTTCGCGGTCAAGCCGGTGCTTGTCGAGCAGGCGAGCCAATTGCGTGATCTCAACCGCAGCTTCGCAGACAACACCAAGCTGGCGATCAATATCATCGGCATCGTTTTCTGCCTTTTCGCAGCGGCGATCCTGTTCTTCTTCTTCATTCCGATGGAGCGCTCGATCAGCGCTGCTCTTGCCAAGCTGCAGTCGGCCATCGAGGCAGCCAAGTCGTCGGAGCGGGCAAAGTCCGAGTTCCTCGCCAATATGAGCCATGAAATCAGGACGCCGATGAACGGCGTTCTCGGCATGGCCGAACTGCTGGCTCAGACCGACCTCGACCAGCGCCAGAAGACGTTCACCGACGTGATCGTCAAATCGGGCAACGCCCTGCTGACGATCATCAACGACATTCTCGATTTTTCGAAGATTGACGCGGGCCATATCGAGCTCGACCTCGCGCCCTTCAACCTCCGCGAAGCTGTCGAGGACATCGCCACATTGGTCTCGTCGCGTGTCGCCGAGAAGGACCTCGAACTCGTGGTCCGGGTCGATCCCGACCTGCCCGACTGGGTTGTCGGCGACGTCGGACGGCTGCGACAGATATTGACGAATCTCACCGGCAACGCGGTGAAGTTCACCGAGCGCGGACATGTCCTGATCGAGGTCTCCCGCGAAGGCGGCGACGTGCGCTTCGCCGTCACCGACACCGGCATCGGTATCCCCGACGACAAGCTGGAAAGCATCTTCGACAAGTTCAGCCAAGTGGATACGTCGTCCACGCGTCGCCATGAGGGAACCGGCCTCGGTCTCGCCATCGCATCGCGCCTGATCAGCCTGATGGGCGGAGAGTTGGGCGTGACCAGCAAGCTGGGCCAAGGATCGACCTTCTGGTTCCGCGTCGGCCTTGAGGAGAATGCACCGCTGGAGCCGGTCCTCGTTCCGGATACGGATATCACCGGCGCACGTATTCTGATCATCGACGACAACGCGATCAACTGCGAGATTTTCACCGAAATGACCCGCAGCTGGGGCTTCGACAGCTGTGCCGTCGAGAGCGGCCATCTGGCGCTCGATTTCATCGACCACGCCGCAACCATGGGAGCCGGCGTCGATCTTATCATTCTCGACTACCAGATGCCGGACATGAACGGCGCCGAGGTGCTGACCGCCATCCGGTCGCGGCCCGCGATGCAGGATGTTCCGGTGCTGTTGCTCACCTCGGTCGACCATGGCATCGCGGTGCGGGAGCTGAAGCTCGCCGGCGCGACCGCCATCCTGACAAAGCCAACCCGCTCCAGCCTGCTCCTATCGACTATCATGGATCACCTGGCGGCCGCCCGGCACAGGCAGGGTCTGAGCTCAGCCAGAGCTCAGCCGGCCGCCACCGAGCCCAAGCCAATGCCTGTTGCGGAGCCGACAGCGGCCAACGTCGTTCCTCTTCCGGTGCCGGAAGCCAAGAACCGCTCTCTCGATATCCTTGTTGCCGAGGACAATGAGGTGAACCAGCTCGTCTTCGACCAGATCCTGAGACCGCTGGATTACACGTTCCGCATCGTGGGCGACGGCCGCCGCGCGGTGGACACATGGTCGGTACGTCGCCCACGTCTAATCCTGATGGACGTCTCTATGCCCGAGATGAACGGGCTGGAGGCAACGGCGGCGATCCGGGAGGCCGAGGCGGCGCAGAAGCTGCCGCACACGCCGATCATCGGTGTTACCGCTCATGCCCTGAAGGGCGACCGCGAGCGCTGCATGGATGCCGGCATGGACGACTACCTCACAAAGCCGATCTCGCCTGAGCGTATGGCCAACAAGCTGATCGAGTGGCTCGGCGCCGAACAGTCGCGCGGCGCCAGCGCCTGAGCAGCCATATCCGGCGGCCGGCACTTTTGCCGGCAGCCCCGGGATACCCCGTCAGGCCTTGACGGCTGGCTGGATGAACTCTGCCACGCACGCATCCCTATTCCTTCGCTTGCCTCGCAGCACACCGAGCCGGTACGATGTGTGCGAATTGTTCTAGACTATAACAATGTGGAGGAATGCATGAATCCGTCCGGTCAGGTTGCGGTGGTCACCGGTGGCGGCTCGGGGTTGGGTGAAGCGACGGCACGTGTGCTGGCCGCGAAGGGCGCCAAGGTCGCGGTCTTCGATGTCGGCATGAAGAATGCCGAAGCCGTGGCCGAGGCGATCGGCGGCATTGCCGTGAAGTGCGACGTTTCCAGCGCCGAGAACGGCGAAGCCGCATTCGAGGAAGTGGCCGGCAAGCTTGGCCAGCCGCGCATCCTGATCAACTGCGCCGGCATCGGCATCGCCATGAAGACGACCGGCAAGGAAGGCGCGCACTCGCTCGACCTCTACCGCAAGGTGATCGAGGTCAATCTCATCGGCACGTTCAACATGATCAGGCTGTTTGCCGTGCGCGCCGAAACCCTGGAACCACTCGACGGCGGCGAGCGCGGCGTGATCGTCAACACCGCTTCGGTCGCCGCCTATGACGGCCAGATCGGCCAGGCTGCCTACTCGTCCTCCAAGGGCGGCGTCGTCGGCATGACGCTGCCGGTGGCGCGCGACCTTGCCCGCGCCGGCATCCGCGTCTGCACCATCGCGCCCGGCATCTTCCGCACGCCGATGCTGGCGGGACTGCCGCAGGAAGCACAGGATTCGCTCGGCCAGCAGGTGCCCTTCCCTCCTCGCCTCGGCGAGCCGGCGGAATACGGCGCGCTTGCGTCACATATCGTCGAAAACCAGATGCTCAACGGCGAGACGATCCGGCTCGACGGCGCAATCCGCATGGCGCCGCGCTAGGCGCGAGATGTCCGCGGACATGGAAGCCGAAGTGAAAACCGGCCCGCTGGCCGGTTTTCGCATCATCGAGATGGCAGGCCTCGGCCCGGTTCCGCTGGCGGGTCTCATCCTGTCGGAAATGGGCGCAACAGTACTGCGCGTCGAACGGGCATCGACCGCCCGCGCCTTTCTGACCCTGCCGCCTGAATACGATCTCGACAGGCACGGGCGTTCCATCGTCAAGCTCGACCTCAAGCGCCCGGAAGCAGTCGAGCTCATGCTGAAGCTCGTCGAAAATGCCGACGCGCTTATTGAAGGGTTTCGCCCGGGTGTCATGGAACGGCTGAGGCTCGGGCCGGACGAGGCGATGGAGCGCAATCCGCGCCTCGTCTACGGCCGCATGACAGGCTTTGGCCAGGACGGGCCGCTGGCGCAGCGCGCCGGCCACGATCTAACATATCTGGCGCTTTCCGGCGTTCTTCACGCGATCGGTCCCAGGGACGGCAAGCCGGTGCCGCCGCTCAACCTCGTCGCCGACTATGGCGGCGGCACCATGTTCCTCATTGCCGGCGTGCTGGCCGCCCTGCTGGAGCGCAGCCGCTCGGGCAAGGGACAGGTCGTGGACGCCGCCATGATCGACGGCGCCTCCATGCTCGCGGCGCCCTTCTTCGGCTTCATGGCGTCCGGCATCTGGCAGGACCGCCGTGGCGCGAACCTGCTCGATTCCGGCGCGCCATTCTATGACACCTATGAAACTTCTGACGGCAAACATGTCGCGGTCGCATGCCTCGAGCCGCAATTCTTCGCCGAGTTCGCGCGGCTGCTGCCGCTCGACGACAGCTTCGCCAAGGCGCAATTCGACCAATCGAAATGGCCCGAAATGCGATCCGCCATCGCCGAGCGCTTCAAGACCGGGACGCGAGACAACTGGGCTGCGCTTTTCGAAGACACCGACGCTTGCGTGGCGCCTGTGCTTGGCCTGACCGAAGCGCCGCGGCACCCCCACAATTCTGCGCGGAAGACACATCGCACGACCGGCAAGCTCACCAGGCCCGAACCCGCGCCGCGCTTCTCGCGTACGGGATCGTCGGTGTCGGGTCCGGCTAGCTACGATCCTGCGGCTGCCCTTTCCGCCTTCGGCATCGACGAATCCGATGTGGAGCGGCTTGCCAGCGAAGGCGTCATTCACCGATAATAGGAGCGTATCTGTCAGGTTTCAGAGGTTGTTGTGACCGACGGCAAGAAGGATGTGCTGCGCCCCACCGACGAAGAGGCGATAGCGCTCGCGCGCAGACTGATGCGATCAGCGCGTTACGGCTCGCTCGCGGTGATCGATCCTGAGAGCGGCGCGCCGCTTGCCACCAGGGTCGCGGTTGCAACGGACATGGACGGCGCGCCGGTCATCCTCGTATCGTCGCTGTCGGCGCACACGGGCGGGCTTCAGGCCGACGAGCGCTGTTCGCTGCTCTTGGGCGAACCGGGCAAAGGCGATCCCCTCGCTCATCCTCGCATCTCGATTGCCTGCGACGCACGCCAGCTTCAAGGAAACGACAATCACCGAGAGCGCATAGGGCGCCGGTTCCTCAACAAGCACCCCAAGGCGAAGCTCTACGCCGGTTTTGCGGATTTCTCCTATTTCCGGCTCGAGCCGCGTTCGGCCAGCCTGAATGGCGGGTTTGGCAAGGCCTATGCCCTTGGACGCAGCGATCTCCTGGTCGACTCAGCCGCAAACGAGGCGCTGGCAGCGGCGGAACAGTCTGCGGTGTCGCACATGAATGCGGACCACCGCGACGCCATCAACGTCTACGCACGCGCTTTCGCGGGCGCCCGAGAGGGTGACTGGACAATGACCGGTATCGATGCCGAGGGTATCGATCTCGCCTGCGGTGATGACGTTGTGCGCGTGCTGTTTCCGCAGCCTTTGTCCAGCGCCTCGGCGATGCGCGCAGCACTGGTGAAAATGGCCGCGGACGGGCGCAAGAAACTCGAAACTAACGCGATCGCGTAAGTGACTTTGGGTCACGTTCGGCCAGATATTAGCGTATTGCGATTTGGCCACCTGAAACTAGTATACCAATTCGGAATCCGGCAGCGGCCATTTGAGTCGGGTTCTACAACGAGGAGATCGAACGGCGATTGCCCCCACGTCGTTTGATCGGTGTGAGCAACCGTGGGCATAATGCAGCATCATCAACTTGTTAGTATCGCGGACGATGTAGCCGCGGTGCTTAACGCCGTCGGCAACAGCAAGCGACTGGCGATCCTGTGCCATCTCGCCGATGGCGAGATGTCGGTTGGCGCCATCGCATCGAAGGTCGGCCTCAGCCAGTCGGCTCTTTCGCAGCACCTTGCCAAATTGCGCGCGATGGGCCTGGTCGAAACGCGCCGAGAAAGGCAGCTTATCTTCTATTCCTGCAAATCGAGGAAGCTGCTCGACCTTCTCCGATCTCTCGAAGCAATCTATGTAACCTGACCGCGTCCGCACGTGCGGACCGGCCGGGCGAGACATGATTGCAGTCGAAATCGAAGATGCTGGCGACCCGCGCATCGCGGCATATCGAAACGTGCGCGACCGCGATCTGGCGCGCCGCGACGACCTGTTCATTGCCGAGGGCAAGGTCGTTTTGCGCCAATTGTTCGAAAGCGGACGCTTCGAGCCGGTTTCGGTTCTGGTCCTGGAAAACCGGCTGCCCGGCCTGGTGGACGTTCTGACGACAGCGCCGGAAGGCTTGCCGGTCTACGTGGCCAAGCCCGAGGTCATCGACGCCATCGCCGGCTTTCACCTGCATCGCGGCGTGCTTGCACTGGCGCGCCGCCGAGAACCTGAAACGGTATCGGGGCTGATAGCGGCGCTACCTGCAAAGGCACTTGTTCTCGCGCTTGTCGGTATCTCCAATCACGACAATATGGGCGGGATATTCCGCAACGCCGCCGCCTTCGGCGCGGATGCGGTGATCCTCGATCCGACCTGCTGCGACCCGCTCTACCGCAAGGCGATCAGGGTGTCGGTCGGCGGCGTGCTCAAAGTGCCTTACGCGGTCGCCACGGACTGGAGCTCGATGGCGGACGATCTCGCGGCCGCGGGTTTCAGGCAATTCGCGCTGACGCCAGGCGGCACGCTTGGTATCGCGGACGTGGAACCGGGAAAACGCGCAGCGCTCTATCTGGGTACCGAAGGGGACGGCCTTCCGCCTGAACTGATCGACAGGATGGAAGGCGTGCGGATACCGATTGCGGGCGATTTCGACAGTCTGAACGTGGCGGCGGCCTCAGCCATCGCCCTGCATCGCCTTTCAGGGAATGTGGTCTAGCGGGTAGCCGCTGCGGCTTTCTGCAGAGCGCGCACGCGATCGGCCAGATTGACGATCGTCTCCGCCGGACCCGCCCCATCGATCGACGGAGACTCGCCCAATGCCTTGCGGATTGGCGAATCCGGCCCGTCCAAGGCCATGGTAAGGCTGACAACCTCGGCGGCAAGATCGTTGATCTGCTCGCGCAGCAGCGCATTCTCGCGGCGCTCGTCGTCCCAGTCGTCCGACTTGGTGCGCTCGTGCATCTCGACGTCCTTGCGCAGATTCTTGTTTTCTTCGAGCAAGGTCTTCAGGCGGCCTTCGATCCGCTCGCGATCGGCCTTCAGTTTTGCCATCGCCTTCTCGATGTCGGCGCCCTTGGCCCCTTCGAGCAGGTTGGTCATTTGCAGGGTCAGATCGGCGACCTCGGCTTCCAGCTTGACCTTGTCTTCCTGCGCCTGGGCGAGCACCGCGCTCATTTCGCCCTCCGAGCCGGAATTGCTCTTCAGTTCCTCGCGCAGGCGTTCGAGTTCCTTCTCGCGCCGGTCGAGCTTCTCCTCGCGATCGGCCAGCGCCGACATGGTGCGTTCGAGCCGGGCCTCGATATCGGCGGCGCGCTGCTTTTCCAGCTTGAGCGCGTCCTGCGCCTGCTTTGCTTCGGACTGCGCCTCGCGCACCTTGCGTTCCGCTTCCTTGCGCTGGTCGCGCAGTTCGGAAACGTCTGTCGACAGCTTTTCGACTTCGGTCTCGCGGGCCACCAGCTCGATCTGGCGGCTGGACGAAGCGAAGCTCGCCTCGTCATACATGCGGCCCATCTTGTCGAGTTCGAGCGCCCGTTCCTCGAGCTTCGCCTCGGCGTCGAGCAGCTTGTTGGAAACCTGCTGCAACTGCTCCTCGCGCCGCCGCAACTCGTTGCGCAGTTGGCCAGCGCTCGCCTCGAGCGCCGTCAGGGATTCGTTCTTCTCGGTGCGCTCTTCGGCAAGCCGACGCAATTCGTCACGGTTCTTGTTGATCTCGATGATCTGGGCCGCAGCCTTTTCCTTGAACGACTTGATGCTCATTTCGAGCCGCCGTGTCGACATGGCGAATTCGGCGCGCATGCGATCCTTGTCGGCCTGGATTTCGTTCAGGGAAAGCGGAACGGAAGCCTCGATACGGCGCCTGGTGAGCACCACGGCTCGCCGCCAGATCGCAGGCGCGACCATCAGCGCGAGAAAACCTGCGCACAAGAAACCCAACGAAAAGAACAGGATACTCTGTATCACGAGCTACTGCCCCAAAGACCGCCACACACTGACGGGACTGTGCCACGCCGGCCCGGCACGAATCCAGAGCCGCACGGCATTTACTCTCGCTTAAGGTTAAGCCATTTACGCCAAGCGTCCATGACAAAAATGGAAAGGCCCGCCTGACAAGCAGGCGGGCCTTCCAGATAGTTCAGATCGTGGCCGTACCTAGAATGGATTCCAGGTCGGTGTCTGCGTGAGCTTGAGATAGCCGACATTGATGCCGAGGCGCGCCCCGACACCGGTGCGGATCGGCACCAGCAGCACGTCGCCGCGCTTGTGCACATTGAAGCCAAGCCCGGCTATGGCATAGGCCGAACCGGCTACGCCGACGAAGCGCTGATAGATGCTCGGCACGGACTCCAGATTGTAGACGAGCATCATCGTCCGCGATCCCTGGCCGCCAAAGTCCCAGCCAAGCGACGGGCCCTGCCAGAATACGACATGGTCGCCGGCATTCTTGGTGTAGAGGTAGCCTTCGCCGAAGGTCAGGCCGCCGACCAGCGCGCCGGAACCTTCCTCGCCGAGTACATACCCGTTCGGCAGGCCAAAAGCGCTGAACACCTTCTCCACGACAGCAGCGAGGCCGCCGGATGTCGCGCCGAAGAAGCGGTGGCCGGTATCGACCACCTCCTGCATGGAATAGGTGTCGTTTGCATTGGCGCGGGCGCCCTGAACGCCGATCAGCAGCATGGCAAACAGGGCGAGGACGAATGCTGCTCCGCGCGTGCGGGCGGATGCGTGGAAACTGGATATCATTTCCGTTCTCCGTTTCTTGCGGGCAACGGGCTCCGATCGACCACGATTGGGGGTATCGGACGGAGGACCCGATCAAATGCGATCCTACGTCTCAATCCTTTTTCAACCATTAATCCGCATCCAGACCAGAGCGCTGCCTGGCCACCAAGTGCCAAATCAAGGCCATTGCGTGATCGCGCAGTTGCAACGGGTAGAATTTGGTCGTTTCCTTGCCCCGTAGGGTGGCGCTGTGTATCGGATATGCTGCACTGCCGCATCCGATTCGCGACAGCGGAGAGCTTGGACGACCGCACAGGGGACACATTCGAATATGGCCGAGAAATTCGCCCTATCGGCGCCGGATCTTGCTGCGCTGCTTTGCAGCCGGGTCTGCCACGACATCATCTCGCCAGTCGGTGCGATCAATAACGGCCTCGAATTGCTGGACGAAGGCGGCTCGGACGAGGATGCGATGGCGCTCATTCGTGCCAGTGCCGTCAACGCGTCGGCGCGGCTTCAATTTGCGCGCCTGGCATTCGGCGCCGCGGGTTCGGCCGGCATGCAGATCGACACCGGCGATGCCCAGAATGTCGCCAGTGCATTCATCCGCAACGAAAAACCCGAGCTTGAATGGACGGGCGCACGCGCCCTGCTGCCGAAAAACAAGGTCAAGCTGCTGCTCAACCTGATCCTCATCGCGAACGGGGCAATTCCGCGCGGCGGCAAGATCACTGTCCAGCTCGACGACCTGGATACCGCGCCCAGGTTCACGCTGACGGCGTCCGGCCCGATGGTCCGCGTACCGCCCAAATTCCTTGAACTGCATTCCGGCGCGGCTCCCGAGGAACCGATCGACGCGCATTCGGTCCAGCCCTACTACACCCTGCTCCTCGCCAACGAGACCGGCATGACGGTGAACATCCGCGCCAGCGCCGACGAGATAACACTGACCGCTGCCTGATGCGGCGGCCGGTCAGGCTGGCAATTCAGGAAAACTTTACCGCTGCCATTACGCAGATGTTTACCCATTCCAAATAGGGTTTGGACGTCAAAAGTGCGCCCGCGCGAGGGGCGCGAGTTAGCGTAGCGGGGTAGTTTGATCATGAAACGTTGCATGATCGTCGACGATTCAAGCGTGATACGGAAGGTGGCCAAACGGATACTGTCCGGCCCCGAACTTCTCGTTATCGAGGCTTCCTCCGCCACCGAGGCTCTCTACATGTGCGAAGCCGACATGCCGCACATCATCATCCTCGATGCCACCCTACCCGACCTGCCGACTGAGGACTTCATCCGCCGGGCGATGGCGATCGAAAGCGAGACCAAGGCGCAGATCGTCGTTTGCGTTACGCAGTTCGACATTGGCACGATCATGCGTGCCAAGCGGGCCGGCGCCAAGGGATACATCCTGAAGCCTTTCAACCGGCAGCAGCTTCTGGAGCGTTTCAGGTCGATGGACCTGCTGCAGGACAGCATCGCCGCCTGATACGTCGCGAAACGAAAAAGCGCGCGGCTAGGCCGCGCGCTTCAACTAGCTGAAACAGCTGGGTAAATTCGAGGTCAGGCGCTCTCGCGCACCTCTTCCGGCTCGCGCAGCACGTAGCCGCGGCCCCACACCGTCTCGATGTAGTTCTGACCGCCGGACGCAGCGTCGAGCTTCTTCCTGAGCTTGCAGATGAAGACGTCGATGATCTTCAGCTCGGGCTCGTCCATGCCGCCATAGAGATGATTGAGGAACATTTCCTTGGTGAGGGTCGTTCCCTTGCGGAGCGAAAGCAGCTCCAGCATCTGGTATTCCTTGCCGGTCAGGTGCACCCGCTGGCCGCCGACTTCCACCGTCTTGGCGTCCAAATTGACCATCAGGTCGCCCGTGTGGATGACCGACTGGGCGTGGCCCTTCGACCGGCGCACGATCGCGTGGATGCGCGCAACCAGCTCGTCCTTGTGGAACGGCTTGGTCATGTAGTCGTCGGCGCCGAAGCCGAGACCCCGCACCTTGTCCTCGATGCCGGCCATGCCGGAAAGGATCAGGATCGGCGTCTTGACCTTGGAAAGCCTGAGCGTCCGCAGCACTTCGTAGCCGGACATATCGGGTAGATTCAGGTCCAGGAGAATGATGTCGTAGTCGTACAACTTGCCGAGATCGACGCCTTCTTCACCGAGATCGGTCGTATAGACGTTGAAGCTCTCCGATTTGAGCATCAACTCGATGCTCTGTGCCGTGGCACTGTCGTCTTCAATGAGCAGAACGCGCATCTTATTCCCCTTCTCTGCCGCCGGACCGGTAGTCGCAATTGTCGACCGGGGCAGCGATTGCCTGAATCGGAGGCTGCCAGCTAATGGTTAACAAAATCTGATTCTGCTTCGCAAAGCAACATCAGCTGCAATCAGCTCTCCCGCTCATTCCTTTGAATCTTATGACGAATCGTCAACCGATCATACTTAACGCGGAACATTAGAGTCCGGACGCAAGTGACTCGTGTGACTCAAACTTCCGGAATTTGCCGGACGAGACCTGATCTTTACCCCGCCTTAAGCCCTCGTCTCTATGATTAACAATGCCCGTAAACGAATGGTTACCAAGTCCGCGAAAGGTTAGGATTTTCTTCGCAGACTAAGCCGTCCGGAAGCAGGCAGGGTTCGGTGTCGTTCGGCATTCGGACTGGGGAGTGAGGGTATTTCGACCGCTTGGTCACGGTGTCCGCGTGCAGGAGTATCGGGTCATGAAGACGCGCCAGAACCTTGTTCGGCTCAAGCAGTTCCAGGTCAGTGAAAAGCGGCGGCAGCTCGCCCAGCTCGACCTGATGATCGGCGAATTCGAACGCATGGCGGCTGAGCTTGAGCTACAGATCGCGGCCGAAGAGAAAAAAGCCGGCATCACCGACGTCAGTCACTTCGCTTATCCGACTTTCGCCAAGGCTGCGCGCCAGCGCCGCGACAACCTGCGCAACTCGCAGATCGACCTTGCCGAACGGAAGGAAGCTGCGGATGCGGCGCTTGCCGAGGCCGAGGCTGAACTCGCCAAGGCGGAAGCGCTGGAATCGCGCGACGGCCGCGGCCGCGACGCGGAAGAACGCCAGGCTATGCACGGCTGAGTTCAGCCGCGCGTCACAGTTTCAGGACTTTCTGTCAGCTCATGGCGGTTAGCGAACCGGGGTTCGCTTTGCGCGACTCGCCCGCCGCGACAAGACGTGGCGTCTAGCTGGTAGCGATCATTGAAATTCGAGCGCCGCTTCTGAAGGCACCACCGCCTGAAGGCTTGCGGGCTACCTAGTGGCGGTATTGCTGGATCCGCGTCGTGCGCAGACCGGCGAGACCATACTCGTCGATCGATGCCTGCCAGGAGAGAAACTCCTCCACCGTCAGCCGGTAGCGCGTGCAGGCCTCGTCGAGGCTGAGCAAGCCTCCGCGAACGGCAGCTACCACTTCCGCCTTGCGCCGGATAACCCAGCGGCGGGTGTTCGTCGGCGGCAGGTCCGCTATAGTCAGCGGACTGCCGTCCGGGCCGATAACGTATTTGACGCGCGGTCTAACCAGATCGGTCATCGTACTCTCTACAAAACCCCGAACCTAACCTGCGACACATTATGGTCTCAGCTTTAAGAATTGCCTAAACACGAAGTAAGACGCGGCTAACCGCGGTGAACGAACCGTTATCGGCTTCCTTAAGATTCGAACCTTCGCGAACGCCCCGCAGCTGTGGCCAAGCCCGCCGCTTTGACCTATATGGCCGCCATTGGCATACGGGCCGCGTTATCCAAGCGACGTTGCGGGCCGGGCGGGCATAGTTCCGCCGAATGGGCCAACGCGCCGGAACGACCAAGACTATGAGCGATCACCTCAACAGCCTAGACCTGCCCGGCAAGCCCTGGGAGACGCGCGTCGTCGTCGCCATGTCGGGCGGCGTGGATTCGTCCGTCGTTGCCGGGCTTCTTGCCGAGGAGGGTTATGAGGTCATCGGGGTTACGCTGCAGCTCTACGACCATGGCGCGGCGACCCACCGCGCCGGCTCCTGCTGCGCAGGGCAGGACATTGACGATGCGCGTCGCGTCGCAGAGACGCTGGGCATCCCGCATTACGTTCTGAACTACGAACAGCGCTTCCGCGAGGCGGTGATCAACCCCTTCGCCGAAAGCTACATCGCCGGCGAGACACCGATCCCCTGCGTGGCCTGCAACCAGACGGTGAAGTTTGCCGACCTGCTCGAGACCGCGCGCGACCTCGGCGCCGACGCTCTGGCGACCGGGCATTATGTGCGCAGCCGCGCCAATGGCGCCCATCGTGCGCTGTACCGCCCCGTAGACGCCGACCGCGACCAGAGCTGGTTCCTCTTTGCCACGACGCAAGAGCAGCTCGACTTCCTGCGCTTCCCGCTGGGCGGCATGGCCAAGCCCGAGGTGCGCGCCGCCGCCGAGCGCATGGGTCTGGCCGTGGCCACCAAGCAGGACAGCCAGGACATCTGCTTCGTACCGCAGGGCAAGTACTCCGACATCATCGCCAAGCTGAAGCCGGATGCGGCAACTGCAGGCGACATCGTCCATATCGACGGCCGCGTGCTCGGTAGGCACGAAGGCATCGTGCATTTCACCATCGGCCAGCGCCGCGGCATCGGCGTGGCCGGCGGCGAACCGCTCTATGTCGTCCATCTCGATGCCAATGATGCGCGCGTCATCGTCGGCCCGCGCGAAGCGCTGGTGACCCGCCGCATCGTGCTGCGCGATTTCAACTGGCTGGGCGAAGAAGATCCGGCGGCACTGCCCGCAGGCGGCGTCGAACTCTACGCCAAGGTCAGATCAACCCGCCCGCCAAAGCCGGCGCGACTGTCGACCGAGGATGGCTTGTATGTCGTCGAACTGGTCGATGGCGAGGCCGGAGTGGCACCGGGCCAAGCCTGCGTGCTCTACGATGGCGACGGCGACGATGCGCGCGTCTTCGGCGGCGGTTTCATCGACCGTACCGAACGGCAGGCTGACGTGATGCTGAAGAAACTCTCAGGCGCCAAAGCGACGATAGCGGCGGAATAGTCAGCCGCCTCAGTCGTGCGTGACGGAACCCGCCGTCAGGATCCGCAGCACCGAAATCGCTTCCTCGCCGTTCGTGCGCGGCTCTTCCCGCGTTTCGATGCAGGTGATGAAGTGCTGCAGCTCACGCGTCAGCGGCATGCCCTCATTCACCGGAACATGGGTGGGCTCATTGGTGGTGAATGCCCACTGACCGGAGTCCTGCCACACGGCGTGCCGGTAGACGGCGAGCTTGCGGCTCCAGGGTTCGACATCGTCGAACACGGCCATCGCCCGCGTACCCACCACTGTCAGCCGCCGCTCCCGGTAGGGATTGAGCCGCGAGGCGAACAGATGGCTGCGGATGCCGCCTGGAAAGCGCATGTGCAGATGCGCGAAGTCGCTGAGATGATCGAGCAGCGCCGCCCCCTCGCCGCGCACCTCTTCCGGCGGCGCGCCGGTGAGCGCCAGGATCATGGAAAGGTCGTGCGGGGCCAGATCCCACAACGCGTCGTTCTCGGTGTGAAACTTGCCAAGACCCAGCCGATGCGAATGGATGTATTTGATGTCGCCGAGTTCGCCCGACTCCACCAGCAGCTTGAGCTGCTCGAAGGCGGGGTGGAACCGCAGGACATGGCCGACCATGAAAATGCGGTTGTGCGAGCGCGCCGCGGCCACCGCGCGCTCGGCATCTGCGACAGACAGCGCGATCGGCTTTTCGACCAGCACGTCCTTGCCGGCCGCGACAGCCTTCTGCGCATGCTCGGCGTGAAACTGCGGCGGCAGCGCCATGACCACGGCGTCGATGTCGTCGCGCGCATAGAGCGCCTCGGGATCGACCGCGAGGCAGTCATGCTCGATCGCGAAGCCCTCAGCGCGGGCGGCGTTTACGTCTGATACGGCATGGAGGGCGCCCAGCGCCTTCAGCGTCCGGACGTGGTTACTTCCCCAATAGCCACAACCCAGGACGGCTATGCGCGGTGCCATTCTCTCTTTGCCTTGATTGCGCCGCGCCTCAATAGACCCGTGCCCCGAACTGCTCAACCCCAACCCTTGATAATGGTTGATATGGCTCGTGAAAACGGGGGAAACAGCCTTGCCCGCAATGCTTGACAGTCGCTCGGCCAAAACCTTATATCCGCGCGACTTCAGGGCGGGCCCGCCCTTCCTGGGGCGGAGTAGCTCAGTTGGTTAGAGCAGAGGAATCATAATCCTTGTGTCGGGGGTTCAAATCCCTCCTCCGCTACCATATAAATTCTCAATAAAATCAATAATTTAAGCAGCTGTTACTCCGCGCGAACTGCCGTTTTCATGTTACGCTATGTTGCAACTGAGTACCCTTGATTTTCGCCAGCCTTGGCCGCACCGTAGAGGACGAGGTTCTTGACGCCGTCCTTGCGGTAGGGCGGGCCGCCGCGGCGCGCGCAGTCGGACGAGATGTTGACGATGACGCCGCCGGAGCCACCGAGTTTCGCGGACATGCGCTTCACCGCCTCGCGGCTGCAGATAACAGCCGATGTGAGGTTGAGCGCGATGATTCCAGCGATCTGGACCATTGGGGAATCGACGAGCTGGTTGCCGACCGGAGCCTCTTTGAACCGCGAGCCGCCGGCATTATTGACGAGCGCGGGCAGCCGGCCGAGCCTGGTGTCCACCTCCTCGAACATGCTCAGGACGTCGGCCTCGTTCGTCACGTCGGCGCCGACGGCGATCGCCTCGCCGCCGCCTGCGACGATCTCTTTCGCCAGCTTCTCGGCCGCGTCCGGGGACGCATTGTAGTTGATGGCGATCTTGTAGCCGCCCGCTGCGGCGCTCCTGCATATGGCGGCGCCGATGCCGCGGCTGCCGCCGGCAACCAGAACCGTTCCTGCCATGAATTCCTCCATCGAAATCGGACGGATGGCTAGCACAGAGGTGCCTGCCGGTCGCTGTTCATTTCCTGCAAATCGCGCGCATGGCGCTCAGGGCGATAGAGTCTGATCGTGTGCGATCTGCGCCTCGCCGATCTCGGGAACTAAAGTGGTATGCGCGGGGCGCTGGCGGGTGGTTTGGCAGGGAAGGGAAAGCGCCACCAATGCATTCGTGTTGCCCGCCAAGGCTGTGGGCGTCGCATCAGGACGTTCTGGCGACGGCTTCCGCCATGCCTTCGGCGCGTGCGGCAGCGAGCTCGCAGCCAGCCCCTTCCAAAGGGTCGCTAATTCTGATCGCCGCGGTCACAACTCTTCCGAGCCTTACAGAGAAGGCACGTGGCGATGGTCTTCCGTTGCGCACGATCCATTGAAGTACATCGACTCTCAGCGACCGCAATTACTACTTTCGTGATCCGGAAATGCCGGACACTGCTGCGACTGCTTCCACCTCGAGAAGCAATTCAGGCAACAGCAGCGCTTTGACAATGACCGCCGTTCCGCACGGCGGATGCCTGCCGACCAGTTCGGATTTCACCTGCGCGTAGGCGGGATAGAAAGCGGCATCGGTCAGATAGCAACGCAGAAGGATGAGGTCCGACAACCCAGCCCCGGCCTCGCTTAGGACCGCATCGAGATTCGTGAAACATTGCCTAGCCTGAGCCTCCGGGTCGCCGGTGCCCACCGGTGCGCCGTTTCGCAGCGCCACCTGACCCGAAACGTACACCAGACCATTGTGTATGACAGCCTGGCTCATGCCTTCGAACTTCAGTCCAGGGGGGTTGTATCGCTCCATGAGGACAACCTGGTGGATTTGCTACTCAGCGGCGTCGCGCCGGGCGGTTTCCTTCAGGATCGCGCCCAGCCGCGCAATGCCGTCGGCGATCGTCTTTTCGCTGACATGGCTGTAGGCAAGACGCAGGAACTTGCGATCGTCGCCGACGCCGGAAAAACGCTCGCCGGGGCGGAAGAAGATACCTTCCTTCGCAGCGCGCGCGGCAGCAGTGTCCCAGTCGACCCGGTCGTCAATCTCCACCCAGATGTAGAACGAGCCCTGCGGCATGTTGAACCGGACATAGTCGCCGCAATGCTCGCGCAGCGCCTTCGCGGCGGTCGCGGCCTTGGAGCCGTAGACCTTGTTGACCTTTTCGATGTGCGGCTCCAGCAACCCTTCGGCCATGAAGCGGTCGAGAATGCGCGCGATCCATTGCGCGACGCCGAGATCCTGGCGCATGACCGCCAGCGGCTCGATCGCCGCGGGATCGCCGACAAACCAGCCCATGCGCAGCGCTGGCGCGATCACCTTCGAGAACGAGCCGCACTGGATGACCCTGGCATTCTTGTCGAGGCTGAGCAGGGTCGGCAACGGCTCGCCGGCGAAGCGCAAGTCGGCATAGACGTCGTCCTCGACGATCATGAAGTCGCGCTTGCTGGCCAATTCGACGAGCAGCTTGCGCCGTGGAACGGACATTTCGGTGCCGGTCGGCGTCTGGAAGGTGGGGATGGCATAGACCATCTTCACCCGCTTGCCCTCGCCCTCGATCGTGTCGATCAGGGCTTCGAGTTCCTCGACAACCATACCCTTGTCATCGAGCGGCAGCGTGCGGATTTCCGCGCCCGACATCTGCGCGAAACGCAACGCATAGGGAAAGGACGATGCTTCGGCGATGACGACGTCGCCCGGATCGAGATAACCGGCCATCGCAAGCGCGATGCCCTGCACCGAACCGGAGGTCAGGATCACGCCCTCGTGACCGAAATCGTGCCCCTGCATGGCCGCCGTGCGGTCGGCGATGCGCTTGCGCAGACCGCGATAACCGAAGACCAGTTCCTCGTAGCCGGTCTTGGGATCGAAATAGTCGAGAACCGACGGTCCGTCCTCGTCCAGCACCTGACGCGCGAGCCGGACCAGATCAGTGATCGGAAATGTCTCGGGCGCGGCCAGACCCTGGTCGAAATTGAAGACCGCTGGCACTTCCGGATCGGGGAAAAACAGGCTGGGTCCAGTGTTTGACGCCTTCGCGCGTAATTGTGCTGCCGACATTGTTGCTCCTCCCGTGACGCTGCGGCGCTGGCCGCAATCCTCCACATTCACGCTATGAGCACCTTCCCTGCCGGCATCGTTGGGATGGACTAGTCGCGAACGGGTATTCCCTCACCTAATCAATCCGGACGAGGCAGGTTTTGGCTGGGGCGCGTCCAATCGCGCGCAACGCCAGGCCGCAGCGAGAAGCACGTGCAGAAAGACACCGCATACAATGCCGATGTCATCATCGTCGGATCAGGCGCGGCGGGCCTGATGGCGGCGGTAGAAGCGGCGGCCGCCGGCGCAAAGGTGCTGGTGCTGGAATCGGAAGCGCAGACCGGCGGCAGCACACGTCTCTCCGGCGCCTATGTCGCGTTGTGCGAGACGCCGCTGCAGCCAGGAACGCGCGCCGAGTTTCTCGACGATCTGCTGGAGTCCCACCAACACGACTGCCAGAAGGACCTTTCGCGGCTCTATGCGGAGGAAGCGCCCCACACCTGGAAGCAGCTCGACGGGCTCGGCATCCATTTCGTACGGACATTCCAGTTCGCCCATATGTCCAAACCCTGGGCACATGAACTCAGCGGCGAGCGCATGGGCGGCGGCGCCGAGATTGTGACGGTTCTCGAATCCGCCGCGCGCGCAAGGGGTGTCGCGATCGTTGCCTCTACGCGCGCGCGCAGACTCATCCTCGATAACGGACGCGTCATTGGCGTAACCGCCGAACGCGGTGGACGGACTTTCCCATATCGCTCCCGCTCGGTACTTCTGGCTTCGGGCGGATTCACCCGGAACCGCGACCTGATCAGAAACTTCGGCCGGCCGGGGGCGGAGCAGATCTTGCCGCTGACCGGCGAAGGCTCGCGCGGCGACGGGCTGGTCATGGGGATGGCTGCCGGAGCGGGCACGGCCTACATGACCGCCGGCGTGGCGCCCACGGCGCCGACCGATCCGGCCACCGGCAAGGGCGTCATGATGCTTTATGCCGGTGCGATTGCCGTCAACAAGGCGGGCAAACGCTTCTGTCGCGAATCCGATCTCTATATCGACACATGCTGGGCCGCCCTCGCCCAGCCCGACGCGGCGTTTGTACAGGTCTACGACAACCGCATGCGCGAGAATTATGCGCAGACCATGATGGGCAAGGTGCTCACGGGCTTCGACGAGACCAGCGCCGGGTTGCTGGAGGGGTTGGCAACAGGGATCGCAAAGGCCGGCTACGACGCCGACGCCACCCTGGCGACCGTCGAAAGTTACAACGAAGCCGTCCGGACCGGCGGCGACAGCGAGTTCAACCGCACCAATCTGGTCGGGAACTCCGGCGAATTGCTGCCGGTCGCGGAGCCGCCCTTCTACGCGGTCCACTGCTGCGCCGGGACCACGCATTTCAACGGCGGGCTTTCGGTAGATACCGACATGGCTGTGCTGGACGTCTTCGGCGAGCCGATACCCGGCCTCTATGCGGCAGGCGAAACGACTGGCGGGTTCCACGGCGTCGGCTACATGTCGGGTACATTCGTCGGCATGGCGCTGATTTTCGGGCGCGTGGCCGGGCGCAACGCCGCATTGACGGCTTCGACCTCGTGAAACGGCTGGCAGGCAAGACCGCATTCGTCACCGGTGCGGCGTCCGGTATCGGACGCGCATCCGTCAGACTGTTCGCCACCGAGGGCGCCAATGTGGTGCTCATCGATATCGCCGAAGAAGCGGGCAAAGCGGTCGAGGCCGAGATCATTGCGGCAGGCGGCAAGGCGACGTTCCTCAAGACCGACGTGACCTCCGAGGATGGCATGGCGACAGCCTTTCGCACCGGTCTCGAACAATTCGGCCGCATCGACATCCTGCACAACAATGCAGGCGGATCGTCCGGCAGGGACGGCAGTCTCGTTACAGCTCCCATCGAGGAACTCTGGCGCGTGATGCGGCTCGACCTGCTCGGCACCATCCTCGCCTGCCGCAACGCCATTCCGGCGATGGTCAAGCAGGGCGGCGGGTCGATCATCAACATGTCGTCTGTGGTGAGCCTGATCGGCGTGCCCGATCTCGATTTCTACACCGCTGCCAAGGGCGCGGTCTCGGCCCTGACGCGAACGCTCGCGCGCCAGCATGCGGCGAGCAACATCCGGGTCAACGCGATCGCGCCGGGCATCACGATGACCGAACGCGTACTTGCCGCGTCGGGCGGCGACACGAGCCGGTTTCCGTTGTCGCAGAAACAGATACTCGGCCCGGCCAGCCCGGAAGACATCGCCGCCGCAGCGCTCTACCTCGCTTCGGACGAAGCGACGAAGGTCACGGGCGTGGTATTGCCGATAGACGGCGGCGCGTCAGCGTGGTGAAAGACGATCCGGAGGACAGTATGGGACGTTTGGCGGGCAAGGTTGCCTTCATAACCGGCGCGAGCGGCGGCATCGGCGAAGTCACGGCCCGGCATTTCGCCACCGAGGACGCCAGGGTCGTTCTGGCGGCACGCAGCGCCGATCGCGGTGAGAAGATCGCCGAGGAAATCCGGGTCGCCGGCGGCGATGCCCTTTTTGTCGAGACCGATGTCACCGAACCGGACAGCGTTTCAGCCGCATTCGACGCCGCCTTCGCGCATTACGGGCGCCTCGACGTGCTGTTCAACAATGCGGGCGGGTCGACCTCCAGGGACGGGCCGTTGACCGTTGCGCCGCTCGATGAGTTCTGGCGCTGCATCAAGCTCGATCTGTTCGGCACCTGGCTGTGCAGCCGTGCCGCCATTCCCCTGATGCAGAAGTCCGGCGGCGGATCGATCATCAACTCGGCTTCAATTGTCGGCGAGATGGGTATTCCCAACCGCGACGCATATACTGCCGCAAAAGGCGGCGTGATCGCCCTTACGCGCTCGATGGCGGTCGAGTTCGCTGCCGACAACATCCGTGTCAATGTGGTCATACCAGGGGCCGTTACCACCGAGCGGGTGAAAGCGTTCTTCGAAAAGGAACCGCATCTGAAGAAGCAGGAGGAGGCATATCTGCTCGGCTTCTCCGATCCAATCGACGTCGCCAATGCGGCGCTGTTCCTCGCCTCCGACGAGGCACGCCGCACGACCGGCCACAAACTCCCGGTGGACAGCGGCATTCTGATTTCCTGAATGCGTTTCTGGCTTTAGTCTCATCAGACGATGACGAAACACGCCCGCAAACGGTTGATGCGCCAGCCCGATATTCGCCCCGGAGGAACGCGATGGAAATCCTGAGCCAGATGCTCGCCCGCAATCTGACGCTCGTTCCCGATCGCGATTTCATCGTCACCGACGCCGAAACGATCACATACCGCGAATTCGGAGAACGCACCGCGAAGCTCGCCAATGTGCTTGCCGCGCACGGAGTCGGCAGAGGCGATCGGGTCGGCCTCTATCTACCCTCCACGCCGCTGATGGCTATCGCCTTTTGGGCTTGCCAGAGGCTCGGCGCCATCCCTGCCCCTGTCAGCGCGATGCTGCGCCATGCGGAGCTGCGCAAGATCGTAGACCGCACGGGCATGAAGGCAATTGTCGCGGATGGCTCGACCTATCCCTATTTTTCCGAGATACGGTCCGAGTTCAGCGCCCTCGCCCATTGTTTCGTCGCCGGCGGAGCGGCCGAAGGCGCTGATGATCTCGACGCGCTGATGAGCGAGGCGGCGGTGGGGTTCGCCAATGTTGCCTGCGCGCAGTCCGATACCGCCTCGCTGTTTTTCACCTCCGGCACCACCGGCACGCCCAAGGGCACGGCGCAATCGCATTTCGCGGTGCATGCCACGCTGCGCGACATGATGGTGTCCCACCGCTCGCGCTATGGTAGCGAGGTCTATCTCTGCGCCGTGCCGCTGTTCACCAATTTCGGGCTGACGGTGACACTCAATCTGTGCCTCTACACGGGCGGCACCATCGTTCTGCACGAACGCTGGGACACCGAAAAGGTGCTGGCCGACATCAGCCGCTACAAGGCGACCTATTTCGGCGGCACGCCGACCATGTATGTCTACATGGTCAATGAATACGACGCCTCGCGGCACGATCTGTCCACATTGCGCATCTGCACCACAGGCGGCTCGCCGGTTCCGCAGCCGGTGATCCGCAAGTTCGAGGAGTTCTCCGGCGTGAAGGTGGCGCAGGTCTACGGCGCGACCGAGACATGCGGCCAGAACGTGATGGAGCCGACTACCGGCATCCGCAAGGCAGGCTCGACCGGTGTACCGGTGGGGTCCTCGCGCATCCATATCGTCGATGACGACCTCAACGAGCTCGCCACCGGCGAAATCGGGGAAGTCATCATCGGCGGCGACTGCGTGGCGCAGGGCTACTACAGCGACCCGGACGCGACCGCGGAAGCCTTCACGTCGCTCGGCTGGAAATCCGGTGATCTCGGCTATATCGACGAGGACGGCTTCCTGTTCATCGTCGACCGTAAGAAGGACGTTATCTTCACCGGCGGGCATAACATCTACCCGCTTGAGGTGGAGAGTGCGCTCTACCGCCATCCCGACGTCGCGATGTGCGCGGTGGTCGGCGCGCCGGACGAGGAGAAGGGCGAAATTCCCGTGGCGGTGATCGTGAGGACCGCGGGCGCGACGGCAAGTGCGGAAGACATCCGCCAGTGGTGCCGCGAGCAGCTCGCCGCCTACAAGGCGCCGCGCCGGGTAGAGTTCATCGACAACATGCCGGTTGAGGCAGCCAAGATCCGCAAGCGCGAACTGATTGAAGCGCTGAAGGCAGGATCTCTGGACAGGTTCCGCGACTAGCTCCCCGACGTTCCTTCGCCTGTACGAATTTTCACAACATCGCCGGCGGCGCCGTAGGCGCTCCAGCCGCCATCGACCGGGAGCACGACGCCGGTGATGTAGGACGCCCAGTCAGAGAGCAGGAAGCATGCGGCGTACGCCATTTCCCCTGTTTCGGCGAAACGCCCCAACGGCGTGCGGTTTTCGATCAGCGTCGGGTCGAAAATCTTGCGGTCGAGCAGCGACTTGACCATCGGCGTGCGCGTGTAGGCGGGCGCGATCGCATTGACTCGGATGCCGAGATTTCCCCACTCACAGGCGAGCGTCTTGGTCAGGTGTCCGACACCTGCCTTGGCCACTCCATAGGCGGAGCGGCCGGGAAAGGCGTCCAGACCTACGATGGAGGACACGTTGACGATCGCACCGCGCTTCTGCTCGACCATCAGCTTGCCGGCGGCGCGGCACATCAGATAGGTGCCCTTGAGGTTGACATCGACGACGCGCAGCCAGCGCTCGGGCGACTGTTCATGCACCGGCACGAGATCGTCGCCGATGCCCGCCGAATTGAACAAAAGATCGATACCGCCAAGAATTGCGGCCGCTCCGTCAACCATCCGCGCGACTGCCGCGTTGGATCCAACATCGCCATCGACCGAACCCTGCGCCCCGGTGCGCTTCACGGCTTCAGGAAGTTCGTCGGCGTTCAGGTCGGCCAGGACGACCGATGCCCCTAGTTCAACCAGCAGCCGGGCCGTTTCCTCGCCGATGCCGCTAGCACCGCCCGTGACCAGGGCCCGCTGGCCGGTGAAGTCGATCTGAGGCCCCATGGTCATGCGTCGGGGTCCGCGCCGTCGTCGGCGTGAGGTTTGAAATGGAAGTCAGGCTCCCATTCGGCCCGCGGCCGCACGTGAACCTGCCAGTAGGCGTCAGCGACACGGTCGTGGTCATAGGGCGTTCCCTTGGCCATGGTGCCATGGATCGCAACCGTCGCCACCTGAACGCCAAACGGCGTCAATTCCTTGAACAGCGAGTGCCCGAGACTTCTGAGCGCCGCCTTGCCGAGCGAGACGGCGCCCCACTCGATCCATGGCCCGAAGGCGAGCACGCCGCCGGTGAGCAGAACGGTCCCCTTCCCAGCCTTGATCATCGAAGGCGCGGCGCGCTGTACGGCATGAAGGGCGCCGGCGACGTTTGTACGGAAACTGGCGACTAGGTAGTCGACCGAGACCGGCTCGCCATTAGCTTTCCATCCCGGCGCACTCGAATACTGGGCTTCGGAAATGCCGGACGGTGTCACAAAGCGCGACGGCTCGATGATCGCTGCGTTATAGACGACGACCTCAGGCGCGCCGCACTCGTCAAACACTCGATCCATGTCAGCTGGCACAGCAGCGTCCGCAACAAAACCCCGTGTCGAGAGCCCTGCCCCGTCGAATTCTGACTGATAATCCGCCACGGCCTCGGCTCGCCGAGCAGCAAAACCCGTAGTGTAACCCCCTCGCGAAAACCGTCTCACGAGCGCCTTGCCGAGGCCGGGCCCCACGCCGATCACAAGCGCGGTAGGGCTCGGCATTAGGACGCTGCCTCAGGATCAAGTACGGGCTGCGAAGCCGTGGTTCCACCATTAACAGCAATACGCTTGCGCTCCGCGCGACGTGCCAGGAAGTCCTCCAGCGTCCCGACGATACCCTTCCGCAGGAACAATACGCACAGGACGAAAGCCGAACCCTGAACGACAATCACCCAACTGCCCAGAGTGGCAAGTTCCTTTTGCATCGTAACGACGACGATGGCGCCGACCACCGGTCCGAGCAGCGTCCCGACGCCGCCGATCAGCGTCATCAGCAGCGCATCGGCCGAGGTCATGAAATAGAGGTCGGCCAACGACGCAATCTGGAAGACGATCGCCTTGGTTCCGCCCGCGAGCCCGGCAAGGGCGGCAGACAGCGTGAATGCGATCAGCTTGAACCGGTCTGTGGAATAGCCGAGCGAAACGGAGCGCGGTTCGTTCTCGCGGATCGACTTCAGCACCTGCCCGAAAGGCGAGCGCACGATACGATAGATCGCCGCGAACCCTGCAAGGAAGATCGCCAGCACGAAGAAGTACATGTTGAGCGGCTCGTTGAGATCGATGACGCCGAAAAGGTAACCGCGCGGAACCGACTGGATGCCGTCCTCGCCATGAGTCCACGAGGCCTGGATGGCGTAGAAATAGACAATCTGGGCGAGCGCGAGCGTGATCATGGCGAAATAGAGCCCCTGGCGGCGGATCGCCAGCCATCCGAAAAGCGCGCCCAGCGCCGTTGCGGCTGCGACCCCCGACAGGATGGCCACCTCCGTGGGGAACCCCCAGATCGAGGCGGTATGCGCTGCCACATAAGCCGACGACCCGTAGAACGCTGCATGACCGAACGCCAGCAATCCGACGTAGCCGAAGACCAGGTTGTAGGCGCTGGCGAAAAGGGCCAGGCAAAGCATCTTCATGGCGAACACCGGGTAGACCATGAAGGGTAAGATCGAGCCCCCAATCGCCATGACGGCCAGCCAGAGCCGTCCGTTCTCCAGAATGGAACCTGGCCGCGCGGCGGCAATGTCCGACGGATGATGCGCCGAAGTTTCCTTGCCAAACAGGCCCGCAGGCCGGAAGACGAGCACGATCGCCATGATTATGAAGATCACCGTGGTCGAACCCTGCGGGTAGAAAACCTTGGTGAGGCCTTCGACCAAGCCCAACATCAGTCCGGTGAAAATTGCGCCAAAAATCGAGCCCATTCCACCGATGACGACAACGGCGAAGATGGTGATGATGATCGACTGCCCCATCTGCGGGCTCACCTGATAGATCGGAGCCGCCATGACACCGGCCAGGCCCGCCAGCCCGACCCCGAAGGCATAGGTGAGCATCAACATTCGCGGAACATTGATGCCGAAGGCCCGCACCAGATCCGGGTTTTCCGTGGCCGCGCGCAGATACGAGCCGAGCTTGGTTCGTTCGATCACGTACCAAGTCGCGAAACAGACGAGCAGCGCGAAGACAATGACCCATACACGGTAGAGCGGCATGAACATGAAACCGAGATTGATGCCGCCGCGCAGTGACTCCGGTACGCTGTATTGTTGCCCCGCAGCGCCGTAGCCGACGTTAAAGATGCCTTCGATCATCATCGCCAGCCCGACGGTCAATAGCAGGCCGTAGGCGTGTTCGAGGTCATAGACCTTGCGGATGAACACGCGCTCCATGAACGCGCCGATGAGGCCCACGCCGAAAGGCACCAGCACCAGCGCCCACCAATAGCCTAGCGACGGCAGGCCAAGGCCCGGGAACAGATCGGGCAGATGCAGCAGATACCAGGCGCCAAATGCGCCGAGCATATATTGCGCGCCGTGCACGAAATTGCCGATCCTCAGCATGCCGAAGATGATCGCCACGCCCAGGCTCATCATGGCGTAGAAGACGCCATTGATGAGGCCGATCAGCAGTTGGCCGAAGAGCAGGACGGGCGAAATGCCGAGGATCTCGAACATGCGCTGCTACACTTTCAGGTAATTTTCGATACGCGTCATCGAAGCCGCTACGTCCGCGGCGGCTATCGTGTCGATGATGCGTCCGTGCTCGACCACGTAGTGGCGGTCTGCGAGCTTCGAAGCGAAGCGGAAATTTTGCTCGACCAGAAGCACGGTCAGGCCGCGCTCTTTGAGCCGCCCGATGACCTGGCCGATCTGCTTGACGATAACGGGCGCCAATCCTTCGGTCGGTTCGTCCAGCAGCAGAAGCGTCGCGCCTGTGCGCAAGATCCGCGCGATCGCAAGCATCTGTTGCTCGCCGCCGGAGAGTTTCGTGCCCTGGCTGTTGCGCCGTTCAGCCAAATTGGGAAACAGATTAAAGATGTCGTCGACGGACATGCCGCCGGGTGCGACGACGGGCGGAAGCGTCAGGTTCTCGTCCACGCTGAGGCTGGCGAAAATACCCCGTTCCTCGGGGCAATAGGCAATCCCCTTGCGGGCGATATATTCCGGCAGCCTGCCTCGAATATCTTCCTCGCCAAACCGGATTACGCCTGTTTTGCGTTTGAGCAGACCCATGATGGAGCGCAGCGTCGTGGTCTTCCCCGCACCGTTGCGGCCAAGCAGCGTAACCACTTCGCCAGGGCGAACCTCGAAATCCATACCGTGCAGGGCCTGACTTTCACCGTACCAGGCATTGAGATTGGATACCGAAAGGCCGGCGACCTCAGTCATCGGAGCCTCCGATATAGGCCTCGACCACTTCGGGGTTTTCGGAGATTTCGGAATATGGCCCTTCGGCCAGTACCTTGCCGCGCGCGAGCACCGTGATCGTGTCGGCGAGTTTCGCCACGACGGATAGATTGTGCTCGACCATCAGGATCGTGCGGTCGGTGGAAACCTGCCGTATCAATTCGGCAATGCGGTCGACGTCTTCGTGGCCGAGGCCGGACGTCGGTTCATCAAGCAGCATCAGTTCCGGTTCGAGGGCCAGCGTGGTGGCAAATTCCAACGCCCGCTTGCGGCCATAAGGAAGTCCCGCGGCAGCCTGGTCGCGCGAAGCAAGGAGTCCGACCGCGTCCAGCAGCTCGTCGATTCGATCATCGAGTGTCCGCAGCGACTTTACCGATTTCCAGAAATGGAAGGATGTACCCAGCGGGCGCTGCAGCGCCATCCGGACGTTGTCGGCAACGCTCATGCGTGGGTAGATGGCCGAAATCTGGAACGACCGGACGATGCCGCGCCGAGCCACTCGTGCGGGGTCCTCGGCAGTAATATCGCTGCCATTGAAATGGATCGTCCCGGCCGTCGGCGGTAGGAACTTGGTGATCAGATTGAACATCGTTGTCTTGCCGGCGCCGTTCGGCCCGATGAGCGCGTGGATGGAATGACGGCGCACCGCTAGGTCGACCTCGTTCACGGCGGCAAAACCGTGAAAGCGCTTCGTGAGTGCGTTGGCAACGATGATGTTGTCGTCGGACGGAGCTGCGGTCATTTCGCTTCTGCTGTCGGGATCGGCGTGCTGCCGACCAGTATGCCACGTCCGCGAGACGCCCTCTCGCGCAGGGGGATCGTGCCCTGATAGGCGGGCGAGTCATAGAATGCTTTCGCGGCTTCGAACGTCGGAAACTCCACCACCGAGATTGAAGCCGGTCTCCAGCCGCCTTCCAGGGGTTCAATGCGTTCGCTACGCACCAGAAAGGTTCCCCCGCTTGCTTCCATGATGGGGCCAGCCACTCGCCGGTATTCCTCCCAGGCCTGCTGGTCGGTGATCTCCAATTCGAAAATCATGTAGCCACGCAAGCCGGTACCCCGTCCCTTTGGGTGGTACGCGACGGCCGCCGGGGCGGCCATCGCAATTTGCGAGCCTGGGCGATTAGCCAGGCAGCTTGCAGGTGGTGGCTGAGTAAGGCCGGAAGGCTTCCGTTGCCGGCACGGTATGAACGAGCTTGAAGTAGTCGTCGCCTTCCGTGATCTCCGAGGGTGCCTTCACCTCGAGCAGGTACATGTCATGGATCAGGCGGCCATTGGGATAGAGCTCGCCGTTCTGAACGAAAAAGTCCTCGATCTCCATGTTGCGCATTTGCTCCAGCACGGCATCGGCGTCGTCCGTTCCCGCATCCTTGACGGCCTCGAGATAGTTGGTGACCGCCGAATAGGTACCAGCGGCAATCCAGCCCGGTGCGTTGCCGGTGATCTCTCTCATTGCATTGCCGAATTCACGCGATGCATCGTCCTTGTTCCAGAACCAGGGAGCCGAGAAACGCACACCCTGAAGCGCCTCCGCGCCGATAGCGCGCGCGTCCGACTGGTGAAGGAAGGTGACGGCGATGCTCTGCCCCGCTTCGATGATGCCGAACTCCTGCACCTGCTTCAGCGCGTTCACCAGCTCGGGGCCGCTGAGGTTCATGATGATCGATTCGGCGCCCGAAGCCTGCGCCTGCAGCAGGTAGGACGAGAAATCCGTGGTGCCGAGCGGCGCGCGGATCTTACCCATGATTTCGCCGCCGCCGTCAGTGACTGCGGTTTCCACCCAGGATTCCTGTACCTTGCCGGCTTCGTAGTCGGGTGACAGTATGAAGAACTTCTTGCCGCCTTCCTCAAGCAGCGCTTTCACCGTCGTTCCGACCGTGGAATAGGCATCGTAGGCCCACGCCACCACATGGCCGTTGCAGTCGGCCTCGGTCGGGCGGTCAGTCAGCGGCGAGACAAAGAGGCCAACAGCACCCTTCTCGCCGATCAGGGTATTTACCCCCAGCGAGATAGCTGAGTTGGCCATGTCGGCGATTGCGTCCACGCCGTCCTGCTCCAGCCACTCGCGAGCAATCGCCAGCCCGACATCGGGCTTGTTCTGGTGATCGGCCGATACGACCTCGATCGGATTTCCGAGCACCTCGCCGCCGAAATTCTTCACCGCCAACTCCACGGCGCGAACCACTTCGGTTCCGCCCAGCGCGGAGAAGGACGAACTCTGGTCGTTGAGAACGCCGATCTTAACCTTGTTGTCACCTGCCTCGGCAGCCCCGGCCAAAGCGACGGAGGCGAGCATCGTAGTCGCCAGCAGAATTTTCTTCATTCTTTCCTCCCGAATCCATCGGCAGTCGATGCGAGCCGCCAACCGAATTGGTGGCGGTAGTCCCATTGCAGCCATTGAAAATCTCGCAATCGCCGAGGTCTGCAACATCGTCCTAACAGACTATGGCTGTGCTGCCGGGGCAACTGCCAAACCTGCGCGCCTAATAGTCCCATCAGACGATGTGAGCGGAACGCCGGGGAAGCCAATCTGCTGCAGCAAAATCGCCAAGCTATTGTTCGCCAACGCAGACATCTCCTACGAATGAAAGCCGTTCTGTGCCACAATTTCGGTCCGTTATCGGACCTGCGCCTCAGCGAGGCGGACAACCCGCACCCCAGTGCGGGCCAGATTGTCGTGCGCGTTGAGGCCTGCGGCGTCAATTTCTACGATGGACTCGCCGTTCAGGGTAAGTACCAGACAAAGCCCGCATTCCCCTTTGCGCCCGGCGGCGAAATTTCCGGCGTGGTTGTGGAAGCGGGCCCCGGCGTGACGGGTCTGAATCAGGGCGACCGCGTGTTGGCGTTCACGGGTTTTGGCGGCTACGCAGAGTTTGCGGCTGTCGATAGCTCAAGCGCTTTTCCGCTACCCGACACCATCGATTTCGATGTCGCGGCCGCGTTGATGATTGGCCACGCAACCGCCCACCACGCGCTGAAAGACCGGGCCCAATTGCGGCCGGGCGAAACGGTACTCGTTCTGGGTGCTGCAGGAGGCGTTGGCCTGGCGGCGGTCGAGATCGCCACGCTAGTGGGGGCCACTGTCATCGCGGCGGCTTCGTCGCCAGAGAAACTGGAATTGGCGGAATCGCGGGGCGCCTCGGGCCTCATCAACTATTCCTCGGAGGATCTGCGTACGCGCGTGAAAGAGCTCACCGGCGGACGCGGCGCGGACATCGTCATCGATCCGGTCGGCGGAGACTTTGCCGCAACTGCACTCCGCTGTCTCGCCATTGGCGGTCGCTACTTGGTGATTGGTTTCGCCGCCGGCGACATTCCGACCTTCGCATTCAATCAGCTTCTTTTGAAACAGACATCGGTTGTGGGCGTTCTTTGGGGAGCGTTTGCAAAGGCAAATCCGGGCCAAAACGCCGCCAATATCGCTGAACTGATGGATTGGCTCGCCGCCGGGGAAATTCGGCCGCACGTCGCCGAAACCTGGCCGCTCGACCAGTTCACCGACGCTCTCGGCCGGGTCATGCGGCGCGAAGCGAAGGGCAAGGTCGTCATTCGGCCGCAGGAACGCTCCTCCGCGATCCCTCAGGCTTTGCGGGCGAGCGCATGAACCAGCACGCCAAGACCGCAGTTCTCGTTTCGCGCGCCGGCGCGGTGCTCGTGGCCGAGATCGACAATCCGCCCGTCAATGCACTTTCGCGCGCCGTTCGCGCCGGACTTTCCGGCGCTATCGACGAGCTCGAACGCGACGATAGCGTTGATGCCATGGTGATTGCCGCGCGGGGCAAACTGTTCTCGGCAGGCGCAGACATCACCGAGTTTGGTTCCGCCATGCGAGAACCGTTCCTCGGTGAAATCGTCGCCAGGCTTGATAGCAGCCGCAAGCCCGTCGTCGCCGCCATTGCCGGCAAGGCGCTAGGTGGCGGGCTCGAACTGGCTCTCGCCTGCCACGGCCGCATCGCATCACCGACCGCAGCATTCGCTCTACCAGAAGTGAAGCTCGGCATTCTGCCGGGTTCGGGCGGCGTCGTCCGGCTCCCGCGTCTTGTCGACGCCGAGCATGCGCTCGCAATGATCGCCGAGGGCAAGGAACTGGGCACCGCAGACGCCTTGGACTGCGGACTGGTCGACCGGATTGCGGATGCCGATTTGCAGGAAGCTGCGATCGCCTACGCAAAGGAATTGGCGGCGTCGTCCGACGCGCCCCCTTGTGCGAGTGCACGTCCGTTTCCGCCTTTCGGCCAAGCCCTGCAAGACGAAGCGCGTAATCGCTACGCGCGGAAATTTCGAGGCCGGGAAGCACCGCAGAAGGCGGTGGATCTGTTCGCGATGGCTGCAATCACCCCCTTCGAAGAGGCGGCGCGGCACGAATACTCGGCCTGCCTGGAATTGCTGTCCACGTCGCAGTCGCGAGCGCTGCGTTATTCCTTTCAGGCGGAGAAGGCCGCGCGGAAGATCGACAACATTCCGGAGGACGTCCAACCGCGCGAGATTGCGCGCGCTGGCGTGGCCGGCAGCGGCACAATGGGGCGCGGCATCGCCATCGCGCTGCTCGACGCGGGTATTGACGTCACTTTGTATGGCCGGAGCGAAACCTCTCTCGCGGCGGCGCGCGAGACCATTGCCAGAACCTATTCCTCTTCGGTCAAGCGCGGCCGCCTGACCGAAGAAGCCGCCCAAAGCCGTCTTTCCCGTCTCAAAACGACGACTGACGTCTCTTCGCTGGGCAGCTGCGACATTGTTGTCGAGACGATTTCCGAACATCTGGAGACAAAGCGCGAACTGATTGCGACCATTGACGGGTTTGCCAACGATGAAACGATAATCGCCACCAACACCTCCTTTCTCGACCTCGAAGCGCTGGCTGCCGCCACCTCGCGGCCAGAAAATTTCGCAGGCATGCACTTTTTCAACCCGGCCAACCTGATGAATCTGGTCGAAAACGTTCGTGCGAGAGGCAGTTCGGCTCGGACTCTTGTCACCCTTGCCGCACTCGCTCAAAGGCTTGGCAAGGTTGCGGTCACGGTCGGCCCGACCGAGGGCTTCGTCGCCAACCGGATGCTCGCCAAGCGCACACGGGAGGCCCTTTTCCTTCTCCAGGATGGCGCAACGCCATCGCAGGTCGACCGCGTCCTCACCGAATTCGGGTTCCCCATCGGACCATTCGCGTTGGCCGATATGGCAGGGCTGGACGTGCTGGCCGCGACACGAGCGTCGCGATTTGCCGGAATGAGCGATCGTGAACAAGGCGCAGACATAGTTGAGCAGCTCGTCGCAGCCGGCCGCCTGGGACGCAAGTCCGGCCAAGGATACTACCGCTACGATTCAGAAGGCCGACAGACTGAAGATTCGGCTGTTGCCGACCTGCTGGATGCCCATCGTCGTCAGCACGGCATCGAGGCCCGCCAGGTGAGCGACGATGAAGTGCTCGAACGTTGCCTGCTCGCCCTGGTCAACGAGGGCGCAAGTCTCGTTGACGCCGGAACGGTCGGACGCATCTCCGATATCGATGTCGTGTGGACACGGGGATTCGGGTTTCCCGCACATCTTGGCGGTCCAATGTTCTGGGCATCCGAACGCGGCCTCCCCTTCGTTCGCGAGCGTTTGCGCCAATACGCAAAGACAGTGGGCGAGGAATTCTTCGCGCCGGCCACACTGATCGACCGGCTCGCGGCCGCGAATGAGAGGCTGGTCGGATGAGGACGACCCGCGCGCCGCACATTAGAGTGAAAGACCACAGGATCATGCCACGATGAACAAGGAAACCACCCTCCGCGCAGCCGTTGGTGAGCTGAAAAGCGGCATGACGATCGGGATCGGGGGTTGGGGGCCGCGGCGCAAGCCCATGGCGCTAGTCCGAGAGATTCTGCGCTCCGACCTCAAGGACCTCACCGTGGTAGCCTATGGCGGCCCCGACGTTGGCATGCTCTGCGCCGCAGGCAAGGTGAAGCGCCTCGTTTACGGATTTGTGTCGCTGGACTTCATCCCCATCGAGCCCTTCTTCCGCAAGGCGCGCGAAGCGGGAGGAATCGAGGCTCGCGAACTGGATGAAGGCCTGCTGGTTCTGGGCCTCGAGGCAGCCGGTCAAAGGCTGCCCTTCCTCCCCACGCGGGTCGGCATCGGTTCCGATGTGCTGAGGTTCAATCCGGACTTCAAGATGGTCCAATCGCCCTATGGCGATGGCGAAACGCTGCTCGCAATGCCCGCCGTGAAGCTGGACGTGGCTCTCATTCACACGACGCGCGCGGACCGGCTCGGCAATACACAGACCGACGGACCCGACCCCTATTTCGATGCGCTCTTTGCGCGCGCAGCCGAGCGCTGCATCGTCACCACAGAGGAACTCGTCGACCGGATGGATCGCGCACACCCGGACAAGGTAAAGACAAACCTGTTCGAGCGCAGCCTGGTGTCAGCTGTAATCGAGACGCCACTCGGGGCACACCCGACGGCGGCTCACGATCTCTACGGCTGGGACGAAGCGCATCTGAGGGAATATGCGGAGCTGGCGCGCCTCGACGATGGCTGGGACCGCTACTTCGCAAAATATGTCGTCGGCGACGAAGCCGCCTATGTCGACCGCGCACGCGGCCGGGAACACATTTCCGGTCTCCCCCTTCCGGCAATGTGATTGGAACAAATATGACGACCGCCCGTGAATTCTCTCTCGCAGAACTTGCCATCTGCGCCGCTGCTGAAGCCTGGCGCGGCGCGGGCGAGATATTGGCACAGGGCATTGGCCCTCTGCCCCGCATCGCAGCCGGCCTCGCGAAACTGACCTTCGCTCCGGAAATCATGCTGACCGACGGCGAGGCTTATCTGGTCGAAGATCCCGTTCCACTGGGCGCACCGCGCACAGAACGGCCCTCGCCGTCAGGCTGGATGCCTTATCGCCGCGTCTTTTCCAGCGTCTGGTCCGGCAGACGTCATGCAATGGTGACCCCCGTCCAGATGGATCGCTGGGCACAGGCCAATATTTCCGCCCTGGGGGATTTGCAGAAGCCGAAGGTGCAATTGCTCGGCGTACGCGGATTTCCCGGCAACAGCATCAACCACCGCAACTCGATGTTCATTCCTAATCACTCGAAGCGTACATTTGTCGAAGGCGAGGTGGACGTGGTGGCGGCAGTCGGATTCGGCAGCAACCGCTGGCCGGGCGCGAAACCCTACCCCGTCGATATCGGGATCGTCGTAACCAATCTTTGCGTGATGGATTTCAACGGACCGGACCATGCGCCGCGTGTAGTCTCGCTACATCCGGGAGTGGCTTTCGAGGAAGTTCAGGCTGCAACCGGTTTCCCGTTGATTGCCGCGGATCCGATGGCAATCACCCCCGCCCCGAACGAAGAACAGCTTTCCATCATCCAGCGGTTAGACCCCAAGGCGATGCGCGCGAACGTCATCAAGGGCAACCCGCCCGGCCTGCGTGCGGCCTGACGCAATGGATTTCGAGTACAGTGCGCGCACACGCGCGCTCCGGGAACGTCTCGACGCCTTTATGGCCGAGCACGTCTATCCTGCTGAACGCCGGTACTTCGAAGAAGTGGCAGCCGATCGGTGGGGGCCCCCGCCAATACTTGAGGAACTGAAGCAGAGGGCAAAGGCAGCGCAGCTTTGGAATCTCTTCCTTCCCGATTCCGACCATGGCGCCGGGCTCACAAATGTCGAATATGCGCCGCTGTGCGAAGTCATGGGCCGGGTGCACTTCTCCTCCCAGATTTTCAACTGTTCCGCCCCCGACACCGGAAACATCGAAACGCTGATCCGGTACGGCAGCAAAAGCCAGAATGCGCGGTGGCTACCAAAACTGCTTGATGGCGAGACCCGTTCCGCATTCGCGATGACCGAACCGGAAGTAGCATCGAGCGACGCCACAAATATCCGATCCACCATCGTGCGTGACGGGGACGATTACGTCGTGAACGGTCACAAATGGTGGATTTCAGGCGTGGGCGACCGTAACTGCGAACTGATCATCTTCCTCGGCGTTTCAAACGCCGAGGCGCCAAAGCACAACCGCCACTCCATGATCCTCATTCCACGCAATGCGCCTGGTGTGGAGGTCATCAGGCCGCTGACCGTGTTCGGCTATGACGACGCTCCGCACGGGCACATGGAAATGGTCTTCGACAATGTCCGCGTGCCGGCCGAAAACATGCTGCTCGGCGAAGGCAGAGGGTTCGAGATCGCCCAAGGCCGTCTCGGCCCGGGGCGTATTCACCATTGCATGCGGCTGATCGGATTGGCCGAACGCTGCCTCGAACTCATGTGCAGGCGCGTCAAGTCTCGCATCGCCTTCGGCAGGCCCATAGGAGAGCAGTCGGTAACGCTCGAACGCATCGCCGAAGCCCGCATTCTGATCGACCAGGCACGCCTACTTATTATGAAGGCAGCATGGATGATGGACACGGTGGGCAACAAGGTGGCGCGCACCGAGATCGCGATGATCAAGGTGGCGGCTCCGAACATGGCCTGCAAGGTCATCGATTGGGCGATCCAGGCACACGGCGCCGCGGGTCTGTCGGAAGACTTTATCCTCGCCAACTACTACGCGCATGCACGCAAGCTACGATTCGCCGACGGCCCAGACGAGGTCCATCGCAACCAGATCGGACGGTTAGAGCTGGCCAAGTATGAAGCTGCCTGAGCCGATAGGAGACGCCACTATGGCCGCCGACATCAGACTCTTCCCTGCGTCCGGAGCCGCCTTGGTGATCGGGGGCAGCGGCGGCGTCGGCGCAGAGATATGCCGCGTTCTGGCGCGTGACGGATGCGATGTCGCCCTCACCTTTTTCGGCAACGAGAAGCGCGCCCGGGCAGCCGCAGCTTCCGTCGAGGCACTAGGGAGGAGCGCGTCGATCCACCAGCTCGACATCGAGGAGACAGCCGCCGTGCGGTCCTTTGTCGAAACGGTGATGGCGACCCATGGCGGCATTCACACATTGGTCTACGCCGCAGGTCCGCTCGTGCCCCTCATCCATCTGAGCAAGGTCGAGCCGGAGCGGATGAAAAAGCACCTCCTGCAGGACACGTTCGGCTTCTTCAACGTGGTTCATGCGGCCCTGCTACATCTGCGCAATGCGAACGGGTCGATCGTCGCGTGCCAAACGGCAGCACACTACCGATACGCCGCAGCGGACGGCTTGTCTGTGGTGCCCAAGGCAGGTGTAAACGCTGTGATGAAGGGCGTTGCCAAGGAAGAAGGCCGCTATGGTGTACGCGCCAATGGCGTTGCGCTCGGCATGATCGAAGCCGGGCAGATGCCCGAACTTTCGAAGATGGGCCACATCGACGACAAATATCTCAAGGCCGCCGCCCGCAACACGCCGTTGCAACGCAACGGTCGAGCTATCGATGTAGCGGAGGCTGTTTCGTATCTTGCCTCCTCCCGGGCGGGCTTCGTGACCGGCCAGGTTATCTGTGTCGACGGCGGCTATTCGACCTGACTCCCGACCGCCGGCATTTCCTTAGTCCGCGCGGACGATGTTGGCGCGCGAGGTGCATCCTAGTGCTGGTGTCAAAACCTCCCAGGAGCCTATCTTGCGCGAAGCCGTTATTGTTTCAGTCGCCCGAACGCCCGTCGCGAAAGCCTTTCGGGGCGCCTACAACGATACGGAAGCGCCGGCGCTGTCAGGCCACGCCGCAAGACATGCGATCGAGCGCGCCGGAGTCGAGCCCGGCGAGATCGAGGACGTTGTGCTTGGCTGCTCGGCACAGCAGGGAACCCAAGGTTACAATATCGGGCGTCTGACTGCAGCCGCAGCCGGAATGCCCGAGAGTGTTCCCGGAATGACGATCGACCGCATGTGCTCATCAGGAGTCGTCGCGGTCGCCACGGCCGCCAAGCAGATCATGGTCGATGGCATGGACGTCGTAATGGCTGGTGGCGTTGAGTCGATCAGTCTTACTCAGAACAAACACAAGAACGCGTATCGGGCGCGATCCGAAACGGTGCTGGCGAACTGGCCGCATATGTATATCTCGATGATCGAAACCGCCGAGATCGTCGCTCGCAAATATGGTGTTTCGCGCGAAGTGCAGGACGAATTCGCGCTGTCCAGCCAACTGCGCGCAGCCGCCGCCGATCAGGCAGGCCGCTTCGACGACGAGATCGTGCCGCTTCCAACCACCAAGGTCGTCATTGACAGGGACACTAAGGAGGCCCGGTACGAAGACGTGCTCCTTACGCGCGACGAAGGCGTCCGCGCCGACACGACACTTGAAGGCCTGAACAAGCTGCCTCCAGTCTTTGCCGACGGAGAAATCATCAAGGTCGGGGAGCACGTTACCGCCGGCAATGCCTCACAATTTTCCGATGGCGCTGCCGCGCTTGTTCTCATGGAGGCAAAGTTGGCTGAAAGGCGCGGTCTGAAACCGCTCGGCGCATATCGTGGCATGGCAGTGGCCGGCGTTCTGCCTGAAGAAATGGGAATCGGCCCGATCATCGCAGTGCCCAAGCTTCTTGAAAAGCACGGCCTCAAGACTGCCGATATCGGCTTATGGGAACTGAACGAGGCATTCGCTAGCCAAGCTGTCTATTGCCGGGACACGCTGGGCATCGATCCGGAAATCCTCAACGTCAACGGCGGTGCAATCGCCATCGGCCATCCCTTCGGGATGACTGGGGCGCGCACGACGGGTCACGTTCTCATCGAGGGACGTCGTCGCGGCGCGAAATACGGCGTCGTTACTATGTGCGTGGGCGGCGGAATGGGTGCGGCCGGTCTGTTCGAGATTTTCCAGTGAGCAACGCTTGACCGGCTTTTCGCCGATACTCGGGCCAGCGACCCAGCTAGGTTTCGTCGTGCGCAATGTCGAGATGGCTGTTCGGCACTGGAACGAAGTCTTCGGCGTCGGTCCATTCGTAATCATGGAGCATGGGACAGCGCAGCCGCCGCCCCCAACCTACATGCGTGGCGAGGAAGTCTCGGTCGAACTTAAACTGGCGTTTGGTTTTATGGGCGACGTCCAGATCGAAATTATCGAGCAACGCAACGATGCGCCCTCGCCCTATACCGAATTCCTTGCAGCCGGTCGGGAGGGGCTCCAGCACCTTGGTTTCTGGGTGCACGACCATGCGTCGGCCACACGCCGTATCGAAGCCGCCGGCTACCGACCGGTCTATGAGATCAGGGTCGCCGGACAACCCCTTCCTATCGTGTATTACGATTCACCCTCGCTCTACGGACCAATGCTGGAGATCGTTCCACCGCAATGGCGGCGCTCCCGCCAGGCGATCCGAAGGACCATAGAGGCTTGGAACGACACCGATCCGGTGATCCGGTTCGACACCTACACGGATTTCCTTGCCCATTCGGGCGTGACGTTCGATTAAGCGACGCTAGTCTCAGGGCAGAAGCTGTTCGAGAAGGTCGACTTGCCCCTTCAATGCCTGAACCGAGTTGCGAAGAGCAGAAATGTCGCCGTTCACGTGGTCGGGCATGCGCAATCCAGACAGTGCGATATCGGCAATAACCTCAGCGATCTCTCGCGGCGATTTCGATCCCTTTGGCGAGTACCAGCGCGAGGTCCAGTTCGCCATGCCGATAACCGCAAAGGCTGCGATCTTCGGATCGACGTCGCGAAATTCGCCTGAGGCAATTCCGTCTGTGATGCAACGGACGTAGAAATCGTAAATCTGGCGGCGGCTCTGATTATAGAGTTCGCCCAGATGATCCGGGATCTGCGCTTCGAGGCGTGAGAAAAAGATAAACCGGGATCCCGAGGACAGCCGCCGGATGATCCCGTCGGTTACCGCACGACGCAACCGCTCGGTCGAAGTGAGCGTCTTATCCTCAATCAGATGCTGCAGCTGGTGTGAGGGTGCGAGCGCTTCTGCCTCGACCAGCGCCGCCAGAATTTCTTCCTTGCTGCGAAAGTAGTGATAGACCGCCGAGCGGCCTAGGCCGATTTCCTGAGCGATATCACCCATGCCGGTGTTTGCGTAGCCCTTCTCGTCGAACATGCGCGCCGCGATGTCGATAAGCTGGTCGCGAACAAGTTCCTTGCGCGGATTTGTTGGCTGCCGCGGTGACTTTTCCGCGGCGAAACCCGCATTCGCCGCGCGGCGGCTACTTTGCCGAGTAACCTGCTTCACACTGGGCATTGAATTCTCACGATTGTACCGCCCGCCGCCAATAACGAATCCCGGTTGCCGCAGCGGCAGTGTTTAGCCGATGTCCCTCGTGCAAAAAAGCCGCCTGCCTGTCGATATTCCGCGAACGCGAGCTATTCGCCTGTAACGCGCGTTGTTCAATGACGCCGCGCATAGGTCAATCCCATCTTTTGCTGCGCGCCCGCGAGCTTGTCGCGAAACGCATCTGCGACTGCTGTATCCGTCCATTCGCCGCGCAGGACGGGCTCTGCGATTGCCGGATGGGTCACGAACGAAAGCTCGTTGCCGGCGATGCGAACAATCTGACCATTGATGCCGATGGAGGCATCCGACAGAAGGAAAGCAACGACAGGGGCATTGGTCTGGGGGGGCGGCAGGGTTGTGTAGACGACTTCGCGGCTCGCTGACTGCTTTTCCATGAACCCCTTGTTGCTCGCCGACATCGCCGTCTCGGCAAGTGGCGAAACCGCGTTCACCCGCACGTTCGTGTCCTTGAGTTCCATTGCCCAGCTGAAGGTCAGCGACGCCACCGCGGCCTTTGAGGCGCCGTAGCCGCCCAGCGCGATCTCGCCCGCCTGCGAACCCGAACTCACATTGACGATCGATCCACCCTCGCCGGCGTCGAGCATGGCGCGCACGGCATGAAACGCACACGCAACCGTGCCGATCGTGTTCACGTCGAGCATCGACCGCAGATCCCGTTCGGTCATGTCGGTAATCGTGCCGTGCCGCAGCACCGCGGCATTATTGACCAGCCCGTCTATGCGGCCGAATGCATCGACGCACGCTGCGACCAGATCGCCGCCAAACGTCCAGTCCGAGATATCGCCCGGGCAGGACACCGCTTCGCCGCCTGCTGCACGGATTTCGGAAACAATCTTCTCCGCCGCCTCTTTGTCGATATCGTTGACGACGACGCGGGCACCAAGCTGCGCACAGTGGCGCGCGTAGGACGCGCCAATGCCGCTTCCGGAACCGGTAATCGCAACTGCCTTGCCTTGAAGAATGCCCATCCACACCACTCTCTAACCGCATCGCAGCATGCGGAGTCGCGCGCGGGCTCTCATACCCCGTTCGGACGATGCCCGCGGGTGGCTTTATCGATCAGCGGAGGGAATGCCGTCCCCCGAGCAACAGGCGTGCCTCTTCGGACCCGTCAAGCAACCTGTTCGTACGGCTTTCGACCTTCCAGCCATCCGCCGTTCGTCTCAATTCCCAACGGTTGGCGCAGGTGCGGTCTGTACGCCAGCCGTCACCTGCCTTGGTGAATACCTGGGAATAGTTGACTACGACAGCACGGTCGCCCTCCAGCGTAATCCTGGGGTTTGACAAAACATGCGCAGAGCCAGCCGATACATAGGCGCGGTGCGTGTCCAGATCGATAAGTGCTGCGACGTTCTCCCTGCCAACGAGAGGGTCGCCGCCAAAATCGTAGCTTCCGTTCTCACCCCACATCGCAGCGAGCGCGCCGCCGTCCATGCCGTCGACTGCCGGGCCATACGACGCGATCAGGTCGAGGATCGCAAGCCGGTCTTCAAGCAACGAAATGCGGCTTTCCAGCTGGGCAATCCTGTCTTCGGGAGCCGACATCTTTCCCGTCATCCGATATTCTGCGCGCCATCGACGACAAGAACCGTTCCGCTGACGTAACGCGCCTCATCGGAAGCGAGCCAGGTGATCGCGGCGGCCAGGTCGTCGGGCTCCCCTCCGTCAGCGTGCCCGGCGAGCTTTGGCGGTCTTACGAGCAGTCCCTCGCTCTGGTTCTCAAGCGGCTCAAGGCCGACGCCTATCGACGTCTTTACCTTGCCTGGACAAACAGTATTGAACCGTATTCCAGAGGGCCCGAACTCAACCGCAAGCGATTTCGTCAGCGCAATGATACCGGCCTTTGCAGCGGCATAATGCGCTGCATAGGCGATGCCGTGGATGCCCGCCGTTGAGGCGACAGTAACGGCATTGCCGGCATGCGCCTGAAGATGCGGTATGGCAGCCTGGAGGATGTGAAATACGCTGGTCAGATTGATCGCCAGCATCCGGTCCCAATCGCCTCGTCCTATGTTTCGGAAGTGCGCCCGGTGGTAGATGCCGGCATTGCATACGACGATATCAAGACGTCCGAAGTCGGCAACCGTCTCCCCGACCAGCGCGGCCGATGCCGAAGCATCAGCTGCATCGTAGAGGCGCCACCTCGCATGCGCGGCATCGGCGGCCAACGAGGCGGCCTCCTTGAGGCCGGGCTCGTCTCGGTCGGCGAGCATGACATCGGCGCCAGCGCCGAGGAAGCGTAGCGCCGTCGCGCGCCCGATGCCGCTGGCGGCGCCCGTGACGAGCACGACCTTTCCCTTGAAATTCTCGGAACTCATGCTGCCTACCGCCTCGGACACTCGCGAAAAATGCGCGACATCGACCCGACGGGGCATCATTCGTTCGGACGATGTTGCACCTTGTGCTCTTTGCAAGGTCTCCTCATGCGGTTCCGGGCGATTGCCGGAGCGAAACCGATGGGCCGATGGATCTTTCACTGACAGAAGACCAGTTGTTCATGCGCGACGAGGCGAACAGGTTTCTCGCCGAGCGTGCATCGTCTGAGACGGTCAGGGCAGCAATCGCGTCCGGCGGACACGACCCAACGTTGTGGGGGTCCATCTCACGCGAACTTGGATGGTGCGGCATCGCGATCCCGGAGGACGATGGCGGGCTCGGGCTAGGCGCTTTCGAGATGACACTCCTGCTTGAGGAAACCGGCCGTCGCCTGACGCCGGTTCCTCTTTGGACAACGGTTTCGCTGAGTGCTCCGATCATCCGTGCACTGGCGGCCGACGACGCGCGCCCGGGGCTCCTTCGCCGCATCGCATCTGGCGATCTGGCAGCGACAGTCGCCCTGCCCCGGCCATCGGCATCAGACCCATTCGAGGCGATCGACTTCACCGCGCGTCTCGACGGAAGTCGCTGGAGGCTCTCGGGACGATGTGCGGCCGTCTTCAACCTTGCATCAGCCGATCTCGTTCTGATCCCGGCACGCTTGACGAACGGGCTAGGATTGTTCGCAATCGAGCGTGGCTTGATTTCCGGGATCGGGGCTCTCGACACGCTGGACCCCACAATGCCGGTTGCCAGCCTTTCGCTCCATGGCATCACCGTTGAGGACGACGCACGAATAGACCGTAGCGAATTTGAAGCCAGTGCATTCGCCGCTCCCATGCTGTGGGCGCGGCTCGGGCTTGCGGCCGAGCAGGTCGGTGCGGCCAGTGGATGCCTTGAGCTTACGCTGGCCTATATCGGCGAGCGCGTACAGTTCGGACGCAGCATCGCTTCGTTTCAAGCAGTGAAGCACCGCTGCGCCGAACTGCTGGTCCGCATCGGCGAAGCGCGGTCGCTTCTCTATGGCGCAGCGCAGAGTCTGAGCGCCGGTGAGGAACAAGCAGAGGCGGAGATAGAAGGCGCCGGAGTACTCGCCAGCGAGGCGCTCTGGCGAGCGGCCGAAGAAGCTATCCAGCTTCACGGCGGCGTCGGCAACACGTGGGAGTATGATCCGCACCTTTACCTCCGCCGGGCGCAGGTGACCGCAAACCTGTTTGGTTCGACGGAAACGAAGCTTGCCCGGATTGCCTTGAACCTTCCGGAGGCCGCGGCGTGAGCGAGCAGGATCTCTCCGCGTTTCGCGCCGAAGTTGCAGACTGGATGAAAGCCCATCTGAGCGGACGCTTCGCGGTGCTTGTAGACCGCGGCCACGCCGGTGACGGGGACGCTCTCCCGGACCTAAGAATGGAATGGGAGCGCGAGCTTGCTGCCGGCGGCTGGACCTGTCCGGCCTGGCCGATTGAACAGGGCGGGCGCGGCCTTTCGATAAGCGAACAGGTGGCATTCCAGGAGGAATATGCGCGCGCCGGGGGGCCCGGACGGCTCGGCCATATCGGCGAAGGGCTGCTCGGCCCGACGTTGATCGCCTTCGGCACCGATGCACAGAAGCGACGCTTCTTGCCACCGATACGAGAGGGTCGCGCATTCTGGTGCCAGGGCTATTCGGAACCGGACGCCGGGTCCGACCTCGCCAATATCAAGACACGTGCGCGCCAGGATCCTGAAACCGGAGACTGGCTGGTCACGGGCCAGAAGGTGTGGACCTCCCTTGCCCATCTGTCGGACTGGATATTCGTGGTTGCACGCTGCGAGGAAGGTTCGGCTGGTCCCAAAGGGCTCATCTTCCTGTTGATGCCGCTCGACCAGAAAGGCATCGAGATCCACCCGATCCGACAGATCGGCGGCGGGTCCGAGTTCAATTCCGTTTTCTTTGACAATGCCCGCGCCAGTGCCGATTGCGTAGTCGGGCAACCCGGCGACGGCTGGAAAGTCGCCATGGCGCTGCTTGGCTTCGAGCGCGGCATCTCTACGCTCGGCCAGCAGATGGGGTTCGCGCGTGAACTCGACCTTATTGCAGCACTCGCGCGCGAGAATGGTGCCGCTGAAAGTTCTGCAATCAGCAACCGCATCGCGCGGGCATGGATCGGGCTGCGAGCCATGCGCTACATGGCAATGCGCATGCTGGCCGACGGCGCCGATCCACAAGCGAAGCTGGAAAGCCTTGGCTACAAATATCAATGGTCGCATTGGCATCGCGACCTCGGCAAACTCGGAATGGACGTGCTGGGCTTTTCGGGTGCTGCAGCCACCGATGATCCCCGCACGGAGAAGCTGAGGCAGCTCTTCTTCTTCACACGGGCCGACACCGTCTACGGCGGTACCAGCGAGATCCAGCTCAACATCATCGCCGAGCGCGGTCTCGGCATGCCGAAAGAACCGCGCGGGAATGCCGGCTGATGGGATTTGCGCATCCGAGCAGCCACGACCTCGCCGCCCGCGACTGCCTTCGAAGGCTTGTGAACAGCTATTCCCGCGCCTGCGACCGGCGTGATTACGTCCTGCTCCGCTCGCTCTATCACGACGACGCGATCGAGGAGCATGGCGACATGTTCACCGGCTCCGCCGACGAATATGTCGAGTGGGTCGCGACCGCACTGTCCAACTGGTCTGCTACTGCCCACTACGTTGCAAACGCCCTATTCGAGGTGCGCGGCGACTATGCCGAGGGCGAGATCTACAAGATCAACTATCACCGCACGCTCGACGGGGGAGAGGAAATCATCACTGGGAGCCGCAGCCTCGATCGCTACGAGCGCCGCAGCGGCGAATGGCGTTTCCTTGCCCGCACGGTAACACTCGATTGGGCAGAACAACGCCCCACAAGCGCCAGGGCGCTGGAGAATTTTGCTGCCGCCAGCCCTCCCGGCCGGGCCGGACCGGACGACCTTTCCTATTCGAAGCTGACCTTGTTCGACGCTGGAACACACGCGGCTACGCCCGCACAATACATGGAGACCGATGATGACGAAGCAGTTTCAGGGAAAGGTAGCCGTGGTAACAGGCGGCGCGAACGGGATCGGCCGCGCGATCGCTATCGCCTACGCGAAGGAAGGCGCCAACGTCGCAATTCTTGACCGCGAGGCTGACGCCCTTGCCGAGGCCACCGAGCTCGTCCGCGCAGAGGGTGCACGCGCCATTCCCGTCTCCGGAGACATGACCGACAAGCAGCAGGTCGAAGCCGCATTTGCGAAGGTCAAAGCCGACCTCGGTCCCGTGGACATGCTGACCAACAATATCGGCCAGACGGCGCGCGAGAACTATTCGGAGTTTTATCTGGCAAAACCCGAAACGCTTGAGTTCGTCATCGGCGTATCGCTGATGACGACTCTGATGTGCTCGCGCCAGGTGGTCAACGACATGCGCGAGCGCAAGAGCGGCAAGATCGTCTCGATCTCCTCCGATTCGTCCATCAATGGCGACATCGGCACAGTCGACTACGCATCAGCAAAGGCTGGAGTACTCGGCTTTACCCGCGCATTGGCGCGCGAACTCGGCCCATCCAAAGTCAACGTCAACGCAGTCTGTCCCGGCCCTACAAACACGCGCGCCATGCAACGCATCCCGAAGGATGCATATGAGCGGGCCAGGAACGCCATCCCGCTCGGCGAGCTCTGCGAACCGGAAGACATCGCCAATGCGGTGATCTTTCTGTCGAGCGACAAGGCACGCTTCATCACCGGGCAGACACTGATGGTGAATGGCGGCCGCGTCTTCTACTGACGTGGCCATTACCCTGCGCCGCTAGTACATTCGGACGATGTTTGCCGCGCCTTCGCGAGCGCATCAAACGACAACTGCCTTGACACCCGGTGATGGGAGACCGGCTCATTCACATGACGGACCCGCTCCACACAATTCTGTGCGACAAGCTCGGCTGCCGCTATCCCGTGGTCCAGACCGCCATGGGTTGGGTCGCCGACGCAAAACTCACGGCGGCCACCTGCAATGCCGGCGGGTTCGGATTCCTCGCAGGCGCTACCATCGAACCGGGTCAGGTCGAAGCATCGATCCTCGATGTGAAGGAGCGCACCGACAGGCCGTTCGGCGTCAATTTTCACATGTTCCAGCCGAATGCGCAGGAGGTTCTCGACGCCGTCATCAAGCACAGGGTGCGCGCCGTATCTTACGGGCGCGGGCCGGACGCAAAAACGATCGCCCGGCTGAAAGATGCCGGCGTCATATGCATGCCAACAGTCGGCGCCCTCAAACACGCAATCAAGGCAGTGGAACTTGGCGCCGATGTCGTCACCGTTCAAGGTGGCGAGGGTGGCGGGCACACAGGGGCGGTGCCGACCACCATTCTTCTACCGCAGGTAATTGAAGCCGTTGATGTTCCCGTGGTCGCAGCTGGAGGCTTTTCAGATGGCCGCGGGCTTGTCGCAGCACTAGCGTGGGGAGCGGCCGGCATCGCCATGGGCACGCGTTTCCTCCTGACAAAGGATTCGCCGGTTCCGCACACCTCGCTCGAACGTTACCTCGCGACCAAGGACCCGACTGCCATCAAGGTTTCGACCGCGGTCGACGGCCTGCCGCAACGCTTTATCGAAAATGACGAGCTCAGGCGGCTGGAGCATATGAGCCTGCCTGCCCGTCTAGCCATGAGCGCGCGCTACGCCCGCAAATGGGGCAAGGAAGCAGGCCTCGGACCGGTCGGCATGGCCAAGCTCGGTCTAAAGGTGATGTCGGGAGATGAAGGCGGCTTCCGCCAGACCGTCATGGCTGCCAACCTGCCGACGCTGGTCCAGCGCGGCATCGTGGCCGGAGACCCAAATCACGGCCTGCTTCCAAGCGGTCAGGTCGCGGCGCGCATCGACAGGCTCGAAAGCTGCCAGGAACTGATTGCGCGCATCATGCGGGAAGCCGGCGACAAGATCGATGCACTGGCGGCGCTGAGGGCGAAACCGGCAGCACGGAAACGGAGGGCCTCGTGACGCGGCAATTCTGGACGGCGATCGAGGCCGGCATTGCGGAGCTCGTTATCGAGAATCCGCCGGTCAATGCATTGGACTCCGTCGGCTGGCGCGAGTTGAGCGAGGAAATCGACCGGCTGAACGCCGATGACACCGTGCGCGCCATCGTGATCCGTGCCGAAGGCAGGGGTTTTTGCGCTGGTGTGGACATCAAGGAACTCCAGGCCCATCCCGCTCGCATCGTCGAGGTCAACGCGGGCAACTACGAGACCTTCCGGGCGCTGCATCGCGGGCTGAAGCCCGCAATCGCTGCGGTGCACGGCTATGTGCTGGGGGGCGGCATAGGCATTTGTGGCGCGGTCGACATCATCGTCGCGTCGGAAGATGCGACGTTCGGTGTGCCCGAAGTCGATCGCGGAGCGCTCGGTGCCGGCGCGCACCTTCAGCGCATGTTCCCGCTGCAGAAGGTGCGCCACATGTACTTCACCGGCGAACCGATCGACGCCTCGGAAGCCTACCGTCTCGGTGCTGTCGAGAAGGTGGTGCCGCGCGCGGCGCTGCGCGAGACTGCGCTCGCAATTGCCGCGAAAATCGCCGCCAAAAGCCCGACGATCATCGGACTGGCCAAAGAAGCGCTCAACGGCGTCGAGGATGGTGACCTTGAACGGCACTATCGCTGGGAACAGGGCTTCACCGCACAGGCGTATCTGACTGCCGAGAGCCAGGAAGCGCGTGACGCCTTCGTCGAGAAGCGCGGCGCGGACTTCGACAAATCCAAGAACAAGTGAGGCCTGACCGGCAAATGAGCGTTCCCGTTCCACCGTATGTTGAAGGGCACCAATTGCTGGCCGGCAAGAGCGTGCTGATTACTGCAGCCGCCGGGGTAGGCATTGGCTTTGCGGCAGCACGGAAGGCGGTCGAAGAAGGCTGCCGGGCCATTTTCATCTCCGACATTCACGAACGTCGCCTCGGCGAAGCAGCGCAGAAACTGGAGGCGATCGGCTCCGGCATCCCGGTCTTCCACCAGATATGCAACGTCACAGACGAAGATCAGGTCCAGTCGCTGGTGGCGGCAGCCGACGACAAGCTCGGCGGGATCGACGTTCTCATCAACAATGCCGGTCTTGGCGGCCTGAAGAATGTCGTCGAAATGACCGACGATGAATGGTCGCGCGTTCTCGACATCACGCTGACCGGCACCATGCGCATGACCCGAGCCGCGCTCAAGGTGATGATCCCGCGCAAATGCGGCGCCATCGTCAACAACGCTTCGGTGCTCGGCTGGCGTGCGCAGAAGGGCCAGTCTCACTATGCGGCGGCAAAGGCAGGCGTCATGGCGTTCACGCGATGTAGCGCCCTGGAAGCGGCAGAACATGGTATCCGGATCAATGCCGTTTCGCCGTCTATCGCCATGCACGACTTCCTCAAGAAGGCTTCGCCGCAGGACGAACTCGACAAGCTGGCCGGCCAGGAGGCCTTCGGGCGTGCGGCCGAAGTCTGGGAAGTCGCCAATGTGATGATGTTCCTTGCCAGCGACTATGCCGGATACATGGCGGGTGAAGTGGTCTCGGTTTCGAGCCAGCGCGCATGATGGCACCGTTCACCTTTACCTCGCCCGGCGAGGCGATCAAAGCGGTCGGGCGCAAGCTGGGACCGAGCGGCTGGCTGCTGGTCAAGCAGGAGCGCATCGACCTGTTTGCACGCGCAACCGGCGATCACCAGTGGATCCACGTCGATCCCAAGCGGGCAAAGGAAGGTCCCTTCGGCACAACCATTGCACATGGCTACCTGACCTTTTCGCTGATCAACATGTTCCTGCCTGAGCTGTTCGAAGCCCAGAACATGAAGATGGGCGTGAACTACGGGGCCGACAAACTGCGGTTTCCCGCGCCTGTTCCGACCGGCAGCCGGGTGCGCGCAATCGGTGAACTCGCGAAAGCCGAACCGATCGGCGACGATGCGGTGCAGACCACTTGCCGGATCGTTATCGAAATCGAAAACGGGGACAAGCCCGCCTGCGTCGCGGACATCATAGGCCGCTACTACTTCTGAAACCCCGGAGCGCGGATCTTTGACGAAATCCGAAACCGAACTGCTTTCAGAAATCAGCGATAGGCTGGACCGGCTGGAATCGCGCGATGAAATACGCCAGCTCATTTCGAAATATTCGCTGGCGCTCGACATGCGCGACATGGATGCGATGGCGAACCTGTTCGTGCCCGATGTTGCGGCAGGCGGCGGCAAGCGAGGACGCCAGGCGCTGCGCGACTGGCTGGACGACACGATGCGCAAGCAGTTTGACGGCACCTCGCATCATGTCGGCACCACGATCATCGAGTTCACCGCCGCCGACAACGCTATCGGCGTTGTCTATTCCAAGAACGAACACGAGACCGGCGCCGAATGGGTCATCATGCAGATGATGTATTTCGACGCTTATGCGCGCATCGACGGGCGCTGGCTCTTCAGTCGCCGCCAACCGCTCTACTGGTACGCGACCGATCTCAACAAACCGCCGATTGGCAGCCGCAAGATGCGCTGGCCGGGCCGCGAACCCTATGACGGTGCCTTTCACGACCTGTTCCCGAGCTGGGCTGCGTTCTGGGCGCGCGAGGGGAATGCGGAGCAACCGATCGCCGAACCCGCGCCGCTCGAGGCATTCATCGAGACCATGCGCAATGGTACCGAGGTCCATGCAAACCGGGTCCGCTGACGCAGCGCTGGCAGAGGCGCTGTTCGAACCGGCGGATCTTGGCGACTGGTCCCTTCCGACCCGCATCGCCATGGCGCCGATGTCGCGCTACAAATGTCCCGACGGCGTCCCCCACCCTGCCGTCGCGGAGTACTATCGCCGCCGTGCCGAGGGCGGCGTTGGCCTCATCATCACAGAGGCCACTTATATAGATCACCCGACGGCCCCAAGCTACGAGCACGTACCCAACTTTTTCGGGGAAACCGCGCTCGCCGGCTGGGCATACGTCCGCAAGGCGGTTCAGGGGGCTGGCGCCAGTATATTCCCTCAGCTCTGGCACACGGGCTCTTTCCGGCAGTCATGGATGGGGCCGGTGAAAGGTATTTCGGGCGTCGGGCCGTCGGCGAACACCAACGCCTTCACCAACCACGCCGAGCCAACAAAGGCGATGAGCGACCGCGAAATCGCCGAGATCGTTGACGCGTATGCACGTGCTGCCGCGGACGCACAGCGACTTGGTTTCGATGGGGTCGAAATCCACGGCGCCCACGGCTACTTGATTGACGAGTTCTTCTGGGAGCGCACCAACCGGCGTACGGACCGGTTCGGCGGTAACCGCCGGGAACGCACGCGGTTCGCTGTCGAGATCGTCCGCGAAATCCGCAACAGGGTTGGGTCGGATTTTCCTCTGTCCTTTCGTTTCTCGCAGTGGAAGCAGCAGGACTACAAGGTCAGACTGGCCGAAACGCCGACTCAGCTTGCCGACATCCTTGAGCCACTGGTCGAGGCCGGCGTGTCTATCCTCCACGCCTCGACCCGACGATTCTGGGAGCCTGAATTCCCGGACGAGGCGGACCTCACACTCGCCGGCTGGACAAAGAAACTAACCGGCCTGCCGGTCATCATGGTGGGAGGAGCAGGCCTCGACCGGCCGGGCCTCAAAGAAGCGATGCCTGCGTCCCTCGATGTGCTGGCCAGGCCGCTCGAACGGGGCGATTTCGACGTGCTGGCGGTCGGACGTGCCCTGCTCGCCGACCCGGAATGGGCTCTCAAGGCTCGCCAGGGCAGGATCAGCGAATGCAGACCTTATACGAAAGAGTTGCTGAAGCGGTTGGACTAGCAACGGCTTCTGCTTGGGCGAGCCAGCCGCTCAGGAACTGAACACGAAGCCCTTGTAACCTGCGCTGCGGATAGCCTCGCACTCGCGGATATAGGCTCCGAAGCCGCCGATATAGGGCATGAAGGTGCGCTTTTTCCCTTCGACGTTGGCGCCCATGTACCAGGACTTCGCCTGGGTGAAGAGCGTGCCGCGCGCAATCGCGTCTACATGGGCTGTCCATGCATCGGCCGCGTCGCGCCTGGGTTCCACCATCGTGTGGCCGCCCTGCTCCGCCCTGGTCACCAACCCCAAAGCGAAGTCCACATGTTGCTCGGCCCCCAGGATCATATTCGCGAGAACCGACGGAGACCCAGGTCCCGTGATGTTGAAGAGATTTGGGAATCCGGGAACCATCATGCCAAGCATCGTTCTCGGGCCATCGGCCCATGCCTCGGCCATGCTCTGTCCGCCGGGCCCACGGAAGTCGACCCTGGTGATCGTGCCGGTCATGGCGTCAAAGCCCGTGGCAAAGATCAGCATGTCGAGATCGTGCGTTCCGCTTTCGGTTTGGACGCCGCTTTCCGTGATCGCCTTGATCGGATCCCGACGCAGGTTCACGAGTTCGACATTGTCGCGGTTGAACGTCTCGAAGTAACCGCTGTCGGTACAGATCCTCTTGGTGCCGATCGGGTGATCGGTCGGAATGAGATCGTCAGCCAGCGACTTGTCGCAAACAATGGCGCGAATCTTCTTTTCGGCGAAATCTCGCGCCAGCGCGTTGACGCTCTCGTCCGTGGTCTGCTTCTGAAATATCTTGGCAAAGAGCACCCCACCCTTCTTCCAGCCGTTTTCGAGCAGCGCCTCACGCTCCGCCCCATCGATATCCCATACCTCCCGCGGATCGATCTCATGCGGTGAGCCGCCACCGCTGGCGAAGGATTTCTGCCGGCGCTCGGGATAGGACGCCTGTATCTGCGCCCACTCGTCATCGGGAATGGTCCTGTTGAATGCCGGAACACTGTAGTTCGGCGAGCGCTGGAACACCGTCAGCTTTGCCGCCGACCGTGCTATGATCGGCGTGCACTGGATGCCCGAGGCACCCGTGCCGATCACGCCTACCCGTTTGCCTTCGAAGCATACCGGTTCATTCGGCCAACGTGCGGTAAACAGCGTCTCGCCCGTGAAGTTATCAATGCCCGGAATGTCCGGCCGGATTGGCGTCGACAGGCTACCTGCGGCAAATATGATCCAGCGCGCACGAAGGCTGCCGCCGCCTGCCAGCTGCACCGCCCATGCGGCATCCGCCTCGTCGAACGAGGCGGCGGTCACGCGTTCCTTGAACAGGTAGTGCCGGCGCAGCTTGAAGCGGTCCGCGACGTGGCGCGCGTAGGCAAGTATTTCCGGCTGCGTTGCGTAGCGCTCTGTCCAGCGCCAATCGCGCTGAAGGTCTGCATCGAACGAATATGAATAGTCGACGCTTTCCACATCGCAGCGCGCGCCCGGATAGCGGTTCCAGTACCAGGTGCCGCCGACATCCTCGCCGGCCTCGATCCCGATGACCGAATGGCCCAGCCTTCGCGCGGCGTAGACCGCGTACAGGCCGGCAAATCCAGCCCCCACGACGAGCACGCTGCAGTCGAGAGACCCGCTATCCGGAACACGTGATTCCGTCATGCCGACACCTCCTTCTGAAGTCCGAGGAAGCCGTCGATGTCGCGCCAGAGCACCTTGAGCGCGCCTTCGGCGGGGCCAAATCCCGGGATTGTCGCGAATCCGTGAAAGAGGTCCGGGAAATTGCGGTGCCGGACGGGAACACCGGCCGCGCGCAGCGCTGTGGCATACTGTTCACCTTCGCTGCAAAGGGGGTCTCGCCCAGCCGTATACACCAGCGCCGGCGGCAGCCCGGAGTGGGTCGCAGCCCAAAGCGGCGCGGCGTATTCCGCTGGTTCCGGCAGCTTTTCACCGCCCAGATAGTGGCACCAGTACCATTGCATCGCTGCGCGCGTGTTGAAATACCCGGTCGCATAGCTGCGATAGCTCTCGGTCTGGAAGTCGGGGGCGATAACAGGATAGATCAACACTTGGCCCAGCGGCATCGCCGAACCCCGATCTCGCGCCATCAGGCATGCAACCGCCGCAAGGTTGCCGCCGGCGCTGTCGCCGGCAACCAGGATGCGATTGCGGTCCAGGCCGAGTTCGGCAGCGTTATCGGAGAGCCAGGTTAGAGCGAGATAGGCATCTTCGGCCGCAGCCGGTGCGCGATGCTCAGGCGCCAGCCTGTAGTCGACCGACACCACAACACTGCTCGTGTTCTTCGAAACCCGACGGCAGAAGCCGTCATGGCTCTCGATGCTGCAGAAGACGAAGCCGCCCCCATGCAGGAACAGAATCGCCGGGGTTTCACCTTGCGGCTCCGACCAAGGCCGATAGATGCGTACCCGCAATCCGTCCGCGATCCTGCGGTCCTCAGCCGAGCGCACATCGTCGATGTTCTCGACCGGCCGGGCGCGCGCCGCGACCGCAGCACGCGCATCCACGGCATCCATGTCCTGGATAGCGGGAAAACCCTCATGGAGCAGACCAAGCATGCGGTCAGCCTCTCCGAGCCACGAGGCGCTTGGATCGGATCCGGTTGAAGCCATATTAGAAAACGGACCCTTGTTCATGGATGCCTCGACGGCTGGATGGAACTTCCAGAAGAAGGTCCCGCGGCGGCCAGCGCCTTGCATCGTCCGATCGGACAGGTGCCGCCTGACAATGCCATCAGCACCCGCCGACCGGCAGTGCGGCCCGCAAGGAAACCTTACGGGCCGCGGTTCGCTCTGGGAGGACGCGAACGAATGGTATCAGGCAACCTGGCGTGGCCGCTCGCCGAGAACGGCGGCCGAATTGAGCATGAGTCGCACAAGTTCGGTCTGGCGCGTAATGCCGCTCTTGGAGAAGATCGAACGCAAATGCGCGCGCGCCGTATTGCGGGAAATCGCGAGCGAAGCTGCAGCGTCTTCTAGCGTCAAGCCAGCAGTCAGGCGACGCGCAACGGCGGCTTCAGCAGGTGTCAGGTCAAACAGCTGGCGAACGAGTTCGCCCTCCACATCCGAGTTGGCTTCCGGATCGCGGATGTAGACGGCCACAGAGGCCGACTGTGTCTGCCCCGCCCTGCCTGCCACGGGCTGGACGATCACTCCGAGATTGCGGCTGCCGGATAGCTTCGTGAGCGAAAGCCCGCGCGTGACGGAAAAGTCACCGTCGATCACGCCCTGGGCTGCGGCCTTGATCGCTGCCTGCAGCTCGCGATCTTCCTTTGCGCAGGTTGCGCGCAGCTTGCCCGCTTGAATCTGGAGGCCGTCACGTGCTGCAAGCGCCTCCTCGGCAGTTGTCGAGCACTTGGTGATGCGCCCGTTGAGTTCGATGATGACAACACCGACGCACAACCGGTCCATCACGCTGGAATAGAGATTGCGCTCGATTTCGCTCGCACCAAGGCGGGCCGAAAGCTCCATGCCCCTCGCCAGCTGGGACACCAGGATCTCGCAGACCGACGCCTCTTCGGTGTCGAAACCCTGCGTCCCTGCCTTCCGGAAAACGTACAACGTATACCTGTTTTCGTCGGCATCGCTGGTGACGGAAGCGGAGACGTGATGGTAATCGCGCAGCATGGCTGCGAGCCGAGCCTCCTCCGCGGGAGTAGTCGAAAGCGGATATTCGTCGCAGCCTTCCAACTCCGCGTCGCCAACAAGATCACCCACGATTGTAACCGCGCCAGAACCCGTCGACATCCGGTTTTCGACGCGGACCGCTACCGCACAAGCCGCAAGCTGCGTCCGTATCAGTTCGGACGACGTCTCCAGCGGCGCCCCCGAAAGCAGGCTGTCGGAAACCTTCGTGAAGAACAGACCGAACTCAACTACCGAACGGGGATGAAATGTCATTCTGATCTCCTCCTGCGCGTGTCGCCGGGGTCCGCTTCATCCTTGGGCGAGCTTGGCAGACCTCGCTCCGCCACGGCAGCTGCGCCATGGTCGGTCGAATCCGACTCGCGTTTCGGGACACTTCGACGTCCTCCCAAGCTGCGTCGCTTGCAGCTCATATTTGACATTGTTGTCGGTAATTCGACAGTTTGTCAAATAATTTCAAAGCGCGTCGATAATTCATCACCAACGTCAAAAATTGGTGCACTGCGGCATCACGCTGAGGGCCGAATAACATAAGGAAAAACGGTAGGTTAGCCATACCGCAGGGCAGCATGAGACCTGCGCAAAAAAAGCCGGGCGAAGATCACCCGGCCTGGCAGTTGGTAGTGCTTCGGGAGTGTAATTACATGCCGCAATCGGCGCGTTGGGTCAGGCCGTCTTCCCGGACAAGGTGGGGTTCCTTGACCACCTTGATCGCTTCGGGAGCGGGCATGAAATGGTTCTTGTCGCTTACCGAGATCGGTCCGATGATTGGCTCAACCTTGTCCGAGTTTTCTTCGAGCCATTTGGCGACAACAGGGCCTTCGGCGGTTCCCGCACCGTTGATAGCGGCTGCGAGAATCATCGGTTCAATGTAGAAAGGCGTCAGCGAAGCCGCTCCGCCGAGCTTGTCCACATTCGGAACGCGCTCGCGCGCACTGGTGACGAACTTCGCGAAGGGGCTTTCGCCCACCGGATCGCCATCGCAATAGGTCATGCCGACGAACTGGGTGGAGTAGACGCCCTCGAAAGCTTCTTCACCAGCTATCCGGGCGTTGCCGACCGCGTAGTTCGTCATCGTCTGGTTTGCGAGCACAGGCGCATCCCAGCCGATATCGAGACGGTTTTCCAGAAGCTTGCGTGCATCGTCGCCGAGCGAGGCGAGGAAGAGCACCGCATCGGCGCCGGCGCTGCGCAGCGAGAACAGCTGCGGGGTCATGTCTTCGGTGCGGAATGCGAACTCCTGAACTGCGACAGGCTCCAAGCCTTTTTCGTCCTTCAGGTATCCGATGATCTCGGAAACACCTGCTTTGGACATGCCGCCATTGTCGGAGATGATCGCAATGTTCTTGGCGCCCAGAACGTCAACCGCGTAGTCGACATTCGGGATCATCTGGTTGACGGCGGTGACCGATGTCGAAAAGTGATAGGGGCCGACTTCGGGCGTAAGCGTCGAGGACGCGGCCGTCGTGATCTGCATGATCCCCGCTTCCGTCGTAACGGCGACCACGGGAATGGTTTCCTGGCTGGTAACCGGGCCGACCAGCGCGTCGATGCCCTCATTCTCGATGAGGCGGCGTGCTTCGCTGACCCCATGCGTTGGATCTGTCATCGAGTCCGCGATAATCAACTCGACCTGCTTGCCAAGAATGCCGCCGCTGGCGTTGATGTCCTCGGCCGCGAGCTTCCATGCTTCGGTCGAGGAGACGCCAACCGAGGCTCCCCCGCCGGTCACGGACGTAAGCCCGCCCATCTTGAATGTCTCCTGCGCGAAGCCGGCACTGGCGGAAAGCCCGACAGCTGCCACTGCGGCCATTGCAATCGCGGCGCGGCGGCTGACAACGCCGTCCTTCGCCCAGTGTTCGAAATAGCTCATGGGTATCTCCTCCTGACAAGCCGTCAGAATTGAATGCGACACCCGGTCAATCTCACATCGTCCGTGTGGACTAAGGCATTCACGCTCGGAAACGGCCCCTGTCGGCGAACTGAGTTCTAGTCTTTTCGGACGCTTCGTTGCGCATGCTTGGAGGGCAGACCTGATGGATGACCCGACACTATACGTGCTCGTCCTATACGATATCGGGCCTGATGCCAGGCCGCGAACGGGCGTCGAGGCACCCTCTGCCCGAGCGCCTCACCGCGTGCCAGGCAGCAGGCTATGACGGTCTGTGGCTGCACTATCGCGACTATCTCGAACAGCGCACGGCTGGCCATGACGACTATGCGCTTCGAGCGATGTTCGACGAAGCCGGCATGAATCATCGCGGCATCGAGTTTCTTACAGACTGGTTTCTGGATTCCGCGAAAGGGCGCGAAGCTGAAACAGCGTGCCTCGCCGCAGCGACCGCCATCGGCGCATCGGTTATTTCCGTGGGCGGGGATTTCGGGCAAAGAGGCATTCGACAAAGCGAGATGATTGAACGGTTCGTCGAGCTGTGCTCTCGCGCCGCCGACGCCGACATATCAGTAGCGCTCGAATTCGTTCCCTGGAGCAATATTCCCGACATCGCTACGGCAGTCGAATATCTCGAAGCCGACAATGCCGGTCTGATGGTCGATTGCTGGCACCTGTTCAGGGGTGGCATGTCAGTGTCGGAGATCTCTCGCATTCCACGCGACCGCATTCTCGCGGTCCAAGTCAATGATGCCGACGCCATTCCCGCCGGGCCGCTTGCGGAAGACACCCTGCGCCGCCGTGCGTGCGGGGACGGAGCGTTCGACCTGCCCGGTTTCGCCCGGGCTCTCGACGCCACAGGCACGGCGGTCCACTTCAGCGTGGAGATCATCTCTCCGGAGTTCGTCGCAATGACTGCGGCTGACGCAGCTCGGTTCAGCCTCGAGAAAGCTCGGGCCGTTTTCGGCTGACTTGCGCGGCCCCCTTGCTTAGTCCGTTCGAACGATGATGCCGAACGGCGACAGCATCACTCTGACCGCAAGCAGAGATGCGCCAGAATGCGCGCATGCATCATGGCCATGAACGCGGCATCGCGCCGCTCAGGAGGACGGGCGACATGCTCCTCGAGATAACTGTTATCGCCGTACGCGGCATAGCAATCGGCTCGATCTTCGCGATGATAGCGATGAGCTTCAACATCGTGCACGGCGCAACAGGCATTCTGAACTTTGCCCAGGGCAACATGCTCGTGCTGGGCGGGTTCGCCGCATTCTTCCTGGCCAACCAGGTGGAACTGGGATGGTGGCTGCTTATGCTGCCAGTCGCCGGTCTGCTGGTGGCGGCGCTTGTTGCATTTCAGGGATGGGTAACCCTGCTTCCGCTGCGATCGTCGGTCGAGCAGGACTCATGGATCATCTCGACGGTCTCGGTTTCAGTGATCCTCGGAGCCGCAGTCCTCATTACCCAGGGCCCGTTCGCCTACACAGTTGAAAGCGTTGTGCCCTCGTTCAGGATCCTCGGGGTGCGCACTCCGGGCGCCTACGCACTGGCGATCGGCTGCATGATATTCTGGTTCATCGCGATGCGTCTTTTCCTGAGGAAGACATTCTTGGGCTTGGCGATCAGCGCGCTATCGCAGGACTTTGATGCAGCCCGCGCAGCCGGCCTGCCTGTCCGTCGACTTCAGATAGTCGCCTTCGGTATCAGCGGCCTGATGGTCGGAACCGCCGGCTTCCTCGTCGCGCCGGTCATCTCGATCAGCTCTGATGCAGGACTTCGCTACATCCTGAACGGCTTCGTTGCGGCCGTTGTGGGCGGCATCGGGAGCAATCTTGGGACGTTGATCGGCGGTCCGCTGGTCGGCGTCGTCGGCATGCTGACCGCCTACAAGATCGGCGGCGCCTACCAGGATCTTGCCTCGCTGTTGCTTCTCATCGCGATCTTGATGCTGCGGCCGCAGGGTCTCTTCGGACGCTCTTCGGCCAGGCGGGTGTGACGATGGCAGTTTCGGAAACGGCGGACGTTCGCGAGACCAACATGGCCGAACGGGCGAAACCTCGGTTCTCCTCGGACCTTCCGCAGGTATGGATCGGGATGTCGTTCATCGCGGTAACCGGCTTCGTGCCGTCGCTGCTGGGCAACTCCTACTGGGTTCACACCTTCCAGCTGGTCAACATCTACATCGCGGCGGCGATCTTCCAGAACTTTCTGTTCGTCGATGCGGGCCAGAAGTCCTTCGGCCAGGGTGTCATCCTTGGCCTCGGCGCATATGTCACGGCAATCTTCTTTGGGCTGCACGACTATCCATTCGTCCTGGCGGCGGGAATCGGCCTCGGTGCAGCGGCGCTTGGCGGGTTGCTCTTCGCCCTGCCAGCCCTGCGCGTGCAATATTTCCATCTCGGCTTTGTCACGCTGTCTGCCGCCATCGTCTTTCCGCAGCTTCTTATGTCCCTCGATCGCTGGACGAACGGCATCAATGGCATCAGCGTGCAGATCGAGGCGCTGCATCATGAGACGCTGTTCGGCCTCACACCCCTGACCATCATTGTCGCGCTTTATCCGATGCTTGCGCTCTGGGTGCACTATTTCATCCGCCGGTCGCGGCTCGGACGTCAGATGCGCGTGGCTGCGGTGAGCCCGGAGGGCGCAAGGTCGCTCGGGATCAAGCCCGGCTATATGCGATTTACGGCATTCGTGATCGCCGCCATCGGCACCGGCATATGCGGCATCCTCTACCTTCCCGCTGTTTCGTTCGTCAGTCCGCAAGGGTTCAATGTCGAGCTTTCGTTCGTCTTCTTCTTCGCGGTCGTCGTTGGCGGGCGGGGTCAGATGCTCGGGCCGATCATCGGCATCTGGATTGTCTTCATCCTGCCCAACATTGCGCTTGCGCAGTTCGTGGAATACCGGCTGCTGATATACGGCTTCCTGACGCTCCTGACCGTCATCCTCTTCCCGGATGGCGTCGTGGGTTCAATCGAGCGCTGGCGCGCGAAGCGCAGGGTCACGGGCCGTGGCGAACAGGCTTTCCGCGTCGACGCTTTCCTCGATCGGCTGAAAGGAGGAAAGCCCGTCGAGCCAACCGACGAGACCGTCGTGGAGGTACGTGGCGGAACGAAGAAATTCGGCGAAGTGGTTGCGGTCGACAACGCCGATCTGAAGGTCCGCAAAGGCGAGATCCACGGCCTGATCGGCGCAAACGGATCCGGCAAGACGAGCCTGCTCAACGTGCTCTCCGGCCTGTCTCGATTGAATTCCGGATCGTTTGTGATCAACGGTCGTCAGGCCACTCGGATGGCAGCCGACCGCATTGCGAACTTGGGTATCGGACGCACGTTCCAGACCCCGCGGATCTACCCCCAGTTCTCGCTGTGGGACAATTTGAGGGTCGGCATCGATGCCCGAACGGGCGATGCCAGCAGCGATGTCGAGCTCTTGGCCAATGCCCTTGAGAAAGAGTTCAGGGAAGACAGTGCCGAGCTCTTGTCGCATGGCCAGAGGCGGCTGGTGGAAGTGATGCGCACCGTGCTCAAGGAAGCGTCGATCATCATGTTCGATGAACCGGCTGCCGGTCTCTCCCAGAGCGAGCGGGCCAACTTCTCGAAACTCGTGCGGTTCCTGTCGCGCCAGCTTGGCAAAACCATCATACTGGTCGAGCACGATCTCGATCTCGTATGGGGCATCGCCGACACCATTACGGTGATGGAACAAGGTCGCATCGTCGCCTCGGGCGCCCCCGACGCTGTAGCGAAAGATCCGGCCGTCCAGCATATGTTTGTCGGAGGCCGTCGTGCTTGAAGTCAACAATCTCAATGCCGGCTATGGCATCGTGCCGGTGCTGGAGGATGTATCGCTGACAGCGAAGGCGGGCGAGATCCTGCTGATCGGCGGCGAAAACGGAGCGGGCAAATCAACGTTGATGCGCGCAATCGCCGGCTTCAACAAGCCAACCTCGGGAGAGGTGCTGCTTGAGGGCAAACCGATTCAGGGAATGGCGCCGGAGGCAATCGCCAAGGAAGGCCTGCGGCTGGTCTTCGACGGTCACCGAGTCTTTCCGGAGCTCAGTGTCTTCGACAACCTGCGCATGGGAGCCGCGGCCCGGCGCGGCGACCGCGAGGGTTTCGACAAGGCGGTAGAGGAAATCTACTCCGTCTTTCCGATCTTGAAGGAACGTCGCCGGCAATATGCGCGCGACCTTTCCGGCGGGCAGCAGCAGATGCTTGCGCTCGGACAGGCCTTCGTAGCCCAGCCGAAGGTGCTGCTGTGCGACGAACCCTCAATGGGTCTGGCGCAGGCACTGTTGCCGCCGATTCTGGCGTTTCTCCGCAATTGGGCAGAGACGGGTACGGCGGTCGTGATCGTCGAGCAGCACCTGCAGGTCACCGCGCCCTATGCCGACCGGGCCATGATTGTCGAGCGCGGGAAAGTGCGCTTCACATGCCCAGCAGCCGAACTCGACGCGCGTCTCGAGGAAATGGAGAAGGCGGAGGCTGACGCTTGAGCGGAGAGTCCGAGGCGAAGGATTTGCCTCACTCCACGCCTTCGCCGTTTGTCGGCTTCCGGGGACAGGTCGTGCCCGACTGGATCGACGCCAATGGGCATATGAATGTGTCCTGGTACGACCATGTATTTGACCGCGCGGAAAGCGCGCTCTTCGATGCCTTTGGCGTCGATGAGAAATACATCCGGCGCGCCTTTTGCGGCATGTTCCGGCTGGAGAAGCGCGTCCGCTACGAAAAGGAACTGGTCGAAGGCGACGACTTGCGCATCGACAGCCGCATCGTCTCCAGCGACGGGCGCCTGCTGAAGCATTTCCACGAACTGTGGAACCTGACCCGCGAGGTTCGTGCGGCCAGCGCGCACTACGTTTCGATCCATGTCGATCTGACCAGACGAAAACCGGCGCAGATTTCCGATCCGCTGGTGTTGGTACCTCTGCAGCGACTTGCGTACGAGCACACGCAATTGCGGCCGCTCGCCGAACGCGACCGGTAGTCCTGGGGCGCCCTCCGCAGATCCCGTTAGTCCCTTTGGACGATTGCGGTGCACAATGCCCCTCATAGTTTCGCACACAAGCAGAAAGGCCGCACCGATGGACGATCTTGTCCCTCCCCGCAAAGCCGACATCGCCTACGAAACCGAGCAGCCGGTCCGTTACGAAACGGACGGGCCCGTGGCGTGGATCGTCATGGATCGCCCGAAATACAACAACGCGCAGAACTCGCAGATGACCTATGCGCTGGACGACGCGTTCCAGCGCGCGGTCAATGACGACGGGATCAAGGTCATCGTGCTTGCCGGCGAAGGAAAGCACTTCTCGGCGGGCCACGACATCGGCACGCCCGGACGCGATGTCGCGAAGAGCTTTGAACGTCGTCTCCTGTGGGCCGACCACATCAACAAGCCGGCCGCGGAAATGCTCTATACGCGCGAGCAGGAAGTCTATCTCGGCATGTGCCGCCGCTGGCGCGACGCTCCAAAGCCGACAATCGCCGCCGTCCAGGGGGCATGCGTTGCAGGCGGATTGATGCTTGCATGGGTTTGCGACTTGATCGTCGCCAGCGAGGACGCATTCTTCCAGGACCCCGTGGTGCGAATGGGTATTCCCGGGGTGGAATATTTTGCCCACGCATTCGAGCTGCCGCCACGTATCGCCAAGGAATTTCTGCTGCTGGGCGAGCGCATGACCGCCCAGCGCGCAGAGCAGTTCGGCATGGTCAATCGCATTGTGACGCGCGAGACTCTGAAGGAAGAGGTCCAGGCGATGGCGCTCAAGCTCGCCGCGCAGCCGCGCCTCGGGCTTTGGCTCACCAAGCAGGCGGTGAACCATGTCGAGGAATTGCGCGGCAAACGCACCGCGATGGACGCGCAGTATCACATGCACCATTTCGCCCACGCGCAGGGCGACCTGACGACCGGCAATCCGCTCGGCGGGCAGGATGCAAAGAGCATGGTGGCGGCCAACAAGAAACAGGCCGGCGAGAGCTGACCGGAGTGCCACGTTGGATCTGACCTACTCTCCCGAGGAAGAGGCGTTCCGCGCAGAGGTGCGGGACTGGATGGAAGCCAATGTGCCGGCTTCGCCGTTGCCTTCCTTCGATGCTTCGCGCGAGGGTTTCGAGGCCCACCGGGACTGGGAGCGCAGGCTGGCGGAGGGCCGCTGGGGCATGGTCACCTGGCCGGAGGAATATGGCGGGCGCGGGCTCGATCTCATCCGCTGGCTGATCTTCGAGGAAGAATACTGGCGCGCCGGGGCGCCCCTACGCGTCAACCAGAACGGCATCTTCCTGCTGGGCCCGACGCTGATGGAGTTCGGCACGCCCGAGCAGAAAGCGCGCTTCCTGCCGAAGATGGCCGCTGGCGACGAGATTTGGGCGCAGGCATGGTCCGAACCGCAGGCAGGCAGCGACCTTGCCGCCGTGCGCGCATCGGCGCACCGTGACGGCGGTGACTACGTGCTGTCGGGCCACAAGATATGGTCATCTCGCGCGGTTTTTGCCGACTGGGCTTTCGGCTTGTTCCGGACCGACCCGGAATCGGAGAGGCACAGGGGGCTTTCGCTGATCTTCTTCCCGCTCGATGCGCCCGGTGTGCGCCTCCAGCCGATCGCCCAGATCGATGGCGAGACCGGGTTTGCCGAAATATTCCTGGAGGAAGCTCGGGTCCCGGCTTTCAATCGGCTCGGCAAGGAAGGCGAAGGCTGGAAGATCTGCATGGCAACCGCCGGATTCGAACGCGGGCTGATGTTGCGTTCCCCTGCCCGCTTCCAGATGGCGGCGAAACGGCTGGTAGAACTCTACCGTGCGCACGAGAAGCAGTGCGGGCCGGAAACCCGCGCTGCGGTCGTCCGCTCGTTCATGGAGACAGAAGCCTATGCGCTTTCCATCTACCAGACTGCGTCGCGGCTGATGGCCGGCGGGACGATCGGGGCGGAAGCATCGACCAACAAGATCTTCTGGTCGGAAATGGACATCGCAATCCACCGTACGGCGCTGTCGATTCTCGGCGCGCGAGCGGAGCTGGTGAGGACAGCGCCAGCGGTTGATGACGAAACGCGCTGGCTCGACGGATACTTCTTTTCGCTCGCCGGGCCGATCTATGCCGGATCGAACGAAATCCAGAAGAACATCATCGCCGAGCGCATGCTCGGCCTGCCGCGCGGGTGACGGGAATGGATTTCCGCTTCACTGAAGAACAACAGATGATGGCCGACGCGGTGCGCAGTCTGCTTGCCGACCACTGCCAGCCGGCTGATTTGCGGCGAATGATGGCGAGTGACAAGCCGCGCGACGAAGCACGCTGGCGGCAAATCGTCGAAATGGGCCTGCAGGGCGTGCTTGTGCCCGAGGAACGGGGTGGGCTCGGCCTCAGCGAGGCTGATTTTGTGCTCGTCGCCGAGGCCTGCGGTTATGCCTGCCTGCCCGAGCCGTTGGTCGAAAATGCCGGCGTGGCGCTGCCGCTCCTGGCGGCTGTCGCCCGCGACCCCCGCGCCGAAAAACTCCTCGAGAGAGCGCTTGCCGGCGACATCACCGTCGCAGTCAAACATCCGCAGAATCCGTTCATCGCCGACGCCGATGCGGCCGGGGCGATCCTCGCGGTATCGGGCGGCGAGCTCTATCTGTGCGAACGCTCCGATCTGGAACTGGAGCGGCAGGAGAGCATCGATCCGTTCCGCCGTCTCCATTCGCTGGCAGACCGCCCCTGCCCTGTCGCAGCCATCGCAAATGTGGACGACATCGCCACCGATCTCGACAAGGCCGTGGATCGCGGGGCGCTGTTCGCTGCCGCGCAGCTTCTGGGCATTGCGCAGCGCGCGGTCGATCTCGCCGTCGCCTATGCCATAGAGCGAAACCAGTTCGGCAAGCCGATCGGTTCGTATCAGGCGGTCAAACACCTGCTTGCAGAAGCGCAGGTGAATATCGAGTTCACGCGGCCCGTTGTTCATGCGGCCGCGGGCGGTTTCGACAGCGGCGACATCCATTCGCGCGCCCGCGTATCCCACGCCAAGCTGGCTGCTGCGGAAGCCGCCGACATCGCCTGCCGTACCGCCGTGCAGATTCACGGCGCGATGGGCTATTCCTGGGAAGTCGACGTGCATTTCTTCCTTAAGCGCGCGCTGGCGCTGGCAAGCTGGTGGGGCGATCCGCGCTTCCATCAGGAACGTGTTGCCCAGCGGGTCTTTTCGCAACCGCTCGGTGCCGAGCGCACTTTCGCAAGGGAGGCCGCCGGTGGCTGAAGCCTACATCATCGACGCAGTCCGCACGCCCGTCGGTCGCAAGAAGGGATCGCTGGCCGCAATGCACTCAGCCGATCTCGGCGCCCATTCAATCAAGGCGCTGATGGAGCGCACCGGCATCGACCCTGCGGCAGTCGACGACGTCGTGTTCGGCTGCGTCGAGACGCTCGGCCCGCAGGCCGGCGATATTGCCCGTACCTGCTGGCTGGTCGCTGGCATGCCGCAGCATGTGCCGGGCGTCACGGTCGACCGCCAGTGCGGCTCCGCACAGCAGGCGGTGCATTTTGCGGCAATGGGGGTGATGAGCGGCCAGCAGGATCTCGTCGTTGCCGGTGGCGTGCAGAACCTCAACCTGATCCCGATCTCGGGAGCGATGATGGCCGGGCGCGAATTTGGCTTTCCCGACCCGTTCCGCACTTCGCCGGGCTGGCTCGAACGCTATGGCGACCAGGAGGTCAGCCAGTTCCGCTCCGCCGAAATGATCGCGGAGAAATGGCAAATCACACGCGAGGAAATGGAAGCGTTTGCGCTGGAATCACACCGGCGCGCGATCGCTGCGATCGAAGATGGGCGCTTCGACAACGAGATCGCGCCTGTCGGCGACTTCGCACACGACGAGACGCCGCGCCGCGACACGTCGCTGGAAAAGATGGCTTCGCTTGCGCCGCTGACCGAAGGTGGACGGGTGACGGCAGGCGTTTCGAGCCAGAATGCCGACGCTTCGGCGGCCCTGCTCGTCGCATCGGAAAAGGCAGTGAAGGAGCATGGCCTCAAGCCGCGCGCCCGCATCCATCATATGAGCGTGCGCGCCGACGATCCTGTCTGGATGCTGACGGCGCCAATACCGGCAACGCACCACGCTCTGGAAAAGGCGGGAATGTCGATCGATGACATCGACCTCTTCGAGTGCAACGAGGCATTCGCGTCGATCCCTATGGCGTGGATGAAGGAACTCGGCATCCCGCACGAGAAGGTCAACGTGAATGGCGGCGCCATAGCGCTCGGTCATCCGCTCGGCGCCACCGGCGCGCGCATCACGGCCACCATGCTCAATGAACTTGAGCGGCGCGGCGGCCGCTACGCCCTGCAGACCATGTGCGAGGGTGGCGGCCAGGCCAATGTGACAATCATCGAGAGGCTTTAGATCGGATGCCCTGCTATTCGTTTGAAGGCATCCGGCCGGTCGTCGACCCGAGCTCGTTCCTTCATCCGACCGCCTCGCTGATCGGCGACGTGATCGTCGGCCCCGGCTGCTACATCGGAGCGGGTGCGTCTTTGCGCGGAGACTTCGGCCGCATCGTGGTGGAGGGCGACAGCTCCATCCAGGACAGTTGCACCCTTCACACCGGCGCCGGGTCCGACTGCGTGATCGGCCGCGGCGCCACCATCGGCCATGGCGCGATCGTGCATGGTGCGACGATCGGCGAGAACGCGCTGGTCGGCATGAACGCGGTCGTGCTCGACGATGCGGTGATCGGCGCGGAATGCCTTGTCGGCGCGCTCAGCCTCGTCAAATCCGACATGAATGCCCCTGCCCGCAGCCTGATCGCCGGCAACCCGGCGAGGATCCTGCGGGAGTTGCCCGCCAAGGCAATCGTCTGGAAGAATGACGGCGACGGGGAATATCAGCGGCTGGCGCGCCAGTCGCTCACCGACTTCGCCGAATGCGAACCGCTTGCCGAACCCGAGCCCGACAGGCGGCGGGTGTCCGGCGACGCGCGCGCGGTGCGGCTCAAACTGAATACGGAGTGATCATGGGAATTTGCGAGGGACGCGTCGTTATCGTCACCGGAGCAGGACGCGGGTTGGGCCGTGCCTATGCGCTGGCGCTTGCCGGCGAAGGCGCGAAAGTGGTCGTTAACGATCTCGGCGTCGGCACTCATGGCGACGCGACGGCGGAAAAACCTGCGGACGAGGTCGTGAACGAAATCCGCAAAGCGGGCGGCGAAGCGGTTGCCAATGGCGATGACGTCACCGACTGGGAGGCCGGCGCGCGTATCGTGAAGACTGCGATCGACACTTTCGGCAGGCTCGATGCCGTCGTGAACAATGCCGGCTTCGTCCGCGACCGCATGTTCGTGTCCTGCACCCCGGAAGAATGGGACGCCGTTATTCGCGTCCATCTGCGCGGACATTTCTGTGTATCGCGGCACGCGGTCGACCACTGGCGCGCCGAGGCCAAGGCCGGCCGCGCGGTCGATGCGCGCATCATCAACACATCGTCGCCCGCCGGCCTGCAGGGGTCGATCGGCCAGAGCGCCTATTCCTCGGCCAAGGCCGGCATCGCCGCGCTGACCCTGGTGCAGGCGGCGGAACTCGCCCGCTATGGCATCACCGCCAATTGTCTGGCGCCCAACGCCCGCACGCGCATGACCGAACAGGCATTTGGCGAGATGATGAACAGGAAACAGGGCGATTTCGACGTGTTCGCACCGGAGAACACGGCGCCGCTCGTGGCATGGCTCGCCAGCGAACGCTCCGCGGATGTGACGGGCCAGGTCTTCGAACTGATCGGCGGCAAGATCAGCCTATCGCTCGGCTGGAACGACGGCCCCGAGTTCGACAAGGGCGGCCGCTGGGAGGCGGCCGAACTGGGCGACCGGATCATCGACCTGATGAGGGAGCGCCCGCCGGCAAAGCCGGTCTACGGCACGCAGTAGGATATCGCTGCGGCCGCTCAGGCCACCGCGTTTTCCTCATTCCGCAATTCGGTCTTCAGCACCTTGCCCTGAGGGCTGGTCGGCAACGCCTCGCGGAACTCGACGTAACGCGGGACCTTGAAATTGGCGATGTGCTCGCGCGCCCAGGCGATCAGATCCGCCTCGGTCGCGCTGGCGCCCGGCCGCAGCACGACAAACGCCTTGCCCACCTCGCCCATGCGTTCGTCCGGCACGCCGATCACGGCGATCTGGCCTATTGCTGGATGGGCGCTCATCAGCCGCTCGATCTCTGCGGGATAGCAGTTGAAGCCGCCGGTGATGTACATGTCCTTGAGGCGATCCTCGATCCTCAGATCGCCGTTCCCGTCGAAATAGCCGATATCGCCGGTGTGCAGCCAGCCCTTGGCGTCGATCGTCTTTGCCGTTGCTTCCGGATCGTTGAAGTAGCCTTTCATCACGAGATAGCCGCGAATGACGATCTCGCCCGGCTTGCCGTCCGGCAGCAGCGTGCCGTCCTCGTCCATGATGCGCACTTCGGTGCCTGGAAACGGCTTGCCGGCGGTGTTCGCAATCTGCTCGTCGCTGTCGTCAGCGCTGCACATGGTTCCGTAGCCGCCGCATTCCGTCAGCCCGTAGCCGTTGACCACGCCGGCGAAGCCCAGATCCTCGCGCATGCGCCGTATCAGCGTCGACGGCACGACCGCGCCGCCGGTAATACCGACGCGCAGGCTTGAGCGGTCGAACTCCTTCATCTTCGGGTGCTGCAGCATGCCGTGGAAGATGGCCGGCGGCCCCGGAATGACGCTCACCTTCTCGCGTTCGACACGCTTCAGGATTTCGTCGGCGTCATAAGTCAGGTGCGGTATCAGCACCGCGCCACGCATCATCGACACGATGGCGCCCGACCGGTACCCGAAGGCATGGAAGAAAGGCGGTATGACCAGAACACGGTCGCCGCGGCCGATGCCAACCCGCGTCGCCCATGCATCGAGCACCTTGAGGCACTGCCGGTGCCCGTACATCACGCCCTTTGGATAGCCGGTCGTTCCTGACGTAAAGAGGAGGTCGCACAGATCTTCGGGGCCAACCTCGCTCTCGCGTGCAACCTGATCGTCCGGCGTTACGAGCTCGCCGGCGGCAAGGAAATCGTCCCATGACGCCTCGCCGGGCCGCGCTCCATCGAACACGACGAGATTGCGCAGCATCGCCCGCGCCTCAATCGGAAGCTGGTCGGGATAATATTTGCCCAGGAACTCGCCGCAGGAGAACATCACGGTGGCGCCGCTGCGTTCGATGAGGTCTTTGACCTCGGCGCCCTTGAAGCGGGTGCTGACCGGCACGAGTACCGCGCCGACCGAGACTAGCCCGAGCGCAGTGGCAAACCACTTCCACGAATTCGGGCCCCAGATCATGACCCGGTCGCCATTGCCAATTCCTGCCGCGATCATTGCGCGCGCCACGCGGCGCCGCATTGAGTCGAGCTCGACAAAGGTGAAGGTCGCTGCCCCGTCTTCCAGAGCGGTTTCGTAGCCGTAGATTTCTGCGGCGCGCGCCGACAGTGCGGGGATCGTTGAAAACTCCCAGCCGGAATCGTGGATATTGTTCATCGATGCCCGTTTGGTTCGTCAGGCGGCAATTCGTGTGTCCGCACTATCATGGCACACTAGGCGAAGCCGCCACGGGGGCATCGTCCTTTCGGACGAATGAAGGTGGACGAGGCGAGGCTACAGCCGGAACAGGAGAGGATAGAGATGGCGACGGTGGACCCAACGCGGATTTCGCTGACCGGGAAGGTTGCGCTGGTCACCGGCGGCACCAAGGGCATCGGCCGCGCCATCGCCGAAGCTCTGCTTGCCGCCGGCGCGAGCGTGATCGTGTGCGCCCGCAACGAGCCGGAGGCTCTCCCGCAGGCTAGCGGCGGCCGAGCCGACTTTGTCGGCGGCGATGTGCGCAATGCCGATCAATGCACGCAGATCGTCGAGGCAGTCGTCAAGCGTCATGGCCGTCTTGACATTCTCGTCAACAATGCCGGCGGCTCGCCACATGCCGATGCCGCATCCGCCTCGCCGCGCTTCTCGGAGGCAATTGTGGCGCTCAACCTCCTCGCCTCGATCCACATGTCCCAGGCAGCCCACAAGGTGATGGCCGGACAGACCGAAGGCGGTGCCATCGTCAACATCGCCAGCGTATCGGCCGCGCGCCCCTCGCCCGGCACTGCCGTCTATGGGGCGGCGAAGGCCGGACTGGTGAGTTTGACGCGAAGCCTCGCCCAGGAGTGGGGCCCGGCCGTCCGGGTGAATGCCATCATCGCCGGACTGATGGAAACGGAAGACGGCGCGCGCACCTACGGCTCAGCCGAGGCGATGCGTGAGATCGCTGCCGCGACGCCGATGGAGCGCATGGGAAAGGGCGAGGACATCGCCAACGCGGTCCTGTTCCTCGCCGGTCCTTCAGCCGCTTGGGTGTCGGGTGCGGCGCTCGAGGTGCATGGCGGCGGCGAGCGCCCGCACTTTCTCGACATTATCGCGCGCAACATGCGCGACGACGGAGACGCCGTATCGTGAAGACTTACGACGCACGCACGCTTGCAAACGGCTTCGCCTACCCCGAAGGTCCGCGCTGGCGCGAGGGCCTGCTGTGGTTTGCCGACCAGCATGCGCGAACCGTCCACGCACTGGATGCCGGCGGCAAGCAGGTTGAACAGTTTGCGGTCGGAGGCAGCCCTTCCGGAATCGGCTGGTTGCCAGGCGGCGACATGCTCGTCGTCTCGATGGAAACGCACGAGGTCTTGCGCCGGACGCGCGAGGGGCTCGAACGCCACGCCGATCTGTCGGCCTATCACAAGGCGCAGTCCAACGAGATGGTGGTTCTGCCCGACGGGGGCGCCTATGTCGGCAATATCGGCTTCGATTTCGACAATGGCGAAGATCCCGCGCCCACCCTGCTGCTGCTGGTGGAACCGGACGGGACCGTCCGGCAGGTTGCCGACGACCTCTTGTGCCCGAACGGAACGGTGGTATCGCCGGACAGGCGTACGCTGGTCATTGCCGAGTCGCTCGCCCACCGGCTGACGGCATTCGATGTTACCTCCGACGGATCGCTGTCCAACCGGCGGGTATTCGCCGACATTCCCGGCCACGTGCCCGACGGCATCTGTCTCGACGCCGAGGGACAGGTGTGGGCCGCCTCACCCTTCACCAATTCTGTCATCCGGGTGCGCGAGGGCGGCGAGATCACCGCAACGGTGCCGGTCGCGGACGCCGGCGCATTTGCCTGCATGCTGGGCGGACCTGACCGGCGGACGCTGTTTATATGCTGCGCGGCCGAGCATCACCGTTCGAAGACAGTCGCGCTGCGCTCCGGGCGGATCGATGTCGCCCGCGTCGACGTGCCTGGAGCAGGCTGGCCCTAGTCGATCCGGACGATGCCCGATGTTCGCGCGCGCACGCATCTTGCCGGGATGGTGGACGACACGGGAGCAGGTGCGTGAAGATACTGATTGTCGGTGGCACGGGGATGATAGGCGGTCATGCCGCCAGCCAACTTGCCGCCGAAGGCAATGAGGTCACCCTCGCCGCGCGCAAGCCAGCGCCCGCGGGCACCCCGATGGCATCCATGCCGACGATCCTCGGCGACTACACAAAGGGTGAATTCTCCGAAGCGGATCTCGCACCGTTCGACGCGATCGTTTTCGCGGCGGGCAACGACATCCGGCACATCCCGAAGGACGCCGATCCCGACGAATTCTGGCAAAAGACACAGATCGGCGGCGTGCCCGATTTTGTCGCATTGGCCAAGCGAGCCGGTGTGAAGCGTGTCGTGCAGCTGGGCAGCTACTATCATCAGGTCATGCCGCATCTGGCCGAGACCAACGCCTACGTGCGGGCACGCAAGCTGGCCGACGAAGGCGCGCGGGCGCACGCTACCGCCGATTTCAACGTCATCACACTCAATCCGCCATCGATCGTCGGAGCCATTCCGGGCATTCCGGCGAAGCGTTACGAAACGCTTACAAAATGGGCCAAGGGCGAGCTCGACATTCCCGACTACGCTCCTGCGGGCGGCACCAACTACATGTCCGTGCGTTCGCTTTGCGAAGCCATTTCCGGCGCGCTCCGTAACGGCGAAAGCGGCAAGGCATACCTGATCGGCGACGAGAATCTGTCCTTCCGCGACTTCTTCCAGATGGTCTTTGACGCGGCCGGCTCAGCCCGCCAAATCGAGGAGCGCGACCAGGAACATCCGTTGCTGCCGGACGCGTTCATCGTGCCGGGACGCGGCAAGATACTCGCCTACGAACCGGATCCGGGCGAGACCTCACTGCTCGGCTATCGCCGCAACGACGTGCGTCGCGCGGTCGAAGAGGTCGTGTCACTTGTTGGCCGCGACTGATCGGGCTATGGCCGCCGACCCCGCTGCCAAACTCGTATTCCGCGACCTCGCGGAGCGCTACGCCTTTGCCTGCGACCGCCGCGACGCGGACGCCTTTGCAGGCGTCTTCACCGCCGATGGTGTCCTCGAAGCCCCGCGGGGGCGCTTTTCAGGCCGCAGCGAATTGCGCGGCGTCATCCCGATGATGGCAAGGCTCTACCTCAAGACCTTCCATGCTGTGCTCGGCCAGCAGGTCGAGATCGACGGCGACAATGCGCAGGGCGAGACCTACTCCATCGCACGGCACTACTTCGAGAAAGAACTCGGCGACCTCCGCTGTTACGAGATGACCATCCGCTACCAGGACCGCTTCCGGCGCGAGGGCGCGGAGTGGCGGTTCTCCTCGCGAACGCTGGTTGTCGAAGCCACCCATACATTCGCGGTGCAGGAACCCTCGCGCCAGGCAAGCTGACCCAATCCGGAGACTGCAATGGACGACAAATCGATACTGGGTCTGGAAGGCAAGGTGGCTGTCATCACCGGCGGCGGCGCGGGTATCGGCCGCGCGACGGCTGAACTCTTCGCTAAGGCGGGCATGAAGATCGCCATCGCCGAAATCGATGCTGACCGGGCGGCAGATGTGAGGGCCGCTCTCGATGAACTCGGCACCGAAAATCTCGTCATCGAAGCGGACGTACGCAAGGGAAACGACGTGCGGCGCGCTATCGCAGGGGTCGAGGAACGCTTCGGCCGCCTTGACGTTCTGGTCAACAATGTCGGCGACTATCTCGGCTACAAGAGCTATTTCGTGGATTCCACCGAAGAGCAGTGGAACGAGCTTTACGCCGTCAATCTGCTGCATATGTTCCATGTCACCAAGGCGGCGATCCCGCTGATAAAGCGAAGCGGCGATGGCGGATCAATCATCAACCTGTCCACCATCGAAGCGTTCCGCGGCATTCCGCTGACGGTCGTGTATGCCGCCTTCAACACGGCGATTACCGGATTCACTCAGAGTCTGGCAGTTGAGCTTGGGTACGACAATATTCGCGTCAACGCGGTAGCGCCGGAAACCACCAATTCTGCCCAGATCACGGCAACACCGCGCGTTCCGCCCGAAAACCGCGATTACATTTCGCGCTGGTTCCCGATCGGTCGTTTCGGCGAAGGCGAGGATTCAGCTGGTGCCGCCCTTTTCCTCGCATCCGACCGACTATCCGGCTGGGTAAGCGGCCATACCATCCTGGTCGATGGCGGTGCGCTTGCGGCCGGTGCCTGGATGCGTCTGCCCGACAACAAAAACTTCACCCACCTGCCGATCATTGTCGCGGACGGCTACACGCCGCGCCCGGATGCGGTGAAGAAGTAGCGTCCATGATCGACCTTTACGCCTCCACGACGCCGAATGTGCTAAAGATCGAGATAATGCTCGAGGAGACTGGCCTGCCTTACCGGCTGATCCCTGTGAATGTCTGGAAGGGCGAGCAGTTCGCCGACGGGTTCCTGAAGCTCAATCCGAACGCCAAGGTGCCGGTTATCGTCGACCACGACCATCCGGACGGGCCTTACACGGTGTTCGAGTCCGCCGCGATCCTGTTCTATCTGGCGGAGAAGACCGGCCAATTCCTGCCGGCGGCTGGGCCCGGTCGCCACAACGTTATGCAGTGGCTTGTCTTCCAGGCCGCCAATCTCGGGCCGATGAACGGCCAGTTCAACCATTTCGAGCGCTATGCGCCAGGCGGCAACGATTATGCGCTCAGCCGCTACACGACCGAGCTGAAACGCCAATATGGCGTGATGGAACGCCGGCTTTCTGACGTGCCCTGGCTCGGCGGCGCGGACTATTCGATCGCCGACATGGCCGCCTTTCCCTGGGTGCTGGTGCAGTCGAACAGGCTCAGGGAGACGTTTCCCTTCCTCGACCGGGATTCGCCCTTGCATCCGAATATCGGCGCTTGGCTGAAACGCTGCGAGGCGCGTCCCGGCGTGCAGCGCGGCCTCAAGGCGCATTCGGCGCTGAAGCCCGGGCTTGCGACCGCCTCGTCGGACGACCTCGACCGCATATTCGGTCGGGGGCGATATGCTTACCGCGCCAATACAGGAACGCGCTGAAACGGACTGTGGACAGCGCATCGACGATGGTGCGCAAGAAGCCATGATTGACGAAATCGCGAAGCTACCTTCGGACATAGCTGCAGCCCATATACAGGTAGTTCATGATTACGCTGCGCCGACGAGGGCCGCGACATAGTCGCAACACGAAGTCGAAAACCCGAAGAGAATCAACGGTTGGCCAAGGCATCATAATCCTTGTGTCGGGGGTTCAAATCCCTCCTCCGCTACCAAAAACCGCTTAACTCTTTGAAAAAGATCACATTTCTCTAAAGTGGCTAGCGCCACCGTCTGAAATTCTTCAATGATTTCAAAGTAAGGTACTTCGCATACGCTTGCCACTTCCGCTGGATTGCGTCGCCGTCGCACTAGGCTCCAAACGGCTGGACCTGCACGCCACAACCGAACGGAACCTTGGCCGATACTCGAATTCAGGGCAGAATTGGGGTTGCGCGAGCAGCTGGCGCTCAACCTCGGCATCGGTGCTTCATTGATCGGTGGACTCTTCGCTGACGTGGTCCTCCCGTCCTTGCGGCGCCGATAACCGACCTGGCTTCGACCTTCAGTCCGTTCGGTCGTGATGGCGCCCGTGGTGATGACTTGAGACGGCTAACGCTTCCGACCGCTGGCGCTGATGGCCACGGCCGCGACGATGATAAGCCCGGTCGTTAGATCCTTGTAGAAGGGGTCGGCATTCAGGATATTGAAGCCGTTGTTGACGAGCGCCAGCATGATAACGCCCGCGACGGACCGCCAGACAGCCCCCTGCCCGCCATAGATGCTTGTCCCACCAATGATGACCGCGGCAATAGCCTCGAGCTCCATTCCCATCCCGGCCGTTGCCTGGCCGAGCGAAATCCGCGACACCGCAATCGCGGCGGCAAGCCCAGCGGCGAACCCGTTGATGGAAAAGGCGATGATCTTCACGCGCCTCGTGCGGATGCCCGACAGGATAGCAGCCTCTTCATTGCCGCCGACGGCGAAGATACGCCGTCCCAGCGTCGACCTGTTGAGGACGACGGTGAGCAGGACGGCAAAGGCGACCATGACGATAACGGCGATGTAGATCGGTCCGATCCTGTCGCGCCCGAGCCAGGTGAATGCCTCCAGGCGTACCGGGACCAGCGTGCCCCCGGTGATCAGTATGGCTATGCCCCGATAGACGAGACCCATGGCGAGCGTCGCGAGGAAGGAGTGTATGTTGAGCGTGACGATCGTCACGCCGTTGACGAAGCCGAGCCCTGCGCCGATGAGCGGCGCCGCTATCAGTCCGGCCAGCGGATCGACCGCCAGCGCAATGGCAGCCGCAGCCACGCTCCCAACCGCGAAGATCGCGCCGACAGACAGGTCGAACCCGCCGCAGATAATGACCAGCGTCATCGCCGCGGCCATGATCGCCAGCGGCGTATTCTGGTTGAGAATGTTGATGAGGTTCTGAACCGTAAGGAAGGAATCGGACAGGAATGAGAGAAGGATGATCAGTGCGACGATCATCACCGCCACGGCATAGGTCTGGAAGAAGCGTGCGACGCCGGCCGCTGTAATACGCCCTCTCCTGGCCCCTTGTTCCACCGATGTCCGACTGCTGCTCATGAAGCCTTCCTTGCCGTTCCCTCGTTGCCCTGCTCGTGAAACAGGCGCCACATGACATCGTCCACGCTCGTTTCGCTCGGACGAAATTCATCGATGATGCGGCCGTCGGAAACCATGTAGGCGCGGTGCGCCAATCCGGTGATCTCCTCGATCTCGGACGAGATCACCAGCACGCCGGCGCCACGCCGCGCCGTTTCCCCGATGAATTCGTGAATGCGCCGCCTGGCGCCGATGTCCACGCCACGGCTCGGTTCATCAAGGATGACAATCTTCGGATCACTCATGATCCACTTGCCGAGGACTACCTTCTGCTGGTTGCCGCCCGAATAGTTGATCACCTGGCCGTCGACGTCGGCCGGATGAACGCCAAGATACTCGATGAGGCGCTTCGCATGTGCCTTTTCGCCCTTCCCCCGGACCAGCCCCAGGGTCGAGAAGGTATCCAGATGCGGCAAGGTCATGTTGGGCCGCACCGGCTGCGTCAGGACGAGACCCTGACGGCGCCTGTCCTCCGGCACCATTGCAATACCGCGTGCAACGGACTCGCGCGGCGAACGCAGCTGATAGTCCATCCCTTCGATCCGCACCTGACCCGATGTCGCGGCGTCCGCTCCGAAGATGGCACGGGCGATTTCGGTGCGGCCGCTGCCGATGAGGCCGACAAGGCCGACGATTTCGCCAGGAAACAGGTCAAGGCTGACATCGAGCAGACCGGTCTCCGTCGAGAGATTGCGAACGCTTAGCAGCGGTGTTCCGCTCCGGTCTGGTTCCGGCGGCAGGTCGGGATAGGCCACTTCAGCTGCTGAACGCCCGATCATCGCCGCGACGAGCGTCGCCTTGGTCTCGTTACTGGCCTCTGCAGTGCGGATGACAGCGCCATCGCGCATCACGGTTACGCGGTCGCAGACGTCAAGAACATGGTCGAGGAAGTGCGAGACGTAGATGATCGTGTGGCCGCGCGCCCGAAGCTTGCGCATCACCGCGTGAAGGCGTTCGGCTTCGTCGTGCGTGAGCGAGGACGTAGGCTCGTCCATGACGATCACCCTTGCGTCGCGCGCGAGGGCCCGCATGATTTCGACCTTCTGCTGGTCGGCAATGCTCAGCGTGCCGGCCAGGGCGTCCGGGTCGAGGTCAAAACCGGCGAAGGCAGCGATATCGGCCAGGCGCTCGTTTTCATCGTCCCGCAACAGGCCGCCAACGCTGTTTTCGATGCCCAGGAAGACATTCTCCGCGACGCTCAGGGCCGGTACGAGTTGCAGTTCCTGATGCATCATTGCGATGCCGCGCCTCAGCGCCGCCGGCGGATCCCAACTGTCGACCGGCTCGCCAAAGGCGAACAGGTCGCCGGCGCTGCGCGAATAATAGCCCCCGACGATCTTGCCTACCGTCGACTTGCCGGCGCCGTTTTCGCCGACGAGACCATGAATTTCGCCTGGCAGGAACTCCACATCGATGTCGCGCAGAACGCTGACACCCGAGAACGACTTGCAGATCCCGACAAGCCTTACAAAGGGCTCCCCTGCCCCATTCCCACCGGCCTCTTGTTCAGGTCGCGCAGTTTGCATCTGCTGTTCGTTTCCACTGCAACGGCTTGGCCGGAATGCGATCCAGCAGCTAGGCCGTCGCTATTTCAGCCTCCCGGGGAAGTGTCTTTTCCGTATCAATGCTGAGATCGTCGGTGATCGCAACGCCATAGCGCGCCATAGCCTGGTCCCGCGAGACAGTTCCGAACCTCACGTCTTCGAGCACCTCGTCCGCAGGGCGCGCCCTCGGATTTCCGTATCCGCCGCCACCGCCGGTACGTGTCACGAACAGCGTTCCCTTGGGAAAATGCCGGGCGCGCATCTTGAGCTGCTTTTCCACCGTGCCGTCCGGGTAGACGACATCGTTGTCCGGCCCCTGCCCGTTCTCGCCACCCTTGAGTCCCCAGGCCGTCGTCTTCGAACGCTCGAACCACAGCGCCGCGAACGCATCCTCCAGCAGCCGGTAGCTGCGCACGACGCCGCAACCGCCGCGCCATCGTCCGGCGCCGCCGGAATCGCAGCGTAGCGAAAACTCCTCCACGCGCACCGGGAACTTGGTCTCGTAGACCTCCGCCGGGAGATTGCGGAAGCCGCCATTGACGAGGTTGATCAGCGCGCTTTCGCCGTCGGAACCGACGCGGCCGCCCCAGCCGCCCGCCGTCGGCTCGACCGAAATCCACTGGCCTCGCTCCTCATCCATACTGAAGAACGCGGCCACCATGGAGTCGCCATAGTGGGCGGCGGTCGCCCGTTCCGGCATCGCTTCGCCAAGGCACGAGATCATGAGATCGGCGAGCAGGCCCAGACCGGTGAAGTACCACTCGCAGGCCGCCGGTTCCCTGGCATTGAACATGCACTTGTCGGGAATCCTGACTTCCATTGTCGAAAAGGACCCGCCCGTGATCGCCCTGTCGGGATTGATCATGGTCTTGTAGGCAAGCCGGAGCAGCGAGGCTGTCTGTACCGCGCCGCAGTTGATTGCGCCTTCCACCGGATCGGAGGAACCTTCAAGGTCGATGATCATGCGCTCACCCTCGATGGTGAGACTGAGCGCAACCTTCACCGGCTCGTCGCCGACGCCGTCGTCGTCGAGATAGCCTTCGCGATAGTAGGTTCCGTCCTTCAGAGCGCGGATCGCTTCCACATCCAGTTGCCGCGCCTGCTCGAAAATGTTTGCGCATGCTGAGCGGTAGACATCGGAGCCAATGCGCGAAAGGATCTGACCGAGCCGTCGCTCGCCGGTGCGAATGGCCGTGATCTGCGCATTGAGGTCGCCGATCGTCATATCCTTGAGCCGCGTGTTGCGGGTCAGCAAGTCGTACCACTCTCGAATGGGCTTCGATTTCGACACGATGCGAGTCGGACCAAGACGCAGCCCCTCATGGAAGATCGACGTTGAACCCATGGTCGACCCGGGGTCGATCGCACCGATGTCCTGCCAGTGGGCGCGCGCGGCTCCGAAGCCGACGATTTCGCCTTCGTAGAACAGCGGCCCGACAGCGGTGACATCGTGAAGATGCGTACCCTGCAGGTAGGAGTCGTTGAGAATGAAGATGTCGCCCGGGTGGATGTCGTCGCCATAGCGCTCCAGCACCAGCTTCACGCACGCATCGATGGCGCCAACGAAGAGCGGCACGCCTGTCGACTGGCCGAGCATGTTGCCATGCTCGTCCATCAGCGCCACGGCGCTGTCGCGCCCCTCATAGATGATCGCCGAGAATGCCGAACGCCAAAGCGCTGCATTCATGTCCTGGGCGCAGGAAATGACGAAATTGCGCACGACTTCCGTGGTGATCGGATCCGCGGTTGGCTTTGTCATGCCGTCCCCTCCTGCTGTCGTGCCACGAGCATGTGGCCACCCTTAAGCACCTCCGCACGCCAACCGGGCGGCACCAGGGTCGTCGCCGTGGCCTCCTCCACGATTGCCGGCCCGTTCACCCTCGAGCCGACCGCCAGGCCGCTCCGCTGCACAATGGCGGTGTCGTGCTCCGTGCCGGCGAAGTAGACCTTGCGCGAACGTGTCGAGCCGCTCTCTCCGACCATCGGATCGGGCACGCCCGGTCGCTTGAGATGTCCGAGCGCGGCAACCCGGAGATTGGCGACCTCGACGGAGGCATCGGGGCTTGAGTGCCCGTATTGGCGGTCATAGGCCGCATCGAAGGCGGAGCGAACGGCCTGCATGTCCACCGGTCCCGGCGGTATCGGTATCGTCAGCACGTATTCCTGACCGTGGTAGCGGAAATCGGCCGCCCTTTCGAACGACATGTCTGCGTCGTCGAACCCTTCCTTGCGCAGGTAGTCGCGCCCCTCGTCCTCGAGGCCGCCGAGCTTTGCCGCAAGGTCCTGCGCATCGATCTGATGCCAGAACCCATAGTAAGTCATCTTGAAATCGTGACGCACATCCGTCTGCAGCATGCCCCAGGCAGAGAAGGCGCCGGGCATCACCGGAATGATGACTTCCGCGATGTCGAGTTGCGCCGCGAGCGCCGCCGCCTGGGCGGGTCCCGCGCCGCCATAGGCTACAAGCGCGAAGTCACGCGGGTCGATGCCTCTGCGGATGGTGATGGTCCGTATCGCATCCGCCATCTTGGCATTGATGATGTCCAGGATGCCCTGCGCCATCTGCTCGGCATTCATTCCGAAGCTGCTCCCCAGCTTCGCGACCGCCTCCTTCGCTTTGTCGCGGTCGAGGCTGAGCGAACCGCCGGCGAAGTTGGACGAATCCAGCCGGCCCAGAACGAGGTTGGCATCGCTTACCGTCGGCTCCGTACCTCCCCGCCCATAGCAGGCCGGGCCCGGCACCGAGCCCGCCGACTGCGGCCCGACGCGTACGGCTCCGGCCTCCTGCCAGGCGATCGACCCGCCACCGGCGCCGATCACGTGGATGTCGACGACCGACATCTGGACGGGAAGACCTTCGAGTTCCGCTTCGTTCGATGAGGATGGTTCGCCGTCGACAATGAGGCTGGCGTCGAATGACGTGCCTCCCATGTCGACGCAGATCAGGTTGGGCCGCCCGATCGTCTCGGCAAGCGCGCGGCCGCCGATCGTTCCTCCCACCGGACCGGACAGGAGCGTCTGAAGCGGGTTCTCGGTCGCTGCGCCGGCGGTCATGGCGCCGCCGTTCGACTTCATGATGTGAAGCTGGTTGTCCTCGGGAAGGGTCGCCGCCATGTTGGACACGAGCGTATCGAGGTAGCGCCGGACGACCGGCGCCACATACGCGTCCATAACGGTCGTCGATGTGCGTGCGAACTCACGCCATTCGGGCGATACGCGGTGCGAGAGCGTGATGGAGATATCGGGCAGCCGCTCCTTCAGATAGGCCTCTACCGCAAGCTCGTGGGCGGGGTTCTTGAACGCAAACAGCAGGCAAACTGCAATCGCCTCGTAACCGCGTTCGCCTACGGCAGCGACAAGCGCGTCGAGTTCCCTGACGTCGATCGGCGTCTCGATCTCGCCCTTGGCGTTGATCCGTTCCCGAACCGTGAATGTGTCGGGAATTTCGGTGAGCGGACGCGGCTTGCGCCAGTGGATCGAGAATATCTCCCCGCGATCATTGCCCTGAATCGTATAGATGTCGCGATAGTTTTCGGTCGTGAGCAGCGCGACACGCGCGCCCCGCCGGGTCAATACCGCGTTAAGGCCGACGGTGGTGCCGTGAACGAAGAAGTCGGCCGTCGCGTCGGCGGGAAGATACCGGTTCATGCCTTCGATAACGGCAAGCGCCGGGTTCTCGGGCGTAGAAAGAACCTTGTAGGCGTCACAATGACCGGTTGCCGCCTCTTGAAACACCAAATCGGTAAAAGTACCGCCTATGTCGGCAGCAACGCGATAGGACCTGCCGGCCACTTCTCACCTCCGGAAATGCGGGAAAAATGACCGGCGGCACGCGGTCAGGCGCCGCCGGTCGGACGGGCCTTATTGGGCCCATTCACCCTTGAAGTCGGGATGCTCGGCAAGCACTTCCGCATTCACGAGCGGCGGGACGGGCCCGACCTCGTCCATGTTGATGACACTTGGCGGCGTCTTGCCTTCGAGCGCCTGAACGGCTGCTTCGAGCGCGTAGGCGCCCATGGAAACCGGGAAGTGCGCAAGGGTGACGTCCCAGCGGCCTTCGCGGATCGCGTCTATCGCAATGGAGGCAGCCCCGCCACCGGAAAGGTAGATCGGCTCTACGTCGTGGCCGGCAGCCTCGAGCGCGATCTCGACACCGATCAGATGCTGATCAGCATTGGTGAGCACGACATCAATGTCGTTGTTGGCCTGCAGAATGTCCTGCATCACGGTAAGCGACTGGTCGGGATCGTAGTTGCCCTCGCCGGTCGCCACGACCTTGATATTGCCGTGCTGATCGAGCACTTCGCGATAGGCTTCATAGCGAAGATTGTCGAACGGATAGATGCGCTGTCCGACGATCACCACCACATTGCAGGGGTCCTTGTCTGCGCAGAACCTAACCACATCCTCGGCCTGCAGGCGGGCGCCGTCGGCAGGCGGCCCGGCTACCGTCGTGGTTATGCCTGGTACCTGCGGTTCCAGTTCGGACAGATCCGGACCAATCGGAAACAGCGCGGTGACAACCGGCTTGCCGGCCTTGCCTACCTCTTCGATCGCCCCGGCGATTCCGACGGTGTCGTTCGGAACGACGATGAACGCGTCGAACTTGCCTCCGGCGAGCACATCTTCGATCTGTCCGTATTGCCGGGCGGCGTCGAACTGACCGTCATAGATCGAGGTAGTGACGTTTCCGAGCTCTTTGGCCTTGGCCTCGACGCCTTCGTAGACCGCCTGATTGAAGCCGTTCTGCGCCGACGAGGCGAAAAAGGCCACATTCCAATCCTCAGCGGCCGCGGTTCCCCAGGAAGCGACCAGTGCGATCGCCGAAGCCGCCGCAAGTTTGTGAATTCGATTCAACATCAGCTTTCTCCCGTTGCTGAATATTGCCCGTTCCCTCTGGACGATTGATCGTAGGCATAATACAAACTTTATGCAACTGTAATTTTGACAGCGCCAAAACGGCATGCAGAACGCTTGCACGGCTGGCCGAGCCGACAACTGAGATCGGACTTGCAGGGAGGGACCGGATTGGCACCCAGAGCGGCGAACAAGCAGGACGTGCAGGAAAAGGGCGTCCATGGCCGGGCGGTGCGTCGCGGCCGCGGCTCGACGGCGGTCTATGAGGAATTGCGGGAAGACATTCTCACACTGCGTATGGCGCCGGGAACCGCGCTTGACGAGATCGCAATCGCCGACCGTTTCGGACTTTCGCGTACGCCTATACGCGAAGCACTGCTGATGCTGTCACGCGAAGACCTGGTTACGTTCCTGCCAGGCCGCAGTGCCATCGTGACCCCGCACACGATGAGCAATGCGCATGAATACATGGATGCGCTGATGCTCATGTCGCGGGCCATCGCGCGCCTTGCCGCCGAAGTTCGCTCCGACGAAGACCTGCAGCGAATCCGCGCCAGGCACGAGGAATACGCCCAAGCCGTCCAAGACTACGATGTCCATAAGGTGACGGCAGCTGACCTGGCTTTTCACCGCGAGGTCTCGACCGCGAGCCGCAATGGTTTTCTCGGCAACTTCTACAGCCTTGCGCTGGACTACGGCCGGCGCATGCATCTGTTGCACTACTACCCCCTGTTCGATGACGAGCAGCGGCGGAAATGCGTCGAGCAGCACATGGGCCTGGCCGAAGCGATAGCAGCACAGGACGCCGATACCTCGGAAAGTATCGCCAGCGAGCACGTGCTGTCTGAACTGGAGGTCGTGCAGCGCTCGCTCCAGCCGAAGATCGGATCGAAGATTTCGCTTACTGGGCTGAAGGGATAACCGAATGATCGACGACGCCACAATGGCGGCCCGGCTGGACCGGCTGACAAATGCGATCGCAGCTGGCGGCATCGACGCCGCGGCAATCGTACCTGGCGCGAATTTCTATTTTCTGACCGGGGCGAATTTCCACCTCATGGAACGCCCCACGGTGTTGTTTGTGACGCGCGACGGCGCGCGGCACGCCGTCATCCCGCTTCTCGAAAAGGCTCGGTGGCAGGCCCTCGCCCCCGATGTCGAAACGGAATACTGGCAGGATTCCGAAGGCTTCGAAGCGGCCTTTGAGAGAGTTGCCAAGAGGCTTGCCTGCGCGCGCCTCGGCGTCGAGGGGCAGCGGATGCGCGTATTCGAAGGCGAGGTGCTGCGGCGAACTTTCGGGAACACGCTGGTCGTCGATGCCCACGCGGACATTTCCACCATGCGCCTGTGCAAGGACGAGGCCGAGCTCGCCCTGATGCGGCGTGCCGTCGAAATCAGCGAGGCCGCCTTGGCTTCGACCATCGCATGGGCCGAAATCGGAATGAACGAAACCCAGGTAAAGGCGAAGCTGCTGGCCGAAATGCTTGACCAGGGTGCCGAAGGCATAGCCTTCGACCCGATCGTGCTTGCCGGTGCGGCGTCCGCCGATCCGCACGGTGTACCGAATGAGGAACGGAGGCTTGCCGCAGGCGGCGCGCTCCTGATCGATTTCGGGGCGAGCTTCGCCGGCTATAATGCCGACATCACTCGAACGTTTTTTGTCGGTCAGCCATCCGACCGCCATCGCGACATCTATCATGCGGTTCTGGCGGCAAATGCGCGCGGTCGCGCAACGTGCGCACCGGGCCTTACGCTTCACCAACTGGACGAACTGGTGACCGCCGAACTGGCCGCGTCAGGTTTCGGCGACATGATCGTGCACAAGACCGGGCATGGCCTTGGCCTCGACGTCCACGAGGCGCCGCAGGTCATGATAGGCAACCATCAGGTGCTGGAGCCCGGCATGGTGATCACCATCGAACCGGGCCTCTATAGCAACGGGGAAATTGGTATCCGGATCGAGGACGATGTCGTCGTGACCGACGAAGGCAGCGTTTCGCTGACCTCTTTCGAGCGCGACATCACTGTCATCGGAGGCTAGGCGGTGTGCGTGGAACCTGTGCCGGCCGAGATGTGGCAAGCGCTGCGCGGCGGCGCCGATTCACTCTTCGATCTCATCACCAGGCGTGCGGGTTCCCTCCTTGGTGACGCATTGCTCACGGTCCTCGTCCCAAACGACCGTGCGACGCGGCTTGTGCGCATCTACTCGTCTAACGAGACGGATTATCCGCTGGGTGAAGCCGACAAGGTCGAGGATACCGCGTGGTTCCGGCAATTGTTCATTAGCAAGCAGCCGGTGGTGGCCAACAATGGAAACGAGATCGCAGGCTGGTTGCCCGATTTCGCCGATCAATCGCCGATGCAGTACGAGTCGCTGGCTAACCTCCCCGTCATTGCGGACGGACATGTACTGGGTATCATGAACCTGATGTCGACCCGGGACCGTTTCGCCGAAGACACATTGCACTTTCTGCGCGCGGAAACGCCGATTGTCGCGTTGGCGATCCTGGTTTCAGCACAGCAGCGCACGGCCCGACATTGGCAGACGTAACGCAGAGCAGTCGTCAGGATCACAGCTGGCCTGTTGCCCCGTCATTGGAACGGCGCCGACAGGTTTCTACCTTGGCCCGCCCCAACCGCCACCATTTGCGGTATGGATCTGAACCTCATCTCCAGCGTCCAATTTCACTCCGGAGGCAAAGGCATAGTCCTGGCGCCTGCCATCCGCCCCAATGACCGACAAGCCGTTGGTGCCGCCATTGGAACCGCCCTGGAGCCCCCACGCCGGCTGCCGACTGCGGCTATAGCCGGCTGACAGCACAGCCGGCGCCCGCATGCGATAGCTCAGCGACAGACCCTTCCCGCCAGCATGCATACCGTGGCCTTCGTCGGTCTCGTTCAAGCGCTTGTAGCCGACATCGATGCCGTAGCGCGCCTCGCAGATCTCGACCGGACAGTTGAATGTCTCGCCATGGCTGGCCGAATACATGGCATCAAGCCCATCGCGACTTGCCGTTGCGCCCCAGCCGCCCATTTGCGGCTCCACCATCGTGAAGCGGCGGCCTGTGTCCGGATGATTGCCGGCAACCACGGTGCCGCAGATCGAGGCGAAATGTCCGGCCGGCAGCCGCTCCGGTACGGCCTGCGCCATGCAGCGCCAGAGCATGTCGAACAGCCGTATACGCGTTTCGAAATAATAGCCGTGCGGCGCGGTGCCCGTCGCGTGGAACACCGTGCCCGGTTCGGTGATAACCTCCAGTGCGCGAAACGAACCGCCATTGGCGAAGAGCGTCGGGTCGGTCAGCGCCTTGAAGATCATTTGCGCCGAAATCACCGCGCCGTCGCGGCTGGTGTTGTAGGGCGCGGCGCGCTGTTTCGGATTGCCGGTCAGGTCCACCACAAATCGATCTGGTGAAACGGCGATCGACGCGCGCCACAGCGCGCCGTCGTCCTGCTCTTCCTCGATTTCATAGGTGCCCGCCGGCAACGCGGAGAGGCCGGCTACCGCCCGCCGCTCGCCTTCCTCGAACAATGCCGCCAGCGCTCGTCGATAGGCATCAAGCCCGTATGTCTCGACAACCTGCCTGACCCGGCTCTCGGCCTTTCGGCTCGCCGCGACCTGCGCCCAAAGATCGCCTTCAACGAAATCCGGCAAGCGGGAATTGGCAGCGATGATGTCGAACACCGGCCGGATGGGCTCGCCCTTGGCAAACAGCCTGACCGCCGGCAGCCGCAGGCCTTCCTGGAATATCTCGGAGACATCGACCGCCATCGAACCTGGGGTACGGCCGCCGACATCGTTCCAGTGGGCGATCGAGGCAGTCCAGGCGACGAGCGCGCCGCTGGCGAATATCGGCAGGGCGATAACCACATCGTTGAGGTGGGTGACGCCGCCGTAATAGGGATCGTTTGTAACAAACAAATCGCCGTCCCGGATGGCGTCGGCGCCATTCAGTTCGATGATGCGCTTCACCGCCTTGTCGAGGACGCCGACGAAAGTCGGAATGCCGGCCCCGGAACTCACAAGTTCCCCGTTGGCGTCGGTAATACCGGTCCCGACATCCAGCACCTCGTAGATGATCGGGCTCATCGCCGTCTTCTTCAGCACCGCGAACATCTCGTCCGCCGCCGCCACCAGGCTCGCCTGTATGACGGTGGTGGTGATCGTATCGCCGGCGGGGAACGAGGTTCTTGTCGTCATGGTGCTCAGAGCCCGGTCTCGATCACCACCTTGCCATGCGATTTGCGCGGCCGGCTGAGGTAGTCCCACGCTTCGACATATTTCTCCATGGGGTAGACACGGTCGATCCGCGGGCGGATGCGGCCCTGTTCCAGCATGTCGTATATGAACGCCTTGCCACGCGGGCACATGTTCGGGTCTTCGACATAGTTGAAGACCGAATATGGCTGGAACACCGCGTTCTTCTGGAACATGTCTACGAAGGGCAAGGCAGGCCAGACCTTGTCGAGGGTACCGTAGAAATAGATTCGCGCATCCCGCGCGAGGGCGGGGCTGTATTTGTCGATCAGTCCGGCCCCCACTGGATCGAATGCCACATCGATGCCCTTGCCGTCCGTGACACGTTCAATCGTGGCCGCAACCTCGTCGCGCCCGGGAACGATGACATGGTCGGCGCCCATTTCCCGGAGATAGTCCTCGTTCTCCGCGAAGCGGGTGGTACCGATCATGGTGGCCCCGAGTTGTCGCCCGATCTCAAGTGCAGCCGCTCCGGCCGTGCTGGTCGCGGCGGTTGCCAGCACATGGCTATGCGGCCCCACCTTCGATACTTCCGCCAGCGGGAAGTAGGCCGTCAGATACTGCATCCAGATCGCGGCACATTCGACCGGCGAGAGATTGGGCGGCACCTTGGCGACATAGCGCGTGTCTATGACCAGCGATTCCGTGCTGGCGCCGCGCTCATAGTAGAAATAGGGAAGTGTCGAGACGCGTTCGCCTAGAGCATACTCTTCCACCCCCGGCCCCACGGCGTCGATCACACCGGCCGCTTCGATACCGATGCGGGCAGGAAAGCGACGGAACGAGAAGGAGTAGTTGTCCTTCATCAGGTCCATATCGCCCCAGTTGAGGGCGAACGCTTCGACCCTCAGCCGAACCTCTCCTTCACCGGGTTCCTCAAGCGGCTCCTCCTCCAGGACAAGCCCCTGATAGCCGCAATAGTCGTGAATATGCCACGCTCGAGGCATTTGCTTCCTTTCGCTGTTCGAGCCGAAGGCCGTTCAGGCGCTTGCGACATGAAGGTCGCGGGGGAGTGCGGAGAAAATTTCCGGCCCGTCGGCACGAAGGATGACGATCTCCTCAAGCCTGATGCCGAAGCGGCCCGGCAGGTAAATGCCCGGTTCGATCGAGAACACCATGCCCTCTTCCAGCACCGTTTCTGACGTCGCTGTGATATAGGGCGGCTCGTGGCCGTCGATGCCGAGGCCGTGGCCGGTGCGGTGAACGAAATAGTCCCCGTAGCCGGCGTCGGCGATCACGCCTCTGGCGGCGGCATCGACCTCGCGCGCCTTCACACCGGGCCGCGCCGCCTGTATGGCGGCCTGCACGGCACGTTCCACGATCGTATGGACGTCCTCATATCCCTCCGGTGGACGCCCGACCACCGCCATGCGGGTGATGTCGCTGGGGAAGCCGTCCTTGCGGGCGCCTATGTCCATCACCACCGCGTCCCCGACCGCCAGTTTGCGGGCGCCGGACTGGTGATGGGGAAAGGCGCCGTTGGCCCCGCCGCCGACGATGGTGAAAAGGGTAGCCGCTCCCTCGGACGCAAAATGGTCACTGATGACGGTCGCCAGTTCGCGCTCGCTCATGCCGGGCCGGAGAGCGCCGAAGGCCTTCTGCATCGCCCGGTCCGCAATCGCCGCGCTCGCTTTAAGCTTGGCAAATTCGCCCTCGCTCTTGCGCATGCGCAGCGCACCTACCGTGTCGTCGGTAAAGGCATGCCTGGCACCGGGCAGCGCGCCCAGCAGCAGGAGTGCGAAGTCGGCGCGCATCGTCTCGTCGACAACGACGGTGCCGGCCTGCTCTGCCCTTATCGCGCGCAGCGCCGCCGCCAGCGCTGCGGCCGGTCCCTCGTCATCGGCCCACGTATGGAAGGAAATGTTCGTGTGCTCGCGCGAGCCCTCGGCGTTAAGCACCGGCATCAGGAAGCATTCGCCCGATTGCGAAACCAGAAGCAGACAGGGCCGCTCGTCGGCGTGCGGGTGGAAGCCGACCAGCCATTGCATATGCGATCCCGGTCCGAGCGCGACGAGGTCAACGCCGGTCTGCTGCATACGTTCGCGCAGCGCCGTCAGGCGCGCAGTGGTTTCACTCATGTGGCCTTCTCCAATTGCTCAGATGTTCACGCCGCCTTGCGCGCCGGACCAGCCGCGCCTGCCGGCACGACGATGCGGTTGCCGAAAATCTCGCCGTCGTCGAAACCGCCTATCGCCGCGATTTCGCCTTCCGAAGGCGACTCGCTCGACCATTTACGGCTCGGCTTCCAGCCGCATTGCCGCTTGAGGATAGCCCCGTACTCGGCCCGTTTCAGTGCTGCGATCGACGGATCGATCACCGGCACGCCGAGGCGCTTCTCGACGTCGCGGTAGAACCCGACTTCCATCGTGCAGCCCAGAATGAGCGCTTCGGCGAAATCCTCCTCGACCGCCTTGCGCCCCGCCTCCAGCAGCCGGCGCTCGGTCTCGGCGTGGTCGGCCTGGAATTCCGTGACGCCGAGCTCGACATGATAGAAACCGGCCAGCCGGTGCTCGTGACCATGCTCGCGTACCGTGGCGTGCATCTGGTTCACCCATTTGCGCCGTCCGACAATGATGCCGAAGCGGTTGGATAGGCTGGCGGCGATCTCGCACGAGGCGACGCATGGCGCCGTCACGATCATGTCCCCGGATATCTCGCGCGCGTCGTGGAGCGCCGTGTCGTAGAAGCAGCCGATGGCGAAGGCATCAAAGCCCTCGCGGGCGGCGGCGCGTGCGGCGCGGATGATGCCACGCGTTACCATCGCCTCGTAGGCGCGGAATTCGATGTGGCTGAACCGGCCCTCCGACTCCGGCAGGGACGTTACATGGACCTCCGTGCCGGGCAGCTTGTGCTCGCGCGCCATCTCGGCGAACACGTCGTCATGCGCGGCAGAACCCATGATCGGGCTCAGATACATCACTTTCAGGGGTTGTTCGCTCATCGTTTTTCTCCCGTTTCATGCCCCCATCAGTCGCCGAAGCCGTAGACCTCGCGCGCCCGTTCCGGCGTGGTGAAGCCGTTGCGGATGTCCTCCCTGATCCGTTCCGGATCGCGCTCCTTCGGATCGCCAATGCCGCCGCCGGCGCCGGTGACGACGCGGATCACGTCGTCCTTGTTCACCGTCAGGCCGGAGACGAAGGAGTAGCGCTCGCTGCCGCCCTCGCGGCGCAGCACCTCGACATAGTTGGGCGAGCCCTCCCTGCCGTCGTCGAGCGGCCAGGGCAGGATACGCGAGCGCGTGTAGCCGGCAGTCAGGAACGAGCCGTCGACCCGGATGCGGTAGTCTAGCCGGATGCCATGGCCGCCAGTCCACTTGCCTTCGCCGCCGGGTGTCGTGTTGAGCTCCATGCGGTCGACGAACAGCCCGTTGCGCGCCTCCGAAATCTCGGCCGGCGTGTTGAAGGTCTCGCCGTGGAAACCGGAGAAGATGGCGCTGTTGCCGTCGCGCCCATAGCTCGCACCCCAACCGCCGAGCTGCGGCTCGATGATGGTGTAGTGGCGGCCGGTGTCAGGGTGCGTACCGCCGATGAAGGTGCCGCAGATCGAGGAGAAGTGGCCTGCCGCCAGCCGCTCGGGCACGTGCCGAGCGAGGCAGCGCCACATCAAATCGTAGACCCGCACTTCGGTCTCGAAATAGAAGCCGATCGGCGCCGGCTCCTTTGCGTGGAACACCGAACCCTCGCGCGTCTCGAGCCTGATCGGCCGGAACGAGCCCTCGTTGCAGGGCGAATAGGGGTCGGTCAGCGACTTGAATATCATTTGCGCGCAAACCATCACACCGTCGCGGCTGGTGTTGGTCGGCCCCACATCCTGGTCGGGATTGTCGGAAAGATCGACAACGAACTCCTTGTCGGAGATGGTGATCTTCGCGTTGTAGATGCGCCCGTCGTCCTGCTCCTCCGACAGTTCAAACGTGCCGTGCGGCAGCTTTGCAAGTTCGGCGAGCGAGACCTGTTCACCGAAATCCATGAACGAGGCCATGGCCCGCTCGAAGGTCTCGACGCCGTATTTCTCGGCAAGTTCAGAGAGCCGCTTGGCGCCGATACGCACCGAGGCGATCGCCGCCCAGACGTCCCCTTCAAGGAAATCAGGCATGCGCGAGTTCACCTTCATGATCTCGAACACAGGCTTGATCGGCTCGCCCTTGGCGATCAGCTTCACAGCCGGCAGCCGCAGCCCCTCCTGAAAGATTTCGGTCGCCTCGCCCGACAGAGACCCGGGCGCCATGCCGCCGATATCGGAATTGTGGGCGATGTTGGCGGTCCAGGCGATGATGCGCCCGCCGGCGAAGACAGGCATCGCGACGACGATGTCGTTCAGATGCGTGACGCCGCCGTGATACGGGTCATTGGTGACGAAGACGTCGCCCGGCTCGATGTCGCCGGGCTTGTCGAATTTCTGGACGATCACCTTCACTGCCTTGTCGAGCACGCCGATAAAGGCAGGGATGCCGGCGCCCGAGCTGGCGAGCTGGCCCTTCGCATTCATGATGCCGGTGCCCATGTCGAGCACCTCGTAGATGATCGAACTCATCGCGGCCTTGCGCATCGCGGCGAACATCTCGTCGGCGGTCGCCTGCAGCGAGTTCTGGATGATCTCCAGGGTGATGGGGTCGTTGCTTGCCTTGTTCATGATGCGCACCTCAACCCTGCAGCTCGATGTGGATGTTGCAGTAGCCGTCTATCTTCACCCGATTGCCGGGGTGCACGACGATGGTCGTTCCCGGATCCTCGACGACGGCCGGGCCGGAGAACGTCATACCGGGCTCCAGCTTCTCGCCGTCATAGATCGCGGCGTCGTGAATACCGTCGAGTGCGTAGTCGACCTTGCGGGTGCCCTTGAGGGCGGTGTCGGCGGACGCACCGGTGGGCTTGCGTTCCGTTATCGGCAGCTTGCCGACCTCGGCCGAGGCGACGAGGTGGATGCCCACCATCTCCACCGGCGCGTCGAGCCGGTAGGTGTACTCGCGCTCGTAGGTCTCGTGGAAGGATTGTTCGATGGCCGACAGCCGGTCGTCGGTGATTTCGCCGGCGTCGAGCAGCACCTCGGTCGTGTGCTCCTGGTTCTGATAGCGGAACTTGCCGTGACGCAGGAACCTGACGTTGCCGGTCGGAATGCCTTCGGCCTCGAACTGCCTGCGGGCGCGGTCTTCCGCCTCAGCAAACACGGCTTCTATGCCTTTGGCGGCACCCGGCTTCAGGTCGGCCAGCCGGGTCACGAAATAGTCGCGGCGCAGGTCCGACATCATCATGCCCCAGGCCGAGAAGACCGAAGCTGCCGCCGGCACGACGACCTTCTTGACGCCGAGTTCGCCGGCCAGCGCAACCGCGTGCATGCCGCCACCGCCGCCAAAGGCCACCAGCGTGAAATCGCGCGGGTCGTGGCCGCGATTGAGCGACACCAGCTTCAGCGCGTTGACCATGTTATTGTTGGCGATGCGGATGATGCCTCGCGCGGCCTCGTCCGCGTTGGTGCCGAGTTTCTCGCCGACCGCCTTGATCGCCTTCTCCGCGGCGGCCATGTCGGCCACCACCTCGCCGCCGCAGAAATAGTCGCGGTTGATGCGGCCCAGCCAGAGATTGGCGTCGGTGGTCGTGGCTTCGGTGCCGCCACGACCGTATGCGGCCGGGCCGGGCACCGCGCCGGCCGATTGCGGGCCGACATGCAGCTTGCCGAAATCATCGACCCAGGCAATCGAACCGCCGCCATTGCCGATCTCGACCAGATCGACTACCGGCACCATGATCGGATAACCGGCGGTGGTGCGGTCGCGCTCGATCCAGTAGTCGGTCATGATCTTGACCTGACCGTCCTCGATCAGGGCGCATTTTGCCGTCGTACCGCCGATGTCGAGCGCAAGCACGTCGGGTTCGCCGATCAGCTTGCCGAGCTCGGCCGCGCCCCATATGCCGGAGGCGGGTCCGGACTCGACCATGGTGACGGGGATCTTCGATATCGCTTCCAGCGAATCCACGCCGCAGTTGGACTGCATGATGTAGGGGCTTTTCGAGAACCCCTTCTCCTTCAGCCCGTCGGCCAGCCGCGAAAGGTAACGCTCGGCGATCGGCTGCACATAGGCCGAAAGCACCGCCGTGTTGGTGCGCTCGTATTCGCGCCATTCGCGCGTGATCTGATGCGACGCGACAGCCGAGACCTCGGGCCACAGCTTGCGGACCTCGGCGAGCGCTTTCTGCTCGTGGCTGGGATCGGCGTAAGAGTGCAGGAAGCAGATGGCGACGGCCTGAACGCCATCGGCCTTGAAGTCGTCGAGGATCGGCTTCAGCCCGGACAGGTCGAGCGGCACCATCTCCGCGCCCTTGTAGCTCATGCGCCCCGGCAGCTCGCGGCGCAGATACCGCGGCACGAAGGGTTTCGGCTTCTCGTAGTGAAGGTTGAAGAAGTCAGGCCGGTTGCCGCGTGCGATCTCCAGCGTGTCGCGAAAACCCTCGGTGGTGATGAGCCCGACCTTGACGCCCTTGCGCTCGGTCAGCGCGTTGATGACGACGGTCGTACCATGCGCCAGGAAGTCGACCGAAGCCGGGTCGATGCCGCCCTTTTCCAGCACCTTGAGCACACCCTCCTCGAAGTTGGGCGGGGTGGTGTCGGACTTGGCGGTGACGATGCGGGGAAGTCCGGTTCCGTCTTCGGTCTCGAAGGCTACGAGGTCGGTGAAAGTGCCGCCGACATCCGTCGCCACGCGTATCGTCTTACTCGCCATCATGCGGCTCCCGTTGATTGTGTGCGTTCCCTGAGCAGAAAGCAGGCGGCGCCCGGCAGCTTGAGTTGCTCGGCCGATCTGACCCTGTCGTCGGTGTAGAAGCCTGCCTCATGCAGGCAGTTGATCGTGCCTGCGACAGCGCCGCCAATGACCACGGGCACGTTGATCACTGACTCGCAGCCAAGCGAGCGGATCAGCTCGTGGTCGTAGAAGACCTCGGCGATGCCGGCGATGTCGTTGGCGACGAAGACGCGCTGGTCCTCAAGCACATGCTGCGCCCAACGAGTCATGTTCATCGGCTTGGTGCCCGAAACGGGGTAGGCGTCAGGCATGTTGGAATAAAAGCGCTCGGCCACGCCCGCCTCGCGATCAAAGCTCATCAGCGTGAACAGCTTCACGCCCACAGTCGCCTCCGTCAGCCGGCACATGGCCTCGAAGCTCGCAAGCGGCTGGCTGGTCGCCGCCAGCGCCTCAACGAACGGCGTGTAGTCAGATGCGTTCAAATTCTTCCTCCGTTGGCCGCGCGAGGCGGTCCTTCAGCGCCTGTTCCTCGTCTGTCACCACCGGCACGGCGGCGATCAGACTGCGTGTGTAGGGATGAGACGGGTTAGTGAAGATGCTTTCCACCGTCCCCAACTCGACCATCCGGCCCTTCTCGAAGACGGCGACCCGGTCGGCGATGTTGCGCACTACCGAAAGGTCGTGCGTAATAAAGATGTAGGTCAGGCCGCGCCGGCGCTGCAGCTCTTTGAGCAGTTTGAGGATGCGCGCCTGGACCAGAACGTCGAGTGCCGACGTCGGCTCGTCGAGCACCACCAGTTCGGACTCGCATGCCAGCGCACGCGCGATCGCCACGCGTTGCCGCTGGCCACCGGAAAGTGCCGCCGGCGAGCGCGACCGATAGTCCGCCGGCAGGTGTACCTCCTCCAGCAGCGCGCTCACTCGTTTCCAGCGATCCGCCTTCTCGCCGATGCCGTGGACATCAAGCGGCAACCTGAGCGAGGCGCCGACGGTGCGCTTCGGATTGAGCGAGGAAAGCGGGTTTTGCTGAACGAGCTGGATCGCCCGGCGGTGGGTTGACGCTCGCCGTTGCGGGAGTTCCTCGCCGTGCAGGAAGATTGCGCCGCCGGACGAAGCGTAGATGCCAAGGACAATATTGGCGACTGTCGACTTGCCCGAGCCTGACTCGCCGACGATTGCGAGGCACTCGCCTTTCATCACATCCAGCGAGACGTTGTCGACGGCGACGATTTCGCGGTTGCCGACGCGGAAGACCTTAGAGACGCTTTGGAGTACTAGAAGCGGAGCGGCGGTCATCGGGCGCCTCCCGGCTCGGCGCAGCCCTCGTGGACGATGAGCGGCGCGAGGTAGCTATCGGAGTGGTCTACGATTTCGGGAATGCCGCCACCGGTAAGGCGTGGAATGGCGTCCATCAGCGCGCGCGTATAGGCATGGCGCGGATCGTCGAAAAGGTCCGCGGTGCGGCCGTGTTCGACGATTCGACCCTTGTAGATGACATAGACGCGGTCTGCGAATTCGCGCACCACGCCGAGATTGTGCGAGATGAACAGTACTGCCGTGTTGTGCCGCGCCACGAGTGCACGCATTAGCTTCAACGTCTGCGCCTGCACCGTTACGTCGAGCGCCGTGCCCGGTTCGTCGGCGATCAGCAGCGACGGCTCGTTGGCAAGCGCCATGGCGATCATGACGCGCTGGTTCAAACCACCGGACAGCTGGAACGGGTAGCTCGCCAGCACGCGCTCCGGATCGGCGATGGAACAATCGGACAACAGGCCAGCCGCGCGTCTGTCCCCCTCCTCGCGCTCGATGTCCGGCACGGTGCGCTTCAGCACCTCATGAAACTGCTCGGAGATGCGATAGACCGGATTGAGCGACGAGGTCGGGTCCTGGAAAATCATCGACATCCTGGTGCCGCGCAAGCGGTGATGCTGCCGCCGCGAAAGCTGAGCGATGTCCTGCCCCTCGAATGCGACCAAGCCGCCAATTCGCGCGGCACGTGTCATCTGCAACAGCCCGAGGACAATGCGCGCCGTTACCGACTTGCCGGAACCCGACTCGCCGACCAGAGCGACGCGCTCGCCCCGGTTGATGTGCATGGAAATGCCGTGCAGCACCTCGACGAGGCCGGAATATCCCTTGAACGAGAGATGAAGGTCGCGGATGAGCAGGGTCGGCTCTGTCATTGCTCGACCCCGAGGATTTCGCGAAGCGCGTCGCCAAGCAGGTTGAAACCAAACACCGCGACCAGAATCGCCAGGCCTGGGAAGACTGTCAGCCACCATGAATCCGGCAGGTACTTCGCGCCATCGGCCACCATCGAGCCGAGGTCGGGCGTCGGCGGCTGAACGCCGAGGCCGAGGAAGGAAAGGGATGAGGCGATCAGGATGACGAAGCCCAGGTCCAGCGTCATCTTGGTCAGCACCGCCGGAACACAATTGGGCAGTATCTCGCGGAAAATCACGTGCAGCCTCGAAGCGCCGATCACCTCGGCGGCGAGCACATAGCCTTCCTCCTTTTCCGAGCGGGCAATGTTGTAAACGAGGCGCGTGTACCACGGCCACCACATGGCGGTTACCGCCAGCATGCCGTTGGTGAGCGTCGGCTCCAGCAGACCCATCATCGACATGGCGAGCACCAGCGGCGGTATCGACAGAAATACGTCCGTGATGCGCATCAGCACAGTCTCCGTCCAGCCGCCAAGATAACCGGCGACGAGACCCACCGTGACGCCAACCGGCACGGCAATGGTCAGCACGACAACACCGAGGACAAGCGAGATGCGGTAGGCGAAGATCACGCGGCTGAAGAGATCGCGGCCGACGAGGTCTGTGCCGAACAGGTTCTGCCAGCTGGGCGGCTGGTTGAAGTTGGCGAAGTCGACAACGGCGCCGCGATGACTTGGAAAGGGGACGAGGAAGTCAGCGAAGATCGCCGAAAACACCACCGCCGCCACCAGAATCACGCCCAGCGCCGACAACGGATTGCTGACCAGTATCGCGAGCGTGCGCTTCATGCGGTCCTCTGCGACAGGCGGATGCGCGGGTTGATGAATGCAATCAGCAGGTCGACGATGATGTTCACGATCAGGAACATCGCCGAGATGACCAGCACCGTGCCCACGATCGCGTTGAGGTCCTTGCGCAGGATAACGGCCACGCCGTAGCGCGACAGGCCGGGCCAGGCGAATACGGCCTCAACCAGGAAGGCGTTGCCCAGCATCGCCGCGAAGTCGAGGCCGATGATGGTCAGCGAAGGGATCATCGAGGGCCGGAAGGCATAGCGGTTGGCTATGCGCCGCTCCGGAAATCCGTAAGAGCGCGCCATCTCGATGAACGGCTTGTCATAAGTCTCGACCATGTTGGCCCGCGTCAGGCGCGCTGCCTGGCCGATACCGGAAAGCGCCAGCGCGAAGGCGGGCAGTACGATGTGCCATGCGGCGCTGCCGAAGGCGCGGGTGTTCCCCGCGACAAGCGTGTCGATCAGAAGGAAGCCTGTGACGGTCGGCACGGTAAACGAGTCCGCCATCCGGCCAGCGATCGGAAAAATCGGCAGGAAGAAGGCGAAGAGAAGCATGAGGATCACGGCCCAGACGAAACTGGGTGCCGAAACACCGAGCAGCGACACGACCCGCACGGTGCCGTCGATCCAGGTGTCGCGGTAGCGCGCCGAGATGACGCCGAGCGGCAGCCCGATCAGGATCATCATCGTCCCGGCAACAAGTATGAGCTCCAGCGTAGCCGGCAGGAACTGGGCGATATCACGCGTCACCGGCCGGTTGGTGTAGAGCGATATGCCAAGGTCGCCCTGCGCCAGGTCGGCGATGAAATACCCGTACTGCACAGGCAGCGACTCGTTGAGGTGTAGCCGCTCTCTGAGCGCGGCAACCTGCTCGGCGGTCGCGTTCGGCCCCAGCGCGATGCGCGCCGGATCGCCGGGAATGACCCGGGCGATTGTGAAGATCAGCATGGAGACCCCGATCAGCACGATCAAGGAAATCCCCAGCCGCTTCGCGATGAGGCGGACGACGGGTGACATCAGTTCTGTTCCCGGTATGGGGAGAGACGGCCGGCGGCCGCCCCTCCCCTTCCAGCGGGATTATTCTCCGGTCATTTCCATGAGCCGGAACGAAAAGCCCATGCCGTCGAGGCCGAAGGCCTCGTCCGGGTCGGAGAGCGCCGGCGCCTTCACGCGGTTCGACGCGGCGAAGATCGACTGGCGGTCATAGGCGTAGATCGTCGGTGCGATCTCCATCAGACGTTGGTTTAGTTCCGAATAGGCCGCCGCACGCTCATCCGGTTCCGTCACCATGCGACCTTTTTCCAGCGCGGCATCCACCTGCTCGTCGTTGAGATATTCAGGCGACTGCCAGGTCCCTGCTGCCGACGAGTGGTACATCGGATAGAGCAGCGTGTCGGGATCGCCGGTCACTGCGTTGACGAAAACCTGCGAGATATTCGGCGTGTTCTCCGGCTTGGTGACCTGTTCCGTGAAAAGTGCCCACGGCACCTTCCTGATTTCCGACTTGATGCCGAGTTCGGAGAAGTTCGCCTGCATCAAAAGCGCGTAGCGTTCTTCCAGCGGCACTTCGCCGATCCACGAAATTTCGAGTGTGAAGTCGGCCGGGTCGTACTTGCATTCAGCCAGGTGCTGTTTGGCGGCTTCCAGATCGCGCGACAGCGTCTGATCGGCCGGGTTGGCGCCGAACATGCCGACCGGGACCGCCCCGGTAGAGGCGCTGCCCTGGGCGACATCGTCGGTGATGGCCACCATGGTGATGCCGGCCGCATAATCATACGCCTTGGCGAGCGCCAGACGGCAGTTGACGTCGTCGAGCGGCGGCTTCTGCGTGTTCATCTTGATGTAGAAAGCGCCACCGCCGGTTTCCGTTAGAAGTTGCGCGCCATCGGCGGCAAGCGATTTGAGCACCTCGGGCGGCAGCCACTGCGAGGAGATGTCGTGCTCGCCCTGGGCGATCAGCGTACGTACGGTGGCTGCCTCCAGCCCGTACCGCAGGCGAACCTGGTCTGGCGCGACATCGGCGATGCCGAGGAAGTAATCCCCGTTCTTCTCCATCACCGTCTCCTGCTGCGGGTTGTGGGAGACGACCTTGTAGGCTCCGGTACCGGCCGAATTGGCCGACAGGTAGGCCTGGCCCCAGTCCCTCATCTCGCCATCGCCCTCGCCAAGGTTTTCCATGACCAGCTTCTTGTCGACGATCGGCAGCCGCACCAGCGATGCGATGAACGGCGAATAAGCTTCGTTCAGGTTGAAGCGCACCGTGTGCTCGTCCACTGCCTCGGCACTTTCCACGTTCGTGAAGATGAAGGACAGACCCTGGCCGAGTGCCTTCATGCGGTCGAAGGAAAAGACGACATCCTCGGCCGTCAGCGGATTGCCGCTCTGGAACGTCACATCCTCGCGCAACTTGAAGACAAAGTCCGTACCGTCAGCCTCCCAGCTTTCGGCGAGATGCGGCGCGTAACCGGGACCGCCCTGCACCGGCAGAACCAGCGTGTCGTAGACGTTGAACATCAGGATGGAGTCGGCGTAGTCCGACGCCTTGCCGGGGTCGAGTTCGCCGACCGCGACTTCGTCCAGTCGCAGAACGCTCTGCGCTGCGGCGGTGGTGCCCGTAAGGGCTGTGGCGGCGAGCAGCGCCGCCGCGATTGGAAGCTTGTACCGTTTCATCGTTCACACCTCTGTTAGCTTGATCTTGCGCTTGTTTTGCTGTCGCGGTCGCCGCGCATGGCGCCGCCTTTACTCGGCCGCTCTTCGTGTCGGTCGTCGCCGAACACGTCCATCGTCCCGACCCAAAGGATGGTCGCCGGTCGGTCGGAATGGTTCCATGACGAGTGGGTCTTGGTGGAGGGGAAGTGAAGCGAGTCGCCGGCCTCGAGAACGGTTCGTTCGCCTGCCACCTCAACGGTGACCGTGCCCTCCAGCACGTAGAACATCTCCTCTCCCTCGTGTGAAATCGGTTCGCTGCGGTGTCCCGGCGGTTCGTGGATGATCACCGAACGCAGCACGTTGCCGGGAAATGAGGACGAGACACGTTCGTAGGTCAGCGAATGCGGGCTGACCGCATAGACCGAGCGCTGGTCATGCCGGGTGATCGGCACGTCGCCTGTAGGCTGGGCGAGGAACTCGCTGACCTCGGTACCCAGAACACGGGCGACCGAGACCAGCGAAGACAGGGAGGGCGCGGCGATGCCGCGCTCGATCTGCGAGATGAAGCCGACGGAGAGCCCCGACCCGCCAGCAACTTCTTTTAGCGTCAGGCCAAGCGTCCGGCGCCTTTCACGCAGTCTTTCACCCAGCGGATGGTGGGCTTCCGCATTGCCGGTGTCCTTGATGGCCGCCTCCGCCATACCACTCCCCGTTTTAGTCCAGTTAAAATTGAAGCAGGACTAAAACTGGACGTCAAGAGGGTTCTCGCAGTCGCGCTGCCCTAGCCGAGATGCGCAGGCTCGCCTGAGGGACGCCCGGGGTGGCACGAGAATTCGCGATCAGCCGAATTTCGTCCGCAGCAACTTCGCCCGAGAAGGCTCAATGGGAGTTGTTGTGTCCAAGGTGAGATGATTACGCGGCGGAAGGTCGTAGTGTCCCGCACCTCCAGCGCTGGCCGCGTGGGGCCGGCTCGCAGAACCATCCGTCGCTACGTCCGAATCCATCGATGCCAACGCAGGTCTGACTCGTCATGCCCCTCCCTACCCGGTTCGTCCGCGGAATGTCGCGCGTGCCCGCGACGTTGTCGGCCTACGAACTGAGTGACTTGGAATGGACCTGAAGCTGCCATTGACGAACCGCGAATGAATAAATGCACAATCTTCCGGAGCTCTACGCGCGGCTACGAAGTACGAAGTTCGGCGCGTTGCAGTGTGGGCAAAGGCGGCAACGTTCCTCCGCTACCACGACAGCCGGACATATCTTCGATTTGGTAGTTCAGAAGGCCAGGCGAAGCGTTGCCGCGCCTGTATGCCGGCTTGCGTTTCGTTGCAGCCGGCCTCGGTATGACAATGATGCCGAATACCGCCCCTTATTGCAGCGCAATGATAGCCGAGCGCCGAGGTCGGCGATGTGCGCGCCGACGGTCGCCGCGGACGTGGTGATCGGCCGACCAAGCAGCATTGACTGTGCACTCGGAGTCCGGTCGCCCGCCAAATAGCTGTAGGAGAGGTCTGCCGACGCCATCACCGTATGGTTTACCGTTGCGGCCAAGGTGGTTTCAGCGCGGACGCCGAGACCAAGTTCCGCCTGAAGAAGCGAAGACTGGTCCACCGACAATGAGAATATGCCAGCGCCGGATTCGATGAATGCCCCGGTCTGCTGACCTCGAACGGCAGCTTTGAGATATGGCATCAGCGTGCCGCGACCAACCTTGACGACGCGCCCACCTCGCATCTCGACCTCTCCCGCAAGCGTCTGCGGGTTGCTGGTGCCGACACGTGTGACCGACGTTCCCGCAGTACCCGAAATGGCGCGGCGGATCAGCGTCTGGTCGAAATAGGCGACGTGCGCGTTGCCCTCCATGTGCCAGCCGTTGCGCTCAATTGCCCCATACGCCCCAAGATGGAACCCGTTCGATGTGCCCGAATTGCCGCCCGTCGCCGCCGTCAGCATTTGGCGAGTATAGCCGCCCGCAAACCCTGCCTTGGTGCCCCCAAATTCGGCTTCGATACCCGCCGCGAACCCGAAAAGAGAGGTGCTGTAGGCGCTCGAGCTGGTACCGGCTGCGAGGTTCGAGACGCCTCCGATTGCCTGAATCCAGGCACCGCGTGGTGCCTCGCTTTCGCTGTCAGACACCGGAGCGTTTCCAGCGCCTGCATAAGCAAGCAGCGGGATCGGGCCATTGCTCGCAGTCGAGCCTTTCGTGCCAAAGCGGCGTTGGAGAGCGCCGCCAAAATGGCCCAGTGTTTCGAACCCAGACCAACCGGAAGCTGGGAACAGGTCGCCGGTTTCGGGCTCAAAACTCGCAGCCACATTGGCAAGGTTCAGCAGTCCCCAGCCGAACTGATAGTCGATCCCCTGCGCGCCAATATCCGTTGCGGTTTGCAGCATAAGCTGGGTGAGTTCAGCCGGGGTGGCGTCGGGAAACATCTGCCGTGCGATGGCGACCGCGCCGGTGACATGCGGCGCAGCCATGGACGTGCCTGAATCTACGGCATAGCCGCCGCCATCCTGTGTCGAGAGGATATCGGTGCCGGGACCGGCAAGACAGAAGAGTGCACCCGATCCGCAAGGTCCGCTCTGCAGCGTGTTGTTGGCATCGACATTGACCACGGCGATCCAGGCCGGTTGCAACGCGGGAAACAGCAAAGGCATCCCGGCGGAGATATCGATATCCGCAAACGCCGTTTGGTTGGTCACCGCCCACACGACAACGCTGTGCTTTTGAGCGTTCTTGACGGCATCGACGAATGCGATCCTGCCCGGATCGCTGACAAAAGGCGCCGGGTTCGCCACCACGACATTGACGTTCAAATCCTGGCCGTAACTGTTGTTGATGGCCGCAGGGCGAAGCGCGGCTGCAGCCGTGAAAGCGGCCCCAGGGGCACCGCCATAGGTGTAGAGCGCCAGCAGCGCCTCATAGGCAACACCATGGATTGCTATGTCGTCCTTCAGCGCTGCCGCGATGCCAGCGACATGTGTTCCGTGAAACGCCACCGGTACAGCACCGCTGCCAGCCGCCGTGTGAGAGCTGTCGACAATATTGCCCGCAAATTCCGGATGGTTGATATCGAACCCATTGTCGATGATCACGATGACCGTGCCGGCGCCAGTGAACCCGGCTGCGTAGGCGGCTGACGCGCCTATCATGCCAAGGCCGCCACCGGCTTCATATTCAGGGGTCTCAAAGGCAGCCGCAATACGGCTGTTTATGTCGCCTGCAACGGTCTCTGACGAAACGGCAGCGAGCGCCAGGGCGCACAGAACAGACTGAAATTTCAACGCACAACTCGTACCAGCACAAACCCACTGAAATCATTAAGAAATTGTTCACCTACACGCAACCCGCTGCTGCAACGCTCCTCGGAGTCACCGCAATCGACATTCGGGCTTCGCCTTGAGGTCTGCCAAAAAACTGGTGCAGGCCACCGGCGGCAATTCTTTATCAGCCACATTGATCATCGGCCCGCCGCCGCATAGGTTCGCGCCCGCAACGGAGGGGTCGACGTGACGCCAACTGAAGAAAGCGGCGGTGTTTTGCGCGGCGTACTTGCAGCGGTGCCGACTCCGGTTTCGGCCAATGGCGACCCCGACACAGCCCGCTTTCTCCGCCACGCCCGGTGGTGCCTGGAGAACGGCTGCGATGGCCTGAACGTGCTCGGAACGACAGGCGAAGCAAACTCCTTCTCGAAGGGCCAGAGGCTGGCGGTGATGGAAGCCGCCGCGAAGGGCCTCGACACCAGCCGGCTGATGGTCGGCACCGGCACGCCGGATCTCGCCACCACGATCGAGCTTACATGCGCCGCCCGCGACCTCGGCTACGCCGGCGCGCTCGTCCTGCCGCCCTATTATTACAAAGGTGTTTCCGACGACGGGCTGTTCGACTGGTTCAACTCGGTGATCGCGGCGACGGCCGGCATCCGCGTTTACCTGTACAATTTCCCGCAGATGACCGGACTGCCGCTCTCACCGGCGCTCGTGCGCCGGCTGGCGGAAGTCCATCCGGACCGGCTGGTGGGCGCGAAGGACAGCTCGGGCGACCTCTCCTATGCGGCGGACATCGCCTCGATTGATGGCTTCGATGTCTTCCCGAGCGATGAATCCGCCCTGGCGGCAGCGGGCCAAAAAGGATTTGCCGGCTGTATTTCGGCCACGGTCAACCTGACGGCGCCGCTTGCAGCGGGCCTCTGGCGCAATCACAACGACGAAACCCTGGCATCTGCCGTGCGCGCCGCGCGCCGCAACATCGCGGCGCAACCGCTGATCCCGGCAGTCAAACATCTCGTCGCGCAGTTGCACGGCGACTTGGAGTTCGAGCGGCTGCTGCCGCCTCACCTGCCCCTCACTGAAGTTCAGAAACAGTCGCTTGCCGCCACCATGGCGGCCTGACCCAACTAACAGGAAATGGCATCATGAACACTGCCTCCCAAGCAGAACACCGGAACCTGATCGGAGGCGAATGGACCGCCGGCATCGACATCGCGGAAAACCGCAACCCGGCGAACACCGACGAAGTCGTCGGTCTCTATGCCAGGGGATCGAAAGCGCAGGCGGCCGAGGCGATCGCCGCGGCGCGCCATTCATTTCCGGGCTGGGCAGCGAGCGGCCCGCAGGCCCGACACGACCTGCTCAAGACGGTGTCCGACCGCATTCTCGAGCGGCGCAAGGAACTCGGCGAACTGCTCGCCCGCGAAGAAGGCAAGACGATCGCGGAGTCGATCGGCGAGGTCACGCGTGCCGGGCAGATATTCGACTTCTTCGCAGGCGAGTGCCTGCGCCAGACAGGCGACATTCTCGACTCGGTTCGCCCCGGCGTCGAAGTGTTCATCCAGCGCGAGCCGGTCGGCGTCATCGGCATCATCACGCCGTGGAATTTCCCCATCGCCATTCCGGCCTGGAAGGTCGCGCCGGCGCTTGCCTATGGCAACTGCGTCGTCCTGAAACCGGCCGATCTGGTGCCGGGCTCGGCCTGGGCGCTGGCAGAGATCATCAAGGACGCCGGCGCGCCAGCCGGCGTGTTCAATCTGGTCATGGGACGCGGTTCCGAAGTCGGCGACGAACTCGTCAACAACCCCGGCATCGACGCGATCTCCTTTACCGGGTCGGTGCAGACCGGCGCCCGCATTGGCGCGGCCTGTATGCAGCATGGCAAGAAGGTTCAGCTCGAAATGGGCGGCAAGAACCCGCTCGTCGTGCTCGACGATGCCGATCTCGGCACGGCGGTGGAATGCGCCGTCAACGGCGCGTTCTATTCGACCGGTCAGCGCTGCACGGCATCTTCGCGCCTCATTGTCGAAATGGGCATTCACGGCCGCTTTGTCGATGCGCTCGGCGAGCGCACCAAGTCGCTCGTCGTCGGCGACCCGCTGGACAGCGAGACGCAGATCGGACCGGTGGTCGATCAGCGCCAGCTCGACAGCAACCTCGAATACGTCCAGGTCGGCAAGGACGAAGGGGCGGAGCTCGTGTGCGGCGGCGACCGTCTCGAGCGCAACAGGCCCGGCTATTTCATGCAGCCGGCGCTGTTTGCAGGCACGTCGAACACCATGCGCATCAACCGCGAAGAAATCTTCGGCCCGGTGGCCACGGTGATCGAGGTGGGCGATTACGACGAGGCGCTCTCGGTCGCCAACGATACCGAGTTCGGGCTGTCGGCCGGCATCTGCACCACCGATCTTGGCCGCGCCACCCACTTCCGCCGCAACGCGCAGGCCGGCATGGTCATGGTCAATTTGCCGACGGCGGGCGTCGATTACCACGTGCCCTTCGGCGGCCGGAAGGGATCAAGCTACGGTCCCCGCGAGCAGGGCAGCTACGCGCGCGAGTTCTTCACGACCGTCAAGACGACCTATGTGAAGGGGTAACCGTCAGAGCCTGTTTCTCAGGAAAGGGTTCCAGCGCGCCGCGCCGAGCCTGATCCGCTCGCGTATCACGGTCAGCAACCCGGCGGCAGCGAGAGCTACCAGCCCGGCGATGGCGAACACATCGGGATATTCGTCGAAGAACAGCGCGCCGATCAGCACGGCCCAGGCGATCTGCGAATAGTGCGTTGGCGCGATCTGGTTGGCGGGGGTGATCTTCGTTGCCGCGAGCAGCGCGAACTGTCCGACGCCGGCCAGGACTCCCGCCGTGGCAAGTCGCGCCAGCTGGCTCGCGTCGGGAACGGTGAACCCGGTCGCCACCATCGCGATCCCGTTGATGACGAGCCCGTAGACGATCATCGTGCCAAGCAGCGTGGTGCGCTTTTCCTGCCCGGCAAGCGAGCGAAGCAGGATGATGGTGAGCGCGGCAAGCAGCGCAACGCCCACCGCCGCGAAGTGACCGATCTGCAGCTCCCGGAAGCCTGGACGCACCACAAGCAGCACGCCTGCGAGACCTGCGAAGACGGCGAACCAGCGCCACGGCCCGACATCCTCCTTCAGCATCAGCATCGAAAGCACTGTGACGAGCAGCGGCGACAGGAAGATGAGCGCATAAGCCTCGGCGAACGGGATCGTCGTGAATGCATAGACGCCGAGCATGCCCGCGGTGACGCCCGACGCCGCGCGCAAATGAACCGCCGCCGGCCGCTTCATGCGCCAGAATTCGAGCCAGCGTTCGTTACCGTGTTTCGTCAGCAGTATGGGGACGGCTGCGAAAATAGTGACAAAGAAGGCGATCTCGAAAACCGGAAGCTCGCCGCCCATGCTCTTCACCAGGGCGTCGCCCCACGCGAAAATCGCGTAGGCAAGGAAAGCCAGCACAATGCCGTTGTTCACGATGACGGTTCCGAAGCGGGGTGCCTGAAAAGCCGAAGCCGGACCCCGAAGACTGTGAGGAGATCGTCTTGCTCGGTACGCGCAAGATGAGCGCAGCACAAGGTAGCCAATGAGCGAAGTCGCTGCGCCTAAGTCACGCGGACTCGAAGCGCTCCAGATAGGGCAATTCCTCGCACTGGAAATCGCGCACGATCACATCGACGCGCGCCAACGCCCGTTCGCGCGAAACCAGCAGGTGATCCCTGAGCGCCGTCGCCGCCGCATCGGTACGGCCCGCGCCCAGCAGATCGATGATCTCCATGTGTTCCGGCAGGAAAGGCTCCTTGTCGAACAGGCGCGGCGTCCAACGGTAGAGGAAGCGGTGTGCGATCAGCAGTGACTGTGGCAGCGCGATCGACTGCATCAGGGTCCTGTTTTCGCAATGGTCGAGCAACTCGACATGCATCTGCCTTTCGAGCCGATCGAGCGTCGGCCCTTCGATCTCATCGGCATGGGCGATTGCCGCTTCGAGGTCGCTGCGCATCCCCGCAAGAAACTCTTTAGGCACCTTCGGCGCCGCCTTGACGAGAGCGACGGGCTCGAGGATCGATCTCAGTTCGTAGAGTTCGCCGACATGCTTCGGCGACAGAGCCGGCGCATACCAGCGCGACCGGTCATCCTTGCGCACGACGCCGCGTTGCTGAAGCCGGCCGACGACGTCGCGCGAAACCGTCCGGCTCACGCCGTAGAAACGGGCAAGTTCGGCCTCCTTGACGCGCCAGCTGGCGAAAGAGATTCGCCCGATGATCTCGTCCTCTACCTCGCCGTAGATGCGCTCCCAGCTGGGCAACGAGACGAGGCGCAATTCGTCGTCCGGAACATTGACCGTAGCCGCGTGCTGGCCGTTGCTTTCGCCCGGAACGGCATAGCCGCGCCCCTCCGACTTGACGATCCGGCCGCTATCCTCGAGTTCGCTCAATGCCCGGCGGGCCGGCGCGCGGCTGATGCCGAACTGCGCCGCGATGCCCGATTCCGTCAGGCGCGCGCCTGGCGGAATGTTGCCGTCGTCGATCTGCCCGGCGAGAATATCGAAGGCGCGCTGATAGAGCCTAGGCACGTGGCCCGATCGAGCCGACGCTTTCCTTGCGATGCGTCCGGTTCCGCTTCCCGGCATCGTCTCCCCTTCGGTGTCGCTATCGCGCGCCCCAGCTCCGCCAGCCGCTAGATCCCGGAGGCGAGATAGCCGCCGTCCACCCTGAGCGTGGAGCCGCTGACGAAGCGCGCAGCGTCCGACGCAAGAAAAATAGCCGCCCCGACCAATTCGTGCAATTCGCCCATGCGCTTCATGGATGCACGACGCCGCGCTTCTTCCTTGCGCGCCTCCGGCATCCTTTCGCGCGTCAGGTCAGTCATGAAGAAGCCGGGAGCGATTGCGTTAACCCGCACGCCCCTCTCGCCCCATTCCGCGGCAAAGCTCTGGGTGATGCCGGCAACCCCCATTTTGCTCGCGCCATACGCAGCCGCACCGGCCCAGCCGGAATGCGCGGCGAGCGAAGAGATGTTGATGATTGACCCGGCTCCCCGCTCAACCATGCGCCGGCCGAACGTCGTGCAAGCGAAGAACACGCTCTTCAGGTTCGTGTCGAGAATGGCGTCGTATTCGTCCTCGCTGAATTCGAGCGCCGGCTTGATCGTCGTCGTCCCCTGCGAATTGACCAGGATCGAGAGGGCTCCGTGGTCCGCCTCGATCGAATCGGCAAGCTTCGCCAGGCCTGACACCGACCGGGCGTCGCCCGGATAGCTGGCTCGCACGACCTGCCCGAGTTCGCCGGATACCGAGTCGAGCTTTGCCTCATCGCGTCCCGATACCAGGACGGTCGCCCCGGCCGACCGGAAACCCAGGGCTATCTCGCGCCCGATTCCACTGCCGCCGCCAATTACGAGTGCGGTCCGGCCTTTCAGGCTGAATTGATCCATTTCAAACATCGCCATTCCCTTGGTTACGCCAATCGGCGGGGGTCGCCCAGAGCGGTTCTACGACCATTTTCCGATTCGGTAGGTCATTTTGACCATTGTCCACACTCGACATTTGTGTCTAGTGTATACAAAAGACGTTAAGCCGCATGAAGGAAGTGTGGCTGGGGAGGAACCTTCGCATGGCAGGCCGGCTCAGCGGCAAGCGAGCATTTGTCACCGGCGCGGGCCAAGGCATTGGCCGCGCCGTGGCGCTGGCATTTGCGCACGAGGGCGCCGAGGTCATTGCTGCGAGCCGCACGCTTTCCAAGATGAGCGACCTGCCCGGGCTTGCTGCCTCCGTCCGCCCAGTCGGGCTCGATGTTACGAACGGCGAGAGTGTCGGCGACGCGGTGCGCGAAACCGGTCCTTTCGACATCCTCTTCAACTGCGCCGGCTGGGTTCACAACGGAACCATCCTCGATTGCGACAACGAGGACTGGGCGCGCAGTTTCGATCAGAACGTCACAAGCTGCTACCACACGATCCGTGCGGCACTGCCGGCGATGCTGGAACGTGGTTCCGGGTCGATCATCAACGTGGCGTCCGTGGCCTCCTCCATCACCGGCGTCGCCAACCGCGCCGCCTACGGCGCCAGCAAGGCGGCAGTGATCGGCCTGACAAAGGCGGTCGCCCGCGACGTGATCAGCACGGGCGTCCGCGTCAACGCACTTTGCCCCGGCACGACCCACTCGCCCTCGCTTGAATCACGCATTCAGGCAACGGACGATCCCGAGGCGACACGGCGCGAATTCACCGCGCGCCAACCCATGGGCCGGCTCGGATCGGTCGACGAAATGGCGGCGGCGGCGCTCTATCTGGCAAGCGACGAGTCCGCCTTCACGACCGGCACCGTGATGGTTGTCGACGGAGGGCAGACGCTGTGAAGCCGACTCCCGCCATATCTCCATCGCACGCGCCGCGTCTTGCGCCGGTGGACGACCTTCACCGCTTTTGCAAACAGGTGCTGGCATCGGCAGGAGCAGACGCGGCGACCGCGGATGCCGCGTCAGGCGCGATGATGCACGCCTCCCGGCTGGGCGTGGACAGCCATGGCGTCCGCCTGCTCCAGCATTATGTCACCGTGCTCACACGTGGCCGCGTCAATGGCCGCCCGCGCATGAAGATCGTCGGCGAAGCCGGAGCGGTGGCCTCGCTCGATGCCGATCACGGCCATGGCGCTCTAGCGGCCGAAACCGCCATGCAACACGCGATCAAGATTGCCGGCCAGTTCGGCATCGGCGCCGTTGGCATCCGCAACACCTCGCATTTCGGTCCCGCCGGCGCCTACGCGATTATGGCGGCCGAAGCCGGCCTGATCGGCATTGCGATGTGCAACTCCGACAGCTTCGTGCGCCTCCATGACGGCGCGGAACGATTTCACGGTACCAACCCGATCGCTTGCGCCGTGCCCGTATCCGGCAGCAGGCCATGGCTGCTCGACATGGCGACGAGCGCCATCCCCTACAATCGCATCCACCTTTACCGGAGCCTCGGCCTGAAATTGCCGGAGGGCATCGCATCGGCGGCGGGCGGTGAGGACACAGTCGACCCTGCCGATGTCGAGATGCTGGCACCGCTGGGTGGCGCTTTCGGCTTCAAAGGGGCCGGCCTGGCCGGGCTGGTCGAGATTTTCTGCGCCGTCCTCACGGGCATGAAGCTCAGTCCGGAGATCGCTCCCATGGGCGGTCCCGATCTCGAGACACCGCGCAGCATGGGTGCATTCGTGATGGCGATCCGGCCGGAGGCCTTTGTGGACGCCGCCACCTTCGAGGACGGCATGCGCCGCTACCTGACAGCGCTGCGCGGTTCTCCCGCGCGCAAGGACGGCGCTGTCCTTGCGCCGGGCGATCGCGAGTGGGCCGAGGCAGACCGGCGCGCCATCGATGGAATTCCGGTCGACCCCCAGACCGCTTTGGAATTCGAAGAATTGGCGAAGCGATATTCGCTGTCGCCTCCGTTTCGGGAGCACGGCAATGCCTGACGTCATCCACCATGGGGGTCGACCGGAGCGCCAAGCGGCATCCGTCGAATGGCGGACCCGATGGCGTTGCCGTGCGCCCGTCCACCAAGGCCGCCGGAAAGAGCAGCCATCGACAACAACACGATCTTCGGAAGGACCAGGGCCATCACATGCCGGCCTTCCTTCATGTCAGTTGCATAGATAGAGGAAACCTCGAAAGGAGAAGGCAAGATGAAAAGTCTGGGCAAGAGACTGACCCCTGCCCTCATGGCGCTGGGGCTCGCCGTGGCGGCATCCGGTGCCGCGATGGCACAGGACAAGTTTACGCTGCGCTTCAACCACGTCCTTGGACCGAACGAGCCATTCAACAAAGGGTTCGAAAAATGGGCCGAGCGCGTTGCCGAGCGCACCAATGGCGGCCTGACGATCGAGGTCTTCCACAGCGCCCAGCTGGGCGTTGAAGAAGACATCATCGAGCAGATCCGCCAGGGCGCGAATATCGGCCAGAACACCGACTCCGCGCGTCTCGGCAACTACGTGCCGGGCATCGCCGTGGTGAACGGCCCCTACTTCGTCTCCTCCAATGAGGAGGCATACGCGCTGGTCGAAGCGCCCACCATGCAGGAATGGCTCGGCGAGCTGGCCGACGATCACGGCATCAAGGTCGTCTGCTTCGACTGGGTGCAGGGCTTCCGCCACTTCTTCACCAACAAGCCGATCCGCACGCCTGCCGATCTCGCCGGGGTCCGTGTCCGCACGCCCCCTGCGCCGATCTGGCAGGAGTCCATCCGTGCGCTCGGCGCTGAGCCGGTGGCCATGAACTTCGGCGATATCTATCCCGGCCTGCAGCAGCGGGCGGTGGACGGGGCCGAACTGGTCTATCCGAACATCACCGCCGGCAAGCTCTATGAGGTGCTGGACCACGCCAACGAGACCGCGCACATTCTGCTGGTCAACTTCCAAGTGGTCAGCTCGCAGTGGTTCAACGGGCTGCCGGAGGACTACCAGACCGCTCTGGTCGAGGAATGCCGGGCCGCCGGCCAGGAAACCTCGGCGATCATCGCCGATGCCGTTGCCGCGGCGAAGGCGGCAGTGCAGGAACAGGGCATGACGGTCGTCGATGACGTCGACATGGACGCTTTCCGCGCCGCCGGCGACAAGGCATATGAAGTGCTCGGAATTCTGGACGCCAAGAACCAGGTGCACCAGGAAATCGGCAAGTAAGACAGCGCCCGCCACTTAAGGCGGCAAGTACCGGCGGGGATCGGCCAATGCGCGCCTTCTACGCGTATCTGCTGAAGTTCGAGGCGATCCTCGCCGGCACCTTCCTGCTCCTCATGGTGGGGCTGATCTTCCTCGGCGGCGTCGCCCGCATGTCGGGACACCCGCTCAACTGGACCATCGACTTCGCCACCTGCTTCTTCGCCTGGGCATGCTTCCTGTGCGCCGATATTGCGTGGCGCAAGGACTCGCTGATGTCGATCGATATACTGACGGCGCGCGTGCCGGAACGGGCGCGGAATGCGCTGGTCTACATCAACTACCTCATCATCTCCGGCTTTCTGGTCTACGTGATCTATGCCGGGCTGTGGCTCTCCTGGGTCAGCCGGGCGCGCAGCTTCCAGGGCATTCCGTCGATAAGCTATTCGTGGGTCACGATGAGCCTGCCTGTCGGCGCGGCCCTGCTGCTTCTCACGACGGCGCTCAAGCTGCGCAGCCAGATGCGCGATGACGGTGTCATCGGCACACGTTCCCAGCCGGCGAGTTAGCCGATGCTGATCGTCGCCATCGCCTTCGTGGTCCTGATGCTCATGGGCATGCCGGTGGCTTTCGCCATCGCGATCTCCGGCGCGCTGTTCTTCGTCCAGCACCCGGAACTGCCCTTCACGATCCCGATCCAGGTCACCGTCTCGCAGACGCAAAACTTCGCGCTGCTGGCGGTGCCGTTGTTCATCCTCGCCGGCAATTTCATGAACCGGTCCGGCATCACCGAAAAGCTGCTCGAGCTCGCCTCGGTGCTTACCGGCCGCATGAAGGGCGGTCTCGCGCAGGTCTCCATCGCGCTGTCGGCGCTGATGGGCGGCGTATCCGGCTCGGCCATCGCCGACGCCGCCATGCAGTCGCGCATGCTGGGCGACGAGATGGTGAAGCGCGGCTTCACCCGCGGCTTCGCCGCCGGAGTGCTCTCGTTCGGCGCCGTGCTCACGCCGATCATTCCGCCCGGTATCGGCATGATCATCTACGGCACCATCGGCCAGGTCTCAATCGGCAGGTTGTTCGCGGCGGGCTTCCTGCCCGCATTCCTGCTGTGGGCCGCGTTGACGGCCTCGGTCTACCTGACGGCGCGACGCCGCGGCTACCAGCCCGAACGCCAGACGCGCCCGACGGCCAGCGAGGTTGGCGGCGCGCTGAGCGCCGGCATATGGGCGCTGCTCTTCCCCATCTTCCTGCTGCTCGGCTTGCGCATGGGCGTCTTCACGCCGTCGGAGATCGGCTCCTTCGCCGTTGTCTACGCAGTCGTTATCGGTGTGGTCATCTATCGAAAGCTGAAGAGCCGGAGCTTCCTCGAAGCGATGGAAGGAAGCCTCGCGGACGTGGGGTCCGTGATGTTCCTGATCGCCCTGTCGGCGATCTTCAGCTACGGCATCGTGCTGGAGCGCATACCTGAGGTCGTGTCCGGCTGGATTCTGGGCGCGACCGACAATCTCTACGGCGTGATGGTGCTGGTTGCGCTATTCATCCTGGCGATCGGCTTCTTCATCGACGCCACCGTGCTCATCATCATGCTGACGCCGATCTTCCTGCCGCTGGTCAAGCAGCTCGGCGGCGATCCCGTGCATTTCGGCATCGTCTTCATTATCGCTGCGACAATCGGCAACTTCACGCCGCCCGTTGGGGCGGCGATGTATGCGGTCTGCTCGATCCTGAAATGCCCGATAGGCGAGTACACGCGGGAGTCGATCCCGCTCTTCGTGGCGGTCGGGCTGGTGACGCTGCTGCTGATCTTCATGCCGCAAGTCGTGCTGTTCGTGCCCAACCTGATCTTCGGTTAGGGAGGGAGCGGCGCGAGGCCGCTCCGCCAAGTCCTGTTCTAGGCCGCCGCCTGGTCCGCGTGGTCGACGTCAAGCGTCGTGGCGCGGCGCAATTCGCGCGGCTGGTTAAGATCGAAGCGCCGCCCGCGATGCAGCGTGCAGCGGTTGTCCCAGATGACGAGGTCGTTCGGCCGCCATTTGTGCTTGTAGACGAACTCGCGCTGCGTGGCGTGCTCCAGCAGGTCCATCAAAAGCATGCGGCCTTCGGCGATGGTCCATCCCTCGATGGCGCGCGTGTGAACGCCGATGAAGAGATGCTTGCGGCCGGAACCGGCATGCGTGCGCACCAGCGGCCACAGCACCGGCGGCAGCATATTGCGCTGTTCTTCGTCGTACTCCGTGTCGCCCAGCAGGAAGCGCGAGTGGAGCGCATAGTGTTCGGCTTGCAGCCCTTCGATCTCGCGCTTGGTCTCCTCGGGCAGCGCATCGTAGGCCGACCGCAAATCGGCATATTCGGTGTCGCCGCCGCTTCCCGGCACTCGCACCGCCGCCAGCATCGAATAACGCGCCGCCGGCTTCTGGAACGAGCTGTCGGAATGCCAGAGTTGGTTGGCGATATTGCTGACGATCTTGCGGTCGTTGCGCCCAACCGTGCCGCCGGCATCGGCTACGTTGGAGATGTCGGCAAGCTCAGCATGCTCCATGCGGTCCGGCGCCTTCTTGAGACGCTTGAAGCCGAAATCGAGTGGGCCGAATGATTTTGCCAGTTCCACCTGCTGCGTTTGTGTCAGCGGCTGATCGCGGAAGACGAGCACGGCGTATTCGTTCATCGCCTCGTTGATCGCCTCGACATCGTCAGCGGCGAGCGGCTTGCTTAGGTCGATGCCGGACGCCTCGCCCGCGAAGAGTGGGTGGATTTGTTTGACCTTCATGAAAACCTCCGTTTGTTCAGGTCCGCCGCTACGATTCCGATGGTTGAAGAGTTGCGTCAGCCTTGGCCGGCGCCGGGCCGTCCTCGGCCGCGTCCGGTGTCCAGGCGACGCCGCGCATGAGAAGCAAGGTTCCTGTGACTGCGATGCCAACGGCAGTGCTGATCCATTCGGGGAAGCCGATCAGCAAACCGGCCGCGAAAAGCAGCAGCCGCGCCCAGTTGGCGAGCCTGCCGACATACATCAGCCGCCCTTCCGACGCGCCGGCGATCACGATGACCGCGAGTACGTTCAGCGTTGCCCAGATGACGGTCAGGTGGATCGGCCCCTGCAAGATGAGCGCAGGTTCGAACAGGAAGAAGAACGGGATGAAGTAGAGAACGATGCCAAGACGAGCGGCATGCACGCTAGTCCAGATCGGGTCGGAACCGCTGATGCGCGAGGCGAGGAACGCGGCCAGCGCCACCGGAGGCGTGATCGCGGCCAACGTCGCGTAGTAGGCGATGAACATATGCACGGCGAGCGTGTTCAGACCGGCGATCTGCTCGAGCGCCGGCGCCAGCGTGAGCGCCAGCATGAGATAGGCGGCGACGATCATGCCGAGCATGCCGAATACCATGCAAACGGCCACGCCGATCGCCAGCACCGGCACGACGCTATCGCCGCCCATGCGCACGAGTTCGTTGGCGATCACCGGCGCGACGCCCGTTGCCATCAAGCCGCCGAGGATGAAGCTCGTCGGCATGAGCAGGCCGATGGTCTGGCTGAGCATCTTGCCGATCTCGTTGACGATGCCGGGGATGCGCGCTGGCGTGATGCGCAGGTCTTTCCGGAAGAAGGTCAGCACGACAAGGATGCCCGACGCGTAGAACGGCGTGAGCCGTTCCCAGCGCATGAAGACGAGGCCCCAGACCAGGAAAGCCAGCACGACGAGGAACGGCCAGCCCTCGATCAGGGTGCGGCGCACGGATGGCAGGTCGGCCTTGGCGAGACCCTTGAGGCCATGCTTCGCGGCGTAGCCGTCGACATGGCAGTAGAGCCCGAAATAGTAGAGCACGCTCGGAATGATGGCGGCCAGAACGATGACGCCATATTCGGTGTTGGTGAAGTCTGCCATGATGAAGGCGACCGCGCCCATGACCGGCGGCATCAGCATGCCGCCTGTCGATGCGCAGGCCTCCAGCGCACCGGCATAATGGGCCGGGAAGCCCGAGCGCTTCATCGCCGGGATGGTGACCGAGCCAGTGCCGACCACGTTGGAGAAGATGCTGCCCGACAGGCTGCCGAAGAAACCCGACGCCACGACCGAAACCTTGGCCGGGCCGCCGCGTGCGCGCCCCATAAGCGCAAGGGCGAGATTGAGGAAGAAGTCGGCAGCGCCTGTCGCCACCATCAGCGCGGCAAGGATGAGGAAGCCGATGATGGTCTCGCCGACCACGCGGGTGACCACGCCGAGCATGGCGTCGCCGGAGAAGATGTTGAAGGCGATCGTGCGCGCCAGCGTCGTCGGCGGCCCCCAGAAAATGCCCGGCATGTAGTAGGCATAGACGGGATAGAGCGACAGCGCGGCGACGATGACCAGGAAAATCCAGCCGCCCGCCCGGCGCGCCGCGTCCAAGATCAGTACGTAGAGGCCGACCGCGACCACGAGCTGCCAGGTGTGGGCGACCGGCACCCATGTCTGGAACACGAGCGAGCGCCCCATATAGGCCATGAATAGCGTCAGGCCGCAGATGGCGATTGCCGGAATGTAGCTGGCGAGAGTGACCCGGCGTTCGCCCTTGTAGGCCGGCAGCAGCAGGTAGACCCATGGCAAATAGAGCGCCATGAGCAGGAAATAGTAGCTGACGTCGAGCAGCGGGACGATGGCGAAGATGTAGACCACCGCCAGCACGACGCCGGCCGCCGACATGGCCTGCAGCAGCAGGCGCACCGGGAGCGGCATGCTCTGCCACCGCTCGGCGGTGCGGTCTCGCATCGCGTCGGGGATCTCGGCCTGCCCGAGTGCCTGAGCCTTGTCGCTGTCGGACTGCATTGCGGTTGTCTCTAGGGCCGCGCGTCAATCTCCGGGCGGCCGGCGGAGCCTAATCGAGTTGCGGCTGGGGCGCCGGCGCATCGGCCAAGCGCCCCAACCTGCTTTCGTCAGTCGAGAGCCAGAACGGCTTCGCCGTAATTTGCCGGCAAGCCATTCTCGGCCCGGTATGCGGTCCAGAACTCGGCCCATTCCGCATTGCCGGCCTCGATGGCGATACCCTTGGCTTCCGCGGCGGCGATTGCGGCCTGGTATCCTGCCTCCTGCTTCTGGGCCATTTCGACCAGCTGGTCCTGGCGCGCCTGGTGTTCCGGCTTCCACAGACCCTTCTCGTCAAGATAGCGGATCGCGCCTTCATGAAGCGGCTGCAGCGCGCCCAGATCGAGGAACGCCACCAGATTGGCGATGCTCATCATGTGCGCGTGCTGGAAGTCGTCCTTGTAGGCGTCGTGGTTCTCGTCCATCCACTTGAGCAGCTGGTAGACGAATTCCGGATCCTCGTCGGCCCGCACATGGTTGGCCTGATAGGCGTGGTCCATATAGACGCCCTTGGCAGTCGTGACGCCGGCTTCCGCTTCCTGCGGCAGGTAGCCGGGTTGGAACGCACGGTAGCGCGCGAAGGCTTCCGGATCCTCTTCGCGCTTCGGCAGCGGCAGCCAGCGGATCGAGTGGGGGCCTGCCTCGGCCTCGTAGCTCGGGCCCGACAGCGGCGAGGTGAAGGTTACGTCGGCGCGCCCTTCCGGAATCACGGCTGTGTTGGCGCCGTAATTGCCGACCTCGACCAGCGTGGCATCGTCGCGCGTCATGCCATTGTAGGCGAGCATGGCGTCGATACCCGACATCAGGAAGGACGAGCTCGGCGAGAACGAGATGCGCGTCTCCGGCGTGATGTCGGTGAACTTCTGCAGGCTGGAATCGCCGCGCACCATGTAGCCCCAGCCGGTCACCGCGTTCATGTTGATCATGCGCGTGTCGGTCGGGCCGGCATCCTTGGTAGCGTAGCCATCCTTGGCGTCCATCTGGTCGAAATAGTCCGACGCCTGCACGAGCGACAAGCGCCCCTCGCCGGTGTTGAGCCATGCCGCGCGGGCAAAGCCGTTGGGCGCCGGCAGCACGCGAGCCCGCCCGCCCGAGATGGCGGAGAACTCGGACGTCCAAGCGACGGCAAGCGAGTGGTTCGACGTGCCGACGATGGGCGTGACGACGTTGAAATAGTCAGGCCACTGGTAGTCCTGGGCCGACGCCGACGTTTGCGGGCCGAACGCCATCGCCGCTCCGGCCAATGCACCCAGGATCGACTTTCTCAGATCTAACATTGCACTCCTCCCTTTGATGACGCGAAGCGGCGTTTCCTCCTTGCCGCTTCCCGACCGTTATGCGGATGTCTCCGCAATCTCCTCCTTCGGGCGGTCGGCCCGTTTGGTAACCGTCACGACGCCGGCATCGGCATCGACCTCGACCCAGTCGCCGGTCTCGATCGCCTCGAACGGATCGCTGTCCAGATCGGTAACGGCGGGTACGCGCGTAACCACGGCGCCGAGCGCGATCTTGGTCGTCATGCGCGTGAAGATCATCGCTGCCGGCGCCACGCCGTTGAGACGCGTCATGTGGAAATAGGCCGACCAGCCGGACGAGCCCTTGGCGCCCGGAAAGACGAGCACCTTGCCGGCGAAGGACTGGCCGACAAGCTCGTGACGGCGCTCGATAATCGAGCCGTCGCGTTCGTTGATGCCGCCCCAGCCGGAAATCGTTTCGCGCGTGACGAGCGCCTCGCCGGCCGCCTTGCCGCCGACGACCTTGCGGCCGCGGATAGTGACCGCGCTCACGAGACGCCTCCGCGCCAGGTGCCGGTGAGTGCGGCGTCGACGCAGTCGCGCACCGAGCCGAACCAGCCCTGAACCTTGGCGATCGCCGGCAGGTAGTGCGCCTGCTTGGCGGAATCGGTCGCGATAACCCGCACACCCGGCGGCAGCCGCCGTGAAATCGCCGGGCAGGTATCGCTCATGACGACGCCGCCCGCTGCCTCGATGATCTCGCAATAGCCGTTCCGGTCCGCTACCTGCTTCAGCGCGCGCGGCGTATGCACCCAGAGTGCGACGTCGGAGCTGATCTTCTTGCCGTCGAGCATCTCGGCAATGATCGCCATCTGCTCGAGTGAGTTGTGCGGGCAGCCGAGCATGACGAAGTCGATCTTGTCCTCGGTCGCGCTCTGCAGCTTGGCGTAGGTCTCGCGGCGCTCGGCCGGACCGTACCGGAACCGCTGCTGCACCTTCCTCGGCCCGAACGCCTCGTCGACAGAGTCGGCTTCGGGCGTGACGCCGGGGATGTGGTACATCTCGACGCCGCCGGAGGATGCGGCTGCGGCGCCGAAATGCTTGAGCTTGATGAGGTTGGGCTGGTGGGAGACCCGGTCCAGAACCGGGATGTCTTCCTCGACGATCTCGCCGATGTAGTAGCCGAGCAGGCCCCAGTCCATCATGTCGTCGACCTCGACGTCGAGCTGGACCAGATGCATGCCGTAGCGGTTCTCGGTGAGGTGGTAGCCCCAATAGGGGATGCGGCCGGTAAGCGCAGCGGCGCCAGTGCTTTCCTTGCCCTCCACGTTGGTACGGGCTCCGAGCACCGCGTTGCAGTAGATGACCGCCGAGGACTCCATCCAGGCGCAGTGCTCGCCCTTCACCGGCACATTGCCGACCTGATAGGGCGTGCAGGTGGCGAACATGTTGACGCCGCGTCTGCCGAGGAAACGCTCGCCGGCGCGCTGTGCGCCGATCATCTCCTCGCTGGCCCCCTGAAGCTTCCAGTTGTCGTTGTCGATGCCGGTGATGAGCTGGCAGGTGTTCACCGCCATGTGCGGCACCTCGACCACTTCGTCGCTGTCGAGATTGAGCTCGGAATAGACGTGGTCCATGCCTTTGTCGGCGATGTGCTTGACCGACGGCGACGACGCATTGAACGCGCCGGCGACGTTGTTGACCTCGACCAGCCGCTCCGCGCCCAGCGCCTCGCCGTAGCGCACGAGCAGGTCCATGGCGCGCGCCTTGGCCCGGCCATGGTCGCCGTCAAGCATCGCCTTTTCGTAGTCGGTCAGGTGCATGTCGCGGCCATTCTCCTGTCAGCCGTATCAATGTGCCGTCGTAACCGACGCCATCTCCTTCTGGTCCCAGCGGTAGTGTTTCTTCTCGACGTTGTCGGCCACGCGGCCGCGCATCTTTTCCATGTCGATCTGGTGCACGCTACCGGAGCCGGCGAGGTCGAGCGCATGGGCTGCCGCCATGCCCATCGCGATGCAGGGTCCCATCACCCGGACACTGGAAAGCGCGGCGGAATCGGCATCAATGCAGCGACCGGCGGCCACGACGTTGTGGCATTCGGCCGGCACCAGGCTGCCGAGCGGAATGTAGTGCTCATGGTCCTCGTCGAAGACGATCCAGTGATGCCCGTCGCCATGATCGTGCAGCTCGATCGGCCAGGCGGTGCGTCCAATCGCATCGTCGAATTTCGTCTGCGACTTGATCTCGTCCACGGTCAGGTGATGGCGCCCGACGATCCAGCGCGTCTGGCGAATGCCGGGCAGGCCGAACGAACGCACGCGCGCCTTGCCGAAACCCTCGGGGAATTCCGCCTTCAGGAAATCGACGGCGCGCGACGCCTGGTCCTTACCTTCGAGCGCCTTGGCCGATGCCTCGACCGGATCGAGCGGTGTCTCGACATGCGTCATGTTCATCGCTGCGATACCGCGCCCCGGAATGGTGAACCCCAACCCTTCGCGCCGCAGAAGCCCGTAGGCATCGCCTCGCTCCTTCATGCGCTCGCTGATCGCCTCACGCGTCGGCTGGCGCTCCTCGTCGATATTTTCGAGGACAACCATCTGCGTTCCGTAAACGCGGTGGTTAGCAGGTTCGCGGCAGGCAAATCCGGCCTGCCAGAGCAAGGCCGCGTCACCGCTCGCCTCGACATAGCCGTCGGCCTCGATTGTAACACCGCCATAGCGGGTCATGAAATCGGCGCTGACAATGCGGCCGCTCTCGACCTTCGTGTCGAGCAACATGGCGCCAAGCACCGGCGAAATGTCAGCAGCGAGTACGCTCTGCTCGACCCAGCGGCCGAGCGTTACCTCATCGTAGTAGACCACGGTCGTGCGCGGGCCGTGGCGGTAATGGACCGCCTGCTCCACCGATTCCAGATAGGCGAGCAGATCGTCGGCGACACCATAGGTGAACTGGTAGCCGTGCGTGCCGTTCGAGAACAGGCCGCAGAAGGTAGCGATGATGGAGTTGACCGCCTGTCCGCCCAGCGCTGGCTGGCTGTCGACCAGAATGACCTTGCGGCCGAGCTTGGCCGCCTGCAGCGCGGCGGATATGCCGGCGATGCCCGCGCCGACGACGCAGATATCGCATTTCAATCGCCGGAACTCGCCATTCCCGTTGCGGCGAACGATGACCGTCTCGGTGCTCGGTGCTGCCGGCATCCAACTCCTCCACCTGACGACCGCGAAAGGCGCGCCCGCCACTCCTCACTGAAAAGAATAACGACAGCCGGCTTTCTGGAAAAAGAGCCTAGTCAAGCAAGAAGCTTTCGCGATATGCGAAAAGAGGATCAGGCGCCGATATGGACACAATCGACAACATCCGCACGTTCCTCGCCGTCGTGAAAGGCGGCAACTTCTCCGCCGCCGCACGCGCGACGGGAACCGTGCCCTCTGTCGTCGCCAAGCGCATCGACCAGTTGGAGCACCGCCTCAAGGTCCAGCTCTTCCACCGCTCGACCCGCCGCATCGAACTGACCGAGATCGGCGAGCGTTATCATCCGCGCTTCCTGCAGATCGTCACCGACGTCGACAATGCCTTCCGCGATGTCGCGGTAACGCGCCAGAAGCTGGAAGGACGGCTGCGGATCAAATGCCCGACGACGCTGACGATCATGCATTTCGGCGACGCGTTGACCGCCTTTCAGCGGTCTCATCCGGGCGTGCACATGGAACTCGTGCTGATGGACCGCTCGGTCAATCCGCTCGAGGAGGGTTTCGACGTCGCGGTGGGCGCGCTGCCGACTTCCTATGCCAGCGTGGTCGACATTCCGCTGTGCGCCATGCCGCGCGTGCTTGTCGCCTCGCCTGCTTATCTTAAGAGGGCCGGTACACCTCGGCATCCGCGCGACCTGCCGCAGCACGACTGCGTCGCCTTCCTGGCGACGGGCAGCGTCTGGCGCTTCGATGCGCCAACCGGACCGATCGACGTCGACGTTCAGACCAGCTTCAGCGTCAATGACAGCCACGTTCTGCTGAGTGCGGTCGAGAAGGATCTCGGCATCACCATGATGGCCCGGCACATCGCCCGTGAGAGTATCGAGGCAGGCAAGGTGGTCGAGGTACTGCCGGACTTTCCCGTGCCGGACCTGTGGGTAAAGGCCCTGGTTCCCGAAAGCCGCCGCCGCAATCCCGCCGTGCAGGCGGTCGTCGAATGGCTGATCGACGCCTCGCAGCCGCTCGCGCCGTGGGACCGGCCCGGGGGCTGACCCGAAAACGGCTTGCTATGCGGCTTCGACCGAGTCGCGCTCCACCAGCGGGCACTCGACCTTGATCTGCGTCGGGCCGGCATTGAGTCCGACCGCCGTGTCGATGAGGAGCTCGGCGGCGATCTCGCCCATCTCATAGTGCGGCAGCACCAGCGTCGTCAGCGGCGGATGCGTGAACTGCGCGATCTCGCGATCGTCGAACCCGACCACCGACACATCTTCGGGCACGCGCAGCCCGAGTTCCTTCAGCGCGTCAAGGCAGCCGACGGCCATCATGTCGTTGGCGCAGAAAATGCCATCCGGCGGGCGCTTCAGCGCCATCAGTGCATGGGTCATCTCGTAGCCGGACGACGGCTCCCAGTTGCCCGGTTTCACCAGGTCGGCATCGAAGGGAATATCGTAGGAAGATAGTGCCTGGCGGTAGCCCTTGAGGCGGTCGCGGCTGGCATCCAGTCCCTGCTGACCGTTGATGAGCGCGATCCGCTTGCGGCCAGCGCGAACCATGCGCTCGGTCGCTACCCGCCCACCGACGAGTTCGCCCGGCAGCACCGAAGGGAATTTGCGTTTGGCGTCATAGCAGTTGAGGAGCACCGTGCGGTGCTCAAACAGAGGAGCGGGCGGCTCGACGCGGCGCGTCAGGATGGTGCCGTAGATAATTCCCATCAATGGCTGCTGGGCCACCTGATTGAAAACCATCGCCTCTGTCTCGGCGTCGCCGCGGGTGGTCGTGAAGAAAACCGTAAGTCCATGCTCCAGCGCCTTCTCCCGCGCGCCATCGAACGCCAGCGCCATCCAGGGGTCCGCCGCCACCTCGTCGGCGATGAACGCGATCAGGCTCTGGTCGGCGGGTGCCCGGCGTGGTCCGCGTCGCACCAGCTTGTAGCCCAGTTCGTCGGCCGCCTGCCGCACCCGCGCACGTGTCGCATCGCTCAGCCTGGCGCCCGGACTGCCGTTGAGGGCGAGCGATACGGTCGCCTGTGACACGCCCGCCCGCGAGGCAACGTCCATCATCGTCGGCTTGAAACGTCGGCCGGCGCGCGGCCTGTCGTCGAAATCCTGATCCACCTTGCCCCTGGTCTCCCTGGACTTTGCGATTCCGCCCGAACTGCTATCCGCAACACGCGCGGGTCGCAACTGCCGCCGGTTAAGACCTGCCACGGTCGCGTACTCCTAATCCTGGCCGCGCAGACGGCGAATCCGATCAAACGCCACGGCGATAATGATGAAACTGCCGATGAACGCGCCCTGCCAGAATGTCGAAATACCGAGCAGAATGAGCGAGTTCCGGATGACCTCGATGAGCAGCGCCCCGACCACCGCGCCGAAGACGGTGCCCTCGCCGCCTGCGAGGTTGGCGCCGCCAATGACCGCCGCGGCGATGACGGTCAGTTCCATCGCCGTACCAAGATTGGTGGTGACGCTGCCGAGCCAACCGACCATCAGAATGCCGGCGACCCCGGCCGTGAAGGCCGAAAACATGTAGACGGAAATCTTCATCCCGCGCACCGGAATGCCGGTCATGACAGCGGCGTTCTCGTTGCCGCCGATCGCGAAGACGTGCTGGCCCCAGCGCGTCCACTTGAACACGAAGCTCATGATGATAGCGAGGATGATCAGCGCGATCAGCGGATGGGGAATGCCGAAGGTCGAGCCGCCGCCGATCCACAGCAATATTTCGTGATCTGGTCCGAACTGGTAGATCATCTTGTTGTTCGACAGCACGAGCGCCATCGAACGGGCGAAGGACAGCATGCCGAGTGTCACCACGAATGGCGGCATGCCGACCACCGCTATGAGAATGCCATTCACCAGGCCGACCAGCAAAGCCGCCCCGATGGCGAACATGGCGGCCGCCCATATCGGATACCCCGCCTCCATGGTCGCGCCGACCACGACAGCTGAGAGCACGACCGATGCCCCCACGGACAGGTCGATGCCGCCCGAGGCGATCACCGTCGTCATGCCGATCGCGATGATTGCGACGAATGCGAAGTTGCGCGTTACATTGAAGAGGTTGCGTTCGGTGGCGAATGTGTCGGTGATGATCGACAGCGCAATGCATGCGAGCGCGGCGGCAAGAAACACCCAGAACACCTGGACGCTCATGATCCGCGAAAGCAGCGAACGGTGCTGGCTCTGGTCGATTGCCTGTTCGAGGGTCGTTGTCATGTTTGTCTCCCTCACGCCGCCAGGATCGCGCCGGTAATCAAGCCGGTCACTTCCTCGGGCGAACTGTCACGTGTTGCCTTGTTCGCCACAAGCTCGCCGCGCCTCAGCACCGCGATCTTGTCGGACACCGCAAAGACGTCCGGCATACGGTGGCTGATCAGAATAACGGTGATGCCCCGATCGCGCAGCCGGCGGATAAGGTCGAGCACCTCCGCGACCTGACGCACCGAAATGGCGGCGGTCGGCTCGTCCATCAGCACGACCTTGGCGTCGGACAGCAGTGTCCGCGCGATGGCCACAGCCTGGCGCTGTCCGCCCGACATCTTGCGCACCAGATCGCGCGGGCGCGTCTCGGACTTTAGCTGCGCGAACAGTTCTCCCGCCCGGCGGTGCATCGCCTTGTAGTCGACGATGCGCAACGGGCCGAACTGCCGCCTGAGTTCACGCCCCAGATAGACATTCGACGCCGCGGTGAGATTGTCGCACAGCGCGAGGTCCTGGTAGACGATCTCGATACCGGCCCTCTGCGCGTCCTTCGGATGGTGAAAGTCGCGCGGCTCTCCATCGAGCCTGATCTCCCCGCCGGATGCGCGGAAATTACCGGCGATGATCTTGACCAGGGTCGACTTGCCGGCGCCGTTGTCGCCCATCAGCCCCAATACCTCTCCTTCGCCGATCGACAGCGATACGTCGTTCAGCGCCCTGATAGCGCCGAAGTGCTTGCTGACACCCGTCAGCTTCAGCCTTTCCGCCAATGTTCTTCCTCCCTCGCCCCGCATTCGCGGGTGCCGTTCCCATCAGAAATAGTTGACGCGCGATTATTAGTAAATATTATCATTATCAGCTCGGGAGGATTGATGAAGCTGCTTGTGACGGGAGCGACCGGAAAGGTCGGCAGCCACTTTCTGCCTGCCTTCCTGGCGGAGGGGCGGTTCGCCGGCGGCCGCGTGGCCGCGCTTTGCCACAACCGCACGATCGACAGACAGGATCGCGTCGAGATCGTTTCCGGCTCGCTTTCGGACCGCGAAGCCGTCGAGGCGGCCATGCGCGGCGTCACACATGTCGTGCACATGGCGGCTGTGAAGGAATCGCCCGATCTCGCCATGGATGTCGGCGTGAAGGGCATGTTTCACCTGCTTGAGGCGTTCAGACAGTCGCCGACCGCGCGCCAGTTCATCCTGATCGGAGGCGATTGCTCGGTTGGCCACATCTTTCATGACTACGCCGGCCCTGTAACGGAGACCTCGCCGCGCCGCGCCTATCCCGGCTGCTATGCACTGACCAAGGTCCTCGAAGAGGTCATGCTCGAACAATACCAGATTCAGTACGGGATTAACGGCTGCTGTTTGCGCGCTCCCTGGATCATGGAAAAGGACGACTTCCGCTACGCATTGACCTTTGGCGAGGAGCAGTTCGGCGGCCCGCCGTGGAGCGATTTTATGCCTGCCGAGGAAGTGGACCGCCTCGCCCAGCGCAAGGCCGCTCCCCTCATGCTCGACCACACCGGAGTGCCGCTAAGGCGGAATTTCGTCCACGTCTCCGATCTCGTGAGCGCAATGCTCGCCGCGCTCGACAGCCCTGCCGCAGAGCGGCAGCTCTTCAACATAGCGATGGACGAACCAATCGATTACGGCCGCGTCGCCGAATACCTGAAGGACACGCGCGGGTATTCGGCGGTCGAGATACCGACCGGCTTCTTTAGCAACTGGCTGGACAACGCCAAGGCACGGCTGAGGCTCGACTGGCGCCCCCTCTACGACCTGAGGGCGCTGGTCGAGGACGCGTGGAACTATGTGCGGGCGCAGAACGACCCGCGACGGATCTGGTATCCGGGCTGAAGCCCGGAACCGGTGTTGGAGCCCAACGGGAGGAAAACTGATGAATGGATTCCAGAAACTCGCCTCGGCGGCAGCGGTGTTCGCGCTGGCCGCAGGGGCCGCACATGCCCAGAGCAAGGAGACGCTCGCGATTGTCGTGAAGGGTCTCGACAACCCCTTCTTCGAGCAGATCAACCTTGGCTGTCAGAAGTGGATGTCGGAGAACGCCGACAGCAAATATGAGTGCCTCTACACCGGCCCCGCCTCTTCGGCGGATGAAGCCGGCGAAATCCAGATCGTCGACGATCTGCTGACGCGCGGCGTCGCGGCAATCGCCATTTCGCCGTCCAACGCGCCGGGCATGGCAAACCGCGTTCGCCAGATCGCCCCGAGCGTTCCGGTGATGACGATCGACGCCGACTTCCTCGAGCAGGACCGCGACCTTCGCGCCACCTATCTCGGCACCGACAACTACCTGATGGGCGTCAAGATGGCCGAGGAGGCCGTCAAGCTGAAGCCCGATGGCGGCACGGTGTGCCTGCAGCTCGGCAACGTCGCAGCGGACAACATCAATGCGCGTGCGCAAGGCTTCCGCGACACCGCCTCCGGTGAGGAAGGCATCGACCGCCTGACCGGCCAGAATGGCTGGACCGAAATCGAAGGCTGCCCGGTCTTCACCAACGACCAGGCCGATCTCGCCAACCAGCAGATGGCTGACACCTTCACGGCCAACCCCGACCTCGACGCGTTCATCCTCGTCGGCGGCTGGGCGCAGTTTGCCCCGCAGGCCTACGCGCAGGTGACAGACCAGGTCATGGACAAGCTGAAGTCCAAGGATCTGATCATCATCGCCGGCGACACGCTGCCGCCGCAGACCCAGGCCTTCCGTGATGGCCGCAGCCATGCCCAGGTTGGCCAGCGTCCGTTCGAGATGGGCTATCGCGCGCCTGACGTGATGATCCAGCTTATCAATGGCGAGAGCGTCGATGATCCGCTCTATACCGGCCTCGACGTCTGCAACCAGGACGACCCTGGATTCTGCGCCAACAACTAGCAGACTCCACCAAACTCAACGCATCGGGCCGGGCCGCGCAAGCGGCCCGGCCTTTTTCGTTACGGCGCACGGCCGCAAAGGGCTTTGCGTGCTGTGGTTACGAGTCGATTCATTGTTGATGATTATCGTAGCTTATATTACTAATGAAAATGCGCTGATAAGCGCGACTGGGAGAAAACAATCACCGAATAAGGACTGGTTGGGAGGAAAAATGAAACTCAGATATTTTGTAGGCGCTGCCGCGCTCGCCGCTGCGCTCAGCGGCTCCGCCGTGGCGCAGGACAAGCCGGAGATCGCGTTCGTGGTCAATGGCCCGTCCGACTTCTGGAAGATCATGGAGGCAGCGGTCGCCAAGGCGCAGACCGAACTGCCGGACGTGACGCTGTCGTTCCGCTATCCGGAACGGGCTGACGCGGCCATCCAGCGCCGCATGATGGACGATCTGGTTGCGGCCGGCGTGGACGCTATCGCCGTTTCGATTGTTGATCCGCCGACGTCGACAGACGCGATCAACACGGTCGCAGCGCAGATTCCCTTCTTCACCTTCGACTCCGACGCCACCCAGTCGGACCGGATTGCCTATATCGGCTCCTCCAACGTGCAGCTCGGCAAGATGGCCGGTGAGCTGATGAAAGAAGCGATGGCGGGCAAGGAAGGCAAGTGCATGGGCTTCGTCGGCCTGCCCGGCGCGGACAACGCCAAGGAGCGCATTCAGGGCTACAACGAAGCCGTTGCAGGCACCGGACTCGAGCTCATCGACGTGCGCGGCGACGACATCGACCAGACGCGCGCCCGCGCCAACGTCGATGACGTGCTTGTTGCCCATCCGGAGGTCAACTGCATGGTCGGGTTCTATTCCTACAACCCGCCGCGCATGTACGAAGCCCTGCGCGATGCCGGCAAGCTCGGCGAGATCACGGTCGTCGGCTTCGACGAAGACCCGATCACGCTCGGCGCCGTCGCCGAAGGTTCCTTCGCCGGAACGGTCGTCCAGCAGCCCTATGAATGGGGTGCGCAGGGCGCGAAGCTGATCGCCGCCTATCTGGCGGGCGACAAGTCGGGCATCCCGGACGATGGGATCATGATCATCGAAGGTCTGACCCTGACGCAGGACAACGTCGAATCGTTCCAGGCCGATTTCCAGGCGAAGCTCGCCGGTAACTAAGCCAGGAGACCTCCCTGTCCCTGGACGAGAGCTGCGCCGGGCATGTTCACAAGACATGCCCGGCGCTGCTTACTGACCGGAATTGTGCAAAGATGAGCGCCGCAAACTTGCTTACGGCACGGATGTGATGAAGCCCGGGTTCTCGATCAGCCTTTCCGGCATCTCCAAGTTCTATCCGGGCGTCGTGGCGCTCGACGACGTCAGCCTGAAGGTCGACGCCGGCGAGATCGTCGGTCTCGTGGGCGAAAACGGCGCCGGAAAATCCACCCTGATGAGGGTGCTGGGCGGGAGCATTGCGCCCGAGCGCGGCAAGATCATCATCAGCGGCGAGGAGTATGACAGTCTGACGCCGTCAGAGGCTGCCGATCTCGGCATCGCCTTCGTGCATCAGGAACTCAATCTGTTCGACAATCTCGACGTTGCCGCCAACGTCTATATCGGCCGCGAGCCGCGCCGCTACGGGCCGCTGCGGCTGATCGACAATGCGAAGCTGAACGAAGACGTTCAGTCGCTGCTCGACCGGCTCGGGGCGGCGTTTTCCCCCACCACGTCGGTCGGCAAGCTTTCGCTCGCCCAGCAGCAGATGGTCGAGATCGCCAAGGTGCTCAGCGTCGACGCACGGCTGGTCATCTTTGATGAGCCGACATCGTCATTGCCGATCGCCGAAACGGAGAAGCTGCTCGAAGTGATCGCCGGCCTGAAGGCGCACGGCATTGCCGTGATCTTCATTTCACATCGCCTGCACGAGATCGTTGCGGCCTGCGACCGTGTCGTCGTGCTGCGCGACGGACGCCTGGCTGGTTCCCTTGAGGGCGATGAAATCGACCATGACGCGATGGTCCGGCTGATGGTCGGCCGCGACCTCAAGGTCGCCTATTCGCCCCCCGCCATCGATCGCGGCGAAGCGGTGCTCTCGGCCAGGGGCGTCAGGACGTCTACCTACCCCTACAGCGATATCGACCTCGATCTCCACAGCGGTGAAATTCTCGGCCTGGCGGGACTGGTTGGGGCGGGCCGCACCGAACTGGCGCGCGTCCTGTTCGGGATAGACAGTCCGCTAGGCGGCGCCATTCGGCTCAACGGGGAGGAAATCCGTTTTGCATCCTCGGCCGATGCGGTCCGGGCTGGTGTGTTCCTCGTGCCCGAGGATCGCAAGGGAGCCGGGCTGCTGCTCGACATGACGATCGCCGAAAACATCAGCCTGCCCGATCTCAACGCCTATTCGCGCAACATGCTGGTCTCGCGCGACGCCGAAAGGCAGCGGGCGGAGCGAAGCCGTGCCGATCTGGACATACGGGCGCCCGGTGTCGACATCCGTACGGGTGCTTTGTCGGGCGGCAACCAGCAGAAGGTGGTGCTGGCCAAATGGCTCGCCATGAAGCCGAAGGTCATCATCTTCGATGAGCCGACACGCGGCATCGACATCGGCGCCAAGGCGGAAATCTACAGGCTGATGCGCAGCCTCGCCGACAACGGCGTCGCCGTACTCGTGATATCGTCGGACATGGAGGAGGTGATCGGCGTGTCCGATCGGGTGGCCGTCATGCACGAGGGCGGAATTTCGGGCATCCTCGACCGGGCATGGGCCAACGAGGAGAACATTTTGCGGCTTGCGGTCGGCAAGCCCATCTGATCCGGGGCTGGGAGGGGAACATGCTGAAAAAGGATCTCGGGCTGCTGATGCTCATCATCGTGGTGGGCGCCGTGGTCGCGATCATCAACCCGCGGTTCCTGTCGCCCATCAACCTCGCCAACACGGCGAATCTGGTTGGGCTCTTCGGTATCTTCGCCATCGGCCAGGGTTTCGTGATCATCACGGCGGGCATCGAGCTGTCCGTCGGATCGGTGATCGCCCTGCTCGGTGTGATCTTTATCGACCTCATCGCCAACCAAGGCGTGCCCTGGCCTCTTGCCGCGCTCATCGTGATTGCGATCGGCTTCGCCATGGGGCTGGTACATGGCTGGCTGGTCACGAAGATGAAGCTGCAGCCGTTCGTCGTGACGCTGTGCGGCCTGCTGATCTATCGCGGCATCGCCCGCTTCTACACGCATGACGCAACCGCCGGCTTCCCCTTCGGCGTCAACTTTCCGACGCTCGAATGGCTGGTGACGGGCCGCACAGATTTCGTGGCGCTGCTCACCGGCGGCACGGTGAAATCGCTGCTGCTCCCGCACTCCTTTGTCTTCATGCTCGCCCTAGCGGCAGTCATGTGGTTCGTGCTGCACCGCTCGGTGTTCGGGCGCCATCTGTTCGCCGTCGGCAAGAACGAGGAGGCGGCGCGCTATTCGGGCATCCGTACCACGAGAGTCATCGTCGCCGCCTACGTCATCTGCATTGTGCTGACGGCGATCGCGTCGATCTTCTTCGCCATGTACACGCGCTCCATCCTGCCCTCAGGCCACGGCAACTTCTACGAACTTTATGCCATCGCGGCGGCCGTGCTCGGCGGCTTCTCGCTGCGCGGCGGAGAAGGGTCGATCGTCGGCGTGGTGCTCGGCGTCATCCTGCTGCAGGTGCTGCAGAACCTCGTGAACCTGCTGGGTATCCCGTCATCGCTGAACTTCGCCGTCATGGGGTCAGTTATTCTGATCGGCGTACTCGCCGACAACCAGTTCTCGCGCTATCGCGAACGCCGCCGTCAGGCGCAGATGGCGTCGGGCCGCGCGGACCGAACCGCTGACGCGGCAGCCGCTCCGCTCGCCATGCGGCAGGCCCAGAAGAACGAAGCGGGCACCTAGGCGAGAGTGGTGTCGGATCAGAGCGTCGCATCACGGCTGGACTGGATCGCGGTAGACTGGGGTACCTCCGCGCTTCGCGCCTGGGCGATCGGCGCCGACGGCGCGGTGCTGGACGAAGCACGCTCCGGCGACGGCATGGGCAGCCTCGACCGGGAAGGCTACGAACCGGCGCTTCTCAGACTCATTGGCGCGTGGCTTCCGGCGAAGCCAGCTCGTCCGATACAGGTGATCGTCTGCGGCATGGCCGGCGCCCGGCAGGGTTGGCGCGAGGCGCCGTACAGGTCCGTGCCTTGCGCGCCGGTCGGGGGCGACCAACTGGAGCCGGTCGCAACAACCGAAACACGTATTTCGGTCTCCATCGTTCCGGGGCTGAGCCAAGCTGGGCCGCCCGACGTCATGCGCGGCGAGGAAACGCAGCTCGCCGGCCTCGCCGCAAAACTGGGGCCAGCAACCGCGACCGTCTGTATGCCCGGCACCCACTCCAAATGGGTGAGCCTGGATAGAGGCAAGGTGACGGGCTTCACCACTTTCATGACCGGCGAGGCATTTGCCCTGTTCGCTGAACGGTCTGTCCTGCGTCATTCGGTCGATGCCGCCGACACCGACGGAGATGCGTTCGGTTCCGCAGTCGCGGAGACGGTCGACCGGCCGGAGCGCCTGACGTCGGCGCTGTTCGGCATTCGGGCGGGCAGTCTGCTGGAAGGAGCAAGTGCCGCAACAGCGCGCTCCCGCCTGTCCGGCCTGCTGATCGGTGCTGAACTCGCCGCGGTGCGCCCGCAATGGGACGGCCGCAATGTGCACATCGTCGGAGCATCGGCGCTCGCGGCGTCCTATGCAGCCGCACTGGAACAGTTGGGCGGAAAGCCCGTCATTGAGGATGCGGAGGAACTGACGCTCGCCGGCCTCGCGGCCGCGCGGTCGTCTATTGCATGAGTCGAGGCAGGAAGAGTGTCAGCTCAGGCCAGGCGATCAGCAGGACGATGAGCACAATGTCGGCGGCGATGAAGATCGCGACGCCCCTGAAAATGTCGGCCAGCGAGGCGTACTGGCTGGCGACATTGCGGATGACGAACACATTCATGCCAAGCGGCGGCGTGATCATGCCGATCTCGAGCAGCTTCACCAGAAAGACGCCGAACCAGACGAGGTCGATGTTCTGTGCATTGAGCACCGGCAGCAGGACCGGCAGCGTCACCAGCATGGCGCCGAAGGGCTCCATGAACATGCCTAGGATCAAATAGATCACGACGATCAGCAGCATCAGTTCGAAATAGCCGAGCTCGAAATCGTTGACCGCGCCGCCGATCAGTCCGGCCACGCCGCTGAGGCCGAGGAACTTGGTCAGCATCACCGCGCCGACGCCGATGATGAACAACGACGCGCAGGTGGACAGCGTCTCCAGCACCGACTGGCCGAACACCTTCCAGCTCATCCGTCCGGTGACGACCGATATGAGGATGGCGCCGGCCGCACCCACAGCGCCTGCCTCGGTCGCGGTGAACTGCCCGCTGAACAGGCCGCCGAACACGAGCACAATGAGCACGAACACCGGCCAGATGGCGCGGAACACGCCCGATGCGCTGAGCTCTTCCACGCCGATCGGCGTGCGCGGCACGATGTCCTTGCGCAGGGCGGCAATGAGTAGAATGACAGCCGTGTAGAAGATCGCCGTGAGGATACCGACCGAGATGCCGCCAACGAAGACCTTGGTGACCGACGTCTCGGCGAAGACGCCGTAGATGATCATCAGGATCGAGGGCGGTATGAGCGCGCCGATTGTCCCGCCGGCGGCGAGCGCGCCGGTCGCGAAGCTCGGGCGGTACCCGGCCTTGACCATTTCGGGAATGGCGATGCGACCCATCGAGGCCGCCGTCGCCAGGCTCGATCCGCACACCGAAGCAAAACCCGAACAGGCAAGAATGGCGGCGATGCCGAGGCCGCCCGGCACCTTGCGAAGACCGAGCTTTGCAGCGTCGAACAGGCCCGCCGTCAGGCCGGCGTGATAGGCCACGAAACCCATGAGCAGGAACATCGGCACAGCGGACAGCGTCCAGCTGGCGACGAAATCATAAGGCGTGTTGGCGAGAACGCCGATGGCCGGCTGCAGGCCGAACATGATCCACACGCCGCCGAACGCGACGATGATCATGGCGATCGCCACTGGCACCTGCAGGGCCAGCAGGATGAGCAGGACGAGGAGACCGAGAAGGCCGGCCGTGAGGTTCATTGGGTGGCGCCTTTTTCAGTCGAACTGATCGGCTCGACTCCTGCGACGCCCCGCGCCGCCCGGTAGAGCGATACGGCGGCCGCCAGCGCGAAGGCGGTGGGAAGCACGAAATAGCCCGGCCAGGTTGGCAGCGCGAGATTGAGCGATATGACGAAGCTGCGCGCGCCGAATTCGCGCATGGCAACCAGCCAGGTCGTGTAGGTCAGCGCCACATAGGCGGCAAAAGTCACCAGCGCTACGACGACATCTATCCAGCGCTTCATGACGTTCGGGATCACATGCTGGAACACCTCGACGGTGATCATGTCACCGCGCCGTTCGGCCCAGGCAATGGGCAGGAACGCGATCAGCAGCATGTAGTAGTAGGAGACGATCTCGATCGTCGCCGGAATGGGCGACGACGCGAAGTGGCGCATGATCACATAGGCGGTCACATGTACAAGCATGAGCATGACGCCGGCCGCTCCGAGCAGGGCAAGCCCGCCCGTAATCCTGCGCACCGTGTCAATTCCGCCTAGCATGGTCCACTCGCTTCAAAGAACCGGCGCCCGCCGGCGATTGCCGAACGGGCGCGCGGTCATGTTGGCGGGCGCCCGGCAAATAGCGCCCGCCTGGAGGCTGCTAAAGCCCGTATGTCGAGTAGTCGACCTTGTCCCAGACCTCTTCCTGGACCTTCGCCGTGATCGCCGCGACGTCACCATCGGCGGCCTCGACGATTGCCGTCCACTTGGCGACCAATTCCTGGAAGCGCGCGATCTTTGCGGCGGCGTCCTTCACGCCCAGCTGCGAGGTTGCGACTTCGACAGCCGTGTCGATGTCGGTCTTCCGGAACTCGTTGGTCGCGTCGATCATCTCCTGCGTCGCGGGGATGATCTCGAGACCTGCTTCGATCGCCTGCTTGCGCACATTCTCAGGTCGCTCGTAACCCCAGTTCTCGGTGAACAGGGCGCTGGCCCGGTTGGCTGCACGGGCAAGACCCGCACGCTCCTCGGGAGACATGTCGGCCCATGCCGCGTTGGTCACGGTGAAGTTGGACGTGGTGTGGTAAGTGCCCAGCGGCAGGTCGATGATGTACTTCGCCACATCGATCAGCCGGTAGGACAGGAGGTCGGAGATCGACCCCATGGTGCCATCGAGCACGCCCTGCGAGATCTGCTCGAACTGGTCGCTCACAGGCACTTGCGCGGGCGCGGCGCCTACTGCATCCGCCCAGCGCGCGTAAGGTGCGCCGCCGGAGCGCAGACGCAGGCCCTTGAGGTCTGCCAACGAGCGCACCGGCTTGGTGGTGAGCAGGACGTACACGTCCGACGACCCCGAGCCCATGAACACGCCTCCCAGCGCCTTGAACTCGGCCTGGCATTCGCGGCAGTTGACGACATATTCCGTCATTGCCGCGCCCATGGCGTGCGGGTTGGTAGCGAGTAGCGCCAGGTCGCCCGTCAGCGCGGTGTTCGGCAGCTCGGCGGGCGCGAACAGCGGCAGCAGATTGCCGACTTCGGCCAGTTGCGACTGCAGCGCCTGCTTGACCTGCACAATGTTGACGACCTCCGGGCCGATCTGCGTGCCCGTGAGAGCGCCGTTGGTCTCCTCCGGCAGGAACTCAGCGAACTTGGCGTAGAGCGGATTCGCAGCCGGGTGCACCGGCGGCGCGCCGGAAGCCAGACGCAGTTCCTTTGCATCCGCACCGGTCAGAGCAATGGCGGCCAGCGACGCAGCCGCGAATGTTTTGGCAAGCAGTTTCATAGTCGTCCTCCCGCGGCACATGCCGCTTTTCACGGTTTTTCTGGCTCGCCGCTTGCCGCGGTCTTCTGGTTACATCTTCAGCAGCCGCCTCGCGTTCTCCTTCAGGATCAGCGGGCGGACCTCGTCCTTGATCTCAATCTTGTCGAAGTCAGCTAACCACCGGTCCGGCGTTATGGCCGGCCAGTCGGAGCCGAACAGCATTTTGTGCTTGAGGATCGAGTTGGCGTACTGGACGAGGATCTTGGGAAAGTACTTCGGCGACCAGCCGCTAAGGTCGATGTAGACGTTGGGCTTGTGCGTCGCGATCGAAAGCGCCTCCTCCTGCCAGGGGAAGGAGGGGTGCGCGAGGATGATCGGCATCTCCGGGAAGTCGGCCGCGACATCGTCGATATACATCGGGTTCGAGAATTTGAGCTTCAGCCCCATGCCGCCCGGCATGCCGGCCCCGACGCCTGTCTGCCCGGTGTGGAACAGCGCCGGTTTGCCCGTCTCGGCGATAGCCTCGAAGAGCACGTAGTTTGAACGGTCGTTGGGGTAGAAGCCCTGCATCGTTGGGTGAAACTTGAACCCCTGCACGCCATGGTTCTCGACCAGATCGCGTGCTTCGCGCGCCCCAAGCTTACCCTTTGCCGGATCGATCGAGGCGAACGGGATAAGCACGTCGGAATGCGTCGCCGCCTGCTCGGCAACCTCGTAGTTGCTGAAGCGGCGGAAGCCCGTCTCGCGCTCACTGTCGACCGGGAAGATGCAGCAGGCGATGTTGCGCTCGCGCATATACGCCGCCGTCATCTCGATGGTCGGTTGCGGCGTGTGGTCCATCTTGAAGTACTTCTTCATCCACTGCTGGAAGTCGTCATAGCCGTCGTCGGCATGCATGCCGCACGGCTCCTCCGCATGGGTGTGGATGTCGAGAGCGGTGATCTTGTCGAAATCAATCGGCATTTTTCTGTACAGCCTCCGACGCGGGCGGCCAGCCCGCGATCTTGCGCGACAGCCTGAGCAGCTGCGCGTGTTCCTCGTCATCAAGCATGGCGAGCGCCATGCGGTCCGAGCGGTACATGTTCTGTTCGGAGGCGGCAATCTGCCGGCGGCCGGCGGCGGTGACCTTCAGGTGCACGGAGCGCCTGTCGTTCGGCGGCACATGCCGTTCGATCAGCCCGCGCTCCTCCAGTGCGCGGACCAGCTTGGTCATATTGGGCCATTTGATCTTCAGCACGTCCGCCAGAACACCCTGCCGGATGCCGGGGTTCTCGGCGATCGTGTAGAGAACGGTGAATTCGGAAATCTTGATGTCGCTCTGCCCGAACACGGCGAAGAAATGGTCGAACACGGTGAGCTGGGCGATGCGCATCACAAAGCCGGCGGACTGTTCGAGCGCGCCAAGCGACACGGTGACCTTGTCGTCATCTGCGCCAACGGGCGCCGTTTCGGCAGCGGCCGTGCTCATTTCGCACCCTCCGGCAGCTTGAGCCGATCAGCCCGCTTTTCCACAAACGCCCGCATGCGCTCGACCGCTTCGGACGTCGTTTGCGTCAGCGTGGCGATCATCGTCTCGAAAAAAAGACCTTCGTCGTAACCGCTGTCATGGATGCGCTGCAGCGCATTGATGGTGACGTAGTTGGAGAGCGGCGCGTTGCCGGCGATGGCCCGGGCGAGTTCCATCGCCTTGTCGAACCCTCCGCCAGCCGAGGCCAGGTAGTTGACGGCGCCGATGCGCTCGCCCTCGCCGGCGTCGAACGAACGGCCAGTCAACATCATGTCGGTCATGCGGGCGACGCCGATCAGCCGCGTGATGTTCACCGAACCCCCGCCGCCGACGAAAATGCCGCGCTGCCCTTCCGGCATGGCGAAGAAGGTGTCCGGTTCGGCGACGCGAATATGCGCCGCTGCCACCAGCTCAAGCCCGCCGCCGATTACCGCGCCCTTGAGCGCCGCGACATAGGGCACCGACCCGCGCTGCATCTTGGCGAAAACGGCGTGCCAGCTTCGCGACCCGGCGATGCCCTGGACGAGGTCCCTGGCGGACTGCTCGGAGAGGTCGAGCCCGGCGCAGAAATGATCGCCATTGGCGCAGATGACGCCGGCCTTGGCCTCGGAAGCGGCGCGGTCGACGGCGTCGGACAGCTCGGCGATCAGCGCATCGCTGATCGCGTTGCGCTTGTCCGGCCGGTTCAGCGTCAGGACGGCAACGTCCCCGCTCAGCTCGTACATGACCAGAGCCATGCTCCGGCTTCCTCCCCGCGACAGTGCCTAGTTCGATTCGACACTATTCATTTTCGAATTATTCATTAGTGAACTATCTTTGCTGTTGCGCGTCAAGACGCTCAGTGCCCTGATTGGCCAGCGGGAGGTGGACATGAAGACAGGCGGCACAGCCGAGAGCAGACCACAGCCTGGCTACAGGCAGGCACGGTTCTGGTCGCCGGACATCGAGGTCCGCCGCACCGCCGATGGCGTCATCTATGTCGACCAGAAGGCCCCGCTTCCGCACTACCCGGACAGGATCACCGAGCCGCTGCTTGAATGGGCCGCAAAGGTTCCTGATCGCACGCTTTTTGCCGCGCGAGACGCCGACGGCGAGTGGAACAGGCTGACATTCTCACAAGCGGTCGAGCGGGTACGCAGCCTGGGGCAGTTTCTGCTCGATGCCGGCCTTTCGCCCAAACGGCCGCTGGTGATCCTCTCCGGCAACGATCTCGACCACGCGTCGCTGGCCTTGGCGGCAGTCCATGTCGGCATTCCCTACGCCGCGATCTCCCCCGCCTATTCGCTTGTGTCGAATGATTTCGACCGGCTGAAATCGGTGATCGCCCAGCTCAATCCGGGCATGGTGTTCGCCGCCGACCGCGATGCCTTTGCAGGTGCGATCGAAGCGGCGATCCCGCCCTTGGCAAGGCGCCTGTTCGGCCGCGGCGCCCAAACCCCGGATGAGGCGTTCGGTACGGCGCTGGCAACGCACGCAACCGATGCGGTCGACCGGGCGTTCGACGCGATCACGCCGGACACCGTGGCGAAATTCCTGTTCACGTCCGGTTCGACCGGCACACCGAAGGCGGTGATCAACACGCATCGCATGATCTGCTCCAACCAGATCATGAGCCGCGAGACACTCGCCTACTTCAAGGACGAGCCGCCGGTGCTGCTTGACTGGGCGCCGTGGCACCACACCGCCGGCGGCAACAAGCTGTTCTTCATCCCGGTCTTCAACGGCGGCACGCTTTACATCGACGACGGCAACCCCACACCGGCCGGTGTCGAGAAGACTGTGCGCAACCTGAAGGACGTCTCGCCCACCTGGTACTTCAATGTGCCGAAGGGATTTGAGGCGCTTGTCCCGCATCTCGACACCGACGCCGAGCTGCGCCGCAGCCTGTTCCGCAACTTGAAGATGCTCTGGTATGCCGGTGCAAGCCTCGCCCAGCACACATGGGAGGCGCTCGACCGGCTTGCCGTCGAGACGGTCAGCGAACGCATCGTCATCGGCACCGGCCTCGGCGCGACGGAAACAGCACCGGCCGCACTGATGTGCACCTGGCCGCAGGAGCGGGCAGGCAATGTCGGCCTCCCCTGTTTCGGGGTTAGCCTGAAACTCGTTCCGATGGATGGCAAATACGATGCAAGGGTCAAAGGCCCGAGCATTACGCCTGGCTACTGGAATGCGCCCGAACTCACGGCCAAGGCGTTCGACAATGAAGGCTACTACTGCTTCGGCGACGCGCTCCGTTTCGCCGATCCCGCTGACGCATCGGCCGGGTTCGTCTTCGACGGACGCACTGCCGAGAACTTCAAGCTCGACACAGGCACCTGGGTGAACGCCGGCGCATTGCGCACCGGCTTCATCGACCATTTCGGCACGGCGGTTCGCGACGTCGCTATCGCCGGGGCAGATCGCGCGTGCCTGTCTGCGCTCGTCTTTCCGGACATGGGCGAACTGCGCCGGATAAGCGGCCTTGGTGTTGAGGCATCGCCGCAGGACGTCTTCGCCAACGCAGCCGTCAGGGCATTCTTCCGCGATCGGCTCCGCACGCTGGCGAAGAGCGCTACCGGCTCCTCGACGCTGATCCGCCGCATGCTCCTGATCGACCCGCCGCCGACGCTGCAATCCGGCGAAATGACCGACAAGGGATCTGTCAACCAGCGAGTGGTGCTGCGCAACCGCGCCACCGAGGTGGAGGAACTCTATGCGGAGTCCGACCGGGTTATCGAAATCTAGTTGAGTTTGGGCTGCAACCGCTCGAGGTCATCGGAAATCGTCGCTGCCGTTTGCATGAGACGCCCGATATGCTCGCGCGCGAATTCCTCCGGCTTCATGTAGACCTTCGGCCAGAGCAGCGAGATCGCGCCATAGACGCGCTGTTTCCAGAACACTGGGATGGCGATCGCAGCGAGCCCGTCGTCGAAGGTGGTATTGCCCATAAAGCGCGGCCCGCGCGTGCCGTAGCCGCGCTTGCGCGCGCCCTCGAGGTGGCTGCGATATTGTTCGACCGTCAGTCCGTATCGGTTCAGCCCCCACTCGCTGTCTTTCATCGTGTGCGCGGCTATCTTCTCGAACGCGGAGTCCGGCATGGCTGCGAGGCACGCGGTACCCGTGGCCGATCCGAAGATGTTCACCCTCATGTCGACGACGACCCGGTAGAGGTGAAACGGACTCAGCGGCCGCGTCGAATCTACGATGCGCATGCAGTCGCCTTCGAGCAGGTGAATGTCCGACGGCCAGCCGATCTCGTTGGTCAGCGCAATGACGTGCGGAAGCGCGACGTCGACCACGAAGGCCATGTCCGCGGGCACCGGCCGGCCAGCTGTCGCCGAGAGCAGGACGCTGGTCCGATAGCGGCCGTCGGCAAGCGACCGGCGGACGAGCCGCCGGTCCACGAGCGTTGCCAGAAGGCGGCGGATGGACGACTTCGAAATGCCGGTGAGATTGTGCAATTCGGCGAGCGAGCAGGACCCATTGCGCGCGATCATTTCCAGCACGGTGATGCCGCGATCCAGCGATTTGTGCTCGAGCCCCATCGATCCTCCGTGCCGCTGAGCGGCACGCTACGCGCTTTGTGATTGTCCGCGCAAGGGCGGCATGCAGTAGTTCGAGCGGGAGGAACTGCATTGGTCCGCATTGGATTGGTGAAGCTGTACGACTATGCGTCGGCCGTTTTCGCGGTCGCCATGTCCGTTTTTGCAATCTACGTCGCCGCATTCGGCGTCTTCGACAACATCATCGTTTCGGGACTGACCGTCCTTCTGGCGGTGCTCTACGGCTTCGTTGCGTGGCGTGGAAACGAGGACGCGCCGGAACCTCGATGGCTGCTGGTTCTGCACGGCCTGATGGCCGTCGCCGTTTTTGCCCTCATTCTCGACTGGGCCGATCTCATGTTCGAGCAGGAGATGTTCTTCATATCCATCAGCGTCTGGCAGGACGCGGCGGCCTGGACGGCCATTCTGCTCATCACCTACCTGACCTACCGCTTCTTCGGCATCCCGATGGTTCTCGTAATCATCGCCGCAGGCATCTACGTCCTTGCGCCATCATCTCTCGGCGGCGGCAACGAACACTGGACGCGCGTGGCGGAAAATCTCTGGTTTTCAACCGACGGCGTGTTCGGGCGGCCCGTCGAGGTGGTTGGTCGCATCGTGCTCATTTACGTCATCCTCGGCGCGATCCTGCAAACGGCGGGAGCAGGCGAAGTTCTGCTCAAGATGGCGTTCGCGGCGACCGGCCGGCTTGCAGGCGGTCCGGCTCACGCGGCCATCGTCGGATCGGCCATGTTTGGCACGATGTCGGGCGCCGCGGTTGCCAATGTCGTCTCGACCGGCGTGTTCACGATTCCCATCATCAAGAAAGTCGGCTTTACGCCCCGCTTCGCCGGCGGCATCGAGGCCGCCGCGTCCACAGGCGGCCAGATCATGCCTCCGGTCATGGGCGCGGTCGCCTTCCTCATGGCCGACGTGACCGGCATACCCTACCTCAACATCATCGTCGCCGCCTTCATCCCCGCTTTGATGTATTACGGTTCGCTGTTCGCCTTCGTTCATGTCGAGGCGCGCCGCAACGGCATTGGCGCCCTGCCCAAGGAGCAGCGCATTCGCCTGACCCGCGACGATCTGGTGAAGAGCATCGCGTTCTGGGTGCCTCTCGGCGTCATCGTCAGCGTGCTGCTGACCGGACGGACCGCGCAGAACGCAGGCGCTTATGCCGCCGCCACCGCTTTTGTCGCTTGCCTGATCCTGTTCCCGAAGTTCCGCCACCCGGCCCGGTGGCTCGAGGCGCTGATCGACGCAGGTCGCGCTTCGGCGGTCCTCATGATCGTTGTCGCGGCCATCGGCTTCGTCATCGGCGTCGTCAACATGACCGGCATCGGACTGGCGTTCGCCGAAGGCGTGCTCGCCTACGCCAACAGCAGCCTGGCGCTTGCACTCGTGATGGTGATGCTGGCCAGTCTGGTGCTCGGCATGGGCGTGCCGACGGGAGCGGCATATCTCATCATTGCGATCGTGCTCGGACCAGCGATCAGCAGGCTGGGAGTACCCGTCGTAGCCGCCCACCTGTTCATGCTCTATTTCGCGGTGCTGAGCTCGGTCACGCCGCCGGTGGCACTGTCGGCGTTCGCGGCCGCACCGATTGCCGGCGCAAAGCCGATGGAAACCGGTTGGGCCGCGATGCGGCTCGCCGCACCCGGCTTCATAATCCCGTTCCTTTTCGTCTTCCACCCCGACCTGCTGCTGATCGTCGAAGGGGCGACGCTCGGCGGCGCGCTCTGGGCCTGTGCCGCATTCGCGGTGTCGACATGGGGGCTGGTAACCGGCCTCGGAGGGTGGGAAGGCGAGCGGCTTCCGCTCTGGCAGCGTGCGATCAGGCTTGTCGCCGGCGTTGGGGCGCTCGCGACCATCCCGGGGATCGCAGTGGCGGCAACGCTTGTTCTTTGCGGGCTTTCCTTACAACGGCGGTTAATGTCCCGGTCCGCCGCGGCACTCCAACAGCAACGGGACGCAACCGGGAGGAGCACATGAAGACTCTGCTCAAGACCTTCGCCGCTGGCGCGTTTGCATTGGGACTCACCGGCAGCGCTCTGTCGGCCGACAACGAACTCAAGATGGCGACCATCGCACCGGGCTCGTCAGCCTATCTGACGATGACAACCATGGCGACGCTGGTCAATCAGTCGCTTGACGACGTCAATATCTCGGTCGATGCGACCGGCGCCGCGACCAAACACATGATCGAAGTGGCCGAAGGCAAGCTCGACTTCGCCATGACCGCGCCGACGATCTACAAGTTCATGAAAGAAGGCACGGTCATGTACTCGCAGCTCGAGAATTCCGCCGAGCTTGCCGAAAACCTGCGCCTCGTCCTGTGGTTCCCGCTGGGCCAGTATCACATCACAACATACGCCGACGATGGCATGATGACGCCGGCGGACATCAAGGGCAAACGCGTCTTCCTTGGACCGCCCGGAGGCGGCGCTTGGGCCGCGGCGCGTGACTGGGTGAAGATCCTCACCGGTTTCGAACCCGACACCGACTACGAGAACGTAAAGGCCAGCTGGTCGTCGGCCCTTCAGGGCTTCCAGGATCGCCAGTTCGACGTCTATGTGACGACCGGCATCGCCCCGTTCCCGCAGATCGAACAGCTTTCGCTGACCTCCGATCTCCGCCTTCTCGGCCTTACCAAGGAGGAGTTCGAGGCGAACGAGGAAGCACAGGAATATACGCGTATCCGCGGCGAGGAAATCGGTATCATTCCGGCCGGCGTCTACGGCAGCGGCGTGGTCAATACCGAGGACGTCTACACGCTTGCGGCCGCGGTGGGCGTGACGGCCCGCGCCGACCTCGACGACGATCTGGTGTACCGTATCACCAAGGCTTACTGGGAAGCCAAGGAAACCGCCGCCGCCAACAACCCGTGGCTGAGGGACATCACCCTCGAATACGCGCTTCAGGACGGCGGCATGTCCCTGCATCCCGGTGCCCTTCGCTACTATGAGGAGATCGGCGTGGATATTCCGGAAGGATCACGCTAACACCTTGAACGCAAAGGGGCCGCTCCCGCCACGCGGCGGGAGCGGCCTTCGTGCTTCGCCTTGCCGGCCAAACGGCAAGGCATCAGGCGAACCGGCAGCGCATGGCATCTGAAATTCGCAACATACTCTTCATCATGTTCGACCAGCTCCGGTTCGACTATCTGAGCTGCGCCGGGCACGCGCATCTGGAAACGCCTCACATGGATGCGCTGGCAGCGCGCGGCGTGCGCTTTTCCCGCGCCTATGTGCAGTCGACGATCTGCGGCGCTTCGCGGATGAGTTTCTACACCGGCCGCTATGTCGCCAGCCACGGCGCGGCATGGAACAACTTCCCGCTCAAGGTCGGCGAGATGACGTTGGGCGACCATTTGCGCAAGCGCGGCATGCGCAGCTGGCTGATCGGCAAGACGCATATGAAGGCCGACGACGAGGGCATGGACCGGCTCGGCATCAGCCGCGATTCCATCATCGGCGCACGCGTTTCCGAATGCGGGTTCGACGTGCATACGCGCGACGACGGCTTGTGGGCGCAGGGCGAGGAAGGCTTCTACGACACGCGCCGCTCGCCATACAACGAGTACCTCAACGCGAAGGGATACGACGCCGAAAACCCCTGGGCGAACAACGCCAATGCAGGCATCGACGGCGAAGGCAACATCGCCTCCGGCTGGCTGATGAAGAACGCCGGGCTGGCCGCCAACGTAGCGGAGGAAGACAGCGAAACCCCCTGGCTCACCTCCCGCGCCATCGACTTCCTCGACAGCCCGGAAGCGCAGGAGCCGTGGCTCTGCCACCTCTCCTACATCAAGCCGCACTGGCCCTACATCGTGCCGGCGCCCTACAACGACATGTATGGTCGCCAGCACATCCAGCGCGCAATCCGCGACGAGCGCGAACGCCGCGATCCGCATCCCGTCTATGCTGAGTTCATGGAAGGCAAGGTCGGCAGTTCGTTCGCGCGGGACGAGGTACGCGACGCGGTCATCCCGGCCTATATGGGGCTGGTCAAACAGTGCGACGACCAGATGGGGCGTCTCTTTGCCCACCTGGAGAAGATCGGCCGAATGGCCGACACCATGATCGTCCTCACCTCCGATCATGGCGACTATCTCGGCGACCACTGGCTGGGCGAGAAGGAGCTGTTCCACGACCCGTCGGTCCGCATCCCGCTAATCGTCTACGACCCGCGCAAGGAGGCCGACGCCGCGCGCGGCACGGTCTGCGACGCGCTGGTGGAATCGATCGATCTCGCGCCGACATTCATGGAGGCAATCGGCGCGACGATACCGAACCACATTCTCGAAGGCCGGTCGCTGACGCCGCTGCTCAAAGGCGACACGCCCGAAGACTGGCGCGACTTCGCCATCAGCGAATACGACTATTCGGCCACGCCCATCGCCGACCGGCTTGGACTGGCGCCCAAGGATGCGCGCATGTTCATGGTCGTCACCGAACGCTGGAAGATGATCCATTCCGAGGGCGGCTTCCGGCCCATGCTGTTCGACCTCGACGCCGACCCGCAGGAGTTTGACGATCTGGGCGACAGCCCCGAGCACCGGGACATCATCGAAAAAATGTACGATTATCTTTTCGCCTGGGCGCGCCGGTCGTCTCAGCGCACGACCGTGTCCGACGACCTTGTCCGGTCGATGCGCAAGAACGGGTCGCAGCACAAGGGTATCCTGCTCGGCGTCTACGACGAGGACGACATCGAGCCGAACCTGCTGACGAAATATCGCGGCAAGGCGAGCACCCCGCCCGACCGGGCGCAAAAGCGCCGCGCCGGGCAAAACTAGTCAGGCGGCGTCGATGTCGGCCTGAAGCGCGGTCATGTGCTGCTCGGCCGCCGCGAGCGCCGCCTTTTCGATCGCCCTGAACCTGCTGACCACGGCCAGGCCGACCGGCGTGAGACTGGCCCCGCCGCCGCGCTTGCCGCCGGTCTGTGCGTCGACGACCGGCTTGCCGAACAGGCGGTTCATCTCGTCGACGAGATCCCAGGCGTGCTTGTAGGACATGTCCATCTCGCGCGCTCCGGCGGATATGGAACCGAACGCGGCGATGTTCTCGAGCAGCTCGATCTTGCCGGGACCGATCCGGCCCTCCGGGTCGAGGTTGATGCGAAGGCTGAGCGATGGCATCGCGGGCCGCCCTTCTGTATGACCGTTCGTTATGGCCAGAACTTTATAACCCATAAGGCGCCACAGCAATGTTCAGCGCGAAGCGAGCGCGGCGCCCTTGACCTGCGCGTAGACGCGTTGGCCCTCGGCCAGCCCGAGCAAGTCCCACGACCGCCGGGTGACACGCGCAAGCAGCGATGCGCCTTTGCCGTCGTCACCCAGGCCGAGCACGAGGACCATCTCGCGTTTGTTTATGGCACGCGAAGAAACGATTTGGGCCGGCATGACGTTGAGGATCGAGGTGGCACACGGCTCTTCTCTTGTGATGCTTACATCGCCCGCGCCGACGCGAAGCCGCAACCGTGCCTCCGGTTCATGGCCGGGTGGCGCGGGCAGCAGGAAGCGCCCGCCTTCCACGTCAAGCTCAAGCAGGCCGTAGCGATCGTCATAGCCGGCGACCCGCGCCTCAATGCTGACTGCCGCATCGCGCTGACGGCTGAGCGGCAAGTCGATATTGGTCTGGATGTCCGCCAATGGACCGGCGGCAACCACCTCGCCGGCCTGCATCAGCACGACATGATCGGCGAGGCGCTCGACCTCGCTCAAGTCGTGCGTCACGTAGATCAAGGGTATCGCCAGCGTCTCGTGCAGGCGCTCCAGGAAAGGTAAGATTTCGTCGCGCGTCTCGCGGTCGAGTGCCGACAGTGGTTCATCCATCAGGAGCAAACGGGGCTGAGAAAGAAGCGCTCTGCCGACTGCGACCCGCTGGCGTTCGCCGCCGGACAGATGCTGCGGCGCGCGGACTAGTAGCGGCGCGAGACCGAGCAGTTCGATCACCTCGTCAAAGCTCACAACGCCGGGTGCCTCCTCGGGAACCCTACCGCGCGATGCGTAGAGAAGATTTCGCCGCACCGACATGTGCGGAAACAGGCTCGCCTCCTGGAACACGTAACCGACGGCGCGGCGGTGCGGCGGTAGGAACGTTCGTTCGTCCTGCCATGTCTCGGAACCAACTCGGCAAATGCCATCGAGTCTTTGGAGGCCGGCAATCGAGCGCAGGATGGTCGTCTTTCCGCAACCTGAAGGTCCGAACAGAGCCGTGATGCCGCGCCCCGGGGCGGAGAACTGCGCACCAAGTGCGAAGCCGCCGAGTTGCCCGGAAAGCGCTACCTCGATGTCGCCCGAAATTGTCATTCGCCAGCACGCCGCATGCGTTTTTCGATCAGCATCATGGCGAGGATCACGACGAAGGCGAAGACCACCATGCCGCCGGCGAGCAGGTTCGCCTCGCGCCAGCGCAGCGTCTCGACGAAATCGTAGATCGCGACCGACAGCACCTTTGTTTCGCCGGGAATGTTGCCGCCGATCATCAGCACCACGCCGAACTCACCCATTGTATGGGCGAAGCCAAGCACCGCCCCGGTCAGGAAACCCGGGCGCGCCAGTGGCACGGCGACTGTCCAGAAGGCGCGCATCGGCGAGGCCCGCAGCGTGGCTGCGACTTCGAGCGGTCGCTCGCCGACGGCATCGAAGGCGTTGCGGATCGGCTGCACGACAAACGGCAGCGAGTAGATGACGGACCCGATGACAAGCCCCTCGAAGGTGAATGCCAGGGTCCGCGCGCCCCAGAGACCGGCGAGCGCGCCGCCTGGTCCATCGGGGCCAAGCGCGACCAGCAGGTAGAAACCGAGCACCGTGGGCGGCAGCACCAGTGGCAAGGCAACAACGGCCGCCACTGCCTCCTTCCATCGCGCCTGCGAGCGCGCCAGCCACCAGGCGACGGGCGTTCCGACCACGAGCAGGATCGCGGTTGTAAGAGCAGCGAGCTGCACAGTCAGGCTGACCGCAGTCCAGATCTCGGGCGAAAGGTTCGGCATTTCAGCGATCGCCCTCCACGCCGTAGCCGTAGTGCTGGATTACAGCGACAGCATCTGGGCTCGTGAGAAACTCGAGAAATGCTCTGGCCGCTGCGCTGTTTTCGCCCACCTTCAACAGGACGGCGTCCTGCCTGATCGGCGCATGGAGTTCCGCAGGCACGACCCACCGCGAGCCGGCGGCGTGGCCAACAATCTGGGACAACGAGACGAAGCCGATCTCGGCATTGCCTGTCTCCACGAACTGGTAGGTCTGGGCAATGTTGTTGCCCCGCACGATCTTCGCCGAAAGCGCTTCGTAAGCGCCAAGCCCGCGCATCACTTCCACGGCCGCGGTGCCATAGGGCGCGGTATCGGGATTGGCGATTGCGATCTTGTCGAATTCGCCGACCAGCAGTGTCTCCGGACCGATCACAAGACCAGCGTCGGCGCTCCACAGCGCCAGCCGGCCGACGGCATATGTGAAGGTGGTACCCTCGACGCCGTAGCCTTCGTTGATTGCCAAAGCAGGCCGCTCCGCGTCGGCGGCCAGGAAAACCTCAAACGGCGCACCCTGACTGACCTGCGCAAAAAGCTGGCCGGTCGAGCCAAAACTGAGAACAGCGACATGCCCGGTTTTCTCCTCGAACCGGCCGGCGATCTCGATGGCTGCATGCGTGAAATTCGCGGCGACCGCGACATGGGTGCTTCCAGCATTCGCCACCGCGGGCAGCAGTGCCACTATCCCCGCCGATATCCATGATGCGACAAATGATAAGTGCCGAAACACAAAGCTGCTCCCGCGCGGCCGAATGCCGACCGCGAACCGCTATATATGGTGAAATATAGCACCCAGGACGTTAGGAAGGTCAATGGACCCTGTCGGCAGTCTAGCCCCAGACGATGCGCGGGAAGTAGAAGGCAACGACCCAGTTCGGCGCGTCGACGATCTCGCTGACCCGCAGATCGCCACACACCGAACAAAGCATGTAGGCGTCTTCGGGCGCCATGCCGCGCTGTGCCGAGATCAGGTCGACCATGGCCGACACGGCGTCGCGGGCCGCAGCCATCAGGTCCGGTCCGACGCCAGTCGTGACGTCGTAGCCCGCGCCGTCGAGATGCCGAGTCACAGGGCCAGGCGTCTCGAAGCGTGGGGCCGGCGGCGCCTCGCCCCTGATGACGTCGAAGGTCAGCGACACGTTCATCGCGCTTTCGATGGCCGTGCCGCAGACCTCGCCGTCGCCTTGCGCGGCGTGCGTGTCGCCGACCGAAAAAAGCGCGCCCTCGACCTCGACGGGAAGGTAGAGAACCGTCCCCGTGCCGAGGTCGCGGCAGTCCATGTTGCCGCCGACACGCCTCGGCGGGATGACCGAGTGGCGGCCCGGTTCAGCGAGCGCCACGCCCATCGTGCCGGCGAACGGCTTGAGGGGCACACGAGCATGCTCGCTGAAGGCGGCGGGAACGCCTGCAGACCGGTCGTAATCCCACAGCTTGAGCCGCGCCTCGGTGAACTGATCGGCGAGCAGCCCGAAGCCCGGAATGATCGCCGTCCATCCGAAGCCCGATGGTTCGAATTCCCCGATCGTGATCTTGAGGCAGTCGCCCGGCTTTGCACTGTCGATGAAGATCGGGCCGGTGACCGGATTGACGCTGTCAGGATCCATGCGCGCTATGTCGGCTGAAGTGGAACCCGGCGCGAAATGTCCGTTCGCCGCGTCGAGGCACTCGAACCGCACGGTGTCGCCCGGCGCAACCGTGCTGACCGGCGCAAGACTGCTGTCCCAGCCGCAATGGTGATGCGCGCTGTGGATCGTCCTGATCGGCGCGCCACTCATGGCTTGTCGGATTTGGGACGCGCCCGCCGGCGAATTTCGGCACGAGCCAGCATGTAGGTTTCGGCGGCAATCATGTGATCGCGCATCAGCGCGGCGGCACGCTCGGCGTCGCCTGCTTTCATGGCCCGCAGCAGCGCCACCTGATAGTGAAGACCCGTCTCGCGCAGCTCCGGATTGTGCTGCCGGTAGATGTCACGGCAAACGGCGAGATCGCGCAGCAGGCTGACGAGGAACCGGCACAGAAAACCGAGCAGTCTGTTTTCGCACAGCTTTGCTAGTTCCTCATGGAAGTCGAGTTCGGAAAGCCGCTGCTGGTATTCTTCCTCCGCCGTCACTGGCTCGTCCTCGTAGAGGCGGACGGTGGCCTGCAGCGACGCGAATGCCTCCGGCGACAGCCGGCCGGCAAGGCTCGCTGCCAGACGCGGTTCAAGTTCCTTGCGGATGGCATAGATATCCGCGATCGAGGGCTGCTCGTGCAGGAACAGATTGTCGAGCAGTGATATCGCATATTCGGCTTCTACCGACGACACGAAGACGCCGCCGCCTGGCCCTGTCTTGCTGACGGTCAGCCCCTGCGATTCCAGTATCTTCAGCGCCTCGCGCAGCGTGCCTCGGGACACGTGCCAGGTTTCCGGATCGATCCACCCCGGCGGAACGCGGTCGCCAGGCATCAGCCCGTTGTCGATGATGAGCTCGCGTATCTGCTCGGCGACCGTATCCGGCCGCTTGCGCCGGCGCACCGCAGCCGATGCCTGCGCGGGAACATTGCCGATCTTCTGCACCTCCCCCATCGCGGACCCGGTGTCAGTTGGCGCCCGTCTCCAGGCGCGGCGCGCTGGAAATCAGCCTCTCCGTGTATTCATGTTGCGGGGACCTGAAAAGCTGTTCCGAGGAGCCGACCTCGACGACCTCGCCGAAAAACATGACTGCGACGCGGTCCGAAATGCTCTCGACGACCGCGAGGTCATGGCTGATGAACAGGTAGGAGAGATCGAACTCCTTGCGCAGGTCCTCCAGCAAAAGCAGCACCTGGGCCTGCACCGAAACGTCGAGTGCCGACACCGGTTCGTCGAGCACCATGATCTGCGGTTCCGCCGCGAGCGCGCGCGCAATGGCGATGCGCTGTGACTGGCCGCCCGAGAACTCGTGGGGATAACGCTCCAGCGAATCCGCCGGCATGTGCACCGCGTCCATGAGCTCCTTCATCCGCGCCTTACGCTTCGCCCGGTCGTAGCCTTTCAGCAGCCTGAGCGGCGTCTCAAGAATGGAGCCGATTGTCTTGCGCGGATTGAGCGAGGAGACCGGGTCCTGGAACACGTACTGGATCATTTGCCCGAATGCCCTCGGCCCCTCGGCGTTGAGCACGGCGGCATCCTTGCCGGCGATCTGCATCTCGCCGGAAGTCGGCGTTTCCAGCCCGACCACCATGCGCGCCAGCGTCGACTTGCCCGAGCCGCTTTCGCCGACGATGGCCAGCGTCTCGCCCTGCTTCAGGGCAAGCGTCACGTCCTTGACGGCTTTCACTTCATGGCTTCGCCCGCCAAACAGCGAACGCTGCCCGCCAAACGTCTTGGTGAGATTGGTCACGCTGATGGCGTCAGCCGTCATGTCCGCCGCGCCCCCTTGTCCCGCGCGGGCAGCTTGCGCACCGCGTCGAGGAACGCCCTGCCCTGACCCGGCTTCGGCACACAGGCGATCAGCCGTTTGGTGTAATCGTGCTGCGGATTGCCGAGCACGGTCGCGGTATCGCCTGCTTCAACGATTTCGCCGAAACGCATGACCGCGACGCGGTCGCAGATTTCGGCCACCACTCCGAAGTCATGGGTGATGAAAAGAAGTGCGAGCCCCCGCTCCTCGCGCAGCACTTGCAGCAGCCGCAGTATTTCGGCCTGAACCGTGACGTCGAGCGCGGTCGTCGGTTCGTCGGCGATGATGATGTCAGGGTCGTTGGCCAGCGCCATGGCGATGCCCACGCGCTGGCGCTGGCCGCCTGAAAGCTCGTGCGGATAGGCGCTTGCCCGCGCCTCGGGATCCGGAATGCGCACGGTCTTCAGCAACTCGACGGCCTTGGCGTAGGCATCGGACCGGCTGGCCGGTTGGTGCGCCCGCACGGCCTCGGCCACCTGGTCGCCGATGGTGAAGAGTGGATGCAGTGTCGTCAGCGGGTCTTGGAACACGTAGGAGACCTTGCCCCCACGGAACGAGGAAATCTCGGACTCGCTTAGCCCGAGGACGCCGCGTCCTTCGATGCGCGCTGAGCCGTTCGTGATCACACCGGGTGGCGAGGCGACGAGGCCGAGCAGCGACAGCGCCGTCACGCTCTTGCCCGAGCCGCTCTCACCGATCAGGCCGAGACATTCGCCCTTGCGGACATGGAAGCTTATGCCCTTCACCGCCGGCTCCGGACCGCGCGTTGTCTCGAAGCTGGTCTCCAGTTCCGCAACCACGAGGGCGGCATCGTCGTCGCCTTTCGCCGGCTCCGGAACGGACCGCCGGTCGATCCGCGTCACGGCCATCGGGCGGCTGAGTGCGCCGGCCCTGAGCCGCGGGTCGAGCGCGTCGCGCACCCCGTCGCCCAGCAGGTTGATGCTCATCACGATCAAGAACACCATGATGCCGGGGATGATCGATACCATCGGATTGGTGAAGAGCAGTGACCGCCCCTGCCCCAGCATCGAGCCGAGATCGGCCTGTGGTGGCTGCGCGCCGAGACCGAGGAAGGAAAGCCCGGCCGTTTCCAGGATCATCCAGCCGACCGTGGTCGACATGGTGATCACGATGATCGGCAGGACGTTGGGAAGTATCTCGGTGAGCACGATCGCCACATGGCTCTTGCCGGACAGGCGCGCCGCGTCGACAAACTCGCGCCGCGACAGGCCTAGCGTGATGCCGCGCACATTGCGGGCAAAGAACGGGATGTTGACGATCGCGATAGCGTAGAGCGCGTTGAGCAGGCCCGGGCCCAATGCGGCAACGATTGCCAGCGCCAGCAGGATGTACGGAAACGCCATCAGCATGTCGATGCCGCGCATGATGAGGTTATCCGACCGACCGCCGGCATAACCCGCGACGAGACCGATGAGCGAACCGAAGAATGCGGCGATCAGCGAAGCCGAAACGCCGACCAGCAGCGAGACGCGCGTTCCCCATATCAGCCGCGCCAGCAGGTCGCGGCCCAGCTGGTCCGTGCCGAGCAGATGGCCCTCCGAGAAGATCGGTTTCAGGCGGTCAGCGGGAGCCGTCGCGTTCGGATCGGGCAGCGGCAGGATCGGCGACAGCAGCGCAATGAGGACGATCGCCGAGATGACGTAGAAACCGGCCGCCGCCAGCTTGTTGTTCATCAGCAGCTGCCACGCCGTGGGACGCCGCGCTTTCTCCTTCGCCGGCACCGCCGTATCGACCGTCTGCGCCGTCATGTCTTCAGCCTCGGGTCGAGCATTGACTGGATCACGTCGGCGACGAGGTTCACGAACACATAGGCGGCCGCGACGAAAAGCACGCCGCCCTGGACGAGCAGCAGGTCGCGGGTGGAGATCGCCTTCACCAGCATCGCCCCGATGCCTGGCCACTGGAACACGGTTTCGATGTAGACCGCGCCGCCGAGCACGAACCCCGCCTGCAGGCCGATCACCGGCACGACGCTCACCATCGCAGCTTTGAGCGCGTGCACGTAGATGACTTTCCGCTCGCTAAGCCCCTTGGCCCGGGCGGTGCGTATGTAGTCCTGCCGTAGCACTTCCAGCATCGAGGTCCGCGTGAGCCGCGCGACCACGCCGGTGGCGACGGCCGCCAATGTCGTGGCCGGCAGAACGAGATGGTAGAGCAGGTCCGGCAGGTCGCCGCCGCCATAGATGGCGAACATGCCGGACGCCGGAAACCAGCGCAGCTGGACCGCGAAGAACAGGATCAGCAGCAGGCCCAGGAAGAATGACGGTATCGAAATGCCGATCAGCACGAAGAAGGTGACGATGCGGTCTGTCCAGCCGAACTGCCTGACGGCCGACACGATGCCGGCCAGCAGCCCGAACACGGTGCACAAGATGAGCGCGGTTCCTGCGAGGATCAGGGTAGCCGAAAAGCGCTCCAGCACCTCGTCGAGCACGGGCCGGTTCAGCGCATAGGAACGGCCGAAATCGCCTTGGACGATATTGCCGAGCCAGATGAGGTATTGCTGCGGCAGGGACTTGTCGAGGCCGAGATCGCGGTTGAGCTTCTCGACATTCTCGGGCGTCGCATAGGAGCCAAGGATGGCGGTCGCCGGATCGCCAGGGATCATCGCCATGATCAGGAACACGATGACCGACAGTCCAAGCAGGACCGGGATGGCGGCCAGGAGTCGCTTGGCAATGTAGGCGGCCATGACCCGTAACGTCCCGAGTTAGCGAACCGAAGGAAGTTTCCCGGCGAGCGAACCCGCCGGGAGCCTGTTCAGGGAGGTCAGTTCTTGCCCACGTCCTGCAGCATCAGGAAGAAGGAAGGCTGCAGCTTGAAGTTCTCGACGTTCTCGCCGGTGACAGCATTCTGCTTCCAGTTTGCCACGAAGACCCAGGGTGCTTCTTCGTGCACGATCTCCTGCATCTCCTTGTAGAGCTCGGCACGGCGGGCTTGGTCGGTCGCGGCACGCGCTTCGTTGAGCAGCTCGTCAACCTTCTCGTTGGCGTAGTAGCCCGAGTTGAAGCCACCTTTGTCCGGCCAGGCTTCCGAGCGAAGCGCTAGAAAGGGCAGCGTGTCCGGATCGTTGGTCATCCACGCCATTTCGGCCATGTCGGCCTTGCCTTCGAGGCCGGGGTTCACCTTTCCAAGGAAGGTGTTCCATTCGTAGGTCTCGATATTGGTCGTCATGCCGACGGCCTGCAGGTCTGCCTGGATAGCCGTGCCCATGGCGACCGGATCGAGCATGCCGGAACCGCCTTCGGTCACGTAGAAGGTCAGTTCCGCACCATCATATCCAGCCTCTTCGAGCAGCGCCTTGGCCTTCTCCGGATCGTACGGATAAGGCTCGAGGCTGTCGTTGTAAGCCCAGGCGAAAGCCGGGGGCGTCGGGCCAGCCGCGACATCGGCCGTGCCCTGCAGAATGTTCTCCACCAGCGCCTGCTTGTTGATCGCGTAGTTGGCTGCCTGCCTGATCAACTTGTCGGCGAACGGCCCTTCCTTGGCGTTCAGAATCAGGAACCAGACATGCGGTCCTGCCTGCTCATAAACCTGGAACTCTTCGTCGCCGCGGAACTGCTGCAGGCTGTCCGGAGGCACCTCGACCATGATGTCGAGCCCTCCCGAAAGCATCTCGGCGATGCGCGTATTGGCGTCCGTGATCGGACGGTAGATCAGCGCCTCCATCGGCGGCGCGCCGTCCCAGTAGTCCTCATTGCGGGTGACGACAACGCGTGCGTTGGCCTCCCATTCCTCGAACTTGTAGGCGCCGGTACCGCTGGGATTGCGGCCGAAATCGGCGCCATGTTCCTTCACCGCTTCAGGCGAGACGATGAGTCCGGTCGGATAGGCGAGATTGGACAGGAAGGGCGCATAGCTTTCGGAAAGCTGGAACTCGACTGTCAGGTCGTCGACCGCGGTAACTTCCTCGACCGACGAGAAGAAGAACGACAGCGGGAACGGCCCTGTGTCGTGATAGGGATGATCCTCGTTCAGCATGCGGTCGAAGTTGAACTTCACCGCCTCTGCATTGAACGGCGACCCGTCGTGGAACGTCACGCCCTCGCGCAGCTTGAACGTGTAGGTCGTCCCGTCGTCGGAAATATCCCAGCTCTCGGCCAGCGAAGGCTCGACTTCGAGCGTGCCGTCCTTGTAGCGCGTCAACCCGTCATAGACGTTCACCAGGATGCGGAAATCGTTGACGGCGGTGACCGCATGCGGGTCGAGCGACTTCGGCTCGGCGATCTGGCCGATGACCAGAACTTCAGCCGGTGTCTGCGCGACGGCCGGCGCTGCAAAGGCCAGCGAGGCCGCAGTCAATGCGGCAGCCAACATGGTTTTCATGGCGGACTCCTTTGTTACCCTCATCCTAATTAATTCTCATAATTTGCATATGCGCAAGCAATTATCATAATGAATTATCGCAAGGGTCGCTCACATCGTTTCGGGTGGCCCCACAACCGACTGAAATGACTGGCGAAACGCATGCCTATCGAAAAGCCGTCAATCGACCCCGACCGTCTGCGCGGCCTGCTCGAAGGCATCAACAGCTTCGGCTTCAACCCGGAGACTGGCGGCTTCAATCGTGTCGGCTACTCGGACGCCGACATGGCGGTTCGGGACTGGTTCGCGGGTCAGATGGAGGCCGACGGGCTTGCGGTATCGCGCGATCCGGTGGCCAATCTGTTCGGCCGCTACGGCCCGCCCACCGGGCCGACGATCATGGCCGGATCGCATCTCGACACGGTGCCGGAGGGCGGCGCGTTCGATGGCGCGCTGGGCGCTTCGGTGGCGCTCGAATGCGTGCGGTCGATGCGCGACGCCGGTCTCAAGCCGGAGGTGGCGATCGAGGTTGTCGCGACGGCCGAGGAGGAAGGCCGCTTTGGCGGCATGCTGGGATCGCAGACGATTGCCGGCGTGGTCACGCATGAATGGATCGACCAGGCGCGCGATGCCGACGGTACGACACTGATCGACGCCATGGCCGCGCACGGGCTGAAGGCCCATGAGGCCGTGGGAGCCGCGCGGCGACCCGGCGAGGTGCGCGCTTTCCTCGAAATCCATGTCGAACAGGGGCCGGTTCTGGAGGCGTCAGGTCAGCCCATAGGTATCGCCCATTCGGTGGCCGGCGTCCGCAACCTCCGCGTCACGCTGACCGGCAAGGCCAATCACTCCGGAACGACCCCTATGGACCTGCGCGCCGATGCGTTCGCCGGCCTCGCAATTGTCGGCCACGCCGTGCCCGGCATCATCGCTGAGCACGGCGGCGACAACACGCGAGTCACGATCGGCAAGGTCGACCTCCACCCCAACTTCATCCATACGGTTCCCGGCCGCGCTGATTTCGTCGTCAATATCCGCGATACCGACCCGGCCTTCGTCGAAGCCGTCACAGGCGCGGTTGAGCAGACTGTTCACGACGCTGCGGCCGCGAATAGCCTGGAAACGCGCATCGTCGAACAGAGCCGCATTGCGCCCGTTTCGCTGGACCCCGAACTGCGGAAAGTCCTCCATGACGAAGCAGCCGCTCTGGGTCTCGATGCCCGTTCCATGCCTTCCGGAGCCGGACACGACGCGCAGACGATGCAGTCGTTGTGCCCGTCGGCGCTGATGTTCGTGCCGAGCCGTGACGGCGTCAGCCACTCCCCCGAGGAGTGGAGCGACTGGGCCGATATCGAGAAGGGCGCCAATCTCATGCTGGCGGCGCTGATCCGCTTGAGCGGAGCACGATAGCCGACCGAAACAAGAAAATCGGCGCCCCGCAATTCCGATTCTTGACCCGAGTCCAAAGCTTGCCTACTTCTCGTGAGTCGGCGGTGATTCGTGGCCGCCACGACCAAAGTGATTCCCAGTCAGGCGCGTATCCGCATGACGGCAGGCAGCTGCCGTCCGCGTAGCGATTCGTGCCGTGAGTCCTGCAGCGTTTCGAGCACATCGGGCATTGCCCAACGAGGATTGAGACAGGAAAGCTTTAGTTCGAGCCGATGAACAGCATCGCCCGCCTTCAGGAACCGATCCAAGGCCTTGCTCTTCCGACCAGCCGTCCGGAGCTTATTCGCTTCCTCAACAGCCTGTGCTCCCGCGTACGCGCTGACTACTACCTCGTCGCAGAGCTGCATGCTTCGCGCGGCGATGACGAGGTGCGCATCGTCGCTTCAAACTGGATGTTCGATACGATCGACCAGTTGGGTGCTTCGACCTTGCTCGATCTGGCCGCGGCCCCGGTCACGGGATTTGCCGGGGCGGCCCCACGCATCTGGCACCCTGGATCGCTGGAGGGTCTGACGGACGATCAGGCAGGCGCGCTGGATGAAGCCGGGCATAGCGAGTTTGCATCGACGCGTTTGCGCGCCGGCGTCAGGCACTATCTGCTCCTTCTGTCGGCCCCGGCGCTCAGGCTGGATGCGCCACGCATCCCGGCTGCCGTCATGTCGCTGAGCTATGCGCTCTCGGCGATGGCTACCGAAATCGCGGAGGAGTTGCCTGACTACCCGATCTCGGAACGCGAGCGCGAATGCCTTGGCTGGGTCGCGGAAGGAAAGACGACGCTCGATATCGCCATGATCCTGGGCGTCTCCTCCAACACGATCAACAGCTACCTTGCCCACGTGATCCAGAAGCTCGCGGCCCGCAACCGCGCCATGGCGATTGCCGTCGCCATTCGCAGCGGGATCATCTGATGGCGGCGAGTGCCATGCTGAAGACGGCGAGCGTCGGAGAGGCTCCTCAACGGGCCGCCCCCGATGCCATCCGCCTCGACACGTTGCCCGACATCGCGCGCAAGCTGCGGCGAACCATGGAGAGCATGGGCGCCAACCACTTCGCCGCCTGTTTCGTCACGCCTCGCGGCGAGAGGAGGCGCATCATTCCGTGCCTCGACGCGCACTATCCCGGCATCGCCGAGGAAACGAAGCTGCTCGCCATGCTGTTGGGAGACCGTTTCGCTCGCCGCATGACCGCCTCGTCTGTGCCGATGTGGTGGTCGCACACCTCCGTCATCGTCCCTCCGAATGCATTTGCCGAACGGATGGAAGCGCCGGCAGGATCGGCCAGCGGCGTCGCACTCCCGGTATCTGCCGAGCACGGTCCTGAGGGGGTTATCCTCTTCACCGGACCAGCCATCGACCTTTCTTCCGACGGTTTGTGCGAAACGCACGCGGCATGTGTGGGACTATTCGCTGTGATCGCGAAGCTCAAACCCCTCTCGGGCGCCGCGGCCTCATCCATTTCGAAGCGCGAACTGGAGTGCCTGATGCTGACCGCGAGCGGGCTGACAAGCGAGGAGATCGCCGAACGCCTCGGCCTCTCCGTGCACACCGCCAACCAGTATCTCACCAACACCACCCGCAAGCTCAACGCCGTGAACCGGACGCAGGCCGTAGCGAAAGCAATGCGGCTGGGGCTCTTCGACTAGAAGCCTACCCCGTCATCCTGAGCGGAGGCGGCGTCTTGCGGATTCGCGCGGCATCGAGCGCCGATTCCAGAAACGAAGTGTTGTTTTCCGGCTCCGAGCCCGGCTCGTCGAATGCGACGTAGTTCACGTCGATACCAGCCTCGGTGTCGCCGAGGCTGAGCGTGAAAAAGACGGTCGCGCCGGACGGTTTCAGTTCCAAGTCGAGCATGACTTTCTGTTCGCCGGTCCAGGCGAGCCGCAGGTCGCCGCCATGGCCCAGCTTCAGCGTCCCCGGCATGAAGTAGAGTTCCGCGGCCGAGTCGACGAGATCGGCGAGATTGGCGAAATGGCCCATGTGAATGAAGGACACATAGTCTGCGAGGTCGACCATTCGAAGCTCGGTCACGAACTCCTTGATCGCCTCGGCCACGATCGCTTCCCTGGATTCGGAGAAATCCTGTCGATGCATTAGCGGTTCCTGGTTCCGGCCATCGCCGGCTTGCGCGAGTAGACGATTTTGACCAGTTCGGCGACTGCCTGGTAGAACTGGGGCGGTATCAGACTATCCACCGAAACTTGTTTGAACATGGAGCGGGCGAGGTCGACGTTCTCGAAAATCGGAATCCCGCGTTCCTCGGCGATTTCCCTGATTTTCAGAGCAACGAGATCCTGGCCCTTCGCCACCACGACAGGCGCCTCGTTCTCTTCGCGCACATAGCGCAATGCGATCGAGAAATGCGTCGGGTTGGCGATGATCAGCGTCGCGGTCGGCACCGCAGCCATCATGCGTTGGCGCGCCCGGTCGCGCTGTAGCGACCTGATGCGCATGCGAACGATCGGGTCGCCGACGGTCTGTTTGAGTTCGTCCTTCACCTCCTGCCGCGTCATCCTCAGATCCTGCAGCCAGTGGAACCGCGACCACAGGATGTCTGCCGAGGCGATAACCAGCATCACGAGCGTGATGGCGACAAGGATTTCCGTCGCGATGTCGTTAATGACGAGACCGAAGACCGCCGGATGAGTCGTCATGCCCGAGATCAGCTCTGATTGGGCATTGCGCATGGCGATTGCCAGAATGACCCCGGCGAATGTCAGCTTGCCGAGCGACTTCAAGAGCTCGGCAAGGCCCTGCGCGCCAAAGAGGCGCGTGAAGCCCTGGCGAAGAGAGATGCGCGAGAATTGCGGCTTGATTCTCTCCAGCACCATGCGCGGCATGTTCTGCAGGACAGATGCGGCGAGCGCCGCGGAAATGAGGAGCACCATCAGCACGGCGAGTATCTTGCCCGCTTCGTACATGACGATCTGCATGATCAGGATGACGTCGCGCTCGGTTCCCAGCGACCAGTCCTCGGGCCGTTCGATGAACAGCGCCAGAAAGGCAGCCATCCGCGCGGCACTGTCGGTGGCGAAGAAGATTGCGAACACCAGAATGGCGACGAACGAGGCAAAGATCGGCGCTTCGCGTGCGAAGGGCAGCTTGCCCTTCTCGATCGTGTCGCGAATCTTCTTTTCGGACGCTTCTTCTGTTTTGCTTTCTTTGTCCGGCTGTTCTGCCATCGGACCTGCCCTCCCCCGGCTTCAGTCTTTAAGCCGCTTCGGCTTCCTGCTGACCCGGCAGTTCGAGGGCGCCTTCCGTCGCGAGCCGGATGGCGGTTGAGGCGATCGCGCGGCGGGCGGCATTGATCTCGTCCGCAGGAACATTGCCCGCAGCGTCCTTGAGCTCCGCTTCGATCATGCGCCGCGACCGCGCGCCAATCGACGACAGCACCGCCTCCGTCAGCTCGGCGCTCGCGCCCCTCAGGGCGACTGTCGCCATATCGGTCTGAATGTTGTCGAACAGCGAGACGCGTGACCGCTGTGACAGCAGGATCACGTCCTCGAATGCGAACAGCTTGGACTTGAGCGCTTCCAGGTCCTCGGCGCCGGCCGCGACCATATCTTCCATGACGTCATCGAGATCGGCCTTGTCGAGCTCGTTGAGCACACCTGCGACCCGCATCTGCCCCGCCGAATTGTCGCGCGCCCCGGTCTCGTCGGTCATCCTTGCACGCAGCTGGTTTTCAGCGATCTTGCGTGCATCGTCGGAGACCTTGCTAAGCGACATCATGCGCTTGACGACTTCGCCGCGAGCGGCTTTCGGGATCTTGACCAGGACGGCCGCGGCGGACGGCGCTGCCATGTTCGACAGGACCATGGCGATGGTCTGCGGGTGCTCCGGTTCAAGGATCGTGGCCACGCGCTCGGCCGAGAGCTTCTCGAGTTGCGGCCACACGGGCTCCTGCGTCTCCTCTTCTTCATCACCGGTTTCGCCCTCCATAATCGCGCTCACCTCTTCGGGCGTCAGCGTTTCGGAGAGGATGTTGTTCATCGTGTCGCCGGAATCGAGCAGCCCCGCGCCTTCCGCGAACTCGCCTTCGAATTCCGACACGATCCTGTCGAGCTCGCTCTGCGGTATCGTCTTGAGCGACCGCGCCGCCTCGATCAGCCCGCGCAGCTCCTCCTGCTTGAAGAACTTCAGCAGCTTCCCGGCCGAGGGCTTGCCCATCGCCACGAGGATGGCGGCGGCTTTCTGTGCGCGTGAAAGAGTAGGCAACTGGCTCATTGGATCGCGTTGGCGCCTTCCAAACTATCGGCCTCGTGCGACCTGGCTGATCTCGGTCAGCTTGATTCCGAACCGCGACGGATCGTCCTCCAGAACGGTGATCTCCCCCTTGGCGATCTTGCGGCCGTTGACGACGACATCCACCGGCTCGCCAATGCGACGGTTCAGCGATACCGTGGCGCCCTTCTGCAGGGACATCAGATCCGAAACCGGCATCTCGGTGCTGCCGAGCACGATCTGAACCTCGACAGGGATGCCCATGATTATGGATGAGTTCGAGCCCGACGGTTGGACCGAACCGTCATCGGACTCGTGAAGAACGTCACGCAGCTCCTCGATCGCCTTGTTCAGCTGATCCTCTTCCTGGGCTTCCGTAGCGGGCTCTGGCTCGCTCATTGTGTTCTCCTTGGGGTCGGGCTCGGCCTCGGCGTTGCTCATGCCGACACAAGCCCTTCGACGAAATCCTCATGCGCATCGAAGGGGCGAACGATGCGCACCGTGTAGTTCTGACCGAGCTTGCCTAGCTCACAAAGAAACAGCACCTGGTCGCGCGCCGTGAGCCGCGCCTGCGACTGTGCATGTTCTGGAAACTCCAGCACTTGGCCTTTCTTGAAGGCGGCTATCTGACCGAGCGTGATCTCGCCGATCGGAATGGCGGCCGTGAGCGACAGCTTCGAGCGCATCACCTCGTCGTTGAACCGCGCCCGCCACTCCGACGAGGGTGCGGACGCAGCCAATGCGTCGCCGCGCATGAGCATCAGAACACGCTGCGGAAAGGCAACGACAAGCTGCCCTCGGCTCTCGCCGAAGACCAGCTCCAGCACAATCTTGACGGCTGGACCGTCGCGCACCACCTGCGCGCCGATCTCCTCGCCGACGACCGGTTCATCGAGGGGAAATCTAATCCCGAACGATCGATCTCCGGAGCCGTTGAATATCGTCGCCGCCGCGTCGAACAGCTTTCCGGCAATCTCAACTTCGATCCCGGAAAGCGGGCGGTTGATCGGCGCCAGCTTCTGTTCCGGATCGGCACCGAAGAGAGCGCTCACCGCGATCGTCAACGCGTCGGCATCGAGCGTCATGAACATCGCGTCACTGGAAATTTCGGCAGCCGCCATCATCATCGCGCCGAAGCTGTCGGCAGGCAGGGGCAGATCGGCCATCCGGCAGATGGAAATCTCGCCCAGCTCGACCTCGATTGCGGTGTTCAGCGTCTCTGCGAAATAGATGCCCAGGTCCGGGAGGCAACGGCTGGCGCAGGCGCGCGCAATGTCGAGCACCTCGTCGGGATTCCCGGTCTTGCCGGTAAGGCGTTCGACAATCTGGTCGCGCATCTGCGCGGGTGACGGCTGGCTGGTCATTGCTTCTGCTTCGTTCGCCACCGGCAGTCTCGGTTACGCAGCCTTGGCGGCTTCGCCGCCGCCAGAGTTGAGCGTGCTCTGCTCGACCGCATCGATGGACGGACGGTCCTTCGAGGAAATGGTCTTGCGGCCGAACTCGAGCGCCACCTGCGGAAGCGAGCCGTTCATGTAGGCGAGCAGCGTCTGCTTGACGATGATGTAGAGGCGCGTGCGCTTTTCGCGCACGACCTTCACTTTGGCTGCGATCGGGCCGACGACCGCGTATGCCATGAAGATGCCGAGAAAGGTGCCGACCAGCGCGGCGCCAATGAGCCCGCCAAGGATCTCCGGCGACTGGTCGAGCGCGCCCATCGCCTTCACGACGCCGAGCACGGCGGCGCAGATGCCCAGGGCCGGAAAGCCGTCCGCCATCTGCTGCAGGGCGTGGTAGGACTTCAGCTTGTCGTGTTTGACGGTGTGGATTTCCTCATCCATCAGCGCCTCGATCTCGAACGGGCGCGCGTTGCCGATGATGATGATGCGGCAGTAGTCGCAGATGAAGTGCGTCAGTTCGTGATCCTTCAGCACCTTCGGAAAGGCCTGAAAGATCGCCGACTCTTCGGGGTTGTCGATATGCGCCTCGACCTCGTTGCGCGGCTTGGTGCGCAGTTCGCGCATCAGGCTGTGCAGAACGCCCAGTACCTCGAGATAGTCCTGCTCCTTCGGCACGGACTGCTTGAAAGCATCGAGCATGGCCTTGCCCGAATCCTTCACGACCGACATCGGGTTGGCGACGAAGAAGATGCCGAGTGCGGCACCGCAGATGATAACCACTTCCCATGGCTGCCAGAGGACGTCGAGATAGCCGCCCATGGCCATGTAGCCGCCGAGCACGCAGCCAAACGTGACCACCATTCCGATCAGAATACCCACTGCCGGCCCCTATCCAGAATCAACCTCTTTGGGTTCTAGGCCGCGTGCCTTGTGTGAGGCTTGTTAGGAGGCGGCGGACAGCCTCACGCAAGCGTCCGGTTCTATTTGTGGGATACGCCGCAGACTGCCGGAGCCTTCCTTGGTCAGCACATTTGCAAGCTATCAGCTCATCACCCGCGACATCGGCAGGTCCCTGACGCGCGTGGAAAACCAGCCGGTCGTCGCAAGGGAAACCGAGTACTACCGGGAGAATATCGGCAAGGTCACTTCGATCGACGAATTCGTCTCCGACACGCGCCTTTTCCGGTACGCCATGAAGGCCCATGGCCTCAGCGACATGACCTACGCCAAGGCGTTCATGGTCAAGGTGCTTGAGGGCGGCATCAAGGATAGCGACGCATTCGCCAACAAGCTGACGGACAAGCGCTACCAGGACTTTGCGAGGACCTACAATTTCGCCGCCGACGGCGCCGGAGCGACAACCTACAGCGCTGCGCAACAGGGCACTGCTACCCGATATCAGTTGCAGGCAGCGGTCGCCGGCGTCGCCTTCGACAACCCGATCCTGAAGGCCCAGACCGAGGATTACCTGGCGCGCATCAAGGACGTGAAGTCGATCGACGCCTTCCTCGCCGACGACGCACTTTTCAGCTACGCGATGAAGGCCTACGGCCTCACGGACCGGCTCGACGACAAGGCGTTCATGCGGCAAATCCTCGAAGGAGGCGTCGCGGACCCCGACAGTCTCGCGAACCGTCAGTCGAACACGGCCTATGCCGAGTTTGCAGCCGCGTTCGATTTCGCAGCCCACGGTGAGAACGCCACAACCTACACCGCAGCCAAAGATGGCGCGGTGGCAAAATATGCGCGCCAGACACTTGAGGAAGAGGCGGGCAGCCAGAACGAAGGCGTCCGCCTGGCACTGTATTTCGAACGCAAGGCGGCGACCATCACCTCGCCTTATCAGATACTCGCCGACCAGGCTCTGGCAACCGTCATGCGCACGGTGCTGGGGCTGCCCGATTCGATCGCGACCGCCGACATCGACCGTCAGGCGGAGATGTTCTCCGAGCGTATCGACTTTGCCGATTTCCAGGACGCGGAAGGCCTGCACAAGTTCCTCACCCGGTTCACGACGATGTGGGAAATGAACAACGGCCAGACCACCGCTGCTTCCCTCACACCCGTCCTATTCGGACAGCCGGTCGAATTCGGCATATCGACCGATGTACTTCTCACCCTTCAAAGTCTGCGTCGCTAAGGAGAACGCTATGGAAACCGGACTTTATGTAGCGTTGTCGTCGCAGGTCGCTCTCGAGCGCCGGCTGACGACGATAGCCGACAACATGGCCAACACCAGCACGGTCGGCTACCGCGCGACGGGGGTGAAATTCGAGAATCTGGTGACGGGTACCGGCAGCAATTCCGTCTCTTTCGTCTCCTCGGGCGACACCTACATTGCCAATGTCAGCGGCTCTTTGCGCGAGACCGGCAACCCGCTCGACTTCGCCATCCAGGGCGACGCGTGGTTCGGTTTCGAGACCCCGCAAGGCACCGTCATGACGCGCGACGGCCGCTTTTCGATGCTGACCACCGGTGAACTGGTGACTGTCGACGGGCACCCGGTGCTCGACGCAGGCGGCGCGCCGCTGCAGCTCGACCCGCTCGGCGGCCCGCCCGAATCCGGCGCCGACGGCATGTTGCGCCAGAACGGCCGCCCGATCGGGGCGATCGGCCTGTTCCAGTTTACGCCGGGCGCGAACTTCATCCGCTTCGGCAATTCCGGCATTGTGCCTGACGGCAATCCGATCCCGATCGTCGACCGGCACGAGATCGGTGTGGCTCAGGGATTCGTGGAAGATTCCAACGTCAACGCCGTACATGAGATGATGGAACTCATCCAGGTACAGCGCGCGTTCGACCAGGTGAGCGCGCTCATGCGCGATAGCGAAAACGCCATGGACGAGTCCATCCGGACCCTGGCCTCAAGCTAGGCCTGACTGATGCAGGCAAACGCATCAGGGGTAGAGAACGCGCAAGGATCGGCCGCCTTGCGCCCGCTTGAGTCCCTGGAACAGCTCTTCAAGCGGTTTCGCGAGCCGGCCGGCCTGATACGCCATGGCGGCCATGTCGTGGAGGTTACTGCCACACATTTTCGCGTCGGCGGGCTTTCCCGTTCGGCCCGCATGGGCGATGTCGTCGAGTTCCGCACACCGCGTGGTACGCGGTCTGGCGAAATCGTCCAGATCAGTCCTGGGTCTGCATTGGTCGCGCCGTTCGATAGCAGCGCAGACACCGGTTTGGGACAGGAAGTCTTCAACCGCGGCGCGATCGCAATCCGTCCGGGAGACAGCTGGCGTGGCAGGGTTGTCGACGCGCTCGCCCGGCCCATGGACAATGCCGGCCCGCTCCTTCCTGGCGTGAACACAGAGACGCCGGAGGTACCGGCTCCCTTGCGCCGCCAGCGCGTGGATGCGCCTTTCCGCACTGGCGTGCGAGTGATCGATATCTTCACGCCGCTTTGTTATGGCCAGCGCCTCGGTATTTTCGCGGGTTCAGGCGTCGGCAAGTCTACGCTGCTTGCCATGCTGGCGAGCGCTGACGCCTTCGATACGGTCGTCGTGGCGCTTGTCGGCGAGCGCGGCCGCGAAGTGCGCGAATTCCTCGAAGACACACTCGGCGAACAGACGATGGCAAAGACGGTTGCCGTGGTGGCGACAAGCGACGAGAGCGCCATGATGCGTCGCCGCGCACCCGACACGGCCATGCGGATCGCCGAATATTATCGCGACCGGGGCGATCGCGTTTTGCTTGTGCTGGACTCGATCACCAGACTCGCGCACGCGCTACGTGAAGTGGCGACGGGAACCGGTGAACCACCGGTCGCGCGCGGCTACCCGGCGTCCGTGTTCACAGATTTGCCGAAGCTTCTGGAGCGGGCGGGTCCCGGCGCCGAGGGCCGTGGATCCGTGACAGCCATTCTGTCAGTTCTCGTGGACGGAGACGACCACAACGACCCGGTCGCCGATTCCGTCCGCGGCATCCTCGACGGGCACGTCGTGCTTGACCGCGCGATCGCCGAGCAGGGCCGCTACCCCGCGGTGAACCCGCTTTCCTCGATATCGCGCCTCGCTCCGCGTGCGTGGACCGACGACCAGCGCACGCTTGCAAACCGCCTGAAGGCCATGATCGCGAACTTCGAGGATACGCGCGATATTCGCCTGCTCGGCGCATATCAGGCCGGCGCCGACCCCGAACTGGATCTCGCGGTGCGGCAGGTTCCGGTGATCTATGAAGCGTTGACGCAAGGAACCGAGGATCCGCGCTCCATCGACCCTTTTGCCGACCTCGCGATGCATCTCAAGAGCAAGGAGAAGCCGGTTGACCAGCAAGTCTGAGCGGGGCGGATGGCGCTACATGTTCGTGCGCACCAGCGCCGAAAAAGTCCCCTGGACAAGGCGGCGTTACGGCAGCGATCGCTCCAGTGATCTGATTGTCGCCGGGCTGGGCATCGCACTCGGCCTCGTATGCGCGTTCTTCCCCTGGTACGTCTTCTTCAACCAGGAGAAATTCGGCATTCGCGCTGTTCAGTTTTCCGGCAGCGAGGGAACGCAGCTTGCGCCGGGAGAACTGGTCTACCAGCCGTCGCTGATCGGTCAGCGCATCTCGATCGACGATGTGCCTCTGCTCGAACTCGATCAGATCGCGACGGGCACGGTACCCGACGATGCCGACCCGGCCGCACAGGAAGTTTCCCTATCCGATCAGCCGTTTCCGGGCGACGAGCACCCAGCGCCCGAATTCAGGGTCGTCCATATCGCCAACGGGCGTGCGATGATCGAGGACGAAGAAGGCCTGTATGTTGTGCAGACCGGGTCGATCCTGCCGGACAAGAGCCGCGTCGCCTCGATCGAGGAGCGGGGCGGCAACTGGGTTGTCGTCACCAGCCTCGACACGGTGGTACCGCTCGCCGAGTAACCCGGTGCGAGCAGGCCTGCGGTTCCCCGCAAGGCCCACGCAAGGCCCGCGGCCTACCCTTTGGCCCAACTGCCAGAGGATTCGCCATGCAGGCCGTCAATCTGTTCGAACTCGCCGCTAGACAGGCCCAATGGCTGGCCGTCAGACAGTCGGCGATATCGGGAAACATCGCCAACGCGAACACGCCCGGCTTCCGGGCCATGGATGTCGAGCCGTTCGAGAACCTGGTTGCCGGAAAGCAGGTCGTAATGGCGTCGACGCATCCGAGCCACCTCGGCGCCGGTACGTCGCAGGCATCCTTCGGCGTCAAGGAAGTCGACCCGAAGACGCCGATCCTGCCGTCCGGAAACTCGGTCGAACTTGAGCAGGAAATGATCAAGGCCGGCGAAATCCGCCGCCAGTTCGAACTCAACACGGGCGTCGTGAAGGCCTTTCACCGCATGCTCATGATGGCTTCCACGGGCTGACCGGATGGACCCGCTTTTCGCCTCGCTCAAAGTTGCCGCTTCCGGCATGACCGCGCAGTCGGAGCGGCTGCGGGTGGTCTCGGAAAACCTCGCCAACGCCCAGTCCACCGGTACGCTGCCCGGATCAGATCCCTATCAGCGAAAGACGGTGACATTCGCTGCCGAACTCGACCGCGCCAGCGGCGTGAACTTGGTGGATATCACTGCAGTCGGAACGGATCCGACCGAGTTTCCGGTCGAATACCGGCCCGGCCATGAGGCCGCGGACGAGTTTGGCTACGTGAAAATGCCTAACGTGAACATCCTCGTCGAGATGGCCGATATGCGCGAGGCGATCCGTGGTTACGAGGCCAACCTGCAGAACATCAAGCAGTCCCGCGAACTCATTTCCATGACAATCGATCTTCTGAGGCCCTGACCATGACGATCGGCGCCATCACCGCTCTCGACCTTCTCTCGTCGGCCCGCTCGGTTTCATCCGCGCCAAGGTCGGAGCCGCAGGCCGAAGCCGCTTCGGCGACATCGTTCTCGGCTGCACTCAGCCGGGCAGCAGGCGGCACGGTCGACAAGATGCAGGCCGCCGAAGCGCTCGCCGTCGACGGTCTCCAGGGCAACGCCGACATGCGCGCCGTGGTCGACGCCGTGATGGATGCCGAACAGTCTCTCAAGGCCGCGATCTCGATCCGCGACAAGATCGTCCAGTCCTATCTCGAAGTAAGCCGCATGGCGATCTGAAGGGGAACACCGACATGAAAGCACTCGCCATCGCAGCAACCGGCATGAACGCCCAGCAGCTCAATCTTGAGGTGATTGCGAACAACATCGCCAACATCAACACAACCGGGTTCAAGCGCGCCCGGGCTGAGTTTTCCGATCTTCTCTACCAGACCGAGCGCCTTCAGGGCGTGCCCAACCGCGCCAACGCCAACATCGTGCCGGAGGGCGCGATGGTGGGTCTCGGCGTCAAGACCGTCGCCGTCCGCAACGTCCATCTGCAGGGTTCGCTGGTCAGCACGGGCAACCCGCTCGACCTGGCGTTGACGGGCAATGGCTGGTTCCAGATCGAGGGCACCGACGGGACACCGCTCTACACGCGCGCCGGCGCGTTCAACACCAACTCGATTGGCCAGCTCGTCACCGCCGACGGTTTTGCCGTCGCTCCGGCGATCACCGTGCCCGAGAACGTTGTCGAAGTGATCGTCAACAAATCCGGTCAGGTCTTCGCTCGCCTTGCCGACCAGCAGGAACTCGAGGAGCTTGGTCAGCTGACGCTGGCAACGTTCGCCAACCAGGCTGGCCTTGCGCCGCTGGGCGACAACCTCTTCCAGGAAACGACGGCTTCCGGACCCGCCAATGTCGGCGTCCCGGGCGACCCTGGCTACGCGACGATCGAGCAGGGCTATCTGGAGTCATCCAACGTCGATCCGGTCAAGGAAATCACCGAACTGATCTCGGCGCAGCGCGCCTATGAGATGAACTCCAAGGTCATCAAGGCCGCCGACGAAATGGCATCGACCATCACGCAGGGAATGCGCTGATGTCGCTTCGGGCTTATGTCCTTGCCGCGTGCGGCGCAGCGGTACTGGCAGCGCAGGCGCTTGCCGCAATGCCGGCGGCGGCACAGGAGATGGTCGTCGTTGCCACGCGCGTCGTCTATCCTGGCGAAACCGTCACCTCGGATGCGCTGCAGTCTGTCGCGCTTCGGCGCAGCAAGGCGGGCCTGCCGCCGATCGCCTACGACCGGACTGAGGTCGAAGGCCGCGTTGCCAGGCGTACGCTTCTGCCCGGACGGCTCATAGCGCTCAGCTCGCTGCGCGACGCATACGCCGTCGAGGCCGGCAAGCCGGTACAGGTCCTGTACGTACAGGGCGGCCTGACTATCTCGGCTATCGGCGTTGCGCTGCAGCCGGGCTCGACCGGCGACCTCATCCGCGTTCGCAACTCCGATAGCGGCGTTGTGTTTTCCGGCACCGTGATGGGCGACGGCACCGTGAGGGTTGGCGCCACATGATCGCAAGGCTCGCTCTGGCGGCTGTCATTTCTCTCGCATGCGCGCTGCCGGCATTCGCCGGCGGCGACCTTCTGGCTGGCTCGCGCATCAAGGACATCGCCACACTGCAGAGCGCCCGTGACAACCAGCTCGTGGGATACGGGCTTGTCATCGGTCTCCAGGGCAGCGGCGACGGTCTTCGCAATTCGCCATTCACCGAGCAATCGATGCGGGCAATGCTTGAAAATCTCGGCATTGCCACCGAGGGCGGCCGCGTCCGCTCCAACAACGTCGCCGCTGTGATCGTCACGGCCAACATGCCGCCTTTCGTCCAGTCCGGCGCCCGCATCGACGTGGCCGTCTCGTCCCTTGGTGACGCCACTTCGCTCGCCGGCGGCATCCTGGTGATGACGCCTCTGCGCGCGGCCGACGGCGAAATTTACGCAGTTGCACAGGGCCCCGTGATCGTCTCGGGTTTCACGGCTGCGGGGCAGGCAGAGCAGATCACGCAAGGAATCCCCACCAGCGGCCGCGTGCCGAACGGTGCGATCGTCGAGCGTCAGGTCGACGCCGAGTTCAACGACTTCTCGGTCATGACGCTGCAACTGCGGAACCCGGATTTCTCAACGGCTGTGCGCATCACGGACGCAATCAACAATTTCGCCCAGCTCCGGTACGGAATGCTGGTGGCCGCCGAGCAGGACTCCCGCACCGTTCGCATCAGCAAGCCGAACGGAGTAACGGCGGCGCGCTTCTTCGCCGAGCTTGAGAACATCGAGGTCGAGTCGGACTCGCCCGCCCGTGTGGTTGTGGACGAGCGGTCCGGCACCATCGTCATCGGTCAGGACGTGAAGATCGCCCGTGTCGCGATCAGCCACGGCGCACTCACGGTGCGGATCACCGAGATGCCGCGCGTCGTGCAGCCCGCACCCTTCTCGCGCGGTGAAACGGCAATAGAAGATTTCACCACCATCGAGGTGGAGCGGCCGGATTCCAAGGTCGCCATTCTCGATGGGCCTGACCTGCAGACGCTCGTCGCCGGCCTCAACCGCATCGGCGTCAAGCCCGACGGGGTGATCGCAATTCTCCAGGCAATCAAGTCGGCCGGCGCACTTCAGGCCGAGCTGGTCATTCAGTAGGGCGCAGGAAATGAGATTGCCCGCATCAACCGAAATCGCTGGCCACTGGCCCCGCCTCGCAGCCCTGTCCGTGGTTGCCGCTGTAATGATGGGCCTCCCCGCGGCGTCGCAGACGCTGGCGCCCGCCACCTCGAGCGCCGAGGAGGTGGAACGCTTCTGCGGCAACATCGTCGATGCCGCACGCGATCGCCGCTACGCACTGCAGACCGCCGAACTCGAAACCCTTCGCGGCGAGGTCGACGAGCGCATCCGCATGCTCGAGGCAAAGCGCGCCGAATACGAGGACTGGCTGTCGCGCCGCGATCGCTTCATGAAGCAGGCACAGGCCACGGTGGTCGAAATCTACGCCAAGATGCGTCCCGACGCGGCGGCCGGCCAGCTTGGCCAGCTCCGCGCCGAGACGGCGGCGGCTATCCTGATGAGCCTCGACCCTCGTCAGGCAAGCGTCATCCTGAATGAAATGGAAATGAAGACCGCAGCCGCTTTGACCGGGATCATGGTCAGCGCCGCGCGAGAGAAGGATCCAACCTGATGCGCTGTCTCGCCCTTTTCACGGCAGCACTCGCCATTTCCGGGTGCACGGCGATGGATGAGATCGGCGTCCCGCCGACGCTCTCCCCGGTTGCTGTCGGAGTCGGGCCGAGCGTATTGGCCGCAAGCCACTACCCCAACCAGCCGGCCGCGCCAGTCAAGCGCTTCTCGCTGTGGAACGACCGGCAGAGCCGACTGTTCACTGACCCGCGCGCCCTCTCGGTTGGCGACATCCTGACAGTGTCCATCAAGATCAACGACCGCGCCCAGTTCAAGAACGAATCCGATCGCGAACGCAGCGTGTCGCGCTCGCTTGGCCTGAGCGGTGGACTTCCCTCCGGAACCTTCTCTGCCGACGGAGGCATCACGTCCGGCACATCGACAACGGGAGCCGGTGCGACAACGCGGTCCGAAAGCCTCGAACTGTCGGTTGCCGCCGTCGTCACCGATGTCTTGCCGAACGGCAATCTCGTCATCACCGGTTCGCAGGAAGTGCGCGTGAACGCGGAGCTGAGAATCCTGACGATCGCCGGCATTGTGCGGCCGTCCGACATCGGGGCGGAAAACACGATCAAATACGAGCGGATCGCCGAGGCCAGGATATCCTATGGCGGACGCGGCCGGCTGACCGAGGTGCAGCAGCCACCCTACGGCCAGCAGGTGCTCGACACCGTCCTGCCGTTCTGACAGGGGCACGGATTCCATGGCAGCGGCCACCGCGAAGGAAACCGTCAAGAAAGGACCGTCGCTGATCGTTCAGCTTTTGCTGATGGTCATTCTGACGGGTGCCGCCGTCGGCACCGGGTGGCTGACCGGCTCATCCATGAACGGCAAGGTGCCGGTGGAGGGATCAGGCAAGCAGGTCAACGCCGACAAGACATATGAGGACGAACCGGGATCGGACGGCAGCGCGGAGGCTCTCAACATCTTCCGCCTTGAGACGATCACAACCAATCTCGCCGACCCGACCGACATCTGGGCGCGAATGGAACTCGCCCTCGTGTTCGAGGACTTGCCGGATCCGGCCCTCGCCGAGCAGATCCATCAGGACTTCCTTGCTTACCTACGCACGGTCAAGGCCCGCCAGATTCAGGGCGCCAGCGGCTTCCAGCATTTCAAGACGGACCTTGAGGAACGCGCTCGGGTGCGCAGCGACGGTCGGGTGAAACAGGTTCTGGTCAGGACCCTGCTTTTCGAATGAAACGGCTTGGTTTAGCCCTCGCGATACTCGTCACGCTGACCGGTGGAGCACAAGCGCAGCAGCTCGACCTTGGCCAGTTGGCGCAGGCCGACGGCTCGACCATCGGCACCATCATCCAGATATTCGGGCTGGTTACCGTGCTGTCGGTGGCGCCGGGCATCCTGATCATGGTGACCAGCTTCACGCGCTTCGTTATCGCCTTTTCGATCCTGCGCGCCGGCATCGGCTTGCCGACGACACCAGCCAACCTGATCCTCATCAGCCTCGCCCTGTTCATGACCTTCTATGTCATGGCGCCTGCCTTCGATCAGGCGTGGACCAACGGCGTCCAGCCGCTGATGAATGAGGAAATCGAGGAGGAGGAAGCGCTGCAGCGCATCTCCGGACCGTTCCGCGACTTCATGGCGGCCAACGTTCGCGAGAAGGACTACGCTTTGTTCGTCGACCTGGCACGCGAGCGCAATACCGTCGCGGTCGATGACACGGAGGTCGATCTGCGCGTCCTTGTACCCGCCTTCATGGTCTCGGAGATACGTCGCGGCTTCGAAATCGGCTTCCTGATCGTGCTACCGTTTCTGGTGATCGATCTCATCGTTGCAACCATCACCATGTCCATGGGCATGATGATGCTGCCACCCACTGTCGTGTCGTTGCCGTTCAAGATACTTTTCTTTGTTCTAATAGACGGCTGGAACCTGCTTGTCGGAAGTCTGGTCCGTTCTTTCGTCTGACTCTACGTTTCTGACGTAACGTCAAGAAATACCCGCCTGTTTCCTTGCCAAGAGACCTGCCGAATTATCACTTTGGTAGGATTTGGCCGCCATATTGGGGCAAAGCATGGCGGGTGACCTCCAACGCGAGGTCAGGGCATGATGCCGCTCCGCCAAACCGGCCAGCCCGGTATGTCCCAAGAATACCTCCTATAAGGGGCAGGTCCCATGTCCAGTATCATGACGAACTCCGCCGCTATGACGGCGCTGCAGACCCTGAAGACGACCAACAAGATGTTGGATACCACTCAGGGCCGCATTTCGACGGGCTACCGCGTCGCGGAAGCTTCCGACAACGCCGCCTACTGGTCGATCGCTACCACGATGCGTTCGGACAACAAGGCGCTCTCCACCGTTCAGGACTCGCTCGGCCTCGGCGCCGCGATGGTCGACGTTGCGTACACCGCGATGGACTCGGCGAAAGATTATCTCGACGAAATCAAGACGAAGCTGGTTGCCGCGACGGCTCCGGGCGTCGACAAGTCGAAGATCCAGGCTGAAATCACCGAGCTCCAGAGCCAGCTGACCAGCCTTGCCTCGTCGGCTTCGTTCTCCGGCTCCAACTGGCTGTCGGTTGATTCGTCCGCCTCGGGCTACTCGTCCACGCAGTCCATCGTTTCGTCCTTCACCCGCAACGCCAACAACACGATTACCCTGGGCAAGATCGACGTCGATCTCACCCAGTTCGCGCTGTTCGACTCTGGCACCGGCGCAGGTCTGCTCGAGCGTGCAACCGGCAATTCGAGCACCGGCACGATCGCTCAAACCGGCACCTCAGGTGTCACGACCGTCGCTGGTAATTCCAGCCCGGCCACCGTAGGCACCCTCGACACCGGCGACCTGAGCTTCGCTACGGACGCGGACAACGGCGATACGCTCGACTTCACGCTGAATATCGGCGGAACATCGGTCGCCCTGACCGGTATCGACCTTGATGGCGTCACCACCACTGCGCAGCTCGCAACTGCCATCACGACCGCCCTCACCGGTACCGCACTTGAAGGTCTCGTGACGGTCGCCGACAACGCAGGCAATAACGGCCTGCTGTTCACGACCACGGACAGCGGCTCTGACGCCACTATCGCCATCTCGGGCTGGACCTACAACGACGACGGCGACACCAACGGTGCTGCGGTCTACGACCTTAACAATGTCACCTACACTGCCGGTGCCGACAGCGGCGGCGCGGCAACGGGCGGCACGGCAACCATGACGGGCGCCTTCACGGCCCTGACCCTGGACGCCGACGATGCGATCACCTTCAACGTCAACATTGACGGCACCGACTACGCCATCAAGGTTGATGCGGCGACCGCACTCACCTCGGCCCACGGCAGCGCCACCATCTCCGACACCTCGGAAATGGTTCAGGTCCTGACCAAGGCCTTCGAAAACGCCAACCTGACAGTCGGTGGCGGTGCCAATGACGTGAACATCACGCTCAATGCCGACAACCAGATCGTGTTCTCGAGCAACACGACCGGCGACAGCTCGAACGTCACGTTCAGCGCCGTTCGCGCCAACTCGGGTAGCGCGGACTTCAACATCGCCGATGTCAACATCACCGGCGCCACGGCATCCCAGATGGAAGGCTACATCAACGGCGTCAATGCGATGATCGAGAGCGTCACCGGCGCTGCTTCGAGCCTCGGCGCCATCAAGAGCCGTATCGACATGCAGAACTCCTTCGTGTCGAACCTGATGGACGCGGTTGATCGTGGCGTGAGCCAGCTGGTCGATGCCGACATGGAAGAAGAGTCGACCAAGCTGCAGGCCCTGCAGGTCCAGCAGCAGCTCGGCATCCAGGCGCTGTCGATCGCCAACTCGAACTCGCAGATGATCCTGTCGCTCTTCCGCGGCTAACAGCTACAGTTCGAACAGCACAACTTCTGAGAGGGCCGCCCGGCGACGGGCGGCCCTCTTACATTTTCGCACAAGCTTCGACGGGTAGGCTGCCGCAACGATCATGATCGGAGCGGCCAGTCTGTGCCTGAGCAAATCCAGCGAATCATCGACAATCTGCGCGGATTCGGACCGCAGCGCCTTGCCATCATGGCTGGTGTCACGGCGCTGGTCGTCACCATCATCACCATCGGCTCAATCTATCTGAACCGCCCTGCCTTCGAAACGCTCTATGTCGGCCTGGAACGCTCGGACGTAAACCAGATCGGCCTGGTGCTCGGCGAGGCAGGCATTGCGTTCGACGTCGCTTCCGACGGCACAACCTTGCTTGTCACCGCCGGCAAGACCGCGCAGGCGCGCATGCTGCTTGCCGAGAAGGGCCTGCCGACCAGCACCAATGCGGGCTACGAGCTCTTCGACAATGTCGGCTCGCTCGGCCTTACGACCTTCATGCAGCAGATCACCCGCATCCGCGCACTGGAAGGCGAAATTGCCCGCACCATCCAGTCGATTTCAGGCGTTCGCGCCGCGCGGGTGCATATCGTCTTGCCCGAACGCGGCAGCTTCCGGCGCGAGGAACAAAAGCCGACGGCATCTGTCGTTATTCGCGCATCCAGCATGGACGGCCAGCGCAGCGCATCCGCGATCAGGCACATGGTCGCAGCCGCCGTGCCCGGGCTTAACGCCGACAACGTCACGGTGCTCGACTCGACCGGCACCTTGCTTGCTTCCGGCGAAGACCCCAGCAACAGCTCGTTGACCCGCTCCATGACCGTCGAGATGGAAGTGGCCAGCGGCATCGAGGACAATATCCGCCGCGCGCTTGCGCCCTACCTTGGCCATGACAATTTCCGGGCCAGCGTGCGCGCCACCGTCAATACCGATACGCGTCAGGTCGAGGAAACGATCTTCGATCCCGATTCTCGTGTGGAGCGTTCCGTTCAGGTCGTTCGCTCGGAAGATTCCGCCAGCCAGCGTTCATCCTCAAGCCCGACGACAGTCGAGCAGAACCTGCCTGCGCCCCAGGTTGAGGCGGGCTCGGCGCCTGAGTCGTCCGAACAGAGCGAACGGCGCGAGGAAACGACCAACTACGAGCTCAATTCCAAGCGTATCGCGACGGTCTCGAACGGTTACACGCTGTCGAAACTGTCCATCGCCGTCGTGGTCAACAAGGCTCGCCTGATGGAGATCCTCGGCGAGAACGCGACGGACGCGCAAATCGAGGCGCGAGTCGCTGAAATCAGGCAGCTGGTGGTTTCCGCAACCGGGTTCGAAGAATCGCGCGGTGACGCCGTCAACGTCTCGTCGGTGGAATTCATGACCGATGAGACGGACCTTGAGCCTGCCGGTGGCGGCATGCTGGAAACGATCCTCCGCCAGAGCGGAACGATGATCAATGCAGCGGCCTTCGTCCTGGTCGTGTTCCTCGTGGTGTGGTTCGGGTTGCGGCCGATGACGACGATGCTTGCCGCACCAGCAGGCGGTGGTCAGAGCTTCGACGAGGTGCAGCGCAGCCTCCCCAATAACGCCGGACAAGCGGCCATCGCAGACGGCACCGGTGGCGGCGGAGCTGCAACGAATGGCGCATCGGGCGGCTATGTCGAAGAGGGCTCCGATGACATTCGCAGGCGCATCAAGCCGGCGCCCCAGGAAAGGCTGGCGCGCATGGTCGACCTGAGCGAAGAGCGCACCGCACAAATCCTGCGCAAATGGGCAACACAGGAAGCTAGCTGATGCCGGCACTTGCTCTTGCCGACGCGCTGAAGGACTTCGGCAGTCCGTTACGACCCGCCGCACCCGGGGCGGCCTCGGCCGCAACGCCCCCGCTTCATATGCCGCCACCGGTTTCGCTGGTCGGCGAAGATGCGATCGAGGCAGCCGTAGCCAAAGCAACGGCTGAACTCACCGCGAAACTTCAGGAAGAACACGCCGCTGCAATCGAGGCACTCAACGAAGCGCACCGCAAGGAACTCGCCAGTGTCCATTCGGAGTTCGGCGAGCGCATTGGGCCCGAACTGGTCGCGCGGATCGACGAGATGCAGGAACGCCTGGTTGCGCTGACGTCAAGCGTGGCGGCCCGCATTCTTGGCATCGCTTTGACCGAGGACGTTCAGGCGAAAGCGCTGGAAAGCCTGGCATCGGCGATCCGCGAGGCGGTGCGCGACCGCGACGCCGTGCGCATCGGCATCCGTGCACCACTGTCCCTTTACGAGGCGTTGCAACCAGCGCTTGGAAAGCTGGCTGACCGGGTAGAGTTCACAGAAACCACCGGCATCGACATCACCGCAGTGGTTGACGACGCCATTTACGAAACGCGTCTTTCCGAATGGTCGGCTTCACTGTCGGAGATCATGTCATGAAGGCCGACGCCGAAGGCAAACAGGAAATCATCATCGTTCGCCGGGGAGGCATGGACGATGACGAGGGCCACCACGGCGGCGTCTGGAAGATCGCCTTCGCCGACTTCATGACGGCAATGATGTGCTTCTTCCTGGTGATGTGGCTGATCAACGCGGCCAATGAACAAACCCGCGCAGCGCTCGCCAGCTACTTCAACCCGGTGAAGTTGATCGACCGCAATACCAACAGGAAAGGCATTGGCGATCTGGACAAGGGTCCGGAATCGTCGAGCGTTACCGGCGAGGAAAGCCGCAACCCCGCGGCCGAAAACGCCGTCGGCACGCGTCGCACCTCGCCCGAATCCGCCGAAGAGGATTCGCCGGAGGATGTCCCCAATGTCGCTCAGCATACCGACGACGAGCTGTTTGCCGATCCCTATGCGGTTTTGTCTGAGATAGCCGGCGATACCGAAAACCAGCAGAACATTTCCGTGAAGGGAGACGGCGGGGCGCAAGATGCCGGGCCGGCGAACGGCGCCAGTGGCGGCGAATCCTACCGCGACCCCTTTGCGCCCGACTTCTGGTCGAGCCAGATCGAAGTTCCGAACGTGACCGAACAGACGTCGAAACCGTCGCTTCCCGAGGGACCGATCGCCGCCGACCTGCTGCAGCCGCCGCCAAAGGACGCGGCGATAGATGACGATCCGTTCGCTCCGGAAATAGACGTGGCCGGCGAGAGCGATCAGTCGCTAGAAGAAGTGATCGCGCAGATTACCGATAGCAACACGCCGCCTGGCTCCCCGCCGCAGCATGAAATGGCCGCTCAGGAACCCGCCGACGAAGCAGCCCCCGACTATGCCAGCCAGGTAGCGGCCCTGCAGGCTGAACTGGCCAACGAGCCCCAGCAGACAACGGAACTCCAGCAAGCCGAACAAACGGAAATGGACAGGCGCGAGGCCCTCGCTGAGGAAATCCGCGAGGAGCTGGAAAGGGCGCTCGGCGGGATTGCAAACGAGGGCATTTCGGTTGTCCCCACTGACACCGGCATCCTCATCTCGGTCGCGGACAGCATGGAAGACGGCATGTTCGAGATCGGCTCGGCCGTGCCCCGGCGCGACCTGGTTCTGGCGATGCAAGGAATTGGAGGCGCGTTGCGCGAGCGTAACGGCAAGATCATCATCAATGGCCATACCGACGGAAGGCCCTTCGCCGGCGACGGTTATGACAATTGGCGGCTATCCACCGCCCGCGCGCACGCGACCTATTTCATGCTGGTTCGGGGCGGACTCGACGAAGGCCGCGTGACCGGCGTCGCGGGTTACGCCGACCGGCAGCTCAAGATGCCGGACGATCCTTATGCCAGCGTCAACCGGCGCATCGAAATCCTGCTTGAGACAACTGGATGATCGCGCCCAGACATATGGCCGCGGTGCTTGCATCCGTCGCTTCGGTACTCGCCGCATCGAACGTAAGTGCGGAGCTTGCGCCGCTCGAGCCCTACCAGATGGTTCGCTCGCTGCAGCTTGTTCAGGACCGTATCGCCGATGGCGATCATGCCGCGATACCCATGCAACGCAAGCTCATTGAACTCATCGATGAGCGCCTGCGCTCGACCAACAGTGCCGACTATGACGACAAGCGCAACTATCGCGCCTTGCTGATCTACGCGATGAGCGGCGGCAATCCACGCACCGTCGAAGCGATCGTTAGGGGCCTTTCGCCCGAAGGCGAGGATGCGCAGCTCTCCGCTGGCATTCTCCATTATCTGCGCGGCAATCCGGGCGAGGCCACCACATCGCTCAAGGATGTCGATCCGCGCAACGTTGCGTCGGAAGTCTCCGCCTTCCTGGCACTGGTCAAGGGATCGATTGCCGCCAACGACGACCCGGAACAGAGTCTCGTATTCCTCGATCTTGCGCGGGTCATGGGCCCGGGAACCCTTATCGAAGAGGCCGCATTGCGGCGTTCGGCGGCGCTCACAATTTCGCAGCGCAAGCCCGGCGAGTTTCTGTCGATATCGGAACAATATGTGCGTCGGTTCCTCCGCTCGCCCTACGCGAGCCAGTTCGCCGACGCATTTGTCGAGGGTGTAGCCGAACTTCAGGGATCGATAGACCTCGACGTCGTGGCCGACATCATCGGGGCAATGAGCCTCGAACAGGGCAAGGTCATCTATCTGCGGCTAGCGCGCCGGGCAGCCATCGACCAGCAGTCCGAACTGCTGGTGTTCGCCCGCCACGGACTCGAGAAGATGGCGGCCGAGGTCGGATCTGAAAGCGACCCCAGGGCGATCCTCTATTCAACCGTCGCGGCTGTCACAACCGACGATGTCGATGCCGTGAGAGCACGGCTTGAGGCGATCGATCGACGCCGCTTGTCGGCGGGCGACCGCATGCTGCTCGACGCCGCCCTTCGCATTGTCGACGAGGTGACGAGTATGCCGGCGGTCGCCACGCACGAGCCGATGGTCAACGAACCGGCCGCATCTGAACACGGCAGCACGGAAAGCGGGTCACGGGCCCGAACGGCTGACGCCAGGCGCGCCGATGACACTTCGGCGCAGAATGCCGCCTTTGTCGGAGACGTGCGCAAACAATTGGAGTCGATTGACCAGATGCTACAGGAGACTGGCCGATGAGTTTGGCTGTTGTTGTCGCCGACACCGCCAATGGCGGTGCAGCCTCCAGGGCGGACAAGAAGGTGCCCAAGACCGGCGGCGATGACGCCGCGGGCTTCGGAAAGCTCGTCAAGGATGACGCTGGCCAGGAACCGCTGACCCGGGCCAATCGCCAGAGCACCGAGGAGAGTAGCGAAGGTGGGGACCGCGGTGACGGTGCGGACGGCATCTGGGGCCGCTTCGTGTCGCTCTTCGAGCGGGCGGTTGCGCCCGAAAAGACAGCTCACGCCGACGAGCCCGGCGCGGACCCTGAAGAGGCTGCCGGCGACAGCGGCGAGGACGCGGCCATAGAGATCGACACGCACCGCGCGTTCCCGCCCGCAAGCCAATCCGCAAACCGTGCCAGCGGCGTGGTGGGCCTAGCGAGAGCTACGGAGCGCGTTGCCGACCACGCCACACCGGGCATCGGCAACTCTGACGGAAAGGTCCAGACAAAGGGCACCGATCAGGCACGCCAGACGCAAACGGGAGCAGGAGGCGCCACGTCAATGGTAGCGCCTGACGGTGACGCGCAAACCGACGCGGTTGTCGACGTCCAGTCACGTTCGGGCATGGCGCGCGCCATTGGCGACGAGGCCGGCCGCGAGGGCCCGTCGAGGCCGACCCTTGAAGCATCTGCGATCGGGCGCGAAGCCAAGCGCGACGCGGAAACGCAATCCGATTCCGGCAACGGCAAGGACCGAGGCAGCGGGCAGAATGGCGGCCAGTCTACCAGTGGCGCGCGCATCGCCGGCGTTTCGGTTCTGGCGCAGCAAAGCGCGCCGGCTCCGGCGGCGTTTGCCCAGATGGTGCCAGCGATAAGCGAAACGGGTTCAGCGCTGGCATCCTCGCTCGCGGAAGAGATTCTGCCCGGTGCGCGTGCCGAGGCGGCAAGCCTCGGCGGAATGTCGCGTCCAACGGCGTCGTCACCCATCACGACGCTCAGAATCCAGCTTCAGCCCGCCGAACTCGGCATGGTGACAGCGCGCATCTCCGGCACGGAGGGCCAGCTCTCGATCGAGATAACGGTCGACAACGCCGAAGCGCGGCAGCGCCTGTCGACTGACAGCGACAGTCTCGTCACGGCGTTGCGCGGGGTTGGTATCGAGGTGGACCGGGTCACCGTGCAGCAGTCCCAGGCAGGCACGGGGACCAACTCGAACGGCTCCGGCCGGGGCGACTTCACCCAGTCCGGTGAAAGCCGCGGTGAACGGAACGACCAGTCAGGCAGACAGGGCTCGGAGCGCAATCATGGCGGAAGCAGGCAAGATGCTCAGGGCTCCAAGGCCTCTGCGGCTGCTGGCAGCGGCGTTTACATTTAGCTTAGCGGCTAGCGCCGCGGCCGCTTCCGCGAATGTTTGCGAACAACACATCGCGACTGCGGCGGCACGCTACGACATCCCCGCGGCCATCCTATACGCCGTCGGCCTGACCGAGACCGGCCGCAGGGGCAGCCTCTACCCGTACGCCTTGAACATCGAGGGTCGGTCGGTATTCCCCAGATCGGCCGCCGAGGCGCTACTCGAATTCGAGAAGGCGCGCAGCCAGGGCAAGACGCTCATCGATCTGGGCTGCATGCAGATCAACCACCACTACCACGCCGACCAGTTCCGCAGCCCACGCGAGATGCTCGACCCGGCGGCGAATGTCGACTACGCCGCGCGATTCCTCAAAAGGCTGCGCGGCGAACACGACACCTGGTCGATGGCGGTCGCTCGTTACCACGCCGGACCCAACAATGACCCGGCTCAAAAACGCTATATCTGCCGTGTCATCGCCAACCTTGTCGCGACAGGTTTTGGACAATGGACTCCTCAGGCGCGCGGCTTTTGTTCTTCGGGATAACGAATCTACGTAAGTTTGGGCTTACAAAAGCAATGTTGCGGATAAGAAACGAAACCTAAAAACCCTTTATTTTCAATGTTTGGCGGCCGGTTCGTGACGTGATTGCCGCCTTTCCGGCGACTCCCAAGATTTCGGCTGTAAGATTTGGGTGTTGTGCCCGATTCCCGGCAACGGATACCCCTCGATTAACAGTTTATGAAACTGATTCGGAGGGCGGGCCGATGATAGTTATCGTGGATGAGCGCGATCTCGTAAAACAAGGTTACAATTCGCTTTTTGATCGCGAGGGGGTCGCAAGCGCGGGCTTCGGATCGAGCGAATTCGGCGAGTGGGTCGAGAGCGCCCCGGACGACGATTTGAAGGCCGTTGACGCCTTCCTTATCGGCGAATGTTCCACCGACATCGTATCTCCCCGCAGGCTGCGGGATCGCTCCGGTGCGCCTGTGATTGCGCTGGCCGAACAGCACTCCCTTGAAAACACGCTGAGACTGTTCGACGCCGGCGTCGACGACGTCGTGCGCAAACCCGTCCACATCCGGGAAATTCTCGCGCGCATCTCCGCAATTCGCCGCCGCGCCCAGGAGATGGAGACGTTCACCACCGTCGGCGACATGCGCATCTTCAGCGACGGCCGCGATCCCGAAATCGCCGGCGATCCGATGCCGTTGCCACGCCGCGAACGGCGCATTCTCGAGTATCTGGCGGCTAATTGCGGCCGCCGGGTCACCAAGACCCAGGTATTCAACTCCATCTACGGCATCTTCGATGGCGAGGTGGAAGAGAACGTGGTCGAAAGCCACATCAGCAAGCTGCGCAAGAAGCTTCGTGACAGGCTCGGTTACGACCCGATCGATTCAAAGCGCTTTCTTGGCTACCGGCTCGTCGTGTGATCATTCGACGGGCGGCTTATGCGAAAAACCGCCGACATCTCCATTGAAAACTCTGCGAAAGCCAGCTTCGCGCAAGTCAGGTGGCCTATCCTCGTGACCATTGGCCTGGATTATGAGGAGAATAGGCAATGAGCCTTTTTGGGATGATGCGTACCGGCGTCTCCGGCATGGCGGCACAAGCGACCCGCCTGGGCACGGTGGCCGACAACATCGCCAACTCCAGCACCACCGGCTACAAAAAGGCCAAAGCGGAATTCTCCACCCTGGTGATCCCCAGCAACGGCGGCACATACGCCTCGGGCGGTGTCACCTCCAACGTCCAGAACAACGTATCGAAACAAGGCGTCCTGCAATACACAACCTCGACGACTGACCTGGCGGTCAGCGGCCAGGGCTTCTTCATCGTCCAGGACAGCAGCGGCGTCCCTTTCCTGACCCGCGCCGGTTCTTTCGTGCCGGACGGCCAGGGCCGGTTGGTCAATGCGGCCGGCTACCAGCTGATGGGCTACTCCTATGCGGGCGGCGCACCAACCGTTACGGCGAACGGCTTCGACGGACTTGAAGCGGTGACAGTCTCGCAGGCGTCGCTCGTAGCCAATCCTTCGACTGCCGGCACCCTGGCGGCCAATCTGCCAGAGTCGGCTGCGATCGTACCGGCCGGCTCGCTGCCGTCCGACAACGTCGTCGGCTCGCAGTACTCGTCCAAGACATCGCTCGTCGCTTACGGCGATCTCGGCGGCGAAATCATGCTTGACGTGTATTTCACGAAGACGGCTGCCAACACGTGGGAAGTCGCAGTTTTCGACAGGGCGCAGGCGACCGCCGGCACATTCTTTCCATACGGTGCGGCGCCCCTTGCAACCCAGACGCTCGATTTCGACGGGACAACCGGCCAACTTACCGCGCTGAGCGCCACAGACATCACCATCCCCGTGCCTGGCGGCCAGAACCTGCTTCTCAACATGGGTGCCATGACCCAATTGACGAGCGGCTTCACGCTCTACGACGCATTCGTGAACGGCAACGCACCAAGCTCGATCGAGCAGGTGGAGATCAGCGAGAACGGCACAGTATTCGCACAATACAGCGACGGCTCGCTACGTGCCCTCTACAGGATTCCGCTGGCCAACGTTCAATCGCCCGACCGGCTGCAGTCCCTCCCCGGCAACGTGTTCAGCCAGAGCTCCGGTTCCGGCACAGTGCGCATCGGCTTCCCGACCGAGGGCGAGGTCGGCAAGGTCGTCTCGGGCGCGCTGGAAAGCTCCAATGTCGACATCGCCGAGGAGCTCACGACCATGATCGAATCGCAACGCAGCTACACGGCAAATTCCAAAGTGTTCCAGACCGGCTCCGAGTTGATGGAGATCCTGGTCAACCTCAAGCGCTAACCCGACTTCGCGGGGTCTGAAGGCCAAAAGACATGTCTCTGTCGACAGCACTGGGCATCGCACAGTCAGCGCTTCTCAATACGCAGCGGCAGACGACCATTGTCTCACGCAACGTCTCTGAGTCCTCAAATCCAGATTACGCGCGCCGCGGCACCATGCTGTCGAAGTCGCCCAACGGGGCGGCGATTGTCGATGTCCGGCGCAGCGTCAACGAGGTCCTGTTCCGGCAGAATCTGGCGGCCATGTCGTCATGGTCGGCCCAAAACACCCTGCTTACCGGGCTCGATCGTCTCGACATAGATGTTTTCGGGACCGAAAACGCCAATTCGCCGGCGCGGTTGCTCGGCGAATTGCAGCAGGCCCTGCAAACCTACAGCGGCTCGCCATCGAATGTCAGCGTAGCCGAAACGGCGGTCGAACGGGCACGCCAGCTGGTAAGCGCACTCAACAACGGCTCCAATACGATCCAGGCATTTCGCGGTGACATCGACCGCCAGATCGTCACCACCGTGAAAGATCTGAATACTCTGCTTGCGGATTTCCACGCCGCCAACAGCGAGGTGGTTGCCGGCACGAATGTCGGGCGCGATGTCAACGATGCCCTGGACCAACGCGACGCCATCCTGAAGAAGATTTCGGAAATCGTCCCCGTTTCCGCCATCAAGCGCGGGGCCAACGATGTGATGCTCACCACGACCGCGGGGGTAACACTCTTCGAGACCGTTCCGCGGGAAGTGACCTTCACGCCGACCGCAGGTTACGCAGCCGGTGCTTCCGGCAACTCAATCTATGTCGATGGCGTTCCGCTGACCTCCGGGTCGGGTGCGAACACCACTGCATCGGGCAGCCTGTCTGCAATGATCCAGTTGCGAGAGGACGTGGCCGGTGGAATGCAGGCGCAACTCGACGAAATTGCGCGGGGGTTGATCACCGCCTTTGCCGAAACCGATCCTCTAGGAGTCGATCCGGATCTTGCCGGTCTCTTTACCTGGCCCGGCGGCCCGGCGCTGCCCGCTGCCGGCACACTGGAGAACGGTCTCGCACGCGTCATCCGCATCAATGCGGCTTACGACTCGACTGTCGGCGGCAACCCGCATCTGTTGCGAGACGGCGGCGCAAACGGCGCTACCTATATCCACAACACGACGGGCGGGGCCGCCTATACCAACCTGCTGATCAGCTACGACAACAAGCTCTCGGCGCCGATGGCCTTCGACGCCGGAGCCGGCATTGCGGGAACGGTCAGCCTGTCCGACTACTCGACCGAGTCGATTGGATGGTTCTCGGCACTACGCCAGGACGCTTCGCGGGCAACGGAAAACAAGAGTGCCCTGATGATGCGCACATCCGAGGCGCTCTCGAACGTCACCGGCGTAAACATCGACGAGGAGATGTCGCTGCTCCTCGACCTTGAACACAGCTACCAGGCATCCGCCAAGCTGGTGCAGACGGTCGACAATATGCTGGCCGCACTCCTGGATGCGGTGAGGTAGTCATGAAGACGACCTTCATCTCCTCCTACAACACCAACCAGGCGGTTCGGACGCATCTCATGAAGATGCAGGCCGAACTGGTGAAGGTCGAGCGCGAGGTCGTGACCGGAAGGGTTGCGGACGCCGGCCTCAAGCTGGGCTCGCGAACCGGCCACTCGATTTCGCTGCAACGCGATGTCGAACGGCTCAGCGGCATCATCGATTCAAACTCGCTGGCGTCGTCGCGCCTTAGCGCAATCCAGCACGGTCTCCAGAGCCTTTCCGACCTCTCGCAGACGTTCCTGTCGACGATGACCGCCGCTGTGTCCGGTTCGGTCTCGCCGTCAATCGCGAAGACGGAAGCGATCTCTGCCATCACGACGATAACGGGCGTACTGAATTCCAGCATGAACGGCGAAAATCTGTTCGCCGGCATCAATACCGACGTCACCCCCATCAACGACTTCTTCGCAACCGGGTCGCCTGCAAGAACGGCGATGGAAGCTGCTTTCGCAACTCATTTCGGTTTTGCCTACAACTCGGCCGCCGCTGACGGCGTCGACGCCGCGGCGATGGAAAATTTCCTGACCACGGTCATCGAGCCCCAGTTCATGGGCGCCGACTGGACGACCAATTGGTCGAACGCATCGGACGAAACGATCACCGCGCGCATTTCAATGAACGAGACAGCGTCTGCCTCCGTCAGCGCCAATTTCGAAGGCGCTCGCAGGGTCATGATGGCGGCGGCTTCCGTGGCGGTCTTCTTCGACGGCAGCCTCAACGCGAACGCTCTGAACTCGGTGGTGGAACACGCTGCGTCCATGACCGCGCGTGGCGTATCGGCCATAGGCCAGGAACAGGCCAAGACGGGTATCGTGGAGCAGCGCATCACCAATGCGAGTGAACGCCTTCAGATGCAGATCAACATCTTCGAAGGCAAGATCTCCGACCTGGAAGGCGTCGATGCCTACGAGGCTTCGACGCGCGTTTCGACCCTGCTCGCACAGATCGAAACGGCCTACACGCTCACCTCGCGCATCCGCCAGCTAAGCCTCGTCCGGTATCTCCCATGACCGTACGTCCGGTAACATTCAATCAGAGAGCCTGACCCATAATGTACCAGTTCTCATACGCAGACATTCAGACCGACTCGGTGGCCGACGCGCGCGACCGGGAGCGCCAACTCCTTACCCGGTCGATCGAAATGCTTTCCCTCGCTTCGGAAGCCGGTCCGCGATCGCCGCAGGCGGTCGAGGCACTTCATTTCGTCAACCGGATATGGACGACCTTTCTGGAAGACCTCGGAAGCGAGGACAACGAGCTGCCGCACGAACTGCGCGCAAACCTGATTTCGATCGGGCTATGGCTGCTGCGCGAAACAGAAGCAGTGCGCCAGGGCCGTTCCCAGAATTTCGAGGGAATTATCGAGGTGTCGCAGATCATCCGCGACGGGATTCAATGAGCCAAACCCTGCGCATTACCCTCAAGGCGAACGAGAAGATCTACGTCAACGGCGCGGTGATCCGCGCCGACCGGAAGGTCTCGCTGGAATTGCTCAACGATGTTCAGTTCCTGCTCGAGACGCATGTCCTGCAACCGGAGGACGCGCGCACCCCGGTCAAGCAGCTCTATTTCATCGTGCAGGTGATGCTGATGAACCCTGGAAACTGCGAGGAAGCACGCAACCTGTTCCGACAGACGCTGCCGTCCTTGCTCGACACCTTCTCCGACCCGCACATCCTGTCGACGCTCAAGCACGTCGACCAGCTGGTCGGCGAGGACCGCCCCTATGAAGCTCTGAAGGCCATTCGCGGCCTGTTCACGCTCGAGCATGAAATTCTGAACCCCGGCGCCGAACGCGCTCCGATTGCACTAGTCGCAGGAGAATAGGACCATGATCGTCGAAAGCACCAACTCCGCAACCGGCGCCGCCGGCGGACCGGCAGCGGCGTCGTCCGGGGCAGCCGTCGACTATCAGGCCTTCCTGAAACTGCTGGTCGCGGAGATGAAGAACCAGGACCCGACCAATCCAATGGAATCGACGGAATATGTGGCGCAGCTCGCTTCGTTCTCTCAGGTCGAGCAATCGGTCCAGATCAACAAGAAGCTGGACGATCTTCTCGCCGCGAGTTCGCTCACCCAGGCGGGCGCCCTGATCGGCCGCGAAATCACCTCCGGCGATGGCGCCGTTACCGGCACGGTTGCGGAGGTGAAACTCTACAGCGACGGCATCGTCGCCAAATTGCAGACTGGCGAAGAGGTCGTGGTCACCGCCGGCGTCGTCATTCGCTAGACCATGAACGAAGCCGACGCCCTCGATATCGTCCAGTACGCCATCTGGACAGTTCTGTCGGCATCCGCGCCGGCCGTGATCGTCGCCATGGTGGTCGGCGTCGGCATCGCGCTGGTTCAGGCACTCACCCAGGTGCAGGAAATCACGCTGACATTCGTGCCCAAGATCGTCGCCATCCTGCTGGCGATCGCGCTCTCCGGACCCTTCGTCGGCGGTCAGGTCAACGGTTTCACAACTGTCGTGTTCCAGCGCATCGAAACCGGGTTCTGACATACCGCTCTGGCGAACCCGCCACCTGTCCCATCCCCACGCAAGGTTGAGCGTCTAGGGTCTCGGCGCCGCGGCAGGAGTCGCGGCGTGGCGAACGGGAACAGATCTTCGCGATGGCGGTAACCGACAGCATTGGCGCAGCGGCAAACGAACCCCGCAAGCACGGCCGGGATGTCGGCTTCGCCATCGGCATCGTCATCATCCTTGCCGTCCTTTTCCTGCCGATCCCGCCTTTCCTGATCGACGTCGGACTGGCCTTTTCGATCGCAGTCTCGGTGCTCATCCTGATGGTGGCACTGTGGATCCAGCGGCCGCTCGATTTCTCGTCCTTTCCGACCGTGCTGCTTATCGCCACGATGCTGCGGCTGTCGCTGAACATCGCGACGACCCGCGTCATACTTTCGGAAGGGCATGACGGCACCAACGCCGCCGGCTACGTGATCGGCGGCTTCTCGAAGCTCGTGATGGCTGGCGACTTCGTCATCGGCCTGATCGTGTTCCTGATCCTGATCGTTGTGAACTTCATCGTCATCACCAAGGGCGCTACGCGCATCGCCGAGGTTGGCGCGCGCTTCACGCTGGACGCCATCCCCGGCAAGCAGATGTCGATCGACGCCGACCTGTCGGCGGGCATGATTGACGAGAAGGAGGCGCAGTCGCGGCGCCGCGAACTAGAGGAGGAATCGAGTTTCTTCGGCTCCATGGATGGTGCGTCGAAATTCGTGCGCGGCGACGCCATCGCCGGTCTGATCATCACCGCCATCAACATCGTCGGCGGCATCGCCATCGGCTACGCCCGGCACGACATGCAGGTCGGCGAGGCTGCCGATGTCTTCGTCAAGCTGTCCGTCGGCGACGGTCTCGTAACCCAGATTCCTGCCCTGATCGTTTCGCTTGCCGCTGGCCTGCTTGTTTCCAAGGGCGGAACCCGCGGCTCCGCCGACCAGGCGGTGTTCGGCCAGCTCGGCGCCTATCCGCGCGCGCTCTGGGTAGCGGCCGGCCTGTTGCTGATACTTGGCCTCGTGCCGGGCCTTCCGGCGCTGCCGTTCCTGTTCCTCGCCACTGCCCTCGGCAGCGTCGCCTACCTGCTCCCGCTGCGCCGCAGCCGCGAGCTGGCGGCCGAGGAAGCCGAGCAGAAGAAGATCACCGACGCGAAGGAGGACGAGGAGCGCAACTCGATCAAGCACTCGCTCAAGACTCCGGAGATCGAGCTGCTGATCGGCAAGCAGCTTTCGACGCGACTCCTGGCCTCGCACCAGGAACTGGCCTTCCGCATGAACAAGATGCGCAAGAAGTTCGCCACGCAATACGGCTTCGTCGTGCCCGAAGTGCGCCTGACGGATGACTTCGCCATCTCGGCCAAATCCTACCAGATCAAGATCCACGGGACCGTCGTTGCCGAATACGAGATGCGGGTCGGCGAACTTATGGTTCTGCTTGGTAGCGGCCAGCTGCCCGACATGCCCGGCGAGGAAGTGAAGGAGCCGGCGTTCGGCATGCGCGCCTATTCGGTGCCGGAGATGTTTGCCGACGACCTGAAGCGCGACCAGTTGCCTTACGCCGACAACATGTCCGTGCTTCTCACCCATTTGTCGGAAGTCATCCGCAACAACCTGCCGCAGCTTCTGTCCTACAAGGACATGAAGGCGCTGATCGAGCGGCTTGATCCCGAATACAAGAAGCTGGCCGACGAAATCTGCACCTCGCACATCACCTATCCCGGCTTGCAGGCGGTGCTGAAGCTGCTCCTTGCCGAGCGCGTATCGATCCGCAACCTCCACCTGATCATCGAGGCGATCGCCGAGATTGCGCCGCACGTGCGACGTACCGAACAGATCGTCGAACATGTGCGCGTGCGCATGGCGCAGCAGATATGCGGCGACCTCAGCGAAAGCGGCATCCTCAAGATCCTGCGCCTCGGCAATCGCTGGGACCTCGCCTTCCACCAGGCTCTCAAGCGCGACCCCAAGGGCGACGTGCGCGAGTTCGACATCGACCCGCGCCAGCTGGAGGAATTCGGCCAGGAGGCGAGCAAGGCAATACGGGCCCACCTCGACGACGGCGAACGCTTTGCCATCGTCTCCGCCCCTGAAGCGCGGCCTTACGTCCGCATGATCGTGGAACGCTTGTTCCCGACCCTGCCCGTCCTGTCCCATGTCGAGATCGCCAAGGGCGTCGAGATACGCGTCCTCGGCGCGGTTTCCTGAGGCCGATGAATGCCATTCGTGGAAAACGCCGTCCTCGCGGCGTTCCTGGCATTCTGCCGCATCGGCGGCTGCTTCATGCTGATGCCGGGGCTCGCCAGCATCAGAGTGCCGACCAACGTGCGCCTCTTCGTAGCCATGGCGGTCTCCCTGGTGCTTCTCGTTCTCATGTGGGAAAATTTTGCCGCAGTCGTGGACACACGCCCCGCAATCCTTGCCCCGATAGTCGTTTCCGAGCTGCTGGTGGGAGCCTTGATCGGCCTCATGGCGCGCTTTTACCTGCTGGCGCTGCAGTTCATGGCTACGGCCATCTCGATGCTGTCGGGATTCGGCGCAATGCCTGGCAACGGTATCGAAGAGCCGGACCCGCAGACTCCGATGGCGAGCATCATCTCCCTGTCGGCTCTTGTCCTTCTATTCGCTCTCGATTTCCATCACCTGATCATCGAGGCGCTAGTTGCATCCTACGAGCTGGCGCCACTGGCCACGCCGTTCGATCCCCAGGGCGCGCTGACCGACCTAGCCGACACGCTGAGCGAGGCCTTCTTCGTCGTATTGAGGCTTGGGAGTCCCTTTGTCGCGTATGCGATACTCGTCAATTTGGCCGCCGGCCTGATCAACAAGCTGTCGCCGCAGATTCCGGTCTACTTCGTATCGCTGCCATTCGTCATCGCCGGCGCGCTGATCCTGGCCTATTTCTCGTTCGGCACGCTGCTCAGTCTCTTCGCGGACAGTTTCGCGCCAACGACGATCGCAAGGTAGAGCCGTGGACGCACAGCGCATCAAACGCCTGACGAAACTGGTCAAGGTCCAGCGCCAGATCCAGGCGCTGCACGAAACGCGTCATGCCACGCATCTGGCCAACGCAATGAGCGCCGAGCGCGACGCGCACGAGTTGATCCAGCGCTTCGACGGCGGCACCCCGATGTCGGCCCTGTTTCCCGACCTCTACCATCAGCGCATTTCTCGGGCGTTCGCCATTCGCGAGGAAGAGCACGCTCTGGCCAACCAGGAGGTGGCGAGGGCCGTCGCGGCCACGCTGCGCGCCGACAAGGTCGACAGGGAAAGGCGCGAGGCGGGCCGCGCGCTGGAAGAGAAGATCGAGCAGCACGACCGCCTCGAGTTCGCAGCCCGGAAAGGCCGCAGCGCCGGGTAAGCCTGCCACAAGCTTTCTGCGCCACAATGCAGACATTCGATTTGCCGGAGTGGCCTGAATGGCAGTTTCTCTCGCGACCGACATTGTCTTGGATGTCATCAAGGCGGCCGAACCGACAGCCGCCGAAGCCGCGTATGCGCGGCTTCAGAAGATGGCGGCTGCCGGTCCTGCGAGCGAACCCTTCACGAGCCATCTGCCGGCGAACGAGCCGGCTGGCGCCGCACAGGCTGCCGACGCCGAGCCCTACCGGAAATTCGAGTCGCTGGTTCTGGGCAGCTTCATCCAGACGATGCTGCCGGAGGAGACCGACTCTGTTTACGGCGGCGGCCTGTCGGGCGACATGTGGAAATCGATACTCGCCCAGCATTTGGGCGACGCCGTCGCCGAACGCGGCGGCATCGGCATCGCAAACCGGTTGCTTGCTGATCATTACAGGGAAGGCAAGGCCGTTGTGCCGCTTGTCGGCGCCAATGACGGTCTGGCCGGCAAGCAGTTGGCCGAGAGCACGGCGCTTTCCACGGCCCTTGTCCAAGAGCTTCAGCGCCAGACGACCCAGACACTCTTTTCGGACGAATCCGGCGCAACCGCCCGCTCGTCCGACCGCTAGGCCGCGAATTTCGGGAAGGTAATCACATGAACTATCTGATGGAGCAGCCCCGGGCGGCCACCGAGAAACCTGCCGAAGCGGCGATAGCCGGGAGCATCCCCGCCATCATCCGTCGAATCGAGGAAGCGATCGACACCGAAACGGCGGCTATCAGAACGGACGCGAACTTCGACCTCAAGGCCTCGAATGCGCGCAAGAGCCGCTACCTTTACGAACTCAACCGGGCGACGCGCGGCCTCAGCGCAGAGCACATCAACCCCGAAACCAGAGCCGGTCTGCAGCGCCTGCGCGGCAAGCTGGAGACCAACGAGCGGGCAATCCTCGCGCACCTGAACGCGGTGCAGGAAGTCGCATTGATGGTGCAGAACGCCATCCAGCACGCCGAGAACGACGGCACCTATTCGGCAACGCAGTTCGGCAGGGGCTGATTCGATGGTCAAAATGGCCTTTGCTGCCATCTGGATAGCCGCCGCAGCGCTGGGATCGGTCTACTACTCCTTCAACCACGCCAAGGAGGTGGCCTCCAAGCCCAACCAGCCGAGCCTGTTCGGCGGGCTGGATTATCTGCGCACGGGCATTGTGTCGGTTCCACTTTTCAAGGACGGCCGCGTCTACGGCTACTTCCTTGGGCGGCTCGTCTACACGGTCGAGCCGGAACAGCTAGCGGCCCTAACGCTGCCGGCGGAAGCACTGATCATCGATCAGGTCTACGACTACCTCTACGCCAATCCCGACATCGACTACCACGACAAGGCAAACGTCGACCTTACCCGGATCAAGGAAGGCATCCGCGACAGCATCAACGAGCGGGTCGGCCGCAAGCTCGTGCACGATGTCATGATCGAGCAGGTTGATTTCCTGTCGAAGTCCGACATTCGCGACAACACCATCCGCAGGCGCACGTCGCGGCTCGATACGGGCGATGGCCTGCTTGGCGCACCAGATCCAGCCGCCGACCATGGAGGCGGTGGCGGTCACTGACCGCCGGCGGGGCTTAGCTGAAGCGCGGCTTGCGCTTTTCGAGAAAGGCAGCAAGGCCTTCCTTGGCGTCCGAACCGCTTTGCGAAAGCGCCGCACTCAGGCTTTCGGCATAGAGCCCGTCGGCGCGCGACATGTCGCCGATCCGTGATATCGACTGGACGATCAGGTAGTTCACGAGCGATGCGTTGGAGGCAATTTCCTGCGCAAGTTCACGAGCCCTTTGCCGGCCCTCGCCTTCGCCCACCAGATAGTGCGACAGCCCAAGGGTCTGCCCCTCATCGGCTGAATAGGTGCGCCCTGTGAGCATCATCTCGGTCATTCTGTCCGGGCCCAGGATACGGCCGATGCGCACGGTCGCGCCACCGCCGACAAAAATGCCTCTCTTGCCCTCTGGAAGACGATAGGTGGCGCTAGGTTCGGCTACACGCACATGGGCGGCCGCGGCTATTTCGAGCCCTCCCCCCATCACAGCGCCTTCCAGCACGGCGACCACTGGCACACCCGAAAACTGCACCCTGTCCATCACGGCATGCCACGCGCGCGAGTGACGAAGCACCTCCTCCACTTCGCGCTCGGACTGCTCCGCGAGATCGAGACCGGATGAGAAATGACCGCCGGCTCCGCCGAGCACGACAACCCGAACGTCCTTGGGGATGTCCGTGAAAAACGCATCCAACGCGTCGAGCAACGCGTCGTTGACAGCGTTGCGCTTGGCTGGACGGTTGAACGTCAGCCAGGCGACATCGCCTTCTCTTTCAACCTTCAGGACCTCCGCGCTGGCGGTTGCGTTTCCGCGCGGCTTGGCTGCACCCATGATGATACCTGGATTCCGGATTGCGAAATGGCGTTCGAAAGGGCCTTTCGTGAAATTGTTTTATATCATAACATTTATTCGGCATTCAAGCATGCTGCCATGCGTGGGAGGAACCCGCAGGCAGCGCCAAACTTGACAGCTCAGGGAGGAAAATCATGAGGCATGCCAAGACGATTATCGCATCAGCGGCACTCGCGCTGCTTACCGGCACGGCGCATTCGGCAGAGGTTGAACTGCGGCTGTCGCATTGGGTTCCGCCGTCTCACCCGATCCAGACGCTCGGCATCGAGCCGTGGATCGAGTCCATCAAGCAGGCTTCGAACGGACGTATCAACATCACCATCTTCCCGGCGCAGCAGCTGGGCGCGGCCCCCGACCACTACGACATGGCGCGCGACGGCATTGCCGACATCACCTACACCAATCCTGGTTATCAGGCCGGCCGTTTCCCAATCTACAGCCTTGCGGAGATCCCGTTCCACGTGAGCGACGCCAAGGCCGGCGCCAAGGCGCTGCACGAGTGGTACGAGCCGATCGCCGAGCAGGAGATGTCGGACGTCTTCTATTGCCTGATCAATCCGCATGATCCAGGCACCATTCATTCCAAGGCCGAGGTCAGAGTGCCGGCCGATTTCCAGGGTCTCAACGTGCGTCCGGCGCATGCAACCATGGCGCGTTTCGTGAGCACGCTGGGCGGCGCGAGCGTCCAGGTTCCGGCCCCAGAGGCGCGCGAAGCCATCGCCAAGGGAACGGCCGACGCAATCACCTTCCCGTGGAACTCGATCTACATCTTCGGCATCGATTCCGAGACCAAGTACCATCTCGACATGCCGTTCTATATCTCGGCGCAGATGCTGCTGTTCAACAAGGCGAAGTACGAAGGCCTTGCGCCCGAGGACAAGCAGGTAATCGACGACCACTGCACCGCCGACTGGTCGCAGAAGTTTTCCGAGGGCTGGGCCGACAACGAATATTCCGGTCGCCAGAAGATGATCGATTCCGGCGAACACACGCTTTACACGCCAACCGCCGAGGAGGTGCAGATGTGGCGCGACGCCGCGAAGCCTCTGATTGACGCCTGGCGCGCGGACGTGACGGCGAAGGGCGCCGACCCGGATGCCATCTATCAGGCCTATACGGATGCACTGAAGCGCAACAACGCGCTATACGAATAGCCTGACCTGCCGGGCGGACCTATTCCGCCCGGCCCTTTTCAGGCCGGAGCATTCGCAGCGATGCAGATCGAAGCCGTATTGGAGAGGCTGTCGCTCATCATCGAGCGTGTCGCCGCGGTGATGCTCGCGGCTATCACGATCCTTGTCGTAGTTTCGGCGGCCGGCCGCTATCTGTTCTCGATGCCCATTCCCGATGCGTTCGACCTGTCGAGGCTCTTGATCGGCGCGGCGATCATGTGGGGTTTCGCCAGCGTCGGCTACCGCGGCTCGCACATCAAGGTCGAGCTTTTCGCCGACATGCTGCCACCGGCGTTCCAGCGCGCGGTCAACCTATTCGCGTGGGGAGTGCTGCTTGTTTTCACTGTGTTGCTTTGCTGGAAGATGGGTGCACGCGTCTTGAGCGCACAGGCGAGCGGCGAAGCAACAATGGACCTGCGCCTCTCTGCCTGGCCGGTGATGGCGTTGATCTGGGGCGGCGTCCTCGTTTCGATATTCACGATTCTCGCCAGGCTGATCCTGATCGCCACCGGACGCGGCACGCTCGACGCCTATGAGAAGCTGGAGTTGGACGAGGCAGGCTTAGACAACGAGCCAAGGCATGGCTGAATCCGATTTCGTCGCCATAGCCGGTTTCGTCGTGCTGTTTGCGCTGCTTGCACTGCGGGTCCCGGTCGGCATCGCCATGGGCCTCGTCGGGGTTGGAGGGTTCGCGACGATCGTGGGCCCTGGCCCGGCGCTCAACCTGTTGGCGCAGTCGCCCATACGTACCATCACCGACTTCAATCTGACGCTGATCCCGTTCTTCATCCTGATGGGCGTGTTCGCCACCAATTCGGGCATGTCGCGCGAGCTGTTCCGCGCCGGCCAGGCCTGGCTCGGCTCGTTCCGGGGCGGATTGGCGCTATCGACCATCAGCGCCTGCGCAGGGTTCGCGGCGATATGCGGCTCGTCCGTCGCCACCGCCGCAACCATGACCAAGATCGCCCTGCCGGAGATGAAACGTTTCGGCTACGCCGACGACGTTTCGAGCGGCGTGGTCGCCGCCGGCGGTACACTTGGCATTCTCATTCCGCCATCCATCGTTCTCGCGGTCTATGCCTTCATCACCGAGCAGGATGTGGGCAAGCTGTTCATCGCCGGCATCATTCCGGGCCTGCTCGCCATCCTGATGTACATGGCGACGGTCCGTGTCGCCTATGCGCGCTCGCTGCCCGCCGGCGAGCCGTTCCAGCTGCGCGATGCCGTTGTCGCCCTGAGGGGCGTATGGGCCGTCATGCTGCTCTTCTTCGCCATCATCGGCAGCATCTATTTCGGGGTTGTCACGGCGACCGAGGCCGCGGCGGTCGGATCGCTTCTGACGGCGCTGATCGGCATCGCTCGCGGCAAGCTGAACACGCGGCTCATCCTCGATAGTCTCATCGAGGCGCTGCGCACCTCCGTGGCCATCTACACGATCCTGATCGGCGCCATTCTCTTCGGCTATTTCCTCGCCATCACCCAGACACCGCAGAAGATAACGGCCTTCCTCGTCGCGCTGGATTTCGGCGCTCACGGCACGCTGGCGCTGATCCTCGTCTTCTTCATCATCATGGGCTGCATACTTGACGCGATGGCCATGATCATCCTGCTTGTGCCGATCGTGTTTCCGGTCGTCACCCAGCTTGGTTTCGACCCGATCTGGTTCGGCGTGATCATCGTCATGACCGTCGAACTCGGGCTGATAACCCCGCCCGTCGGCATGAACGTGTTTGTCATTAACTCTATTGCCCGGCACGTCAGCCTGCCGACCATCTTCAGGGGCGTCATGCCCTTCGTGGCGACGGACATCATCCGCCTGATCTTGCTGGTGCTCTTCCCTTCGATCGTTCTCTTCCTGCCGATGACCATGCGCTAAGGAGCGGCCATTGCTCGAACTTAAACACCTGTGCGACCTCAGCGTCGAACTCGCCGCACCCATGGAACTCGGCGACGCCCCGCGCGGTCGCCGCCGGATCATCCCGATCGTCGGCGGCGAGGTAACGGGCGAAAGGCTGAACGGAAAAATCCTCAATCTCGGCGCCGACTGGCAGACGATTTTCGCCGACGGCGTGGCCGAGCTCGACACGCGCTATTCCATGGAAACGCATGACGGCGCGCTGATCGACATACGCAATTTCGGCTTCCGTCACGGCCCGCCGGAGGTAATCGAGGCGCTTGCGCTTGGAAAACCTGTCGATCCGGCTAAATATTACATGCGGACGCATCCGCGATTCGAAACTGGGGACCAGCGTTACAGCTGGCTGAACCGCATGATCTGCGTCGGTACTGGGGCACGCGAGGCCGACCGCGTGAAGCTGACCTTCTACGAGGTGCTATGACGGCCGGAGACAAGGCAATCCAGGATCGGCGCGTCGGCAAGGAAACGCCCCCTGCCTCCACCCGGCCGGACATGTCGTCCATCGTCGGCTACATGCTGCGCCGCGCGCAGCTCTATGTATTCCAGGATTTCATCGAGAGTTTCGCCCGCCTCAAACTGCGGCCGGCGGAATTTTCAGTCCTCAACCTGATTGCTCAGTCGCCGGGCCAGAAACAGTCCGAGATCGCCGAGCAGCTCGGCATCAAGCGGGCAAACTTCGTTGCGCTCATGGACGGGCTGGAGCGCCGCGGTCTCGCCGAACGGCGCAAATCGCGCGAGGACAAGCGCTCGCATTCCCTTCACCTCACGCCGGAAGGCGAACGTTTCGTCGAAAAGATGTTCGGCATCTGGGGCGCGCACGAAAAGCGCATCGTCGAACGCCTCGGCGGAGAAGCGGAACGCGACCAGCTGCTGGAACTATTGGGCCGGATTGCGAACCAGCGTTAGCCGGCTTACTTTTTCCTCTGCGCCACCAGAACGTGCGCTGGCGACGGCTCGGCATACAAATCCTCAACCAGTTGCGCCCTCGCCGACATCACAGCCCGCTGGTTGATCGAGCCCTTGTCGGTCACCTCGTTGAGATCGATCGATGGCGGCCGATCGAGCACGATGGCTCGCGCGACGAGGTTGGAGCTTCCGGTCGACTGCGCCGCCATCGCGTCCAGCCTCTCCTGGAACACCTTACGCAAAGCCGGACTCGCAGCCAGTTCGGCATCGCCGGCATTCGCCAGTTCTGGCGCAATTTTGCGCGCCGCATCCGCGTCGAGGAACAGCAGCGCGCCGATATGGTTGCGGTCGAGGCCGGTCAGCACGGCGTCACGTACGTAAGGTGCGAAAGCCTTGACTATGGCGCCGCGCACCGCGCCCATGTTTACCCACGTGCCGGTCGAAAGCTTGAAGTCTTCCGACACGCGCCCATCGAACAGGAGCCCGCGGTTGGGGTCGTCGGGATCGACGAATTTGAGCGCATCGCCGATCCGGTAGAAGCCCTCCTCATCGAACGACTCGGCCGTCTTGTCTGGCTGGCGCCAGTAGCCCGGCGTGATGTTCGGGCCACGTAGCCGCAGCTCGAGCTTCTCCTCGTTGGGAACAAGCTTCAGTTCGAGGCCCGGCGCCGGCAAACCGACTTCGCCGGGACGATCCACCGGCCAGGTCGTCGTCAGCGCAAAGGGTGCAGTTTCCGTTGAACCGTAGCCGGTGATGATCATCACCTTCTTGCCGGTGGTCTTGCGGGCAAGATCTTCGAGCGCGTCCCAGACGTGTTGGGCGAGTCCAGCACCAGCATATTGGAGCAGCCCGACCTGGCTGAAAAAGCTCTCTCTCAGCCGGTCGTTTCGCGCGAGATGCTCGACCAGCATCTCGTAACCTTTCGGCACGTTGAAATAGAGGGTCGGCGCGATCTCCTCGAGGTTGCGAACCGTCTTCGCGATGCCGGCCGGCGTGGGATTGCCGTCGTCGATGTAAAGCGTCCCGCCATTGTGGATGGCGATGCCGAAATTGTGATTGCCGCCAGCGGTGTGGTTCCACGGCAGCCAGTCGACCAGCACCGGCGGCCTGTCCTTCAGAAAGGCCAACGCCTCGGCGATCATCACCTGATTGCAGCAGATCATGCGCTGGGTGTTGATCACGCCTTTGGGCATGCCGGTGGAGCCGGACGTGAAGAGGAACTTGGCCACCGTGTCGCCGGTGACGGCGGCATCGGCCTCGTCCACAGCCGATGTAGGCCTGGTATCAAGGATAGTCTCGAAAGTCGCCGCGCCCGGCAGCATGTCGCGTGCGTTGGCGAGCGCCATGCCCGGCCGCATCACGGCTGCCAGAGCGGGCTCAAACGGCTTGCCCTCTGCGACAAAGACAAAGCCCGGCGTCAGCAGATTGAAGATATGCTCGAGCTTTGCGTAGTCCTTCGCCACCAGCGAATAGGCCGGCGAGATCGCGGCGAATGGAATGCCCGCGCGCATCGCGCCCAGCGCCAGTTGCGCATGCTCCAGACTGTTGCCCGAGAGAATCGCAATCGGCCTGTCCGCCGAAAGCCCAAGATCGATGAGGTATTGAGCAATGGCGCGCGAGCGCTCCCGCGCCATCGCATAGGTAAGGTGCCGCCATTCGCCATCCGGCCCTCTGTCGGCGAACAGCGTCCGGTCGGGAGCCTTTTCCGCCCACTCATCGAGCCTGTCGGTCAAGGAACGTGGGTAGGGCGGCAGCGCGTCAGGAGAGCAAAGATAGACGCTGCCGTCGTCTCCCTTGCGGGTCTCGACGGTCAGCGTTCCCATGTTGACGGGCCTCATGCCCGGCAATTCCACGACCGGCATGGCTCTCCTCCGATTATTGTTATTGCATATAACAATACAGGCTGAAGCCTTCAAGCGCGCACTGGCGCTCGTGGACTATGATGTTGCTTGCAGCCCGAGAAGGCTTCGCGCTTCGTCCGGGCTGGCTACGGAACGGCCCGCCTGCTCGGCGCATCTGGCGAGTGCGGCGATCAGTTCGCCATTCCCCTTCGCGCGGCTGCCGTCGGGTAGGTAGAACGTGTCTTCCAGACCCGTCCGCAGCATGCCGCCAAGTTCGGCCGCGCGCTGATGCACCGGCCATATCTCCTGCCGCCCGATTAGCGTCGCCTGCCAGCGCGAGCCTTCAATGATGTAGCGCGGCAGCAGCGCGAGAAGTTCGCCATCCGCCGGCATGCCGGACGCCACGCCCATGACGAAGTTATATTGCGCGGTCGCGGCCATGCCATTGGCGACATACATGCCGACCGAGCGGACAATGCCGGTGTCGAAACATTCGAACTCCGGCAGCGAGCCGGCCTCGCCCATGGCCTCCAGAAACGCCGTGACCTTCTCGACCGGATTGTCGAACAGCATGGGCGGCCACGCCCACTGACCGTCGGCTTTCAGCTTGAGGTAGTTGAGTGAGCCGGCGTTGCAGGCGGCGATCTCGGGTCGCGTTTCCCTGATGCATGCGACAGGTCCCGAAATGTCCGGACCCGGCGTGCCCGTCGTCTGGTTGATGATGATACCGGGGCAGGTGTCGCGGATCGCGCCGACAATATCGGCTGCGACCGCCGGTTCCCAGCTCGGCAGGTGGCCCCTGCCCTCGCCTTGTTGCCGGAAGTGGATGTGGACGATCGCCGCGCCCGCGTCATACGCCTCGCGCGCCGAGGCCGCACATTCGGAAGGCGTCACCGGCACCGCGTGCTGGCGCGGATCGGTCAGCACGCCGTTCAGCGCGCAGGTGAGGATCGCCTTATCCATCGAACGGACTATTCGGCTGCGGCCGGCTTGCGATTGCTCGTACCCGGCAGCGTGCCTTCCAGCTTGGCGATGATGCCGAGCATGATCTCATCCGCTCCGGCGCCTATCGAAACCAAACGCGTGTCGCGGAAGGCGCGGCTGACGGGGTTGTCGAAGGTGTAGCCCATGCCGCCCCAATATTGCAGGCAGCTGTCGGTGATCTCGCGCGCCAACCGCCCGGTCTTCAGCTTCGCCATCGAGGCCAGCCGCGTCACGTCGGCGCCCGCCACATATTGCTCGATCGCGCTCCAGGTCAGCGCCCGCAGCGCCTCCACCTCGGTACGCAACTCCGCCAGCCGGAAATGCACGACCTGATTGTCCAGGATCGGCTTGCCGAAGGTCTGGCGGTCGCGCGTGTATTCGATCGTGAGGTCGATCAGCCGGTCGAAGCCCTTGATCGAACTCGCGGCGGAATAGAGCCGCTCCTCCTGGAACTGCAGCATCTGGAAGGTGAAGCCCATGCCTTCCTGCCCGATGATATTGCGCTTCGGCACGCGCACGTCGTCGAAGAAGAGCTGCGCCGTATCGGACGAGTTCATGCCGATCTTCTTGATCTTCTGCCGGCTGATGCCCTTCGCGTTCATCGGCACAGCGATCAGCGACTTGTTCTTGTGCACCGGCCCGTCATTGGTGTTGGCGAGCAAGCAGCACCAGTCGGCCTTCATGCCGTTGGTGATCCACATTTTGGTGCCGCTGATGACGAGATCGTCGCCGTCCGTCCGCGCAGTCGTTTTCACCGCCGCAACATCCGACCCGCCGCCGGGCTCGGAAACACCGAGGCACCCGACGACGTCGCCGGCGATCGACGGCGCCAGGAACTCCTTCTTGAGCTCGGCCGAGCCGAAGCGGTTCAGCGCCGGCGTGCACATGTCGGTATGAACGCCTATTGCCATCGGCACGCCGCCGCATGTCGCGAGGCCGAGTTCCTCCGCCATTACCATCGAATAGGAAAAGTCGAGCCCGAGTCCGCCATATTCGGGGTCGTATTTGATGCCGAGCAGGCCGAGATCGCCGAGTTTCTTGAACAGCTCATGGCTCGGAAACTCCTCGGCGGCTTCCCATTCGTCGGCGTAAGGGTTGATCTCGGTCGCGACGAACTTGGCAACCGTGCGGCGCAGTTCCTCGTGCTCGGCGGTGAAATGCATGTCGTCCTCCCTTACATCCGCGACACGCCGAACGTGTTCGGCCTGAGCTTCACCTTCTCGCTTTCGGCGGCGATCCTGAGGCACAGCCCGAGCACGCTCCGCGTGTCGCGCGGATCGATGATGCCGTCGTCCCACAGCCGTGCGGTAGCAAACAGAGCATCCGACTGGGCGTCGATACCGTCGCGGATGCGCTTGCTGGTCGCCGCAAGCTTTTCCTCGTCGACTTCGCCTCCGCTGCGCACGGCTTTGCCGCGCTCGACCATCTCCATGACGCGCGCGGCCTGCTCGCCGCCCATGACGGCGGTACGCGCCGAGGGCCAGGAGAAGATGAAACGCGGTCCGAAACCGCGCCCGCACATGCCGTAATTGCCGGCCCCAAACGAGCCGCCGATGACGATGGTGAATTTCGGCACGCGGGCGTTGGCGACAGCCTGGATCATCTTCGAGCCGTGCTTGACAGCACCTTCGCGCTCGGCCTGCGAGCCGATCATGTAGCCGGCTGTGTTCTGCAGGAAGACCAGCGGCGTCCCGGCCTGATCGCAAAGCTGTATGAACTGCGCCGCCTTCACCGAACCGGACGGCACGATGGGACCATTGTTTGCGAGGACACCGACCTTGTGACCCTCGATCGAAGCGTGCCCGCAGACCATGCCCGGCGCGTACTCGGCCTTGAATTCGAAGAAAGCCGAGCCGTCGACAATGCGCGCGATCACTTCCTTCGAATCGAATGGACGGCGCTGGTCGGAGGGCACGATGCCCATCAGTTCCTCGGCATCGAACAAAGGCGCCCCGCATGCCGTGCCGTTCTCAACCTTGTTCCAGTTGAGATTGGCGACGATGTCGCGGCCGATCCCCAGCGCCTCGGCATCGTCCTCGGCGACATACTCTCCGAGACCGGTGACGCGTCCGTGCAGATCCGCACCGCCGAGCGTCTCATCATCGGCCACCTCGCCGATTGCCGCCTTCACCAACGGTGGGCCTGCGAGAAAAATCTTGGTGCGGTTGCGCACCAGTACGATGTAGTCCGACAGCCCGGGCAGATAAGCGCCGCCCGCCGTCGACGAGCCATGCACGATGGCGACCTGCGGAATGCCCGCCGCCGACAGTCGAGCCTGGTTGGCAAAGGAGCGTCCGCCTTCAACGAACATCTCGGCTTGGTATAGGAGATTGGCGCCGCCGCTTTCGACCAGATAGATCAGCGGCAGCCTGTTATCGAACGCGATCTCGTGCAGCCGCAGCGCCTTCTTCAGCCCGATGGGCGGGATCGTACCGCCCTTGATGCCGCTGTCCGACGCCGAGACGATGCAGCGGACGCCGGAAACGACGCCGATGCCGGCGATCGTGCCGCCGCCCATGATGTTGGCCTCGCCGTCATCGTCGTGCATCTGGTAGCCGGCGAGCTTCGACAGTTCGAGGAAGGGCTGGTCGGGATCAAGCAGCTTCTCGACGCGTTCGCGCGGGAGCAACTGCCCGCGCTTTTCAAACACGTCCTTCTTGCGCGCGGAATTCTCGCGAACCGCCTGTTCCAGTCCCTGAACACGGGCAAGCTTCTCCGTCATCGAAACGACGTTCTGCATGAACGCCTCGCCGGTCGTGTCGAGCGCGGAGGAGAGAACCGCCATCAGCTGCTCTCCCCGGAAAGCACGTCAGGCATCTTTGCGAGATGAAAGCCGTCGAAGGCTTCAGTGCCACGGCCTTTGCCGACCGGGAACAGCGCAGAGCCGAGCGGCGCGCCGCCGTCGATGGGAACAGTGACGCCGGTAACGAAGGACGCAGCCGGTGAAAGCAGGAAGCAGATAACCGACGACACTTCCGCCTCTGTCGCAAGCCTGCCAAGCGGCACATGGTTCTTCAGTGTCGGGATCAGCGCCTTGGTCATCCCGTCATAGGTGTCCATGCCGGACGACGCGACCCAGCCCGGCGCAACGCAGTTCACGCGCACACCGGCCGCCGCCCATTCGTATGCGGCTGTTTTGGTGAGATTGACCGTCCCCGCCCGCGCGGCCCCCGAATGGCCCATGCCGGGCATGCCGCGCCACATGTCGGCCGCCATGTTGACGATGGCGCCGCCATACTCGCGCATCGACTGCTTGTAGGCCTCGCGCATGACGAGGAAGCCGCCGGTCAGATTGTTAGCGACGACCGCCTCGAATCCCTTCTTCGAGATCGCATCCAGAGGCGAAGGAAACTGCCCGCCGGCATTGTTGACCAGCCCGTGCAGTTGGCCGTTCTTTTCAATGATCGCCGCGATCGCCGCAGTGACGGCATCCTCGTCGCGGATGTCAAAGGCCGCCGTTTCCGCCCTGCCTCCTGCCTCGGCAATTTCCGAGGCTACGGCATCCAGCTTGTCCTGCTTGCGCCCAGTGATCACGACATGCGCGCCGAGACTTGCAAGCTCATGCGCGACGCAGCGGCCGATGCCCGAACCGCCGCCGGTCACGATGTAGGTCTCGCCGGCGAAACAGCCGTCGCGCAGTATGCTCCGATAGCCCAAAGGCTTCCTCCCGAAGAGCGATTACGGCTGTATTTGTGGGTCGGCCGCAGCGGTCCAAAAACGCTAAATCACGTTGACGTAAACGTCAATCGACTGCTAAGCGGGTGCCAACTTCAAGCGGGCCGATGCTCGCTCAATCCACCGGAAACAACCTCCTCGCCCCACACGGAGTATCGAGATGACGCTTCAGGAAATCGCCGATCAGATCAGCAGCAAGGCATCCGGATCCGGCTTCAGCCGGTCGGTCAAGTTCGACCTCGGCAGCGACGGTTCCATTCTCGTCGATGGCGAGTCAGTCTCGACCGGCGGCGGCGATGCCGAGTGCACGATCTCGCTGACGAAGGACGACATGGAATCGATCATGTCGGGCGACCTCAACGCCACCTCGGCCTTCATGCAGGGCAAGCTGAAGGTCGACGGCGACATGTCGGTCGCCATGCAGCTCAGCCAGGTGCTCTGAGCACCGCAACAAGACGGCAGGCGGATCAGGCGGCGCGGGCAATCCGCGCCGTTTTCGTTTTCCGCCCGCTCGCGCACAGCACGCCAGCCGCTCCATTGAGCGTACCCTCCCGCAGCTCCAGCGCGAGGAACCGGTGCGGCTCGAATGGGCCGGGCATCGCCAGACCGGCGGTCTTCTCAGCCGAAAAGCCGAACCGGGCATAATACGGCGCATCGCCAACAAGCAGGATCGCGCCGTGGCCTAGCCGAGCAGCTTCGGCAATGGCGTGGCGCATCAGCGCCGAGCCTATGCCCGCCGATTTCATAGCGGGATCGACGGCAAGCGGGCCGAGCAGGAGAACGACCGGTCCGCCCTCGCCCGCCGTCACCTCCCAAAGGCGCACGGTCCCCAGAACCGTGCCGGCATCGTCGCGCGCCACAAAGGCCAGGCCCTCGGCAGGCAGACGCCCGCGCCGCAGCTTTTCCGACGATTTCTTGCGCCAGCGCGATCCCATGGCGTGGTCGAGCAGCCTGTCGCGCGCCGCGACATCGGCTCCCGCCTCGCAGCCGATGGTGAACGCCGGCGAAAGGCTCACCCCCTCATCCTGGACGGCGCGCGTGCCAGACGCATCCCTGTGGGATGCGCAGGGCGCTACCGTCGCCACTGTCAGCCTTCCGCCCCCAGCGGAAAGAGCAGGCAGGGATGAGGGGGTATTCGAATTGATAGCCTGGACTGTTTGCATGTCAGTGGTCCGAGAAGGAAATTCCGCGAACGAACCCGCCGCCGGCTCGAGGCCGGCAGGCAGGCACTCCCTGAAGCGGCTCCAGCCGCTTCAGATCACGTAGGATCGCAGAGGCTCGAAGCCGTTGAACGCCACCGACGCATAAGTCGTCGTGTAGGCGCCGGTTCCTTCGATCAGCACCTCGTCGCCGATCGTCAGCGACAAAGGCAGCGGATAGGGCGTCTTCTCGTACATCACGTCCGCTGAGTCGCAGGTCGGCCCGGCGAGTACGCAGCCGCCCTTCTCGTCCGCGTCCCGCGCGGTGGTGATCGGATAGCGGATGGCCTCGTCCATCGTTTCGGCCAGGCCGCCGAACTTGCCGATGTCGAGATAGACCCAGCGGAGGTTGTCATTGTCCGACTTCTTCGAGACCAGCACGACCTCGGAGCGGATCGTGCCGGCATTGCCGACCATGCCACGGCCTGGCTCGATGATCGTCTCCGGGATGCGGTTGCCGAAATGCGCACGCAGCGCGGTGAAGATCGCCTGGCCATAGGCCTGGGCGGCCGGAACGTCGCGCAAGTAGCGGGTCGGGAAGCCGCCGCCCATATTGACCATCTTGAGCACGATGCCCTCGTCGGCGAGCGTCGCGAAGACGCGCTTGGCGTCGCCCAGCGCGCGGTCCCAGGCGGTCAGGTCGGTCTGCTGCGAGCCGACATGGAAAGAAACGCCATAGGCGTCGAGCCCGAGCGCAGCGGCGCGGCGCAGCACGTCGATCGCCATCTCCGGCACGCAGCCGAACTTGCGGCTGAGCGGCCATTCGGCGCCCTCGCCGTCGGTCAGCACACGGCAGAATACGCGACTGCCGGGAGCAGCGCGCGCCACCTTCTCGACCTCGGCCTCGCAGTCCACTGCGAACAGGCGAATGCCGAGTTCGAACGCGCGGGCGATGTCGCGCTCCTTCTTGATGGTGTTGCCGAAGGAGATGCGGTCGGGCGTTGCGCCGGCGTCCAGCGCCATCTCGATCTCGGCGACACCCGCGGTGTCGAAATTGGAGCCAAGCGATGCCAGCAGGCGCAGGATCTCGGGTGCCGGATTGGCCTTCACGGCGTAGAAGATGCGGCTGTCGGGAAGCGCCCTCTCGAAGGTGCGGTAGTTGTCGCGCACGACGTCGAGGTCGACGACGAGGCAGGGGCCTTCGGGGCGTCGGGTGGCGAGGAAGTCAAGTACGCGCTGCGTGGCCATCGGGTCTCTCCATTGGCGGCCAGAGCCGCCGGCAAGCTCGGGACGGGGCGCTTTGGCCCCGCAACCGGGTGGACAAAGATGCGTGGCGACGATCCCGCATGTGTCGACCTGTGGAGATCCGACAACCTGCAAAAACGTGTCACGCGGCGATGGATTCTCGCCTTGCGGCGGAAATCCGCTTTGTCTGCCTCAGCTTTGGAGAAACCCTCCGCACTGCCGGCAATGAAGGTGTGCCTCTTCAGTAACCCCGGCTTTTGGACAGCCGGCAGAACACCAGAAAGGCCCGCACCGTCGTTGCTTCAAGATGTCCTCGGTTCAGGCGGTTGGCCGTCTGACCGACTGGAGGGGTTAGCTCCAGGTACCTTACCTTTCCCTCACCAGACGAGGGATCGGCGGACACCCACAGGCACGTGCGACTTTGGGCAAGCGCGATATATGGATAAGTCCCATAACAATCAATGAAAAAATCGGCTCGGCTTGAAAAATTTCGTGCGCTGAACGAACCTCCGATTCCTGTTTCAAAGATGTGAACGATGACTGCTTCAAACGACCAGCTCAACGCCTTCGTCCTCGGCCCCTTTGAACCGGAATCGGCAACCCGATCCGGACCGCTTTCGGGGCTGATTTTTGCCGTCAAGGACATCTTCGACGTGAAGGGCCAGCGCACTGGCGGCGGCAATCCGCAGATGCTTGATGAAGCCCAGCCTGCGACAGAGACCGCGCCCGCCGTGCAGAAGCTGCTCGACGCCGGCGCCTCGCTCGTCGGGCGCACCCAGACCGAGGAGCTTACCTTCTCTCTCATGGGGCAGAACGCGCACTTCCCCTACCCGATCAACCCGGCCGCGCCGGACCGTGTCACCGGCGGATCGTCCTCGGGTTCGGCTGCCGCCGTTGCTGGCGGACTTGTCGATTTCGCGACCGGGTCCGACACCGGCGGCTCCGTCCGCGCTCCCGCGAGCTTCTGCGGCCTGATCGGCTTGAGGACCACGCACGGCGCGATCCCGCTCAAGGGAGCCATGCCGCTTGCGCCAACAATGGACACATTTGGCTGGTTCGCGAAGGATGGGGAGACCTATGAGCGGATCGCCACCGTGCTGCTGAAAGACGGGAAGGCGCTTCCCAAGCCGCGCCCGCTGCGCCTCGCAGCGCTCGACGAACTGCTGCTCGGCGACGCCGAAGCGACCGAATACGAGCGAATCTCAGCCCTCGTCACCGATGTCATCGGCGCTCCAACCGATGTTCCGCCTCTCTCCCAGCCTATCGACGACCTCTATTGGACGTTCCGCCGGCTTCAGGCCTACGAAGCATGGACCGTTCATGGCCGCTGGATTTCGGCGAAGGAGCGCAATCTCGGTCCCGGCGTGAAGGAGCGGTTCGAGTTCGGCAGCACGCTTGGATGCGAGGTGCCCGCCGAAGAGACGCCAAAGCGCATTGCCATCCGCGACGAACTCGCCAACCTGCTGGGCGACGACGGCGTCATCGTGATGCCGACGGTCCCGGGCGCAGCGCCCCTGTCCGCCACGCCCTTTGACGAAATCCAGAACTACCGCGAACTGGCGCTGCGGCTGCTCTGCCTGTCCGGCCTATCCGGCTTCCCGCAGATCACGATCCCCCTCGGCAAGGTCCACGGCGCGCCGTTCGGCATCTCGCTGCTGGGCCCAGCGGGAAGCGACCTGGCGCTGATACGCCTTGCCCGCCGGATCATCGCCCGAGCGGAGGCCTGAGCCTTGGACACGCTGACCCGCATGCGCGCCTTCATCGACGTGGTCGAGGCGGAGGGATTCTCGGCCGCGGCGCGCAAGATCGGCCGCTCCAAGGCGCTCCTGTCGAAATATGTGCGCGAACTGGAAGACGAACTCGGCGCGCTCCTGCTTAACCGCACGACGCGGCAGTTCTCGCTCACCGAATCCGGCCATGCCTACTACAAGCGCGCAACCGAGATCGTACGTGATATCGACACGCTGGCAGAGTCGGTTCGCGAGACGTCCGGCGATGTGAAGGGCCGCATCAAGCTGTCTGCCCCGCGCAGCTTCGCCGATGTCGAAATCGGTCAGTCGCTGATCGACTTCGCCCGCGATTTTCCCGACATCACACTCGACATCCGGCTGGACGACCGCTTTGTCGACCTTGTCGAAGAAGGATTTGATGTCGCCATCCGCATCACGCGCATGGAGGATTCATCTCTCGTCGCTCGTCGCCTGCGGCCGTTCTCGATCCGCTTCTGCGGCTCACCTGAATTCATTGCCGCCCACGGCAGGCCGGAGAAGCCGCAAGACCTGGCCAGGATGCCATGCATCATCGACACCAACGGCCGCTGGCTGAACAACTGGCCGTTCATGAAGGACAACGGTGAGATACTGAGCGTGGCCGTGGCCGGCCGCATGGAGGTCAACAGCCCTATCGCCTCGCGCGCCGCCGCCGTTGCCGGGCTTGGGCTCGCCCCGCTACCGGACTTCATCGCCGAACCCGCGCTGGCGAGCGGCCAGCTCGTTTCGGTGCTCGACGACTGGATACCGCGCGGCGGCGGCATTTTCGTCGTCTACCCGCACCGACGCTATCTCCCAGCGAAGATCAGGGTGTTCGTCGATTATCTGGCCCGCTGGATGAAGAACCATGACGGCGAGTGAAATCGTACGGGACCGGTCCAATTTTCGCCGGGTTCGTCCGTTTGTACGGTTTCTCTGCCGAGGGGATTTTCCATGAGACCGACCAGGCGGCTTTTTGCTGCGTTTGCGATAGCCTTCGCATTCCTGCTGGCCGCGACAGGGCAGGTCCGTGTCCACCCTCACGTTTTTGCCGAAGCAACGCTTGAGGTCTCGGTTAGCCCCGACCGTACTGTCGAGTCGCTCGGCCATGTCTGGCGCTTCGACGACCTGTTTTCGTCAACGGTGCTGCTGGAGTTCGACGAGAATAGCGATCTCGTGCTCGATGAGTCCGAGCTGAAGACCGTATCCAATGTCATCTACGAATCGCTGGCGGAGTTCGGCTATTTCCAGTTCGTCAGCCTAGACGGCAAGGACGTCGAGATGCTGCCGCCCGACGAACTGGTTGCGACTTACGAAAACGACCAGATGATCGTGTTGTTCCAGTCGATTCCGGCAGCCCCCATGAAGCTCGCCGGCAAGGCCGAGTTCGGCGTCTACGATCCGACCTTCTACACGGCGATCGACTTCTTCGAAGACGAGAACATGATGGTGCGCGGCATGCCCGATGGATGCACGCGCAGCGTCGTGCGCCCCGACCCCGACGAAGCGATTGCCCAGAACCAGGACGCGCTGACCGAAGAGTTTTTCAACGATCCCGGCGGGAACGACACCGGCAAGCTGTTTGCGACGCGCCTTGAGCTCGACTGCTCGGGCACGGCTGTCGCTGCGGCTGCCCCGCCAGCACGGCCCGCTGGCTCAGGCTCGTCGCTCGGTATCGGCAACAACGAGGCGACATTGCCTTCGACCGGCATGTTCAGCGGCTTCTTCAACTGGATCAACACCCAACAGCAGGATTTCTACCGCAGCCTGACCGGCGCCCTGAAGTCCATGAAGGATGAAGGCACCGGCGCGTGGCTGCTTGTCCTGCTGTCCTTTGCCTATGGCGTTTTTCACGCCGCTGGCCCCGGCCATGGCAAGGCTGTTATTTCTTCCTACATGCTGGCCAACGAGGTGGCTCTGAAGCGCGGCATCGTACTTTCGTTCCTCGCCTCGGCGCTGCAGGCCGTCACTGCGATCCTGATCATGGCGGCTGTGTTCCTGGCCCTGCGCGGCACCACCGTTTCCATGACCGACGCGACATGGTTCCTGGAAATCGCCAGCTATGCGCTTGTCACCGGCTTCGGCCTCTGGCTGCTATGGCGCAAGGCAGGCGTGAGGGTCGTGACACGCTTCCGTGGCGGCCCGGCCCACAGCCTGTCGGCCGCGGCAACGCACGACCACAAGCATCACGACCACGCGCATGGTCATCACCACCACGGACATTCACACGGTCCGGGCGAGGAATGCGATCACGCGCACATGCCCGACCCTAACCTCCTTGCTGCCGACCGCATGAACTGGCGCACGGCTTGGGCAGCGATCGCGTCGGTCGGCCTTCGGCCGTGCACCGGCGCGCTGATCGTGCTGTCCTTCGCGTTCCTCAACGGACTGTGGGTTGCCGGGATCGTTTCGGTCTTTGCCATGGCCGTCGGCACCGCGATCACAGTGTCGGTTCTGGCGACTCTGGCCGTCACCGCGAAGAACTGGTCCGTGGCGCTTGCCGGCGGCGGCGGGCGCGGCACCGCAATCCACGCAGCGATTGAAATCCTCGGCGCTGCGCTGGTATTCCTGCTCGGGCTTACACTGCTGATCGCCGCGCTCGGCGCCTAGGCTACGCGACCGCCAAGCTCTTCCTCGATGTGAATTTTGATGATGTCATCGAAGCTTGTTTCGGCGACAAATCCGAGTTCGCGGGCCCGTTTGGCCTCGAAACGGGTCGGCCAGTTCTTCACCAGCGCCCACACCGCCTCGTCCGGTTCTTCGCGAATGAGCGACACCACCTTCGATCCCGCGATTCGCTCAAGCGCCTCGATCTGTTCGCCGACGGTCACCGCAATGCCGGGCATGTTGAGGCAGCGGCGCGGACCGATCGCCTCGCCGTCGAGACCGGCGGCGTGGATGAGGAAACCCACGGCCGAGCGCGGGCTGGCATTGGTGTGAACGACCGAGCGGGGCACCGGCAACACGGCTTCCATGCCGGCGAGCGGCTCGCGGATAATGCCCGAGAAGAAGCTCGACGCCGCCTTGTTGGCCTTGCCCGGCCTCACGCAGATGGTCGGCAGGCGGATGCCGATGCCGTCCATGAAGCCGCGCCGCGTATAGTCGGTCAGCAGCGCCTCGGATATCAGCTTCTGCGTTCCGTATGAGCTCAGCGGTACGGTGTGAAAATCGTCGGGGATAATGTCCGGGAACGGCCCGCCGAACACCGCGATCGACGACGAGAAAACGACGCGCGGAACCTTCGGCGACAGCCGGATGGCGTCGAACAGCGCCCGGGTGCCGTCCATGTTGACCCTGTAGCCGAGGTCGAAGTTCGATTCAGCCTCACCGGAGACCACGCCCGCGAGATGAAAGACGATATCCGGCGAGCGGCCGATGAGCGCGGAAACCTGAGCTGCATCGGAAAGGTCGCCGGTGAAGCTGGAGCATTCGAACGATGCGTCCGGCGCGAGCGGCGCAACAATGTCGTGCAGATCGAGCGCGCTGATCGGTTTGCCGGCAACCTTGCCATCCCTGGCAAGACGCTCGGCCAGCTTGCGGCCGATCATGCCAGCCGCCCCGGTCACCAGCACGCGCATCTAGCGGTTCCTGTCCTGATGGCGGCCGCGCAACCAGAAGACGAGGAAAAACGCGGCGACAAAGACGACGGCTACGACCCCTGCAGCCACTGGAGAGAATCCGCCCACAGTCAACATGATGTCGGGCATCAGGAAGGCCGCCGCCACGAACGCCACCATGATGACGGCGGCTGCAACAAGCGTGTTTCTGTTTTCTGTCATTCCCGTAGCTTCTACGCTGCGTATCGACCCGACCTATAGACTCAGGCCGCACCGCCCGCCAGTCCGCTGCGGATTTCTTCCAGCCGTTTGAGCTGGCCGCCATCCGCGTCGAAGTTCGACGGATCGAGCCACCGCTCGAAGGCCGAGCCGATGACAGGCCACTCGCTGTCGAGCATCGAGAACCACGCAGTATCGCGGTTCTGCCCTTTCACGATCATATGCTGCCGGAATACGCCCTCGAACGTAAACCCGAACCTCGTTGCGGCGCGCTTCGACGGTTCGTTGCGGTTGTCGCATTTCCACTCGAAGCGGCGGTAGCCGAGATCGTCGAAGGCGTGCCGCGCGAACAGATAGAGCGCTTCGGTCGCCGCCGGCCGGCGCGCCATCCTCCCGCTCCACAATATGCTGCCGATTTCGATTACCCCGAAGGTCGGATCGATGCGCATGAACGACTGCCGCCCGACAATCTCGCCGCTCGCCTTGTCGATGACGGTGAACCAGAAGGGGTCAGTGCTCGCCTCCGCCTTGTCGAGCCATGGCTGCATCGCTGTGCGGTCTTTCGGCGGCGGCTCGAACAGGTAGCGGAATCGCTCGGGTTCGTCCGCCGTCACCGAGAACAGGGCATCGCCGTGGCGTGCAGCATCGATAGGTTCGAGCTGCACGAACCGGCCCTCCATCGGCTCGCGGCGCGGCCGCTCACGCGGTGTCCATTGCTTAAGGTCTGCCGTCACCCGTAACCCCTACGAATTGACAATGCTCGCCAAGCCTCACAAGAAATGCGCGCCCGCAACAGGACCACGCAGGTTCCCGCTATGCTCCACACCGTTTCCGCTTTCGATCGCATCGGCGAGGAAAACGCATTCGCGGTCCTCGCCCGCGCCACGGCATTGGCCCACGCGGGGCGCGACATCATCAATCTCGGCATCGGCCAGCCGGATTTCCGCACGCCGGAGCATATCGTCGAAGCCGCGATCAAGGCGCTGCGCGACGGCCACCACGGCTACACCCCGGCCAACGGCCTGCTCGCCACGCGCGAGGCGGTGGTCCGGCGCATGCTGGCGACGACAGGCGTCGAGGTCTCGCCCGAAACCGTGATGATCATGCCCGGCGGCAAGCCGACCATGTATGCGGCAATCGTCCTTTTTGGCGAACCCGGCGCGGAGATCCTTTACCCCGACCCCGGATTTCCGATCTACCGTTCGATGATCGAATACACCGGCGCGAAGCCCGTCCCGGTGCCTATCCGCGAGGAAAACGGCTTTGCCTTCTCCGCCGACGAGACGCTGTCGCTGATCACGCCCAAGACGCGGCTCCTCATTCTCAACTCGCCCGCCAATCCGACCGGCGGCGTGACACCCAAGGCCGAGATCGAAAAGCTGGTGGCGGGCCTGGCGGAATTCCCCGACGTCGCCATCCTTTCGGACGAGATTTACGACGTCATGACCTATGACGGCGAGGAACATTGCTCGCTGCTGACCTTTCCGGAGCTGCGCGACCGGCTGATCCTGCTCAACGGCTGGTCCAAGACCTGGGCCATGACGGGGTGGCGCATGGGCTGGTCCATATGGCCGAACTCCGCCGAAAGCGGGCATCTCTACGACAAGGTGCGCAAGCTCGCCGTCAACTGCTGGTCCTGTGTCAACGCGCCCAGCCAGTTTGCCGGCATCGCGGCAATAGACGGTCCGCAGGACGAGGTCGAGCGCATGATGCAGGCCTTCGACCGCCGCAGGCAGGTCGTTGTCGAAGGACTGAACGGCTTGGACGGGATTTCCTGCGCGACGCCCAAGGGCGCATTCTACGCCTTCCCAAATATCACCGCGACCGGCCGCAAGGCGAAACCGCTGGCCTCCGCCCTGCTTGAGGAGGCAGGCGTAGCGCTGATCGGCGGACCCGATTTCGGCGTCCACGGCGAAGGCTACATCCGCCTCTCCTACGCCAATTCGGAAGAGAACATCCTGCGCGCCATCGAACGGATCGGCGACTTCCTGGCGGGTTAAAAGAACAGAATCCAGATCGTCACGGTACTGGCCAGTCCGACGCATATGTTCATCGGGATGCCGATCTTGAAGAAGTCGGAAAAGCGGTAGTTGCCGGCGCCGTAGACAAGCGTGTTGGTCTGGTAGCCGATCGGCGTCGCAAAGCTGGCGCTTGCCCCGATCATCACAGCGATGACGAATGGCCTCGGGTCGAGGCCCATCTGGTTGGCGAGCCCGATGACGATCGGAGTCATGATCACCGCGATCGCGTTGTTCGTGACGAGTTCGGTGAAGAACGACGTGATGAAGAAGATCACGAGGAGGGTCGCCAGCGGCGGCATCTCCATCAGCAAAGGCAGCAGTCCCGATACAATCAGCTCAATCGCCCCGGTTTCCTGCAAGCCCGCGCCCACCACCAGCATTGCGAAAATCAGCACCAGAATCGACCCTTCGATCGACGCCCAGGCTTCCTCCCCGTCAATGCAGCGCAGGATCAGGATGGCGGCGACTGCGAGCATCGCAAGCGCCGCAATGTCCATCACGCCGAGCGCGGCCAGCGTCACCACTGCCGCCAGCGCCGCGATCGCGATCGGCGCCCTGCCACGCCGGAACGCACGGCCGCTCGGCCGCGACACGGCGACGAGATCGGCTTCTTCAGCCAACGCATCGAAGCCTTCGGGCGATCCCTCCAGCAGCAGCTTGTCGGCGGGCCGCAGGCGGACATTTTCGAGATCTGGACCCGGAATGTGCTTGTGCCGGTGTGCGCCGAGGACACGCACGCCATATCTGCGCCCGAGCATCAGGTCGGCAATCCGGTGACCCGCGCTCGCCTTCTGCGGCGCCACGATGGCCTCGACGGCAACCTTCTCGGCGTCGGTGGTCACCCCGCGCCGCAAGCCGACGCGCAGCGCGGATCGCTTGTTCAGCGTCAGCAGTTCGGACGACGTGCCGACCACGATCAGAGAGTCGCCGCGTTTCAGTTCGCGCTGGGCCAACTCCGTGCGGATCACCTTGCCGCCGCTACGTAGCCCCGTGATGCGCAAACCCGGCCGCTTGAAGTCCGCGATATCACCGATCTTCTGGCCGGCATATTTGCCGTCGCTGCGGATCGTGATCTCGGAAAGAAACTCCGTCTCCAGCATCGGCGCGCCTTCGTTCTCGCTGCCGCGGTCCGGCAGCAGAATCCAGCCAAGCAGCGTCATCACGGCAACGCCGGTCAGCGTCGCCACCACGCCAACCGGTGTGATCTCGAAGATGGAAAACGGCTCCATGCCGGCGCGGGTCGCGATACCGTCGACGAGAAGATTCGTCGACGTGCCTATGAGCGTGCAGGTACCGCCGAGGATCGCCGCATAGGAGAGCGGGATCAACAGCTTCGTGGATGCAATGCCCATCGCAGCGGCGAAGCGGATCGTGATCGGAATCAGCACGAGCACGACGGGCGTGTTGTTCATGAAGGCGGAGGCGACAACGGTTGCCGCTACGAAAAGCACAAGCGCCAGAATTGGGCTGACGGTCGCGCGAGCGATGACGCTCTCGGCAAGCGCATCCAGAACGCCGGTTCGCACCAATGCGCCGGAAAGCACGAACATCGCCCCGATGGTGATCGGCGCGGGGTTCGAGAACACCTGGAGGGCCTGATCGGTCGAAACGAAGCCCAGCAGAACGAACAGTCCCGCAAAACCAACCGCTGTCACCTCCGGCGGGTAGCGCTCGAAAACAAACGCGACGAAAAGCACCGCCAGCAGCACCAGGGCCACGACGGCACTATAATCAGTCAGAAAACCGCTCATTTGGGATCGATGCTCCTGGCGCCGCCCACCGAGTGCGTGGTTAGTGATAGCAGAATGCAGGTCGGGTCAGCGAGGCCGCGGCGTCGCGGCTCCGGCGACATTTGTTCAGTTCCAGTTTGCCCGCACGCGTCAACCCCGCCCGACGAAGGGCATTTTCGTCGCCATGACGGTCAAAAACAGCACATTTGCGTCGAGCGGCTGCGCCGCCATGTAGCGCACCGCCTCGGCAACGCGCTCGACATCCATCAGCGGCTCCGGCGCGATTGTGCCGTTGGCCTGCGGCACGCCGTCGGCCATGCGTGCAGCCAACTCTGTCAGGGCGTTGCCGATATCGATCTGCCCGCACGCGATGTCGAAAGGGCGACCGTCCAGCGCCAGCGTCTTGGTCAGCCCGGTGATGGCGTGTTTCGTCGCGGTGTAGGCCGCGGAGCCGGGTCGCGGTGCATGCGCCGAGATAGACCCGTTGTTGATGATGCGCCCGCCCTGCGGCTTTTGCCGCCGCATCAGGGCGAAAGCCGCACGGGCGCAAAGAAATGAACCGGTGAGATTGACGTCGACGACCTGACGCCAGAGATCGACAGACGTCTCGTCCACCGTCGCTGACGGCGCGCCCATGCCGGCATTGTTGAACAAAAGGTCGAGGCGGCCGAAATCGGATTCGACCTGCGCGAACATGCGTTCGACATCGTTCTCGTCGGTCACATCGCAGGCGATGGGCACCGCCTGACCCGGCCCTTCGGCCGCCGCGGCGGCTTCCTCAAGAAGGTTCTGCCGCCGGCCGCAATAGATGGTGGTCCAGCCGTCAGCGACCAGCGCCGATGCCGCCGCGCGGCCTACGCCGGTTCCAGCACCCGTGACAATTGCAATACCGCCGCTCATCGATCCTCCTCCAGACGCGCGAGAGTGCGCAGATCGGGACTGAAGCGGCAAGGAAAGGATTGTCAAAAAGGGCGGCCATTCGCGACCGCCCATTCCGGACCGGTCTTGGGAGGAGGAAAGCCGATCCAACTCGTTTCAGATTGAACCGGAATTGTTAACGGATCGCTAACGTCTTTCGCACGCGCCGCAACACAGCAGGTGGCAGGCCCTACCGGCTCACATTGGCGACTGTCGCCTCAACATGCTCGACAAGCGCCTCCGGCAGGTTCAACCGGCCTGCAAGCAGGTCGAGATAACCACGCTCGGCGCGCGTGTCGGGCTCGATCGCAAGCCGCGAAGCGGCATAGACCTCGACCTTCTGGGCATCGGTCTGCGCGCTCGCCGCCAGGTCGTCCAGACTGATCGGGTTCTTCATCTCGCCGAGCAGGAACGCCTCGGTCTCCGAGTCGAAGCCGGCGAGTGCGAGCCTATCGCCGATTTTCTTGCGTTCATCGTCATCGATGCGTCCGTCCGCCTTCGCGGCGGCGATCATGGCGCGCACCAAAGTGAGCGCGAAATCGGTCTCGCCCTGCGGCGCCAGCTTCGGATCGAATGCGGTATCGTTGGGCGGCGGCAATATCTCGGCGCCACTGTCTGTCTCGCCCGGTTTGTTGCCGGCCTGATAGTTCTGATAGGCCTTGTAAGCCAGCCCGGCGACAGCCGCGAGCCCGCCAACTCTTAGCGCGGTTCCGGTCAGCGCGCGCCCCGCTCCAGTCCCCAGCAGCACCGCGGCAATCGCGCCGGTGGCGAGCGGGTTGTCCTTGGCGAGTTGCGTAACTTGCCCAGCTTTTTCACGGACAGTGGACTCGGTTCCGGGGATCGTCGAACCAAGCAGATCGTCGAGCAGTTTTTTCGGGTCGAACACGGAATTCTCCTCTTTCACGGCGGCCGTATCCGACCGGGCCTCCTGCGAGGGTTCAGGTAGGCCCTGTCCACGAAATTGCAATGACGAATGCAGATCGTCCTTCAGCGCCCGATGTGCGGACCGGTACCGCGCTGCAGCGCAAGTTGCACCTGGCGCTGGCGCTCGGCATAGCGTTTCCGGTCGGCCTCGCCTCGTTTGCCGTGGCAGTTCGGGCAAGAAATGCCATCCTCGAACAGATCGGAGGCGCGATCCTCGGCCGTTAGCGGGTGGCGGCATGCCCGGCAGAGCGTGGCGTCGCCGGTCTCAAGTCCGTGAGTTACACCGACCCGTTCGTCAAAGACGAAACACTCGCCTTCCCACCGGCTTTCATGCGCCGGAACTTCCTCGAGATATTTCAGTATGCCGCCCTTGAGGTGAAACACCTCGCCGACGCCGAGGCGCTTGAGATAGGCGCTGGCCTTTTCGCAACGAATGCCGCCTGTGCAGTACATGGCCACGCGCTTGCCCTTGAGAACGTTGAGGTGCTCTTCGGCCCATTGCGGAAATGCCCGGAATGTCTCGGTATTCGGGTCCAGTGCGCCGCGAAACGAACCGATTGCCGTTTCGTAGGCATTGCGCGTGTCGATCACGACCGTATCCGGATCGTCGATCAGCGCATTCCAGTCGCGGGGCGCGACGTAGGTTCCGGCTTCGCGTGCAGCATCGAGGTCCGCGACGCCCATGGTGACGATCTCGCTCTTCAGCCGCATCTTCATGCGGTGAAACGGCATGGCGTCCGCCGTGCTGAACTTGACGTCGAGCCTGCCAAATCCGGGCTGCGAACGCAGAAATGCGACGAGGCGCTCGAGCCCGGACCGGGAACCGGCAACCGTGCCGTTCACGCCTTCGGGCGCGACAAGCAACGTACCTCTGAGCCCCTCCGTCGAGACGAGTTCGCGCAGCCGGTCCCGCAATGCCACGGGCTCGCCGACCGGGGCAAAACAATAGAGGGCGGCGACGGCAACGGGTGCGCCTGACGTGGATAGATCCATGGGCAGTCCCGTAGCCTCTCGCGCGCACTCCATCAAGTTTCGCGCGGGATTGCGCCCGTTTCGGAAAGCTTTCAGCGGGCGGTAAAGCGGCGCTTTGTCCTCGCCCTCAACGGCACCCGCAAGATTGCGCACCAAACGCGGGGACCGCCATGTTCACCAGTGAAACGACTGCCGAGATTGTCAGAGCAGCAAATCATGCCAACATCGAACCTGCGGCGCTCCTGGCCGTGACCGAGGTCGAGTCGGGCGGTACGGCCTATACAACAATCGATGGCAAGCGGGAGCCGCTGATTCGCTTCGAAGGTCACTATTTCGATCGCCGTCTGGTCGGCGCCGTTCGCGAACAGGCGCGTCGCATGGGTCTTTCCTCGCCCAACGCAGGTGCTGTGGCCAATCCTGCCAGCCAGGCGGCGCGCTGGCGCATTCTCGCCCGCGCCGCCGCGATCGACCGCAAGGCCGCATACGAGTCTGTGTCGTGGGGCCTCGGTCAGGTGATGGGCGCGCACTGGGCGTGGCTCGGTTATGCCAGCGTCGATGCTATGGTTGCCGAAGCGCGGTCTGGCGTCGAAGGTCAGGCCAGGCTGATGATCCGCTACATCGTCAAAGCGGGGCTGGCCGACGCGCTAGCGGCACATGACTGGGATCGCTTCGCCCATGGCTACAACGGTCCAGCCTATCGCAAGCACCGCTATCACATGCGAATGGCGGCAGCTTACAAAAGGCACGCGGGCTCGGGAGCGGCACCAAGCCGGAATGCGGCTCGGGGCCTACTCAAACAGGGCGACAGCGGCGATGCGGTAAGTGAGCTGCAATCGATGCTTGCAGCGGCCGGCTATCCGGTTGCACCGGATGGGCGCTTCGGTCCCCTCACCGAGGCCGCCGTCCGGTCGTTCCAGCGCGCACAGGGCTTGCTTGAGGATGGCATCGCAGGTCCGCGCACGATGGCCGCTCTCGGCGAGGCGCTATCGCCGGCACGCCGGCTCAAGCTCTGGTGGACGCGGCTGCGAGACTTCCTCGCGGATATGTTGACGCAGCGCGGCATCTGATACTGTCGCACATGACGCCATGTGCTATGTGGCCCATGTTAATCGATTGAATTTCTGCTGGAAGGACCACTCTCATGGCGGACCGGTCGCAAGCCCTGACGGAACTGCTGGACGGCCAGCCCGTCGTTCCCGTTCTCAAGATAGAGCGGCTGGCGGATGCTGTGCCCCTGGCGCAAGCTCTGGCGCGCGGTGGCCTGAAGGCGATCGAAATCACCCTGCGCACCGCGGATGCGGTTGATGCAATCAGGCTGGTCGCGACGGAGGCGCCTGAGGTCGTGGTTGGCGCCGGCACGATCCTGACGGCCAGACACTTTCATGCCGCGATCGATGCCGGAGCGCGCTTCATCGTCAGCCCGGGCACAACACAGGAATTGCTCGACGCTGCGCATAGCGTACACGCGCCCTTCCTCCCCGGCGCCATCACACCCAGCGAAATCATGGCGTTGCGAGAGGAGGGCTACCGCACGCTGAAATTCTTTCCCGCGGAACAGGCCGGCGGCGCCGCCTTCCTCAAGTCGCTGGCTTCGCCACTGTCGGGCATCACCTTCTGCCCGACAGGCGGCGTAACGCCCGCCAACGCGGCGAGCTACCTGTCCTTGCCGAATGTGGTGTGTGTCGGCGGCTCATGGGTTGCCCCGGACGAGCTCATCGCCAAGGGCGCCTGGGACGAAATCGAAAAGCTGGCGCGAGAAGCCGCAGCGTTGCGGCAATGATGATCCGGTAGTCTGCTAGTTCGTGCCGAAGCGCGCGACCGACAGGAAGTTTACGGCCTTGCCGGTAAACCGGTTCGCCTGCGCCTGATTGCTGTCGTAGCCAAAGCCTGACGTATAGACCATCCGTGGCGCCGTGCGGACATGGGCTACCTCAAGGGCCGGAGCGCGGGTTCCACTCTTGTCCAGTTCTGTCGGCCCGGGATTGAGAGCCCAGCGCGCAACCTGTTGCGGAATTGGCACCAACACCGGACGCGCGTCGCGCCTTGCTTCTCCTGCTACCGGCTTGGACCCTTTGGCCGTGGTTCTCACGCCCGTGGCAATCGCCAGATCAGGTTCCCGTTCGCCGCCACTTATCAGCGCCTGCCGCTGCGAGGCAGCCGGAGCCGAGCCCAGGCGCGCGAGCCGCCTGTCCGTTCGCGCCGTCTCGTTGGTCGCACTGCCGACCGCATCGGCCGGATCGGTGGAGATCGGCGGCGCACCGTAAGACGGGCCGGCTGCGTCCGGAAGCGACGCCAGGACATATGCGGGCGCTTCGCCTTCGCCGGGCCGGCCGCTTGGAAGCGGAAGATATGCCGCAACTGTCGCCGAGGGCGCGGGCGCAGCATCTGCGGACGCGACCTGTGGATCGGAAGTCGGAACGCCTGCCGGCAGCGGAACGCCTCCGGGCGCAACTTCCGCCATCTGGGTCGAGGCTTCGCCGACCGCGTCTGGCGCGTAGTCCGGCCGCTGCGTCGGCAATGGAATATTCAGCGCGACTTCAACAGGTTGCCCGCCGGCATCTGTCATAACCGCCGCAGCAGCATCCAGCGCCTCACGGGACGTGCCGGCCGCCGCGTCGGCGCTCGCCAAGGCAAGTGGCTGGCCTGAATCGACGGCGGTACGAGGTGCGCTTTGCGGCAATGGCACAGCGGATGACGCCAGCGATGCAAGAATTGTCTCGGGCGTCGGATCGGGTTCAACCGGCGCGGGCTGCTGCACAGCCGAGGCAACGGCAACCGCCGGGCGCGGCGCGGCCTGCTGGACGCTTTCCGCCTGATCCTCTTCCTCGTCCGCGCCTCCGAAAAGCACAGAGAGCAGACCCCGGCGCGGCCTCTCCTCCGATTCGCTGGCGCTGGCGATCTGCACTCTGCCGCCGCTGCGCCTGTTTGCTTCGATGGATGCAAGGGCCTGATTGTAGCCCGCAAGCGGCTTGCCGTCGGACGGGATATGCGCAGTCCGGCCGTCGGGGAACAGCGCCAGGAGCTCGCTCCGGTTCATGCGCGGCCAGTGGCGCACGCTGCCGACGTCGATATGGACGAATGGCGACCCGGAACTCGGATAGAAACCGACGCCGCCCTGCTGCAATCTGAGCGCGGCGGCGCGAAGCCTGGACAGGCTGACGCCTGGAATGAAGAAGTCGATCGCCTTGCCGAGCGTATGCTGGCTGTTCTTCGCGACACCGTTGCTGCGGCTGCGCAGCATGGAGTTGGTTGCCGGCGACCGGTAAGCCGAAATGATGTGGATGTAGTCGCGTCCGCCCGCGGTGCGGTTGACCTCCCACAGCAGATCGATGAGCCGCGGATCCATCGTGGTGGGCTCGTTGCGCCGCCAGTCGCGCAGGAAGCGATTGATCTGATCGAGGCCGGAACTGAGATAGCGCCCGTTGCGCCAATAGGTGATCTCGGCCCGTTCTTTGGTGTGGATAAAGTAGAGCTTGAGCGATCGCGTCTCGGCGCTGGCGGCGGCCACGCCGGCCAGCAGCACGATCACCGTCACAAGCAATCCCGTGACTGCACTCCGCCAAGCGGACAAAACTGCCCCCTGTCCCCCAGAACTACGCGTGCTCTCGATCAAAACCCGTCGCCTTGCCGGCCGAACATTGTCCCCAGTGACATTCGGGTCAAAGGGCTGGCCCGAATATCCAGTCTAATGGTTAATTGCCGCTTATTGAAGCTGGAATGCGGTAAGAGAGTGGCAGCACTGTGACGAGAGCCGCCGATCAGGAACGTGGTAAATCAAAAGTTTAGCTAAAATTTGACGGGCGGCTCGCAATTCCGCCGCACAGGTAGGCTGCGAGTCACGAAGCCAGCTTTTCGGCCCGTCCCGTGTCGGGGTCGATCCCCAGCTCCTTGAGCTTGCGGTAGAGCGTGGAGCGCCCGATGCCGAGCCGCCTCGCCACCTCGCTCATCTGGCCGCCATAATGGTCGATCGCGAGCCGGATCATTTCCGACTCGACATCGGCGAGCGCACGCACATTGCCCTTGTCGTCGAGCGCCTTGACGGTGCCGGCGTCGTTGCCCGGTGCTTCTTCGGAAGACTGCACGGCGTAGACGCTGGGCTCCGCCCGAAGCGACCGGACCGTGTCGACCCGAATTGCCGGTTCGACGCTCTCGCCGAGATCGAAGCCGTCGGACTGCGCCCTGATCTGCGGGAAGTCGTCCGGCGTCAGTATCTCGCCCTCGCATAGCACCACCGCGCGGAAAACGGCGTTCTCGAGCTGACGGATATTGCCCGGCCAGTCATAGGCCTCGAGCATGGCCAGCGCCCTGGCTGCTATGCCCTTGACCCGGCCTCCGGTCTCGCTCTTGCCGAGCTTGGCGATGAAGTGCTGGACAAGGAGCGGAATATCGTCGGCCCGCTCGCGCAGCGGCGGGACGTGGATCGGAAATACATTGAGGCGGTAGTAGAGGTCTTCGCGGAACATTCCGTCCTTGACCCGCTGGATCAGGTCGCGGTGGGTAGCCGAAATCAGCCGGATGTCGACCTTGATCGGCGCCCTTGCACCCACGGCGTCGACCTCGCCCTCCTGCACGGCGCGCAGCAGCTTGACCTGCACGTCGAGTGGCAAATCGCCGATCTCGTCGAGGAACAGCGTGCCGGTATTCGCCTCGACGAATTTGCCGACATGTTTCTCGGTCGCACCCGTGAACGCGCCTTTCTCGTGGCCAAACAGGATACTCTCGACCAGATTATCGGGGATCGCGCCGCAATTGACGGGAACGAACGGCTTGCCGCGCCGCTCGCCGCCACCCTGAATGGCGCGCGCCACCATTTCCTTGCCGACGCCAGACTCGCCTTCGATCAGGATAGGAATATTCGATGCCGCCGCCTTCCGACCGAGTCGCAGCACGCGCTCCATCGCCGGGCTTGCAGCGATAAGGTCATTGAACGTCATCGAGCCGCTGGATGGCGATTTGGCCTGCTTCTGCTTGGCCACGCTGCCAAGCGCTTCAACCTTCAGCGCGCCGGAAATGGCCGTCACCAGCTTGTCGGGCGACACCGGTTTGACCACAAAATCGAACGCACCGGCGCGCATGGCCGAAACCACGGTGTCGATGCCACCTTGGGCGGTGAGCACTATGACGGGCTGGTCGAAGCCGCGCTCCCGCATGGCCTCCAGCATGGCGATGCCGCCCATGCCGGGCATCTTGAGGTCGAGCACGACAACCGCGATATCGCCGCCTCCCCGGCCGTCGAACGCGGCAAGCCCCGCCTCGCCGCTGTCGGCGACGATGACCTCATATCCGCCCTTGACCAGAGCGGTCTCCACGAGACGGCGTTGGACCGGATCGTCATCGACAACGAGGATTGATGCAGTCATGGTACCCGCGGCGGTTGGCGTTTATGTGATCGGAACCGAATTGGCTCACGATGGCACAACCCTATAAACAAGGGTTCAAGAAGAGCGGTGAACGAATCCTTATCCGCCCGCTGATTTTCCACCCATTCCGGATACACCGGGGATTTTCATGAGTTTCCTCAACGACTTCCGCGTGACCAACATGCTGTTTGCTGCTGCCGCCGAATCCGCACCCGCCGCCAAAGGTCTCGCCAACCTGCCCGAATGGAACCTGGGCGACCTTTATCCCGGCATGGATTCGCCCGAACTGAAGCGCGACATGGTGCGCGCCGCCGAGGACGCCGTGGCGTTCGAGGAGCGGTGGAAAGGCAAACTCGCGGCAAGTGCCGCGTCGCCTGCGAACGGAAGCCTGGGAACTGCGTTGCGCGAATTCGAGGCGATGGAGGAGCTGATCGGGCGCATCGCTTCTTTTGCCGGCCTTGTCTATGCCGGCGACACGTCTGATCCGAAGCGCGCCAAGCTTTATGGCGATGTGCAGGAGAAGATGACCGATGCCAGCGCCCATCTGCTATTTTTCACGCTGGAACTGAACAATGTCGACGAGGCCGATCTGGAGAAGGCCTTCGCAGCCGACCCCGGCTTCGCCCACTACAAGCCCTGGGTGCTCGATCTCAGGAAGGACAAGCCCTACCAGCTCGAGGATCGAATCGAGCAGCTGTTCCACGAAAAATCCGTCACCGGCCGCGGCGCCTGGAACCGCCTGTTCGACGAGACGATGACTGCCCTGCGATTCGAGATCGACGGCGAGGAAAAGCCGCTAGAGCCGACGCTCAATCTCCTGCAGAGCGCCGACGCCTCCGAACGAAAAGGGGCCGCCGACGCACTCGCCAAGACCTTCCGCGAGAACATTCGCCTGTTCACGCTGGTCACCAATACGCTCGCCAAGGACAAGGAAATCTCCGACCGCTGGCGCGGCTTCAAGGACATCGCCGACTCCCGGCATCTCGCCAACCGCGTCGAACCCGAGGTGGTCGACGCGCTGGCGAGCGCGGTCCGCGATGCCTATCCGAAGCTTTCCCACCGCTACTACGCGATGAAGGCGAAGTGGCTCGGCATGGACCAGATGAACCACTGGGATCGCAACGCGCCCCTGCCCGAAACGCCGCAGGCGGTCATCGGCTGGGACGAAGCCAAGAATACGGTTCTCTCGGCCTATCACGGTTTCGCGCCCGAAATGGCGGATATTGCCCGGCAGTTTTTCGACAAACGCTGGATCGACGCGCCGTCGCGGCCCGGCAAGTCACCAGGGGCGTTCGCGCATCCGACCGTGCCGTCGGCTCATCCCTATGTACTGCTCAACTACATGGGCAAGCCGCGCGACGTGATGACACTTGCCCATGAGCTCGGCCATGGCGTGCACCAGGTTCTGGCCGGAGAGCAGGGCGCGCTGATGTCGGCGACGCCGCTGACGCTCGCCGAGACTGCGTCCGTGTTCGGCGAGATGCTGACCTTCCGTTCCCTGCTCGACCGAACCAAGGAGCTGCGCGAACGCAAGGCGATGCTCGCCCAGAAGGTCGAGGACATGATCAACACAGTCGTGCGCCAGATCGCCTTCTACGAATTCGAGCGCAAGGTGCACTCGGAACGCCGCAACGGTGAGTTGACGTCCGACCAACTGGGCGAATTCTGGCTGGAAGTGCAGGCTGAAAGCCTCGGGCCGGCAATCGCACTGAAGGAGGGCTACGAGACCTTCTGGGCCTATATCCCGCACTTCATTCACTCGCCCTTCTATGTCTATGCCTACGCCTTCGGCGACTGCCTCGTGAATTCGCTGTTCGCGGTCTACCAGAACGCCGAAGCCGGCTTTCAGGACAAATATTTTGACATGCTGAAGGCTGGCGGCACCAAACACCATTCCGAGCTCCTTGAGCCGTTCGGCCTCGACGCGTCCGATCCCGCCTTCTGGCAGAAAGGACTGTCGGTTATCGAGGGCTTGATAGACGAACTGGAAGCAATGGACCGCTGACCGACGGGAGACGAATGATGAGCGACCGCGCGCCAACGGATCCTGTTGCCAAGGCATTGGCGTTGGACGGCGACCCCGACCGCATACGCGATTACTACCGCGACTGGGCGCAGTCCTACGACAGCGATGTCGGCGAGGAGGGCTACAGGGCGCCGGACATCATCGCTACGCTGGCGCGCGCGATCCAGCTTTCGTGGTTCGATGCCGCTCGCACGGACCTTCGCATCATGGATGCGGGATGCGGCACTGGCCTAGGAGGCGTGGCGTTGCAGCGCGCGGGCTTCACCCATGTCGACGGATTCGACATCGCGCCCGAAATGGTCGATGCGGCGCGCGCCACACAAGCATATGAACGGCTGCTGCCCGACATCGATCTCAACGCCGCGGACCCTGGCCTCGCCGACCTTTCCGGCTGCTATGACATGGTCACCTGTGCCGGCGTGTTCACGCTTGGCCATGTCGAACCGCAGGGCCTCGACCACCTCGTCGATCTCGCGCGCGACGGCGGATTTGTGATCGTCAGTACGCGAGAGGATTACCTGAAACAGTCCGACTATCGCGATTATTCAGGGAAACTGGAGGCGCGCGGCAGCGTCGAACTGGTTCACGCCTTGCCCGATGCCCGCTATGTCGGCGACGACCGCGCCGACTATTGGGTCTATCGCAAGGCGGCTTGAATCGCTGTCAGATGACGCGACCGGTCCACACCCCCTACGACGGTTCGGCGAAGCCGTTCTCCATCGGGCTGAAACCCATCGAGCCGGGCGAGTGGATCGAAATAGACGACGCCCTCCCCGCCTATCTCGCCGAGAAGCGGCGGCTTTATGCCGAACGTCCCGATGCGGTTTTCGTTGCGGAACCGGATACGGTCGAAAGCCAGCAGGAGGTGCTCGACGCACTGACCGCATTCCTCCCCGAACGCTATCCCGGAATCTACCAGCATGACCAGGCTATCATGCGCATCGCCGGTACGCCGGAACCCGTAGTACTCGACGGCAAGCCCGATGCGCCGCTGGTCACGGCATCGCTCCTCGTTCAGGAGGACCTGGTCCTCATGCGGCGCGGCGACGACGGCTGGCGACTCACTGCCGCATCGGTTTGCTTCCCGTCTTCGTGGACACTGACGGAAAAGTTCACCCGCCCGCTGGAGCAGATACACAAGCCAGTGCCAGGCTTCGGTCCCGACACGCGAATGGCGACGGTGATCCGGCGCATCTTCGACAATCTGCAACCCGGCCATCCGGTCGCGCGGCACAATTGGGCGCTGGCGACCGACGATCACCTCTATCATCCGGCAAACGAGGTGCAGAAGACAGGCGGCACACCGCCTGACGTTCCCCGCTTCGGCTCGCTGGCCTCCACCTTTGTAAGGGTGGAGCGCCAGACACTGACCCGCATGCCGGTTTCCGGCGACATCCTTTTCACGATCCGCATCCATGTCGATCCCATGGCCGTGCTGGAACGCCACGCCGACAGGACGAGCCTTGCCGCGGGTTTCGCCGACCAGCTTGCGGCGCTGGAGCCGGCACATCTGACATACAAGCGCCTGACGGCGGACCGCGACGCGCTTGTGGCCCGGCTGCGCGCCATCGCGGCAGGTTGATTCCGCCGATCCTCTTTATTGTGACAGTTTTATATGGTTTAGCGCCGCACCGAACACATCGAACGAGAGGGAACCGCGCGAATGGCGAAGGCGAACTGGCCGGTCTACGGCGAAATAACCGGACCGATCGTCCTCATCGGCTTCGGCTCAATCGGCCGCGGCACGCTGCCGCTCATCGAGCGGCACTTCAAGTTCGACAAGTCGCGCATGGTCGTCATCGATCCACGCGATGACGACAAGGCTCTGCTCGAGGAACGAGGCATCCGCTTCCTCAAGGAGCACGTGACGAAGCAGAATTACAAGAAGCTCCTCGGCCCCCTGCTGACCGAAGGTGGAGGCCAGGGTTTCTGCGTAAACCTTTCGGTCGATACCTCCTCGCTGGACATCATGAAGCTCTGCCGCAAGCTCGGCGTGCTTTACATCGACACCGTGGTCGAGCCCTGGCTCGGCTTCTATTTCGACAACAAGGCCGGCAACGAGGCGCGCACCAATTATGCACTGCGCGAGACGGTACGCGAGGAAAAGCGCAAGAACCCCGGCGGCACAACCGCGGTCTCCTGCTGCGGCGCGAACCCCGGCATGGTGTCCTGGTTCGTCAAGCAGGCGCTGGTCAATCTGGCCGCCGACATGAAACTCGACATCAAAACCCCCGCGCCGGGCGACCGCGATGGCTGGGCAAAGATGATGAAGAAGCTCGGCGTGAAGGGCGTCCACATTGCCGAGCGCGATACCCAGCGCACCAAACTCCCAAAGCCGTTCAACACCTTCTGGAACACGTGGTCGGTGGAAGGGTTCGTGTCGGAAGGCCTGCAGCCGGCCGAACTCGGCTGGGGCACGCACGAAAAGTGGCTCCCGAAGAATGGCCGCAGGCACAAGAAGGGCTGCAAGGCGGCGATCTATCTGGAACAGCCCGGCGCCAACACGCGCGTCCGCACCTGGTGCCCGACGCCGGGCGCGCAATACGGCTTCCTGGTCACGCACAACGAGTCGATCTCGATCGCTGACTTCTTCACCGTGCGCGACAAGAAGGGCAAGGTTACCTTCCGGCCGACCTGCCACTATGCCTACCATCCGAGCAACGACGCCGTGCTGTCGCTGCACGAGATGTTCGGCGCAGCTGGCAAGCCGCAGCCGGTGTTCCATGTGCTCGACGAGAACGAACTCGTAGACGGCATCGACGAACTCGGCGTGCTGCTCTACGGGCATAAGAAAAACGCCTACTGGTACGGCTCTCAGCTGTCGGTGGATGAAACCCGCAAGCTTGCCCCCTACCAGAACGCCACCGGCCTGCAGGTGACCTCCGCGGTGCTGGCCGGCATGGTCTGGGCGCTGGAAAATCCCGAAGCGGGGATCGTGGAAACCGACGAAATGGACTTCCGCCGGTGCCTCGATGTCCAGATGCCTTATCTTGGCCCCGTGAACGGCTACTATACCGACTGGACGCCGCTCGACGGCCGTCCGGGGCTGTTCCCCGAGGACATTGACAAATCGGACCCGTGGCAATTCCGCAATATTCTCGTAAAATAGCCGGCAATCTGCGTCGCAACGCTGGATTGATTCGGCAACGCGGTGCAAAGCGGCGGAAACGTCCGGCGAGGAGTAGCGACGATATGAAGAATGCGGGCAAACTGGCCGGAATGGCCGCCCTCGCAGCAGCCGTGTTTGTTGCCGGCTGCACAGGAGTGAGCACCCGACGCCCGCCGCCGGGTTTGGCGGCTGCTCCCGTGCAATCCGGAATTGAGGGCGCGTGGGTCGATCAGGCCGGCACGGGCATCACGAATTTCTTCAACGGCCGGTTCGAGACAATCGCCACCGATTCCGGGCAGAAGCTGTCTGAGGGCACCTATCAGTATCGAGACCAGGTGCTGGTGGAGATCACCGGCATCTCGATCATCCGCCAGAGCCCTGTCGCGTTCAACTGCGCCATTGCCAGCACCGACCAGCTCAACTGCACGTCCTCGGCGGCGCAGCAGTTTGTGCTGACACGCTATAATGGCCCCATGCCGCAGCCCGTTGTGGCCAATCCGGCTCTTGCCCCGGCAACTGGTCAGACGCTCGGACCGGCTCCGCGTCCGGCGGGATAGCTAGAGTTCACTTCCTGCGATGTTGATTGCAGTCGGCATCGCGCTCCTGCTTGCAGTCACGCTGCTGCCGCAGTTCCTCGTTCGCCGCACCATCGAGCGTCATGGCGCCGACCGCCCGGACCTGCCCGGCACCGGCGGCGAGTTGGCGCGCCATTTGCTCGACCGTTTCGGGCTCGACTCGGTCGCTGTCGAGCGAACGGATGCCGGCGACCACTACGATCCCGACGCCAAGGTGGTGAGACTGCTCGACCGGCACCATGACGGCCGCTCGCTTTCCGCAGTTGCCGTCGCGGCCCACGAAGTCGGCCACGCCCTTCAGGATTCCGGTGGCGAACGCCTGCTCGCTTGGCGGCAACGGCTGGCGAAGCTGGCCGGCGTAACCGACCGCGTCGCTTCTGTCTTCTTCATCGCCGCACCGTTCCTCGGGATCATTGCCCGCACGCCGTTGGCATTTGCGGCGCTGGTGGCGGTCGGGTTGGCGCTCATGTCTGTTCGCGTGATCGTCAATCTCGTGACGCTGCCCGTCGAATTCGACGCCAGCTTTCGCAAGGCGCTGCCGATCCTTGAGGAGGGCGCATATCTGGACGCAAGCGACCTGCCGGCGGCTCGTTCGGTGCTGCGCGCCGCTGCATTCACCTATGTCGCATCGGCTCTTGTTTCGCTGGTCAATCTTGCGCGCTGGATACGGGTGCTGCGATAACAGCAAAAAGCCTTGGGAGGTGTGAGTGGCCGCGTTCTTCGACCAGCTGGAAAACCGCGCGCCGGCGGATCGCGAAAAAGACCTGTTCGCCCGGTTGCCCGGCTTTCTTCAGCGCGCGGCAAAGTCCGCGCCCGGGCTCGGCCGCTGGCTCGATGGCCACGATCTGGCTAAAGTGAATTCACGCGAGGCACTGGCGCGCCTTCCGGTCCTGCGCAAGGCCGAGCTTATGGAGATGCAGCGCGCCGATCCGCCGTTCGGCGGTTTCGCCAATCCGGCCGCGCTCAAGGGCGGCCGGGCATTCATGTCTCCGGGGCCCATATGGGAACCGCAGGCGCTGGCGCCTGATGCCTGGCAGTCGGCCCGCGCATTCCATGCCGCCGGCATCAGGCCGGGCGACATCGTCCACAACGCCTTCTCCTATCACATGACGCCGGGCGGCTTCATTCTGGACGAAGGCGCCCGCGCGCTGGGCTGCACGGTCTTCCCGGCAGGCGTCGGCAACACTGAGACGCAGGTCGAGGCAGCCGCCGCGCTCAAGCCGCAGGTGTTCTGCGGTACGCCCGATTTTCTCAAGGTCATGTTCGACAAGGCCGAAGAGCTCGGCCACGATCTGTCCTCTTTCAGGCTCGGGCTCGTATCCGGCGGAGCGCTGTTTCCCTCCCTGCGCGACCTGTACCGCGAGCGCGGTGTGACTGTTCTTCAATGCTATGCGACGGCTGAGTTCGGCGTGATCGCCTATGAAGCAGCGAATGATGACGGCTCACCGCATCCGGGCATGATCCTCAACGAAAATCTTATCCTCGAGATCGTCCGTCCGGGCACCGGCGACCCGGTGTCCGAAGGCGAAGTCGGCGAGGTCGTCGTCACCAGCTTCAACGACGCCTATCCGATGATACGGCTCGGCACCGGCGACCTTTCCGCGGTGCTGCCCGGCACATCGCCCTGCGGGCGCACAAATGTCCGCATCAAGGGCTGGATGGGCCGCGCCGACCAGCGCACCAAGATCAAGGGTATGTTCGTCGATCCGAAGCAGGTGGCCGAGGTCGTGCGCCGCCATCCCGAAATCGGCCGCGCCCGCCTCGTGGTCAGCCGCGACGGCGAACGCGACGCCATGACCTTGCATGTCGAGCCGGGCCCGGGGCCGGATCCCGATGCCGATGCAATCGGCCTCGCCCTTCGCGATGTGACCAAGCTGGGCGGTCAGGTGGTTGTCGCAGCGCGCGGCTCGCTACCCAATGACGGCAAGGTGATCGCGGACGAACGCGAATATGCGAACTGAACAGTGCGTTTGCGCTTGCAAGGCTGCGCCGGCGATGGAAACATGCCGGCAAAGGACAGAAAAAACTGTCAAGAATCCAGGGTAAACGCCTTGTCGAGTTTCTAACGGGAGATCGTCATGAAGAAGCTGGTACTTGCCGCGACTGCATCGGCAGCGGCGCTGACACTGTCAGCGCAAGCATCCTTTGCCGACTACACGCTGAACATCCTGCACATCAATGACTGGCACAGCCGCATCGAGTCGATAAACCGCTTCGATTCGACCTGCTCGGCCGAAGATGAGACCGAAGGCAAGTGCTTCGGCGGCGCGGCCCGACTCGTAACCGCCGCTCGCGAGCGCCGCGCGGCGCTGGAAGGCGAAGGCGTGGTCTTTCTTAACGCCGGCGACAATTTCCAGGGAACCCTCTTCTATACGACCTACAAGGGCGAGGTCGAAGCCGAGTTCCTGAACCTCATGGGCACCGACGCCATGGTCGTCGGCAACCACGAATTCGACGACGGCGAGGACGGACTTGCCGGGTTCCTGGCCAAGGTCGAATTCCCGGTCGTCGGTTCCAACATCAAGGCGAGTGCGGCGTCGTCGCTCGGCGACATGGTCAAGCCGTACACGATCCTCGAAGTGAACGGCCGCCGCATCGGTATCGTCGGCGCAGTGGCCAACGACACGGCCGATCTCTCCTCTCCGGGCGAAAACGTCTCGATCGAAGAAGACGTCGCTTCGATCACCGAGCAGGTGAAGGCGCTGGCGCGTGAGGGCGTTGGAACGGTCATTGCCTTGACCCATGTCGGCTATCCGCGCGACCTCGCGGCCATCGCCAAGATCCCCGGCGTCGACGTTGTGGTCGGCGGACACTCCAACACGCTTCTTTCGAACACAGCCGAGGGCGCAGTCGGCCCCTACCCGACCTGGGTGGACAATCCCCTTGGCTACAAGGTTCCGGTAGTCCAAGCCTATGCCTATTCGAAATATCTCGGCGAACTCAAAGTGACGTTCTCCGATATCGGCATCGTGAAGGAAGCTTCCGGCGAACCGATCCTGCTCGACGCTTCCGTGACACCGGGCGAGGCCGTGCTGGCGCGCATTGGCGAGCTTGGCGCGCCCATCGAGGAGCTGAAGAACCAGGTCGTCGCCGAATCCGCCGAAGCCATCGACGGCAGCCGCGACAACTGCCGCGCGATGGAATGCCAGATGGGCAATCTGGTCACCGATGCCATGCTCGATCGTACCAAGGATCAGGGTGTCCAGTTTGCCATCACCAATGGCGGCGGGCTCCGAGCTTCAATCGACGCCGGTCCGGTGACGATGGGCGAAGTGCTGACGGTTCTGCCCTTCCAGAACACGCTGGCCACCTTCCAGCTCAAGGGCGCAGACGTCGTGGCTTCGCTTGAGAGTGGGCTTAGCCAGATCGAGGATGGCGCCGGGCGGTTCCCGCAGGTCGCCGGTCTGCGCTACACCTTCGACAAGTCGGTCGCGCCCGGCGAAGGCCGCGTAACCTCGGTCGAGGTCGATGACGGCGGCAACTGGGTTCCGATCGATCCGGACGCCACCTACACCATCGCCACCAACAACTTCATGCGCGGCGGCGGCGACGGCTACGGCCTCTTCGCGTCCAACGCCGAGAACGCCTACGACTACGGCCCGGGCCTTGAGCAGGTGGTCGCTGATTATCTGGCGGCGAACAGCCCCTACACGCCGTATCTCGACGGCCGCATCTCGGAAGGCATGATGGACAAGACCATGGACGAGACAATGGATGAGTCCATGGAGAAGACTGAAATGGCGGCTGCCGAGGGCGACAAGCCGATGATGGCAGACAACAACATGCATGAGGTCATGGCAGGCGACAGCCTCTGGGACATCGCAAAGGCGGTCTATGGCGACGCCACGAAGTGGACGATGATCGCTGAGGCCAATCCGGACATCAATCCGAAGAACCTCAAGATCGGCGCGCAGCTGACGATTCCGGCAGCCAACTGATCCGGCACAGCGGCGAACAAAGGGGCGGGCTTCGGCCCGCCCTTTTTTGTCCGCACCGAATTCGTTTGACCACTCAACTGGCGGTATGGATATCATTGTTGGTCTGTTTGGCGGGTAGTTCGTACGATGAAACGGCGCCGGATGCGGCTGACCCCGGAACTCGTTGCGCGTGTAGCGCATGACCCAAGCGCACCACCCGCTCCGTTCCCTCCCGATACAAGGCCAGCAACCGACGCCGATCATCAAGCCGTGGTGTCCGAAATCCTCAGGACCGCGCCCGACGCGAGAGATGTTTGGGTCTTTGCCTACGGTTCGTTGATCTGGAATCCTGCGTGTCAGAATGTCGAACAGAGGTCTGGTCGCGCGCGCGGATGGCATCGCTCATTCTGCCTGGGGTGGGACCGATGGTTTCGCGGCTCGGCCGAGCGACCCGGTCTCATGCTTGCGCTGGATCGCGGCGGCAGTTGCACTGGCGTTGTTTTCAAGCTCCCGCCCGACGCAGTAACGGAGAACCTCTTTTCGCTATCTAAGCGCGAGGTTCAGGTCGTTCCCCACCCGTTTCCGGCGCGATGGATCAACGTCGACACCGATTTGGGCGCGGTACGGGCGGTGACGTTCGCAATCGACAGGGAGGCGGAGCCTATGTCGGAAATCTTTCGATCGAGGATGTTGCTGATGTCCTGGCCGTTGCAGCCGGGAAATTGGGATCAATGGCGGAGTACCTCCTCAACACCGTGAGCCAGCTCGATCAGCTCGGGCTACACGACAAAAACCTGTGGCGCTTGCAAGAGCTTGTCGCCCAGCGCATCGAGTCTGCTTCAAACGACATGCGGCCATCTTTGGCACACGACTGATCACCCCTGCGGCATGGCGGCCCGTTGAATTGGCGGGTCCATCGACTACCTTGCCGGCAGGCAAGGAGATCACCAATGACTGCAGCGGCGAAGGCTGGCGCGAAGAGATCGAAGGCAGTCGGGCCGCTGCCCGAGGGCCACCCTCCGGTCAACATCGGCAAGATCGGGGTCCTGCTCGTCAATCTCGGAACCCCAGATGGTACGGACACCGGCTCGGTGCGCCGCTATCTGCGCGAGTTTCTGTCCGATCCCCGGGTGATCGAGCTCAACAAGCTGATCTGGAAGCCCATTCTCTACGGCGCCGTGCTGACCACACGCCCGCCGAAGACGGCGGCCAACTACAGGAAGATCTGGGACACGAAGCACGACGAATCTCCGTTGCGCGTCATCACCCGCGCCCAGGCCGAGAAGCTTGCAGCGGCGTTTGCCAGGGAATCGAGGATCAGGGTCGAATACGGCATGCGCTACGGCAACCCGTCTATCCGCAGCGCAGTCGACCGACTGATGGCGCAGGGTTGCGACCGCATTCTGTCTGTGCCGCTTTATCCACAGTTCTCGGCTACAACGACGGCCACGGCCAACGACCAGCTCTACCGTGCGCTGATGAAAATCCGGCACATGCCGACGGTGCGCAGCCTGCCGCCTTATTTCGACGAACCCGTCTACATCGACGCGCTGGCGCGCTCGATTGAAGGGCACCTCGCCGGTCTCGACTTCCAGCCGGAGATCGTACTCGCCTCCTATCACGGCATACCGAAGGCCTATTTCGAGAAGGGCGATCCGTATCATTGCCACTGCCAGAAGACGACGCGCCTGCTGCGCGAACGCCTCGGTTGGGACGACAAGAAGCTGATAACCACCTTCCAATCGCGCTTCGGCGCGCAGGAATGGCTTCAGCCCTACACCGACAAGACCGTCGAGAGACTGGCCGCCGAGGGGGTGAAGCGCATCGCCATCGTCAATCCCGGCTTCTCGGCCGACTGCATCGAGACGCTGGAAGAGATCGACGGCGAGGTGCGCGAGATATTCCTTCATGCCGGCGGCGAGAAATTCGCGCACATCCCCTGCCTGAACGACAGCGCCGAGGGGATGGAGGTGATCGAAAAGCTGGTACGGCGCGAGCTCGGCGGCTGGCTGTAGACACCGCGGAAGTGCTGCCCGGTTTGCAACCGCCGCGGCCGCTCCCTACATCCTGAAGGCCGCGAATCGTGCTAGGTCTGCTGCCTGCGCGCGAGGTCGCGACTTGGACAGGAGGACCGCATGCTGTTTTCGGGTTTCGACATCGTCATAGCGGTTCTTGTCTTACTGGTCCTGCTGCTCATCTTCGCGGGCATCAAGACCGTTCCGCAGGGTTTCAATTTTACAGTCGAGCGTTTCGGCCGCTACACCCGGTCGCTGGCGCCGGGCCTCAACATCATCGTGCCTTTCATCGACCGCATTGGCGCCAAGATGAACATGATGGAGCAGGTTCTCGACGTGCCCACCCAGGAGGTGATCACGCGCGACAACGCCATCGTGGCGGTTGACGGCGTCGCCTTCTACCAGGTGCTCAACGCTGCTCAGGCCGCGTATCAGGTGTCGGGCCTGGAAAACGCCATCCTGAACCTCACCATGACCAACATCCGCTCGGTCATGGGTTCGATGGACCTCGACGAACTCCTCTCGAACCGCGACGCCATCAACGAGCGTCTGCTGAGAATCGTCGACGAAGCCGCGAGCCCGTGGGGCATCAAGATGACCCGCGTCGAGATCAAGGACATCAACCCGCCAGCCAATCTGGTTGAGTCCATGGCGCGCCAGATGATGGCCGAGCGCAACAAGCGCGCGCAGGTCCTAGAAGCCGAGGGCCTGAAGCAGGCGCAGGTGCTTGAGGCCGAGGGCCGCAAGGAGGCGGCGTTCCGCGATGCCGAGGCGCGCGAGCGTGCCGCCGAGGCGGAAGCTCGCGCAACGCAGGTCGTCTCGGAGGCGATTGCCAAGGGCGACGTGCAGGCCATCAACTACTTCGTCGCCCAGAAATACACCGAGGCGCTGGCGAAGATCGGCACTGCCAACAATGGCAAGATCGTTCTGATGCCGTTTGAGGCCTCGTCGCTGATCGGCACCTTGGGCGGCATAGGCTCGATCGCCAAGGATGTGTTCGGTGAAGCCGGCTCCGGTACCACTCGCACATCCGCGCCCTCCCGCGCCCGGCCCCCGGTCACCGGTCCCGATCAGGGCTGACGCGCCATGATCGCCAGCATCTTCGCCGAGCTCGGCCCCTGGAACTGGATGGTTCTGGGTTTCACGCTCCTTGCGCTTGAAATCATCCTGCCGGGCGTCTTCCTGCTCTGGATCGGTATCGCCGCCATCCTGGTCGGTGCGCTGTCGCTTCAGTTCTGGGGTTACTTCTTCTGGCCATGGCAGGTGCAGGTGCTCGTGTTCCTCGTACTGGCCGTCGCCTCCGCCTATCTCGGCAAGAAGATCATGGCGGCGACGCAAAAGGAGACCGACCAGCCCTTGCTCAACCAGCGCGGCGAGCAGCTCGTCGGCCGGACCGCTACTCTCCACGAGCCAATCAGCGAGGGATTCGGCCGCGTGCGCATTGGCGACACGACCTGGCGCGTAGCAGGGGCGGACATGCCGGTAGGCACCCGCGTCCGCATCGTTTCGGCGCGCGCGGGGGACCTTCTCGTCGAGCGCGACGACTAACCTCGAAACCACCCGCGCCACAGGTGCTAGCGCACCTTCCGACAGCCTGAAATCAACGCTCCGTTAACCATCGGTGTTTACGGTTCGGCAAGATTTGGCGCCCTCGGGGCGCCCGAAGCCGCCGAGGAACCAGCCTGGTGACGACGTTGCGCGTCCGGCCCATTGTCCAGAGACACCTGCGGGCATGCTCCTGCGTCGCGATAGTCCTCGTGGCGGGTTGCGCCGTGGGTATTGGCGCGCGAACGGCCGAGGCGCAGGACGCCCGCGAACTCCGCGGCGGAATAAGTTCCCGCGACAGCCAGGGGCTGAGGCCCCTGCCCAGCCAGCGCTTTAGGCTCGAAACCGAGCGGGAGCTGGAAGCCAGCCGCGCGCCGCTGCCGCAATACCGGCCTGCGAGCGCCGGCGCTGTGCCCGACGAGGATCAAACCGGTCCCGCAGACCAGGAGTTGGACGGCTTCGTCGCCACGGGCCCGGCTACCAATGATCTTACTGCGGCCCGCACACGCCGCAGGAGCGCCGCCGCTTCGGCCGAGGAGGTCGAAGATGGTTTGGACGAGAACGGGGCGCTTGCCGCACGAACCGCCACGGCCCGACCCACGGACAGCGAGGAAGACACCGACAATCTGCTGACGACCGGCACGGTTCGCGGTCGCTCTGTCGATTTCCTTGACGAGGAACGCAACAGAAGCGTCGAGGCCGACGCTCAAAGGGCCCAGGCGATCGAGGCCATAGAATCCGCCGAGGAGGACGACCCCTTTGCCGCACCGGGAATTCGTGTTGGCTCATTCCTCCTGCGCCCGACGCTTCAGCAGGGCATCGAGTGGACATCCAACGCGCAGTCCACCGCAGGCGGCAGCGCCGATTTTCTTTCGTCGACGAACCTGAACCTCGACGCCCAGTCGCAACGGTCGCGGCACTCGGCTTCGCTGTCCCTCGACGGAACTTACCGGACCTCCATCACGGGTTCCGGCTTCTCCGAATTCACCGGCAGCGCGGATGCGGACCTTGGCATAGACATCGGCAATGACTACCGGCTGAACGCTGGCGCGGGCTATTCGCGCGGCCCGGAAGAAGCGACCTCGCCAACCGTACTGACCGGCACGGCAGGCCGTGCGCTGCGCCAGACGCTGACGGCGAGCCTTGGGGCGGAAAAGCACGCCGGCCCCCTGCGTGCAGCGCTTACGGGCGAGGTCACGCGCAACATATATGGCGACGCGGTTCTTTCGACAGGCGGAACGCTCTCTCAAGTTGACCGGAACAGCACCCTCTACTCCGCTACTCTGCGCGGCGGTTATGCGATTTCCCCGGCCCTCGTTCCCTTTGTCGAGGTCGAATATGGCCGCCTGCTCTACGACCAGACGCTCGATGCGAGCGGATATGCCCGTTCGGCCAACCGCTATGGTGCGCGCGCCGGCATCGAGTTCGACGCCGGCGAAAAGCTGAACGGCGAGGTGTCGGCCGGCTGGATAGCCGAGCGTTTCGACGACAGCCGGCTTGCGCCTGTTTCCGGCATCTCCGTCGATGTCGACATCGCTTGGTCGCCGATGCGCGGGACGGTCGTCAATCTCGCCGCGGGTACGGACATAGAAGGTTCGACGGTCGCCGGCTCGTCTGGCTCGGTGCTTTACGACGCATCGCTGTCGGTGACGCGCCAGCTGCGCGCAAACCTGACAGGCACAGCCAGCCTCGGCGCTGGCTGGCGCCGCTACACGGCGAGTACCGACCGCGACTTCACGCTCGACGGCGCACTGAGCCTGACCTGGTGGATGAGCCGCTATGCCGGCCTGACCGGCCGCGCCAGCCACGAACGCGTTTCCAGCAATGTTGCAGACCGCGATTCCCAAACAACAACCGTCTATTTGGGGCTGACGCTGAGGCGGTAAACCTCAGGCGCGGGAGCGCCGTTTGAGTGTCGCTTCTGCTTCTGCCAGCAGGCCTGCCAGCGTCCCTCCGATGCGATCCTTCATGTCGTCGCGCAGCAGCGAAAAGGCGATATTGGCCTCCACGAAACCTTCCGGCGAGCCGCAGTCGAACGTACGGCCGGCAAACGGATAGGCATAGAAGGACTGGTTGTCCTTCAGCGTCAGCATGCTGTCGGTGAGCTGGATCTCGTTGCCGGCTCCGCGCTTCTGGTCGGCGAGGATGTCGAATATCTCCGGCTGCAGGATGTAGCGGCCGTTGAGGTAGAAGTTCGACGGCGCCTTTCCCCTCGGCGGCTTCTCCACCATTTCGGTGATCTCGAAGCCGGGTCCGGCAGCCTTGCCTCGCCCGACGATGCCATATTTGTGCGCCTCGGCCGGATCGCATTGCTGAACCGCGACCACATTGCCGCCCGTCTTCTCGTAGAGAGATACCATCTGCGCCAGGCAGCCGGGTTCGGCCTGCATGATCATGTCAGGCAGAAGGAGTGCGAAGGGTTCGTGGCCGACAATATCGCGCGCGCACCAGACCGCATGTCCGAGTCCCAGCGGCTGCTGCTGACGGGTGAAGCTGGTTTGCCCCGCAATAGGCTGCATGCGCTGCATCCTGGCGAGGACATCGTCCTTCCCGCGCTGCGCGAGCGTGTCATAGAGTTCGAACTGGACGTCGAAGTGGTCCTCGATGACGCCCTTGTTGCGGCCCGTCACGAAGATGAAGTGCTCGATGCCGGCCTCGCGCGCCTCTTCGACCACGTAGTCGATGACCGGGCGGTCGACGACCGTCAGCATTTCCTTGGGTATCGCTTTGGTCGCCGGCAGAAATCGCGTCCCAAGCCCCGCCACCGGGAAAACCGCTTTACGCACCTTCTTCATGTCAGTCCGTCCTCATCGAGCTGCGAATCAGTGCATTGACCATTGGTACGCCGGAATTGAGGAATATTGAACGCATCGGCAGAAAGTCCACATAATCGTGACCTTGCGTACACCCAGTATGACTCCCGGTACGATTTGGTAAACTGTTTCCTAACCGCATTCGGAAAATGATCGCCCTTTCTGTGAGACTCGAAGGAGGCCGAGCATGAACGTCCGCGCGATCGCACATACCGCCGCCGCAGCCGCCATAGCGGTCGGTCTCATCCTGGCAAACCTCACCTCTGCTTCCCTGGCTGACGCGGGATTCCAACGCTGGGTCGCCGACTTCCGGTCCGTTGCGGCGCGAAGCGGCATTTCAGGCACCACGTTCGACCGGGCATTCCACGGCGTCACCGCTCCTGATCCGGAGGTTCTGGAGAAAGCGCGCTATCAGCCGGAATTCCGGGCCGAGGTTTGGGACTATTTCGACAACCGGGTCAACGAAAGCGCCATTGAGACCGGGCGCCAGCTGGCGCGTCAGTGGGGTCCGTGGCTCGACCGCATCGAACAGCGCTTCGGCGTCGACCGCCATATCCTGCTGGCCATCTGGTCGATTGAATCCAACTACGGCGAGATCCTGAAAAACGAGCGCGTCATGCGCAGTGTTGTGCGATCGCTCGCCACCCTCGCATATGCCGACAACCGGCGCGCGAAGTTCGCTCGCGAGCAATTGATCGCCGCACTCAAGATTCTGCAGAGCGGTGACATCGATGTCCATCATCTGAGCGGCTCTTGGGCCGGCGCAATGGGACATACGCAGTTCATTCCGACCAGCTATCAGGCCTACGCGGTCGACATCGACGGCGATGGACGCCGCGATATCTGGAATTCCGTGCCCGACGCACTGGCAACCGCAGCCAATCTTTTGGCGCGCAACGGGTGGCGAACCGGCCATACATGGGGCTACGAGGTCGTGCTCCCCGCTGGCCGCAGGTTTCCGGGCGGCTCGATGAGCCTCGACCGGTGGGCTTCGATCGGTGTGGTGCGGGCAAACGGCCGCGACTTTCCGCGAGGTTCCGATGACGCCGAGCTCAAGGTGTTGCAGGGCCGCGACGGCCCCGCGTTCCTGATGACCAAGAACTTCTTCGTGCTCAAGCGTTACAACAATGCCGACAAATACGCCCTTGCAGTCGGCCTTCTTGCTGACCAGATAGCGGGTTACGGAGGACTTGTTCGCGACTGGGACAGGCCGTTTACGCGGCTTACCTCGTCGGAAACCGAGGAGTTGCAGCGCCGGCTCTCGGCGCTTGGTTATTATGACGGGCCGATCGACGGCAAGATCGGCGCCGGTTCGCGATCGGCGATCATGGCGATCCAGAACCGGCTGGGCTTGACGCAAGATGGACACCCCAGCAAAGAGGTGTTGAATACCTTGCGTAGATACTGATGGAGACCGCGTTTGGGCTTGAGGCGGCCGCCGAAGTGCTGGATTTTCCGGGCCGCCGTCACCCTCATCCTGGTGATGGCCGCGGCGCCGTGGCTTGTCGTTCATCCGACACCGGCCTTCGCTCAGGAGGAGAGCGCGCGTCCGCGAACCATCTTCGGACTTCTGTTCGGCAGGCGCGACAGGGCAACCGAGCGCCAGCCTGAGAGCACCACCCGAAGCCGCGCTCGGCCGTCGGCCAGCGCCTCTGCCGCAGCGGCGCCGGAACCGGAAGCGGTCGAAAAGCTGCCCAATGCGCGGGTCGTGCTGGTTGTAGGCGACTTTCTTGCCGACGGCCTCGCCGAGGGACTGACAACCGCCTACGCTCAATCACCCGGCGTCCGCATCGTGGCGCGTGCCAATGGATCCTCCGGCTTTGTTCGTGATGATTATTACGACTGGCAAAGCGAACTCGGTCCGATCCTCGACGAGGAGAAGCCGGCGATCGTCGTCTTCATGATCGGCTCAAACGACCGCCAGCAGCTCGTCGTCGACGAGACGCGCGAGAAGGTCCGCAGCGAAAAGTGGACCGAGGAGTACACGCGCCGGGTGGAGAACATCGCCAAGCAGGTGCGCGACCGCAATCTGCCGCTGTTCTGGGTCGGCTTACCCTCGTTCAAGTCGAGCTCCATGTCGACCGACATGCTTGCTTTCAACGACATCTATCGCACCGTGACCGAAAATGTCGGCGGTGAGTTCATCGACATCTGGGACGGCTTTGTCGATGAGAACGGCGCCTTCTCGTCAGTCGGTCCCGACATGAACGGCCAGCGCGTGCGCTTGCGCGGCTCTGACGGCATCAATCTGACGCGGGCCGGCAAACGCAAAGTGGCGTTTTATGTCGAGCGGCCGCTCAATCGTGTCCTCGGTCCCGCCGTCGGAAGCGGTGTCGCCAGCCTTGGCCCGAACGATTTCGTGCCTATGCTGATCGAGCCGGAGCAAATTCCGGACATTACCCGCACCAACCCGATTGCCCTCGGCGGCGCGGAACTCGACGGCGGCGAAAGTTTGCTGGGCGCCGGGCGCATGGTCCCGCCCCGCGAGGCGCGTACGCTTGTGGAGAAGCTGGCTGTCGAGGGTATTGCCCCGCCGGCCCACGCCGGCCGTGCCGACGACTTCTCCACGCCGCCATATGCCGCAACGCCGCAAGCTTCGCCGGCCAGCACCGAAACGACGACCGCTATCTCCGACTGACGTCAGCGCGGCAGAAGCGTCGTGCCCATCAGGAATTCGTCGATTGCGCGCGCCGCCTGGCGGCCTTCGCGGATGGCCCACACTACCAGTGACTGGCCGCGCCGCACGTCTCCCGCGACATAGAGCTTTTCCACGCTCGTCCGGTAGTCGATGTCGTTCGCGGCGACGTTGCTCGACCGGCGTGCATCGACCACTGTCTCCAGCTTGCCCCCAAGACTATCGACGAACCCGTTTTCCATGTAGCCGGAGAAGCCGATGGCAATGAAGGCCAGGTCGGCGCGGATGAGAAACTCCGTGCCCTCGATCGGCTTGCGCTTTTCATCGACCTCGCAGCATTTCACGGCCGTCAATTCACCGTCCTCGCCGACGAACTCCAGCGTAGCCACCTGGAACTCGCGCTGAGCGCCTTCCGCCTGCGAGGAAGAGGTGCGCATCTTGGTTGCCCAATAGGGCCACACGGTCAGCTTGTCTTCCTTTTCCGGCGGCTGCGGACGGATGTCGAGCTGCGTGACCCGCACCGCACCCTGGCGGAATGCGGTGCCGATGCAGTCCGACGCAGTGTCGCCGCCGCCGACGACGACGACATGCTTGCCGCCTGCCAGAATCGGCTCCGACGGCCAGGCCACGGACTGGATGTCCTCATTGGCGAGGCGCCGGTTCTGCTGGACCAGGTAGGGCATCGCGTCGTGCACGCCGTGCAGTTCCGTGCCGGGAATACCGGCCGGCCGAGGCTTCTCCGAACCGCCGCAGTAGAGGACAGCGTCGTACTCGGCGAGCAGCTCGTCGACCGGCTTGTCGACGCCGACATTGACGCCGCAATGGAATGTGACGCCTTCGCCCTTCATCTGTTCGACGCGGCGGTCGATATAGTGCTTCTCGATCTTGAAATCGGGAATGCCGTAGCGCATCAGCCCGCCCGGCTGGCTCTCGCGCTCGAAGATATGAACGTCGTGACCGGCGCGGCCGAGCTGCTGCGCAGCCGCCATACCGGCCGGGCCGGAGCCAACGACGGCTACCTTCTTGCCGGTCTTGCGCTCAGGCGGATAGGGCCGGATGTAGCCGGTTTCATACGCCTTGTCGGCAATTGCCTGTTCGATTGTCTTGATGGCGACCGGAATGTCTTCGAGGTTCAGCGTGCACGCTTCCTCGCACGGCGCGGGACAGATGCGGCCCGTCCATTCCGGGAAGTTGTTGGTCGAGTGCAGGTTGCGGATCGCATTGTCCCAGTCGCCATTATAGACGAGGTCGTTCCAGTCCGGGATCTGGTTGTGGACCGGGCAGCCATTCGGCCCGTGGCAGAACGGAATGCCGCAATCCATGCAGCGCGCGGCCTGCTTGGCCACTTCCGGATCCGACATAGGCAGCGTGAATTCGCGGAAATGCCGGATGCGGTCGGACGCCGGCTGGTACTTGTGCACCTGCCTGTCGATCTCGAGAAATCCCGTTACCTTGCCCATCGTTCAGTTCCGTATCAGTTTTCCTTGCTCGCGGTCAGCAGGCCGGACGCTTGCGCCTCCGGTGCGTCGCGCATGCCGGGTGGTGTCTATTCCGCGGCCAGTCCCATCCGCAGCCGTTCCATCTCGCGCAGCGCGCGGCGATATTCGATCGGCATCACCTTGCGGAATTTCGGACGGTATTCCGCCCAATTGTCGATGATGAGACGGCCTCGCTTCGAACCCGTGTAGTGCACATGGTTCGAGATCAGCTGGAAAAGCCGCTCCTCGTCATGGCTGGTCATGTCGCCATCCACCGACACGCGACCCTTGTAGTCGAGGTCGCCGCCGTGATGGTGGAGCTTTTCCATGATGTCGTCTTCTTCCGGCACCGGCTCCAGCTCGACCATCGCCATGTTGCAGCGTTCGGCGAAGTCGCCGGCCTCGTCGAGCACATAGGCGACGCCGCCTGACATGCCGGCAGCGAAGTTGCGCCCGGTCTGGCCGATGACGACGACTATGCCGCCGGTCATGTATTCGCAGCCATGATCGCCGACGCCCTCGACCACCGCGACGGCGCCCGAGTTGCGGACGGCGAAGCGCTCACCGGCGACGCCGCTGAAATAGCATTCGCCCTCGATCGCACCGTAGAGCACGGTGTTGCCCACGATGATCGACTTGTCGGCGACGGTCTTCGCCTTCGCGGACGGCTTGATGACGATACGCCCGCCCGACAGCCCCTTGCCGACATAGTCGTTGGCTTCGCCCTCGAGTTCGAAGGAAACGCCGCGGGCGAGGAACGCACCGAAGGACTGGCCGGCGGTGCCTGTGAGCCGCACCTGGATCGTGTCCTCACGCAGTCCGCGGTGGCCGAAGCGCTTTGCGACGGCGCCCGACAGCATTGCACCGGCGGAACGGTCGGTGTTGCGGATCGGCAGATCGACCTTGACTGCCTGACGGGCCGTTAGCGCCGGCTCTGCCATGTCGATCAGCTTGCGGTCGAGCACGTCGTCGATCGGATGCTTCTGCCGGATGGTCCAGCGGATTTCCTCGTCCGGCGCTTCCGGCTTGTAGAAAACCTTCGAGAAGTCCAGCCCGCGCGCCTTCCAGTGCTCGACGGCCTTCTCCTTCTCGAGCAGGTCCGAGCGGCCGATGACCTCGTCCAGCTTGCGGAATCCCATCTCCGCAAGCAGCTTGCGGACCTCTTCGGCGACGAAGAAGAAATAGTTGATCACGTGTTCGGGCGTGCCCTTGAACCGCTTGCGCAGAACCGGGTCCTGCGTCGCAACGCCGACCGGGCAGGTATTAAGGTGGCATTTGCGCATCATGATGCAGCCGGCCGCGATCAGCGGCGCGGTCGAGAAGCCGTATTCGTCGGCTCCCAGCAGAGCGCCGACGATCACGTCGCGCCCGGTGCGCAATCCGCCGTCTACCTGAAGGGCGATACGGCTGCGCAACCCGTTGAGCACCAGCGTCTGGTGCGTCTCGGCGAGACCCATTTCCCACGGGCTGCCGGCATGCTTGATGGAGGTCATCGGCGATGCGCCGGTGCCGCCGTCATAGCCCGCAATCGTGATGTGGTCGGCGCGCGCCTTCGCGACGCCGGCGGCAACCGTGCCGACCCCGACCTCGGAAACGAGCTTCACCGAAACGTCGGCGGTCGGGTTGACATTCTTCAGGTCGAAGATGAGCTGCGCCAGATCCTCGATCGAGTAGATATCGTGGTGCGGCGGCGGCGAAATCAGGCCGACGCCCGGCGTCGAATGCCGCGTCTTTGCAATGGTGGCATCGACCTTGTGGCCAGGCAGCTGTCCGCCCTCGCCGGGCTTGGCGCCCTGCGCGACCTTGATCTGCATCATGTCCGAATTGACGAGATATTCCGCTGTCACGCCAAAGCGGCCCGACGCCACCTGCTTGATGGCCGAGCGCTCAGGGTTCGGCTTGCCGCTCGGCAGCGGCATGAACCGGTCCGGTTCCTCGCCGCCCTCGCCCGTGTTCGACTTGCCGCCGATGGCGTTCATGGCGCGCGCCAGGGTGGTGTGCGCCTCGCGGCTGATCGCGCCAAAGGAGATGGCGCCGGTCGAGAAACGCTTGACGATTTCTGCTGCAGGCTCGACCTCGTCGAGCGGCACAGGCTTGGCACCCGTCTCGTCGGCCTTCCTGATGTGGAACAGCCCGCGGATGGTCTTGGCCTCAGCGCTCTTGCTGTCGATACGGCGCGTGAACTCGGCGAACGTCTCGGCGGAATTTGTCCGCACTGCGTGCTGGAGTTCGGCCACGGCATCGGGCGACCACAGATGCGCCTCACCGCGCACGCGGTACATATAGTCACCGCCGACATCGAGAGCCGAGCGCAAGACAGGGTCTGCGCTGAAGGCGCGCGAATGGCGCTCCGCCGTCTCGCGGGCGACTTCCTCCAGCCCGACGCCTTCGATCATCGTGGCCGTGCCGGTGAAATATTTCTCGACGAAATCGGTCCGCAGTCCGACAGCATCGAAAATCTGCGCGCCGCAATAGGACTGATAGGTCGAGATGCCCATCTTGGACATCACCTTGAGGATGCCCTTGCCGATCGACTTGATGTAGCGCGTCACCACCTCATGCGCGTCGACCTCCGGCGGGAATGCCCCGCTGCGGTGCATGTCGAGCAGCGTGTCGAATGCGAGATACGGGTTGATCGCTTCGGCGCCGTAACCGGCCAGGCAGCAGAAATGATGCACTTCGCGCGGCTCGCCGGATTCCACGACGAGCCCGACGGCAGTGCGCAAGCCCTTGCGGATCAGGTGATGGTGAACGGCCGCCGTCGCCAGCAGCGCAGGGATTGCGATGCGATCCGGGCCGATCTGGCGGTCGGACAGGATAATGATGTTGTACCCACCAACGACCGCGGCTTCCGCGCGCTCGCACAACCTGTCGAGCGCACCCGGCAAACCGGCCGCCGCTTCGCCGCTGGCATAGGTTATGTCGATCGTCTTGGTGTCGAAGCGGTCCTCGGTGTGTCCGATGGAGCGAATCTTTTCCAGATCGCCATTGGTCAGGATCGGCTGCCGCACTTCGAGCCGCTTGCGCCGTGAACTGCCGATCAGATCGAAGATGTTCGGCCGCGGCCCGATGAACGACACGAGGCTCATGACGAGTTCCTCGCGGATCGGATCGATCGGCGGGTTGGTCACCTGCGCGAAGTTCTGCTTAAAATAGGTGTAGAGCAGCTTCGACTTGTCCGACATCGCCGAGATCGGCGTGTCGGTGCCCATGGACCCGATGGCTTCCTGGCCAGTCGTCGCCATCGGCGCCATCAGCAGCTTGGTGTCTTCCTGCGTGTAACCAAAGGCCTGCTGGCGATCGAGCAGCGACACATCCTTGCGCAGCGCGCGCGGCTCCACCGGCTTCAGCTCCTCAAGGATGAGCTGGGTGTTGTGCAGCCATTGCTTGTAGGGATGCTTGGTCGCTATGTCGGACTTGATCTCCTCGTCGGAGATGATGCGGCCGGCTTCCGTATCGATCAGCAGCATGCGACCAGGCTGCAGACGCCAGCGCGCAACGATGTCCTCGTCGGGCACCGGCAGCACGCCGGCTTCCGAAGCCATGATCACACGGTCGTCGGAGGTCACAATGTAGCGCGCCGGCCTCAACCCGTTGCGATCGAGCGTCGCGCCAATCTGGCGCCCGTCGGTGAACGCCACGGCCGCCGGGCCGTCCCACGGCTCCATGAGCGCGGCATGATACTCGTAGAACGCCGCGCGCTCCTCGCTCATCAGCTTGTTGCCGGCCCAGGCTTCCGGGATGAGCATCATCATCGCATGCGCAAGCGGGTAGCCGCCCTGGGTCAGGAATTCGAGCGCATTGTCGAAGCAGGCCGTGTCGGACTGTCCCTCATAGGAGATCGGCCACAGCTTGGAGATGTCGTTGCCGAACAGTTCGGAATCGACCGAGGCCTGCCGCGCCGCCATCCAGTTGACGTTGCCGCGCAGCGTGTTGATCTCGCCATTGTGCGCGACCATGCGATAGGGATGCGCGAGCTTCCACGACGGGAAGGTGTTGGTCGAGAAACGCTGGTGAACGAGGATCAACGCCGTCTCGAAGCGCGGATCGACGAGATCCTTGTAGTAGGCGCCGACCTGGTAGGCGAGGAACATGCCCTTGTAGACGATGGTGCGCGCCGACATCGACACGACATAGAAGCCGTTGTCGACACCGCCGGTCTCAGCGTGGATGCGCGCAGAGATTACCTTGCGCAGGATGTAGAGACGCCGCTCGTAGTCGTCGTCGCTTTCGATATCCGCGCTGCGTCCGACAAACACCTGACGGTGCACCGGTTCCGCCGCTGCGATGTGCGGCGCCTTCGACAGTGACGAATTGTCGACCGGCACGTCTCTGAAGGCCAGTATCGGCTGGCCCTCGGCCGCCGCAACATCGCGGATGATCTCCTCGATGTGCGCACGCAACTCCGCGTCCTGCGGCATGAACACGTGGCCGACGCCGTAGTGGCCGGGCTCGGGCAGTTCGATACCCTGCGCAGCCAACTCTTCGCGGAAAAGCGCGTCTGGAATCTGGACAAGCACGCCCGCGCCGTCGCCCATCAGCGGGTCTGCGCCCACAGCGCCCCGGTGGGTCAGGTTGTCGAGCATGTAGAGACCGTCCTTGACGATCTGGTGCGACTTCACGCCCTTCATCTGGGCGATAAAGCCCACGCCGCACGCGTCATGCTCGTTGCGCGGATCGTAAAGGCCCTGCGCCATTGGCAAGCCGCCGCTCGCCAAAGCCGCTTTCGTGGAGGACTCCGCCCGGATGCGGGCGCCCGCAACGGTCATCGGGGATGGCGCAAAATCCGTCATCGTCCTTCCTCCATTTTCTGCCCCGGAAGGGGCGGTCGACAATCGTTCCGAAGGCACATCGATGCGGCGCGCTTCGGCATGGGTCGGCATATCTTTCGAAAAGCCGGAGATGGCCCGACCACCGGAGTGAGTCAAGCAATCTCAATCTATGCGCGTTGCGGTCTCGCGGGTCTTTACCGATACCGCGAACCGGCTAACTCCGCACCCGGACGAGACAGACGCCATTATAGGCCAACTTCACCGTCGGGTGCGCACATAAATAAGACAGCACTACTGTCCTATATTCTAGATGCCAGAAATCCTTGACCCGCGCAAGACGCATTCATGATGATTCCGGCACCTTCCTGAAAGATTATTTCACTAGAATGCGCATCGCAGACATATTGATGCGCGCCGTTCCTCCTACGCTCCCGTGTCCCATTGTTGCCCGGAACCACGCGCTTGCCACCACGCGCCAAACCCGACACATATCCGGCAGGGATTCCATCACTTTCGGGAAAGCGGCGCATGAACTTCGCATCCGACAACTGGGCCGGGGCGCATCCGGCAATCGCCGAGGCGCTTTCCGCCCATGCCGCTGGTCATGCGCGCGCCTATGGCGACAGCGAACTAGACCAGGCGGTCAGAGCGAAACTCAGCGCGATTTTCGAGCGCGAGGTCTCGGTCTTCTTCGTTGCCACTGGCACCGCCGCCAATGGCCTATCGCTGGCTTCGGTGGCGCGACCGGGCGGCGTCGCCTTCGCGCATCGCGAAGCGCATCTGATCGAAGATGAAGGCGGTGCGCCGGAGTTCCTCACCGGCGGCGCCCGCATCTGCCCGGTCGACGGTGCCATGGGGCGCATCGACACGGAGAAGCTCGAAGCTGCGATCCACCGCTATCCGCCCGAATTCATCCATGCCGGTCAGCCAATGGCGGTTTCGATCACCCAGGCCACCGAGATAGGCACCATCTACAGCCTGGATGAGATATTGGCGTTAGCCGGCGTTTGTCGGTCCCACGGACTGCCGCTCCATATGGATGGCGCCCGTTTCGCCAATGCGATGGTTGCACTCGAATGCACGCCTGCGGAAATGACATGGAAAGCAGGGGTCGATCTGCTTTCATTCGGCGCGACAAAAAACGGCTGCTGGTGCGCCGAGGCGATCGTAGTGCTGAACCCGGATATCGCGGCCGACCTGCCATTCCTGCGCAAGCGGGCAGCACAACTGTTCTCCAAGTCGCGCTTCATTGCAGCCCAGTTCGATGCCTACCTGACGGATGACCTTTGGCTGAAGACGGCCAGACATGCCAACCGCATGGCGGAACGGCTTGCGGCCCACATCGATAGCGCCCCACAATTGCGGCTGGCGTGGAAACCGGAAGCGAACGAGGTTTTCGCCATCATGCCCGAGGCTATGCATGAACAACTGCAGGCAGCCGGCGTATCGTTCTACCCGTGGCACCCGCCCAAGGGCTTTGACGGCGGAATGGCCGAAGGCAAAATCCTCACCCGCTTCGTGACCAGTTTCGCGACCACCGAAACCGAGGTCGACAGCTTCGGCGAAGTGATCCGTTAAACCGTCTGGCTGCGATCACCGGACTCAAAACTAAGCGTGACTGCCGGGTGAAGCCCACTCGCGAGCGCTTGATTTCCAATTGAGCATTGCGAGGAGCAGCCTCTCCACATCGGACGTCGTTCCGGCAAACCCAAATTCTGGAGAGGAGTTCCTCATGTCCACCAAGACAATTGTCAGCGCTGCCTACGTTGCCGGCGCTGTTGCCGCCGCGCTTTCCACGGCATCGCTTGTCACCACGACGGGCGCCGTCGCCCAGGAAAAGGAGAAGTGCTACGGCGTCTCCATGGCAGGCAAGAACGATTGCGCCGCCGGACCGGGCACCAGCTGCGCCGGCACATCCACCGTCGACTATCAGGGCAACTCGTGGACCTACGTCGATGCGGGCACCTGCATGGATATCGACCTGCCGGACGGCCGCATGGGCTCGCTGGAGCCGCTCGACCGCGACCTGCCGGCGTAAGCGCACCAACGTACCCCTGGCAGATAGCAGGCGCACCCCATCGCGCCTGCGTCGGGCGGGGGCGGAGAGGCGGAAGGCGCCCTGCGCTTTCTGCCTCTTCCGATATGATGACCCGATACAAACTGGGGCCGACGCCATGAACAGCCACGTCACGGTTGCCGAGACAACCTCGGCACGGTTTTCCAAGTACCCCGTCGACGGCCTCGCGGGCGCCAGTTTCAAGCCCGAGCACTTCGACGCGATCAACGGCGACAGCGCGTTTGCCGGCTTCCTTGAGGTTCACGCCGAAAACTACATGGGCGACGGCGGCGCGCCGCACCGTCTCCTGACCGCCATGCGCGAGCGCTTTCCGGTTTCCCTTCATGGCGTGTGCATGTCGATCGGCGGCCAGGGCGACATCGACGCCGATCACCTTGCCCGGTTTGCCGAACTCGCCCGCCGCTACGAGCCTGCGCTCGTCTCGGAACACCTCGCCTGGTCGACCCATGACGGTGTGTTCCTGAACGATCTGCTGCCGCTGCCCTACACGGCAGCCACACTGGAACGCGTCTGCGCCCATATCGACCAGGTGCAGCAGGCCATCAAACGGCCGATCCTTCTGGAAAATCCGTCGACCTATCTGCTTTTCGAAGAGTCGACCTATTCCGAGACCGATTTTCTCGACGAGATCGTCGAGCGCACGGGTTGCGGCCTGCTGCTCGACGTCAACAACGTCTTCGTCTCGGCGACCAACCACGGCACGTCGGCGATGGACTATCTGTCCGAGTTCCCGCTGGAGCATGTCGGCGAAATCCACCTCGCGGGCCACGCCGAGCAGGACGATGGCGAAGGGCACAAGCTGTTGATCGACAGTCATGACGGGCCGGTCGCCGACGCCGTCTGGAAGCTTTTTGAGATCGTGATCAGCCAGTGCGGCCCGATCCCGACGCTGGTCGAATGGGACAACGATGTGCCGGACTGGCCGGTATTGCGGGCCGAGGCCGCCGCCGCCCGCGCGATACTAGACCGCCACGCGCAGTCCTACATGCTCGGCCGCCGCCATGCCTGATTCCGGGCACGAAAGCGCATTCAGCACTGCTATCCGCGATCCGTATGTACCGACACCTGGCGGCGTGATCAGCGCTTTCGGCGGAGTGCCTGCGAAGCGCTTCGATGTCTACCGCAACAATGTCACCGTCAGCCTCGTCAAGGCGCTGGCAGAGATATTCCCGGCAGTAAGCCGCATCGTTGGCGAACAGCGCTTTGCCGATCTGGCTCGGTTGTTTGTCCGCGAGAATCCGCCGAAGTCGCCGCTGCTTTTCAGGTACGGGCGGGAATTCCCGGCCTTCATCGAAAGCTTCGCTCCGGCCAGGTCGATGCCCTACCTCGCTGACGTGGCACGGCTGGAACGCGCCTGGCTCGATGCGTTCCACGCAGCCGACGCTGCACCATTGTCGCCCCAGTCCCTAGCAGCGATCCCCCCGGACAACCTGCCAATTGCCCGTTTCGTGGCGCATCCGGCTGCAGCCCTGACCCGTTCACCATTTGCAGCGGTCACGATTTTCCATACAAATCGCGAAGAGCGCACCGGCCAGCGCATCGATGCGGGCATTGCGGAGAACGGGCTGGTGACGCGGCCCGGCCACGACGTGGTGGTGCGGTCGGTGCCTGCTGGAACGGCTGCGTTCCTGAACGCGCTTCTCACCGACGACACGCTTGCCGAGGCTGCCTCAAAAGCAACGGCAGAGGATGCCGAATTCGACCTGTCGGCGGCCATCGGATTGATGCTGGAATCCGGCGTGTTTGCCGCGATTGAATCCGGCTGAGACTAAGGGGGAACGAATGCGCGCGCTAATCTCGCTCTACGACACGCTCGTCGGCGGGGTGGAGAGGATCACCCAGGGCTGGTTCTTCGGGCTGTTCGCCCGCTTCATCTTCGCGTCGGTGCTCTATTTCTATTTTCTCAACTCGGCCAAGACCAAGGTAGGCGACGGCATTCTTGGCTTCTTCGCGATTTCGGACAACGCCTATTACCAGATCGTGCTGCCGGCCGTGGAAGCCGCCAGCGGCGACGTCTCGCAAGTCGCGTTCTTCCCGTGGGGACTGATGGTTTTCGCAGGCACATATGGCGAATTCATCCTGCCGGTGCTGATCGTGCTCGGGCTTTTCACCCGCATCGCGGCCGTCGGCATGATCGCCTTCGTGGCAGTCCAGTCCTGGGTGGATATCTACGTGCACCAGTTGGACGCTAAGACGATCGGCGCGATGTTCGATCGGTTCTCCGACAGCCTGATTGCCGATCAGCGCCTGCTGTGGCTCTTCCCGTTGGTCTATCTTGCGGTTCGTGGCGCCGGCGCTGTCTCGCTGGACCGGTTACTGCTGCGATGGCGCAATAGAAAAGCCGACGACGGCACGCAACCCAGCGGCTTCGCCATCAACTGATAGCCGCTCCACGTACGAAAAAGGCGGTGCCTCTCGGCGCCGCCTTTTCTGTTCCGGTTTGTCCGGCGTTCGTTAGGCCGCTTTGGCCTCGATCTGCCGGGCCTTCTTGGAGTCGCCCGCGGCGATCTCGATCTTGCGCGGCTTCATCTCGTCGGGAATGTTCCGCTTGAGCTCAATGTGGAGCAGCCCGTTCTTGAGCTCGGCGCCCTTCACCTCGACGAAGTCGGCGAGCTGGAAACGGCGCTCGAAAGCGCGCGCGGCGATGCCGCGATAGAGGAAGTCCTTGTCCTCGCTCGACTCTTCGGTCTTCTCGCCCTTCACCGTCAGCACGTTGCGGTGAGCCTCGATCGAAATGTCGGACTCGCCGAAGCCGGCGACAGCCATCGAGATGCGGTAGGCGTCTTCGCCGGTGCGCTCGATATTGTAGGGCGGATAGGTCTGGCCGTTGTCGGGCTGGCCCAGCGTGTCCAGCATGCTGAACAGCCGGTCAAAGCCGACGGTCGAACGGTAAAGGGGGGAAAAATCAACGTGACGCATGTCTGTTCTCCGTGAAGCAACATGGGTTTGCGTATGGCCTTTTCGCAAAGCGCACTTCGTGCCGCCCGGCAGCAAGGCCAGTGGTCCCTTCTGGCAACCACGCACCTGATTTGGGTGTCTCCTTTTCCAATTTCAAGAACCGGCGTCCGGCCTCGATGAACCGCTGATGAACATCCGTTTCTGACTGCGTTCAGCAACCGCCGGATAGCCTGTGACCAACGCTGGAGATCGGCGGCCTACGAAGCCGCCCCTCGAGCCGGAACCGGGTGCAACGTCCCTTCCGCCCGGGTTCGACAGGAGGCCGGGTGTCGCCGAAGGCGAGCCCGGCCTCCGTGCTTACCGGCATTCACCGCTTGGTCCGAATGATTTTGCCTTTTTGGCCGCCGCCTTCTAATCAGGCGGGACAAACGCACGCTCGGTACGGAATGGAACAGCAGGCGGCACAATTGTTCGAGGTGGACGGCAATCCCCGGCCGTCGAAGGCGGATCATGGCCTGCTGGTCATGCGCGACGGGAAGACGATCCGCTACGCCCGTTTCCCGGCTACAGGACGCCCGCTCAAGGGAACGATCATTGTGGTTCAGGGCCGCAACGAGTGCATCGAGAAGTATTTCGAGACCGTCAGGGACCTGACGGCTCGCGGCTTCGGTGTTCTGACCTACGATCTGCGCGGCCAGGGCGGTTCCGACCGGCTGATCCAGGATCCGCAGCGCGGTTATGTCGAGAATTTCGACCACTACGTCTCAGACCTCGAGCAAATATTCGAGGAAGTGGCGCTCCCGGACTGCCGCCCGCCCTATTACATGCTGGCGCATTCGACCGGCGGATTGATCGCGCTCCTGTCGGCCCCGGCAATGGTGAACAGGGTGCGGCGCATCGTACTCAGCGCCCCGCTGCTGCGCTTCGCCACGACATCGGTGTCGATGGCGCGTCTGCGGCGCATATCCAGCCTGCTCTATTTCCTGGGCCTCGGGACGCGCTACATGGGCGCCGGGCCACGACCGCCGGACCCGCCATCCTTCGCCACCAACAAGCTGACGACAGACCGGGCGCGCTACACGCGCAATCAGGCGATCTACCAGGCGCATCCGGAACTCGCGATCGGCGGGCCGACGGTCGCATGGATACGTGCCGTGTGCAGGGCCGTCGACATCGCGACCGACCCAGAGTTTCTGGCGCGGATCCATATACCCGTGCTGTTCATTGCCGCCGGCGCCGACGAGGTAGTCTCCACTGCCGCTATCGAGGAATATGCGCAGGCGTTGCGCGCTGGCTCGCTGCTGACTGTCGATGGAGCACGCCACGAATTGCTGCAGGAAGCCGATATCTACCGCGAGCAGGTGCTGGCGGCCTTCGACGCGTTTATTCCCGGCTCGGACGAAGCGGCGGTCTGACTTCAGCCGGCAACCAGAAAAGCGCGCGCTTTCGCATGCAGTTGCGGGGTAGCCGCGGCAATGATGTCGCCCCCACCCTCCGGCCTTTCCCCACCGAAGGTCGTAATCACGCCGCCTGCGCGCTCGATGATCGGGATCAGCGCGACGATATCGTAAGGTTGCAGCCCTGGCTCGACGACAAGGTCGACATGACCTGATGCAAGCATGGCATAGGCGTAACAGTCCGTGCCATAGCGCGCGAGGCGGACCGAACCTTCGAGCCTGTCATAGGCAGGCCGCTTGCCATCGATGAACAGCGCCGGCGTCGTGGTGCAGATCGTGGCCTCCGACAGTTCGGTGACACCGCTTGCCTTTAGACGCGCCCGCTCTCCCGATTTTTCGAGATATGCGCCGCTTTCGTCGGCGGCGTAGAGTTCGCCGGTAAAGGGTTGCGACATCATCCCCGCTGTGGCGCGGCCGTTTTCTGTCAGGCCTACGAGCGTTCCCCAGAGCGGCAGGCCGGAAATGAAGGCGCGCGTGCCGTCGATTGGGTCGATCACCCAGCGGCGGGCGCTGTCGCCGTTGGTGATGCCGAATTCCTCACCCAGAATGCCATCGGCGGGGAAGCGCTCGCCCAGCAGCGCCCGGATTGCCCGCTCGGCTTCGCGGTCAGCCTCGGTGACAGGGTCGAAGCCATCCGCCAGCTTGTTGTCGATCGCTGGCCGGCGCCGGAAGCGGCTCAGGGTTTCCCCGGCGGCGGCGTCCGCGAGCACGCGCATAAAGTCCAGCATTTCAGTCAATGTTGTCGCCTCTTGTCATCTGCTGCCGGTCGCTGGGGACAGACGGCAAGTCTGTATGCAGCCCGCTTGACATTTGTGCATTGCACCATAAACTCGCCCTTAGACAGAGTTTCTGTCTAGCCCTCCTTGGGCGTTTCCTCCCTAGACTTGGACCGCGTCGTCACCACGATGCGGTCTTTTTTTGTCTTGATTTCAATAAGTTTGCATCACTCGGCAGCCAGCGGCGCGGCCTCGAGATACATATCCGGCAAGGTGGTGAGTTCGGCTGCAAAACGCGTGAGATTGTTCGCAAGCGCAGCAAATCCGCCCGTCTTCTGATATGTCCGCTCGTTCATGTAGAGCCCGCGGTTGATCTCGATCTGCAGGGCGTGCAGACCGCGCGCCGGGCGGCCGTAATGTTCGGTGATGAACCCGCCCGCATAGGGTTTGTTGTGGGCGACCGCGTAGCCCATCTCGGTCAGTATGTTGATCGCGTGCTCCGTCAACGCGGCGGAAGCCGACGCTCCGAACCGGTCGCCGATGATGAAATCCGGACGTACACCATTGTCGCCGACCCGGATGCTGGCGGGCATGGAATGGCAATCGATCAGGACCGCATGACCGAAACGCGCATGCGTCTGCGCGATCAGCCGCTTCAGCGTCTCGTGATAGGGCTTGTAAAAAAGTTCGATGCGCTGCGCTGCTTCAGCCAAAGGCAGGCGCCGCCCGTAGATGTCCAGCCCCTCGCCCACCAGGCGCGGCACGGTTCCGAGGCCGCCGGCCACACGCGGCGAACGGATATTGGCAAAAGGTGGCAGCGGCTCGGCGAACATGCGCGGGTCGAGTTCCCAGGGTTCGCGGTTCACGTCGAGATAGGCGCGCGGAAAGTTTGCTGAAAGCAGCGGCGCGCCCAGCCTCACCGCGCCGTTGAAGAGTTCGTCGACGAAGCAGTCTTCCGACTTGCGGATGGTTTCGGCATCAAGCTTCGCCATGGCGAGGAAGCGGTTGGGATAATAGCGCCCGCTGTGCGGCGAGTTGAATACGAACGGTACGCGCTGTTCCGCCGCCTCCGCCACGCAAAACGGAGGCACGGACACAAAGTCCTCGCTTGCCGTCATGCGCAGCCCCGCCGGGAATCCCGTCTCATCGGTCGAGCGTGCCCAATATTGCGTTCCCTGTCCAGTCGCGCCACCGGCCAACGAATGTATTGCAAACAACGGGATACAGGGAGAGCATTCACTTGATGTTTACCCGCGGCCCCACATATAGCGCTATGGTTAACGGGGCGGCGCTGCCTGCGGCGGCATTGAATTCGGTCGGTAGGATTGATGGCACGGATACTTCTGGCGGAAGATGACGGAGACATGCGCCGCTTCTTGGTGAAGGCGCTCGAGCGGGCCGGTCACGACGTGATCGACTTCGACAATGGGGCATCAGCCTATGAGCGCGTTCGCGAGGAAGCCTTCTCGCTCCTGCTGACTGACATCGTCATGCCTGAAATGGACGGCATCGAGCTGGCCCGGCGCGCCACCGAGCTCGACCCCGACCTCAAGGTGATGTTCATTACCGGGTTCGCGGCCGTGGCGCTGAACCCGGATTCGAATGCGCCGAAGGATGCAAAGATCCTGTCGAAACCCTTCCACCTCAAGGATCTCGTCAACGAGGTGGACCGCATGCTGGCGGCGGCCTGACGGCCGCGAAACGAGGCGCAAACCACGCTATTGACCCGACACGGCCCGTATGGTGTAAGCGCGCGTCGGATGGGCGTGTAGCTCAGCGGGAGAGCACTACGTTGACATCGTAGGGGTCACAGGTTCAATCCCTGTCACGCCCACCATCCTTCCAGATTTCTATGCCGTCCGCGTGCGCCGCAGCGCATCGCGCCACCCCTTGATGAGGCGCTTGCGTTCGTCGTCGGCCATGGCCGACTTGAAGCGCCGTTCCAATGCCCAGCTCTTGGCGAATCCCTTCGCATCCGGCCACACGCCGGCGTGCGAACCGGCGAGCCAGGCAGCACCCAGCGCGGTAGTCTCCAGTATCTTCGGGCGATCGACAGGCGCGTCCAGAATGTCGGCCAGCCGCTGCATGGTCCAGTCGGACGCCACCATGCCGCCATCCACCCTGAGCACAGTCTCGCCGCCACCGCGCGGCCAGTCCTTCTTCATCGCGTCGAGCAGGTCGCGGGTCTGGAAGGCCACGCTTTCGAGTGCTGCCTTCGCGAATTCAGCGGGGCCCGAGTTGCGCGTCAGGCCGAACATCGCGCCGCGCGCGTCGGCGTCCCAATGCGGCGCGCCGAGCCCAACGAATGCCGGCACAAGATAGACCTGCTGCGTCGGATCGGCCTGCGCCGCCATCTCGCCGGTGTCTGCCGCGCGGCGAACGATCTTCAGCCCATCGCGCAGCCATTGCACGGCAGCGCCCGCGATGAAGATCGAACCCTCAAGCGCATAGGTCACCTTACCGTCGAGACGATAGGCAATGGTCGAAAGCAGCCTGTTTTTCGAGCGCACCAGTTCCGTGCCGGTATTGAGCACGGCAAAGCAGCCGGTGCCGTATGTCGACTTCATCATGCCCGGCTCGAAACAGGCCTGCCCGATCGTCGCTGCCTGCTGGTCCCCCGCGACGCCCAGGATCGGAATCTCGGCGCCGAACAGCTTCTTCTCGGTGGCGCCGAAATCGGCGGCGCAATCCTTCACCTCGGGAAGCATCGTGGCGGGAATGTCGAGCAGCTTCAGCAGTTCTGCGTCCCACTCGCCGGTGGCGATATTGTAGATCAGCGTTCGCGAGGCGTTGGTGGCGTCGGTCGCATGCGACTTGCCGCCGGTGAGCCGCCAGATGAGGAACGTGTCGATCGTGCCGGCGAGCAATTCGCCCTTCCTCGCACGCGCCCTCGCGCCTTTCACATTGTCGAGCAGCCAGGCGATCTTGGTGCCGGAGAAATAGGGATCGAGCAGCAGCCCTGTCTTTTTCGAGAATTTCGCTTCCAGGCCGCGCTTCTTGAGCTTCTGGCAAAGGGCGGCCGTCCGCCTGTCTTGCCACACGATGGCATTGTGGATCGGCTTGCCGGTCGCCTTGTCCCAGACAACGACCGTCTCGCGCTGGTTGGTGATGCCGATGGCCGCGATCTTGCTCGCGTCCAGCTTCGCCTTGCGCAGCGCAGAGCGAACCGTCGCAATCACGCTTTTCCAGATGTCTTCCGGGTCGTGCTCGACCCAGCCGGAGGCGGGATAGTGCTGCGGGAACTCCTTCTGCCCTGTCGCCACGGGGTTCATCCTGCCGTCGAACACGATCGCCCGGCTCGACGTGGTGCCCTGGTCGATTGCAAGTACGTATCGGCCCGCCATCCTCTCCTCCTGTCATGGCAAGGGGAGGCGGCCCGAGGCCGCCTCCCCTGTCTCTTCGGTCGCCGCGATCAATGCGGCGTCCCGCTTACTCCATCGTCCACTGCTTGATGAGTTCCTCATAGGCGATTGTTTCGCCCTGCGGCTTCTCGTTTTCAAGCATGGCCTTCGGGCCGTTCGGCTGGCCAAGCCATTCCGACGGGTCCTTCGGCTCGTTCAGGCGGGGTCCGCAGCCGCCATAAACGTTGGCCTGCTCGTCCGCTGCCTGCATGCGGGCCATGGTGACGTCCATCTCTTCGGCGAGACGGTCCATGGCTTCCTGCGGCGTGAACGCGCCGGAGTTCACGTCACCGATCTGCTGCCACCAGATCTGGGCGAGCTTCGGATAGTCAGGCACGTTGATGCCGGTCGGCGACCAGCGCACGCGGTCGGGCGAGCGGTAGAACTCGACCCAGCCACCGAGCTTGGGCGCGCGGTCGGTGAACGACTGATGCCTGATGTCGGAGTCGCGGATGATGGTGAGGCCGGTATGCGCCTTCTTCAGCGACACCGTCTTCGACACCGTGAACTGCGCATAGAGCCATGCGGCCTTGGCGCGGTCGGTCGGTGTCGACTTCAGGATCGTCCACGAACCCACGTCCTGGTAGCCGACCTTCTGGCCTTCCTGCCAGTAGGGACCATGAGGCGAGGGCGCCATCTTCCACAGCAGGTTGCCGTCGGCATCGACCGTGTTGTTGCCTTCCGACTGCGGCTTCACCATGTCGGCCAGGAACGCCGTGTACCAGAAGATCTGCTGGGCGACGTTGCCCTGGCTGAGCGCCGGCAGCGACTGGTAGAAGTCGTAGCTCGCCGCTCCCGGAGGCGCATATTCGCGCAGCCACTCGTCCCATTTGCGGATCGCGTAGACCGAAGCGGGGCCATTGGCTTCACCACCGCGGCTGACCGAAGCGCCGACCGGGTTGCAGGAGCCTTCCTCCATGCGAATGCCCCACTCGTCGATCGGAACGCCGTTCGGCTCGCCAGCGCTGCCCGTCCCGGCCATCGACAGCCAGGCGTCCGTCATGCGCCAGCCGAGGTCCGGCGCGCGCTTGCCGTAGTCCATGTGGCCGTAGACGCGCACGCCGTCGATCTCCTTCACGTCGTTGGTGAAGAAGTCGGCGATGTCCTCATAGGCCGACCAGTTCACCGGCACGCCGAGGTCGTAGCCGTACTTGGCCTTGAAGCGCTCCTGCAGGTCGGGCCGGTCGAACCAGTCCTTGCGATACCAGTACAGGTTGGCGAACTGCTGGTCGGGCAGCTGGTAGAGATTGCCGTCCGGTCCCGTGGTGAAGCTGATGCCGATGAAATCGTCGAGGTCGAGCGTCGGAAGGGTAACGTCCTTGCCTTCGCCGGCCATCCACTCCGTCAGATTCACCGCGAGCTGCAGCCGCGAGTGCGTTCCGATCAGGTCGGAGTCGTTGACATAGGCGTCGTACAGATTGCGGTTGGTCTGCATCTGCGTCTGCACGGCCTGCACCACCTCACCCTCGCCGAGGATCTGGTGATTCACCTTGATGCCAGTGATCGCCTCGAAGGCCTTTGTCAGCACTTCCGACTCGTAGCTATGGGTCGGAATGCCTTCCGAGAGCACGTTGATTTCCATGCCCGCGAACGGCGCGGCTGCGTCGATGAACCACTGCATCTCCGCTTCCTGAGCCGCCCGGTCGAGCGTCGAAAGGCCGGCTATCTCGTTGTCGAGAAAGGCTTTTGCCTCATCCATGCCCGCCTGTGCATGACTTGCGCCAAGCAGCAGGACAAGCGCGGATGTGGATGTTAGAAAAAGTCGTCGCATGAGTATCCTCCCAATTGCAGGTTGCGAGTGCGATGGGAGCGGTCGCCTGCACGCGGCCGCTCCACCTTTTTTCCCGCTCTAGACGAACCGAAACACGAGAACCGCGTAAACGATCGAGAGAGCGAGAGCCCACCACAGGTTGGGTCCGATCAGACCCAACCAAGCGAGATGGATGTAGGCGCTGCCAAGCAGCGATATGAAAAGCCGGTCGCCGCGCGTCGTGTGGAGACCGAGCACGCCGTCGCGCGGTGCGCCGCCGGGCCTCACAAACTCCCACGCCGTCATGCCGGCCAGCAATAGCGCGATCACGGCAAAGAAGGTTGCCGTCTGCCAGGTCCAGGCCATCCAGCTGAGGTCGAACATAGCTTCCTCCCTTCCTCACACGCGCCCGAGGGCGAAGCCCTTGGCGATGTAGTTGCGGACGAAATAGATCACGAGCGCGCCCGGAATGATGGTGAGCACCCCGGCGGCGGCGAGAAGCCCGAGCTCGTATCCGGACGTCGATGCGGTGCGCGTCATCACGGCGGCGATCGGCTTGGCGGCGACAGCCGTCAGCGACTTGGCGAGCAACATCTCCACCCACGAGAACATGAAGCAGAAGAAAGCGGTGACGCCGATGCCGCTCGCGATCAACGGCATGAAGATCTTCACGAAGAAGCGAGGCCATGAATAGCCGTCGATATAGGCCGTCTCGTCGATCTCCTTCGGCACGCCGGACATGAAGCCTTCGAGAATCCACACCGCCAGCGGAATGTTGAACAGGCAATGCGCGAGAGCCACCGCCCACGGCGTGTCGAACAGGTTGATGGCCGAATAGAGCTGGTAGAACGGCAGCGCGAACACGGCCGGCGGCGCCATTCGGTTGGTCAGCAGCCAGAAGAAAAGGTGCTTGTCGCCGAGGAAGCGGTAGCGCGAAAACGCATAGGCCGCCGGCAGCGCTACGGTCACCGAGATGACCGTGTTGATCACCACATATGAGATCGAACTGAGATAGCCATTGTACCAGACCGGGTTGGTCAGGATCTCGACATAGCTCGCCGTCGTGAAGTTGCGCGGATAGAGCGAAAAGCCGCCAAGGATCTCGTTTGTCGTCTTGAACGACATATTGATAAGCCAATAGATCGGCAGCATCAGGAATATGATGTAGACGGTGGGGACCAGCCAGCGCAGCCTCATTGCTCGTCCCCCCTGGTCATCAGCGTGTAGAAGCACCAGCAGGCGAGCAGGGTCATCAGGAAGTAGATGACGCTCATCGCCGCCGCGATGCCGAGGTTGAACTCGCCGAGCGCGGCCTTCACCAGATCGATCGACAGGAAGGTCGTCGTGTTGCCCGGTCCGCCGCCGGTCAGGACGAAGGGCTCTGTGTAGATCATGAAAGAGTCGATGAAACGCAGCAGGACCGCGATGGTCAGCACGCGCCGCATCTTCGGCAACTGGATGTAGCGGAACACGGACCATGCCGATGCGCTGTCGATGCGCGCAGCCTGGTAATAGGCGTCGGGGATCGAGCGCAGCCCGGCATAGGCGAGCAGCACCACCAGCGACGTCCAGTGCCAGACATCCATGAGCACGACGGTGAACCAGGCGGACCCCGGCTGCCGCGTGAAGTTGTAGTCGATGCCGATGGCGTTGATGACGTAGCCGAGCAGCCCGATGTCCGGCAGCGCGAAGATGTTCCACATGGCGCCGACGACGTTCCACGGGATCAGCAGCGGCAGCGCCATCAGCACCAGGCACACCGGCACCCAAGGCCCCGAGCGCGGCATGGCGAGCGCGACCGCGACGCCAAGCGGTATCTCGATCGCCAGGATGACCAGCGTGAAGATGATCTGCCGCGTCAGCGAGGCGTGGAAGCGGCTCGAGGTGAGCACCTGCTCGTACCACTTGAAGCCTTCGAAGAAGAACAGGTTGTTGCCGAACGTTTCCTGCACCGAATAGTTCACCACCGTCATCAGCGGGATGATGGCGTTGAAGGCGACCAGCAGCAGGACCGGCAGCACCATGAACCAGGCACGGTTGTTGAGCGTCTTGTTCATGCCCGCGCCTCCGGTTCGACGCGCCATGAGTCGGCGTAGATGTTGATGCCGGCGGGATCGAAGGCGAGCCTTGCATCGGCCGGAATTTCACCGTCTTCGCCAACGACGACGGCGACGGGATGACTCTCGAGCGTGCCGCGCACGATCTTCTGCCGGCCGATGTCCTCGATCTTGGAGATGGCGAACGGCGCGCCCTCGCGCCCGAGGCTGAGATATTCGGGCCTGATGCCGAGTTCGGTTTTGGCGCCGTTCTCGATCTTCACCGGGGCTGGCAGCGGGACTGCTACTTCGCCGATGCGCGCGGTCGTACCGTCGAGCTTGACCGGCAGCACGTTCATCCCCGGCGAGCCGATGAAATAGCCGACGAATGTGTGGCTCGGACGCTCGAACAACTCGGCCGGCGTACCGATCTGAACGATCTCGCCCTCATACATGACGACCACGACATCGGCGAAAGTCAGCGCTTCGGTCTGGTCGTGCGTGACATAGACCATTGTGAAGCCGACCCGGCGGTGGAGCTGCTTCAGCTGTGAGCGCAGCATCCATTTCATGTGCGGGTCGATGACGGTCAGCGGCTCGTCGAACAGGATCGCGTTGACGTCGGAGCGAACCAGCCCCCGGCCGAGCGCGATCTTCTGCTTGCTGTCCGCTGTCAGCCGGTTGGCGCGGCGGTCGGCCATACCGCCGAGGTCGATCATGTCGATGATCTCGCGGACCCGGGTGTCAACCTCCGCCTCTGGCACACCCCTGTTCCGGAGAGGGAATGCGAGGTTCTGGTAGACAGTCATCGTGTCGTAGACGACCGGGAACTGGAACACCTGTGCGATGTTGCGTTCCTCGGTCGAAAGCGCGGTGACGTCGCGCCCGTCAAACAGCACCTTGCCGTCGCTCGGCCTGAGCAGACCGGAAATGATGTTGAGCAACGTGGTCTTGCCACAGCCCGACGGCCCCAGCAGCGCGCAGGCAGTGCCGTCGGCGAAGGTGTGATGCACCTCCTTCAGCGCGTAGTCCGCCTCCGACCGCGGGTCGGCGGTGTAGGCGTGGCGGATATGATCGAGATCGATACGCGCCATCGCTCAGGCCGCCTTCCTGTCGGGAACACGCACGGCGTTGCCGTCCATGTCGAAGACCAGCAGGTGCCGCGGGTCGATATAGACATCGACCGTTTCATCGGGCTCCAGCGAAACGATGCCGTGCGACAGCATCACCCAGCGCGAGCCCCCGAACTCGACATGGACGAAGCTCTCCGAGCCGGTGATCTCGGTCACCTGAACCCGCGCCCGCAGGGCCTTCGCGCCGGGTACGGGCGGGCGGAGGGAGAGATGGTGGGGCTGAAAGCCGATTGTGTACGCCGCATCGGCTATGTCCGCCAGTTCGACGGGCACCGGGAGGTCGGCCCCACCATCAAGGCTGAATTTCGCGCCCTTCTTGGGCAGGACGATCGTGTTGAGAGGCGGATCGGCGAAGGTCCGCGCCGTCACCAGATCGTTGGGCTTACGGAAGACTTCGATCGTCGGTCCGAACTGCGTCACCCGACCCTCGTTGAGAGTAGCCGTGCTGCCCCCCAGCAGCAGTGCTTCGTGCGGCTCGGTCGTCGCGTAGACAAAGATGGCGCCGGTTTCGGCAAAAACCTTCGGCAGCTCTTCGCGCAATTCCTCGCGCAGCTTGTAGTCGAGGTTGGCCAGCGGCTCGTCGAGCAGCACGAGGCTGGCGTTCTTGACGATAGCCCGCGCCAGGGCTGTGCGCTGCTGCTGCCCGCCCGAAAGCTGCAGCGGCGTGCGGTCGAGATAGGGCGTGAGCTTGAGCAGCTCGGCGGCGCGGCGAACCTCGGCGTCGATGTGCTTCTTGTCCGCGCCGCGCACCCTGAGCGGCGAGGCGATATTTTCGTACACCGTCATCGCCGGATAGTTGATGAACTGCTGGTAGACCATCGCGACGTTGCGCTGCTGCACCGGCACGCCAGTTACGTCCTGCCCGTCAAACCAGACCGACCCAGAGCTCGGACGGTCCAGCCCAGCCATCAGCCGCATGAGGCTCGTCTTGCCGGAAAGCGTCGGGCCCAGCAGCACGTTGAGCGTGCCCTTGCTGAGCGCGAGCGAAACGTCGTCGATCCAGTTTTCGGCGCCGACGGCAAGGGAGACGTTTTTCAGTTCAAGCATCGCCCCGCCTCCCTATTCCGCAGCCTGATGGTGCAGGGTTTGCGTGTAGTCGTGCAGAAACGCATCGAGTTCCGATGCTTCTTCTGCCGAAGTGACGAGCCCGCGCTTTGTTCGCCGCCATAGAACGTCGTCGGCCGTGGCAGCCCATTCCTGGCGGGCGAGATAAGTCACCTCCGCCTCGTAGAGGTCTGCGCCGAAATGCCGGCCCAGATCCTTCAACGCACCTGCGTTGCCGAGTAGGGCGCGCGCACGCGTTCCGTAGAGCCGGACCAGCCGGCGGGCGTGGGAGCGCGCCAGAAAAGGGTAGTCGGCCAGCAACCCGTTCACCTGGGCTTCGTATCCATCCGCGGGGAAATCTCCGCCCGGAAGCGCCGCGCCGGCGGTCCAGGCGGGCTTGCGCTTGCCGATCAGGCCTCCGATCTTTCCGACGACCTCCTCCGCGAGCTTGCGATAGGTGGTGATCTTGCCGCCGAAAATATTGACGATCGGGGCCTTGCCGGGACCGCTGTCGGTACGCAGCACGTAGTCGCGGGTCGCTTCCTGCGCCTTTGATGCGCCGTCGTCGAAGAGCGGCCGCACGCCGGAATAGGTCCAGACGATGTCGTCCGCCGTCACCGGTTCGCGGAAATAGGAACTGGCGCCCTCGCAGAGATACGCGACCTCCTCGTCGGTGATCTTCGCCTCGCCTGGATCGCCCTCGAAATCCCGGTCGGTGGTGCCGATCAGCGTGAAGTCTTCCTCATAGGGAATGGCGAAGAAGATGCGTCCGTCGCTGTTCTGGAAGAAATAGGATCTGTCGTGCTCGAACTTGCGCTTGATGACGATGTGGCTGCCCTGGACCAGCCTGATGTTGTCGGCGTCATTCTGGCCGACAGTGGCCGCGAGGACTGAATCCACCCACGGGCCGGACGCATTGACCAGCAGCCTGGCGGTGACGTTCTGGCGTTGTCCGGAACGTCCATCCTCAAGCGTGATCGTCCAAAGCTCGCCATCTCTCTCTGCCCTGACCACGCGGGTTCGCGTGCGTATGCCGGCGCCCAGATCGGCGGCCGAGCGCGCGTTGAGAACGACCAGGCGCGCATCGTTCACCCAGCAATCCGAAAACTCGAACGCCTTGACGAATTCCGGCTTGATCGGGACACCCGCCGGATCGGAATTCAGGTCAAGCGTCCGGGTTGGGGGCAGCTTTTTCCGGCCGCCGATATGGTCGTAGATGAACAGGCCGAGCCGGAGGAACCAGGCCGGGCGCAGTCCACTGTGATGCGGCAGCACGAGCCGGAGCGGCCAGATGATGTGCGGCGCCATCGCCCACAGCACTTCGCGTTCCATCAGCGCTTCGCGCACGAGACCGAACTCGTATTGTTCGAGGTAGCGCAGTCCGCCATGGATGAGTTTGGTCGATCCGGACGAGGTGCCCGATCCGAGGTCGTTCATCTCGGCCAGCATTACGGAATATCCGCGCCCGGCTGCATCGCGTGCGATGCCGCAGCCGTTTATTCCGCCGCCTATGACGAATACGTCGTAAGGCTCAGCTCGCGCCAAGAGTGACCTCCCCTGCTTTCGCATTGCAGCATTTTTTGTGTTCGCGAAAGCTGGAAAAACCTATTTGGCGCAAAAACGAATGTCAAACGAAAGTTAATGAAAGAAGTTCGCGCGCGCTCGCGCCCGTTGCTGGTGCAGTGAATACCGTTCGGATTCAGTCGCTTGCGCCGGTCTCGATCAGCGCCACGTCGTTCTCGGCGCAGATGCGGCGGATCGCTGGGCGGTCGCAAACATCCGTCACGAAAGTATTGATCTGGGACAGGTGGCCTATGCGCACCGGCGCCGTTCGCTCGAACTTCGTCCGGTCCGATACCAGAATGACATGCCGGGCATTGGCCATGATCGCCTGAGCCACCTTCACCTCTCGAAAATCGAAATCGAGAAGCGCTCCGTCCTCATCGATTGCAGAGGTGCCTACCACAGCAAAATCGACCTTGAACTGGCGAATAAAGTCCACTGCCGCTTCGCCGATGATGCCCCCATCGGACGTACGCACCACGCCGCCGGCGATCACCACTTCGAACTGCGGAAACACGCGCAAACGGTTGGCGACATTGATGTTGTTGGTGATCACCATCAGCTTGGTTCGGTTCAGCAGCGCCTCGCTGACGGCCTCCGTCGTGGTGCCGATATTGATGAAGAGCGAGGCCTCGTCGGGGATCAGTCCGGCGGCCGCCTCGCCAATCAGGCGCTTCTCCGCAGCGGCGATCTGCCGACGCTGTTCGTAGAGCATGTTGTGGGTCGAAGACGGAAAGATCGCGCCGCCGTGAATGCGGTTTAGTATCCGGCGCTCGCACAGGTCGTTGAGGTCCTTGCGGACAGTCTGCGGCGTCACCTCGAATTCGAGCGCCAATTCCTCGACCATCACACGTCCGTTGCGGCGGGCGCGCTCGACGATTTCCGATTGCCGCGGCGGCAGGTACAAGGCGACCGACTCCGTTTTCGGTTTGGTTCGATCGGCTTTCGCTATCACAGAACCGCGAAACAATACAGGTATCAGGCCAGTATGCCGCCATCGATGATATGCGTCTGCCCGGTCGTGAAGCTCGATTCATCGGACAGAAGATAGACGGCGAGTGCTGCCACCTCTTGCGGCGTGCCCAGCCGGCCCATCGGCTGCCGGTCGATGAATGACTGCCGGGCAGCCTCGTAGCCGCCCATCGTTTCGCCCAACGCCCGCATCCGCTCTTGAAGGGACGGCGACTCGATCGTGCCGGGGCAGATGGCGTTGCAGCGAATTCCCTTGGCGATGTAGTCGATGGCAATCGACTTGGTCATGCCGATCAGCGCCGCCTTCGTCGCGCCATAGCCAAAGCGGAATGGGATGCCCTTCAGCGACGACGCAACAGACGAGATGGTGACGATCGAGCCGCGCCCAGCCTTCACCATTGCCGGCAGTACGGCACGCGTCATCAGGTAGGCGCTGTCGACATTCACGATGAAGGAGCGCCGCCAGTCTTCGGGCGTACAGTCTTCGATCGTCCCATGATGAACATAGCCGACCGCGTTCACCAGACCGTCGAATGGATCCTCCGCCTGAAGTATCAGGGCAATTGCATCGGAATCAGTCGCGTCGAGCCTTGCGATGCGGATGCGTTCGCCTTGAACGGCAGCCAGCGCGTCACCGTTGACGTCTGTCGCCAACACGTCCGCGCCCGAAGCCGCAGCCCGTTCAGCGATAGCGCGGCCGATGCCGGAAGCGGCTGCGGTCACCAGGATGCGTTTGCCTGCCAGTTTCGTCATTCTTGCCCCGCCTCAACGACAACAATGCGTCGAGCCATAGCGCCGCGAAGCCTCACCTGCAACGCGGGGCGAACCGCACGGCCCTCATTCGCCATTGAACAAGCCACATGGAAGGCGCTAACAGTGACTACACCGCTCCCACCAAGAGGCTCCCATGGCAGGCAAAGGCGACAAGCCGAAACTTCGTTCGCGGCAATGGTTCAACAACCCCGACAATCCTGCGATGACGGCGCTCTATCTCGAGCGTTATCTCAACTACGGGCTGACGCGTGAGGAATTGCAGGGCGACAAGCCGATCATCGGCATCGCCCAGACCGGCTCCGACCTCTCCCCGTGCAACCGACACCATCTGGAACTGGCGAAACGCGTGCGCGACGGCATCACCGCCGCCGGCGGGCTGGTGATGGAATTCCCCTGCCACCCGATCCAGGAAACGGGCAAGCGGCCCACCGCGTCGCTCGACCGCAATCTGGCCTATCTGTCGCTGGTCGAGGTTCTCTACGGCTACCCGCTAGACGGCGTCGTATTGATGGTCGGCTGCGACAAGACCACGCCCGCCCTGCTGATGGGCGCAGCGACCATGAACATTCCGTCGATCGCCCTGTCGGTCGGCCCCATGCTCAACGGCTGGTTCCGGGGCGAACGCACGGGCTCCGGCACGATCGTCTGGAAGGCGCGCGAATTGCTCGCCGCCGAAGAGATAGACATCGACGGCTTCGCCGACATCGTGGCCTCGGCTGCGCCGTCCACCGGCTATTGCAACACGATGGGCACGGCCACGACGATGAACAGCCTGGCCGAGGCGCTGGGCATGCAGCTTCCGGGCTCCGCCGCAATCCCGGCGACCTACCGTGAGCGCGGCCAGATGGCCTATCGCACGGGCCGGCGCATCGTCGACATGGTCCACGAAGATCTCAAACCGTCGGACATCATGACGCGCGAGGCGTTCGAAAACGCTATCGTCGTCAACTCGGCAATCGGCGGCTCGACCAACGCGCCGATCCACCTCAATGCGATCGCTCGCCATCTCGGCATCGAACTCACCAATGACGACTGGCAGCGGCTCGGTCACAAGGTGCCGCTGCTCGTCAATCTGCAACCCGCGGGCGAATATCTCGGCGAGGACTATCACCACGCCGGTGGCGTGCCTGCCGTCGTTGCGGAACTGATGAAAGCGGACATGCTGCCCAACCCGGGCGCGCTGACCGCCAACGGCAGCAGCATCGGCGACAATTGCCGCGATGTGGAAAACATGGACCCGAAGGTCATCCGCCCGGTGTCGGATCCGCTGGTCCGGGACGCCGGCTTCATCAACCTGCGCGGCAATCTCTTCGACAGCGCCATCATGAAGACGAGCGTGATCTCGAAGGAGTTCCGCGACCGCTACCTTTCCGATCCGGACCATCCGGATGTGTTCGAGGGCAATGCCGTCGTGTTCGAGGGCACGGAAGACTACCACCACCGCATCGAGGATCCGGATCTCGGCGTCGACGAGCATTCGATCCTCTTCATGCGCGGTGCCGGCCCTGTCGGTTATCCCGGCGCCGCCGAGGTGGTGAACATGCAGCCGCCCGCCTCATTGTTGAAGAAGGGTGTGCATTCGCTGCCCTGCATTGGCGACGGACGTCAGTCCGGCACGTCGGGGTCGCCCTCAATCCTCAACGCATCGCCCGAGGCTGCCGTCGGCGGCGGGCTGGCGCTGCTGAAGACCGGCGACAGGGTCCGCATCGACCTGAAGAAGGGCGAGGCGAACATGCTGGTCCCGGATGAGGAACTGGAAAAGCGGCGCACGGCGCTCAAGTCAAACGGCGGGTTCCACTACCCCGAACACCAGACGCCGTGGCAGGAAATCCAGCGCGGCATGGTCGACCAGCTGTCCGAGGGCATGGTGCTGAAACCGGCCGTCAAATACCAGCGCATCGGCCAGTCGAAGGGCATCCCGCGGGACAATCACTAAGCCTACTCAGAAAGCGGACAACTCCCGCCTCACCTTCTCCTGGAACGCCTTGAGCCGCTCCTCGCTGTTGTTGTTCATGTCGTAAAGCGCCAGGTATTTCGGCCTTGGCGCCTTGCGGAATGTGACCCAGGCCCAGCGCCCGGCAAGTAGGCGCGGCGGGTCGCCCATGATCATCGAACGCCAGCGCGTACCGCCATAGGTGGTGACGAACGCCGCCCTTTTGATCTTCGTCAGCTTCGGCAGCAGGCGGCCGTTCTCGGTGCCCTCCGACATCTCGAACGAGACGCCTGGCATGAACACCCGGTCGAAATAGCCCTTCAGGATCGCCGGATAGCCGAAGTTCCAGACCGGATGTACGAACACGATGCCTTCGGCCGCCAGTAACCGGTCGACATAGGGCCGCAGGCGATCGGTGATGTTGTCCGGCACGTTGTGATAATTGAGCCGCTCCTCGCGGCTCATCACGGCGTCGAAATTCTCCTCGTACAAGTTAAGCGCGTCCACCTCGTGGCCGGCGGCTTCGAGGGCCTCGCAGGCGATATGGAACAATGATCGGTTGAAGCTTGTCTCCACCGGATGGGCGTGGATGACGTGGAACCGCATCAGGCCGCGCCCCGCGCTTCGAGCGACGAAAACAGCCACACGCGACCGGACTCGAAGTCGAAGTCGGGATCGTCCCAGGCGATCATCTTGCCGGGATTGAGCAGGCCGCGCGGATCGGCCTCGCGCTTGAAGGCAAGCTGCGCCCTGTCGGTCTTTTTCATCCCGCCCTCCTCCAGCGTGTAGCGATGCGGGTTGAATACCAGACAGCCATTGTCCTCGTGAATACGGATGATCTCCTCCAGCCTGTCCTCGGTCGTGTAGCGCACGATCGGCAGCCCCGAGAACACGACCCGCCCGTCAAAGCGGATCATCTCGATATGCATCGGCATCTCGTCGCCGAAAATGTCCATGATCGACTTCACGTGGTCTATCGTCGGATACTGCGTTTGCAGGTAGGTGATCGAGGGGTCGATCTTCAGCCCGCGCAGCGTCGTGTGGTTCCAGGTGTATTCGTAGATCGGCGGCAGCTTGCGTCTGAGTTCCTCATCCGCCGTGTCGCTGCGATAGAGCGCCTCGGCGCCATGATGGTCCATGTAGAGGGTAAGCGCACCCAACGAAACGGGCGCGACCATGATCAGCACCACCGCCTGACCGGATTTCAGGAACGTCTGGTAGCGCGTGAAATAGTCCTGAGCGATGGGCGCTGCCATCGGCGACACTTCCTTTAGCAGCATGCCGTCCTGTCGGGTGATCGCCTCGGAGAAGCGCAGCGCATCCATGAAATCGTCGAAGCCTGCGACGACCTCGATCCAGTCATGCGCCGGCGCCAGCGGCATCTCCGCTTCCACGATGATGCCGTTGGTGCCGTAGGCATGCGCGACTTTCAGGATATCGTTGCCCTTCAGGTCCAGCTCTCGCGGCTGTTCCTCGCAGGTAATGACCTTCAGCCCGAGGATGTTGCCGGCGGCGCGCAACCCGCCCCAGCGGATCGATCCGACGCCGCCGGAGCCGCCGGCGATGAAGCCGCCGATGCTCGCCAGCCGGTAAGTGGAGGGATGGAAGCGCAACTCGCCGCCGACCGCCGCCTTGGTCTGCTCGTCGAGCTTGCTCATGATCAGCCCGGCGCCGGCGCGGACCCGGTCCGGCTCGATATCGATCACCTTGTCGAGCTGCTTCAGGTCGAGCATTGCCCCGCCGGAAAGCGGCATCGCCTGTCCGTAATTGCCTGTGCCGGCGCCGCGCGGCGTGATCGGCACGCCGTATTTGTAAGCCGCAGCTAACGTTGTTCTCACGTCGGCATTGTCCCGCGGTGTGACGACGATATCTGCGGTGACGTGCTCCAGCGTCGACTTCAGCCAGGGTGAGAACCAGTAGTGGTCGCGGCTCTTCTGCTGCACCAGGCGCGCATTGTCCTCGACCGAAATGTCGCCCAGCGCCGAACGGAAACCCGCAAGGTCCATCATGCTGCTCCCATCAGATCGTCGAGTTCGCGGTAGTCCGGCAATGTCTGGTCGATCGCCCGGCCTGCCCTGAGCACGATGCGGTCTGCCTGCGGCCGCGCCATGACTTCGGTCCAGTTGCGCGCACTGAAGAGGATCAGGTCGGCCGGCTCGCCCGGCGCGATCATGGCTTTGTAGCCGAATCCCCCGAATGCCGCCGGATCGGCGCCGATTGCCCTCGCCCAAGTCCACGCGTCGTTGGCGGGGTGATCGAAATGCAGGATGCGCGCGCCCTCGCGTAGCACCTCCAGCCCGTCGAGATCGCCATAGGCATAGAAGGGGTCACGCGTGTTGTCGGATGCGATTGCCACCGGCACGCCGGCGGCTCTGAGTTCGTTGAGCGGCGTCACGCCGCGCCAGCGCGGCGTACGAACGGACCCCGCATTCTGACGATCTTGCAGGTACATGTTGCACATAGGCAGCGAGATGACGGCGATGCCCGCTTCCGCGACCTTCTCGACTGTCGTTCGTACCGTCGCTTCGTCCTGGTTGGCGAGCGAGCAGCAATGCCCTGCCGCCACCCTGCCCCTGAAGCCGGTTTCCAGAACAGCGTCGGCCAGATGCCGCAGCGACTGCGCAGAAGGATCCGCGGTCTCGTCGCAGTGAAGATCGAGATCGAGCCCGGCCTCGCCCGCGGCTTCCACCGCGGCGAAGATCGCCTTGCGCGCTTCCGGATATTCCGCCACCGCGCCGCCGAAAATGCCGCCTGCCGCTTTTACCCGCTCGGCCACATGGTGCGTCGCGTCCCTGTCGAGCAGATGGTCCGGACCGAGCAGAGAGACCGCCTGCAGTTCGATGCGGCCGTGCCAGTTGGCCCGCGCTTCCTCGAACACGTCCCATGTCACGTCACATTGCGGCGGCGCGCTGTCGAGATGCGTTCGGACAGCGGCGGTGCCGTGCGCGAAGGCGCAGCGCAGCGAGAAGTCCATCCGCCGTGCCACGTCGCCCGCCGACCAGTTGGCCTCACGATCGGCCATGACCGACATCAGCGCGCCCATCCACGTGCCGTCGGGATTGGCCTTGCGCGGCCAGATATGGCCCTTGTCGAGATGGGTGTGCACATCGACGAAGGCCGGCAGCACCAGACCGCCATCCATGTCGTGCCGGGTAATGCCAGCCGGATCGCGCGCACTGGCCGGGGCGACGGTCTCGATCAAGCCGTCGGCAACCGTGATGTCGACCCTCTGCAGTTCTCCCGACGCGGCCTCACCGGCCACGCTCGCAGGAACCGACGCGTTGGTGAGCACGAATCTGCCGCCGCCCGCGAACGCCGTCACGTCAATTCTCCCGCCGAACGGCGCTCTCGTGCCAGCGGCGCAGCGTCAGCCACGAGATTAGCGACGTCAGCCCGAAGATCGCGACACCGGTCGCCGTCAGCAGCACCAGCGCGGCGAAGAGGCGCGGGATGTTGAGCCGGTACTGGCTCTCCAGCAGCCTGAAGGCGAGGCCCGAGCCCGCGCCGGCGGAGCCGGCTGCGAACTCGGCCACGACGGCGGCAATCAGCGCAAGACCGCCACCGATCCTCAAGCCCGCCATGAAGTAGGGCAGCGATGCCGGCAGCTTGAGATAGACAAGTGTTTGCCAGCGCGAGGCGCCGTAGAGGTCGAACAGATTGAGCAGGTTGTGATCAACGCTCTTCAGCCCCTGCACCATGTTGGACAGGATCGGGAAGAACGCGACGAGGAAGGCGCAGATCAGCAGCGCCGTCTGCGTGTCCGGCGCGTAAATGAGAAGCAGCGGCGCAATCGCGATGATCGGCGTCACCTGCAGGATCACCGCGAAAGGAAACAGCGCCAGCTCGATCCAGCGCGACTGCACCAGGATGATCGCCAGACCCACGCCGCCGACCAGCGCCAGGAACAGGGCCGTAAAGGTGATGCGCACGGTCACCAGCAGCGCCGGCGACAACGTCCCCCAGTCGTTCCATAGCGAACTGGCCACAGCGGCGGGGCTTGGCAGGATGTAGTGCGGTACCTCGTTGATCACGACGTAGAAATGCCAAGCGAGGATCGCCAGCGCGAACATGCCAACCGGTACGCCGATGCGCAGCATGCGCTCTGACAGCGTCACGCGCGGCGGTGCCTGAGGTGCTTCTTCCTCGCCTGTCGCCGCGTGCGGACCACTGTTTGCTGTCGCCTCAGCCATGGGACGCGCGTCCGTGGATAGCGTCCTGCAATGCCTCGGAAACCCGGGCGCAGGTCAACCGGTACTGTTCCGAAACGCGGTAGCTTTCATCGCGATGTTCGGGCGGGTCGAGCGGCAGGTCGGCATGCACGCGCCCCGGCCGCGCTTTCATCACCACGATGCGGTTCGACAGGTAGGCGGATTCGAACACCGAGTGCGTGACAAAGATCACGGTCACGCCGGACTGCTTCCACAGCATCAGCACGTCGTCATTGAGCTTCTGCCGCGTAATCTCGTCGAGCGCCGCAAACGGCTCGTCCATGAGCAGCAGCTTCGGCTTCGTCACCAGCGCCCGCGCGATCGAAACGCGCATCTTCATGCCGCCGGAAAGCTCGCGCGGGTACGCCTCGGCGAAATCGGCCAGCCCGACCAGCGACAGCATGTCCATCACCTCGCCGCGCACCGCTTGCTTCGACTGCCCGCGCAGTTTCATTGGCAGGTAGACATTGCCGAACACCGTCTGCCAAGGCATCAGGGTCGGCTCCTGGAAGACGAACCCGACGTCGCCCTCCGGCAGGCCGCGCGAATTGATCTTGGAGGACGGCCAGTCGATCGTGCCGGAACTCGGCGCGCCGAGACCTGCAACGATCCGCAGCGCCGTCGACTTTCCGCAACCGGACGGCCCGAGAAGGCTGACGAACTCGCCGGGGCCGACATCCATAGTCATGTCGGTCAGCGCCACCGTGCCGTTGGAAAATACCTTCGACACGCCGCGCATCGCCACGACCTTGCGCCCCTGCGACGGCGCTTTGGGGCGTTCGGCTTCAACCGCGAGATTCAATGGAACTGGCCTCTCGTTCGGTAGCTCCGCGGCCGCCGATATGCGGCGGCCGCAGGTCGAAGTGCAGTCTGGCTACTTCACAAGGTCCTTGCCAAGGCCCTGGCAGACAAATTCGGTCGTGTAGGCCTGCGTCACGTCGATGCCTGCTTCGAAGACGCCGACCCCGACCATCTGATCGTAGAAGCTCGTCCAGCGTTCGTCGGTCATGCAGCCTATACCCATTTCCTCGGCATCGCCGGAGACGAGGATGCCGTACTCCTTCATCTTCTCCAGCGAATAGGCGAGCTGGCCGTCCGTCATCTCGGGATTGTCGGCCTTGATCAGCTCGTTGGCCGCAGCGTTGTCGCCGTAGAGATAGTTGTACCAGCCAACGATGGTCGCTTCGACGAAGCGCTTGGCGATGTCCTTGTTCGACTCATACCAGGGCCTCATCGTCTCGATCGTCGTCGAATACGGCGCGTAGCCATTGTCGGCGAGCAGGAACACGACCGGCGCCCAGCCCGCCTGCTTCTCGATCTCGTAGGGTTCGGAGGTGAGATAGCCCTGCTGCACGGCCATCGGATCGGCGATGAACGGCGCCGGATTGAATGTGTACGGCTCGTATTGCTCGTCCGAAAAGCCCTCATAGGCCGACTTCATCCAGGTGAAGTAGGAGATGAACCCGTCCTTTGAGAGAATGAGCTTGCTGGCCTTGGCGAGGTCCGCAAAGCTGTCAAAGCCCTGGTCGGGATGCGCCAGCAGCACCTGCGGATCCTTCTGGAAGATCGAGGCCAATGTAACGGTCGGAATACCCTGCTTCACGCCGTCGATCGCCTGGGTCACACCACCCATGTAAAATTCTATCTGCCCGCCGACCAGCAGCGAGCGGTTGGCGGCCTGCGGTCCACCCTGGCGGATCGTCACGTCGAGGCCGTACTCCTTGTACGTGCCGTCTGCGACGGCCTGGTAGTAGCCGCCATGCTCTGCCTGGGCGAGCCAGTTGGTGCCGAAAGTGACCTTGTCGAGTTCCTGTGCGCCGGCCGGCGCAATGAGGGCAAACGCCGCCAGGCTGGCTGCGGCGGTGAAAATCGTCTTGAAAGCGGGAATGGACATCGAACAACTCCGAGGTGCGGCGCCTACGGCCGGGATTGCCGTTGCAGACCGCTTTTGTGTTGGACCCGATGACCTTACCCCAACGGCACTCGTTGTGAAGCCTAAAATTTCGTCAATCTCGATTCTGCGGTTTTTTTGTGCAGTTCGTACGGCGTCGGGCTTTCCATCGTGCTGAATGCCGCCTAGGATTCTGGTTCAGAGGTTCCGCCGTATCCATGTTTCGCCCGCTCGTACCCGACACCATCCACCCGCCATTCTCCGCCTACAGCCACGGCGCGCTGGTGGAGGCTCCGGCGCGTATCGTCTTCTGTTCTGGCCAGTTGGGCGTTGCTGCCGATGGCACGATCCCGCCGGATTGCGCCGGACAGACGAAGCTGTGCTTCGACAACATCCGTGGAGTGCTGCGTGAGGCGGGGATGGACCTCGCCAACATCGTTCGCATCAATGCCTATGTGACCGGTCGCGAGCACCTCTCCGACTACATGAAGGTGCGCAACGCGCTCTTCTCCGACCCGCTGCCGGCATCGACCCTGATGATCGTCTCCGGCTTCGCACGGCCCGAATTCGTGGTCGAGATCGAGGCAGTCGCAGCGGCTGAACTGGAGAACGGCCGATGACGCGCAAGGTCTGGTGGAACGACTTCACCGCTCCCGACTTCGCCGACCTCGACCCCATGACGACAATCGCCATGATACCGATCGCGGCGGTCGAGCAGCATGGACCGCATCTGCCGGTCGGCACCGACACGATGATCAACCAGGGTTTTCTCGATCTGCTGATCGAGCGGCTGCCCGGGGACATTGCGCTGCGCATTCTGCCCATCCAGGCAGTCGGCAAGTCGAACGAGCATGTCTGGGCGCCGGGCACGCTGACCCATACGGCTGCGAACCTCATCGAAGGCTGGACCGAGCTTGGGCTGTCGGTGGCGCGAACCGGCATCCGCAAGATCGTGTTCGTCAATTCGCATGGCGGCAATGTCGAGATGATGGGCATCGTCGCGCGCGAACTGCGCGTCAAGGCCGGCATTCTGGCCGTGAAGGCCGGCTGGCACTTTCCGATGCCCGACGATCCGGTGTCCGATCAGGAGCGCAGGCACGGCATTCACGGCGGTGAGGTGGAGACGGCACTGATGCTGCATTTCCGCCCGGACACCGTCGACATGTCGAAAGCGGCCGATTTCGTCTCGGTTGCCGCGACGGATGAGGAGCGCTTCACCCATTTGCGCCCGACGGGCACGCTTTCCTATGCCTGGATCGCCAGCGACCTCAATCGGGCGGGCGCTGTCGGCAACGCCGCGAAAGGAACCGCCGAACTCGGCAAGAGGATCGCCGAGCACCAGGTGGCAAGCATGATCGACCTCCTGCGCGATGTGCAAAAGGCCGATCTCCCGACGCCCATCGACATCTGGCCGGCACCGTGAAACAGCAGGGCATGAGGCCTGCTGCGCCCCGGCAGGTTACCGAGTTTTAATGATTTCCTTGCTGCTTTGCCGTAGATTGGCTGTCATAACCAGTGCGACCGGCAGCGTGGCGGATCTGCGCCGCGCTGCTGTGCTTGTGCAAGTCTGCGCAGGACCACGCCACCCGGAGACGTGAATGTCGTTGTGGAAGCAGGCTATCGTATCTCTCGTGCTGCTCACAGCAGCCGCCGGCCTTTGGGCACGCTACTTCCCGGGTGCATCCGACATGCTCACGCGCTGGGGCCTGGACTGGATACCTGTGGCAACGGCCACGACCCAGCCGGAATACGCCGACAACCCGCTCCAGAGGCGCGGTGGCGGCCCCCAGCAGCTTGTCGTGGCGGAGCCTGTTACCGAGGCGACTATCAACGACCGGCTGACTGCGATCGGCACCGGCCGCGCGGCAAATTCGGTCGTCGTGACGCCTTTCTCGTCAGGCAGGTTGAGGGAGGTGCTGGTCGGCTCCGGCACCAGTGTCGAGGCCGGCGAAGTGATTGCCCGGCTCGACTCCGAATCCGAGCAGATCGCCGTCGATCGCGCGCATATCTCGCTCGATGACGCGCGCGCCCGCCTTGAGCGGATCAATGCGCTTCGCTCGTCCAATACGGCCAGCGCCGTTCAGGTGACCGAAGCGGAGCTCGCGGTCCGCAACGCCGAACTGGCGCTGCGCGACGCTGAACTCGCACTGGCACGGCGCTCGATTGCGGCCCCCATATCGGGAACGGTCGGCATCGTTCCGGTATCGGCGGGCAACTACGTCACCGCACAGTCCGAAATCGCTACGATCGACGACCGCTCCGAAATCCTCGTCGATTTCTGGGTACCGGAGCGCTACGCCGGCCTGGTCGAGCTCGGCGCACCCATCGAAGCAACCTCGATAGCACGGCCGAACGAGGTGTTCGGCGGCGAAGTCAGCGCTCTCGACAACCGCATCGACGAGCAGAGCCGCACGCTGCATATCCAGGCACGCATCGAGAACCCGGCCGATACGCTGCGCGCCGGCATGTCGTTCCGCGTCACCATGCGATTTCCGGGCGACCGCTATCCCGCCGTCAACCCGCTGTCGATCCAGTGGGGATCGGACGGCGCCTTTGTCTGGTCGATCGACAATGGTGTCGGGCGACGCGTTCCTGTGCGTGTCATCCAGCGCAACACCGACACCGTGCTCATCGACGCCGAGATCGCGCCGGGCACGATGGTGGTGACGGAAGGCATCCATTCGATACGCGAAGGGCAACCCGTTGCGACGGTCGGGCAACGCCCGCCGGAAACCTCCCAGGCCGAACCGGGCGACGGCCGGCGTCGCGGCTCGTGAGAGGCGGCAATGGCGGCCAGCGACATCGCCCACAGGAGCGAAGCCGGCCTGACAGCGCTCTTCGTGCGCCGCCCGGTTCTCGCATTCGTTCTCAATACACTGATCGCAGTCGCCGGGCTCGCCGCCCTGTTCGGCGTCGAGATACGCGAGCTGCCGGATGTGGACCGGCCGGTCATTACCGTCCGCGCCAACTATTCGGGTGCATCGGCGGAATCCATCGACCGTGAAGTGACGGCGATCCTGGAAGGAGCGGTCTCCCGCGTCTCCGGCGTCAAATCGATTTCATCCAGTTCTGAATTCGGGCGCAGTCGGGTCACCGTCGAGTTTGGCGACGGAGTCAATCTGGACACGGCTGCCTCCGACATGCGCGATGCGGTCGGACGAATCACCAACCAGCTACCGGACGACATCGAGACCCCGCGTATCATCAAGGCAGACGCCGACGCGCAGGCCGTTGTGCGGCTCGCCGTAACGTCGGACCGCATGAGCGTGCAAGACATGACGGTGCTGGTCGAAGACCAGGTCGTCGATGCGTTCGCAGCAGTGCCAGGCGTGGCCGACGTGCAGGTCTATGGCGACCGCGACAAGGTTTTCCGTATCGACATCAACCAGGGCAAGCTTGCTAGCCTTGGCCTCACCATCGCAGACATCCGCAACGCGCTGGCCTCCATGTCCTTCGACACGCCGGCGGGATCGCTGACCAGCAACACGCAGGACCTCATCGTCCGGGCCACGGCCTCGGTCACGACTCCCGACGAGTTTGAGAACATCGTCATCAACAGGCGCGTCAGGCTGGGCGATATCGCCACCGTCACGCTCGGCGCCGATCTCAACGAAACCCAGCTTCGCGCCAACGGCAAGACAGGCATTGGGCTTGGCATCGTACGACAGGCCCAATCGAACACACTCGAGATTTCGCGCGGCGTGCGCGCCGCTGCGGAAGAGATTCAAAAGCGTCTGCCAGAAGGCATGACCATCGGTGTCACGTCGGACGACGCCATCTTCATCAATGGCGCCATCCACGAGGTGGAGATCGCGCTCGGCATCTCCGTCACCGTCGTGCTGCTGATCATCTTCCTCTTCCTGTGGGATTTGCGCGCCACGATCATTCCGGGGCTGGCGATGCCGGTCGCGCTCATCGGTACGATCGCGGCGATCTATCTTGCCGGCTTCTCGATCAACATCCTGACACTGCTTGCGCTGGTCCTGGCGACTGGCCTCGTGGTGGATGACGCCATCGTCGTACTCGAGAACATCGTGCGCCGGCGTAATGAGGGCATGGGGCCCCGCGCGGCCGCCGTGCTTGGCACCAAGGAAGTGTTCTTCGCCGTCATCGCGACGACGGCGACGCTGATCGCCGTCTTCGTACCGCTATCGTTCCTGCCGGGGCAAACCGGCGGGCTGTTCCGGGAGTTCGGTTTCGTGTTGGCGATCGCGGTATTTCTGTCGTCGATCGTTGCATTGGCGCTCTGCCCCATGCTGGCATCGCGGATGCTGGCGGGCGGGCAAGGCGACCACGTGCGAAGCGGCCTCGTTGCTTCCATCGGCGGCTTTCTGGCCGCCGCATACCGGCGGCTTCTCACCGCGAGCCTCAACGCTCCAATGGTGGTCATCGTCGTCGCCGCTCTTTTCGCAGCGCTTGCCGCCGCGCTGTTTCCGACCATCCGCTCCGAGTTGACGCCGCCGGAGGATCGTTCGGTCGCCTTCATGCGCGTGTCGGCGCCGCAGGGCGTGAGCCTCGACTATTTCTCGCAGCGCATGCGCGAGATCGAGGCCTTGATCCAGCCCCTGCGCGATACCGGCGAAATCGCCAATACATTCGCCATTGCCGGCTCCGGAGGTTCGCAGAACAGCGGCTTCATGGTCATGACTCTCGCGCCATGGGATCAGCGCGAACGGCCGCAGCAGGCCATTCTGGCCGATGTCACAAACGCCGTGCGCGATGTGCCGGGCGTGCGCGCGTTCGCCTTCCAGCCCAACAGCCTCGGCATACGCGGCGCCGGCAACGGCATGCAGTTCGCCCTTGTAGGCAACAACTACGCCGATCTCGGCGCGGCGGCGCAGGCGATCGTCGCCGATATGGAAGAGGACCAGCGCTTCCAGCAGCCGCGCCTTTCGGAAGAGCCTACCCAGCCGCAGCTTTCGGTCTCCATCGACCGTGAGCGCGCTGCCGAAGTCGGCATCGACATTGCCGGTCTGGCGGAAGCCATGCAGGCCATGCTCGACGGCCGCCAGATTGGCACAGTGTTCGTCAACGACCGCAGCTTCGCAGTGAAGCTGGTGTCGACCACCAACCCGATCAACGACCCGACCGACCTGGAGAACATCTTCCTCAGGACCGGCGACGGCCGTTTCGTTCCGATCTCCACGATCGCGACACTCACCGAGCAGGCGGTACCCCCCTCGCTCGAGCGCGAGCAGCAGATGCGCGCGGTAGCGATATCTTCCGGCCTGTCGCCAGACTTCGCATTGGGCAGCGCCTACGAGCGGGTGCTCGAGATCGCCGAGCCGCATTTGCCGGCCGGGGCACGGGTCATCCCTCTGGCCGAGGCAGCGACGCTCGGTGAGACGTCGAGCTCGATGCTCACCATTTTCGGCTTCGCCGTGGTCATCATACTGCTGGTGCTGGCGGCGCAGTTCGAGAGCTTTGTGTCCGCGATCATCATCATGACTACGGTGCCGCTCGGGCTTGCCTGCGCGGTCTTTGCGCTGCTGCTCACCGGCACGAGCCTCAATGTCTACAGCCAGATCGGCCTTGTGCTCCTGGTCGGCATCATGGCCAAGAACGGCATCCTTATCGTAGAATTCGCCAACCAGCTGCGCGACCGAGGGCTCGGCGTCCGCGAGGCCATCGAGGAGGCATCTAACATCCGGCTGCGTCCGGTCGTGATGACCATGATCTGTACGGTTGTCGGTGGCCTGCCGCTGATCCTTGCCAGCGGCGCGGGCGCCGAGGCTCGTGTCTCGCTAGGCTGGGTCATCGTCGGCGGCCTCGGCCTCTCGACTGTCTCGACCCTGTTCCTGACGCCTGTTGCTTATCTGCTTCTGGGCCGTTTCGTAACGCCGAAATCCCACGAGGAAGCGCGCCTGTTCCGTGAACTCGACGCAGCCGCGCAGGACCAGCGACCGGCGCCGGCGGAATAAGCAGTCCAATGTAGTTCCAAGAGAAAGGGCCGCGCGGTTTCCCGCGAGGCCCTCATTCGTCAGATGGCAGAAACGCTTAGTTGCTCTGCGTGGGATCGACGCGCGAAACTTCGACCCACTTGCCGCCGTCGATCTTCGAGATGACGATCAGATTGCCGCCCTGATGGTCGGGGCCGACATCGATCGGCACATCGTTGATGACGTCGTCATAGGCGAGGCCTTCCATCGCCGCGCGGAAGCTCTCCGAAGTGAGGTCCGGACCGGCAGCCTCAAGCGCCTTCACCAGCGTCGTGGCTGCGCTGTAGCCGAGCTGTGCCGCGGTATCCGCGGGGTTGCCCGAATAGGCCTGATAGGCCTCTGCCCATTCCTTGACTTCCGGCACGTCGAGACGGTCTTCGAAGTCAACCCAGCCGGCGGCCGCGTAGTAGCCCTCGGTCACGCCGCCGGGCACTTTGGCAACTGCCGTATTGAAACCGGCCGACGAACCGATGAACGTCACGTCGGTCCAGCCCAGCTTCTTGGCCGTGCCGTAGGCAACGATGGTCTGACGCACGCCGATTGCGGTCGCGACGATGTCGCAGCCCGCTGCCTGCAGCTTCTGGATCGAGCCGACGAAATCCTGCTCGTCCGGCTTGTGGGTGGTCTCGTCCGCCCAGGTCAGGCCGAGCGCTTCGGTCTCTTCCTTGGCGCCCTGCTGGATCTCGAGGCCAAAGTCCGAAGGAATGTACATCGCGCACACTTCCTGCGCCCCGGTCTCTTCGGCGAGATACCGGATGCCGGCCCGCAGCTGGTCATAGTACGACGAGAAGCCGGCATACTTGTAGGTGATGTCGCCTTCCAGCATCTGGCGGGCAGCCGTCAACGGCCCGACATTCGCGACCTCCTTCGCCTCCATCAGCGGGAAGCCGGCGATGTTGTGCGGCGTGCCGAGGTTGAGGATCATCGCGAACACCTGGTCCGAGTTGATCAGTTTGTTGAAGTTCTGCACCGCCTTGGGCACCTGGTAGCCGTGATCCTCGACGACGAAACGGATCGTGCGGCCATGAATGCCGCCCGCCGCGTTGACTTCGTCGAACAGCATCTGCGCGGCCTTGATGGCGCCGACGTTGAACGCGGCAAAGATGCCGGAGAGGTCGCCGTTCGAGCCGATGACGATCTCGCTGTCGGTGACGCCCTGCGTCGCATTTGCCGCGCTTGTCATCCCGGCCGCGAGGCCGAGCGCAAGAAGCGACTTGCCGATAATGTGCTTCATGTCATTTCCTCCTGTGTTGACTTTGCGAGTGCAGGGCGCTCAGCCATACATCTCGTCGATCAGCTTCTTATGTTTCTTCTCCACGAAGCTGCGTTTCAGCTTCATCGTGGCTGTGAGTTCCTCATCTTCGGGCGTCAGCAGCACATCGATCAAGCGGAAATCCTTGATTTGCTCAACGCGGGCGAATTCCCGGTTGGTTTCGTCGACAACGCCCCCAATCAGGTCGCGCACCTCCTGGGCGGCGCAAAGCGACTTAAAGTTGTTGAAGGGCACGCGTTTGTCCTGCGCGAATTTCTCGACATTCTCCTGGTCGATCATGATCAGGCAGGAGAGGTATTTGCGCTGGTCGCCAATGACCACGGCGTCCGCAATGTAGGGCGAGAACTTGAGCCGGTTTTCGATCTCGGCCGGCGTGATGTTCTTGCCGCCGGCGGTGATGATGATGTCCTTGGCGCGGCCGGTGATGTAGAGGAAGCCCTCATTGTCGATGCGACCGACATCGCCTGTGTGCAGCCAGCCGCCTTCGCCGATGGTTTCGGCGGTCTTGTCGGGTTTGTTCCAGTAGCCCTTGAAGACGTTGGGGCCGCGATACTGAATTTCTCCGTCCGCTCCGAAGCGAACCTCGCCGCCCGGCACCACCTTGCCGATGCTGCCCGTCTTGTTGTCGTCGACATAGTTGACCGAGATGACGCCGGAGCTCTCGGTCATGCCGTAGCCCTCGAGGACGGTAATGCCGACCGCCCGGTACCAGGACAGAAGCGCCGGCGAAATCGGCGCGGCCCCGGTGGTGCCACGGCGAAGCCGGTCGAAACCGAGAAGCAGCCGCAGCTTGCTCAACACCATGAAGTCCCAGAAGGCGTAGCTCAGCTTCGTCAAGAACGGCACGGGCTCGCCGTTCTGCAGCGCCTCGCCGCGTTTCATGCCCGCCGCGATGGCGCGCCGGTACGCCCATTTGCCGATCCAGGTGGCCTCGTCGGCCATGATCGAGACCCGCGAATAGACCTTCTCCCAGACGCGCGGCACGGCAGTGAATATGTGCGGGCTGACCTCGCGGACATTGTCGAACACCGTTTCCGGGCTCTCGGCGAAATTGACGATCGAGCCGTGGCCGACCGGCACGAACACCGAGATCAGCCGCTCCAGAATGTGACAGAGCGGAAGGAAGCACACTTGCTCGTCCGTCTCGGAGACGGGCAGCGTCAGCGACGCGCCGATGATCGAGGCGATGATATTGGAGTGGCTGATCATCGCGCCCTTGGGCGCGCCCGTCGTTCCCGACGTGTAGACGAGGATCGCCGTGTCGTCCGGCTTCGACCGCGCGATTTCCTCCTCGAACCGGTTCGGGTTCGCCTTCAGGAAGTCGCGGCCGATCCGGTAAAGGTCGTCGATGAAAATGACCTTGTCGTCCTTGAAAGCGTGCAGGCCGTCGCGGTCGTAGACGATGACCTTGGTCAGGCCCGGCATCTCGTCGCGGACCGACAGGAACTTGTCGAGCTGCTCGTCATTCTCGACGAACAGGAAGCGGCTATCGGAGTCGTTGACCAGATATTTGAGCTGCGACGCTGCATCGGTTGCATAGACACCCGACACGATGCCGCCGACCGACTGCACGCCGAGATCGGTGTAGATCCATTCCTTATTGTCTTCCGACAGGATCGAAATCACCTCGCCGCGTTTCAGGCCGAGCGCCAGCAGACCGAGGCCGATCAGGCGCGCATGCTCGTAGAAATCGGTCCAGGAATAGGCGAGCCAGATGCCGAGGTCCTTCTCGCGATGCGCGATCTTGGCGCCGTATTTTTCGCAGTTCTGCCGGAACAGCTTCGGCAGCGTGTCGCAGCCGTCGAAATAGAACGGCCCCTTGCCGATGTCGGCGTTGAAGCTGTGGCCGTTCACCACCTGTTGCGGGGGCAGTTTTTCAGCGATCGTCATTCCGTGCTCCTCCCGGAGGCCGGGCGCCGCAGCGCCGCCGGCTGTCCAATCCTCACCGCCATGTCTTCTTCTGCTTCCAGCGCTTCTGTCCGCGCTGGCTCTCTTCCTTGATGCCGAGATAGAACTCCTGCACGTCCTTAGACTGCAGCAGCCGTTTGGCGTCGTCCGCCATAACGATGCGGCCAAGCTCCATCACGTAGCCGTAGTCGGCGACGTTGAGCGCAACCATGGCGTTCTGCTCCACCAGCATCATCGTCACGCCCTGCTCCTCGTTTAGGCGGCGGATGATGCCGAATATCTCCTTAACCAGGATCGGCGACAGGCCGAGGCTGGGTTCGTCGAGCAACATCAACTTGGGCCTGGCCATCAGCCCGCGCGCAATCGCCAGCATCTGCTGCTGGCCGCCCGACAGCGTTCCCGCCGCCTGTCGCGCCCGTTCCTTGAGGATCGGGAAGTAGGAATGGACCATCTCCTCGTCCTCGCGGATGCCGGCGAGGTCGTTGCGCGTGTAGGCGCCCATGCGCAGGTTCTCGGCAACGGTGAGCAGCGGAAACACCTCACGCCCTTCGGGCACGTGCACGATGCCCGCCCGAACAACCTCGTCGGCCTCGGCTCCGGCAATGTCGCGGCCGTTGTAGGTGATCTGACCTTTTTCGGGGTTCATGACGCCTGAAATGGTCTTCAGCAGCGTTGTCTTGCCGGCGCCGTTGGCGCCCAGAACGGTGACGATCTGCCCCTGCCTCACATCGAGGCTGGCGCCACGGATGGCGACGATCGGTCCGTAATAGCTTTCGAGGTTGCGTACCGACAGGACAGTGTCTGCGGAAACTTTGTCGCCCGGTTTTTCAGCGGCTTGCAGCATCACGCAGGCACCTTTTCGTCAATTTCGGTGGTGCCGATATAGGCCTCCACCACCGCCGGGTGGTTCTGCACCTCTTTCGGCGTGCCCAGCGCCAGTGTCTTGCCGTCGGCGAGCGCCAGAACGCGGTCGGAAACCGATGCCACAAGGTGCATGTCGTGCTCGACCATCAGCACGGTGATCCCCATCTGGTTCTTGATGTCCTCGACCCAGAAAGCGACATCCTGCGTTTCCTCCACCGACAGGCCGGATGCCGGCTCGTCGAGCAGCAGCAGCTTTGGCTCAAGCGCCAGCGCGCGGCCCATCTCGACCACCTTGCGCACGCCATATGGCAATCCTGCGATGTATTTCTCGCGGTAGGGCTGGAGGTCGAGGAAATCGATCACGCGCTCCACCGCCTCGCGATGGCCGTGTTCTTCCCTGCGCACCGACGGCAAAAACAGCGCCTGGCTCAGCGGGTTGTTGCTGCGGTGGCGATGACGTCCAACAAGCAGGTTCTGCAGAACCGTCGCCTGTTCGAACAGTTCGATGTTCTGGAACGTGCGTGCAATACCAAGCTTGGCGATCTCGTGCGGCTGCAACGACAGAATGCTCTTGCCCTCGAAGCGGATGTCGCCATCGGCCGGGTCGTAGAAACGCGAAACGAGGTTGAACAATGTCGACTTGCCGGCGCCATTCGGACCGACGATGGCGAACACCTCGCCTTCCTCAACGGAAAACGAAACCTGATTGACCGCGACGACGCCCCCGAAGCGCAGCGTGACATTGTCGATCTCGAGAAGGCTCATCGCATCCGCTCCGTCTTGAGATAGCTCTTCTGGCGGCGGAACATGTCGCGCCGGTAGAAGGGGAACAGCTGGAAATAGGTGCGGATCTTGATCCACCGTCCGTAGATACCCATCGGCTCGAACAGGATAAAGCCGATCAGTATGCCGCCGAAGATGGCGCTCTCCAGTCCCGGAATGGCGATCGAACTGACACCCAGCACTCCCGTCACCATGTCACGCCCGATCGCGATGGCCTGCGGCAGGATGGCGACGATGACTGCGCCGAAGAAGGCGCCGTGGATGGAGCCCAGCCCGCCTATCACGATCATCAAGAGCAACTGGATCGAGATGATGATGTTGAAGGTCTCGTTGTTGAAGATGCCGGCGAAATGCCCCATCAGCGCACCAGCCAGACCGGTGATGCCGGCCGAGATTCCGAAGGAGATCGCCTTCGTCTTGGCAACGTTGACACCCATCGCCCGCGCCGAGACTTCCGAGTCGCGCACAGCGGCGAAGGAGCGCCCCAGCGACGAACGCAGGATGTTGCGGTAGGCCAGCACGACCAGAAGAGTGACGACCAGCGTAAGCCAGTAGAAGAGATCCGGTTGGGCGTAGCGGTTGATCGACAAGCCGAAGAGGTTGATGTCGGGAGCATAGAGGCCCATCACCCCGTTGGTCAGCGGCTCGGCGATGACGATCAGGTCATCGGCAAGGATGGAAATCGCCAGGGTGCCGATGGCGAGGTAGATGCCATGCAGCCGCGTCGTCGGGATCGCGATCAGCACTCCCGCCAGACCGGCGACGATCCCGCCCAGGGGGAACGAGATGATAAACGGCAGGCCGAGCTTTTCCTGGAAAAGCACGTTGGCGTAGCAGCCGACGGCGAGGAATGCGGCATGCCCCAGGCTCGCCTGCCCCGTCTGTCCGACTAGGATCATCAGTCCCATGCCTGCGATGGCCCAGATGAGCATGTTGGTCGCTTCGCCGATCCAGAACGTATTGAAAAGCCAGGGCAGCACGATCGCCAGCGCCAGCAGGGCCAGGTACCAGCCCATCTGCGCGCCGTGACGGAACAGGTTGATGTCGGCGTCGTAACTTGTCTTGAAGACCGTTCTCATGTCGCGCTCAGACCTTCTTCGAGTGGACCTGGGCGAGAATGCCGTGCGGTCTGAATACGAGGATGAGGAACAGAAGCAGGTAAGGCATCACCTGCGAATAGCCGGCGGCGATGTAGCGTGCCGAGAACGGCTCGATCAGCCCGACGATCAGACCGCCAAGCAGCGCGCCCGGCAGGCTGCCGAAGCCGCCGATCACCGCCGCGGCGAACGCTTTGATGCCGAGAAGGCCGATGGAGGGTTCGATCGACCCCTTCGACGCGAAAAGAATGCCCGCGACCGCCGCCACCATGCCTGCAAGCGCCCAGATGAAGGAGTGAAGCCGCTTGACCGGAATGCCCATGTAGTACGCCGCGAGTTGGTTCTGCGACGCCGCCTGCATGGCGACGCCCAGCCGGGTGCGGCTGAAGTAGAAGTAGAGCAGCAGCGTCAGGACCACCGTCACCAGGATTACCGTGACCTCGTCCCAGCCGAGCACCAGCCCGCCGAAGCGCAGTTCCTTGCCGGCAAGCGGCGATTCCAGCGAGACCGGCTCGTGGCCCCAGATCACGCCGGCAACGAAACGCAGCACGAAGCCTAGCGCGATCGTCAGGATGACCACCGCCACCTGCGGCTGGCCGAACATCTGGCGCAGCACGAGGTTTTCGAGGAAGTAGCCGAACGCGCCCATGATCAGGATGGCCAGCGGCACTGAAATCCAGAACGGCCAGCCCAGGAACTCGGCATTGGTGAAGCCAAGGCAGACGAAGGCGCCGAGCATCATGAAATCGCCCTGGGCGAAGTTGACCTGCTCGGTGGCCTTGTAGATGAGCACAAAGCCCAGCGCGATCAGGCCGTAGATACAGCCATTCGCGAGCCCGCTGACAACAAGCTGCAAGACGTCCAACGTCTTCATCCTCCCATTGGCGCCGCACGGTTCTAGCGTCGTGCTGGCGATGAAATCCTATACCGGATGCGGCGCACCGCAACCGGCCTGTTGAACACTATGGCGCGATGAACACCTTGCCGTTCGGTTTCGCCAATTCGCCGGCAACTCGCTCCACAGCCTCCGAAAGCGGTACGACCGCCGTGACATCCGTCCTCCAGCGTCCGTCGGCGAAACGCTGCTGCGCCTCCATCACCGCCGCCAGCCGCTTCTCCGGCGCCACCTTGCGCATCCACTGCGTCAGCCAGAAGCCTTCGATCTTCTTGTCCATGAAAATGAACTGGCCCGGCTCGCGCACCACTGTGTCGCTTGGGTCGAGCCGTCCATAGATGATCCAGCGCGCGCCCTTGCCCATGACATGGAACACCGAGGAGGCCACCGGCCCGCTCACGGCATCGAGCAGGATGCGCGGCTTCTCCTCCTTGCAGACCGCGGCGAGCGCACGCTCGAAACCGTCAGCCTCGGCGTTGAACACATGCGCGGCGCCATGTTCCTTGAGCAGCGCGATCTGGTCGTCGCGGCGCACGATGGCAATCGGACGATACCCTTCGTCGCGAGCGACGCGGATCATGAGCTTGCAGAGCTGGCTCGCGCCCGCGGTGACGATGAACGACTTCTCACCCTCGTCCTTGACGATGCCGAACATGGCGAGCGCCGTCAGCGGATTGACGATCATCGCCGCGGCGTCTTCGTCGCGCAGCGCAGGCATCAGCGGAATGCAGGCGGCGGCTTCAGCCACCGCATAATCGGCCCAGGAACCCCAATTGGTGAGCCCGGTTGCAAAGGCGACGCGCTGGCCGATCATGCCCTTGGCCGCCGGTTCGTCGCCGGCGGCGACGATCTCGCCGACGCCCTCGAACCCGGCCGGCTGCCCCTGCCTGCGCGGCTGGCCATACAGCCCTTTCAGGAACATCACATCGGACGGGTTGATCGAGGCGAGTTTCACCTTGATCAGGACCTGCGACGGGCCGGGCTGCGGCACCGCGATCTCGCTCTGCTCGACATAGGGCGCCATCGCCTCCAGCACCGTGCCGGAATGCTCGCGCGCAAAGCCGTCATTCTTGAGCAGCAGGGCGTGCATCTTGGCGGGAAGCGTCATCGGGTCATGCCTCCAGGATCAGCTTGCCGGTGGCGCCCCGGCCCAGCACGCGCTTCAGCACCTGCGGCGCCTCGGAAAGTTTGTAGGTGCCTTCGATCACCGGCTTCACCTTGCCCGCCATGTACCAGCCGATCAGTTCGCGCATGTTGTCGGCGTAGACGGCCGGCTCCTTGCGCGTGAAGTTGCCCCAAAACACGCCGACGACGGAGAAACCCTTCACCAGCGCCAGATTGACCGGCAGCTTGGGGATTGTGCCCGATGCAAAACCGATGACGAGCAGCCGGCCGCCCCAACCCATTGAGCGCGCCAGTGCGTCGAACACATCGCCGCCAACCGGGTCGAACGCGACATCGACGCCCTGGCCGCCGGTAAGCGCCTTCAAATCGTCGCGCAGATTGTCGTAGCCGATCACCTCGTCGACGCCGGCGTCCTTGGCGATCTTGCGCTTCTCGTCGGTCGAGGCGACGCCTATCACCCGCGCGCCCATCGCCTTGCCGATCTGGACGGCGGCGATGCCCGTCAGACCGGACGCGCCGAGCACGCACAGCGTTTCGCCGGCCTTGAGATCGGCGCGCTGCTTCAGCGCGTGATGCGACGTGCCGTAGCCGCACATGAGCGCGCAGGCATCCGCCGCCGGCATGCCCTCGGGCAGCTTCATCGCGGTCTTTTCGGAGGTCGCCATCTTCTCGGCATAGGCGCCGAGCGCACCCATGGCCGCAGCGCGGTCGCCAACTTTCAGCGCCTTGACGCCGTCGCCTATCGCGACCACGCGCCCCGCCATCTCCATGCCAGGAATGAAGGGGGTCTCGGGCTTCATCTGGTAGAGGCCCTGCACGAGCAACCCGTCGGGGAAATTCACGCCGATCGCCTCGGCTTCGATCACGACCTCTCCCGGACCGGCCTGCGGCTCAGGCCAGTCGGCATATTCGAGACTGTCGAGAGGCCCGTATTCGCGGGCGACGATCGCTTTCACTCAGACCTTCTCCTGCGTGTATTTCTTCAGTTCGGCCCGCGCCACCTGGCGCCGATGCACGGCATCGGGGCCATCTGCGAGCCGCAACGTCCTGAGATGCGTCCAGGAGCGCGCCAGCGGCGTGTCCTGGCTGACGCCCTGCCCGCCGAACATCTGCACGGCTTCGTCCGTGATCTTGAGCGCAATGCGCGGCGCGACAACCTTGATCTGGCTGATCCAGGGCGCGGCGGCGCGCGGATCGCCCTGGTCCATCATCCATGCGGCCTTTAGGCACAGCAGCCGCGCCATTTCGATTTCCATGCGGCTCTCGGCGATGATGTCGTAATTCGCACCCAGCTTGGCGAGCGGCTGGCCGAAGGCCTCGCGCCGCATTGAGCGCTTGCACATCAATTCGAGCGCCTTCTCGGCCTGTCCGATTGCGCGCATGCAGTGGTGGATGCGGCCCGGACCGAGGCGTCCCTGCGCGATTTCGAAGCCGCGCCCCTCGCCCAGAAGCAGGTTGCTCGCGGGCACCCGCACATTCTCGAAGCGGATATGGAGATGGCCGTGCGGCGCGTCGTCGTCTCCATAGACGGTCATTGCCCGCAGCTTGGTGATGCCCGGTGTATCGGCCGGCACCAGTATCATCGAATGCTGCTGGTGCTTCGCGCCTTCGGTCGCGGTGCGCACCATGACGATGTAAATGGCACAGCGCGGATCGCCCGCGCCGGAGGACCACCATTTCTCGCCGTTGAGCACATATTCATCGCCGTCGCGCTCGCAGCGCATGGAAATGTTGGTAGCGTCCGACGAAGCGACGTCCGGCTCGGTCATCAGGTATGCCGAGCGCATCTTGCCGTCGAGCAATGGCGCAAGCCACCGGTCCTTGTGCTCCTGCGAACCGTAGCGCTCAAGCACTTCCATGTTGCCGGTGTCGGGCGCCGAGCAGTTGAAGGTCTCGGCTCCGAGATGCGCCTTGCCCATCTCCTCCGCGAGATAGGCATATTCGACCGTGCTGAGGCCGTAACCGCGCTCCGAATCCGTTAGCCAGAAATTCCACAGCCCGCGCTCGCGCGCCTTGGCCTTGAGCCCGTCGAGGATTTCGGTCTGGCGGGCGGTAAAGGTCCAGCGGTCGCCGGCCTTGCCGACTTCGGCAAGGAACTCCTCGTCTACCGGCATGACCTCTTCGCGCACCATCGTCGCGACTTTTTCGTGAAGCGGCTTCAGCCGCTCGGTCATGCCCAGATCCATTGCACTCATAAATTCAGCTCTCCCTTTCCGCCCAGCCCGCGATAGGCGAAGGTGACAATCTGCTTTGCGATCCCCGTTACGTGCTCCTCGGTTTCTCCGTCGCGCGGAACGTACCAGAAGATCGGCGAGTTGAGGGCCATGAACATCGATTGCACGGTGATCGCCACATCGTCGAAGTCGAAATCGCCCTCGTCGCGCGCCTGCGAAATCGTCCGCCTGAAGATGTCCGAATAGCCGTTGCGGTACTGGACCAGGTCGGCAAGAACGACCCGCTGCTCGGGCGTCGTCGCACCGCGCAGGTGCATCTCCACGCCTTCCCACACAACGCGGGCGAGCGTCTTCGATCGCATCATCCGGACGGTATGAACAAAGGCGATCTTCTTCCACCGCTCGACCGCGGGTCCCGGCATGTTCCGGTACGGTTCGACAGCCGCGTAAATGCGGTCCATGCCGTGGCGGAACACGCCTGTGAACAGGTCGGCCTTGGACGGGAAATGGTGGTAGATTCGCCCCTTGGTAGCTCCGAGGCGTCTGGCGACATCATCTACGGAGGTAGCGGCGTAACCGCGCTCCATAAAGCAATCCGCCGCCGCAAGCAGAATATCTGTCCGCGAATCGTCGGCAACGGGCTCCCTGACGCCAAGCGTCGTCGTCGCCATGTCCTCCCCTTCCGCCATGTGATTGACGCCTTGTTGCCGGCGTCTCTTTACTGGCTGGCAAATGATGAACATACTACCGGGTATGTTGTCAACGCGGCATCTCGGGCTTCCCCGGGCAGAACCGCGGAAATTGAGGGGAGGAATGCGGCATGGCCTATCTAGACGATCTCTATTCGGTGAAGGGCAAGGTGGCGCTCGTCACCGGCGCCGCCACCGGCATCGGCCGCATGGCCGCGACCGGTCTTGTCCATGGCGGCGCCAAGGTCCTCATCGCCTCGCGCAAGGGCGAACACTGCGAAGCCGTCGCCGCCGAACTCAACGCGCTCGATGCGCCCGGCAGCGCCGAAGGCTTCGCCGGGGACGTCAGCACAGAGGAAGGCGTGGCGGCGCTGGTGGCGGCGGTCAAGGCACGCACCGACAAGCTGCACATCCTCGTCAACAATGCCGGCGCCACATGGGGCGCGGACCTGGAGAGTTTTCCCTACAAGGCGTGGTCGAAGGTGCTGGACGTCAACGTCACCGGCCTGTTCCATCTCACCCGCGAACTGCTGCCGCTGCTCGATAAGGCTGCAACCGACGACGACCCGGCGCGCATCATCAATCTGGGATCCGTTATGGGCACCCAGCCCATGGCCGACGGCGCATATTCCTACACAGCGTCGAAAGCCGCCGTGCATCACCTCACCCGCACGCTCGCCAACGAGTTCGCCGAGCGCCGCATCACTGTGAACGCTTTCGCACCCGGCCCGTTCCAGAGCCGCATGACCGCGTTCGCCACCGCCTCCGACGAGCAGGCCGCGCATGTCGGCAGCCATAACCCGTTGGGCAGAATCGGCCGCCCGGATGACATAGCAGGCTCGACACTGTATCTCTGCTCGCGAGCCGGTTCCTACGTCACGGGCGCCATACTTCCGGTTGACGGAGGGCAGTCCGTGCAGCACGGCATGCGGCTCTTCAAAGACTAACGCGATGTCTGCCCATGGAACAGTTTCGCCGGCCCCCGATCTCGCTGGAAGAGATGCGACGTTCCGTCGGCAAGGAGGTCGGCGTGTCGGACTGGCGGGTTGTCACGCAGGAGATGATCGACAAGTTCGCGGATGCCACGGACGATCATCAGTTCATTCACGTGGACCCTCTGCGCGCAATGGCCGAAACCCAGTTCGGCGGAACGATCGCGCACGGCTTCCTCACGCTGTCGCTTCTGTCGACCATGGCCTACGAAGCGCTGCCGCCGCTGCACAACGCAGAAATCAGCATCAACCAGGGATTCGAGCGGATGCGTTTCATCGCGCCGGTGCGGTCAGGCGCGCGCATACGCGCCCGTTTCGACCTTGTCCGTCTGCATGCCCGCCCGTCGAACTGGGTTGAGATCGGCTACGACGTGACAATGGAAATCGAAAACCAGACCAAACCCGCGCTTGCCCTTCACTGGCTGACTTTGTCGCGCATAGAACAGGAACAGGCACGGGCATGAGCGATCCGAACCTTCTCGACCAGGACGCTCTTGCACCCTACCTCGAAGCCAATGTGCCCGGCTTTGCCGGCCTCGAAGGCATCGACAAGTTCAAGACCGGGCAGTCCAATCCGACCTACCTCCTGCGGGCGAAGAGCGGCCGCTACGTGCTGCGCGCCAAGCCGCCGGGCGAATTGCTGAAATCGGCCCATCAGGTCGACCGGGAGTTCCGGGTGATGTCCGCGCTGGCGGATACCGGCGTTCCGGTTCCCAGGATGCTCCATCTCGCGCCAGAGGACTCCCCCATCGGCCGCATGTTCTACGTCATGGCTTTTGTCGAGGGCCGTATCTTCTGGGACCCCTCTCTTGCCGAGGCCGGCAGCAACGAGGAACGCGCAGCTATCTACGATGCGATGAACGAGACACTGGCCGCGCTGCACTCGGTCGACCTAGCATCTGTCGGGCTGGGGGATTTCGGTCGGCCGGGAAGCTATTTCGACCGTCAGTTCGGCCGCTGGTCGAAGCAGTACCGCGCCTCGCAGACCGGCGACGAGCCCGACATGGAGCGGCTCATCGAGTGGCTGGAAGCGAACAACGCTCCGGACGATGGCCAGGTCTCCCTGGTCCATGGCGACTACCGGCTGGACAACATGATCTTCATGCCCGACCGGTCGAAGGTTGCGGCGGTGCTCGACTGGGAGCTTTCCACGCTCGGGCATCCGCTAGCCGACCTCGCCTATCAGTGCATGCAATGGCGCCTGCCGAATTCGTCCGGCTTCAAGGGCCTGGGCGGCGTTGACCGGGCTGCCATCGGCCTGCCGAGCGAAAAGGCCTATGTCGAGGCCTACTGCCGACGGCGGGGCATTGCCGCCGTCGATGGCTGGACCTACTGCCTCGCCTTCTCCTTCTTCCGCCTCGCCGCGATCTGCCAGGGCGTCTACAAGCGCGCGCTTGACGGCAACGCCTCAAACCCTGAGCGAGCGCGCACCTACGGCCAGGCGGTGCAACTTCTGGCCGGGCTCGCGGTCGAACTGATCGACAAGGAGGGCTAGATGGCACGTTTCGACGGACTGACCGTTCTGATTTCCGGCGCCACCGGCGGTTTCGGCTCGGCCTCGGCAAAGCGTTTCGCAGCCGAAGGCGCGAAGCTGGTGCTGACCGATTTCGACGCCGACAGGCTAGAGGCATTCGCTGGCACGATCGATGCCGCGACTGCGACAATCGCAGGAGACATCTCGGACGAAACGACCTCGCGCAAGGCGGTGGAACTCGCAGTCGAACGATTCGGCGGCATCGACATTGCGCTCAACAATGCCGGCATTGCGCAGGACTTCACCCGCCTCGGCGCAATGGACATGGCCGAGGCGAAGCGCATCATCGACATCGACGTCATGGGCGTCATCTACGCCATGCGCCACCAGCTGCCGGTGATGGAACAGGGCTTCCACGCAAACGGCAAGCGCGCCGCGATCGTGAATATCGCTTCGGTGGCGGGCATCGCCGGAGCGCCGCAACTCGCGGTCTATTCCGCCGCCAAACATGCCGTGGTTGGCCTGACGCGCTCGGCTGCCGCCGAATATGCGCGGCGCGGCATCCGGGTGAACGCGGTCTGCCCTTCCTTTGCCCGCACGGAGATGGCCTTGGCAGCCTTCAAGGGCGTGCCGGACCAGGCAGCGGCCGAAGCCGAGATGACGCGCGGCGTTCCGATGCGACGGCTGGCCGAAGTGGACGAGATCGTTGAGGTGATCCTGTTCGCTGCCGATCCGAAGAACTCGTTCATGACCGGGCAGACGCTGGCCGCCGATGGCGGCATCACGGCAACCTAGGCAGCTCTTGCCGCCATGGCTTCTGGGTTCGGCCCCTTGCTCTTGTAGAGCACGAGCAGCATCACGCCGATATTGAGCAGGTTCCAGCCGATGCCGTTGATGAACGCAGCGGCATAGGAGCCTGTCAGGTCGTAGATGTAACCGGACAGCCAGCCGCCTATCGCCATGCCTGCGATCGTCGCCATGATGACGATGCCGACCCGCTCGCCCGCAACCTTCGCCGGCAGGTATTCGCGCACAATGATAGCGTAGCTCGGAACGATGCCGCCCTGCGCCAGCCCGAAGACGAGGGAGACGACATAGAGCGACACAAGTCCGTCGAAGGGGATGAAGAACAGCAGCGACAGCCCCTGGCCGATCGAGCCGATCAGCAGCGTGCGCACGCCGCCGATCCAGTCCGCCAGCACGCCTGAGGCAAGTCGGCTGATGATGCCGGCGGCGAGCATGATCGACAGCATCTCCGCGCCGCGCGCCACGCCGTAGCCGAGATCGACGCAATAGGCGACGATATGGACCTGCGGCATCGCCATCGCCATGCAGCAGCCAAGACCGGCGATGATCAGCAGCGCCTGCAGTGCGCGCGGCGACAATGCCGTTTGCTTCAACGGAGGGCCGCTGGAAGTACCGTCGGCGAGCAACGGCTCTTCCGGGCGCTGCCGGCGCAGGAGCAGCGCCAGCGGCACGATTGTCGCGATGATGAAGACACCAATGCCAACATAGGTTGCGCGCCAGCCGGCATCGGTGAGGAAGTAGTTCATGATCGGCGGCCATAGTGCGCCGGCGAGATAGTTGCCGGAGGCCGCTGCCGCCACGGCCAGCCCCCGCCGCTTCCAGAACCAGTGCGAAACATCGGCGATCAGTGGCCCGAAATTGATGGCCGTGCCGATACCGATGAGTACGCCCTGCCCAAGCGCAAACAGCCACAGCGTCGGTGCTAAGCCTGCCAGGATGAACCCCGCTCCGTTGGCAACCGCCGCCAGAGCGATAGGCAATGCGATGCCGAAGCGGTCGATGTATCGGCCCATCAGCACATTGCCGATGGCGAATCCGACCATGGTCAGCGTGTAGGGGATCGAGGCATCGCCGCGCTCGACGCCGAACTCGGCCTGCACGGCCGGCAGAACGACGACCACTGCCCACATGCCGACATTGCCGATCGTGGCGATCAGAATGGATACGGCCAGACGGCCCCAGGAATATCGGCTGTCGAAATGCGCCAGGCGCCCGTTCATGAATGTCTCCGGCAGGGCCGTCGAACGGCCCAAGGCGGCGGAAACTAGGGGATGGCGATTGGCCGGGACAGACTCACGCTGGCTCAACCGGGTGGACCAGGATACGCGCCTACGGACCCACGCTTCGCGGCTTGCGGACGACTGCGCGTTTCTTCGGCCGCGGGCTATCCGGCTTCCCGGAGGCCGCATCCTCCCGCGCTTCGCGCAGTTTCCTCAGCTTTTCGGTCTTCGCGGCGCGTGCGTCAGCCTCCGCGTTGATGATACCGAAAGCGACTTCCGAAGTGCGTTCCGCCTTTTTCAGGCTGACTGTGCTCACTGTCCTACCTCACAAATAAAAAAAGGGCCGGCGTCCCGACCCTTTTCCGTAGCGCAAACCCCGTGCCAGTACATCCGTGGTCACGGGAAGTGGCGGTTACACCGCCTGCAGACTGTCTGCCGCGCTTTTGCCCGAACGCTGGTCGCGCACGACCTCGTAAGAGATCTTCTGGCCTTCGTTAAGGCCGCGCAGGCCAGCGCGTTCGACGGCGGAGATGTGAACGAACACATCGTTCCCGCCCTCGTCAGGCTGAATGAAACCAAAACCCTTGGTGGCGTTGAACCACTTCACGGTACCTGTGGACATGACGATTTCCTTTTCTTCGTCGTCGTGGTTGCCCGCCCCGCGAACGCCGCGGGCGGTGCGATCGATATGAAGAGGAAGATCGTCGGATGCGCTGAATGGAGCGCGGGTAACAAAGTTCAACGGCAGATCGATGGACCTCATATGGCCCCGTCTTGTGGTTTTATCAAGGCGGAACTGCATGGCAGGGCTTCCAAAGCGTTTCACCACCAACGAGCTGACATATGCTCGTGCCTCTTGACCTTCATCCCAAATCGGGGAATTTCTCTCAATAATGAGAAATCGGGATTCGCTGGATACCCAGGTCGCTGCCCTTATGCGGTCGCTGCGCGCCGGGCGCGGCTGGACTCTGGACGAACTGGCCGGGCGGTCGGGGGTGAGCCGCGCAACGCTTTCCAGGCTTGAGAGCGCCGAGGTCAGCCCGACCACCGCAGCGCTTTCCAGACTGTGCACGGCATACGGGCTCGCCGTCTCGCACTTCATGCACATGGCTGAAGGCGAATTCCAGGCGCTGGTGGAACGTGGCTCCCAGCCACTCTGGGCCAGCCCCGAGACCGAATTCGAACGTCGTTCGGTGTCGCCGCCGGACGCCGCACTGGCCGGCGAGGTGCAGGAATGCCGGCTCGGGCCGGCATCCCGCATTGACATCGCGGCATCAACGCGCGGCGGCATGGAGCACCATCTGCTGCTCGTCTTCGGACGACTGGAGGTGACGCTGGATGGCGCGGCGCAATTGCTCATGCCCGGCGACTGCCTGCGTTACAGGCCTGCCGGACCGATGGCGTTGGAAACGCCCACGGACAGCGCCGCGCGCTTTTATCTCTTCATGGTCTGAGTTCGGGACCGGTCACAGGCCACTCCCTAGTGGTGGATCGTCACCATTTCGGGGAAATGGTCGGCGAAGCCGTCCATGATGAACTCGAAAGCGATCGCCGCCACGATCAGCCCCATCACCTTGTTGAAGATGAGCTGCACGTTCTTGGTGAACAGCTGTTCGGCCACCGCCGCTATCCGGAACGCCAGGTAGAGCAGGATAGCAACGGCCACCAGGACTATGGACACCAGTATGCGGTGCGAAACGCCGTCGTGGTCCGAGGCGAAGAGCACAACGGCGCTGATCGCACCGGGGCCGGCGAGGAAGGGGATCGAGATCGGCACGATGCCGAGCGCCAGGGCGCTTCCACCGCGTTTGCCTTCGTCGCCGGCGTCGACGTGCGGATCGGAACGCATCATGTCGAGCGCAATCATCAGAAGCAGGAAGCCGCCTGCAAGGCGAAAGGCCGCCAGCGTGATGCCGAAGACGCCCAGGATCGCCTGACCGAGGAACGTGAACAGGACGGTCGTGGCCAGGAAGCCGATGGCGCCAACGGCGGCGGCAGCCTTCTTCTCCGCCATGGTGCGGCCGGCCATGACGCCGACGAAGAGCGGAATGACGATCGGCGGCGGCACGAGAGCAAGCACGCCAACGAATATCTTGACGTATTCCGGCCAGTTGGACAGCTCGTTGAAGTCCACGCCCAACATCCCCGCGATTTCCCCTGCGGCATGTGAGCCGCAATGCCGGGAAGCGTCAAGCTATTCCGAAAAGGCGGGACCGCGCTCAGCCGCGCTTTTTCGGCTTGTCGTTGGGCTTGCCGGGCGTGGTGGTGCGGGTCATCGACGCGGGGTCGGAAGCCGGAAAGCTATCCTCGAGCGCTTCGTCGAGCTCTTCCTCGAGCTCCTGCCGCGTCTGCTCGTCGTCCGGATTGATCTTGTGCGGCTTGCCGTCCTTTTTCTTTTCGCTCATGCGAGTCCCTTTCATACGTTGGACCTCCGTGGCCGATACCCACCGTTGGCACGCGATTGGGACAATCAGATGGCTGCGTCGCGCGCCCCAAGACCAAGCAGCGTGAAGCAGTAATCCGCAAACGAGCGCCAGCACTCGACGCGGAAGGTTCCCGCTTCCATGCGCCACAGCACGATTTCTGCCTTGCCCATCAGAGTGCGGGTGGCCGTGCCGACAGGGAACGCCTGAAGCGAAACGTCGAGCGGACAACCGGCGGAAAGTGCTGCTTCCGCGCCCGGCCCCGCCACAAGGATGGACTGGTTGCGGTGCGACACGTCGACAGCCGAATGCAGCGCCACAACGGGCGCCAACACTGCCGCCAGATCGGCGCCTTCGCTGTCGAGAACGAGCCACTCGTCGGGCCCAAGCCAAAGCGCTGCGCGGGGCCCGCTGGCCGCGGTTTGCCTGGGGCTTTCGGGAAGCTTCAACCCAAGCGCTCTTGAAAGCGCCGCGCGGGACTTCTGCGGAGCGCGCAGCGAAAGGCGCGATGCCGAGCCTCCCGGCGTCACGCTGACGGTCGGATATGCCGCGAGGCGGCCGGCGAGCACTGCCGCGCGCGGAGGCGTCTCGAACGCCGAGGCCGAAGGCATCGCGGGTCGGGCACGCCTAGCCATGCAGCTTCTCCCCACCCTCGTCGTAGAACACCGTGCCCGTTACCTCGACCTCGATATTACGGTCGGGCATCGGCACGAACAGTGTTTCGCCGATGCGCTCGCGCCCGTCCTTGAGCAGCGCCAGCGCAAAGTGGCGACCAAGCGCTTCCGACCAATAAGCCGAGGTTATATGGCCGATCATGGTCATCGGTTTGGCCTGTTTCGGATTGGCGACAATCTGCGCGCCTTCCTCCAGTGCCTGCTTCGGGTTCTTCGGCAGCAGGCCGACAAGCTGCTTGCGCCCGCCGGCGACGAGATCGGGGCGCATCAGCCCGCGAATGCCGACGAAATCGGTCTTCTTCTTGCCGATCGCCCAGTCGAGCCCGCAATCGCCCGGTGTCACCGTGCCGTCGGTCTCCTGCCCGACGATGATGTAGCCTTTCTCGGCGCGCAGCACGTGCATGGTTTCGGTGCCATACATGCAAGCGCCGTGCTTTTCGGCCTCTGCCCATACGGCTTCCATGACCGCCGGCCCATAGTCGGCCGGCACGTTGATCTCGAAGCCGCGCTCGCCGGTGAAGGACATGCGGAAAAGCCGCGCCTGCGCACCCGCCACGCGGCATTCGCGAACCGACATATGCGGCATCGCCTCGTCGGAAACGTCACAGCCCTCAACAAGCGGCGCGACGATTTCCCGGGCCTTCGGCCCCTGCACGGCGATGACGGCCCACTGCTCGGAAACCGACGTCAGCCAGACGTTCAGGTGCGGGAATTCCGTCTGCAGATAGTCCTCCATGTGGTGGAGGACGCGCGCGGCGCCGCCTGTCGTCGTGGTGACGTGGAAGCGGTCGTCAGCGAGGCGACCGATGACGCCGTCGTCGTAGATGAAGCCGTCCTCGCGCAGCATAAGCCCGTAGCGACAGCGGCCGGGCGCCAGCTTCTGCCACGGGTTGGTGTAGAGGAGTTCCAGGAAAGTTGCGGCGTCCGGCCCTACAACCTCGATCTTGCCCAGCGTCGAGGCATCGAAGATGCCCGCCGACTGCCGCACGGTGCGGCACTCGCGCGCCACGGCTGCGTGCATGTCCTCTCCGGCGCGCGGAAAATACCAGGCGCGTTTCCAGTTGCCGACATCTTCGAAGACAGCTCCGTGATCTTCGGCAAACTGATGCATCGCGGTGCGGCGGGTAACGTCGAAAAGAGGCCCGCGCCCGTGGCCGACCAGCGCGCCGAACGTGACCGGCGTGAAGGGCTGGCGGAACGTCGTCAGCCCGACTTCCGGGATCGGCTTGTCGAGCGCCTCGGCGGCGATCGCCAGCCCGTGCAGGTTGGACGTCTTGCCCTGGTCGGTCGCCATCCCGTTGGTCGTGAAGCGCTTCACATGCTCGATGGAGCGCATGCCCTCGCGCACCGCCTGGCGTATGTCCTTTGCGGTCACATCGTTCTGGAAATCGATGAATGCGCGACCGCGGTCGTTTGGTCCCGCGCCGGGACCGGTGCCAACCATGCCGCCCGACCAGTTTTCTGAGACCACGGTTCGGGCGTCAGGCTTCTTCCGCGACCCTCCGGCGGCCGCCTCACCCGCCGCATATCCCTCTTCGAGCGTGGCAGACAGATCTTCGATACCAGCGCAAGCGCCGATGGAAACGCAGTCCTGGCTTGCCTCGCCAGGCAGGAAGATTTGCCGGCTATCATCGAATGCCAGTTTGCCGCGCGACTGCGAGAAGAGATGCACGGACGGCGTCCAGCCGGCCGAGGTCAGAAGCGCATCGACCGAATAGCTGCGTTCGCGCCCGCCGCCTGCCGGTCGAGCGATCATGGCGGCAATCCGAAGCCGCCCGCTGGTGGCGACGACGCCGTGGGCGGTAAGCACCTCGATGCCGGCCGCGCGTGCTTCCTCGACCACCTGGCCCTTCGGGTCCTCACGCAGATCGACGATAACCTGCACGCGCTGACCCGCTCGCTTGAGGTCCAGTGCGGCGTGATACGCAGAATCGTTGGCAGTGTAGATGCCGATGCGCCTGCCGACAGCGACGCCATAGTGATTGAGATAGGCCCGCGCAGCACCCGCCAGCATCACGCCGGGACGGTCGTTGCCGGGAAACACCATATGCCGCTCGATGGCCCCAGTGGCGAGTATGACGCGCTTGGCCCGCACCTGCCACAGCCTCTCCCTGGGCATGTCTGCTGGCGGGCTGGCGAGATGGTCCGTCAGCCGCTCGGTAAGCGCGACGATGTTCTGCGCGTGATAGCCGAACGCGGTGCAGCGGGTGAGCACGCGAACATTCGCCATGCCGGCAAGCCGCGCCATCTGCGCCCGCGCCCACGACCAGCCGTCCTGGCCGTCGATCGACGCTCCCGCCTCGTAGCGCAGCGCGCCGCCAATCTCGGCCTGTTCGTCGCAAAGGATCACCCGCGCGCCGGCTTCGCCTGCGGCAAGTGCGGCCGCTATGCCCGCCGCGCCGCCGCCGACGACCAGCACATCGCAATGCGCATAGCGCGACGCATAATGGTCCGGGTCAGGTTCGTCGGGCGCAACGCCGAGCCCTGCAGCTGCGCGGATGTTCGGCTCGTAGAGCCGCTTCCACGCAACCTTCGGCCACATGAAGGTCTTGTAGTAGAACCCGGCAGAGAAAAACGGCGCCGCGAGATCGTTGACCGCGCCCGTGTCGAAGGAGAGCGACGGCCAGCGGTTCTGCGACACCGCTTCGAGCCCGTCGTAGAGCTCCTGCACCGTTGCGCGGACGTTCGGCGTCTTGCGCGCAGCGTCGCGATGGATGCCTACCAGCGCGTTGGGCTCTTCAGAACCGGCCGACAGGATGCCGCGCGGACGGTGATATTTGAACGAGCGCCCGACCAGATGAATACCGTTGGCGAGCAGCGCGGAGGCGAGCGTGTCACCTTCCAGCCCGGTCATCTGCTTGCCGTCAAAGGAGAAGCGGATTTCACGTGCCGGCGTGAGGCGGCCGGCGTTGGCGAGGCGGAAAGCGGTCATTTCTTTCTGGCCCTTCCGCGCGCGGGTTTTGCGGGAGCGTTGGCCACAGGTGCTCTTCTCGTTGCCGCGTTACGCTTGGAAGCCGATCCTGCAACTTTGGCCGTGCCGCGCTTGACGGCCGGGGCGCCAGCGGGCGCTGCCCGCGGCGTGCCAAGCGCCGGCTTCTTCTCCCCCGCCTTGTAAGTAGCAACGAACTTGTCGGAGACGGTGTCGCGCGCGGCATTAAAGAAACGCGCGCAGCCGTGAATGTGCCGCCAGCGCTCGAAATAGAGCCCCTTCGGATTGCCCCGTATGAAGAAGTATTCCTCGAACGCCTCGTCCGATATCTCGGCAATATTCGACGGTCGCGCGATATGCGCCTGGCCGGCATGGCGGAATTCGAGCTCCGGCCGGTCTTCCTTGCAATAGGGGCAGCGGATCAAAAGCATCGCGGCGATCTAGTCCAATGTCTCGAGTGCGCCGAGAAGCTTGTCCGCGACGAGGTCAGGCGCTTCGAGCTGCGGCAGATGCCCAACTCCGGACAGTGGCTCGAAACTCGATTGGGGGATCTTCTCGTGCAGGAGGCGGCCGCGGGCTACCGGAATCCAGGGGTCGTCCTCACCCCACAGAATGGCAACGGGGCAACGGATCGAACCGAGCTTACCTTCGAACTCGCGCGTGTAACGCTCGTCGGCCTGTGCAAACTGATTGTAGAAGCTGACGCGGCCTTCTTCGGTCAACCAAGGTGCGCGCAGACGCTCGAAATCGTCGCCAGCGAGGGCATTGACCAGTGCACCCTGGATGTACGCGCACACCACAGCCTCATGGATATGCGGCGGCAGGCCGGTGAAGGCGTCCACATGCCGGCCGACATGATCGAAGAACTCGGACCCCCATGGGCTGAGCGCCACGACATTCATCAGCGTCAGGCGCTCATAGTCCACGCCATGCAGCAGATGCGCGCGCAGTGTCACCGCGCCGCCGAAATCGTGGGCGATCACGCTGGGGCGATCCAGCTTCCAGAATTGCAGCATTTCGGCGAATACCAGCCCCTGGACGTCAAGCGCCGTGGACTGACCGGCGACCTTGTTGGAGCGACCGAAGCCGGGCATGTCGAACCAGTGGACAGTGAAATGCCGTGCGAGTTCCGGGATCACCCGGTGCCAGCTGAACGACGACCACGGCCACCCGTGCGCTACAACGAGTGCCGGCCCCTTGCCGGCACTGCCCCACGCAACCGCACCGGCCTGCGTCTCTGCTGTCTGGTCGACATTCCACATCGGCGAACCGTCCTAATGCGCCACGGCGGCAGCTGCCGCCTCGTCGATCAGCCGGCCGGTGCGGAAGCGCTCCAGCGTGAACGGCGCGTTGATCGGGTGCGGCTCGTCGCGCGCGATCGTGTGCGCGAAGACATGAGCGGAACCCGGCGTCGCCTTGAAGCCGCCCGTGCCCCAGCCGCAATTGACATAGAGGCCCGGCACCGGGGTCTTGGCCAGGATCGGCGAGCGGTCGGGCGTGACGTCTACTATGCCGCCCCAGGAGCGCAGCATTTTCATGCGCGTGAAGATCGGGAACATCTCGCAGATCGCTTCCAGCGTGTGGGTGAGAATGTGCAGTCCGCCCGTCTGCGAATAGGAATTGTACTGGTCGGTGCCCGCGCCAATCACAAGTTCGCCCTTGTCCGACTGCGAGATATAGGCATGCACCGTGTTGGACATGACAACGCAGGGAAACACCGGCTTCACCGGCTCAGACACCAGTGCCTGCAGCGGATAGCTCTCCAATGGAACCCTGACGCCAGCCATCTGCATCAGCACCGACGAGTGGCCGGCCGCAACGACGCCGACCTTTTTCGCACCGATTAACCCGCGCGTCGTTTCCACGCCGGTCACCGCGCCGTTTGGCGCGCGCCTGATGCCGGTCACTTCGCAATTCTGGATGATGTGCACGCCGCGCGCCGAGGCGCCGCGCGCATAACCCCAGGCCACCGCGTCGTGACGCGCCACGCCGCCGCGCCTTTGCAAGGCTGCACCCATCACCGGGTAGCGCGCTTCGCGCGAGATGTTGAGCGGCGGGCAGAACGCTTTTGCCTGCTGCGGCGTCAGCCATTCATTGTCGACGCCGTTGAGGCGGTTGGAATGGATATGGCGCTTGAACACCTGGCGGTCATGTTCGTTGTGCGCCAGCATCATCACACCGCGCGCCGAATACATGACGTTATAGTTCAGTTCCTGGGAAAGCCCATCCCACAGGTTAAGCGCGTGATTATAGATGCCGGCGGATTCATCATAGAGATAGTTCGACCGGATGATGGTGGTGTTGCGGCCGGTGTTGCCGCCGCCGAGCCAGCCTTTCTCCAAGACTGCGATATTGGTGATGCCGTGTTCTGCTGCCAGATAATAGGCTGTGCCCAGCCCGTGCCCGCCCGCCCCGACGATGACGACGTCATATTCCGCCCTAGGCTCCGGCGACGACCATTGCTCGCCCCAGCCCTTGTGGCCGCGCAGCGCCTCGCGGGCGATGGCAAAAGCGGAGAAACGGCGCATCGGCTGCCTCGCAACAGTCCCCGCACCTTTTTTCGGCCGGGCAATCGGCCCTAGCACTAGCCAACGCAGTCCGCCAGCCTTGCGCTGATTGCGACGGGATGTGCCGTTTTGCGTCAATCGCGGAGCGACATGCCGCGAAACAACTGTCACAATACGGCTATAATAGCTTCACTGTTCCCCTCACCGCGGGAAGCGGGGATGGCGATGAGCGACAAAGTCTACAATGTTCTGTTTCTTTCGCGGCGCAACACCGCCCGCAGCATCCTGGCCGAGGCGATACTCAAAAAGATTGGCAAGGGGCGCTTTAAGGCATTCAGCGCCGGCATCGATCCCGAGGGCGCAATCGATCCCAACGTCCTGTCGCTGATGGAGTTCTATGAACTGCCATTGCAGGGCGCGAGACCCAAGCACTACCGGGAGTTCACAGGCGAGGACGCGCCACAGCTCGACTTCATGTTCACCTTGTCGGACACAGCTGCTGGCGAGAAACTTCCGGAATGGCCCGGCATGCCGGTGACGGCCCATTGGAGTTCGACAGACCCGGTGCTGTTCGAGGGCGAACCCTTGGAGATCAAGCAGGCTTTCAGACGGACGATGACCGAACTTGAGCGCCGTCTCTCGATCTTCGTCAACCTGCCCTTTGCTTCACTCGACCGCATGAGCCTGAAGAGCGAGGTCGAAAAGATCGGCGAGAAGACACCCGGCTAGGGGCGTTCCCGCTGGGCTTGCGCCCACCGGTTGTGCGTGCTTGCTGACGCCACGACATAGCGGAGGCCGTCAATGGCAAGCGCATGGTGGAATCTCGGGCTTCGTTTCATGCTCGAACTGGCCGCTCTGGCCGGCCTTGGCGTTGCCGGCTGGCGAACGGTGCCCGCGCCGTGGAACTGGCTTGCCGTGATCGCGCTGCCCCTCGGCGCGGCCGCTCTCTGGGGCGTCTTCAACGTACCCGACGACCCGAGCCGTTCGGGAGCGGCGCCGGTGCCCGTTCCCGGCCTCCTTCGGCTCCTGATCGAGTTCGTTGTGCTGTTCGGTGGCGTCGCCGCATTCGCCCTCGCGGAGTACCGGACAGCGGCAATCGTTCTGGCTGTCCTGATCGCCGCTCACTATGCGCTGTCATGGGACCGTATCGCCTGGTTGCTGGCGCGCTAGCTTTCTGCTCGACAACCCCCAGCGCTTCTGCTATGAGCCGCCGCACTTCGCTGCGGTGACGCTGCGGAAGCGGTTAGGTTATGGCAGGCTGATTGCCGCCTCAAAACAGGAACACCACGTGCAGGTACTCGTCCGCGACAACAATGTTGACCAGGCGCTTCGCGCACTGAAGAAAAAGATGCAGCGCGAAGGCATTTTCCGCGAGATGAAGATGCGCGGGCATTACGAAAAGCCCTCCGAAAAGCGGGCCCGCGAAAAGGCCGAAGCCGTGCGGCGCGCCCGCAAGCTTGCCCGCAAGCGCGCGCAGCGCGAGGGTCTGGTCGGCGGTGGACGTCAGGTGGCTGCCCGCTAGGGCGCCCACATTTCGTCTCTTTCGGCCAATAGCGATGAAGGCGGGGCGGTGCTCACCGTCGCCGCCTTTTTCTTTGCTCAACTGAGCCATACGGGGACGAGGGAATTTGACGAGGGGCCTGATGACCGAAGCTAGACGCGGACGCGGCATTGTCCGGCCATTTGCCCTGCTTGCCCTACTTGGCGCGGCGGTTCTCGCCGGCTGCCAATCCACAGCGCCCGTGCTCGACATGACCCGCATCGAGGCCGAGCAGGGTTCGGAAGAAAACATCGCTTCGCTTTCGGCTGTGATTGCCCGTAGCCCGCGCGACGCCAGCGCCTATAACGTCCGGGGCTCCGCATATGCCCGCGCCGGCCGCTACGAAGACGCCATCGCCGACTTCGACCAGGCGCTCGCCCTGCAGCCGTCGATGTATGAGGCCTATGCCAACCGCGCCCATGTGCACGCTGCGCGCAACGAAGCCGCGCTTGCGGTCGAAGACTACAATCGCGCCTTGCGCGTCAAGCCGGACTATGACGTCGCGCTTATCGGGCGGGGCGAAGTGTACAGACTCAACGGACGCGCGCAGCAGGCGTTCGCCGATTTCCAGCGAGCCATCCAGCTGGACACCACGGACCCCCGCGCCTACCACCGCCGCGGCCTGCTCTATCAGACAAGCGGCCAGCACCAGTTCGCTATCGAGGACTTCGCCACCGCGATCTCGCTCGCGCCACGCGAGCCGCACAGCTACAACGGGCGCGGTGTGTCCTATATGGCGATCGGCGACCACGAGAACGCGGCGGCCGACTTCAACACCGCCATCAAGCTCGACAAGACCAACGCCGAAGGCTGGGCCAATCAGGCAGCGCTTCTGGAAACGCGTGGCGAAAACCAGCGCGCCGCACGTTCATACGCCGAGGCGCTCAAGCACGATCCAAACTACACCTTCGCCAAGAACGGTCTGGAGCGCACGCGAAAGGCGGGTTAACCGCCGCTGTTGCCGGCCTGCTTTCTAGCCCGCTGAACCTCGCTTCCGGCTGATATCGCCGGCGTCGCGCAGCCTCACCACCTACTTCAGCAGATGCGCGATCGAATTGGCGTAGTAGGTGAGAAGCAGCCTCTCGTCGGGGTTGGCCCGGTAGAGCCACTCGTCGTTGGTCACGACCAGATGGCGCAACGTGAGCATTCTCAAACCCGCGCTCACCGCATAGTCGCGGTCGGCGCGCGGGATGTGCACATGCGCACCGTCGCTCTCCAGCCTCTTGATCAACCCGAATACGGCCGACTTGAGCTCGAACTCGCTCATCCAGCGCTCGCCGCTTTCGAGGAAAACATGCGAAGCAAGCGCCACCGGCAGCGCCGGCACGATGGCGCCGATCGCCTCGATCAGATCGTCCCCCAGCTTCTGCACGCCGGCGAAAAGCTTCTCGCGATCCGCAGTGGTGAAGTCGATCCGCCGGCGCCTGCGCCAGTCGGCGAGCGACACGGGTCGGCCGAAGCTGACGCAGGCATAACCGAAACGATAGAGCCTGCCCTGCACGCGCAGCTTGATCAGGTTCCAGACAAAGCCGAGGGTGGCGGCAGGGCGCACGCGGAAATCGCGGCCCGACACCTCCTTTTCCGCCTTTGCCGTCAGGATACGGTCCTCGATGACGCGGTCATAGTTCAGACCGACCGGCACGAACACGATGTCGCGCGACGACTTGGGATCGAAACCGGCCACCATGTAGGACAGAAGGCCGAGCCGCGGCTCGCGGATCTTGCCGTCGCGCGTCAGCCCGCCCTCGGGAAACACCGCCTGCGTGACACCTTCGCGCGTCGCCATCGTGACGTAGCGCCCGAGCACCTTGCGGTAGAGCTCATCGCCGGAATCCCGACGGATGAAATAGGCGCCCATCGAGCGAATGAGGTTCTGGAGCAGCCACACCCGCGCCCATTCGCCAACGGCATAGGAAAGCGACGCACGGCTCGACGCCATGTAGGTGACCAGCACGTAGTCCATGTTCGAGCGATGGTTCATGACGAACACCACCGTCGCCTCCGGGTCAATCGTCTTCAGCGCCTCGTCGTCGACATAGCCCAGCCGCACCCGGTAGACGAACTCGGAAAGCCAGCGCGCTGCGCGCGTGCCGAAGCCAAAATAGGTGTTAATCGAAAAGGCAGGCACGATCTCTCGCGCGTAGCGCTCCGCGCGCTTCATCACCACGGCGCGCGGCGTGCCGCTTGCGCGCGCCTCCGCGTCCACCGCTTCCACCACCTTCGGGTCGTAGATCAGCCGGTCGATATGGGTCTGGCGCCGCGTCAGCCGGAACGGCTGGATGCGCATGTCCAGTCGCTGGTTGAGCTCGTCGATGGCCTGATTGAAGCGACGGCGGAAGAACCAGCGCACCGACGGCGCGAATACGCGATCGACAATGCCGATCGCGGCAAAAACCACGAGCAGCACGACCATCCAGAGGGGGATGGTGATGCCGGTCACGCGGCGCACCTGCCCGTGCTGCGGCCCAATGGGTCCAAACTGCCCTCCTCCGCCGCCCGCCGGGCGGCACAGCACCAAGCGTTTCCCAATCTGCCTGCAAAGGCAAGGCGGCAAAGAAAAAGCCCGGCGCTTGGCCGGGCTTTCATCGTTCAAGTAGGTGCCTGAGCTGCCTAGTGCTCCATCGCCTTGACGATGTCCTCGGTCATCTTCTTGGCGTCGCCGAGCAGCATCATCGTGCCGTCCTTGTAGAACAGCGTGTTGTCGATGCCAGCGTAGCCCGAGCCTAGGCTGCGCTTGACGAACAGGCATGTGCGCGCCTTGTCGACGTCAAGGATCGGCATGCCGTAGATCGGCGACGTCTTGTCATCGCGCGCCGCTGGGTTAGTCACGTCGTTGGCGCCGATGACATAGGCAACATCTGCTTGCGCGAACTCCGAATTGATATCCTCGAGCTCGAACACCTCGTCATAGGGCACATTGGCCTCGGCGAGCAGCACGTTCATGTGGCCGGGCATGCGCCCCGCCACCGGGTGGATGGCGTATTTTACCTCGACGCCTGCAGCCTTCAGCTTGTCGGCGAGTTCGCGCAACGCGTGCTGCGCCTGCGCCACCGCCATGCCATAGCCGGGCACGATGATCACCTTCTGCGCATTGGCCATCAGATAGGCGGCGTCGTCGGCCGAGCCCATCTTCACCGTGCGGTCTATTCCGTCGTCAGCCGCTGCCGCCACCTCGCCGCCGAAGCCGCCTAGGATGACGGAGATGAAGGAGCGGTTCATGCCCTTGCACATGATGTAGGAAAGGATGGCGCCCGACGAGCCGACCAGCGCGCCTGTGACGATCAGCGCCAGATTGCCCAGCGTGAAGCCGATGCCGGCCGCCGCCCAGCCCGAATAGGAGTTGAGCATCGACACCACGACGGGCATGTCGGCGCCGCCGATCGGGATGATGATCAGCACGCCCAGCACAAGGGCCGCCAAGACGATCAGCCAGAAGATCGTCGTGCTCTCGGTGGTGACCAGCAGCACGACGAGCACGACCAGCGCGATGGCCAGAGCCGCATTCACCGCATGGCGCGCCGGCAGCAGGATCGGTTTGCCCGACATGCGCCCGTCGAGTTTGAGGAAGGCGATGATGGAACCGGTGAAGGTGATGGCGCCGATGGCGACGCCGATCGACATTTCGATCAGCGCCTGCGTGTGGATGTCGTCCACGGTGCCGATGCCGAAGCTCTCGGGCGCGTACATCGCCGCTGCCGCCACCATTACGGCGGCGAGGCCGACGAGGCTATGGAATGCGGCGACCAACTGCGGCATCGCCGTCATGGCGATACGGCGCGCGATTACCGCGCCGATGGAGCCGCCGATGGCAATGCCGACAACGATCATCACCAGCCCGCCGAAGGAGGGCGTCGCCAGGAGCAGGGTCGTGACGACGGCGATCGCCATGCCGACCATGCCGAAGAGATTGCCCTGCCGGCTCGTGGTCGGGTGCGACAAGCCCCTCAGGGCCATGATGAACAGGACGCCCGAGACGAGATAGAGGAAGGCTGCGAGGTTCTGCGACACTGGCGGCCCCTACTTCTCTTTTTTCTTGTACATCGCCAGCATGCGCTGGGTGACGAGGAAGCCGCCGAAGATGTTGACCGAGGCGAGCACCAAGGCGATGAAGCCGAAGCCGGTAGCGAGCCCCGAGGCGGAGATGCCGACGGCGAGCAGCGCGCCGACCACGATGACCGACGAGATGGCGTTGGTGACCGACATAAGCGGCGTGTGCAGCGCCGGCGTCACCGACCACACCACGTAGTAGCCGACGAAGATCGCCAGAACGAAAATCGCGAAGCGGAACACGAACGGGTCGATTGCGCCGCCGGAAGCTGCATGGGCGGCTGCACCCGCCGCATCGGCGGCAGTCTCGGCATCCTCAACGGCAAAGCGCATGGCTGCGACTGCCTGGTCGAGCTTGTCGAGCGCCTGTTGAAGCGCGGATTCTTCTTCCATCAGCCCTTGCCTCCCTTGGCGGCGGCCTTGCGTGGCGCTGCGCGCTTCGCGACGGCTGCCGGACCCTTCGAAACTGCGCCGGACTTCAGCGGCGCCGCCGCCTTGGCGGCTGCATCAGCCGCGGGCACCGCATCCTGTTTCGAAGCGGTTGCTGCTGCCTTGGAACGCGGCGCTGCTTTTGGCTTCGCAGGAGCCTTTGCCGACTTGGCCTTGCCCGCCGCCGGCTTGGCCGCAGGCTTCGGCGTGCTCTTGCCGTTTGCGAAATTGGGGTGAACGACCGCGCCGCCATGCGTCAGCAGCGTCGCCTTCACCAGCTCGTCCTCGAGGTCGATCGAGAAGGCTTTCGTTTCCTTGTCGACCATCGTCTCCAGGAACGCATAGAGGTTCTTGGCGTAGAGCAGTGACGCCGAAGCCGCGACGCGGCCTGCGACGTTGAGGTGGCCGATGATCTTCACGCCGTTGGCGGTGACCACGACCTCGCCGGCCTTCGCGCCTTCGACATTGCCGCCGCGCTCGACCGCCAGATCGACGATGACGGAGCCCGGACGCATCGACTTCACCATGGCCGCATCGACCAGCTTGGGCGCCGGGCGGCCCGGGATCAGCGCTGTGGTGATGACGATGTCCTGCTTGGCGATGTGCCCGGCGACGAGTTCCGCCTGCGCCTTTTTCTCCGCCTCGGTCAGTTCGCGGGCATAGCCGCCTTCGCCGGATGCATCTTTCAGCGCATCGGTCATGACGAACTTGGCGCCGAGCGAAGCCACCTGCTCGGCGGCGGCGGCGCGCACGTCGGTCGCGGTCACGACCGCGCCGAGGCGGCGCGCGGTGGCGATCGCCTGAAGGCCGGCGACGCCTGCGCCCATGACGAACACCTTGGCCGCCGGCACGGTGCCAGCCGCCGTCATCATCATCGGCATGGCGCGGTCATACGCTTCGGCGGCGTCGATCACCGCCTGGTAGCCGGCAAGATTGGCCTGAGAGGACAGTACGTCCATCGACTGCGCGCGCGTGATGCGCGGCATGAATTCCATGGCGAACGCCGAGACGCCCGCCTTGCCCATTGCGGCAACATCGCCCTCGTTACCGTAAGGGTCCATCGCGGCGAATACGGCAGCGCCTGTCTTGTAGCCCTTCAGTTCGGCGGCAGAAGGACGGCGCACCTTAAGGATGATGTCGGCCTTGCCTGCGTCGGCGGCTTTACCGATTTTGGCGCCCGCGTTGGCGAATTCATCGTCCGGGATGCGCGAGCCGCCACCGGCCCCCGCTTCGACCACGACGTCGAAACCGAGACCGGTGAAACGTTTCACGGTCTCCGGCGACGCCGCCACACGTGGCTCGCCGGCTTCGCTTTCGCGGGGAACGAATATCGTCAGGCCCAATCTGCCCTCCCGTTCGGACTGGTGCGCCCGGCCCGTCTGTCAGCGGAAATCCGAGCCCTCGCAGGCTGCAGCCATCAGCGCAAGATGTAGATGCCGACCGCGACGATCAGGATGAACAGCACCGTCGCCGAGAAAAATCCGGCGCTGGTGAAGAAGCCGAACGCCATGGCGATGAGCAATGCCGCCGTGTGCAGGGACCCGTATTTGGCCAGAGCGAGGAAGAGCGAATAGGTCCTGTCGTGCTCTTCGTAGTCCATGGCGGCGCCGGTTTCGACTGGGCCGGTGGGCGTGTTGTCTGCCATCGTCAATCCCCGTGGGTAGATACTGTGCGGCTGATAGCGAAAACGGTGCACAAGGGCAATGCCGCTATTGCCGCACGGGGGTCTCCGAACGAACTCAATCGATTAGGCGCGGGCGACGCTACTCCACCGTGATGCCGGTTTCGAACAGCACCACTCGGCTGTCGGCATTGTAGTAGCGCAGCAGATACGATCCCGGCTCCGCCGGCGCCTTGATGCGAACCTGCTTCTCGTCGTAGCTGCCGCTGCTCAGTCGCGCAGATGCGAGCAGCTTGCCGCGCCCGCCCTGCGCTTGCGGGTCGAATACCTCGACCTGATCGCGGTATGCTCCCGGACCCACCCAACTCGCCTCAAAATACTCGCCGGCCGGCACGGAAGACGGCGCGTCGAGCGACACCGGCACGCCCTCGACCGTGATCGGCCGCGTGGCCAGCGCTTCGCGCCCATCGCCGCTGTAGTAGCGAAGTTCGTAGGTGCCGGGCGCGGCAGGCATGATCAGATCGACCGTCTGCGCATTCATGTCCCCGTTGAGGATCCGCTTCGAGAACAGCACGTCGCCCCGGCCCGCCTGTGCACCGGGATCGAATACCTCGATCTGGTCGCGCGCTGCACCCGGTCCTTGCCACTTCACCTCGATTGTATGCCCGATTTTCGCGGTGTCCGGCGCTTCCAGCGAAACATCGACGCCGACAATTGCGATCGGGCGCGTCGCGAGCACGGCCCGGCTGTCGCCGTTGAAATAGCGCAGTTCGAAATTGCCGGTATTGGTCGGCGCGATGAGATCGACCGTCTGCTTGTCCATGTCGCCATTGACGATGCGCTTGTAGTACAGCACGTCTCCCCGGCCTGCCTGCGCTTGAGGATCGAAAATTTCGATCTGGTCGCGGCGTGCACCCGGCCCTTCCCACGCGACGGAGAATGTAGCGCCGATGCCGACCTCGTCAGGTGCGTCCAGCGAAACCGGCAGTTCGACGATCGTCACGTCAAGGGTGGCGAGCACCGCCCGGTTGTCGCCATTGTAGTAGCGCAGCGTGTAAGTCCCAGGCGCGGTGGGCGCGACGAGTTTCACTGTCTGGGCGTCCATGTCGCCATTGACGATGCGCAGTGACGAGACGACCTTGCCTCGCCCCGCATCCGCCGTCTCGTCATAGATCTCGATCTGGTCGCGCCGCGCGCCCGGTCCCTGCCACGCGACGGTAAAGCTGGTGCCCATTGCCACCTCGGCCGGCGCATCAAGCGTGACCGGCGCCTCCAGCACCTCGATCTGGCGCGAGGCCAGCACCTCGCGGCCATCGCCGCTGTAGTACTGCAGCTCATAGAAGCCGGGCTCGGCCGGCGCCTGAAGCGACACGCGCTGATTGTCGATATCGTCGTTTACCAGCCGCTTCTCGCGCAGCACGTTGCCCTCGCCTTGGCGGGCCGCGGCATCGAAAATACGAATGGTGTCGCGACGGGCGCCGGGACCGACCCATTCGACCGTGAATGTGCGGCCGATGGCGACGTTGGCCGGCGCATCGAGCGAGACCGGCGCCTCAACCACCTCGATGACGCGGGTAGCTAGTGCCTCCTTGCGGTCGCCCTGCCACATGTAGCGAAGCTCGTAACTGCCGGGATTGACCGGCGCGATGAGATCGACCGTCATTGCGTCGAGGTCGCCATTGACGACGCGCTTCGCGCCGACGCGCACGCCTTCGCCCTGGCGAGCGTCGGGATCGTGCATTTCGATCACGTCACGGTTTTCGCCCGGACCGGTCCAGCCGATGGTGAAGGTGCGGCCGATCTCGATGCTGTCCGGTGCGTCCAGCGATGCTTCGGGGCGCTCGACCGCCGGCTCGGGTTCAGGCTCGGGCTCCGCCGCTTCGGCAATCTCGGTGAAAGGCGTGGTGAGAGCGTCGGTCAGCTGTTCGGCATCGTCGGCAGGCAGGTAGAGGCCACCGGTCTCCTCTGCAAGGCATGCCACTTGCCGGCCTTCGTCGGCGGAGAGCCCGAAACCAACGACATGCGCCGTGAAATCTACCCCCAGCCGTTCGAGTTCGCGCCCGAGCGCGCAGGGGTCTGCCTCGCAGGTCTCAACGCCGTCGGTGATGAGCACCACAGTCGCCTTGTCCTCGGTGTATTTGAGCTCTTCAGCGGCTCGGCGCACCGACGCCGTCAGCGGCGTCTTGCCGAGTGGCGAGAGTCCGTCCGCTGCACCCGAAATCGTGGCTGCCGAACCGGCGGCGGGCGCAACCAGCGTCTCGATGTCGCCGCACTGGCCCTTCTGCCGGTGCCCGTAAGCCATCAACCCGAGTTCAATCTCACCCGGCACAGTGCCCAGCACGTCGGACAGGACACGCCGCGCTATGCTGATCTTGGCCTCGCCTTCGATCTGGCCCCACATCGATCCCGACGCGTCGAGCACGATCATCGTGCGTTCGGCCGCGAATACTGGCGAGGATATTGCCAGAGCGGCGCTGAACGCGCCTGCTACGGCGGCGACACGAAGGGCGTTTGAGGCCATGATTTATCTCCCGCTTGGTCGTCGGCCGGCATTAGGGCGGCGCAATTCCGCAGCGTCAAGTAACAGGAATGACAGACGGGGTGAATTGACCGGTAAAGCCGAATACCGTGCAGATGTTCAGACTTACTTGGCGCGATCCGAGAGTCGTGCGTCGGAATTCAGAATATTCGTGCTAGGGTCTTGATTAGGGCATTATCGTTTTTCGGGGCAAATGAACGACGTCTTCATTTCATATGCGCGGGAAGACAGGCAGCGGGCTGCCGATCTAGCTTCGTTGCTGGAACGCAACGACATTTCAGTCTGGTGGGACTGGAACTTGATCGGTGGCAGCAAGTACCGAGATGTGATCGCGTCAAAGCTGAGAGAATCGGCCAAGGTGGTCGTGCTTTGGTCAGCGAGTTCCGTTGCCTCGTCATTCGTCATAGATGAGGCGCAGGAGGCGAAAGACGCCGGCAAGCTAATACCGATTGCGATCGACGGTGTTCGACCGCCCTTCGGGTTCCGTGATCTCCACACGATAACACTTGACGAAAATGGAACCGAACTTCCGGCGTTGCTTGCCGCGATCAACGAAGAACCAATTCGGTCGCCAGCAACTTCAACTCCGCCTAGTCCTCGCGCCAAACGAAGTTATGGTCGAATCGCGGCGATCGGCCTTGGGGCTTTGGCTGCGTTGGCGTCGGTGGCCATCTTAGCGGTAGTTCTCTTGTCAAACCCACGGTCGGCCGAGATCGAACCGGTCTTTTCGACTTTCATGACATCGGACCTCGGCCTAACGATCGTCTATCCCTCGAACATATTGAGCGTCGACACGACCGAAGAGAACCAGCGCCGCATACGGCTGAGAGATGAAAACGGCGATCCGGTCGTCCTGTTTTCCAGAACCAGTCTTCCGGACCACGCCGATGTCAAGATCGGGCGGTACAAGGAGGCGGCCGACCTGCGCGGAAGGCAGTTTGTGGTGACGTATGAGGCACCACAGCGGGAACGGAACTGGAGCAACTGGTATTCGCTGTCGGGCCTCTACCGCGGCTCGGTTTTCTACTTCAAACGCTGGTACACGCAGGACAGCGTGGTCTCGATCGAATTTGAGTATCCGAAGAGCTCGCAGCCGCTTTACGAAGAGCTGATCCCCAAGATGACCCGTGAGTTCGGATTCACCGGCATCACACCAATCGGATTGGAATGAAGGCCGTACCGTACGGCCACGCTTCGAATGGCGGGTGACCGAGTTCGATCATGAGAGCCAGCGCTTGCGGCGCTTGTAGTGCTTCACATTTCGGAAGGAGCGGCGGCCCTCGCCGCCGACGCCGAGGTAGAACTCCTTGACGTCCTCGTTCTGGCGCAGCGCCTTGCCCTCGCCGTCGAGAACCACGCGACCCGACTCCAGAATGTAGCCGTGCTGGGCGTAGCGAAGAGCAATGTTGGTGTTCTGCTCGGCGAGCAGGATGGACACGCCCTGGTCCTCGTTGAGTTGCTTCACGATCTCGAAGATTTCCTCGACCAGCTGCGGGGCAAGGCCCATCGACGGCTCGTCGAGCAGGATCATCTTCGGATTGGACATCAGCGCGCGGCCAATGGCCGTCATCTGCTGTTCGCCGCCGGATGTATAGCCGGCCTGGCTGTTGCGGCGTTCCTTGAGGCGCGGGAAATAGGAATAGACAAGCTCCAGATCGGCCTTGACCGCGGCACCGCCGTCGCGCCTCGTAAATGCGCCGGTGAGCAGGTTCTCTTCAACCGTGAGGTGGCCGAAGCAGTGCCGGCCCTCCATCACCTGGATGCAGCCGCGCCGCACCAGTTCGTTGGGCGACAGCGATTCGACCCGCTCGCCCTCGAAGCGGATATTGCCCTTGGTCACTTCGCCGCGCTCGGCGTTGAGCAGGTTGGAGATCGCCTTGAGTGTGGTCGTCTTGCCGGCGCCGTTTGCGCCAAGCAACGCCACGATACCACCCCGTGGAACCGTGAGCGAAACGCCCTTCAGCACCAGGATGACGTGGTTGTAGATGACTTCGATATTGTTGACCTCGAGCAAGGCTTCCGCCTGGTCGGTCGCTATCGCGGCGTCGGCCATCAACTATTCTCCGCTGCTCGGGATAAGTTGGCTCCGGGCCGGTAAGCCCGGAGCCTTTGGTTAGGTCAGATCAGCTGCCACAGGCAACTGGCTCGATACCGGCTTCCTGAGCATAGGCGGCCGAATCTTCCATGATGAGCGGATCGACCACTTCGCGGTCGGCGCCCATGAAGTCGGTCACCAGCGACCAGGTCTTGCTCGATGCATCCCACTGCGAGATCGCGCCGAGGCCGGGCCCGCCGTGATTGGAGCACGTCACGTTGATTTCCGGTCCGAAGTCCGGAATGCCGAGCTCGGCCATGCGCGCGTTGTCGAGCACCAGTGCTTCCATGCCATCGCGCATCATCGCAGGCGTGATGTCGGTGGTGTCGTGGAGCTTCATCGCGGTGCGTGCGGCTTCTACCGCCAGCATCGCGGCATAGACGCCACGGTTGTAGAGCACCTCGCCGAGATGGCTGCCGTCACCCGCTGCCTTGCCGGCATCGATGACGTATTTCTGGATGTCGTCGAAGAGCGGGAAGTCCGAGCCAACGCCGTGGAACGCGATGGCCTTGTAGCCATCGGCGCCGTCGCCTGCCGGCAGAACGTCGTTCTCAGACGCCGACCACCATACGCCGATGAAGTGGTCCATCGGGTAGCGAATGTTGGCCGCTTCCTGAATCGCCACCTGGTTCATGACGCCCCAGCCCCACATCAGCACATAGTTGGGCTGATCGCGGCGGATCTGCAGCCACGTTGCCTTCTGCTCCTGGCCCGGATGGTCGACCGGGTAGAGCGATAGCTCGTAGCCGTGCTTCGCAGCCAGTTCCTCAAGGGTGCGGATCGGCTCCTTGCCGTAGGCGGAGTTGTGGTAGACAAGCGCGATCTTCTTGCCATTGAGGTCGCCGCCCTCCTCGTCGAGGATGTGCTTGACGATGATCGACGCTGCATCCCAGTAGGTGCCCGGATAGTTGAAGATCCACGGAAACACCTTGCCGTTGGCGGCCGAGGTGCGGCCATAACCCATCGAATGGACGGGGATGCCGTCAGCCGTCGCCTTGGGAATCAGCTGGTAGGTGATGCCCGTCGACAGCGGCTGGTAGAGCAGTGCGCCCTGGCCCTTGGTGGATTCGTAGCACTCCACGCCCTTCTCGGTGTTGTAACCCGTCTCGCACTCGAGAAGGGTAATCTTCTGGCCCTCGATGCCGCCGTCCCGCTCATTGATGAGCGTGAAGTAGTCTGCATAGCCGTCAGCGAACGGGATGCCGTTCGGTGCGTACGGACCCGTGCGGTAGGACAGCGACGGGAACACGAGATCGGCCAGGGCCGGGGCGGTGCTCATGACCACCGCGGCTGCCGCCGATGCTACAAGTAGCTTCAGTCTCATTGACGTTCCTCCCATGTGAGACGTTTCCTCTTCAGTTTCCTCCCGGATTTCTCACCGGTTGGCTCCAGCTTAACTCCTAGTAGGGGAATGGCCAAAGCCTCAGTTTCTCCTTCGCCAGCCGCCACAGCTGCGCCAGCCCATGCGGTTCGACGATGAGAAAGAAGATGATCAGTCCGCCGACGATCATGATCTGAAAATGCGCTGCTAGATCGGTCGGCCAGCCGAGCTGGTTCACCATCAATATCTTCAGCCCAACCGGGAAGAGAATGATGAACGCGGCGCCGAGGAACGAGCCCAGGATCGAGCCCAGCCCGCCGATGATGACGATGAACAGCGCGGTGAACGACTTGTCGATATTGAACGCTTCGGTGACCTCGGCCGCCCCGAGATAGATCGAGAAGAACATCGCTCCGCCCATACCGATATAGAAGGAGCTCACGGCAAAGGCGGAGAGCTTGGCGCGGAAGGGAGATACGCCCATGATCTCGGCTGCGATATCCATATCGCGCATGGCCATCCAGCTGCGACCGACGCGCCCGCGCGTCAGGTTCTTCGCCACCCATGCGAAAACGAAAACCAGCGTGAGGCAGGTGAGATAGGTCGCCCAGGGCGCCGCATTGGGTCCGGTGACGGCAATGCCGAAGATCGTGCGCTCCGGTGCGCTGATCTGGCCAGAGGCCGAGTAGTTATAGAACCAGGCGAACTTGTTGAAGAACCAGACCAGGAAGAACTGCGCCGCCAGTGTCGCAACCGCCAGGTAGAAGCCCTTGATCCTGAGCGACGGGAGGCCGAAAAGCACGCCGACCCCGGCCGTGACCAGTCCCGACAGCAGGATGCAGAAGATGATGTTGAGGTCCGGGAAGGCGGTCATGAACTTATAGCAGGCGAATGCGCCTACAGCCATGAAACCGCCTGTGCCGAGCGACACCTGCCCGCAATAGCCCGTGAGGATGTTCAGCCCAAGCGCGATCATTGCCCAGACGAGCAGCGGCACCAGAAGCGACTTCTCCACATAGTCGGTGATGAAGAACGGAACGACAAGGAAGGCGACCGCCATCGCCGCCCAGAACAGGTATCGCTCCAGCTTGATCGGGAAGGTCTGGAGATCGGCGGCGTAGCTCGTTTTGAAGTCACCTGCTTCGCGGTACAGCATGCTCGGACCCTAAACCCTCTCGATGATGCGCTCGCCGAACAGCCCCTGCGGACGGAACAGCAGGAACACCAGCGCCACAACATAGGCGAACCAGTTTTCGATGGCGCCGCCCACAAGCGGCCCGATGTAGAGTTCGGCCAGCTTCTCGCCGACGCCGATGATCAGCCCGCCGACAATGGCGCCGGGGATAGACGTGAAGCCGCCGAGGATCAGCACCGGCAGCGCCTTGAGCGCGATCAGCGACAGCGAGAACTGCACACCCGACTTGGCGCCCCACATGATCCCCGCTACCAGCGCCACGAAGCCGGCGATCGACCACACGACCACCCAGATAGTGCGCAGCGAGATGCCGACCGAAAGAGCGGCCTGGTGATCGTCGGCGACGGCGCGCAGCGCGCGCCCGAACTTGGTGTATTGTGAGAAGGCGACGAGGGCGGACACGAGCACCAGAGCGACGATCGCGGCGACCACGTCCAGCTTGTCGATATACATGCCGAAATAGCCGGAATCTTCGGGCGCCCAGGTGCGCGTCACGTCCTCCCACCAGAACGACCCGCCGGACGGAATGCCGACGTCCATCGCCTTGATGTTGGCGCCCCACATCAGGTCGCCGAAACCTTCGAGGAAATAGGCCAGCCCGATGGTCGCCATGAACAGGATTATCGGTTCCTGGTTGACCAGGTGCTTCAGCACCAGCCCCTCGAAGAGATAGGCGAAGGCCACCATCACGCCGAGCGTGCCAACGATGGCGATGATCGCCGGTAGTTCCCAGCCGAAATGGTGGATCTGCGTGCCGAAGATCGCATTGATGAGGTGCGCAAACGGCACCTGTCCGGTCTGCAGCCCGACCAGCGTCAGCGCGGCAAACAGCGCCATCACGCCCTGGGCGAAATTGAAGATGCCCGACGCCTTGAAGATCAATGCGAAGCCGAGGGCGACGAGCGAGTACATCACGCCGGCCATCAGGCCGTTGAGCACTGTTTCGATGAAATAGAGGAATTCGGGGTTCATCGCCGGCCCGCTAACCCAACAGGCCGGGGAACAGCCCCAGCACGCCTACGAGGATGAGGTAGATCGCCACCGCGTAGTTGAGGAAGCGCGGCGCGATCAGGATGATGATGCCTGCAATCAGGGCGACGAGCGGCAATATCTCGAGCTGAAGCGTCATGCGGTCTGCTGCTCCTCGTCCATCTCGCCATGCGGCACGCCCAGATAGGCGTCGATGACGTCCTTGTTCTTGGCGATTTCGTCCGGCTTCCCGTCGCCGATCTTGCGTCCGTAATCGAGCACGACGATGCGGTCGGAAATATCCATCACCACGCCCATATCGTGTTCGATCAGCGCTATGGTGGTGCCGAACTGGTTGTTCACGTCGAGGATGAAGCGGCTCATGTCCTCCTTTTCCTCGAGGTTCATGCCGGCCATCGGCTCGTCGAGCAGCAGCAGAGACGGCTCCGCCGCCAGCGCCCTGCCGAGCTCCACCCGCTTCTGCAGGCCGTAGGGCAGCCGCCCGACCGGCACCTTGCGGATATGCTCGATTTCGAGGAAATCGATGATCGCCTCTACGGCGCGCCGGTGTTCGATCTCCTCGCGCTCGGCCGGTCCCCACCACAGGCCCTGCCAGAACAGGTTGCGCTTCTGCAGCGTGATCCTGCCGGTCATGATGTTGTCGAGCGTCGACATGCCGCGGAACAGCGCGATGTTCTGGAAGGTGCGCGAAATGCCCTGGCGCGCGGCATCCGTGGTGCGCATCGAATGGCGCGGCACGCCGCGATAGGTGATCGTGCCCTGCTGCGGCGTGTAGAAGCCGTTGATGACGTTGAGCATCGACGTCTTGCCGGCGCCGTTCGGGCCTATGATGGCGCGTATCTCGCCCTTCAGAATGTCGAAGGATACGTCGGTGATCGCCTTCACGCCGCCGAAGGCAAGCGACACGTTCTTGACGTCGAGCAGCACATCGCCCTTGGCAATGCCGTCGTCGCGGGCGCCTGTGAATTCGCTGCGAGCGGGCTGCATGTTCATTCTGCTGCCTCCCGCATCGGTTCGGCGGCAACGTCATACACCTTGGCGTCGGCAATTTTCACCGTCGCACGCAGCTTGCCCTTGCGGCCGTCCTCATAGGTCACTTCCGTTTCGACATATTTTTCGGTCGATCCGTCGTAGAGCGCGTCGATGAGCTCGCCGTAGCGATCGCCGATGAAGCCGCGCCGCACCTTCTGCGTGCGGGTGAGCTCGCCATCATCCGCGTCGAGCTCCTTATGGAGCACCAGGAAGCGCTTGATCTGCGCCCCCGCCATCATCGGCTCCTTGGAGAGCTTCAGGTTGGTATCGTCGACATGCGCGGCGATCATCTCGTAGACGCGCGGATGGCTGGCGAGTTCCTGATAAGAGGCATAGGAGATGTTGTTGCGCTCGGCCCAGTTGCCGACCGCCGTCAGGTCGATATTGATGAACACCGCGCAGAAGTCGCGATCGTGGCCGAAGGCGACGGCTTCCTTGATATTCGGGAAGAATTTCAGGACGTTCTCGACATATTTGGGCGAGAACAGCGCTCCCGTATTCAGCCTGCCGACGTCCTTCGCGCGGTCGATGATGCGCAACTGGCCGTCCTTGTCGAAGAAGCCCGCGTCGCCCGTCTTGACGTATCCGTCCTCGGTCATCGTCTCGGCCGTCTTGGCATCGTCGAGATAATAGCCGCTGAACATGCCGGGCGACTTGAACTGCACCTCGCCATCCTCGGAGATGCGCACATCGACATTGGGCGCCGCGGGCCCAACGGCGTCGGCGCGCACCGCGCCGTCCTCCTGGCAGGTGACGTAGAGAAACGCCTCGGTCTGACCGTAGAGCTGCTTGAGATTGATGCCGAGCGAGCGGAAGAAGGAAAACAGATCCTCGCCGATCGCTTCACCCGCTGTGTAGGCAACCCGAACCTTCGACAAACCAAGCGTGTTTTTCAGCGGGCCGTACACAAACAGCTCGCCCAGGGCATACGAAATTCGCCCCGACAGTGGGACGGGACGCCCCTCTAGTATGGCTTCGCCATATTTCCGAGCGACGCCGATGTACTTGTTATACAGCCACTTCTTGATGCGCCCCGCATCCTCCATGCGGATCGTCACCATCGTGAGCAGGCCCTCGAACACGCGCGGTGGGGCGAAGTAGAATGTCGGGCCGATCTCCCTGAGATCCTGCGTGACAGTCTCCGGGCCTTCCGGGCAGTTCACGCAGAAGCCAGAAACATAGCCCTGTGCGTAGTTGAGATAGTGGTCGCCCACCCAGGCAAGCGGCAGGTACGCGAGCACGCTGTCATGCTCGTTCAGGTGGTCGAACTTGGCCGTATCGACCGCCGCCTGCACGGCCGCCGCCGCGCCAATGACGACGCCCTTCGAGCGTCCCGTCGTGCCCGATGTGTAGAGCATGATGGAAATGTCATCGCCGCTGGCGTCGCGGATGTTCTGTTCCCAGCGCGCTGCGGCGCTGCGGTCCGCCTCCATCTGCCGGCGGCCGGCTTCCTGTACGTTGGCGTAGGAGATAAGCCGCGAATGATCGTAGTCGCCGAGCCCTCGCTCCTCGTCATAGATAATCATGCCGAGATTGGGGATTTTCTCGGAGAAGGAGAGTATTTTGTCGACCTGCTCCTGGTCCTGCACGACCGCGAATTTCACGCCTGCGTGATCGAGCACATAGGCGAGTTCTTCGGCTACCGCATCGGCGTAGACAGGAACCGGAACCGCGCCGAGGCACTGAAGCGCCGCGATCGTCCAGTAGAGGCGTGGCCGGTTGGCGCCAACCACCGCGACGCGCTCGCCATGCGCAACGCCAAGCGTTTCCAGCCCGATGGAAAGCGCTCGAACCTCTTCGAGCTGTTCCTTCCAGCTCCAGCTCTGCCAGATGCCGAAATCCTTGTGGCGCATGGCCGGCAGGGCGCCGAAGCGCTCGGCATTGAGCAGCAGATATTTGGGAAACGTGTCGAGCTTCGGCTCGTGTCCAGCCAATGCCTGGTTCCTCCCAGCGGGCATGCGCCCGTAGTTCCCTAACCTCCGTATCGAGCGGAGATTTCTTGTTGTTTCGGCCAAGTTTCCACGAATCGGGGCGTTGTTCAACTCGCCGCTTGACAGACAAGAGGCCAGACTGTCTCTTAAATGGCCGACATTGTTTGCGCCGTTTGGCGCCGGACCCAGCACACCGCTTCCGCCAAATTGCGAAAACTCAAGCCTCGTAGCGTGCGAGCTTCGTTCTGTCGAAGACGCGGATGCTGCCTCGTTCGAGCTTCAGCAGACCCTCCGCCTCCAGTTCCTGCAGCGCCCTGTTGACCAGCGGACGTGACACTCCGGCGAGCAGAGCGAGTTCCTCCTGCGTGATCTCGATCTCGCCCCGTGTTCCGGGATAGAGAACCGGGTTGAAAAGCCAGCCGAGATTGCGCGCCACGCGTTCCTTGGGCCCCAGTATCCGGTCCTGCTCGATCGTGGCGATGAACTGCCCCATGCGCTCGTTGAGCTGAAGCACAAGGAACCGGTTGAACCCGGTGGAATTTTCGAACAGCCACATGAATACCGAGCGCGGCATCATCGCCAGCCGCGTGTCGCGGATGGCGACGAGATCGTATTGCCGCGGCTCGTTTTTGATCAGCGAACCCTCGCCGAACCAGCCGCCATCGCCAACGCCGGCAAACGTCATCGCCTTGCCGGTACGGGAGATCGTGCTGATTTTCACAAGGCCTGTAACGACACCGGTCCAGTAGTCGAGCCGGTCCCCGCGATGGCAGATGTAGGCGCCCTTCTGAAAGTGGCGTTCGACAAGCCCGCGGCGGGCGCGTTCGATCTCGTCCTCGGCAAGTTCGGCGGCCCAGACGGCCGCGCGAACGGCGTCTGCTTCAGTAGCGCCCATGGATCCTCGCGGCTGCGGCCCAAGCGCCGCATCAGTCGCTTATGAACGTGCCGACTGGCGCTTGCAAGGCGACAGGCCAATCACCGGTGTCAGGCGGCAGCCTGCACATATTTGGCCGTGGGCAAGATGGTCAGCGGGGCAAGCTCGCCAGCCCCTTGCTTGCCGAACATCATGTGCTGTTCCCGCTTCGATGCGAAGAAGAAGGGGTACCGCTCGAAGGAGCGCTGGCGGATCGCGTTTACGTCAGCACGGTAGAGTTCGACACGCGCGGTTACGCCCGGATAGGGCCTCGCCTCGCCCAGCCGCTCGGACATGTAGATGCGCCGGTAGAACGCCGCATGGTCATCGCGGATGGTCGAAAGGCAATAGGGCGCTTCGAAATAGAAGCAGGCCATGCCGGCCAGCCTGAGCGTGATGTACGGAATCTGCGGATATATCTTCGACCACTCCGGATCGGCGGCGAAGCGGCTCGGATCGATGAAGGTCAGTCCCCGGTCGAGCATCGGATGGACGATGTCGCCGAACGCCTGTGTTGAAGGCCCGGCCCGGTGCTCGCTGTCGAGGTGATGGATACGCAGCGTGCTGACGAGCTGCTGGTCGACATAGACACCGAAGCGGTAGACGTTGTCCGTTTCGTCCAGAGGATCACGGATCGCGCCGTCGTGCATGTCGCCGACCACGCCATGGGCGCGATAGGCCTTGTAGCGCAAACGGTAGATGTCCTCGAGGTCTTCGCCCTTGTCGCAACGCCGGTACTCGGTCCGCTCAAGAACTTCAAAAACGCTCTTGGTGAAAGCAGAATACTCGCCGCGGGCCTGCCCTGAGGCCAAGTCTCGCGATCCACTGCCCGCGCCGGGCAACGCCGTCAAACGCGCACTCATAGTCCCAATCCTCGTACTTCCGCCACAACCAGCGTAACTCAACCGGTTATTCAGTAAAGGCGAAAATACCTTCGATAGCATTTACCTAACGTTAAGGTTAACAATCGGTTAACGGCAATTAGGCGATCGCGTAATACGATCTCCCTACCATTCGAGTTTGCTAATGTAGAGAATTTGCGCGCGGCCGGGTTACTCTGCCTACAGCGGAATAACGTTCGAGACCTTGCGCAGTTCCTTGGCGAACGGCCAGGTCACGTTGGACATCGTCTCGATGCCCGAGGCGGTCAGGGCCGAACCGAACAGGAAGCCCTGCACGAGATCGGGCCGCACATTCGCCGAAAGAACCCGGATCTGGTCGAAGGTTTCGACGCCCTCCATCGTGACCTGCAGTCCGATGCCGCGCGACAGGCCGACAACACCCTTAAGCAGTTCCAGCGAGCGGGAATTGTGGGTGATGTCGAGCAGGAAGCTGCGATCGATCTTCACCTTGTCGAGCGGCAGCGTATGCAGGTAGCTCAGGCTCGAATAGCCTGTGCCGAAATCGTCGAGCGCGATCCGTACGCCGAGCGACTTGAGCTCGGCCAGGAAATTGCCGGTCGATGACTTGTCGTCGAGCAGCGCCGTTTCGGTGACCTCGATTTCGAGCCGGTGCGCAGCAAGGCCCGACTTCGCAAGCGCTGCACGCACCTTGTCCACGACCTCGCGGCTATGGAAGTCCTTGGCCGACAGATTGACGGAAACGCCGATCTCCTCAGGCCATTTCATGCATTCGCTGGTCGCCTGTTCGAGCACGATCGTGCTGATGTCGGAGATGATGCCCATCTCTTCGGCGAGCGGAATGAAAACAGCCGGAGACACTGGACCGAGCTCCGGATGATCCCAGCGGCAGAGCGCTTCGCAGCTTGCGATGCGCATGGTCTCCATCGAGACGATCGGCTGATAAACGACACGCAGGTCGCGCGCCTCCACCGCGCCGCGCAAATCCGACTTCATCATCTGCCGGTTGCGGAAGGCGGCATTCATCTTGGCTTCGAACAACCGCCAGCCGTTCTTGCCCGATTCCTTTACTTTGTAGAGCGCCAGATCCGCCTTGACGATCATGTCGTCGACATCGGTGGCGCCGACCGTCGAGATCACCGCACCGGCGCTCATCTGGACCCGCAATGCATGACCGGCGACGTCGACATAGCCGCTCAGGTCGGCAAAGATGCGGTCGAGCAGCAGCGCAAGCTCTTCTTCCCCACCGATCGAATTGACGAAGATCATGAACTCGTCGCCGCCGAACCGGCTCACCGTCACGTCGTCGGAGGCGATAGCGGACAGCTTTTCGGCGACAGCGCTGATCAGCCCGTCGCCGACGGGATGGCCGAGCGTGTCGTTGATGCTCTTGAAGTCGTCGAGGTCGAACACGGCCAGCGCACAGCTGCGTTCCATGTCGCCGCCCGCGACGAGTTCTGCCACGAGTTCGTGGAAATAGGCCCGGTTGGGCAGGTTTGTGAGCGAATCGTAACGCGCCATGTGGCGAATGCGGGCTTCCGCTTCCACGCGCGCTGTCACCTCCTCGAATGTGATGACGCCAAGCTCGTCATTGCCCGGGCGCGCCGAGAACTCGAAATAGCGGCCATCGGTCAGGCGCAGCTGAAGCTTGCGGTTGCGGCTTTCCTTGAGCGCCCGCGTCAGCTGGCTCTCGGCATAGCGGCTGTCCTTGAGGCTGATGAGTCCGCCCGCCACCCCGCGCATGAGCACGGCGCGCAGGGAGCGCCCGAGCAGCTGTCGTGGATCGTCCTTGCGCAGCAGCAGCGTCGCTTCGGCGTTGGCGACCACGACCTTGCCGTCTGGACCCAGCATGACCAGGCCGTGCGACATGGTGTTGAGCGCGCGGTCGAACCGCTGGGCGAGCTTGTTGGCCTTCTTTTCCTCGAAGACCGCGGCAAACAGCACGTCGCGCACATTGCCGGCGAAGCGACGGATAGCAAAGAAGAACGGGATCGACAGGAAGCCCAGCAGGACATGGAAAACATCGCCGCGCATGAGGAAGCCGGCGGAAATGGGCATGGTCAGGAAGAAAATCAGCACCATCACCATGCGCGGCGAACCGTAGTTGCGCCCGGCGATGGATGTAGCGGTGGCCAACGTCACACAGACCGAGGCGATCTCGGCGAACTGGTCGTGCGCAGCATAAATGCCGGCAAAACAGAACGCGCCCAGCCCAATGGCGTGCGCTGTTCCCCATGCGATGTAGATGTTTTCAAGCCGCCGCGCGTCTTCGCGCGTCTCAGGCGGTGGCGCTGCATTGACGCGCCGCACGCTCGCAAGGCGCATGGCGCCGATACCCAGTATCGCCGCAGCAATGGCAAGATAGATCGGATGGCCCGTCTTGATGAAGACGATGACGGCGAGGAATGACTGTGCCGTGATGCCGACCGCAAGCGTAACGCCGTCGCGAAAGAGCGTGCGAACGAACGGTATATAGATGTCGAGCGGCAGCTCGGTGTTAGTTCTTGCCGGCATTGAGCAGTTGTCCCGCCTCCGCCTGAAATATGGCAGTGCGGCATTAAGAAAGGCTTAGCCGGGTAGCCGATTGTGATTTCAGCAGCTTGTGCAGGATTTTCCTGTGTTGCCGAGGCCGCCCGAAAATACGGGTAGAGACCTACTCCGCGGCCTCGAGTTCGGGCTTGGCTGTCGCACCGCGAAAACGGGCCAGGAGCCGCGCCCGTTCTTCAGCCGCCCGCGCGGCGCTGGCCTCCTTGATATGGCCATAGCCACGAACCAGCTGTGGCACCGATGCCAATGCCGCGGCTGCGTCGATGCGTTCCACCGTCAGCTCACTGGCGATCATCGCAAGGTCGCTCTCATAGTCAGCCAGCAGCCGGCGCTCCATGCGCCGCTCGGCGGTACGGCCGAAAACGTCGAATACTGTCCCGCGCAGCCGTTTCATGCAGGCAAGCAGCCGGAATCCTGTCATCATCCATGGACCGAAGCTGGACTTGCGCGGCTGCCCGCTCGCGTCCTTGCGCCCAAGTATCGGCGGCGCGAGGTGAAATTCCAGTCTTTCGTAGCCAGCGAATTCCGAGGCTAGCTGCTTCTGGAACGAACCGTCTGTATAAAGCCGCGCTACTTCGTACTCGTCCTTGATCGCCATAAACTTGAAAAGGCCCCGCGCAGCGGCCTCGGCAACAGTGGTAGAGCCCGGAACTGCGTTGTCTTCGGCGGCGCGGATGGCGGCAACGCCGGCGCGATAGCGGCCGGCGTAGGCCTCGTCCTGATAGTCGGCGAGGAAGGCCGCGCGACGCTCGATGATCTCGTCGAGCGTTTGCGGTGCCTGCTTCTCCTCGGCTCCGGCTTTGTTGACCAGACCCCGCACATGCTCCGGGTCGTGCGCGGCGCGCCGACCCCAGCGGAAGGCGGCGATATTCATCGGAACGGCCTGACCGTTGAGCTCAATCGCTCGTTCCACCGCTTCCGGAGATACCGGCAGCCCGCCGCGCTGGCTGGCGATGCCGAGCATGAACATGTTGGCGCCGAGCGAGTTGCCGAACAGTGCCGAAGCGGTCGCCGTGGCGTCGAAGAATACCGCCTTGTCGTCGCCGACCGCACCGCGGATAGCCTTCTTGATGCGTTCCGAGGGCAGCGAAAAATCGGCGTTGCGGGCGAAATCGCCCGGCATCACTTCAGCGGTGTTGGCAACAAACAGCGTCTCACCCGAACGCGCAGCCGACAGCACCTTGCGCGAGCCGGAAACGACGAGATCGCACCCCAGTACCAGGTCGGCCTTGCCGGCCGAGACGCGGATGGCGCTGATGTCCGCAGGCGTGCGGGCCACACGCATATGGCTGTAGACGGCGCCACCCTTCTGGGCGAGGCCGGCCATGTCGATCAGGCCAGTGCCCCTGCCCTCGAGATGTGCGGCCATGCCGATGATGGCGCCGATGGTGACGACGCCGGTGCCGCCGATACCGTCAATGATCGCGGCCCAGCCATCATCGCCCAGCGCGAACACCTCAGGCTCCGGCACTCCCACAAGCGGGTCCGCCTCGCCGGCCGAGCCCTCGGCCTTCCTGCGCTTGGCTCCGTGCACGGTGACGAAGCTCGGGCAGAAGCCGTTGACGCACGAGAAATCCTTGTTGCAGCTCGACTGGTCAATGCGCCGCTTGCGGCCGAACTCTGTTTCGACGGGCTGCACCGACACGCAGTTGGACTTCACCCCGCAGTCGCCGCACCCTTCGCAAACAAGCTCGTTGATGATCACCCGCTTGTCGGGGTCGGGGAAGGTGCCGCGCTTGCGGCGGCGACGCTTCTCCGCGGCACAGGTCTGGTCATAGAGCAGAACGGAAACGCCCTTCTCCTCGCGCAGTTGGCGCTGCACGGCGTCCATGTCATCGCGGTGGTGGACGGTCGCGCCTTCGGGGAAGGTCAGGTGCCCTTTGTACTTCTCGGGCTCGTCGCTGACGACCGCGATCCGCTTCACGCCCTCGGCGCGCACCTGATCGGCGATCATGTCGACCGTGAGACCGCCCTCGTGCGGTTGGCCGCCGGTCATCGCCACCGCATCGTTGTAGAGAATCTTGTAGGTCATGTTGGCGCCGGACGCGATCGCGAAGCGGATCGCCAGCGAGCCGGAGTGGTTGTAGGTGCCGTCGCCCAGGTTCTGGAAGAAGTGCTCGCGCTTCGAGAACGGCGCCTGGCCAACCCACTGCGCGCCTTCGCCGCCCATCGCCGTGAAGCCGATGGTCGAGCGGTCCATCCACATCGCCATGAAATGGCAGCCGATGCCGGCGCCGGCGATCGAGCCCTCGGGCACCTTGGTGGACGAATTGTGCGGGCACCCCGAACAGAAATAGGGCTGCCGCGCCCCTACATCTTTCGTGTCGGCAAGCATCGCCTGATACTGCCGCAGCCGGCTGACCCGGTCCGCCAGATCGCCGCTCGGCCCGACGATCTTCAGGATACGCTCGCCCAGCGCTATCGCGATGTCATTGGTGTCGAGCGCGCCCTTGGCCGGGAAAAGCCAGTCGTCGCGCTCGTCTTTCTTGCCGACGATGACAGGCTGGTTGGCGGTGCCGTAGAGATGCTCGCGCATCTGCACTTCGAGCAGCGACCGTTTTTCTTCCACCACCACCACGAGTTCCAGCCCTTTGGCGAACTCGCTGATATGCTGGTAGTCGAGCGGCCAAGGTGCGGCCACCTTGAACAGGCGGACCCCGAGGAGCTTGGCTCGCTCCTCGTCGATGCCGAGATCATCCAGTGCCTGGCGGGTGTCGAGATACGACTTGCCGACCGTTATGATGCCGATCCGCGCATTGCTGCCGCCCGAATAGATGATGCGGTTCAAGTCGTTGGCGCGGATGAATGCCGCAGCCGCTGCGCGCTTGTATTCGTGCAGCCGCGCTTCCTGCGCAAGCTGGTCGACCTCGTGGCGGATATTGAGCCCGCCGGGCGGCATGTCGAATTCCGGCACGACGATCTTTACGCGATCGAGCGAGGCATCGACCGAGCCGGTCGATTCCACGTTGTCCTTGACGCATTTGATTGCCGCCCAGGTGCCGGCGAAACGCGACAGCGCATAACCGTAGAGGCCGTAGTCGATCAGTTCCTGTACGCCGGCCGGGTTGAGGATCGGGACCATCGTATCGACGAACAGGAACTCGGTCGCATGGGCGACCGTGGACGACTCGGCCATGTGGTCGTCGCCCATCAGCGCCAGCACGCCGCCATTCTTCGATGAACCTGCAAGATTGGCGTGGCGGAACACGTCGCCCGAACGGTCGACGCCGGGTCCCTTGCCGTACCAGACCGAGAAAACGCCGTCGTGCTTACCTTCGCCTAGCAATTCCGTCTGCTGCGAACCCCAGCATGCCGTCGCGGCAAGCTCCTCGTTGAGCCCCGGCTGAAACACGATGTCGGATTGCTGAAGCTGCTTGCGCGCCTTCCACAGCTGCAAATCGAGGCCGCCGAGCGGCGAACCGCGATAGCCGGAGACAAAACCTGCAGTCTTTAGCCCGGCAAGCCTGTCGCGTTCGCGCTGCATCAGCAGCATACGCACAATCGCCTGCGCGCCGGAGACGAAAATCCGATTCTTCGACAGATCGAATTTGTCGTCCAGTGAAACGTCGTGAAGGGTCATCACACGGTTCCTCGACGGCGAGACCTGACCGGAATGCGGATTCGGCTGACCATCATAGGCATAGTGTTTCCCGCAGGGAACCTCGCGTCAAACGAAATCCGGGGCTTGGCATCAGATAGAAAGAAAGCAGGTCAGCGCAGCACGCTCGCCGGCGCGCAATTTCGCCGGCGAAGTAGCGCGCGCAAGAAAACTACGCGGGCGTCAGCGCGGTCGGCCCAGCAGGCTCGCCAGCTCACGCTTGAACCGCTGCGGGTTGGTGTAACCGTTGAAACGGCCAATCTCCGCCCCGTTCTCCACAAGTATGAAAACGGGCGTATACGGGGGCCTGTCGACATTTCTGAGGTCGGCGGGCCAGCGTTGCCTCAGATTGACGCGCCGCAACGGAACCTGCTTGCCGGTTTCGCTCGCCTGATAGGCATCCGCCATCTGCCGGTTGAAGCGAATGCAGTAGACACATCCCATGACCTCCACGAAGACGAGCTCGGCCGCGTACGCGGTGGAGGGCGTTGGAAGGGCGGCAAGCGCCAAGAACAGCGCAGCAAGAAGTCTGGTCATTTGTCAGGCGATCCGGTTGCAGCAGGTTGCGGGCCGGCTATGCCGAATTTATGCCGCGCAAGACAGAAGCGTTGCGCGGAATGGTTAGCCGATGATTAAGTTCGGCCGGCATGAAAAAGGCGGGCTGGAGCCCGCCTTTTCGCATTTAGGAAGTCAGTGGCGCGTCAGGACGCGGCCTCTTCCTTCTTCTCATCCTCGGCCGGAGCCTCTTCTGCCGCGGCTTCCTCGGCGGGAGCTTCGGGCGCAGCCTCCTCCGCCGGCGCCTCGGCGGCAGCAGCCTCGGCTTCCGCGGCGGCGGCCTTCTCCTCTTCGGCCTTGGCCTTGGCGTCTTCCTCGGCCTGCTTGGCCGCGGCAATACGCTCCTGCGCCTTCTGGCCCGGCTGGGCCTTGTTCGGATTGTTGCGGGCCGGGCGCTTGGCAATGCCGGCCTCGTCGAGGAAGCGCAGCACGCGGTCGGTCGGCAGGGCGCCATTGTCGAGCCAGTGCTTGATGCGCTCCTCGTTCAGCTTCACGCGCTCGCCATCCTTGGGCAGCATCGGGTTCCAGAACCCGACCTGCTCGATAAAGCGGCCGTCGCGCGGGCTGCGCACGTCGGCAATGACGACGTGGTAGTAGGGGCGCTTCTTGGAGCCCGCACGCGCGAGCCTGATTTTCAATGCCATTTCAAAGTCTCCTGGGTGGTTCGTTGTATTTCGGGTTGTTGTTGGTTACCGGCCTTCTGCTGCTGTTTCGGCAGCGATGGCGCGGTGGTGACGGGTCGCTTCATCAATGATGAAGCGGAGGAATTGCGCGGCAAAGTCGGGGTCGAGCCCGGCTTCTGCCGCAAGTTTGCGGATGCGCTCGGCCTGGGCGGCTTCGCGATCCGGATCGGTCGCCGACAGGTGGTGCTCGGCCTTGAGTTTGCCGACTGCATGGGTGCAGCGGAAGCGCTCGGCCAGTATGTGGATCAGCGCGGCGTCGATATTGTCGATCGAGGCGCGATGCCCCGCTAGAACCGCCCTCATTTCGGCCTCGTTCATGCGGCCGCCCTCCCATTGCCGACGGCGGGATGCCGCCAGACGAACAATCTTGTTTCGCGCAATTTGACCTCGCGCTCGCGCACGGCGCCAAGTTTCTCGGCGACCCTGATGGATGGGGTATTGCCCGGGTCGATATAGCTGACCAGGCGCTCCGGTCCGCCCAGCCGGGCGATCTCCGCGCGCGCTGCGAGCGCGCCTTCGGGGGCATAGCCCCTGCCCTGAAAGGCCGGGAATATCGTCCAGCCGATCTCCGGCTCCGGCCAGTCCGGCGGATTGAGATAGCCCATGAACCCGGCCAGTGCACCGCTCGCCTTGTCTTCAACCGCCCACTGACCAAGGCCGTAGAGCTGCCAGTGGCCGACGAACGACGAAACGATGCCGAAGGCTCTGTAATGCGGCACGGTGCCACCAATGTAGCGCGTGGCTTCATCGTCGGCCCAGAATGCCGCCAGCGGCTCGTAGTCGTCGGCGCGGAACTCGCGCAGCAGAAGCCTCTCGGTCTCGATACGTGGTGCGCTCATTTCCGCCCGCCTTTCGGCAGTCCAGGCAGCCCGCCGCCGGGAAGACCCGGCAATCCCCCGCCGCCGAGACCCGGCAGGCCCTTCGGCAGGCCGCCGCCCATGCCTGCGGCCTGAGCCTGCTTCTGCAACGCTTCGAGCTGTTTCGGGTCCATCTTCGACAGGTCGGGCATGCCGCCCATTCCACCCATGCCGCCGAGGCCCATCTTGGAAGCAAGGCCGCCCATTGCGGCACGCATCATGCCGCCGCCTTTGCCCTTGCCGCCCATGGCCTTCATCATGTCGGCCATCTGGCGGTGCATCTTGAGCAGCTTGTTGATCGCCGCAGCGTCCGTGCCGGAGCCTGCCGCGATGCGCTTCTTGCGGCTGTGCTTCAGGATGTCAGGGTTGGAGCGCTCGGCCTTGGTCATCGAGCCGATGATGGCAAGCTGCTGCTTGAACACGCCGTCGTCCAGCCCGGCGGCGGCAATCTGGTCCTTCATCTTTCCCATGCCGGGCATCATGCCCATGATGCCGCCCATGCCGCCCATCTTCTGCATCTGGCGCAGCTGATCGGCGAGGTCGTTCAGGTCGAACTTGCCCGACTGCATCTTCTTCGCCATCGCCGCGGCCTTTTCCGCGTCGATGGTCTCGGATGCCTTCTCGACCAGGCTGACGATGTCGCCCATGCCGAGGATACGGTCGGCAACGCGCTTGGGATGGAACTCCTCCAGCGCGTCCATCTTCTCGCCGACGCCGACCAGCTTGACCGGCTTGCCGGTGACGGCGCGCATGGAAAGTGCGGCGCCGCCGCGCCCGTCACCGTCCATGCGGGTGAGCACCAGGCCGGTGATGCCGACGCGGTCGTCGAAGCTGGTGGCGAGATTGACGGCGTCCTGACCGGTCAGCGCGTCTGCGACAAGCAGGATCTCGTGCGGGTTCGAGGCCTTCTTGATGTCGGCCATTTCGGCCATCAGCGGCTCGTCGATATGCGTGCGGCCGGCGGTGTCGAGGATGACGACGTCATGCCCGCCGAGCTTCGCCGCCTGCACGGCGCGCTTGGCGATGTCGACCGGCGTCTGGCCTTCGACGATCGGCAGCGTCGGGATCGAGCCCTGCTCGCCGAGCTGGCGCAGCTGCTCCTGAGCCGCCGGCCGGCGCGTGTCGAGCGACGCCATCAGGACCTTCTTGCCCTGACGGTCCATCATCCGCTTGCCGATCTTGGCCGACGTGGTCGTCTTGCCCGAGCCCTGCAGGCCGACCATCATGACCACTACCGGAGCCGGCGCGTTGAGGTCGATCGTCTCGCCCTCTTCGCCGAGCATGGCGACGAGCTCGTCATGGACGATCTTGACCACCATCTGGCCGGGTTTGATCGACTTCAGAACCTCGGCGCCGACGGCCTTCTCGCGGACGCGGTCGGTGAAGGAGCGCACCACGTCGAGCGCGACGTCGGCCTCGATCAGCGCACGGCGCACCTCGCGCAGCGCTGCGGAAACATCGGTCTCCGAAAGCGCGCCGCGACCGGTCAGGCCGTTCAATATGGAGCCAAGGCGTTCCTGAAGGCTCTCGAACATCCGTTATCCTCTTGTTCCCGGGGTCGATCCGAACCCGAGAGGTAATGCCTGCGACGGCGAAACCCAACAGCCAAAGCCGAAAAGCACCCGGGGGCGCATCGCGCTGCCGGGTGTTGACCTCCTGGATCGTCAATTCGCTAGGATTGCGCCCAGGTCGGCGGCTCGGAGTTTGCACTCGTCGCTGAATTCCGGCGCGGATAGACCTGAAACCGGGAGGAAAGTCAAGGCTGGGGCGGCGCGGCTTGACACGGATCAAGGACTCCGCCACCGCCGATCCTTCCTTGTTTCCCACGATCGTCAAAGTGGAGGAACGCGCCGTGCCGGCAGAGAGCCCGCGACCGAAAGCGCCGCTTTCCATGCCTGAGGTCAGGGCGCTGTCGGCCGCCGACCTCCGCGCGGCGCTTTTGGCGGGAATGTCCGACTTCGCGCATGCCCCGCGCTATGGCGTCGGCATTGGTGCAATATTCGCGGCGATCGGTGTGGTTATCGTCCTTGCACTGACGGTGTGGGACATGCCGTGGATGATCTACCCCTTCGCCATCGGCTTCCCTCTGATAGGTCCCTTCGCCGCCGTTGGCTTGTTCGAGGTCAGCCGCAGATTGGAACGGGCCGAACCATTGAATTGGACCGTCATCCTATCCGCGATATGGATCCAGCGCGGACGCGAACTCTCCTGGATGGCGTTCGTCATGCTGTTCGTGTTCTGGATCTGGATGTACCAGGTGCGGCTGCTCATCGCGCTGTTTCTCGGGCGGCTGTCGTTTGCGACCCTCGACAAGTTCATCTCGATTGTCTTCACGACAACCGAGGGCTGGTTGTTCCTTGCCGTCGGCCATGCAGTCGGTGCGGCCCTCGCGCTGGGATTGTTTTCCATCACGGTGGTGTCGATCCCGCTCCTGATGGAACGCGAGTGCGACTTCGTCACGGCCATGATCACCAGTGTCAAAACTGTGCTTGCCAACCCGGTCGTGATGCTCGGCTGGGGTGTCTTCGTAACCGTGGCCGTAATCGCCGCAAGTCTGCCTCTGTTCGCCGGGTTGCTGGTAGTGCTTCCGATCCTCGGCCACGCAACATGGCACATCTTCAAGGCGGCAATTGCGCCCGCCGAACCTGCCTGAGCAACACGGACAAATGGCGTTGACGCGCCACGCACTTCCCCCATAAGTTAACCTGATGGTTAGCTTTAATACCGACGCCACCCGCGTCGACCGCACATTCTTCGCCCTGTCGAACCGCACCAGGCGCAGCATGACGGAAATGCTGCTCCGCGAGGGCGAAAAGCCCATGCGTGAGTTGGCGAAGCCCTTCGGCATCTCGCTGCCGGGCGCAATGAAGCATATCGGCGTGCTGGAGGACGCGGGCATCGTGCTGTGCCGCCGGCAGGGCCGCGAGAATTTGTGCTCGGTCAATCCGTCCGCGCTCAAGGACGCCGCTGGCTGGTTCGAATTCCATGCACGGTTCTGGAGCGAGAGCTTCGAGCGGCTTGGCCGCATGCTGGCGGAGCGCAAGTCATGAGCGGTGAGACGCTCGTCCTTACCCGCGTGTTTCCCGGCGTGGACCCGCAGGCGATGTACGATGCCTGGACCAGGCCCGACCTCGTTGCCGACTGGTACGGGCCGGAGGGTTTCACCAACGAAATCCACGAAATGGATGTGCGGCCCGGCGGCAGGTACCACCTGACGATGCAGGCGCCCGACGGCTCGCGCTACCCGCTGAGCGGCGAGTTCCGCGCGGTCGAACCGCCGCACAGGATTTCGTTCTCATGGAAGTGGGAAAACCAGCCCGCTTCGGTCGGTGACGGCACGACGCTCGTGACGGTAGACATCAGACAGGTCGGGCGCGGCACCGAGGTCACTCTGACGCACTCGGGCTTTGAAGCCGCAGAGCATCGCGACAACCATCGCTCCGGTTGGGAACCGGCGCTGGACAAGCTTGCCCGGACGCTGTCCGGCGACTGACTTCAACTCGGAAGGGGAGGCATCGAAATGGAAGAACTCACCACAAATGTCAGCTGGACCGCCGTCATCGTCGGCTTCGTCGCCGCCTATGCCGTCGGTTTCCTGTGGTACGGCGTCATTTTCCAGAAGGCATGGGCGCTCGGAAACGGACTGCCCGAAAAGCCGGAGAAGTTTCCGGTCATGGCGATGGTGCTGCAGCTCGCCGGCACCTTTCTCTACTCTTGGGTGTTCGGCATCACGGCTGCCCGCGAGATGCTGGCGACGGTGATCCTGATCGTGCTCACCATCACCTGCCTGATCGCAGCCGGCGCTCTTTACCGCCTGAGGCCGCCCGGAGTCGCGATGATCGACGCCGGCTACATCCTCGCTATGGGCATCGTCCTGTTCATCTGCCAGGCGATATTCTAGGCCCGGGACGCCTCCAGCGATGCAATCACCTGTCGGGCGACGGCCTCTCCCGACAGCCGCGCGCCGCCGCAGGTCTGGATGAGCGGCCCCGCCAGCGCCTCACCAGCGAAATAGATGCGCTCGGCAACCGGCTCCATCAGTACCTGCCTTGCCGCCGCTTTGCCCGGTCGTGCAGCGGCATAGGCGCCGCGCACGTAACGCTCTCCACCCCAGCGGGTCATCATCGAGCGGCCGATTTTCGGGCGAATGTCGTTGCCGAAGATGTCCGCCAGCCGGTCGGTCACGAAATCGACGCCGGCCTCGGTGCCCGCAGCCTCCATTTCCCAGGCGAAATCGCCGCCGACGAAGCCGACCATCAGGTCGAGGTCGAAGGGAAAGCAGAGGAAATAGAGGTCGTGGCGCGCATGGCGCTCGATAAGCATATCGGCAAACGGCTCCAGGCCGAGGCGCGTTCCCTTGATCTCCACGGGTATCTTGGTGAGCATGCCCATCGGCAAATCGAAGAAGGCTTCGATGTAGGTATCGGGCAGCAGCGGATCGAATGCGATCTCCTCGAAGGCAAGCACCGCCGGCGATGTCGTGACGATGACCCGCGAGGCGCGGATCGTCCCCTTTGCTGTCTCGACCGACACGCCCGGCCCACGCCAGCCTATGCGCGTCACCGGCGTCGATAGCGACACCGGCACGTCGGCGCCATACCGCGCGACAAGTGCGCCGAAACCCTCTTTGGTGAAGTAGTTCGGGTCGAGATCGGCGGCTGCCCTGAAATCGGCGATGGAGATCTCGTCCTCGTCCTGGCCGAAATCCATCGGCCCGCTGAAGGTCGCCGCCGCGCGCAGTGCATGTCCCTTCTCCAGCAGTGAACCGAGGCGGTCGTCCGGACCTTGATGCGCCTCGATCAGCTCCTGCAGCCGCGCATCCGCCGCCGTCATTTCGGCGATCTCGGCATCCGGCGCGCGCGCCGCTCCGAAATAGAGATGATCGACGTTCATGTCGTGGTGGAACAGCGTCCAGCCGGCTGATTTCGCTTCCGGATAATACGGATTGCGGTCGGCGGCGTGTATCCAGGCGCAGCCGACGTCGAACGGAACGCCGAATGGCTGGTCGGAAGTCCAGGCGCGGCCACCGATGCGGTCCATGGCTTCAATGAGATGAAATGTCTTGCCCGCCCGCTGAAGCTCCTTTGCAGCGGCCAGACCAGCCGAACCGGCGCCGACAATTATAACTTCGACATCTTCCACCGGCGATGATCCCCGAACAGCCGTAACCGAAATGCCTGCAACTGGCCGGAGCGTAGTTAACTTCGCGGGGTCGCGCCAGCGGTCATGATCGTCGCGGTTCGCGGACCGAACGCCGGAAGCCGGCCGTATGAGGGCGGCTTCCGGCAGTCATCGCCTAGCGAACGATGTAGACGATACGGCGGTCGGTCGGTTCAACGATTACCGGCTGCCCGTTCACATACGCGTAGCGGTATTCGTAGTCCGGAATCTCGTAGAGACGGACCGGCTCGGGCACTCCGGCGCCAATCACGACCTCGCCTTCGAGGTAGACCGGTTCGACTTCGTTCTCCAGAATGTAGGAGCGGGTCTGCTGGGGCGGGTCGATAGCGATTGCCGTTGCCGCGCCGAGGTTGGCACCTGCAACGCCACCTACCGCGGCGCCAATCGGGCCGCCGATAATGGCGCCTGCCACGGCGCCGCCGGTCGCACCGACCGCTGCACCTGTGCCTGTCTCGTCTTCATATTCGACAACCGGTATTTCGACCTCCGCCGGACGCTGCGCGACAACCATGTCGCGGCCCGAATATTCCGCGATCAGATAGTCGGAGTAGGCCCAGCCCTGCGTGCCGTTGTAGCTGACGCGGCACCACTTGCTGGCCTGGAGGCAGCCCTCGAGGTCAGCCTGGCCATCGACGGCGATCACGCCGACAACCGGATGGTGCGGACCGGGGCCGCTGCGAATATTGAGGTCGGAGGTCGCCGTGACCATCGTTTGTGCATGGGCGGCACCCGCCATCAGGAGCGCGGCTGCAGCCGCTCCGAGTGCGATCTTGTGATACATAGTTCACTCCTTCGGTTGGCCCCCAGCCTGAAGTTCGGCCACCATAGGCGGACGACCGGCATCATTGTGTCGGACGCGCCACGAATGGTCGGCGGCGCCGATCGAAATGTGCAAATGGCCGCAATCTGACCAAGTTTGCCGCCGCAACCTGCCGGAATCCGGGGTAACGCCTTCTCAACGGAGCTCTGCCAAATGTGATTCCGGCATTCATCGAAAGATGACAGCACCGGCCTTTGTTGGCAGACTTTCCCCAAGGGCAATTCGCGATTCGAAACGGGAGCGTGGCATGACAGGGTGGGCAGGTTTCAACGTTGCAGCAGCAATCGCACTTTCGGTCGTCTTGGTGCCCAGCGCAGCGCTTGCGGCACGTTGCGGCAACGACGCAGGCGGGTTTGAGCGCTGGAAACAGGAGTTTCGCGAGGAAGCGCGGCAGCGCGGCGTCGGACGCAGGGGCCTGTCGGCGCTCGACCAGACGGTCTATGCCACCAAGACGATCAACGCCGACCGCAACCAGCGCAGCTTCCGTCTGTCGCTGAGCCAGTTCATGGCCAAGCGCGGTGCGAACTCCATCATCAGCAGGGGCAGGTCGCTCAAGCAGCAGAATGCGCGGCTATTCGCGTCTATCGAAAGCCGCTATGGCGTGCCGGCTGGACCACTGCTCGCCATCTGGGGCATGGAAACCGGATTCGGCAGCTATCTGGGCGGCTCCAACATCGTTTCGGCAGTCGCCACCCTTGCCTATGACTGCCGTCGATCCGCCTTCTTCACCGAGCAGCTATACGGCGCGCTGCAATTGGTCGACCGCGGCTCGCTGTCGGCCAACTCGATCGGCGCCATGCATGGCGAGATCGGGCAGACACAGTTTCTACCCGCCAACGTCGTCAAGTATGGCGTGGATATGGATGGCGGCGGTGTCGACCTGATCCGTTCACGTGCGGACGCACTCGCTTCTACAGCCAACTTCCTGCGCGCCCATGGCTGGCGGGCAGGCGGCGGCTACCAGCGAGGCCAGTCAAACTACCGCGCGATACAGGGTTGGAACGCCGCTGGGGTCTACCAACAGGCGATCGCAATCATCGGCGCCGAGATCGACAAATAGGGCGCAGTTCCCGAGCGTGAGGCCTAATTCCGGCGGTTCCGCGCCCCCAGCGTCCTCAACCTGAGCGCATTGAGGCGGATAAAGCCCTCCGCGTCCTTCTGGTCGTATGCGCCGCGGTCGTCCTCGAAGGTAACGAGCGCATCCGAATAAAGCGATTTCGGCGAGCGGCGGCCGGTGACGATCACATTGCCCTTGTAGAGCTTGAGCCGCACCTCGCCCTCGACCTCTTCCTGGCTCTTGTCGATCAGCGCCTGCAGCATCTCGCGCTCGGGCGAGAACCAGAAGCCGTTGTAGATCAGCTCCGCGTAACGCGGCATGATGTCGTCCTTGAGGTGTGCGGCGCCACGGTCGAGCGTGATCGATTCCATCGCCCGGTGCGCGGCAAGCAAGATCGTGCCGCCCGGCGTCTCGTACACGCCGCGCGACTTCATGCCGACGAAACGGTTTTCAACCAGATCGAGCCGCCCGATGCCGTTGTCGCGGCCAAGGTCATTCAGCGCAGCAAACAGTGTAGCGGGTGACAGTTCCTTGCCGTCGAGCGCAACGGGATCGCCCTTCTTGAAGGCGATTGTGATCTCGGTTGCCTTGTCCGGCGCCTCCATCGGCGAAATCGTGCGCATGTGCACATATTCCGGCGGCTCGCCCCACGGATCTTCAAGCACTTTGCCTTCGGAGGAGGAGTGCAGCAGGTTGGCATCGACCGAGAACGGCGCCTCACCCTGCTTGTCCTTCGGTACCGGAATCTGGTGGTCGCGGGCGAAGTTGATCAGATCGGTGCGCGACTTGAACGACCAATCGCGCCACGGCGCGATGATCTTGATGTCCGGATTGAGCGCGTAGGCGGAAAGCTCGAAACGCACCTGGTCGTTGCCCTTGCCGGTCGCGCCATGCGCGATGGCGTCGGCGCCGGTTTCTTCGGCGATCTCGACCAGCCTGCGCGCAATCAGGGGACGCGCGATCGAGGTGCCGAGCAGATAGACGCCCTCATACTGGGCGTTCGCGCGGAACATGGGAAAGACGTAGTTGGAGATGAACTCCTCGCGCAGGTCTTCGATGTAGATCTCGCGGATGCCGAGCATTTCGGCCTTGCGCCGCGCCGGCTCCAGTTCCTCGCCCTGCCCGAGGTCTGCGGTGAAGGTGACGACCTCCGCGCCGAATTCGGTCTGCAACCATTTCAGAATGATCGATGTGTCGAGCCCACCGGAATAGGCGAGCACGACCTTTTTGACGTCTTTGAACTTGGTCATTGGAAATCCCGTAAGCGTGCGGCCGGGCCGTCGGAAAGGGCCTGCCGAATTCGGGCGGCACTAATAGCAGGAAGGACATGGGCGACAAGTGCCACAGGCCTGTCGCGTGCTGCGTCACGTTTGCGCTATGGCGCCGTGCAGGGCTTGCCGCATGCGGCATGTTGGGTAGACTTGGCGTTGATTCAGCCTGAAATACAATGAGGTACAAGCAGTTGGCCGGTGACGATGCGAACGAGTTGAGCTTGAGAAAGTGTTTCCGGGGAGCAGCTGCATTGTTCTTCGGACCGTTGCTGGCGCTTTCAATCACAACGCCAGCCGCCGCCCAGACGGCCTGGACGGCGCCGGAAGACATGACCTTCGCTTCCTATGCGATCATGCCCGATCCCGAACCCGGCACCCCCGTCAGCGGCGGCATACTCGTCTGCGAGGAGCAGGTTTGGACGCTTTCCCTGGCTGTGCGGCCGGGCGAGACGCTAGTGGGCGCTGAAGGGCGCGCCACACTGACTGCGCGCGGCGTGCCCTTTAGCGTCGAATCCACCGGCGGCAGCGGCACCGTTGACCTTAACGTTCCTTACCAGGCACTGGAGCCGATGAAGGCGGGCGTCCGGCTCCACATCGAATTCGAGGGTGAACGCCGGCCGATCCGCTTCCCGTTGACAGGCTCGCGGCGCGCCATCACGGCAGTTGAAGACGCCTGTTCCGCGCGCGAGCTCCCGACGGAAAACCTCGTTGAGCTTCAGGCCGGGTCTCCCTGGCTGGAACTCGGCAGGCGGCTTCGCGCCGACGACATTCGCGACTTCGTCGTCTCGACCAACGACCTTCCCGACCTGCGCGTTGCGATGATGGACCTCGAAGGTGCTCGCCAGCTCTTCTTCGTCGAGATCTGCGGCTCCTCCTGGTACTATGGCGTGTCGGGTTGCAACATCGCCGGCTTCGCCCGCATCGGCGGCGGGTCCAGCCCCAACGCCGACACCGAAGGCTGGGAGCAGGTATTCGAATCCGAAGGCGTGCACGTCTACACCGTCCCCGGCGAATTCAGGGACGGCTGGCCCGACCTGATCGCAGTCCCGCTCAAGCCCGGGTCCGCGGACAAGCTGTGGGCCTGGGCAGGTCAGCGTTACGCCGTGCAAGGAAGCATCCAGGCCGAGTTGCGCACCGGCCAGTAGGAGCTGGTGCATAACATGATGCGAACTGCGGTCTTGGCGGGCGCCCCCATTGACGATAGGGCTGCCTGAACCTCCCCCAGGACGCCACAGATGCAGTATTTTCCCGACACGGCAATTCTGATCCAGTTCGCGATCGCGACCTTCGTGATCGCCATCACGCCCGGCCCGGACATGACCCTGTTCGTCGGCCGCGCGCTCACCAACGGACGCGCCGCGGGCATGGCCTGCATGATGGGCGCGATGACCGGCATCCTCATCCACACCGCCATGGTGTCGCTCGGCCTCTCGGCGCTGATCGTCGCGTCACCCCAGGCGTTCCTGGTGCTCAAGGTGTTCGGCGCCGGCTACCTGCTGTGGCTCGCCTGGCAGGCGATCCGCCGCGGCTCCGCCTTCTCGCCGGAAAATGCCGGCGGCAAGCAGCGTTCGCTGTTCGAGAACTGGGCAACCGGGCTCGGCATCAACCTGCTTAACCCGAAGATCATCCTGTTCTTCATGACCTTCCTGCCGCAATTCGTGGCGACCAGCGACCCGCACGCGCCGGGCAAGCTGTTCGTGCTGGGGCTGCTTTTCATCCCGCTGTCGTTGCCGGTAACGATACCGATGGTGATCGCCGCTGACGGGTTTTCGAAGCTGCTCAGGAAAACGCCGACGGTGACACGGGTGCTCGACTACCTATTCGCGGGCGTGTTCTCCGCCTTCGCGCTCAAGATTCTGACGGCTCAGGCGCGCTAGGTTCGACCCGGCGGCGCCAGCCGCCCGAGCCGCGCCCGGCAATCAGCCAGTAAGCGAGGCCGCCGACCATGCCGGCTGCCAGTGCATATGCCAGCGACTGCGGTCCCAATGCCGCAATCGTGGACGCCCCGCCGTCGCGGTATGCCGCTCGCGTCGTTTCGTAGAGCAGTCGCGCCGCCACCGCAGAAAGACCGCCCGCGAACGCGAAATAGAGCCAGGACCGATATCTCTGCAGTTCCGCCAGTCCGACGAAAACGGCCGCCGGAACGAACGCGTAATAGGAGCCGAACAGCGCCGCCAGCAGAACCGATACCGCCAAGGCCGTCTTCGCCGCGAAGTCCGGCGTTTCACCATCGAAGCCGAGGCTGGGCCAGGCAAGCAAATGCAGGAACAGGCTGGCAACCAGGATCGCGAATGCGTAGCCGATCAGGATCAGGCATAGGCGAACGAAGATGGCTGCGAGACGGCTCAAGCCTCGCCGTGCCCCGCAATCATCATGGCCTCGAGCGCCAGCCGCTCGGTCTTCCTGAGCCGTTCCGATTGCGACTTGAGCTGGCCGCAGGCAGCGAGAATGTCGCGTCCGCGCGGCGTGCGGATCGGCGAAGCGTAGCCGGCAGCGTTGATGTAATCGGCGAACTTCTCGATCGTCTCCCACTCCGAGCACTGGTAGTTCGTGCCGGGCCAGGGATTGAACGGGATCAGATTGATCTTGGCCGGAATGCCTCTGAGCAGGCGCACCAGTTCCTTCGCGTCTTCGATCGAGTCGTTCACGTCACGCAGCATCACATATTCGAAGGTGATGCGCCGTGCGTTGGAGAGGCCTGGATAGGCTCGGCAGGCGTCGAGCAGTTCCTTCAGCGGGTACTTCTTGTTGATCGGCACCAGCATGTCGCGCAGATCGTCGCGCACTGCATGTAGCGAGATGGCAAGCATGACGCCGATTTCCTCGCCGGTGCGGTAGATCTCGGGCACGATGCCGGAGGTCGACAGCGTGATACGCCGCTTCGACAGCGAAAGCCCGTCGCCGTCCGAGGCGATCAGCAGCGCCTTCTTTACCTCTTCGAAATTGTAGAGCGGCTCGCCCATGCCCATCATGACGATGTTGGACACCTTGCGGCCCTCTGCAGGTACAATGGCGCCGTCGGGCGTGTCGCGGTCGGGAAAATCCCCCAGCCTGTCGCGGGCGGTCAGCAGCTGGGCGAGAATTTCTTCTGAGGTCAGGTTGCGCACCAGCTTCTGCGTGCCGGTGTGGCAGAAGGAGCAGGTCAGCGTGCAGCCGACCTGGCTGGAGATGCAAAGCGTCCCCCTGCCCTCTTCCGGAATGTAGACGGTTTCGATCTCGACCGGCCGGCCTGCCCCACGAGGCGGAAACCGGAACAGCCATTTGCGCGTGCCGTCGTTCGAGACCTGCTCCTCGACGATTTCCGGGCGAGCCACGGTGAAGCGCTCGGACAGCAGCGCGCGCAGCTCCTTGGAGATGTTGCGCATCTCGGCGAAGTCGGAGACGCCGCGCACATAGAGCCAATGCCAGAGTTGCTGCACGCGCATCTTCACCTGGCGTTCGGGCACGCCGGCATCGGCCAGGGCAGCGCCGAGCTCCTCGCGCGTCAATCCGACAAGCGACGGCTTGTCGGCGGAAGGGGCGATAGCCGGCGCGCGAGGCCGGTCGCCAGTGAGATCGATCGTTAGTGCCATGGGTCGCGAAGATATGGTCGGGCGGTCCCGAATGCCAGTCGGAGGCGCACATAGCAGAAGCGAATGCTCGCGTCACCGTGCACGCCAAAACGAAAACGGCGGCCGGAGCCGCCGCGATCATTCGAGTCTACGCCCGTCGTCAGCGGCAGTTGGAAATGGAGTCGAGCGCCGCGGTGATGCCGCGCAGCGAGAATTCGTAGGATGTCGGATTGCCGCGGCCCGAAGTCGCCTGAATCCTCATTGTGGCGCCAGCTTTCATAGATGCCACCAGTTGCGGTTCCTCGGCGGCATTTTCCAGCCACGCCGAATTGCCGCGTGTGAACATCGAGAAGCTGCGGTCGCCGACAGTCACGCTGACCTTGGAGGCCTCGCGGAAATTATAAGCCGCGATGAACTGCGGCTCATAGGCGATGTTCTGCCCCGGCTTCTGGCTGACGAAGAAGAAGATGTCGCCATGGTCGAGATTGGACGGCTGCTTGGCGGTCGGCACCGACAGCACGTAGCAGACCTTGCCCCTCTCGGACTGGTAGGAATAGGTGCCCCAGGCGTTGCTCTGGCCGATCTTGGTCGCGGTCTGCGCGACGGCCGAACCTGACGCCAGCACCATGCACAGGATCGAAACGGTCGAAATCAGTCCACGCATTGTCGCTAGAATTCCCTTGTCTCGCGTATCTCGGCTGAAGCGAAAGCCGCCGCGCGACTCCCGGCTACCCATTTAGATAAAATTTGAGTTACCAAACGGTGAAGCCCAAGACACCGAATTGTCCGCCATTGTCCTCGCCGCGTAGCGCGGCGCTACTATCGCGCGAAAGCGCGAATTCCCTCATCATGTTGAAAGGCAGGAAAACGGCAACAGTTTGACTGCTTCCGAGGCGCGCCACCGCAAGAGTGTGACGGATTCGGCTGGCAAACCCTCTCCCGAAGCAGATAGTGAATAGCGACCACCGATATTCGTCCGAGGGGTGAAATGAAGATCACCGACGTGAAGACCTACGTGGTCGCCAACCCCCCGCCGCAGATCGGCGGGCGCTATTTCATCTTCGTCAGGCTGACCACCGACAGCGGCGTTGTCGGCTATGGCGAGGCCTACAACGCTACATTCGGGCCGCTCGTCACGGCGAAGATGATCGAGGATTGCGCCGAGCGCCATCTGGTCGGGCGAGATCCGCACGACATCGAAACCTTCTTCCGCCGCGCCTATTCGTCCGGCTTCACCCAGCGGCCCGACATCTCGATGATGGGCTGCGTCTCGGCGCTGGAGATGGCCTGCTGGGACATTGTCGGCAAGGAGGCCGGCAAGCCGGTTTACAAGCTCATTGGCGGCCAGGTGCACGAGAGGCTGCGCTCCTACACCTATCTCTACCCGCAGACGGGCAGCGTCTATCCGAACGAAACCGAGAGCGACAGAAACGTCTACAACAATCCTGAAATCGCCGCCCAATGCGCTGCGGAGTATGTCCGTCAGGGCTTCAATGCAGTGAAGCTCGACCCGGCCGGCCCGTACACTGCCTTCGACGGCCACCAGCCACGCCTCGTCGACATCGAACTTTCTGCTGCAATGCTGAAGGCGATCCGCGAAGCGGTCGGCACGAAGGCCGACATCCTGTTCGGCACCCATGGCCAGTTCACCGCCTCCGGCGCCCTGCGCATGGCTCGTGCCATCGAGCCCTACGATCCGCTCTGGTTCGAGGAGCCGGTGCCGCCGGACATGCCCGAGGTGATGGCGCAGGTGGCTCGGGGAACCTCAATTCCCATCGCCACGGGCGAACGCCTGGCGACCAAATGGGAGTTCGCCCGAGTGATCGAGCACCGCGCCGCTTCGATCCTGCAGCCGGACCTTGGACGCTCAGGCGGAATTCTGGAGACAAAGAAGATCGCCGCGATGGCCGAGGCCTACCACATCCAGATCGCGCCGCACTGCTACTGCGGACCGATCGTCGCCGCCGCCAATATCCAGCTTGCCGCAACGCTTCCGAACTTCCTCATCCTGGAATCGATCAAACAGTGGGGCGGCTTCCATGCCGAGCTTCTGAAAAAGAAGATCGAATGGCAGGACGGCTGGGTTATTCCGTCGAAAGAGCCGGGCCTTGGCGTCGAGCTCGATGAGGCGGTTTGCGAGGCGCATCCATGGAAGGGCGGACCGCTGCATCTGGAAATGACGCCGGACCCGCTGTTTCCGTAGCGGAAATCACGTTTTCGGCTCGTGGGAATCGGTTATGGTGCGCCGCCAGGTCGGGGAGGACCTCTAGATGACGCTGATCCAGAAACTCGGGATCGCCTATGCGATCATGTTCTTTGCCGTTGTCGGCATCGGCTACGTGCCCGCCTTCAATGACGAGAACGGCTACCTCTTCGGCCTGTTCTCGCTGCAATGGTACGATGATCTGTTGCACGCCTTCTCCGGCGTCTGGGCTCTGGCCGCATCGATCGTCTCGCATGCCCAGACGGTTCTCTATTTCCGCCTCTTCGGTTCGGTCTATCTGTTCGACGGCGTGCTTGGCCTGGTAACCGGCTCCGGCTGCCTCGACGGAGGCATTTTCATAGACGGCTTCCGTTCCTTCAACGACATCGAACTGCCTGTGCGGTTTTTCGCCAATGCGCCGCATCTTGCCATCGGCGGCATCGCGGTGCTGATCGGCTTCTGGTTGGGGAGCAGACCACAGAAACCGGCCCTCGCCTGAGCGGGTTAGCTTGATGTGGAGGTGGCTTCGCCGGCTGATTGTCGCGATCGTCGCGATCGTTCTGATCGCGGTCGCCATTCCCGCCATTGGGCTCGCATACGGCTTCCTCACCAGTGACCCGGTCGTCATCGAGCGGCCTGAACCGCCGCGGGGCGAGGCGCTGGCGATTTCGGGACGGCTCGCAGCTGAAATCGAGGGCTACAAGCGCGCCGAGGAATCGACCTTTCTTACCTATCCGGAATGGTCGATCGTCTACGCCGCGCGCGAATACGCCGGTTCCGTGGGCCGCGAGCTTCCTTCATCCTTCCCCTATTGGGCCTATGTCGGCCGTTTCTGGCAGGATTATGCGCTCATGATCCGCGCCACGGAGGCCTACCCGTTCAATTTCCAGAACCATTTGATGCTGATGGTTATCGGGGTCAGCCACACGGTCGAGCACGCGGTCCAATGGGCTTACGAAAATACGATCGGCAGGCTGACGGAACTGGCGGCTTCATGGCAGCCTACGCCAGAGGACGGCTATCAGGCCGCCGTCGCGGCCGAATACGCGGCATTTCTCGACCAGGTGCCCTGGTACCGGTTTCCCTATGCCGAACGGCGCGGCGGCCTGTGGGATGTCGAACCGGCTCGGGGCTGGACGAGCATTCGCTCTTGGGAGCGCAAGCTCGGCTTTGGCATCGCCTATTCGATCAAGCAGGGCTACGCCGACCTGATCAAATCCGGTCTCGACGCCACATCCGATGCGGCGCTGCTTGATATCCATGTCTGGGCGCAGGGTCCCGTTGAGATTGCGATAGCCGGCGAAGCGGACACGAGGCTGGTGCGCGACCTTGGCGCCGACGGCGCCGTGTTTGTGACCCAGCGCTATCAGGTGTTCACCGACATGATCCCGCGCTTGGTGGAAAAGGGTGTGCGCTTCGTCGAGATTGGCGGCAACAGGCTGATTTTCCTGACTGTTCTTTCCGGCGGCAGCCTGCCGCTGCCGGACGCAGCCGAACCTGTGCTTGACTACCAGCTGCCGGCATCCGCCGAGGTGCGCCGAACCGGAATTGCCGTTCCCGTTGCCCGGCTACACGAATTCTTACCGTTTCTGGAACAGAATGGCGCGAAGCTGGAGCATGTCTATGACTATTGAGAACGGTCCCCCGCGTTGATGACGCTGCTCAGGCTTTCAGCCATTCTGCTCGCGACTCTCTTTGGTGCGGGGGCGCTGATCCTTGCGGCGTTTGCCGGCATGTCGTCGCTGCGAGAGGTGCTGCCGCCTGGCACGGGACCGGGTGAGCAGGCCCGTCACGCGACCGTCGATGGTCTGAACCTGCATTACCGTCAGTGGGGACCAGACGACGGGCCTCCGGTCGTGCTCGTTCACGGCGCCGTGGCTTGGTCCGAGACCTGGCGCGATATTGCGACGCCGCTCGGTGATGCCGGGTATCGTGTTCTAGCTCCCGACCTGCCGCCCTTTGGTTATTCGGAACGCCCCGTCGATGCCGACTATTCGCGCCCCGCACAGGCGCGCCTGCTTCAAGGGTTCGCGGAGGCCCTTCGGCTCGACGACTTCATACTGGTCGGCCATTCCTTCGGCGGCGGCGCAACGATGGAAGCGGCGCTGGCGATGCGGGAGAAAATCGACGCACTGGTGCTGATCGACGTTGCGCTCAACCTGTCTCCCACGCGGCCCAAGCCGCTCGTCGGGCTGCTGCTGAAAACGCGCCCGACACGCACGGCGGCGGCCGCCACCAGCTTTGCAAATCCGATTGTCGTCTCTCTCGGCTTGCGATCCTTCGTTTTCGACAAGGCGCTGGCGACGAATGAAAGGCTGACGCTCTATCACGCGCCACTCGACGTTGAAGGAACGGCGGCGGCTACAGGCGACTGGATCAGGACCGGGCTGTTCGGCGACCTGTCTGCAGCGCCTTCCGCGCAGCGCGACAACCTCGCCGCCCTCGACATTCCCACGCTCGTTGTCTGGGGCCGCGAGGATACGGTGACACCACTGGAGCAAGGCGAAGACATCGCCGGACTTCTGCCCGACGCGCGCCTCGTCATACTCGATGCGGTGAACCACATTCCCCATATCGAGCGGCCCGATCTCGTGGTGGAAGCGCTCTTGGAATTCCTGCTCCACCCGGGATTGGCGGATGGTGATTTGACGGCGTCAACCCGGCCCATTGAGAGTATTGGCGAGGTCGCGGACTGACGCTTCGAATAGCTGCCGACCGCCCGGTCGCCAGCCAAGCGATTTGAGCTTGGCGCAGTTCATCGGGGAAAGCGATACGGGATCGGCGCGTTCCGGCAATGGACGCGCAACGCCAGTGACCGAATTCACGATCGCAGCAATGTCGGCACTGTCGACAACGATATCCGAAACGCAGAATACCTCGTGCGGCCTGTCCAGCTTTGCCGTCAGTGTGGTTAGCACGGCCCATGCGACATCCTCTCCATGGACTTCGGTGCCGATACGCGAAGGCAGCTTTCTGCCGGCTAGATGGTCGGAAACCAGCGCTGCCCATTTGTGTGCTCGTCCGGGCGGCGGCGGGCCATAGACGCCGGTGACACGCAGGCTGATACCACTGAAGCACTCGTCGGCAAGCTGGCCTAATCCCCGCTCGGCGGCGAGCTTGACCTCGCCGTAGAGCGTGTCCGGACGCGCCTCTGTCTCCTCGGTCAATTCCGCGCCGTTTGCCTCGTCGCCGTAGACCGCCCGCGAGGACAGAAAGACGACGCGCTTAGCGCCCACTTTCTTCGCCGCCTCGAACCGTCGGAGCGACGCATCCACGTTGCGTCGCCGAAAACCCTCAGGATTGTTTCCTTCCCCGCCACGGTACTTGCCCGGCAAATGGTCGAACGCGCAGTGGACGAAGAAGTCGGCGCCGGCGAAGGTTTCCGCGTGGTCCTCGTCCGGCTCAAGTTGATCGGCGACAAATGTGACCGGCCGCGAGAAAAAATCTCTCGCAGGCTTCGTGCGGCCCGTCACCGTGACTTCATGCCCCTCGTCGAGCAGCCGTTCAACGATGAACCGCCCCACATAACCCGTGCCGCCGGAAACGACCGTGCGCGGCGCACTCATTGAGCCGGCTTTGCCGGATTGGGGAGCGATCCAACATCGGGAATGCTCTCGCCGTCGAAATAGGCCTGCCAGAGGTCGATCAGCGGCCTGAGGCGATCGGCCTTGGCATGGTCGTCCTGCCAGGGCTTCTCGTACTGGTAGTGCACGACCGAGACCGACGCCCAGTCCCACAATTCCGGTAGGTTGAACCAGACATATTGCAGCATGTTGTAGAACACCGGCAGGCCGTGCCAGTGGGGGAAGAACGACTGTAGGAATGTCTGGTCAGTGCGCGGCCAGAGCGCATCGGGCGCATCGAGCTTATCCAGCATGGCGGCGAAGGTCGCCCGCGACGGCTTCGCCACGAACACGCCGGAATTGAGCCGGCGGAAATCAGCGAGCGTCTCATAGACATTCGGCGCGGCCGAAAACTCCGGATAACCGAACAGCTTGTCGATGTTCCGGACCACGATGGCGTCGGCATCGATGAAGACGACGGTGTCGTACTCGTCCAGTTCCCAGAGCCTGAGCTTGGCGAAATTGTCGAGCGGCGTATGGAAAGCCGGCTTGTCGCCCTTTGTGAAAGGGTGGTCGGCGTGGATCTTCGCCCGGGCATGCCGCTCGTTGAACCCGGCCGAGGTCGGCAGCAAATCCGCTTTCACAAGCTCCGCGCCGAGATCCTCCAGCGCTACGAGATCGTCCACGGCGACGCCGCCGGTGTGCATCACGACGATATCGGCTTCTGTGCCTGTCAGCTTGAGCGAACGCACCAGCGCGTACGCGCCATCTGCATAGTCTGCATTGGTGACCAGCGTCACATAGGCGTTGCGGGGCATTTGGCGGCGTCTACCGGTCAGGACACCTTCCTCAGCCGCTTGCCTTCCGGGTCGCTGTCGAGCGTCGGCGCGATGTCCTTCGTCCAGGCCGATAGCGCAGGGATGCGGCTGCGGTCGACGCGATAGGCGAACTTCTTCGCCACGTCGACCACCTCCGACAACAGCCCCTCTGCCAGAGTCGTCGGCTTCAGTCCCAACTCCAGGAACTGCTCGTTGCGAACGACGAGATCGTTTTCGGCCGCTTCCTTGCGCGGGTTGGGCACATAGGCGACCCTAGCGCCGGTGATCTTCGCTACCAGTTCGGCTAGATCGCGCACGCGGTGCGTCTCGGTCATCTGGTTGAATATCTTGACTCGGTCGCCTCTGGCCGGCGGGTTTTTCAGCGCCAGTTCGATGCAACGTACCGAGTCCTGAATATGGATGAAAGCGCGCGTCTGTCCGCCCGTGCCGTGGACTGTCAGCGGGTAGCCGATCGCCGCCTGGATCAGGAAGCGGTTCAGCACCGTGCCGTAATCGCCGTCGTAATCGAAGCGGTTCACGAGCTGCGGGTGCCGCCTCGTCTGGTCCGTGTGAGTGCCCCACACGATGCCCTGATGCAGATCGGTGATCCTGACGCCGTCATTCTTGGCGTAGAACTGGAACAGCAGCTGATCGAGGCACTTGGTCATGTGGTAGACTGAGCCGGGATTTGCCGGATAAAGAATGTCCTGCCGCGCGGTATCGCCGGCAAGCGTCTCAATGCCGACGGGCAGATACCCCTCGGGGATCGCCGCGCCGACGCTTGAATAGCCGTAGACGCCCATGGTGCCGAGATGCACCAGATGCGCGTCGATGCCGGTCTCAACAATGGCGTTCAGCAGATTGTGCGACGCATTCACATTGTTGGAGACGGTGTAGTTCTTGTGCCGGTCCGACTTCATCGAATAGGGCGCGGCGCGCTGCTCGGCGAAATGCACGATGGCGTCGGGCCGGTGTTCGGCCAGCCAGCCCTTGAGTAGGTCGTAATCCTTCGCGATGTCGAGCAGGTGGAAACGGATGCGCCGCCCCGTCTCCTGGTGCCAGATGCGCGTGCGCTCCTGGATCGAATCCATCGGCGTCAAAGACTGCACGCCGAGTTCCGTGTCGATCCAGCGCCTGGAGAGGTTGTCGAGGATGTGCACCTCGTGGCCGAGCTCCGACAAATGGAGCGAGGTGGGCCAGCCGACGAAACCGTCGCCGCCGAGTACCGCGATCTTCATCGAATCAGTCCCTTCCTGATCAATGGAAGCGCCGTCCTAACTGCCAATTGTGACAGCCATGCATCCGCCGGCTAACTGCCTGTGGAGCCCTCCGCCAACCGCGAAACCGCCCGCCAGAAGGTCGACACGAACAATTCCCCGGGATCGTACTCGCGCTTCTTGGCCACGAACGCCGGAAGCTCGGGATAGGACGCGAGCAGTTGGGCGGCGGTGTAGTGGAGTTGGTAGGGCAGGAAGAACCGCCCCTTGTGCTCGATGGTCAGGTCGATCAGCGCCCGCGTGAGCGCTCGCATGCCGGCATTTCCGGCTTCGTCCGTCGTCTGGTTAATGTAGAGCACCAGCGAGAAGGCCGGCTCGGTCGCGTAGGGAAGCGCGATATCGGCCGCGTCGACCACGCGCACCGAGGCATTCAGGAGGTTTGCGTCGTGCGCGAGCAGGATCTCCCGCGCCCCGGCGATGAACTCCGGGAAAGCCGCGCGCGGAAAGAAATACTCATGCAAGATGTCGGTCTCACCCTTCAGGTCGTTGAAGAGATAGGGCACGGAGTCGTGCATCGGGTCGTTGCGGGTGACGAGGCAGGCCTCGCCCTCCGCCATCGCCGCCGTGCGCGGCACTGTGCAGCTTTCGAACTTCGGTTCGAGCGACTTTTCGACATACCATTTGAGGTCGCGGAACCACGCGCCGTGTTTCGACAGGTTCAGGATAAGCCGCTTGACCGCGACCATGCCCGGCTCGCCCAGCGGCGGCAGGTCTGTGGGCAGTTCGTCGCCCTCGCGGTCGTACCGATAGACAACCATTTCGTCGAACAGTGTCCCCGGCGCCGTCGACAGATGCCCGTAGAAGAGGCCCAGGCCGTTGTCGCCGGCGATCCGCTCGGAAAAATATGACGGAAAGTCCGCTGTCGGTATCAGCGCGCGCGAGGTTCGGTAGATCGCATTGTCGACCACCTCCAGCTCGGCAGATAGGATCACACCGAACAGCCCGTAACCGCCGACGACGTGGCGGAACAGGTCGGCGTTCTCGCTGCGTGAACAAGCGACGACCGATCCGTCGGCGAGCATGATCTCAAGCGAACGGATCGAGCCGTCCACGGCGCCGGCGTGGTGGTCCATTCCGTGCGCATTGACCGACACCGAGCCGCCTACGGAGAAGATGTCGGTCGACTGCATAGCCTTCACCGCGAAACGCGGGTGGATGGCGTTCTGGATGGCGTGCCACGTCGCGCCGGGCCCGACGCGCACGGTCTTCGCCTCGGCGTCGAGTTCGATCGCATTCATGCCGCGCATGTCGAGCACCACGGCATGGTCGTCGAATGCGTGGCCGCCCATCGAATGACGCACTGCCGCTGTCGCGATCTTCAGCCGGTTGGACCTTGCGAAAGTCAGCGCCTTGGCCACGTCCTCGCGCGACTTGACCGCTACGACACCGAAGACCGGCGTGCGCGACAGGCCGCTCGCGTCGTTGAGGCTGCCCTGCGTCATCGCCCAGGGAAGCTCGGGATCGTGCGGCGGCAGATAGGGCGGCGGATCGGTCTCGAGCGCGAGGCCGTCAATGTCACGGACGCGACCGGCATCCTTGGGTGCCGATGGTGGCGCTGCCATCCGCGCGGCCGACCATCCGGCCCAGCCGGCTACTCCAAGCGTGGCTCCGCCGCCCAGCAACAACCGACGTGAAACCTTCATGTCCCGCTCCCGCCGCCGATTACATGCGCGCAGGGTCGCAGGATTCGCACCGACCGCCAAGCGGCATGGCCGCAAACAAATGGGCCGGCCCCTCGCGGAGCCGGCCCGGTATTGCCTGAGACCGGTCCAATATGCCCATGGCGGACGGCGCTCGCAACCGCATTGCTGTTAACGCCGGTTACGCAAAGTGATCTGGCGCCCAGCATACCACCGCAATATTGCCACGCGCGGCTCTTTCCCTACGTAATGCAAGGGCCCGCCAATCCCGCGTACCCCCACGCGGTACGATCCGGGCCAGGAGGCCGCCAGATGAAGGTGCAGCGCAGAGTAACGAGCATGCCGCCGCGCGACAAAGCGGCAAAGACGTCTGACGATCGGGTCGCGGAAGCCGTGGACGCGGTCTGCGACGAGCTGGGCATCACCGACCGGCGAGGACGCGCCCTGATCGCGCGCCGCGTAACCGCCGCCTATTTGAGCGGGCCGCGCCAGCCGCTCAATCTGGTAAGCGCCGGTCTCGGATAGCAGCCGCTACCATCTACAGGCTAACTGGCAGCGCCGTTCGCTCTTGCCAACCCTTCACGCCCTCGCGGTTGCACGCATCGCATGCGCCATGCGAAGCTGGCGGCTGACGCACACAGCGCCACCATCAGATGCTGGACGTCGGTATGAGCGACATCGTCACGAAGCAAGACGTGAAGACCCGGAGGAAGGTCGAGCGGCCGAAGCTGCACAAGGTCATCCTCGTCAACGACGATTTCACGCCGCGCGAATTCGTGGTGCAGGTGCTGAAGGCCGAATTCCGCACCACCGACGACGAAGCCTACCGCATCATGATCACCGCCCATCAGCGTGGCGTCTGCGTCGTTGCAGTCTTCACGAAGGACATCGCCGAAACGAAGGCCACCAGAGCAACGGACGCTGGCAAGGCAGCAGGCTTTCCCCTGCTGTTCACGACCGAACCCGAAGAATGATGCGATAGCAGGGACGCTCAGCGGGCTCTCTGCCTACTCGGCCGCGAGCGCCGACTCCTCGCTAACCGCCCTCGTCTCCTTGCGCCACGCCTTCCAGTGGGCGCGCCAGCGGCGACCAAGCGCCTCAGGCCGGTCGGCAAAAAGCCGGGCGCCTGCACCAAGGGCTTCGCCAAGAAGCGCGTCCTGCCTCGTCCTCGCGCGGCGCAACAGCGCCTCCTGAATCTCCGGATTGCCGGCGAGCGAGAAATCCTCCGTCAACGCCGCCGCGAAGACCGACAGGTCGTTGTGATCGCCGAGCAGTTCGCTCAGCCGGCGGGTCTCGCCGATCCATACCTCCATTACCGGTGGCCAGACCGGCGCCAGCAGCCGCGTGTGATAGCAATGGTACTTCACGCGCTTGCGCCACTCGTGAATGTTGTCCGGCGAAGGGTCGTCGCGCACCGTGCGCATGGCACTGCGGCCGCGGCGGTACGTTTTCTCCAGTCCGCCGGCGAGCGCCTTGAAACCCTTTGAAGATAGCCGCCAGCGGTCCACGCGCTTGCGCGCCGCTACCATCTCCTCGCGGAACCGGATCAGCCGAAGTTCGATATCCGCCCCGGGAGCGCCCGGCAGCGTCCGGTTGGTGTCCCTTCGGGCGACGAGTCGCTCGCGCACACCGCCGATATCCTCGGCGGACATGTCATCGAAACCTGCCGCGGCCAATGCATCGAAGGTTCCGATCAGAACATCGTCGTCACGCAGACCCGATAGAGTGCGCGCCGCATCGCGGATGGCGGCATTCTCCCGGGCGTAGTCATCGAACACCGGACGCACCAGCCGTATCAGGCCGCGCAGTTTTTTGCAGCGCTTGCGCACCTGATGGACCGTTTCGGCATGTGGCAGAGCATCGTCGTCGATTTCGGCCATGGCCTTGTCGATCTGCTCGCGCGCAATGCGGCGCAGGCCTGCATCGACGCGGTCGTCATCTTCTGTGAAGCGATAAGGCATGGCTGCCGAATATCCTCAGGCACGCGTTGTCGCGCCGCCGGCGGCCGGTGGCAAGTACCGCAGACGCTACGCTCGCGCCGGACCCGAACCATCCATGCATCGATGCATATCACTCTTACCCATTTCTGCAGTTCCTATTCGTCTTGCGCATGGGTATTTCAGCACCCGATACCGAGACAGGATCAAGCCAATGCCCGACACGAAGACTTTCTGGGACCGCATCGCCAGGAAATATGCCGCCAATCCGATCAAGAACGTGGAAGGCTATAACCGGACGGTGGAGCGCACCCGCGCCCATCTGTCCAGGGATGACCGGGTGCTGGAGGTGGGCTGCGGTTCGGGCACGACGGCGCTGCTGCTCGCGCCGCACGTCGCACACATCACTGCCAGCGACATCTCCTCGGAGATGACCGCGATCGGCGCGGAAAAAACGGCGGACCAGAAAGTGACGAATGCCGAATTCGTCTGCGCAACGCCGTTCGATGACGCGTTCCCCTCGGCGCCGTTCGACGCTGTTCTGGCATTCAACTTCCTGCATCTTACGTCTGATGTCTCGGCGACCTTGCGGCGGCTGGGCGACCTTTTGAAGCCGGGTGGGGTGCTGATTTCAAAAACCGCCGCAATCGGCGGTGCCAAGCAGTATCTGATCCGCCCTCTGATTGCCGTGATGCAGCTGTTCGGCAAAGCCCCATCCGGCCTGAGCTACTTCACCGCGAAGCAGCTTGAAGCGAAGATGCGCGAAGCGGGGTTCGAACTCGTCGAATCGGATTTTCATGGCGACTCGCGACCTTTCATCGTGGCGCGCAAGAATTAGTATCCACGCCGGCGGATGCCTTGCCCGCACAAGTCGTGTTAGTCGCCTTGCCAGCGCACATGATCGGAGGCGATACGATGAATTGGGCCGATATGTTTTTTCAGAACTGGCAGGGCATTGTTCGCACGCTCGCCGTCGGAGTGCTCGCCTATGCCTGTCTTGTCCTGTTTCTCCGCATATCGGGGAAACGCACGCTGGCCAAACTGAACGCCTTCGACCTGGTCGTCACTGTCGCACTCGGCTCGACGCTTTCAGCCATCCTGCTTCAGGAGAGCATATCGCTGGCGGAAGGTGCGACGGCGCTTGCGCTGCTCATCGTGCTCCAGTTCCTTGTGACCTTTGTCTCGGTCCGGTGGCCGCGTTTTGCGAAGATGGTTCGTTCCGATCCGAGTCTGCTGGTCCGCAACGGCGAATATTGTCATGCCGTGATGCGGCGCGAACGAATAACGAGTGACGAGGTCTTGAGCGCGATCCGCTCCAGCGGCGCGAACGACCTTGGCAGTGTCGCCGCGGTAGTGCTTGAAAGTGATGGAACCATCAGCGTCATCCCCTCACCAAGCTGAATGGCTACAGGCTAGTTGATCCACAAAAGCCAAACCAGCACCCCACCCAGACAGAGCGCGAAGCACGCTATGCCGCCAAGCACAAGGCCAGCGATACGATGCCGACGCCAGCGCCACGCGCCAACTGCCGCACCGATCACCAGGCCCGGCGAGCCGCCGATCAGCGCCAGCAGCACCAGATCGAAGGTTGAGAATATATCCGACATTCACGCCGATTGTGCCGTCGTGCAGGCGCGAAAGGCCTGCACCTCGGGCGCCGCTCCGTCCAGCGGGAACGGGACCGCGGCATCGCCGGCGAGCGCCGTCGCCGTGCCGTTGAATTCGAGCCCGTTGAGCACATTTCCAAAACCGGTGTCGGTGACCGTGAGCGTGCGCCCGCTATTGCTGAGTGTCTGCCGGTTGGTGACGATGGTCTGCCCGCGCGGACCGTCGAACCGCATCGAAAAGATCGGCGCGTCGGGCCACGGTTCTGGCGCCGTCACAGCGATGGCGTAGGGTTCCGCGAGCCGCGGATCGAACGTGACGACAAGATCAGCCGACTCTGTTCCATGAGACAGCGTGCAGACGGGTCGGGGCGTGAATTCCCACCCCACCGCAGACATAGTCATGATGAGCAAGCTGATCGCTGCGCCAGCCGCGAAGAGCGGATGGGCGCACGCTTGCATCAGTGCCCCGGCCTGCCGGTCTTTTTCGACCGGCGCGCGGCGCGGCGCTCGTCGGCCGGATCTTCGTAGGAGCCAATACCCGGACGGTGGCGGCGGACATGGCCATCATCCGCATCGTCCTTCTTCGGCGCTGCGGGCTTCGCCGGTTTCCTGCCCTGAACGGGCTTCTCCGTACGGCCGACGGTCATTTCATCGAGTTCAGGCTTCCTGAACAGCGATTTGTCCTCGCCGGGCGTGCCGTAGTCGGGCGCCTTCGCCTCGCGGTAGTCCTGCTTGCGGAACAGCGACGCGTTCTTGCCGCCGGCCGGAAGGCCGCGATCGCCCTTGCCCCCCATCTCGTCCAGCTCCGGCTTGCGGAACATGTTGGGCCGCGCGGCCTTCGCCGCTTCCTCCGCCGCGCGCGCTTCCTCGCGCTGGCGGATACGCTCCTGTTCCTCGGCCGTGCGGTGCCTCTGGCGGCCCTTGTTGTGCTTGCCCTTCTCGCGGCCCGAAGCGGGCGACTGCATCTCCACCTCGCGCGCCAGCGGATCGTCGGAGATGGCGAGTTCCGTCTCGCGCAGTCGCTTGGCTTCGTCGCGCAACCGCGCCGCCCGTTCGAAGTCTAGGTCGGCGGCAGCGTCGCGCATCTCCTTTTCGAGATATTCGAGATGGGCCTTGAGGTTGTTGCCCATCATCGCGCCGGCGTCCTTGGTCGCGCCGGAAATGTCGGCGCGCACATGGTCGCGCTCGTAAACACTGTCGAGGATGTCGGCGATGCGGGCCTTCACGCTTTCCGGCGTGATGCCGTGCTCGGCATTGTATTCGAGCTGCTTTTCGCGCCGGCGTTCCGTCTCGGCCATGGCGCGTTCCATCGAGCCGGTGACATGATCGGCATAGAGGATCACCTTGCCGTCGACGTTACGTGCCGCGCGGCCAATCGTCTGGATCAGTGACGTCTCGGAGCGCAGGAAACCCTCCTTGTCGGCGTCGAGAATGGCGACGAATCCGCATTCGGGAATGTCGAGGCCCTCGCGCAACAGGTTGATGCCGACCAGGCAGTCGAACGCGCCCAGCCGCAAATCGCGGATGATCTCGATGCGCTCCAGCGTGTCGATGTCGGAGTGCATGTAGCGCACGCGGATGCCCTGCTCGTGCAGATACTCGGTCAGGTCCTCCGCCATGCGCTTGGTCAGCACCGTGCACAGCGTGCGATAGCCTTTCGCCGTGGTCTCGCGGATTTCGCCGAGCACGTCATCGACCTGGCTCTTCGCCGGACGCACCTCGACAGGCGGATCGATCAGGCCGGTCGGGCGGATCACCTGTTCGGCGAACACGCCGCCGGCCTGCTCCATTTCCCAGTTGCCCGGAGTCGCCGACACCGCGACTGTGGATGGACGCATGGCGTCCCATTCCTCAAAGCGGAGCGGCCTGTTGTCCATGCAGGACGGCAGGCGGAAGCCGTATTCGGCCAGCGTCGCCTTGCGGCGGAAGTCGCCGCGATACATGCCGCCAATCTGCGGAATGGTGACGTGGCTCTCGTCGACGAAAACCAGCGCATTGTCGGGAATGTATTCGAACAGTGTCGGCGGCGGCTCACCCGGCTTGCGGCCGGTGAGATAGCGCGAATAGTTCTCGATGCCGGCGCAGGAGCCAGTCGCTTCCAGCATTTCGAGGTCGAAACGCGTGCGCTGTTCCAGCCTCTGCGCTTCCAGCAGGCGCCCTGCGCGCTCAAGCTCGGCCAGCCGGTGCTTCAGCTCTTCCTTGATCGAGCGTGTCGCCTGCGCAAGCGTCGGCTTCGGCGTCACATAGTGCGAGTTGGCATAGATCTTCACCGATTTGAGGTCGGCGGTCTTCTGGCCGGTCAGCGGATCGAACTCGGTGATCGCGTCGATCTCGTCGCCGAACATCGACACGCGCCAGGCACGGTCTTCTAGGTGGGCCGGGAAAATCTCGATCGTGTCGCCGCGCACGCGGAACGAGCCGCGCACGAAATTCACGTCCTGCCGCTTGTATTGCTGCGCCACGAGATCGGCCAGAAGCTGCCGCTGGTCGAGCCGGTCGCCGACCTGCATTTGGAACGTCATCGCCGTATAGGTTTCGACCGAGCCGATACCGTAAATGCAGGACACCGAGGCGACGATGATGACGTCGTCGCGTTCGAGCAGCGCACGCGTCGCCGAGTGGCGCATGCGGTCGATCTGCTCGTTGATCGACGATTCCTTCTCGATGTAGGTGTCGGTGCGCGGGACGTAGGCCTCCGGCTGGTAGTAGTCGTAGTAGGAAACGAAATACTCGACCGCGTTGTTCGGGAAGAAGTTCTTGAACTCGCCGTAGAGCTGCGCGGCCAGCGTCTTGTTGGGGGCCAGTATGAGCGCCGGGCGCTGCGTCTCCTCGATCACCTTGGCCATGGTGAAGGTCTTGCCGGAGCCGGTAACGCCGAGCAGCACCTGCGTCCGCTCGTTCTCGTTGGCGCCCTCGACAAGATCGCGGATGGCCGTCGGCTGGTCGCCAGACGGCTTGTACTCGGTCTCCATCTTGAGGGCGATGCCGCCTTCGGATTTCTCCGGCCGTACGGGCCGGTGCGGCACCCAGGCGTCGCGTTTGACGTTCGGGTCGCCGCCTTCGATTAGCTTCGAAAGCGCCGCCACCGTGGCAGTCACGCCCGAGGAACTGATCGTCTCGGCGTCCTCGAGGCTGACATCGAGTCCGGGGATCGGGTTAAGACCGGCAGCGGCGCGTTCGCGGGGGCTGGCGGCTCCGCCCATCGACGTGCCGCGCGCGGTCTTTGTTGGAGCGGCCGAGCGTTCCGGAACCTTTTTCGGCGACTTGGCCCGTTCGCGATCGTCCCGCTCGGCCTCTTCTGCAATCTGCTCTGCCCAACCGCTGACCGGTCCCGTCAACCGAGCTCCCTCGAACTCGGCTTGTGGCGACTCGCCGAAGCCGTGCAGCGGTTCGGACGCGTCCATGTAATCGGTGAGCGGGCTGCCGCGCCGACGTGGCGCGCGCTCGTTCTCGTTCGCCGCGCCAGCGGGCTTTTTCTGCGGGGATCGGGCCATGATCGCAATATGGTCAGAGTCCCCGGCGAAGGGAAGGCCGGCAGGTGCATTCTGGCGCCTGCGAAACGCCATCCTGACAGAAGGCTGTCAGGATGACGGGCAGACTGCCAGCTACTGACCGACGTTAACCCAGCGCAGCATGAAGAAATTGTCCGGGCGCTGCACCAGCTCGACATTGTCACGCGCCGCCCATGCCAGCGGCTCGACATACATCGGCACGTAGACCATCTCGTCCTGGATGATGCCGGCAATCTCGTCGAGCATCGCCTGGCGCTTGGCGGGTTCCAGTTCGCTCTGCACGGCCGGCAGAAGCTCATCGACGCGCGCGCTTGAGAAGCCGCCGAAGTTCCACGTGCCGAGGCTGTCTGACGGCGTATGGACGAGGAAGCGAATCGGGTGCTCCGCGTCGAACGTGCCCGGCGACCAGCCGAGCAAATACATATCGAAGCGGTCCTCGCGCAGCTCCGTCCAGTAGTTGCGCACCGGGATCGTCTCCAGCTGGGCGTTCAACCCCGCTCGCTGCAGCATGCCGGTGATCGCCTGGCAGACTGCCTCGTCGTTGATGTAGCGGTCATTGGTGCAGCGCAGGCTGAACGAGAAGCCGTCGGCATAGCCCGCTTCCGCAAGCAGTGCGCTTGCCTGCGCCTCGTCATAAGCCGGGCGCTCGTCATGGGCCTGCGAATAGCCGGAAAGGCCTTCGGGCAGGAGCTGACTGGCCGGTTCCGCCATGCCCGACATGAGGATGGTATCGATCGCCTCGACATTGACAGCGTGGGCGACCGCCTGACGCACGCGGACGTCCTGGAACGGATTGACGTCCTCGGTTTCGAGAGATCCGTAGAGCGCGTCATGGTCATGGGCGAAGCCAAGCATGATCACGCGCGTCTCCAGCCCCTCGAATGTGCGAATACCGTCGATCGTGCGCAGCCGTTCGACATCCTGCACCGGAACTGTCTGCAGCATATCGATCTCGCCCGAGACGAGCGCCGCCAGCGCGGTCGCCGCCGAGCCGATCGGCGTGAACACCGCCTCGGTCACGTTGTGCTGCGGTTCGTCCCACCAGCCTTCGTTGACTGTCAGACTGGTACGCACGTCGGGCTCGCGCTCGTTCAGCTTGAACGGGCCGGTGCCGTTGGCGTTCAGAGTTGCGAAGGTCTCGGCGTCCTTGGCCGGCGTCACCGCGTTGTTCGCCTCGGCCCAGCCGCGATCCATGATCATCCAGTTGGCGATGCTCTCCGGGAACAGCGGGTTCGGCGCCTTCGTCACGAAGTCGACTGTGTAGTCGTCGACGACACGAACCTCGGCCACCGGCGCGAACCAGGAGCGCACATCCGACTGCTCCGAAGTGCCGCGTTCATAGGAGAACAGCACATCGTCGGCGGTGAAGTCGGCGCCATCGTGGAACTTGACGCCCTGCCTGAGCGTGAAACGCCAGCCGTCCTCGCCCTCGAGCAGTTCCCAGCTGGTCGCCAGCGACGGCTCGATCTTCATGTCCGGTCCGCGACGGACCAGACCTTCGTAGATGTTGTTCAGAAACGACGTGACCGGCGCCAGGTTCGCGGCGTGCGGATCCATCGTCTGCGGGTCGGTCGTCGCCGACCAGCGGAAGGTCTCGGCGCCCGCACTGCTCGCAAATATCGTCGTCAATGCCGCTGAGGCCAGCGCAATTGCCGTTCTCGAAATCATGATTGCCTCCAATGTTGTTATCGGAATTGCGGGCAGGGGAACCGCCACCTCGACACGCCTTGTCGCGCGTCAGCCCCGCACAGGGAAATCACACCGGCGTTAGCGCCTCATCCCGTCTTGACCAGAACAGCGCTGTCGAAGGTCAACACCGGCGCGCCATCCTGATTGTGCGCTTCGCAACGGATGGTCAGGATACGCCAGCCGGGACGCGACGCCATCGTTCGGTGACTGATGGCTGTGCGGGTAAAGGTGATGGTGTCGCCGGCATAGACCGGCTTCAGCCATTTCAGGTCGGTGAACCCCGGTGACGGGCCGAATTCCGGCCTCGGCCCCGGTCCATTCCATGGCCGCGCGGCGGTATCCTCACGCTTTTTCAGATTGTAGCGCATCCACATCGACGCGGTATGCCAGCCTGACGCGCACAGCCGGCCGAAAACGCTGCGCTTGGCCGCCTCCTCGTCGACGTGGAATGGCTGCGGATCGTATTTGCGCGCGAACGCCTTGATCTCGTCCGGCTCGAAAGTGTGCGACCCCAGCGTGATCGTCTCGCCCAGGCCGAAGAATGCGTCGAGGCTCATGCCGCTGCCTCGCGCTTGATGAACATGCCGGTATTTTCCAGTTCGAGCACCACCTCGCCGCGCTGGTTCGAAAGCTCGTGGCGCACGGTTACAAAGCCGAGATTCTGACGCGACGCGGATTCGCGCTTCGCCGTCACGGTCGAACGCCCGGTCAGCGTGTCGCCCGCAAGCACGGGCTTTTTCCAGCGTGCATAGGCGATGCCCGGAGAGCCCTGCGATGTCGAGTCGAGCAGGAAGCCGTCGCACATCATGCGCATGAACATACAGCAGGTATGCCAGCCCGACGCGGACAGCCCGCCGAGAATGCTTGCCTTGCCGGCCTCCTCGTCGAGATGCATCGGTTGGGCGTCGAACTGCGAGGCAAATTCGATGATTTCTTCCGCTGTCACCGACTTGGAACCGAGCTCAAGCACACCGCCTTCCTCGAAATCCTCGAAGGCCCACTTCTTTCCGTTCATCAGGTCAATCCTGTTCAGACTTGAACAATCATTGTGGGCGCGGGCGATGCTAAAGGCAATTCCCCCGGCAGTCATTGCGCCAACGGTTTCGGCCCTGTGGACGACCGCTCAGGAACCGAGACTGAAAATCCAGAATGTCGGCACCGCTACATAAAGCGCCAGCACGACAAGCAGCGCGAATCGCAAGAGCCATGAGCGGTAGCGCCGGAACAGAATGACGACCAGCAGTACGCCGACCGCCGCTTCGAACAAGCCGAACCACTCGCCGTAATAACGGTTATCCCAATAGGATACCGGAGAGCGGAACCGCCACTCCGTGAACGGCCACAGATGCATGTGCGCGTCGTCGCGGTGGCAGAGAAAGTCGATAAAGGAATGGAGCAGCGCCGAGGCCGAAAAGGCAAAGGCGAGAGGCGCGTTTCCTGCCCTATCGGCCAGCATATGGCCTTGGACATTCCGTTGCCGGCAGATGAGAGCTCCTGAGATGGCAGCCAATCCGCCCCAGATCCAGAACGAATGACCGAGTCCGTTGGCGATCTGCCACCAGTGCTCCCAGTAGATTTCGCGGAAGATCTCGTGGAAGGAATGGCCGCTCGTGCGCAATGCCCCGATGATGACGAACATCGGCAGGTCGGGCACAAGGCCGCCAGCCGCTGCGGCCCAGGCGACACGCGGCATCGGTTTGCCGAACAGCGCGGCACCCATAATGATGTGCGTCTGTGAATTCATGGGTCGCGGAACCTAGCGATCCAGCGGCGACAGGCAATCGCAATTGCTTGCGCCAGCTTTCCGGCGTCCAACTTACGCAGGCGCTCCCGAATGGTGCGGCTACAGCGTTAGTGTAACTCAGGCAGCAGGGATCAGGCCGCTTTCTTGCGGGCCGGCGCCTTCCGCGCCTTCTTGGCGGGCCCGTTCTCGTTCGAAGCGATTGTCTCAGCAGCATACCAGTCGGCTTCGGCGGTGCCGTCGGGCTGGCCGGCGTCGAGCCAGAGCTGGTAGGCGATTTCGCGGATGCGTTCGATTGCGGGAGTGGCAGCAGGCTTCGTGGCGGGCATGGCTGAACCCTCGTTTGGACGACACATCCTAACTGATTCCATGCTGCACTGCACTATCAGACATGAGGGGCCCGGCAGGGCTACGTGTTGAACTTGAACAGCATCACGTCGCCGTCCTGGACGACATATTCCTTGCCTTCGTCGCGCGCCTTGCCGGCCTCCTTGGCGGCGACTTCGCCGCCCAGCGCGACATAGTCGTCATAGGCGATCGTCTGCGCGCGGATGAAGCCGCGCTCGAAGTCGGTGTGGATTTCGCCGGCAGCTTGCGGCGCCTTGGCGCCCTTGTGCACCGTCCAGGCCCGCGATTCCTTCGGCCCCGCCGTGAAGAAGGTGATGAGGTCGAGCAGGCGGTAGCCCTCACGGATCAGCCGGTCGAGCCCCGGTTCCTCGAGTCCCATCGCTTCCAGATATTCCTTCGCCTCGGCATCTTCGAGTTGCGCCACTTCCGCCTCGATCGCCGCTGAAATGGCGACGGTGCGCGCGCCCTGGGCGGCAGCCATGTCTTCGACCGCCTTGGTATGGACATTGCCGGTGGCAGCATCGGTCTCGGCCACGTTGCAGACATAAAGCACCGGCTTCGACGTCAGCAAATTGAGCCGCTGCAATATCCGCAGGTCTTCCGCCGCGATGCCTGGTAGCAGCAGCCGCACCGGCTTGCCGTCCTGCAGCAGCGCCAGCGCCTTTTCCATCATCGGCAGGACGGTCATCGCCTCTTTTTCCTTGCCGGTGGCGCGCTTGCGCGTCTGGTCGGTGCGCCGCTCCAGGCTTTCGAGATCGGCGAGCATCAGCTCGGTCTCGACCGTCTCCGCATCCGCCACCGGATCGATGCGTCCCTCGACATGCGTGATGTCGTCATCCTCGAAGCAGCGCAGCACGTGCACGATGGCGTCGACCTCGCGGATATTGGCGAGGAACTGGTTGCCGAGCCCCTCGCCCTTGGACGCACCGCGCACCAGCCCGGCGATATCGACGAAGGAGATGCGCGTCGGGATCACTTCCTTGGACTTGGCTATCCCGGCGATCTTCGCCAGCCGCGGGTCGGGCACCGCGACCTCGCCGGTGTTGGGCTCGATGGTGCAGAACGGATAGTTCGCCGCTTGCGCCGCCGCCGTCTTGGTCAGCGCGTTGAACAGCGTCGATTTGCCGACATTCGGCAAGCCGACAATGCCGCATTTGAAGCCCATGGTGGTGAGGTTCCTACAGGGGTGGAAAATGTGCTCCGGCGTATGGGCGAAACGAACGGTCAACGTCAAGGCTCCGGCCAGCCGATGCGCGGCGAGCCGTCAGTCTTTTCCGAACAACCTCTTCAGCATCGCAGCCATCGGGCCGGTTTCCGGCACCTTGACTTCCGGCTTCTTCGGCCGCGCCTGGCGGATATGGCTCTGGCCCTTGGCGGCGGGCTTGCCAGCCTTGCTGGCCGCCCTTTGCGCGGGCGCGCTTGGAGGCGCCTTGCCCTGCACGGCGAGGCTGACCTTGTTCATGAAGCCGTTGTCGTCGCCGGAAACCAGCATGGGCGCAGCATCGCCGATGGCGTCGAGCAGCGGCTCGAGCCATTCGGCATCCGCCTTGGCAAAGTCGCCCAGCACATGACCGTGAACCATCTCTTTCACGCCCGGATGGCCGACGCCGATACGCACGCGGCGGTAGTCCTTGCCGATGTGGGAATCGAGCGAGCGGATGCCGTTATGGCCGCCGGAACCGCCGCCGGTCTTCACCCGCACCTTGCCCGGCGCCAGGTCGATCTCGTCATAGAGAACGACAAGATCGGCCGGCGTCAGCTTGTAGAAGCGCATCGCCTCGCCGACCGCCTGGCCGGACAGGTTCATATAGGTCTGCGGCTTGATGAGGAGCACTTTGTCGCCGCCGAGACTGCCCTCGGCGATGAGGCCCTGGAACTTTTTCGACCAGGGCGAAAAGGAATGGCGGCGGACGATCGCGTCCGCCGCCATGAACCCGACATTGTGCCGGTTGTTCTCGTATTTCTGGCCGGGATTGCCGAGACCCGCGATGATGCGCATGTCGTCTCCCGCCGGGCGCGGAGCTTACTCCTCGCTCTCGCCCTCTTCGCCTTCGGTCTCTTCGTCCTCGCCCTCTTCGGCTTCCTCGGCCTCGGCGGCTTCCTCTTCCTCGCTCTTCAGGCTGGCAGGAGCAGCCACGGTCGCGATGGTGAAGTCGCGGTCCGTGATCGTCGGCTTCATGCCTTCAGGCAGGGTAACTGCGGAGATGTGCACGCCGTCGCCGATGTCGAGCCCGTCGAGATCGACAGTGATGTATTCCGGGATCGCCGTCGCCGGCACCGTGAATTCCACCTCGTGGCGGACGATGTTGAGCACGCCGCCGCGCTTGATGCCGGGCGACTTCTCTTCGTTGATGAAGTGCACCGGGATGTTCACCGTCACGATCGAGTCCTTGCCGATGCGCAGGAAGTCGACATGCATGGTGAAGTCGCGGACCGGGTCGAGCTGATAGTCCCTCGGCAGGACCTGAATCTTCTCGCCACCGACGTCGATCGTCGCGAGCGTCGTCATGAAGCCGCCAGCATGCAGCTTCAGGTGGACGTCCTTGTAGGGGAGCGAAATCGCAAGCGGGGGCTTGCTGTCGCCGTAGATGACGGCGGGTATCATGCCGTTGCGCCGAAGTGCCCGGGCGGACCCCTTACCGACCCGATCGCGCGCCTCGGCCTTGAGCTCGTAGCTCTCGTGGCTCATGGCTGTTCCTTTCAACAAAGTCTGGAGCGTTCAGGGTGCAGCTTGCGCCCGAAACGTCGAAAGCGGCCGAAGCCGCCCTCCCCCGCGTTGCCTCCAAGGGTGTCTGCGCGGGTGGCGGCTCTATAGCGGAAGGGGTTGCGGGGTGCAAGACGCGGCTGACATGCGCCGGCGGCCTTGCATCGCGTGGTATCGGTCGCTCTTATGAGCGCATAGCACAGTGGAGACCAGACACATGGACCATTTCCCCAGCGGCTCGCGGCCGACGCGCAAAGCACCCTCGGACTGGTTCACCGGAACCGTCTGGCAGGACCCGATCGTCGAGACGCCCGAGCCGGCTCGCGTGCGGGCCGTGACGGTGCATTTCGACCCCGGCGCACGCACCAACTGGCACACGCACCCGCTCGGTCAGACGCTCCACGTCGTGGCCGGTTTCGGTCTCGCGCAAAGCTGGGAGGGGACGCCGATCCAGCTGAAACCCGGCGACACCATCTGGATTCCGCCCGGCGAGAAGCACTGGCATGGCGCCGCGCCCGGCAACCGCATGACACATATAGCCATCCAGGAGGCTCTCGACGGTAAGCCTGTCGACTGGCTGGAGCCCGTGACCGACGCGCAGTACCAAGCAGCAGCAGGCGGCTGAGCACGGCCGCTGGCTTGCCGGGAAACGACCGTCATTGTAACGTCATCGCGCGGGGGCATGGGTGGACTCCCCGCCGCAGGCTTCGGCCCAAGCTCCGCCCTTCGTATTCATTGCGGAGGGAACCATGCCCCGTTCGATTGCTCCCCACAAAGCCCTGCAGCTTATGGAAACCGCCACGTTCCTCGATGTCAGGAAGGAACCGGCTCGGCTGGAAAGCGGCGAGACCATCAGCGGCGCGCGGCGCCGGCTACCGGGCGATGTCACGCAATGGCGTGAGGAGTTCACAGGCGAGCGTGTATTCGTTTTTTGCGTTCACGGGCACGAGGTAAGCCAGGGCGTCTGTGACGCTCTTCTCGCCATCGGCTGCGACGCGCATTTTCTCGAAGGCGGTTTCGAAGCCTGGCGTGCGGCCGGACTGCCGGTCGAACGGATCGGGCGCGACGCATGAGCACCTCCAAAGCGCCGCCGCCGATGGGAGAGCTGTTCCGCGTCTTCGGCCGCATAGGCGTGCTGTCCTTCGGCGGGCCTGCAGGGCAGATCGCGCTGATGCACCGCGTCTTGGTCGACGAAAAGAAATGGCTCGACGAGGCGCGTTATCTGCACGCATTGAACTTCTGCATGCTGCTGCCGGGGCCTGAGGCAATGCAGCTTGCCACTTATGCCGGCTGGCTGTTGCGCGGCGTCACAGGCGGGCTGATCGCCGGCCTGCTCTTCGTCCTTCCGGGCGCCGCGGTGCTCACCATTCTGTCGGCGCTCTACATGGCCTTCGGCGACGTCCCTGCCGTCGAAGGGCTTCTTTTCGGCCTCAAGGCAGCTGTGCTTGCGGTGGTGCTGGAGGCGTTGATCCGCATTTCCAAGCGGGCGCTGAAATCGGCGCGCGCGGTGTTGATCGCGGTGGTAGCGTTCGCCGGCATCGCCTTCCTGAAGCTCCCCTTCCCGCTGATCATCCTGCTTGCAGCCATCGCCGGCGCCCTCGCTCTGCCTGCCGCCGCAAATGGCGACATGGAGACAACGCTCGCCGATGCGCGCCGGCCCACCTTGCTCCGCTTCCTGACCACTACGGCCACATGGCTGGCGATCTGGCTGGTGCCGCTTGGCCTGCTCATGTGGTCTTTGGGCGGAGAACATGTCTTCGCGGCGGAGGCGCAGTTCTTCTCGGTCATGGCGACTGTCACCTTTGGCGGCGCATATGCCGTGCTCGCCTACGTCGCGCAGCAGGCGGTCGAGGTCTATGGCTGGCTGCGGCCTGATGAGATGCTGACCGGGCTCGGACTGGCCGAAACCACGCCCGGCCCCCTGATCCTCGTGCTCGTCTTCGTCGGCATCCTTGCCGGCGCGCGGGAGGCCGGCATCGACCCGCTGGCCGGAGGCCTGATCGGCGCTGCGGTGACCTTGTGGTTCACCTTCGTGCCCTGCTTCCTGTGGATATTCGCTGGCGCGCCATACATCGAGACGGTACGCAACGTGCGTTGGCTTGCGTCAGCGCTTGCCGGCGTCACCGCGGCCGTGGTCGGTGTCATCGCCAACCTGGCGCTGTGGTTCGCTGTGCATGTGCTGTTCGGCGATGTAGGCGAGTTTGCCGCGGGGCCGATCTCGATCCCGCTTCCCGATCTAACGACTTTCGACCCGGCAGCAGCGTTGATCGCGATTGCGGCCGGCGTTGCGCTGCTGCGCTACCACGTGAACCTGATTCTGCTGCTCGGATTGGCTGCCGCGGCCGGTGTGGCGGCCATGCTTCTTGCCTGAGGGTTCCTCAGTCGAAGAGGCTCGACACTGATTCCTCGGTCGCAGTGCGCGAAATCGCCTCGCCGATGAGGTCGGCGATCGTGATGACGCGGACATTGCGGCCGGCCTCCACGGTCGAGGAGGGCTGGATCGAATCTGTGATCACCAGTTCCTTGAGCTTGGAGCCTGATATGCGGGCCACCGCGCCGCCCGAGAGCACGCCATGCGTGATGTAAGCGGTGACGCTGGTTGCGCCGTCGGCCAGCAGCGCATCGGCGGCGTTGCACAGCGTGCCGCCGGAATCGACGATGTCGTCGATCAGAATGCAGTCCTTGCCGTGCACTTCGCCGATGACGTTCATGACCTCGGACTCGCCCGGCCGGTCGCGCCGCTTGTCGACGATGGCGAGCGGCGCGTCGAGCCGCTTGGCAAGCGCGCGGGCGCGTACCACGCCGCCGACATCCGGCGAGACGACCATGAGGTTCGAGAGCTGCATGTGTGAGCGCACGTCGCGGGCGAGAACGGGCACCGCGAAAAGATTGTCGGTCGGGATGTCGAAGAAGCCCTGGATCTGGCCGGCGTGCAGGTCGAGGGTCAGCACCCGGTCGGTGCCGGACCTGGTGATGAGGTTGGCGACCAGCTTGGCCGAGATCGGCGTGCGTCCCGAGGTGCGGCGGTCTTGCCGCGCATAACCGAAATAGGGGATGACTGCGGTGATCCGCCGCGCTGATGAGCGGCGGAACGCGTCGATCATGATCAGCAGTTCCATCAGGTGGTCGTTCGCCGGATAGGAAGTGGACTGGAGGACGAATACGTCCTCGCCGCGCACATTCTCCTGAATCTCGACGAATATCTCCTGGTCGGCGAACCGCCTGACGGATGCTCTTCCAAGTGGGATGTTGAGGTAACGGGCGACGGCTTCAGCCAGAACCCGGTTGGAGTTGCCCGCGAAGAGCTTCATGCTCGATTCCCGCTGCCAGGGATGTTGACCGGGCTTTTAGCGGCGTCAGCCCACATTGCAAGACCGAGTGCGTTGCGCGAGGCCACCTTTGCCCAGGAAAGCCTGAGGCCGGACCAAGCAGGCGCACCTGGCTCGTTACGCCCGCTCCATCACATCAAGTAATATTGCGTCTCATTTTGAGCAGTGACCATCTGCTTTCCAATATTTCCGCGGTAACGGAATATATCATTCTGAAAAAATCGAATGCGTATTCGATGTTACTAATGAGACCGAAGAACAAGTCAATTTTTCGACTTAATCGCTCCATGAATCAGCCTTTTTTCGGCACCAGCTTCCCGACCGGCAACAGCCCGTGGGCATATGGGCAGTATCCACTGAGGAGTTATCCAAATGAGGCACATTCTCGCAGCTCTGACCGTTGTCGCATTCACCGCGCCCGCGCTCGCGCAGGACGAGATGATGAAGGACTTCGCTACGGTCGATGCCGACGCCAGCGGCTCCGTGACGTGGGAAGAGGTGCAGGCCGCCCTCCCTGAGGTGACCGAGGACATCTACCAGTCGGCAGACGCCGACGGCAGCGGCGACCTTTCGGAAGAAGAGTTCGTCCAGATCTCCGGCTGATCGGACATCCATCATCATCGCAGCGTGCCGGCCGGGAACCCCGGCCGGCATTCTGCTTCTTGATCAGCCCGCGGCCGAAGCTAGCCAGACAGCGAGGTCGTCAATGGTTCGGTCGGCAATCGCTTCCATTGTCGATGGCGTGACGGCGGCCCAACCTTCGCCCGCTCCGGGCTGCTTCTGTTGACCTTGTATCCTGTGCAACCGGTTGCCAGCTGGGTCGAGCACATCCCAGACATAAATGACCGTGGTTTCACGCGCCTCAGTGAAGGCCGAGAAATAGCCCTTCATGACATGGGTCGTGCCGGCATCGCTGGCCGCTGCCACACCAACGCCGCGCTGCGCCGCCCGTGATCGAAGGCGCGCGGACAAGGTTGGTATCGCCTCGGCGGACACACCGATTACCGGTGCGAACTGAACACGGGCGTTGGTGTTGATCGTAGCAACTTGCGGCGCGGCGGCAGGCGCCTGGCCATTTCCCGAAAACAGCGTACCGGTCTGCGCAGAGCCCGGCTCCCCCGCCCCGGTTGGCGGCGGCAGCGGTCCGTCGGAGCGCAGTTCCTCGGCGGTTAGCGGCTGAAGGGAAGACGGCTCAACGACCTGTCCCGGTCCGGTGCATGCCGACACGACCAACACGGCCGATATGGCTGCAGTGATGCGAAGCGGGTGTTTCATCCGTGCCCATTCCCACCCGACGCCGTTACGCCGATGGCGCCCGGTCGCCCGTTTTCTCCCTTCATTGTGACATTCAACGGACGATCAAGTCGAGATCATGGCGCGACAACGGCTTCGGCGCGCCCTCGGTGGTCAGGTAGGTACGCCCCAGCGTCATCGCCGCTTCGTTGTCGGAATCCATGATGATCATATGCGCGAACAGCGTCATGTTCGGGCCGATCGCCTCGGGATTGCCCGCATAGAACATCGGCTCGTCCATCCATGAGGGGCTGAAGCGAGCGCCAACCGAGTAGCCACAGGCATTGAGCCGGTGCCGGGTAAGACCCCTCGCCTCCATGACCTTGGCATGCGCCTCGAACACGTCGCCGAACGTGTTGCCGGGCGTCATGACCTTCTCGACCGACTGTAATGCCTCCAGCGCGCCGTCGTAGAGCTCCTGGTGGCGCTTGGAGACCTTGCCTACCAGAACCGTGCGCATCATCGGCGCATGATAGTGATGAAAGGCACCGGCCCATTCGAGCGTCAGCTGGTCGTTCTTGTTCAGCTTGCGGCGTCCCGCCTTGTAGCGGCAAAGCAGCGCGTCGGCGCCCGACCCGATGATGAACTCGTTCGCCGGGTAGTCGCCGCCGCCAGCAAAAATCGCGCCCTGCATGGCCGCCAGAATCTCGCCCTCGTCGCCACCTTGCTTGATCAGCGGCAGCGCCGCCGTCAACGCCTCGTCGGAAAGCGCCGCGGCGCGTTCCGCCTTCTTGATTTCCGCCGGGCTCTTGACCAGCCGCAGATGCCCGACCAGCCCCGATATGTCGACGATGGTGCCGAACGTCTTCAGCTGCTCGTCCACCAGCTGGCCGTTGCGCGCGGTCAGACCGTGCGTGTCGTACTCGACGCCGATACGGCAGCCGAGAAGGTCGAGGTCGTTGAGCAGATTGCGCAGCTCGACGGCCGGGTTGGCGCTGTCGCGGTCGGTCCAAAGGGTGATGTTTTCGATGGTCGACGTATGCCGCGCCTGCCGCATGTCGGCCGAGCGCGTGAGAAGCACCATCGAGCCGTCGGCCTTCACCGTCAGGCACTGGAAAAAGCAGTAGCCGAATGTGTCATAGCCGGTCAGCCAGTACATGCTCTCCTGCGCGAACAGCAGCACGGCGTCGAGCTTCTGCTCGGCCATTTCCATGATCAGACGGTCCTTGCGCGCGTCGAATTCGGCGCGCTCGAAATGCAGGGCCATCAATTGTCCTCCAGAATGATTGCCGACATCTGCCGCCCGTAATCCGGTTCCGACCGGTGAACGGAGCGGCGATAGGAATAGAAATTTTCCTCCTCTCGATAGGTACAGCGTCCAAGGGCCGATGCCTCCACACCGGCCCGGTTGAGTCGTTCGACTGTATAGGCCTCGAGGTCGAACATGTGCCTGCCCTCGGTCGCCGAAGGCACGAAATACGCACTCGATCCCGGCTCAACCGCGACAAAGCGTTCGCGGAACTCCGGGCCGACCTCATAGCTGGCCTGACTTATCGACGGCCCGAGCACGGCCTTGATCCGCTCGCGGCGGGCACCAAGGCGCTCCATCGCCTCGATGGTAGCTTCGAGCACGCCGCCCAGCGCGCCCTTCCACCCGGCGTGAGCCGCGCCGATGACCCGCGCTAGCGGATCGGAAAAGAGCACAGGACCGCAATCGGCGGTCAGCACGCCCAGCGCCAATCCGGGTCGGTCCGTCGCCATCGCGTCGGCCTTGGGCCGGTCGCCGGGAAACGGCCCGTCCACCACCAAGGCGTCGGCGGAATGAACCTGGTGAACCGTAACGATTCGTGATTGTTCGGTACCCAGCGATCTTGCGATGCGCCGCCTGTTTTCGGCCACGTGGTCGGCCCGGTCGTTCGACCCCTGGCCGGCGTTGAGACCGCGATAAATGCCTTCGGAAACGCCGCCCGCGCGGGTGAAAAAGCCATGCTGGATGCCCGATTGGGCATGACCATCCAGCACCGGGGACCGGATAGGCTCCGGTCGAACAGTTTCAAGCATTGGCCGCCTCTGTCCCTTCAGCGACTCGCCTGCCGGGGCTGGCGACCCACTGCCTTGGCTGCGCTCAATCGGCACGGATGGTGAGGCAGGGCCGGGGTCAAGTCAATCCGCTGGCGTCCGGCGCCGGCGGCGACGTTACGGCAAGCACTTTGAACAGTTCGCCCATCTGGTCGGGCGCTGCCAGCCGCTCGACTGCCTCGCGGATCGTCTGCCGCCCCGCCTCGTCCAGCGCCGCGCCCAACCGCCCGGCACGCTCCAGCAGGCCCTGATCGAGCAGGAATTTCCCCTGTGACGTCAATTCCGCCTGGAGATCGTACCGTTCGGCAACCGCCCTCAGGCGGGCGAAATCAACATGGGCGGTGATATCGGCCTCGCCCGGATGCGCCAGCACGTCGTCATATTTGTGCTCACGCAACGCCTGCAGCGTGTCGCCCACCGCTGGCTCGAGATAGCCGTAGTCGATGAACAGGCCAGCGCCCCCGCTGCCGGCAACGCGCGCACAGATTGCCTCCATCATTGCCTCGCGCACCGGCGCCAGTTCGACGATCGCGCCCTCGCCGGCTGTTGCAGCGTCAGGCGGCAGCAGCGCGGTATCGATACCGGACGCCCCCGCGAGGAACACGAGCTCCTCTTGCTTGCCCAGCCCAACGACCCGCTCCCGCCATCCCTGCGCGGTCTTCACGAACTGGCGGATCGGAACGGCATCGAACAATTCGTTGCCGACAATGAATGGCGGTCCGTCCGGCAGGCTCTCGACGCTGTCATGCCACGAAAATTCGATGCCGGCGCCCGCCAGCGTTTCCTGCTGGACTTTCCGAAGTCTCTCGCTGGTTTCGATCAGGGCAAAGCGCGCAGCCTCGCAAAAAGCCGGATCGATCTGCCGGAAGGTCCGCGCCATGTCGCGCATCATCGTTCCGCGGCCGGGCCCGATCTCCGCTATCACGGCGTCCTTTGGCGTTCCCGCATCTTTCCAGCGAGAATAGAGCCAGACCGCGACCAGTTCGCCGAACATCTGGCTGATCTCGGGCGCGGTGACGAAGTCGCCTGCCCGCCCGAACGGTTCGCGTGTCGTGTAGTAACCTGCCCTCGGGTCGAACAGGCACATGACCATGTAGTCTGCGACGCTCATCGGCCCGGAGGCCGCGATCAGCTCCGCGATGCGGCGCTCAAGCTCGGTCATTGGCCTCGGCTGGCGCGGCCGCCGGCCGAGCCGTAGCCATCGCCCAAATGCCGGCCAACACCATGGGCAGAGACAGAACCATGCCCATGGTCAGCCAGTCGCCTACCAGGTAGCCGATATGGGCATCCGGCTCGCGGAAGAACTCGACGAAGATGCGCACCAGCCCGTAGCCGGCGATGAAAGCTCCGCCGATGAACTTCGGCGTTTTCAGCCGGCCGCGCGACCAGATGAACCAGGCGAGCACCGCAAACAGCACTGCGCCTTCCAGAAGCGCCTCGTAGAGCTGGCTCGGATGGCGCGAGAACGGCCCGCCATTGGGGAAAACGAATGCCCAGGGAACGTCGCTGACGCGTCCCCACAGCTCGGAATTGATGAAGTTGGCGCAGCGCACCAGCCCGAGCCCGACGGGAACGCCGGCGGCGATGACGTCGAACAGGCTCCATGTGTTGATGCCACGACGGCGCGAGAAGACGATCATTGCGAGAATGACCCCGAGCAACCCTCCGTGGAACGACATGCCGCCCTCCCACACGCTGAATATCGCCAGCGGCTCCGCGATGTAGCGCGGCAGATCGTAGAACAGGATGTAGCCGACTCGCCCGCCGGCGACGATGCCGACCGCCGCCCAGATGAGAAAGTCATCGATGTCGGCGGGTGTCATTGCCGGTTTGTTGTGCGCCCAAAGTCGCGGCGTCGCGGCCAGCCGGCGCGAATACCACCAGCCGAACAGGATACCGACGACATAGCCCAGGCCGTACCAGCGGATTGCGAACGGACCCATCTGGAAAATGATCGGGTCGATCTCCGGAAAGGCGAGCGCGGCAAAGATGAATTCAGGCATCGGATTGACCCGGTGGGCGAAGCGCGCGGACCATGCGCGGGCCGCATGACGAGGTCAAGGCGGGCGGAGTCCCCTTCGTCGCACCGCCTTGCATTCGCCCCTTCCTGCCACTACGTCACATCGATCACAGGGGCGAATGCCATGCAGACCGGACAGAACCGCATACTCGACGAACTGGCCAAGCTGATGACCGACGCCGCAGGCGCCGCGCAGGGCGTGCGCCGCGAGGTCGAACAGGCCTTCCGCGCCCAAGCCGAACGCGTCCTGAATTCGATGGACGTTGTCCAGCGCGAGGAGTTCGAGGCGGTGAAGGATATGGCCGCCAAGGCGCGGGCCGAAAACGAGCGGCTTTCAGCGCGGATTGATGCCCTGGAGGCTGACGGCAAAGCCAAACCGGCCGCTGCGAAAGCAAAACCTGCCTCCGGCACAAAGCGCTCAGCAAAAAAATAGCCACTCTTTTCCACAGGGCGCGGCCGCGAAAAGTGCTTTAGCGAGAGTCGCTTGGCATTGCCTCGCGAGTTGAGCCGGCTGAACCTATCCACACTTCAAAAGCGGTCGCGCGAAAAAGGGGCTTCTCACGCGACTCTGCTTCAATAGACTGAATTTGCTACGTGATTCGTTTCGCACTTCTGAGCCGGACAGCGGTGGGCCGGCACGGTAATGCGTTTTCTCTCCATGGCCCTCGCCCGTCGTCGGGTGGTTCGTCGCGTGTGTCTCAACAGGACGATCGGGGCTCGTCCGAACGACGGAGAATATTTGCCTGATGGAACTCCTTGAACTCGACATCGCCCGCGAACTGCATCCAGTCGATGTCATCGAGCATGTCGCCAACACCAACGACTGGGCATTCGAGCGCACCGCGGACGACGAGATCGCCATCTCGGTGGCCGGAACATGGGCCGACTATCACGTTTCGATTTCGTGGATGGAAGACTTCGAGGCGCTGCACCTTGCCTGCGCTTTCGACCTGAAGGTCGCCGAGAACCGGACGCTCGAAGTCATGCGCCTGCTGTCCGTCATCAACGAGCAGATGCTGTTCGGCCATTTCGATCTTTGGGAGCAGGAAGGCGCCATCATGTTCCGCCATTCGCTGCTGCTGTCGGGCGGCGCGGAACCCACCAGCGCCCAGGTCGAGGTGATGCTGCACAGCGCGCTCGAGGCCTGCGAATGCTACTTCCAGGCGTTCCAGCTCGTTGTCTGGTCGGGCTCGACAGCGCGTGACGCGCTCGCCAACGTGCTTTTCGAGACGCACGGCAACGCCTGAGCATGTCTTCCGGTGGTAATATCAGGCCGGAGATTGCCTTCCCGGATTTCGACAAGGTCGATATCCGGGCCGGCACGATCGTCGAGGCCGAACCTTATCCGGAAGCGCGCAAGCCCGCGATCAAGCTGAAGATCGATTTCGGCCCCGCGATCGGGGTCAAGAAATCCTCCGCCCAGATCACCAAATACTACGAGCCGGCGGAGTTGGTCGGCCGCCAGGTTATGGCCGTCGTCAACTTCCCGCCGCGCCAGATCGGCAAGTTCATGTCCGAGGTGCTGACGCTCGGCTTTCCGGACGAGGACGGCGACGTTGTTCTTGCGGCCATCGAACGCAGGGTGCCCGACGGCGGCAAGCTCTTCTAGCAGCGGCTTGGTCTGTTCACGCGGGGAAACGAAATGCCCGCCATTGCCACCACCTACCTCACCTTCGCAGCGGCAGCTGTCGCCGAGATCGCAGGCTGCTTCGCGTTCTGGGCCTGGCTTCGCAACGGCCAGTCCGTCTGGTGGCTGGTGCCGGGGATCGCCGCGCTTGTTCTTTTCGCCTGGCTGCTGACGCTGACGCCAAGCGCCTTCGCAGGCCGCGCCTACGCAGCCTATGGCGGCATCTACATCGCGGCGTCGCTGCTATGGCTCTGGCTGGCGGAAGAACAGCGGCCGGATTTCTGGGATATGACAGGCGGAGCACTCGCAATCGCCGCGGCCGGTCTCATTCTGTTCGCTCCCCGCGCCGGGTAGGAGCTAAGCAGGCACCCTGACGACAGCTCTCAGGCCACCCAGCGGACTGTCCTCGAGCGTGATGTCGCCACCATGACTGCGCGCGATGTCTCGCGCAATCGCCAGGCCGAGCCCGGTACCGCTCGCGTCCTGATTGCGCGCCTCGTCCAGCCTGACAAACGGGCGGAAGACCTCCTCCCGCTTCTCCGGTGGAATGCCCGGCCCGTCATCATCGATCGTGACCGTCAACATGCCCGTCCCGTGCAGCGCCGACACCTCGACCTGCTTGCCGTGTCGGAAGGCGTTCGAAAGCAGGTTGGTGAGCAGGCGGCGGAATGCGTTCGGCCTCACATGCACCTCGCCTGGCCCGGCAAGTTCGGTCTTTAGCTTGCGCTTGCGCAACTTGGCCTCTTTGCGCGCCTTGTCGAGGAACTCGGCCATGTCGAGGCTGCCCGTGTCCTCGGCGGCCTCGCCGCGTGCGAAAGAAAGATAGCCTTCCAGCATCGACTGCATGTCGTCGATGTCCTGATTGAGCGGCCCGATGTCGAACTTGGAACCGACCAGCGCGAGCTGCAGCCGGAACCGGGTCAGCACCGTCCTGAGATCGTGGCTGATACCGGTGAGCATTGCAGTGCGCTGTTCGATTTGGCGTTCGATGCGCTCGCGCATCTGGATGAAGGAGCGCCCGGCGAGCCGCACCTCCTGCGCTCCCCGCGGCTCGAAGCCCTCGGGCATCGGCCGCCCCTTGCCGAAGCTTTCGGCGGCTTCGGCGAGCTTCAGGATCGGCCTGATCTGGTTGCGCAGGAACGCAATGGCGATTGCCAGCAGAACCAGCGAGGTGCCCACCATCCACAACAGGAAGATATGGGTGTTCGACGCGTAGGCCTGGCTTCGGCGGGCGAACACCCGTAGCACTTGGTTCTCGAGTTGAACCCGGATCTCGACGATGTTGGAATTGCCGACGGTGTCGATCCAGAACGGCCGGTTGATCTGCTTGACGATTTCCGAACTCAGCGCCTGGTCGAGGATGGAGAAAAACGGCTTCGGGCTCGGCGCCGGCAGCGGGTCCGGCGGCAGGATGTCGATATTGAGCTCCATGCGCTCCTGGGCGATCCGAACGATCTCGCTGTATCCGTCATTGTCCGGATAGGTCTCGATCAGATCGATGACCGCCGCGATATCGCGGGTGACAGCAGCCGACAGTCGGAAGGTCACGGTCTGCCAGTGGCGTTCCATGAAGACGAAAGCGATCACCGACTGCAGGAGCAGCATTGGTGCGATCACGATGATCAGCGAACGGGCATAGAGGCGCTGCGGCAGGTAGCGGCCGACAAAAACCCTCAACCTGAGCCAAAGCGCCGATGCAAGGCTCCGCCGCTCCGGCTGATCGGTGTTGTCGCTGATCTCGGCTTCCGTCGACGCCATCGGTCCTTCCAGCAAACCGCCCCGGCTGCGCCGCCAGCCTAGAACAAGATGGACCCGGATTGAACTATTCGACGCTCAGCCTGTAACCGATGCCGCGGACCGTCTGCAGCCAGACGGGATTGGACGGGTCACGCTCGATCTTGCGCCTCAGCCGGTTGATCTGCACGTCGATCGTGCGTTCGCCCACCTCAGCTTCACCGCCGATCAGTTCGTGCCGCGGTATGGTCTCGCCGGCACGCTCGCAGAAAATGGCCAGTATCTCTTGCTCGCGCTCGGTGAGCTTCAGTGCCTCGCCAGCGCGTTTGAGCTCGCGCCGGGCGAGCTGGAAAGAATAGGGTCCGAATACGACCTGCTCCAGCTTCGGCGCGCCCGTTGGCCCCCCGCGGCGCAGAATGTTGCTGATGCGAAGCACCAGTTCGCGCGGGTCGAACGGCTTGGGCAGATAATCGTCGGCGCCCGCAGACAGGCCGGATACGCGGTTCTCTGTCTCCGACAGGGCCGTCAGCATCAGGATAGGCACATCCTTCTGCTCGCGCAGGGCACGTGTGAGATCGACGCCGTTTTCACCCGGCATCATCACGTCGAGCACGATGAGGTCGAAGTCCAGTCCTTCCAGCCGGCGCCGCGCTTCGGCGGCGCTTGCGGCAATGCTGACACGGTATCCCTGTTCGGCCAGGAACTGCTTCAGCAGGGTCCGGATACGGGTATCGTCATCGACGACCAGGATATGCGGTGCGTCGTCATCGGGTGTGGTCCTCTCAGCGACCATGTGCAGGCCTCCGTCAGCGTGCGTCCTTCGGCGGATTGTCGATCTGCCTCCGGAGCTCCGGATTGACCATGGCTTTGAGAAACCTCTCCACCGCGGCTCTATCCCCGGCGCCCCCCTCGCCCAATGCGTCACGGATGCGGCGGGACTGTGGCCGAGCCAGCGCGAGTGACAGCGCCTTGCCCTTCTCGGTCGCGTAGAGTTCGCGCTGGCGGCGGTCGCGCGGACCCGTGACTTGCACGATGTAGCCGGTATCGATGAGCTGCTTCAGCACGCGCGCCAGGCTTTGCTTCGTGATCTTCAGCACATCGAGCAATTCGGCAACGGTCAGTCCCGGACGGCGGTTGACGAAGTGCAGAACCCGGTGGTGCGCCCTCCCGAAACCCTGCGGGCCCAGGATCGCGTCGGGATCGGAAATGAAATCTCGATACGCGAAAAAGAGCAACTCGATGAGGGTGAAGTCGATGTCGTCGCTGTCTGTCCGGGTGGCCGGTTCAGCGGCCGCTCGGGCCTTGTCGGTCTGCTGTTTCGTCATCTGCCAATCCGCTGCGCCGGAAATATGTCAGCCTTGTTGACATAAATTTACGGCAGTGGTAATTTTTGCCAAGCTTTTCGGCGAAATGCGAACGAAAAGGCAAGGCCTGAGGGTTTCGATTGGAACTTCCTTCATCGTGCCGCCTCATTCGCATAGGCTGATTTGACGGCAGCTTCGGCCTGATAGGCCGGAACCGGCGAATTTTCAAATGACAAGCGGGTTTGAACCCGTGGAGGAAATGCAGATGGCTTCCGTTCCGTTTGACCAGCTAGACGGTCACATATGGATAAATGGCGAGTTCGTTCCCTGGGCAGCCGCCAAGATTCACGTGCTGTCGCACGGCCTGCATTATGCGAGCGCGGTGTTCGAGGGCGAGCGCGCCTATGGCGGCGAGATATTCAAGCTGACCGAGCACACAGAGCGGCTGCATGAATCGGCCCGTATCCTGGGCTTCAAGATTCCCTACAGCGTGGCCGAGATCGACGGCGCCTGCCGTCAGCTCCTGAAGATGCAGGGTTTCCAGGACGCCTATGTACGGCCGATCGCCTGGCGCGGCAGCGAGCAGATGGGCGTGTCGGCGCAGAACAACAAGATCAATTGCGCCATCGCGATCTGGCAATGGCCGAGCTATTTCGACCCGGCGCAGAAGCTGAAGGGCATTCGGCTCGACATGGCCGAATACCGCCGCCCGGATCCGCGCACGGCGCCGTCGAGATCCAAGGCTGCCGGCCTCTACATGATCTGCACCTTGTCCAAACACGCGGCTGAGGCCAAAGGCTACGCGGATGCACTGATGCTCGACTGGCGCGGGCGCGTCGCGGAAGCGACCGGCGCCAACGTCTTTTTCGTCAAGGACGGCGTGATCCACACGCCGGACCCTGACTGTTTCCTCGACGGCATCACCCGTCGCACGGTGATCGACCTGGCGAAACGGCGGGGCTACGAGGTAATCGAACGTACGATCATGCCGGAGGAGCTGGAAGACTTCGAACAGTGCTTCCTCACCGGCACCGCCGCCGAAGTGACACCTGTCTCCGAGATAGGGCCCTACCGCTTCACCGTCGGCGAGATTGCCCGCAACCTCATGCTTGACTACACGGCCGAGGTGACGCCTCGCCACGCGATGGCAGCCGAGTAGACAACGCAGCACAAAGTGACCGAGACAGTGGGCCGGACTTCCCGTCCGGCCCGCTTTTTTCGCTTTGACTCGTGCTCGATCGGAGCTTTGATGGGCCTCCCGGCGCTATGCCGGCTTGGAGGAGGCAAACAGTCATGGAATCGATAGTCCCGATCATTGTTCAGGTCGTTGCCGGCATCATCGGCGGGCAGGCCGTAGGCGCGGCCGTCAAGCAGGCGGCAATGGCGCAACTGCCCAAGATCATCAGCGGCGCGGTAGGCGGCGTCGCCGGCGGCCAGATTCTTGGCGCGCTGATGGGCGATCCCGCAATGGCCGGCGCCATGAGCGGCGTTCTGGGTGACGCTGTGGGCGGCCTTGGCGGCGGCGCGATTCTCACTGGTGTCGTCGGCGCCATCATGGGTGCCATGAACAAACGCTGACCTGCCGGAAGTTCAGTACGGATACGGCGGGTAACCAAGTGGACGCATGGCGCATGCGCCGTTAAGCAGGTCTCTCATTGCAGGGAGACTCTCATGGGCCAGTTGCGCGCCGGCATCGTGCCGGTCACGCCGTTTCAACAGAATTGCACGATCCTGTTCGACGACGAGACCAAGGCTGGTGTCGTCGTCGATCCGGGCGGCGATGTCCCCGTCATCATGCAGACGGTCGAGGACAACGGTCTCTCCATCGGCGAAATCTGGCTGACACATGGACATATCGACCATGCCGGCGGCGCGATGGAGATGAAGGAAAGGCTGGGCGTCGACATCATCGGTCCGCACAAGGCGGACGCGAAGATGCTGCTCGGATTGGCGGAACAGGCGCGCATGTTCGGCGTGCCCGGCGAGACCCGCAACTGCACGCCGGATCGTTTTCTCGACGAAGGCGAGACCGTATCCTTCGGCCAGCACAATTTCGAGGTGTTCCATTGCCCGGGCCATTCGCCCGGTCACGTCGTTTTCTACAACCGCGCCGCGCAGTTCGCCCATGTCGGCGACGTGTTGTTCCACGGTTCGATCGGCCGCACCGACCTTATGGGCGGCGACCATGACGCGCTGATCCGCTCGATCAAGGAAAAGCTGTTGCCGCTTGGCGACGAGGTGGGTTTCATCTGCGGCCACGGCCCTGGAAGCAGCTTTGGCGACGAGCGCCGGTCCAACCCCTTCCTCGTTTGACGAAAAAGAGCGCCGCCATCGCTGGCGGCGCAAGGAAAGGGGCAGGGACCCCAGGGTAGGTACTGGGAAGAACTAGTCGGCGATGCAGAACCGCTTCTCGCCGCCATAGGTTGTGAACGTGCCATCGGCGGGATTGAAGCTGCGATAGCGGGCCTCGCAATAACGGTACCAGCCTGCGCTCCAGGGCTCGAGCGATGCGCTGTATCCGGCTTCGACGGGATACGCGGCACGCGGCGGGATAGGGAAGAAGTCGCGCTCGGGCGATGGGCGTGGCCTTTTGTAAGGATTCTCGCTCGCGTTGGATGTGCCTGTCTGCTGCTCGCTGAGGATGCCGACTACGATCGCGCCCAGCGCAAGTCCGATGATGCCGGCTCCGATTGCCTCGCCGACGCGGTCGTTGCTTCGCTCGACATGGTGGCGGCGATGATCGCGCGCTTCGGCGGCCGGCATTGCGGACAACACCACAGCCGCGGTTGAAACCGAAAGGACCAGCGATCGGAAAAGGTTCTTCATTCTCGTGTCTCCGTTGGGCGATGCCGCAGGCGCGGCTTCGCATCTTTGACACAAGACTAGGGATTGCTTGCTGAACCCAAGCTGAACGGCGGGAGGTGCAAGAAAAGAGCGCGTCCGCTGGCCGTTATGATCGCACACTTTCGCCGCGCGGCATCATGCTGTCATGCCCGCGAAAATGAGGTCGAAGCGTTGCCTCACAATCGTGACGCTGGGCGGTGCGCGCCGCCCGGCGTATTCGTCAAGACCGGGAATGCAGTACCCGGCGGCTGGGACTAGCCCAGTGTAAGATTGACCGCCTTCGGTCCCTTGCCGCGCTGATCCGGTTCGGTATCGAAGGAGACCTTCTGTCCATCTTCGAGACCGGGCAGGCCGGACGCCTGGACGGCAGAGATATGGACGAAAATGTCCTTCCCGCCCTCATCCGGGGTAATAAAGCCGAACCCCTTGGCATGGTTGAAGAATTTGACGGTTCCCGTCTGGGGCATTGGGGAAACTCCTTGCTCTCCCAACTTCCATGTGTGCGGCATCGCCACACGTCTCAGTCGTTCACTGCGGGAGAAGAAACAGTCGGGTAAGCGCCGCGGCGTTTCAGGTGCTTCTGGTCGCGCAAACCGCCCGGTACGGCCTTTCCAAACACGACCCGGGCCCAATTATTTGTCCAGTCTCCGGGCCCGCAAATGCCCGAACGAAAGGAATGTTCCCCATTTTGGAAAGACGGGCAAGAGAAAGTTTCGCGAGCGCGCACGTACGCGCTCGCCGAAGCCGCCCGGAAATCCCGGCCGCGACGCCGCTCGCCACCGGGATTTGGCATGTAACTGGGGCCGTTATTGGGCCTGGAGATTAACCGCCTTTGGGCCTTTGCCCTTGCGGTCGGGCTCCACGTCGAAGGAGACGCTCTGGCCGTCTACGAGCGTGTGCAGGCCCGACGCCTCGACGGCCGAAATGTGGACGAAAACGTCCTTGCCGCCATCGTCCGGCGTGATGAAGCCGAAGCCCTTGCTCGCATTGAAGAATTTTACCTTGCCGGTCTGTGCCATCGCGGAAGCTCCTTATCCCGCTCAGTAATCGCGTCCGCGCCTCGTGCGTGGTTTCGCCTTGTCGAGTTTTCAATATTCGGGGAAAGGCGCCTTGTGACGTTCCAGTCTCCGGGTCAGAAAATGCCCGAACGCGCCGCGCTATGCCACGAAAGTGAACGCCCGGCAAGCCGCATCCATCGACACGGCCAGCCGTTGCGCTATCCTGAACTGGATGGTCTGCGCGACCGGCTGCTGGCTGCGGACCGCGCACATCGACGGTCGCACAGGTCATGCCACGGTCCCGGCGGGACAATCCGGATGGCGTCCCGCGCTGGATTAGCAAGGGAGGTGCGGCCATGACCGCCTTTCACATTCTTGCCGATGCCCAGGGTGCGGTTCCCAAGCCGAAGGTGAACCGCATCGCACTCGGCGATCTTGCGGATGCATTGCGCGCAGGCATCGAGGATTTCGTCGCCATGCCCTCGCACATCATCTTCATTGTCATCATGTATCCGCTGATCGGCGTGGTGCTTGCCGCCTGGACCTCGACGGCGAGCGCCCTGCCCCTGATCTTTCCGCTCGCTTCCGGCTTCGCCCTCATCGGGCCATTCGCCGCTATCGGCCTCTACGAAATCAGCCGTCGCCGCGAAGTCGGCATCGTGACCAGATGGCAGGATGCGCTGGAGGTGCGCAAATCGCCTGCACTGCCGGCAATCGCATGGGTGGGAGCCGTCATGGTCGCCATCTTCATCGCCTGGATGCTGGTGGCGCAGGGACTTTATGTGTGGCTTTTCGGGCCGGTGCCCCCGGGGTCGATCACCGAGTTCGCAACCAACGTGTTCTACACAAGCGAAGGATGGACGCTGATCGTGCTCGGCAACCTCGCAGGCTTTGTTTTCGCCGTGGCGGCGTTGTGCACCGGCATCGTCTCGTTTCCGCTGCTGCTGGATCGGGATGTCGGCGCATGGGCGGCGATCAGCACCTCATGGCGGGCAGCGGCAGCCAATCCCGTAGAGGTCGCCGCCTGGGGCCTGGTTGTTGCGGCGCTGCTCGTCATCGGCAGCATCCCGGTCTTTGCCGGACTGATCATCGTTCTGCCGGTGCTCGGCCACGCAACCTGGCACCTCTACCGGAAGCTGGTGGCGCCGGAGTGAACGCCTAACCCTCGAAAGTCAGGTCAGCCGGCGAGATAAGGACCGAGAACTTCTGGCACCAGATCAGGACGGTCGGATAGTCCGCAAGGTCCACCCCGGCCGGTATGGTGTAATTCTGGCTGCCCTCGAATGCCTTGAGGCGACCAAGATCGATATACATGGCGGTGCCCAGATCACCCGACGAGCGGACATTGGCCTTGGGCACCAGATAGACGTGGTAGTCCGGCCCCGGCCCGACCTTGAAGTCCTCGTGCAGGAAAACAGTGTCGGAATAGACCGAAACGCCGCCTTCGCCGTAATGGATCGGATCGCTCGGATTGGCGTGGATGAAGGTTCCCTCGGCGACCTTGTCGGTCTGGACCGTCTGAAGTTCCTCCGTCGCCGGCGGCGGCGGGAAGACATAGGGAAACAGGAAGAAGCCAAGCGCTACGCCTGCTCCGACACCGAGGAGTCCCCCGATCAGAAATGTGATCACATAGCGCATCAGTGCCCCTCATAGGCGATCAGCGTGCGCACATCGACGCCGAGCGCTTCCAGCTTCTTGCGCCCGCCGAGATCGGGCAGGTCGATGACGAAGCACGCCGCCACGATATTCGCACCCATCTGCCGCAGCAGCTTGACCGCGCCTTCCGCGGTGCCGCCCGTCGCGATCAGGTCGTCGACGAGGATTACCCGCTCGCCTTCCTTCACCGCATCCTTGTGCATCTCCATCTCGTCGATACCGTATTCGAGACTGTAGGCGACGCGCACCGTCTCGTGCGGCAGCTTGCCCTTCTTGCGGATCGGAATGAAGCCGGAGGAAAGCTGGTGCGCGATCGCCCCGCCAAGGATGAATCCCCGCGCCTCGATGCCGGCAATCTTGTCGACCTTCTCGCCCGCATAGGGATGCACCAGCTCATCGACGGCGCGGCGGAAAGCGCGCGCATTGCCGAGCAGCGTGGTGATGTCGCGGAACAGGATACCCGGCTTCGGATAGTCCGGAATGGTGCGGATGGCCGCGAGCAGCGTGTCTTCAAGTGAAGGTTTCATCTGGCCCCGCCTGTTCCCGTCAATGTATTCTTGCAGCGTTCGACGCCAAATGAAAAGGGCGCCTTTCGGCGCCCTGGAATTCGGTATCGCGTCTCTTTAGTGAGCCTCGTTCGCCCACACCTTGCGCTTGGTCAGAAAGACAAGACCGGCAAACAGGATCAGGAAAATGATCACGACGAAGCCGGTCTGCTTGCGCGCTTCCATGTGAGGTTCCGCCGCCCACATCAGGAAGGCCGAGACGTCTTTTGCGTACTGCTCGACCGTCTCGGGCGAGCCGTCGTCATAAGTCACGACGCCTTCAGCCAGCGGCGGCGGCATGGCAAGCGCCGGACCGCCGATATAGTGAGGGTTATAATAGGTGCCCGGCTGGAGCTCGACGCCTGCAGGCGCGTCCTCATAGCCCGTCAGCAGGCCGTAGATGTAGTCCGGTCCGTTCTCCGCATACTGGGTGAAGATGTCGAAGATGAAGGTCGGGAAGCCACGCTCGACACCGCGCGCCTTGGCGATCAGCGAGAGGTCCGGCGGCGCCGCGCCATTGTTGGAAGCGGCTGCCTGCTCCGGATTCGCAAACGGCGCCGGGAAGTAATCGGACGCGATGCCCGGTCGCTCGAACATGTCGCCGTTGGAGTCCGGTCCGTCCGGGATGGTGTATTCGGCGGCGAGCGCGTCCACCTGCGCTTCCGAATAGCCGAGGGCCTCGAGCGTGCGGAACGCCACCAGATCCATCGAGTGGCAGGCCGAGCACGCCTCCCGATAGACCTTGAGGCCGCGCTGCAGCTGGCCCATGTCGTAGGTGCCAAACGGCCCGGCGAACGACCAGCTCTGTTCGACCGGTTTCTCGATCGGGTAGTGCGGCGTGCCGCCTTCTTCCTCGGCGGCAACTGCTCCGCCGCTAACGGCGAGGCTCAGCCCGAGCGCCAGAATTCCCTTGAGGATCAGTTTCATCAGAAGTCCTTTCGAGCCTCGGTCTGCGCTCAGCCTCTGGTTTCGGGCGATGCGGTGCTGGCCGCGGGCTGTGCGGCCGCCTGGCCGCTGCCCTTGTTCTTCTCGAGCACGGCTTCCGTGATCGAGTTCGGCAACTTCTTCGGCGTCTCGATAAGGCCGAGGAGCGGCATGATCACGATGAAGAAGGCGAAGTAATAGAGCGTGCCGATCTGCGCCATGATGACGTAGGAGCCTTCCGCCGGCCGCGAACCAAGCCAGCCGAGGAAGATCGTGTCGGCGACGAACAGCCAGAAGAACAGCTTGTACCACGGGCGGTAAACGGCCGAGCGAACCTTCGACGTATCGAGCCATGGCACGACGAACAGGATGGCGATCGAGCCGAACATGGCCAGCACGCCGCCGAGCTTGGAGTCGATCGGTCCGATGCTGAACGTGATGGCGCGCAGGATCGCGTAGAACGGCAGGTAGTACCACTCCGGCACGATGTGGGCCGGCGTCTTCAGCGGGTTGGCTTCGATGTAGTTGTCCGGATGCCCGAGGAAATTGGGCATGTAGAAGATGAAGTAGGCGAAGACCGCGACGAACACGACCATCGCGAAGGCGTCCTTTGCCGTCGCATGCGGCGAGAAGGGAACCGTGTCGCCCTTGGACTTCGGCTCGATGCCCGTCGGGTTGGTCTGCCCGGTCACATGCAGCGCCCAGATGTGCAGCACGACGACGCCGGCGATCATGAACGGCAGCAGGTAGTGCAGCGAGAAGAAGCGGTTAAGGGTCGGATTGTCGACCGCGAAGCCGCCCAGCAGCAGTTGCTGGATCCACTCGCCGACCAGCGGAATGGCGGTGAAGAAGCCAGTGATGACCGTGGCGCCCCAGAAGCTCATCTGTCCCCAGGGAAGCACATAGCCCATGAAGCCGGTTGCCATCATCAAGAGGTAGATGATGCAGCCAAGGATCCACAGCAGCTCGCGCGGCGCCTTGTAGGAGCCGTAATAGAGCCCGCGGAACATGTGGATGTAGACGGCGATGAAGAAGAACGACGCGCCGTTGGCGTGCATGTAGCGCAGCAGCCAGCCCGAATTCACGTCGCGCATGATCTTCTCGACCGAATCGAAGGCGAGCGAGGTATGCGCTGTGTAGTGCATCGCAAGCACGACGCCGGTCAGGATCTGCACGACCAGCATGATCGTGAGAATGCCGCCGAAGGTGTAGGCGTAGTTCAGGTTGCGCGGCACCGGGTAGGCCACGAAGGAATCGTACACCAGCCGGGGCAGCGGCAGCCGCTGGTCGATCCAGCGTTCAATGCCGGTTTTGGGCTCGTAGGTGGAATGTGCGCCGACGCTCATGTCGCGTGCCCTTCTCTGCCTCAGCCGATCTCGATCGACGTATCGGAGGTGAACGTAAATGTCGGAACGGGCAGATTGGTCGGTGCCGGTCCCTTCCGGATACGCCCTGCCGTGTCGTAGTGCGAACCGTGGCAGGGGCAGAACCATCCGCCGAAATCGCCTGCCTGGCCGAGCGGCACGCAGCCGAGATGGGTGCAGACGCCGACCATCACGAGCCAGTTTTCCTTGCCCTCGCCCGCCGAGCGAGCCAGATCGGTCGCCGGCGCATCGGCCGCCACGTTGGCGTTGCGCGCCACGGGATCCTTGAGGTCGTCGAGCTCGACGTTGCGTGCAGCTTCGATCTCGGCTTCGGTGCGGTTGCGGATGAATACCGGCTGGCCGCGCCACTTGGCAGTGATCGACATACCAGGCTCGACACCGGAGACATCGACTTCGATGGTCGCCAGCGCCAGTGTCGATGCATCCGGCCGCATATTATCGATGAACGGCCAGGCAACGCCTGCGGCGCCCACGGCGCCCGCCATGCCTGTCGCAATGTAGAGGAAATCGCGCCTGTTCGGTTCGGAGGTTTCGGTAGCGCTCACGAGACTGGCATCCTTTCGGCATCGCTGGTCGCGGGAAGCATTCTGGATCGCGAATCCGGCCGCCCGGTCCTCGAAAGGCCGAGCCGTTCGCCCGCGGAATCCCCCTGCGTTCGGCGTTGGGTTCTATGCGCGCGAGCTAGGCTTGTCCAGACGCCCCCGGCGGTTGACGGCAGTTTGTCGCGGGCCACGGGGAAGAGTTGTGCATGACACCGTCCGGACAGGGCAAGACATGATGCGATTCATGGGCTCCAGCATGCCGTCTGGCACAAGCCAGAGGTACCGAAGGTCCACGACCGCGTGCCGGCGACGGGCTAGCCTGCGGCAATGGCGAAAGTGATCGACAAGTCCGAATGGGCAAGCGGCGAACGCTGGCAGGGCGAGATACTCGGAACTCGGCTTGGCGCCGGCATCTGCCTGATTTTCAACGATTTCGATGAGATCGGCAGGGGGCCGGCGCTGCACACCCACCCCTACCCGGAAACCTTTATCGTGAAAGCCGGCAATGCGCTTTTCAGGTCCGCGCGACAGCCGGACAGGTGCTCACCGTGCCTGCGCACGTGCCGCACAAATTCACCAATCTCGGTCCCGGCACGCTCGAAACCATCGATATCCACGAAAGCGCCGAATTCGTCACCGAATGGCTGGAGTGACGCTCAGCTCGCGCCCAGCCTGACCAGCACCTCGTCGGGAATCGCGTATTCGCGGATCACCTCGCGGTGACGCCGCAGCCCGCACAATTCGCGCTGGATGAAATAGGCGTATACGGCCTGCGCCGCCTCGCGCAGCAGCCGGGACCTCTCCGTTGAGCCGCCCTCGCAGTCGCGCAGCCGCCGGAGGCAGAGCTCCACCCTCTCGCCGGCCCGCCCGAGCGCGGCCGCCTTCTCGCCCATGATCTCGTGATCGAGCGGCGACAGCGTGTTGACCGGCCCGCCAAGCGCCGACTGCGAATATTGTTTCGGCGCGCGGACCGCCACCGCAGCCTACTCCGCCGCCAGTCGCGACGGCAGGAAGCCGCCGGATTGCCGCTTCCACAGCTGCGCATAGAGCCCGCCCTTGGCAAGCAGTGCGTCATGACTGCCCTCCTCGACGATCCTGCCCTCGTCGAGCACGACCAGCCGGTCGAGCGCCGCGATGGTGGAAAGCCGGTGCGCCACCGCAATCACGGTTTTGCCTTCCATCATCTCGAACAGATTCTCCTGGATCGCGGCCTCGATCTCGGAGTCGAGCGACGAGGTTGCCTCGTCCAGGATAAGGATCGGCGCGTTCTTCAGCATCATGCGCGCAATGGCGATGCGCTGGCGCTGCCCGCCCGACAGTTTCACGCCGCGCTCGCCGACATGCGCGTCATAGCCGGTGCGGCCGCGCTGGTCAGCCACGCCCATGATGAACTCATGTGCCGAAGCGCGTTTCGCCGCCTCGATGATCTCGGCATCGCTGGCACCCGGCTTGCCGTAGGCGATGTTGTCGCGGATCGAGCGGTGCATCAGCATCGGGTCCTGGCTGACGACGCCGAATTGCTGGCGCAGCGATGCCTGCGTCAGGGTGCGTATGTCGCGCCCGTCGAGAAGGATGCGCCCGCTTTCGACATCGAAGAGACGCAGCGCCAGATTGACGATGGTCGTCTTGCCGGCGCCGGACGGCCCGACCAATGCAACCCGCTCGCCGGGCTTGATGTGCAGGTCCAGCTTGGCGATCACGCGGTCGGTCATCGTCCGCGCGTCCTTGCCGTAGTTGAAGGTCACACTGTCGAACCGCAGATCGCCAGTGGCGCGCGGCATGACCTGCGCGTCGTTGGCGTCGCGGATGGCCGGCTCGACCGAAATCGTGCCCGTCGCGTCCTGCACCGTCGCGAAATTGCGGATCAGCCCGTTGATGTTGAACATCACGTAGCCCGACATCTGGTTGAGCCGGAAACACAGGCCCATCACGGCGGCGATTTCGCCGGTCGTTGCCCCGCCACCCATCCAGCTGCGGATGGCGAGAGCCGAGATGGCGGCAATCATGATGCCGTTGATGATGGCGACCGCCGCGCGAACTTTGGTGATGGCGCGCGTCAGCCGCCGCACCGCGTGGAGGAAGCGCTCCATGCCGTCGCGCACGAAGGCGTGCTCGCGCCGGCCCGAATCGAACAGCTTCACCGCCATGATGTTGGTGAAGGCGTCGACCAGCCGCCCGTTGAGGATCGAGCGCTCGTCAGCGGTCTTTCGGCCGGCGGCGCGCAGCGGCGGCAGCAGCTTCCATGCCGTCAGCACATATGCGCCGAGCCATGCCAGCATGACGACGCCCATCCACGGGTCGAGCGCGGTCAGGATCGTTCCCGCCAGCACGACGAAGGTGATGAAGCCCCACATCGATTGCAGCAGCGATACGATGAAGTCGCCCGTCGCCTCGCCGCCCTGCAGGATCTTGGTCGCGATACGGCCGGCGAAATCGTTCTGGTAGAACTCGTAGGGCTGCTCGATGACGCGGCGAAACGCCTGCCAGCGCACGAGCTGGAAGAAGTGCGGCGCGATGATCTGCTGCTCAACGACCGCCGCGCCGATCATCACTGCGGCGCGCACGAACAGCACCAGAAACAGGAACGCCGCCAGATGCGGCCAGTAGTCGGTGAGCAGCGTCGCCGGAGACGACGCGTCAAGAATGTCGATCAGCCAGCCGACGGCCCAGTACATGCCCGCCTCGACCGCGCCCGACAGGCCACCGATGATGAGCAGCATGATGAATGGCATCTTCGCCTGGTTGGCGAAGAACATGATGAAGCGCAGCGCCTCGCGCGGCAGGACCTCGCGATCGGTGTCGGCAAAAGGGTCGATCAGCCTCTCGGCCAATCCCCATATCCGGTCGCCTTTGCTGTCCTTGTCGCTCATGCCTTGTCCTGTGCGGCCGCCGCGGCGCTCGAGTCGCGGAGGCCAATCATAACTGGAACGCGGACACCGCCATGGCAACCGCGCCTGTTGGGCAGGCGGCTATTCGGCCGCCGCCTGCTCCGCGATCTCGTCGACGTCGAGAAAGCCGCCTGACTGGCGCCGCCAGAGATCGGCATAGAGCCCACCCTTGGCCACCAGTTCGTCATGCGTTCCCTCTTCGATGACATGGCCGTGGTCGAGCACCACCAGCCGGTCCATCGCCGAGATGGTCGACAGGCGGTGCGCGATGGCGATCACCGTCTTGCCTTCCATCAGCCGGTAGAGGTTCTGCTGGATCGCCTCTTCCACCTCCGAGTCGAGCGCCGAAGTCGCCTCGTCGAGGATCAGCACTGGCGCGTCCTTGAGCATCACACGTGCAATCGCGATGCGCTGCCGTTGGCCGCCCGACAGCTTCACGCCGCGCTCGCCGACATGCGCGTCGTAACCCTTGCGGCCCTTCGGATCGGTGAGTTCCTGGATGAAGTCGTGCGCCTCGGCCCGCTTCGCTGCTTCCACCATCATCTCCTCGGTCGCGTCGGGGCGGCCGTAGAGAATGTTGTCGCGAACCGAGCGGTGCAGCAGGGACGTGTCCTGCGTCACCATGCCGATATTGGCGCGCAGCGAGTCCTGCTTGGCGGCGGCGATATCCTGCCCGTCGAGCATGATGCGCCCGCCTTCGATGTCGTAGAAGCGAAGCAGCAGGTTGACCACGGTGGACTTGCCGGCGCCCGAGCGGCCGACGAGGCCGACCTTCTCGCCCGGCTTCACCGTCAGCGTCAGGTCCTCGATCACGCCCTTCTGCTTGCCGTAGTGGAAGCGGACGTTCTCGAAGCTGATCTCGCCGCGCGAGACGACCAGCTCCTTCGCATCCGGCCGGTCCTCGACCAGCCTCGGCAGCGATATCGAGTTGATGCCGTCCTGCACGGTGCCGACATTCTCGAACAGCGCCGTCATTTCCCACATCACCCATTGCGACATGCCCCACAGACGGATGACGAGGCCTAGCGCCGCCGCGACGGCGCCGATGGTCACCGCCTCGCCCAGCCACAGCCAGATGCCGAGCCCGCCGATCAACGCCAGGCAGATCGAGTTGAGCAGGTAGAGCAGCCCGTAGAGGCTCGTGATCAGACGCATCTGCCGGTAGACGGTATCGAGGAAGCCGTTCATGCCGTCGCGCGCATAGGTGGCCTCGCGCTGGGCGTGGCTGAACAGCTTCACCGTCTGGATGTTGGTGTAGCTGTCGACCACGCGCCCGGTCATCATCGAGCGCGCGTCGGCCTGCGCCTCCGCGACACGGCCGAGCCGCGGCACGAAATTGCGCAGCAGCAATATGTAGCCCACCAGCCAGCCGGCCAGCGGCAAAGCAAGCAGAGGGTCGGCGCTGGCGACGATGAACACCATGCCGAGGAAGTAGACGGTGACGTAGTTGAGGACGTCGATCACCTTGATCACGCACTCGCGCACAGCCAGGGCCGTCTGCATCAGCTTGGTGGCGATGCGACCGGCAAACTCGTCCTGGTAGAACGTCATCGACTGCTTCAGCAGGTAGCGGTGAACCTGCCAGCGGATGCGCATGGGGTAGTTGCCCATCAGCGTCTGGAGATTGATGAGCGAGTGGAACCACACCATCGTCGGCAGCACGACCAGCACGACAAAGGCCATGCCCGCGAGCTTCCACCCCTCCTCGGCGAGGAAGGTGGCGCGCTCGCGGTCGGTCAGCCAGTTCACGATGTCGCCGAGGAAGGAGAACATCCACACCTCGGTGATGGCGATCGCCGCCATCAGGATCGTCGACGGTACCAGGTACCGCCAGGAGCCGCGTGTGTAGTGCAGGCAGAAAGCGAGAAACGTCCTCGGCGGCTCCTGCGGCTCCTCCGGCGGGAATGCGTCAAGTCTGTTTTCGAACCATCTGAACATGGCTTGCGGCCTCTGCCGGATTAGCGGTGCCCGGAGCGATGGCCGGAGAAATTCTTTCTTCCGGTCGCCGGCTTGGACGCCTTGTTGATCTCGTCGGGCCGGCCGGGGCCGCCCCGCGTCTGGTCCTTGCCGGCAGAAGCAGGCGGAGTGTCCGCCCCTCGTGCCGATTTGCCAAGTGCGGCGGCGAAGGCTGCCGACAGCTTGTTGTCAGGAGTCGGCTTTACCGGACCGCCTGAAAGCGCCGCGTTGGCCGAAAGCGGGTTGAACGGCGCGGATTTGTTGCCCTTGAGGGCCTTAGTATCTTTCACGTGCATGGATGAACTCCGGCGAAACGGAACTGCGGTTCCGGCGGAATTCGGCGACGCGAACTGAAATTGTCAGGAGTTGGGTCGAACCGAATCCGCCGTCAGGCGAACGCCCCGCTGCGGAGGCGCGTCATGACGATGTTCATTCGGTTATCCATCGATGCCTCCTCTGGGTTCGGTTTCGGAACGGCGCGCTTATAGACCCCGCTTCCCGGCAATGCCAGCCTGTAGTTTCACAATTGCGTCAATCGGGGCACGTGTGTTCATTCGGCAACCATTTCAGCATGAGCCACCCACGCGGGAATGCGGAAGCGGGCACCAACGGCGCGATCGTAGTTCAGGCGCAAGAGGCGAACCGTATCCTTCGCATCTTCCGCGGATAGGATGCGGCGAACCGCAGGTCCGTCTCTGTTCGGATAGAGCGGGTGATCGACAACGCGCCCGGCCCGCATCAGTCGCGCGCGCAACTCCGGCTCGAAAGTGAACAATGCAGCGGACTCGCCGTGCAATTGGCCTATCTCGATGTCGCCGACCTTGAACGACCATTCGCCGCGCCTGCCTATGACCAAAGTCACGCCATCCCAGGATGTGACCTTTGCGATAACGCTCTGCGCATGGCTCTCATTCTTGCTAACATCCATCTCTCGACTGTTCCTTCGTGGCTGAGAAGCCCGGCAAGCTAAAAGTTCAAGTGAACTTGAAATCAAGAGCGGTTCGTGATTTTCTTGTCGGCATGGAAACGACCCTGACCATCGGTGCCATCGCACGCCGCTCGGGCGTCGCGGCGTCAGCGCTGCGCTTCTATGAAGAACGCGGGCTGATCCGCTCAGAACGAGCCGGCTCAGGCCACCGCCGATTTCCGCGCTCCACACTGAGGCGCATCGCTTTCATCGTCTTCGCCCAGAAAGTCGGGCTGACGCTCGATGAGATTGGCAATGAACTCGCCCGGCTTCCCGATGGACGCACGCCGAACAAGGCCGACTGGCAGAAGCTTTCCGGCAAATGGTCTGACCGTATCGACGCACGCATCGCCGAACTGGAACGACTGAAGGCTGGACTGACCGACTGTATCGGCTGCGGCTGCCTTTCGATGAGCAAATGCAAGCTGGTCAATCCGGCCGACTCTGCTTCGCGACGCGGCGCTGGCCCGCGCTACTGGCTGGGCGACCGGCAGGCTGATGCATAGAATATGGCATTGACTTCAACTGGGCTTGAGGCTGTAGCCAACCTGCCGCTGGCAAACCCGCCGCAGATGCCAAGGCCGATTCCATGACCGAAGCCGTAACCCGTCCCGACGCAAGACCTGGAGCTTTCGATCTGCAGGCCTATTTCCGGCGCATCGGTTATGCCGGTCCGGCGGAGCCGACGCTCGATGTTCTGCGCGCGCTGCACGAGGCGCATCCGCAGGCGATCCCCTTCGAGAACCTCGATCCCTTCATGGGAAAGATCGTCGATCTCGATCCGGATCGAGTGCAGGCCAAGCTCGTCGGATCCCGACGCGGCGGCTATTGCTACGAACACAACCTGATCCTGATGCAGGCGCTGGAGGCGCTGGGGTTCAGCGTCACCGGTCTCGCGGCGCGCGTACTTTGGAACCTGCCTGAAGATGCGGTGACGCCGCGCAGCCACCAGCTGCTGCGCGTCCAGCTCGCCGGACGCACCTGGATCGCCGATGTCGGTTTCGGCGGGATGACGCTTACCGCCCCGCTGCTGCTGGAACCCGGCGCCGAACAGCGCACCCCTCACGAGACGTTCCGCATCATCGAAACGCGCGACCATTACCGCCTGCAGGCCGAAGTCGAGGGCAGCTGGCGGACGCTCTACCGTTTCGACCTGACGCCGCAATTCGACGTCGACTATCAGGTGTCGAGCTACTTCCTCTCGACCAACCCGACCTCGCATTTCGTCACCGGCCTGACCGCGGCGCGCACGGCGCCGGGCCGCCGCATGACCCTGCGGGGCAATTCGGTGGCCATCCACGAAATCGGCGGAAAGACCGAACGGCGCGAAATTGCGACGCCTGAGGAACTCGCCGACATCTACGAAAGCGAATTCGGCATCGGGATCGCCGACCGCAATGCCTTCACCGAGATGGTGGCGGCAAAGAAGATCATCCCGTAGCCGCCGCACATGGCCGGCGGCTGCGATATTGCACTCTACCAGCCGGACATTCCCGGCAACACCGGCGCAATTCTACGCCTCGCGGCATGCCTGGGTGTCGGCGCGCACATCATCGAGCCCGCCGGCTTCGACCTTTCCGACCGGACGCTGAAGCGCGCCGGCATGGACTATCTCGAGATCGCCGCGATGACCCGGCACCTCTCATGGGAGGCGTTCGAGCAGATGCGCCGCGCAACGGGCCGCCGGCTGCTTCTGTTCACGACCTCGGGCGACACGCCCTACACCGCATTCGAATTCCGGCAAGGCGACATTTTGCTCTTCGGCCGCGAGACATCAGGCGCTCCCGAAGCCGTTCACGCCGCCGCGGACGCGCGCCTGCTCATCCCGATGCCGGGTGGCGGCCGCAGCCTCAACCTTGCAATGTCAGCCGCGATGGCTGCCGGCGAAGCGATGCGGCAGCTTCAGACCCCACCGCAACCTCGGCAATAACCGGCAGATGGTCGGAAGCGCCGTAGTCAGCCTTGTCTGTCCAGCTCCGTATGAGCGCAGAAGTCGGTCGGCAATAGATCCGGTCCAGTGCAAACAGCGGACAAAATGACGGGAAAGTCTTTGCGTGGCTATGGCCGGGCATCAACCGATTCAGGGTCGATTGTACTGAACCGCGCCATATCCAGTCGTTGAAATCCCCGAGGAGGACGGTCGGATGCGGACCCGACAGAACGATGTCGCTGAGCAACGCGGCCTGATGCCGTCTTTCGGCAAAGCTCAGGCCGAGATGGGCGGCGACCAGCCGCAGTGGTCCCGCCGGCGTTTGCGCCGTCGCCTCCACCGCCGCGCGAGGTTCGCGCCTCCGCCATGACAGGTCGTGGCAGGTCGGTCGATCGAGGGGCCACCGGCTGATCACGACGTGACCGTAGTCGCCGTCGGATGCAGTGACGACCCGGCTCTCGGCGATGTTGCTGCCAAGCATCTCTGCCAGGAATACAAAGGCTTCGGCCGCGCCGGGCTTTCCGCCCCGGCCGCCCACTTCCTGCAACGCTACGATATCCGGCGCATGCCTGCGGACCACCGAGACGATCCGTTCCAGGTCCCGTCGGCCATCGAGGCCGACGCCACCGTGAATGTTCCATGTCATGAGGCGGACCGCCGTGCGACCGCCTTCGGCAACAATGCCTTCTTGAGGCGAAACGTCGTGCTCCGGCAGCTTTGCCATAATTCCTCGATAGTAGAACGGGTGACGATAACGGGGCTGGTCCCGGTCCCGGAATTCAACGCGCACATGCGCCAAATATGGTCGCAATCGGAGAGAACAACCTTTGTCATCAGCCATCGGCCCCACTGCCACCGCAGGCACGTCACGCAGACGCCGCGTAATTCAGTATGCAATCGCGGCCGTCGCCGTAGCGCTCGCTCTGTTTCTTCTCTATCGGACCTTGTCACGCTATGAGCCGGGCGAACTGGTCACCGCGGTCGGAGCGGTCTCGGTTGCGCAGATTGTTATGGCGCTCGCGTTCGCGGCGGCCAGCTACGGAACCCTTACCCTGTTTGACTGGCTCGCCCTGCGCTACGCCGGCCGCCCGCTGCCTTGGCGGCAGGCCGCACTGGCGTCGTTTTGCAGCCTGTCTCTTGGCCACAACATAGGGTTTGCGGCACTGAGCAGCGGTGCAATTCGCTATCGTTTCTATTCGCGGTGGGGCCTTCGGCCTGTGGATGTCGCCCGGGTGATCCTCTTTTGTGCGCTCACGGTGGGAATTGGGCTGATCACGCTTGCCGGCCTTGCGCTGACATTCGGGCCGCAAATCGGAGCGGACCTGACCGGGTTTTCGCCCTCAGCGGTCAGGGGCGTGGGAGTACTTTGCCTCGCCGTCAGTGCCGGCTACGCCGGCCTGGCCTATCTGGCCGATGGCAAGACCTTGAGCTTGCGCGGTCATGTGCTTGAAATGCCGCGTCTCTCGATGGCGTTAGCCCAGATTGCCGCAGGAACGCTCAATTTTGCATTCGTGGCGGCGGCGCTCCATCAGGCTGTCATTTCGGTGGCCGAGGTACCTTACCTTGAAGTGGCTGCCGTCTACGTCAGCGCCAACGTAGCTACGCTGATTACCCATGCGCCTGGCGGACTGGGCGTGATCGAGAGCGTCGTTGTCTTTCTGCTGCCACAAGCGAGCATGATTGGCGCGGTACTGGTGTTCCGCTTCGTTTATTATCTGGTGCCCCTGGCGCTGGGCGGCGCTGTTTTCCTGGCCAGCGAATTGCTGGCTCCTCGGCTGTTTGGCGTTGCCGATTCCCGCTGAAAGAAGAGGCGTCTCCACAGTCTGTGAAAGGCCTCCACCGGTCCGAACGGCCGAACGGGATCGACAAGGCGGGTCCCCGGAAATGAGTGTCTCGGACCTGGCGACACGACGAGCGGTCGCAAATGGCGCTGGCCGCGATGGCTCAATCGCTCGATGGCCCCAACCATGGAGCCGCCTTCGGCCATCGCGGCGTCGACCTGTGCCGGATCGCAGCCCAGATGCTCGGCGAGCAGCCGGTTCCTGATGCGCAGGATTGTGTCGCGAACCTCCGGCCGATCAGACTCGATCGCCACGTCGCACTCGGTATCGAGACCGATCGACCTGTTGTTGAGGTTCGCCGATCCGACACGCAGCACCCGATCGTCCACGATCATCACCTTCGAGTGGATGAGCACCTCTGTCTCGTTTCCATCCTCATCGGGCACGACGGAATGGTAGAGTCTGAGCTTTCCAGCGTGATCGGCCTGGCTGATGCTGCGCAGCAGCCTTTCGCGGTTTGCGCCCATGAAAAACCGCTCGATTACTCCATTGGCGTTGAGCGGGCAGACGACGACGATCTCTGGCGGATGTTCTCGCGACAAGACCTCGCGCAGGATCGGGCGCAGTTTCTTCGCGGTAAAGTACTGGGCCTCGATGTAAACGGACGTCTTTGCCGATCGCAGCATATCCACGGTAAGCGGCCAGGTTTCCTCGATCGCAACCGTCCCGTCGAGGCGCGGCGCCGTGCGCGCGATCGCCACTGGCAGGTTGCGGAAATCCGGATCGAGATGGCTGAGCCACCTGTCGTCCACAGCGACCTCGGGCAATTCCTCCCCGGTCGCGTCACGCCACCGCATCTGAGCCACCCGCTTCACCACTGCCACGATCGGTCCGTCCAACATCATCTGGACGTCGTGCACCGGGCGGCAGGGCTCACCATCGGGTGTGACCCTCAGCGGTTCGTTGGCGCGGTGCTCCGGCGTATCCCAGCGGTCGACGGTCAGGTCCATCCCGCCAACGAACGCAAGCGCGTCATCGACCATGACAATCTTCTGATGGTGTGCGGCGTGAAGGGGATGGTTCGTGTCGAGCCGCAGGTTAATGCGCTCATGATCGTTCCAGCTGTCGCCGAGCAGCAGGGAGCTCGAAGCACTGGGGGTGTGAACGATGGCAAGGCTCCATACGAGAATTCTGACCTCGAGCTCCGGCCGTTCCTCGACGAGCTTCCGCAGCATCGTTCCGATCGCTGGAGCGTCATCGCCATCCTGTGGCCGCAGGCGCATTCTGCCGTCGAAATCCCACCCGATGATCACAATGGATCGCGCCGCCGACTGGAAAGCCTTTTCCAGCGCAGCGAAATAGGCCTTCGCATCGACAAGGACCGTAGCGCGGAGCGCATTCGCAATCTCGAAGCAGTTTCGCCCCGGTTTCAGTACGTTCTCGTGTGCGCGCGCTGGATTCTTGATTTTCGGGCTGGTCATGACGCCAGATATGCCAAGATTGGCGTGCTGTCGTCCACTGTTGCCAAAGGGATGTGGGAGACCAAGTCGACCCGCTCAGTCTGCCGTCGGTAGACGCCGCATCGTGAATTCGATCTCGTCGTCAGGACGTTCGGCCCAGCTTTCGATTGCCGTCCAGTAGGCCTGTTTCGGCCAGCGGTCGAACCATTCGCGCGCCTTGTTGCGCGCATCCTCCCTCGGCAGCACGAATGTTTCGCGCAGGAAACCGTCGCGCGTCATGCGCTGGCCGGCTTCGCGGCCACGTACGAGCCGGTCTTTCAGACTGTCGAGAGCTGGCCGCACCGGTACTTTCAAGAAAGAACTCCTTGACCGTCCTTGGCCGAACTTTAGAGAACGACGGCTAAAATGACGAGTCCCGATTGGATGTGCGAAACAGCGCCCCGATCGGCATGGAGATAACTGAATGGAACGCCCCGACCTCGCACCGGGACTGCCCGACGACATCGAGGACAAGAAGCTGGTTGCGAAAGCCTGGTTCGAGGAACTGCGCGACCGCATCTGCTCTGCATTCGAGACGCTGGAAGACGAGCTTACCGGCCCGCTGTCGCATCGCGCCGCCGGCCGTTTCGAGCGCGAAGCGTGGACACGGGACAAGGGACCCGAAGGCGAGGATCGCGGCGGCGGCGTAATGTCGATGATGTATGGCCGCGTCTTCGAGAAGGTCGGCGTGCATACCTCGACGGTGTTCGGTGAATTCTCGGAGGAGTTCCGCAAGCAGATACCCGGCGCCGAGGAGGACCCGCGCTTCTGGGCGAGCGGCATTTCGCTGATCGCCCATCCGCAGAACCCGCATGTGCCGGCCGTTCACATGAACACCCGTATGGTGGTCACCACCGCGCAATGGTTCGGCGGCGGCGCCGACCTGACGCCCGTGCTCGACCGCCGCCGGAAGCAGGACCACCCCGACAGCGAAGCCTTCCACAAGGCGATGCGCTTCGTCTGCGACAAGCACGGCGTCGCCGATTACCCGCGCTTCAAAAAATGGTGCGACGAATATTTCTATCTGCCCCACCGCGACGAACCGCGCGGCATTGGCGGCATATTCTTCGACTGGCTTAAGACGCCGGACGACAAGGGCGGCTGGGATGCCGACTTCCGTTTCGTCCAGGATGTCGGCCGCACCTTCACAGTCGTCTACCCGCATCTCGTACGGGCGAACTTCAACGAGAACTGGACCGAGGCAGACCGGGACGAGCAGCTCATCCGCCGCGGCCGTTACGTGGAATTCAACCTTCTCTACGACCGAGGCACGATCTTTGGCCTCAAGACTGGCGGCAACGTGGACTCAATCCTCTCAAGCCTGCCGCCTGAGGTGAAGTGGCCCTAAGCGGCTTCAAGACGCTGGCGTTTGCTGGCCGGCCCAAATAGACTGCCCCGGTCGTTTCTCCGGAACTCGCGGGTGCATTCGATGATCAGGTTAGCGGCAAGCGCAATCATCTTCATGGTTGCCGCCTCACCGGTGTTGGCGTTTCAGAAGTTCGAGCAATACCGGATACTGGGCAGCGAGATTCTGTCGGTTCGGCTAGGACCGCTTGAACACGAAGCGCCAGCGACGATGTACATCTCGACCGGGACTGGTCAGGAAATCATGATCGAGTCCGACGGCGCGCTCGACGACTGTAAGGGCAGCGTCGAAGAGATTATTGGCAACAGACATGCCTATATCGAGATTTCGGTTCACGTCTCCGCCGATACCATGAACGGCGTGATGCTGACCGGCTGCTCGGTGCTCTACGGGCTGCATTTCCCCGAATAGCGGGCAGGCCGGGACCTCACCGCCCGCAATCGTAGCGCGCATTGCCTACAGGCAGGTCGCCGAGTTCGGTCGGCGTCATCCTGTCGAGTACCGGATGCGCAAGCGGGTCGCATCGCCAGGACGGATCGGGCCGGCGGTTACTCTTCCTGCTGCGCAACACATTCCAGAAAACCTGCAACATTGGGCTCATCCTTTCGGCTTTGATGGGTAAGATTTCTGGCATTTGCTGCCAATTTTCAATGGAGATTTGCAAGCCACCGATATAGAAAACCTATATGAAGGCACTCAATCATGTGCATCTCAACGGCCTGCGCGCGCTGGAGGTTTGCGGCCGGCTAGGCTCACTGAAGGAAGCCGCTGCCGAACTCGGCGTCACCACGGGCGCGGTCAGCCAGCAGGTCATCCGCGCCGAAGCGCAGCTTGGCCGCGCCGTCTTCGAACGAACCGCGCACGGCCTCAAGCCGACGCGTTTCGGCGAGGACTTCCTGCAGCGGCTGAGTTCGGGCTTTTCCATGCTGGAGCAGGCGGTGGCCTCGGCGGCCCGCCACGCCGACAATGTGCTGACTATCTCCGTTGCGCCGGTGCTGGCGTCAAAATGGCTTGTGCCGAGGCTCAGCCGCTATCTCGCGGCGCATCCGGGTATGCAGGTGAGGCTCGACGCCAGCATCGGGCTGATTGACCCCTCGACAAGCGACATCGATATCGCGATCCGTGTCGGCCCGGGCGGCTGGCCGGGGGTTCGGGAAGAGGCGATCATGGAACAGGAAATCTTCCCCGTTTGCGCCCCCGACATAGCCGCCCGGCTAAAGGAGCCCGCCGACCTGCTTGGTGTGCCCGTCGTCACCGACGCCAATTCGAACCTACGCTGGCAGACATGGCTGGACCGGTACAGCCTGTCGGAGAAGGACCTGACACCGGGAAGTTCATACACCGACGCCGCACTCGCACTCGATGCCGTCATCGCCGGCCAGGGCGTCATGCTGGCATGGCAGACACTGGCCGAATACGGCCTGCGCATGGGCACGCTGGTCGCGCCCTTCCCGCACAGGGCGCGTACCGGCAAGCACTACTGGCTGATCACTGCGCCGTCGCGCCGCGAGGACGGGCGCGTACGCGGCTTCAAGGACTGGATTCGCTCGGAGATCGCCGAAACGGAGCGTATGTTCGGCCCGTTGGAAAACACCCCTTAAACACACGCAATCGCCGCATTACGTGTTATCCTTGGAACTCTCGAAGAGCCAAAGGAGGAAACGATGAAATATTATCATTGCGGCTCCCTGGTCCCGGGTTGCGACTGGCACACCCGTCATGATGAAGAGGCGGAAGTCATGCGCCGCGCGGTGGAGCACATGCGCGAAGCGCATGGAGAGGACACGATCCGCGAAACGATGGTGGAGGCCATACGCTCGCGCATCACCAACGAGCGCAAGGCCGACGCGGCCTAGCCCTTTGCGGCAAGTTCCGCGGCGCGCTTCAGCAGCGCGTCGCGGCTCAGCGAGAAGTTGCTGTCGACCCACTCGTCTTCCAGCGACTCCAGAATCGCGCCCAAGGCCTTGCCAGGCATCAACCCGGCGGCCAGCAGATCGTTGCCGCTCACCGGCATCGACGGCGCTTCCCATTCATGCAGGTACGAGAGCAGCCGGGCGTAACGCTCGGCTGTTTTGGCTTCGCCCTTCGCGTCAGCGGAGGCTAGCGCCAGCCGCATCCGGTCCGCTATCCCTTCGGGTTTCCCGCGATAGGCGATGCGCGCAAGCTCGGCCTCGCTCGTCTCCGGCGATGGCGCGGCCGACGCAGCCCACTGCCTGAGGCGCTCAGCCTCGGCCTTGGACACACGCAACCTGTCGGCCATTGCCGCCAACCGGCCGACATCCGGTGGCACGATCGCTTCGAGCCTGAGCAGCGGGTCGGGCTTCCAGCCCTGCAACGTTTCCGCGCCGATCAATCCCGGCACGGCATCGATGCCCCATTTCTCCGTTTCAGGCAGAACGCGCGTCAGCACCCCAGCCTGCCGCATCCACAGCAGCGCCCGAGAAGGGTCCGGCGCGCTGAGCAGCCTCTTCACCTCAGCCCAGACCCGCTCCGCCGACAGCTGGTCCAGCCCTTCCTTCAGCCGAGCCGACGCCTTGATGCCTTCCGCGTCAGGCCGACCCGAGCCGTACCAGGCAAAGAAGCGAAAAAAGCGCAGAATGCGCAGATAGTCCTCGCGGATGCGCTGCTCGGCATCGCCGATGAAACGCAGCGTCCGCGTTTCGAGGTCCGCGAGCCCGCCGACCAGATCGACCACGTCGCCGCCCGCACCGGCGTACAAGGCGTTGATGGTGAAGTCGCGCCGCTCCGCATCGCGCTTCCAGTCGCGGCCGAACACGACCCTGGCGTGGCGGCCGTCGGTCTCGATGTCGGAGCGCAGCGTCGTCACCTCATAGGCGCGGCCGCCGGCGATCACCGTGATCGTGCCGTGCTCCTTGCCCGTCGGCACCGTCTTGAATGTCGCGGCCTCGGCGCGGGCGATGGTCTCGTCCGGCGGATTGGTGGTGGCGATGTCGACATCGGTGACCACTTCGCCAAGCAGCGTGTTACGCACCGCGCCGCCGGCGACCCGCGCCTCCTCGCCATCGGCGGACAGCACGCCAAGCAGCTTCTGCAAGCCGGGGTCTTCGAGCCAGGCAGCGCCCGCAATCGATGCGGCGCTCACGCGTACAGCCTCTCGTAGAGTGTCCGGATGATGCCCGCCGTCACGCCCCAGATGTAGCGGTCGCCGAACGGCATCTCGTAGAAGAACCGCTCGCGTTCGTTCCAGATACGGCTCTGGCGGCGGTGATTGGCGGGATCCATGAGGAATGCGAGCGGCACCTCGAAGGCGTCGTCCACCTCGTCCGGATTGATGGTCAAATCGAAACCCGGCCGCACGACCGACAGCACAGGCGCGATCCGGTAGCCGCTACCCGACACATAGTCCGGCAACCTTCCGATGATGTCGACATGCGCGCCCGACAGGCCGATTTCCTCTTCTGCTTCCCTGAGCGCCGCATCCTCGGGCGACGGATCCTCGGCATCAATCTTGCCGCCGGGAAACGCGATCTGCCCCGAGTGGCTGCGCATGGCTGTGGTACGCTGGGTCAGTATTACCGTCGCTCCGTGAGCATGATCGACGACCGGCACCAGCACCGCGGCGTCGCGCAGGTCCGGCTTGATGATCAGGTCGCGCAAGTCGGGATTCAGCCGATGGTCGCCGAACTCGTCATTGTCGGCGGGATGGGTGGCCAGAGCCGCGCGGCGGCGGAAATCCTCGCTGGAGAAGGGGCGTAATGCCGTTTCGTCCATCGTCAGGCGCTCAGCCGCTCGAGAGTAGCCACGGGCATGATCGGATAGACCTCGCCTTTCGAGCGCACGCAGAACATCGCCTCGCCGTCTACGTCGATCTCCTCGCCGATGTCGACCATCTGGTACATGACGGGCCGTGCCACCAGCGCCTCGAGCCGGCCCCGGACATGCAGATAGGGTTTCAGACCACCTGTCTCGTCTTCGTCCACGAAACGCAGCTCATGCTCCGGCCCGGCCTCGACCACGTCGCCGACATTCGTCCTGAACGTCAGAACCTGATTGGAGCCCTCGCCCGACACGTCCATCTCGACCGCCACGAACGGCGCATCCTCCACCCGGATGCCTACCTTTTCCACAGGAGTTACCAGGTAGGTGCGTCCGTCGGCGTCCTTGCGCAGTACGGTTGAGAACAACTGGACAAGCGGCATCCGCCCGATGGGCGTGCCCATGTAGAACCAGGTGCCGTCGGCTTTGATCTCCATGTCGAGATCGCCGCAAAAGGGCGGGTTCCAGCGCTCGACCGGCGGCAAGCCCTTGCCGGCACGGGCCGCACGGGCAATCAGAGCCTGCAGGCCGGCGGTGTCGGAAGCCTTGGCAAGGCCGGTTTCAAACGGTTTGTCTTGTCCCGCCATCGTCACGAAATAGTCACTGTCATCGCGCTTGTCAGTCTTCGAACCTGATTTATGTTCAACACGTGGGCGCTGCAACATAGGTGAGTCGCGCCCGAGAGGGGCGATTGGAGCCTGTGCCGTGCGGCCCGCCCGTGTTCCACCAGCAGGGATTGGAAGCGCATGAGCGTGATCGTCAAGGACAAGGCCCCAAGCGAAAAGGAAATGGTCGCGGAAGCCGAAGCCGCGCTTGCCGACATCGCGCGCGTCAGGGAATCCATTGAACGCGTCATCTTCGGCCAGTACGCGGTGGTCGAGCAGACCATCGTCGCGCTGCTCGCCGGCGGCCACGCCCTTCTGGTCGGCGTTCCCGGTCTGGCGAAGACCAAGCTGGTCGAGACGCTGGGCACCGTGCTCGGCCTGGACGCCAACCGTATCCAGTTCACCCCCGACCTGATGCCCTCCGACATTTTGGGCTCCGAGGTTCTCGAGGAAGACGACAAGGGCAAACGCTCCTTCCGTTTCCTGCCCGGCCCGGTCTTCGCCCAGCTTCTGATGGCGGACGAGATCAACCGTGCCTCGCCGCGCACCCAGTCGGCTCTGCTGCAGTCGATGCAGGAATACCACGTTACGGTGGCCGGCAAGCGCCACGACCTGCCCACGCCGTTCCATGTTCTGGCGACGCAGAACCCGCTTGAGCAGGAGGGCACCTATCCGCTGCCGGAGGCCCAGCTCGACCGCTTCCTGATGCAGGTCGACATCTCCTATCCCGAGATCGAGGCCGAACGCCGTATCCTGATCGAGACGACTGGCGTGGACGATGCCGTTGGGAAGAATGTGCTTTCCGCTGCCCGGCTGAAGGAGATCCAGCAGCTCATCCGTCGCATGCCGGTGCCGGAGACTGTCGTTGAATCCATCCTGTCGCTCGTCCGTTCCGCACGCCCCGGACAGGGCAATGCCGACGCCGACCGTCATGTCGCCTGGGGCCCTGGCCCCCGCGCCAGCCAGGCGCTCACGCTGTGCGCCCGCGCCCGCGCGCTTTACGAAGGCCGCCTGGCGCCGTCGGTCGACGACGTCCACGCTCTCGCCGAGCCTGTGCTGCAGCACCGCATGGCGTTGACTTTCGCAGCCCGCGCTGAAGGCATGAGCGTCCGCGATGTAATCGCCGGGCTGGTCAAGGCCCAGGGATAGCGGATTGATGGCGCCGGTCGGCGAAGCCTCAGCCCCGGTTACAACTGGAGATGCGCTCGCGCGAGGCCGGCTGAGGGCATCGCTCGTCCCCGATCTGCTGGTCGAGGCGAGGCGCGTGGTCAACACCGTCATCGCCGGCTGGCATGGCCGCAGGCGCCGCGGCATTGGCGAGAATTTCTGGCAGTTCCGGCCCTATGTCGAAGGCGAGGCAATGTCGCGCATCGACTGGCGCCGTTCTGCCCGTGATGACCACATCTACATCCGCGACCGCGAATGGGAGGCCGCCCATACCGTCTGGCTCTGGGCCGATCCCTCGCCGTCGATGCTCTACAAAAGCGCCGCCGCAACCGTATCAAAGGAATCGCGCGCGTTGGTGCTGGTTCTCGCGCTGGCAGAGCTCCTGTCGCGCTCCGGCGAACGCGTCGGCTGGCCGGGCGCTACCGATCCCTTTGCCGCGCGCAACGGAGCCGAGCGTTTGGCCGCGCGCCTCGCTCACACCAAAGCGCACCCGCTTCGGCCGGACCTTGTCCATATCCGGCGCTTCTCCGACATTGTGGTAGCGAGCGACTTCCTCGATCCGGTCGAGGAGACGCAACGATGGCTTGATCCGCTGGCGCAACGTGGCGTTCGCGCGCACTTGATCGAAGTGGCGGACCCCGCCGAGGCGACCTTTCCCTACACCGGCCGTACCGAGTTCCGCGATCCCGAGACCGGCGAACGCCTGACTGCCGGCCGCGCCGAAACGCTCGGCGACGACTACCGCAACCTCTACGCCGCGCGCCGCGCCGAACTGGACCAGTGGTGCAAGCGGCTCGGCTGGAGCTACACGGTGAACCATACCGACAGGCTCGCCTCGGAGGCTCTCGTCAAGGTGCACATGGCCATGACGGTTGACCCCGGCGTCGGCCAGGGAGGCCGCGCTTGAGCTGGCTCCCGCTCAGCTTCGGCGCCCCGGCCGTCCTATTCGGCCTGCTGGCGCTGCCGGTCATCTGGTGGCTGCTGCGGCTCACCCCGCCGCGCCCGCAGACCGAGCTGTTCCCTCCATTGCGCATCCTGGCGCGGGTCGTCCGCAAGGAAGAAACGCCGCACCAGAGCCCGTGGTGGCTGACGCTTCTTCGGTTGCTGATGGCGGCGCTGGTCATCCTGGCGCTGAGCGAACCCGTCTTCAATCCGCGCGAGCGCCTGCCGGCCGGCGGCAGCGCCGTCGCCATCGTCGTCGACAATGGCTGGGCCAGCGCCACCGACTGGGATCGCCGGGTGGCGACTGCCGGCCGTCTGATCGCCGACGCCGCCGAAACCGGGGTCCCAGTGGTATTGGCCTTCACCGCCGAGCCGCTCAACACCGACATTGGCCCGTTCGACGCGACAACCGCCCGCGACAGGCTGAACGCAGCGGTGCCGCGCCCGGTACCGACCGGCCGCCCGGCCACATACGGCCGGGTCGCAGCGGCAGTCGAAGCTGTGCCCGGCGCTACTATTGCCGTGCTGTCCGATGGGCTAGCCGCACCGGGTGACGAGGCCGCGTTCCGCCAGCTGCTTGGCGGAGACGCAGGCCGCGTTGTCTGGATCGAGCCGGATAGCCTGCCGATGATCGGACTGCACTCGGCCGAAAACAACGCCGATGCATTCGAGATCACTGCCGCGCGCGTGCCGGGAGACCCTGTTCCGCAAATCGCAACGGTAGGCGCGTTCGACGACCGGGGCAGGCGCATTGCCGATGCAACGTTGCGCTTCGGGCCGGGTGACGCGGAAGCGACGGCGCGCATGGAGGTGCCGTTCGAACTGCGCAACGACTTCGCGACAATCGCCATCGACGGGGCCGGCCAGGCTGCCGCCGTGCGCGTTCTCGACGAGAATTCGAAGCGCCGACGGGTTGGCCTGATCTCTCAAGCCGAGGGCGACCAGGCGCAGCCGCTACTGTCGCCGCTCTACTACATTAGCCGCGCGCTTTCGCCTTTCGCCGATCTCGTAGAAGCCGAAAGCGCCGACCTGACGGAGGCTATTCCCGCCCTCCTGGAGCGCAAGCCAGCGATGATCGTCATGGCCGATGTCGGCACGCTGCCCGACGACGCCCGAGCAGCGCTGATCGAATGGATGGAGGGCGGCGGTACGCTGGTTCGTTTTGCCGGTTCGCGCCTTGCCGCCGCAGGCAATGACGAAGACCTGCTTCCGGTTCGCCTGCGATTGGGCGAGCGCCAGCTCGGCGGCTCGCTGTCGTGGACCGAGCCGCAAACCGTGACCGACTTTCCGTCGGGCGGCCCGTTTGCCGACCTGACGCCTCCGAACGAGGTGACCGTGACCCGGCAGGTGCTCGCCGAACCAACGCCCGACATCGTGGAGCGGAGCTGGGCGACGCTTGCCGATGGCACGCCGCTCGTCACCGGCGACCGGCGCGGCGACGGCACGCTCGTGCTCTTCCACGTGACGCCGCAGGCGACGTGGTCGAACCTGCCGATCTCCGGTACGTTCGTCGAAATGCTTCGCCGGCTCGTGCAGCTGTCTCGCAATCAGGGCCGTATCGCGGCCGGCCCCGACGGCCAGCCTGCCGCGCTCGCTCCCTACCGCATGATCGCCGCCGACGGACAGATCGTGCCGCCGCCGCCCGAAGCCCGGCCGCTCGATGTCTCGAATGCGGAAGCGCCGGTGACGCTCGAGAACCCGCCCGGCCTTTATGGCGGCGAGGAAGGCGTCGTCGCTCACAACCTTCTTGAAGAGGATGCCCAGCTGCTTCCGATCAGTCGTCCGGCGACCACGCTTCCGGTCACTGGCGCAGCCTATGCCTTCGACGAGTCGCGGGACCTGCGCGGCCCGCTTTTCGCTGCGGCGCTGGCATTGATGGTGCTCGACATCCTCGCCGTCTTCTGGCTCGGCGGTGTCTTCGCCGCGGCGCGCCTGCGCCGCCGTGCGCCGCGGGCAGCCGCAGCCGCCGCGATTCTTGCTGTCGCGGGAGCAGTGCTCCTGTTCGCCCAAGGCCCGTCCAGTGCACAGGATGACTCACGACCGGGCGATGCCGAGGCCATCGCCGCGATCACCGAGACGCGCATTGCCTATGTCATCACCGGCGACGGTTCGATCGACGCGATAAGCCGCGCCGGCCTCACCGGGCTGTCGCGCTTCCTGACGGAGAAGACGGCGCTTGAACCGGGAACGCCGGCCGGCGTCGATATCGCTACCGACGAGCTCACTTTCTATCCGCTGATCTACTGGCCCATCGACCCCTCGGTGGAGATGCCTTCCGCCGATTCGATCGCCCGTATCGACGCCTACATGCAGCAAGGCGGCACGGTTCTTTTCGATACGCGCGACCAGTTCTCCGGCGGCTTTGGCGGCGGCGGCACAAGCGCTGCCACGCAGCGCCTCCGCGACATCCTTTCCTCGCTCAACGTGCCGCCGTTGGAGCCGGTGCCGCCGGACCATGTGCTGACCAAGGCCTTCTTCATCATGCAGGAGTTTCCGGGCCGCTATTCCGGCAGTCCGCTTTGGGTCGAGGCATCGCTCGAGGCCGAGAATGACGAGAACCGGCCCGTGCGCACGGGCGACGGCGTGACGCCCCTGATGATCACGGCGAATGATTTTGCCGGCGCCTGGGCCGTCGACAGCAGCGGCCAGGCCCTGCTTCCGACCGTACCGTCCGACCCGCTGCAGCGGTTGTGGGCGATGCGCGGCGGCGTGAACATCATGATGTACATGCTGACCGGCAACTACAAATCCGACCAGGTCCACGTGCCGATCCTTCTCGAAAGGCTCGGCCAATGAACTGGTCAATGTCCTTCGAGCCGCTGGTTTCATGGCCACTGCTGGCCGCCGTCGCGCTGCCCGTGCTCGTGCTGGCGCTTCTCGGCGTGTTTTTGAGGCAGCGCGGCGCAGCGCTCCGCCTCGCGGCGGCAGGTGCGCTGGCGCTTGCGGTCGCCAATCCAGTGCTGCTCGACGAGGAGCGCGAGGCGCTGAAGAGCGTCGTGGCCCTGATCGTCGACCGCAGCCAGAGCCAGGACATCGGCGACCGCGAGGCAACAACCGACGCCGCACTTGCCGAGTTGCAGGCGAGGCTCGGCCGCTTCTCCCAGTTCGAGGTTCGCACCGTCGAGGCCGGCCGCGCCAGCGCCGCCGACGAGCGCACCGAGACGCGTCTGTTCGGAGCATTGGAGAGCGCGCTTCGCGACGTGCCGCCCTCGCGCATCGGCGGCGCGGTGATGATTACCGACGGCCAGGTTCACGACATCCCCGAGGATTCCGCGTCCTTCGGCGCGCCGCTGCACGCCCTGGTGACCGGGGAGGAGGACGAACACGACCGCCGCATTCGTTTCGAGCGCGCGCCGCGCTTCGCCATCGTCGGCCGAGAGATGGAGATGACCTACCGCGTCATCGGAGACGAAGGCGAAAGCGGCGAGGTCGATGTCCGGGTGTCCGTCAATGGCGAACATCGCGTTCTGCAGCGCGCCATCATCGGCGAGGAAATGCCTCTCACGACCACGATGACGCAGGCCGGGCGCAACATCGTCGAGCTGGCGATCGAGCGCGACAGCGGCGAACTCACCGACACCAACAACCGCGCCATCGCCATTGTCGACGGCATCCGTGAAAACCTGCGCGTTCTGCTCGTCTCGGGCGAGCCGCACGCCGGCGAGCGCACCTGGCGCAACCTGCTGAAGTCCGACGCATCGGTCGATCTGGTCCACTTCACCATTCTTCGTCCGCCGGAGAAGCAAGACGGAACGCCGATCAACGAGCTGTCGCTGATCGCCTTCCCGACGCGCGAGCTCTTCGTCGAGAAGATCAACGATTTCGACCTGATCATCTTCGACCGCTACCAGCACCGCGACGTGCTGCCGATCCTCTATTACGACTACATCGCCGAATATGTTGAAAACGGCGGCGCGCTGCTGATCGCCGCCGGACCCGAATATGCGGGCGAGCAGTCGATCGCGCGCACTCCGCTGATGCCGGCGCTGCCGGCGTTGCCATCTGGCGAGGTGGTCGAGGAGGCTTATTTCCCGCGCCTCACCGAAACCGGCGAACGTCACCCCGTGACCCGCGGCCTTGAGGGCGCTGCGACCGAACCGCCCGACTGGAGCCGCTGGTTCCGGCTGGTCGGCATCACCGACACCGACGGTCAGGTGGTGATGAAAGGGTCGCGTGAGGCGCCGCTTCTCGTCCTCAACCGCCAGGGCGAAGGCCGTGTCGGCATGTTCCTGTCAGACCACGGCTGGCTGTGGGCGCGCGGCTTCGAAGGCGGCGGGCCGCATGTCTCACTCTACCGCCGCATCGCGCACTGGCTGATGAAGGAGCCGGAACTAGAAGAGGAGCGCCTGACTGCCAACGGCCGCGGCATGACGCTCGAAATACGCCGCCAGACGATGGCCGACGAAGCCGGCAACGCCCAGATCATTTCGCCGTCAGGTGAAGCCAGAAGCGTGCCGCTTACCGAAGACACGCCTGGCCTGTTCACGGGTTCGACCGAGGTCGAGGAGATCGGCCTCTATCAGGTGGGCAACGGGGACCTCGTGGCGCTGGCCCATGTCGGGCCGGTCAACGCACCCGAATTCGCCGACGTCGTTTCCACCACCGACAAGCTGGCGTCCATCGCCGAGGCGAGCGGCGGCTCCGTGCGCCGCATCGAGGCCGGGCTCACCGGCGCGCCCGACCTACCCGGCATCGTGCCGGTGCGCGGCAACAACACCGCCTCGGGGCGCGACTGGATGGGTCTGCGGACGACCGGCGACAGCGTGCTCAAGGCCGTCCGCCGCGTACCGCTCTTCACCGGCTTCTTCGGTCTGGCGCTGCTGCTCTTCGCGCTCGGCGCCATGTGGTACCGCGAGGGGCGCTAGACCCGTTCCAGCGCCACGGCGATGCCCTGACCGACGCCGATGCACATCGTGGCGAGCGCCTTGCTGCCGCCACGTTCCTTCAGCTCCAACGCCGCCGTTCCCGAAATTCGTGCGCCCGACATGCCAAGCGGATGGCCGAGCGCGATCGCCCCGCCATTCGGGTTCACGTGCTCCGCGTCCTCGGGGATACCGAGTTCGCGGAGCACGGCAATGCCTTGGGAGGCAAAGGCTTCGTTCAGTTCGACCACGTCGAAGTCCGAGGGCTTGAGGCCAAGGCGGGCGCAGAGCTTCTGCGTCGCAGGCGCGGGACCGATACCCATGATGCGCGGCGGCACGCCGGCGGTCGCTCCGCCGAGAAAACGCACGATCGGCGTAAGGCCATACTTCGTCGCCGCCGCTTCCGACGCGACGATGATTGCCGCCGCGCCGTCATTGACGCCGGATGCATTGCCGGCCGTCACCGTGCCACCTTCCTTCTTGAAAGGCGTCGGCAGCTTGGCGAGCGTCTCTACGGTCGTACCGGCGCGTGGGTGTTCGTCCTTGTCGACGACTATGGGATCGCCCTTGCGCTGCGGAATGGTAACAGGCGTGATTTCCTTGGCCAGACGTCCGTTCTCCTGCGCGGCAACGGCCTTGGCCTGGCTGCGCGCGGCGAACGCATCCTGGTCGGCGCGGCTCACCTGATAATCCTCGGCGACATTCTCGCCGGTTTCCGGCATGGAATCGACGCCGTATTGCTTCTTCATCAGCGGATTGACGAAGCGCCAGCCGATGGTGGTGTCGTATATCTCCGCGTTGCGCGAAAACGCCGTGTCTGCCTTCGGCATGACGAAGGGCGCGCGGCTCATCGACTCCACGCCGCCGACGATCACGAATTCAGCCTCGCCGGACTTGATCGCCCGCGCCGCGATGGTGAGCGCGTCCATCCCCGAACCGCAGAGCCGGTTGACCGTCGCGCCCGGTATCTCCTTGGGCAGCCCCGCAAGCAGCAGCGCCATGCGTGCGACATTGCGGTTGTCTTCTCCAGCCTGGTTGGCGCAGCCGAAGATCACGTCGTCGACGGCTTCCCAGTCGACACCCTTGTTGCGCTCCTGCAGCGCCCTCAGCGGGACAGCGCCGAGATCGTCGGCGCGAACCGATGACAGCGCGCCGCCGAAACGGCCGATGGGCGTGCGGATGTAGTCGCAGATGAATGCTTCGGCCATGGTTTAGAGCTCCGGTACGATAAGGTCGCCGACCTTGTTTGCGACTAGGTCGGCACCAGTCACTGCCTGCAATTCGTCAAGGCTGATCGACGGCAGCTTCTCGCGCAGCACGAAACGCTTGTCGACAATGTCGATCACGGCAAGGCTGGTGTAGACGGTGGTGACGCAGCCAACGCCGGTCAACGGCAGGCGGCATTCCTTGAGGAGCTTCGGCTCGCCCTTCTTCGTCACATGGTCGGTAACGACCCAGATCTGCTTGGCGCCGTGCACGAGGTCCATCGCCCCACCGACCGCCGGCACCGAACCGGGCCCCGTGCTCCAGTTGGCGAGATCGCCGTTCTCGGCCACCTCGTAGGCGCCCAGCACCGCGACATCGAGATGCCCGCCGCGCACCATGGCGAAGCTGTCTGCGTGGTGGAAGAAGGCCGCGCCCGGGTTGAGCGTGATCGCCTTCTTGCCCGCATTGATGAGATCCCAGTCTTCCTCGCCCGCAGGCGGGCTCTCGCCGAAATCCAGCACGCCGTTTTCAGTGTGATAGATGACGTCGCGGCCTTCAGGCTTGAACTTGGCGATCATCTCCGGGAACCCGATGCCGAGATTGACGTAGCCGTCAGGCAGATCCTGCGCGGCGCGCCAGGCGATCTGTGCGTTTGTCAACTTGGCGGTCATGTGTCGGCTCCCTCGCGCAAAAGCGCTTCTTCCTGCTTTGCGTCCGCGACCTCGACGATGCGGTTGACGAAGATGCCTGGCGTGATGACGTGCTCCGGCTCAATGCCACCGGGCTCGACCACCTTGCGCGCCTGCACGATGGTCACTTTCGCTGCCGTCGCCATCAGCGGCGAGAAGTTCCGCGCCGCCTTGCGGTAGGTGAGGTTGCCCCTGCGATCAGCGAGTTCCGCCTTGATCAGCGCGACGTCGGCCTTCAGCCAGCGCTCCTGCACATAGTGGCGCCCGTCGAACTCGGCGATCGGCTTGCCTTCGGAAAGCTGAGTCCCGTAGGTCGAAGGTGTGTAGAAGGCGGGAATGCCGGCGCCGCCTGCCCGAATGCGCTCTGCCAGCGTGCCCTGCGGCACGAGCTCCAGGCCGATCTTCCCCGCCAGATACCGGTCGGTGAAGGCGCGCGGATCGGACGACCGCGGAAACGAACACACCATCTTGGCGACCATGCCGGCGTCGATCATCGCCGCGATGCCGATCTTGCCGTTGCCGGCGTTGTTGTTGATTACCGTCAGCGACCCTGGCGAGCCCGTCTTCTTGTATCGATCGACGAGGGCATGGATTAGCTCGATCGGCGCGCCGGAACCACCGAAGCCGCCGATCATGACCGCCATGCCGTCCTCGATGTCGGCAATCGCCTCTTCGATTGTCGGACAGACCTTATCCATCGCGCAAAACCGTCCCAATTCGTTCGCCGTTCAACAACGCGGCCACAGCAAGAAAGTTCGCATTGCGAACATCTGTTTTCTATGTGATACTTCTTAGATGAGCACCGTCAGTGAGTCAACGTCGCCAAGGGATGCAGGCCGCGACCTCGTCGGCTCGCTCGAGCGCGGGCTCGGCGTCCTGGAGGTACTGGCGGCGCATCCGGCCGGTCTGACACTAACGGAGATGGCGGAGCGCGCCGGCCTGACCCGCGCCGGGGCTCGCAGGCTCCTCCTCACACTTGTCGCCGCCGGACACGCGCGGCAGGAAGGCCGCCGCTTCCTGATGACGGCAAGGGTCCTTTCGCTCGCCCGCACCTGGCTGCAGGGCGTGTCGCTGTGGGACTACGCCTACCCGTTCCTGCGCGAGGTATCGGCGGCAATCAACGAATCCTGCTCCGCCGCGGTGCTTGCCGGGTCCGACGTCGTCTACGTGGCGCGCGTTCCGGGCCCGCGGATCATGAGCGTGGCGCTGAATGTTGGAACGCGACTTCCCGCCTACTGCACCTCGATGGGTAGGGTTCTGCTGTCGGACCTACCCTCGCCCGATCTGGATGATCTGCTGCGCCGATCTGACATCCGCGCCAACACCAAGAAAACTGTCATGAACCGCGTCGAGATCGCCCGCGCGATACGCCAGGCGGCAGATGACGGCTTCGCCGTCGTCGACGAGGAACTGGAAATCGGATTGCGCTCGATCGCCGTACCCGTGCGCGACCGCACCGGCAGGATCGTCGCGGCAATCAATGTGCCGGCGCAATCCTCGCGCTACACGGTGCAGGAACTGGAAGCGAGAGCGCTGCCGCATCTGCGCAAGGCGGCAGCGGCGATCGAAAACTATTTCGTCGTGCAGTAGCCGCTAGTCGGCCAGAGCCTTCCGCGCCGCCTCGCGGTGATGCTCCTTGATGTGCGGCCTGATTGCGGTGATGGCAGCCGTCAGCACGGCGAGGTCGTCGGTGAAACCGAAAGCAACCAGAAAATCCGGAATGAAATCCGTCGGCAGCACAAAATAGGCGAGCGCGCCGATCAGGATGCCGCGCGCCCGAGGCGGCGTTCCCTGGTCCATGGCGCAGTAATAGGCGGCGACAACCTCGTCCATGAAGGGAATGGCGGAAGCGGCGCGTTTCGCCGTGCGCCAGAACCTGGCGCGCACGCGCTCTTCGCGCCGCCGCGTCTCTTCCGCGCTGACGGGCACAAGGGCCTTTGCGATCTGGACGTCGTCCATCTGCTTGATCATCCTTTCAAGATGGCCATCCGGGGGAAGCGATGCAAGACGCTTACCCTCCGGCCAACTTGTCCATCTTGCGAGCCAGCTTGAAATCGAGTTCGGTCAGGCCGCCGGCATCGTGGGTGTTCAGCCGCACGTCGACGGTCTTGTAGACATTTGACCAGTCAGGATGGTGGTCCATCTTCTCGGCTTCCATCGCGACCCGCGCCATGAAGCCGAATGCCTGGTTGAAGTTGGTAAATGTGAAACGCCGGCTGATCGCGCTCTGATCACCTTCAAGGTTCCAGTCCGGCAGGTCGGCCATCGCCGTCTTGACTTCCGCCTCGCTCATCTTCGCACGCGCCATGAGTTCCTCCGGTTGCCGCTTCCTGCGGCCAAGGATAAGGCAGTTGCGATGCCTGCAAAGCCCCCGAATTCGATTCTCTTCGTCTGCCTCGGCAATATCTGCCGCTCGCCACTGGCGGAAGGTGTGTTCAAGTCGGTTATCAACGAGACCGGAGCCGACATCGTTGTCGACTCGGCCGGAACCGGCGCTTGGCATATCGGCAACCCGCCCGACCCGCGCTCAATCGCCGTCGCCGCGAAACATGGCATCGACATCGCGACGCAGCGCGCCCGGCAGCTTCATCCGTCTGACTTCGAACGTTTCGACCTGCTCCTTGGCCTCGACCGATCGAACGTGTCAGCGCTCAGGACCCGCGCTCCCGGCGATGCACGCGGCAGGGTTCACCTGTTTCTGGAATATGCCGGGATGGGTCCGCTTGACGTGCCCGATCCCTACTACGGCGGGGACGACGGCTTCGAAACCGTCTACCGCATGATCCGCGAGGCGTCCGAGGGCCTGTCAGCGAAGCTCGGCGCACGTGCCGCATCGCCGCCCTGAAGCGGCCATGCCTCCTCGATGACGTATGGCCCGCCGCCGACGGAATCGCGCGACGACATGAGAACGAAGCGGCCGACCTTGAACGGCATGGCAGCGAAGTTGCCGCGGGCCGACAGATAGTTCGCGACATCGACCGGGCTGGTGTTGCGCAGCCGGGCCAGCGTGACATGCGGGGCGAACTTGCGCGGGTCGGCCGGTAGGCCGAGCCGCTGGCAGATGCGCTCGATCTCCGCCTGCAGCGCGAACATGTCGGGCGAGGCCGATGCGCCCGCCCAGATCGAATGCGGTTTCTTGCCCCCGAATGCGCCGACGCCGGTCAGGGTCAGCGTGAAGGACGGGCGGCGCACCCGGTCGAGCGCGTTGGCCACCTCGTCGGCGACATGGCCTTCGACATCGCCGATGAAGCGCAGCGTCAGATGGTAGTTTTCGACGTCGATCCAGCGGGCGCCCGGCAGTCCGCCCCTAAGGAGCGAAAGCGACAGGGCTGCATCGCGCGGTATTTCGAGGGCGGTGAAGAGACGCGGCATAAGAACCTCCTCGAATCGACTGCGTGGTCCGAGCGAATCATCGAATGGCCAGCCGGGCAAGCGCTTTATGCGCCGCGGTCGCTCAATCCGCGGTAAATGCCCGGCCGAGTTGCTGTTCCACGAGCGGCAGGATGCCCTCCACGATCCTGTCGACGCCCTCGGCATTCGGGTGCATGCCGTCCTCAAGCAGCAGCGCGGACTGGGTCGCCACGCCGTCCAGCAGGAACGGATAGACTGGGATGTCATGCTTCCTAGCCAGTTCCGGATAGATCGGGTTGAAGGCTGCAGCGTAGTCGGGGCCAAGATTCGGCGCCGCCAGCATGCCGGCGAGCAGCACGTCGATATCCCGCGCCTGCAGACGGGTGATCATCTCGTCGAGATTGGCGCGCGTGATATCCGGCGATATTCCGCGCAGCATGTCGTTTGCGCCAAGCTCAAGGATGACCAGATCGGTCCCGTCGGACACCGACCAATCGAGCCGCGCCAGTCCGCCCGTGCTGGTGTCGCCGGACTGGCTTGCATTGGTGATCACGACATCGTGACCATTTGCGCGTAGCGCCGCCTCCAGCTTTTCGGGAAAGGATTCGCCGGGCGCAAGTTGGTAGCCGGCCATCAAACTGTCGCCGAATGCCACGATACGCGTCGGTTCAGCGCTGGCTGGCGGCGAAAACGCGGTGCTCGCCGCAAACACAAAAACCAAAGCGGAAACAAGCCGTTTGAACATCAGCAAATCAAACCCATATGTTGCGGGCGAAATTGTGCCCGCCGCCATTGACCATCATCTGCATATAGGACGAATGCCGCGTGACTGAACCCGTGATCTTGCTCGACCAGGTGTCTCTCACGCTTGGTCAGGGCGCATCCTCCGTCCACGTCCTCAAGGGCATAAGCCTGAAGGCAGACTACGGCGAGACGATCGGCATCTTCGGACCGTCGGGTTCCGGTAAGTCGACATTGCTCATGGTGCTGGCAGGACTGGAGCGTGTCGATTCCGGTTCGGTGAGCATCGCCGGCACGCTGCTCGACGGTCAGAGCGAGGATGCCATCGCCGCCTTCCGCGGCCGCAACATCGGCATCGTCTTCCAGTCCTTCCACCTCATTCCCAACATGACGGCTCTGGAAAATGTCGCCGTGCCGCTGGAGCTGGCCGGTGAGGCGGACGCCTTCGCCGCAGCGGAACGAGAGCTGGCGGCCGTCGGCCTGGCCGACCGCGTCACGCACTACCCGTCCGAACTTTCCGGCGGCGAACAGCAGCGCGTGGCAATCGCCCGCGCGCTGGCTCCCTCGCCGAAGATCCTCATCGCCGACGAACCGACCGGTAATCTCGACCAGGCGACCGGCCGCCAGATCGCTGACCTTCTCTTCGCCAAGGCCGAGGAGCGCGGCATGACGCTTGTTCTGGTCACGCACGATCCTGCACTTGCCGACCGTTGCGGCCGCCGGGTAGCGATGCGCTCGGGCCGTATCGAGGGTGAGCCGTCGCTTGCCGCCGTGTCGGCCAGCGCATGACGCTCTCGCGCAATCTCGCTCTCGCCTTCCGCTTCTCGCTGCGCGAGATGCGTGGCGGCCTGTCCGGCTTCCTGATCTTCGTCACCTGCATCGCGCTCGGCGTCGGCGCCATCGGCGGCGTGAACTCCGTCGCGCAGGCGATCACGGGCGCCGTCGCCAGCCAAGGCCAGGTGCTGCTCGGTGGCGACATCCGCTTCGAACTGATCCACCGCGAGACGACACCCGAGGAACAGACGTTTTTGGAACGATACGGTGAAGTCGCCGCCAATGCCAACATGCGCTCCATGGTGCGGCTGCCGGATGCCAGCGACCAAACTCTGGTGGAACTGAAAGCCGTCGACGGCGCCTACCCGCTCTACGGCGAGTTCGAGACCGACCCCGCCCTGCCGCTGGACGATCTGTTCGCCGAGCGTGGCGGCGCGCATGGCGCGGCTGCCGCCGACCTATTGTTCCAGCGTCTCGGCCTGGAGGTCGGCGACCGCATTGTACTCGGCAGCGAGGAATTCGAACTTCGTGCCCGCATCGTCACCGAACCGGACGCCATTTCCGACGGCTTCGGCCTCGCCCCGCGCCTCATGACCTCCATCGATGGGCTGCGCGCAACCGGCCTGCTGCAGCCCGGCAGCCTTGTCGAGCATGGCTACAAGATCAGGCTGCCCGCGGGTGCAACCGAAGCGGCCATCGAAACGATCCGCGAGCAGGCTGCGGCGGAGCTTCCTGAAGCCGGTTGGAGCATCCGCTCGCGCACCAACGCCGCGCCTTCGCTGGCAAGCAATGTCGCGCGCTTCTCGCAGTTCCTGACTCTGGTCGGTCTTACCGCCCTTGTCGTCGGCGGCGTCGGCGTTGCCAACGCGGTACGGGCCTATCTCGAAAGCAAGCGCGGGGTCATCGCCACCTTCAAGAGTCTCGGCGCTTCCGGTGGCTTCGTCTTCGTCGTCTACCTCGTCCAGATCCTGATGATCGCCGCGATTGGCATCGCGGCCGGGGTGGCCATCGGCGCCTCAATGCCGTTCCTCGCCACCGCCTTCCTGTCCAACTTCCTGCCGCTGCCGGCCGAGGCCGGCTTCTATCCCGGCGCGCTGGCGGTCGGCGTGTTGTTCGGGCTGATGGTGACGCTGGTCTTCGCACTGCTGCCGCTCGGACGTGCGCGAGACGTGCCGGCCACCGCGCTCTTCCGCGAAATGGGTTTCGAGGCGCGCGGCTGGCCCCGTGCCATCTATGTCGTGCTGTCGGCGGCCATCGCTGTGCTGCTGGCTCTGTTCGCGGTCTGGTGGTCGGAAGAGCGGCTGATTGCCGTGATCTTCATCGGCGGCATGGCGTTTGCATTTGTCGTGCTGCGTAGCGTGGCCGTCGGGCTGCAATGGCTGGCGCGGCGCAGCCCGCGCGTCCGCTCGACCTCGCTCCGATTGGCAATCGGCAACATCCACCGCCCCGGTGCGCTGACGCCCTCGGTCGTGCTCTCGCTTGGGCTGGGGCTGACGCTGCTCGTCACTCTGGCGCTGATCGACGGCAATCTCCGCCGCCAGATCTCGGGCAGCCTCGCCGAGCGCGCACCCAACTTCTTCTTCGTCGATATCCCCAACGCCGACATCGACGCGTTCAGCAGCCTTGTCGCCGAGCAGGCGCCGGACGGTGCGCTGATGAAAGTGCCCATGCTGCGCGGGCGCATCATGGCGCTCAACGGCGTCGATGTGCGCGAGATCGAGATGCCACCTGAGGGCGCGTGGGTGCTGCGCGGCGACCGCGGCATCACATACTCAGAGGAGCCGCCTTCAAACGCGACGATCAGCGAGGGCGAGTGGTGGCCGGCCGATTATTCAGGCGAGCCGCTGGTGTCCTTCTCGGCCGAGGAAGCGCACGAGATCGGCCTGGCAATAGGCGACACCGTCACCGTCAACGTGCTCGGCCGCAACATCACAGCCCGCATCGCCAATCTGCGCCAGGTCGAATGGGAGTCGATGGGTATCAACTTCGTCATGGTGTTTTCGCCCAACACCTTTGCCGGCGCGCCACACTCGTGGCTGGCGACGCTGACCGACGAAGCTTCGAATGCCGAAGACGACGCCCGGCTGCTCAACGCCGTCACGCGTGCTTTCCCCGCCGTCACCAGCGTGCGGGTCAAGGACGCGCTCGACATCGTCAACGGCCTCGTCGCGCAACTTGCGACAGCAATACGCGCTGCCGCTGCCGTCGCGCTCATCGCATCCATTCTGGTATTGTCGGGCGCGCTGGCCGCCGGCAACCGCGCCCGCATCCACGACGCGGTGGTTCTGAAGACGCTGGGCGCCACGCGCCGCATGCTGATCTCGGCGTTCTCTATCGAGTACCTGATGATCGGCCTAGCGACGGCGACCTTTGCGCTTTTCGCCGGCGGCGTCGCCGCGTGGTACGTGGTTTCGCAGATCATGACGCTGCCTTCGGCCTTCCTGCCCGAGGTCGCCGTCTCGACCATCGTGATTGCCCTCGTGCTGACGGTCGGTTTCGGCCTCGCCGGCACCTGGAGGGTCCTCGGTCACAAGGCGGCGCCCGTCCTGCGCAACCTCTAGGTTTGCAAAGTGGAGCGTAAACAACGCTTTGGCGAAGCGCTCACGCAATGTGACAAGCGGCAACCATGTCGCGAATTATTGGCCGGCGGACCCGGCGCAGGACTTGTTCTTGACGCAAAGAACACACATATTCTGCCCTAGGCATGCTGGAGTCCCGCCAGCGGCGCCTGGGCGCGTGCGCTGCACGAAACCCCGACACCCGACGGGACGTAGCTACTTAGAGGAAACACATGGCTGACCTTCGCAATTATCAGGCGCGTGCGGCGACCGCCGGAAGCCGCACCGGCGCCGCAATAGACGAAGGCCTGCGCGCCTACATGCTCAGGGTTTACAACCTGATGGCGCTCGGCCTCGCGATTACCGGCGTGGCGGCGATGGCCACGGCACAGTTGGCTATGACCAGCCCGGCATTCGCCCAGATCATGTACGGAAGCCCGCTGCGCTGGGTTGTCATGCTCGCGCCGCTCGGCTTCGTATTCTTCCTGAGCGCGCGCATCCACAAGATGAGCGTGGCAAGTGCGCAGACGACCTTCTGGGCCTTCGCGGCCGTGATGGGCATCTCGCTCTCCTCGATCTTCCTCGTCTTCACCGGCGAGAGCATCGTGCGCGTGTTCTTCATCACTGCGGCCTCCTTCGGCGCTCTGTCGCTGTGGGGCTACACGACCAAGCGCGATTTGTCCGGAATGGGCTCGTTCCTGTTCATGGGCCTGATCGGCCTGATCCTCGCCATGGTGGTGAACATCTTCCTGGCGTCCTCGGCGCTGCAGTTCGCCATCTCGGCGATCGGCGTGCTGATCTTCGCCGGCCTGACTGCCTACGACACGCAGCAGATCAAGGAGATGTATTACGAGGGCGACGGCGCACTGGTTGCCGGCCGCAAGGCCATCATGAGCGCGCTGAGGCTCTACCTCGACTTCATCAACCTGTTCATGTTCCTGCTGCAGTTCCTGGGCAACCGCGAATAACGGCGGACAACAGAACAAACGAAAAGGGCGCCGCGAGGCGCCCTTTTTTGTTGATGACGGTAACGGGGCGTCCAATCAATCAGGCGCACTTAACCACCAGCCGAGCGCAACCCCGAACGGATGAATGCCCGCGAGAAGCGCGCCGAGTGCGCCTGCAGTCGCGAGCGCCAGTTCGTAACCTCTCAGATAGATCTGCTGCCGCTGCACAAGGACAACCGGCTGACCGTTCCAGTACAGGCGTCCGGTTGCATCATCGGCTTCGAGTTTGTCGATGTCGTCATAGGTGATCGCATGCCGCGCTATGGTTGCTCCTCCATGTCTGCGGCAGCGGGACCGTGGCGCCGACCTAGAAGTTCAGCGACACGTCTCTGTGCGAGGCGTTGCAGCTCGCCACGTAGAGCGCCTGCTCGCGCGGGAAGCGCTGCAACTGCCGCAGTCCGAGATTTGTCCGGATGGTGTCCGCGTAGGTACCAAGCGTCGGCATCAGTTCCGCCGATGCCGGCTGACGCCACGCCAGTTCCTCGTCCGCGGCGGCAAGCGCTTCCGCCACCTCTTCGGCGGCAGTCCCGCGGTCCGGCGTCTCTCCCTCGAACGCACGCCGCGCATTGCTGATGCCTGAGCGAACGTCGCTAGCTCCGGCAGTCGCATCTGCCTCGTTCTGCAGATCGGTCAGCCGGTCGACGAGTTCGGCAGGGTCGCCGCCCTGTATATCCACTTCGGCTAGGCTGGCGCGCAGCGCGGCAAGCTTGCCTGCGTCGGCCAGAAGTGCGGCGACATCGTTGACCGCGCCATAGGAATTGTCGGCGGCGCGACGATAGGCATTGCCCGCTTGCGTCTCGGCCCGGGTCAGCTTGGCGAATTCGTCATGGGTCGCGTCCCACTCGGCCGGGATTTCCGCCAGCAGCGCGTTCTTCTCGGCTTCCAGCACCTCGACGCGCGCCATCAGGCGTTCGCGCCGCTCGACGATTTCGGAATCGTCGCCGCGCAAGCGCGAAATGCGCGTCTGCAGCTCGCTGATTTCATCCTCATGCCGGCGCACGTCACGTTCGATGGCGCGCACGGCGCTGTGGAGCGGCCTATAGGCCGGCGTGGCAGCCGCAACCGCCGCCTCGGCCTCGTGTACCTTCTCGACCAGCCCGAATACATCGTTCGCGCTGGTGAACGCATCGCCCAGTCGATTCTGGTAGCGCTCGGGCAGCACGGCAAGATTGAGCGCTTCCGCGGCGGCGAGCTGCGCCCGGATTGTATCGCCTCTGTTTTCCAGCGTGTCGAACACATAGCGGTCGACGCAATACTGAAGGCTCGGGTTCCGCGGCGGCGGCGATGTCTCAGAAAGCAGCGCCACGCGGGACGGCAGGTAGTTCACCAGCGGCGGCGCATACGCGACAATCACCAGCGCCACGAGCTGCAGGATGATGAAGGCGATGACACCCTTGTAGATCTGGATCGTCTTGACGATCGCAGGCGCCACGCCACGCAGGTAGAAAAGCGCGAAACCGAAGGGCGGCGTGAGGAAGGAGGTCTGGATGTTGAGGCCGATCATCACGCCAAGCCAAACCGCGGTGACGTTGGCTCCCGGATCGGCAAGCAGAATCGGCGCCACGATCGGCACTACGACGACGGCGATCTCGATGAAATCGAGGAAGAAGCCGAGGACGAAAATCACCGCCATGACGATGAAGAACTGCATCCAGAACCCGCCCGGCAGGCCGGTGAGGAATTCGCGGACGATTTCCTCGCCGCCGAAGGCGCGGAATGCGGCGGTCAGCATCGCAGCGCCAAGCAGGATGATGAAAACAAGCGAGGTCGTCTTGGCCGTCTCGATCATCACGCCATACATCGTGTTGTCGATGCGGATGGCCCGCCAGCCGCTCCACAAGAGAGCGAAGACGAGCAGGCCAAGCGCCAGAACCATGAGGGTCACGCCGATCGCGTCGTGCGTATCGTCGATGCCCTTGATGTTCACGTCGAACTGCGAGCGGATCAGCGCCATCAGCACTAGCGACACGACGGCGATGATCGCCGGATAGTAGGCGCGGCTGCCGCCGTCTTTCAGCTTGTAGCCGGCCATGATGAGCGCCCCGGCGGCGCCGATCGCGCCGGCCTGGTTCACCGTGGCGACGCCGCCGATGATCGACCCCAGAACGACGAAGATCAGCGCCAGCGGAGGCACCAACGCCAAGAGCACCTTGCCGGCAAACGCCGCGTCATACTTGCCTTCATACGGAACGGCGGGAGCAACCTTGGGATTGATCAGCGCGCGCACGAGGATGAAGATCATGTAGAGGGCGACCAGCACGAGGCCGGGGATAAAGGCGCCAAGGAACATTTCGCCGGCGCTCGTGGGCGCGACGTTGAACGCGCTCGGCATAGTGAGCTCGCCGGTCGCCTGCTTGTAGAGGGCGGTACGCGCCGTGCCCGCCTGGTCGGAGGCGCTGGCCAGCTGGTCCGCCAGGATAATAAGCACGATCGATGGCGGAATGATCTGGCCCAGCGTGCCCGAGGCGGCGATAGTACCGGTCGCCAGCGGCTGCGAATAGTTGTTGCGCAACATGGCGGGTAACGAGATCAGACCCATCGCGACGACGGTCGCGCCGACGATTCCGGTGGTCGCTGCGAGCAGCGCGCCGACGAACACGACCGAAATGCCCAGACCGCCGGGGATCGGCCCGAACAGCTGCGCCATCGCGATCAACAGGTCTTCCGCGATGCGCGAGCGCTGCAGCATGATCCCCATGAACACGAAGAGTGGAATCGCTATCAGCGTATCTCGTTCGGGTTCCCAGTAGATCCCTCGCAGGTTGGTAACACCGGCGCTGAGCCATTGGCCGGGCCCGCCCTGCGCGAAATAGGCGTCGGTATTTCCCGCAAACAGATATCCGCAGATGGCGGCGATCAGCACCGTGAGGATGGCCGAGCCCGGAAGCGCGAATGCCACAGGATAGCCGGACGCCAAGGCACCCGCCATCAGCACGATCAGAAGGAGAAGAAAGATGATTTCCATGGCGCCCGCTACCTGAGCACGCCGTCAGGCGATGCTCGCCCCCTCATGCTCGACATGGCCAGGATCGCCGCGCCAGTCGGCGAGGCCGCTGAACAGGCCCGACACGAACTGGATCAGCATCGACACCGCGAATATGCCGAGAAACGCCGCCATCAGATATTTGACCATCATGCCGAACGCGGCCGATTGCGTGACCTCGAAATTGAACACAGGTGCGTTGATGATCGAGGCCGACGACGCCATTCCCAGAATGAGGATCGTCCAGCAGAAGATGATGCCCAGAAACACCGCGCCCACTGCGTTGACGGCGCCTTTGCGCCGCGTCGAAAATGACGCGTAGAACACGTCCACCCGCACGTGTCCCTCGTCCAGCAGCGTATAGGCGCTGGCGAACAGGAACAGCGCGCCGTACCAGAAGCGCACCAGATCGGCCATGAACGGCTGCTCGTACGAAAACAGGAAACGCGAGAAGACGATCAGCAGTTCGGCGACGACGATAAGCAGCGCCAGCCAGAGAAAGCCGAGTGTACGCGTGAAATAGGCAACCACGACGCTGAGCAGCATTAGCGGTACATGGACATAGGTGCCTCGGAAGCGCGGCAGTCCGAGATCTCGGGTCAGCTCTGTCCCGACAATCGGCTCAAGCAGCCCCTCGACGCGCAGGAAGGTAATCAGGACGTCGGCGACGCCGACGATCAGGACCATCCAGAAGGCCCATCGTATGAAGAAGGTGTTGATACCGGAGACGTAGTCCGCCTGCTGACGCAGCGGGACATGGCGCCCAGAATAGGCGTAAACCGCTCCGACAACGAGCGCGGCGGCGTAGAGCGCGAACTGAACCCATGCCAGGGGGCCGGTCGCAGGCGAGAACACTGCAACACCTGGCCAACCGAAGGCATTGATCAGAAAATTGTTGATCAGGAATGCAGCCAGGATAAAGAGATTCACCCAGCCGAAAATCAGCACGAGCCCGCCGATTGCCGACGGCGTCGCGCCCCGACTCGTATCACCGGACATTCGTGTTCCCCGTTATGTGCGAGACGGGGCTTTCGCCCCGCCTCGCCATTTTTTTTGGATGCTACCGGTGTTACCGACTAAATGCCAAGCGCCTTGTTGCGGCGCTGCACATAAGCCATGTCGGAGATGCTGGTCCACGCGCCGATTTCGCGGCGGGCCTTGTCGACCGAGTCCATGATCCGGGCTGCCAGGTCGCTGTGCGCCTTAGCTTCCTCGAGGACTTCCTGCGCCGCCGAACCGAACGCCGCATAGACGTCGTCGTTGAATTCACGCAGCTCGACGCCGTGGTCGTTGATCAGCCTGTTGAGATACGCGCCGTTATTGGCGTTGGTCTCGGCCATCGTCAGCGAGTTTTCCTCGTTGCAGGCAGCCTTGATGATCTCTTGGTCGTTCTTCGACAGACTGGTGAACCAGCTCTTGTTGGCGCCGAAGGTCAGCTGCGCACCCGGCTCATGCATGCCCGGCCAGTAGTAGTACTTGGCCGCTTCGTAAAGCTTGAGGAAGTAGTCGTTGAACGGACCGACCCACTCGGTCGCGTCGATAGCGCCGGAGACGAGGTTTTCGTAGATCTGGCCACCCGGCAGCGAAACCGTCGATGCGCCGAGCTTGGTCAGCACCTGGCCGCCCTGGCCCGGAATACGCATTTTCAGGCCCTTGAGGTCGTCGGCCGAGTTGATTTCCTTATTGAACCAGCCGCCCATCTGAACGCCGGTGTTGCCGGCCGCCATCGGCTGAATACCGAACTGGTCGCCGAGCTCGTCCCACAGTTCCTGTCCGCCGGCAAATTTGCACCAGGCGTCGATCTCTGTGTAGGTCAGGCCGAACGGGATGGCCGTGAACGCCGCCCAGCCAGCATGCTTGCCGATCCAGTAATAGTCGGCGCCGATATAGGCCTGTGCATTGCCCGAAGCGACTTCGTCGAAGGAGTCGAACGCACCAACGCGCTCGCCCGCCGCGAAGTACTGGACGTTGATGCGGCCATCGGTGAGCTCGCCAATACGCGCCGCAAGACGCTGCGCGGGCAGGCCGAGGCCCGGGAAGTCACGCGGCCACGTCGAAACAATGACGAGGTCAGTTGTGGCCTGTGCGATGGCGGGCGCTGCCAGCGTCGAAGCTGCAGCTGCGCCGGCGCCTGCAAGGCCAGCCCTTTTGATAAACGAACGACGATCCATAAGATTCCTCCCTTTGGTATTCCGGAATGCCGTAGCCGCCCCCAGCTCTACGGCAGTGCGGCGGCATGAAAGTGACAATACACGCTGAACGGTCCAAGTCCAGCACCCCCGGCACCGCCACGCGGCCTATCGTATTTTTACCTACATACGTGGTAAACTGCATAAATTACGGGCACTTGGCGGTCATGGCACAAGCGAGGGCAACGGCTGGCTGGTGGACTTCACCGGAGGTATCACGCAAGGGAATGCAGCGAATTTTTCGACAGATTCGGGGTACGCCAACATGAACCAGCCCCTGGTTGCGGTTCCTGCCGATAAGCGATTTTTCGACCGGTATGACTGGCACGCGACCCCGCATCAGTACCTTGAAGCGCTCGTCGCCGCCGCCGGGGTTCTGCCCGTCGTGGTGCCCGCCATGGGAGACCGGATCGACCTCGATGGCCTGCTTGCTTCCGTCGACGGCGTGATGGTGACTGGCTCGAAGTCGAACGTGCACCCTTCGCACTACGGTGGCGACGCCAGCGAGAAAAACGGCCCCTACGACCTGGACCGGGACGCCACCGCGCTGCCGCTCATCCGCAAGGCCGTCGAGCGGGGCGTTCCGCTACTCGCCATCTGCCGCGGCATCCAGGAGATGAATGTTGCTCTCGGCGGAACGCTTGCCACCGAAGTGCAGGACATCGCAGGCCGCATGGATCATCGCGGACCGGATGGCGACCACGACACGCGCTTCTCGATCAGGCAGCCAGTCAGGATCGCGGAAGGTTCCTGCCTTGCAGGAGTCTTCGGCGCCGGCGAGATCATGGTCAACTCGGTCCATCGGCAGGCGGTCGACCGGCTCGGGCCGCGCTTGATCGTCGAGGCCGTGGCGCCTGACGGAACGGTGGAAGCGATATCCGTGAAGGACGCGCCGGCATTTGCGGTCGGCGTTCAGTGGCACCCCGAATATTGGGCAAGCACCGACGAGAATTCGGCGAAGATATTCCGCGCTTTCGGCGATGCCGTGCGCGCGCAAAGCACTCGCCGCGGTTCCTATTCGTCGGCGGCGGAGTAGACGATCAGAACGATGCGTCGCTGAGCGCGATCAGCGGAGCGCCCGGCCCGTAGGCCTCGAATGCGAGGCCGTCGCTCGCCGCGAAACGCAGCGCGACCGAACCATCCTCGGCAACGAACTCCACGGTGCCATCGGACACGTCAGACCAGTAGCGCGCATCGGCATAGTCGCCGAGGTCGTCGCTGCACCCGGTCCCGATTTCGAGCCTGGCACGCAAGTCGGAAACCTGCTCCCCTTTGCTCACGAAGCAGCCGGTCTGGCGACCGGCGCGCAGCACTTCGAACCGCTGGTGGATCGAGGCGCCGTTCTCTTCGGAGATATCAGCGGGAAGGTTGCCGGACGGCCCCAGATATGCAGCGCCTGCCAGCGCCATGACGAGCATGCCGCCGCCAAATTTCATCACCCCCATCGCCCGTCCCCCGGCCTGATTTGCATGGGTGGGAAGATCGCGTGACGGAAGTAAAGGCCGCGTTAAGAATTTCGCTTCGCGTCAACGCCGGCGAGCGATTTCAGCCGTTTCGGGCACCGGCGAGATTGCGGTTCCTTCAGTGAACCACGACACCAGATTGTCGGCGACCCGATCGGCCATCGCCTGGCGCGTATGGATTGTCGCCGAACCGACATGCGGCAGCAGACAAACATTGGGAAGCGCGAGGAGAGCGTCCGGCACGCGTGGCTCGTCGGCGAACACGTCGAGCCCGGCAGCGTGGATTGTGCCGTCGGAAAGCGCCTTGACCAGCGCCGGCTCGTCGACCGTACTGCCGCGCCCGACATTAATGAAAACGCCGTCCGGGCCGAGGGCGGCAAGGATATCGGAATTCACGGCCTTTTCAGTCGAGGTGCCACCAGGCGCGACGGAAATGAGAGTGTCGACGGCCGCGGCCATCTCCTTCAGGCTCGCGTGATACGTATACGGCACGCCTTCGACCTTCCGGCGGTTGTGGTAGCTCACGGGCAGACCGAACGCCTCGATGCGGCGCGCTATTGCCTGGCCGATTCGGCCCATGCCGAAAATGCCGACACTGCGCCCGCGCAGGGTTGCCGCCGTCAGCGGATAGTTGCCCTCGCCAGCCCATTTTCCATCGCGCAGCCAGGCTTCCGCCTTGGGCAGTTCCCGCACTGTGTTGATCAGCAAGCCGAGCGCCGTATCGGCCACTTCCTCGGTCAGCACGTCCGGCGTGTTGGTCACCACGACGCCGCGTTTCGCACAGTGCGCTGCGTCGACATGGTCATAGCCGACTCCGAAACTCGCGACGATCTCAAGCTTCGGAAGCGCATCGACGAAAGCCGCGTTGACCGGCGAGGAAACGGCCGCGCCGCGCACCTCGGCCGCCAGCGCGGCGTCGATCAGCGCGGGATCGGCGCGGTCGATACGAACGAGCCGAAAGCGCTCGCCGACGCGCTCGACCGCGTGCGGATGCAGCCCGCCCGGAACAAGGATGGTGATCTCGCTCGTCGGTGCGCTCATCGTTTCTTCCGTGATGGTGGTTGCGCCGAATTGGCGGCGCAGATCAGCTTCGCTGGCGCGGCTTACCGGTCGACTGGCGGATATGCAATTCCGGCTTGATGAGTTCCTGCTTCGGCTCGAGCGGAGCGCCGTTTAGCCGGTCGAGCAGGACACGCGCCGCGCGCCGGCCCACCTCGCGCTGGCCGTTCCAGACGGTGGTCAGCGCAGGCGTGGCGATCGCCGCTTCTTCGAGGTCGTCATAGCCGGTGACAGAAATGTCCACGCCCGGAACCAGCCCGGCACGGGCGATCCCGTTCATCAGGCCGATAGCGACGAGGTCGTTCCAGCAGACGGCCGCCGTCGGTTTTTCCTCGAGCGCCAGGAACGTCACGGCGGCCTCGAAACCCGCCTGCTTCGTACGCGGACCCGGAATGCGCATCGACGTCAGCACTTCCAGCCCGGCCTTTTCCATCGCCGCGACATAACCCTGATAGCGGTGGCGGCCTGTCGAGGTCTGGTCCGTGCCGCCAATCATCGCGATGCGGGTATGGCCGAGCGAGATGAGATGGTTTGTGGCGAGCCCTATGCCGTAGGCGTCGTCGCCGCGAAACACCGGAACGCCCGCGCCCTCCACCGACCGCGCAATCAGCACGGCAGGCATCGCGTTGTCCTCGGCGAGCCGGATGTCCTCAGGCGGGGTGCCGATGGCCGGCGACATGATCACCCCGTCGGCGCCGAGTTGCAGCAGCGTGTCGATGAAGGTGCGCTGCTTCTCGATCTGGTCGTAGTGGTTGGACAGCAGGAAGGTCTGCCGCGAACGGTCGAGTTCCGTCTCGATGGAGCGCAGTATCTCGGCATAGAACGGGTTCATGATGTCGTGCACCACGACCCCTACGATGCCCGACCGCGACGTGCGCAGGCTGGCTGCACGGCGGTTGTAGATATAGCCGATCTCGCGTGCGTGCGCCTTGATGCGTTCGCGCGTGGCGTCAGCCACAAGCGGACTGTCGCGCAGGGCCAGCGACACGGTGGCGGTCGAAACCCCGAGTCCTTCGGCAATCGTCGAAAGCTTGATTTTCTGAGCCAGCGGCTCTTCCCCCAAAACGGCTGGCCTGGCGCAAAGACCTAAACTGTTTAATTGCTCTTAGGCCAATGCCGTCCGGCAAGTCAAAGCTTTTTCGCCGGCTCTCCGGATTCTGGTGTCGGCGCACTTCGGGTCGCAAGCCGCAGGCGGTGCTCGCGATGGGCGATGTAGATGCCGCCGGCCATGATGATCGCAGCACCCGTCATGACCCAACGATCGGGGAAATCGCCGAACACCAGCCACCCCAGCGCGATGGACCAGACCATCTGCAGGTAGGACACCGGCGCAAGGGCGGTTGCTTCCGCTTGCCGGTAGGCGAGTATGAACAGCAGGTGCCCCCCGGCGCCGAGTATGCCAAGGGTAAGGAAAACGCCGATCACGACTGCGTCCGTGGGAAGGCTGGCGTAGAACGGCACCAGCGGCAGCATGAGGATGACGGGCGCCAGGCCGGACACGAAGATCATGCTCTGCGCGCTTTCGGTCGCCCCCAGCCTTCGCGTCAGGATAGCGTAGCAGGCATAAATGAGCATGTTGGCGAAGGCATAAACATGGCCGATCTCGAACACGCCGAAGCCGGGCCGCACGATGATCAGCACGCCGACAAAGCCGGCAATAACCGCCAGCCAGCGCCGCCACCCGGCCCACTCGCCGAGCAGGGGACCGGCGAGTGCGGTAATGACCATCGGCGCGGCGAAAAAGATCGATACGCTTTCAGCCAGCTGAAGGGTCTGCAGGGCAAGGAAGGTGGAAACGGTTGCGCCGAACAGACACAGCGCACGCACGATTTGCAGGAAATAGTTTCGCGGCAGAAGCGCCGCCGGATCGCGCCAGGCGCGGTAGAACACCACGACGGCAATGACGTGAACGACGTAACGTACCCAGGCCACGAAGAGCGGCGCCACGCCCGCGACGACAACGAACTTTGCGCTCGCCTCGAAAGTCGAGAACACGAAGGTCGACGCCGCCACCAGAAGGATCGCGGAGAGCGGGGCCGCGGTTTCGGCTCTGATCTTGGGTGGCTTCAAAAGGTGATCACTTGGCTGCTGCGATCGCCCTTAATCGTCTGTTTATTTTGGACGGGCAAGGACTGCCTCGGCGCTATTCGTCCCCGTCGTCGTCGGAATCGTCCTGTTCGACCTCGATGTTCGACAGGTTTGCCTCGATCCGGTTGAGGAATTTTCCGAGCGTCTTCTGGTCCTTCTTGTCGAGACCCTTCATCGCCTGCTTCTCGGTCTTGCGGATCGATTTTTCGATCGAGCGGATGGCGTCGCGGCCTGTCTCGGTGAGAAAGATATGCGCCTGCCGCGAGTCGGTCTCGCTCGCCCGGCGCTCGAGAAAGCCTTGGGTCTGCAACCGGTTTATCGTCTTGGTGATCGTCGGAGGGCGCACGCCGAGCCGGTTTGCAAGCGCCCCCGGCGTCTGCCCGTCGGTATCGCTGAGCGCCAGCATTACCTGATCCTGTCCGGCATAGAGACCCTGCTGCAGAAGCCTTGAAGCCAGCATCGTCCGCGAAAGCCTGGCCGCCGATTGCAGCCTGCCGATCATGGCGCCCTTCGCCGCCTTGGCCATGGTGCCCTCCCTGGGTAACCCCGTTAGCAGTTTGCGGCGAACGCCCGCGAAATGATAAGTTTCACGCCGGTTCCGAACTGTCGGCAGTCTTGCCGACTGGCGCTTTGCCGGCAACATGTTCGCCCTCATGCCAGAGTGATTTTTCATTTCTATGACAAAGGCTGCCGACAAACAGACCGTTCGTGGCAGGATCGCTATCTTGCCGCTCGGCGCGACGGAGCAGCACGGCCCGCATCTCCCGCCAGAGACCGACTGGATCATTGCCGAAGGCATCTGTGCGCGGCTGCGCAAACGTCTTCCGCCGGTGCCCGAGGTTGAATTCCTGCCGGTGGAAAAAGTCGGCTATTCGATAGAGCACTCGGACGATCCGGCGACCCGCAGCCTTGCCTTCGACGACGCGGTGAACCGCTGGATCGCAATCGGTGAAGAGGCCAACCGGCGTGGCATCCGCAAATTCGTGATGCTCAACGCGCATGGCGGGAACTCGCCGCTGATGACCATCGTCGCGACGGAGCTGCGCGTTCGCTTCACCATGCTCGCGGTCGCAACGAGCTGGACGCGCTTCGGCTATCCGCCAGATCTGGTGACGGATGCGGCCCGCGCCATCGACATCCACGCCGGCTTCATTGAAACCTCGGTCATGCTGGCGTTGCGCCCCGACCTCGTCGACATGAGCCGGGCACGAAACTTCCCCAGCGCCCAGTCCGATTTCGCCGGCGCGTTCACGCATCTGCGCGCTTATGGGCCGCATGCGCTCGGCTGGAAAATGAGCGATCTTTCTCCAGCCGGTGCGACCGGCAACGCCGCTGCAGCGACTGCGGAAGCTGGCGAGCGCATTCTCGATCACGCTGTCTCGGGTCTGCTTGAGTTGCTCGCCGATGTCGACCGGTTCGATCTGGAGCGTCTCAAGTAGCGCAATTGGCACGCATCGTTCCCTGAGTTGGATGATGCAATCCGCCCTCGGTGCCCCTATATGACCGGCACCAAATCTTCACCGACATTACAAAGGCCGCACCATGTCCGAAGCTGCCGCTCCCAACACCGCTCCCCTCCCCGTCACCGTCCTCACCGGTTATCTCGGTTCCGGCAAGACCACGCTTCTGAACCGCATTCTCTCCGAGGACCACGGCAAGCGTTACGCGGTCATCGTCAACGAGTTCGGCGAGATCGGTATCGACAACGACCTGATCGTGGAATCCGATGAGGAAATCTACGAGATGAACAATGGCTGCGTGTGCTGCACGGTGCGCGGCGATCTTATTCGCACCGTGGAAGGGTTGATGCGCCGGCCGGGCCGCTTCGACGCCATCCTCGTCGAGACCACCGGACTGGCTGACCCCGCACCGGTCGCGCAGACTTTCTTCATGGATGACGACGTGCGCTCCAAGACCCGGCTCGACGCGGTGGTGGCGCTCGTAGACGCAAAGCATCTGCCGCTGCGCCTCAAGGACAGCAAGGAAGCCGAGGACCAGATCGCCTTCGCCGACGTCGTCGTACTCAACAAGACAGATCTGGTAAGTGCCGAGGAACTGGCACAGGTGGAGGCGACCGTGCGCGCCATCAACCCGTCTGCGCGCATCCACAAGACCGAGCGCTCGGGTGTCGAGCTGGCCGAGGTGCTTAACCGCGGCGCCTTCGACCTGAAGCGCGCGTTGGAGAACGATCCGCACTTTCTCGACGCGGACGATCACGATCATGATCACCACGACCATGATGGGCATGACCATGATCATCACCACCATGCCTCCGACATTCACGACGTGACTGTGCAGTCGATCTCGCTCCGCGCCGGCGAGATGGACCCGAAGAAATTCTTCCCGTGGATCGAAAAGACCACCCAGATGGACGGGCCGAACATTCTGCGGCTCAAGGGCATCATCGCGCTCAAGGACGACCCCGAGCGTTATGTGGTGCAGGGCGTGCACATGATCCTTGAAGGCGACCACCAGCGCGCATGGAAGGACGGCGAGAAGCATGAGAGCCGTTTGGTTCTGATCGGCCGCGACCTCGACACCGAGCGTCTGAAGCGCACCTTCGAGGCCTGCCAGGCCTGATGCCGTTTTGCACTATGTCGCCCGGATGGTAGTAGCATCTCGATCTATCGCTACTGGGTTGGGTCAGTGGTTGCATGAAGAATAGCCTGCTTGTGATACTCTTCTCGTCGCTCGTCGGCGGCTGCAATCCTTCTGAGGGTAAGTTTGTTATGGCATGTGAGGAAGCGTTGAAGGATCGGCTTCGATCTCCGTCAAGCTACAAAAGAATTGAGATCACGAGAGACGATAAGATTCTAACAAGAGACGAATTTTTGGTTGAGTTGCAGGCAACCAAGGGCGGTCAGGCAACGCTGCCTCTCAGGCTTCAATCGTTCGATGAAGGCCGCATCAAGCCGACGCTGCTTAGAGCGTATATGGAATATGACGCGCCCAACGCATTTGGCGTGATGATCCGCGGATTAAGCGTTTGTGAGAAGCTGACCGACGATGGATCAGAAGCTAACATCATACCTCAGCTGGTCCGGATTGATGGCAAGACCCATACACGCTGGCTACTTGAACAAGTCCGATAGCTGTTTGCTCCAAATAATAAGCTGAATGCCCACCGTTGCCCCGCTCGACCTGACCGGCCATTGCATAACCGCCTGCTGGCTTGGCGATGTGCCGCATTTCGCGCTTGCCGATGGCGTCGTTCACCGGCTCGATCACGGCCACAAGACGGCGGAAGCGCATGATGGACTGCTGGCGGCGGAGCCGGCGCTGGACGGCAAATCTGTGATCACCGGCGGCGAGGACGGCAGGGTCTGCGCTGTCGCGGCCGACGGTTCGATCACCGAGCTTGGCAATGCCGGACGCAAGTGGGTGTCTGCGGTCGCCGCCGGTCCGAATGGCGCTGTCGCCTGGACCGTCGGCCGTTCGGCCTTCGTGAGGCTTCCCGACGGCAAGGTGCGCGAATTCCAGCACCAGCGCACGGCGGAGGACATCGCCTTCGCCCCGAAAGGCATGCGTATCGCTATCGCGCGCTACAACGGCGCAACACTCCATTTCCCCGCCACCGAGGGCAAGCCGACCGAGCTGGAATGGGCGGGCGCGCACACCGGCATTACCTTCTCGCCTGACGGGCAATATCTGATCACCTCGATGCAGGAGAACGCCCTGCATGGCTGGAAACTTGCCGATGGCCGCGACATGCGCATGTCCGGCTACCCGGCCAAGGTGAAGAGCCTGTCATGGGGGCCAAAAGGCCGCTGGCTGGCGAGTTCCGGCGCGCCGGCGGCGATCGTCTGGCCATTCCAGGGCAAGGACGGCCCGATGGGCAAGGCGCCGCTGGAGCTCGGCACACGCGGCGACGCCATGGTCACCGCAGTCGCTTTTCACCCCACCGACGAGGTCGTCGCCATCGGCTATGTGGACGGCATGGTGCTGGCCGCGCGCTGCGCCGACCAGAAGGAAGTGCTGCTGCGCCGCCCCGGCAAAGGGGCCGTCACCTCGATGGCTTGGGACAATGCCGGCCGCCGCGTCGCCTTCGGCACAGAAGCCGGCGATTGCGGCGTGATAGACATCAGCGCCTAGGTTGGCAGAAACGTCTACCAGATGTAACAGCGCGCACAGGAAGACGGTCAGTTTTCCGGTCGACGGGGATTGTAGATCAATTCCCGAACTTCATCCTCGAATGCATAGGCCTCATCTTCGATTGCGTTTGCACGCCCCTGACCATGGCCCTTCACCAGCTGTTCGCCATAGCGGCACTCAAACTCGTCATTGGGCCATCTTCTAAACTGCCTGACGTGAATCATCTCATGAGCGAGCGTTGCGGCAACCTCGTATGGATTCGATTTGAGATTCGGATTGAGCAAGATGCGATTCGCCGCCGGCACCATCCCAGTGCCGTTCAGGGGACACCAACGCATATTCACACCGTCAAATTCAGCCCAATCGAAAAGGTTCAACTCGACGAGATATTCGGTTGCCCATTCGATTAGATCGAGATCGGACGCGCGCCCTTCCCAGTTCGCGCAAAATGCGATCACGGAATGCGTGAAGGCCTGGTAGGCCGGCAGATAAGTATCCCTGCATAGAAGCATTGCAGGGTCTGCGATGTCCCCAGGACCTGGAGGCAATGGGATCGGCAGGGGTGTTTGTGCCGCGCAAGCTGCTTTCTTGGCCGCCTCGCAATTCAGATGGCATGAGGGTTCGACCACGCAGACGCCGAATGCGCAAACACGACATCGCCGATGGCAGTCTTCGTCGCAACTGATGGCATTGGCAGCGGGCGTCAACACCAGAAACCAACTCGGCAGCACTATGAAGAGGGCAGCAATGCATGCCCTAAGTCTCTGAGACTTGAATCCGCTAAAGCAGTACGGCCATTTCATGCAATACCTACCAGAGATGTCATCTCAAGCTGCTCAGCCCAAGGATACATGCCGAGTAATACTGACCTCTAATGACAAGCGGCGCAACTTGCCGACAAGTTTGAATTCTTCACACTTGGAAGAGAATCGCAAACTGCACTATCGTAGTGGCGCTTTCTGTCCGACCAGCACCGCCCTGAGATCATTGACGTTCGTGCCCGTCGGTCCCGGCACGAACAAATCGCCCAGCGCGTCGAACGCGCCCCAGGCATCATGCCACGCCAGCAATGCACGGGGGTCGTGGCCGAGTTCGCGCAGCCGCGTGGCAGTGCGCCAGTCGGCGAAGGCGCCGGCATTGTCCTCCGACCCGTCGATACCGTCCGTGTCCGCGGCGAAGGCGTGGATGCCCACCGCACCATCGATGCCGAGCGCCAGCGACAGCAGGAACTCTGTGTTGCGTCCCCCGCGCCCGCCCTTGTCGCGGATCGTGACGGTCGTCTCGCCGCCAGAGAGCAGCAGCACAGGTTTGGCGAACGGCCGGTCGCGCATGGCGATTTCCCGCGCCATCGCCGCATGCACGGCGCCGACGTCGCGCGCTTCGCCCTGCATCGAATCCGACAGGATGACCGCCCTGATGCCCTGCCGCTCTGCCTCGGCGGCCGCCGCCTCGAGCGACTTCGCCGCCGAAGCGATGACATGCACCTCGTTTCCGGCGAAGCGCGCATCGTCGGGCATCGGTGCATTGGCCGCGTCCGACCGCAGATGCGCCATCGCTGTATCTGGCAGCTTGAGGCGATAGGCATCTACAATTGCGAGCGCATCAGCACGTGTCGCACTGTCGGGCACGGTCGGCCCCGACGCGACAAAGGCCGGATTGTCGCCGGGAATGTCGGAGACCACGAGCGACGCGACCTTGGCCGGATGCGCTGCCGCGGCCAGCCGGCCGCCCTTGATCACCGACAGATGCTTGCGCACCGTGTTCATAGCCGAGATAGGCGCGCCGGAGGCGAGCAGCGCCTCGTTGATGGCGATTTCGTCCGCAAGCGTCATTCCCGCGGGCGGAGCCGGCAGCAGCGCCGACCCGCCGCCGGAGATCAGCGCCACGACCATGTCGTCCGCTGTCAGGCCGGACACCGTTTGGAGCAGCCGTTCGGTTGCACGCAATCCCGCCTCGTCCGGCACGGGGTGCGCGGCCTCCAAAATCTCGATCCGTTCGCAGGAAACAGCATAGCCGTAGCGCGTGACAACGACACCGGAGAGCGGGCCGTCCCACGCTTGCTCGAATGCCCTCGCCATCTGGGCCGAACCCTTACCTGCGCCGATGACGATCGTCCGCCCCCTCGGCTTCGCCGGCAGGAAGTCGCGGATCACACGCTCCGGATCGGCAACTGCGACCGCCGCGTCGAACAGGGACGCAAAGAACGCTTTTGGGTCGGAGATTGGCATGGACGAAAGCTTGGTCGTTGGAGGCGGCACCATAGAGGCGAAGGTGTCAGCCCTCCAGCCCGCTCTTCATGGGTTTGCCGGCGACATAGGTTTCCACGATCGCCCGATCGTCGCCCATCGTCTGGAGCAGGAACAACTCCTCAGCCAGCGTTTCGATCGTCTCCGCCCGCACCTGCATTGCAGGCGTAGCGCTCGCGTCCAGCACCACGAAATCGGCCTCGCGGCCCGGCTCCAACGCGCCGACACGTTCGTCAAGCGAAAGCGCCTGCGCGTTGCCCAGTGTGACCTGCCAGAACGCGGCGAGCGGGTTCAGCTTCTCGCCCTGCAGCGCGATCACCTTGTAGCCCTCGTCCATCGTGCGCAGCATCGAGTAGTTCGTGCCGCCGCCGACATCGGTCGCCGCCGCCACCCGCAGCGTCTTGCCGCGCTTGCGGTAGCGCTGGTAGTCGAACAGGCCAGAGCCGAGAAAGAGGTTTGACGTCGGACAGAACACGGCCACCGACTCGCTGTCGGCCAGCACATCGGCCTCGCGCTCGGACAGATGGATGCAGTGGCCGAACAGCGTTTTCGGACCGGTCAGTCCGTAGTGGTCATAGATGTCGGTGTAGTCGGTCCGATCCGGAAAGAGTTCCTCGGCAAGCGCGATCTCCGCATGGTTTTCCGACAGATGTGTCTGGATGTGCAACTCCGGATGCTCCGCCGCCAGCGCGCCGGCCATCTCCATCTGCTCCGCCGTCGACGTGATGGCGAAGCGCGGCGTAATCGCATAGCTCAGCCGCCCCTTGCCGTGCCAGCGGCCGATCAGCGCCTTGCTGTCGTCATAGCCGGATTGCGGCGTATCCCTCAGCCCATCCGGCGCATTGCGGTCCATCATCACCTTGCCGGCGATGATGCGCATGTCGCGCAGCAACGCGGCCTCGAATAGCGCTTCCGCGCTGGCCCTGTGCACGGAGCAATAGGCGGCGACCGTCGTCGTGCCGTGGCGGATCAGCATGTCGAGGAAATGGCCGGCGATGCGCCGCGCATGGCTGGCGTCGGCGAATTTCGTCTCCGCAGGAAAGGTGTAGTTGTTGAGCCAGTCGAGCAGTTCGGCGCCATAGCTGGCGATCACCTGCATCTGCGGCATGTGCGCGTGTGCATCGATGAAGCCGGGCATGATCAGATGCGGCCGGTGATCGGCGACCTCGACGCCCTTTCCAACTCCGGCGCCGATTTCCGCGAAATCGCCAACAGCTTCGATGACACCGTCGCGCACCAGAATGCCGCCGTCCGTCTCGTAGCGGTAGGACGCTTCGTCGTCGGTGCTTTCAGGTTCAGAAAGAAACGAGAGAAGCCTGCCGCGAATGAGGAGGGGAGATTTGCTCACGGCGCGCGAAATCAATGCCCCCGCGCCTCCTCGAACCACGTCACCAGCAGCGCACGTTCGTCGGGCGTGATACCGGAAACATTGCCGGGTGGCATGGCGTGGCTGACGCCCGCCTGCAAGTAGATTTCGCGCGCCCGTTCGGCGATTTCGGCATCGGTGTCGAAGCGAACATTCTTCGGCGCGAAATGCATGCCTTCCCATGTCGGTTCGGCCGCGTGGCACATCGCGCAGCGGCCCATCACCGTGTCGCGGGCGGCATCGAAATGCTGCCCCGAGGCGAAGCGCTCCGCCGTCGCCGACAGCTTTCTTTCGCCGGTCAGTTGTTCAGGCACCGTCGACAGCCAGATAATGACTATGAACAGCACCGCCGACAGGCCCCAGGTCCAGTGCGGCTGCCCCTTGCGGGCGTGCATGGTGTTGAAATAATGCCGGATCAGCACACCGATGATGAAAATCAGCGACGCGATGACCCAATTGAACTCGGTCGCGTAGGCGAGCGGGTAGTGATTGGAGAGCATCAGGAAGATGACGGGCAGCGTCAGGTAGTTGTTGTGCAGCGACCGCGTCTTGGCGATCTTGCCGTATTTCGGATCAGGCTTCCTGCCCGCGATGAGGTCGGCGACCACGATCTTCTGGTTCGGAATGATGACCAGGAACACATTGGCCGACATGATCGTCGCGGTTATCGCGCCGAGATGCAGGAAGGCGGCGCGGCCCGAAAACACCTGCGTGTATCCCCACGCGATCAGCACCAGGATCGCATAGAGGATCAGCATCAGCGTGGTGTCGTTCTGGCCGAGCGGCGATTTGCACAACTGGTCGTAGAAAAGCCAGCCGACGACCAGCGAGCCGACCGAGATGGCGATGGCCGTCAACGGGGAGATGTCGAGCACGTTGGGATCGATCAGATAGAGGTCGGCTCCCACGTAGTAGACGATCGCAAGCAGGATGAAGCCTGACATCCAGGTCCAGTAGGATTCCCACTTGAACCAGGTCAGATGTTCCGGCATCGCCGCCGGCGCGACCATGTATTTCTGGATGTGGTAGAAGCCGCCGCCGTGGACCTGCCACTCCTCGCCATGCACGCCTTCGGGCATGCCGTCGCGCTTCACCAGGCCGAGGTCGAGCGCGATGAAATAGAAGGATGAACCGATCCAGGCGATGCCGGTGATGACGTGCAGCCAGCGCGCCGCGAAGGCGAGCCAATCCCAGAAGATCGCGAAATCCTGCATGACACCCCTCGGCTTTGCCTCACCCGCGACCTTAGGGCCTGCATTCTAAACGGAAAGGGATGAGATGCACGATGACTTTCAAAAATAATCGGAAAATAATGGCCCATTGTAAATGAACGGAATGCCATGGCCTATCTCGACAACGTAGCTGTCTTCGTCAGGGTCGTTGAACTCGGAAATCTGTCGTCCGCCGGGCGCGATATGCGCATTTCGCCCGCGGTGGCCTCGAACCGCGTCAAGGAACTGGAAAAGCACCTCGGCGTCCGCCTGTTCAACCGCACGACCCGGCAGCTGATGCCGACCGAGCATGGCCGCGTGTTCTACAAGGGCGCCAAACAGATTCTCGATGCGGTCAGCGAGGCCGAGGCGGCCGTCGTCGCGCTGTCCGGCCACCCGCGCGGCACCATCCGGGTCACCGCGCCGCTCGGCATCGGCCGGCGGCTCATCGCCTCCGGCATCCCGGAGTTCCACGATCGCTACCCCGACATCGAAGTGAGGCTTCGGCTCTCCGATCACAATGTCGATATCATGAAGGAGGGCATCGACGTCGCCTTCCGCATGGGACTGCTTGAGGATTCCAGCCTCAGGATGCGCGGAATCCTCGATTGCGAGCGCGTGCTGGTCGCCGCGCCTTCTTATCTGGAAAAGCGCGGCGAGCCGCGCCGGCCCGCCGACCTCGTCGAGCGAAAACACGACTGCCTGCTTCTGCGCTATCCGGGCTCGCGCGACTTCACCTGGACGCTTCATACGCCGCAAGGGCCGGAGAAGGTCGAGGTGCGCGGCCCCTACGATACCGATGACGGCGACGTGTTGACCGGCTGGGCGCTGGCCGGCCGCGGCGTCGCCAACAAGCCGCGTTTCGAGGTCGAGCCATTCCTGCGCGATGGACGACTGCGCGTGGTGCTGCCGGATTTCCCGCCATCGCCGGTAAAGCTCGCAGCGGTCTATCCGCATAAGAACTTTCAGGACCCGAAGGTTCGGCTGCTGCTCGACTTCATGGCCGAGCGCTGCCAGCGCATGATCCGCGACTTGCTGGCGGGGCGGTAAGACGCCTCAAGCCGCCTGGGCGAACTCCACCCTGTCCCGCCCGTTGCGCTTCGCCTTGTAGAGTGCGCGGTCGGCTCTCTGGAACGTGCGAGAGAACGGCTCTTCTTCCGCTGGCATGTGAACGCCGACGCTAACGGTCATGCTAACCAGCGAGCCTTCGAGCTCAACCGGGCTGTCTGCAATCGCGGTCCTGATCCTGTCGGCCACGTTCTGGGCCTCGTGTCTGTCGTAACCGAACAGGAGGAGTACGATCTCCTCGCCCCCGTATCGGGCCGCGATATCGCCGCGCCTCACGTTTAGGCTCACAACCTGGGCAACATGCTGCAGGGCAAGATCACCGACATCATGTCCAAAGCGGTCATTGACCGATTTGAAGTGGTCGATGTCGATGATCATCATCACATAGGGCAGGCCCGAAGCAGCCGCCTCGTCAACGAGCCGGGGACCGTTGGTATCGAATGTCCGCCTGTTCGCCAGTCCGGTCAACGCATCGGTGAATGCTTCTTCCGTAAGGCGTTGCTGGCGAGCGTAGCGCCTGCGATGCGTCTCCAGAATATGTCCGGCGAGCAATACACCGATGAAGTTGGCGAACACCGTTGGTCCCAACACTTCTCTTGAGATGAGCATCACGACTTCCCAGGGAAGCACAAAGATGCTCACCATTGATGCTGAAGCTAGGACTGCCATCGCGCTCAGCGTCTTCAGGTTCTGTGCTCGTTCCCGCAGGATGTAGATTGCTGCGACACCAACCAGTGCGGAAATCCCGATGCCAAGAAGGCCTGCGGTAGCGCCCGCGCCGCCCTGCCAGAAGCGCATCACCGCGCTCACCACCGTCGTCACTGCCAACGACGGCCAGCCTCCGAACAATGCCGACAAAACAATAAAAACATGACGCAGGTCGAACAGGAGCCCCGGCGCGAGCACGATCGGCAGCCACATGGTCGCTGCCGTTCCGACGCCAAAGATGAAAGGGATCGCCACAATCTTGCATGACCGGCCTAGATTGCATGCTAGCGCTGCCGAGTAGGCGAAAGAGACAAGCCCAACAATACCAAAGCCCTGCAGGAAGCTGGTCGCAAGTTCGAATGAGGTCATTATTGACGCCTACCTTTTTAAGACGTCTTGAGCCTCCCAAGTTTCCAATTCCTAAACCCTGACTGCTCGCACGACCCAGGGTTAGCCGCTCGTTACCTTCAATTGCCACGTCTGTGCGGCTCAACTTGAGCCTTGGCCGAGCGCGCGCATGATCTCGGCAGACGTCAGCGCGGCGATCACCGCCGGACGCTTGTCGATGAGTTCGCTGCCGCCGATCGGGCAGGCGAGCCGTGCGGCGTCTTCGTCGCTGCCGCCGGCCTCTTTCAGATACCAGCGGCGGAAGGTCTCGCGTTTCGTCTTCGAACCGATCATGCCGACATAGGCGGCATCAGCGCGCTTCAACGCCTCGGCGACGATCAGGAAATCGAGCGCATGATCGTGCGTAAGCACGACAAAAGCTGACTTTTCCGGCGCCTCTCGCACCGCCTCTTCAGGCACCGCAGTGAGGCGCGCGGTCACGGTTTCGGGCAGGCCGGCTAGCGCGTCCGCCCGTGTCTCGACCACGCTCACATTGAGCGGCAGGAGTTCGAGCGCCTCGGCGAGCGCATGTCCGACATGCCCGCCGCCGAACAGGTAGACATGCGGCCGCCGTGCATCCTGACGCGCAGCCCGCTCCAGCAACTCCGCGCCCTTGGTCTCATCCATCAGTGTAATCGACAACGCCACGCGCCCGCCGCAGCACTGGCCGATCTCCGGCCCGAGCGGAATGTCGAGCGCGCCCGTCGCCTCGTTCTTGGCGATCAACTCGCGCGCCTTGTCGATCGACAGGAATTCCAGCTGCCCGCCGCCGATCGTGCCAAAGATGGCATCGGGGCGCACAAGCATCCATGCGCCCGCCTCCCGCGGCGTTGAGCCCTTCGCTTCCGTCACCTCCACGAACGCCTTCTGCCCCGGCGAGGCGAGGAAGGACTGTAGGCCTGAGAGGATCGAGCTCATGACGAAAGGATAGCGCGGTTCGCCTGCCGCGCTAGGCCGACGCTTCCCGCTTCAGCCGCTCCACCGCCATCAGAACCCGCTCGGGCGTGGCCGGAGCGTCTAGGCGCGGGCAGATCTTGTGGTCGGCGACGCTGCCGACCGCGTCGGACAGCGCGTGCAACACCGAGATTGCCAGCATGAAGGGCGGCTCGCCCACTGCCTTCGAGCGGTGCACGGTCGGCTTCACATTGTCGGCCCAGTCGGCGAGCATGACGTTGAAGATTTTCGGCCGGTCGGAGGCGAGCGGAATCTTGTAGGTCGATGGCGCGTGCGTCCTCAGTCGCCCCTTCTCGTCCCACACCAGTTCCTCGGTGGTCAGCCAGCCCATGCCCTGGATGAACGCGCCCTCGATCTGGCCAATGTCGATCGCCCTGTTAAGCGAGCGCCCTGTCTCGTGCAGGATGTCGACACGCTCCACCATGTATTCGCCCGTCAGCGTGTCGATCGACACCTCCGCGCAAGCCGCGCCATAGGCGAAATAATAGAAGGGCTGGCCACGTCCCTTCTCCCGATCCCAGTGGATTTCCGGCGTCTTGTAGAAGCCCGCAGCCGAAAGCTGCACCCGGCCCATATAGGCCTGCTTGACGAGTTCCGGGAACGGTATCTCCTGATTGCCGATCCGCACCCGGTTGGGCAGGAATTTGATCTGATCCTTCGGCAGCCCCCATTTCTCGGAGGCGAAATCGCAAAGCCGGTCCTTGATCTGGCGCGCCGCGTTCTGCGCCGCCATGCCGTTGAGGTCGGAGCCGGACGATGCGGCGGTCGCCGAGGTGTTCGGCACCTTGCCTGTTGTCGTGGCGGTGATCTTCACCTGGTCGATGTCGATCTGGAATTCTTCGGCAACCACCTGCGCCACCTTGACGTAGAGCCCCTGCCCCATCTCGGTGCCGCCGTGATTCAGGTGAACCGAGCCGTCGGTGTAGACGTGAACCAGCGCGCCCGCCTGATTGAAATGCGTCGCCGTGAAGGAGATACCGAACTTCACCGGGGTCAGCGCAATGCCGCGCTTGATTAACTCGCTGCCGGCGTTGAAGGCCGCGATCTTGCGTTTGCGCTTCTCGTAGTCGGCGCTCTTCTCCAACTCCTCGACCACGCGATGGATGACGTTGTCTTCCACCGTCTGGTGGTAAGGTGTCACATTGCGGTCCGTCGTGCCGTAGAAGTTGATCTTGCGGATCTCGAGCGGGTCTTTGCCGAGCGCGTAGGCGATTTCCTCCATTACCCGCTCGCCGCCGACCATGCCCTGCGGACCGCCGAAGCCGCGAAACGCAGTGTTCGAAACGGTATTGGTGTAGAACGGCGCTGACCGCGCGCGCACTGCCGGCAGATAGTAGGAATTGTCGACGTGGAACAGCGCCCGGTCGGTCACCGGACCCGACAGGTCGGCCGAAAAGCCGCAGCGCGCGGCGAACAGATAATCTGCCCCGAGAATGCGCCCGTCATCGTCGAAGCCGACATCATAGTCGACAACGAAATCATGCCGCTTGCCGGTCGCGGTCATGTCGTCGTCCCTGTCGGGCCTGATCTTCACGGCCCGTCCCAGCCTCTTCGCCGCGATTGCTGCAAGCACGGCGAACAGGTTGCCCTGCGTCTCCTTGCCGCCGAAACCGCCGCCCATGCGGCGGATTTCCACCGTTACTGCGTGCGAGGGCACGCCGAGCGCATGCGACACCATATGCTGCACTTCGCTCGGATGCTGGGTCGAGGAATAGACCGTAACGTCGCCATCCTCACCGGGAACGGCAAGCGCGATCTGGCCCTCGAGATAGAAATGGTCCTGCCCGCCGATGCGCATCCGCCCCTTCAGGCGATGCGGTGCCGAGGCCATTGCGAGCTCCACGTCGCCTCGTTCGAGCTTCAGCGGCGAAGTGACGAACCTGTCCTTCGCCGGGTCGAGCCCTGCGACATCCAGCACGGCCGGCTGCCAGTCATAGTCGATCTTCGCCAGCTTGCAGGCGCGCCGCGCCGCCTCGCGCGTTTCGGCGATGACGCAGAATATGGGCTGCCCGAAGAACTGGACCTGGCCGTCGGCCAGCACCGGCTCGTCGTGGAGGCCGGTCGGCGAGATGTCGTTCTCGCCCGGCACGTCCGACGCAGTCAGCACCGTGACAACGCCCGGAGCGGCTTTCACGGCAGACATATCCATCGACTTGATCGTGCCATGCGCAACCGTCGAGAGGCCGAGGCAGCCATGTAGCGTGCCGGCCAGGTCCGGCATGTCGTCGATGTAGATCGCTTCGCCGGTGACATGTTTGTGGGCGGAATCGTGCTGCCGGTCGGTCGCCACGCCGCCGGAAATCTTCGCGGCCGAAATGTCGGGTGCGTGCCGGTTCATCATGCCGCCTCGTAGCGCGACACCTGCGTCGGCTTCTTCGGCGCGCCAGTCTCAAGGAAGAAACGCTTCAGCAGATTTCGCGCCACCATCATCCGATATTCGGCGGAAGCGCGCATATCCGAGATCGGCGTGAAGTCGGAGCTCAGCGCATCCATCGCTGCTTCGACGTTTGCTTCGTTCCACTTCTGGCCGGCAAGCGCCGCCTCGGCGGCCGCCGCCCGCTTCGGCGTTGCCGCCATGCCGCCATAGGCGATGCGGATTGTGGCCACCGTGCCGTCCCTCGCCAGCGCCAGATAGAACGCACCGAGCGCCGCGGTGATGTCCTCGTCGCGGCGCTTGCTGATCTTGTAGGCGGCGAAATGCGATCCCTTTGCCGGCAGCGGCACGACAATGCTCTCCACAAACTCGCCGGGCAGCCTGTCCTGCTTGCCGTAGTCGACGAAGAAATCCTCCAGCGGAAGCGAGCGCCGTGTACTGCCCTTTCTCAACGTAAGCGTGGCGCCCAGCGCGATCAGCGGCGGCGGCGTGTCGCCGATCGGCGAACCGTTGGCGATATTGCCACCGATCGTACCCATGTTGCGCACCTGGTCGCCGCCGATGCGCTCGAGCAGCGGCCCGAGCGCGGGGATGGCGGCGGCGAGTACATCGCGCGCATCGCTGTAGCTTACCCCTGCGCCCACGGTCAGTTGGCCCTCGGCGCGCTCGACGCGGCGCAGTTCGTGCAGCCCGCCGATGAAGATCGCAGGCGAAATCTCCCTGAAATGCTTGGTCACCCAAAGCCCGACATCGGTGGAACCGGCGACGATGGTCGCGTCAGGCTCCGCCGCGTAGACCTCGGCGAAATCGTCCAGCGAAGCCGGCACGATGAAACGCTCCGCCCCCTCGCCGATCTCGACACGGCTTCCGTCGCGCCATTCGGCCAGTTTAGCGGCAACGCTGGCGCGCTCGGCGACAAGCGGATCGTCGGCCACGCGCCCGTAACCCGAAATCGCCTTCGCCGCCTTCACGATCGGCTCGTAACCGGTGCAACGGCAAAGATTACCCTGCAGCGCGGTCTCGATCTGCCGCTCGGTTGGCTTTGGCGTCCGCATCCACAGCGCGTAGAGCCCCATGACGAAGCCAGGCGTGCAGAAGCCGCACTGCGAACCGTGATGGTCGACCAGCGCTTGCTGCACGGGATGCAGCGAGCCGTCGGGCCGCTTAAGGTGCTCCACGGTAACTACATGGCAGCCGTCGAGCGATCCCAGAAAGCGGATGCAGGCATTCACGCCCTCATAGACGAGCTCGCCATTCGACAGCCGCCCGACCAGCACGGTACAGGCGCCGCAATCGCCTTCCGCGCAGCCTTCCTTGGTGCCGACAAGCGAGCGCCGCAGCCTCAGAAAATCGAGCAGCGTCTCGTCGGCGCGCACCTCCGTCAGCGCGATTTCATCGCCATTGAGGAGAAAGCGGATGTGGTGGCGTATGGCTGGCATCGGCATGGGTCTAGCTGCCCCGGTAGGTCGAGTAGCCGTAGGGCGAGATGAGCAGCGGCACGTGATAATGCGACATCTCCGCCATGCCGAAGCGGATCGGCACCTCGTCGAGGAATGCAGGATCGGGGATCGGCGTACCGTTGGCACGGAAATAGTCGCCGGCCGAGAATATCAGTTCGTACTGGCCTGTCTTGAACTCCTTGCCTTCCAGCAAGGGCGCGTCGCAGCGGCCGTCGGCATTGGTGGTGACAGTCTTCAGCTTGCGGTGCGAATTGCCGCTCACCCGGTAGAGCGTGATCGACAGACCGGCCGCCGGCTTGCCGGAGGCCGTGTCCAGCACATGGGTGGTCAGCTTTGCTGAGTGGTCGCCGCCGGCCATTCCGGTTCCTTCCGCCATTACCGATACTGCGCCCGAATTTGGGCCATCGGGAAACATTGCATAAGTCGTCGGCGGGCGGAACGGGGCGAAAAGACTTTCAAGTTTTTCGGGGGGAATGCGCCGGATTCGATGGATTATCGTCGGCGCAACTGCCAGAAAGCTGCGGCCCACAGACAGGAAAGTGCGTTGAACACCCGCTACGTGCGCGACATGCGCGGCTACGGTCCGAACCGTCCCGACCCGAAATGGCCGTGCGGCGCGCGCGTCGTCGTGCAGTTCGTCGTGAACTACGAGGAAGGCGGCGAGAACTCCATACTCCACGGCGATGCCGCGTCGGAGGCGTTTCTGTCCGAGATCGTCGGCGCGGCGCCTTGGCCCGGCAAGCGCCACTGGAACATGGAATCGATCTACGAATACGGCGCGCGGGTCGGCTTCTGGCGCCTGCATCGCATGTTCACGCAGGCCGAAATCCCGGTGACGGTCTACGGCGTCGCCACCGCGCTGGCACGCTCTCCCGACCAGGTTGCTGCCATGAAAGATGCCGGGTGGGAGGTCGCTTCCCACGGGCTGAAATGGATCGACTACCGGGATCACGCCGAAGAAGATGAACGCCGCGATCTGCTGGAGGCCATTCGCTTGCATGCCGAGGTTGTGGGCGAACGGCCGCGCGGGCTCTACCTTGGCCGCACCTCGGCATGGTCGGTGCGCATTGCCGCCGCCGAAGGCGGCTTCGACTGGATCTCCGACACCTATGACGATGAGCTGCCCTACTGGCTCGACCATGACGGCCACGGCAATGCGATACCGCCGCAGCTGGTCATCCCCTACACGCTCGACGCCAACGACATGCGTTTCGCGACGCCGCAGGGTTTCAATTCGGGCGACCAGTTTTTCGCCTATCTGAAGGACAGCTTCGATACGCTCTATCGCGAGGGCGGCGAAGGTCGCGCCGGCATGATGAACATCGGTCTGCACTGCCGGCTTGTCGGCCGGCCGGGGCGCGCGGAAGCGCTGCGGCGCTTCATCGACTACGCGAAGAGTCATGACGGCGTTTGGCTCGCAAGGCGCGCCGACATCGCGGCGCACTGGCGCGCGATGCATCCTTATCAGGCACCCTCGCTCCGCCCGAGCCGCATGGACAAGGCGTCTTTCGTGGCGAAGTTCGGCGGTGTCTTCGAGCATTCGCCGTGGATCGCCGAGCGCGCCTTCGAGCTTGAGCTCGGGCCTGCGCATGACAGCGCCGGCGGACTGCACAACGCGCTGGCGCGCATGTTCCGTTCGGCCAGTGAGGAAGAGCGCCTCGGCGTGCTGACCGCCCATCCCGACCTTGCCGGCAAGCTCGCGGAGGCGAAACGCCTGACGGCGGAATCGACGTCGGAGCAGGCATCGGCCGGCCTCGACGCGCTGACCGATACCGAGCGCAAGACCTTCACGGACCTCAACGCCGCTTATGTCGAAAAGTTCGGCTTCCCGTTCATCATCGCGGTCAAGGGCCGGACCAAGGACGAGATCCTGGCGGCATTCAGGACCCGAATAAACAATGACCGAAGCGAGGAATTCGCGACCGCCTGCGAGCAGGTCGAACGCATTGCGCTGCTTCGCCTGAGGGGCATCCTGCCCAGCTAGGAAACGACATGACCGGCCCTGCCTACACACCACCGCCAGGAGGACACCCGCCGCAGACTCAGTTGCTGACAGGCCGCGCCGTCTTCACCGAAGCCTATGCCGTCATCCCGCACAGCGTTATGCGGGATATCGTCACCAGCAATCTTCCTTTCTGGGATAAGACGCGCACGTGGATTCTGGCGCGTCCTTTGTCGGGATTCGCCGAGACCTTCGCTCAATACGCCATGGAGGTCGCGCCGGGCGGCGGCAGCGACAGCCCCGAGCCCGATCCCGGCTCGCAGGGCGTGCTTTTCATGATGGAGGGCGAGACGACTGTGACAGTCGGCGGCAAGCCGAACCGCCTGGTTCCGGGCGGCTACGCCTATCTGCCGCCGTCATGTGGATGGACCCTGCGCAATGAGGGCAAATCCCCTGCCCGCTTCCTCTGGATACGCAAGCGCTACGCGGCGGTCGATGGTATCGACACGCCCGAGCCGTTCTTCGTCAATGAGCGGGATATCGCGCCGGTCCCCATGCCCGACACCGGGGGCAAATGGGCGACGACACGCTTCGTCGATCCGGACGACATCCGCCACGACATGCATGTCAACATCGTCTCCTTCGAACCGGGCGCCGTCATCCCTTTCACCGAAACCCACGTCATGGAGCACGGGCTCTATATCCTGGAAGGTAAGGCCGTTTACCGGCTCAACCAGGACTGGGTCGAGGTGGAGGCCGGCGATTTCCTCTGGTTGCGCGCCTTCTGTCCGCAGGCCTGTTATGCTGGCGGGCCGGGTCGGTTCCGCTACCTGCTTTATAAGGATGTTAACCGCCACCCGGTCCTTTAGGCGCGAGGAGGACCGCCGCGATGAACATCATCGTCGCTGAACCGCTCACCCGCGACGTCTTCGCCGAATATGGCGATGTGCTCGACACGAGAGGACCGGCGCCGCTCTCCATCAACAACGGCATGACCGAGCGCTACCATGACCTCGCTCGCGTCGAAGCGACCGGACCGGAAGCGCGGGTGCTTATCTCGATCTTTCGCGGCAAGCCCTATTCGTTCCCGCTCAAGCTCGAAATGGTCGAACGCCACCCCCTAGGCAGCCAGGCCTTCATGCCGCTTTCGCCGGCGCCTTTTCTGGTCGTCGCCTGCCATGACGGCGACGAAGGACCGGACGTGCCGCGCGCCTTCATCACGCGGCCCGGACAAGGCGTCAGCTACCCCCGCAACCGCTGGCATGCGGTGTTGACGCCGATCGGCGAGCCGCAGGATTTCCTCGTCGTCGATCGTGGCGGCGGCGGCAACAATGTGGAGGAGTTCCACTTCTCCATGCCCTACGAGATCCATCTACCCGAAGACCCGAAGCATGTCTGACGCAGAACTGCTTGGCCGGCTGCTCGACGTGATCGAGCACGACATCGTGCCGCTTACCGAAGCCGGCGTGAAACGCGGCAACAAACTCTTCGGCGCAGCGATACTGCGCAAGCCGGACCTGTCGCTCGTGCTGGCCGAAACCAACAATGAGCTCGAAAATCCGCTCTGGCACGGCGAGGTTCACGCGCTGAAGCGCTTCTACGAACTGCCCAGATCACAGCGCCCCGAAACGTCCGATTGCATATTCCTCGCCACGCACGAGCCGTGCTCCTTGTGCCTGTCGGCGATCACGTGGACGGGGTTCGACAATTTCTACTACCTGTTCAGCCACGAGGACTCGCGCGACAGCTTCGCCATCCCGCACGACCTGAGGATTCTGAAGGAGGTCTTCACGCTCGACCCGGGCGGCTACAACCGCGACAACGCGTTCTGGAAGAGCCGCGCCCTGAGGGATATGGCAGATGCGTTGCCGCCGGCCGAGCGCGATGCGGCTTTGCGACGGATAACATCGATTGCCGCCACATATGACCGTCTCTCGGCGGTCTATCAGGACTCGAAGTCGGACAACGACATACCACTTGCCTAGGCAGCGCGGATGGCGCGGACCGCATTCGCGACCATTCGCCCGAGAGGCAGTCTGAGATCGGCGACGACGTGGCGCTCGCCCTGTTGCGGCGGCTCGAGCGCCTCGAACTGGCTATCGAGCAGCGCGGCGGGAAAGAAGTGGCCTTTGCGCCTACCTATGCGGCCGCCGATCAATTCACGCGAGCCCGATAAATAGACGAAGAGCACCTCCGCGCCGGATGTCTCGCGCAAGCGGTCGCGATACTCCTTGCGAAGCGCTGAACACGCGGCGACGACATGTTCGCCGCGGGCGGCTCTGTCCCTGATCTCGGCTCCGATGGCGTCGAGCCACGGCCACCGGTCCGCGTCAGTCAGCGGCATGCCGGCGGCCATTTTCTCCACATTGGCGGCCGGATGGAGCTGATCGCCTTCGACGAAGCTCGCTTTCAGCCGTTTCGCCAGAAGCCGCCCGGCCGTCGACTTGCCGGAACCCGCAACGCCCATGACTACGATCGCCATTGGCTTCATTGGCGCAGTTACAGGTCACACATAGCGGTTGACGATGTTCTCCAGATGCTCCTGCTTGCCCGATTTCGGCTGCGGCTGGATTCCGTCGGACAGAACGCGTTTCGAAATATCCTCGAGCGTACTCTGGCCCGACAGCATCGCCTTGGCCTCAGCGCTTGTCCAGCCGGCATAGCGGTCGGCCAGCGGCCCTGACAGTGCCTTGTCCTCGACCATGGCAGCCGCCGCCTTCAGGCCGCGCGCGCAGCAATCCATGCCGCCGATATGGGCGAGGATGAGGTCTTCCGCATCGAGCGACTGGCGCCGCAGCTTGGCGTCGAAATTGGTACCGCCGGTCGTGAAACCGCCTGCAAGCAGGATCTGATAGAAAGCGAGCGCCATCTCCGGCACGTTATTGGGGAACTGGTCAGTGTCCCAGCCCGACTGGTAATCGTTCCGGTTCATGTCGATCGAGCCGAAGATGCCGAGAGCGTTGGCGAGCGCCAGTTCATGCTCGAAGGAGTGGCCCGCCAGGATCGCGTGGCCCTGCTCGATGTTGACTCGGACCTCGTTCTCCAGCCCGTGCTGCTTGAGGAAGCCGTAGACCGTCGCGACGTCGAAATCGTACTGGTGCTTGGTCGGCTCCTGAGGTTTGGGCTCGATCAGGATCGTGCCTTTGAAACCTATCTTGTGCTTGTAGTCGACGACCATGGACAGGAACCGGCCGAGCTGGTCGAGCTCCTGTTTCATGTCGGTGTTGAGCAGCGTCTCGTAACCTTCGCGCCCGCCCCACAGCACGTAGTTCTCGCCGCCCAACCGGTGCGTGACGTCGATGCAGGACTTCACCGTCGCCGCGGCATAGGCGAACACATCTGGATCCGGGTTTGTCGCTGCGCCGCCCATATAGCGGCGGTGGCCGAACAGGTTAGCTGTGCCCCACAGCAGCTTGATGCCCGACTTCTCCATCTTGCCGGCAAAGTAGTCGGCGATCTCGTCGAGCCGCGAGATGCTCTCCTTCAGCGTATCGGCCTCCGGCCGCACGTCGGCGTCGTGGAAGGTGTAGTAGGGAACGCCGAGCAGTTCGAACATGTGGAACGCTTCGTCGGCCTTCAGCCGCGCAAGGTCCATCGTATCGGCCGCGCCCGCACTGGAGTACCAGGGGCGCTCGAACGTCTGCCCGCCGAACGGATCGTTCCCCGGCCAGACGAAATTGTGCCAGTAGCAGACGGCGAAGCGCAGATGGTCTTCCATCCGCTTGCCGGCAACTTTCTCGTCCGGATTGTAGTGCCGGAAGGCGAAGGGATTGGTGCTGTCCGGCCCCTCGTAGCGGATCTGGCTGATGTCGCCGAAATAACCTTTGCTCACGTCTGTACTCCCTTGATGGCCGGATAGAGGGCGCGGTAGCGCGCATAGGCGTCCGCGAATGCCGGAACCAGATTGCTGTCCGGTTCGATGGTTTGTGCGATCTTCGGCGCGGTGCAGACTGCGATTGGGTCGGCGCCATTGGCCGCGATGAGGCCGAGCCTTGCAGCGCCAAAAGCAGCGCCGAAGTCGCCGTCGGCGGGCAAATCGACCGGCAGGTCGAGCGCCGTGGCGATGGCGTTCAGCCAGTAGCGCGAGCGCGACCCGCCGCCGATTGCCGTGACGCGCTGCAGTTCGGTTCCGGCCGCTTTCAGCGCCTCGAGGCTGTCGCGGAAGGCGAAGGCTACGCCCTCGAGGATCGCCTGAGTCAGTTCAGCGCGGCCGCTCTGGTGCGCCAGTCCGGCGAACGCGCCGCGGATGGCGGCGTCGTTGTGCGGCGTCCGCTCGCCGGAGAGGTAGGGAAGGAAGGTGACGCCCGTCGGCGCCTTCAGCGTATCGCCGAGTTCGCCGGTGAGGTCGGCCGCCGAACGGCCGGTTATGTCTTCCAGCCAGTTGAGCGAATCCGTTGCGGACAGGATCACGCCCATCTGGTGCCAGGCGCCGGGCAGCGCGTGGCAGAAGGTGTGAACCGCGCTTTCGGGATTGGGCAGATAGGCCTCGTTGGCGGCGAAGAGCACACCCGACGTGCCGAGCGAGACGAAAGCATCGCCGGGTCGCACGGCGCCCATGCCGCAGGCCGATGCCGCGTTGTCGCCCGCTCCGCCGGCGACGACCACGTTACCGCCCATGCCCCAGCGAGCCGCCAGCTCGCCGCGCAGCGTGCCGCCGGGTTCGGTGCCTTCGACCAGCGCCGGCATGTGGCTTTCGTCCAGGTCGGTGGCTTCCAGCAGCTCCGGCGCCCAGGAGCGCTTGGCGACATCCAGCCACGCGGTGCCGGCTGAGTCCGACATCTCGGAGATGTTTTCGCCGGTGAGCCACAGCCGCAGATAGTCCTTCGGCAACAGCACCTTTCGCACGGACTTGAACACATCCGGTTCGTTGGCCTTCACCCAGGCGAGTTTCGGCGCGGTGAAGCCGGGAAAGACGATGTTGCCCGTCAGCGCCCGGAAGCGGGGATCGGCATCAAGCGCCGCCGCTTCCTTGTGGCTGCGCGTGTCGTTCCACAGAATGCAGGGCCGCTGCGCCTCGCCGGCATCGCCAAGCAGCGTCGCGCCGTGCATCTGGCCCGAAAGGCCGATGCCGCGCACGGATGCAAGTTCAGCAGGATGCGCAGATTTGAGCTCGCCGACGGCTTCCTCGGTCGCCGAAATCCAGTCTGCCGGGTTCTGCTCCGACCAGCCGGAATGAGGCCGCGACACGTCGAGCTCGCCGGTGGCGGAGCCGACGATCCGCTGGTCGTCGTCGATCAGCAGCGCCTTGACGCCGGACGTCCCGAGATCGAGCCCGAGATACATGTTGGCGGTCCTCCCGACCGGCGCCGGTCTGTCGCCGGCTCGTGATGCTGGTCATCAGCCGGTGCAGACCTGATCGGCCCGTCCGGTTTGATGCCGTGAACACGCGCCGCAATAGCAGCCGCATCCCTCGGTCGCTATTTTTTTCGAAACTCAAAAAAAATCAATGGCCGTTCTGAATTTCCTTCCGAAGTCCTTGTGCCCTCTCCACAAAAAGCCGCGAGAGCGGGCTGTCGGGACGGGCGTGGAGCCGTTCGGCGGCTAGCGCCCGCGAAAGCGCCGCATTGCCGGAGCGGATGGCAGCCTCGACCAAGGTGAGGTCGATCGCGTCGCGCTGCGCATGACTGCCACCGAAGCGGTGGGCGATATGCCTGATCGGGCGCAGCAGCCGGACGGTCTCGGCATAGTTGCCGTCGCCGAAGGCCCTGATCGCTATCGCCACCGGCTGTCCGACCTCGCGGGTGAAGGAGGCATTGTCGCCTGCCGAAGCCAGCGCTTCTCTCTGTGCGTCGAGCAGGCTTTCCGCGGCAGCCCGCCGGCCGGCGCCGACAAAGGCCATCATCGCGTGGGCGTCGTTGAAGGCGTAAGCGGATGCGCCGGCCTTCTTCTCCCACAGATCGGCCAGCGGCCCCCAGCGATTGCCGCAGTCCGCTCCGGTCAGGTGAAGTCGCCATAGAAGCGAGGATTCATCGACCAGGTTGAGCGCAATGTCTCCGCTCAGACCCGAAATCGGCCCGTCATAGAGCGCCAGCACCTCGTCCACCTGGCCGAGGTCGAAATGAAACAGCGCCAGGTGCCACCAATTGTGTATCTGCAGGAAGCTGTCGCGCGTCCAAGCGTCAGTGTCGGCGCGCATCCACGCGATGCCCTCCTCGTGGCGACACTGCATTTCCATCACATGCGCCACCGCATGCTGCGCCCAGCCGTCGCGCGGCTCCATCTCGACTGCGCGCTTGCCGGTTCGCTCCGCCAGCGCATACTCCCCGGTCTCCTCGAGGCCGAAAGCGTGCATGCCGAGCACTGCGTGGTAACCGGGCATAGCCTGATCCCAGGCGGGAAGCGCACGCGCAACGCGGTCGCGCAGCATGCGCGCATTGCCGGTGAAGAAGTCGATCTGGTGTCCGGCCTGCAGCGCCAGCGCGTCCTGCGGATACTCGATCGAGATGTCCTCGAGCGCCTGCCCGGCCTGATGCCAACGCCCGTTTGCGAGGTGCGCCAGCGCCGCGACATGCGCCCTCTCGCGATCGGTCGCAGGCAGGGCAGCGGCCGCCTCCGCACAGGCCTGCGCAACCGGTATTGCCGACGCCTCGGTCGACAAGCCGTTGAGATAACCCTTGAAGACATGCGCCATCACGAAGCCCGGATCCGCGGCGATAGCCGCGTCCGCCGCGCCCAGCGGGTCGCCGATGAAGCAGCGCAACGAGTGCAGCGCGGCTTCGTAGTGATCCAGACTGGCGGCGCTCGCCCCTGTCAGTGGCAATCCCTGTCGATCGCGCAACTGCACCTTGTTCTCCTGACCCTGCAACGCAGTGACTCTAGAGCATGCGCTGCGTCGGAACCAAGCCGGTTTGACGCTGTCACGGAATTTCGCTAGAGGCTCGCGTGCCGGACGTCTCAATCGATTTAATTGACCCGCGCACCGTGGGCGCTCCGGCTGGACAGGGGATGTCTACCGGCATGACGCAGACCATCGTGATCGCACAGGGCGGCGGCCCGACGGCCGTCATCAATCAGACCATGGCGGGTGCCGTGGTCGAGGCCAAACGACGCGATCCGCAGGCCCGCATACTGGGTGCGCTGCATGGCGTTCGTGGCGTGCGCGACAGCCGCTTCGTCGACCTCGGCGCCCTGCCTGAAGACCAGCTGATGAATATAGCCCGCACGCCGAGCGCCGCCCTCGGCTCCACCCGCGACAAGCCGGACGCCGCTTATTGCGAGAAGGTGCTGGCCGGATTGAAAAAGGTTGATGCCTCGGCCTTCGTCTATATCGGAGGCAACGACACCGCCGGAACGCAGGCCATCCTGTCGGATGCTTCCGGCGGTTCGATTGCCTGCGTCCACGCGCCCAAGACCATCGACAATGATCTGGTCGAAAACGATCACACGCCGGGCTTCATTTCCGCCGGACAATTCGTGGCCGCTGCGTTCCTGAGCGTCGATCTCGATTTCCGCGCCCTGCCCGGCATCTATGTCGGCATCGTCATGGGCCGCCACGCCGGCTTCCTTACCGCCGCCGCCAGCGCCTGGCGGCTCGATGACGACAGCGGCCCGCACCTCATTTACGTGCCAGAGCGGGCTTTCGACCGGGTACGTTTCGTCGACGACATCCGCCGCACTATGGACAAACATGGCCGCTGCATTGTCGCCATGTCCGAAGGCGTCTCGGACGCCTCCGGCAAGTCCCTGGTGGAAAGCCTAGTGCCAACGGCAATGCTGGAGCGCGATGCGCACGGCAATGTGCGCCTTTCCGGTACCGATCTCGGGCAGGCGATCGAGCGCATCCTCGCCGAAGACCTGGCCGGCAAGCGCTCAAGGGTCGACACGCTTGGCTACATGCCGCGCGGTGCGATATCGATGATCAGCGAGACGGATGCCAAGGAGGCATTCGAGGCAGGCCGTTTCGCCGTCGAAGTGGCCGAGAGCGGCAGCGGCTCGGTCGCCCTGCAATATGCCGGCGGCGTCACCAAGCCGGCGCTGGTGCCGCTGGATAACGTGGCCGGCAAGACCCGGCACATGCCCGACGATTTCCTCGACAGGGACGAGAACCGCCTTGCCGCGCCCGGCATCGCCTATTTCGACCGCCTGCTGCCGCGCATGTTCGAGCCCGGAAAGCCGTTCGTCTAAACTTTGGCGGTTGGGACCGGCCAGCCCGGTCGAAGCTTGTGAAACAAGCGGAGGCTGGCTGGGGCGCCTGGATTCGAACCAGGGAATGACGGTACCAAAAACCGTTGCCTTACCGCTTGGCTACGCCCCATCAGGGTTGCGGCACCGGGGCCGCGCGGCGCCCGCTTTAGCGCTATTCGCAAGCCAGGTCCAGCGCAGGCGCGAGCCGTTCAGCCGCCTTCAGCGGCAGCTGCTTCGGGTTCGGCCGCGCCGCGCTTTCTGCCAAGATATCCGACGGCGTAGAACACCGCCACGCCGGCAAGGAGAATGCCTAGCGCCAGTATCGGCCGGTACCAGAACCAGGCGATCGCAATGGTTGCAGATCCGACGAGTGCGGCAAGGGCGAAGGCCACAAGCCCTGTCCCCATCCGTACGATCCGTCCAAGGAAGGGAATGACATCCGCGACCACGCCAAGCGGCGCGAACAGGAGGCCGAATGCGACCGCAAGGAACACCAGCCCAAGCAGGCGCAATACCCAGGTCATGATCGTGTTGCCGGTCACGGCATCGGCGAACATCTCCGCGGCCGGAACGTTTCCGGTGTCGACCATCAGCAGCCTGTCGCCGGCCTGCGTCTGGTACGGCGCGAAGCCCGTGCCCTGCTGGCGCGCAACCACGCTGATGGGTCCGAGCGGCACCAGCTCGTAGCCGATGCGGTAGTCGCCAACCCGCGGGCGCGTCGGGTCAAAGCCAATATAGATGCGTCCGTCTACAGCCGAGACCGGCTGCCCTGCTCCAACCGCGGCGCGCACTGCGTCGATGACGTCGGCGCCCACAGGCACTTCGCGCGCTCCGCCGATGCGGCCGAGCACCTGGCTGTCGAGGGTGAAGGCGTCCAGCCTGCCGTTCTCGACCTGGAAGTTTCGGCTTTCGATGTTCATGGCAGGGTTCTGGTGCCCGTCCGGCACCTTGAAGCTGCCTGAGTTGATCGGCGACGACGACCATTCGCTCGAATAGGTGTAGGTCGTCACCGTCTCCTCACCGCCGCCAAGCTTGGTCTCGGTCTTGGATTCGGACGTTTCCTTCCACTGATACATCTCGACATTGCGCTCGAGCCGCACGCCGGTCGTCGTGATGCCGAAGGCCGAGTCGGTCAATGGTTCGTCAGTGCTTACATTGCCCGTGACGTGGACCAGCCGCCCTTCGTTGGCGCGGTCGATCACGTTAGATGGCACTGACACAACGATGCCCGCACCTTCCGCCAGCGACCTAGCCGTGGTCACGGCCCGTCCTTCGTTCCAGAACAGGAGCACGATCATGGCGACAAGCAGGATCAGTCCGAATAGGACGCCGCCGATCGAGCGCCCGATGCGCCCGAACCATGAGACCGACGTCGTTTCAGTGTAGCGATCGCTCATTCCAGTGCCCTCCGCCGCGCTTCCCGCAAGGATACCCAAGTTCTAGGGCGTGCGCACCTTTCTTATGGAACGCGGCGCGCTACATCACCGCGCCGATCTGCCAGGGCACGAATTCCACGCCGCCGAAACCCAGTTCCTCGCTCTTCGTCTTTTCGCCCGAGGCGACCCGGACCATGAGCTCGAACAGTTCGCGTCCCTTGTCCTCGATCGAGACGCCGTCGCTGACGATGTCGCCGCAATTGAGGTCCATGTCGTCCGACATGCGGGCATACATTTCGCTGTTGGTCGCGATCTTGATACCCGGTACCGGCTTGTAGCCCGACACCGAGCCGCGGCCGGTGGTGAAGGCGACGAGGTTGGCGCCAGACGCGATCTGCCCGGTCACAGAGCATGGGTCGAAACCCGGACTGTCCATGAAGACGAAGCCCTTCAGGTCGATCTGCTCGCCGAACTTGTAGACGCCGCGCAGCGGGGCGGTGCCGCCCTTGGCGACAGCGCCGAGAGACTTTTCCAGGATCGTCGTCAGTCCGCCGCGCTTGTTGCCGGGCGACGGGTTGTTGTCCATCTCGCCGCCATTGCGCGCCGTATAGTCTTCCCACCAGCGCACGCGTTCGATCAGCTTTTCGCCGATCTCGACACTCTCGGCCCTGCGCGTAAGAAGATGCTCGGCGCCGTAGATCTCGGAAGTCTCGGACAGGATGGTCGTACCGCCATGCCGAACCAGAAAATCGGAGGCGTGGCCGAGCGCCGGATTGGCGGTGATGCCCGAATAGCCATCGGAACCGCCGCATTGCAGCCCGACGGTGAGTTCGGACAGGGGCGCGGGCGCGCGCCTCTGCTGGTTGGCGAATTCCGCCACGCCCTCCAATGCCTCGAGCGCCCGCTCGATTGTCTTGCGCGTTCCGCCTTCCTGCTGGATCGTCATGTAGCGCAGCATGCCGTCGGCACGCATGGGACGGCCGGCGAGCAATTCCGGTATCTGCAGCACCTCGCAACCGAGCCCAAGAAGCAGGATGCCGCCGAAGTTCGGATTGCGCGCATAGCCGGAAAGCGTGCGCATAAGCGTTGCGTAGCCCTCGTCCTTTCCGGACATGCCGCAGCCGGTGGCGTGCACGATCGGCACAATGCCGTCGACATTGGGGAACCGGTCGAGGAAGCCGGCCTTTTCCGCGGCTTCGGTGATGAACTTCGCCACCGAACCCGAGCAGTTTACGGTCGTCAGGATGCCAATGTAGTTTCGGGTGCCGACGCGCCCGTCGGCCCGGTGGTATCCCATGAAACTGCGCTCTTCGCCGATGGCCTGAAGCGGCGCGTTCTGGCTCGCGAAGCCGTAGTCCTGGCGATGTTCGCCCATGCCGAGATTGTGCACATGCACATGCTCTCCCGGCGCGATATCCGCCTTCGCCTGGCCGATGATCTGGCCGTAGCGGTAGACATTGCTGCCGGCAGCTATTCGGGCGGTGGCAATCTTGTGGCCGCGCGCGATTGGACGCGGTAGCGGTGTGTCGATGCCGTCAGCCGTCTCGCCGGCCTTGAGGTCGCGAATGGCGATGACGACATTGTCGTCCGGCTGAAGCCGGATTGCGTTGCGAACCGAATTGTCCATGCCGATGCCCGCGCAAGATTGTACTCGCGCCGTATTAGGCTCTCGGCAGTTGAATTGCGAGAGGCGTCCGCAAGCCAGCAGCTATCTGTTCAGAATGTATGTTTGGGGAGTTTGGTTGCGGGGGCCCGCAACGTCTTTTGTTATAACTTGGGGCCGGTTTCGGATTTTGCGCCCGGAAACGATGTCGAGGATGTTCATCACCTCGCCGCGTAAGGTGGCGTTGACTTCGCCGCGCTTGTCGCCGGGCTCAAGCACCACCTCGTCGACCAGCGCGCGGAACGCCTCGGCAGCTTGATCGCGCAGTTGGGGATCAGCCAGAGCCTCGCTCAACTGCGTCACCTTGGCTTTGTAGATTTCGGCGATGTTGGGGTGGATGTCCGGGACGTCCTCGGGCGCCTGTTCCATACGCGCCAGTACATCCGCCTTCTGGCGCTCAAGTTCCTCCATCCGATCCTTCATGGCCGGCTGATACATGCCGTCCTCGATCGCTGCCATGATGCCGACGATGCCACGTTCGATCTTCTCCAGCGCCTTGCGGTCAAGCTCCACCTGCGCCCGGCGTTCACGGTTCTGACTGTTGAGTGCTTCGGCATAGGCGCGCACGGCCTTGGCGACCCTGTCGGCCGAAACCAGCCGTTCAGTAAGGCCGGAGAGAATGCGCTGCTCGATGTCATCGCGACGGATGGTATGGCCGTTGTCGCAGGTGCCCCGGCGATAGCGGTTGAGACAGCCATACCGGTCACGGGTGATGATGCCGTAGTTGCCGCCGCAGCAGCCGCATTTGAGTAGGCCGGAGAACAGAAAGGCGGGGCGGCGCAGCTCGTTGACGTGCTTGGCACGATAAGCGCGCACGCCTTTGGTGACATTCTCGAACTGCTTGGAGATTTCCTCCTGCCGCCGCCGCGCCGCCTGCCATAGGTCTTCGTTGACGATGCGCAGCTCCTGCACCTCGGTCCTGATCCACTCGGACTCCGGGTTGACGCGCGACACGCGCTTTCCCGTCGCCGGGTTCTTGATGTAACGTAGCCGGTTCCAGACCAGCACACCAGCATAGAGCTCGTTGTTGACGATGCCGGTGCCCCGGCAGACATGGCCGCGAATGGTGGTGTCGCCCCAGGCCTTGCCATTGGGGCCGGGAATGCCATCGCGGTTGAGATCGGCGGCGATAGCCTTGGGGCTCTTGCCGGCGGCGAATTCGCAAAAGATGCGGCGGACGATCTCGGCCTCGGCCTCGTTGATCTTACGTTCGCCGCGCACCTGCTCGCCGTCGCCGTTGAGCCGCTTCACGACGTCATAGCCGTAGCAGAGGCCGCCGCCCGCCTTTCCCTTCTCGACGCGGCCGCGCAGGCCGCGGTGGGTCTTGGCGGCGAGGTCTTTCAGGAACAGGGCGTTCATGGTGCCCTTGAGACCGACATGCAGCTCGGAGATCTCGCCCTCTGCAAGCGTCACGAGCGTCACGCCGGCAAACTTGAAATGCTTGTAGAGAATGGCGACATCGGCCTGGTCGCGGCTGATACGGTCCAACGCCTCCGCCAGCACGGTGTCGAACTTGCCCGCCTGCGCGTCCTGCAAGAGCGCCTGGATGCCCGGCCGCAAGGTGACGCTCGCACCCGAAATGGCGGCGTCCTTGTAGGCGCCCACCACTTTCCACTTCTCCCGCGCCGCCTGGTCCCGGCAAATGCGGAACTGATCCTCGATGGAGGAAACGCTCTGATTGTCCGAGGAATAGCGGGCGTATAGCGCAACGCGGGTCATAAGACTTTCCTTTCTCTCAAGGGCGGATTTCACCCGTCCGGTTCCCGCCCCTCTTCCTTTGGCCGGTTGTCGTTGGCCGCCCGCTTCCGCCGCTCCTGCTCCCAGGCCCTGATGTGTTCGCGGGCGATATGGCGACCGATGGCCCGCGCGATGGTGTCCAGGTGCCGCTCCGCTTCTTGCGCCGCCCGTTGCTCGGTGCCGTTGTCGTTCGCCGGGGGCGGGATGAGCGCGGCCGCCTGGTCCTCCTTTTCCGTCATGGGTCGAACCTTTCCAGTATTGGTACACACCGGAAAAGGATCACCCGAGGCGCGGATTACTCTTATGGCCCTTATGTACGCTCATCATGCGTTCATGCCGACTTGCTTGAGGCATCCTTCATGTGATCTTGCGAACCAGAATGACGCCTCATCTCCACGGACCGCCCGCGTTCCATGTCCCATCGAAGGCCTTGCCAGCCACAAGAGCATGGACGGGTGGTAGAACGAACGCGGCCACCGTGGCCTGCAACTCGGCAAAGGGACCAGGGGCCATGGCGATCGCGGTCCGACGCAGGAACCCTTGCCACTGCGCCTGTTTCGCGGCGTCTTCGGCAAAGGCCGGCGTCAGGGCGATGGGCGTATCCGTGGGGATGTCCGTGCCGCGGCGATCGAAGGTCGCGGCGATAGCTTGCGCAAGGACCGGTCCGTTGAAGGAAAACGTCTCCGAGATCACCCAGAGGTCGAAGAAATCCTTCATGCGGCTGTTGAGCATGCCGAGCGCGACCAGCGCCTGGAATTTCTCGGCCACGACCGTCTCGGGCGGGTAGGCTCGCAGCCGGGGCGCCGGCATATCGAGCAGCGAGGGATAGTCGATTTCCTGCACGGCCGGGGTCACCGCATCGCCAAATCCAATGTCGATCTGAATGGGCAGGCGCGCGCCGGCTATCTCGGCCGTCATCGTGATCCGGACGCCGCTATACTCGTCTTCGGCCCTCGCCGGCTCGGCCCGCAGGGTTTCCGGCTTGAAGACCACGCCGTCGTCCTCGACATCGATACGGCAGATCTCCCCAAAGACGGCGGCGATCCGCTCCGGCGCGGCGTCACCATATCCCAGAAGATCGAGATCGCCAGTCGCCCGATAGGGCGTGGGCGCCCAAAGGCTGAACAGCATGGCGCCCTTGAGGACAAATTGGTCTCTGTGGGGCGACAGACTCAGCCGATAGAGCAGCCGCTCGATCGCGAAGCGGGTGAGCGCAAGCTGGACGTTTTCCTTGCGTTCGCTGGCACGCCGAGTGAGCCGTGCCCGAACCGAGGCGCCGACGTTTTTGAGCGGAGGTTTCGGGGTCATACCGTGGCCTCGATATAGGGCCGCATCACGTTCTGCACACGGTCGACGGCGGCGAAATGCCAAATGTCATCGACCGTGGCGCGGCGGCTTCGGAGACAGTCTCTGAGTGCCTCAATGGCGACATCGAGACCGACTTGGCTGCGGTATTTGAAGCAGTCGGCGACCGTCTTGGCGGGAATGGTGATAGGTACTTCCACCTGCTCGATTGTGTGCCGGTCCACGCCGGCGGTCAGGGCGTCGCCGGTGGCGCGGATGATGCGCAGGGACACCGGCGGGTTTTTCGGCGCCCACTTCTTGTGACCGATCAGCATCCACACCTGATGTGGCAGTTGCGTCGTGAGTTCGTGGAATCTGAGCGCGGAGAGCAGGCAGATAACACCGTGGGGCACGGCCCGAGCGGCTTCGGCAAGGCTGTGGGACTCGGACCATTCCGCATCGGCAAGCTGATAGAGGCCGCGCCCCATACGCACCAGAAGCCCCTCGTCCTGCAGCCTCCGCAGGTAGGCGCGCGGAATACCCGCCGCATCGAAATCGCGCGCGCGCGCGATACCGCGCTCCCTGGCGACGTTGATCGCACGATCCTTCAGCGTTCCTTGAGCCGTTCCTGCCATGTTCCGTATACTCGGCAATAATACATAAATGCCGAGACTTTGTATCACACACCCTGATCCCCTGCAACCGGAACTAAACAGCTCGACCACGAGTGTGACGCTCATACCGCTACTGTTCCCGCCGCCTGTTCCAGACGAGTTGCGCCCGATCCCCCTCCTCGGAGGGGAACAAGGCGGCGGTAAAGGGCTCGGGAAGGCTCGGGTCGTCGAGACGGACGCGGAGATAGTATTTCGGGTTATCGCCCGTCGTCCGGGCATCCCAGGCATCACCGATGCGGGCGTTACCGACGAGGACGCGGAATGCCGGGGCGTTGTCGTGGGTACGGTCGTCATTGGGGACGAGCCGAACCTTGGCGTCGATGGTGAGCGTGCGGATGGAGCCGGTCCAGCCACCGTCATTGGACAAAGTGAAGGCGCCGATTTGCATGGGTCACTCCTGGAATTGCGATGGGGATGACACAGCGGGCGACGCCCCTTCGCTATCTCCCGCGCGGGGTGAGCGGGCGCGCCGCGCCGGTTTGTCGATGTTCGTCTCCGGCAACCCCTCCTTGCGCGCCTTGGCGAAGGCGCGGTCGCTGTCGAGGAAGGCCTCCAGCATGAAGGGAATGAGCTCGGCGACGGACTCGGCCTCGCCATAGGTGGCCCGGTAGAGGGCGGCATAGTCCCGGAGCGCCTGGTTCAGGTCGGCGCCGACTGTGATGGTGATCTTCGCCGGCGTGCGGTCGGGCAGTTTTCCGAGTTTCAGATTGGCCATGATCGATCCTTTCAGCCCTGGTAGCGGCGCAATACGAGATCCCTGTGGACGATGATCCTGAGCGGCCAGCCGGGACGGACGGTGATGGTCGGCTGGATGTTCAGGTTCTTCTCGGTGATGCGCTGGCCGGCCCGATTGACGTTCTCTTGGGTGGACTCGCGGATCGCCCGGACCAGATCGCTCTCGTCGCTACCCAGGCTCAGCTCCGTGCCGACGCCGAGCAGCGTGGCGAGCGCGATGCCCTTGATGAGCCGCCATGTGTGGTAGTCGACCTCATCCTCGAGCCCGGCATAGCCGGCGGTGTCTGTTGCGGGCAGATTGTCGATCTCGATGGAGGAGCCGTCGGGCAGGATGACGCGCTGCCAGACAACCAGCGCACGGGACTGGCCGAAGGCGATCACGCTGTCATAGGTGCCGATCAGGCGCGAGCCCTGCGGGATCAGCAGCGTGCGGCCGGTCACCGTATCGTAGACGTTCTCCGTAACCTGGGCGACGACGAGGCCCGGCAGGTCGGAATTGATGCCGGTGATCAGGCTCGCGGCGATCACGCTGCCGGCCATCACCTGATAGGGCGAGACCGGCGTCTGCAGAGCATGGGGATTGTAGATGCCACCGCTGTCGCGCTGGCTCAGAAAATCCAGTTTGCGCTGCTGGTTGTTCTGGTCGCGCTCCGGGTCGAGCGAGAGCCGATCCTCGGGCGAAGCCACTGTGGCGAGTTGCGTTCGCCCTTCCTGCCTTTGCTCAATCGCTTCCACGGCACCTTGGCGATTCTCGATCCGAAAGAAGACGCCGGCCTCCTTCGCCTGAATGGCCTGCTGTGCGCGCCGCTGCTCCTCGGCTGACAATTCCGTCGCTCCCGGGGCGATGCCGAGCTGCCGCTGGCGTTCGAGGATCGGCCGGCCGAGATCACCGGGAAGCGGTGGACCCAATTCAGGTGTCTGGGGACGGACCTGCGAATAATCACCGGGTAGCGCGGCAAGGCCGTCCGGGGTCGGTTTGCGTTCGGTTTTGTAGAGCTCCTCGGCCTGGTCCTGAATGCGAAGGGCCGGGCCTTGCAGCGCCATCATGGTCACGCCGAGGATGGCGCCGGAGCCGAGCGCGGCCACGCCGATGACAAGACCGCGCCTGAAGCGGACGACGCGGCGGGGTGCGGCGCGCAGGTCCAGCTTGCCGGGATCGCGCTTGGGTGAACCGGCGGGATGCGGCGTGGGTGCGGCGGTATCCGTCATAGTCTCCCCCCTACCGGTCCATGCTCGGAAACAGCGCGGTGCGCCGCGGCGTCCCATCGGTCCGGGAAATCCGCACCACTTGGCTAGCGGACTTGGCGCCAAGGCGCAGCTCGGCGGCCGCGAAGAGGCGGTCGACGATGTAGTAGTTGCCGCGCATGCGGTAGTTGACGAGCTCGCTGCCGCCGTCGGCGCCGACGACGAAGAGCGGCGGCGCCTCGCCCTGGTCGATGCGTCGGGGGAACTCAATATAGACCTTGTGGCCGTCGTCGAAGGCGCGCAGCGGTTTCCAGGGCGGACTGTCGCCGGTGATGGCATAGCGGAAGCGGATATTCTCCAACGCGACGTTCGAGGCGACCGGCAACGCCGCCTCGGCCGCTGTGTTCTGCCGGCGCAGGGTGAGAATCTCATCGGACGGATAGGTCCAGGAGATCGCCGCCATGGCGGTCCTCTCGGTGCTCTCCAGTTGCAGGTGATAGGCGCGGCGGTCGGTGGTGACGACGAGATTGGTCTTGAGACCCGGTGCGAAGGGCTTGACCAGCACATGGGTACGTTCCGAATTGCCTGTGCCGCTCAGCGTATCGCCGATGACCCAGCGCACGGTATCGCCGGCGGAAACGGAGGTGAGTTTCTCGCCGGGTTGGAGGATGACGTCGCTCACCCGTTCCGGCGCGGCATAGAGGCGGTAGAGCGCTCCTTCCGTATAAGGATAGACCTGGATGGCGTTGATATAGCCATGTTTGGTCGGCTCTTGGGTCGCCACCTTGTTGGCGTCTTTGACACGCTCGGTGGGTGGCCGTTTGTCCTCGGTCGCTTCGCCGGGCTCTGGCAGAAGCTGGCCGGGCAGCGCCAGCACCTTAGGCACCTCGACGATCTCCACAGGCTTGGCCGGTTTCTTGTCGATGACGGCCGGCTTGAAGTCTTCGGCATCGTAGCTGATCGCCGGCGGCAAAGGCTTGGTGGCGCAGGCCGTCAGGGCCAATGCCGAGATGGATGCGATCAAAACGGGCCGGATCGGCGGCAGTCTACTCTTCATTTGTGGACTCCTGGGGCAAATGGGGAACGGATCCAGGCGCCGGTTGCGGCGCGCGGCTCGGCGTGGCAGCGTCGAGTTCGCGCGACCAGTCGATGGCGTTGACGAAGACGCCGAGGGGGTTCTTGCGGAGCTGCTCTGCGGTGCGCGGGGTCTGGATCACGACGGTCAGGATCGCGGTCCAGCGTTCGGTTCGGGCCAGGCTGCCGCGCTCGAAGACCTGCTCGGTCCACTTGACCTGGAAGGAGGCGTCGGAGGCCCGCACAACGCTCGTCACCTGGATCGAGACGCTGCGGGTGCCGATCGCGCTGAAGGGATCATTCTTCTTGGCGTGATCGTTCAGGAACAGCGCGGCGCGGTCGGTGGCGAAATCGTATGCGGAAAGCCAGTTCTGGCGCACCAGCACCGGATCGGTGGAAACCGAACGGACGTTGGTGATGAAGCGGGCGAGGTGCCAGGCGATCTGGGCGTCGGCCGGCTGGTAGTTCTGGATCGCCGGCGCGACGGCGCGCGCCTCGCCGAACTTGTCGACCTCGACCACATAGGGCGCGACGCGGCTTTGCAGCGACTGCCAGAGCAAACCGCCGGAAAGACCGACGGAAAGCGCCAGGCAGCCGAAGGCCATGAGCCGCCAGTTTCTCGCCTGGATACGGGACGCGCCGATGCGCTCGTCCCAGAGCTGGGCGGCCTTCTGATAGGGAGTGACGGGCTCTGGCGTCGTGCCGTATCGCTGAATCGGTCGTCGGAAGAACATGGGTCAGTCGTCCTTGTCATTGAGGGAGGGATTGGCGCCGTTGCCGGGTCGGTCGCCGTCCTTGATGGCTTGGGTGGCGGTGTGCCGATGGGCGCGCGCCGTCTGCTCGGAGCGCAGGCGATTTGCCCAATCAGGCGCGGCGTTGGCGGGGGCGCTCGCCGATGCGGCGGCTGCTTCCGACATGGAGGCGGTCGGCGTGCCGCCGGTGGCAGTCCAGGCGCCACGGCGTCCGGCATCGGCGCTTTGCTTCAGAGAGGAGGTGGCGCGACCCGCGACTTGGCGCGCGGCGTTTGTGGCGGCTCCGCCGGCAGCGCGCGCCATGCCACCGACACCGGCCGCGACGCCTGACATGCCGGATGCACCCGAGGTCGCCTGCCCCAGTTGGTAGGCGGAGGATGCGGCAGCCCCCATCGCCGTGCCCGCACGGATGGCGGAAAGACCGCTGCCAGCGGCGTTGCGCGCGCCGGCAAGCGCCGCGCCACCGGCGAGCATGGTCGCGCCCACCGCAGCGCCCGTCGCACCGAGAGCGGCACCGGCGCCGAGCTGTGGCGCGCCGGAAACAAGGCCAGAAGCGATGCCGGGGCCGAAGATGCCGAGACCGAGCAGCGCAAGGGCGCCCAGCACCTGCGACATGGCGGCGGCAAGATCTGGTTCCTGACCTTGAAGGCCGTTGGTGAAGGAAGCGAACAGCGTCGAGCCGATGCCGACGATGACGGCGAGCACCATCACCTTGATGCCGGAGGAAATCACGTTGCCGAGAACCCGTTCGGCGAGGAACGACGTCTTGTTCCAGAGCGCGAAG
>JAEPOG010000005.1 GCA_017643025.1 Rhizobiaceae bacterium
CCGACGCGATGGAGCTGTTTAAGTCGATCGGGGCGCTTTTGGCAGGATCGAATCGTCCAAACATGGGGGTGGGCGGCGCTTGGCGCCGCCGACCCAGGCGGACCGTTTGTGGGGCGAATGCAAGACGAACACGACCCGAATTCCAGGTGACAGGCATGTATGGGAAAAGCTGGCACGGCAAGGCGACCGGGCTCCTGTACCTGGCTCCGGCTGTCATTTTCGTGGCCGTGTTTACGGCCTATCCGCTGGCCCAGATGGTGTGGATGTCTTTCCACAACTGGTCGCTGCTCGAGCCGGCACGTTGGGTCGGTTTCGACAATTACGTACGGGCCTACAACGACCGGCAGTTCTGGACCTCGCTGCGCTTCACATTCAAGTACACGATCTACCTCACGCCCATCCTGATGATCCTCGGTTTCCTGATCGCGCTGCTCGTGGCGCCGAACACGCCGCTGCGCAGGGCCACGCGCGGCATCGTGTTCCTGCCGGTGGCGATCGGCCTCAGCGTCTCCAGTCTGCTCTGGTATTGGCTGTTCAATTACCGCCAGGGCCTGATCAACCAGATGCTGCTCGATCTCGGCGTCATCGATACGCCCATTCTTTGGTTCGGCGGCAGCGCGGAACTGGCACTGTGGGCGGTGATCATTTCCATCGTCTGGAAGATCGTCGGCTTCGGCATGCTCCTGTTCGTCGCCGCTATCCACGCCATCCCGGGCGACTTGACCGAGGCCGCCCTGGTCGATGGCGCGAGCTACTGGCAGCGTGTCAGGCGCATCATTCTGCCGCTCACGGCCCGAACCATCCTCCTGGTCACCCTCTTCAGCGTCATTGGATCGCTTCTCGCATTCGACCAGTTTTTCATCATGACGGCCGGCCAGCCGTTCAACCAGACAGCCTCGTCCGTGTTCTGGCTCTACCTGAATTCGTTCCCCTATCTGAAACTCGGATATGGGGCGACGCTGTCACTCATTCTGGCGGTCATCGTCTTCGTCTGCACCGTTGCGCAGATGTGGCTCAGCCGCCGCACGCATGCATGAGGGCGGACCGGCAATGACATCGCAAACCGCCGAATTTCCCAGGCAAGCTGGCGCCGGCATTGTCGAGGCTGCGCAGCGGTTCTGGCACAGCCGCACCGCCTATATGGCGGGCGCCGTGTGTGCCGCACTTTCGGCGGTCATGCTTGCGCCGGTAGTTTTCACGATGATCTCGTCCCTCAAGGACCGCGAAGAACAGCTGGCTGTCCCGCCGCACTACATCACCCGGGAACCCAGCTTCGAGAGCTATGCGAAGCTGTGGAACTATCAGGACGGGCTGCTCGTCTATCTGGCCAACAGCACGGCGACGGCATTCCTGGCGATCGTCTTCTGCCTCGCGCTGACGGTGCCTGCTGGTTATGCCCTGGCGCGCCTTCCGGTGCCGCGCAAGGAAGTGCTTTTCGTCTTCCTGCTGCTGGCGCTGATCATTCCGTATCAGGCGCTGATCACGCCCGTCTTTTTCATGTTCGCGACCCTCAAGCTCACCAACACCCTTATTGGGCTGGCGATCGTCCACACCGCAATCCAGATTCCTTTCAGCGTCTACATCATGCGCAATGCGTTCGAGGCCGTCCCTCGCGAGCTCGAGGAGGCGGCCATCCTGGACGGCTGCAACAGCTGGCAGGTGCTGATCCGCGTCTTCATCCCGGCCGCCGTGCCGGCGATGATTACTGTCGCCCTGTTCGCCTTCATCATGTCGTGGAACGAATTCCTGGCCGCGCTGGTCATCATGAACCGCGGCGACAGTTTCACGCTGCCGCTGATCCTCGCCGCATCGCGCGAGGAAACAACCATCGGCGGCACCGACTGGGGCATGCTGCAGGCCGGCATAACCGTGTCGATCATTCCGTGCATGGCGTTCTACCTGCTACTGCAGCGCTACTACGTCGCTGGCTTCCTCAACGGTGCAATCAAGTAAGGACGAACGCGTGACCGATGCCGACCCGACCATGAAGCGCAACCTCTCGGCGAAGCCGCCGACCATTCACGATGTCGCGCGCCTGGCAGAAGTCTCAATCGGCACGGCGTCGAAGGCGCTGAATGCTTCCGGCCGGCTGAGCGACGAGACACGGGAAAGGGTGAAACGCGTCGCCGCCGAGATCGGCTATCGTGCCAACGATCTCGCGCACAGCCTGCGGCGCGCGAATTCGCGCACCATCGGCATCATCTCCAACGACAGTTTCGGCCGCTTCACCTTCCCGATAGTCGAGGCGCTGGAAGAACGGCTGGCCGACGAGGGCATCGCCGTATTCATGTGCAACGCTACCGACGATCCGGAGCGCGAACGCCAGCACCTGGACCAGCTCCTGGGCAAGCGGATCGACGGGCTCGTCGTCACGGCGCGCCGCGCCGACAAGCGGCCGACCATCGGAATTTCCGCAGCAGGCTTGCCGGTCATCTATGTCTTCTCGCAGGCGGACGATCCCGATGCGCTCTCGCTCCTGCCGGACGACGAAGGCGGCGCGCTACTTGCGGTTGAGCATCTGGCGGCACTGGGTCGCAAACGGATTGCGCACATAACCGGCCCCGAGCACTTCGAAGCAGTCCGGTTGCGCCGTCGCGGATACGAAAAGGGTCTCGCCGCCGCCGGCCTGGCGCCGAACCCGTCCCTTTATCGCGCGGGCGTCTGGTCCGAGGCATGGGGCCGCGAGGCAGTAGCCGACCTGTTCGGAAATGCCGGCGAGAAGCCGGATGCCATCTTCTGCGGCAACGACCAAATCGCCCGAGGCGCAAGCGATGCGCTGCGCGAGCGCGGCGTCGCCGTCCCGGAGGACGTGGCCATCGTGGGCTTCGACAACTGGGACGTCATGGCCCTGGCGGCGCGCCCGCCTTTGACCAGCGTGGACATGAACCTGAAGGAACTGGGGCGGGAAGCCGGCGAGAGCCTGCTCGAAATGATTGCTGGCAAGCGGCTGAGCGGCGTGCGGCGGCGGCCCTGCTCTCTGACCGTGCGTGAGTCGAGCGTCGGGCACAAGGACGAATGAGAGGCGAGGGAACACCATGAGCGCGCTGAAACCCGTCCGTTTTGTTGACGTTTCGCTCGACGGCCATTTCTGGCGTGAGCGGCTGGAGACAGTCCTTACACGGACGATCCCGAGCCAGCATGTGCAACTTGCCAAGCACGGAATTCTGGAGTCGCTCACGCTGCCGAACCCGCCGCCGCCGCTGCGCATTCCCCGCAACCAGCATAACTTCACGGTTCAGGTGTTCTGGGACTCCGACGTCGGCAAGTGGATCGAGGCAGCGTCCTATGCGCTCTCACACCGGCGCGATGACGACATCGAGGCCAAGATCGAGGCCATCACCGACGACCTTGAAAAGGCGCAGGCGCCGGACGGCTATGTCAATTGCTGGTACCTCCAGCGCGAGCCGGACAAGCGCTGGACCAACCTGCGCGACAACCACGAGCTCTACAATCTCGGCCATCTCATCGAGGGCGGCATCGCCTACTTCCTGGCGACCGGCCGCCGCAGACTGCTCGACATTCTGGAGCGTTATGTCGAGCATGTCCGCAAGACCTTCGGCCCCGAACCCGGACAGAAACGCGGATATGACGGGCATCAGGAGATCGAGATCGCGCTCATCAAGCTCTACCACCTGACCGGTGAGCGGAAGCACCTCGACCTCGCCGCTTATTTCATCGAAGAGCGCGGCCGGCAGCCACACTACTTCGACCAGGAGGCGATTGCCCGCGGCGCCGATCCCAAGGCCTTCTGGGCCAAGAGCTACGAATACAACCAGTCCCACCTGCCGGTGCGCGAGCAGACCAAGGTTGTCGGCCACGCCGTGCGGGCAATGTACATGTATTCCGCCATGGCCGACCTTGCTGCGGAGTTGAACGACGCCGGCCTGAAGCGCGTCTGTGAAGTTCTCTGGCAGGACGTGATGTCCTCCAAGATCTACATCACATCGGGCCTCGGGCCGGCCGAGGCAAATGAGGGTTTCACCGTAGCCTACGACCTGCCCAACGACACCGCCTATGCCGAGACCTGCGCGACCGTCGCTCTCATCTTCTGGGCGCAGCGCATGCTGCATCTCGATCTCGACGGCCGTTATGCCGATGTGATGGAGCAGGCGCTCTTCAACAATGCGCTGACAGGCCTGTCGCGCGACGGCGAGCAATATTTCTACTCCAACCCGCTGGACAGCGACGGCAGCCACAGCCGCTGGGCTTGGCACTCCTGCCCTTGCTGCACCATGAATGCGTCCCGCCTGATCGCCTCGGTGGGCGGCTACTTCCTGTCGGCCGGAAAGGACGAGGTCGCCTTTCATCTCTATGGCGGCATTTCGAGCACAGTCGAACTGAACGGTACCCGGGTTTCGCTGAAGGAAACCAGCACCTATCCCTGGTCCGGCTCGATCGCGATATCGGTCGATCCCGAACGCGCCGCCGATTTCACGCTCAAGCTTCGCGTACCCGGCTGGGCGAGCGGTGCGACCGCATCCGTGAACGGCCAAACCGTCGATGTCGGGAGCGCGACGCAAAACGGATATCTGTCGCTCAAGCGCAAGTGGCACCCCGGCGACAAGGTCGCGCTGGAACTGCCCATGGCGCCCGAACGTGTCTACGCGCACCCGGCGGTTTCAAAGGATGTCGGTCGCGTTGCCCTGAAACGGGGGCCGCTGATCTACTGCGTCGAGGAAACCGACAATCCCGGCGGCACGGTGCAGCAGCTGGAATTGCCGCGCGACGCGACAATTGAAGCCACGCCGAGGGACGATTTGTTCGACGGCGTGGTCACGTTGACGGCGGAGGGGACGCGCCTGACCGACAATGGCTGGAACGGACAGCTCTATCGAAGCGATCCGCCAGCGCGTGAGCCGGTCCGCCTGACGGCGATACCGTATTTCCTCTGGAACAACCGGAAAAAGGGAACGATGCAGGTCTGGCTGTCGGAAGCCTGACCTGCCGCATCGGGAGAGCAAAAAGTGCCGCATGTCGAACTGCGCTCGGTCAGCAAGCGCTTCGGGGAATTTACCGCCATCAGCGATCTGAGCCTGGGCATCGAGCAGGGCGAGTTCTGCGCGCTGCTCGGGCCCTCCGGCTGCGGCAAGTCCACGCTGCTGCGCATGATTGCCGGGCTGGAAGAGGTCACGCTTGGAAGCGTCTTTATCGACGACGTCGATGTCACGCGCATGCGCCCGGCCAAGCGGCGCATTGCCATGGTGTTCCAGTCCTACGCGCTCTATCCGCACCTGACGGTGCGCGACAACATCGCCTTCTCCCTGTCGGTGGCTGGCGCCTCGCGTGAAGTGCAGCGGCAGCGCGCCGACGAGATCGCGGCACTTCTCCAGCTTGACACATTGATGGAGCGAAAGCCCGCTCAGCTTTCGGGCGGCCAGCGCCAGCGCGTTGCTATCGGCCGGGCGCTGGTTCGCAATCCGGAGGTCTTCCTATTCGACGAGCCGCTGTCGAACCTGGATGCGATGCTGCGCGTGCAGATGCGGATCGAGCTTGCCAAGCTCCACAGCACGCTCAAAACCACCATGATCTACGTCACCCACGACCAGGTGGAGGCGATGACGCTGGCCGACCGCATCGTCGTTCTCGACCAGGGTGTGGTGGCGCAGGTCGGTACGCCGCTTGAGCTGTATTCGAACCCGGCAAACAAGTTCGTCGCTTCCTTCATTGGTTCGCCGACGATGAACTTCCTGCCCACCGAAGGCTGCGCGCGTGACGGCGACCGCATTCGCGTTTCGCTTGCCGGCGGAGGATCCGTCTCGCTCTCCAACAGCCAGGGCCGGTTCGAGATGGACCCTTCGGGCATGGAGATCGGCCTCAGGCCGGAGCATGTCTCATTCGTCGATCCCGCCGACGACCGCGCCAGATTACGAGGCTCCGTGCTTCTGGTCGAGCGGCTCGGCAACCTGACTATCGCCTATGTGAACACGGAAGTCGGCCAGGTGGTGGTGGAACTACGGGGAGACCACGAGGTGCGTGCGGGCGATCTCGTGGGGCTGGCGCTGGAAAGCAGCCGGGTTCATTTGTTCGCTGCTAGCGGTGCAACACTCAAATAGCTCGCCGGAAAGGCGGTTAGCGCCGGCAGTGCAAACCGAATTCGGGAAGGTGGTTGGCTGTGTACCCACACCTGAGCGAACCAGTCTCTGGTGCGGAGTTCCCTGATAACCCCGCAATTTACAGGGATTTTTTGGCGAAAAGCTGGGAACTGCGCGGCCGCGTCGTCCTGAATAAGCCAGTGAATACAGTCGGTTGTGCGGCAAATTCCCTAGGCTCGCGAACAGGGAATTTTGCTCCGATTGCAGGGAAACGCCGCGCGGTATCAGGGATAGCCGAGGGTGTTGCAGGCAAATCCCGGCGGGCCAGTATTTAGTTTCCGTTTTGGTAAATTTAATTTTGCTGCGGGCTCGGGCCGGGTCCGTATGATGCGCCATCGACTCAAGGGAACGGCGCATGACCAGTCAAGACAAGAAGGAGCCGGTGAAGAGGCCGCGTGGGCGACCCAAGGGTAATGGGCCCTACGCCGAGCGGGACCTTGAGGTGCTGGCGCAGTATGCGGACGTGCTGATCGACGCAAAGGACGCCAAGCTCGCCCGAGTCCTGAAGGCTGTTGGCTACGATAACGAAAAGGATATTCGGCGCGCGCGCATCAGATGGGACCGCGAGAAGGGGCGCCTTCTTGAAGAGGCGCGGAAGCGACGCGACGGAAACCTGGGCGCTACGCTGCTGGAGTTGATCGCGCGGTTCATAGCTGTCTCCTCGGCAATATCGAATGCCATCGCTCCCGCATTAGTCGCGGTGAACCAGAGCCTGGAGCGAGCCCGAGCCCGCCAGTCGATCATGATGGAGCTTGGTCTCAATCCGGAGCTCCCGCTAGACCTCAGGGATCAGGAGGCGGTGGCAGAGGCCCTCAGCCGCTACGAGGCGCGCATGTTCCGTTCAATAGGGGAGAAGGGCGCAAAGCTGCCCCCGGTGCCACCGGATCAGCTACCGGCTCATCTCAAGGTCTACGTCGCCGCCGTGCAGCTGCACGAGCTGAGTCTCCAGATGGCCGGCCGGGCAGCCGAGGAAGTGCCAGAGCATGGCGATGACCAAAACTTCAGCGAAGGAGACGTCTCATGACGATCCGCCGCAAAAACCAGCCTGTTCCTCAGCCGGCCGTCAGGTCTTTTGGCGACCGGCTGATCATGCTGCCGCCGGATGCACTTGTTCCTTACGTGCGCAATGCGCGCACGCATTCGAAAAAGCAGATCCGTCAGATCGCGGACAGCATTCAGCGGTTCGGCTTCACCAACCCGGTGCTTGTTGGCGACGACAACATGATGCTGGCCGGCCATGGGCGGGTAGAGGCAGCGAAGTTGCTGGGCATGGAAGAGGTGCCCTGTATCCGGCTGTCGGGAATGTCGGCAGCGGAGAGGCGCGCCTACATCCTGGCCGACAACAAGATTGCTGCGAATGCCGGCTGGGACGAGGACCTGCTGGCGATCGAGCTGGGCGCACTGTTGGACGAGGTTGAGCACATCGATATCTCGCTCACCGGCTTCTCGGTCGCGGAGATCGACCTGCTGCTGGAAACCGGCGAGACCGGCTCGCTGCCCGCCGATGAAGCGGACGATCACATTCCTGAGGCTGCTGCGGTTGCAGTCACGCGACCGGGCGACGTCTGGCAACTCGGCGACCACCGACTTGTCTGTGGTGATGCCCGGGACGAAGACGCGTACCTTGCTTTGATGTCGGGCGGGAAGGGCAGGGCGGACGAGGCCCAGATGGTCTTCACCGACCCGCCCTACAATGTGCGCATAGCGGGCAATGTCAGCAGCTCCGGACGCCATCGCGAGTTTGCCATGGCGTCGGGCGAGATGACGTCCGATGCGTTCAGGCAGTTCCTTCTGGACACTTGCGCTCGGATGGCCGCCTGGAGCGGTGACGGGTCGATCCACTTCATCTGCATGGACTGGCGCCATCTCGACGAGATCAGCGCGGCCGGCAGGGAAGTATATGGCGAACTGAAGAACCTGATCGTGTGGGCAAAAGACAATGCCGGCATGGGGAGCTTCTACCGCTCACGCCACGAACTGATCTTTGCCTTCAAGAAGGGTACGGCTCCGCACATCAATACGTTCGAGCTAGGGCAGAACGGGCGTTACCGGACAAATGTCTGGAACTACCGCGGCGTGACCTCCCCGACTAAGGAGGCACGCGAGGCGCTGGCGCTTCATCCCACGGTCAAGCCGGTGGCGATGGTGGCGGACGCCATGAAGGATTGCTCGGAGCGCGGCGGCATCGTGCTCGATCCCTTCTGTGGCTCCGGCACGATCCTGATAGCCGCACACAAGACCGGCCGGCGCGCACGGGCGATCGAACTCGATCCGCTCTATTGCGATACCGCCATCCGCCGCTGGCAGTTGTTCGCGCATGATGATGCAGTTCTTGCCTCCACCGGCGAGACGTTTGACGAGGTTGCCGCGCGACGGATGCCAGCGGAAGCGGATGAGGTGCCGCCTTCGCAGGGCGAGGAGGCGGCCTGATGGGCAAGACGCGCGACCCGGCGGGCGAGGTAGTGCAGCTCGATGTGCCTGAGGCGGCTGCCCCCACCGATGCGGAGCCGTCCCACGACGTGGGTTATGGCAAGCCGCCTGCCCACGGCAGGTTCAAACCCGGTCGGTCCGGCAATCCGAAGGGCCGGCCAAGAGGCGCAAAGAGCTACAAGGCGATCGTGGCAGCAGCGCTGCATGAGAAGATCACCGTCAGCACACCGCGCGGGAGGAAGAGGATGACCAAGCTCGAAGCGCTGATACAGACCAACATGAACGCCGCGCTGAAGGGCGACCCCAAAGCGACGGATCAGATCCTCAAGATCGCCCGCGACCACGGGCTGGCCAACGAGGTCGCAGACGCCATAGACGCCGCGGCTTCAGCGGCGCTGCGGGAAGAGGACAGGGCCATTCTGGAGCGTCACCTCGCACCGGCCGACTCGGCGGACGAGGACAAATGACGGAACCGGATGAACCTGCGCCCTGCGCATAAGGAAAGGCAGCCATGACCGTAACCGATCGACGTGTGTTTGACGCATTGTTGCGCGACCGCCTGATCGCCTTCACCGAGCGCTGCTTCAGTGAACTGATGCCGGCGCAGAAGTACCATCACAACTGGCACCTCGAGGCGATCGCCTGGCATCTGGAAGAGGTTGCAGCTGGTCGGATCAAGCGTCTCATCATCACCTTGCCGCCACGCAGCCTGAAGTCGCTGTTTGCATCCGTCGCACTCCCGGCCTGGATGCTAGGCCACGACCCACACCGCCGAATCATCTGCGCCACCTATGGCCGCACGCTCGCCACCGATCACGCCAACCACTTCAGAAGGATCATGAAGACCGGGTGGTATCGCTCGCTGTTCCCATGGATGCAGGTCGATCCCCGCAAGGACACCGAGGAAGAGGTCAGAACGACGGCTGGCGGCTATCGCCTCACAGCGACGGTAGGGGGCGCCTTGACCGGCCGTGGCGGCTCGATCGTGATCATCGATGATGCCATGAAGGCCGCCGATGCACAGTCGGAGGTGGCGCGGCACAATGTGAACAGCTGGTTCGACGAGACCCTGCTGTCGCGGCTCGACGACAAGCGCAACGACGCCATCGTGATCGTCATGCAGCGCCTCCACGTCGATGATCTCGTCGGCCATGTGCTGCAAACGGGGGATTGGGTTCATCTGGACCTGCCAGCGGTCGGCGATGAAGCGGTCTCCGTTCCCATTGGCCGGGGCCGCTTCTATCATCGCGAAGCCGGCGAACTCCTGCATCCCGAGCGCGAGCCGCAGAAGGTCCTCGACGAACTGCGCGCCTCGATGGGCTCCGTCGCCTTCTCCGCACAATATCAGCAGCAGCCGGTTCCACCTGGCGGCAACCTGATCAAATGGGCCTGGTTCGGCACCTATGCGGAAAGACCATCCAAGAAGAACTATACGGCAAAGATCGTCCAGAGCTGGGATACGGCCTCCAAGAGCACCCAGCTCGCCGACTACTCCGTCGGCGTCACCGCGCTGGTCGACAAGGACGCGATCTACATCCTTGATGTCGTGCGCGAGCGGCTTGACTATCCGGCCCTCAAGAAGCGCATCGTGCGCGAGAAGGAGCGCTGGAATGCCGATATCGTCCTGATCGAGGACAAGGGCTCCGGCCAGAGCCTGATCCAGGACCTCAGAGCCGATCGCATTGTTGCCAAGCCAATCCAGCCCGAAGGCGACAAGATCGTGCGTATGTCTGCCTGCTCGGACAGGATAGAAGCCGGCGCCGTGCTGCTCCCGACCGCGGCGCCCTGGCTCGACGAGTTCCGCGCCGAACTCATGGCCTTCCCAAACGGCAAGCACGACGACCAGGCAGACGCCCTGTCGCAGCTCATCAACTGGAAACGGACAAAGCCAAGGTACACGCTGGATAATATCTACTAGGCGCGGAAGCCCTTGGTCATCTCAAACGCTGTGAAAACCGTGTTTCGCCAACAGGTCCGTTAACATATCGCGGGCGGCCCGGCGGTGGGCAATGTAGATGGCGCGTGCGCTACGCAGCGTTAGATATGGAGCGAATGACGATTGTCATCGTAAAGACGTAGTTTCTGGAATTCTAGATGGGAGCGCTACTGATGCTGCAGTCGCTTGGTTTCTTGGCTTTCATGGTTGCTTTACGCGTCGCACGGATCGGCGCTCGAACAAATGTAACGCATTGCAACATGGAACGGCACCAACCTAGGCGAGTGGTCACCAATTCGCGATGCGTCCGTCAGCCAACACGGCATCCAGCGACATTATGACCTCGGGCTGGAAAGGACGGCGCGCTGCCGCCCGTTCGTCGATCTCTATGCCGAGCCCGGGTGCCGTTGGTACGGCCCAGGCACCGTTCTGCATGGCGAGCGGATAAAGCGAGCAGATCTCCTCGAACCAGGGAACTATTCCAACGGCCTCTTCCTGGATCACGAAATTCGGCGTGACGAGATCGAAATGAAGAGCTGCGGCGCCCGCGACGGGACCCATTGGATTGTGGGGAGCGACGCCCATGTGAGCCGCCTCAGCGATCGCCGCGATCTTGCGCCCGCCTGTTAAGCCCCCGCAATGGCAGAGGTCGGGTTGCACATAAGCGACCGCCCGGGTCTCGGCGACCTCGGCAAATTCGCGCAACGTGAACAGCCTCTCGCCGGTGGCCAGCGGACAATCGACCTGCCGGGCTAAGTCAGCAATGGCCGCCGCATCGCCGGGCTGGATAGGCTCCTCAACGAACAACGGTCTGATCGGCGCAATGGCGTCGATAAACGCCTTCGCGGCCGCGGGCGAATCCGGACGGCCGTGGAAATCAGTCATGATGTCGACAGCCTCGCCCACGCATTCGCGCACCGCCGCAGCGAGCTTCCCTACATGCAGCACGGCCGGCAGCGGCGCATCGTAACCGGTATAAGGAACGAAACCGAGCTTGATAGCGTCGTAACCCATCTCCACGGTCTCCCGAACGGCGTCGCAGAACGCGCCGATGTCTGCCGTGGCAACCTGTGCGCCTGCCTTGGCGCGGTGCAGATGGGTATAGACGCGCACCCGATCGCGCACCCGGCCGCCCAGAAGCTGCCACAATGGAACGCCAAGCGCCTTGCCCTTTATGTCCCAGAGAGCCTGCTCAATGCCTGACACGGCTGTGAGCCCAATGACGCCCAACGGCCAGAAGCTGAAATGCGTCATGCGCCGCACGATGTGCTCGACACGGTGCGGGTCCTCCCCCACAACGAAAGGCGCAAGATCTTCGATCGTCGCGGTCACGGCACGCGTTTTCCACTCGAGCGTGGCCTCGCCCCAGCCGTGAAGACCGGGCTGGTCGGTCAGCACCTTCACGAAAATCCAATTGCGATGAATTGCGTTGACGACAACCGTCTCGATGGCGGTGATCTTCATTTGGCCTCAATGGTTCAGGGATTGAGCAGTTTGGGCAGCCACGTCGAGAACTCGGGCACGAGACACAGCAGCGCCACGGCACCCAGTTCGGCGAAGAAGAAGGGGAGCAGCGCCCTGAGCAGCGGCAGCATGCCCAGTCGGCCGACGCGCATGACCACGAAGAGGACTACGCCGACTGGCGGCGTTACCAATCCGATTGCCAGCGTCAGCATCACAACCATGCTCATCTGCAGCGGGTCTATGCCCAGCGCATAGGTCGCCGGCAGGACCAGCGGCACGAAGATCAGGATCGCGGCGCCGATATCGAGGAAGGTGCCGAGCACCAGCATCAAAAACGCGATCGCAAACAGGAAAGCGACCGGCTGGCCCTCGAAGATATCGGCAGCCTCGCGTACCCAGCCGGAAATGCCGAGAAGGTTCAACGCATAGGAAAGCACGGTAGCGGCGGCGACAAGCAGATAGATGGCAGCCGAGATGCGCGCCGCGCTCAGGAACGCCCGCCATAGACCCCTGAGGTCGAGTTGGCGGAACACGACCACGGCGAGGAAGATTGCATAGGCGACGGCGATGCCGCCGCCTTCGGTAGCGGTGTAGGCTCCAATCACCATGCCGCCGACGATAATTAGTGGCAGCGTCGCCACAGCGACGCCCTCGATAGCCATGCGCCAACGTGACTCGTGGATGGACTGCACCCTCGGCTTGGGCAGCCGGCCACGGATGGCGTCGATAGCGATGACGGCAAAGCACGCGGCGCCCAGGAGCAGACCGGGAACGACGCCGGCGAGGAACAGGTCGATGACCGAAATACCGGAAACAGCGGCCAGTAGGATCGCTAGGCCCGATGGTGGAATGATCGGACCGATGATCGATGAGGCGACGGTGACCGCGGCGGCGTACGGCTTGGTGTATCCTTCTTTGGGCATCTCGGAAATGAATACGCGGCCGAGCGCGGCGGCGTCGGCGACGGCAGAGCCAGAGATGCCGGCGAACATCACCGACGCTCCTACATTGGCGAAGGCGGTTCCGCCGCGCAGCCAACTTGTCGCCCTCGAGGCGATCGCGATGAGGCGGCTGGTGATGCCACCATGGTTCATGATTTCGGCGGCAAGAATATAGAACGGGACCGCGAGGAAGATGAAGCTGTCGACGCCCGTAAACAACCGCGTAGCAACTATGGAGAACGGGATGCCAGCGAGCCATACGCCCATGAGGCCGGCGAGGCCGATGGAAAAGGCGACCGGGACGCCGATTAACAGAAGTATGAGGCCGGTCAGTGCAACCCAGATCATACGACGCCCTCGGCTTCGTCCCGATCGGTCATGTCGGGCTCGAATCCGGCGACCCATGCGAAAGCGATCTGAACAAGCATGAGGAAGGCGCCGACCGGAAGGGCGAGATAAGGGTAGATCATGGGGATGCCGGATGCCGGCGCCACCTGCGCGGCGTTCCTGAGCGCCAGCGGCCAGCCGTAGACCAATACAAACGAACAGAAGATCGCGGCGATCGAGTAGAGCGCAGGCTTCACGAAGCGTGCGTACCCAGGCGGTACTCGGTTTTCTATCGTCTGCACCGCCATGTGCTCGGCGCGGAAGATGCAGGCCACAGAGCCCAGCATCATCAGCCAGATCATGAGATAGCGCATGGCTTCCTCTGTCCAGCTAAAGCCTGTGTTAAAGGCATAGCGGCCGGTCACCTGAGTTAGGTTCAGGGCAGTGACGACTATGAGCAACACCGTCGCCAGAATCTCTGTTGACCGGGCAAGAAACCGGGCTGCGCGAAGGGCTGTGACACGCATCGCTTCGAACACCTTGCGGCCGCAGAAGCCCTAAGGCTGCCGCGGCCCCGTGTGCATGAGCTACTGATACAAACGTGCCTTGGCTGCCTCGACCTCCGACAAGAGATCATCAACGAGGTCGTCGCCGACGCGGGAGCGTATGAAGGTCACGACCGGCCCCTGCGTGATCTCCTTGAACGCGGCCTTTTCCTCGGGCGTTGACACGTGGATTTCCATGCCCAGCTCCTCCTGAAGCTTCTTTGAGAAGCGCCAGTCGCCTTCGGTTTTCTGTAGGTTCTCCGTCCAGGCCATCAGGTTCGCGGCGTCCTTGATGATCTGCTGATGGCCGGGCGACAGCGATTCAAACCAGTCATTGTTGGCGATGATGACGTGGAGGCCGAATACATGCTCGTTGAGCGTATAATATTTCTGCACCTCGCCATGACCGCCGCTATAGACGACGGCTGGCGGGTTCTCCTGGCCGTCGACAACCCCTTGCCTCAGCGCCATGACAACCTCGGCGCCGCTGATCGGGACTGCGGTGGCGCCGAGAGAATTCACCATCTCCATGAAGACTGGGCTTTCCATCGTGCGTATCTTCATGCCGGCTATGTCATCGGGATCGACGATCGGCCGGATGTTGTTGGTGAAGGACCGGAAGCCGTTCTGGGAAAAAGCCAGAGCCCGGATACCGGTCTGGGCGAGGATGTCCTCGCGCATGGCGTCGCCAAACGGTCCGTTGATGACTTCCCAGGCGACGGGAGCGCTCTCGAACAGATAAGGGATCGACCAGACCTGGATAGGCGCATAGAAGCCTGCCATGGCGCCGTCGGCGGGGAAGGTCAGTTCCAGGCTGCCCTGCTGGACCTGCTCGATCATCTCCCGCTCGCCGCCCAACTGGTTGCCAGGGAACAGTCGGACCGTGATCTCGCCATTGGTCTTGAACTCGACATATTCCTTGAAGCGGACGAGCGCGTTGTACTCGGGATAGTCCCCTTCTGCGACGCCGATTCCGAACTTGATCTCTACGGCTCCTGCTGCCGGCAAAGCCGTAAACCAGCCGGTTCCCGCGATTGCACAAGCGGCAACAAAGGTTCGAATCCTCATGCTTTCCTCCCATTGGTCCAGTCTGTTACTGACTTGGCCTCGCGCGCATCCTCCGGAAACGCCACGCGGCGATGAGAGATGACCATTGCAATCTTTAGATCATATGTAAAGAGCTAGACGGAGCAGATCGGTGAACACGGCAACGGTATCGCGAGGGCTCAAGCTTCCGATCGAGTTGGGCTCGTCGCTGCCGACGGGCGCGACGAAGAATGTCGTGGAGTTGCTCGGAAGGCGGATCATCAACGACGAGTACCCCCAGGGGCAGGTGATCCCTACCGAGGAGGAACTGGCCGTTTCCCTTGGGATCAGCCGCGCCACCGTTCGCGATGCGATAAAGGTTCTTTCAGGGAAAGGGTTGCTGCAGACCGCGAGGCGCTACGGCACCAAGGTGCGCCCGATCGAAGAGTGGCATCTGCTCGACATTGATGTTGCATCCTGGCATGAACCCGACCACCCGCGCATCGGACAGATGTTCGCCGAAACGACTGAGCTACGCTGCGTCATCGAACCGGCTGCGGCAGCCTTTGCCGCCGAGCGCGCAACGGAGCAGCAGATCGACACCATCGTCGAAGCGGCGCACGCCATGCATCCGGACGAGGAGGACGTGCAGACGCTTTTTGCGGCGGACTGCCTGTTCCATTCGACCGTGCTCGAAGCCACCGGCAACCTCATGATGCGGCAGATGCGGCCGATGATCCTGACCGTTCTGCAAATATCCTACGAATTCGGCGTACTTATCGTCGACGGGGAGCGGGTCACGCGCGAAGGGCACATACGTGTCGCCGACGCCATACGCGCCAGAAATGCGAGAACGGCCCGGGCCGAAATGGAACACATGCTGGAACTCAATCGCGATACGGCGTCCCGCTATTGGGAAATATTGAATGGGCGGGTCTGAGCCCGATCACTGCTTGACGAGGCGCTCTTCGGTCTACCGCGCGACTAATGCAAGGACAGGCTCTATGACTTCGTCGCCTGCGGCTAAAGGCGCGAGCCTTGGATCGCCTTGTGCGAGCACGGCTAATCCCAGGATGTCCCGGTAGAAATTCGTGACGCTGTCAAGGTCGCGCACCTTGAGCGTGACCTTGCCGATCGCACCGAATGTAGAAGGTGTGAAGACCGGAATTGATTTGTAGGTCTCTGGATGACGTTTAAGTCGCGCTTTCACCGTTAATCAGGCCGCCGATGATATTATGAAGGCGGCCTGCAAGCTGGTTCATCGGTTCGTGTTTGCGGGAAATGAGATAATATGGCCTAATGATAATTGGATCTTCCAGCTCAAGGGCGGTCCAATGCTCGTTCGATTCTGCGAATAGCAACCCGACCTCGCGCGATACCGGGGTAATCGCGTCGGTTGATCGCAAATATGAGATCATCACCAGAAGAGACGTCGTGACGATAATCTCAGGTGGACTTGGAACCCCGCGAGCAACGTAGGCTTCGTCAACCGCCTCTCGCATTGGCGTGAGGGGCGGCTGAATTACAAGTTGATAGGATTGCAGGTCATTCAGATTGAGTTTGCCGCGACCTGCCATCGGATGGCCTGCTCGAACCAAGAACTGCACGACTTCCACGCGCGCGCGTTGGATCGCGAAGAGACTTAGGTCCGTTTGCGTTGGGAGACGGGACAGAATGAAATCGTAGTAGCCTTTCAGCAGCCCTTCGATAAGCATTGAACTTGGTCCTACGTCGACGTGGACTTCTGATCCCTCGGTAGTCTCCTTCAGTATTTGCAACCCAGGGACGACGAAGGCGACCACTGCACCGGTTACGGCCCCGATGCGCGCAGTGCCTGCCTGGCCACGGCTGACTGCAATGACTTCACGTTCTGTCGCATCCAGATTGCGTAGGATCGCTGCAGATCTCTGTGCAAGGACCTCACCGACCGCTGTTGGGGTCATGCCTTTGGGGTGGCGCCTAAACAACCTCTCGCCAATCCTGCTTTCGATCGATGCGAGCATGCGCGATGCTGCGGGCTGGGTCATCGAAAGCGCTTGCGCGGATAGGGCTAGCTGCCCCGTTTGGCTGATCGAATGGATGAGTCGGTAGTCCTTGATGTCCAGTCGGTTGAGCAAGCGGACCATGACGCATTCATACCAATTTTGATATGCAGATGTCCAATAAATGCATTTGCAGGCAATGTCCGCAAGGCGCTATCGGCTGTTCCTTGGTTGATATGATCAATCAGTAAGCGCCGCCTGCACGCAGGAGATGGCGACGCATCAACATCCAAGGGAGGACCTCGATGAATAAATTGATAGCGGCATTTGCTGCCGCCGCGCTTGGCGCGACCGTTTTCGCCCTCGATGCAGTAGCGCAGGACAAGGGCACAGTCGGTATCGCAATGCCGACTAAGTCATCATCACGCTGGATCTCTGACGGCAATTCGATGGTGGAGCAGTTTACCAAGGCTGGTTACGCGACCGACCTCCAGTATGCTGAAGACGATATTCCCAATCAGCTCGCGCAGATCGAAAACATGATCACCAAGGGTGTGGATGCCTTGGTGATCGCTGCGATTGACGGCACGACCCTTTCGAATGCGTTGGCCAATGCGGCTGCTTCGGGCATCAAGGTCATCGCCTACGACCGGCTGATCCGGGACAGTGCAGACGTCGACTATTATGCGACCTTCGACAACTTCAAGGTTGGCGTGCAGCAGGCGAATTCGCTGGTTGCGGGCCTCAGTGAGCGGTTCCCCGACCAGTCGCCATGGAACGTAGAACTGTTCGGGGGCTCGCCGGACGATAACAACGCTTTCTTCTTCTATAACGGCGCCATGAGCGTCCTGCAGCCGATGATCGACGACGGCAAGATCAAGATCGTCTCCGGCCAGATGGGCATGGACACCGTGGGCACTCTGCGATGGGATGGTGCAGTCGCTCAGGCCCGCATGGACAACCTGCTGTCGGCCCACTACACGAATGCCCAGGTCCATGGTGTCCTGTCGCCCTACGACGGTCTGTCCATCGGTATCCTTTCATCGCTCAAGGGCGTTGGCTACGGCTCCGGCGATCTCAAGATGCCGATCGTGACGGGTCAGGACGCCGAGATCCCGTCGATGAAGTCTATCCTCGCTGGCGAGCAGTACTCGACGGTATTCAAGGACACCCGCGAACTGGCACGCGTGACTGTAGGCATGGTTGACGCCCTGCTGCAGGGCGGTGAGCCGGAAATCAACGATACGTCGACCTATGACAACGGCGTCAAGGTCGTCCCCTCCTATTTGCTTGAGCCTGTATCGGTCGATGCCTCGAATTGGGAAGAAATCCTGATCGGATCAGGCTACTACACGAAAGACCAGATCCAGTAGGCGAACTGCATCAGGAGATTCGCCCCTGCGCATTGTGGGGGCGGAACTCCATTCGACGCCTACTCATTTGGGAGGATGACGGTGCGCGCGCTGCTTGAAATGCAGTCAATCAGCAAGAGCTTTCCCGGCGTGAAGGCCCTAGATCATGTCGATTTAACCGTCAGGGAAGGCGAAATCCACGCCATCTGCGGGGAAAACGGCGCTGGCAAGTCAACCCTGATGAAGGTGCTGTCGGGCGTATATCCTGCCGGCACATACGAAGGTGAAATCTTATACGATGGTGAGCCCGCGCGTTTCCGCGATATTCGCGATAGCGAAGAAAAGGGCATCATCATCATTCATCAGGAACTCGCCCTCGTTCCCCAGTTATCGATCGCTGAAAACATCTTTCTTGGGAACGAGCGCAGCAGCCGCGGGGTCGTGAACTGGCATGAAACAAATCGGCGCACTGAAGAATTGCTCGCCAAGGTCGGTTTGAAGGAAGCGCCGACAACGCGTGTGGACAACATCGGCGTCGGCAAGCAGCAGCTGGTTGAAATAGCGAAGGCGCTTTCGAAACAGGTCAAGTTGTTGATACTCGACGAACCGACTTCGGCGCTGCAGGAAAACGACAGCCGCAAGCTGCTCGACCTGATGCTGGAGTTGAAGTCGCAAGGCGTCACCTGCATCCTCATATCCCACAAGCTGGGCGAGGTCCGCTACGTAGCGGATACGATCACCGTGATCCGCGACGGTTCGACGGTATCGACGCTCGATTCCGCCAATGGCGTCAGTGAAGATCGCATCGTGCGGGACATGGTCGGTCGCGACATGACTCAGCGGTTTCCGGAGCACGACCGAAAACCCGGCAATGTTCTTCTCGAGGTGGACGGCTGGAACGCTTGGCATCCCGAACACGCTGAACGCAGGGTAATCCGCGATGTCTCATTCAACGTTCGCGCCGGAGAAGTCGTCGGCATCGCGGGCCTGGTGGGGTCCGGCCGGACGGAACTGGCGATGTCGATCTTTGGTCGAAGCTACGGGCGCAATGTCTCCGGGAGCGTAAGACTCAGGGGTAAACCCATCGACGTGAGCTCTGTGGACAAGGCGATTGAAGCGGGAATCTCTTATGTCACCGAAGACCGAAAGACGCTTGGCCTGGTTCTGGACGAAACGATACGCTTCAACACGACGTTGGCCAATCTGAAGGCGGTGTCAGCAGGGGGCGTGCTCAACCGCAACGAAGAAACCCGCACTGCCGAAAACTACAGGGATGCTCTCGCCATCAGGACGCCCTCGGTTTTCCAGAAAACTGTGAACCTCTCCGGTGGCAATCAGCAGAAAGTCGTTCTGGCGAAATGGCTTTATACCGCTCCAGAGGTGCTCATCTTGGATGAGCCGACGCGGGGCATCGACGTCGGCGCAAAATATGAAATCTATTCGATCATCAACGACCTCGCCGAACAGGGCAAAGGCGTGGTGATGATCTCGTCCGAGATGCCGGAGCTGATCGGAATGTGCGACCGGATCTACGTTATGAACCGTGGATCTCTGGTTGGCGAGCTGCCGGCAGCAGACGCCACCCAGGAGCGCATCATGTCGCTCATGGTCAACGAATAGAGAGACACCACGATGGCATTTGCTCATAGTGAAGGCGTTGTAGGACCAAAGAAGACGACGCAGGGTGTCCGCGAATATGTGATGTCGCATCTGCGCGAGTATGGGCTCCTGATCGCGCTGATCGTGGTGATGGTATTCTTCCAGATTGTCACCGACGGGACTCTGCTCCGAGCGGTCAACGTCACCAACCTGCTACTGCAGAACAGCTACATCGTCATAATGGCGCTGGGCATGCTCATTGTCATAGTTTCGGGCAATATCGACCTGTCGGTCGGTTCAGTCATGGGCTTCATCGGCGCTTTGGCCGCGGTAATGATGGTGCAACTGGACGCGCCAATGCTGGTGACGGTCGTCTCGTGCCTGATCGTTGGCGGCTTCATCGGTGCAGCCCAAGGCTATTGGGTGGCCTATTGGAAGATCCCGTCGTTCATCGTGACGCTCGCCGGTATGCTGGTTTTTCGGGGGCTTTCCCTGTGGCTGCTGGAAGGCCAGTCGGTCGGTCCGTTCCCACGCGAGTTTCAGGTCATCGCAAACGGGTTCGTGCCTGACATCTTCCCTGCCAGCTGGAGCGCTTCACTGGCGTCTGCTTTCGGGGAGCGGCAGGTGAACATTCTGGCGCTGGTCGCCGGCATCGCATCAGCAGCGCTGGTATTCTGGATGGGCCACAAACAGCGCGCGCGAAATAGGGCATATGGCATTGAGGACGAGCCGCTGAGCTTCTTTGCCGCCCGCAATTTTATCGTGGCCGCGGCACTGATCTTCATCACCTACAAGCTCTCGACGTTTCGGGGTCTGCCTAACGTGCTTATTACGATGGGCATATTGACTGTTATTTATACCTTCATCACCTCCAGCACGGTGATTGGCCGTCGCATCTATGCGCTGGGCGGCAACGAGAAGGCGGCAAAGCTCTCCGGTATCAAGACCGAGAGGCTCACGTTCCTTGCGTTCACGAATATGGGCGTGCTCGCTGCGGCTGCGGGGCTGGTGTTCGCGGCACGCCTGAACACCGCTACGCCTAAGGCGGGCTTCGCGCTGGAACTTGATGTCATCGCCGCGGTGTTTATCGGCGGCGCCTCCATGTCGGGTGGGGTAGGCACGATCATTGGCGCCGTTGTAGGCGCGTTCCTGATGGGTGTCCTGAACAACGGCATGTCCATCATGGGCATCGGTATCGACTACCAGCAGATGATCAAAGGACTGGTGCTGCTCGCCGCGGTGGTTTTCGACGTCTACAACAAGCAGAAGCAGGGCTGAACATGCAATTCAAACCTGCAGACTGGCCGCGCAAACTCCGATCGCAAGAATGGTTCGGAGGAATTAGCCGCGACCAGATCTACCACCGTGGCTGGATGAAAAACCAGGGGTTGCCGCACGATCTGTTCGATGGTCGCCCCGTTATTGGGATCCTGAACACCTGGTCGGAATTGACGCCCTGTAACGCACATCTCGACGTCATAGCGGAAAGGGTAAAGCACGGGGTTTACGAAGCCGGCGGATTTCCCGTCGAAGTCCCGGTTTTTTCAACAGCCGAGAGCTCATTTCGGCCGACGGCGATGATGTTCCGAAATCTCGCCGCGATGGCGACTGAAGAGGCCATTCGCGGTCAGCCAATTGACGGCTGCGTGCTTCTCGTCGGCTGTGACAAGACCACGCCCAGCCTCCTCATGGGCGCCGCGTCCACCGATATCCCTTCAATTATTGTAACCGGCGGCCCAATGCTCAACGGCTATTTCCGCGGCGAGCGGGTGGGTTCGGGAACACATCTTTGGAAGTTTTCCGAAGCAGTCAAAGCTGGAACGATGAAGGCTGACGAGTTTCTGGAAGCCGAAGCTTCGATGTCGCGCTCACCGGGTTCCTGCAACACGATGGGCACCGCATCAAGCATGGCGTCGATGGCTGAAGCACTTGGCATGGCGTTATCCGGGAATGCCGCCATTCCTGCGGTCGACAGCCGCCGTCGCGTGATGGCGCAGTTGTCGGGTCGGCGCATCGTTCAGATGGTAAAAGACGACTTGAAACCATCGGACATCATGACGCGGGAAGCATTTGAGAACGCCATTCGGACGAACGGCGCAATCGGCGGCTCCACGAACGCCGTTGTTCATTTGTTGGCAATTGCCGGGCGCGTTGGAATCGACCTTTCCCTTGATGACTGGGATCGATGCGGCCGCGACGTGGCAACCATTGTCAATCTGATGCCATCAGGAAAATACCTGATGGAAGACTTCTATTATGCGGGCGGATTACCGGTCGTATTGAAGCGACTCGGAGAAGCTGAGCTGCTGCACAAAGATGCGCTTACGGTATCCGGTTCATCGATCTGGGATGAGGTCAAGGACGCGGTCAACTACAACGAAGACGTCATTCTTCCGGTCACACAGGCGCTGACCAAAAATGGGGGCATCGCGGTCCTGAAAGGCAATCTTGCGCCGAAGGGGGCGGTCATCAAGCCGTCCGCTGCATCGCCCGAATTGCTAAAACATCGCGGTCGGGCCGTCGTTTTCGAGGACATCGACGACTATAAAAAGAAGATCAACGACGAGGCGCTCGATATCGACGAAACGTGCGTCATGGTCCTTAAGAATTGCGGTCCGAAGGGGTATCCCGGCATGGCAGAGGTTGGCAATATGGGCCTGCCACCCAAGCTCCTTCGGCGTGGCATTACCGACATGGTGCGTATCTCAGATGCACGGATGTCGGGGACTGCCTACGGCACGGTAATTCTCCATGTGTCCCCGGAAGCAGCGGCTGGCGGGCCGCTCGCAGCTGTGAGGAACGGTGATTTCATCGACATAGACGTCGAGAGCCGACGTCTCCACCTCGAAATTTCCGATAGCGAGCTTTCAGCGCGACTAGCTCAGTGGATGCGCCCGTGCGCGGAAATCGGTTCAGGATACGCGTGGCTACATCACCAGCATGTTCAAGGCGCAGATACCGGTGCGGATCTTGATTTCCTTCGCGGAAATCGTGGAGCGGCGGTCGCAAGGGATTCGCATTAGAGGAAATGAAGATCGCAATTGTCGGGGTCGGGAAGATTGCGCGCGACCAGCACATTCCAGCGATACAAAACTCGTTGGATTGGGAATTCGCCGCTACGGTGTCGCGTCATGGAAGCTTCGAGGGCATTCCATCCTATACGGATCTTGCGACGCTGCTTTCAGAACGGCCGGATATAGCCTGCGTGTCGCTGTGTATGCCACCTGTGCCCCGCTACGATTATGCGATGGTGGCACTAAACGCCGGCCGGCACGTGATGCTGGAAAAGCCGCCTGGGGCATCCGTTGCCGAGTGTATCGCGCTCGAAACAAAGGCCAGGGATGCCAAGCTGGCGCTCTACGCGACCTGGCACTCTCGTGAGGCTGCCTGTGTGGACCTCGCGCGCGAATGGTTAGCCGACAAGCGACTGCGAAGGCTATCGATTGCTTGGTGCGAAGATGTGCGGAAATGGCATCCGGGTCAAACCTGGATATGGGAAGCTGGAGGCCTGGGTGTCTTCGACCCTGGGATCAACGCGCTTTCGATCCTTACCAAGATTCTTCCGGTTCCGGTTCGCGTTGTGGCCGCCGAGCTCAGCTTCCCGGAAAACTGCGAGACGCCAATAGCGGCCACTCTGAATTTCGGTCACCCGGACGGGGCGGAAGTCACTGGTACCTTCGACTTCAGACAACTGGGTGACGAGACCTGGTCCATTGCGGCAGAAACCGATGGCGGAAACCTGATCCTTTCCGAGGGAGGTGCCAGGCTGATGGTCAACGGTGTCGAACGAAGTCCCCGTGTACCCGATGTGAATCAAGCGATGTCCGGAGAATATCCAAGGCTATACGCAAATATGGCCAAGCTGACGAACGAACGTCGCGTTGACATGGACTTATCGCCTCTCATTCTTGTTGCCGATGCTTTTTTGATCGGACGCCGAAAGATAGTCGAACCGTTCGACAAGTAGGGAAACGACCGATGTTGAAACCGCTCCAAGGTATATTGCCGGTTGCGCCAACCCCGTTTCATCAGGATGGTCGTCTCGACCAAGACGGCATGCGACGCGTTTTGGATTGCATGGTCGACCAGGGGGTCGACGCTATTTGCATTCTCGCCAACTACTCAGAGCAGTTTCTGCTCTCGGACGAGGAACGGGCGCTCCTAATGCGTCTGTGTCTGGAACACGGCGCCGGCCGGGTTCCGATAATCGTTACAGTCAGCCATTTCTCAACCAGGATCGTAGTCGAACGCGCGCAGGCTGCGGAAGCGATGGGCGCCTCGATGGTGATGATGATGCCCCCCTACCACGGGACCGGGCTCGCGCCGGCACCTCAAGGTGTGTTCGAGCACTTCGAGGCAGTAAGCCATGCGATATCCATCCCGATTATGGTACAGGATGCACCATTGTCGGGCGTGAACCTCAGCGTCGAGCTCCTGGCTCGCATGGCCAGGGAGCTGGAGAACGTCAGCTATTTCAAAATCGAATGTCCATTCGCAGCGGACAAACTCGCGGCACTAATTGAAGCCGCCGGACCGTATATCGCGGGTCCCTTCGATGGGGAAGAAGCGGTTACACTGCTTGCGGACCTCGACGCAGGCGCCACGGGAACAATGTCCTCTGCGATGTTTCCCGAAAAAATCCGTCCGATTGTTGTCGACCATCGCGCTGGTCGGGCAGATGCCGCGCTCGCGCAGTGGCAGCGGTGCCTGCCTCTTATCAATCACGAAAACCGGCAGTGTGGCTTGCGCGCAACCAAGGTCGTGATGATGGAGGGCGGGGTCATCGCCAGCGACCATGTCCGCCATCCTCTGAGGCCGATGTCGCTTCGCACCCGCGAGCGGCTGTTGCAGTTGGCGCGCGACCTCGATGTGTTGGCGCTCTCCTGGGCCAAGTAGGCGATCGGTTGGTGCAGTGACATTTACGCTAGTGGAGCGGGTCGACCGGCCACGCAAATCTCTTGCCTCTGAGGTCCTTGGCAAGGGTGTACGGCGGGCCTTCGAACGCAATTCTAAGAGCGTTTCAGGCGGCTTCGAAAAGGCTTGGAGAAAGCCAAGCCAGGGCAGGCCGCTCAGCTCTCCGCATTATTCCATAACCCAGCATACTTTGCACTTGGATACGTACCCGAAAATATGGATACTAGCTTTCCAGGAGGATCCAGTGGCGGATATCGAACTGACGAACGTCTCCAAGAGCTTCGGCAATGTGAGGGTCATCGAGAACCTTTCGTTGGTCGTCAACTCGGGAGAATTCGTGGTTTTTCTCGGGCCCTCGGGCTCAGGAAAGTCCACATTGCTGAGAATGATTGCCGGCCTCGAGACCATCGACGACGGTACGCTGACTATCGGAGGTAAGCGCAGCGAGCATCTGGCGCCGGGCCAGCGCGGCGTGGCGATGGTGTTCCAGAACTACGCGCTCTATCCGCACATGACCGTTCGCGAGAACATGGCGTTCGGGCTGCGTAACATTGGTATGGCTAGCAACGAAATCGACCGGCGCGTACAGGATGCCGCTCGCATCCTCGAAATGGGGGAGTTGCTGGAACGGCGCCCCTCGCAGCTTTCGGGCGGCCAGCGGCAGCGCGTCGCCATCGGCCGCGCGATTGTGAAGGAACCGAAGGCGTTCCTGTTTGATGAGCCGCTGTCGAACCTTGACGCGGCGCTCCGTGTCCGAACCCGTGTCGAACTAGCCGAATTGCACCAGCGCATGAAGGCTACGATGGTCTACGTCACGCACGATCAGACCGAGGCCATGACGCTTGCCGACCGCATCGTCATTCTCAATGACCGGAAGATCGAGCAGATCGGAACGCCCATGGAGGTGTATCTAAGACCTGCGTCGCGGTTTGTGGCCGGGTTCGTCGGCAGTCCGGGCATGAACTTCATGCGGGCGGACATATCTGGCGGAGATCAGGCAGTCGCGCGCCTTGGCGATGGCGCTTCGATGCCCCTTCACTTCGACAATCCAGGCGCCGGCTCCTACGAACTCGGCATACGCCCAGAAGGTGTCAGGGTCGTCAAGTCCAGCAGCCGGAAAGCGGCAACGACGCGAGCCAGGGCAGGCGTCGTCGAGCGGCTTGGCGAACGGACCCTCGTCTACTGCACGCTGAAGGACGGCACCGAAGTGATCGCCCAGGACAGCGGGCGTTCCGAAGTGTCGCCTGGCGATGACGTCGATCTCGATTTCGATTCGTCGGCTGTGCACTTGTTCGATCAGTCGGGGCAAACTTACCACGCGCGTGACTGAACCAGCCGATCCGCGCATCGTCTCTGCCTGGGGCAACAACGCCGATTTGTACGAGGCCGTCTTTGACGCACACAAGCTGCGTTACGTGCGGCAGGCCCGCTCGTTCGTCGCGCTCGATCATCCACCGCCCTACTATTCGGACCTGACGTTTCTGGCCGGGACCGATGTCGCAGGAGCTTTGGCGGAAGTTCGGAAACTCGTCGAGCGAGAGCCACGCGTCGCCACGGTCAAGGACGCAACCTGCCGGCTCGATCTGGCCCGTTTCGGGTTCCGCGTGCTGTTTGAGGCGTATTGGGTGTGCGCCGAGGCGGAGCAGATATCCCCGGCTGGCGGAGGGTGGCAACGGATCGAAACCTCTATGGAACTCGCCCGTTGGGAAGAAGCGTGGAACAGCGCAGGCTCACCGGCGGATCGGAGAGTTTTTGTGCCGGACATTCTGAAAAATCCGAAGACCACGGTATTCGGTCGCCTAGAGGAGAATGGATTTTCGGCCGGCTGTATCGCCAATCTGTCGCCGGATTCGGTCGGCGTCTCGAACCTCTTTGGAGAACCGGTTCGCGCCGTGGTCGCTGATGCCGCAGCCCTTGCAAAAGCCTTCGGGGGTGGGCTGCCGGTCGTCGGCTACTCCTCCGGAGATGAGCTCGCGGCAATGTTGCAGGCAGGCTTTATGGAAATCGGACCTCTCCGAGTCTGGATACGCGAGAGAACTACCCCTTGATGCCGGCGCTCAGCGTGATGGCTTCCGTTACCCTACGCTGGAACAGCAGATAGGCAAGGGCGACCGGAAATCCGGCAAGAACCGCAGCTGCCAGCTCGCTTGCGTAGTAAACGCCGAAGCTGTCGTTGGTCTGCGTGATACCGACGGTGATGGTCATCATGTCTGTCTTGGTGACGGCGAGGAACGGCCAAAGAAACGCGTTCCACGCCCAGATAAAGGTGACAATCGAAAGCGCAGTGGTCACGCCCCAGTTCATCGGGATGTAGACCTTGAACAGGATCCGCCATTCGGACGCGTTGTCCATGATGGCGGCCTCGCGGAAATCCTTGGGCACCTGATCGAAGAACTGCTTGTAGACGATGATGATAACGGGGTGGATGAGCTGCGGCAGAATGATACCGGCCCAGGTGTTCAAAAGTCCCATATTCGCCATGAGCACGAAGTGATTGATGATCAGAACCTGGGTCGGCACCATGAAGCTCGCGAGGATGAACCACCACAACGCTGTCCTGAACGGAAAGCGCAGCTGTGAGATCGCGTAGCCGGCGAAGATCGAACTGCCCACGGTCAGGGCCATGACGCCAAGGGCCGTAGCGATCGAGTTCATGTACCAGTAGCCGATCTGCGTCTGGGTGAGGGCGAACACGTAATGCTCGAAGGTCAGTGTATCGGGCCACAGCTCGATATAGGGCCGCACCACCTCGTTGTCGGGTTTGAGTGAGCTCACGACACCCCAGTAGATGGGGAACGCCCACAGCACAGCCAGCACTACCGTGAGCACCGTGATCGCCAGTCCGGCGACGTTGAAGCGGCGGGCGGTGGCCGGGCTCATCGTTTGCCACTCCCCGAAATTCGGGTGAGTTGGAAATTCAGGATGGAGACGGCGACGACGATGACGAATAGGACGACGGCGATCGCCGCAGCCCGTCCGCCGTGGTTGGACTGGAAGGCCCGCTGGAAGATGTAATAGACCATAACGAGGTTGTCGTTTGGCCTGCCTCCCGTCGAGAACAGATAGACTTGATCGAAGATCTTCATCTGAAGGATCAGCTGGATCGTCAGATTGAGCGCCGTGATCGGCCACAGGAGCGGCCACGTCACTCTTCGGAACGTCGTCCAGCGCCCTGCATTGTCGAGCGATGCTGCTTCGTAGATTTCCTGCGGAATCGCGCGAAGGCCAGCGAGGAACAAGAGAATGTTGAATCCGCAGGTCCACCAGATGGTGATGAAGGCGACCGCCGGCATGAACCATGTCGTCGTCTTGAACACCGGGACCCGGTCGATGCCCAGCATGTCGAAGACGTGCATGGCGATGCCGAACTGGAAGTTCATCGTCCAGTCCCAGAGGCGATAGACAACCGAAACGGGCAGGATGTAGGGCAGGAAGAACAGAGCCAAAATCAGGGCCTGCATGCGCCCGGTCAGCCGGCTGACGCCAAGCGCTATGCCGAGTGCCACCGCGGTGCCGGGCACGACCGACAACGCGACGAAGTAGGCGGTGTTCCAGATGGCCGTGTCGAAGCGCCGGTCACTGCCGAGGCGTGTGTAGTTCTCGAGCCCGACATAGTCTCCCTCACCGATCAGCGGTGCGTCCGTGAAGGACAACAGGAACATATCGATGGTCGGATAGACAAAAGTCAGCCCGTACACCGCAAGGAATGGTGTTAGCAGGACAAAGGCGATCAGCCATTCTTTCTTGGCATCGCGTATCAAGGCGAGGCTCCATGCGTACAGGGCGCCCGACTGCCGGGCGCCCCGCCGGGGAGGATTACAGGTCGTTCAGTTCGATCTTGATTTCCTCAACCGCTTCCGCCGGATCCATTTCGCCGTTCAGCGTCGGGACGAAATAGGTCGACATCACATCGAAGATCGGACCTGCGATACCCGCCAGTGTCGACTTGGGATCGAAGATCATGTTCTCCGTGAGCGGCGAATAGGTAGCGTTCGGCTCCATCGCCTTGTACTCGGCGCTCGCAGTCACGGGGCCATAGGCCGGAATGTGGCCGGCCGTCGCCCAAAACAGCGAATTCTTCGAAATCCAGCTCATCACCTCGAGCACGGCATCGCGCTTTGCCGCCGTCATGTCGCCGGCGGGTATCGCAAAGGCATGGCTGTCGGCATAGGTCGACGGATGATCGAAGATTACCGGCAGTTCCACCGCGCCCCACTCGAACAGCTTCCCGTCCTTGTGCAGGTCTGTCATCGTCGGCACTTCCCAGACGCCGTTGATCATCATCGCAGCTTCGCCGGACGTGAACAGCGCAACAGTAGCCGGATAGTCGGTATAGGTAGACTGCAACCCGGCCTCGGTCCATTCAGCGAGCACGGCAAGCGAGTTCTGTAGCTTTTCCGCGTTGTCGCCGGCGAGGAACTCACCGTCGGTCATCAACTCGCCGTCCTGCTGACCCATCAGCGAGTAGATCGTGCGGAACATGAAGTTGCCATCCGCAGTGACCGAACCGAGCGGGAACTTGACCGACCCTGAATCCTTCAGCGCCTGAAGCGTCTCGGTAAAGCCCTCGCGACTGTCCATGCCCATCGGCGTGCCGTCGTCGTTCAGACGGCCGGCTGCGGCAAGCAGATCCTTGTTGTAATAGAGCACGATCGGATGCGTATCGAGCGGGACGGCATACTGCTTGCCGTCGATCGTGACGGCATCCCATGTGGCTGTCGCGTAGTCGGATTCGCTTAGGCCCATCTTGGACCAGTCATCCGCGGTGATTTCGGACAGCAGGTTCTGGTCGACCGCCAGCGGAATGCGGCTGGCATGATAGGTCATGATGTCGGGCGCCTCGCCAACCGGCACCGCAGTCTGCACCTTTGTATAGAACGGAACGCCCCACTCCAGCGTAGTGGCGTCGATTGTGATCTCGCCCTTGTGCGCCTCGTTGAAGTCAGCGATCATCTGCTTCATGCGGACGCCGTCGCCTCCGCCGAGGAAATCCCACCAGACGACGGTTTCTTCCGCATAAGCGGCTGACGACATCAACGTTGCCGCCAGTGCGGCCTTCGCAAGTACACTCAGTTTGAACATCTGCTTTTCCTCCCTAGGTGTGCGGCATCAGATGCCGCGGTGAATTCATTCCTAAAGTTGTACGCGGATCATCGAGTAGGAATGTTCGGGTACGCTGACCGTCACCCTGCCGCCGGACAGCGTCGCTCCATTTTTCGGTTCGGGTTTGACGTTTTCCGGGTTCTTTTCGATGTTGGTGGCCTCCAGATCGTCATGTTTGATCAGGGTGTGCGCGACGGACTTTGCCTCGCCGAAACCCTCGATTGAGAGCTCGATGTCCATCGGTTCCTTGCCGTTGCGGTTGACGGCGAAGAATGTCAGCGTTCCGGCAGTGCTGTCATGGACGCCAGCGATGTCGAGATACTCGACGCCCGCGGCCACGTCGGCGTCGTAGGCCGGGCAATCAACGTCCAGCCGAAGTGCGGTTCCGCGTCCATGGCGGGACGCAAACTGGAAAGGGTAGTAGATAGTCTGCTTCCACGCCGGTCCGCCGGGCGCAGTCATGATCGGCGCAATGACGTTCACAAGCTGTGCAATGCACGCGATGCGAACCAGATCCGAACGGCGGATAAACGTGTTGAGAATGCAGCCGACCTGCAGAACGTCCTCGAAGTTGTAGATGTCTTCCAGAAGCGCGGGAGCATGGGGCCAGCCCCACTCCTTTATGCGCTTCGCATCGTTCTTGCGCTCGTGATACCAGACGTTCCATTCGTCGAAGGATATCTTGACGTCGTTCTTTGCACGCCGTTTCGCCTTGACGTAGTCGATGACGCCCCCGACCGTTCCAATATAACGGTCGAGCTTTTCCGAAAGGGCCAGATATTCCGCCGTGTTTTTTTCGTAGTTTTCGAAATACATGTGCAGCGAAATGTAATCGACCTGGTCGTAGGTACTTTCCAGCACCGTGGCTTCCCACTGCGGGTAGGTCGCCATATCGGAATGCGACGAACCGCATACGATCAGTTCCAGCTTGTCATCGAATGCACGCAGCGCCTTGGCGGTTTCGTTTGCCAGATGCCCGTACTCGGCAGCGGACTTGTGGCCGACCTGCCAGGGGCCGTCCATTTCGTTGCCCAGGCACCAGAGTCTGACATCCCAAGGGTCGGCGCGGCCGTTCTTCTTGCGCAGGTCGGACCAGTAGCTGCCCCCCGGGTGGTTCACGTATTCGACGAAGTTGCGCGCAGCATCCAGACCGCGTGAGCCGAGATTGACCGCCAACATCATTTCGGTGTTCGCGGATTTCGCCCACTTGGCGAATTCGTGAATGCCGACATGGTTCGATTCGGATGTGTGCCAGGCGAGGTCCAGCCGGGTCGGCCGTTCTTCCTTCGGCCCTATTCCATCTTCCCAGTTGTACGCGGAAACGAAGTTGCCGCCGGGATAGCGACAGATGGGCGTATCGAGGTCACGAACGAGATCGATGACGTCCCGGCGCATTCCGTTTTCATCGGCGGTCGGATGATCCGGCTCGTAAATGCCGGTGTAGACGCCGCGCCCGAGGTGTTCGAGAAACGATCCGTAGAGACGCTCGTCGATGTCAGCAATCACATAGCGCGCATGCGCTGTGACGTGTGCTTGCACGCCGTTCCTCCCGCATTTGTAACGCAGTTTCTGGTTTATACCAGTTTTGGCGTTATTGTAAGCGTCAGGAAGAGCAGTTCGTCAAGGCGCTTTTTCCGGATCGGCGGCGATCAGATAGCTATGCGCAGCACGATGTCCTGATCGTAGTTCCCAAATCCCCTGCCAAAAATGTTCATCCCGCCGGGATGCTCGGCATCCTCCTTGACGCCAATGCGCATCCTGATGGAGCGGTGCTGGTCGATCAGGAGGTCATCCAGCGTCACGTCAGATATCTGAACGCCATCCACAAAACTGCCATTGCCGTTGATGCGCCAGTTTTTGAGCTTGCCGTACTGGGAACCGGCAAGCTTCCACCAATCGGGCGTGTAAACGCCGCGCTTGTCTCCGAAGTCACCCGGGGAAGTCCATGTTCCGACTTCGATTCCGTTCACTTCCAAGAAAATGTCCGAGGGCCAGTCGGCGGCCGTACCGGGCACCTCTGAGCTCAATTCCATCGAGAATTCCAACGCCGTGGGTTTGGTGCGATTCAGCTTGGTATTGTTGGGAAACTGGTATTCGACGTAGCCCCTGGTGAACCAGAGCAGTCCCGTCTTCATGCGGTCAGGATCGAGAAAAGTGTCGGGCACGTCGAGCAAGCCGATGACGCCTTCCGTCGAGCAGAGACCGCAAGGCGCGGTGACCTCACAGCTTGTGTAGAGGCCGAGCGGCATCGATACTTCAATGGTTCCGTCGCCAGCTTCCGGCAGTTCGTCGCGGAACCCGACAAGGATCTCGGTAAAAGCTGTCCGGCAGACTTTCTGGCTTCCCTTGCGCGCCTTGCGGCTTACCGTGGTAATAAGCCCCGCATCCTCGAGAATCTGCAGGTTGGAGGAAACGGTCGATTGCGGCAGCCCGAGCTGTTCGGCAATCTGATTGACGTTCTTCTCTTCACCGTTTCGCAGCAGTTTCAGAATGGAAACTCGTACCTCGCTTGCCAGCCCGCGGATAAGATCCGGGCGTTCCGAAGGGTCAATTACGAGTACTCTGCCACTCATGCGGTCTTGTCCAATTGTGATGGAGGGACGCTGCTCCATATCAGCATGTCTGATATAAAGAAAGGTTTGCGCTTTGTGCGCGACATCATTTCCCGGATGACGTGCGTCAACGATTGGCCGAATTGCTCGCTGACCCTACCGGCAACGTGCTAGTTGTGCTCCTGTGTAAGGGCCAGCTCGCCTTCAATGGAGCCCGCCACCGCCATGGTGATGCGGTAGTTGTCTTCGCCAGCCTTGGCGATGTCATAGGATGGTCAGTTATCGATGCTTTCCACAAGGCTCGCAGCTTCGAGCGCTCTAGGTTTGTCAATCGCGCGTTAGTGAGGCGTTCCGTGTGTCTGGAACGGCGCCGGGTGAGGGCGACCACGGCGCTTAACGCACGTGCCGGCGCTAGAAGCACTGTCAGACGGCATCCCCGCAGCGGCGAAAGCGGCACGCGCGGGCGCGGATTTCACAGGCACGATCCGGCGCGCGAAGGCAGGCCGGGCAAGCTACATTTCTGAAGAGCGGCTTTCAGGCATCGATGATCCGGGCGCGGAAGCTGTTGCTCGCCTGTTCGAGCACCTATCCGCCAGAGGTAGTGTCGGACAGGTCGCAGAGTAGAGAAGATCGAATAGTGGACGCATTGGCGACCTTGTTCGCGTCGCAAAGGGTGCAGCAGCGGCCAGCCTGCCGTGGGACCAAGGACGCTAGTGGGGTTGCGGTTTGAGATGGACGCTGTCCCTGTCAAGGACAAGGCGGGCACCGGCCGGCTTCCGTTGAAATTCATGCAATCGCCGAGACGGTTGCACCCGTCGTCACGCCAACCGCCGGCAAGACCACACGTTTAGGATGCGACGGCGCCAACCGGATCTGTGCACTTCCGTTAGGGCGCAGCGTCTCCGGGCTTCATATTGCATCTTGTGCGATCGAATGACCGCTAGGGGGCCGTGAGCGGACGGTCTGCTTCCCGGCTTCTTGATCGTGATATCTGCCGTTCAAACTGATGTAGTTCTCGACGCGAGCGGTCTGACCTGCTGCCGGACTTTCACCTTGTGCCGACCAGAGCCTCGACCGTTTCCGTGACTCCGTTGGGACCTTGGCTCAGCCTCACTCGAATGCCTTCATTTCAGTCAGCACTTCGTTTGCGGCCTTGAACGCATCGAGACCAGCCGGGATGCCACAATAGACGGTGGCATGAAGTAGCACCTCCCGGATCTCCTCGACGGAGACACCATTGTTGACCGCGCCGCGCACGTGGAGCTTGATCTCGGCTGCGCGGTTCAGCGCTGTCAGCATGGCGAGGTTCAGCATGCTGCGGGTCTTCAGATCGAGCGTGTCCCTGCCCCAAGCATAGCCCCAGCACCATTGCGTCGTGATTTCCTGGAAAGCCATCATGAATTCGTTGGCGGACGCCATCGACTTGTCGACATATTCCGACCCAAGCACCTGGCGGCGAAGGGAGAGACCCTCCTCGAACAGCACGGCGATGGTCTTGTCCTCGGTGGTCATGGTTGATGTTCCCTGTTCATTGACATACAATCACACAATTCGTCTCGGGCGCGCCGTTGTCCTGCGCTCCAATCTTGGGACCAGAACGCCAGCGGAGCGCCGCCGTGCGGCAGCGACCGGAGGAGAAACATGCCTGTGACCAGCCAAGCTTCTGATCTGTCGATGCGCGTCCAGACGCTGCCGGGACTGCGCGAACAGGTGGCCGAGCGGCTCAGGCTTGCAATCGCGACGGGAAAATTCGCGCCCGGCGCGCGGCTCATCGAACGCGAACTCTGCGAGATGATGGGTGTGTCGCGGACGTCCTTGCGTGAGGCGCTGCGCGAACTGCAGGCCGATGGCCTGATCTCTCTTCAGCCCAACAAGGGGCTCAGCGTTAGTGTTGTAACGCCCGAGACAGCGCGCTCGATCTACCAGGTACGTGCCACGTTGGAGGGACTCGCGGCCCGCCTTTTTGCTCGCCGAGCGAGCGACGGCCAGATGGCGCAGCTGCGCGAAAGCATCGACCGTCTCGCAGAGGTATACGACAACTTCTCGGCCGAGCGCTTTATCGCCGCAAAGACCCATTTCTATGACATCCTGCTCGAAGGGGCCGGCAATGAAATCGCGGCTGAGATGCTGCGGCGCATCCACACTCGCGTTTCCCAGTTGCGCGTTGTGTCGCTGTCGAGTGCCGAACGTGCCCAGAAATCGATCCGGGAGCTGCGCGACTTCATGAACGCGCTTGAAGCGCGCGATGAGGACCTCGCCTGGCAAGTCTGCACGGCTCATGTAGAGGCCGCGGGTGCCGCGGCGCTTAAATCGATCGGATCGACCGGCGGCTGATGTATGCAACGGAGTTTCGGTTTCGTGGCTCGGCATCGGTCACATCGACTTGATGGAGATGCCGCCATCGACGTGCAGGATCTCGCCTGAGATAAAGCTTGCGTCGGGGCCGATGAGGAAGGCGATGGCTGCGGCGATTTCATCTTCCGCACCTAGTCGGCCGAGCGGCGTCTCCGCGCGGCGTTTGGCGTAGCCGGCCTCGTCGACGATGCTGCGTGCGCCCGGAGTCGGTACAGCGCCCGGCGTCACTGCATTGACTCGCACGCCTTGCGATCCGAGTTCCACCGCCTGCTGGCGTGTCAGCGCCGCGATCGCACCTTTCACCGCGGTGTATGAGGACGTATTGGAAGTGCCAAGGTCGGCGACCGGCGAAGCGATGTTCACGATCGATGCCGGCTCCCCAGCATCGCGATGTGCAAGCAGGGCCTGCCCGCCCCAGAACGGGCCCTTGATGCCGACCGCGAGCATGCGGTCGAGCACATCGTCCGTAACCTCCACAAACGGCCCGTAACGAATCCAGATCGCGTCGTTCACCACCGCAGTAGGCGCACCGAACTTCGCCTTCAACTTGGCAGTCGCCGCAAACAAGCTGGCGCGCTCCGCAACGTCGGCGACGAGCGCGAGCGCCTTGCCGCCGGAGCCGACAATGTCGTCCGCCGTGGACTCCGCAAGACCCGCGTCAATGTCGAGGACACCGACTGCGGCGCCGCGCGTGGAGAGCAGCCGTGCCGTGGCCGCCCCGATACCGCGCCCGGCGCCGGTCACGAGCACCACCTGGTCGGCGAGCTGCTGCGTCATTTGGTTGTCTCCCGTTCGTTAATCAGTCCGGCGACGGCACGCCGCCATACATGCCCCACAGCTGTGTCGCGAGAACGCCGGCGTCGACCGGAAGCTCGATTCCGGTTACCGCAGCCGCTTCGTCCGAAAGCAGATAGGCGATGGCGCTGGCCACCTGGGCCGGCTGGACCAGCCGACCGAGCGCCGTCTGACGCGTCATGGTTTCGGGATCGCGTTCACCGCGGGCATAGCTCGCTTCGACGGCCGGCGTCCGCGTGGGGCCCGGGCATACGCAGTTGACGCGCACGCCCTTGCGCCCCCAGGCGACGGCAAAGTTGCGCGACATGTTCAGGATCGCTGCCTTGGTCGGGCCGTATCCCTGCAGCGGGCTTGAGTTGAAGGCGGTGATTGAGCCCACGGTGACGATTGCGCCGGCACGCTGTTCGATCATGCCCCTGCCGAATGCCACTATCGTGCGGAACGTGCCGGTGAGGTTCACCCGCACGATATCGTCCCATTCGCCATAGTCCTGGTTCTCGGGGGCATGGGGGCTTTCGAGATGGGCGGCAACCGCCGCAAGCCCCGAGACCCGTCCCATCCGATGTTCGACCGCGCTCGCCGCGGCCTCGATGCTCGCACCGTCGCCGATGTCGATTTCGAACGCCATCGCATCGTGCTTCTCGGCCACCTTGCGTGCAAGGTCCATGTTGCGGTCGAGCACGGCGACCTTCCAGCCGTCAGACCTGAGCCGGGCCACGCAGGCTTCACCGATGCCGCCTGCGCCGCCAGTGACCGCGACTACACGTGCCTGGGAGGGCGCCTTCACGCTCACAGCACCTCGTAGAGCGCTTCAATGATGTGCCGAGCGCGCGGGCCATTGTCGCCGCGGGCATGCATCTTGTTACAGGAATAAGAGAAGCCGATCCTGGCGTCAGGATCGCCCATTCCGATCGAGCCGCCGAAGCCATGATGACCGAAGGCGCGCCGGTTGGGACCCATCCAAACCGAAACGGGCGTATTGAGCAGCACTCCTCTCGCTTGGTGATATGGACGATCCTGCATCTTTTCTGTCTGGTTGTGCTGCTCGACCAGCATGGCTTCGACCGTTTCAGGCCGCATCAGGCGCACGCCGTCGAGCTCGCCGCCACAGGCATAAGCCGCATAGATGCGCGAAACCGCACGCGCATTGCCATGGCCAGATGCGCTGGTGATCTCGGCTCTGCGCCATGCCGTCGAGTTCAACGTTACCGGCAGCGGCTCGTCGGGAAACTGCGTGAATCCCTTGGCCACGAGCGCATCAGGATCCGTGTCGCGCTTGGCAAGCAGGGTGCCCTCGACGGTTGGCACCAGAGTGGCGCAGCGCGCCAGGTCGGCGTCGGAGAGATTGCCGTATTGATAGTCGACGTCGAGAGGGCGAAGCACCTCGTCCGTAATGAACTCTGGGAACCGCTTGCCGGTGACGCGGCGGACGATCTCGCCCAGCAGGTTTCCCTGTGTGTGTATGTGATAGGCCGCGACTGTCCCCGGCTTCCACAGCGGCGCCTGCTTTTCCAACGCTGAGACGATGGCGTCGTTGTCGAAGACGGCTCCCTTCCACAAAGGATCGCGCACGATGGGCAGGCCGGCGGTGTGGTCGAGGATATGGCGTACGAGAACTGCGTCCTTGCCGTTCTCGGCGAATTCCGGCCAATAGGACGCAACAGTTGCGTCGGGATTCACGAGACCCCGGTCGATCAGTATGTTGAACGCCATGCCTGCAATGCCCTTGGCGACCGACATCATGCAGACGATGGTGTTCTTCTCCCAGGGCAGGGAAAAGTCGGGATCGCGGTACCCGCCCCAGATATCGACCACCTTCCGGCCGTCGACGTAGACGGCCGCGGCCGAACCGATCTCCTCCTCGGTCGTGTAGTTTTGCGCGAATGCTTCCGCGACGCGCCGGAATGCGGGATCGCACTCGCCCGTCAGCCAGAATTCACGACCGCGGGCGGCGACGGTGGTGTCGAATTGCATGAGACCTCCCAGGAAAGCTGAGCCGGAGGTATCAAATTGTATGACAGTACGTCAACCCTACAGTGTTCCCTCATCGACAATCGGGGCTTCATGAAGGCAGACGATATCAGGTTCGGTCGACAAGAGCCTGGGCCACCGGCGCGTTACGGCCGGATCGTGACCGGGGATGAGTAGATCGTCCCGACCATCCGCGAGTTCTTCGCAGCGTAGAAAGCCTTCAAGCATGTCGCCGACATGGAAGACCAAAGGGAACGGAGCGCGGCGGGTGCGGTTCTCTGTGAAATGGAAGGCATCGGAAGCGAGTACCAGTGGCCCCCGTGCGGTTGCGACACGCACCACCTGCAGCCCGCCGGAATGGCCACCGACCCGGTGTAGGGATATTCCGGGGAAGAGTTCGCGATCGCCGTCGTGAAATTTCACGCGCCCGGAATGCACCAGGCCGACTGTCTCCATCACATCTCGTGCGTCAAACGGCGCTCGCAGGCAGGCGTGGCACATGGGGCGGCCGGTGGCATAGCGCATCTCCTCATCCTGGACATGGAAGGTCGCCGCCGGGAAATCATGGAGTCCGCCAGCGTGATCGTAGTGCAGGTGCGTGAGGATAACGTCTTTCACGCTCGCGGCATCGACACCCAGCCTGGCGAGAAGATCGACGGGCCGGTGCAGCAGGCGGCGGTTGCGGGCGGCAGCTGCCTCGGCCGTGAAGCCGGTGTCGACGACGACTGTCCGCTCGGCGCTGCGGATAACCCAGATGAAATAGTCGAGTGGCATCGGCCCGTCGTGCAGATCCATGCCGGGCAAGAAGTTCTCGCGCCGGGGCCGGTCAGGATTGGTGACTGCATAGCGAAGCGCATAGACTTCGTGTTGCGGCTGCATGAGGGGGTCCTTTCAGATTCGCGCTTGAATCATCATACCGTCATGTTGTATGACAAACTGGCATTCAGGCAAGGTGTCCTTCTTGGGCGCGTTGCCGACCGTCATTCGGACCACGCTCTTTGGGAGGAACTCATGCGTTTCGCACGCCTCGTGGCATCATTGATCTCCGTTCTCGGGCTGACACAGGTTGCTGCCTATGCCGAGGACTACCCGGAAATGAACCTCCGGTATTCGTCCAACATTCCCGAGGTGGTCAACACCTCGAAGATCGACACTTACTTCTCATCCGAGATCGAGAAGCGCAGCGGCGGTGCGATCAAGATCCAGCACTTCTGGGCGAACACACTCGGCGGCGAGGCTGAAATCGTCGATCTGGTAGGTTCGGGCGCCATCGATCTCGGCCTGATCGTGATGGGCAACCAGGCCGCGCGCATGCCGTTTGCGGCGGTGACGAACGCGCTGCCCTTCACCTTCACCGATGGCCCGACCGTCAACCGCCTGACTGCCGACATCTTCGCCAACAATCCGACGGTCAAGGCCGAGCTCGATGCGGCGAACCTCCATCCGCTGCTGTTCCGCTACCTGCCGGACTATCGCGTCTACTGCAACGACCCGATCAAGACAATGGACGACTTCAATGGCCGAAAGGTCCGCTCCTATGGCGCCTTTGTGCCGGTGATGTTCGAATCGCTCGGCGCCGTGCCAGTCAATATCCCGCCGGTCGACATGATCCAGGCGATGCAGTCGGGAGCGATGGACTGCACCTACATGTTCAATTCCGCGGTGAAGGCGTTCAAGATCGACCAGGTCGCGCAATACGGCACCGACATCTCCTTCGGCGTAATCAGCGCACATACGCTGTTTGTATCTAAGGAGAAGTGGGAATCCTGGCCCGCAAACGTGCGCACGCTGTTCGAGGATGTTGCCGCCGACGCCGAGCAATACGGTAACGAACTGATCGCTGCCGACGAAGCCAAAGCCGTCGAAGCACTCCAGGAATCCAATATGGAGATCGTGGCCTTCGAGGAGATGGACAAGCTCAAGGCTGCCGCTCCGGACATGCTGGACGTGTGGGTGGAAAAGATGGATGAAGCCGGCAAGGGTGAAGAGGCGAAGGAACTCGCCGACCATATCCGTGCACAGCGCTGACTCCATTCCGATCGCGCCAGGCCGCGGGTTGGTTCGCCAGCCCGCGGCCTTCTTTGGGAACTCCGATGTCGCTCTTGCACTGGCTTGATATTGCGCTGAGACGAATTTCGTATCTCGGCTTCCTCGCTGCCTCTGCCCTGCTGTTGATTGTAGGCCTAATCGGCGCCGCGGACGTGGTTGCGACCAACGTGTTGCTCCGGCCAATCCCTGGCATGGTCGAGCTATCCGGCGCGCTACTCGCAGTTATCGTCTTCCTAGGGCTGGCCGAAGCTCAGGCACGCGGCTCCAACATCGTCATCGACATCGCAACCCAGCACATGTCTGGCTGGACCAAGCGGCTGTCGGCCATCTTCTCGCTCGCCATCGGCATGATGCTGATGGGCTTTATTGCCTGGCAGGCAACCAAGCTCGCCACAACGTCTTGGCGCTTCAACGAGGCCGCTCTTGGGGCGTTGGGCTTCCCCCTCGCTCCGTTCAAGAGTGTCGCTTGCTTCGGAGCATGGCTCGCTACAGCCGAATTTGCCCGCCAGCTCCTGCACCGCATTACCGGCGTCGATGACGAGGAGGAGCGCGCCGATGACTGATCCGTTGATGACCGGCCTTCTCGGGATTGGAGCCATGCTCGTTCTGTCGGTCCTGGGCGTCCCGGTGGGGCTGGCCATGGCATCGGTGGCTACGGTCGGCCTTTGGATAACGGGCGGCCCCGCCTTCGCGCTCAACGTTCTCACGAACCTGCCTTTTGCGACCGCGTCGGACTACAGCTTCGTCGTCATTCCGATGTTCGTGCTTATGGGCGCCATCGCATCTGCATCGGGAATCACGCAGGAACTATTCGGCTTCAGCAATCTGGTTCTGCGCTCTGCCCGCGGGGCCCTCTATCAGGCAACTATCCTGGCCTCGGCTGGCTTTGCAGCCATATCAGGATCGACGCTCGTGAACGCTGCGCTGTTTACGCGTATCGCCCTTACCGAAATGCTGCGACTTGGCTACAACCGCGCCTTCTCGGCCGGATGCATCGCCGCGGCCGGAACGATCGCGGCGCTTATTCCTCCATCCATCAGCTTCGTCATTTACGGGCTGCTGACAGGGGAATCGGTTGCAGAGCTGCTCATCGCCGGCATCGTGCCGGGCTTGATGACCGCCGGTGCCTACATGGTCGGCACGGCGTTCCTGGTGCGCGCCAAGAAGGACCTTGCTCCGCCGCCGGAACCGCGCGCCACCCTCCGCGAGATAGGGGCCAGTGCCGTCGGCCTCTGGGCTACATTTCTGCTCGCGGCCCTGGTGATCGGCGGCATCTATCTCGGGTTTACAACGCCCTCCGGGGCGGGCGCGCTGGGCGCGATGGGCGCTTTGCTGATTGCCTTGACGCGACGCAAGATCAGCCGGGCCGAACTGGCCGACTGCCTGCGCTCGGCCGCCGGCGTCACCGCCGCACTGTTCATGGTGATCATAGGCGGTTTGATGTTCACGCGGTTCTTCCTGGTCGCTGGAACCGTGACCTCGGCAACAGACCTGTTGTTGTCATTCGAGCTCTCGCCGATCCTGTTCATGCTCCTGCTTGTTGCGGTGTTCGTTGTATTGGGAATGTTCATGGATCCGCTTGCCATGCAGGTGATGACGCTGCCCTTCGTCTATCCGATGGTCACCGCGCTTGGGTATGATGGCGTGTGGTTTGGCGTCATCATGGTCAAGCTGGTCGAGCTAGCGGTGCTTTCGCCGCCGGTCGGAATGAATCTCTTTGCCGTCATAGGCGCCGCGGAGGGCGAGGTGAAACTGCCCGACATCTACCGGGGCATTCTGCCCTTCATCGTGATCGAAGCCATCGTACTCGCACTGCTGATCGGCTTCCCCGAGCTTTCGCTCTGGCTGCCCCGGCAGATGTTCGCAAACTGACGGTAACCAGACAGGACTTGAAGCAATGAATGACATGCCCCGGATCGGCTTCATCGGGCTCGGCGCGATGGGGCAACCCATGTCCACCCTTGTCGCCAAGGCGGGGCATCCGCTCGTGATCTTCGATGCGGACGCAGAGCTGACGCGCGAGATTGCTAGGGCGACCGGCGCCCGCGCGGCTGCAACGCCTGCCGACGTCGCTGCGGACTGCGACATCCTCGTGACAATGCTGCCGAGTAGCGCAGTGGTCGATGCGGTGCTGAACGGCGAAAACGGTGCGCTCGACGCGCTAGCGGCTGGGAGTCTCATCATCGAGATGTCGAGCGGAGTGCCCGAATCCACCAAATCCATGGCCCAGGCGGCAGCAGCGTGCGGAGTGAGTCTGATCGACGCCCCGGTCTCCGGCGGCGTATCTCGTGCGCGGACAGGCGAACTCGCTATCATGGTCGGCGGTGAGGCGGCCGCGATCGACCGGGCAGAGTCGATCCTGCGCATCATGGGCAACTCGGTCGTACGGACCGGTGCCGTTGGTTCCGCCCACGCGATGAAAGCGCTCAACAACCTCGTCAGCGCCGGAGGTTTCCTGATCGGCATCGAGGCGCTGCTGATCGGAGCGCGCTTCGGCCTCGACCCGGAAATAATGGTCGATGTACTTAACGCTTCGACCGGCATGAACAACTCTACCCAGAAGAAGTTCAAGCATTTCGTCCTGTCGCGGAAATTTGATGCCGGATTCGGGCTCGACCTGATGGTCAAGGACCTCGGTATCGCGCTCGGCGTGGCGAGCGCCACCGACACGACCGCGCCCTTTGCCGGACTGTGCCGCGACATCTGGGCGGCTGGCCAGAAGTATCTCGGGCCTGGGCAGGACCATACCGCGATCGCCCGATTCAGCGAAATGGTCGGCGGCACCGAGCTGAGGCTGAGCGCAGCTAACCAGAACGGCAAGTCGGCGTGATCGGAAGATCGCTTGAGGACAAGACCGTCGCTGTCTTCGGCGGTTCCTCGGGCATAGGCTTCGCCGTCGCCGGGCAGGCGCTTGCCGCCGGCGCCAGCGTCACGATCCTGTCGCGCGATCCGGCGCGACTGGCTGCCGCGGCGTCGCGGCTCGACTACGCCGACACCTTTGCGCTTGACGTCAGAGATGCAGCCGCGGTGTCAGCGTTCTTTTCAGCAAGACCGGCATTCGACCATGTCGTCGTCAGCGCGGCCCAACTCTCTATAGGGCCTCTGCGCCAGCGCCGGCTCGAGGACGAACGCGCGGCAATGGACAGCAAGTTCTGGGGCGCGGTCCACGTGGCTCAAGCGGCCCGCATCACTGACGGCGGCAGCCTTACGCTTGTGTCTGGAATGCTGGGCGTCCGGCCTTCCGGCAAGGCGACTGTACTGGGCGCCGTCAATGCGGCGCTTGACGCGCTTGCCCGCGCGCTCGCGAGCGAGCTCGCACCGGTGAGGGTGAACTGCGTTTCACCCGGCCGTATCGACACCGAATGGTGGGACTCCCTTGCTCCCCCAGAGCGTGCTGCGCTTCTGGAGCGTACGGCCGAAGCCCTGCCTGTCGGTCGGGTCGGCCGCCCGCAGGAGATCGCGGTTATGATCGTTCAATGCATGCGGAACGGTTTCCTCACCGGAAGCGTATTGTCGGTAGACGGCGGCGGCAGCATCGCCTGAACATATCGTTGGATATGCCCGGGGCCGCAGACCGTACTTACGTCCGGTGACATCAAGCCCTTGAGCATTGTTGGTACGGAATGTCGGCTTATGGGCGGAAACCAATCGGTCGGGGCGGCCGAATTGGGGACGCAAAGCGGCCGTTCCCATCAATCCGGATATGGTTCGATCTGCCCGCTGGACTTCTCGGTCAAAGGAAGCAGTAGTCGGTTCCGGCTCAGGGGTGTCCTGGGCGGCTCCAGCCCGGTGACGGGCTTTGTTAAGTAGCAGGCCGGGCTGAATGGCCTGCGCAACCGAGAGGAGCAGACCATGGACGACCAGAACGCGAGCGAACCGAACGCAAAGCCGACCGACGCCAAACGCAGCGACCGTGCCAAGGCCAGCCGCAAGCGTCCAAAACAAGACCGTCCCTCCAAGACCAGCTCAGGAAGCAAGAAGGGCCAGCTCATCGGCCTTCTGTCCAAGCCAAACGGTGCGCGCGCCTCCGTACTTGTTGAGCGCCTTGGGTGGCAGCCGCACACGGTGCGGGCCGCACTCTCGGGGCTTCGCAAACAGGGCTTTGAGGTCGCAACTTCGAAGTCGGCGAAGACTGGAGAGACTCTCTACGCAATCATAGGACATTCTGCCGCGGACCAGCAGCAAACTGCCGAGCCAGCGGCATGAGATCGGATATAGGATCCGGCACCGGGGGAGGGCGTCAGCCCGCCTTCTTGGATCTCGACCCAATCGCATCGCTGGACCGTGAGGAATGCATGAGATGGTGGGTCCGACAGTTCGGACAGATTCCGCCGAAGCATGTCTCGGTGCAGTTCATGCGCAAGGCACTGGCGTATGAGGCGCAGGTCAAGCAGCTCGGCGGGCATTCGAACGCCGTTCGAAGGGCGCTCCAGGCGGCTTTGAAGAACACTGCAAAAGGAGGTGTACGCGTTTCACCAACTCCTGCGCACGCCCAACTCCGACCAGGCACTCATCTGGTCCGGGAGTGGAATGGCAGATCCTATCAGGTGGAGGTGCTGGATGAAGGCTACTGTATGGACGGCAAGACCTACCGTTCGCTCACGGCAATTGCCCGCAAGATTACCGGAGCCCACTGGTCCGGCCCGCGGTTCTTTGGAGTGGGGTGATCGCCCATGAAGAAGATCCGCTGTGCCATCTACACCAGGAAGTCCTCGGAGGAGGGGCTGGAGCAGGAGTTCAATTCTCTGCATGCACAGCGCGAGGCCTGTGTGGCCTATGTCGCAAGCCAGAAGCACGAAGGCTGGGTTCTGCTGCCCGAGCATTACGACGATGGCGGCATATCGGGCGGGACGCTGGAGCGGCCCAGCCTGCAGAGACTGATGACAGATGTCGAAGAAGGCTCGGTAGACCAGATCGTTGTCTACAAGATCGACCGGCTAACGCGCTCGCTCGCCGATTTCGCCAAGCTGGTCGAGAAGCTGGATGCAGCAGATGCGTCCTTCGTCTCCGTGACGCAGTCGTTCAACACGGCCACCAGCATGGGTCGACTGACACTCAACGTCCTCCTGTCCTTTGCCCAGTTTGAGCGGGAGGTCACGGCGGAGCGCATTCGCGACAAGATAGCTGCATCGAAGAAGAAGGGTCTGTGGATGGGGGGCGGTGTGCCGCTCGGTTATGAGCCCGACGGCCGGACGCTGAGGATTAAGGAGGAGGGCGCGCGGACGGTGCGCACTCTGTTCAAGCTCTATCTCAAGCATCGGTCACTCATAGAGACGACCCGCGAGGCAGAGAGGATCGGCTTGCGATCAAAGCCTCGCAGGAGACGGTGCGACACAGACGCATCTGAAGACGAAGCGACGGTTCCCTTCTGCCGATCCCAGATCCACTACATCCTCACCAATCCGGTCTACGCCGGCCTGATCCGCCACAAGGATCAGAACCACGAAGGCCAGCATCCCGCGATCATCGACCGTGCGGTGTGGGACAACGTTCAGGCACTGCTGTCATCCGGAGCGGGGCGCGTCCGTGGCACCGGGGCTTCGTCACCTGGACCGTCCCTGTTGGCTGGAAAGCTCTTTGACGAGGCGGGTGATCGGCTGACGCCGAGCCATGCCAGCAAGAAGGGCAGACGCTATCGCTACTACGTCTCCTGTCGCATGGTCACCGGTAAGTCTGCCGAGAGCCGATCCCAATCAGCAGCAGGCTGGCGGCTGCCCGCGAAGCCACTCGAGAACCAGCTTGCGCACGCCGTGATTGCTCATCTTCGATCCCGGGCACCAGGCACGCCGCTGATCAACGCTCCGGTAGAGGACCTTAAGCGTATCAGGGAAACACTCGACGACCTCGCGGCTGAAGCATCACGAGTGGCCAGCACGACAATCCTCGAGTGTGTTGAACGCGCTACCGTGGCGCCGGGCAAGATCGAAGTCTCACTCGATCAGCAACGTACTGCGGGATTGTTGCGAGTCGAGCCCGTGTCCATCGATCCAGCGGCCCTGCTCTTCGACACGCCCTTCCAATTCCGCAAGCGCGGTGTCGAGAGCAAGCTGGTCATCGGTGACGGACAAGCTAGGCAACCCGATGCGACGCTGATCCGCAACATCGCTGAAGCGCATCGCTACTACCATGCCATCAAAAGCGGCGCCTCATTCGAAGAGATCGCGGAAACCGCGAACCTCTCCAAGCGCCGCATCCTGCAGGTGATCGATCTGGCATTCCTAGCTCCTGACATCGTGAGATCGGTCGTTCAAGCCGATCAGCCCATCGGTCTCACGGCAAAGTGGCTGGGTCAGAATCCGTTGCCCTCGGACTGGGAAGCTCAGCAGCGCATCATCTCTGCACTCTGACTGGGCAGCGACAGACCCGAAAATCCCTACCCAATGCGATGTTCGGCCGATGGAGATTCGTGAAACTGTCAGTCCCGAAATGGCTGACAGAGACTTTCTAGGAATTGCGGCCGGATTCGAGGCCACGTAGCAGTCTCTGTTTGAGGTGCACTCTACTAACCCGCGGAAAATCCGGAGCTATTTGCAGTTCAAACTGGGAAGGCGGAAAATGCAGAGGTGGGTGGCTGGGGAACCTGGATTCGAACCAGGACTAACGGAGTCAGAGTCCGTGGGTCTACCGTTAACCTATTCCCCAACGCCGTGCGCTAGGCACCGTTTGGTGGGCGCGTTCTAGCCCCCACGACAAAATAGTCAAGGCCGTCGCGCGTTCAAGGCTGCTGTCGCGCTTGGTGTTTCCGGCGGCGGCTGGTATCGTAAAGCCAACGAAACAGCTTGGGGCGCACGCTGCGGCCTGAACGGTCCGCGCGGCGCCAGAGGTGGATCAATTGGAAGACCCCGATGGCGGCGCTCTTGCGCCGCCCGGGGCGTCTCCGGAGCCGCGTCAGGCCGATGGCCCGGCCGGCGATGCGGACGAGGCGCGTGCGGCGGCCGGCAACGGGCCGCCTGAGGCGCCGGTTTCGCTGCCGGATAACGCACCCGGACCAAAGCCGAGGCGTGGCCGCCGACGGCGGAAGCGCAACCGCAAGGTCTTCGCCCGCGACGCCGCTGCTCCGGCGCTCGGTGGAACGCCGCTGGAACCGCCGCCGCCAGCGGCGCCGCCCGTCAAACCTCCGTCGATCGCCGGCATCCGGCATGACGCGCAGCGCGGCAAACGCGGCCCCGTCTACGCCGCTCTCGATCTCGGCACCAACAATTGCCGCCTGCTTGTGGCCGTGCCGCAGCGCCCTGGCCAGTTCCGTGTCGTCGATGCGTTCTCGCGCATCGTCCGGCTGGGCGAGGGCTTGTCGGCGAGCGGCCGCTTGTCCGATCAGGCCATGGACCGCGCCGTCGAGGCGCTGAAGGTCTGCGCGGACAAGCTCGCCAGCCGGGACATCCGCCGCTCGCGCCTGATCGCGACCGAGGCTTGCCGCTCGGCGGAAAACGGCGCCGTGTTCCTCGCCCGGGTGAAGGACGAGACAGGGCTCGACCTTGAGATCATCGACCGCGAGACCGAGGCGCGTCTGGCGGTCTCCGGCTGCGGCAATCTGGTGGAGCGCGGGACGGAAGCCGTCGTTCTGTTCGACATCGGCGGCGGTTCCTCTGAAATCGCCCTGATCGACGTCTCCGAGCGCCGCTCGCCACGCCTTGCCAGCCACATCGTGTCGTGGACTTCGCTGCCCGTCGGCGTTGTCACGCTTGCCGAGCGTTTCGGCGGCCGCGAAGTGACGGCGGAGAGCTTCGCCGCAATGGTTGATGCGGTCGGCGAGATGCTTGAGCAATATGCAGAAAGACACACACTCGGTCCGCTTGTCACGGGGCCGAACTTTCACCTGCTCGGCACGTCGGGAACCGTGACGACGCTCGCCGGCGTTCACCTCGATCTCGAGCGCTACGACCGCCGCCGCGTCGATGGCCTCTGGCTCGACAATGCCGATGTCGACGCAATCATGGCCAAGCTGCTTGGTCTGTCGTTCGACCAGCGTGTCGCCAATCCCTGCATCGGCGCCGACCGCGCCGACCTTGTGCTTGCCGGATGCGCCATCCTCGAAGCGATCCGCCGGGTGTGGCCTTCGCAGCGCTTGCGCGTCGCCGACCGCGGCTTGCGCGAAGGCATGCTCACCGAACTGATGGCCGATGACGGCGTCTGGCGGCGCAGGCGCTTCCGCAATGGCCGGGGGCAGGGCTGATGACGCGGAGCGGCAAGGGCGGCCCGCGTGCCCTCAAGACGCGGGTCAAGAAGAAGAGCGGGCTGAAGAACTCGTCGCGTCGCTGGCTCGAGCGCCATCTCAACGACCCCTACGTCCATCGCGCCAAGGCGGATGGTTATCGTTCCCGCGCGGCCTACAAGCTGATCGAAATCGACGATCGCTACGGGCTGCTCAAGCCGGGCCTGCGCGTCATCGATCTCGGTGCCGCGCCCGGCGGCTGGACGCAGGTTGCGGTGGAGAAGACCGGCTCGCGCGAGGGCGACATCAGAGTCGTTGCCATCGACTATCTGGAGATGGACCCGGTGCCCGGCGCTACGGTGCTGAAGATGGACTTCCTCGACGACGATGCGCCGGCGCGATTGCTGGATGAACTCGGCGGCGAACCCGATATCGTACTTTCCGACATGGCGGCGCCGACCACCGGCCACCGCCGCACCGACCACATCCGCACCATGCACCTGTGCGAGGTGGCGGCCGACTTTGCGGTCACCGTGTTGCGGCCGGGGGGCCACTTCCTCGCCAAGACCTTTCAGGGCGGCACCGAGACTGCGCTGCTGGATAATTTGAAGCGCAGCTTCCGCTCGGTCCATCACGTCAAGCCGCCCGCCTCGCGCGATGAATCCGTCGAGCTCTATCTTCTCGCACGGGAATTCAAGGGTCGCGACTGACCTAGCCCTGTAAGCCGGGCTCGGCCTCGGCGCGGCGCTGGCCGCGTTGGTGGCCGGATACCGAGCTTCCGGTATCGGCCGGCAGACGCGCGAAGAACAGAGCGGACAGGATGGAGGCCAGCGCCGCCGCTGAGAAAGCGACCACGAACGCAGTCTGGTCGAGTTCCGCGCCCGAGAACACCGCGGTGATTTCGAGCAGGCCACCGGCAAGCGCGACTCCAAGTGCGATCGAGATCTGCTGCGACACCGAGGCGATCGCCGTCGCCTGTGCGGCATCGCGGTCGGAGAGTTCGGCGAAGACCAGCGCATTTGTGCTGGTGAAAAACATCGAGCGCATCAGGCCGGCGGCAAAAAGCACCGTTACGATCAGCGCATAGGGCGTTTCGACCGTGAAGAGCGCATTGGCGCCGATCAGCAATCCGCCGATCACCGCGCTGCCGATCGTCACGACCTTGAAGCCTGCGCTGCGCAGTGTTCCGGCCACGACGAACTTCATCGCCAGCGCTCCAAGCGCCGTCACGAAGGTGAGCAAGCCGGATGCGAAGGGCGACAGTCCGAAGAGCAGCTGGAACATCAGCGGCAGCAGGAAAGGCGTTGCGCCGGTGCCGACCCGGAAGAAGAACCCGCCATAGATCGCAGCCGAGAAGGCGCGGTTCGAGAACAGGCCGAGATTAAGCAGAGGATGCGCCTTGCGCCGTGCATGGAACGGGTAGGCGATTGCCGCCGCGACGCCCACAAGCACCGCGCCTACGCCGAACGCCGGTGGCAGTGCGGGGAGGCTGATCACCGAAAGGCCAAACACGATGCCGGAGGCGGCGATGGCGGCCAGAAAGAACCCGCGTCCGTCTATCGGCTCGGCCTTTTCGCCGTTGATCTTCGGCAGCACCTTGCCGGAGATCAGGATACCGGCAAAGCCGATCGGCACGTTGATCAGGAAGATCCAGTGCCAGGAAATGTAGGTGGTGAGAAACCCGCCCACGGGCGGACCGACCATGGGGCCGACGAGGGCCGGCACGGTCAGCCATGCCATGGCCGAGACGAGGTCGCTGCGCGGCGTTGCGCGCACCAGCACCAGCCGCGCCAGCGGCGTCATCATCGCGCCGCCCATGCCCTGGATAAAGCGCGAGACAACGAAGGCGCCCAGCGAACCCGACATCGCGCACATGATCGACCCGACGACGAAGACCGCGATGGCGGCCCGGAACACGTTGCGGGCGCCGAAGCGGTCGGCAGTCCAGCCGCTGACCGGGATGAAGATCGCCAGCGACACCAGGTAGGAGGTTAGCGCGAGTTTCAGCGCCACCGGGTTGGTGCCGATGTCGACGGCGATCGCCGGCAGCGAGGTGGCAATGACCGTGGAGTCCATGTGTTCCATGAACAATGCGACGGCCAGCACGATGGGCAGAGTGCGGTTCAATTCTCGGTCCGGGTGGGACGATGAGTCGGCGGCGAGGGCTTCCGGTTATCACGACGGGCGGTGGCTGTCTGCACCGCCGCTTGCGCCTGCTATTCGCCTCCGGTCCTTAGCTCCTCTGCATAGCGCCGCGTTTCCTCGATCCGCTCGGGTGTTGCCGGGTGCGACGACAGAAAATCTGACTCCGAGTTGTCGTGGAAATGGTCGCGGAGCAGTTCGAAGAACCGCGCAATTGCTGCGGGGTCGCGGCCTGCGCGGTACATGAGTTCGACGCTGTAGCGGTCGGCGTCCGTTTCCATGCCGCGCGAATAGGTCAGGGAAGTCAGCGCCGCACCCTGGATCAGAATGTCCTCGATCCCGGCTCCGATGTCTCCGCCGATGAGGAAGATGAGCCCGGTCACTCCCGCCGCGCGATAGAGCTGGCGCAGGCTGTGCTGATGCTCGACATGGCCGATCTCATGCGCCAGCACGCCGAGGATCGCATCGCGGTCGTCCGCAAGCGCCACCAGTTCGTCCGTGATCACCAGCGTGCCGTCGGGAAGCGCGAAGGCGTTGGGCCCGATCGGACCGCCCTGGCGGAAATTGAGGGTGAAGGCGTCCGCGCCGCGCTCGGAAAACGCCGCGATTGCTCGGAAGTCCTTCGAAATGCCGTCGCGAATATCCTCATCCAGTTGCGAGGGCGCGAATACGGTCTGGTCGAGCGAAGCCATGACCGACTGGCCAAGGAGTTCAGGCACGACAGGCGGCGTGACCAGAACCGCGACCTCGACCATGGCCGGTACCGCGTAGCGGTAGATGCCCACGGCGAGCACGACCACGAGCACCACGAAGAGTGCGAGCCGGGGATGGAATCGCTCCAGCGAATGAACCAGGCCGAACGCGCGGCCGCCATGCGGTTTGATGGCAGCGTCGATGGCGTCGTTGTCGCTTGTCTCGAAGGTGCTGCCGTCTGCGAAGGTGATACGACGCGGAATCGCACCCACGCGTGCGGAGATTTCAAGCTTGGAGAAGCCGCCCGTTGTGAGGACCGCTCCGTCGCTGCCGACGGCTTTCCACTCCGATCCTTTCGCAGATAGCGAAGCGGGCGTTGCCCGGCTCGACCCCGCCGGATACCAGACGCCTGCAATCGCCTTTTCCGGCTCAGAAGCCAAAGTCGAGCCCCTCGACATCCATGTATTCGGCTCCCACAACCCCCTCGGGTTGCATCACCGTCGACAGGTAGTCATCTAGCGACCCGGCCGAGTGCAGGGCGGTCACCGTCGCCATGTAACGCGCCATGCGCACCGCCGCCCAGGGGCGCGCGAGGCCCAGCGTGAACAGGGTCGCGAAGAAGTTGGAAATCGCGATCCATGCATAGCGCCAGCGGCCGATCTCGGACCCCAGCATGTGCCGCCCGTCGATCACAGTCTCGTTGAAGGCAACGTTGCGGGTGCCCGCCCTGTAGAGCAGGCCAACAAGAACATAGAGGAGGAAGAACGGAATGAAGGCTGCGTAGATTGCCGCTTCGATCCCGACCATGGCAATGTCAGACGAGAAGTTCTCGAGATCGTATCCTATGCCGCTAGCCGTCGAGAATATGCCGATGCCCAGCAGGCTGATTGCAATGAAACCGGTGATAAACACCGCCATCGGCATGACCAGTTGGCCGTACAGCTTTTCGAGCCGCGGGTCGCACTGGATCGGTCTGTCGCCGTAGCGCAGATTGCCCAGCGTGTAGCGCCACATCCAGCGCGATGCGACGGGAGCGAGAATGCCGAGCGTCAGCCAGGTGACAAGCCCGCCGAACACATAGGCGAGAAGCGCGCCGCCATAGCGGCCGGTAAAGTCGAAGCGTACGTTCCGGTAGCTGGTTACGCGCGCTGAAAAGCGCAGGCCGCGCATGACGAACCACGGGATCGCGAGCAGGAACAGGATACTGAGCAGGCCGCCGAAGATGGGCAGAAATTGCAGGGCGACGTTGTAGGCGATCAGGATCGCCACGACGACGATGCGCCCGATCAGGATCTGAACGGGCCGCGCGTGATAGTCGAACGACGCGCCCGCCAGGCTGGTATTGCCATAGAAATAGCGGTTGCGGCGCACCTTGGCCCAGGCTGAGTAGATGCCCAGCGTCAGGATGGTCAGCAGGATGTTGACGATCCAGATGCCGAAATACTCGCGCGCCGATCCCGAAAAGACGAACTGCTCGCGCCTCAGCGACGGCTGCGTTTGGCCCAGCTGGGCGGACATGTCGTTCATGCTTGAAGGCCCTTCTAGCAGAGGGATGTGTACGCCTTCACGGCTACTCGTGGAACCGCTTTCCTTCCCGCCGCATCCATGTTACCTGCCGGCGCCAATCCAGGAACGGGAGCCGACGAGTCGGCGCGGCCTTTGAAGGCCGGCGCGGGCAGCGTGCACCCTATTTGAAACGGGAACTGGAAATGGCGAAGATCATCGAGACGGTCACCGGCCAGCACGCGCTAACCTTCGATGACGTGCTGCTGCAACCCGGCCACTCCACTGTCATGCCGGGCGAGACGAGGGTCGGTACGCGTATCGCCGCCGACTTCGACCTCAACATCCCGATCCTTTCTTCGGCCATGGACACGGTCACCGAATCCCGGCTGGCGATCGCAATGGCGCAGGCTGGCGGCATCGGCGTCATCCACCGCAATTTGACGCCCGAGCAGCAGGCCGAGGAAGTCAGGCAGGTCAAGAAGTTCGAAAGCGGCATGGTCGTGAACCCGGTCACGATCGGCCCGGAGGCAACGCTTGCCGACGCACGCGCACTGATGGCGGCGCACGGCATTTCGGGCATTCCCGTGGTTCAGAATGGCGGGCAGGGCGGCCACCACACGGGCAAGCTCGTCGGCATACTGACCAATCGCGACGTCCGCTTCGCCAATGACCCGGCCCAGCCGGTTCGCGAACTGATGACGCATGAGGGCCTGATCACTGTCTCCGAAAACGTGCATCACGACGAGGCAAAGCGCCTGCTTCACCTCAACCGCATCGAGAAGCTCCTGGTTATCGATCCCGACGGCAACTGCGTCGGGCTGATCACCGTCAAGGACATCGAGAAGTCGCAGCTCAATCCGCACGCTTCCAAGGATGTTCAGGGCAGGCTGCGTGTCGCGGCCGCCACCACTGTCGGGGATGACGGCATCGAGCGCTCCGAGCGGCTGATCGATGCCGGCGTCGACCTTCTTGTCGTCGACACGGCGCATGGCCACTCGCAGCGCGTGCTCGACGCGGTGGCGCGGGTGAAGAAGCTGTCGAATTCGGTACGCATCATCGCCGGCAATGTCGCCACTGCGGAAGGCACGCGAGCCCTCATCGACGCTGGCGCCGACGCCATCAAGATCGGCATCGGGCCCGGCTCCATCTGCACCACTCGCGTCGTGGCGGGCGTCGGCGTGCCCCAGCTTTCGGCCATCATGGCTTCGGCCGAGGAGGCGGAGCGCTCGGGTATTCCGGTCATCGCCGATGGCGGCATCAAGTTTTCCGGCGACCTTGCCAAGGCGCTTGCCGCCGGGGCGCGCGCCGCGATGATCGGCTCGTTGCTGGCAGGCACCGACGAGAGCCCGGGCGAGGTCTATTTGCATCAGGGCCGGTCGTTCAAGGCATATCGCGGCATGGGTTCCGTGGGCGCGATGGCGCGGGGCTCGGCCGACCGCTACTTCCAGGCAGAGGTGCGCGATACGCTCAAGCTCGTGCCAGAAGGCATCGAGGGCCAGGTTCCCTACAAGGGGCCGGTCGCCGGCGTCCTGCATCAGCTGATCGGCGGCTTGAAGGCTGCGATGGGCTATGTCGGCGCGGCCGACCTCGAGGAGCTGCGCGAGAAGGCCCGCTTCGTCCGCATCTCGTCGGCCGGCCTTCGCGAAAGCCACCCGCACGATGTCACCATCACCCGCGAGAGCCCGAACTATTCGGGCGGGGCTTAGTCCGCACTTTGGCCCGATCTTGACATGTGGACGTATGCGCTGCTGAGATAAGCGCTTGGCGCGGGATTTCAGCTTTTTTGGCGGTTTCGCGCATACGGTCGGTCGGCGTCGAACCATGTTCTTGCGTAGTGCGTTCGCCCTTATTGGCTTTCTGGCGGTGCTGGCTGTCCCGGCGACCGCGTCGGATCGCCTGACCTCGACGGGCCTCTCCAACGATCCCGGGTCGCTCTGGCAGCAGGCCATCGACGCCGACAGCCACTTGGCGCCACATTATGCGGCCGCGATGCTCAACTACCGCCACTTCGCCACCAGCATCAACGGTGAGCGAGCGGGCGGTGCCTATCCCATGCTGCCCGGCTCGGCGAACCTCAACGGTCTCGCCTGGGTATGGGTCGCTGAGGACGGTTCGCACATCCAGCGCGTGAACCGCGGTCTGTTCCGCCACTACGTCCGTGAGCGTTCGTCGGCATTCTATCGCATCGTCGATTGCCGTGCGGTGCGGTGGCCAACTTTCACATGCACCGACGGTAGCAGCCGCGAGATGTCCGCGCCGAGCTATGCGCGCATGATCTTCGGCGACCAGCATTTCGAACGCGTGTTCGCTCCGCACCTTCCTCGCGAGGCGGCGCCCGGGGAATAGCCGGCTCATCGCCGCATGTCGGGGACAGAGGACGCCTGTCACTTGCCTTTCGGGCGGGGATGCGGGACTAGCTGCCTCTCTGGCATCCAAAGGTGGGAGAGAACATGTCCGGCACAGCGATCTTCTGGCCGATGCTCGTGCAGGTTGCGCTCGTCTACGTGATCTACGCGCTCATCTCTCGCAACCGGATCAGGGCGGTCAAATCTGGCAATGCGAAATCCTCGCAGTTTCGCGAGAACCAGGTCGAGCCGCCGGAGAGCCTGTTCTACCGCAACAATCTCGCCAACCAGTTCGAACTGCCGGTGTTGTTCTATGCCGCCTGCATCTCGCTGTTCGTGACCGGAGGCGCATCGACGGTTCCCGTCGTTCTGGCCTGGCTGTTCGCTCTTTCGCGCATCGCTCACGCCGTCATTCACGTGACGTCAAACCGTCTGCGGTATCGCCGGCCGGTCTTCACCCTTGGCTATCTTTTCCTCGCGGTCATGTGGGTCTGGTTCGCTCTGCATCTGGCCGGGGTCATCTGAAACGGCGATTGACCGCACCAGTTGCGCCAGTTGCCGGCACTCCTCCTGGCGTGAGCCATTGGCGCGCCACGCCAGACATATGCGTCGCGAAGGTACAGGCTCTGCAAAGGGTACGATTCTGAGGTCCGGAAGGGCGCGGTCGGCCGTTGTCGCCATTTCCGGGATCAGCGTCACCCCATGGCCGTGGGCCACCATGTGGAGCAGTGTCGTCAGGCTGGTTGCGCTGTAATTGGCCATCGCCACAGGCCGCACCTTGCCGCAGACTGCTAGCGCCTGTTCGCGCATGCAGTGTCCATCCTCCAGCAGCATCAGCCGCTCCAGCGCCGGGCTCTCCGGCGGCACCGGTGGCGACACGAATCCCGCATCGTCGCGCGGCACGGCAAGCAGGAAGCGGTCGGTGAACAATTCGTCCCGGACAAGCCGGGGATGTTCGATCGGGAGAGCGGCAATGAATCCGTCGAGTCGCCCCTCCGCCGTGTCCGCGATCAGGGTGTCGGTGATCGCCTCGCGCAACTCCACGACGAGGTCGGGATAGAGTCGGCGCAAATCGGGCAGGAGCCGCGGCAACAGGTAGGGGGCAACTGTGGGAATAATGCCCAGCCTGAACCTGCCATGCATGGCGCTTCTGCCCCGCTGCGCCACGCCGCCGAGCTCGCGCAGCTCGCCGAGCACGCGCTCGATCCTGGGCTGCAGCTGCCGGGCTTCCTCCGTCAGGCGCACGGCGCGGCTGCCACGCTCGAACAGCTTGCATTGCAGTCTCTGCTCCATTTCGGCGATCTGCGCCGACAGCGCCGGCTGGGTGACGCCTGCGAGTGCGGCGGCCCTGCCGAAATGGCCTGTCTGGACCAGTGCCTCGAAATATTCGAGCTGGCGGATGGTGAATTTGATCATAATCAAATCCTATCGAAACAAACAGAAATAGCAATTTGAGTTTATCGGCGTGGGCGCCTAGTTTGGAACCATTCCAATTCCGCCTCGGACCCTGCCGCGCGGCCCCGCGTGGCATGTCCGGTGCGACGATCACACATGACGGAGGCCAAGATGGACGCAAAGACTGACGACAATGGCGGCAAATGCCCCTTCTCCGGCGGCCGCGGCCCGCGCAATCGCGACTGGTGGCCCGAGCAGCTCGACGTCGACGTTCTGCACCGGAACTCCGATCTCTCCGACCCGATGGGCGACGAGTTCGACTATGCCGAGGAGTTCAAGAGCCTCGACCTCGATGCGGTTATCAAGGACCTCCACGATCTGATGACCGAGTCGAAGGACTGGTGGCCGGCTGATTTCGGTCACTATGGCGGCCTGATGATCCGCATGGCCTGGCACAGCGCCGGCACCTACCGCATCACCGACGGGCGTGGCGGCGCTGGTGCGGGCCAGCAGCGTTTCGCACCGCTCAATTCCTGGCCGGACAACGCCAATCTCGATAAGGCCCGCCGCCTGCTCTGGCCGATCAAGCAGAAATACGGCCGCAAGATTTCCTGGGCCGACCTTATGGTTCTGGCCGGCAACGTCGCGCTCGAGTCAATGGGCTTCAAGACCTTCGGATTCGCCGGCGGCCGCGCCGATGTGTGGGAGCCGGAAGAGCTCTACTGGGGGCCGGAGGGCACCTGGCTCGGCGACGAACGTTACAGCGGCGAGCGCCAGCTTTCGGAGCCTCTCGCTGCGGTGCAGATGGGCCTCATCTACGTCAATCCCGAGGGCCCGAACGGCAACCCCGACCCGGTCGCCGCCGCGAAGGACATCCGCGAGACCTTCTTCCGCATGGCGATGAACGACGAGGAAACCGTAGCGCTGATCGCCGGCGGCCACTCGTTCGGCAAGACGCACGGGGCCGGTGACCCGTCGCTCGTCGGCCCCGATCCGGAAGGTGCTGCGATCGAGGACCAGGGCCTCGGCTGGAAGAGCGGCCACGGCACCGGCATCGGCGCTGACACCATCACCGGCGGTCCCGAGGTCACCTGGACGCAGACGCCGACCAAGTGGAGCAATCTCTTCTTCAAGAACCTGTTCGAAAACGAATGGGAGCTGACAGAGAGCCCGGCCGGCGCCAAGCAGTGGGTGGCGAAGAACGCCGAAGCAGACGTGCCGGACGCGCACGATCCCTCGAAGAAGCATCGCCCGACGATGCTGACGACGGATCTATCGCTGCGCTTCGATCCCGCATACGAGAAGATCTCGCGCCGTTTCTACGAAAACCCGGACGAATTCGCCGACGCCTTTGCGCGCGCCTGGTTCAAGCTGACCCACCGCGACATGGGACCCAAGGTGCGCTACCTCGGGCCGCTCGTGCCGAGTGAGGACCTGATCTGGCAGGACCCGGTCCCTGCGCTCGACCATGAACTGGTCAGCCACGACGACATTGCCGATCTGAAGGCGAAAATACTGGCCTCGGGCCTTACGGTTTCGGAGTTGGTTTCAGCAGCATGGGCATCGGCCTCGACCTTCCGCGGATCCGACAAGCGCGGCGGCGCCAATGGCGCGCGCGTTCGTCTTGCGCCGCAGAAGGACTGGGAGGTGAACGACCCGGCGCAGCTTGCGAAAGTGCTCAAAAAGCTCGAGGCGATCCAGAGCGAGTACAATGCCGCCCAGACAGGCGACAGGAAGGTCTCGCTTGCCGACCTCATCGTCCTCGGCGGCAGTGCAGCGGTCGAGAAAGCTGCGAAGGACGCAGGTATCGACGTATCGGTGCCCTTTACGCCGGGCCGCACTGACGCGACGCAGGAGCAGACGGATGTCGAGTCCTTCGCGCCGTTGGAGCCTCGCCAGGACGGTTTCCGCAATTACGTCAACGGCAAGGCTCCACAGTTCATGAAGCCCGAGGAAGCTCTGGTCGACAGGGCGCAGCTTCTGAAGCTGACGGCGCCGGAAATGACCGCGCTGCTCGGCGGCCTGCGCGTCTTGGGCGCCAATTCAGGCGGGTCGGAGCACGGCGTGTTCACGAAAGAGGTGGGCAAGCTGACGAACGACTTCTTCGTCAATCTGCTCACAATGGACACCGAGTGGAAGCCTGCATCCGATGGCACCTATGAAGGCCGCGACCGCAAGACCGGCGACCTGAAGTGGCGCGCGACCCGCGTCGACCTGATCTTCGGTTCGCACTCGCAGCTTCGTGCCTTCGCCGAGGTCTATGCCTGCGCCGACAGCCGCGAGAAATTCGTCAAGGACTTCGTCGCTGCGTGGACCAAGGTCATGAACGCCGACCGGTTCGACCTGCGCGGCTGAACCAACACGGGGCCGTCCGCCGTGGGGCTCGCGATGGCTTTGTGCAACGGGCGGAGCATTGCTCCGCCCGTCTTTCCTTGTGGAGTCGTCGACCACGGTGCTGGAGCGGCGTATCACTTCACGCGAATGACCGTTTCGAGATACTCGCTATCCACCACAAGCGTGTCGCCGCCGCGGTTGAGGCCGGTCAGGAGTTGATGAATGTCGGCGTAGAGAGCGCGCTTGCCGTCTTCGTCGAGCGCCGCAAACAGCCTGTTGGTAGGGCCATACCACTCGCGGAACATGTCGATCCAGTGGTCGGCGGAGTGGAAGCGGAATGTGAACATGCGCGCCTCGCTCGCGATATCGCAACCGGGAAACAGTTCGCGCAGCCGTCCTTCGGTGCCCCATAAGGCGGGCGATGAAAGGCCGGCCGGCGGCGGCGCATAGTTGGCGATCAGCTTGAAAAGTTGGCCGATGAAACCGCCCGGCGTCCAGGAAGCGAGGCCGATCCGGCCACCTTTTCGAAGTACCCGCACCATCTCCTTCGCGGTCGCCTCCTGGTGCGGCGCGAACATCGCGCCGAAAGTGGACAGCACCACGTCGAAACTGGCCTCACGAAACGGCAACGCTTCCGCATCCGCGTGCGCGAATTCGATGTTGAGCCCGTCGGCCTCCGCCCGCTTGCGGCCGCGCTCGAGCAGTTCCGGTACATAGTCGGTGGAAGTGACCTTGGCGAACCGCCGGGCCGCCGCCAGCGACGCGTTGCCGTTTCCAGCCGCGACGTCGAGGACCAGTTCGCCGGCCCGGAGGTCCACCGCTTCGCATATCCTCTCGCCGACAATCTGGATCAACGTGCCGACTTTGCTGTAATCTCCGGATGCCCAGGTCGCCTGCTGCTTCTGCTTGATGGCGACGAAATTCGGTTTCGTGTCCATGTGTATCGCTCCTTCTCGATTGCACCCGACCGAACCGCTGCCAGCCGGAATGGATCGAGCATTGGGGCAATCTCACTTGCCACGCTTGAGGGTTTCCTGTTCTTTTCCTGCTGATTTCATTGGGCGGGCGGATTGGGCGTGAAGTACGAATTCGCCGATTGCGCCATCGACACCGGCACGCAGGAGCTGCGGGTCGGCGGGCAAATCAGGGCGGTCGAACCGCAGGTTCTCCGCCTGCTCCTCTACCTGATCGACAACCGGCACCGGGTCGTTTCACGCGACGATCTCGTTGATGCCGTCTGGGGCGGGCGGATCGTCTCCGAGGCAGCCATCGCTGGCGCCATCAGTGCCGCCCGAAAGGCCGTAGGCGATTCTGGTGCGCGGCAGCAACTCATCAAGACGGTAGCCAGGCGGGGCGTGCGGTTCGTCGCCGACTTGACGAGCGCGGCGCCGGAGCATGCGGCCGTCGATGCGAAGCCTGAACTACATATCTGCCGCGCTGCCGACGGGGTCGGCATCACCTACTCGCGCGTCGGAAACGGCAAGCCGCTGATCAAGACCGCGAGCTGGATCAATCACCTGCAGCACGATTGGACGAGCCCAGTTTTCGGCGACATGCTTCATCGTCTCGCTAGCCGGCGGGAGCTCATCTGGTACGATCAGCGTGGCGCTGGGTTGTCTGAGCGAAATGTAACCGATCTGTCTTTTGAAGCGCTGGCCGGAGACTTGTATGCAGTCGCTGAGGCGGTTGGCGATGGCCCGGTTTCAATTCTGGGAATATCCCAGGGCGCGGCGTTGGCCATCGATTTCGCCTCCCGCTATCCTGATCGTGTTTCCCGCCTGGTGCTTTGGGGTGGCTATGCGCGTGGCCGCAACCGTCGCGGCGATCATGCCGATGTGGCGTTTGCCGACGCATTCGCGAAACTGTTGCGCGAGGGCTGGGGAACAGACCATCCGGCTTTCCGGCGCATGTTTTCATCGCTCTATCTGCCAGAGGCAAGTGAAGAGCAGGTCAGATGGTGGATAGACATGCAGCGGGTGTCGACGACCCCCGAAACCGCGGCGGCACTTGCGCGGACCAGCAATAATATCGATGTGTCGGCGATGCTGTCGCGCGTGACGGCGCCAACGCTTCTGGTGCATTCGGCGCGAGACGCAGTGGTGCCGCTGGCGGAAGCCGTTTTCGTCGCCGCCCGTATCGGCGACTCGAAGCTGTCGGTCATTGACAGCGCTAATCACCTCGTCCTGCCCCATGAACCGGCATGGGAAACGGCGATGCAGGAAATCGAGCGGTTCCTGGCGCCAGCCTGAATCGGTCGCTGCGTCGGCATCGCTCACACGCGTTCAAGCTGGCGCGAAAGAACCGTATCGATCTCCGCCATTATCTCCGGCGGCAGCGGGCCTTTCTCCAGAGCGCCAAGGTTTTCACGCACCTGCGCCTCGGTCTTGAAGCCGGGAATGGGCAAGGTGGAGGGCGAGCGCGCGAGTATCCATGACAGTGCGCCCTGCGCCGGCGTGCGCCCTCCGGTCTGCAGCAATGCGCGCAGCACGGCCATCCGGTCCAGATATTCGGCGCGCGGCGCGCCGCGATCGAAGAACCGCACCCAGTCATGCCCTGCGCCGCGCACATCGCTGGCGGGCAGGCGGGTCTTGTCGCCGAACTTGCCGGTCAGCATGCCCATGGCAAGCGGAGACCGATTGAGGCTGGCCAGATTGTTCGCTTCGCACATCGCCAGCATGTCCGGCCCGTCGGTGAAGACGTTGAGCTCCTGCTGAACCGCCGCGAAATTGGGAAAGTTGAGCATTCGCCCGGCCGCGGGAGCATTGTCGGTGCTCCACCCCCAGAACCGGATGGCGCCTTTCTCAGCCAGCCTCTCCAGAGCCTCACCGGCAGCATCGGCCTCGTCGTCCGTGAGGTCGCCGGGATGGATCTGGTAGAGATCGATGTAGCTCGTGCCGAGCCGCTCGAGTGAGGCGACGCAGGCGCGTTCGACATAGGCTGGCGACACGTCGATGTCGTGCAATGCCCGCGTTTCGCGATCATGCGTAAATCCGAACTTGGTGGCGATGATGACCTCGCTGCGCCGCCTTGCCACGGCCCTGCCTATGACTTCTTCACTATGCCCGGTGCCGTAGGCGTCGGCAGTGTCGATCAGCGAAGCGCCCATCTCCAGTCCGAGTTGGATTGCGCGGATCGACTGCTTGTCATCGACATCGCCCCAGCCGTCCGGTTTCCCATCGAGCGTGAAATGCCCACCGATTGCCCATCCGCCAAGGCCAATCGGTGCAGCGGAAAGGCCGGAACGGCCAAGGAGCCGCTTGGTGGTCGATTGTGCCGCACTGTTTGCCATGGCTTTCTCCTCCTGTGTTGGCCCGTGCCACTCCCATTGGACACTCCCACCGCCTTGCCGGCGGGTTGAAGCTTCGATTGCGCAATTCGTTTTTCAGGAATGAAAAGCGCGTCCCACAGTGGGCCGAGGCACTTGCTCGGTGGGCCTCGCGGCCCTACCAAGGCTCAAGACGGGTTCACCGAGGGAAATGGTTATGCGCCTTGGCGGCAGGCTGGCGGCGGCGATTGAGGTTCTGGGCGAGGTAGAGACGCGCCACAGGCCGGTATCCGACGCCTTGCGGGACTGGGGGCAGGCCCACCGCTTCGCCGGTTCGGGCGACCGCGCGGCTATCGGCAACATCGTCTACGACGCGCTCCGGCGAAAGCGTTCCGCAGCATGGTTGATGGGCGACGACAGCCCGCGCGGCCTGGCTTTTGGGGCGCTTCTTCTCGAATGGGGCGAGAGCCCGGCCAGCATTGCGGCAGCGCTTGATGGCGACCGGTTCGCGCCGGCGCCGCTGTCCGACGCCGAGAGCGCCGACATCACGGCGCGCAATCTCGAAACCGCTCCGGACGCCGTGCGCGCAGACTGTCCCGACTGGTGCGTACCCTTGCTGGAGGATGCGTTCGGCGACGACTGGGTAGAGGAGGCATCGGCGCTTGCCGGTCGACCGCCGCTCGATCTAAGGGCGAACACGCTCAAGTCCGACCGGGAGAAGCTGCTGCGTCTCTTCGCCCGCAACGACGCGCGCCCGGGCGCGCTTGCGCCGCATGCCATCCGCATCCCGCCAGTGACGGGCGGAGGCCGGCATCCCAATGTCCAGGTTGAACCCGCCTTCCAGAAAGGATGGTTCGAGGTTCAGGACGAGGGGTCGCAGGCCGTCGCCTCGCTCGCCGGCGCAATGTCAGGCATGCAGGTACTAGACTTTTGCGCCGGCGCCGGCGGCAAGACCTTGGCAATGTCGGCAGCCATGGAAAATGCCGGCCAGATACATGCGTTCGATGCCGACAAGCAGCGCCTCGCCCCGATCTTCGACCGGCTGCGGCGCGCCGGTTGCCGCAATGTACAGGCCGGCGCCGATCCCGAGGCGCTGGCCCCGCTCACTGGCCGCATGGATCTGGTTCTGGTTGATGCTCCCTGCACTGGCTCCGGGACATGGCGCAGGCGCCCTGATGCAAAATGGCGGTTAACCGAGAGACAGCTTCAACAGCGCATGTCCGAGCAGGCGGCGATCCTCGACGACGCCAGCCGCTACGTAAAGCCGGGCGGGCGGCTCGTTTATGTCACTTGCTCGGTGTTTCGCGAGGAGAATGACGGTCAGGTCGTCACGTTCCTCGATCGCAGCACGAACTTCGTGCCGGTGCAGCACAAGGAACTTTGGCGGGAAACTCTCGGCAGTTCGGACGGCATGCCGCGCTTCACCACCGGACCCGGCCTGATTCTGAGCCCGGCGAGGACGGACACAGACGGGTTCTTCATCGCGGTGTTGAGACGGGCCGACGGCTGAATGCCTCCGCGGGCATGGAAGGTGCCCTGCGAGGCCCAATTGTAGTTGGAGGGTAGTAGATCAATGGCCAGGTATCTTCCGCTTCTCCTCTTCATCGTTGCCGTAGCAGGCGGCGGCGCCCTCATCGGCGCGGGGACAGCTCCGGGCGAATGGTACGCCGCTCTCGAAAAGCCCTGGTTCAACCCACCTGGCTGGATATTCGGCCCTGTGTGGACCCTGCTTTACGTCATGATTGCCGTCGCGGGCTGGCGCATCTGGATGCGGCGGCGAACAGGTGGCGCCATGACTGCCTGGTGGTTGCAGTTGGGGCTCAATTTTCTCTGGTCGCCTGTCTTTTTTGCGCTGCAGTCACCGGGCATGGCGCTTTTGATCATCGTGTCACTGCTGGCGGCCATTGTCGCCTTCATGCGGCTGGCCTGGGATCAGGACCGCGGGGCGGTCTGGCTCTTTGTCCCATATCTGGCTTGGGTATCGTTCGCCACGCTCCTCAACGGAAGCATCGTCTGGCTCAACTGAACTGATGCTGCGCTGCATCATTGCGGATTGCACCGTCGCATCGGCTTTGCAATAAGCGGCCAAAGGGCAGGGTATGGCGCAACACGGCAACCTCGTCGCCGATGGCGACTACGAATCCCGCGTACGTGAAAGCTTCGCGCGCCAGAAGGTCATGACCAGCATTGGCGCGGAGCTAACGCGCGTCACGCCCGGTGTCGTCGAAATCGAGATGCCGTTCGACGAGGCCTTCACGCAGCAGCATGGCTTCCTGCATGCGGGCATCGTTTCCACGGCGCTCGACTCCGCTTGCGGTTATGCCGCCTTCTCGCTGATGCCGGCGGATGCGGCGGTGCTCACCATCGAGTTCAAGGTGAACTTGCTCGCCCCCGGCAAGGGCGAGCGTTTCCTGTTCCGCGGTTCCGTCACCAAACCCGGCCGCACCATTATCGTCGCCGACGGCCAGGCCTATGCCTACGGGCCGGACGGCGACGCGAAACTGTTTGCCACCATGACCGGCACGATCATGACTGTTCGCGACCGGCAAGGCATTTCCGGATGACGGGCGATCCGGTGGAGACGATCGCCGGCAAGCGGCTTCTCTTCGTCATGGCAGCGGACGCCGAATACGGCCCGCACCTGAAACGCCTGTTCACGCCATTGATGACGGGCGTCGGCCCCGTCGAAGCGGCGGTCAATCTCTCGGCGGTGCTTTCTGGGCTGGGTTTGGCGGACATGGCCCCTGATCTTGTCGTCTCGCTGGGCTCGGCCGGCAGCCGCGTCCTCGAGCAGACCGGCGTTTATCAGGCCGTGTCGGTTTCCTATCGCGACATGGACGCAAGTGCTCTTGGCTTTCCCAAGGGCACTACGCCGTTTCTCGACTTGCCGGCGGTGGTCGACCTCCCGCTGCGCGTTCCCCGCATCACCGAGGCGAGCCTTTCGACTGGCGCGAACGTTGTCTCCGGCGCCGCCTATGACCTGATCGACGCTGATATGGTCGACATGGAGACATTCGCCGTGCTGCGCGCCTGCCAGCGCCATCACGTGCCCCTCGTGGCCCTGCGGGGCATCTCCGACGGCGCGGCGGAGCTGAAACACGTCGACGACTGGACCGAATATCTCCACGTCATCGACGAGAAGCTGGCAGACGCGGTCGGCAGGCTGGAGACGGCGATTGGCGAGGGTCTGCTCGGCGCCTGATCCCTCCCGCCGCGAATAGCGCTGGACCAGCGCGTGGCATCCGCCTAACAACAGCGAAGCTGACCCGAAGACAGGATGCGCAAATGCTTGCTCGCGCCTTCGCGTTTTATGGCTTGGCCTTCGCTGGCGCGCTCGCTGTCGCGCTTGCCGCACCGCTCTTCGGCGAGGCGACGCCGCTGGTGACGATGCTTACGCCGGCATTTGCCGTGATCGCTATCGCACTTTTCGCACGTCCTCGCGATGTCTCCATGTCGTCGCTGGGTCTGACCAGAGCGGGGTCGGGCGTTTGGCCTTTGGCCGTCGCAATTCCGGTTGTCGTGCTGGTTTTGAGCGACATTGTCCTCGTTTCCGTCGGCCTCGCACATTTTGTCGCGCCGGATCTTCCGGGTCCCGTCGCTGCCCTGCCAATCAAGCTTTCCGTGAATTTGCTGATCGGTATCGCATTCGCGCTGTCCGAGGAGGTTGGCTGGCGTGGCTACATGCAACCACGCCTTTGGAGCCTCGGCGGCCTGCGTGGTTCGCTACTGACCGGTTTCCTGCACGGTGTCTGGCATCTGCCACTGATCCTGCTCACGCCGTACTACCATCCGGACGCTTCGGCTTTGCTGGTTGTTCCGCTGTTCCTGACGACGCTGACGCTCGCAGGTGTTTTCTACGGCTGGCTGCGCAATGCCAGCGGTTCGGTCTGGCCGGTGGCCATTGCTCATGGCGTCTACAATTTCGCGTGGGGTTTCGGAGCAATGTTCCTGGCCGCCAAAACTCCGGAAACCATGGAGTATGTCGGCGGCGAGAGCGGCCTGCTTGTCATCGCGGCGCTGATTGTCATTGCCGTCGTGTTGGCGCCGCGCCTCAGAACCAGGGCGGCGCCTTGACCCGGCTAGGTCTTCGGAAGGCCTGCCGTGTTGGCATATTCGATCGCGGTCACGCGGGCACGTGGCGACCCTTCGACATCGAGGTAATGGATCGAGCCGTCCGCGCGGCCGAGTTGCCAGGTTGCGCTGGGGCCGTTGGTCCAGTCGACGGAGTAGCCGCGTTCTCTGAGCTCCCACTTGCCCGAATAGGCCTTGCCGTCGGGCAGCAGCATGTGTGCCTTTTCGGCGTCTTCATAGAAGATGATCGCCTCGACGTTGCCCATGTCGAGCCTGTGGGTCGTGCCGGGCATGATGGCTTCAAGGGTGTCTTTTTCGAGAATTTTCATCGTAGTCTCCGGGTGGTTGGCATTCGACATGGACATGATAGTCAAGTATCTTGACTAATCGGTCTTTCGCATTTGGTCAAGCGCCTTGACGAAACAAGATGAGACATTGCCGGATCATCTCGGCTGGAGGCTTTGGCTGGCCAGCCGACAGTGGCAGGCGCGTTTCGTCGCCGCGATGCGTGAGGCCGGCCACGACTGGTTCACCGATGCACGCGCCAACCTGCTCGGCCATGTCGCGCGTTCGGGCACGCCGCAGTCGGTGCTGATTGCGCGGATGGCGATATCCAAACAGGCGGTCCAGCAGTTGATCGACGGGCTGGTGGCGCAGCGCATTCTGGAGCGCGTGCCTGATCCTGCTGACAGCCGGTCCCGTATCGTGCGCTATACCCCGAACGGCAAGGAGGCGATGCAGGATGCGGACCGGATCAAGCGGCTGATCGAAGATGAGTACCGCGAACGGCTTGGCGACGAGGCATTTGCCACCCTTGTGGCGATCCTGCGAACGGCAACAACGGAACCTGAAAGCAGCCCATGAGCGGCGATGTGCCGCCATTGCCCCGAATCGCTTCTTTCACTAGAGCCTCGCCATGAGCAGCACCGATACCGTCCTCATCATCGATTTCGGCAGCCAGGTGACCCAGCTGATCGCGCGCCGCGTGCGCGAGGCGGGCGTGCATTCCGAGATCGTTCCCTTCCAGAAAGCAGGCGAGGCGTTCGCCCGCATTGGGCCCAAAGCAGTCATCCTGTCGGGTGGCCCTGCCTCGACCGCCGACATCGGTTCGCCCCGTGCACCCGACATCGTGTTCACGTCAGGCGTTCCGGTGCTGGGCATCTGTTACGGGCAGATGACCATGTGCGTGCAGATGGGCGGCGAGGCGCGGAGTTCGGACCATCGCGAGTTCGGCCGTGCCTTCGTCGAGATCGAAAAGGACTGTCCGCTTTTCGAGGGCCTGTGGGCGCAGGGTCAGCGCCATCAGGTGTGGATGAGCCACGGTGATCGCGTCATCGCGCTGCCCGATGGATTCGAGGTATTCGGCCGCTCCGAGGGCGCTCCCTTTGCCATCTTCGGCGATCCCGAGCGCAGGATGTACGGCCTGATGTTCCATCCCGAGGTGGTGCACACGCCGGATGGCGCGCGCCTTCTCGCCAACTTCGTCCACAACATCGCCGGCATCGAAGGCAACTGGACGATGGCTGCCTATCGCGAGAGTGCGGTCGAGCAGATCAGGCAGCAGGTCGGCGACGGCAAGGTCATCTGCGCTCTTTCCGGCGGCGTGGATTCCTCCGTTGCGGCGCTTCTCATTCACGAGGCCGTCGGCGACCAGCTCACTTGTATCCTGGTCGACCACGGCCTGATGCGGAAGAACGAGGCGGCGGATGTCGTCGCCATGTTCCGCGAGCACTACAATCTGCGCCTCGATCTGGTCGACGCGTCCGACCGCTTTGTCTCCGCGCTCGAGGGCGAGGCGGATCCCGAGACCAAGCGCAAGACCATCGGTCGGCTGTTCATCGAGGTGTTCGAGGAGGAAGCAAAGAAGATCGGCGGCGCCGACTTTCTGGCTCAGGGCACGCTCTACCCTGATGTCATCGAAAGCGTCTCCTTCTCCGGCGGACCCTCGGTAACTATCAAGTCGCACCACAATGTCGGCGGCTTGCCTGAGCGCATGAACATGAAGCTGGTCGAGCCGCTGCGCGAGCTCTTCAAGGATGAGGTGAGGGCGCTTGGTCGCGAGCTCGGACTGCCTGAAAGCTTCATCGGCCGCCATCCGTTCCCGGGACCCGGCCTCGCCATCCGCTGCCCCGGCGGTGTGACCCGCGAAAAGCTCGATATTCTGCGCGAGGCCGACGCCATCTATCTCGACGAGATCCGCAAAGCCGGCCTCTACGATGCCATATGGCAGGCCTTTGCAGTGCTGCTGCCGGTGCAGACCGTCGGCGTCATGGGCGATGGGCGCACCTATGAGTTCGTGTGCGCGCTGCGTGCGGTCACGTCGGTCGACGGCATGACCGCCGACTTCTATCATTACGACATGGAATTTCTCGGCAAGGCCGCCACCCGCATCATCAATGAGGTGCACGGCATCAACCGTGTCGTCTACGACGTGACATCCAAGCCGCCCGGCACCATCGAATGGGAATAGCCGTACCGGCGCCTAGCGGTACTCTCTTGCTGTCCATTTGCGACACCCAGGCGCCGTGCTTGTCCGGGCTGCCAGAGGAAGAATCGGCGCGATTTCGGCGCCTGTGTTGGCCAAAACTCGTTTTCCGATACGGCTAGATCGCCAGTCTGCCTGGCAATAAGTCGGAAACCGGCCCCGGATTCGTCGCGATCAGGCCATGTGCGGTGTCGCAAATGCGTCACCGTTTACGGGGTCGCGGGGTCTGCACTCCATTTTCTCGCGCCCCGAATGTGCGGCATTTGCGGCTCGATGGGGGCAGCCGACCGTCCGCAGCTTTCCGTTATTTGTCGCTCCCGCAAATTCCGCGTGGCTGAACATTCCGTCGGTACACGCGAGCATGAGGAGGCACCATGTCGGACATCTATGAGGATGCACCGAATCCGGTCGATACGGACTACGAGATTGGCCAGGACAATGTGAAGGTCATGGGGTTGGACATTCACAACCCCGTCTTCTTCGTGTCCGCCGTCGTGATCGTTGGCTTTGTCATACTGTCGCTGATTTTCCGCGAGGGTACGAACGCGTTCTTCAACGGCGTCGATCCGAGCGACACGGTTGCGGCGGGTTCGTTCTGGGACCTTGGTCTGCGTGCCTGGCTGACCAACAGCTTTGACTGGCTTCTCCTGATCGCCGGCAACCTCTTCGTCCTGTTCTGCCTGTTCCTGATCGTTTCGCCTTACGGCAGCATCCGGCTGGGTGGAGAAGACGCAACGCCGGACTACGGCTATGCCGGCTGGTTCGCGATGCTTTTCGCCGCCGGCATGGGCATCGGCCTCATGTATTTCGGCGTATCCGAACCGCTGTCTCACTTCAGTTCCTCGCTTGGCGGGACGGCAGGCGATGCAGGTGCGCGCACCGACTGGGCGCCCTTGAGCGGGGCGGAAGGCGACCCTGCCGCAGCGCAGGCGCTGGGTATGGCGGCTACGATCTTCCACTGGGGTCTGCACCCGTGGGCGATCTATGCTGTCGTCGCACTGGCGCTGGCTTTCTTCGCTTATAATCGCGGGTTGCCGCTGACGCTGCGCTCGGCATTCTATCCGGTGCTTGGCGAGCGCGTCTGGGGTTGGCCGGGCCATGTTATCGACACGCTTGGCGTGTTCGCCACGCTGTTCGGTCTCGCCACCTCGCTCGGCCTTGGCGCCACGCAGGCAATGGCAGGAATGAACTACCTGCTCGGCACGGAAGGCGGATCGACCGCGCAATCGGTTCTGATCCTGGCGATCACTGCGGTGGCGCTGGTTTCGGTTCTTGCCGGTCTCGATGCCGGTGTGAAGCGCATGTCGGAAATCAACATGGTTCTTGCGGCGCTGCTTCTCGCCTTCATCTTCCTTGTCGGACCCACGATGACGCTGCTGTCCGGGTTCTTCTCCAACACGGTGGCCTACATCGCGAACATCGTTCCGCTCTCCAACCCGTTCGGGCGAGAGGACACGAACTTCATGCAGGGCTGGACCTCGTTCTATTGGGCCTGGTGGATTTCCTGGTCGCCCTTTGTCGGCATGTTCATCGCCCGCGTCTCGCGCGGCCGTACGATCCGCGAGTTCATCGTCTGCGTGCTCATCATCCCCACCGTCGTGTCGATCATCTGGATGTCGACCTTCGGTGGTGCGGCGATCGAGCAGGTGCTGGCCGACACCGGCGCCGCAGTAGGGTCGGTGTCGAACGACCTCAAGCTGTTTGTGATGGCGCAGGCATATCCGCTGACGCAGATCGTATCCTTCGTCGGCATCGTGCTCGTCATCGTGTTCTTCGTCACGTCGTCGGACTCCGGTTCGCTCGTAATCGACACGATCACTGCGGGCGGCAAGGTGGACGCGCCGGTCGCACAGCGCGTTTTCTGGGCGATCTTCGAGGGACTCGTTGCAATTGCGCTTCTGCTCGGCGGCGGACTGGGCGCTCTTCAGGGTGCGGCGGTTGCGACGGGCATACCGTTTGCGATCGTCCTGCTGGTCATGATGTACGCAACGCTCAAGGGAGTTGCCGAGGAGCGCAAGATTGCCGCGGGTACCGCCTAGGCGGAAACGCCGTCGCAAGCAACGATGATCGAACGGGGCCCGGGAACGATTCGGGCCCCGTTCCTTTTGTGTGGACCAACCCTTGCCGCTTCTCCGACAGGTTCGTCCGGCTTAGCCTAGCCTGATGCAGTCAGAGTCGAGCTCAACATTGACCACAGCTTTGGCCGGCATGATCGGCCTGGCGGCGGCGATGGGCATCGGCCGTTTCGTCTTCACGCCGATCCTGCCGGGCATGATGGACGCGCTTTCGCTGTCCGCGTCCGACGCCGGCCTGATCGCCGGCGCCAACTATGTCGGTTATCTCGCTGGCGCACTGCTGGCCGCAGGCGCGTGGGCCGCTGGCCGCGAGCGCGCCATGGCGCTTTCCGCCATGTTTGCCAGCGCCTTGCTTGCAGCGCTGATGGCTTCAACGTCTGATCTGGCAGCATTTCTTGTCATCCGCTTCGCAGCCGGTATCGCCAGCGCTTTCGTTCTGGTCTTTCTGTCTTCGATCGTGTTCGACCGAATTGCCCGGGCCGGCAGGGACGGGCTGACAGCACTGCATTTCGGTGGCGTCGGTCTCGGCATTGCCGTCTCGGCAGCGGCGATTGGCGTTCTCGCCTATCTTGGTGCGGACTGGCGGCAAGGCTGGATCTGGTCCGGCGCGCTTTCGCTCGCCGCGGCGCTGGCGCTTCTTGTTATGCTCGATGCGCCGCGCGCGACCGGGGCGGCACCGATAGTTGAACCGCAGCTGCGGCTTGGAGGCCCGCTGACACGCGCCATTCTCTCCTACGGCCTGTTCGGCGTCGGCTATGTGGTGACGGCAACATTCCTCGTCGCCATTGTGCGCGAGGGAGAGGGCGGACGTCTCTTCGAGGCATGGGTCTGGCTGGCGACGGGCCTGGCGGGCATCCCCTCCGTCTGGTTCTGGAACCGCGTCGCGTCGTCCATCGGCATGTTCCGTGCCTATGCGCTCGGCTGCGTCGTAGAACTCGTCGGCGTCGCTGCATCGGTATCCCTGGGTGGATATGTCGGCCCGCTGCTCGGCGGGATCCTGCTCGGGGGTACATTTATCGGCGTCACGGCGCTGGGTTTGCAGGCGAGTCGCCGGCTTGCCGGCCAGTCTCCGCGGCGTGCCCTTGCACTGATGACGGCTGCCTTCGGTGTGGGTCAGGCGGTCGGCCCGGTTCTGGCAGGCTACCTCGCGGACTGGACCGGCAGCTTCTTCGCACCGTCGCTCGCCGCGGCTGCGGTGCTTGGAATTGCAGCCGCCCTTGTCATGAATGTCGCGGTTCCGGCTCGCGCACAATCCTAGGCGTGCACCACCGGCGCACGACTATTTTATTTTGGGTTGCGCGACTCTATGAATGAAACGGACGCTGGCGGGCGTATCTACGGCCACATTTCCAGTGCATCCCGCCAGCTGGTCTCCAATCCGGAAAGCGCCCGCCATGTTCGTTTCATTCTTCCCGCGGCCAAAACTGCTCTTTGCGTCGGCCGCGGCATGGACCCTTTTCTGCATCCTTTTCTGGTATTTCGTCGCCAAAGGCTGGGGGCCGAGCCTCAGTATCGGCGGGCTCTTCGGATACGGTTTTCCTGCGCCGCTGGCCGATGGCGCTGACGAGGCCGCGACCGCTCTCTTTCAGGGGCAACTGGAGAGCGCGGGCACCTTCTGGTTCTATCAGTATTTCATCATCGCCATCGTGCTGTTCGTCGGCGCGTGGATGCGCTTTCAGCCGCACCCCTGGCAATGGTGGTCGATCGGCGGCTCGGCGCTCATTCTTTTCGTCAACTGGTTCCTCGTCCAGCTCGACGTGATGATCAACGCATGGTTTGGCACCTTCTACGACATGGTGCAGAACGCGCTCGGCACCCCCGGATCGGTCGAGGCGTCCGACTATTACTGGCAGATCGTAACCTTCCTGCAGATCGCCCTCGTCTACGTGTTCGTCGGCACCATGTTCCGCTTCTTCGTCAGCCACTTCATCTTCCGCTGGCGCACCGCGATGAACAATTACTACATGGAGCGCTGGCAGCAGCTGCGGCATATCGAGGGCGCCGCGCAGCGCGTGCAGGAAGACACGATGCGCTTCGCCCAGATTTCCGAGGGACTGGGCATCAGCCTCGTCGATTCCCTGATGACGTTGATCGCCTTCCTGCCGCTGCTGTGGGTGCTTTCGGCCAACGTGACCGAACTGCCGCTCATCGGCGAGGTCAGCCAGGGCCTCGTCTTCGTTGCCATACTCTGGTCGGTGTTCGGCACGGCGCTGGTCGCTGTGGCCGGCATCAGGCTGCCGGGGCTCGAGTTCCGCAATCAGCGGGTCGAGGCCGCCTACCGCAAGGAACTGGTCTACGGCGAGGACTTCGAGAACCGCGCCGAGCCATTGACGGTGCGCGAACTGTTCGACCACGTTCGCCGCAACTATTTCCGGCTCTACCTGAACTACATGTATTTCAATGTGGTGCGCATTTTCTACCTGCAGATCGGCAACCTTGTGCCGTACATCGCACTAGGGCCCACCATCATCAGCGGCGTCATCTCGCTCGGCGTCATGCAGCAGATCATCCGCGCCTTCTCGCGTGTCGAGAATTCGTTCCAGTACCTGATCAATTCATGGACGACGATCGTCGAGCTGATGTCGGTCTACAAGCGCCTGAAGGCGTTCGAGGCGACGCTCAGCGGCGAACCGCTGCCCGAGATCGACCAGAGATACATGGAGCGCGAAGCGACCGGCCCCGCCGAGTGACGGTTCAATCCGTTGCCGGCGGCTGGATGTCCGAGGTCCGCTCGGGCGCAGCGTAGACGCCGGTCAGCTCCGCATAGGTGACGCAGCGCACGTCGGGCTTGCTGCAGACTTCGCGCGCGAAGGTCTCCAGCGCGCGCCAGTAGGCGCCGCCGTTCATCAGACGGAAGTGAAAGCCGAACTGAAGCGGTATGCGATCGCCATTGTATTGGCGCTCGAACGCAGCGCGGAACGCGGCGAGGGTTCGCTCCTCGAACAGTTCGGAGTCGCTCGGCCGCTCGAGTGCCGCCGAATGCCGGACATAGAGATTGTAGTCCATAGCAAGCACCCGGCGGGCCTTCGGGCCTTCAGGTATGAGCGGCAATGAGAAGAAGGAGAGACCACCTTCCACGGCCGGCGTTACAGGGTCGCGCGAGACGCTGCTTGCGTCGTAGGTGAACCCTGCATTCGCCAGAGCCGGCGCCAGTGACGGACCGACTGCGAGATAGGGCGCGCGAAACCCTGTGATTTCGGTTTCGGTGAATAGCCGCCACTCGTCCGGTTCGGACGGGACGTCGTTCAATGTCCACGCGTCGCGCATGATGCGATTGAACTGGTCGAACTCAGCCAGCCAATCCGCCTCGGTCCAGCTCCCGCCATCGAAATGGCCGCAGCCGTGATTGGCGATCTCGTGTCCTTCCCCGCGGGCGTCCCATATCTGGTGAAGCCGCTCCGCCACGCTTTCTCGCGATTCTGCGAAGCCGACATTCGATTTGCCCGCTGGCATGCCGGGCGGCTCGTAGAGCCCGGCATCATCGCGAGACAAGAGATAGACGCAGGACAGGAAATAGGTGAAGCGCGCGCCGGTTTCCCGCGCGAGGTCGCGGCTGCGCTCCCACTGCTCGATCTCGCGTGCGCCGTCGAAGGAGATGGCGATGTACTGAACTGCCGGATCAGAGCGTTCGCTGCCGTCGGAGGCCGAGGCCGCGAACGCCGTGACAACGGCGAACGACGAGAATGCGAAACGCTGTAACGATACCCCGAACATCGTTTTGCCATAGGGCACCTGAATGTGGCGGACTTGGGATTCGGTTCGCCATGCCGCGCCGCTATTTTCGCCCGGCCCTTCCATGCGCGCAAAAAACCGCTAAAAGGCAGCCGCAACGAAGGACCGGCGTGCCGCCGCGGTCCAGCAAGGTGAGTTCATGTCCGACGACAGTTTCATTCGCGAGGTCAACGAGGAGCTTCGCCAGGACCAGGCGAAAGCGCTGTGGACGCGCTATGCTCCCCTGATCATTGGTGCGGCTGTGGCGATCGTCGCCGTGACCGCATCCTGGGTTGGCTACGAATACTGGACCCAGTCGCGCGCCAACGCATCCGGCGACCGGTTTTCGGCAGCTCTCGACCTGGCCGAGGAAGGCCAGCATGATGAGGCGCTCGCAGCATTTGAGGCCCTCGAGGCTGACGGCTATGGCGCTTACCCCGTGCTGGCGCGGCTTCGCGCCGCCACGGTGCTGGCTCAGAAGGGCGAACTGGATGCGGCGGTCGCAGAGTTTGACGCCGTCGCGGCCGACAGCTCCGTCCCGGCATCGATCCGCGATATGGCGCGCCTGCGCGCCGGTTACATAATGGTCGACAACGGGACTTATGACGACGTCGCGTCGCGCGTCGAAGTGTTGACCGCGGATTCCTCAAGTCTTCGCCATGCAGCGCGCGAAGCGCTTGCTCTGGCTGCCTGGCGTGAAGGCCGCGCCGCCGACGCGCTGACCCTGTTCGAGCAGATCGTCGACGACGATGCCGCCCCGCGCAATACGCGCCAGCGCTCCGAGGTGATGGTCGAGCTTATCCGCGGCACGGGAACCGGCTCCTGAATGAGCTTCAAGCTGGCCATTGTCGGCCGCCCGAACGTCGGCAAGTCCACGCTCTTCAACAGACTGGCGGGAAGCCGGCTTGCGCTTGTCGATGACACGCCGGGCGTGACGCGCGACCGGCGCTCGCACGCTGCCCGCCTTCAGGATCTGCGTTTCGAGGTGATCGACACCGCCGGGCTGGAAACGGCCGCGCCGGAAACGCTTGCCGACCGGATGCGCCGACAGACCGAGCTTGCGATCGAAGAGGCGGACATTGTTCTGTTCCTCGTTGATGCGCGCGCCGGCGTGCTCCCGGATGATCGCACCTTTGCCGACCAGGTTCGCAAATCCGGAAAGCCGGTCGTGCTCGCCGCCAACAAGGCCGAGGCGCGCAGCGCGGTTGCCGGAGCCGCTGAAGCATGGGAGCTTGGCCTGGGCGAGCCGATTGCAATCTCGGCCGAACATGGCGTCGGCATGGGCGAACTGCGCGACGCGCTGGTGGCCGCGCTCGGCGATCGCGCGACGGAACGCGAGCCGCCGGTCGAAGCCGGCGCAGGCGAGACTGTGCTGATCGGAGAGGACATCGACGATCCAGACGCTGAGACCCAGCCCGCATATGATCCGACCCGCCCACTGCGCATCGCAATCGTCGGGCGCCCGAACGCCGGCAAGTCGACGCTCATCAATGCGCTGATCGGCGAGGAACGCCTGCTGACCGGCCCCGAGGCCGGTATCACCCGCGACTCGATCTCAGTCGAATGGCAGTGGGGCGAGCGCCCGATCAAGCTGTTCGATACGGCCGGCATGCGTCGCAAGGCGCGCGTTCAGGAAAAGCTGGAGAAACTGTCGGTAGCCGACGGACTGCGCGCCGTTCGTTTCGCCGAAGTGGTCATTGTCGTGCTGGACGCGACGATCCCGTTCGAGAAACAGGATCTGCAGATAGCCGACCTGATTGTGCGCGAGGGCAGGGCGCCGGTCATTGCCTTCAACAAGTGGGACCTGATCGACGAGCCGCAACAATTGCTGGCCGAACTCAGGGAAAAGACCGAGCGTCTGCTGCCGCAGGCGCGCGGCATGCGGGCCGTGCCGGTATCGGCTGAGACCGGGCGGGGACTCGACAAGCTGATGCAGGCTGTCGTCTCCACCCACGAAGTCTGGAACACGCGCATCTCGACCGGTCGCCTCAACCGCTGGCTGGAGCGGGCCGTGGCGCAACACCCGCCGCCCGCCGTTGCGGGGCGCCGCCTCAAGGTCAAATACATGACGCAGGTGAAAACGCGGCCGCCGGGCTTTGTGCTCTCGGTCTCGCGGCCCGAGGCCATGCCCGCCGCTTACGTGCGCTATCTGGTCAACGCATTGCGCGAAGATTTCGAGCTTCCGGGCGTGCCGATCCGCGTCGCGCTGCGCACCTCCGATAACCCATACGCCGGCCGCGCCAAACGCAGCTGAACCTCCGCCTTTGCATCAGCTCCCTGAAAACGCGCCGCGTTTAACACTTGGTCAAGGTTAATCGATCATGTTCGGTCGGGTTGGGTTACGTGCGTGTGTGGAGAGTGGTTCGTGCGTGGACGGAAGGTAATGCGGCAGCTTCCCGCGCCGCGAGTTGAGCGTTCGTTTTTTACTCCTTTCATTGTCGGCTTGGCGCTCTGGATCGGATTTCCCACCGGCCTGGCCATGCAGGATGTTTCCAGCATGGTCGCCGGAACCGACAATTCCGGCCCACGTTGGGTCAACGTTGTCGAGCGCTCCGTCGCCGGCTCCGTCCATGACGCCGAGATGCCGTTCGTCGACGCGAACCTGACCACGGGCTCAATTTCCGGAGCGGGCATGAACGCGCAGGGCGTCGGCCAGGTTGCGTTCCGGACCAAGGGCGTCGCCGAGGCGGAAACGCCTGACGAGCTGCGCATCAATCGTGACGAGAAACGCGGCCGTCTCATGAACGTTGCACCTGTCGCTCCGCCCAAGGCGTTCAATGCCGGCACGGTGCTCCAGCGCACTTCGATGCTTGGCGCGCCTGTCTCCGACATGCCCGTGATGGCGTTCGTCGAGCCCGACATCAAAGGCCAGGAATTGCAGATCGCCGGAACGTTCTTCGTGCGCCAGGAACGCAAGGTCGATCCCGCCGTCCCCGTCTACCTCGCCGATCTCGTCAACAACGACAAACCCGACATATTGGCGACGGCCTACGCGCCTCCGCCGCCCGACTTTGCCGAGGCATCGCCCTTTGCGAGCCTGCTGAAGGAGGAAGAACCCAACGGCGGGCGCTTCATACCGCCTCTGGCCGAGAATGATCATGAATGGATGAGCCGGCCCCTGCCGGCTTCTGTCTTTTCGGACGAGGAGCAGCGCTGCCTGGCCGAAGGCATCTATTTCGAGGCGCGCGGCGAGAGCGTGAAGGGGCAGGCCGCGGTCGCTCAGGTCATCCTGAACCGGGTCCGCAATCCGGCCTACCCGAATTCGGTCTGCGGCGTCGTCTATCAGAACCGCACCTGGCGCAATCGATGCCAGTTCTCGTTCGCCTGCGATGGCAAGAACGACCGCATCGCGAGCCGGCAGCATTACGACGTTGCGCACCACGTCGCGCTGGCGGTTTCTGCGGGCAAGGTCTACCTGCCGGAGGTCGGCTCGGCGACGCATTACCACGCCACCTACGTCAATCCCCGCTGGTCGCACGCGATGGAAAGAATGAAGCGGATTGGCCTGCATATTTTCTACCGCACCTATGGCGGCGGCTGGAACTAGCACGGACAGCTGCTGCGCTGCATCCAAGGGCGCATTGTCGCACCGACATAAATAGCTGATATAATTGCGCTTTTTGGCTCACATGCCGACCCCTGCCTTAGCTTGACTGGGTAGGTGCTTGCCACTATGTTGCCCGCGATTTTGCAGCGGATTGGACGGTTTCGCCCGGCGGAGCAAGGTATCGAGGCCTGCGTGACGGGTTGGAGAAACCCAACCCGGAACGGTGTTTCAGCGACCAGTGAGCGACGGGGAGTTCGACGCAAGGCGCCGCAAGCTTGACGAAGCGCTGACTGCCAGAAAGCGGCAGGAAAAAGCGAAGAGCGGGCCGGCGACCAAGGGAAGTTCCGCCGGATATGCGGTGGCCCTCAGGCTGTCGAGCGAGTTCATCGCCGGCATTCTGGTCGGAGCCGGGATCGGCTGGATCATCGACAGGCTTGCGGGCACATCGCCCTGGGGCCTGATCGTCTTCTTCCTTCTCGGCTTCTGCGCCGGGGTGCTCAATGTCCTCCGCTCGGCAGGACTGGTAGCGGAACCGAAGATCAAATCGGCGGAACGGGATACCGATTCGCCCGAAGGCAAACAGTAGGGTGCCGCATGGCGGCCGCGGGATTGTGAAGGCGAGGCGGGAAATTGGCTGATCCCACAAAAGTTGATCCGATCCACCAGTTTCATATCAACACGCTGATTCCGATCGAGATCGGCGGGTACGACGTGTCGTTCACCAACTCGTCGCTGCTGATGATCGTCACCGCGGTTCTGGCCGGCGGCTTTCTCTTTATCGCGACCTCGTCGCGCGGCACGGTACCCGGTCGCGCGCAGTCGATCGCGGAGATTTCCTACGAGTTCATTGCCTCGATGCTGCGTGATTCCGCCGGCAGCCAGGGCATGAAATTCTTCCCGTTTGTCTTCACCCTGTTCATGTTTGTGCTGGTGGCGAACCTGCTTGGGATGTTCCCCTATTTCATCACTGTTACGAGCCACCTGATCATCACCGCTGCGCTGGCGATCCTGGTTTTCGTGATCGTGCTGGTGTACGGCCTCTGGAAACACGGTTTCCGCTTCTTCAAGCTGTTCGTGCCGGAGGGCATTCCGGTCGTGCTGATGCCGCTGGTGGTGGCGATCGAGGTGATCTCCTTCCTGACCCGCCCGATCAGCCATTCCGTCCGTCTGTTCGCCAACATGCTGGCCGGTCATATCACGCTGAAGGTTTTCTCGGGCTTCGTCGTGTCACTGACGTCGCTTGGCGCGGTCGGCATCGTCGGCGCCATCCTGCCGCTCACAATGGCTGTCGGCCTGACAGCGCTGGAGTTCCTGATCGCCTTCCTGCAGGCCTACGTCTTCGCGATGCTGACCTGCATCTACATCAACGACGCCATTCATCCGGGACACTGAGCCGGACTCACTCTTCACCGGCGGCTTGCCGCCAAATCCAATCCGCAAGTTTCGACAGATCAACAAGGAGTTCAAAATGGAAGCGGAAGCAGCAAAGCTGGTCGGCGCGGGTCTCGCGGCAATCGGTACGGGCGCAGCCGGCATCGGCGTGGGCAATCTTTTCGGACAGTTCCTGCAGGGTGCACTGCGCAACCCGTCGGCTGCCGACGGCCAGTTCGGCCGCCTGATCTTCGGCTTCGCCGTGACCGAGGCGCTGGGCATCTTCGCACTGCTCATCGCACTCCTGCTCCTCTTCGCCGTCTGATATCGGTGAAGCGTCCGGCTCCTGCCGGGCGAACGGAAGAGAACGGGTGCCGGGCCTGATGGTCCGGCTCCGCGCATGATCGGGATAGGACGAAGCGATGTTCGTGGTTGAGGCATACGCCGCCGAGGGCGAGACCCAAGCAGGCACCGAGGTGCCGCATGACGATGCTCATGCGAACACCTTCCCGCCGTTTGATTCCTCGACTTTCCCGTCGCAGCTCCTTTGGCTGGTGATCACGTTCGGCCTGTTCTACCTGTTCCTGCAGCGTGTCGTGCTTCCGCGCATCGGCGCCATCTTCGAAACCCGCAGCGATCGCATCGCCCAGGATCTCGACCAGGCCGCGCGCATGAAGGACGAGGCGGACGCGGCAATCGCCGCCTACGAGCAGGAACTGGCGGACGCCAAGTCGAAGGCCAATGAGATCGGCCAGTCGGCACGCGACAGCGCCAAGGCCGAAGCCGAGGCGGAGCGCAAGGCTGCCGAAGCCGAACTCGAGAAGAAGCTTGAGGGTTCGGCGGCCGAGATCGAAAAGATCAAGCAGTCGGCCATGGGTGAAATCGGCGCCATCGCCGAGGACACGGCAACCGCCATCCTGCAGGCGCTGACCGGAGCGAAGGCGACCAAGGCGGAGGTCCAGTCGGCCGTCGCCAAGGCCCGCGGCTGAGGCAAAGGAGAGACGTTATGGACGCAACTTCCCTCGCCACAGTCTGGACGCTGGTCGCCCTCGTCATCTTCCTGGGCATCGTCGTCTACGTGAAGGCGCCGTCGATGGTGATGAAGTCGCTCGACGACCGCGCCGACCGCATCCGCAACGAACTCGACGAGGCGCGCAAGCTGCGCGAGGAATCGCAGCAGTTGCTGGCCGAGTATCAGCGCAAGCGCAAGGAAGCCGAGCAGGAAGCGAGTGACATCGTTGCTGCCGCCAAGCGCGAGGCCGACCTGCTGCTTGAGGACGCCAAGGAAAAGACCCAGGAATATGTGACGCGCCGCACCGCCATGGCCGAGCAGAAGATCGCCCAGGCCGAGCGCGACGCTGTCAATGAAGTTCGCTCCCGGGCGGTGGATATCGCTGTCGCTGCGGCTGGCGACTTGCTCGCGAGCAAGCTCGACGCCAAGTCTCGTGCCGACCTGTTCAAGTCGTCACTTGGCGAAGTGCGTTCGCGCCTGAACTGATCAGGCCGTAGCCGTCAGGCTGAATTCGCGCCGTGCGGGTACCTCCCGCGGGGCGTTTTCGTTTTGGGTGGCATCGATTGCCGGCCTGAGCGGCGCAAAGCTCATGCGATGCAGCCGCTGCACGGGGCCGAATGAGGCTATCGCGTCGCGATGCGCCTCAGTGGCGTAGCCCATGTGGTTCTCGAAACCATAGCGCGGGTCCAGCCCGCCGCGCATGCACATCATCCGGTCGCGCGTCACCTTGGCCAGAATCGACGCCGCCGCTATCGAAACCGAAATCCGGTCGCCCTTGACCACGGCGCGCCCATCGCAGCACAGGCCGGGCGGCACGTCGCGGCCGTCTGCGAGCGCCAGCTTCGGCGCAATGCAGAGACCGGCCAGAGCGCGGCGCATCGCCTCGAGGCTGGCGAGGCGGATGTCGGTCGCGTCTATTGCTGTTGAACACACGGAAGCGACCGACATTGCGAGCGCCGTGCTTGAGATCGCGGCAAACAACTCCTCGCGCGTCGCGGCGGTCAGCCGTTTCGAATCATCGAGGCCTTCGGGAATACGATCGGGATCGAGCACGACGGCCGCCGCAACCACCGGGCCAGCAAGCGGTCCGCGGCCGGCCTCGTCCATGCCGGCCACCGGCATCTGCCCGCCGGCAATCGCGCGCGCCTCGATCGAGAAATCGGGCCTGTCGGGCAGTTCAAAAAGGGTGGGAGAATCGGAATCCGGGCGAGCCATTGAGCGGCGATGCTCGCACCGGCTCCGATTCTCCGCAAGTCCTTCCCGACCCTGAGGGGCGGCGGATCCGGGAAGGCGACCGTCGGCATGGGGGAAGGGGAACGCCGAGCGGTATTCAGCGCGGCCTCACGGCCGCGAATTCGTCTCCGTCCTCAGAACAAGGCGAGCTGCTTGCCGGCGGGTTCCGGCGCCTTGAACAGGTCGGTGCGCAGTTTCAGGCGCTCGGTATTGAGGCCGAGCCGCCGGGCGGCGATCTCGAACCGCCGGCCGATCTGCCAGGCGTAGGGGCCGCTGCCTTTCATGCGCTTGCCCCACTCCGAATCGTAGTCCTTGCCGCCACGCATCGAACGGATCAGCGAGATCACGTGCCGGTAGCGATCCGGATAGTGGCGCAGCAGCCATTCCTTGAAGATCGGGCTCACCTCGAGTGGCAGCCGGAGAATGATGTAGCCCGCCTCGCGCGCGCCTGCGGTATGCGCCGATTCCAGAATGCGCTCGATCTCCTGATCGTTGAGGCCCGGGATCACCGGCCCGATCATCACGGAGACGGGAACGCCGGCGTCGCTCAGCGTGCGCAGTGCCTCGAGCCGCTTCGGCGGCGTCGCGGCCCTGGGTTCCATTGTGCGCGCCAGCCGCCGGTCGAGCGTCGTCACTGACAGTGCGACCTTAGCGAGCCCTTTTTCGGCCATGCGCGACAAGATGTCGGCATCGCGCGTCACCAGGGCGGATTTCGTCACGATGCCCACAGGGTGGTCGTGCGCCTCTAGCACCTCGAGAATCTCACGCATGATGCGCCACTGCTTCTCGACCGGCTGATAGGGGTCCGTGTTGGTGCCGATAGCGATCGTCCTCGGCGAATAGCCTTCCTTGGACAGTTCGCGTTCCAGCAGCTTGGCGGCGTCCGGCTTGGCGAACAGCTTCGATTCAAAATCGAGCCCCGGCGAAAGCCCCATATACGCGTGCGTCGGCCGGGCGAAGCAGTAGACACAGCCATGCTCGCAGCCGCGATAGGGATTGATCGAGCGGTCGAAGGAAATATCAGGCGAGGTGTTGCGCGTGATGATGGCGCGCGGCTTCTCCACCTGCACGTCAGTCTTGAAGGGTGGCAGCTCTTCCAGGCTGTTCCAGCCGTCGTCGAAGACATGACGCGACAGCGCCTCATAACGGCCGCTGGGGTTCACACCTGATCCGCGGCCGCGTCGCCGCTCTTGCGGCAGCCTCAGACCGCTTTCGTCAATCACGACATTGGCGTATTCCGCGCCGCCGCCGAAGGCGGCGGCATCAGCCTGAACGATGGACTCCATCGTGAACTCTCCGCTGTGGCGCCAGCCGCGACTCGGCCGGCTGAGCATGAAACTATTCCTATCCATGAAATGAGAACAAATCAAGAACTTTATAAGCCCGCGCAAACTGGTGTTTGAGCCGGCTTTGCGATAAGCGGGGGCGCATGTTGTCAGTAGTGATCGAAACGAAAAACGACGAAGACCCGCTTGCGCGAACGCTGTCTTCGCTGGTTACGGCCGCCGTGGAGGGCGCCGTGCGCGAGGTCATCGTCTGCGATTTGGGTTCGACCGATCAGACCCACCATGTTGCCGAACATGCCGGATGCACTTTCCTGACAAGTGGCGGAATTGCCTCGGCTATCGGCAAGGCCAAAAGCGAATGGCTGCTGGTCATGGAACCGGGGGCCAGGCTCCTGGAAGGCTGGGCAGAGCATGTCGCCGATCACACCTCGCGGCAGACGATGGCGGCAAGGTTCTCGCGCGCCAGAACGGACCGCGCGCCCTTCCTGTCGCGTGTGTTTTCTTCGAAGCGCGCACTGGCCGACGGATTGGTGATCACCAAGAGACAAGCAGCGTCGTTGGCCCGCAACGGGCAGGGCGCGGAGGCCTTGGCGAGGGGGCTGGCGACACGGCGGCTTCCGGCGCAAATCATCGTTGCGCCGGCACGTCCGGACTAGGCGGAATCAGACTGCGGTACCAGCGCCCCGCTTCAGGTGTTCGTCGAGCCGCGGCATGATCTCCACGAAATTGCAGGGCATGTGGCGATAGTCGAGCTGGGCGGCGAGAATGCCGTCCCAGGCGTCGCGGCATGCTCCGGGGGAGCCGGGCAGGACGAACACGAATGTCGTGCCGATCAATCCGGCCGTCGCCCGAGACTGGATCGTCGACGTGCCGATCTTGTCGAAGGAGATGCGGTGGAAGACCTCCGAGAAGCCGTCCATTTTCTTGTCGAAGAGCGGCTCGATAGCCTCCGGCGTCACGTCGCGGCCGGTGAATCCGGTGCCGCCTGTCGTGATGATCACATCGATGGATTTGTCTTCGGTCCATTTGCTGACGACGGCGCGGATCGCCTCGGTGTCGTCGGTCGTGATGTCCCGCGCCACCAGCCGATGGCCGCTCTTTTCGACGCGCTCGGCCAACGTGTCGCCGGAGCGGTCGTCGGCCAGCTTGCGCGTGTCCGATACCGTCAGAACGGCGATGCCGACGGCAATGAACGGCCTCGATTGGTCAATTCCCGCCATCGTTCGCCTCTTTCGTTCCCCTGATCCGGCAAGCCTCGACAAACCAGCCCGGTTGCGCCCTGCGGATGGCATCGGCCGCGGCCGTTGCAAAGCCCACACCATCAAACAGGCCAAAGCAGGTCGCGCCCGACCCCGACATGCGCGCCAGCATAGCGCCATTGGCCGCCAGCGCATCGAGCGTATCGGCGATCATCGGGCAAAGGCTGACGGCTGCATGCTGCAGGTCGTTCCGGGTCGCATCAAGATATCTGACCAGCGCGGCGGCGTCCGCGAAGTCGTGCGGGCAAGGCAGCGGGGCGTTGTCGCGTTTTTCGAGCGCACCGAACACCGCCGGCGTTGACACCGGCAGGCCTGGATTGACCAGCACCGCATCAACGTCGGGAAACGCCTCCAGCGGATTGATCACGTTCCCCACGCCCCGAGCATGCAGCGGCCGCCCGGCGAGGCACATGGGTATGTCGGCCCCGAGTGGCAGGGCAGCGACGGCCAGCCTGTCGAGATCGGCTTCGACATCCCACAGTGCCTTGAGGGCCCGTAGCGTGGCTGCCGCGTCGCTCGATCCGCCGCCCACGCCCGACGCAACAGGCAGGTTCTTTTCGAGCGTAATGCAAGCGGGCGAGGCGCGTTCGGCGCCAGCCTGCGCGCGCAGGAGGTCGCGCGCCGCCAAGACGAGATTGCCCTCATCGATCGGCACCATGGGCGCATAGTGGCCGGTGACGATGAACGCGTCGGCCTCGGCCGGCGACACAGTCACGCGGTCGCCGAAATCCGCGAACGCTACGAGACTATCGATATCGTGATACCCGTCCGTGCGCTTGGCCGTAACGTGCAAGGCGAGATTGAGCTTGGCCGGGGCCAGGCGTGTAACGCTGTCAGGCATGAGGACGCCACGTCAGTCCTTGGCGAGATAATACTCGCCTGTCTCCGGATCCTTGACCAGCGTGCCCATCGATCCGGCGGAACGTTCGTTCTCGGCCCGCCGGGCCCGTGCGGTCACGCGCCGGGCCTCGCGCAGGAAGGCGCGGTAACCGATCACGGCAGCGACGCCGACTGCGGCGAAGAAGATGAGCTGCGGCATGTCCCTGTTCTCCCGGAATTCGGCCACGAGGGCCTAGTTCCACACGCCAGTCTTCAGCGTGTCCCTTAGTCTAACCCGCTTCTGTGGCCGGTCAAAGGCCGAAGCGCGCCCATAGCGCGCGATCCTCCAGCGCCTCGATCACACCCCCTGCCAGCCCGCCGAATGCGCGCGGCGCCAGCTCTTCCCGGTCGGCGCCGAACAGCGCCAGCCGCCGCCCGAACAGGCCGCGCGGCGCGCTGATCAGTCTGAGGCGCGTCTTTTCGCCATAGCGCGCCTTGAGGAACGAACGCATGTCCCCCAGCGCATCGACCAGGCCGAGGTCCATGCCCTTTTTCCCGGTCCAGAACAGTCCGGTGAAGAGGTCGGGGCTGTCGACGAGCTTGCCGCTGCGCCGCTCCTTCACAAGCTCGATGAAGGTCTCGTGCACTTCGAGCTGCAGCGCCTTGAGGCGCTCGATGTCTTGTTCCTTTTCCGGCTGGAAGGGGTCGAGCACGGCCTTGTTCTCGCCGGCCGTGTAGACGCGGCGGTCGACGCCGATCTTCTTGATCAGTTCGGTGAACCCGAATCCAGCCGAGATGACGCCGATCGAGCCGACGATCGAGGAGGGATCGGCGACGATCTCGTCACCCGCTACGGCGATCATGTAGCCGCCGGAAGCCGCGACATCCTCGACGAAGACGATGACGTGTTTGTTTTTCTCAGCCGCCAGATCGCGGATGCGGCGGAAAATCAGCCGCGCCTGCACCGGCGAACCGCCCGGCGAATTGATCGAAATCGCGACCGCCGGCGCGTCCTTGTATGAAAATGCCTTCTGCAGCGCGCCCGCCGTGGAGGCTAGCGACAACGTGGGCCGGAACTGGCCGCCGCTCGGCATGATGGTGCCGTGGAGCCGGACAACGGGGATGGTGGCGCCTTCCGGCCGCATCGACCGGGGCAAAAGGGGAGCGAGCAGGCGTCTCAAGGGCGGTCTCCAGTGAGGGTTTTCCTCATTTAGGTAGTCCGCCCCAAAGCGCAATGCCGGTGCGTCAGTCGCCGTAGAGCGATTGCAGCCCGTTGCAGATCGCGTCTGCGCGTTCGGTGAAGCCATTGCCGGTCGGTCCATGCAGGACGAGCGGCGGCAACACGGTGAGCCGCTTTCGCGACCCCAGGGCAGCGCGTACCACGATGCGGATGGCGGCCCCGGCCTGGCGGGGATGGATCATCATCAGTTCGGCCCCGCCGAAGCGCCCCTCTAACGCGGTGAGGATTTCGGGGAGGGATTCAGGCCTTGCAATCAGCGCCATGCGTCCGCGAGGCCGCAGTACAGCCGCCGCAGTTCGCAGCCAGCTATCCCACAGCCCTGCCTGCATGACGTGTGCTTCCTTTTTCAAAGCGTCCGGCGTGGCGCGGTCGGCCTCGGAATTGAAAGGAGGGTTCATGATGACGAAGTCGAACGAACGGTCGGCGAGGCCGGCTCTTGTCCGCGCGTCGCCCGAACGCGACACATCCGCCTCCAGAACGCTGGCGCGGCGCGACAGCTCCGTATTCTGCGCAAGACCAATGCTTTCGCGCGCAAAGTCAGCCATTTGCGGCGACTTTTCGATGAGAACGGTATTCGCGCTGGCGCAGCGCGCAATCACTGCCAGCCCTGCCGCGCCCGCACCCGCTCCAAAGTCGGCGACTGCGCCGGCGAAACCGTCGGGCACGGCGGCCGCCAGGATCATGGCGTCGATGCCTGCGCGGTGCCCGCCGTCCGCAGGCTGGACCAGCCAGAACTTGCCCCGATGAAAAGAGTCGAGGCTCGTCGGCGGGCCCGGCTCGATCACTTGCGGATTTCGTCGGAAATGCCGGCGTCCTGGAGGAGTTGGCGCGCCCTTTCGAGAGCCTCCTCCTCGACTAGCACCCGACGCGGCAGAATGCCGAGCGACCCTTCCATGATGCTCATGTTCTGGTCGGCGACCAGGAACGCGATCCCCGCATCGCGAAGCAGGGCTTCGGTAAAGGAGATCACAACAGGATCATTCGTGCGTACGAGTTCGATCATCGCCGATACGTTGCAGCTTGCCGGTTCAATGTAAATGTCGGCGGTCGGCGATCAGACGAGCCGCGCCAATTCGCCCCTTGCGATGCGGACCTTGGACACCATAGTCTTCTGTAAGGTTGGGTAGGTTCCAGACGGCAGGAGTTCCCGAGTGGGCGTCGTTCTATCGATGGAAGAAGGAAAGCGCGGCGCCGCGTCTATTGCGGCGCTCGTGAACCTCACCCGCGCCGACATGGGCCGGGTGAACGAGCTTATCCTATCCAAGGCGGGCTCCGACGTGGAGATGATCCCGGAGGTCGCCAATCATCTGATTTCGTCGGGCGGCAAACGGCTGCGGCCGATGCTCACCCTCGCCTCCGCCCAGATGTTCGGTTATTCGGGCGATTCCCACGTCAAGCTGGCGGCAAGCGTGGAGTTCATGCACACGGCGACGCTGCTGCACGACGACGTAGTCGACGAGAGCGGCCTGCGCCGCGGCAAGCAGACGGCGCGCATGATCTGGGGCAACCAGGCGAGCGTGCTCGTCGGCGACTTTCTGCTTGGGCAGGCCTTCCGCATGATGGTCGAGGTCGGCTCGCTGGACTGTCTCGACATTCTCTCCGCCGCCGCGACCGTGATCGCCGAAGGCGAGGTCATGCAGCTTGGCGTGGCCAAGAATCTGGAAACGACCGAGGACGATTACCTGTCGGTCATCAAGGCGAAGACCGCGGCGCTGTTTTCGGCGGCGGCCGAAGTCGGGCCGGTCATCGCCGAGGCGGGCAGGACGGACCGCGCCGCTCTCCGCTCCTACGGCGTCAATCTCGGCCTGGCCTTCCAGCTCATAGACGATGCGCTGGACTATGGCGGCTCTGCGCAGGATCTTGGCAAGAACGTCGGCGACGATTTCCGCGAGGGCAAGGTCACTCTGCCCGTCATCCTCAGCTATCGCCGCGGCAGCGGCGAGGAGCGTGCATTCTGGCGGCGCGCGATCGAACAGAATGAAAGCGGCGATACAGAACTCGAACACGCGCTGGGCCTCATGGCCAAACATGGCGCGATTGGCGACACGGTTGCACGCGCACGCCATTTTGGCGGAATCGCACGGGACGCGCTAGCGCCGCTGCGCAACTCTCCGCACAAGACGGCGCTCCTCGACGTCATTGAATTCTGCGTCAACCGCGTCAATTGACCGTCATCTGGCAGGCAACGTGCGCGTTTCGGTTGAAGCCGCACCGCAAAAAGGCCATGCTTCGCAGTCACCAACTCGCTGCGGAGCAGGTTGGATTCTCGACAGGAAGGGCAATGATGCGGCGAAGACTGGCTAAACCGGCATTGGCAGCTGCCCTGGTCGCGCTCGCGCTGAATTATCCCGTTCAAGCCGCCGCGGACGACGGGCGGCCGGTGCGGGCAAACTCGCTAGCCGGCGCGTTTCTCGCTGCCCGGATTGCCGAGACCGACAGCGATTTCGCCAACGCCATAGAGTTTTACACCCGCGCTCTGGCCTTCGATCCGCGCAACGACAGCCTGAAACAGAACCTCATGATCGCGCTGATCTCGGACGGCCAGTTCGATCGCGCGCTCACCTACGCGCAGGATTTGAAGGAAGTTCCGGACGTCGAGCGGTTCTCGCGCGTCGCACTGGCAATCGATGCCTTCAACCGCGAGGACTACCGCGACGCAGGCTTCATGCTGAAGCTGTCGCTGGAATCCGATCTCGACCGGCTGATCACGAGCCTGATGAGCGCCTGGGCGGACTACGGTGCGGGTGACGGCGCATCGGCGCTTGAACGGGTTTCCACCCTGGAGGGCCCTAGCTGGTTCGATGTCTTTACCGCTTATCACGAAGGCCTGATTGCCGAGAATATCGGCGACGATGACGCCGCGGCGAATGCGTACGAGAAACTTGTGACCAACCCCGCATTGGCCACGGCCGCGCCCGAAGCGTTCCTGCGCGCGATGGAATCCTATGCGGGTCTTCTCGCCCGCGTCGAGGGCGCCGACAGGGCGCTGGAGCTGCTGGACCAGGTGGAGAAGATCCATCTCGGCCGCCTGCAACTTGCCGAATTGCGCTCTCGCCTCGAAAACGGCAAGCCGGTCGAGCGGGTCGTTTCCACCGCGGCGGAAGGCGCTTCGGAAGTTCTCCTCAATGTCGGTTCGGCGCTCAACCGCGGCGGCGGCGAGAGCTTTGTAAGACTTTACCTTCGCATGGCTCTGGCGCTAAGGCCCGACAGCGTGCCGGCGCTGATGCAGATGGCGTCTTTGGCGGAACAGACAGACCGGCCGGCCGAGGCGATCAGCTTCTATGAACGCGTTCCCGCGACGTCGCCGTCGAAGACGGTTGCTGAGCTGCAACTTGGGCTCAACCTTGCCGATCTCGAGCGTTACGACGAGGCAATCACCCATCTTGAAGGCGTGCTCACGAGCGACCCCGACGACCGGCGCGCCTATCTGGCGCTGGGCGGCGTTCATTCGGCGCGCAAGGACTACCGCGCTGCGGCTGACCTCTATGACAGAGCCGCAGCGCGTATCGAAAATCCGGACAGGTCTGACTGGAACATCTTCTACCAGCGCGGCATCGCCTATGAGCGATTGAAGGAGTGGGAGAAGGCAGAGCCCAATTTCTTCAAGGCTCTCGAACTCTATCCGGATCAGCCGCAGGTGCTCAACTATCTCGGCTATTCCTGGGTCGACATGAACCGCAACCTCGAAGAGGGGCTGGAGCTCATCCGCAAGGCGGTCGAGATAAGGCCAAGCGACGGTTACATCGTCGATTCGCTCGGCTGGGCCTATTACAGGCTCGGCCGCTACGAGGAGGCGGCGACCGAACTGGAGAGAGCGGTCGGCCTAATGCCGGACGACCCTATCCTCAACGATCACCTCGGCGACGCCTACTGGCGTGTGGGACGCAGGCTGGAAGCGAAGTTCCAGTGGGCGCATGCGCGCGACCTCGACCCTGAGCCCGACCTTCTGCAGCAGGTGCTGGCAAAGCTGGACCATGGCCTGCCGCCACCGGAGACGCTCGTCGCTGCGCTGGCCGAACCGGGCGACACCATGCGCGACGGGGGCGGAACGGCTGCCGCCGGCGATCATGAAGACGACGGAGTGGCCGTGCGCGTCGCGCAAGGGGCGGGTTCCCAGCCATCTGCCGCAAGCGGTGTTCACACGGTCGAAACCGGCCAGTCTCTCTGGACGATTGCGCGCGACCGTCTCGGTGCAGGCGCCCGTTATCCCGAGATTCTGTCTGTGAACCCTGTGCTGCAGGGCAATCCCGATCTGATCTATCCCGGACAGGAGCTCCGGCTGCCCGGTCCGAGCGAGTAGGTCTTCCCGGGACGGTTGCTTGACGCTTCCCGCGCCCGCCACTAGGACGGGCCGACTTCACTCGGCCCGGACCCTCCAATGCCCGCTGAACCCACGGCAAACATGCATCCCAGCCGCTCGTTCCAGGGGCTAATCCTGACCCTGCACGACTACTGGGCAAGGCACGGCTGCGTCATCCTCCAGCCCTATGACATGGAGGTCGGCGCCGGCACGTTTCATCCTGCGACGACCTTGCGCTCGCTGGGCCCGCGCCCGTGGAACGCCGCTTATGTGCAGCCTTCGCGCCGCCCCAAGGACGGCCGCTACGGCGAAAATCCCAACCGCTTGCAGCACTACTACCAGTATCAGGTGATCCTGAAGCCCAACCCGCCCAACCTGCAGGAGCTCTATGTCGGCTCGCTGGAAGCGATCGGTCTCGACACCGCGCTGCACGACATCCGCTTCGTCGAGGACGACTGGGAAAGCCCGACGCTGGGAGCCTGGGGGCTCGGCTGGGAATGCTGGTGCGACGGCATGGAAGTGTCGCAGTTCACCTATTTCCAGCAGGTCTGCGGCATCGAATGCGCGCCTGTCTCCGGCGAACTGACCTACGGTCTGGAGCGGTTGGCGATGTACGTGCAGGGCGTCGACAATGTCTACGACCTCAACTTCAACGGCGTCGAAGGCCCCGGCAAGGTGACCTACGGCGAGGTATTCCTGCAGGCCGAGCAGGAATATTCGCGGCACAATTTCGAGCATGCCGACACCGCGATCCTGCACCAGCATTTCATCGACGCGGAGAAGGAATGCCGCGCGCTGCTCGATGCCGGTGCGCCAGCGGACGACGCGAACCGCAAGCTCCACCGCATGGTGCTGCCCGCCTACGACCAGTGCATCAAGGCGAGCCACGTCTTCAACCTGCTCGACGCGCGCGGTGTGATCTCGGTGACGGAACGCCAGAGCTACATCCTGCGCGTGCGCGACCTCGCGAAAGCCTGCGGCGAGGCGTTCCTGATGACGGAAGCCGGCGGCGCGGCGGCCTAACCTAGGCCGTCGCCTCGGCTCTTCTTGCCGGCGCGTAGACCTCGGTGATCCCTGTACCCGGCAGCGTCACGACCGGCGGAAAGGCGTTCATGTCGGTGAAGGTGCAGAAGGCAGGCGGGCCAAGCTCGACCACTGGAATACGCTGCCGAAATTCCCTCGTGAGTTCCGCCATGGCCCGCTTGTATTCGACCGCCATCTCGTCGGGCAGCCAGTCGATGATGTAGGCGAGCGTGACGTGGAAGAAATAGCTTCCATGGTTCGGTGAGCGGTAGCCGAACGGCTCGGTCAGCGCGTCGCGCCAGGCGCGGGCGATATCCTCGTCGCGTTCGGTTGCGCCCCGCAGTGTCAGGCCGAACGGAGTGACCTCGAATATCCGCATGTCGAACGGCCCTGACCCTTCGAACCCCTCCAGCCGCCCGGCCAGATGCTCAGTCACTTCCTCCAGCGTCGCATCGAGCGGCATCTCCCTCGGCCAATAATCCGGCTCGCGACGCGTTTCGATCGCGCCCTCGAACACGGTCATGTGCAGGCTCGGCACGTCGGTGAAGGCGAAACGGTGCCCCCACGGCAGGCCGCGCAGCCGCTCACGCAACTCGATCAGGGCCAGTTCTGTCTCCGAACCGGACACGACATGCCGCACGACCGTGTTGCCAACCTCCGGCAGGAACACGCCGTCCTTGCTGAAGCGCCTGCCAAGGTAGCGATTGGGCTCGGTGTGACGAGACTGGACGAAGGCTTCGATTTCGAAAGGTTCGGGGAGGGGCATGGGATGACATCCGGTGAGCGACCGGTGCTGTATAAACGCCGCAGCGCCTCTCATGTGTGAAGGTTCGATGACCGCTCGCCGGTTCTGGCGGCGGCAATCCATCACGAAATGTTTGCTTGAACAGGAAGCCAGAAGCGCGCCCGCTATCGGCATTGTCTTAGGGGGAGGACCCGCGATGACCGTTCACGGACAATTCCACTGGAACGAACTGATGACCCGCGACGTGGAGAAGGCGAAGGATTTCTACGCCAAATGCGTCGGCTGGACCTATGACAGCATGGATATGGGCGGCGGACTTACGTACACGCTGGCCATGGCCGGCGGCGCGCCGGCAGGCGGCATCTTTCCGATGTCGGGGCCGGACTTCGACGGCGTTCCGGAACACTGGATATCCTACCTGCACGTCGACGACATCGACGGCGCGGTGAAGAAGGCGGAAGCCAACGGCGCCAGGATCCACCGTCCGCCTTTCGACATTCCGGGCACTGGCCGCATTGCGATGATCATCGAGCCCGGCGGAGCCATGGTCGGCTGGATGACGCCTGCCGCGCAGGGCTGACGTTCAGGCGGCCTGTGCCGCGATGGTCGCGTCGATGGTCGTTGTCTGGACGGTGGTGCCGATGGTCTGGAGCGCGCGCCGCACGCCGGAAAGGCCTGTGCTGCCTGGCGCCAGGACGTAGACAGCGAACAGGGCTGCGAAAGCGGCGGTCTGGATGGTGACGGAAGCGGTCCTCATCGGTCTTGTCCCTTGCTTGCCCTCCGCTTCGTTTCCTTCTGCCGCGAAAGGCTCGATGGGACGCAGTATTTCCTGCTGCCGCTGAACCGGTGCTGGGTCGCGCATTCATGACGCGTTCACCGGTTTGCTCCGGGCTTCAGGCGTGACAGGATGCGGCGGAGTTGCTATGCGCCCGGCGAACCTTTTGCCGCGAGCCCTCCATGCCTGACCTCCTGCTTGAACTTCGCTCGGAAGAAATCCCCGCTCGCATGCAGCGCAAGGCGGCGGGCGACCTGAAGAAGCTGGTCACCGACGCGCTGGTCGAGGGCGGGCTGACCTATGAGGCGGCGCGTGAATACTGGACCCCGCGCCGTCTGGCGCTCGACATCAGAGGCGTCACGGCACGCTCCAGGGATGTGCGCGAGGAGCGCAAGGGCCCGAGCACCAAGGCGCCGGAGCAGGCGGTGCAGGGCTTCCTGCGCTCGGCGGGGCTGAGCGATGTCAGCCAGGCGCAGGTGCAGACCGATCCGAAGAAGGGCGATTTCTACGTCGCGGTGATCGAAAAGCCGGGCCGCGCCGCCGAGGAGATTATCGCCGAGGCGATGCCGGCCATCATCCGCGGCTTCCCCTGGCCGAAATCGATGCGCTGGGGCGCGGCGTCGGCCCCGCGCGGCACAAAATTCTATGGCGACGAGGCGAAGGGCAGCGAAACCCTGCGCTGGGTGCGCCCCCTGCAATCCATCGTCTGCACCTTCGGCCCCGAAACCGAGGAGCCGGTGGTTGTCGATTTCGAGGTCGACGGCATCCGCTCCGGCAACGTCACCTACGGCCACCGCTTCCACGCGCCGGAAGCCATCGAGGTCAGGCGCTTCGACGATTACGTGTCGAAGCTGAAAGCGGCGAAGGTGGTTCTCGACGCCGAGCGCCGCAAGGAGATCATCGCGGCGGACGCAAAGAACCTCGCTTTCGCCAACGGGTTGGAACTGGTTGAGGACGATGGCCTGCTGGAAGAGGTGTCAGGGCTGGTCGAGTGGCCGGTGGTGCTGATGGGCACCTTTGAGCAGGACTATCTGGCTATTCCGCCCGAGGTGATACGCCTCACCATCCGCGCCAACCAGAAGTGCTTCGTCACCCGGCCCGCCGGCTGCGAGGGCGAGAGCCTGTCGAACCATTTCATCCCCACCGCCAACATCGAGGCGGCTGACGGCGGCAAGGTGATCGCCGAAGGCAATGGCAAGGTGGTGCGCGCGCGGCTGTCGGACGCGCTCTATTTCTGGAGAACCGACCAGGCCGACCTGCCGGACTTGGGTGAGTTGAAGGCGTCAGCCGAGAAGCTCGGCCTCGACCTGAAGAAGCCGCTCGACCAGCGCATGGCGCGGCTCGACCATCTGGGCGTCACCTTCCATGCCAAGCTGGGCACTCAAGGGCAGCGCGTCGAGCGCATCGCCCGGCTGGCGGAGGAATTGGCGCCGGTCGTTGGCGCAAAGCCGGAACTCGCCCGCCGCGCGGCCGTTCTCGCCAAGGCGGATCTGCAGACCGAGGTGGTGGGCGAATTCCCCGAACTTCAGGGCGCGATGGGGCGCAAATATGCGGTGCTGCAGGGCGAGGACCCGGCCGTCGCCGGAGCCATCGAGGAACACTACAAGCCGCTCGGCCCAACCGATGTCGTGCCGACGGAGCCGGTATCGATTGCTGTCGCGCTCGCCGACAAGCTCGACACGCTCATCGGCTTCTGGGCAATAGACGAGAAGCCAACCGGCTCCAAAGACCCTTATGCGCTCAGAAGGGCGGCACTAGGAGCGATCCGGATTCTGGTTGAAAGCGAAGCGCGACAGGAACTTCTCCCGGTTTTTGAGGGGATAGGCCAAACGCTGTTCTTTCAGGCGACGGCTCGCTCAGTAGAGAAGCAGCGCGAACTTGCCGACGAACTGAAAGCGCTAGGTACCGTTGGTGCGGAAGAGATCGCAAGCGCAGCTCAAGCTGGCACCTATCCGGGTATTTGGGTTGGCGATCATATGTACCGCGCCTACATCGTCGACCTCCTCTCCTTCTTCCATGATCGCCTCAAGGTCTACCTCCGCGACCAGGGCGCACGGCACGACCTGATCGACGCTGTCATCACGCCGGAATCCGACGACCTCCTGCTCATCGTCCGCCGTGTCTCCGCCCTCGGCGCACTGCTCGACACCGAGGACGGCAAGAACCTGCTCGCCGGCACCAAACGCGCGGCCAACATCCTCGCCGCCGAGGAAAAGAAGGGCACGGCAGTCGCCGACTCAGTCGATGCAGCACTTCTGAAGGAACCGGAGGAGAAGGTGCTCGCCGACGCCGTCGGCAAGGCCGAGACCGAAGCAGCAAAGGCCATCGAGGCGCTCGACTATGAAGCCGCCATGCGTGCGCTGGCCACCTTGCGCGCGCCCATCGATGCCTTCTTCGACAAGGTGCTGGTCAACGACCCAGACGAGAAGGTGCGGGCAAACCGCCTGGCGCTGCTAACACGCATCCGCGAGGCGACCGGGCAGGTCGCCGATTTCTCCAAAATCGCAGGCTAGTTCGAGCCGGAGAATCCGCCTGCCGAGCCGCTACCGCCGCCGTCCAGCACGGTGACGCGGACGCTGTTGCGGTAGACATCGACCTTCACCAGCGGCGTGCCCTGAAACACGATCTCGCGCGTCGCCGCGTTCATGGCGCCGGGCTGGTTGAGCAGCCGCTCCAGTTCCGTCCGTGCCGCGGCCTGCGCGAACCATGGATCGGCGTCGTCGTCCCTGTCGATGACGCCGAAGCGGTGCACGTTCGCCCGGTCCTGCCGCACCACCTGCGCCGCCGTGTCGAGCGGATAGCCGTCGCTGGCGTAGTGGTCGTCCTCGGAAAGCCGAGCCACGTAGCTGCCGAGATAGTCGTCAGCCGCCGCCATACTGGATGAGAGGACGGAAGCCGCGATGACTGACGCGGCCAATAGCCGGATGTTTGCCATGATCTGCCCCTAGTGCCCGTGAAGCAGCGGTCAGATTAGCAGATGGCTCGCGGCGAAACTGCGGCGGGTCATTCCATGCGCCCGGTCGGCGGCGCGGGCGGCGGCAGCGCCGATTTCGGCTGCGGTTGCGGCGCCTGCGGTCCGGGGTCGCGCGGCTGCGGCCTGCTGCTGCCTTCGTCGCGCGGCGGTGGGGGCGCTGACACTTGCTGCTCGCGCTGCGGCCTCTCAGAAGTCACGGTGGCCGGGGCCGAGCGTGAAACGAATGCGTCGCCAACAATGCCGCCTCGGATGACCATCGGCATCGCGTCCCGGGCGCGCTGATTTGCCGCTTCGTCATCGGAGATCGAGGCCACGTTCTCGAACGCGACGGGCTGCGGCGCGTCGACCATGGCGATCACCGAGGCGCTGACATTCACGAACCGGCGTTCTCGCTGCTGCTCGCCGCCAAAACGCTCGACGCTGGGCCATTCGGTGGTTTCGGGCTCGCGGGCGGCGACGACTGATGGCGACGAATTGCCGAGGGTAACGATCGATGGGCTGGCTGGACCTTCATGCGCGGGAAGCACGACGATTGACGACGCATTCGCGGCGCTTGAGGCCAGAATGGCCATCAATATGGTCGCGAAAATGTAACGCATCGACACCCCGGCCGCTCGTTCCAACTGCAATTCTTGCGGCGCGCAGCACGGAGTCCGGGCCACACTGCTCGGAAAATTAGTGGTTAATGATTAACAAAGCGGTGACGCAGCGGCACGAAGTCGAAGCTTGTTGATCGCGCCAAGCCGCTGTACCGACACGGGAAAAAGAGGGTCCGCCTTGGCCGAGATCGTTGCTCAGGATGTTGCGCTGGCAAAGGCCGCCGCACTGCTCGCGGCTGGCGATCTGGTGGCCGTGCCGACCGAGACGGTCTACGGGTTGGCTGCGGACGCCACCAGTGGCGAAGCAGTCGCCCGCATCTTCGAAGTAAAACGGCGTCCGCGCTTCAACCCGCTGATCGCCCATGCTGGCGACCTGGCGATGGCGCGGAGCTACGCCGTTTTCACACCGCTGGCGCGCAAACTGGCCGAGGCGTTCTGGCCCGGACCGCTGACGCTGGTTCTGCCGCTCGCGGACGGTGCGGCGATCCACCCGCTGGTCACGGCAGGGCTCGATACGGTTGCAGTGCGCATTCCACGCAGCGAGTTTGCCCGCGCATTGATTGGCGAGGTCGGCAGGCCGCTTGCGGCGCCGAGCGCCAACCGCTCGGGGCGGATCAGCGCCACCACGGCGGAAGATGTGGAGGCCGAGCTCGGCGACCGCATCAAGCTGATCGTCGACGGCGGGCCGACGCCGGTCGGTGTGGAATCGACCATCGTGAAAGTCGATGGCGACCAGATCATCCTGTTGCGGCCCGGCGGCACGCCCACGGACGCACTCGAGGAGCTGGCGGGAATGAAACTCGTCGCCCCCGGCGGCGGTATCGAGGCGCCCGGCATGATGGCGTCCCACTATGCGCCGGAGGCTGCGATGCGACTGGACGTTGCCGAAGTGCGGCCCGGAGAGGCGCTGCTTGCCTTCGGACCGAACCGGGCGGCGGGTGCGGACCATGCTGCCGCTGTACGCAATCTCTCGCCGTCAGGCGACCTGCGCGAGGCAGCCACTGCCTTGTTCTCCAGCCTGCGTGAGCTCGACAGGGTGGGCGCATCGGCAATCGCCGTCGAGCCGATACCCGAACATGGCCTCGGCGAAGCGATCAATGACAGGCTGCGCCGCGCCGCCGCGCCGCGTGACAGCGCGCCGGTGAATGACTAGCTTCCACCGCCATGGACGCCGCCGCATCTCCGCTGGATGAAAAGCTCATCGCCCGCTTCGCCGCGATCGTGGGGGCGAAACATGCGCTGACGGCGGAAGCGGATATCGCGCCTTACCTCATCGAACCGCGACGCCTGTTCGAGGGGCAGTCTTCGCTCGTGCTGCGGCCCGGCAGTACGGACGAGGTGAGCCGCATACTTAAGCTCGCCACCGAAACCCTGACGCCTGTCGTCCCGCAGGGCGGCAACACCGGCCATGTCGGCGGGCAGGTGCCGGATGCGACCGGCCGCGAGATCATCGTTTCGCTGGCGCGGCTGAACCGGGTGAGGGAAGTCGATACCGCCTCGAACACGGTCACTACCGAGGCCGGGGTGATCCTGCAGACGTTGCGCAATCTCGCCGACGACAACGACCGGCTGTTTCCGCTGTCGCTCGCCTCGCAGGGCAGTTGCCAGATCGGCGGCAATCTTTCGACCAATGCCGGGGGCACCGGTGTGCTCGCTTATGGCAATGCGCGCGAGCTCTGCCTCGGCGTCGAGGTGGTGCTTGCCGACGGCCGGGTGTTCGACGATCTGCGCAAGCTGAAGAAGGACAATACGGGATACGATCTCAAGGACCTTTTCGTCGGCGCGGAGGGCACGCTGGGCATCATCACCGCGGCGGTGCTGAAGCTGTTCCCGAAGCCGAAGGGCAGGGAAGTCGCATGGGTCGGTCTGGACTCGCCGGCCGCCGCGCTCGAGCTGTTCCAGGACGCGCTCGACCGGGCGGGCAGCGCGCTGACGGCGTTCGAACTGGTCATGGACCGGCCACTGGAATTCACGCTGAAACATGCGGAGCGAACCAGACGGCCTCTTGGCAATGCCTATCCCTGGTACGTCCTGATGGAAATATCCTCGGGACGGTCGGAGGCCGACGCCCGCGCCCTGATCGAGGAAATCCTGTCCGGTGGCATAGAGCGGGACCGCGTACGGGACGCTGTCATTGCCGAGAGCATCGCCCAGCGCGACGAGTTCTGGGCGATGCGAGAATCGATGCCGGACGCGCAGAAGCCTGAAGGAGCATCGATCAAGCACGACATTTCCGTGCCTGTCGTTTCCATCCCGCGCTTCATCGAGCAGGGCGCTAAGCTGGTCCAGCAGGTAGCGCCGGGCGCCAGGCTGGTCTGTTTCGGCCACATGGGCGACGGCAACCTCCACTTCAACGTCACTCAGCCCGAACAAGCCGACCCGAAAGCGTTCATGGCGCTCTACCGGCCGATGAACGATGCCATCCACGCACTGGTACGAGAGCTCGGCGGCTCGTTCTCGGCAGAACATGGCATCGGCCGGTTGAAGCGCGACGAACTGGTCGCCACGCAGCCGCCTGTCGCCACGGACCTCATGCGCGCGGTCAAGCAGGCCTTCGACCCGGCCGGCATCATGAACCCGGGCAAGGTCATCTGACTGCATTTAGCCAATCCGACCCATGTTGGTTGCACTTCGCTAACCATTTGTCCGGTCAGCGATTTTTAACCCAACATCTAAGCCTGACGGTAAGGTGCTGAGGCTACTCTCCCAATCAAGAGACGGGGAAAACCCGTCCAGAGATCCGCAAGGCTCTCAGGAGAGACAGGAAGGCACCGAGAATGAACACCGGACTGATGCCAGTCTGGGCGGGCAGCAATATGCGGCTCGACCCGTACCGCCTGCCGCAGGTCGTGACCTACGCGCTCAGCGACGAATTCGGCGACGTTCTATTCACCATCGACCGCCGCGGCGCCACCATCAAGCGCACGCTGAAAGGCGCGAAGCTGCCGGTGACGATCGCAATCCCGGCCCGCGCTTTCCGCGGCGTGGCGGCTCGCGCCATCGAGGACGACGCCGGCGAGGTGACGGTCACGCTGGAACTGCTCCATGCCGACGACTCGCTCTCGGTTCCGCTGCTGGTCGCCAGCGATCTCGACGATGTCGCCGCAGACTGGCGCGCATGGTCGGAAGCCTACGATCTGCCGATGATGCTGGTCGAGGCCGATGGCATCGCCCGTGTGCTGGAAGACACGATCGGCGCGTCCCGTCCGGCTCCGGTGGAGCGGCGCAAGGGCAATCCAGTTGCACGCCGCCGCCCGCGTTTTCTGGCGCGGCGCAAATGCGGCAATCTCGGCTTGCGTCTGATTGTCTCCGGCGAGGAAATCATCGCCCGCGACTGATCCTGCGCAGACGGCCGCCTATTTGGCCTTCTGCGGGTAGATAGTCTCGCCGCGCTTCAGCATTTCCACGAACGCCGCGATCCGCCTGGCGCGCCCGGCTTCCGTCTTGAGATTGTGCACCCGGAACGCAAGCGCGAAGCGGTTCTGCGCGCTGAGCTTGCCGAGCATTTCCTTTGCCTTCGGTTCGGCTTCGATCGCCGCCAGAAGCTCGTCAGGAAGCGGCAACTCCTTGCCGGCGCCGTAGGCGCGCTCCCAGCGCCCGTCGGCTTTGGCCGCCTCGACCTGCGCCAGGCCATGTTCCGTCATGCGGCCTTCGGCGATCAACCGTGCGACATTGTCGACGTTGATCTGGCTCCAGATGCTCTTCGCCCGGCGCGGCGTATAGCGCTGCAGGAAGCTCCTGTCGTCGAACCCCTTGCGTATGCCGTCGATCCAGCCCCAGCACAGGACTACGTCGATCGCCTCAACGGGAGTGATCGATTTCAGGCCAGACCCCTTCTTGTGGATCTTGATCCAGATCTCGTCCGCCTTGTCGTGGTTCTTGCCGAGCCATTTGTAGAACGCGTCGGCGCTAACGAATTCGCGGACCTTGGCGGGATCGACAATCACGGGCGCCATTGCGATCCCTTTCAGAAATTGGGGCTGATCGCGGCCCAGACCGCGCCGCCCAGCAGACCGAGGAAGATCAGCCAACCGACGACGCTGTTGGACTTGAACAGCCGGAGGCATTGATCGGGATCGTCGATGTCGAGCGTGCGCACCTGTCGGACCATGTGCGCGCCTGCGGCCAGCAGACCGGCCAGTGCCGGCATGGGCACTTCGGCAAGTGCGAACGCGACGACGAAAAACAGCAGGGCCAGCCCGTAGAGCCAGACCAGGGCCTGCTTTGTGCGCGATCCGAACAGTCGCGCGGTGGAGCGCACGCCGACCAGCGCGTCGTCCTCCTTATCCTGATGCGCGTAGATGGTGTCGTAGCCGATCACCCAGAGGATCGAGCCGAAATAGAGCAAGACGGGCGCAAGCGTGAGACTGCCGAACTCCGCCGCCCAGCCCATCAGCGCGCCCCACGAAAATGCGAGCCCGAGGAAGAATTGCGGCCAGTCGGTGAAGCGCTTGGCGAAGGGGTAGATCGCGACGATTGCCAGCGAGGCGATGCCGAGCGCGATCGTGAAGCCGTTGAACTGGACAAGTACGCCGAGCCCGACCAGCGCCTGGATGACCAGGAATATCCATGCCTGCCGGCGTGTCACTTGCCCTGAAGGCAGTGGCCGCGAGCGGGTGCGCTCCACAGCGGCGTCGAAATCCTCGTCGGCGAGATCGTTGTAGGTGCAGCCTGCGCCGCGCATGGCGATGGCGCCGACCAGGAACAGCGCCAGATGAAGCGGGGCGGGCAGCAACCCAATCAGGTCATCGCCGGGTTTCGCGAAGGCGGAGGCGGCCATCGCAGCCGACCACCAGCACGGCCACAGAAGGAGCCACCAGCCGATGGGCCTGTCCCAGCGCGCGAGTTGGGCATAGGGCCACAGCCAGCGCGGCAAGGTCCGGTAGACCCAATGCCCTGACGGCGCGTCCGCAACGCGCCCACGACCCTCTCGCGACTGGATTGTATCCATGGGTTTGGAAGTGGCAGGCGGGGCAGGAAGCGTCAAGCCGGCACGCCGTCGCAACTGACCCGTGGACGACGACGCGGCGAGCGTTGTGCATCTGGGCTTTGGAGGCTAGGCCACACGCAGGTTCTTCGGGAGGCGCGCAAGGCATGAACGTCCTGTTGATCGGCTCCGGGGGGCGCGAGCATGCGCTGGCATGGAAGCTTGCTGCCTCGCCGATGCTGGATCGGCTCTTTGCCGCGCCGGGCAACCCCGGCATTGCGCAGCATGCAGTATGCGTCGCGCTGGACGCCGGCGACAACAATGCCGTCGTTGCCTTCTGCAAAGACAAGGAAATCGACCTCGTCGTCGTCGGACCCGAAGCGCCGCTTGTCGCTGGGCTGGCCGATGCGCTGAATGCTGCCGGCATCCGTACTTTCGGCCCATCTGCCGCGGCCGCACGGCTCGAAGGCTCCAAGGGCTTCACCAAGGATATGTGCGCCCGTTACGGCATACCGACTGCTGCGGGCCAGCGCTTCAACAACGCGGTCAAGGCAAAGGCCTATCTACGCCAGGTCGGCGCGCCCGTCGTCGTCAAGGCGGATGGTCTCGCTGCCGGCAAGGGCGTTACCGTGGCGGAGACGCTCGAGCAGGCGATGGCCGCCGTCGAGGAGTGTTTCGAGGGCGCCTTCGGCGAGGCCGGCGCAGAGGTCGTGATCGAGGAAAAGCTCGTCGGCGAAGAGGCGAGCTTCTTCTGCATCTGCGACGGCACGACTGCAGTCCCATTCGGCACGGCGCAGGACCACAAGGCGGTCGGCGAGGGCGACACCGGGCCTAACACCGGCGGCATGGGAGCCTATTCGCCGGCGCCAGTCATGACTGAAGAGACGACCGCACGCGTCATGCGCGAGATTGTCGAGCCGACGCTCAAAGGCATGGCGGAGATGGGTTCGCCCTTCACCGGCGTCCTGTTCGTCGGGCTGATGATCACGGCCGAAGGGCCGAAGCTGATCGAGTTCAACGTCCGCTTCGGCGATCCCGAATGTCAGGTGCTGATGATGCGCCTCAAGGACGATCTGCTCGTCCTGCTCAATGCCGCCGTGGACGGGCAGCTGTCGCACGTCTCCGCCCGCTGGCGCGACGAAGCGGCGCTGACTGTTGTAATGGCCGCGAAGGGTTATCCCGGCACGCCGGAAAAAGGCACGGAGATCAAAGGCGTGGAGGAAGCCGGCGCGGCCGAAGGCGTGCGCATAATCCACGCCGGCACCGCGCTTGACGGTGAAAGACTGGTCGCATCTGGCGGCCGCGTGCTCAACGTCACGGCGTTGGCGTCGACAGTCACCGACGCCCGCGATGCCGCCTACGCCGCCGTGGACCTGATCGACTGGCCGGGAGGCTTCTGCCGCCGCGACATCGGCTGGCGCGCGGTCGCGCGGGAGAAAAGGGTCTAACGCCGCCCTAAGGGACCTGCGTTCTCGAAAGGATCTCCCGCCGGTTCTGTCGGCAAGGTTCCTTCCGCCGCGCGCTTCTTGTGGTGCGCCAGCGAGCATTTCGGCGAGCACAGCACACCCCGGTCGCTCCAGTAGGCCGGGCCGTTCTCCAGCAACCCGTAGTGCAGCTCGAATCCGCCCGCCCCATAGGGTAGGCCGCATTCAATGCACTTGATCGGTTCGGGTCTGGCGAGCATGACGTTGTGATCTACTTCGTTACGGTAGCTGCGCCAAGCGACCAGAATTGACGTTTACGTAAAAAGCAACTAGCAAATCTCTGGACAGAACCCGCTCGATCCGGGGCCGTTCGGGACAGGAAATTCCAGGGGAGAACGACCAGCATGTACCGCGCGCCGGTCGAGGAAATCGCATTCACGCTGAACCATGTCGCCGGGCTCAAATCGGCGCTCGATGAGGGCAAGCTTGGGGACCTTTCGGCGGATCTGGTCGACGCGATTCTGGAGGAGGCAGGCCGCTTCGCCAATGAAGAGATCGCCCCGCTCTATAAGGTTGGCGACGAGCACGGCGCGGTGCTGAAGGATGGCGCTGTCACGACCCCGCCAGGCTGGAAAGAGCTCTACAAACACTGGTGCGAAGGCGGCTGGAACGCCATTGCAGCACCGCAGGAGTACGGCGGGCAGGGCCTGCCGATGATGCTGTCTGTTGCCGCGCTCGAAATGTGGAACTCCGGCGCCATGGCCTTCGCGATTGGCCCGACCCTGACGATGGGCGCCATCGAGGCGATGGAAAAACACGCCTCCGACGAGCTCAAGGCGATCTATCTGGAAAAGCTCGTATCCGGCGAGTGGATGGGCACGATGAACCTGACCGAACCGCAGGCGGGTTCGGATCTGAACGCGCTACGCGCCCGCGCCGAGCCCGTGGGCGACGGTACCTACCGAATCTTCGGCCAGAAGATTTTCATCACCTATGGCGAGCACGATTTCACGGACAATATCGTGCACATGGTTCTGGCGCGGCTGCCCGATGCGCCGGCCGGTACGCGCGGCATCTCGCTGTTCCTTGTGCCGAAGTTCCTGGTCAACGATGACGGCTCGCTCGGAGCCCGCAACGACGTCTTCTGTGCATCGGTCGAGCACAAGCTCGGCATCCACGCTTCGCCGACCTGCACCATGATCTATGGCGACGGCAAGTTCGGCGAAACACCCGGCGCAATCGGCTGGTTGGTCGGCGAGGAGAACAAGGGCCTCGCATGCATGTTCACGATGATGAACAACGCCCGCCTTGCCGTCGGCATGCAGGGCGTGGCGATTGCCGAGATGGCTTACCAGAAGGCGCTCGCCTATGCGCAGGAGCGCCGGCAGGGCCGCGCCGAGGGCGACGCGTCCGAGGGCATGAGCCCGATTGCGCTGCATCCCGACGTCAAGCGCACGCTGCTTTCTATGAAGGCGCTGACGCGCATTTCCCGCGCGATTTCCTATTCCTGCGCTCATGCGATTGATCTGAGCCGCGCTGCCGAAAGCGACGAGGCCAAACACTGGCAGGAGCGCGCCAACCTGCTTACCCCCATCGCCAAGGCGTTCTCGACCGATGTCGGCGTGGAGGTCGCGTCGATGGGCGTCCAGATCCATGGGGGCATGGGCTACATCGAGGAAACCGGAGCCGCCGCGCTTCTGCGCGATGCCCGCATCGCACCGATCTATGAAGGCACCAACGGCATTCAGGCGATCGACCTTGTGATGCGCAAGCTGCCGCTGTCGGGTGGCGAGCATATCCACGGCTACATCGCGGAGTTGCGCGACGACGTGGAGGCACTGCGCAAATCGAACCTGCCCGATCTCGGCCGCTCGGCCGACAGGATCGCCGCCGCACTCGACGATTTCGAGGAAGCCACCCGCCACCTTCAGGCCCTGCAGGGCGATGGCAAGTCGGCCGAGGCTCTCGCCGGCGCTACACCTTATCTGCGGCTCTTCGCGCTGGCCGCAGGCGGAGCCTATCTGGCCCGCGCGGCTGTTGCGGCCAATGGCGGTGAGCGCGCCGGACTGTGTCGCTTCTTCGCCGAGAACATGATTGCCGAGACCGCAGCGTTGAAGGCAGCCGTGCTTGAAGGCGCAGCAAGCCTTGCCGCGGCTGACGCGGCGTAGTCCCGATTTTCGGAGGAGCATTTCGTGAGCGAACACATAGTTGTCGAGCGCCAGGGCGCGGCGCAGATCATCCGCATGAACCGCCCCGACAAGAAAAACGCGCTGACGCGGGCGATGTATGCCGCGATGGCGGCTGCACTGACTGAGGCTGAGAACGACCCGGACATCCGGGTCAGCGTTCTGCTCGGTGTGCCCGGTGCATTCTGCGCCGGCAACGATATCGCCGACTTCATGGTCATCGCCACCGGCGGAGAGGGCGGCACGGAGGTGTTCGACTTCATGCTGGCGCTGGCGACCGCCAACAAGCCGGTAGTCTCCGGCGTCGATGGCGTCGCGGTCGGCATCGGCACCACGATCCAGTTCCACTGCGACCTCACCTTCGCCACTCCGCAGGCGGTGTTCCGCACACCGTTTACTGATCTCGGCATTGTCCCGGAACTGGGCTCGACCTTGCTCGGCCCGGCGCTGATGGGTCACCAGACGGCATTCGCCATGCTGGCGCTGGGCGAGCCTTTCCCGGCGGAGCGCGCGCTTGAGGCCGGGCTGATCTACAAGATCGTTCCGGAAGACGCCCTTGAAGCAGAGGTTCTGGCCGCCGCCGCCCGCATCGCGGAAAAGCCGCCGACTGCCCTTTCCACCGCCCGCGCACTCATGGTGGGCGACCGAACGGCGCTCGTCGAGCGCATCAAGGAGGAGGGCGCGCATTTCAGTGCGATGCTGAAGTCCGAGGAGGCCCGCAACGCTTTTGTGGCGTTCATGTCGCGCAAGAAGTGAGCAATTGCCCGGCAATGCCTTGAAACACTTGCCCAAAATTGGGGCAGTCTGGCTATTGATTACATCTTGATCATGTGGGGCGCATGGGTTTCGATGTCCGATGCGGCATCAACCATGTGAACAGGGGTTCAAGGTGTTCAAACGAATTCTATTCGCGGCGGCGTTCCTCGCGGCCGCCATCACGAGCGGAGCGGCACAGCAGCAGGTTCAGTTCGCGCTGGACTGGAAGTTCGAAGGGCCGGCTGCGCCATATTTCGTCGCCATCGACAAGGGTTACTTCGAAGCCGAAGGCCTGTCTGTCGAGATTTCCGAGGGCGCCGGCTCTCTCGACGCAATCCCGAAGGTCGCCACCGGCGCCTACCCGATCGGCTTCGCCGACATCAACTCGCTGATGCGGTTCCTCGACCAGAACCCCGGTGCGCCTGTCGCCGCGATCATGATGATCTACGACAAGCCACCTTTCTCGGTGGTCGGCCGCAAGGACCTCGGCGTCGAGACGCCGAAAGATCTCGAAGGCAAGGTGCTGGGCGCGCCGCCGCCGGATGGCGCCTGGGCGCAGTTCCCGATCTTCGCCGCCGAGAACGGTCTCGACATGTCGAAGATCACCGTCGAGCCGGTCGGCTTTCCGACCCGCGAACCGATGCTGGCCGAAGGCAAGGTCGCCGCGGTCACCGGCTTCTCCTTCTCCTCGACGCTCAACCTGAAGCGCCTCGGCATCCCGCTCGACCAGCAGTCGGTACTGCTCATGGCCGACCACGGCGTCTCGCTCTACGGCAATGCGATCATCGTCAACACCGACTTCGCCGAGGCGAACCCGGATGTGGTCAAGGGCTTCGTGAATGCCGTGGCGATGGGCTGGAAGGACGCGATCTCCGACCCAGCTGGGGCAATCGAAAGCCTCATCAAGCGCAACCCGGCAGCCGACGCCGACCTCGAGACCGAGCGTCTCCAGATGTCGATCGACGCCAACGTGCTCACCGACTACGTCAAGGCCAACGGCATCGGCGGCATCGACGACGCGCGCATGGCCAAGGCCATCGAGCAGACGAAGTCGGTCTACGAGTTCAAGGCCGAGCCGGACGCGAGCCTCTACTTCGACGCTTCCTACCTGCCTGCAGAACCGTTTATGCTGCAGTAAGATCAAGCTCGCCCGCCGCATCAGGCGGGCGAGCCACATTCCGGGGCGCGGGTGACCAATCTCATCGACATCAAGGGCGTGACCCACGCCTACCAGACGCCGCTCGGGCCGCTGCCGGTCCTGAACGATCTCAACATCGCCGTTCCCGAAGGCGAGTTCTGCGCCGTGGTCGGACCGTCCGGCTGCGGCAAGTCCACGCTGACCAGGTTGATCGCCGGCCTGATGAAACCGGACCGGGGCGAGGTCTGGCTGCATGGCGAGCGCGTCACCGGCCCGCGCAAGACCGTCGGCATGGCCTTCCAGAATCCGGTGCTGCTCGAATGGCGCACCATCCTGCAGAACGTCATCCTGCCGCTGGAGATCGTCGCGCCGTCGCTGCCGAAGAAGGACCGCGAGGCGCGCGCCATGGAGCTGCTGGCGCTGGTCGGGCTCGAAGGCTTCGAGAACAAGCGTCCGTCGGAACTCTCCGGCGGGATGCGCCAGCGCGCCTCGCTCTGCCGGGCGATCGTCCACAAGCCGGATGTGCTGATCATGGACGAGCCGTTCGGCGCGCTCGACGCCTTCACCCGCGAGGATCTCTGGCAGACCATGCATGAGCTGCGCGCCAAGGAACCGTTCACAGCGGTTCTGATCACGCACGACCTGCGCGAGAGCGTTTTCCTCGGCGACCAGGTGATCGTGCTCTCCGGCCGCCCGGCGACCACGCAATATGTGCTCGACGTGAAATTCCCCGGCGAGCGCGTGCTCGACGGGCTCTACACGCCGGAGAGCTCGGCGATGCTGCACACGTTGCGCGAGCAGATCCAGATCGCACAGGGTCGCGCCGAGCCGGGGCAGGCGGCATGAACGCGGCCCGCAAGATAGGCGTGCCGGTCGCCGCCATCATCATCTTCCTCGCTTTGTGGGAATTCCTGGTCTGGGCCAATGGCTGGCCCAACTACGTCATGGCCTCGCCTTCCGACCTGCCTGCGGCTTACGCCCAGTTCTGGGAGCTGTTCCTGTCGGGCGGCTGGTCGACGCTGTGGCGAACGGTGGCGGGCCTCGTGATTGCGGTTCTGGCGGGCACGCTGCTCGGCATGATCATGGGCTTCTCGCGCATCGCCCGCGACGCGCTCTACCCGCTGCTGATCGGCTTCAACGCCATCCCCAAGGCGACGCTGGTGCCGGTGCTGGCGCTGCTCTTCATCGGCCAGCACGATTTCAACACGGTCATGATGGCCTTCATGATCTCGTTCTTCCCGATCGCCGTTTCGGTCGGCATCGGCCTGTCGACTCTGGAGCCGGAATATCGCGACATCCTGCGCTCGCTCGGCGCCTCGCGCTTCACCATCTTCACCAAGATCGCGCTGCCCAAGACGCTGCCGGAATTCTTCGGCGCGCTGAAAGTGGCCGTCACGCTGGCCTTCATCGGCACCAACCTCGTCGAGATCATCTCGCCGCACGGGCGCGGGCTGGGCGCGCTTTTCCTGTCGGGCCAGACCAACTCGAACTACCCGCTGATGTTCGCCGTGCTCATCGCGCTCGCCTTCCTCGGCATCCTTCTCTACTACGCCGTGGTTTTCCTGGAGCGCATCTTCGCCGGCTGGGCGGAGCGCGCGGAGAGCTGAGCGGCTAGGGTTAAAGCCGCTCCTTCGCCCATCCATCCAACTCTTTCGCAAACAGGTCGCATCAAGCTTGATCGTGAAAACCGTCCGTGTCCGCCAATTCGGGATGGGCATAGGCCTCGGGATAGGTCATCGGGCGTATCGGTCCGAGCGGCACGACATTGTTCCACGACCGGCCGAAATATCCCTGCCGGCAGTGGATCAGTGAACCGCTCTCGGCCACTCCGGGCATGGCATGGACTCGGCACAGCCAGCGCCAGAGATGCGGGTAATCCAGGATGCGGGCGCCGTTCAGCTTCATCCTGAGAAAATAGACCGGGTCATGGCGGTAGAGCGTCGGGAACAGCCGCAAGTCGGCCTCGGTGAACCGGCTGCCGGTCAGGAATGGCCGGCCGTCGGCCAAGTGGGCTTCCAGTGTGTCGAGCGCCGCGAAATAGCTCTCGAACGCCTTGGCATAGACCGCCTGGTCCGATGAGAACCCGGCCTTGTAGGCGCCATTGTTGATGTTGACGTAGACGGTTTCGTTCAGCGCATCTATTTCCGCGCGAAGCTGTGCATGTTCGGCGCCGGATGGGTAAAGGTTGGGGCGCTCAGCGTCCGACAAACGGCTTCCCAATGGGCTGGCCTGAGCATTCAGCATGCGAACGATCTCGGCGCTTTCGTTCGACACGATCCTTTTCGACTTCTTGTCGTAGAGGATAGGCAGGCTGGTCTCGTCCGAGCCTTCCTCTTCGTAGATCTGCTTTGCCAGCCTGAATCCCTTGCCCGTGGCGGTCTCTGCGGTGCATTCGGGCAGCGTGGTGCCGGTCAGGGTGGCGATGCGCGCGGGATTGAACTCCCACCGGTTCGGCCCGGCCGGATCGTTTTCGTCCGTGCGGTTCGGAAACGCGATGTCGATCGTGATGCTGTCTTGCAGACCCAGAACATTGCGGGCGATCGTGACACGATGGCACCAGGGACAGTTGAGCGCGACGAAGAGGTGATACCGACCCCGTTCGGCAGGGAAGCCAGCCGTGCCGAGCGCATCGCGAAACCCGCTGACGCCGCGCACGAACTCGCCGCCGGCACGACGCGCGGCGGCGTCGGTTTGTGCTTCCTCGACGGATTGATTTGTCCGCTCGCGCTCAAGGTCGCTCATCGGGAATTCTCGCTTTCGAAAGACGGGCTGGAACCGCAATTGGCCCGGCCGTGCGGTCCGCTTCAAACGCTACGAGGTGGTGGAATGTACCCTCACGGATAAAGCCGCTCCTTCCCCCATCCATCCCCCTCCCGCGTAAACACGATCCGCTCGTGCAGGCGGAACGGGCGGTCGTGCCAGAACTCGATCTGCACCGGCCTGATGCGGAAGCCGGACCAGTAGGGCGGGCGGGGGATGTCGCCGAGAGGGTATTTCAGCGTGTATTCGGCCACCGCCTTTTCCAGCGCCAGCTTGCTTTCCAGCGGGCGTGACTGCTTCGAGGCCCAGGCGCCGATGCGGCTGCCGCGCGGGCGCGAGGCGAAATAGGCGTCGGCTTCCGCCTCGGTGACGGTCTCGACCGGCCCGCGTACCCTGACCTGCCGGCGCAGGCTCTTCCAGTGGAAGCACATGGCCGCCTTCGGGGTGGCGAGCAACTCGCGCCCCTTGGCGCTCTCGAAATTGGTGTAGAAAACGAAGCCGCGCTCGTCATGGCCCTTCAGGAGCACCATCCGCACGTCGGGCAGGCCATCGGCATCGACGGTGGCGAGCGCGACCGCATTGGGGTCGTTCGGCTCGCTTTGCGTGGCCTCGGCCAGCCAGTCCGAAAACAGCGCGATGGGCTCGCTGCGCTCCGCGAAGTCATCTGATGTTAACCATGTTTCGGTCATGATCGCAGCCTTGAAACCACTTTCTCATCAGGGAGATGGCCGATTGTCGCGCGCCGCGCAAGGTTGGAGAGTGCCCGGTTCTGCCGCCGCCTTGCCACGCCTCGGACTTGCGGCCTGCACGCTTTTGCTCGGCGGCTGCGCCGGCGGCTTCGACCTTGGCCGCCTCGACACCGACCGCTCGATCGTAACCAATTCGGTTGGCGCGCCAACCGGCCAGCAGCCGGATACTCGTGTGTCAGACGAGGCGGCGATCCGCGCCGCGATCGCCGCATGGTCGCCGTCCGAGCCGCCGCCGGCCACGGTGCCCTGGGTCAACGCCAATACGGGTTCCAGCGGTGCCATCGTGCGGGTGGCCGACAGCGCGGAGGCCGGCAAGCGCTGCCGCACCTTCACGGTCTCGCGCGAGAGCTTCGGCGGCAGCTCGCGCTATGCCGGCAAGGCCTGCAGCGCGGCCGGCGGCTCCTGGATCGTCACAGAGCTCGAACAGGGCTGATTTCGCGTATTTTGGCGCGAAAATGCGCCGAAACACTGGAATTTCTTCCTAGCAATACGCATATGTCAGCCGAACCTTGCTTAATTCCCGGCATATTGCCAGAGACACCACATGCGCGATCCCTATGACGTTCTGGGCGTCCCGCGTGACGCCTCGCAGAAGGACATAAAGTCGGCCTACCGCCGGCTGGCAAAGAAGTACCATCCGGACCAGAATCCGGACGATGCCAGGGCCAAGGAGCGCTTTGCCGAAGCCAACCAGGCCTATGAGGTGGTTGGCGACGAGAAGAAGCGCAAACAGTTCGACCGCGGCGAGATCGACGCGGCGGGCAAGCCGCGCTTCCACGAGTTCCACGGCGCGGGCGCCGGCGGCGACCCCTTTGCCGGTTTCCGCCAGCAGGCAGGGCCGGGCGGCGCACGCCATTTCGAGTTCCGCACCTCCGGTGTCGATGCCGGCGACATCTTTTCCGAGATTTTCGGCGACGCTTTTGGCCGCTCGGCACGGCCGGGCACGGGTCCGGGCGCCGGCGCGCAGAGCCGCGGCGGGCCGCAGCCGGCCGATCTCAACGTCAATCTCGATGTGACGCTGGAAGACGTTATCCAGGCCGCCAAGGTAACGGCCGTATTCCCGGACGGGCGGCGGCTGGCGGTCAAGCTGCCGGCCTATGTCGAGGACGGCCAGGTGATCCGCCTGAAGGGGCAGGGAGACGCCTCGCCCTTCGGCGGGCGCGGCGACGCGCTGGCCAAGGTGCGCTTCCGCCGCCACCCGCGCTACCGCGTCGACGGCCGCAACCTGCATGTCGACCTGCCGGTGCCGCTGGCCGACGCGGTGCTGGGCGCCAAGGTTCCGGTCGAGACGCCGGACGGAAAGGTGGCCGTCACCGTCCCGGCCGGCTCCAGCTCCGACCGCGCGCTGAGGCTGAAGGGCAGGGGCTTGCCGGTGAAGACCGGCGGCCGCGGCGACCTCTATGCCAATGTCCGCATCATGCTGCCTGAGTCCGACTCCGACCTCGAAGCGCTGATGAAGAAGCGCCGGGGCTGATCCGCCGCCGGCGCTTTCGCCGGCTTGCTTCCGCTTGATGGCTCAAGCGCCCTGTGCCATAGGCTTCGTGAAAATTCGCGAGGGAGTTTCATGGCATGAGCGGTGGCGGCAGCGGCCTGATGGCGGGCAAGCGGGGCCTTATCATGGGCGTCGCCAACAACCGGTCGATCGCCTGGGGCGTCGCCAAGGCGCTGCAACGCGAGGGCGCCGAGCTGGCGCTGACCTATCAGGGCGACCAGTTCCGCAAGCGCGTCGAGCCGCTGGCCGAGGAGCTTGGCGCGCATGTCGCAGGCGATTGCGATGTGACCGACATGGCTTCCGTCGATGCCGTATTCGACGGGCTGAAGGCGAAGTGGGGCAAGCTCGATTTCCTCGTCCACGCCATCGCCTTTTCCGACAAGGACGAGCTCGACGGCCGCTATGTCGAGACGACGCGCGACAACTTCCAGCGCACGATGGACATCTCGGTCTATTCCTTCACGGCCGTCGCCAAGCGAGCCGAGCCGCTGATGACTGACGGCGGCTCCATGCTGACGCTGACCTACTACGGCGCGGAAAAGGTGATGCCGCATTACAACGTCATGGGCGTCGCCAAGGCAGCGCTCGAGGCGAGCGTGCGCTATCTCGCCGTCGATCTTGGTGGCGGCAATATCCGCGTCAACGCGCTGTCGGCCGGTCCGATCAAGACGCTCGCCGCGTCCGGCATCGGCGACTTCCGCTACATCCTGAAGTGGAACGAATACAATTCGCCGCTGAAGCGCACAGTCACCGTCGACGAGGTCGGCGATTCGGCGCTCTACCTTCTTTCGCCGCTATCGCGCGGCGTCACCGGCGAGGTGCTGCATGTCGACAGCGGCTACCATGTCGTCGGCATGAAATCCGTCGATGCGCCGGACATTTCGACGGTGAAGGAAGGCGAATGATGGCGGACGTCGACTGACGCCGGCCATGCTTCCCCTCGCATATTTCGTCAGGCACGGGCAGACGGACTGGAACGCCGAAGGGCGCATCCAAGGCCAGGCCGATACCGACATCAACGAACTCGGCCGCCGCCAGGCAGACGCCAACGGATCGCGGCTGGCCGACATTGTTGGCCGGGCGGACGGGTTCGATTTCGTTGCCAGCCCGAAGCGGCGCACGCGTGAGACCATGGAGAGGGTTCGCGCGGCGATGGGGCTGCCCGCCGGCGCCTACAGCACCGATCCGCGCCTCATCGAGATGCATTTCGGCGACTGGCAGACCTTTACGCTTGCCGAACTGGAAGCCGAGACGCCGGGCAGTACTGCGGCCCGCGACCGGGACAAGTGGAACTTCGTCCCGCCGGGCGCCAATGCCGAGAACTATCAGATGCTCGCCGACCGCATCGCGCCCTGGCTGGCCGAACTCAAGCGGCCTACCATCTGCGTAACGCATGGCGGCATCATCCGCGTGATGTTCCGGTTGATCGAGGGCTGGACGCCCGAAGCGGCCTGCACCGGCAGCGTGCCGCAGGACCGGATACTGGAACTCAGCGGCGGCAGGCTGCGCTGGCTGTAGCTGCCCGTCCGTTACGGGATCAGCATGTCCGTGATCTGATTGACGCCATCGCGGCTGTCATAGGCGATGATGACGACAACGCCCTCCGAGAGCACGCTCATGTCCATTTCGGACGGCAGCCTGTAGGTCTTGCCGTTGTCGAGCGTGATCGTCATCTTTTCGATATCGACCTGCTTGATTTCGCCTTCGGTGTCCGCGGCGAGCGCGGCTGCCGTCATGAACGCCAATGCCCCCGCGGCAGCGACTATCGTACGCATTCCTGTATCCTTTTGATTTCTCGTTCCCGCTTTTGCGCGGGTTACCCCAACCCCGTCCGTCAGTGACGCACAAACACGCCGATTGTGTCAAAATGTTTGCGGAAGCCGCCGGTTTGACCGGGCCGCCAATCGCAAATAGAAGCAGGGGCGATCGGCTCCACCGGCGCGGGCAATTTCTTCATGTCGCACAATACGTTCGGCCATCTGTTCAGGGTCACGACCTGGGGCGAGAGCCATGGCGCCGCCCTCGGCTGCGTGGTCGATGGCTGCCCGCCCGGCATCCGCTTCACGGTGGCTGAAATCCAGGCCGAGCTCGACCGGCGCAAGCCGGGCCAGTCGCGCTTCGTGACGCAGCGCCGCGAGGCCGACGAGGTCCGCGTCCTGTCGGGCTTCATGGAGGACGGCGACGCTCTGGTGACCACCGGAACGCCAGTGTCGATGATGATCGAGAACACCGATCAGCGCTCCAAGGACTACAGCGATATCGCCCGCCAGTACCGGCCGGGCCACGCCGACTATACCTATGACGCCAAATACGGTTTGCGCGACTATCGCGGCGGCGGCCGTTCCTCGGCGCGCGAGACCGCCGCTCGCGTTGCGGCCGGCGCGCTGGCGCGCAAGATCGTGCCCGGCCTCGTCGTGCGCGGCGCACTGGTCGGCATGGGCGAGAAGGGAATCGACCGCGCGAAGTGGGACTGGGATTTCGTGCGCGATGCCGAAAACCCCTTCTTCACGCCGGATGCCGGATCAGTGGCCGTGTTTTCCGACTATCTCGACAGCGTCCGCAAGGCGGGCTCGTCGGTCGGCGCGCTGATCGAAGTTATCGCCGAGGGCGTGCCGGCCGGCCTGGGTGCTCCGATCTATGCCAAGCTGGATCAGGACATCGCGGCGGGTCTCATGTCGATCAACGCCGTAAAGGGCGTCGAGATCGGCGACGGTTTCGCGACCGCGCGGATGCGCGGCGAGGAGAATGCCGACGAGATGCGGATGGGCAATGACGGCCGTCCGGTATTCGGCTCCAACCACGCCGGCGGTATCCTTGGCGGCATCTCGACGGGTCAGCCGGTGGTGGCGCGTTTCGCCGTGAAGCCGACATCCTCGATCCTCACGCCGCGCAAGTCGATCGATGCCGACGGCAACGAGGTCGAGGTCGTCACCAAGGGCCGGCACGACCCCTGCGTTGGCATCCGCGCCGTGCCGATCGGCGAAGCCATGGTTGCCTGCGTCATCGCCGACCACTATTTGCGGCATCGTGGCCAGACCGGCCGCGTCTGAGGAAGCTCATGTTGGCATACGATCAGAAGAAGGTTGTCGATGCGCTGCGCGCTTTCGAGCGCGGCGAGATCGTTGTCGTCATGGATGATGACGGGCGCGAGAACGAAGGCGACCTGATCGTCGCGGCGGTCCACTGCACCGCCGAGAAGATGGCCTTCATCGTGCGGCACACCTCGGGCATCGTCTGCGCCCCGATGATGCGCGAGGAAGCGCGGCGGCTGAACCTGGCGCCAATGGTCGCGGAGAACGACGCACCGCACGCGACGGCGTTCACGATCAGCGTCGATTTCAAGCATGGCACGACGACAGGCATTTCGGCCGACGACCGCACGCTGACAGTGCGCAACCTCGCCAACCCAAATGCCGGCGCTGCCGACTTTGTCCGTCCGGGCCATATCTTCCCGCTGGTCGCGCGCGAGGGCGGTGTGCTGATGCGCTCCGGCCACACCGAGGCTGCGGTCGACCTGTGCCGCCTCGCCGGATTGCCGGAAGTCGGCGTCATCAGCGAACTGGTCAATGACGACGGCACGGTCATGCGCGGCCCGCAGGTCAGCGCCTTTGCCGAGGCACACGGTTTGAAGCAGGTTTCCGTCGCCGACCTGATCGCCTACCGCCAGCGTCAGGAGACGCTGGTCGAACGTGTCGACACCTTCCCGGTCGAGACCGCAGGCGGCCCGGCACAGGCATATGAGTACTCCGTGCCGTGGGACGCCATGAATCACCTAGCCGTCGTATTCGGCGACATCCGCGATGGCATCGAGGTGCCGGTGCGGCTGCACAGCGAGGATATTGTGCAGGACGTCTTTGGCAGCACGAGCAAGCTCGACGGCATGGTCGGGCGAATGGGCGAAGCCGGGCGTGGTGTCATCGTCTATCTGCGCAAGGGCTCCGTTGGCGTCGCGCACCGTCCACGCGGAAGGCCGGCCGCCGAGGGCGGCGCGGAAGACCACGACGAGGCACAGCGCCGCGAATCCGAGTGGCGCGAGGTTGGCCTTGGCGCGCAGATCCTGCGCGATCTCGGCATTTCGTCCATTCGCCTCATCGCGTCGCGCGAGCGCCACTATGTCGGGCTCGAAGGCTTCGGCATCGAGATCGCGGCGACCGACATTATGGATCGGTAGTGAGGATCCTCCACGCGCTCGCGGTTGCCGCGCTCGCCCTGGGGGCGGGACAGGTACATGCCGCCGAGATGCGCGTGATCGAAACGCCTTCTGCAATCAGGAGCGTGGTCGCGACGCCGGCCGGCCGGTTCGTCACCTTGCGCGACGGTTCTTCCCACCGGCTGTCGCGCTGCGACGGCAAGGTGATCTGCCTGATGCCGGCCCCGGTCGTTGGCCTGCCTGTAAAGGCACCTGAAGGCAGCCTGCCCGGCGGTCGTGTCGCGACCGCGCCAAGCGGCGACATACGCCGCGCCTGGTATGCCCGGCCGACTACACGCTACGGCCACGGCGTGCTGGGCGACGCAGTAGAGGCAGGCTCGCTCATCGCCGAGGATGCTGCGGGGCAGCACTTCGAGCATGTGCTTGAAAACACGCATGTCTTCGAGGACATCACGCCGCGCATCGCCGATCTCGACGGCGACGGCCGCAACGAGATCGTCGCGATACGGTCATCGCTGCAGAGAGGCGCGGCGGTCGCGGTGCTCGGCCTCAGAGCCGGCGCGCTCGCATTGCTCGACGCGACGCCCGAGATCGGCCGCAGCAATCGCTGGCTCAACGTCGCGGGCCTCGCCGACTACACCGGCGCCGGCGTGCCGGTCATTGCCTGGGTGGAGACGCCCCACATTGGCGGCATCCTCAAGATGGCCGCCTTCGAGAACGGCAGGCTGAACGTCTTCGCCAACACCTATTCGGGCTTCTCCAATCATGTCATCGGCTCGCGCGAACTCGGCCTTGCGGCAACCGGCGACTTCACGGGCGACGGCGTTCCCGACCTGGCACTGCCCAACGCCAACCGGCGGTCGATTGTCATCGCCGCCCGCACCGGCTTCGAGAAAGTGCCGTTGCTGGCTCCGGTCACGCACGGGGTCGTCGATGTCGATGGCATCGTCGTCACCGCGACATCGGATGGCGCGCTGGTTGCCGTCATTCCCTAGCGTCACGCATCGGTGATAGTCTGTATCTCGCGGAAGCGACTCGCGAGGGCAGCATCATGTGGGATTTCGACATCGGCCGGACGCTCGGCATCATGGCCAAAACCTGGCCGTTCATCGCGCTGCGTCTCGTCGTCTATTTCACAATCACGCTCGCCTATGTTCTCGCCACCGGCGTCGGCGCGGGGATCGGCTTTGGCGCCGGGCACATTTTCGGCGGCGATGACGGCCCGGCCGGCTTCGCCGTGTTCGGCGGTCTCGGCGGCATCATCATCGTATCGGTCGTGCTCTACTGGCTGCGCGAGTACATCCTCTACATGGTCAAGGCTGGCCATATCGCCGTGATGGTCGAGCTAATCGAAGGCCGCGAACTACCGGAAGGCAACGGGCAGATCGCGCATGCCCGCGCCGTCGTGACCGAGCGCTTCGGCGAAACCAACGTGCTGTTCGTTGTCGACCAGCTGGTGAAGGGCGCGGTGAAGGTGATTACCGGTCTGCTCGGCGGAGTGGCGCGCTTCCTGCCGATCCCCGGCCTGCAGGGGCTGGTCGGCTTCATCAACACCGTCATCCGCCTGTCGCTGACCTATGTCGACGAGGTGATCCTCGGCTACAACATCCGCCTGCGCTCCGACCAGCCGTTCGATACAGCGCGTCAGGGCGTCGTTCTCTACGCGCAGAACGGCATGGTGATGGTGAAGAACGCGGTCTGGCTGGCGGTCATCATGTGGGTGCTGGCCTTCGCCGTGTTCCTCGTCATGCTGGCGCCGGCGGCGGCCGTGCTCTACGTCATGCCCGGCCAGCTTGCCGGCTGGTCCTTCGTGCTGGCGATCGTATTCGCCTGGGCGATCAAGGCGGCGTTGATCGAGCCCTTCGTTATCGCCGCGCTGATGCAGGTCTATTTCCGCGTCATCGAGGGGCAGATTCCCGATCCAGAATGGGATGCAAGGCTGGCCGGCGCATCGCGCCATTTCCGCGAACTGAAAGACAAGGCCGTCGGAGCCTTCGGCGGGCGTCCGGCGGCAACACCCGAGAGCGCATGACCTGTTGAACATGGCGTTGCATGGGGCCACCGCGATGGCCAAGCCCGACCATAGCGCCTATATCGGGGCATGACGACGCGGCTATACACGCACCCGATCTATCTTGAACATCTGACCCCAACAGGTCACCCCGAACGGCCCGACCGGCTGCGCGCAATTGCCCGCGTGCTGGAGGACGAGCATTTCGACAGGCTGGACCGGCAGCAGTCGCCGACGGGCGATGCCGATCTGATCCTGCTCGCGCATCCGCAGTCGCACCGCGACAAGGTGGAGGCGGCGATCCCCGACGAAGGTCTGGTGCGGATCGACGCCGACACCTCGGCCAGTCCGAAAAGCCTGGAGGCAGCGCTGGCCGCCATCGGGGGCGCAGCCGCCGCGGTGGATGACGTATTCTCCGGCACTGCCGACAACGTCTTCGTCGCCGCGCGTCCACCCGGGCACCATGCCGAGCGCGAGACGGCGATGGGTTTCTGCCTGTTCAACAATGCGGCGATCGCTGCCCGCCACGCGCAGAAGAAGCACGGTGCCGAGCGTGTCGCCATCGTCGACTGGGATGTGCATCACGGCAACGGTACACAGGACATCTTCTGGAACGACGCGAGCGTGCTCTACTGCTCGACCCACCAGATGCCGCTCTATCCGGGCACCGGCGCGAAACACGAAACGGGGGCCGGCAACATCGTCAACGCACCGCTGGCTTCGGGCGATGGCGGCGATGCATTCCGCGAAGCATTCCGCTCGCGCGTGCTGCCGGCGATCGACGAATTCAGGCCCGACCTGATCATCATCTCCGCAGGCTTCGATGCGCACCACCGCGATCCGCTGGCGGAGATCAACCTGACCGAGGACGATTTCGACTGGGCGACGGGCGAGTTGCTGGAGCGGGCCGGGCGGTTCAGCTCAAACCGGCTCGTGAGCTTGCTCGAAGGCGGCTACGACCTGCAGGGGCTTGCGGGGTCGACGGCCGCACATATCAGCCGCCTGATGAAGGGATAAGAAGCATGGCCGAAGACGCCAATGACGACATCAAGACGCTGACCTTCGAGAAGGCGCTCGCTGCACTTGAGAAGATCGTCGAGGATCTGGAGCGCGGCGACGTGCCGCTCGACGAATCGATCCGCACCTATGAGCGCGGCGAGGCGCTGAAGGCGCATTGCGAAAAGCTGCTGAAGGCCGCCGAGGACAAGGTGGAAAAGATACGCCTCTCACGCGAAGGCAAGCCGGTGGGCACCGAGCCGCTGGACGGCAATGGCGACACCTGATGCCGCGTTCCGTGGTATGATCGAAGAACCGATCGACCCGGGAGCATGAGCCATGTGCAGGAACATCAAGCCGCTTTTCAATTTCGAACCCCCGGCTACGCATGACGAAATCCACGATGCGGCGCTGCAGTTCGTCCGCAAGGTGAGCGGCTCGACCAAGCCCTCGAAGCGCAACGAGGAAGCCTTCGACCGCGCTGTGCAGGCAATCGCCGCCAGTGTGCACGAGCTTCTGCATGCGATGGAGACGACCCAGCCGCCGAAGGACCGCGAGGAAGAGGCGGCCAAGGCGAGGGCGCGTTCGGCCCAGCGCTTCGCGAGGCCGGTTCCGGCCTGAGCTGGAGCCGGTGACATGAGCTTCTTTCCCGGCAACGACCCGCAACCCGGCGATGCATTTGCCTGCGACGCCATCGAGACGCTGATCATCCCGAACGCCAGGGACATTGGCGGGTTTCAGGTCCGTCGCGCGCTGCCGACGGCCCGCCGCCGGCTGGTCGGGCCTTTCATCTTTTTCGACCGTATGGGCCCGGCGGTGCTGCGCGCCGGCGAGGCGCTCGACGTGCGGCCGCATCCCCATATCGGCCTTTCGACCGTAACCTACCTGTTCGACGGCAAGATTACGCATCGCGACTCGCTCGGCACCGAGATGGTCATTGCGCCGGGCGACGTGAACCTGATGACGGCCGGCCGCGGCATCGTCCATTCCGAGCGCTCGCCGGAAGAACTGCGCGGCGCGCCCATGTCGGTCTCCGGACTGCAGACATGGCTGGCCTTGCCGGACAACCGTGAGGAGATCGACCCGGCGTTCGGTCACACCAAGATCGGTGACCTTCCGGTGATCGATGCTGAGGGTGTGCAGGCGCGCGTCGTCATCGGTTCGTTCCACGGCGAGACTGCGCCAGTGCGCACTGAAACCGAGACGCTCTATGTCGATATCCGGCTCTCCGCTGGCTCCCGACTGCCGATCCCGGCCGATGCCGAGGAGCGGGCAATTTACGTGCTTGACGGCCAGGTGACGATAGCCGGCGACCGCTTCCCTTCCGACCGGCTGATCGTCTTCAAGCCGGGTTCCGAGATCGTGGTGGAAGCCGAGAGCGCGGCGCACCTGATGCTGTTCGGCGGAGCTTCTCTGGGATCTAAGCGCTACATCTGGTGGAACTTCGTTTCCTCGTCGAAGGAGCGCATCGAACAGGCCAAGGAAGAATGGCGCACCGGCCGCTTCGACATCGTGCCGGGCGACGAGGAAGAGTTCGTCCCGCTGCCAAGTTCCTGAGCCACGGGCCACGATGCGGCCATCCCGCGCGTTTACTTTCACCGGCTCAATGCTTATGTCCATGAGTGCTTATGTAGTCAGAGCCCGAGCCCGAAATTGAGTAACCCCCCCGCCACGCCGCTGCTGGACCGGGTCCGCATCCCCGCAGATATGCGCGAATTGAGCGAGGCGGAGCTTCCCGGGCTTGCCGACGAATTGCGTGCCGAACTGATCGACGCCGTCTCCCAGACCGGCGGGCATCTCGGGGCAGGGCTGGGCGTCGTCGAACTCACGGTTGCGCTGCACTACGTTTTCAACACGCCGGACGACCGCATCATCTGGGATGTCGGCCACCAGGCTTATCCGCACAAGATTCTGACCGGCCGGCGCGACCGCATCCGTACGTTGCGGCAGGAGCAGGGTCTGTCCGGCTTCACCAAGCGTGCCGAAAGCGAATACGATCCGTTCGGCGCGGCACACTCATCGACATCCATTTCGGCCGGGCTGGGCATGGCCGTTGCGCGCGACTTCGACGGTCGCAAGAACCACGTGATTTCCGTTATCGGCGACGGCGCGATGTCTGCCGGCATGGCCTACGAGGCGATGAACAATGCCGGGGCGCTCGATGCACGGCTGATCGTCATCCTCAACGACAACGACATGTCGATCGCGCCGCCTTCCGGCGCCATGAGCGGTTACCTGGCGCGGCTTGCTTCCGGCGGCACCTATGCCGGCTTCCGCGACTTCGGCAAGAAATTGACGGGTTATCTCGGCAAGCGGGTTGAAAGCGCCGTCACGCGAGCGGTCGAGCACGCGCGCGGCTACGTGACGGGCGGCACGCTGTTCGAGGAACTGGGCTTCTTCCATATCGGGCCGATCGACGGGCACAATCTGGAACATCTGATCCCGGTGCTGAAGAACGTGCGCGACCATGGCGACGGCCCTGTGCTGGTCCATGTCGTTACGCAGAAGGGCAAGGGCTACGCGCCGGCGGAGGCCGCCGCCGACAAATATCACGGGGTGTCGAAGTTCGACGTCATCACCGGCGCTCAGGCCAAGGCGCCGGCCAACGCGCCGAGCTACACCAAGGTCTTCGCGCAGTCGCTGGTTCAGGAAGCCGAACTCGACGACAAGATTGTCGCCATCACCGCGGCAATGCCGTCCGGCACCGGGCTTGATCTGTTTGGCGAGGCGTTTCCGACGCGCATGTTCGACGTCGGCATCGCCGAGCAGCATGCGGTGACCTTTGCGGGTGGGCTGGCCACCGAGGGCTACAAGCCCTTCGCCGCGATCTACTCGACTTTCCTGCAGCGCGCGTACGACCAGGTGGTGCACGACATCGCGATACAGAACCTGCCGGTGCGTTTCCCGATCGACCGCGCCGGTTTCGTCGGCGCCGACGGGCCGACGCATTGCGGCGCCTTCGATGTCACCTATCTCGCGACGCTTCCCGGTTTCGTCGTGATGGCTGCCGCCGACGAGGCCGAACTCAAGCACATGGTGCGTACTGCTGCCGCCTATGACGAAGGCCCGATCGCCTTCCGCTATCCGCGCGGCAATGGCGTCGGCGTCGAGATGCCCGAGCGCGGTGCGGTACTGGAGATCGGCAAGGGCAGGGTGCTGCGTGAGGGCACCAAGGTGGCGCTTCTATCGCTCGGCACACGCCTCGCCGATTGTCTGACCGCCGCCGAGGAACTGGAGGCTGCGGGCCTTTCGACAACCGTGGCCGATGCCCGTTTCGCCAAGCCGCTGGACGCTGATTTGCTCGAACGGCTAGCGCGCAACCACGAAGTGCTGATCACGGTGGAGGAGGGCGCCGTCGGCGGCTTCGCCAGCCACGTGCTGCACCATCTCGCGCATGCCGGTCTGCTCGAGAACGGGCTCAAGGTCAGGCCGCTAATCCTGCCCGATACCTTCGTCGATCACGCCAAGCCGGAGAAGATGTACGCCGATGCCGGGCTCGACAGCGCCGGCATCGTCCGCGCCGTCTTCGGCGCGCTCGGCCAGACGGAACGCGCGGCCCGCGCCTGACCCGTTGACCATTTCCTAACCCTGTCGCTTGGCGCTTTCTTAGCCGACGCCTGCTAGTGCGCGTCCAAGGACAGGGGAGAGCACATGTTCGCCAGAACGATATTTGCCGCGTGCGCGCTGGCAGCGCTGCCGTTGGGGGTGCACGCCACGCCGGATTATGACCCGGCGCTCGAACAGGCCGCCATCAGACTCGTTGTCAGCAAGCTCGGTCCGCTGCGCGGCGGCTACGCGTATGGCCAGCGGCCTGTCTTCGTAACGTCTGCGCCTCCTCAGCCGGCTCCCGCGCCGGCGACAGATGCCGGATGGAGCGACGGGCTGGCGCCCGCCACCGACCTCCCGCGCATGGCAATTGGCGAGCGCTGAAGCGTCTTGCCTTCGGTCCTGGCATTGGCCATGGAAGGCCGATGCGGCGACCACCGACCACGGACAGGCTGAGGCTCGACGAACTTCTGGTTTCGCGGGGCTTTTTCGAGATCCGTTCGCGCGCCCGCGACGCAATTGCGCGCGGCACGGTGAGCGTGGGCGGGGAAACGATTGCCAAACCGGGCAAGACCGTGCCCACCGACGCTGAGGTCACGGTCGATGATCCGGCGCAGCGTTATGTCTCTCGCGCTGCCCTGAAACTCGTTCATGCGCTCGATCATTTCGGTTTCGATCCGGCAAACCGGATTGCTCTCGACGTAGGCGCCTCAACCGGCGGGTTCACGCAGGTGATGCTCGAACGCGGTGCAGCGCATGTCATCGCCATCGATGTCGGCCACGGGCAGATGCGGCCCGGACTTGCGTCCGACCCCCGCGTGAGGAACATCGAGGGGCTGAACGCGCGGGACTTGCGCCAAGAAGATCTGGCTGGGCGGACTCCCGCCTTCGTCGTCTCCGATGTCAGCTTCATATCGCTTCGGCTCGCGCTTCCACCGGCGCTCGCATTGGCGTCGCCGGGTGCTTTCGGCGTCTTCCTCGTCAAACCGCAGTTCGAGGCAGGACGCGGTCAGATCGGCAAGGGTGGGATCGTCGATCCGACGCTCGGGGGGGAAATTGCGACCGACATGGCCGGATGGCTGGGCGAGCAGCCTGGATGGCGCGCGGCCGGGGTCACCGCGTCGCCCATCGAGGGTGGCGACGGCAACCGCGAATTCCTGCTCGGCGGCGTGAAGGACCGATGAGCGCGCGCCTGACAATCGATCATCTCGGCGCGCAGGGCGACGGCGTGGCGCGCACCGATGACGGCCCGGTCTACGTGCCGCACACGCTGCCCGGTGAAGTAGTGAACGCTGCACAGCGCGGAAACCGCGCCGATCTGATCGCCGTGCTGGAACCATCGCCGCTGAGGGTGGAACCGCCCTGCCGGCATTTCGGCGCCTGTGGCGGCTGCGCACTGCAGCACATGGCATCGGTTGCCTACAATGGATGGAAGCGCGATCTGGCCGTTCACGCGCTGCGCTCGCGCGGCGTCGATACACCGGTGGCCGATGTCGTGCGTTGCGCGCCGCATACGCGGCGCAGGGCCGTGTTTGCTGCCCGCAAGACCGAGCGCGGTCTGCTGCTCGGTTATCACGCGGCGATGTCGCACACGGTTGTGCCTGTCGAGGAATGCCCGATCCTGCTGCCGGCAGTCGTCGGCAGGCTGGACGATATCCGCAATCTCGCGGCGCTCTTCGAGCCGACGAAACAGACGCTTCGGCTGGCCGTCACCGCGTCCGAGTCGGGGCTCGATATCCACATTGCAGGCGCGAAGCTCAACGAGAAGCTCCGCATCGCGATTTCGCGCTTTGCCGGGGAGGCGGGGTTCGCGCGGGTTTCTGTTGGAGGCGAGATCGTGCTTGAGCCGCGCAAGCCCGTAGTGTCCTTCGGCGGAGTGCCGGTCGAACTGCCGCCCGGTGGGTTTCTGCAAGCCACGGCCGAAGCGGAGTCCACCATGGCGGAACTCGTGACCGGTCACCTGGCCGGGGCCAAGCGCATCGCCGACCTCTTCTCCGGCGCGGGCACGTTTGCCCTGCGCCTTGCAAACAAATCGGAAGTGCATGCCGCCGAGTCGGATGCCGCTTCACTTGCCGCGCTCGACCGCGCCGCTCGCCATGCGTCCGGCCTGCGGAAGGTTACCTCCGAACGCCGCGATCTGGACCGCCGCCCGCTGACGGCGAAGGAACTTTCGCGCTTCGATGGCCTCGTTTTCGATCCGCCGCGCGCCGGGGCCGAGGAGCAGGCGAAGCAGATCGGCCGTTCGGACATACCCAGGGTCGCCGCCGTCTCCTGCAACCCGGTGACTCTCGCCCGCGATCTTTCGATCCTGATCAAAGGTGGCTACCGGCTCGTTTCGGTCACGCCTATCGACCAGTTCCTCTGGTCGCCGCATGTCGAGGCGGTGGCGCTGCTGGAGAAGCCGAAGCGGCGGCGCTAGCCCCCGGCCAGCAGCTTTTCTACGAAAGCCGGCACGATCTCCGTAGCTTTGCCATGCACGGCCTCATCGAAATGACTCACGCCTTCGGACGGTTCGAGGTTGAGCTCCACCGTGCGAGCACCGGCTTGCCGGGCTTGCGAGACGAATCCGGCGGCGGGGTAGACGTTGCCTGACGTGCCGATGGAGATGAAGAGATCGGCCGTGCCCAGCGCCCGGAATATCTCGTCCATCCGGTACGGCATCTCGCCGAACCAGACGACGTCCGGGCGGACATACCCGCGGGAGCCACAGGCCTTGCAGCCCGTCTCAAGCGACATCGCGCCCTCCCATGGGAACCGCATCTCGCACAGGGCGCACAGCGCCGAGTCGTGCTGGCCGTGCATGTGGATGAGTTTCCTCGACCCCGCCTGCTCGTGCAGGCTGTCGATGTTCTGCGTGACCAGCAGGAACTCTCCGGGATGAGCCTGTTCGAGCTTCGCCAGCGCGAAATGGGCGGCATTTGGCCGGATGTCTTTCAAGCGCTCGCGACGCATGTTGTAGAACTCGTGCACCATCGCCGGGTTGCGGGCGAAACCCTCCGGAGTCGCGACATCGCGATAGTCGATCTTCGACCAGATGCCGTCCTTGTCACGGAACGTATCGACGCCGGACTCGGCCGAGATGCCGGCGCCAGTGAGGATGACGATGGAGGGGGGAACTATCGCCTTATCCTGCCTGCGTCCCGCCAACCGTCATGGCGTCCATCCGAAGGTGCGGCTGGCCGACGCCCACCGGCACGCCCTGGCCGTTCTTGCCGCACATGCCGATGCCGGTGTCGAGCTTCATGTCGTTGCCGACCATGGAGACGCGGTGCATTGCGTCCGGACCATTGCCAATCAGCATCGCGCCCTTGATCGGCCGGGTCACCTTGCCGTTCTCGATCATGTAGGCCTCGGTGCAGCCGAACACGAACTTGCCCGACGTGATGTCGACCTGCCCGCCGCCGAAGGAGACGGCGTAGATGCCCTTGTCGACTGAGGCGATGATCTCCTCTGGCGTCTTGTCGCCTGCGGTCATGAAGGTGTTGGTCATGCGCGGCATGGGGTTGTGTGCGTAGGATTCGCGCCGGCCGTTGCCGGTCGCCTTCATGCCCATCAGCCGTGCATTCTGCCGATCCTGCATGTAGCCGACCAGCTTGCCGTCCTCGATCAGCACATTGCGGTTGGTCGGCGTGCCTTCGTCGTCGATGGTGAGTGAGCCGCGCCGTTCGGCGATGGTGCCGTCGTCGACGACGGTGACGCCCTTTGCCGCCACCTGCTGTCCGAGAAGCCCCGCGAAAGCCGACGTCTTCTTGCGGTTGAAGTCGCCTTCGAGGCCGTGACCGACGGCCTCATGCAGCATCACGCCGGGCCAGCCGCTGGCAAGCACGATGTCGAACGTGCCGGCGGGCGCAGGCTCGGCTTCGAGATTGACCAGCGCCTGACGCAACGCCTCGTCGGCCGCGAACTTCCACGTATCTTCGGCGACGAATTCGCCGAAGCTCTTGCGTCCGCCCATGCCGTAGGAGCCGGTCTCCTGCTTGTCGCCGTCGCCGACGACAACCGCGACGTTGACGCGAACCAGCGGCCGGATGTCCTGGATGACGGCGCCGTCGGCGCGCATGATTTCGACCTGTTGCCACGAGGCGGCTAGTGAAGCCGTCACCTGGCGCACCCGCGGATCGGCCGAGCGCAGATAGGCGTCCATTTCGGTGAGCAGCTTCACCTTCGCTTCGAAGGTCGGATCGGCGATGGGGTTCTCCTCGCCATAGAGATGCCGGTTGGTGCCGGCCGGACGTTCTGCCAGCGTACCGGAATGGCCGGCCTTGACGGTGCCGACCGCGTCGCTGGCGCGTTTCAGTGCGGCTTCAGACAGTTCGGAGGCGTGAGCGTAGCCAACCGCCTCGCCGGCAACGGCGCGCAGACCGAATCCCTTGTCCGTATTGAAGCTGGCGGTCTTGAGGCGCCCGTTGTCGAACATCAGCGCCTCGCCTTCGCGGTATTCGACGAAGAGTTCGCCATCGTCGGCGCCGTGTATGGTGTCCTCAACGATGGACCTGACCGCGTCTTGCGAGACGTCGAACTGGTCGAGAAGCCGTTCCGCCACCTTGCACTCCCGTAAGCTTTGATGTCGTTTCGGCTATATAGGCGCTTTGGCGGAATTTGCACCCGTCACGTGCGCCGGCAATTGCGGAGGGGAATTTTGGCGCCGTTTCTGCGCTGGATAGGGATCGGGCTGCTGGCCGGCGCTGCCGCCGGCGCTCTCTTCGGGATGTATTACGCTCTTGCCGGCGCCGGCATCGGCGCGTTCGGCGGCGCCGGCATCGCCGCCGGCCTGCGCATCAGGGGAGGGCGTTGAAGCCTTCCTGGAAGCCGTCGAGCGCGACCTCGATGCCAATGCCTTCCTCCGGCGTCTGGAAGACGATGAAGGTGGCCGATTCGCCGCTGCGCAGCGTATCCAGCAACTGCTGTTCCAGAATTACCTCGGCAACGCAGCCGTCCAGGAAGCAGCGCACGAAATAGGCCCGGCCTATATCCTTGCCGTCGACATAGAGCCCGAGCCCGTTGGGCAGGAGCACGCCGAGCGGAGCGATCACCCTCAATATTTCGGCTTTGTTGTCGGCCGTGCGCAGGACGATGACGGAAAGGCCCACCTCGGGCCGGTCGTCGGCCTCGACGACCTGGATCATGGCGCATTGTTCGGACGAGGCACCCGGAGGCGTGTCGCATATCACCGACCAGCAGGGGATCTGCCCGCAGTCGCCATGCGTGGAGCGCACGGTCCCGCCCTGCTGCGCGCTCGCGGGAGCCGTCGCGGCAAGCATCAAGGCCCAGGTCAGCATCAGTGCTGTGGCGATGGCCGGCACCAGCGTCCGTATCGATTGAACTCTCATGTCGGCTCCAATGCGTTGCCCCACGGCCCCCCGCGAATCACGGCAATTTATCGCGAGCCGGAACGAGGCGGAAGAACGGACGCGAACAGAGTGTCCGCTGCCGCCCAGCCGCGCTAGTGCGGCCAAAATCGGACCGAAATGCGACGCGGAGGGCCATTGGGCCCGTTTTTCATCGCAAATTCAGTGCTCGCGGGGCTTTTGCGAGCCATCTGACGCCGCGCGCAAAAATGCCGCATGCGGTGTTGGACGGGTTCCTTGCGGTTGCAGTGAGAGTATGGTTTGAACGACGCCGAAAAGCGCCGGGTTCGCACCGCGGCGGGTTTGCGGCTTTGCTTCCGGCCCGCCACTGCTGGAGAAGATGCCTGCGGCGGCGCGACGAGGTCGATCCGAAGAGATGAGGAAGATGAAGAAGATCCTGCCCGCCCTTGCCTCTCTTCCGCTGCTGACGCTGGCCCAGGCCGCTTTTGCCGCCCAGCCGACGCCCTGGCAGACGAGGTTCCAGCCGGCGGCGACGCCGATCATGGACGATATCATCTGGTTCGAGATCTACACGCTCTGGTTCATTATTCCGATCACGCTGTTCGTCATGGGCCTGTTGGGCTGGGTGATGTTCCGCTACCGGGCGAGCGCCAACCCGAACCCCTCGCGCACAAGCCATAACACGCTTATCGAAGTGATCTGGACCGTGGGACCGGTGGTAATCCTCCTGTTCCTGGCGATCCCTTCCTTCCAGCTTCTCACCGCGCAGTATTCGCCGCCGGATGAGCCGTCGATAACGATCAAGGCGACTGGCGTGCAGTGGAACTGGGATTATGAATACCAGGACGGTGACAACCTCTCGTTCAGTTCGTTCCTGCTGGGCGACGACAGCCGTGCCTCGGCGGGCAAGGAGGACCTCGAAGCCTATCCGAGGCTGCTGGCCGTCGACAACGAACTGATTGTGCCTGTCGATACCACCGTTCGCGTGCTGGTGACCGCGGCCGACGTGCTGCACGCTTTCGCCATGCCGGCCTTCGGCATCAAGGTGGATGCCGTTCCCGGGCGCCTGAACGAAACCTGGTTCAAGGCTGAGGCCGAAGGCATGTATTACGGCCAGTGCTCCGAGCTGTGCGGCAAGGACCATGCCTACATGCCGATCGGAATTCGCGTAGTCAGCCAGGAGCAGTACGAAGCATGGCGCGCCGACGCGCAGGCCGGCCTGGGCGACGCCTACAAGAACCTCATGGTCGCGATAGACGGCGACACCAAACTCGCGGCTGCCGGGCAGTAAGCCGGCGCGCAGAGACACGAAGAACGGAGCGGACACATGGCAGGCGCAGCGGCTGACGCCCACGAACATCACCAGCCTTATGGCTGGACGCGCTGGGTCTATTCGACCAACCACAAGGATATCGGCACGCTCTACCTGATCTTTGCGATCATCGCCGGTATCATTGGCGGGTTCCTGTCCGTCATGATGCGCTGGGAACTTGCCGAGCCCGGCATCCAGATTTTCCACGGCCTCGCCTCGATGGTCTACGGCTACGACCCGGCTACCGCGGTCGACGCCGGCAAGCACATGTACAATGTGTTCACGACCGGACACGGCCTGATCATGATCTTCTTCATGGTCATGCCGGCGCTTATCGGCGGCTTCGGCAACTGGATCGTGCCCCTGATGATCGGCGCTCCGGACATGGCGTTTCCGCGCATGAACAACATTTCCTTCTGGCTCCTGCCGCCGGCCTTCATCCTGCTGCTGCTGTCGATGTTCGTGCCCGGTCCCGCGGGCGGCTTCGGCGTCGGCGGCGGCTGGACGATCTACCCGCCGCTCTCGACTTCAGGCCAGCCCGGCCCGGCGATGGACCTCGCCATCCTGTCGCTGCATATCGCAGGCGCTTCGTCGATCCTCGGCGCCATCAACTTCATCACCACCATCTTCAACATGCGCGCGCCAGGCATGACGCTGCACAAGATGCCGCTGTTCGCCTGGTCGGTGCTGGTGACTGCCTTCCTGCTGCTGCTGTCGCTGCCGGTGCTTGCCGGCGCCATCACCATGCTGTTGACGGACCGCAATTTCGGCACGACCTTCTTCGCGCCTGAGGGCGGCGGTGACCCGATCCTGTTCCAGCACCTGTTCTGGTTCTTCGGTCATCCCGAGGTCTATATTCTGATCCTGCCGGGTTTCGGCATCGTCAGCCACATCGTGTCGACCTTCTCCAGGAAGCCGGTGTTCGGCTATCTCGGCATGGCCTATGCCATGGTAGCTATCGGCGCGATCGGCTTCGTCGTGTGGGCGCACCACATGTACACGACCGGCATGTCGCTCGACACGCAGCGCTATTTCGTCTTCGCCACGATGGTGATCGCGGTGCCGACTGGCGTGAAGATCTTCTCGTGGATCGCCACCATGTGGGGCGGCTCGATTTCGTTCCGCACGCCGATGCTGTGGGCAATCGCCTTCATCTTCCTGTTCACGGTCGGTGGCGTCACGGGCGTGCAACTCGCCAATGCCGGCCTCGACCGCGCGATGCACGACACCTATTACGTCGTGGCGCATTTCCACTACGTGCTTTCGATGGGCGCGGTCTTCGCCATCTTCGCGGCCTGGTACTACTGGTTCCCGAAGATGACCGGCTACATGTATTCGCCGCTGATCGCGCGCACGCATTTCTGGATGACGTTCATCGGCGTCAACCTGGTCTTCTTCCCGCAGCACTTCCTGGGACTCGCAGGCATGCCGCGCCGCTACATCGACTACCCGGACGCGTTCGCCGGCTGGAACCTGGTGTCGTCCTACGGCTCCTACCTGTCGGCGCTTGGCGTGCTCGTGTTCCTGGTCGGCGTCTTCGAGGCATTCGCCAAGAAGCGCGAAGCTGGCGCCAATCCTTGGGGCGAAGGTGCGACGACGCTCGAATGGCAGCTGCCTTCGCCGCCGCCGTTCCACCAGTGGGAACAGCTGCCGAAAATCAGGTAGCGAAACGGTAATGGCGGCCGCCGGAACTCCGGCGGCATTGCCCATGGTACGAACCGGAATTCTTGATGGCACTTGTCGACGGCAGACATCTTGGCTTGAGCGACGTCTCGGTTTCCGAGGCGACGGCGGGCGACTTCGTGGCCTTGCTCAAGCCGCGCGTCATGTCGCTGGTGGTGTTCACAGCATTCGTCGGTCTCGTCGTCGCGCCAGTGCTGCCCAACCCGCTCATTGCGATCGTGTCGATCGCCGCGATTGCGGTAGGGGCTGGCGCTTCGGGTGCGCTCAATATGTGGTTCGACGCCGACATCGACAGGCTGATGGCGCGCACCGCCGGAAGGCCTATTCCCGCGGGCCGCGTTCGCCCCGCTGACGCGCTTGCCTTCGGGCTTGTGCTTTCGGCGCTCTCGGTGATGACGCTGGGGCTCGTCGCCAACTGGTTGGCGGCATCGATGCTCGCCTTCACGATCTTCTTCTACGCCGTCATCTACACGATGTGGCTGAAGCGCTCGACGCCGCAGAATATTGTCATCGGCGGCGCGGCCGGGGCCTTCCCGCCAATGATCGGATGGACCGCTGCCACGGGCACAATCGGGCTCGAAAGCGCGATCCTGTTCCTGATCATCTTCCTTTGGACTCCGCCGCATTTCTGGGCGCTGGCGCTGTTTTCCAAATCCGACTACGCCAAGGCGGGCATCCCGATGATGCCGAATGTGGCCGGCGAAGCATCGACGCGGCGTCAGATATTCGCCTATTCGCTGCTGGTCGCCGTGACCGGCGTCCTGCCCGCTCTTCTCGGCTATTCCTCGCTGGTCTTCGGTGTCGCGGCTGCCGCCCTTGGGGCAGGCTTTGTGTGGTATGCATGGCGGGTGCTGGCAACGGCCGAGACGCGCGCTGCCAAGGCACTGTTTGGCTACTCACTGCTATACCTGTTCGCGATCTTCGCCCTGATCCTCGTCGATCACATCGCGATGCGGAGCATCGGTGCATGATGGCTGCCGATCAGAAGCAGGATTTTGTGGAGCTGACCGACGCGCAGAAGAAGGCGCGCCGCAGCCGCTCGATTGCTCTCGGGCTGGCGCTGGGGGCCCTCGTGATCGTCTTCTACGTCATCACGCTGGCGAAGTTCGGTCCCGCCATCCTCGACCGGGTGCTGTGAGGTCGCAATGGGCGAAAGCACGAACGCACGTCGGAGAATGAGCAACGGCACGGTCGCGCTGGCCTGCGGCGCTTTCATTGTCGGCATGGTCGGCGTCTCCTATGCCGCCGTGCCGCTCTACCAGCTTTTCTGCCAGGTGACGGGTTATGGCGGCACGACGCAGCGCGTCGAGCAGTTCTCCGATACCGTGCTCGACCGCACGATCACCGTGCGTTTCGACGCTAACACGGCAAACGGGCTGCCCTGGGAGTTCGGCCCCAAGCAGCGCGACGTGACCATGAAGATCGGCGAGACCGTGCAGGTCGCCTATGCTGCCAAGAACATCTTCGGCAAGCCGACCTCGGGCCGCTCCTCTTTCAACGTGACCCCGCAGTCTGCCGGGTCCTATTTCATGAAGGTCGAGTGCTTCTGTTTCACCGACACCGAACTGGCGCCCGGCGAGGAGATGGAGATGCCAGTGGTCTTCTTCGTCGATCCGGCGATCGTCGACGCGCCGGAATTCAAGAACATCAACACGCTCACACTATCCTACACCTTCTATCCGATCGACAGTTCTTCGTCGGAGGCGAAGGAATCCGTATCCTTGCCCAAGGCCGGCGCCAATCTCGGGGGTTGAAATGGCTGACTCGCACGCGAAACATCACGACTATCACCTGGTCGATCCCAGCCCCTGGCCAGTCATAGGCTCCATCGGCGCGCTGATCATGGCGATCGGCGGCGTTGCCTGGATGCGCTACCTGAACGGCGGCGAGTTCCCGGTGTTCGGCTACAACATCGCCAATCCCTGGCTGTTCTTCATCGGTCTGGCGATTGCGCTCTACACCATGTTCGCCTGGTGGTCGGACACGATCAAGGAAGCGCATGAGGGCTACCACACGCGTGTCGTCTCGCTGCACCTCCGCTACGGCATGATCATGTTCATCGCCTCCGAGGTGATGTTCTTCGTTGCGTGGTTCTGGGCCTTTTTCGACGCCAGCCTGTTCGCCAACGAGGCGGCGCAGGTGTCGCGGACCGAGTTCACCGGCGGGCACTGGCCGCCGGAGGGTATCGAGGTACTCGATCCCTGGCACCTGCCTCTCTACAACACGATCATCCTGTTGCTGTCGGGCACCACGGTGACCTGGGCCCACCACGCACTGCTGCACAACGACCGCAAGGGCCTTGTCTGGGGCCTCGTGCTGACCGTCGCGCTTGGCGTGCTGTTCACCTGCGTGCAGGCCTACGAATATGCCGAGGCGCCTTTCCAATTCTCGGAATCGATCTACGGCGCCACCTTCTTCATGGCGACGGGCTTCCACGGCTTCCACGTGCTGATAGGAACGATCTTCCTGCTGGTCTGCCTGTTCCGCGCGATGGCAGGGCACTTCACGCCGCAGCAGCATTTCGGCTTTGAGGCGGCTGCCTGGTACTGGCACTTCGTCGACGTGGTCTGGCTGTTCCTGTTCGCCTGCGTCTATGTGTGGGCATCTGCCGGAGCGACTATCGCTCACTAGTCTCGGCGGCCTGAAAATTGGGGGCGGCTGCCGCGAGGCGGCCGCCTTTTTCGTTCATGACTTGGCCAAAGGATATTCCGCATGAGTGACGGCAAGCACAGGGACACCGCCCATTGGGCTCCGGTCGATCCCGTGCGCGCCGGCCTTGGCGGCCGCTGCCCGCGCTGCGGCGAGGGCAGGCTCTTTTCCGGGTTCCTCGCCGTGGGCAAGGCGTGCGGCGTCTGCGGCCTCGACTACGGCTTTGCCGATGCCGGTGACGGGCCTGCCGTCTTCGTTATCCTGATCATCGGCTTCATCGTCGTCGGGCTGGCGCTGTGGATGGAGATCAGCCTGAACCCGCCGCTGGTCGTCCACTTCCTGATCTGGATACCGCTCGCCATCGTTCTTTGCCTCACTGCGTTGCGCTTGATGAAGGGCGTCCTCCTCACCCTCCAATATCGCAACAAGGCTGCCGAGGGCCGGCTGGACGGCGCACAATGACTGAAACTGCGTCCGGCGAGCGGGCGGGAAGCCTTCGCACCGTTGCGGTCCTCGTCCTGCTGGTCTCGGCTTTTGCCGTTCTGATCGCGCTCGGCACCTGGCAGGTCTACCGGCTGCAGTGGAAGGAGGGGCTGCTTGCGCAGATCGAGGAGCGCACAAATGCCGCCCCGGTCGAACTGACGGATGCAGAGCTGCGGTTCCGCACCGAAGGCAGCGTTGAATACTGGCCAGTGACGGCGCGCGGCTCCTTCCTGCACGACGCCGAGCGGCACTTCTTCACGACCTGGAAGGGGCAGTCGGGTTTCAACGTCTACACGCCGCTAATCCTGGCCGATGGCCGCGCCGGTTTCGTCAATCGCGGCTTCGTTCCCTTCGACCGCAAGGATGCGGCGTTGCGTTCAGAGGGGCAGGTTGAGGGTCTCGTCGAGATTTCCGGCCTGGCGCGCGATCCACTCGCAGCGAAGCCTTCCTTCATCGTGCCGGACAACGAACCGGACAAGAATGTTTTCTACTGGAAGGACATCGCGGCGATGGGTGAGACCGCCGGCCTGCCGGCAGGTACGGAACTCGTGCCGTTCTTCATCGACGCGAACGACGCACCCAACCCCGGCGGTTTGCCGGTCGGCGGGGTGACGCTGATCGACCTGCCAAACAATCATCTGCAATATGCCGTCACCTGGTACGGTCTGGCGCTGGCGCTCGTCGCGGTCGCGCTCTTCCGCTTCCGGCCGAGACGGGCCGCGCGCCCTTGACAGTTCCGGCCGCCGCGCTCCATCTGCGCAGCATGAATGCGACGCCTGCCAAAATGACAAAACCGCCGCTGACGATCAGGCTGTGCGAGCCGCGCGGCTTCTGCGCCGGCGTCGACCGCGCCATCCAGATCGTCGTGCTGGCTCTGAAGAAATACGGTGCGCCGGTCTATGTGCGCCACGAGATCGTGCACAACCGCTATGTCGTGGACGGCCTGCGTGAGCGAGGCGCGATATTCATCGAGGAGCTCGATGAGATTCCGCCGGACCATCGCGATCGGCCCGTCGTGTTTTCGGCTCACGGCGTGCCGAAATCCGTGCCCGAGGATGCCGAGGCGCGCAGTCTCTTCTATCTCGACGCGACGTGCCCGCTGGTGTCGAAAGTCCACAAGCAGGCCATGCGCCACCAGCGCAAGGGCAGGCATGTGCTGCTCGTTGGCCATGCCGGGCACCCTGAGGTGATCGGCACGATGGGCCAGCTCGAGCGGGGCACGGTGACGCTTGTCGAGACAGAGGCCGATGTTGCAGGGCTGGATCTGCCCGATCCAGACGCGCTTGGCTACGTCACCCAGACAACGCTTTCCGTGGAGGATACGGCCGGCGTCATCCGGGCGCTGGAGGAGCGCTTCCCCGCGCTCCAGCCGCCGGCGTCGGAATCGATCTGCTACGCGACCACAAACCGCCAGGAGGCCGTGAAACTTGCCGCGCCCGGCACCGACCTGTTTCTCGTCGTGGGCGCGCCCAACTCGTCGAACTCGCGCCGGCTTGTGGAGGTTGCCGAGCGTGCAGGCGCTTCGCGTGGCCTGCTTGTCCAGCGGGCATCCGAGATCCCATGGGGCACGCTCGCCGATGCCAGGACGATTGGACTGTCGGCAGGCGCATCGGCACCGGAGATCATCGTCGACGAGATCATCGACGCCTTCAAGGAGCGCTTCGACGTGAAGGTCGACGTCGCGCTCACCGTGCGCGAGGACGAGAACTTCCCGGTCAATCGCGAATTGCGCGACACCGAGATCACAACGGCCGACATGGCTTTCGTGAACGGGGCGGCCTGAGCGTCGATGGCCGTCTATACGGATATCTCCGAAACGGAACTGGCATCCTTCCTCACCGAATACGACATCGGCGAACTGCGCTCCTATCGCGGCATAGCCGAGGGATCGGAGAACTCGAACTACGTGCTTCACACCACGGGCGGCGAGTTCATTCTCACGCTCTACGAAAAGCGCGTCGAGCGTGCCGATCTGCCGTTCTTTCTCGGGCTGATGCAGCATCTGGCAAACAAGGGGATTTCCTGCCCTCTGCCGGTTGCGCGTCGGGATGGCGAACTGATCGGCAACATTGCCGGCCGGCCGGCCGCGATCATCACCTTTCTAGAGGGGTTCTGGGTGCGCCGGCCAACCGCCGCCCACTGCCGCGAGGTGGGCAAGGCGCTGGCTGGTCTGCACCTCGCCGGGGCGGATTTCTCTCTGCATCGCCACAACGCCATGGACATGGCCGGGTGGCGCAAGCTGTGGGAGGGCGCATGCGCGCGTGCCGACGAGGTTGAGCCGGGGCTGGCTGGCGAGATCGAAGCCGACTTCGAAAGGCTGAAGGCCGACTGGCCGCAAGACCTGCCCAAAGGCGTCATTCATGCCGACCTTTTTCCGGACAACGTGTTCTTCCTGGGCGACCGGCTGTCCGGGCTTATCGACTTCTATTTCGCCTGCAACGACTTCCTCGCCTATGACCTCGCCACGTGCCTCAACGCCTGGTGCTTCGAGAAGGATTTTTCCTTCAATCTGACCAAGGCGAAAGCGCTGCTCGCGGGTTATCAATCCATAAGGAAGCTCGACGCAGAGGAAGCGGCAGCGCTGCCAGTGCTGGCGCATGGCTCGGCGCTGCGATTCCTGATGACGCGTCTCTACGACTGGCTGCACGTGGCGGATGGTGCAATGGTGCAGAAGCGCGATCCGAAGGAATATCTGCGGCGCGTGCGCTTTCACCGCGCCATCGGCTCTGCCTCGGAATACGGGCTCGACGGCTCATGAAGACCGTCGAGATTTTCACCGATGGCGCGTGCTCCGGCAACCCCGGCCCTGGCGGCTGGGGCGCCATCCTGCGCTACAACGGGACCGTCCGCGAACTGAAGGGCGGCGAGGCCGAAACCACCAATAATCGTATGGAATTGAAGGCTGCGATCCGGGCGCTCGAAGCGTTGAAGGAGCCTTGCCGCGTCGAGCTCTACACCGACTCAAGCTACGTCAAGGATGGCATTTCCGGCTGGATCCACGGCTGGAAAAGGAACGGCTGGAAAACTGCCGCCAAGAAGCCAGTCAAGAACGCGGAGCTCTGGCAGGAGCTTGAAGCGCAGACGGCGCGTCACGATGTCCATTGGCACTGGGTCAAGGGCCACGCCGGTCATCCCGAAAACGAGCGCGCCGACGAACTCGCCCGCGAGGGTATGGCCGACTACAAACCCGCGAGGCCAAGGCCGGCGAAAAAGGTGGGCTAGAGCTGCTCCAGAATGCGGGCTGCGCCGGTTATCTCGGCCTGCCCCGGCTTATCGCCCGTGTTGAGCATCGTGACCTTGCCGTTGTCCACGATCATCGAAAAGCGCAGCGAGCGCCGGCCGAGCCCGCCGCCCGACATGTCGAAGCCGAGGCCCATCGCGTCGATGAAGGTGCCGTTGCCATCGGCAAGAAATTCGATCCTGCCTTCGGCGCCGGTGAAGCGCGCCCACGCGGTCATGACATGATGGTCGTTGACCGACACGACAGCGACGGCATCCACACCCTTTGCCAGAATAGCGTCGCGGTTCTCGATGAAGCCGGGAAGGTGGCTGTTGCTGCAGGTCGGCGTGAAGGCGCCAGGCACGCCGAACAGCACGATCTTGCGGCCGCCGAAAAATTCGGCAGTCGAAACGTCCTTTGCGCCATCGGGCGTAACCCGCTTGAGTGTGGCCTCGGGCAGTTTCTCTCCAACCGCAATCGTCATCGCCGCAACCTTCGAAATCATCTGACCGGACGCTTATAGAGCCTGCGGGGCAAGGCGCAATCCAGGAAGTCTCAGCGGCCGACTTCGAACGTACCCGAAACCGCGCGATCCCCTGCAACCAGCGTGTAGTGAATGACGTTGTTGCCGTAACCGGACTCCGGCGCCATCACGACCGGAATGTCGAATGTCACTGTTTCGGACCCGCCGCTGCGCTTCGGCGTCCCGAAGGCCCAGTCTTCCGTTCCTGCCACAAACAGCTCGGCGTCGTCCGCTCCATTGGGAACGGTCGCATCGACAACTATGTTGCTGCGGCCTGTCTTGCGCAACGTCGTACCGAACTCCTCGCTGGCTGGAGCCGGCAGGGAGGCAAAGGCCGCCTCCACGATCTGGCTGTCGGGCAGCGCCTGGCTGTTGTCGGTCAGGTCAATCGCCAGTTCGGCCTGAACCGGGATGCAGATTACCTCGCAGATGCCGAGAAAGACGGAAACGGACATTTGGTCAGCTGCGGTATCGGGCAAGCTGAAGGTGAGGGGCAGGGTCAGCGACTGGTCGTAACCAGCCCACACCGAATACCCCTGGTTGAACCGGGTCGGGGCAGGAAAGCCGATCTCGGTCAAGCCATCCTGCGCCGGCTCAGTCACGGTGACGGACGGCGGAATGCCGCTTTCGCCCGGGTCGCGCCAGTAGGTCTTCCAGCCGGGATTGAGCGTGATCTCCAATGCGCCGCGCAGCTTGCCTTCGGCATCCGGCAGGCCTTGCGTCACGACACGCACTGCGCCGCCTTCGACACGTTCCCATGCGCTGGAGGATGCGTTGGCGGCCCCTGCAATCAGGCAAACGGCAAGTGTGCCGGTGGTTCGGAAGGCAGCTTTGATCATTGCGTGCAATGTGACGATCAACCCTTCCGGCACAAGGCAAATATCGCGCAAACCGCTTCATAAACGCGTGAAAACGCGTGAATCGCACCGCTGATGCGGTCAATGTCTGCCTTCCAAGCAAAGGCGAAACGCGCTACGCTTTCGGTCATGATGACCGAAGACAAAGACGGTTCCGAGGCAGTACGCGAGGGTTACCTCGACGGTCAGTTCCTCGTCGCCATGCCGGGCATGAAGGACGATCGCTTCGCCCGTTCGGTGATCTATGTCTGCGCCCACAGCGAAGAAGGCGCGATGGGCCTTATCATCAATCAGGTCCAGGATCTGCGCTTCCCCGATCTGCTCGTTCAGCTGGGCATTCTGGAGGAGCGCGAGGCGATCAAGATGCCGCCTGAGACACGCGACATCGTCGTCCGCCACGGAGGGCCCGTGGACCGCAGCCGCGGCTTCGTGCTTCACACCGGCGACTATGTCGTTGAATCGTCCATGCCCGTCGACGGGGAGGTCTGCCTCACTGCGACCGTCGATATCCTGCGCGCTATGTCGACCGGTAGCGGTCCGCACAAGGCGCTCATGGCGCTCGGTTACGCCGGCTGGGGCGCTGGCCAGCTGGAAGGCGAGATCGCCGAGAATGGCTGGCTGACGTGCCCGGCCAGTTCCGACATGCTGTTCGACGGTGACATAGACAGCAAGTACGACCGCCTGCTCGCCCAGATCGGCGTCAACCTTGTCCACTTCAGCGAGACCGCAGGTCACGCCTGAGCGAGCGGATACTGCTCCTTCAGCAGCCTGAGCGTGGTGTCGGCCGGAGCCGGTTGGCCGAACGCGAAGCTCTGGACATATTCGCATCCCATCTGCCTGAGCTGCAGCGCGTCGCTCTCGTCCGTCACGCCTTCAGCGACCACCGACAGGCCGAGCTCGTGAGCCATGTTGATCATGGACTTGAGCAGGACGACGCGCTTGGGGCTGGTGTCGTCGACGAAACTCTTGTCGATCTTGATCGTGTCGAACGGGAAGCGCGTCAGATAGGCGAGCGACGAATAACCGGTGCCGAAATCGTCGAGCGACAGGCCGATGCCGAGGTTGGCCAAGCGGTTGAGCACGTGGTTCGACTGCTCGGGATTGTCCATGACAAGCGACTCGGTCAGTTCGAGCCGGAAGCAACGCGGCTTGATGCCGGACCGCGCTATGACCGACGAGACGTCGTTCACGAGGTCGCGGCGCAGCAGCTGCCGGCTCGACAGATTGACTGAAACCGACAACGGCACGTCGCCGATCTGCTTCTGCCAGTCGGCAAGGTCTTCCGCGGCGCGCTGCATGGCGAACAGCCCGACCTGGACGATCAGGCCGCAGCTTTCGGCAATCGGCACGAAGTCGGCCGGTGGGATGGTGCCGCGGCGCGGGTGCTCCCAGCGGATCAGCGCTTCGAAACCGGCGACCGACTGGTCCTCAAGCCGCACGATCGGCTGGTAGGCGAGAGTCAGTTCCTTGCGCTCCAGGGCGCGACGCAGGTCGGATTCAAGCTGCAGCCGGTCGGTGCCGACGGAGCGGAATGCTGGCCGGAACGGCTCGGTACGGTCGCCGCCAAAACGCTTGGCTTGGAACATTGCGAGTTCGGCGTCCTTAACGACGTCGTCGGCAGTCGCCTGCGGGGATGTCCACGAGATCAGGCCTATCGAGGGCGTGAGGACGATTTCCCGCTTGGCGAAGCTGATCGGGGCGCGGATCGCCTGCCTGACTGCGTCGGCCACTGCGGCGATACGCGCCGGGTCCTGCTCGGACAGAAGCATCATGGCGAACTGGTCGCCGGAGAAGCGCGACAGCGAATCCTGCGGCTTCAGGAGCCTGTGCAGGCGGCGTGCGATGGTCAGCAGGATCGTGTCGCCGGCCGAGATGCCGAGGCTGTCATTGACGTTCTTGAACCGGTCGATGTCGATGACGAAAACCGTCGGCCGCACCTTGTCGTCGTCGCGAGCCAGCGCAATCACCGTCTCAAGCCGGTTCATGAACAGTTCGCGGTTCGGCAGGCCGGTCAGGTTGTCGTGCACCGCATCGTGCAGCAGCCGTTCCTCCGCCTTTTTCTGCTCGGTTACGTCGATCAACGTGCCGACGCAGCGGATAATCTCGCCATCGGAGCCGATCACCGGTCGGGCCTTGAGCATGAACCAGTGGTAGTGACCGTCGGCACCGCGCAGGCGGAAGGATTGCGCAATGCGTCCGCGCCGGTGTTCTAGCACCACGTCGAGCGTGGTGCGGAAGGTGTCGCGGTCGTCGGCGTGCAGCGCCGGCAGCCAGTTGCGAGCCGGTCCGTGCAGGCTGTTGGCCGGCAGGCCGAGCTGGCGGCTGATGTCGGGCCTCGTCACCACGCGGTCGCGCAGCACATCCCAGTCCCACACACTGTCGCCCGAGCCGGTCAGAGCAAGCGCCTGACGTTCCATGTCGCTGAACAGGCCCTGGTGCAGGGCGCCGCCGGCAAACGCATGCTGCATGACCGTGAAGCCGATCAGCAGCACGATCAGTACCAGCCCGCCGCCAAGCGCCGGCTGGATGATGTCATTGTCGAGCATGCCTGTGGACGTCATCCAGGCGCCGACAAGCCAGGCCAGGATCATCAGCCAGCTCGGCACGATCATGATGGCGCGGTCGTAGCCCTGGAAACACAGATAGGCGATGAGCACGATGCCGATCACGGCCGTCATAGCAAACGAGATGCGCGCGATGCCCGCGGCAACCGCCGGGTCGAACAGCGCGACTCCGCCGAGGGCGACAAGCACCAATATCCAGGCAAGCGCGGCATAGCTGAAATGGCCGTGCCAGCGGTTGAGGTTGAGATAGGTAAACAGGAATACGACGAGCGTGCCTGCCAGGCCGACTTCGGTCCCCGCGCGCCACAGCTGCTCGTTGCCGGGCGAGATGTCGATGACCTTCGACATGAAGCCGAAATCGATAGAGATATAGGCGAGAACCGCCCATGCGAGCGCAGCGGTGGCGGGGAACATCGATGTTCCCTTGACCACGAACAGGATCGTCAGGAATAGCGCCAGCAACCCGGCAATGCCGATCACGATGCCGCGGAACAGCGTGTAGGAATTGACCGTATCCTTGTAGGCCTCCGGGTCCCACAGATAGACCTGCGGCAGCCGTGTGGAGGACAGCTCGGCGACGAAAGTCACGACCGATCCTGGGTTGAGGGTGACCAGGAATGTGTCGGCGTCGCTGCTGGTCTGGCGGTCGAGAGTGAAACCTTCGCTCGGCGTGATCGCAGCAATGCGTTTCGAACCCAGATCGGGCCAGATCAGGCCGGAGCCGACCAGCCGGAAGTGCGGCGCCACGATCAGCCGGTCGAGCTGTTGGTCGGAATTGTTTGAGAGCGCGAACACCGCCCAGTCGCCGGTCGGGCGCTCGCTGCTGGCTTCCACTTCGATGCGCCGAACGATGCCGTCGAGTCCGGGCGCGGTCGACACCTGGAAGTTCTGGCCCTGGTTCCGGTAGATTTCGACCGCGCGCGACAGGTCCAGCGCCACATCATCCCGTGAGATCTTGATGGGTTCGACGGCTCCGGCCGCCCCGGCAGTGATGAGCAGCGCGATCAGTGCGACCAGAAATGCTGCCGATTTGTTGATTGCAGTCTCCAAAATGCGGAGCCTCATTGCGATGCGCCGTGATAGCCATCGGCGATCAGGGCGTAGAGATAATGGTCCTGCCAGATCCCGTTGATCTTCAGGTAGGAGCGAAGCAGTCCTTCGCGCGTGAATCCGGCTTTTTCAAGCACGCGCACCGACCGGTTGTTGTCGGGAATACACGCAGCTTCGAGGCGGTGCAATTTAAGCTTGTCAAAAGCGTGAACGGCAACGAGGCCGAGCGCCTCCAGCATCAGCCCCTTTCCCGAATAAGGCTCGCCGATCCAGTAGCCGATGCTCGCCGACTGGGCGACCCCGTGGCGGATGTTGCTGAGGGTCAGCCCGCCAACCAGCGCGCGGCCGCGGTTCTCGAATATCAGGAAGGGAATGCCGCTGCCGATGTTGAACTCGTGCCGATAGCGCCGCAACCTCTCGCGCCACGCGCTGCGTTCGAGTTCGTCCCTTGCCCAGCGCGGTTCCCAGGGCGAAAGAAATGCCCGGCTTTCGCGCCGCAGTGATGCCCACTCGTCGTAGTCGCCCTTGCGCGGCAGGCGGAGTGTCACCCTATCGCCCGCCAGCACCGGCTCCGGGCGGCGGTAGGCGGGCAGCAGGAACATGTGCGTGAACTAAACCGCGATCCTGTGGGCCGGCAGATCGGCTCGCGCCAGGCGGTCGCGCACCGTCTCGAAGGCCGGCATTGATCCGACAGGGCCGATGGCGGCGATCGTGGGTTTGGTCGTGAACAGGCGTGCGGCGAGGTCGCTCAGCCGGTCAGTCGTGATTTTCGACAGCCTGTCCATCAGTTCTTCCATCGGGATCGGGCGCCCGTAGAGCAGAAGCTGACGCGCGATCTGCGAGGCGCGGCTGGCCGGGCTCTCCGCCGCCATGACCAGACCGGCACGGTACTGCGCCCGCGCCCGGTTGAGTTCTTCTTCGGTGATCTCGTCGCCCGCCTTGTGCAACTCGTTGAGAAGAAGTGGCACCAGTTCGGCGATATCCTCCTTGCCGGTAGCGGCATGCACGCCAAACACGCCGGTGTCCGAAAAGCCCCAGTGGAAGGCATAGACCGAGTAGCAGAGCCCCTTGCGCTCGCGCACCTCCTGAAACAGCCTCGACGACATGCCGCCGCCGAGGATCATGGAAAGCAGCTGTGAGGCGTAGAAGTCGCGCACATGGTAGGCGCGCCCCTCGAAGCCGAGCACGATCTGGGCGTCCATGAGGTCGCGATCCTCGCGGAAGTCGCCGCCGACATAATGCGCCATCTGCGACGTCGCCGCACTCGCCTTCGCCCGGAAACCGCCGAGCCGCTGCTCGACCTGCTTTACGAAGACGTCGTGATTGACCGCGCCGGCGGCGACAACGACCATGCGGTCGGCTCCGTACTGGCGTTCCAGAAAGGAGCGCAGATTGGCCGGCGAGAAAGAGCGCACGGTGTCGGGCGTGCCGAGAATGGACCTGCCGAGCGTCTGGTGCCGGTACGCCGTCTCGGTAAAGTGGTCGAATACGATATCGTCGGGCGTATCGTGTGCCGCGCCGATCTCCTGCAGGATCACGTGCTGCTCGCGCACGAGCTCGTCGGCGTCGAACTTTGAATCGGTGAGGATGTCGGAGAGCAGGTCAACGGCCAACGGCACGTCGGCGCGCATCACGCGGGCATAAAACGCGGTGGTCTCGACGCTGGTCGCGGCGTTTATCTCGCCGCCGACATTCTCGATCTGCGATGCGATGTCCCATGCCGTGCGGGTGCTGGTACCCTTGAACGCCATGTGTTCGAGCAAGTGCGCAATGCCATGTTCGTCGTCGCGCTCGTCACGCGAGCCCGAACGAACCCAGACACCCAAGGCAACACTTTCGATATGCGGCAGATTCTCGGTAGCGACGGTCAGGCCGTTCGACAGACGGCTTACCTCAACACCCATGTAATTCTGACTCCCTCGACACGCTATGCCACTGCGCGGGCATGGTCCTCCACGTAATCCTCCAACATTTTTAGATCGGAGGGAAGGACTTGGAAATCTTCGCTTCTTTGCATCAGGTTGGCGAGCCGCGGCGGCAGAGCGGGATCGACGCCGGATGCCGCTTTCACCGCGGCCGGAAACTTTGCCGGATGTGCGGTTGCCAACACGATGGTCGGCGCGCCGGTTGCGGAGCCCTTTCGTGCTGTATGAACGGCGGTCGCGGTGTGCGGATCGAGCAGGTAGCCGGACGCGGCCAACGTTTCGCCGATCGTCGCGTCTGCCTCTGCCATCGTCGCGCTGCCGGCGGTGAACTCGGAGCGAATTGCGTCGAGCGCAGCCGGCTCGATGGTGAAGGCGCCCGATTGTTTGAGCCCTTCCATTGCACGCTTCACGGACTCCGCGTCGCGCCGGCCCGCCTCGAAGAGAAGCCGCTCGAAGTTCGAAGAAACCTGGATATCCATCGACGGGGAGGTCGTTTCGATCACCGGGCGCATTTCGTAGCTGCCGGTTGCGATTGCGCGGGCGAGGATATCGTTGTCGTTGGTGGCGATCGTCAGCTGATCGACCGGTAGCCCCATCCGCTTTGCCGCGTAGCCCGCGAAGATGTCGCCGAAATTGCCGGTTGGCACGCAGAACGACACTGGCCGGTCCGGGGCGCCCAGCGAGAGAGCCGAGGAGAAGTAGTAGACGATCTGGGCCATGATGCGTGCCCAGTTGATCGAGTTCACGCCCGAAAGCCCGACGCGGTCGCGGAAGGCGTGGTCGTTGAACATGGCTTTGACGAGCGCCTGGCAGTCATCGAAATTTCCTTCGATCGCCAGCGCGTGGACGTTTCGCGCGCCGGACGTCGTCATCTGCCTTTGCTGGACCGGCGAAACGCGGCCGTGCGGGAACAGAATGAAGATGTCGCTCCGCTCGCTGCCGGCAAAGGCATCTATTGCAGCCCCGCCCGTGTCGCCGGAAGTCGCGCCGACGATTGTCGCGCGCTGCCCACGCTTGGCAAGCACATGGTCCATGAGCCTCGCCAGGAGTTGCATCGCCACATCCTTGAAGGCGAGCGTCGGCCCGTGGAACAGCTCCAGCAGGAATTCGTTCGGTCCGGTCTGCACGAGGGGGCAGATGGCAGGGTGGCCGAAGGTGGCGTAGGCTTCGTCCACGATCCGACCGAATGTCGGCTCATCGATCTCGCCGCCCAGGAATGGCGCCAGCAGCTTCTTGGCAAGCTCGGGATAGGCGAGGCCACGCATGGCGCGGATGTCGGCGGCACTGAACAGGGGCCAGCTTTCGGGAACGTAGAGGCCGCCGTCACGCGCCAGACCGGTCAGCAGAACATCGGAAAAACCCAGCCGCGGGGCGGCTCCCCTGGTACTTACATACTGCATTCCGTCCGTCCCTGCCTGCTGACCCGACAGGCGGCATGTCCTTGGTCAGCCTTCGAAAAACCGCATTCCTCGGTCGCATTTCACGCGCGCGGTTGGTATAGAACAGCCGCTTGGCGTGAGGGAAGCGGAGTTTTCAGGGGTATTTCATTGCGTGGATTTTCTTCTGCCGCCGCAGCGCTGATGGCGGCTTCGATGCTGGCTCTGGCCGGCTGCCAGTCGGACAGCGGCGTGGATGCGCTCGACGTTGCCAACCAGCCTTCGCAAGAGACGGTCAATCTCAGCGAACTGCGTATGTATTGCCCGGCGATCCAGCTGCGGGAAGGTACGGCCTATTTCAATACCTATGAGCGTGGCGGCAACGACGACCCGTCGCGGATCGTTTACCAGGCTTCGATCGCTGACGTGACGCGTCAGTGCACCAGGGGCAACGGTTTCTTGAACATCAACGTCGCGGTCGCAGGTCGCATCGTTCCCGGGCCGAAAGGCAAGGCTGGGTCGATCACGATGCCGATCCGCGTCGTGGTCGTTCAGGGCGGCGAAGTGCTCTATTCGCAGCTCTTCAAGCACCCGGTCCAGATCGGCGACACCATCGGCGCAACCCAGTTCATCTTCAGCGACCCGTCGATCCAGATTCCGGTGCCCGCCTCGCAGAACGTTCTGATTTTCGCGGGTTACGACGAGGGCCCGTACGACACGCCCTGACGGTCAGGCGCTCCCGGCGCCTTCCTCCGACCACACGGACAAAGCTTCCAGCACCGGGGCAAGTTCGCTCCAGCGTCGGATCACTGTTTCGGCGCCAGCCTCCATCAGAATGTCGGCATGGCCGGGATAGCTGTGTGCTCCGCCGACGAAGCCGATCACGCGCATGCCTGCTGCCTTGGCGGCGGTGGCGCCGTGGACGGAATCCTCGATCACGATGCAGTTTGCCGGATCGGTTTTCAGTTCTTTCGCCGCGTGAAGGAACACATCCGGCGCCGGCTTGGGCCTGCCCTCGGGAACGTTCACCGCCGAGAAGACACGGCCTTCGAAGAAGGGCAAAAGCCCTGTCTTGGCGAGCATCATCTCGAGACGTTCGGGTCGCGAGTTCGAGCAGATGCAACGCGGCTGCGTGACGGCAGCCACCGCCTCGCGCGCCCCCGAGACCGCGCGCACCTCTGCCGCCAGCTTGCGGTCGAGCAATTCACGTTGCTTGTCGAGCAATGAGGCCTGGAACACCTGGCCTGTTTCCTTTTCGATCCTGAGCAGGATGTCGCGGAAGGTGAGGCCGGCGTAGCGCCCGGCGAATTCGACCGGGTCCATTTGGAAGCCGGCTTGCGCCAGAAGCGCGGTCTCGACGCGCGCCGCGATGATCTCGGAATCGACGAGAACGCCGTCGCAATCGAAGATGACGAGTTGGATCAAGAGGGCCGCTCGCTGGCTTGGGAAAACGCCGCCGCGGTTACACCATCGCCGCGCGCGGGGCAAACGCTTTACCCCGTTTCACCAATTCTTTACGCGGAACGGTAACCATAACAGCCAGTAAATCGCGTCTGTAAAAGTTTCCGAGTTCAGGTGTACCGATGTCCGCAGTTCGCCTTCTGGACGACCTCCTCCCATCCTCCGAGAAATCCGACTGGATCGACACGATCCTGAAGGGCGATTGCGTGGCGGCGCTCGAAAAGCTGCCGGAACACTCGGTCGACACCATTTTCGCCGACCCGCCCTACAATCTGCAGCTCAACGGCGATCTGCACCGCCCTGACCAGTCCAAGGTGGCCGCGGTCGACGACCATTGGGACCGTTTCGACGATTTTGCCGCCTATGACGCGTTCACCCGCGCCTGGCTTCTGGCCTGCCGCCGCGTGCTGAAGCCGACGGGCACGATCTGGGTCATCGGCTCGTATCACAACATCTTCCGCGTCGGCGCGGCTATGCAGGACCTCGGTTTCTGGATCCTCAACGACGTGGTGTGGCGCAAGACCAATCCGATGCCCAACTTCCGTGGACGCCGGTTCCAGAACGCGCACGAGACGATGATCTGGGCCTCCCGCGACAGCAACGCCAAGGGCTACACCTTCAACTACGAAGCGATGAAGGCCGCCAATGACGACGTGCAGATGCGATCTGACTGGCTGTTCCCGATCTGCACCGGCGGCGAGCGCCTGAAGGACGAAAACGGCGACAAGGTCCACCCGACGCAGAAGCCCGAGGCGCTGCTGGCGCGGGTGATGCTGTCGTCGACGCAGCCGGGCGACGTCGTGCTCGACCCGTTCTTCGGCTCCGGCACAACCGGCGCGGTCGCGCGCAGGCTCGGCCGCCATTTCGTCGGTATTGAGCGCGAGCAGGCCTATATCGACGCTGCGCGCGCGCGCATAGCGGCGGTCGAGCCGCTGGGCGAGGGCGAGCTTCGCGTCATTCCGGGAAAACGCGCCGAGCCGCGCGTTGCTTTCGTCAGCCTGCTGGAATCCGGCCTGATCAAGTCCGGCACGACGCTTTACGACACGCGCCGCCGCTGGGCCGCGCAGGTGCGCGCCGACGGTACGCTGTTCTTCGACGGCCAGGCCGCATCGATCCACCGCATGGGCGCCAAGGTGCAGGGCCTCGACGCCTGCAACGGCTGGACCTTCTGGCACTACGAGGACGGCGCGAAGCTGACGCCTATCGACGAATTGCGCCGCGTCGCCCGCCAGCAGATGGCAGCCGCCGGCGGCTAGCCGCGAATTCCGTAAGCAGCCAGATCGGCCCTGAGCCTCTCGGCTCCAGTGAAGTGCACGGCGTGCCATCCGGCCGCGATGGCGCCGTCGACATTTTTCAGGCTGTCGTCGATGAATAGAGTCGCCGTGGGATCGAGCTCGAACGTCTCGATGTGGCTGTCGTAGATCGCCCGGTCCGGCTTGATCAGGCCGAGTTCGCCCGACACCGAGACACCGCGTGGAAGGTCGAGGAACGGGAACATCTGCCGGGCGCGCGGGAAAGTCTCCGCCGAGAAATTGGTCAGCATGGTTACGTCGCGCCCTGCGTCGATAAGGCCGGTCATGATGGCGACGCTGTCGTCATAGGAATGCGACACCATCTCATGCCAGTTGGCGTAGAAGGCGCGGATATTCGCCTCTTCTTCCGGATGGGTGGCGATGAGCAGCGCCTCGGCCTCCGCTATCGTCCGGCCGCGGTCCTGTTCGAGGTTCCAGTCGTTGGTACAGACGTTCTCGAGAAACCAGCGCCGCCGCTCTTCGTCGGGAATGAGGCGGCGGAAAGGGATCTCGGGGTCGTAGTGGATCAGCACGCGGCCGATATCGAAGACGATGTGGCGTATCTCGGTCATGTCAGGATTTGCTGCGAGGGTCTCTGCGGGTGGCGCCGGGTATAGCGGCCTCGATTACCTTTTTCATGACGGTCGGCAGCGCTTCCCCCAACAAATCGTCGCGGGTTGACCACCAGTGGCCTTTAGGCGCGTTCATCACGTCGATCTCCGCCCGGTAGACTGTGAGTTCCAGCGAGAAATGCGTGAAGACGTGCGATGCTGAACCTGCCTTGTGCCAGTCGGCCGGGAAGGGGGCTGCGTCCAGACCGGTCTCGCCGTCCGATCGCGCGGTCCACGCCGTGGTCGGCACCTCCGCCATGCCGCCGAGAAGTCCGCGTTCGGGTCGCTTGCGCAACAACACCGCGCCATCTGTCCGAACCGCGACAAAAGCCGCGCCGCGTCGGGCGGGGCGCTCGGCCTTCAGCGGCTTGACCGGATAATGCTCCGGATCGCCGTCGCGCAAAGCCGCGCAGCCTTCGTTGAGCGGGCAGGGCAGGCAGGCCGGCCGCCGCGGCGTGCAGATCGTCGCGCCGAGGTCCATCATTGCCTGCGCAAAGTCGCCGGGCCGCTCCGCAGGCAGCATCTTGCGCACGGCTTCGGTGATTTCCGCTTTTGCCTGCGGCAGGGGCGTTGCGATCGCGAACAGCCGCGAGACGACCCGCTCGACGTTGCCGTCGACTACAGGCTCCGGTTTACCGTAAGCAATGGCGGCGATTGCCGCCGCCGTGTAGCGGCCGATGCCCGGCAGCTTGAGCAATTCGTCAAATGTGCCCGGAAATTCGCCGCCATGCTCCGAGGCCACTGCGTCGGCGCATTTCTTGAGGTTGCGGGCGCGGGAATAGTAACCCAGCCCGGCCCATGCCTTCATCACATCGTCGGTGCCGGCAGCAGCCAGCGCGGCCACGTCCGGCCAGCGCTCGAGGAATTTGCGGAAATAGGGCTTCACCGCCTCCACGGTGGTCTGCTGCAGCATGATCTCAGACAGCCACACGCGGTAAGGATCGGCGACGGCTTCTCCCGGCGGCTGCCGCCATGGCAGCACCCGCGCGTGCCGGTCGTACCAGGCAAGCAGCAGGTCGGCGCGGCTTGCGGTGGGGCGGCGCATCGGCGGTTTGGTGGCGGGGGCCGGCATGGCGCGGTGGGGAGCCGTTTGCTACATAGACAAGCAGGAGATGCGGACCTTCAATGGCAGCCAATCGCAAGAACAGCAATCCCGTGCCGGTGGGCGACGTCGCCTCCGGCATTCTGGACCCTGTCCTGCGCCGCCGTGCCGGCATTTCTGTCGGGCTGGTGCAGAATTGGGACGAGATTGCAGGGCCGCAGCTGGCGGGCGTGACGCGGCCCGAAAAGGTGGTCTGGCCCAGGCGCGGAAGCGAGGACGAACCCTTCGAGCCGGCGACGCTGGTGGTCAGCTGTTCCGGCGCAAGCGCGCTGCACCTGCAGCATCAGAGCGCCGAGGTGATCGGCCGCGTGAACGCCTACCTGGGCTTTGCCGCCATCGGCAGGCTGCGCATCGTCCAGAAGCCGGTCGGCGATCCGAAACCGAAACCGGTGCCGCCGCGAAGCCTCTCGCAAGACGAGACGCGCCGGATAGCGGGCACGACGGCCGGCATCGAGGACGAGGATTTGCGTACGGCCCTGCAGCTGCTGGGACGCAATGTCGTCGGTAGCAAGCGCTGATGCCTCTCGCGCTTTCGTGAACGCGGTGCGGCATCGAGTCGATTGGCCTGGGGACGAAGCTGCCTTATTTCGGCGGCAACTATCGCCTTTTTGATCCCTCCGAACGCAATATTCCAATCTTGTCAGGTGATTCGCATGTCCGTTCTGTTGCCTCGCCGTAATGTCCTTCTCTCGCTGATCGCGGTTTCCGCGTCCGGCGCGCTGCTTGCCGCCTGCGGTGAAGAAGAGGCGAAGGCACCGGACGAGGCGCCGCCGCCCGCCGTTGGCGATGCGCCGCCCGCCCAAGGCAGCGTCGATATGGCAAAGCTGCTGGAAGAAGGGGCGCTGCCCGAGAAGATGCTCGGCGATGCCGACGCGCCGGTGACGATCGTCGAATACGCCTCGATGACCTGCCCGCACTGCGCCAGCTTTCATGCCCAGACGCTACCGGCGATCAAGGAACGCTACATCGACACCGGCAAGGCGCGGCTTCTCTTCCGCGAATTCCCGTTCGATCCGCGGGCCGAGGCCGCTTTCATGCTGTCGCGCTGCTCGGAAGACAGCTATTTCGCCATGGTCGACGTGCTGTTCAAGCAGCAGCGCAGCTGGGCCGGCGTCGAGGACGCCCGCTCGGCGCTCCTGCAGATATCCAAGCTGGCCGGTTTTTCACAGGAGTCCTTCGAGGCCTGCTTGACGAACCAGCAGTTGCTGGACGATGTCCGGGCGGTGCGTGCGCGCGGCGCGAGCGACTTCGGCGTCGAGGCGACGCCGACCTTCTTCATCAACGGCGGCAAATATTCGGGGGCACTGACGGTTGACCAGTTGTCGGCGATCATCGAGAGCCACCTCTAGGCCGGCCGGGCTTCTGCCGACTGCCGCTCCTGCGGGGGCGGCGCGATGAAGTTCAACCGACTGCGCCTGCTCGGCTTCAAGTCCTTCGTCGATCCATCCGAATTCGTCATCGAGCGCGGGCTCACCGGCATTGTCGGGCCCAACGGCTGCGGCAAGTCCAATCTCGTCGAGGCCCTGCGCTGGGTCATGGGCGAGAATTCCTACAAGAACATGCGCGCGTCCGGTATGGACGACGTGATCTTCTCGGGGTCCGCCACGCGGCCAGCGCGCAACACCGCCGAGGTGACGCTGTTCCTCGACAATGCCGACCGCAAGGCGCCGTCGGCCTTCAACGACAGCGATGAATTGCAGGTTTCGCGCCGCATCGAGCGCGAGGCGGGCTCCGTCTACCGTATCAACGGCAAGGAGGCGCGGGCCAAGGACGTCCAGCTTCTGTTTGCCGACCAGTCCACCGGCGCCCGCTCGCCCTCTATGGTCGGGCAGGGTCGTATCGGCGAGCTGATCCAGGCCAAGCCGCAGGCGCGTCGCGCCCTGCTGGAGGAGGCGGCCGGAATTTCCGGCCTGCATTCGCGCCGGCACGAGGCGGAGCTGAGGCTGCGCGCTGCCGAGCAGAACCTCGAGCGGCTCGACGACGTGGTCAGCGAGCTGCAGTCGCAGATCGAGAGCCTGAAGCGGCAGGCGCGGCAGGCGGCGCGCTTCAAGAACCTGTCGGCCGATATCCGCAAGGCGGAAGCTGCGCTCCTGCACCTGAAGTGGTCGCATGCGCGGGATGCCGAGGCGGAAGCGCAGTCGGCGCTGTCGGCGGCGACGTCAGCTGTCGGCGAGCGCGCATCGGCGCAGATGCAGGCGGCGAAGGATCAGGGCGTCGGCGCCAGCAAGCTGCCGGAGCTGCGGGAGGCGGAAGCGGCTGCCGCTGCCGCACTGCAGCGGCTCAACATCGCGCTCGGCCAGATTGACGAAGAGGCCGGGCGCGTGCGCTCGCGCCAGGCCGAGCTGGAGAAGCGCGTCGCCCAGCTCGATGCCGACGTGGCGCGCGAGAAGCAGCTTCTGGAAGACAACGAGTCGGTGCTGCAGCGGCTGTCATCGGAAGAGCAGTCGCTACAGGAAGCCAATGACGGCGCGGCCGACGAGGAGCAGCGCGCCCGCGCAGCCTTCGAGGATGCACAGTCGAAGCTTGCGACCTCGGAAGCCGCACTTGGCCAACTGACCGCCGAACGGGCCGAGGCGTCTGCCCGGCGTACCCAGCTTCAGCGCGCGTTGCAGGAAGGCAATGAGAGGCGCGACCGGCTGGAGCGGCAACTCGCGCAACTGGACGCCGAGACGGCTGAAATCGCAGCGCGCATCGGGCAACTGGCTGATCCGGCGATGAAAAAGGAAGCCGTGCGTCAGGCTGAGGCCAGTGTCGCCGAAGCCGAGGCGAAAGCCACCGAAGCCGAGAAGGCGGTAGCGGACAGGCGTTCAGCCGAAGCGGCGTTGCGCCCCGCCGTGCAGGAGGCGCGTTCGGCGCTGCAGAGCGCCGAGACCGAGGCGCGCACGCTGTCGAAAATCGTCAACGCAGCATCGGGCGGGCTATTCCCCGCCGTGCTGGAGCGCATTTCGGTCGAGCGCGGCTTCGAGACGGCGTTGGGCGCCGCCCTTGGCGAGGATCTCGACGCGCCGCTCGATCGCACAGCGCCTGCCCATTGGGGCGAGGCGGTGTCTGGCGACGGCGACCCTGCTTTGCCGGATGGCGTGAAAAGCCTTGCCGAGACGGTGCGCGCCCCGGTGGAGTTGGGCCGCAGGCTCGCCCAGATCGGCGTTGTCGAAGCTGCGGACGGGCCGCGCCTGCAGCCGCAATTGAAGCCAGGCCAGCGGCTGGTGACCAAGGACGGCGCGCTCTGGCGCTGGGACGGGTTCGCCGCAAGCGCCGACGCACCGACCGCGGCTGCGCAGCGGCTGGCACAGAAGAACCGACTTGCCGAGCTCGACGCCGAGGTGCGCGAGGCGACGCTCCGCTTGCGCGCTGCCGAGACTGACCATGCCGCCGCCGAAACGGCCGTGCGCGAAGCCGTCGAGGCCGAGAAGAATGCGCGCGAAGCGTGGCGGACGGGACAGCGCACGCTGGAAGAGGCGCGCGAGGATCTGGCACGAGCCGAACGCGCTGCCGGTGAACTGGCGAGTCGCCGTTCGGCGCTGGATGAATCCCGCCAGCGGGTTGTGGAATCGCGCGACGAGGCCGCGGCCACGGCGCGTGACGCGGAAGTGGCGCTCGCCGCAGAGCCCGATCTCGGCGAATTGCAGGGTCGGTTGGATGCCCTGTCCGGGGAAGTGGCGCAGGACCGCGCCACGCTGGCCGACACGCGCGCCGCGCATCAGGGCTTAGCCCGGGAGGCAGAGATGCGGCGCCAGCGGCTGGGTGCAATTGCCGCCGAGCGCGAGAGCTGGAAGTCGCGCGCCGAGAATGCCGACCGGCAGATCGCATCGCTGACGGAGCGGCGCGCCGAGGCGGCGGCGGAGCAGGAAAAGCTGGCCGACGCGCCCGATGAGATCGAAGCGCGCCGCCGCGCGCTGCTTTCGCAGGTCGCGCAGGCCGAGGAATTGCGCAACGGCGCGGCATCGCGCCTTCAGGCAGCGGAAAACAGGCAGGCGGAACTCGACCGCGCCGCCGTTGCAGCCGTCGAGGCCCTCTCCAGCGCCCGCGAAGAGCGGGTGCGGGCGGAGGAAAAGCTGACCGCCGCGGAGGAGCGGCGCAAGGAAGCCGAGCAGCGCATCCGCGAGGCATTGAACGTCGCGCCCGCCGAGGCGCTGCGTCACGCCGGGCTTGCCGAGAACGAGACGCTGCCCGATGTCGGCGACCTCGAGCGCCGTGTCGACCGGCTGCGGGTGGAACGCGAGCGGCTAGGCGCCGTCAACCTGCGCGCCGAGGCCGAGCAACAGGAACTGTCGGAGCGCTACGAGACCATCGTCGCTGAGCGCGAGGACGTGATCGAGGCGATCCGCAAGCTGCGACTGGCGATCCAGAGCCTCAACCGCGAGGGCCGCGAGCGGCTTCTGGTCGCCTTCGACCAGGTCAATGCCCAGTTCCAGCGCCTGTTCACGCATCTGTTCGGCGGCGGCACGGCGGAGTTGCAGCTGATCGAGTCGGAAGACCCGCTGGAGGCCGGGCTGGAAATTCTCGCCCGCCCGCCGGGCAAGCGCCCGCAGACGATGACGTTGCTATCGGGCGGCGAACAGGCGCTGACGGCGATGGCGCTGATCTTCGCCGTGTTCCTCACCAACCCGGCGCCGATCTGCGTGCTCGACGAGGTGGACGCGCCGCTCGACGACCACAATGTCGAGCGATTCTGCAATCTGATGGATGAGATGGCGGCATCGACCGACACGCGCTTCGTCATCATCACCCACAACCCGATCACCATGGCGCGCATGAACCGGCTGTTCGGCGTCACCATGGCCGAGCAGGGCGTCAGCCAGCTTGTCTCCGTCGACCTGCAGACCGCCGAGCAGCTTCGCGAAGCGAGCTGATCACTTCTCACTCCAGATCGCCAGTTCGTTGCCGGCGGGATCCGTGAAGTGGAAGCGGCGACCGCCGGGGAACGAAAAGATCGGCTTCACGATCGTGCCGCCGGCATCGGTCACGGCATCGAGCGATTTCTCCAGGTTTTCGGAAAACAGCACCGGGAGCGGCTTGGTCGTTGCGGCGGCGTCACCGTCGAACCCGCCGTCCAGCCCCTCCGAATAGGCTGAGTAGGACGGCCCGTAATCGGTGAATGTCCAGCCGAATGCCGCGCTGTAGAACGCCTTGACGCTGTCGATCGACCCGCCGCCGGCGCCCATTTCGAGATAGTCGAGCTTGCCATCTTGCTTCATCACGCAACTCCGCTTGTGTTCTTGTTATGTTCTTAGACCCCGAAGGCTTGCCGTGCAAGTCCAATCGCCCCAGGAGGCCTAATCGATTGAGTGCAACCCCCTGGGCGACACCTGCCTTGCCATCGCGGCGCGCGGCCCTTATCGCTCGCCACGATGGCGAAGCCCGCGGAAGGAAGTGCAAGATGACGAAACGGGTCTACGGCTTCGGCGACGGCAAAGCCGACGGAAGTGCCGCCGACCGCGACCTGCTTGGCGGCAAGGGCGCCAATCTGGCCGAGATGTGCAGCCTCGGCATGCCGGTGCCGCCGGGATTCACCATTAGCACTGAGGTCTGCGCGGCCTATTACGCCAATGGCCGCAAGCTGCCTGAGGGGCTGGACAGCGAGATCGAGGCCGCGCTCGCCCGCATGGGCGAGATAGCCGGTGGCCGGTTCGGCGATCCCGAAAAGCTGATGCTCGTTTCCGTGCGCTCGGGTTCCCGCGCCTCGATGCCGGGGATGATGGACACGGTGCTCAATCTCGGCCTCAATGACGAGACCGTCACCGCGCTGGCGGCCGCCTCGGGCGACGAGCGCTTCGCCCAGGACAGCTACCGCCGCTTCATCCAGATGTATTCCGACGTCGTGCTCGGCATCGACCACGAGGTTTTCGAGGAGATGCTCGAAGACTCCAAGGCGGAATACGGGCTGGAGCAGGACACGGAACTGTCGGCAGGCCAGTGGCAGGAGGTGATCGCCCGCTATAAGGCGAAGGTCGAGGAAGAGCTCGGTGCGCCGTTCCCGCAGGATCCGAAGGAGCAGTTGCGGGGTGCCATCGACGCCGTCTTCGCCAGCTGGATGAACCCGCGCGCCATCACCTACCGCCGCTTGCACGACATCCCCGAAAGCTGGGGCACGGCGGTTAACGTGCAGGCCATGGTGTTCGGCAATTTGGGCGATAGTTCCGCCACCGGCGTTGCGTTCACCCGCAACCCTTCCACAGGCGAGAACGCGCTCTACGGCGAGTTCCTGGTCAACGCGCAGGGCGAGGACGTGGTGGCCGGCATCCGCACGCCGCAGAATATCACCGAGAAGGCGCGCAGCGCCGCCGGCTCCGACAAGCCGTCGCTCGAAAAGCTGATGCCGGAAGCATTCGGCACGCTGACCGAAATCGCGAGCCGGCTCGAAGCGCACTATCAGGACATGCAGGACCTCGAATTCACCATCGAGCGCGGCAAGCTGTGGATGCTGCAGACCCGCTCCGGCAAGCGTACGGCAAAGGCCGCGCTTAGGATCGCCGCCGAGATGGCGAATGAAGGCCTGATCAGCAAGGAAGACGCTGTACTGCGAATCGAGCCGGCATCGCTCGACCAGCTGCTGCATCCGACCATCGATCCGCGTGCCGAGCGCAAGGTGATCGGCTCAGGCCTGCCTGCGTCGCCGGGCGCGGCCACCGGCGAGATCGTGTTCAGCTCGGACGAGGCGGAGGAGGCGAAGGCTCAAGGGCGCGCGGTTATCCTCGTGCGCGTCGAGACCAGCCCCGAGGACATCCACGGCATGCACGCGGCGGAGGGGATACTGACCACCCGCGGCGGCATGACGAGCCACGCAGCGGTGGTGGCGCGCGGCATGGGCAAACCCTGCGTTTCGGGCGCGGGCGGGCTGCGCGTCGACTACCGCACGGGCACACTGATCGCCATGGGCGCGTCGCTGAAGAAGGGCGACATCATCACCGTCGATGGCGGCACGGGACAGGTGCTAAAGGGCGCGGTGCCGATGCTGCAGCCGGAATTGTCCGGCGATTTCGCGTCGATCATGGAGTGGGCGGACGAGGCGCGGCGCATGAAAGTCCGCGCCAACGCCGAGACGCCGGCCGATGCGCGTATGGCGCGCTCCTTCGGCGCAGAAGGCATCGGGCTTTGCCGCACCGAGCACATGTTTTTCGACGAGGACCGTATCGTCGCCATGCGCGAGATGATCGTGGCGGACAATGAGGAGGGGAGGCGCACGGCGCTCGCCAAGCTGCTCCCCATGCAGCGTTCTGACTTCCTCGAACTGTTCGAGATCATGGCCGGTCTGCCGGTCACCATCCGCCTGCTCGATCCGCCGCTGCACGAGTTCCTGCCGCACACCGATGAGGAAATTGCCGAGGTGGCCGAGGCGATGAAGGTGTCGCCGGAGAAGCTGCGCCAGCGCACCGAGGCGCTGCGCGAGTTCAACCCGATGCTCGGCCATCGCGGCTGCCGGCTGGCCGTCTCCTACCCGGAGATCGCCGAGATGCAGGCCCGCGCGATATTCGAAGCCGCGGTCGAGGCCGGCAACCGCACCGGCAGCCCGGTCGTGCCCGAGGTCATGGTGCCGCTGGTCGGGCTGCGGGAGGAGCTCGACTTCGTCAAGGCACGGATCGAGGACGTGGCTAAAGCCGTCATGTCCGAGAGCGGTTTGGAAATCGATTATCTCGTCGGCACGATGATCGAACTGCCGCGCGCGGCATTGAGGGCGGAGTCGATCGCCCAGTCGGCGGAGTTCTTCTCCTTCGGCACCAACGACCTGACCCAGACGACCTATGGCATATCGCGCGACGACGCCGCGAATTTCCTCGAGACCTACCGCCAGAAGGGTCTGATAGAGAAGGACCCGTTTGTGTCAATCGACGTCGATGGCGTCGGCGAGTTGGTGCGTATCGCGACGGACAAAGGCAGGACGGCGAGGCCTCAGATCAAGCTCGGCATATGCGGCGAGCATGGCGGCGATCCGGCCTCGATTGCCTTCTGCGAGGAAGTCGGGCTCGATTATGTGTCGTGCTCTCCCTTCCGTGTACCGATAGCGCGTCTGGCGGCGGCGCAGGCGGCAGCCTGGCACAAGCGTTAGCCGCTCTCCTTGGCAGTACCCGCCGATTGCACTAACGAATGCAGTCCACGCGAGCGCAGCAATGCCTTCACCGGACCTGAATTTCGGAACCAGCGGTCTGCGAGGGCTGGCCACTGCGCTCGACGGCGCTCCGGCCTGATGATGGGCCAGGGGCGGCTTTCTCCGGGTGGTCGGGTGCTGATCGCCCGCGATCTGCGCGCCAGCAGCGAAAGCATAGCTCTCAACTGCTGCGCCGGACTTGAGGCGTCAGGAATCGAACCCGTCGATTGCGGCGCGGTCCCGACGCCTGCCCTTGCGCATCGAGCAATGGTTCTCGGCAGGCCGGCGATCATGGTCACCGGCAGTCATATTTCGGCCGACCGCAACGGGCTCAAATTCTACCGGCCGGACGGCGAGATCGACAAAGGCGACGAGGCGGCGATATCAGCCGCGGAGGCCCGCATGGTGGTTGCTCCGCCCCCGGGAGAGCGTGGCACCTTTCGCGCCGATGACGCCGTGGAGGGATATGTGGCGCGGGCATTGGCCATGCTTGAGCCTGGCGCTTTCAGTGGCATGCGCGTCGGCGTCTACCAACACTCGTCCGTTGCGCGCGACATGCTGGTGGACATTCTCGAAGCGCTCGGCGCGGAGGTGGTTCCGTTCGGGCGCAGCGACATTTTCGTGCCGGTCGATACTGAGGCGCTGGAGGAACGGGACGCAGAGCGGTGCCGCGCCGCGGCAGGCGCGCACGGGCTCGACGCCATTGTGTCCACCGATGGCGATGCCGACCGGCCGCTGGTCGCTGACGAAGCTGGCGCGTTCCTGCGCGGCGATCTGGTGGGAGCAGTCACGGCCGACCTGCTTGGGGCCGGCTGCGTTGTGACGCCGATCACGTCCAATTCGGGTATAGAGCGATGCGGGCGCTTTTCTCAGGTCGTTCGCACGCGTATCGGTTCGCCTCATGTGATCGAGGCTATTGCAGTCGCTACGGCAAGCGGTGCCGGCACCGTCGTGGGCTTCGAGGCGAGTGGAGGCGTGCTCGTCGGCACGGATGCCTCCGTAGCCGGCAGGCGCCTGACCGCTCTGCCGACCCGCGATGCGCTTGTTCCTATCCTCGCAGTGTTGTGGATCGCCAGGCACCAGCGAATCCGGCTCTCCGCCTTGGGTGGCCGCTTCTGCTTTCGCCCCGCCGCGGCTGCCCGGCTGCAGCACGTGCCGACCTGGGCGAGCGACTCCTTTGTCGCGGAGCTGCGCGATGATGCGGCGTTCCGCATGCGGTTCACGGCCGGTCTGCTCGAGGCCGGGACGCTGGACACTACCGATGGGGTGCGCTTGAAGGGTGGCGACGGGACCGTGCTCCACTATCGCGCCTCCGGCAACGCGCCGGAACTGCGCTGTTATGTCGAGGCGGACACAGCTGAGGCCGCAGCGACCATGCTGGCTGAAGGTCTGGCAAGGGCGAAAGCTCATCTGGAGGAGGCCACATCGGTATGAATATCGTACCGGTCATCATGAGCGGCGGCGCGGGCTCCCGGCTGTGGCCACTCTCCCGCGAGACCTATCCCAAGCCCTTGATCGCATTGCCGGATGGTGAAACGCTTATCCGCAAGACATATGCCCGGGCGGCAGCGCTGCGCGGAGTCGAGCTGATCGTCACGGTGACCAACCGCGAACTGATGGTCCTGACCGCGGATGAATTCGATCTTCAGTCAAAAGGGCGCCTGCAGCACGATCTGATTCTGGAGCCGATGGGCCGCGACACGGCGCCCGCCGTCGCGCTCGCCTGTCTGCACTTGGCCGGGACGACCGGCGCCGACGCCATTGCGCTCGTCATGCCGGCCGATCATCTGATCACCGACCACGGGGCATTCGAAGCCGCAGTGGATCAGGCCGTGCAGGCGGCGCGCGAGGGTCGTATCGCCACCTTCGGCATTCGGCCCGACCGCTTGGGGTCAGGGACCTGCTCGTGGTCGATACGGCAGATGCGCTGCTCGTTTGCGACAGACATGCTGTCCAGGACATCAAGCAGGTCTATGACCGGCTCAGATCCGAAGGGTCCGATGCGGCCCGGCTCCACCCGACGGCACACAGGCCGTGGGGCAGCTACACGGTGCTGGAGGAGGGTGAACGGTTCAAGATCAAGCGCATCGAGGTAAAGCCCGGCGGACGGCTGAGCCTGCGGTCGCACCGGCACCGCTCCGAACACTGGGTTGTGGTCAGCGGCATTGCGAGGGTGACCCACCGGCGATGAAGAGATCCTGCTTGCCACCGATCAGTCCACCTATGTTCCCTCCGGCCACAGACACCGGCTGGAAAACCCCGGCGAGAGGCCGCTGGTGATAATTGAGGTAAAAAGCGGTTCCTATCTCGGCGAGGGCGACATCGTAAGCTACGATGACGAGTATGGCCGTGCAATCTGATCGCATCGAAACAGAAGCGCCCTGGCGCCTCGGTTCCCGCGCCGACAAGATCTTCTTCTGGATCGCGCTGGCCGGGTTCCCGGGGGCGTTGACGTCGCCGGGCGGTACGGTCTCCACAGCACTCGTTGCGCTTTATGGCATGTACCTGATGATCCGCGACAGGGATGTTCCGGACGATATCCGGTCGATTCATCGTTACATGTTCGTATGTTACGTGCTGGTGGTCGGCGCCGATATCGTCAACGGCGGCGGTCTCAGGAACCACTATTCGATAAGTTCGTACCTCACGCTTCTGCTGCTTGCTCCATATGCATACGCTCTTCGCCGTCTGGCGTTCACGCCGTGGTTGGTCGATCGCATTCTGCTGTTCATTCTCATGTTCGCTATAGGAGTGTCGGCCTTCCAGTTCTTCGTGCTTGGCGTGGCTCGTCCTGGCGGATTTCAGGTAAGTCCGGTCGGCTATGGCATGGTTATCGCGATGCTCGCGACGTTGCTCCTGTCGCGCGCGCTTGAGTTCGGCGACGGACATCGGCTGGCATTTCTGGTATCGGCTGCAGCCTTTTTCCCGGTCCTTATCTCGGGCAGCAAGATCGCGATCATCTGCATTGTTGTCGGATATGCGTTTGTGTCGATTGCCTGGGCTGCCGAAAATCGCCGGTGGCGCACACTTGCGGCCGCAATGGCTGTATTCCTTCCGATATTTTCGGTCGCATTTTACTATACTGCTTACTACAGGCTGTATGCTCTATACTATGAGGTAAGCTATTTCTTCATTAATAAAACGGTGATAAACGAGTCGTTTGGTCACCGCGCCAAGCAAATATACGCGGGCTGGCAGGCTTTTCTGGAGAAGCCGATCTTTGGCCACGGTCTGGCTGACCGAATGGATGCCATCCGCGTCTACGAGGACGCTGCGACGGCCAGCGCGCCCTACATACACAACGAATATGTGACCCACATGGTCGCCTTCGGGATTTGCGGTCTGGCCTTTCTCGTCCTGTATCTCGCCTTTCTGTGGCTGCTCGTACGTGGAGCGACTGAAGTGTCGTACCGCCGCGCCGGCATGGCGTTGGTGCTGGTTCTGGCCGTGTATCTGAATGCTGATGTTGCTTTCAGCATGGACCCCATGAGCGCTATCGTCACCATCGTCTTCGGCATCATCCTGTGCGCTCCCCGGAAGGTTCCGGCCCCTGATCCGGACACCGCTCAGGCAGTTTACGAATAGTCCACCAATGCACCGTAGGTTCTGGCCGAGCGGCTGCGTGCCGCCGACTTGTGCTGGAGTACGGCGTGTCTGTTCTTGTTACGGGTGGTGCCGGTTACATCGGCAGCCATATGGTCTGGAAGCTCCTCGATGCAGGCGAGGACGTCGTTGTCATCGACAATTTGAGCACCGGCTTCGACTGGGCTGTGCCAGCGGAGGCGGAACTTGTCGCGGCCGACATCGCCGACCAGGATACGGTCGAGACCGTGATGATGCGGCGCGGCGTCGACGCTATCATCCACTTTGCGGGTTCGATCATTGTTCCTGAATCGGTGACCGATCCGCTCGGCTACTATCTCAACAACACCGTCAAATCGCGCGCTCTGATCGAAAGCGCGGTCAGGCTCGGCGTTCCGCATTTCATCTTTTCATCCACCGCCGCGGTCTACGGTACCCCGGAAATGGTTCCGGTGGTTGAGGAAGCGCAGACGAGACCCGATTCGCCGTACGGCACGTCCAAGCTCATGACGGAGTGGATGCTGCGTGACACGTCCGCAGCCCACGATATCACCTACGCTGCGCTGCGCTATTTCAACGTCTCCGGGGCCGACCCGCGCATGCGCACAGGCCAGTCGACCAGAGGGGCCACGCATCTGATCAAGGTTGCGTCGGAAACCGCGACCGGCAAGCGCCCTTACATGGAAATCTATGGCACGGACTACCCGACGCCGGATGGCACCTGCATCCGCGATTACATTCACGTCTCCGATCTCGTCGAGGCGCATTACCTAGCACTCCAGCGGTTACGTTCGGGCGGCGAGAGTATCGTCGCCAATTGCGGCTATGGACGCGGCTATTCGGTGCGCGAGGTTATCGACACGGTGAAGAAGACGGTCGGGCGCGATTTCGAGGTTCGGCTCAACGGCCGCCGACCAGGCGACGCCGTGGCAATCGTTGCCAATGCGGACCTGACCCGGCGCGAGTTCCACTGGGAGCCGCGCTTCGATGATCTCGCCACGATTATCTCTCACGCGGTCGAGTGGGAGAACCGGCTAAAGATCCGCAACAACTAGCCGCTGGCCGCCGGCGGCCTCTCAGCCGGTCCTGTCCGGCTTGCGAATTGCACCTGTTTTGCTAGGAAGTGCGCCGTCCACTCGCGCGGGCCGGTGCCCGCGACTTCCCACGAACCACAAGGTCAGCACAATGGCCCGCATCGCCCATATCGGCTACGGATACTGGGGCAGGAATCTTGTCCGCAACTTCGCCGAACTTGGCGTTCTGGCCGCGGTTGTCGACGAGAACCGCGCGGCGGCGGAGGAGGCGGCATCGACTTACGGTGCGACGGCGGCCTCGTTTGACGAGGTACTCGCCGATACGTCTATCGACGCAGTGTCGATCGCTTCGCCCGCACCTCTCCACGCCGATCAGGCAGGCCGTGCTCTTGAGGCCGGCAAGCATGTTTTCGTCGAAAAGCCGCTTGCACTCGACATCGCCGACGCCGAGGCAGTGTGTGCCTTGGCCCGCAAGCACGACCGCGTGCTCATGGTCGGCCACCTGCTGCAATACCATCCGGTATTCGCTGCACTCCGCGAGATGGTACGCGGCGGCGAGCTGGGCGCGATCCGCTATGCCTATTCGAACCGGCTTTCGCTTGGAAAGTTCCGTGCCGAAGAAAACGTTTTGTGGTCCTTCGCCCCGCACGATTTTTCGATGCTTCTCAGCCTGTTCGGCGAAGAGCCGACAAGCGTGACCGCGCATGGCAACGTGTCGTTCCTGCCGGGGGTCGCCGATATTGCCGGCGTGCAGATGCACTTTCCGTCCGGCGGCAGCGCGCATGCGCTGACCTCGTGGATGCATCCGTTCAAGGAGCAGCGGCTGGTGGTCATCGGCGAGAAGGCGAGCGCGGTTTTCGAGGACAGCGCGCCTGAATGGGATCGCAAACTCGCCGTTTACCGGCATGGGTTCGACATGTCGGGACCGGCGCCCGTGCCACGCAAGGCAGAAGCCGAGTATGTGAAGGTCGACAACTCGGAGCCGCTGCGCAACGAATGTAGCCATTTCATAGATTGCGTCGATAATGGGCGCCAGGCGCTGACAGACGGAGACGAGGGGCTGCGTGTCCTGAAATTGCTGCAGTCAGCCGAGGATGCTCTTTCGGCCAATCTCAAGCTGCAAAATCGTGGAGCGCGGACTTGAGCACGAACTACACCGTTCACGAGAGCGCCTATGTTGACGACGGCGTCACCATCGGTGCGGGCACGAAGATCTGGCATTTCAGCCACATCCTGGAGGGGTCGACCATCGGAGCAAATTGCTCGATCGGCCAGAACGTCGTCATCGGGCCGGACGTCTCTGTTGGCGACAATTGCAAGATCCAGAACAACGTATCGCTCTACAAGGGTGTTGAAATGGAGCAGGGCGTCTTCTGCGGCCCATCCTGCGTGTTCACGAATGTGCTCAATCCGCGCGCCGAAGTGGAGCGCAAGGACGAGTTCCGCCCGACAACGGTGCGGCGTGGCGCTACGATTGGCGCCAACGCCACGATCGTGTGTGGCAACGAACTCGGCGAATACAGCATGATCGCCGCCGGGGCGGTCGTCACCAGAAACGTGCCTGCCTATGCGCTCATGGTCGGCATGCCGGCGCGGCGCAAAGGCTGGGTTTCGCGCTCGGGCGAGATATTGGGCGACGATCTGGTCTGCCCGCGCACCGGCGAACGCTACGTGCTTGAGGGCCCGGACAGGCTTGTGCTGGCGTAGGTCTGAATGGCCGCCTGTGGCGGAGCAGACTCGTCGCCGCCCATGCCGCCATTGCGCGTGCGACGGAAGCCGGAAACGGTGCGTTTGAGAACTGCCAGCAGGCGCTTCTTGTCCTCGGTTTCGACCGCCGCCTTCAGTTCGGCCAGTTCCTTTTCCAGCTGGGGCCAGGGCAGGAAGCTCTCTCGGGCCATCATGATATGGGGGTTCGAAGTCGGGCTCGGATTTTCGCCGATCAAGAGTTCTTCGTAGAGCTTCTCACCCGGCCGCAAACCGATGGACACGATTTCGATGTCACCGTCCGGGCGCTCCTCGGACTTCTCGAGCTTGCCCGCCAGGCGGATCATCTTGCGGGCGAGGTCGATGATTTTCACCGGCTCGCCCATGTCGAGAACGAAGACTTCGCCGCCTTCCGCCATCGCGGTGGCGTGCAGAACCAGCCCCACCGCCTCCGGAATGGTCATGAAGTAGCGTGTCACTTCAGGGTCGGTAATGGTGAGCGGGCCGCCAGTTGCAATCTGGCGGCGAAACAGCGGCACGACGGAGCCGCTGCTGCCCAGCACATTGCCGAAGCGCACCATCGAGAACACGGTCGCGCCCTTCGATTCCGCCGCGAGTGCCTGTACGACCTGTTCTGCGAGGCGCTTGCTCGCCCCCATGATATTGGTCGGCCGGACGGCCTTGTCGGTGGATATCAGCGTGAAGCGCTCCGCCTCCACGCTTTGCGCGGCCCGGGCAGCGTTTAGAGTCCCGATGACATTGTTGGTTGCCGCCTCGATTTCGTTGCTCTCGATCAGCGGCACGTGCTTGTACGCTGCCGCGTGAAAGACGATCTGCGGTCGGTGCTTCGAGAATACGGCGTTCAGCCTGTCCTTGTCGCGAACAGAACCGAGGCATGCGTGGGTGACGGTGGATAGCGATTGCTTGTCAGCCTGCGCGTGCAGTTCGGCGTCGATCGTGTAGAGCCCGAACTCGCTGTGATCGAAAAGCACGAGCGAACGCGGTTCGCAGGCGTGGATCTGGCGGCAGAGCTCGCTTCCGATCGAGCCGCCCGCTCCGGTAACGAGCACCCGCTTGCCTTTGAGCTGCGCCGGGTCGATCGTATCGGTGATCGGTGCCCGCTCCAGCAGGTCGATGATCTGCAGTTCGCGCAGCTCGGCGCTGTGGGCCTCGCCGCGCGCGATATCAAGTATCCCCGGAAGCGTTCGGACACGTACCTTCAGGTCGACCAGCGAGTCGATGATCTGCCGCCGGCGTTCGACGCTGGCGCTTGGCACCGCGATCAGAATGTCAGTGACGTCGTAGCGGGCCACCAGCGCCGGAACGCGCGAAGGGGCAGATATCTCCACCCCGTTCAACTGCCGCCCGTGCTTGGCCGGATCGTCGTCGACGAAGCCGCAGATGTTGTACTCACGGGCCGTTGCCAGACCCTGACTCGCCTGTGCTCCGGCTTCACCGGCTCCATAGATGAGTACGTTCTTGACTACGCTGGCGCTCCCATCGGAGCGCTTGAGCATCTGCGCGGCTGATATGCGGCTGCCGAACACCAGGCTGAAGAACAGGATCGGTTGAAGGATGCCGACAGAGCGAGGCACGCCCGGGAACTCGGCAATGACCAGTACGCCGAAATAGACGACGCCGTAGAGGAACACCGCGGTGGCGGACGAACTGAGGCTCGAAACGCCGGTGTAGCGGAAAATGGCCCGATAGAGCCCCAACCTGATGAAGAACGGGACGAAGAGGACGGTCGCCAGCCCATAGGCAACCCACTCATAGTCCTTGGGGAAATGCCGCAGCTCCAGACGGAGGGAGAATGCAAGCCAGGTCGCGGCAAGCGCCATACCCATGTCGGTCAGAAGCACGACGAGCTGCTTTTGCCGCCTCGGCAGGTTCGTCAACCTTTTCCGTAACCGCATCGGCATACTCTGTACGGCAATCCTGCAATTGATCACTAGTTGATAGGAAATGCTGACCTGTTCAGCAATCCTGCCGGGCGTGAGGCTAGAGTTCCGTCTTCTTTTGACGCGGTCCGGCCGCCAATTGCTCGTACAGTTTCACGAGATTGTTGGCCTCGTTTGCCCAACTATACCCCGACAGAACGAGTTTTCGCCCCAACTGTCCCATCTTCTGCGCCTGTTTCGGCTCAGCAAGGACACGACGCATGACTCTGGCGATCGCCTCGGCATCCAGTGGATCGGCGAGGTATCCAGTCTGGTTCGACCGCACGATATCAGGCCATCCGGCGTAGTCGGATGCCAGGACCGGCAAGCCGGCAGCCATATATTCGAACAGCTTCACCGGCAGAGAGTCGATGTAGTTCCGCACCGGGTGCAGAAAAAGAAGGCCAGCGTGAGCCCGGCGCATGATTGGCCAGACCTCTTCGTGAGGAACGACACCTAGATACTCGACGTTGTTCCATTCCGGCAGTTTTTCCACGGTGGCTTGCAACTGCTCGTCACCGAAGCGGCCTGCAAGAATGAGCCTCGCGCCGGCCAGATGAGTCGCCCGGAGCATTTCCATTATGCCCCTGTGCAGGGAAATGGCGCCGACATAACAGAAGGTCTTCGGTTCGGGGCTCGGCTCGACGATGGGCACGTTTGACAAGTTCGGATAGTTGCGGATCGTCGCCACAAGCCGGTTCGGTCTCTCGAACCGGGCCGCAATCGGCGAAGTAGCCGCGACGACGGCGGACATTCGACCGGCGCAAAAGTTCTCCACTCGTTCTGCAATGAAACTCACGGTGCCAAGAAGCCAGTTAGGCAGCCAGTGCTTGCTCTTGATCGATCGCGGTAAATCCTCATGTGCGTCGTAAACGACCAATTTGCCGGACATGGAGAGCACGACCGCAACAGGAAGTAGCTCCGGGTCGTGAATATGGACCACATCGGGGTTGAGCCGCCTGACGCGCCGCAATGCACGCCAGGGCAGCACGGTCATTCGGTGCAAGCGTTGACCGCGCGCCCCAACGTCATGGATCTGAATGCCGTTCCATGCCTCGGCTCCAAGACCGTCGGCAACCAGCAGCATTACCTCATGACCCGCCTGTCTGAGCGCGGCGCATTCCTTCGCCAGAATGCGCTGGTCATGTCGGGCGTGGACAGTCGTGAGATGCAGAACTTTCAGCCCGCCCTTCGCCGTCATGGCCGCACCTCGGTCAATGTGGCGATTTCGGCAGTATTCATGAATGGCGGCCCTGGGCTAGGCGGGTTGCAGGAATCCGGAAACAGCGGCGGTTCGTCGCGTCATTCAAGCTCGGGGTCAAGGCAGAATGTCAGCCGAGCCGAATTTCGCGAGCACGGCAGCGCAGCCACTCGTGAACGTTGGGCAGGCGCCCCAGCTACTGATCAGCGCCGCCTACGGGACGTCCCATGAGGTCCTGCGGCACCGAAAGCTCGAAAACGCCAGTCGCGTTCTCGCTAGCCGGTGGTTCGTCTGAAAAGCCGGTCAGAAAAAGGCGGCCCCCTGGCCCGACGGCCAAACCGCGAAAAATTCGATCGGGAAGGTTCAGGCGCCAGATGTGCTTCTCGGCCGGTGAAAGCACTCGCACCCTGCGGGCGTCCGTTTCCACAACGTAAAATCGCCCATTTTGCCATTGGGCGTGCTGCGGGCGGTCGAAGTGGGTTTCGGCAAAGGCCACGGAAGTTGAAGTACCGCCCTCGGCGCCTAGCGAATTCACCGAAAAGCGAAGCACCGTTCCAGCTTCACGATAGACCACCGTCGCGCAGTCGCCGTCGACCTGGATGTCATATGCAATCGGACTCGCAATCCCGGCAGGCAGCTTGAGTTCGGCGATTTCAACCGTCCAGTCGCTCTCGCCGCGGCGGATGACGGCGATCTTCGATGAACGTCTCGAGGGAACGAGGAATGAATCGATCGTCGGCGCGTAGGCTATCCCCACCGCTCCACTGAATTCGTCTCCTAAGGGTATTTGCGCGCTTTTTCCGACCTGGCGGTTGGTCCAGATCACTTCCGGCGCCCGGTAGTTGGTCCACATGAAGCCATCCTCTCCGACGGCCACATCGGCCAGAAGAGGAAATCCCTCATCCGTGTTTCGGGTGGACAATCCCTTGCTGATCAGGGGTTTCAGCCAAGGATCAAGCATGGTCGCATTGGCGGCCCCTCCATGTGTAACCAACAAATTCGGTTTGCCTTCGACAGCAATAGCCGCAAGACCCTGTAGCGCCGCGAAGTTGGGGGCTTTTTCCCGGGCGAGAATGACCTCGGACTGCCAATCCGTTTCTGTCCATGATCTGGCCCCATTGAACGTACCGCATGCCTCGTCTTGCGCTATGGCCGGGGTTCCTTGAGGCAGGAACACCAGTATGATAGTCGCGACCAGCCCGGACAGCAGAAAGCTTCGGAAGAGAAAACGGATGAGATCATCGCTGGGTTCATTGGCTTTCTGCTTTGTCATGGCCGGCGCTAGTGCCTTGGGTTACCGATTCTCTCAGGCACAATACACGTCAGGCATAGGCGAACCAGTGGCTTCCAGTGTCTCGCCGACGGTTGCTGAACCTGGAGGCAAGGGCTCGGGCCGCACCCCTTTGCCTTGGTTGAACGATGGCGAAGTTGCGGCCGAAAATGAAAGGCTCCGCAGGCGCGTAGCCGACCTGACTGCCGAGCGCGACTACCTTGTCCCGCACTTTGCCCGTGCACACGACAACTCGGTGCGTTGCCTTTCGGGCGGGCCGCTTCTCAATCAGCACGTCGATGTTCCCGTCCTTGCACTGATGGAGATGCGCATCGAGGCGAGCGCCGTCTCGGGTCTGTTGTCCGAAGACGTTTCGTTCGAGTCCGCGATGCTGGCTCCACAAACGTTGATCTGGCTTCGATCCTCGACATTGCAGTTGACGGGGAGACGCTTTCGGTCGTGCTGGCGGACGAGCCCGCCGGCCCGAGGCCCGTGGATATCCTGCTGACCGTCAAACGCGCTGATGAAGTTTGTTCGCTCGACCTCAGGTTGACCTTCTTCCCGTCGGCGCAGCCTTCAATCGACGGGTATGACCTTGTCGGCGTCGTCGGTAGGAGCGGCATGGGATACGGGACGTTCTCGCTACCCTACGGAACCGACTATCATGACGGTATCCTGTACGTTTCCGACTGCTCAAACGAGATCGTGCAGTGGTTTTCAGAGAGCGGAATGTTCCTGGGCGGATTCAGCGGTTTCGGCTCACGAATTGGGTTGCTCGATCATGAGGGGAAAATAAGGTGGATCTCCGCCAATGCGGATGACGATCAATTCGCATGGAACAGGCCCTACTATATCGAGCACGACGAAGTCGCCGATCGGTTCGTGGTGTCCAATCGCGGGGCCAATGAACTGGCGTTCGTTTCGATGGATGGTCGCAAACTTGGCGTAGTCGGCGGCGTACTGGACTATCCGCACGAAGTGGCGGTCGATCACGAAGGCAATATCTACGTCGCCGACACGAACAACCACAGCCTGTTCATCTATCGCGGTGAAGATCTCACGCCGAAGCGCCTCAATTTCCCGGAAAGCTATGGCCTGCCGAAAACCGTCGCTGTCAATCGCGACGGTAGGCTGGCTGTAGGGTTCGTGGGGGCGGGTGCGGCATCTGCTGTTGCTCGACCCGAACAGCGACGGGCAGGCCCCGGCAAGGGTTGCGCCGTCAGTCGAGGATGACGTGATGCACGTCGCAGCCCGGCCGCAGCCGGTAACCGAACACGCGCCATCGACTGCTGCGATTTATTCCCAGTTCTGCGCCAGCTGTCATGACGACGGTCAGTATGGCGCGCCCGTCAGGGGAAACATCGAGGACTGGGACCGGTTTCCTCGCGACAGGAGGCAACTGCTTGAGCTAGCCATCGCCGGCAACAAAGCTATGATTCCGCGAGGCGGCTGCGCGGACTGCTCGGATGAGCAGCTCCTGGAGCTGATTGAGTTTGTCATTCCTCAATCCTGGGCCGAGCAATGACCGGTCAGGCGCTGAGCACCTTCAAGATGGCTTCCGCCGCATGGCCGTCGCCATAGGGCATCGCCTGTTTGCCGCCGCCCGATGCAAGGGCCGCATCGATTGCCTCGCTGATCGCACCGCTTGTGATGGAAGCCGGCAGCCTGTTCCAGCCATGTTCGACGAGCTCCACCCATTCGGTCTCGTCGCGCACGGTGACGCACGGCACGCCGTGGAAGAAGGCTTCCTTCTGCAGTCCGCCTGAATCGGTCACGGCGAGTTTGGCGCCTGCCAGCAAAGTGGCCATGTCAAAGAAACCGACGGGATCGATTGTCATCAACCGCTCCAGCGCCTTTCCGGCCTCGGAGTCGCCGGCGATCGTCTTTCGCGTTCGCGGGTGGAGCGGCAGCACGACATTCATCTGGGCTGACAGTTCGGCGAGCGCCTCGAGGATGGCGAGGAGCCTATCCGGATCGTCTGTGTTTTCCTGACGATGGATGGTCGCGACTGCGTAGCCTTTGTCGCTCAATCCCAGCCCTTTCGCGATATCCGTACGCCGTCCCGGGTTGTCGATGATCAGCCGCGAGACGTCGTACATGACATCGCCGACCATGTGCACCTTGTCGCCGCCAATGCCTTCGCTCGCCAGGTTGTGTACAGCCGTCTCGGTCGGCGCGAACAGCCATGTCGCCAGGTGGTCGGATACGACACGGTTTATCTCTTCAGGCATGCGCCGGTTGAACGAGCGCAGCCCGGCCTCGACATGCGCCACCGGGACATGCAGCTTCGCGGCCGCGAGGCTGCCGGCGAGCGTCGAGTTCGTATCGCCATAGACGAGGCAGACATCCGGCTTCTCGGCGATCAGCGCTTCCTCGATTGCAATGAGCTGGCGGCCCGTCATGTCGCCGTGCCGGCCGCCGCCGAGGTCGAACCTGTACTTCGGCTCGGCCAGCCTGAGGTCGCGGAAGAACACGGCCGACATGTTGTCGTCGTAGTGCTGGCCGGTGTGGAGCAGAACTTCCTGCACGCCGTTCGCCCTGGCGACGGCATGCGACAGAGCGATCGCCTTGATGAATTGCGGGCGCGCGCCGATGACGGTGAGGATTTTCACGGTAACGTCGACCCTTTGTCGCTCACACGGCTCTGCGACATTCGAGCGATTTCGTCCAGCTTCCGGACGGCCTTTTCGAATACGACGTTTTCTTCGAACGTGTCGTCGAACACCTTGACGACGTTGCGTTTGAGTTCCGCGAGCCGCTCGGGCGCGCCGGCAAGTTCGGAGATTGCGCGCGCCAGTTCTTCCGGGCGCGCTGGAACCCACACCCCGCAATTCCGGTTCTCCACGAGGCTGCGCACTTCACCCTCCGTACAGGTCAGAACGGGCAGCCCGCCGGCAAAATATTCCACGCATTTGTTGGGGATCGACTTGTGGAAATCGGCGCGGTCGTAGGGCAGCGCACCGAAGTCCGATTCGCGCATGACGGCGTGAAGTTCGGCGGCACCAACCCAGCCCAGCAATTCCACGTTGGGGAGGTCGGCGGCGCGCGCCTTCAGTCCGGCTTCGGCGTCGCCGGCGCCACAGATCGAGAGCCTGGCCTTCACACCATGTTCGTTCAACAACCTGAACGCGTCGATCAGCACCTCGATATTGCTTCGTTGCGAAAGCGAACCGAGGAAACAGAGGCGAAGGCCGTCGGCTGCTGGATCGTGCTCCACGGCAGCGGTTTGATGCACGACATTGCTGCGCCGGTAGCTGAACGGGAACCAGAAATCGGCCTCGTGCGGCTCGCGCCCTGCTTTCGCGACGCCCCAACCCATCGCTGTTTCGGTCATGCCCGAAATCGCGGTGGCGCGCCGCAACGTCCGTCTGGCGGCGCGCTCCAAGGGGTAGAAGGCTAGGGGGGCGAGGGGACGCAGCGGAGCCGGGAGCATTTCCGAAAAGATGTCTGGCCAGAAATCGCGGATGTCGATGACAACGGGAATACCGCGCGGCTCGGCAAAGTTCAGCAACTCGCGGCAAAGCTCTTCTATCGGATAGGAAGCGAGGATGACATCCGGCGCTTCATGGTCGCCGGCGATGGCCTTGAAGGACCTGGCGATATCGCCGTGGTTGCGAAAGCGCGAATAGGAAATTGTGCGATCGTAGTGCCGCCCGGCGAGCGCGACGATCTTGTAGTTCGGATTGACCTCGTAGGTGGTGGTTGTGTCGGACCGTAGCCGCCGCTGGTAGTGATCCATCGTGCCGGTCCAGAACACGACGTCGTGCCCATGGCCGGCCAGCCAGTGTGCGAACTGCCCGCTGCGGAGCAGGCGGGGCGAGCCATCATCGACAGGCAGCGGCTCGCCGACCGTGGCTAGCCAGATGCGCATGTCGCCCGCCCCGAGGCAGCCGCTACACGACCGCCTCGATGACCTTCTCCTGCACCTGCGCGCCCAGATAAGGGTGCATCGGCAGGCTGATGACACGCTTGGCGAGGTCGTCGCTGACCGGCAGGCCGTCCGGATCGCGCGGGTATGACCGGAAGGCGGTCTGCGCGTGCAGCGGGATCGGATAGTAGATCGCTGTCGGGATGCCGGCGGCCTTCGCCTTTTCCTGCACCTCGGCGCGTTCGGCCTCCGACTTCGTCTTGATCGTATACTGCGCCCATGTGCTGGTCAGTCCTTCCGGCACGATCGGCGTCTCGTAGCGGCCCTTCAGGCCCTCCGCGTAACGTCGCGCAACGTTCTGCCGCTCCTCGATCTCGTCGGGGAAGATCGCCAGCTTCTCGATCAATATTGCAGCCTGCAGCGTGTCGAGCCGGCTGTTCATGCCGATGCGCTCGTTGTCGTATTTGTGCGAGCCCTTGCCATGGATGCGGTAGGAGTCGATCAGCGCCGCGAGTTCGTCGTCCTCCGTGAAGATTGCGCCGCCGTCGCCGTAGCAGCCGAGCGGCTTGGCCGGGAAGAACGACGTCGTTGTGATGTCGCCGATCGAGCCGACGGTTCGGCCATGATAGCCGGCGCCGAAGCCCTGCGCCGCATCGTCGATCACCGCGATGCCGTTCTCCCGCGCAACAGGAATGATCGCATCGAAATCGGCCGCCAGCCCGAAAAGGTCGACTGGGATCACTGCCTTCGGGTTCAGGCCCTCCGCCTTGGCATGCGCGATGGCGCGCTTGAAGCTCTCCACGTCCATGTTGAAGGTGTCGGGCAGCACGTCGACGAAGACCGGCGTTGCGCCGATGAAGGGAACCACCTCGGCGGTCGCGGCGAAGGTGAAGGACGGGACAAGAATCGCGTCGCCCGCTTTCACGCCAAGCGCCATCAACGCCAGCGACAGAGCGTCTGTGCCGTTGGCGCAGGAGAGCGTGTGCTTCGCCCCGCAGAACGCGCCCAGCTGCTCCTCGAACTGCTTCACTTCGGGACCCATGATGTAGGCGCCCTCGTCGAGCACCCGCGCGATAGCGCTGTCGAGGCGGCCGCGAATCCGAGCCTGCTGCGCGGCGAGGTCGATAAAGGGCATGGTCATGTCGGTGGGCGCCTTTCGAAGCGAAAGAGTGACTCCCCGCGAACGCGGGACGAGGCGCTGTTATCATGCGCGGCGGAAATGCCGCAACCTCGCGGCGCGCACGTTTGCAGGCGGCTTCTGTAACATTTGTGAAGTTGTTCCGTCCGGCTGACCTGCACGAGAAATTGCACAGTCGGCGTTCGCTTTACACTCCACCAGTGTTCGACTATTGGACGGTCGTCCTCCCGCCTTACCAGAGCTTTGTCATGAAGATTGGGATCATCGGTCTCGGCTACGTCGGTTTGCCGCTCGCGCTCCATTTCGCCGAGGCGGGAACGGATGTGCTGGGTTTCGACATCGATGAGGACAAGGTTTCGCTCATCAATGGCGGTGGCAGTCCGATCCGTTACATCGAAGGCAGCCGGGTCGCCGCGGCGCGCGACAAGCTGACGGCAAGCAGCGACCCCGCAGGACTGTCGGACGTCGATGGCATCATCATCTGCGTGCCGACGCCGCTGACGCATCAGCGCGAACCCGACATGACCTTCATCGTGTCGACGCTGGAACTCATCGGGCCGCATTTGCGCAAGGGCCAGCTGATTTCGCTGGAAAGCACGACCTATCCCGGCACGACGGACGAGGTTGTCGCCGGCGCCGTGAAGAAGCGCGGCTTCGAGGTCGGCAAGGACATCTTCATCGTCTATTCGCCGGAGCGCGAGGACCCGGGCAACGCCAAATACAACGCCGCGACAATCCCCAAGGTCATCGGCGGGATGACGCCGGCCTGCCTGGCGCGCGGCAAGGAAATCTATTCGGTCATCGTCGAGCAGCTTGTCGAGGTTTCCTCCACGCGTGCGGCCGAGATGACCAAGCTACTGGAGAACATCCACCGCTCGGTCAACATCAGCCTCGTCAACGAGATGAAGATCGTCGCCAACAAGATGGGCGTCGACATTTTCGAGGTGATCGATGCGGCCGCCACCAAGCCGTTCGGTTTCACCGCCTTCTATCCGGGGCCGGGGCTGGGCGGCCATTGCATCCCGATCGACCCGTTCTACCTTGCCTGGAAAGCGCGCGAATACGGGCTCAACACGCGCTTCATCGAGCTGTCGGGCGAGATCGACAACGACATTCGCGGCTGGGTTCTTGGCCGCATCACCGATGCCCTGAACAGTCGCAAGAAGGCGCTCAATGGCAGCCGCGTCCACTTCCTTGGGATCGCCTACAAGAAGAACGTCGACGACGCACGCGAGTCGCCGTCGATCTGGTTGATGGAAGCGGTGAAGGAGAAGGGCGGCATCGTGTCCTACACCGATCCGCATCTGCCGCGCTTCCCGAAGATGCGCGAACATCACCTCGATCTCGCCAGCGAGGAACTGACGCCGGAGTTCCTCAAGAGCGTGGACTGCGTTGTCGTCGCGACCGACCATGACGCTTTCGACTATGACGAGATCGCGCGGCACGCCCCGTTGGTCGTCGATACGCGCGGCCGCTACCGCAAATCTGCGCCCAACATCTTCGAAGCCTGACCGGGGAGCCGGCCATGCAACCGGACTTCGAGGCCGTTACCGAACTGGCGGGTGAGGAAATATCCGCCGAGCAGCTCTTCCGGGTCTGCAACCGCTACTATTGGGCAGCCGAATATTGCCGCGGCAAGGATGTCTTCGAGGTCGCCTGCGGCACGGGACCGGGACTGGGCTATCTCGCCGGGATTGCGAAATCGGTGGTCGCCGGCGACATTTCGCAGCCGATCGTCAACCGCGCCAAGGCGCATTACGGCGAGCGGCTCGATATCCTTTGCATCGATGCAACCGATACCGGCCTGCCCGCCGCGAGTTTCGACGTCATCCTCATTTTCGAGGCGCTTTACTACATCCCCGACCCGGCAAAGTTTGCCGCCGAGTGCCGCCGGCTCCTTCGTCCGGGCGGGGTGGTGCTGGTGTCGAACGCGAACAAGGACCTGTTCGATTTCAACCCCAGCCCGTTCTCCCACGCCTATCATGGCGTCGTGGAACTGGGGGCGCTGTTCGCCGGCCATGGTTTTGAGACCGAGTTTTTCGGCAGCACGCCGGTCTCCACGGCGTCGCTGCGCCAGCGGATTTTGCGGCCAATCAAGGCGGCGGTGGTCCGGTTCAATCTGATGCCGCGCACCATGGCGGGCAAAAAGCTGCTCAAGCGCCTGGTGTTCGGGCAGCCTGTTGCGATGCCGGCGGAGATCACCGCGACGATGGTTCCGCATGAAGAACCGACTCCGCTTGCATCCGGAAAGCCGGATCGCAGGCACAAGGTTATTTACTGCAAGGCGACGCTGAAGGACTGACGGGGCGCAGTGCCTGTCCGAAGGACAACGGCCCTGACAAATGGACGAATCTGGTCTAGTGAGCGGCCCGCAGCCGTTTCGCGGCCGTTCAGGCGACCGGTACTGAGGGATTATTTGATGATGAAGGTACCGTTCTTCGACTGGGCAGGGCTTTATGCCGAAAAGGCCGACGAGTTCACCAGGATATTCCATGAAACGGCCTCGCGCGGCGGCTTCATTCTCCAGCGCGATGTCGAGGAATTCGAGGAGAACCTTGCCCGTTACGTTGGCGCGAAATACGCCGTCGGCGTTTCCGACGGAACCAATGCGATATTACTCGGCCTGCGCGCGAGCGGCATCCAGCCGGGCGACGAGATCATCATCGCCGGACATTCCTTCATCGCCGCCGCGCAGTCGATACATTTCGGCGGCGCAACGCCCGTTCCGGTCGAACTCGACGAGCATGACTGGCTGATTGCGCCGGACGCGATCGAGGCGGCGATCACGCCGCGCACCCGCGCCATCATGCCCGTTCACGTCAACGGCCGCGTCTGCCGCATGGACGCCATTCTCGACATCGCCAAACGACACGGCCTCGAAGTGTTCGAGGATTCAGCCCAGGCCATGGGCGCGAAGTTCGACGGCCAGGGCGCGGGCACCATAGGCCGCTGGGGCACCTACAGCTTCTACCCGTCCAAGACGCTCGGCTGCTTCGGCGATGCCGGCGGCTTCGTGACCAACGACCCGGACATCTACGAGCGCGTGCGCGCGATGCGGAACCACGGCGCGAACAAGGAAAAATCGATCCCGCTCGACGTCGATATCTGGGGCACCAACTGCCGGATGGACAACCTCCACGCGGCGATCCTGAACTTCAAGCTCGGCTACTACGATCAGGCGATCGCGCGCCGCCGCGAGATTGCGCAGCGCTATCACGACGCGCTCAAGGATGTTGAGGACGCGCGTCTGCCGCCGGCGCCCGACGCCGACAACCGCTATTTCGACATCTACCAGAACTACGAATTCTGCCATCCCGAGCGCGACGCGCTTCGCAAGCACCTTGCCGACGGCAATATCGGCACGATTATTCAGTGGGGCGGGTTCGGCATTCACCAGCTGAAGGGTCTCGGCATGCAGCGCGACCTGCCGAAGACCGACCGCTTCTTCCGCGAGTCGCTCCTCCTGCCGCTCAACCACATCCTCAGCGACGAGCAGGTCGACCATGTCGTCGCGTCGCTCCATGCCTTTTTCGGAGGCAGATGATGCAGTTCGAGGACAAGCTCGGCTATCTCGCCGATCCCCGGCAGCTTACGGAAGCGCTTGATCTCAAGAACGCGTCGACCGACGCTCTTGTCGCCTTCTATCGCGACATGGTCCTGATCCGCAGGACCGAAGAGACCATCGCCGAGCTCTACACGGCCAAGGAAACGAAAACGCCGGTTCATCTTGGCATCGGGCAGGAGGCGGTCGCGGTCGGCGTTTCGGCGCATCTCAACAGCGGCGACCGTGTCTACAGCGGCCATCGCGGCCATTCGCACTATCTCGCGCTGCACGCGCCGCTGACGGCCATTCTGGCCGAGGTGATGGGACGCGCGACTGGGGCTTCTCGCGGCATGGGCGGCTCCATGCACCTTTTTGCGCCGGAATCCGGGTTTCACGGTTCGGTGCCGATCGTCGGCGCGACCATACCGATTGCCGTCGGCGCTGGTCTGGCCTGCAAGATGGACGGCAAAGGGCAGGTAGCCGTCTGCTATTTCGGCGACGGTGCCTGCGAGGAAGGCGTGCTGCACGAATCACTCAACTTCGCCAGGGTGATGGACCTGCCGGTTCTGTTCGTCTGTGAGAACAATCTCTATTCCAGCCATCTCGATATCCATCTGCGCCAGCCAAGCAACAGCGTGGCGCGGTTTGCTGAGGCGCACCGTATCGAGAGCCGCGTGATCGACGGAAACGACGTGGTGGCGGTGTCCGAAGCAGCCGCTGATTTGATCGAGGGTGCGCGCAATGGCGGCGGGCCCGGTTTCGTCGAAGCCGTCACCTTCCGCTGGCTGGGCCATGTCGGTCCGAACGCCGACATCGACGTCGGCGTGCGCCGCAGCCCCGAGGAACTCAAGCAGTGGAAGGAGCGCGATCCCGTTCGCCGGTTGACCGACGCGCTGAAGGAAGCCCGCGGCGTCGACCAGTCGCGCTTCGCCGAAATCGACGCCGAAATCGAAACCGAGATTGCGGACGCGCTCGAGGCTGCGCGGGGATCTGACTTCCCTGCCGGGAACGTGCTGATCGACTACGTCTACGCAGGAGGCCGGTCATGACCAGATTGGCTTACGGCGACGCTATCCGCGAAGGCTTCGAATACGCGATGCGGCGCGATCCGAAATGTTTCGCGATCGGGCAGGGCCTGTGGAGCCCGTGGTATGTCGGCAATTCCATGAAGGACCTCGACAAGAAGTTCGGCAAGGAGCGCGTCATCGACACGCCGGTGTCCGAGCTTGCGACTACCGGCGCGGCGGTGGGGGCGGCGCTCAACGGCTACCACCCGATCGTCGTGCACCCTCGCATGGACTTCATGATCCTCGCCGCCGACCAGATCGTGAACCAGGCCGCGAAGTGGAGGCACATGCTGGGCGGACGCGTGTCGCCGACAGTCACAATCCGCGGCATCGTCAATCGCGGCGGCGAGCAGGGGGCGCAGCACAGCCAGGCGCTCCACTCGTGGTACGCGCACGTTCCTGGCCTGCGCGTCTTGATGCCGGCGACTGCTGCCGACGCACGCGACATGCTGATCGCGGCCGCCCAGAGCCCGGACCCGGTGATGTATATCGACGATCGCTGGTGTTACGACCTCGCCGAGGAGGTCGCGCCTGCCGCCGATGTGGACATCCGCAGCATAAAGCCGGTGATCCGCCGCGAGGGCAGCGACCTGACGATCGCCGCCGCCAGCTATTCGGTGGCGCTCTCCCTTGCCGCCGCCGAACTGCTGGAGAAAGACGGCGTCGCCTGTGAAGTCATCGACGTTCGCGCGCTCAATCCGTTCGATCCGGCGCTCATTCGCGAATCGGTGGAACGCACCGGCCGATTCCTTGCCGTCGATGGCGGTTGGAGCACGTGTGGCTTTGCTGCCGAGCTTGTCGCCAGCGTGGCGGAGGGTGTTTCTCCGGCGAAGCTCAAGGGCGCCCCGGCGCGCATCACGCTGCCTGACGCGCCGGCACCGACCAGCGCGCCGCTCGAAAAGGCCTACTATCCGACCGCGGAGCTTATCGCAGAGCGTGTTCGCCAGATGGGCCGCTGACCCGATATGCTCGCCAAGAGGCTGCTCGATATCTTTGCTTCTGCGACCGGCCTAGTCGTGCTCTCGCCCGTGCTTGTCGCCATCCTGTTCCTTGTCTGGCGCCAGGATGGGCGTTCACCCTTCTATATGGGCGAGCGGGCGGCGAGGGGCGGCGGCTCGTTCCGGATGGTGAAGGTGCGTTCGATGGTTGTCGGCGCGGACCGTACGGGCGTCGAATCGACCGGAGCGGCGGATGCCCGCATCACGCCATTGGGCCATTTCATCAGGCGCTGGAAGGTCGACGAGGTGACGCAGCTCTGGAACGTGCTCAAGGGTGACATGAGCCTCGTCGGCCCGCGGCCCAACACGCTGCGCGAGGTCGCCAAATACACACCGGACGAGCGGCGCCTGCTCGACGTTCGCCCTGGGATCACCGATTTCGCTTCGATCGTCTTTTCCGACGAAGGCGATATCCTGAAGGACGCCGCCGATCCCGACGACGCCTATGACAGGCTGATCCGGCCATGGAAAAGCCGGCTGGGGCTTGTCTATGTGAGGCACGCCGGCGTGATCCTCGATATCAAGCTGATCTGGCTGACGCTGATTGCGATCGCCGACAAGAAGCGAGCCTTGCAGGGTGTTGTGCACGAACTAGAGAGACTGGGCGCCGAGCCCGATCTGATCGCCGTCAGCCGGCGCGATGCGCCACTTTCGGCTTAGAGTCACCGGTCATGAGGGATCGTTTGCCGCCAGCACCGCATAGTGTTCGTTCTGGAATACGACAGGCAGGGTGGGAAGCTCGCGTCCTTTGGCCTTGTCCCAGACGAAGTAGCTGATGCCGTTCTGGTCGGCCAGCGTCGAGAGCTCCGCGGCGCTCATGCCGAAGAAGAGGTTCGATGCGTCGCGTCTAAGAGCGGCGTAGGCGCTTCCTTGGTCCTTGTCTGCCGCCTCGACATATTCGGTGACGTCCAGCCCGATGGTCAATGCGCGTCTGAGACCTTCGGCCATCAGTTCGGGGTCTGTATCGTATATCCAGCCCGAATGCAGCCATTCCCGCAGGGTTCCAAACGAAGGCCGGTGAGAGTATTGGCGCCAGCCATAAGGCCCTGCCGGATCCAGCATAAAAACGCTTTCAGGCGCAGTGTTCTCGCGGGCCCAGAATTGCGTTTCGAGCATGGCTTCGGCTCGTTCCCGCTGCTCCGCGGTCCGCAGCAGGTCCATTTGCGGTAGCCAGGCATAGAGTGCGATGGCGAATGAAGCAGCGAGTAACGCCGGCGAGCGCAGGAGCCGCGCACCGAGCATGACAAGAAATGCGCCGACAAACAGCACACCGGATGCTGGACCTATGGTCGCGCGGACGTCAAACATCACCGCCGAACTGTGGCCGTTGAATACCAATGCCGCCACCACCGCGGCGGAAAGCGCGAGGGAGCCGAACAGGACGGCGCGGCCGCGCGTGCCAAGCCCGTCATTTACAGGCAGGTATAGTGACAGCACCGCGAAGATCGCTGCGCCTAACAGGGGGATACTGTTCGACCGCCAGTAGGGCAGCAGCAGCAGCGTTCCTGCAACGATCGCAACGACCAGCGGTCCGCCCGTTGCAAGCGCAAGCAGACGGGGCGCGAACAGGGCGACAGCGAGCAGCAAGGCGATCATGCTGGCGCGATGGAGCGCGAGCTTGAGAAGCAGAGGATCGGTCGAAGTTACAGATATCCAGACGCCGACCAGCGAGATCGCGCCCAGCCCGAGCACTGCGACGAAAATCTGAAGGTCGGAGTGCGCGACGGTGGCATTGTCGAGCCGCAGGCTGGAGGCAAGAACCACAAGGACGGCCAGTGTCGGCAACAGGGTTTCCCAACTCCGGTGCCCGAACATGCCCATGCTTACTGGATACCAGTGGAAGCTCATCAGCCGCGAGATTGCAGCGAACTGCTCCGTCTCAGCCGCACTGATCGCAATTCCGGCATCCCGAAACGCAAAAAGGTACCAGGTAGCCGCTATGCCCACCGCGATCGCTGCGCCCGCAACAACTGAGGTGAAGCGGTAGCTTTTGAAGCGAACCAGAACCACAAGTCCCGTTGCGACGCCGACCGACGATGCGATTATCGGATGGAACGTTGCAGCCAAGCCGATCGCGATCCCGGCGATCACTATCCTGCCACCGATGGCGGCCGCCATGGCGACGAAACCTGCGGCGTAGGCGTAGTTGTAGACATACCCGTAGGCGGGATGAAACCAGCGCGCAAAATCGGCGCTGGCCATGGTTCCTGTGGCTAGCATCAGGCCCCCGCCAACCACGGTCCATACGGGCAGCCCGGGATTGAGCCGACGGCAAAGGAAGGCGCCCGCCGCCGTCAGGGCCGCTGCCTCCAATGCTACAAGTGAGGCGAGTAACGCTCTGTCGTGTTGATCCGAAATGCCGCCGATCAAGCTGTAGATTTGCCCGAGCGAGGACCTGAGCAGCGAAGCCTCTCCGCCTGGATAGTCCAGACCCTGAATAAACTGCGGCAAGGTCGAAAACGGGTGAAGCATCGTGTATGCGCTCCAGCCGTTCAGGGCCGCCGCCAGCTCGGCGTGGTTGGTATAGAAGAAGGAGACACCGGCGCACGCAACGATTGCGAGTGCAATCCATGCGTACGTGTTCGATATGTCACCGAGCGCAAGAGAGTTCGGAAATGGGCGTTTACCCAGCATCTGCGATGTCTCCAAACACGCGGAAATCCGCCGCGCGATCAAGAAGGTCGCCGTTCTTGTGGAGCGGCTGGGCGATGTCAAGCGGACAGCAAATAATCGGAGCTCCCGTCCTTCAGGTGGCGTTGATGGAGCTTGATGAGATACGAATTCCGCGGTCGTGCCGCGCTGCATGGACGTAAATCCAGGCGACGGTAGTCCCGTAGACAAGTGTGTATGACAACGACAGGGCAATGATCGCCCAGATAGCCTCCCCGGTTACATAGCCGAATGCTATTGCCAGTGCGCCAAGCACCAGCTTGGCCGTATGAATGATCAGCCGCTTGCGCTGCCCCCTCGTCGCCGACAGGACGGGCGCGATGGCAGGATAGAGGCTATTGACGTAGAACGCCGGCGTCAGCCACATCGCGTAAAGACCTGCCTCCCGCCAATTCTCGCCGAACACGAAGGTGAACAGACTCGATCCCGCCACCACGACCACCAGGGCGGGGAGGGCGGTTATCGCCGCCTGGATCATGGTGATCTTGCGCAGCGTCGGCACGAGGCGGCCTTCCGTGCTGAGTTGGCGCACATCGCCATAAAGGACCTGCCCGATGGAAAGGCTGAGATAGGCCAGCGGCGTCGCAACAACGCGTTCGGCCAGAAAGTAGGAACCGGCGACGGCCGGGCCGAAGAGCGGGAGAAACAGCAACGCTGGCAGCGTAGCGGAGAAGACGTCGATCAGAGTGGCGGGTCCATCGTATTTCGGGAACCAGGAGTGTTTCCTCAGCAATGCGCGCGTTCTGCCCGTCCAAATTCGCGTATTCAGAATGGACTTCAGGCCGGCGCGTCCGCCAAGCAGCGAGAGTGAACCCATTGACTGGTTTGCGATGTAGCCGACGATCAGCCAGAGCGCCGTCCCCATGATCCACCCGCCGGCCAGTTGGATGGCGATCATCGACAGTATCTGAACCACCTTGGTGGTGGCTATCCGCATGAAGTGCTTGTGCCTGACCGCCCAGAATCCGGATATTTTGTATGTTCCGGCAAACAACACGGTGAGGGGAAGCAACCAAAGATAGGGGAGCAGGGCCTCCATCCCGGCCTGCGAGGCCAGATATGGCCCCAGCGGCGAGAATGCCAGGCATGCACACAAGAGCGCGGTGGCGGCATTCATAGCCAGCGTAGTGGCTAGGAGTTTCCTGGCGTCGTCGTTGCGGTACGGCAAGGGTATCGCGAACTCGTACACCAGGCTGGAAATCGCGACAATTACGCCTGCAATCGAAAGAAACGCAGCCAGAATTCCGAATTCGGCGGGTGTGTACAGCCGGCTCAGGACGGGTGTTGCTGCAAGACCAACAAGCTGCGCGACAGCCGTGCCGCCCGCCAGCGTTGCGACATTGCGCACGAACGGACCAATCCGTTCCACTTGTTTGAGGAGGCTTTTCAAGAACTCATTCCGACTTGTGGTCGGCGTCTTACGATCCGGCTCCGGCGGCCGGCATCAGGCGCTCGCCTCCCGAGTCGAACCGTGGTTGCGCAGCTTGATGACGTAGGAATCGAACGCGAACGGGTTCACCAAATACATGCCGTACTGAAGTTGGTTGAAGCCCGCCATAATCCGATCCAACCGAGGCCGCGTTGCCGACCTGAGCCGTATGAGCGGCGGTCGTCTCAGCCAGATGTCCTCCTGGGCCATCATTGGCATACCGGGCCACATCGGTGACGTGACGCCGTGCTGGGTCTGAAAATATCTGAGCAGGGCGTCAGGCGGATACGGCCTGCTGTTCTCGGGGTGCTGGAAAAAATTCCTAAAATTGTTCAGCGTCGAGATGACCACTACGCCGCCGGGTTTCACCACCCTTCCAAATTCCTTGACCGCGGTCGCAGCCTCATTGGGCGAGAAAACCTGAAAGACGTGGCTGCAAAACAAGCCGTCGAACGAAGCATTGGGAAAAGGGAGAGATGTGGCCGAGCCGACCTCGGCGGAAAGGCCGCGCGCCTTGCAATAATCGACATTTTCCGCGTTGAGATCGACGCCGGTTCGGCGTGCAGGATCCCTTTCGAGAAAGGTGCCGGTCCCGCAACCCACATCGAGGAGCGAATTGCAGCCAGCGAAATAGGCCTCCACGACTTTGTATTCGGCGGAACGAGAAGTTCTAAGGTGCCGCATCACGGTGTGGAATATGCGTTCAATCTGACTCATGCTGCTGTCTGTCCGTTTCGGCTCGCGCTACGTTTCGCTCTGGACATCGCCGGCGCCATGTCCCGCGTCGGCGCACGGCAGTAATGTCTGCCCCACGCAGGTCCTGTCTTCCATCGAACGGTGGAGTTGGCACATCTTAGGCGACCGTGCAATCGCAACGACCGGTGGTAGTGTCTCGGTTTGAGCGGTTGACCGATTCCCGGGTGCTGGTATGGATCAGCAACAATCCGCACCGAGCGCCATGATCGCCATCATCGACTATGACATCGGCAACCTAGCCGCCGTTTCGAACATGCTGCGGCGGATTGGACACGACAGTGCTATTACCGCCGATCCCGAGGTAATCAAGTCAGCCGACCGCATCATTCTCCCGGGCAACGGTCATTTCGATACTTGTATGAAGAATTTCCGTGCGACCGGTCTCGTGCCGTTGATCGAACGGAGGGTATTCGAAGACCGGGTACCGCTGCTCGGAATCTGCGTTGGAGCGCAGATGTTGGGGAGCGGCAGCGAGGAGGGCGCCGAGCCGGGCTTGGGATGGTTCGACATGAAGGTGCGCCGCTTGCCACGAAGTGACGGTTTGCGCGTGCCGCATATGGGGTGGAACCGGGTCGGCAGGGCAGCTCCCCACCACTACATCGTACAAGGACTCGACGAGGATGCACGCTTCTACTTCGTGCACAGCTACTACCTCGATCCTGGCGAATCGGTCGATGTTCTGCTGACTGTCGAGTACGGTATTACGTTTGCCGCAGGCGTGAGCCGAGGCAATGTCTCCGGCGTCCAGTTTCATCCGGAAAAGAGCCACCGTTTCGGCAAGCAACTGCTGCTCAACTTTGCCGAGGGCCGAGGGTGATGTACCGCCCCCGTGTCATTCCGTGCCTTCTCCTCCGAGGTCACGGGCTGGTCAAGACCCGGAAGTTCAAGGATGCCGTATATGTCGGCGATCCGGTCAACGCTGTCAGGATTTTCAGCGAAAAAGAGGCCGACGAACTGACGCTTCTGGATATCGACGCCTCCAGGGAGGGGCGCGGCCCGAATTTCGAACTCATAGAGGAAATTGCCGGCGAATGCCTGATGCCGATCGGCTACGGCGGCGGCATCTCGTCCTTCGATCAGGTGAGACAACTCATCCGTTCAGGTGTTGAGAAGGTCATCATCAACTCCGCGGCCGCCCTTGGATCGATGGCCGTGATTTCGGAAGCCGCCGCTGCTTTCGGCAGCCAGGCGGTGGTCGGCGCCGTCGATGTTCGTCACCGGTTGCTGCAGGGGTACAAGATAGCGGCGAAATCCGGCACCCAAGAGATAGGCAGCAGGCTGGAAGACCATGTCCGAGCGCTTGTCGATGCGGGTGCGGGCGAGATTTTCGTCAACAATATCGATGCTGATGGCACTATGGCGGGTTTTGATCTAGGACTCGTGAGGCGAGTCGCGGACAGCGTCGATGTTCCAGTTGTGGCATGTGGCGGCGCCGGTACATTGGAGCATCTATCTCAGGCGATTCATGTAGGTGGTGCGTCCGCCGTGTCGGCCGGCAGCATGTTTGTCTTCCACGGCAAGCACCGTGCCGTATTGATCAACTACAACCCAACCGAACTCGCCACGATCTAGAGGACACCATGGACTTCAGACTGTGGTCGCTGCCAGTGCTGGCATTGCTCGGTTGTGGCATTTTTGCCCTGAGCCTGCAGGAACTCTACGCCTATCGCGGGATTGTCCCGATTTCCTTTGAGGTCGGGAATGCTGTTCTTGCGATCACGTGGCTCGGCCTTGCGGCGACGATATATCCGCGCGAGATGCGGCTGCCTTCAGATCTCTTCCTCGTCTTCTATGTGATTGTCGGTTTCCTCTGGGGGGCATTGCTGTGGCCGGCCACAGGCCTGCTTTCGATCGACGGCGGCGTGTTGATGATGGTCCTTCTGTATTTGCCAGCCTTGGCGGTCGTGCTTCTTCGCCGCGCAGCCGCGTCGGCAGCGAAAGAATTTTTTCTGCCCATCATGGCGTTTAGGCGGGAGCACCTTCATGTTCCGCTGCTGGTGCTGCTCGCCATTGCCGGTGTGGTTGCTTTCGGCGCTGTTGGCGATGGCGGTTTTGGCATCGATTCGGCCTATGACCGCCGCCTTGGAGGTCGCGACGCATTGAGCGGCCAGATGGCCGGGTATGCCTTGAACATGGCGATGAATGGGGGCGCACCGCTATTGGCGTTCATTGCGGGCTGGCGCAGAAAGCCGATGCTCCTTTTCCTGGCCCTATGTTTCGCAGTCTTTGCGTTTTGGCTTCTGGGATTGAAATCCCTTTTCGTCTATGTGCCGGCGCTCGCGGCCGCTGGTTTCGCGCTTCGTCTACCGTGGATGGCGCGACAGTTCCCGTTGCTGATCGTGCTGGGCTTGATTGTCGCCTACGGCATTGTGTGCCTCGAAGTCTCGGACGGCTCCTACTCGTTGCTGGCCGACTACGTCGTAAGGCGGGTTTCTATGGTGCAGCCACAAGTTCAGTCATACTATCTGGATGCGTGGCTTTCGCTCCAATTTGGCGCAAAACTGGTTGGAGCCCCTGTCGGCAACTATTCCGATTGGACGTTCATGATCGGCGAATCCTACCTCAACAACCCTGCGACCAATGCCAATACCAATGCGTTCTTTTATGCGCTGTTGAAGTCCGGTCTTATCGGCTACGCCATGGCGATCATTGTTGTTGCTCTTTTCATGGTCGTGTTGGACGCATTTTTCGTCCGCACGGGAATGCCTGAGTTCTTCGCGATAGCAGGTTTGTTCGGGGTGTTGATCTCGGAGCAGGCCTACACGACCGCGCTTTTGAGTTCGGGTGTTTTCCTTTGTCTTGCATTGGTCACCTTGTTTTCCTATCCCTCCCGGCGATCGAATACGGAACTAGACTGGAATACGTGAATGGCCGCCAAGCCCTACCAACGATGCGTGCGCTGCGTCATGGATACGTCGGATCAAAACATCAGTTTTGATGCCGAGGGCGTGTGCAATCACTGCAGGGGTTTTGAGGCACTTAAGGAAACGCAGTGGTTTCCCGACGACGGGGGACGCCGGCTCGACGGCATCCTGGACCGGGTTCGCGCGGAAGGCGAAGGAAAGGAATATGATTCGATCCTTGGCCTGTCGGGCGGCGCGGACAGCACTTACCTCGCCTACAAGATGAAAGACTGGGGATTGCGTCCGCTAGTCGTCCACGTGGACGCGGGTTGGAATAGCGAATTGGCCGTCGCCAACATCGAGCGGGTCGTCAAGCATTGTGGCTATGATCTCCATACTCATGTCGTTGACTGGGAGGAGATGCGCGATTTGCATTTGGCTTTCCTGCGTGCCGGAATTCCCAATCAGGATGTGCCGCAGGACCATGTGTTTTTCGCGAGCCTCTACAACTTCGCAACCGCCAACGGCATAAGGACCATTTTCTCGGGTGGGAACCTGGCGACCGAGGGCATCTTCCCGCAATCATGGCATGGAAGTGCCATGGACGCGATCAACCTCAAGGCGATACATCGCAAGTTCGGCACGCGGCCCCTGCGGTCATACTCGACCATCAGCTTCTTTAGCTACTATTTCTGGTACCCGTTCGTTAAGAAGATGCGCACGGTGAGACCCCTTAACTACATGCCCTACGTCAAGGCCGATGCAATCCGCGAGATGGAGCAGGCATTCGGGTACAAACCATACGATCGCAAGCACGGTGAATCGTTGTTTACCCAGCTCTTTCAGAACTACTACCTTCCGCACAAGTTTGGTTACGACAAGCGTATCCCGCATTTCTCCAGCTTGATTGTCTCGGGGCAGATGACAAGGGAGGATGCCTTGGCACGGCTCGAGGAACCTCTGTACGAACCGCGGGAACTCGAGAACGACATCGCATATTTCTGCAAGAAGCTCCGCATCTCGCGGCAGGAATTCGACGCATTGTTGGCGGCGCCCGCGGCTCACCACACCGACTTCCCGACATGGGAAAGCAGGCAGAAAATCGCCAAGCGGGCACAAGCGGTGGTCGAACGGGTGCTTGGCCGCCGGGTCGCCGTATATTCGTGACACACGCAGCAGAGGACAGCTGATGCCGGATGGGTTGCAGCACGCCGATCGAACTGACGCGCACCAGGGCATCGACCTGTTCGACTTCCTCTATGAGGTGTGGCGGTCGAAATGGCTCTTTGTTGGAATTGCGCTTTGCACAGGGCTGATAGCGCTCGCTCCGGCGTTGCTTATCGGGCAGCAGCGAGGAGACACACCGCCAAACACTAGGCAGTTTGAAATAGCCCTCTCGTTCAACGTCGCGAATGATCCAGCGCAGCGGGGCAAGGCCGGAATTTTGGCTGATATCCTTGGCCGAGCACTAACCAGCATCGATATTGAGATTGTTCACATTTCGCTTAGCGAGCCTCCGGACGTGGTCGTGCCTAATTTCACAACGTGGTATTCGGAGGCGACGGAAAAGGGGAACATCCGCGTAAATGTTTCGGCCGACGATACGACAACAGTTCGCACGTTCTTTGACGCGCTTTCGAAGGCTTCGGTATCCCAGGTAGCTGAAACGCGACGGCAGTTGGTGGTCGATGCGGAAATCGCCAAGTCCATTCTGTCTGAGTTCGATCTGTCGGACGGCTACTATCTTGGCCGGCAACTGTTCATAGCAAGGCGGTTCCCAACGCTGCCTGGTGTGCAGGAGGGCGAGTTTCGTTTTCTCCGATTTGGTGAGCCGAGGGAAATAGTCCGGGAAGCGGCTTCTGATACGGGGCGAGGTGCGGCGGGGCTGCTGCGCATGCTCGTATTGGCTGGCCTTGTGGGTTGTGTAGCGGGTTTCGTTGCGGTGATGTTTCGTATCGCGATCCGCCGCCGGAGCACCGCACCGTCTGCCTAGGCCAGCTTGACGATGCTAAAGGCGGCCGCGGAAAGGCCGACCTGCGTGTTCCCCGAGTTCTGCCGCATGCGCGCACAGATGGTGTCGCCCGTGGCGAGCGCCAGCACGACACGGCTTGCAACGGTGTTCTGGGCCGAGCCGTTTGTGATTTTCATGAAGCCGAGCTGGGCCGATCCATTCTTGAGGAAATACATGTCGGCCTGGGTGGGGCTCAAGACGCTTGTGTCGCATGACAACACCGCGCTCAGATCGTAGACGCCGTCTTCCGGCGTCGTGAATTCGGTTCCGCTCCAGGCGCCGCCGCCGAAATCGTTGCGCGTCGTGCTATCCCATGCCTGATCGACGTAGGCGCCGCTGGCCATGGATGTGCCCGTTGTCCCGTGTGCGGTCAGGATCTTGAGGCCGAACGCGCTGTTCGGCATCGACACTGCGCCGGTGTCCTTGTCGATAACAAGAGCCTCGTTCCATGTGGAACCGTCGGCGCTGACCTTCACGTGAAAGTCGTCGTCGCCGGCGAGCCCGAACTCCGCGCGCCCCGACCAGTCGGTCTGGAACAGGAATGACGCCGTGTTTCCAGCCGCAGCCTTGTTGGCCTTGATTCGCATGTCGCCGCTCCCGGGCGTCACGTTGTCGTGCGAAAAAAGTGCCGCTTCCGCTGCGACGGCGATCCTGTTCGTCTCATCCGCGCTCGCATTTACGCCCAGCATCGAGAAACTGCCGCCGCTACCCGAGCCGGTTGGCTCGATCCAGTTCGAACCGTCCCAGCCAAGCAGCAACTGCTCGTCTTCGACCCATGCCAGCCATCCTGTGCGGGGCTCGAGCCTGACCCATGCCCCATCGACGCAGAGCGCGACGCCGCCGTCCCAGCCGTCCCACGCATCGCTGGCGCTAGCCGCGACGATATAGCGGTCGCCATTGGCCGGGTCCCCTGGTGGGGCCGCCAAGTGTCGGTCTATCACCGAAAGCTGGCAGATGCCGTCGAGCGCCATCAGTGCTTCGTTGTGGGTGACATGCTGCTGTGCCTGGCTTGGCATGATCAGCGGCAGGTCGAGCAGGGGTGTGCGTTCCATGGCTACCTCGTGCGTTGGCTTTGCGTGATGATCGCCCGCCGCTGGAGCTGTAGGATAGGCTTCCGGCGCTCATCCTGTTTTTGCTGCCGTTTCCGGTTCGCGGCGCGATATCTGTCCCCGCTGACCGACTCTTTGCCCGTGCTGTTTGACGGGCCGTGCGGAAAGTGATGTAGGAAGCCATGACCGACGTCTCCCTCATCATCCCCGCCTTCAACGAGGCCGGCATCATCGTCTCCACCGTCCGCGAGCTGGACGATTTCATGCGTACGCGGCTGAAGGGCCGGCCGTTCGAGATCATCGTTGTTGATGATGGCTCCACCGACGGCATGGCCGACCGGTTGGCCGAGGTGAAGATGAAAGCGGTGAAGGTGGCGCGTCACAAGCGCAACCGTGGCCGCGGCGCCGCGATCAGGACCGGCTTCGCTGCCTCCTCGGGCGCTTACGTACTGACGCTCGATTCAGACCTTTCCTATTCGCCCGAACACATTCCGATGCTGCTTTCGCCGCTGGAATCGGGCGAAGCGGATGTGACGCTGGCGTCCGCCTACCATCCGGAAGGCACGGTTCGGAACGTACCTTTTACCCGGGCCAAGCTGTCGAAATGGGGCAACCGGGTGCTGAGCGCCGGTGTCCACGGCCAGCTTCACACGCTGACCTGCATGGTGCGCGGCTACCGCCGCGAGGTCATCGACGAGTTGGAGCTCATCGGCGACGGCAAGGACCTGCACATCGAGATCATCCAGAAGGCCAATCTCTTCGGCTACAAAATCGCGGAAATTCCGGCCACGCTCGACTGGCGCGACAAGGCACGGGCAAAGAGGATCGGCAAGGGCTGGCGCTTCCCGCTCTTCGCCATGTCCGGTACGATCGCATCGCATCTGGTCTACAACTACCTTCTGCGTCCCGGCTCGACGCTTGTCCTTCCAGTGATGTTTCTGGGACTGGTTGTGCTTATCGGCGCGATCATGCTCGCCACGACCTGGATCGCGACTACGGTTTCCCGGCTGGGCGAGGGCTTCTTTTTTGCCTTGTATTCCGGCCTGCGGGATACGCTGATCAGCGGCGCGCTGACCCTGACGATCATGGGCGGAAGCCTGTTTATCCTGCTGATATTCCTGGCTTTTTACTTCCAGTCGCACCAGAGCAAGAAGCAGTATGAGGAGCTTTACATTCTCCTTGCGCGCGCCAATGGCCGGCTGAAGCGGCTGGAGCGGGACACCAAGGGCTGATGTGCGGCATATGCGGCATCCATGGCGATGCGGCTTCGCAGGAAGCCGTCGACGCCATGCTGGAAGCCATGCGCCGGCGCGGGCCGGACGGCGCGGGCCAATGGTCCGAACCGGGCATCATCCTGGGACACCGCCGCCTCGCCATCGTCGACCTTTCCGAACGCGGCCGCCAGCCGATGGTCGCGGCGGACGGCAAGGTAGCCATCACCGTCAATGGCGAGATTTACAATTATCCCCAACTCCGGGCCGAACTGGAGAACGAGGGCGCATCCTTCGCTTCCGACTGCGACAGCGAGACCGTGATCCACGGCTGGCGCGCCTGGGGGGTTGAATCGTTCGCGCGCTACAACGGTATGTTTGCTTTCGCGCTGTGGGACGCCCGCGAGAAGGCGCTTTATCTCGTGCGCGACCGGCTGGGCATCAAACCGCTCTATTACTGGCGCGAGGGCGCCCGGACGATCTTCGCATCGGACGCCCAGGCGATACTTGCAGCCAGCGGTCGAAAGGAATGGGCGATCTCCGCGCATGGCCTTGCGCAATACCTGACCTACGAGAACCGGTTCGGCGCCGCGACCATGTTCGAGGGCATCCGCATGCTTTTGCCCGGGCACTATCTGCGTGTTGACGCGGCCGGCGCCACCGAGCACGCCTACGCCCGGATGGCTCCCGGTGCGCCTGTCCGCGACTTCGAACGGGCGGTTGACGGGTTCCGCGCCGGCTTTCGCGCAGCCGTGAAGCGCCACTTGATGAGCGACGTGCCAATCGCCTCATACCTGTCGGCGGGTTTCGACACGGCGATGGTTGCATCGACCTCTGCGCAGGAACTCGGCGGCAGCAGCCCGGCAACCTTCACAGGCACCTTCGACGAGGGAGGCTGGTACGACGAAGCGTCCGGCGCGGAACTGATTGCGCGCAGGTTTGGCCTTCCGAACACCAAGGTCGAAATCACCGCGGACAGCTTTCGCGATGCTTTCGACGAAATGGTCTTCGCGCTGGAGGAACCGCGCATGGGCACAGGCGCGCTGCCGCAATATCTGGTTGCCCAGAAGGTCGCCGAGACGCACAAGCTGATCCTCACAGGCCATGGCGGGGACGAATTGTTTTCCGGCTACCCGGTGTTCAAATACGCTCTGCTTGCCAGACTGCTGCGGACAAGCCCGACTGGCTTCCTCCAGCTCCTGACCCGCATCAGGCTCTCGGAAGTACCCCATATTGTCTATTTTGCGCTGTCCGGTCTTTTCGGCCACGAAAAGCCGTTCCTGCCCCAGCTGTTTTCCGCACGCGAACAGGAAGAGGCCATTCGCCCAGACTACAGGGCAGGGGTGGGTGCCCCGGCGCGCGATGATGCCGCCTTCACGCCTGCCGAGGGCGGCGACACCTACCGGGCGTTGCTGACGCAGTATTTCCGCGACTATCTGCCCGGCCTGCTCGTGGTGGAGGACAAGATTTCCATGGCGCACGGGCTGGAGTCGCGCACGCCGTTTCTCGACAACGAACTGGTTTCGTTTGCGCTGTCGATTGATGAGATGGTCAAGCTCGATGGAGGCCGCCTGAAGGCCATCACCAAGGAAGCGGCGCGCGGCACGCTGCCCGACGAACTGTATTCGCTGCCGAAGCGCGGCTTTCCGAATCCGCTTTCGAAATGGCTGCGCGGCGAACTGGCGGACTGGATGGGTGAACGCATCGCGGGGCCGGACACGATGCTCGCCGAGCTGTTCGACCGGAGGTTTCTGGAGCGTGCCGCCAGCACCTATCTCGGTTCATGGCGTAGGCATGTCCGTCCACTCGACGAGATCGCGACGCACCGCATCTGGATGCTCCTGTGCCTGGAAAGCTGGTTGCGCCAGACCCGCGACAGGCTCGGGGTTCAGTTGATCGCGCCGAAGAGCGCCGCCATCCCGACCGAACCGAAAGCCGTGGAAGCCGCTTGAGTCTGCGGCCGGCTACTTGACCACGTACTCGATCGTTCGGCCGTCGAGAACCTCGGCCGAAAGCTCTTCCGTCCACGGTTGGTCGCTTTCCAGTTCCTGTATCTGGAAGTAGCGCGAACTTGCCATGTGGTTGGCGATGGTGCGCCGGCAGCGGAACAGCCTGGCCCCAGTGAGCTTTCGGCGCAGCCTGTCATCGGCGCTGAAAGTATCGGCAACGGCGACCTTCCCGCTACTGATGTCGATGGTTCGCACGAATGTGAGGGGCAGACGCTCCTGACCCGAGATGAGCCGCCGAACGACGATCTTGCGGAACACGTCGCCCACCCATTGAAACCGCAGGACAGTCAGATTGAGCAGGCGCAGTATGATCAGCTTGAGTGGCGTAAGGTCCTCGTGCAGCGCTCGTGTAAAGCCGGCCTTCACGCTCAGTTGCGCCTCCGAAATCCGCAAGGGCTCACCCGAACCCGCGAAACGGCTGACCCAGCGGCTACCGTCTGACAGCTGGAGCAGGTAGCCGGCGTCCTCGTGCCGGAGGCTCGCGCCGCGCTTCTGTGACGTTTCGTAGACGACGGCCACTCCCCCAAGACGTGAGGCGACGTGCAGGGTTCGGTTCGCGCCGAGTGCCCGCCTGTGGAGGCCAGCATCGCGAAGATCGAGAGAGCCAAGGGTAGGATTGGGTGCCTCTGTAGCGGGACGCCCAGCGAGGCGCTTTTGCCTGATGTCGGAAGCATCGAAAGCATCGTCCGCGATCCGCAACCCGTTCTCGAAATCCATCTTGGACGGAAGCGTGACCTTGCCCTTCAGCCATGAATCATGGATCCGGTCGGCCAGATCGCCAAATTCGTCAAAGCGAGCCGCAATGCGCTCAAAGCCTGATGGATAGCACAGCGCGGTCGATCTGACGCCCAGCATTGGGTGAAGGGAATTGTCTGGCATCAGGCAGGCTTCGACAAATCTGGCACCGGATTTGACCACGTCCCACAATCCGCCATCGTCCGTGAGGTCTGCGATCTTCGACAAGAACGCCAGCGCCCGCGTCTGGTACCCTGCATCAGGCCCGTCATACTCCCGAAACCAGCCTTCCTTGGGGTGAAAGAGCTTCAGCGTCCGCTCCAGATAGTTGTGGCCGCGTGCCGACGCCGTTTCGTTGCTGAAAACCTTGCCGTAGTGGATGAGCTCCCAGGCATAGTGGGCGAAGTGGTTCGCAATTTCGCCGTGCTTCTCGTCGGCCTGGAGCGCATATGCCACCGCTCTGGCCATCACCTTTTCGAGCCTCTGTTTTTGGGCCCCGTCCGTGTGCCCGGAGCGCCAAAGCCAGATCAGCGATGACAGGATATCGTGGACGACACCCGGCGCCCGTTCGTTCGGATACATCTGGTCGAAGCTGCCGTCGCGTAGCTGGATGTGCTCCATGAAGGCGATGTAGCCTTCGATTGCGCCACTTAGTAAGCTGGTCTGCCCTTTCGCTTCAGCAAACCTCAGCGCAATCGTTATTGCCGCCTGCAGCGCGGCGTCCGGAAGGTCTTTTTTCTTCCAGCCCCAATATTGGCGATCGAAACAACCGAACGAAGGCGATGCCGGTTCGCGCTGCCAGCACGAAAAGGAATATGCCGCAGTCTCCGCCGCCGCTCGAAAATATGAGTCCAATCCCGTCTCCAGACCCTGAAATGTCAACCGAAGTAGCGAATGAGAGGCGTCAGGCCTAGCCGCGACACCGGTTCGGGCAGACGCGCGACTATCTTGCGCACGCCTGCGAAGCGGCCGGTGGAGCTGTCGACCGGAGCGGCCGGACTGTCTCCCATATGGTAGGTTGGGATGACGGTCTGCTTCGCCAGCCACTTGCGCTTGAAGAAAAGCAGTCCCTCTTGCAGCGGAGAATCGGAGCCCATGTCGAAGCGCTGCAGCCCGCGCTCCATTGACCATGTGAGCAGGCGAAACAACATCAGGTCGTTGGCGCGCGCCTCACGACCAAGAGGTGTGGATGCCGAATAGCCGTAGATCACCCGCGTCTTTTCCAGGAAGACGATGGACGCTGCGACGGTGTTTCCGTCACGGTCGTTGACCAGGAACAGCTTGGCCTTTTCGCCGGCGCCAAGCAGCCGCAACATCCGCTCGAAGAAACGGCCGGGAAATGCGGGCAGGCCAAGCAAGTGCTGTGACTTCCGGTAGACGTGAAGCCAGCGATCGAGGTTCGGGTGAGGTTCGACCTCGTTCACATGAAGTCCCGCCTGCTCGGCCTGCCGGATCATGTTCCGCGTCTTGTCGCCAAGGCGGCGCAGCAAGGTGTCGGCATCCAGCTGCCGCAAATCGGTTTCGCTGTGTACCCAATAGTCGCTTCGTGCGAGCCCGGCCGCTTCCACCGCGGCCGCTGGATAGGGTTCGATTGTCTTGAGCACTACGTTGGCGGCGCGTTCGTCGGCAGCCACCTTGCCGGCGGAAGCGACCAGCGCCCCGAATGCGTCGGGGCCGTTGAACAGCGCGCCGCCGCGATCGCGAAAGGGGACGGCGACCAGCCGCGGCCTTCTGCCGAGCGACGGCACCCGATAGAGCGGTAGCACGCCGCCGATTTGCCCTGTTGCATCGATAGCCGCGAGCATGCGAGACCTGTAGCCCAAGCTCGCAAATATGTCGCGCCAGGCGAGGTCGTGATAGATGCCGGCTTCGGGCTTGGCCGCCAGAAAATCCTGCCACGCTTTGATATCGGCATCGCCTCCCAGGACCTCGCGAACGCCATAATTTCCCTGCACGGGGAGGATAGTTCGGTTCTGGTAGTGCATTGTTCCTGTTGCGGCTTGCCGGTAGCGCCCTTGCGCTCCCTGAACCACTTTCGGCGGTCGACTTCAGGTTCGGATGCTTGTAAACGGGAACCGCGTCGCCAACAACGGGTGCATTGAATGCTCTATGAGATGAAGAAGGCGGTTCAAGCCTTCCACCGACCTGGGATCGAGACATCGCCCTGGCGCATGGTGCGCAACGCTGCACCCTACTACCTCCCCGGCGACCTGCGAGTCTCCTCGCCCCTGACGATCTATTGGTCGATCAACAGCGTCTGCAACTTGCGCTGCAAGATGTGCGACGTCGGCATGTTCAACGAAGAAGGTATGTTTTTCAAGAACTTGCGGATCGACCGCAAGCTGCACGAGATCGACATCGAGGTCTTCAAGCGCGTCATAGACGAGGTTCAGCACGACCGGCCGTTCATCGCCATCAACTCGACCGAGCCGCTGATGTACAAGCCGCTTGCGGAGGCGGTTGAGCACTGCACTCGGCGCGGACTGAACACAGGTGTCACAACCGGCGCCTATACGCTGCCGAAGCAGGCCGACGCTCTGGCCGAGGCGCGACTTTCGCGCCTTTCAGTGAGCATGGACGGCCCGCCGGACGTGCACAATCATATTCGCGGTCGTCCCGACAGTTTCGAGAAGGCCTACGAGGGTATCGAGGCGTTCGCTGCGGCGGCGAAGCGGGTGGGATACCGGCCGGAAATTTATCTCAACTGCACGATCACGAACATGAACCACCACCGCCTTGTGGACTATTACGAGGCGGTGAAGGCGTTGCCCGCGACCACGATCAACTTCACCTATATGTGGTTCATCGACCCCGAGACTGCAGAGGAGCACAACGCGCTCTACGGCGATCGTTTCGCGGTAAGTCCCAGCTGTTATTCGGAATGGATAGATCCGCACGCTGTCGACGTCGACTTGCTCCACGACCAGATTCAGCGGCTGAAGGACGAGCCGAAGGTCCACTTTTCGCCGCTCTTCAGCAAGGAAGAGCTCAGGACATTTTTCCACAAGCCGAATGAGTTCGTGAACAAGTCGGGCCGCTGCCTCGCTACATGGTTCTTCCTTCAGATTTTGGCCGATGGCGGTGTGATCGTCTACACGCGGTGCCACTCGAAGCCGATGGGCAATATCAACGACCAGTCGATTGCAGACATCTGGAACGGCAACGAGGTCAAGGGCTGGCGCCGCTTCATTCAGCAGGTGGGCAAGATGCCGATGTGCAAGCGCTGCGATCTGGCATACTGAGGCCGGTCCATGTGGAATTCTGAGCGCGATCTCCAATTGTGGGAGGAGATCGCCCAAGAGGCTCATTCGCGCCATTCCCGGAAGAGCGGACTGTATGTTGGCCTTCTGACCGACGTCGAACGGCATGCGCATCAGTTGATCGCTGACAAGGCACGAGGCTCCAAGCGGGTGCTGGAGATCGGTATCGGCGGAGGCGAGCATTTGGTCTTTCGGCACTCCGATACCGGAACCGAACGCTATGTGGGGCTTGATCTCAGCCCGGTGTACGCCGAAATCTGCGAGCGTAAATTCGGTGTCAAAGTAGTGGTGGCCGACGCCGGCAGAATGCCCTTCGAAGACGCTGCTTTCGATTGTGTAATTGCAGTTGCGATTCTGGAGCATGTTGAGAACCTGGCTACGGTTCTCGCCGAGATCGAACGGGTACTTGAGCCGGGTGGGCGGTTCCTCGCGGCGATACCCACAAACGGCAGCCTGGCGGTTGGCGCATTCAAGGCCGTGATGACCTACCCGACGATGCGGAGGCGCGGGATTCGTCGTCCGGACCTGGTTTGGCACCATCTCAACGTGAATTGCTTCAAACGCGTGCGGAGCCTGCTTCTGCAGCGCTTTCCAGCTACGGCGCAGGTCGCCGTGCCCTTTCGTTGGCTTCCGTGGAGGCTCTCGCCGTTGTGGGCATTGTTGGCAACCAAGAAGTAGCGGAGCACGGGCCGTGTTCGCGATTCGGCACTTGAATGGGGCACTAGGCGTTGGCGAATAAGTCCTCTGCCAGCGGGCAGGAGGCCGGCGCCGGAGGCAACAGCCGCCGACGGATGCTTGTTGCGGCATTGGTCGTGATCGCTACCGTTGCAATCGCGCTGTTTTTCTCCCTGCGCAACGCCACGTTGCTGCACACATGGAGTGTCGCATCCGCGCTCTTGATCGCGCTGCCTGCCGCGGCACTCGCCAACTGGTTTCCCGGACCTCGCCTGGCATATCTTGCCGGACCGCCAGCCACCGGCGCGGCAGGGTTCTATGCCAATGCTCTCGCGATCACAGTGTCTCTGGTAACGCCGGGCCGCCTGTTCGAGGCCGTGAAGCCAGCCGCGCTGAAACTCCAGACTGGATTGCCATTGATGCGGGGCTTCGTCGCCGTCGCGCTCGAGAGGCTCCTTGACGTTGGGTGCCTTGCGCTATTGGCGGTAATTGCCGCATCCGCGGCGGCGGCTCAATACGCCGATGGATTGCGGCATGGCGCCTTCGTCATGGCAGCGTTCCTGGCCTTGGGAATTGTATTTCTTGCCGTGTTGTGGGCGCGTCCCGAGTTCATGAGACGAGTCGTGGACTTGCTTCCATTCTTGTGGCTGCGGAAAGTCGCAGGCGAGATGCTTGACGCTCTTGCGAGCGCCGGAAGCCTACCTGCTCTGGTTGTTCCCGCATTCTACAGCGTGTTGACATGGGCCGCCTCCTATCTTGCATTCCTCCTGCTGCTCGGGCTTGCGGGCGGTATCCCGCTGACACCGGGTCAAGTTCTTTTCGTATTCGTTGTTGGAACGCTCGGTTTCGTCTTCACTGTGACGCCCGGTGGACTTGGCACCTATGAGGGGGCTTTGGTTCTCGCGCTCGGCAGCTTGGGCTACCCTCTTGCCGACGGACTGGCGCTCGCAATTCTGCTGAGAATCGTTTTCCTGCTGCCGACGGTAGCGGCGAGCGCGTGGTTCGTCACCCGTGGCGGGCTGCGCTTCGGCGATCTGAATGCGCATCTTGGCAAGGGGCGCGGCAATACGTGACCGGTTCCGATCCGAAACGTTCCTGGGTTCTAGCATGCGGCAACCGATACTGGCCTGACAGCGCCTCTGCCATCGAAAAACTGCCCATGAACCACGTTCCGCTCGGCGATGATGTTCCGGGCGAACTGATCTGTGTCAAGGTGCCCGACTGGGCGGGCGATATTGCGGTCGACGGTAATCTGCTTGCCTATTCAGGCTGTCTATCGGGCGATCCGTCCGCAAGGTCGGACTGGAGGCGATTCGACTGGATCGCCGTTGCGTGGCACATGCTGAATGGCACATCCGAGCGCGCGCATGAACAGCGAAACGGTCCGGTCCTCTCCTACGCCTTCCGCTTGCCGGAAGAGCTCCATCTGCTGTTCGACCGTGCGTGGGCCAATCGCATCTTCCTCTTTCTGAGGCGATGGGCCGCGAGGGAAGAAAGGATGTCCGAAGAGCAGCTTTTCGGCACAGTTCCGAAGGCCGAAATCGTTCTTACTCACGATGTCGACGCGATCCGGCTGACCCCGGAGATCAGGCTGAAGCAGACTGCGTTTCAACTGGCGAATGCTCTGCGGTCGGCGACCCACGCACGGTTCCTACAAGCTGGAGTCCGGCTGGTGGATGCGGCCCGTTTCGCGTTTTCGCCTGGCGACCTGCGAACGATCGGCCGAATTCGCGAGATGGAGCAGGCGGCGGGTCTGCGAAGCGTTTTCCACTTCTACGGCGGCCCAGCGGGGTGGGCGCGTCGCACGCCCCGTCGAATGCTGATCGACCCGGGTTACGATGTCGGGTCGCCATATGTCGCCGGCGAGATCGGAGCGTTGCGCGATGGCGGTTGGCAGGTCGGCTTGCACCAGTCCTTCGAAGCGTGGTCGTCGCCGGCTTCGATGGAACGGGAGCGCCAGCGCGTCGAGGCCGTGTCGGGCGCGCCGGTCGTACATTGCCGCCAGCACTGGCTGCGATTCTCTTGGGAGACCACCTGGCGCGCCCAGGAGCGAGCTGGGCTCGCCGTGGACTCGACGCTCGGATTCAACGACCGCCCGGGCTTTCGCGCCGGCCATGCGCTGCGGCTTTTTCCGTGGGACCGCGCCGCCGGCATACCGATGCAGCTGGCGGTGATGCCAATGGTGATGATGGATTCCCAGTTCTACGATTATGCTCAACTTAGCGCAGACGCTGCGGGACCGGGCATGAAACGATGGATCGACGAGATCCGCGCAGTCGGAGGCGAGGCTAGCGTGAACTGGCACCCGCATACCATTACCGGGCTTTATGGTTGGGGCAAGGGGTTTGAAGACTTGCTGGGGCTGCTTTCGTGAGGCGGGTCAACTTTTGTAAGTCTCCCGACAATCGTAAACGGAGGTTCCTTTTCAACACCATCTACAATAGGACAGGTATTTCAACGGCTGGCTTCCCGCAGCGAAGAAGTGGAAGAAGACTTCGTCAATGCGAATTCGTTCCACGAGTGTCTCAAATTCGTGCCGATCGTAGCAGATCCCATTCGGATTGTCCGTACCGTCATCGAAACGAGCCAATTCTGCAACAATCGGAACTGAATAGATGTGCTCCCGGCCTCTTCCGCTCAGGCACACACCTGTCAGCCCAGCAAGCTGTACGATCGGTCGTTGCAGCTTGAAGTGACGAAGCACGATATGCTTGCGATAGAGTCAGACGGTAGCCGTGCCACTGACCGCGTGGCGCGCCAAAGGTGAGCTCAGCTTTGTCGACATTACCACTGAGTTTTTTGTTAGGCATTGTATACATAGTTGTCCGCATTTATCCGAGCCGCCTAACGGGCCGACCCGTTGGCATTCACACGAGTTTCGTCGGCGCCGCGGGTCGATTGATTCGAGGGTTGGCTCTCTGTGTTTTCATTGCGCGGCTCGGTTTTGCGTGAATTCTTGCCGCTGGTCGGGACGTGACAAGAATAGAGGGATAGCCCGAACGGATTGCCGAAGGTGACCAGGGCGCGCTTGGTTGCATCGGTTTCCGCTGCTTTTAGGGCCACTTCGTGCGCGGTTCCCGGGCTTTCCGTGGTTGCCTCCCCGGCGCCGGATCCGTCCCTTATGACGCGCCGGTCGCCGGCGTGGACGATAATGCGGATACGCGCCACATAGGCTGCTGTGTAGCGATTGCCAATCTGCTTTGTATAGACGCAACGGGATTCCTGGGTTTCGCGTTCCCATCCGTCGAACCCAAAAATCCGATTGGCCTCAGAGATAACGTGCCAGCCCTCAACATAGCTCAGGGAGCGATCCTCGACCTGGCGGGTTCGGACGTGTCGTGAGCGCAGCTTCGCTCGGAGCTTTCGCTCTTGTTGTTGATCAAACGCCATGCCTACTTTGTCCTCACTGAGAGGCACATGCGGGGATTACCTAGCTCTGCGCCGCTTACAGCCGTGCCTCCCTTAAGAGCGTCAAGCAGGGCCCGCCTATCGAGTTTTGCCGGTTGAGGTACCCAGAACCACTCCGGGATTGCCCCTTCGTCGATGACTTTCACAGCGGGCGGGCTGGTCCTCAGGGATATTGTCATATCCGCCTCGATAATCTTGTCGATGACCGCTTCTTCCATGGCCCATCGTGCCGCCGCGCGCTTCTGCTCCTCCCTCTTCTCGATGCGCGTCAGGCGTTCCCTGAGATCGCTGATGCGAACCTTGAGCGCGTCGGCCATGGTCCGGTCTTCAATCGCTGACCTGACCGCTGCTGAAATTGCCTCGCGCATGTCAGTTGCTCCCTCGAGCGTGTCATGCAGCGTCCGCTCATCAATGTCTGGCTCTGCCTCCAGAATTCTGCGGCGAAATTCCACAAAGCGATGGGCTTCGAGGTGAACGATGTTATGTTGATTCAATGGAACCTCCGCACACTCCTATGCAATTCATGTTCTACAAATGTAGTGTAATTACGGCGAAATTATGATCACTGGATCGCAGATACGTGCGGCAAGGGCGCTGCTTAACTGGACTTCAGCGGAAACTGCGAAAAAGGCGCAACTCACACGCCAGACGCTGCATCGCCTGGAGACTTATGACGATGTTCCGCCCAGCCGAAGCGGCTCGCTCGTCGCTTTGGAGCGACTCTTTCTTGCCCAGGGGCTCGAGTTTCTGGAAGCAGATGACTTCAACGGCGAAGGTGTTCGGTTTCGCGAGCGGCTAGCGTTGCGCAAGCGGTCACGAGACACGGATCGCGTCTAGGCAGACAAGCTAGCCCGCCACCGGTCGCGCACAGGAGGCAGTGATGCAATCAAATGCACCAGACTTTGTCCGAACTCGCCTCCATTCGGACGTTCGAGATTATCTGACTGCTTCTGGCGCCGCCGATTGTTGCGATCTAAACGAAGATACGCTCGTCATAGGAAACGCCTGAGTGCGTGAGACGAAAAAATGCCGTGAACCCTGCATTAGACCAAACGACAGAGGGCTAATTGATATGCCCTTGGCAGCAAATCACATCGAATTTGATAGGGATGGTGGCCAGGAGGTAGATACCGGCAGGTAGATAGCGCCTTTGCTGAAGATCTAGACCGGCAGCCGGAAATCTGCTCCCTGTAACGGCGTACCGAAGGTCCGGCAGGAACCATGGCCTCGCCGCAACCCAGCGCCTCCGCTCTAGCCCTCACATTGGGCTTCGATGCGTTAGACAACGTTGCCGTTGTCCTAATCATCGCATATTGCCTAATTCGGTTGAGGTTTGTTCAGATACGGTCCAGGGACTCTTCGCCTAAATGTGCAAGGGCAACAAGTGCGGAGGCCTCTACCGGGGCCATGCAAGCGCACAGGATGCGCAGTGCGGCGCGCACGCCGATCAACAACCGCAAATCGTCTTCATTGGCGAGAACAGACGTCTGTTCGAAGCTACACGCCGCGTCCTTCATTGTTCCCGCCTCATAAGAATCGAGATCGTCCGTCGAACCCAATGCAAGGGTTTGTGCGCCTTCAGCCCACCCGTCGGATAGGAGCGAAACCGCGATTTGCGCATCAGCGGGTACTGATGCTCAGCAATGCGAAGAAGCCTAGTCGCATGATTGTTTAGCAATCCGGGATGTGCGACGAGCGACTGAATTGGGCGATCACTCGGACACCAAGCCCAGCCCATCCGGACCAAACTTGCCCCAAACCAGCAGTGGGCAAAAATCGGCATCCGGCCGCTCGCCTATCATCGCACTTACCAGCGCGAGATACCCATCCATTCTCGCCTCATATTGCTCGAGCTCGACGCCTACCGTTTGAAGGTAGTGCAAGACCGCAATCGGTTCGAGTTTGAGGCCACAGAGTTCGGCACCTCTGATGGCAAAAGCGGTGTGCAGGAACGCTGCTTCAGCGGACGACGCCTGAGGGATCTCTGTCGGCACCGATTCCTCCGATGCCGCTTCCACCGCCGCAGAAATCTCCGCCATCGATTTCTGACCACAAAGGTCAAGCCCGATCTCAATAACCTTGGAGATGAGCTCGTTGTGTTTCGCGCGATCGGGCCCATGGATCTGGACGAGCTCATCGTCGCTATTGACCATTCCGTCGCCGTCCTCGAAGTCGAGGAACTGTCGTGCCTTTCCATTGGCCGCATAGACCTTGTCCGCATCGGTGAAGAAGACCGCGTTGTTGCCATCTTCGAAGCAAATGATGTCGGAATGGTCGGCCGATAACGTCCAAAGGCCGACCTCAACCTCGCTGCGTTCCAATCGACGTATTATCGGTTGGTGATAGGTCACTCTGCGATCACGCCCGTCGTGGTGGTGTGTAAGGCCGGCGATTGTCGAAAGAGGCGCTGCTGCCGTTTGAGGCTTTGCCTGCGCTTGCGGCTCCGCCTGCGCCTGCAGCGATTCGGAGGGTTGCTCGGCTACCTCATCTGAGCGTCCATCACGTGCGCTCGCGGTCGTCTTGCTGGTCGGCGACGGCGCGACGGTTGCGAGGATCACCATTGCAATGAACAGAACCGGCAGCCCGGCAAACAGAACCTGCCGGCGCGATCGATATGGCCAGATCGGCTTGATAAATCCAACCAGAGAATAGACGACGCAGCCGAACCAGATGAAGGCAAACATGGAGGACACCTTATGCTCCAGCTATCCGGGACCGAAGTAAGACGACGAATGGTAAAGGACAATGCCGTAGTACCGATACGAACATCAAGTCCATAATCGTATCTTAGAGCGGTTTAGAAGTGTTTTGGCCGGCTCCAGAGTACGAGCATGGAGCTCAAGCGACTCATTGGACGGCGCATAAAAACGCTGCGCGAATTGCGTGGCCTCACCCAGGGCGATCTAGCTGAACGGCTAGATAGAAGCGTCGATGCGGTTTCCATGATTGAACGAGGCAAAAACTGGCCGAGTTCGACGACATTGGAGGCAATGAGACTGGCGATGGATGTGTCCGTCTCCGAACTATTTGACGATCTGAGCGCTGAAGAACCGACCAGCTCAACCGATCAGATCGCGGTCGCACGGCACCTTCTCAGCAAGCTTGGCCAACGCGATCTGGACGTCGCGGTCGCGATGCTCGAAAAAATGGCTGCGAACTCGTCCGGTATCGCGACCGATTAGCAAGCCGGGTCGATTGTGGCGCGAACCTTTCCGCCGCCACTACCGGCACTGATGGGTGATCACCGAATTAGGCTCGCCCAACGCGTGCTCTTATTCGACGCCAACCACGCCATCTCCTGCGACGTCAACGCCTCAGCTTTCGCTGTGCTCGAATCTCCGCAGCACGGCTCATGCCCGTTCTTCCGCGTCCCATATTGCTGTGCGCCCACTCGACAAACTGGGTCACACTATCGACCTGATCGGCGTAGCGCCCGTTCGGGAACCACCGGAACTCGTTGCGCAACTCCTCATACCAGCTTGTGTTTGTCGGGATCACATAATTGCTGCTCAACAGCCGAGCGGATTGCTCGATCAGGCGGGCTTCTTTGCCTGACTGACCGACATTCTTCACCCATATCTTATGCATTTTGTAGTCATGCCGGACCTGCTGGACGATCTGCTGTCCAGAGCCTCCACCTTCGACAATTGCGCCATCGGCGCGCCACCGTTTGAATTCGGCGATCACCTTCTGGAGAAGATCGGGGAACTCCCGCCTTTCCCGCACGACATCGAGCAGATACCACTTTTTCTCGATCCGCCCCCAAGTCGTACACACGGAATAAGCGCTGTTCGGCCCAATCGTAAATGCTGGATCCCAGCTCTGGATCACACAATGACAGTCTTCGCGGCTGGGCGGCAATTCGGTGGTTGCGATCCCGTCGAAGTTGAACTGACCGCTTCCGCCAGGCATCGGGTTCTGCATGTATTGTGCCTGGAATGCAGTCGCTGTCATCTCCGCGCGGATCTTCGAAACCGTTTCTGGATCGTCGCGTTCCGGTGCGAGGAGATCACCCTTGCGGCGCACGTACTCCCGGTCGTCATAGAGAGCGAACTTCTCCTCATCCTTCACCGAGACAACCGGCAGATTGAGATGTCCGTATCCGCCTTTGTCCAGAAGGTAACCGGTTAGATCATATTCATGCAGGCGCTGCTGAATGACGATGATTGAAGAACGCTTCTTGTCGTTGAGGGACCGGAACAGCTCATTCTCGAAGAAGTCGATCGCGCTTTGTCGTTCACGCTCAGATACGGTGTCCTGAAAGGTCATCAGATCATCAACGATCAGAAGATCGGCGCCGTAGCCCATTGCCGAGCCGCCGACGGAAATGGATTTGCGCCCACCACCTCTTGCCAACCTGATCTCATCTGCCCTGTTGTTGCGTGTATCGATCCGCGTGTCGGGAAACAGCCCCTTGTACCAACCGATCTCCAGGACCTTCCGGAACTGATTGTGGTGCAGCCGGGCAAATTCTGCCGAATGGGTTGCAACGAGCACGTCCTTACCGGGGTTGTGACCCAGGAAGAATGCCGGTAACGCAACAGAAATCACCGTCGATTTGAAATAGCGAGGCGGAAGGTTGACCAGTAAACGACCGTGCTCGGCCTCGACAGCAACTTGTGCGGATCGGCACATCGCTTCGAGATATTCCGAATCAAGAAATTTCTCGCTGGGATACAGCGTTTCGAAGACCTTTTGCACGAAGAAATAGAGCTCACACCTACACAGCTCTGCTATCAGATCGTGCGGTTCGTAGAGATCGGCCGTCATTGCGGATCTCCTTTAGATTTACGTGACAGAATTCGTTGCGCAAATGACTCCAGGATCTGATTGTCGGCCCTGGACAATGGTCTTTGCTCTGCTGCCTCTGGCGTTTCTGCCGCACCAATTTCGGTGCCCGCGAATTTGAGCAATGCTACTATTGAGCGCAGATCGCCAGTGTCTGCCTTCTGAGCGAGCTTCTCGAACCAGACTTCGCTGCGCGTCATCTTTTTGCTGCCAGTCGCTGTTTGGACCCGAACCGACTTTTGAACTATCTCCCTCGCCATCGTGTGCAGATTTTTGCTACCCTTCGACCGACCTTTCGGGTTACCGCTCTGGCCTGGCTTATATTGACCTGACTTAGGCGGCTTGCCGTAACCGACCTCATAGTCGGCTTCGGACGTCGCGCCGATCTGCCTCTTGTCATCGCGCCGGCTTGCGGACCGATTGGAGGCTGGCGTCGTCGTCGGGCGCTCGCCTTGCCTGCGCCTTAGGTCTTTGGCTGACTTATTGCTGCCACGCACAGACCGGGTGCCCGCCGGCTTGGCTTGGGGTTCGCTTCCTCGTGGCGGAGGTCGCCGCGCCGCGCCTTTCCGATCCGACTGTTCTGATGCTTCACCCTGTCGCACCTGTCGATGCGCATGATCCTTTCCGACGCGATCGGACGCAACTTTCTTGCTGACGGCATGCGCGCTTGTCGTTTCTGCGTCGCGGTTGCGCACGATCCGCACAAGCTGCCTAGGCCCCGCCTTGTCTGACATTCCAGTTCCTTTCGTTTTGTTCAGGCAGCGGGGAACCTGACAGTTGATGTCTATGCGGCTTCAGGGGATTGAAGATCTGAGCGGCGGAGATCGGCCATCTCGGTGAATGTCAGTCCCGTCTCGGCGTGGACTGCCTCGATGCCAAAGCGTTTCTGGAAGCGCCGGATTCCGACGTCGCAGTAGAGCGGATCGCGCTCGATGCATCTGGCCCTGCGGCCGGTCTTGTGTGCGGCCAACAGCATCGTCCCCGAGCCGGCGAAGGTGTCGAGCACGATGTCTCCACGACGTGAGGCATCTTTGAGGATGTCGGCAACCAGAGTCACAGGTTTGATCGTCGGGTGCTGTGCCAGCAGCTCATCGCGTTCGCCCGAAAAGCGGTTGAGGCCAGGCATCGACCAAACATTTGACCTATTGCGGCCGTATTTCCCTAGCTGGATGTTGTTGATTGACGGTTCACCCGGCTGTTTGAAGACAGCGACCAGTTCGTGCTGACTGCGATAGTGCGATCCCATCCCTCCCGTGCCCTTGTTCCAGACGCAGAGGTTGGCCAACTCCAGACCTTCAGCCTTACCGGCAGCGATGAGAAGGTCGATGCTGCGCCAATCCATAAACACGTACAATAGCGCCGACGCTTCAGATGACCGCAGCATCACATTGATTGACGTCCGCAGGAACTGGGCAAACTCGAGACCTGTCAGCTCCCCAGACCCTTCGACAAATTCGCGCGTGGCAAGCTTACTGACATTGCCGCGTACACGCACGTTGTACGGCGGATCGGTAGCGATGAGGACGGCCCTGTCGCTACCCATCACCCTGTGATGAGAGCGAGGCGATTTGGCATCGCCGCAAATAAGCTTGTGACCATCATCGATCAGCCAGAGATCGCCAACTCGCGTGACGGCTTCAGTCAGAGGCAGGATGCCATCGGCGTCGGCCGCGTCCCCGTCAGGATTGCCGTCGAGAACGATATCGATTTCTGCGGAATAGAAGCCAGTTTCTTCCAGCGTAAACCCCGGTTCATCAAGCAGAATTTCGCTGAACTCTAATTTCAGTGCGCCGTGGTCCCACTCAGAGCCCTCCGCAAGCTTGTTGTCGGCGATACGAAATGCCCGCAGTTTCGCTTTGCTCAAGTGTGCGGCGCGCATGACCGGGACCGCGTCCAACCCTAAGTCTACAGCCGCCTGAACGCGCTGCGCGCCACTGACAACGTTGTTGTCGCCATCAATGACCACGATGCCTAGGAAGCCGAATGTCCGAATTGAATCGGCAATACGCTGACGCTTATCGGCGGGGTGTTTGCGAAGGTCACGCGCGGAAAAGTTCAACTTCCTCGGATCGATCCACTCGGTCAGGTCGTTCGCAAGCCTCCCAATGTGTCGCAGATTCTCCACGCGGTATTTCATCGGTGCCCTCCTCTTCTCGACCAGCTCGCCAAATACGAATCATCGCTGGAAAGCAGGGAGAGGAGCGCAACGCCATTGGCACCGTCAACAAAAAATTAGAAGAAAATTTCACCTTTCCGGAACCTTTGTCAACAAAAATGCCGGAACCTTTGTCAATGCGGAATGAGATTCCAATCTTAAGAGCGATGGATGGGTCCCGCACAAGATGTTCAAGCGAGATCGTCGCTCACCAGACGGGTCACACGCACGGTGCCCCCACCATCATTGGGACCAACCTAAGCCCTCGCCTCAATGCCGCACCATGCGCAAGATATCGGGCGTTCGATGCAGGGCGAGTTGTTACAATGAGCCCATGCACCTTGCCTCGTTTTTGCTGCAACAAGGAGCCGCCGCTACGATGGCCCCGCCCCGTACTAGTATCGAGCACGGGCACGACGTCGGTGCCTCTATGACCTGAAACACCGCATGGGATCGGTTTTTGTAACATTCTCGGAGCTTGGTCGCGCGGGTTGTCGGTTGCACGATCAGCCCGCCTCTTTGATATCCGCCTGACCCTGCGGCACGCTGGCGGCAATCGCCAGTCGCAGACCGCAACCAGGCTGCATCCACCACTCGATTGCGGTTCTAATACGCTGATCAGCACACAACCGAATGCTTCTCCGCAAAGCACGGTCTGCGCGCAGGAAACCCGTGCGGCAATAGTTTACCGCCATTGCCTGTTACCGCCGCCTAAATTCCCTGTTCGTCTCATGAAATTCCCTGTTCGAACGAGTAGGGAATTTGGACCACAAGACGCTGAATTCACTGATCTATTCCGGGTTCCTCAACTGCCATCCCGCTGTTCTTCGCCAATATTCCCTGTAAATCCCGGTTTAACAGGGAACCGACGAGGGCAGGCGATTGGCAGCCCGCTAGCGGTGCGCAAGCTAGGAGCGGCACGAAACGGTTTGACAATATCGGCACCATCGCACACTAACCCAACGCTCCCGATACGGTGCGGAACCGGATGTTGAACGGGTGGCGGTCAAGCCACGTCTTCTTTCATCACATGAGCGAGCAGTCAGGACGAGATGGTAACGGCCGGCACCGACAATTTGGCCCGGTTTTATGTGCCCGAGGTGCACGACGTCCATCCGGGAATGGAAGACAGGCTCGAGGCGCTTCTCGACGTGTGGCCGGCAGAGGCGCGGCCGCATCTTGCCCTGCTTGTCGTTCCCAATTGGCAGGACAGGTTCCCGCTTGCCGCCGCGCCACGGTTTGCCGAGAGGGTTGCACAGCTGCCCGGCGAGAGAGTCCTCCACGGATGGACCCATTCGCTCGGGCCGGACTGGTGGAACTGGCTGATGTACGGCCACGACAACCGCTCCGAGTTCGCGAGCCTCAACCGCGCGGAGGCGCTGCAGCGCGTGTCGGCCGCCATGGATGCCTTTGCGTCGCATTTCGCGGCGAAGCCGAAATGGTTCTGCGCGCCGCGTTGGCAACAGAGCCGCGCGGCGACTGAAGTGTTGCGCGAAGCGGGCGTGGAAGGCTGCATGCTGGGCGGCTCTCTCCAGTTGTTTTCAGGAGCGAGCGCGCCTTTGCCGGCCCTGAATTTCGATGAGGGCCCGCGAAAGCTGAAGGCGGCGGTTCTGCGCCGTTTTCGCGAGACAACGATTGGCCGCAGATTTCGCGAGGGCAAGCCATTCAGGGTGGCCCTGCACCCCGATGACGTTTCGGACGAACCAACCTGGCGGCAGGTTGGTCGCGTGATCGCCAGGCTTGCGGATGAGGGGTGGACGCCCATTGGCCCCAGCGAGGCAATGAAGCGCTTCGCGGTTCCATCACCGGCGAGAGAAGCCTCGCCGGCATGATCGATATCGGCATCTTCAGCAACGGCCATGGCGAGGATACCATCGCCTGCAAGGTGCTCGACCGGCTGCAGGCCGCTCGGCCCGGACTTTCGGTCGAGGCGTGGCCGATGGTTGGAGAGGGCACCGCCTTTCAGGCGCGCCGCCTGCCGCTGGTGGGCGTGCGCAACAGGCTTCCGAGTTCGGGCTTCGCCACGGTCAGCCCCCGGCTCATGCTGGGAGACCTGCGGGCGGGGTGGTTGCGGACACATTGGCGCCAGTACGTTGCCGCCCGCAGGATGCGGGGGCGCTACCGTTTCGTCATCGCGGTGGGCGATATCGTCCCGCTGGTGGCATCCGTTGCCGCCCGGTCGCCCTTCGTATTCATCGCTTGCGCCAAGTCCTATTATTACAACCCGGGGCGGGCCTTCACGGCCGTTGAGAAAAGGCTGATGCGCCGTCACTGCACGCTGACCTTTCCGCGCGATCGCATGACGGTCCAGGAACTGGAGAAAGCTGGCGTTCCGACGCTTTATGCCGGCAACCCGATGATGGACGACCTTGAAGGCACAGGCGACAGGATGAACCTGGGTTCCGACGCCGTGGTCATAGGCATGCTGGCCGGGACACGGCCCGACGCCGAGCAAAATCTGCTCGACCTTCTGGACGCCGCCGGCCACCTTCACCGCTACGCCCCCGACCCTCAAAAGTACCGATTTGTGTTTGCCGCCAGGTCCGAACTGGATGTGCGAGAGCTGGTCTCGATGATCGCTGCCGACAAACGGCTAGCAGGCTGGAAAGTCGCAAGCGCCGCTGAGGATGCCGGCGCAACCGGTGTTGTGGTCCGGCTTTCCGGTCCGGAGGGCATTGAGGCGCTGATCGCCAAGAACCGCTTCGCCGATGTGCTGCGTATGGCATCGGTCGTCGTCGGCATGGCCGGCACGGCCAACGAGCAGGCTATCGGCCTCGGGATACCGCTGATCGCCGTGCCATCGGGGGGCGTTCAGGGCGACCACTATGTGAAGATGAAGTCGGTCTATTTTGGCGATTCTGCACTGACGGTCGAACGCAATCCCGACATCATCGCCGCTGCTATCGCCGATTTGCTGGCCGATCCCGACCGCCGCGAGCGAATGGCCGAAGCCGGGCGGGAACGCATGGGCGAGCCCGGCGCCAGCCAGGCGATTGCCGATGTGATCCTCGACATGTTCGACAAGGGTGCCATGGGGATCGCCGCGCAATGACCGCAGCGCCAGTCATCTCCGTGGTCATCACGGCGCATAACGCGGCCGCGACGATCGGCGCGACGCTGCGGTCGATCGTCCGGCAGGACGCATTCGCAAGCGGCAAGGTCGAGATCGTTCTGGTTGACGACCGCAGCACTGATGGGACGTCGGAGGCCGCCAAGGCGGCCGAACCGGACGGACTGCGGCTGATCCGCATAGACCGGCCCTCCGACAGCGGACTGACGTCCCGCCAGGACGCGCTTATTGTCGGGTTCGAGGCGGCGAGTGGCGATATCGTGCTCACGCTCGACGCCGACGGAATTGCCGGGCCCGACTGGATCGAAAGCATGACCGCCCCGATCCTTGCCGGCAGGGCGGATGCCGTGGCCGGCCCTGTTGCCTTTCGTTCCCCGGCAGGAATGCTGGGAGCCTGGCAGACAGTCGACGTCGCCGACTATCTGGCAACCAACAGGGTGCTGGTGGGCTTCGGCTTGCCTGGCGGGGTACTATTCGGAAACTTTGCCTTCCGGAGAGAGTGGTTCGGGCGCGTCGGCGGCTTCGAGCGCATGGGGATTACGCTGACCGAGGACCTTGCATTCGCGCAGGCGCTCCACAAGGCAGGCGCCCGCCTTGCGTACGCAGGCAGCGGAAGCGTCGAGGTTGCCGCTTGCGCGAGCTGGTCGGAACTGATCGAGCGGGCGAAACGGGTGAGCGCCGGCGGGATCTCGGCGCTGTCGATTGCGATCGGCGTCCGCATGCTGCTTCTCCCGTTGCTGGCACTGCCCGCGCTCGTGTTCGGCGGCGTGTTTGCCTGGCTGTTCTGGCTGCGCTACGTGCTTGGAGTGCTCTTCACAGCCTGGGCGTTGTTGCGGACCCGAAGGTACAGGCTTGTGCCGCTGGCGTTGCTCTATGAGCCGCTTGCAATAGTCATCGGGCTTGCGGTCATGTGGCGCCTATCACGCGGTGCCGAGATTGAATGGGGCGGGCGGAAATATGCCAGATAGAAAAGCCGGTGAAGCCCGAAAGCCCCGCAGGGAAAAGCCGAGGGGCATAATCCGCGCCTACCGGCCGGCGGACCGTGATGCAGTACGGGATATTTGCCGAAAGACGGCCTACCGCAATCGCGGCTCCGATTCGGTGTTCGAAGACGGCGAACTCTTCGCTGACTATTGGACGCGCTACTATACTGATTTCGAACCGGAATCCTGCCTCGTTGTGGAAGAGGACGGTGCCGTCATCGGCTACCTTGTAGGTTGCACCGACGCGGCGCGCCATGAGCGTGTCATGGCGCGCCGGATCGTGCCCGGCATTCTGGCGCGCGCGTTCTGGCGTCTCGCAACATTCCGATACCGGAAATCGACGACGAGGCGAATGCTGTACTGGCTGGTTACGCGCGGTTGGCGCGAACAGCCTGAATTGTCTCTTGAAAACTACCCCGCTCACTACCACTGCAACATCCTGCGCCAAGGCTACGGCAAGAACTACTACACCGGCATGGCGGTCGCCTTCGTTGACCTGATGGCGTCCAGATCCGTTCCTGGCCTCCATGGTCAGGTTGAGGAGGCCGCCCAGGGCGGGCCCTGGCGCCGGATGGTGGAAAGCTATGAACGGGATACGGGCCGACCAGCATACGAAACGTCGGCGGAAGCCATCTCAACCTTTCAGGAATACGTACTGGGCGAAAAAAAGCGGATGCTGAACAGGGTCTGGGCTACGTCGACGCCCAAATATCGCGATTGGCTTGTCTGGTTGTCGCAAAAATACCGGATGTGACCCGTGCCGCACGCAACCGTCGGGGTGATCTTGGAGCGTCCATTGCCGTGTGCTCGGGGTGGACAAACCGATGGTCAATCGGGCATGGGGAGGCAAATTCGAAATCTACCGCCACTGAATGAGTTGGACGGGTGAAGCGTTCCGCTTGTAGAGCGCGGAATGTGTGATCGGAGCCGGCGGTGAGCCAAGACCAAAATAACGAACAGATTCAGGTCGTTGTGACCGTGAATGGACCGGGCGAAGTTGCGTGCTGGCTCTTCCCGCTGGCGACGGAACTCAAGCGCCGGTGGCCGGGCGTACGCATTTGCGTGGCGGCGGTTCCCTGTGTTTTCTCGTCCGGCGCAGAGGCAGACGTGCTCAAGACGCTGCCGCATGTCGACGCATCCTGCTCGATCAAGGAAACGATGGCGCTTATCTGGCGCAACGAGTTGCCCAAGGGCTTTCGCAAGAAGGCGCCCGGTTTCATGCTTCATTTGGGTGGCGACAGTTTTTTCACGCTGCTCTTGTCGAAGCGACTTGGCATACCGGCGCTCGCCTATGTCGAACGCCCTCTGGCCTTCCAGTTCTTTTTCGATCGCGTGTTCTACTCGGGCTTCGAGAAGATCGAGGGGCTGAAAGAGGACGATCGGCACAAGATCATTGGTGAGATGATGGTCGATGCAGCGCATCTGCGTTGCCCCGACCGCAGCCCTGCCGCCAGTGGACCGCCATTGGTCGGGCTTTACCCCAGCAGCCGCAGCTACCTGACGAAATATGTCCTGCCTTACTACGCGGCGGCGGCCGAGATGGTGGCCGAGGAGATGCCGGATGTCGACTGGGTGATATCGAAGTCCGACTTCGTCGGTTCCGACTTCATCCGCAACCTCCCGGACGTGAATGACGGGCGACTGATCGACGGCGTCAATCTGACATGGCGACGGGAAGGGGACAGGGAATTTCTGACCACGCCCAAAGGTCTTGAGATGGAAATCCTTTCCCCGGTGCAGGTTGCGCCGCGCGTGGCTTTGGCGCTGACGATACCCGGGTCGAACACGGCCGAACTGGGGACGTTGGGCGTCGCCATGATCCTTACGCTACCGACCTACAAGCAAGAAATCGCGCCGCTGCCAGGATTGGCAGGTCACATTGGCCGCATTCCTGTCATAGGGTGGCGGATGAAGCGCTTTCTGGCGCAACAGGTTCTCAATCGGATGAAGTTCTTGAGCCATCCAAACCGTCGCGCCAACCGGATGGTGATACCGGAGCTGGTCGGCGAGCTGACGGCGCGCGATTTGGCCGACGAGATAAAGAAGGTGCTGCGCTCCGACCGGGCGGCCCTTGCGCAGGAACTGCGCGAAATCATGGGCGCGCCGGGCGCAACGGCCAGGCTGGTGTCCGAACTGACGGACTATCTGGCGGAAACAGGCCGCAATCATGAAGTCGCACCGGCACATTAGCTGGCTCTGGCGCGAACTGTGGTCGCGCCGGGCACTGTTTGGCGCTGCACTGTTTTGCACTGGCGCCTCGGCGGGAATGTTTGTGCTCATGCCGATGTGGGCGCAGCGCCTCGTCGGAGATGTCGTCGTCAATTTGGACACCACTGGCCTGGCGCTGCACCTGCTGCTCGGCCTGGTCATCTTCATTACCGGCTCGCTTCTGAATTTCGGCGGCGTCTATCTGATGACGCGGCTTTCTCATCTGACGACGAAGAAGATCCGCAGCCGGCTGTTTCATCACATCATGCGCGCCTCGCCGCGCAGTCTCGCCCAGATGAGCGGCGGCGAGTTGGTTTCGAGCTTTTCGAACGATCTTCAGACATTTCAGGAAGCGGTCAGGCGTGTTGTCGCCGTTTTTGCGCCGTCGCTGATCCTGATAGTTGTCTTCAGCGCGGCGATGGCCTGGTACAGCTGGCTGCTTTTTGTCTGCGTGGTCGTCCTGATCAGCCCCCTGACGCTGGTGACGTCCTATTTCGGCAACCGCCTGCATGGCGCATCCCACACAACGCAGGAGAAGCTTGCTGGTCTTGTCGGCCGGTTCGAGGAGATGCTCGATGGAACCAAGGAGATCAAATCCTTCGGGCGCGAGGACGATATGCTTGGGATATTCGATAGTCTGAACGAGCAGGCGCTCGAAGCCCAGCTGGTACGCGAGAAGATCGACTCCCTTCATCCCGCGGCCGTTTCGCTAGCCGCTGCGATTGGCATTGCAGCGATGATCTTCCTGAGTGCGATCTTGCTCGACCGGGAACTGATTTCGCTTGAGACGCTGACCGCATTTCTCGTGTGTCTGGGGCTTGTCTACGCACCGCTGCAGGAGGCCAGCCACTCGATCGGACGCCTGATCCAGTTCTCCGCGCTTATGGACCGGTTCGAGAAGCTTCAGGCGCTTCCGCTGGAAACCGGCGGGGACCTTCCTCTGCCTTCGGAAGAGGTCAAGGGCGCGCTGCGGTTTGACAAGGTTTGTTTCGAGTATCGCCCAGACGGGTTCCAGCTGAAGGACTTCAGCCTGGACATACCGGCGGGCCAGCGCGTCGCCCTGGTCGGACCGAGTGGCGGCGGCAAGTCCACCATTCTCGACCTTGTTCCGCGTTTTCTGACACCGGATGCCGGAGCTGTGCTGATTGACGGCCAGGACATGGCAGACTGCCGTTTGTCCGATCTGCGCAGCGTAATCGGTATCGTTTTTCAGCAGCCGGTTCTGTTCGAGGGAACGCTTGCGGAAAACCTTCGCTTCGGTGCGCCGAACGCAACGCTCGACGAAATAAAGGCCGCGGCGCGCGCGGCCAATGTCGATGAGTTCGCAATTCGCATGCCCGGACAATACGACGCCCGGATTTCGGCGCATGGGTCCAATCTGTCTGTCGGCCAGCGGCAGCGCATAGCGATCGCGCGCGTGTTGCTGAAGGACCCCCCCATTCTTCTTCTGGACGAGCCGACGTCCGCGCTCGACGCGGAATCCGAAAGGCTCGTGCAGGATGCCCTGGAGCACGCTTCCGAAGGGCGCACGACCCTGATTGTGGCGCACCGCTTCGGCACGGTGCGCTCGGCCCACCGGATTGTCGTCGTCAGGGACGGTGAGGTCATCGAAGACGGCACACACGACGAGCTTTTCAACAAGGACGGTCTCTACAGGAAACTGAGTGAGCAACAGTTCTTCGGACAGGTGGAAGAATGGGCGTTGAAGCCAGTTTGATCGTTCCGACGCGCAATCGCGCGGATGTGTTGCGGCTCAGTATTCCGAGATTTCTGGACCAGACGATCCCGCAAGACAGCTATGAAGTCATCATTGTTGACGATGCGTCGGACGACGACACGCAGGCCGTTGTCGCGGAAAATGCCGCGCCAAACCTGATTTTTCGCCGGTACGAAACACACCGGGCGGCCGCCTTTGCGCGCAACAGGGCCATCGAGGCCGCAAGCGGCAGGCTTCTTGTCTTTGTGGATGACGATGCGCTGGTGCGCCCCGACTATGTCGAAGAGCATCTTGCGTCACACAGGGAATACGACGACGTCGTGGTCGGCGGGCCCATTATCAATTGCACAACCCCGCCGACGGAACGCTACGCTCCGGCAGGCCGGTTGCTTGGACGGCACTCAAATCCGTTTCCGACCGGCAATGCGTCGGTTCCCCGCGACACAATCCTGCGCGCAGGAGGTTTCGACGAGGACTTCAGTGCCTATGGCTGGGAAGATACGGAGATGTATCGCCGGCTGCTGATGGTCGGCCTGAAAAGGCGCCACAACTGGCGCGCGCCCATCTATCACTACAAACCCGCAGCCCACAGGCGCGGGTTCTTCGAACGCATCGAACTCGAAAAGAAGCGCGGTGCTATGGCCGCGATCTACTATGCCAAGCATCCTGACGACATGACGGTCGCGTTCGAAACCAAGCAGCTTGGTATCTTCAGGATGCTCGATCGCGCTGCCAACCGCATGTTCGGCTTGGATCGCCGGCTTCAGGCGGCGCTCGACAGCGGTAAGGAGCCGGATTCGGCTCTGATCAAGCTGCTGCTTGTGAACCACGTCGAGATCGCTGTGGGACGCCGCATATGGGAAGAGATGGGCGAAGCGAAGCGCAACGCGATGGCCGAGGCCACGGCGGCCCGGGTAAAAGCCTGAGGTAAAAGGGCTCTATGCGGCCTTTCCGGGAATGCCGATACTCTCGAGAGCCGTTTTCAGGTCGCTGCAATAGGTCTTTGCACCCAGTGTGTCCGGGTTCACCGCATGCTGGAAGGAAAGATCCCTGTGCTCCATGCAGTAGCGGTCCCAGGGGCCGAGCTGGATCCGGAACACCTTGATCAGTATTTGCGCATAGGATTCGCGCAGCATGACCTTGAGCGGGTTGCGGATGCCGCGGTAGCGAAGGAAGTCTTCGATGAAGCGGTTGACGGTGGTCGCCGGATTGCCCAGCACGATCCTGGCCGGGTGCTCCAGAGGGATTTGATCCGTATCGACGAGAATGCGCACCGTGCGGGCTATGTCGCGCGCGTGGATGAAGTGAAAGCGCCCGTCGGCGCGAAAGAAACTCGCCAGCCAGGCCCAGCGCGACACCTCGCGCAACAAATTTGCGAAATGCGACATCGGCTTGCCCTTCTCACCACCGACGATGAGCGTCGGGAACACGCCGATGGTTTCTATCTTGCCGGACAGCCGCTCCATTTCTTCGGTGAGAACGTATTTGGAGCGAATGTATTCGGTGCCGAGGTCGTGTGCGGCCTGCAGCAGGCCGGCATTGCGGTCGAGTACGCTTGCCGAGCTGAAATAGAAGACCCGGTGCCCCCCGTGAGCGGCAAGGTGTTCAGCAATGGCCTTGTTGGCGTGAACGTTGACGGGCAACGTATCCGGGCCGCCCCAGCAGGCAGCCGCGAGGATCGCTTCGTCGATGTGACCCAGCTGGTCCAGGTAGCTGTCGACATCCCTGACGTCGGCTTCGATGATCGTGACGCGATCCGCGCATTCCGGCGGAAGCACCAACTTGCCGGGATTGCGCAGCACCAGAACCAGCTCATGCTCGGAACCGCGAACCAGTTCTTCGACAAGATAGTGCCCGACGCAGCCCGAGGCGCCGGTCACCAGGATCCGCTTACTTTCAGGAGATGTCCGCATCACTCAGTCTACTCGGAAATTTGAGGCTCCGTCCTCTTGTCCGCACAGACAGGAACAGCGATCCACCATGGTCAGACGGATGCAATAAATCAGCGATCTTGCCGAGTCCATGCGGTGAACCGGGCTTGTGGAAAATGCGACGATGGGCGGCACGAAGGGACCGTTCACGCGGCAGCCTGTAGTTGCGTCAGAACCGCTGCATAGGCCGGCGCGATTCGGGCAAGCGGGCTCTTTGATCGCTCGAGTGTCTCGACCGCCACGGTGCGCTTTTTCTCCGAGATCGTAACCAGACCCATTCTGGTCTCGTCATCTGCCCCGAAAAAGACCACTCCGACCCAGTGATCGGGCTCGCCGACGTCAGGCCGCATAAGGAAAAGAAGCGCGCCGCCGGACCTCGCAAGCGCCTCGCAGACAGCATTTTCGCAGCCATTTTCGAATGGCATTGCGGACTGGAGTGCAAGTTCGAGTTCGACCGCTTCGAGGAGAACGGAATCGACCGGATCGGGGCCGTAGTCAGACTTGTCCATGCGAACCTCCTTCGCAATGAACCCGCCCCGCGGGAAATGGTTCCCGCCTAGAATGGTCGAATTGTGGCGCGCGCCTTTGCCGGCTGCCGGCGCTATGGACAAAGTCGCGCTTCCCTGCACAATCGCCGCGCGAATGCTGGGAGGAATACGCATGCTCGGACTGATGCAGCAATGGCCGCTGGTCTGCCACAAGATACTCGATCACGCGGCAATTCAGCATGGTGGGCGAGAGGTGGTTTCGCGCTCGGTTGAGGGGCCGATAACGCGCACGACCTACGCCGAGATCAGGCAGCGTGCCCTGAAGGTTGCCCAAACGCTCGCGCGGGACGGATATGCCGAGGGCGACCGGATTGCGACTCTTGCCTGGAACACGGCTCGCCACATCGAGGCATGGTACGGCACAATGGGCATCGGTGCCGTGTACCACACGCTCAACCCGCGCCTGTTTCCCGATCAGATCGCCTGGATCATGAACCACGCCGAAGACAAGGCGCTGTTCGTGGACCTCACATTCATGCCGATTGTCGAAAAGATCGCGGCGCAGGTTCCGTCGCTGCGGCAGATAATTGTCCTGACCGACGGGGCGCATCTGCCGGAAACGAAGCTCGACAATGTCGTCGCCTATGAGGACTGGATTGCCGGCGCGGATGGCGATTTCAAGTGGAAGACGCTGGACGAGAACGCCGCATGCGGCATGTGCTACACCTCCGGCACGACAGGCGACCCGAAGGGCGTCCTTTATTCGCACCGCTCGAATGTGTTGCACGCACTGATAGCGGTGCAGCCGGACGCAATGGGAATCTCGTCGCGCGACACGATCCTGCCGGTCGTGCCGATGTTCCACGCCAATGCCTGGGGTCTCGCGCACAGCGCGCCGATGATCGGCTCCAAGCTCGTCATGCCGGGCGGGCGTATGGACGGCGAGGCGATCTATGAACTGCTTGACAGCGAGAAGGTCAGCTTCACGGCCGCCGTGCCGACCGTCTGGCTCATGCTGCTTCAATATCTGGAGGAGCATGGAAAGGCGCTGCCGCACCTGAAGAAGGTCGTCATCGGCGGCTCGGCCTGTCCGCGCGCGATGACAGCGAAATTCCAGAAGAATTACGATGTCGAGGTTATCCACGCCTGGGGCATGACGGAGATGTCGCCGCTGGGCTCGCTCGGGTCGATGAAGCCCGAATATGCCGGGCTGGAAGGCGATGCACGGCTCGATATCCAAGAGAAGCAGGGATTTGCGCCTTTTGGCGTCGAAATGAAGGTCACGGACGACGACAACAAGGAACTGCCATGGGACGGCAAGACATTTGGCCGACTCAAGGTGCGCGGCCCGGCGGTGGCCGCCGGCTATTATGGCGGCGCAGGAGCCGAGCAGTTCGACGATGAGAACTGGTTCGACACCGGCGACGTGGCCCATATCGACCCGCAAGGCTACATGGAGATCACCGACCGCGCCAAGGACGTCATCAAGTCGGGCGGCGAGTGGATTTCCACCATCACGCTGGAAAACCTTGCCGTTGGTCATCCCGATGTCGCGGAGGCGGCGGCGATCGGCATAGCCCACCCGAAATGGGACGAGCGGCCGCTTCTGGTGGTGGTGCCGAAAGCCGGCAAGTCGCCCGGCAAGGACGACCTGCTCGGTTTTCTCGACGGCAAGGTCGCCAAATGGTGGCTGCCGGACGATATCGTCTTCGTGGACGAAATCCCTCATACGGCAACCGGAAAGATACAGAAGACGACTTTGCGGGACCAGTTCCGCGACTACCGGCTGCCGACAGCCTGACGCGCGGGGTAGTTTCGCCTTTGACCGCCAGTTGACCGCTCGCTAATGGAATGGCGCTGAGTTTCGATGCGGCGCGGGTGAATGGCGGTTCTACTGGAGAGACGGGTCTCGGCTGAGGCCAGATGGTCGCGGCGCATCGCCTACTTCGCCGCGGTCCTCCTCGTGACCTCGGTGGCGGGACACAGGTTCGGCGCCGTCGAGACGATTGCACTGTTCTGGCTGTTCGGCGTCGTCGTCGGACTTGCTCTTGTCGCGCTGCTGCTGTCGGCAGTGGGTTTCCTCCGCCTGTGGGAATTCGGCGACAAGGGCGGACGCAATTCGGTGAAGGGTCTCCTTGCTGCCTTGGTGGTTCTGGCGCCGTTCGGCTTCGGCGTCGCGCAGTTCTTCCTCTCGCCCAGGCTCACCGACATTTCGACGGATCTGGTCGATCCGCCGCGTTTCCATCACGCGCGCGCCCAGCGCCCCGCCCAGGCCAATCCCATCCGTCCCGTGGCGGCAGCGCAAGCCATCGTTCAGATAGACTACTATCCGGAGATCACGGGCAGGCGATATCCGCTCGCGATGGCGACGGCGCGTTCGATCTCTGACGCCGTGGTGGAGCAGCTTGGCTGGACAATGCTCGGACCGATACGCATGGGCGCGTTCGGCGGGGTCATGACCCTTGAAGTTATGGCCCCGTCTCCTTGGATCGGTATCGTTTCCGATGCCGCAATTCGCCTTACTGACGAGGGCGAAACGACCTATCTCGACATCCGTTCGGTGTCGCGATTCGGCAATCACGATCTTGGTGACAACGCCGCGAAGATCAATCGGTTTCTTGCGGCGTTTGAAGACGAGATCGCTGCGCGCAACGCACTCTTCCCGGCGCCCGCCGAATAGCTGTCAGGCAAGTCTGTACCGGCCGTCGATTGCGATCTCGCCATCGGTCACCACAAGTCCGCGCGCTACGAGATCCTCGATGTGCGCCAGCAGCGACAGTCCGGCAGCGCCGTGCATGCGCGGATCGGTGTCCTTGTAGATCACCCGCACCATGTCGGGGATCGTGCTGTCGCCCGCGGCAAGCCGGTCCAGCACCGCTTTTTCCCGCCCTATCCGATGATGGCGCAGACCCGCCACGAACGAAGCCGGGTCTTCGACCGCCGCGCCGTGGCCGGGCAGATATCGGTGGTCGTCACGCTTGAGCAGCTTGTCGAGCGAGTTCATGTAGTCGCGCATCGAGCCGTCGGGGGGCGCGACGATGGACGTCGACCAGGCCATGACGTGGTCGCCCGAAAACAGGATTCCGGTTCCATCAAGTGCAAACGCGGAATGGTTCGCGGCATGGCCGGGCGTCAAGACGGCTTCGAACGTCCATCCGTCGCCGTCCAAGCGGTCGCCGTCGCCGAGCGTGATGTCCGGTTGGAATTCGGTATCGGCAGCTGCATCGAGAGGATTTATCTCGCCAATCCGAAGCGGGCGTGCTGGGCGATGAGGACCTTCGGCGACGGTCGTGGCGCCTGTCAGGTCCTTGAGACGAGGCACGAGCGGGGAGTGGTCGCGGTGCGTGTGCGTGACGAGGATGTGGCTGACAGGCTTGCCGCCAATTGCGGCGATGAGCGCCTTCAGATGCGCCTCGTCATCAGGCCCCGGATCGATCACCGCCAGCGTGTCGCGCCCGACGATGTAGCTGTTGGTGCCGTGAAAGGAGAAGGGTCCGGGGTTGTTCGCGGTGACCCGCACGATATCCGTCCCCACCGGCACCGCTTCGCCATAGGCGGACGTGAATTGTGTATTGAATGCGAGCGCCATGGCGATGTGTTGTGAGAGTTACGGGGAGCCTGTTGCCGCTTATCACGTAAGCCAATATAGGAGAACCGCATCCCCTAATTGCCGTGTTCTGCCAAGGAGAATTCGATGGCAACTGCCCTGACCGCGCGTCCGCTCATTTCCATCGCGCTTCCGGACAACCGCACCGCGCGCCTTGCCGTGCAGGTTCTTCTGGCGCTCGCCGGAACGGCGCTGCTGACGCTTTCCGCCAAGACCAAGGTGGTGCTCGGGCCGGTCGACATGTCGCTACAGACCCTCGCCATCTTCCTCATCGCCGCCGCTTTCGGCTTCAGGCTGGCTGTCGCCACGCTGCTCCTCTACCTCGCCCAGGGCGCGATGGGGTGGCCTGTGTTCCAGAGCACACCGGAGAAGGGTATCGGCATCGCATACATGATGGGCACTACCGGTGGTTACCTTGCCGGCTTCGTCGTGGCCGCCGGCATCGTCGGCTGGGCCGCCGACCGCGGCTGGGACCGCAACATCGTCAAGTTCCTCGGCGCGCTGCTGGTTGCCGAGCTCGCGATCATGGGCCTGGGTTATGGCTGGCTGGCGACCATCATCGGCGCCGACAAGGCATGGACCTTCGGCGTGGTGCCTTTCATCGTTCCCGACCTGGTGAAGGTTGGCATTGCAGCGGCGCTCATGCCTGCGCTTTGGTCGCTCGGCCGGCGTAGCGCCTGACCTCTTTCCCGGCGCGCGGTTGGCCGTTCGCCGGGCATTCGAAACAATATTCCGGTGACGCGGCAGGAGCGGGAAACCGCTACCCTGCCGCGCGCCGTTTTTGGTGACCCGCGCCTTGAGAGCGCGCATACCCGTTGGTACCCACGGTCTAGTGATCGCTGATGCGCCCCGCGATGCAGCCAAGCCCGCGGCGGCCAACGGAAATTTCCATCGATGCATGCAAGGCTGTCCCACCTGAATCGGCTTGAAGCCGAGTCGATCCACATCATGCGCGAGGTGGCAGCGACCTTCGCCAACCCCGTCATGCTCTATTCGGTTGGCAAGGATTCCTCGGTGCTGATGCATCTGGCGATGAAGGCGTTCTACCCGGCCAAGCCTCCATTTCCGTTCCTTCACGTCGACACGACCTGGAAGTTCCGCGAAATGATCGCGTTCCGCGACCGTATGGCCGCGGAGAAGGGCATAGACCTCATCGTCCATATCAATCAGGACGGTGTGCGCGACGGGGTAGGGCCGTTCACGCACGGCTCGAACACGCACACCCACATCATGAAGACGGTCGCCCTGCGACAGGCGCTCGACAAGGGCCGCTATGACGCAGCCTTCGGCGGCGCACGCCGCGACGAGGAGAAGTCGCGCGCCAAAGAGCGCATCTTCTCATTCCGTGACGCCAATCACGCTTGGGACCCGAAGAACCAGCGGCCCGAGATGTGGAAGATCTACAACACCCGCGTCGCGCCGGGAGAGTCGATCCGCGTGTTCCCGCTGTCCAATTGGACCGAGCTCGACATCTGGCAGTACATCCAGCGCGAGCAGATCCCCATAGTCCCGCTTTATTTCGCCGCGCGCCGGCCGGTGGTGGAGCGCGATGGCATGCTGATCATGGCCGACGACGACCGCATGAAGCTGCTTCCGGGCGAGGTGGTTCAGGAAAAGCTCGTGCGCTTCCGCACGCTGGGGTGCTACCCGCTCACCGGCGCAATCGAGTCCGAAGCCGATACACTGGACGCCATCATCGAAGAGATGCTGATCGCCCGGACATCCGAGCGCCAGGGCCGCCTGATCGACAATGACGAGGCGGGTTCGATGGAGAAGAAGAAGCGCGAGGGCTACTTCTGATGCTCCACCGAAACGTTCAGGCACAGTTCGTCGACGAGAGCCGGGGCGCGACCGCAGCCGACACGCAGCCGGATATGCCGCAGAAGTCGCTGTTGCGCTTTCTCACCTGCGGTTCAGTCGATGACGGCAAGTCGACGCTGATTGGCAGGCTGCTGTTCGACACCAAGTTGATTTTCGAGGATCAGCTTGCGGCATTGGAGCGTGACTCGCGCCGCTTCGGCACGACCGGCAAGGAGGTCGATCTCGCGCTGTTGGTGGATGGACTGGAGGCCGAGCGCGAGCAGGGCATCACCATCGACGTCGCCTACCGCTTCTTCGCCACGGCAAAGCGCAAGTTCATCGTCGCCGACACGCCGGGCCACGAGCAGTACACCCGCAACATGGCGACCGGCGCTTCCACAGCCGACCTTGCTGTCATTCTGGTCGATGCGCGGCAGGGCATCCTGCCGCAGACAAGGCGCCATGCTTTCATCGCCTCGCTGCTGGGCATTCGCCATGTCGTGCTGGCAGTGAACAAGATCGACCTGGTCGGCTATTCGCGCGAGAAGTTCGATGCGATTTCGGCTGAATTCGGCCGGTTCGCTGCCAATCTTGGCTTTTCAACGCTGAAGCCGATCCCGCTTTCCGCCCGCTACGGCGACAACGTCTCCGCTCGGACGGACAAGCTCGCCTGGTATGACGGTCCGACGCTGATCGAGCATCTGGAGACGATCGAGGTCGAGGAGGAACGGGCCGATCTGCCGTTCCGGCTGCCGGTCCAGTATGTGAGCAGGCCCAACCTCGATTTCCGTGGCTTCGCAGGCACCATCGCCTCCGGAACCGTGTCGGTCGGAGACGAGGTCGTTGTCGCCAAATCGGGTCTCAGCGCCAAGGTTGCGCGACTGCTCACGCCCGACGGTGAGGTCGAGGCCGCGCGCGAAGGCGAGGCAGTCACTGTAGTTCTCGACAGCGAAATCGAGGTTTCGCGCGGCAACATGCTGGTTGCCCCTCAGGCGCGGCCGCATGTCGCCGACCAGTTTGCGGCCAATCTCGTCTGGTTCGACGCTCAGCCGCTTGCGCCCGGCAGATCGTATATCTTGCGCACCGAAACCGACCAGACCAATGCGACGGTCACCAAACTCGACTACGTGGTGGATATCGGGTCATTCGCCAAGGCTCCCGCCGACAAGTTGGAGATGAACGAGATCGGGCTGAGCCACGTCACGACGCAGTGGCCGATCGCCTTCGATCCCTTTGGGGAAAACCGCACCACCGGTTCCTTCATCCTCATCGACCGTGTCACCAACAGGACCGTCGCAGCCGGCATGATCGACAGCGCTCTCGGCCGCGCCACCAATGTTCATTGGCAGGCAGTGGACGTGAACAAGGCCGCCCGTTCGGCGCTGAAGAGCCAGGATCCGGCCGTGCTGTGGTTCACCGGGCTGTCCGGATCGGGCAAGTCGACCATCGCCAATCTGCTGGAGAAAAAGCTCCACGCCGCGGGCCGCCACACCTATCTGCTCGATGGCGACAATGTGCGTCACGGCCTGAACCGCGACCTTGGATTTTCCGATGCGGACCGGGTGGAGAACATCCGCCGGGTCGGCGAGGTGGCAAAGCTGATGGTCGATGCCGGCCTGATCGTAATCGTTTCGTTCATTTCGCCGTTCAGAGCCGACCGCAAGCTCGCGCGCGACATGTTCGAGGGCCGCGAATTCATCGAGGTTTTCGTCGATACGCCGATCGACGAGTGCATTCGACGCGATCCCAAGGGCCTGTATGCCAAGGCGCTGAAGGGCGAGATCAGCAACTTCACCGGATTGGATTCGCCCTACGAGGTGCCTGTGTCGCCGGAAATCCACGTCGAGACTGTGGGGCTGTCGCCGGAGGAAGCGGTCGATCGCCTGATCGAAAAGATCGACCAGCGCCAGTCCTCGGTCGGGTTTGCCGACGGCGCCGGAATCTGACAACTAAGGCAGGAGCCTCGCCTCCGGTTTCGATCATGCCCGCGCAAACTGCCACCGACGATGAACTACTTTCCGCACTGAAGCGGATTGCTCTCAAGGCCGGTCGGGCGGCCCATGATCTGTTCATCGCCGGATGCGCCGTCGGCCACAAGACTGACAACACGCCTGTGACCGAGGCCGACAATGTCGCCGAGGCGATCATCCTCGATGGGCTATCGAAAACGCTTCCCGGGATAACAGTCGTCGCCGAGGAAGCGGTCTCGGCAGGCGGGATGCCAGTGGAACTCGGCAGCGAGTTCCTGCTGGTCGATCCGCTCGACGGCACGCGCGAATTCGTTGGCGGCAAGGGTGACTTCACCGTCAACATCGCGCTCATACGGAATGGCGAACCCGCGCTGGGCGTCGTTTACGCTCCGGTTCGAGGATGGCTGTTTGCAGGCCGCCCCGGCCACGCGGAGAGGGCCGATGTCGATGCTGCATCCAACGCAAGCGCTGCTCGCGCGATCAAGGTCCGCGTCTGCGGACCCAAGCCGGATGTCGTGGCCAGCCACTCGCATGGCGACCCGGTAACCGACGACATCATCGCGAAGCTGAACGCTCGTAGCGTCGTCCTTGTGGGATCGTCGCTGAAATTCTGCTTGATCGCCGCGGGCGAGGCCGACATCTACCCGCGATGCGGCCGCACCATGCAGTGGGACACGGCGGCCGGCGACGCGGTGCTGAGGGCCGCCGGCGGCATGACGACCACCCTGGACGGAAAGCCGCTTGGCTACGGTCTGAGGGCTGGCGAAGGCGTTGATCGCTTGGCAAATCCGGCGTTCATTGCGCGGGGTCAGCCCAACTCATAGCGCCATGGCGGGTTTGCGCCCGGCCGCGAAACGGTGACGGCGGCAGCGCGGGCCGCCAATTCGAGCGCTGTGCGAACTTCGTCAGTTGATAGCGACCTGATCCTGTCCTTGGTCAGCTGCCCGGCATCGTGGAATGCCGCCAGCAGTCCAGCGTTGAAAGTGTCGCCCGCGCCGACGGTGTCCGCAACCGAAACCGGGACTGCGGGCACTTCGACACGATTGTTTGCCGTGTAGGCCACGGCACCGTTTGCTCCGGCGGTCACGACGACTAGCGCCGGCCCGTCGGCGATCCAGCGCTTCGCGATGTCCTCTGCGGTCCCATCTTCGCTGAACCAGGCAAGGTCCTCGTCGGAAAGTTTGACGATGTCGGCCATGGCGATCATGCGCTTCAGCCGTTCGCGGTGGCCGGCAGGGTCCTTGATGAAGGGACCGCGCAGATTGGGGTCGAGCATCGTGACGCGCGTCTGGTGCTCGCGCCGCATAAGTTCCTCATAGGTCGAGCCGCAGGGTTCTGGCACCAGGCTGATGCAGGAGAAGTGGAGCGCCGAGACATCCGGGCCGAGATCGGGCAGGTCGTCCAGCGTCAGCATTCGCCCGGCCGAGTTCTCATCGTAAAAGATGTAGCTGGCGTGCCCGCCGTCGAGCTTGACGAAAGCGACCGTCGTCGGGCGATCCGAAAAGCGGACATGTCGCAGGTCGACCTTGCTGGTCTCCAGTGCTGCCTTCAATTCTTCGCCGAAGAAATCCGTCGACAGGCCCGAAAAGAATGACGCCGGAGCGCCGAGACGCCCGAGTGCGACAGCCGTATTGAATACCGCACCGCCAACATGCGGCGCGAACACCGTTCGCCCGCCCTCGTCGGTGCCGGGCAGCATGTCGATCAGCGCCTCGCCGCAACAAAGGATCAAGCGGATCTCCACTGTCATGTGACGGTTTGCCGTTCCGCCATGCTCATAGTCGTTTCAAAGCATCCGCCGTTGCGCTATTCAAGCGGTGTGGGAGGAATCGCGTCGTGGACAGGAGATTCTCGCCGTGCCGCTCCAGATGAACGACAACACCGCCCACTCTGAAGAATTCCCTGTGCCCGAACCGGCGATCGCTCCCATCACGGCGGATGAGATTCTCTCCGCGCTGAGATACCGCGTCGGCAAGAACGAATCGGTAGCGACCGGCTATGACTGGTTGGCCGCCACGACGAAGGTCATCCGCGACCGCCTGATCGACCGCTGGATCGCATCGACCAAGCGCAGCTATGACCAGGGCGACAAGCGCGTCTATTATCTTTCGCTCGAATTCCTGATCGGTCGACTCTTCCGCGACGCTGTTTCCAATCTCGGGCTGACCGAGGACATCCGGTCCGCGTTGTCGTCGCTTGGCGTCGATCTTGATGAGATCGCGGCCCTTGAGCCGGATGCCGCACTCGGCAATGGCGGCCTTGGCAGGCTGGCGGCCTGCTTCATGGAAAGCATGGCGACGCTGGGCATTCCCGCGCACGGCTATGGCATCCGCTATGCGCACGGGCTGTTCCGGCAGGAGATTTCGGACGGTTGGCAGGTGGAACTGCCCGAAAACTGGCTCGACCACGGCAATCCCTGGGAGTTCGAACGCCGCGAGCGGACGATCGAGATCGGCTTCGGCGGCGTCGTCGAAATGCAGTCGCACAACAATGGCGACGAGCCGCGCTTTGTCTGGAAACCCCAGGAACGGCTGCTCGCCGTTGCCTACGATACGCCTGTCGCCGGTTGGCGGGGGCGGCGCGTCAACACGCTGCGCCTGTGGTCGGCCATGCCGATCGACCCGATCTTGCTCGACAAGTTCAATGCCGGCGATCACATCGGCGCCCTGCGCGAGAGCAACCAGGCGGAAGCGCTGGCTCGCGTGCTCTACCCCAACGACTCGACGCCGGCCGGACAGGAGCTGCGGCTGCGCCAGGAGTATTTCTTCTCGGCCGCGTCCCTGCAGGACATCGTCCACCGCCACTTGCACCAGCATCCGGACCTGAAATCGCTGCCCGACAAGGTGGCGATCCACCTGAATGACACGCACCCGGCAGTCTCTGTCGCCGAGCTGATGCGCATCCTCGTCGATGTCCAAGGTTTCGAGTTCGACGAAGCGTGGGACATCACCCAGCGCACCTTCTGCTATACCAACCATACGCTGCTGCCCGAGGCTCTGGAGAGCTGGCCGGTGCCGCTGTTCGAGCGTCTTCTGCCGCGCCACATGCAGATCATCTACGCCATCAACGCCAAGGTGCTGCGCAAGGCGCGCAAGGATGCCGGTATGGACGATGGCGCAATCCGAGCCATTTCACTGATCGACGAGCACGCCGACCGCCGCGTCCGCATGGGCAATCTCGCTTTTCTCGGCTCGCGCTCGGTGAATGGCGTATCGGCGCTCCACACCGAGCTCATGAAGACCACGGTCTTCTCAGACATGCACCGGCTGCATCCAGAGCGCATCAACAACAAGACCAACGGGATCACCCCGCGCCGCTGGCTGATGCAGTGCAATCCCGGGCTGACGCGCGCCATCCGCGACGCTATTGGCGACGGATTTCTCGACGACATTGAAAAGCTGCGGGACCTGGAGCCGCTTGCGGCCGACGGGGGCTTCCAGGCAGTATTCGCCGCCGCCAAGCGCGCCAACAAGGAGCGACTGGCCGCACTTGTGCGCGAGCGCGTCGGGGTCAAGCTCGACCCGGACGCGATGTTCGACATCCAGATCAAGCGCATCCATGAATACAAGCGCCAGCTTCTGAACCTGATCGAGGCGGTGGCGCTTTACGACCAGATCCGCTCGCATCCGGAACGCGACTGGGTGCCCCGGGTGAAGCTGTTTTCGGGCAAGGCGGCGCCGAGCTACCATACCGCCAAGCTGATCATCAAACTTGCCAACGACATCGCCCGCACAATCAACAGCGACCCCTCGGTCGGCGGCCTGCTCAAGGTCGTCTTCGTTCCCAACTACAATGTCAGCCTTGCCGAGATCATGGTGCCGGCCGCCGACCTGTCGGAACAGATTTCGACCGCCGGCATGGAAGCGTCGGGAACCGGCAACATGAAATTCGCGCTCAATGGCGCCATCACCATCGGTACGCTGGACGGCGCCAACGTCGAAATGCGCGAGCACATCGGCGGAGACAACATGGTGATCTTCGGCCTGACCGCCGAGCAGGTGGCAGCCCGCAGGGCCGAGCGCGCCGACCCGCGTCAGGTGATCGAAGCATCGCCAGAGCTGTCGCAGGCGTTGTCGGCTATCGCATCGGGCGTGTTCTCGCCGGACGACCGCGACCGCTACAAGGGCCTGATCGACAACATCTACAATTACGACTGGTTCATGGTTGCATCCGACTTCGACGCATACACCGAAGCGCAGCGGCGCACCGAGACGATCTGGGAGGATCGCGCGGCGTGGAACCGGATGGCGGTGCTGAACACGGCGCGCATGGGCTGGTTCTCGTCGGACCGCACGATCCGGCAATATGCCGAGGAAGTCTGGAAGTTGCCCGGGTAGATGCCTCGCATGCGGCACGGAATGATGGCAGACTGCCTTTCGGGAGCAGCCACATCGTCCGCATGAGAGAAAGCCGGAAATCAACGAAACCCCCGCCACTGACGGCGCAGAGCGACGTTGAGGCAATCGTCACCGGACAGCATGGCGACCCCTTCGCGGTCCTGGGCGTCCACGAAGCCGATAAGGGGCTGATCGCCCGCTGTTTCATTCCGCATGCCGAAGAGGTCGAAGCGTTCACGCTGGCGGGCAAGCCGTGCGGGGCGCTGGAGTGCCGGCACGCTGCTGGGTTCTTCGACGGAAAGCTAGGTGTCCGAAAGCGCCAGCCGCTGCGCTACCTCGTACGGAATGCGGGCGGCGAATGGAAGGTGACCGACCCTTACAGTTTCGGCCCGGTGCTGGGGCCAATGGACGATTACTATATCGGCGAAGGTTCGCATCTCCGGCTTTTCGACAAGCTCGGTGCGCATGTGATCGAGCACGAAGGCGCGGATGGTGTGCATTTCGCTGTCTGGGCTCCGAATGCGAAACGCGTCTCCGTCGTCGGGGACTTCAACGACTGGGACGGCCGCCGGCACGCGATGCGCAAGCGCGTCGACAACGGCATCTGGGAGATTTTCGTTCCGGACATCGGCGCTGGTAGACCATACAAGTTCGAGATTGTCGGCCCGAAGGGCGAGCCCGTACCGCTCAAGGCAGACCCTTTCGCCTTTCGCTCCGAGCTGAGACCTGCCACCGCTTCGGTGACCGAGACGCAGCTGTCGCATGATTGGGGCGATCAAGCGCATCGCGAATTCTGGCGGCAGGCCGACCCGCGCCGACAGCCGATCTTGATCTACGAGGTTCACGCCGGCTCATGGCAACGGGGCGAGGATGGCGGGTTCCTGTCATGGGACGAACTGGCCGACCGGTTAATCCCCTACGTCGCCGAGATGGGCTTCACGCATATCGAGTTCCTGCCGATCACAGAGCATCCCTTCGATCCGTCATGGGGCTACCAGACAACCGGGCTCTACGCGCCATCGGCTCGGTTTGGGGAGCCGGCCGGCTTCGCACGGTTTGTCGACGGCGCGCACCGGGCGGGTATCGGCGTGATCCTCGACTGGGTGCCGGCGCATTTCCCGACGGATGCGCACGGTCTGGCCCGTTTCGATGGAACGGCGCTCTACGAGCACGAGGACCCGCGCAAGGGTTTCCATCCCGACTGGAACACCGCGATCTACAATTTCGGCCGCCGCGAGGTGATGTCTTACCTCGTCAACAATGCGCTGTTCTGGGCGGAGAAATACCATCTCGACGGGCTGCGCGTGGATGCGGTCGCTTCGATGCTCTACCTCGATTATTCGCGCGCCGAGGGACAATGGATACCGAACGAGAAGGGAGGGCGGGAGAATCTCGAGGCGGTCGAGTTCCTGCGCAGGATGAATGCCGCTGTCTACGGCGCGCATCCCGGCATCGTGACCATCGCCGAGGAATCCACTTCGTGGCCGAAGGTCTCGCAGCCTGTGCATGAGGGCGGGTTGGGCTTCGGCTTCAAGTGGAACATGGGCTTCATGCACGACACGCTGAAGTATCTCGCGCGCGAGCCTGTCCACCGCAAGCATCACCACGACGAAATTACCTTCGGACTGCTCTACACGTTTTCCGAGAATTTCGTGCTGCCGCTCAGCCATGACGAGGTGGTGCACGGCAAGGGATCGTTGCTGAACAAGATGGCGGGTGACGACTGGCAGAAATTCGCCACCCTGCGCGCCTACTACGCCTTCATGTGGGGGTACCCCGGCAAGAAGCTGCTGTTCATGGGTCAGGAATTTGCCCAGCGACGCGAGTGGAGCGAAGCGCGCGCACTCGACTGGCATTTGATGGACGCACCGGCACATGATGGCGTCCGCAAACTGGTTGGCGATCTCAACCGGATCTATCGGGACAAGCCGGCGCTGCACGCGCGCGATTGCGAACCCGAGGGCTTCGGCTGGCTGATCGTGGACGACAAGGACAATTCGGTATTCGCCTGGCAACGCCGCGCGCCTGGGGCGGCTCCGATAGTCGTTGCAAGCAACTTCACGCCGGCGCCGCGCGAGAATTACAGGCTGCCGCTGCCCGCTGAGGGTAAATGGCGCGAGATCGTCAACACGGACGCCGGGGCTTACGGCGGCTCCGGCAAATGCAATCCAGGGACAATCGAAGCGCGCGAGGAAGGCGGCGGAGTGTCTGCCCACGTGACATTGCCGCCGCTTGCGACGATCATGCTCGAATACAAGCCGGAATAGGCAGGGAGGGAAATCGAGATGGAGCAGAGGTCCAGATATTCGCTGTCCCGCGACACGATGGCGTATGTGCTCGCGGGCGGACGCGGCAGCCGCCTCAAAGAACTGACGGACACGCGCGCCAAGCCGGCTGTCTATTTCGGTGGCAAGACCCGCATCATCGATTTCGCCCTGTCCAACGCGCTCAACTCCGGCATCCGGCGCATCGGCGTCGCGACGCAATACAAAGCGCATTCGCTGATCAGGCACCTGCAGCGCGGCTGGAACTTCTTCCGTCCCGAGCGAAACGAGAGCTTCGACATCCTGCCGGCCAGCCAGCGGGTCTCCGAGACGCAATGGTACGAGGGGACCGCCGACGCGGTGTACCAGAACATCGACATCATCGAGTCCTACGGCCCCGAATATATGATCATCCTGGCCGGCGATCACATCTACAAGATGGATTACGAGGTGATGCTGCGCGAGCACGTCGAGTCGGGAGCCGACGTGACCATCGGTTGCCTCGAAGTGCCGCGCATGGAGGCGACGGGCTTCGGCGTGATGCATGTCGACAAGTCGAACCGCATTACCGACTTTGTCGAGAAGCCGGCCGATCCGCCGGGCATGCCAGACAAGCCGGATATCGCGCTTGCCTCGATGGGCATCTACGTCTTCCACACGGCGCTGCTGATGGACCAGCTCCGCCGCGACGCCGAGACCGAGGGCTCCAACCGCGACTTCGGCAAGGACATCGTTCCCTGGCTGGTGAAAAACGGCCACGCACAGGCGCACAGCTTTACCCGCTCATGCGTACGATCCAGCTTCGAGGATGAGGCCTATTGGCGCGATGTGGGAACCGTCGACGCCTATTGGGAGGCCAACATCGACCTCACCGACATCAGGCCCGAACTGGACATCTACGACCGCGAATGGCCGATCTGGACCTATGCCGAGATCAAGCCGCCCGCGAAATTCGTGCATGATGAGGAAGGCAGGCGCGGTTCGGCCATCTCGTCGCTGGTAGCCGGTGATTGCATCATTTCCGGCTCGGCACTGCGAAGCAGCCTTCTTTTCACCGGCGTGCGCGCCAATTCGTTCTCCGCGCTGGACGAGGCCGTGGTTCTTCCTGACTGCCTGATCGGCCGCTATGCGCGACTGAGCAAGGTCGTCATCGACCGCGGCGTGAAGATACCCGAGGGCCTGGTGGTCGGCGAAGACCCGATTGTCGATGAAAAGCGGTTTCGCCGCAGCGAAAGCGGCGTTTGCCTCATCACCCAGGAAATGATCGATCGGCTTTGAACGGGGAACCGGTGCGCGCATGAAGGTACTGTCGGTCGCCTCCGAGGCCGTGCCGCTGATCAAGACCGGCGGCCTCGCCGACGTTGCCGGGGCGCTCCCCGGCGCCCTTGCCGAGCACGATGTCGAGGTCCGCACCCTGCTTCCCGGCTACACATCGGTCATGGCGAACCTGGGCAAGGCCACGCGTGTGCACTCCTATGCTTCGCTGTTCGGCGGCAAGGCGTCGGTGCTTAAGGCGCGCGCCGCGGGGCTGGATGTTTTTGTGCTCGATGCGCCGCATCTTTTCGACCGGCCGGGCGGTCCCTACGGCCAGCCGACGGGCAGCGACTGGCCGGACAACTGGAAGCGCTTTGCGGCATTCGGCCGGGTAGCCGCCGATGTTGCGAAAGGCGCGGACAAGGACTTCCAACCGGATGTCGTTCATGCACACGACTGGCAGGCCGCTATGGCGCCCGCCTACATGCGCTTCGACGGGACACCCGTGCCGTCGGTTGTCACGGTCCATAACCTGGCATTTCAGGGGCACTTCAGTGCCGACATCTTCCCCGACCTCGGTCTCCCACCCGAAGCGTTGGCCATGGATGGCGTGGAATACTATGGCGGCGTCGGGTTCCTGAAGGCCGGGCTGCAATATGCCGACGCGATCACGACCGTGAGTCCGACCTATGCGCGCGAGATAAGGACGCCGGCGTTCGGTATGGGGCTGGACGGTCTGCTCAATGTACGCGCGTCGAGCCTGCAGGGCATCCTGAACGGTATCGACACCTCGGCGTGGAACCCGGAGTCCGACAAACATCTCGCATCGACCTTCGGAGTCCGCTCTCTGAAGCGCCGCGCATCGAACCGAAAGGCGGTCGAACAACGGTTTGCTCTCGATCACGACAATGACCCGGTTCTGTGCGTGATCAGCCGGCTGACCTGGCAAAAAGGCATTGATGTAGTCGTCAGCGAGTTCGACACGATCATTGCATCCGGGGCGAAGCTCGCTGTCCTCGGCGCGGGCGATCATGCGCTGGAAGGCGCGCTGCTGGCCGCCGCTGCCCGGCACCGCGGGCGGGCGGGTGTTCTGATCGGATATGACGAGGAACTCGCGCATCTGCTGCAGGGTGGCGCTGACGCCATCCTCGTTCCATCGCGCTTCGAACCATGCGGTCTGACGCAGCTCTACGGCCTCCGCTATGGTTGCGTGCCGATTGTTGCGCGCACGGGCGGGCTGGCTGACACCGTCATTGATGCCAACGATGCGGCGTTGGCGGCGGGGGTCGCGACAGGTTTCCAGTTCGCGGCAGATCAGGGTGACGCGATGCTCGAGGCGGTCAGGCGGGCCGTCTCGCTGTATCGAGACACGAGGGCATGGGAAGCCATTCAGAAGCAGGGGATGCGGGCCGACGTTTCATGGCACCGCAGCGCCGCACGTTACGGCGAACTTTATCGCGCACTTTTGTCTGGGGACGGTGGCGCATGATCAGAACTGTAGAAACAAGGGCTTACGACGACCAGAAGCCGGGCACGTCGGGCCTTCGGAAGAAGGTGCCGGTGTTCCGGCAGCACAACTATGTCGAGAATTTTGTCCAGTCCGTCTTCGACAGCCTCGAGGGCTTCGAAGGGCAGACGCTGGTTATCGGCGGCGACGGCCGCTTCTATAATCGCGAGGCGATCCAGATCGCGATCAGGATGGCGGCGGCAAACGGCTTCGGGCGCGTGCTGGTCGGGCGCGGCGGCATACTTTCCACACCCGCCGCCTCGCATCTGATCCGCAGGAATGGCGCATTCGGAGGCCTCATCCTCTCCGCCAGCCACAATCCCGGCGGGCCGGAGGAAGACTTCGGCATCAAGTACAATATCGGCAATGGCGGCCCGGCGCCCGAGCGCGTGACCAATGCCGTCTACGCGCGCAGCAAGGAGATAGACTGTTTCAAGATCGTTGATGCGCCTGACATCGACCTTGATCGGGACGGCAAGCGCAAGCTCGCCGGCATGACCATTGAGATCGTCGATCCCGTGGCCGACTACGCCGAGTTTATGGAAGAACTGTTCGATTTCGAAGCGATACGGGCGATGTTCGCTTCCGGGTTCAGCGCCGTGTTCGACGCGATGTACGCCGTCACTGGGCCGTATGCGAAGGAGATCGTCGAAAACAGGCTGGGCGCTGCGCCGGGGACAGTGCGCAACGGCGTTCCGCTACCGGACTTCGGCGGCCATCATCCAGACCCTAATCTTGTGCACGCCCGCGACCTCTACGAGTTCATGATGTCGCCCGAGGCGCCCGACTTCGGCGCGGCGTCAGATGGCGACGGTGACCGGAACCTGATCATCGGCAAAGGCATCTTCGTGACGCCGTCGGATTCTCTGGCGATCCTGGCAGCCAATGCTCACCTGGCTCCGGGCTACAAAGACGGTATCAAAGGTATCGCGCGCTCGATGCCCACGAGCGCGGCCGCCGACCGCGTGGCCGAAAAGCTCGGTGTCGGTTGCTACGAGACTCCGACAGGCTGGAAGTTCTTTGGAAATCTGCTCGACGCAGGGCTGGCGACGATCTGTGGGGAGGAAAGCGCCGGTACCGGCTCCGACCATGTCCGCGAAAAGGACGGTCTCTGGGCGGTGCTTCTGTGGCTGAACATCCTCGCCGTTCGCCGGCAGAGCGTGGTCGAGATCGTTGCAGAACACTGGCGCGAGTTCGGCCGTAACTACTATTCGCGCCACGACTACGAGGCGGTGGATGCGGCGGCAGCGGAGGCGCTGATAGACGATCTACGCAGCCGGCTGGCGGAACTGCCCGGCACCGAGATCGGAACACTGACCGTCACCGAAGCGGATGACTTTTCGTATCTCGATCCCGTCGATGGTTCGATCACGCGCAATCAGGGTGTCCGGATACATCTCGAAGGCGGTGGCCGAATCGTGTTTCGTTTGTCGGGCACCGGCACGAGCGGCGCGACGCTGCGCATCTATCTGGAGCGTTACGAGCCGGACCCTGCCAAGCACGACATCGAGACGCAAACTGCCCTGGCGGAACTGATCGATGCGGCCGAGCAACTGACCAGCATGAAAGAACGCATCCAGCGCGATGCGCCAAGCGTGGTGACCTGACCGGGCGAGGGCGATGAAGCAGGGAGCAACAGTCGAGACGGACGGCACGCGCTTCACGGTGTGGTCGGGCGCCGCCGCGCAGGTCGATGTCTGCCTCTTTGACGACAGCGGCAACCAGAGCGACCGAATAGCGCTCGAGCCGGGCGAGTACGGTTTCCGTTCCGCTTTTGTCGCCGGAGTCGGCGCTGGAACCCGCTACGGCCTGCGCACGGACGGCGATTACGACCCGGCCCGGGGACGATGGTTCGATCCCGACAAGCTGCTGGTGGATCCCTATGCCACCAGACTCGACCGACCTTTTCGCTACGATCCTGCTCTCGCAGCGCGGCGCGGGGAGGGCGGCGACACCGCACCTCTGATGCCGAAGGCGATTGTGGAACCGCCACTCGCCGAAGTCCCACGGCGACCTCCGCGATGGCGTGATGGCGGGTTGATCTACGAGCTGTCGGTGCGCGCTTTCACGATGCGGCATCCCGAGGTGCCGTCGAAGAAGCGCGGCACGCTTGCAGCGCTTGCCGAGCCGGCCGTGATCGACCACCTGACCAAGCTCAAGGTCTCGGCCGTGGAGCTCATGCCGATTACCGCCTGGATCGACGAGCGGCACCTGCCGCCGCTCGGCCTGTCCAACGCCTGGGGCTACAACCCCGTTGCATTTATGGCGCTCGATCCGCGGCTAGCGCCCAGTGGCTTGGCCGAGTTGGCCGAGGTCACCGCACGGCTCCACGACGCCGGCATCGGCGTCATCCTCGATGTGGTGTTCAACCACACAGGTGAGAGCGACGAGTTCGGGCCTACCCTTTCGTTGCGCGGTCTCGACGCACGCGCCTATTTCCGCCACCGCTGGGAAGGCGATCACTGGAGCCTGGTCAACGATACCGGCACCGGCAACACGCTCGCCTGCGACCACCCCGCGACGCAGCGCCTCGTGCTCGACAGCCTTCGTCATTTCGTGCGCTGCGCCGGCGTCGATGGTTTTCGTTTCGACCTCGCACCGATACTCGGGCGAACGGAGCAGGGTTTCGATCCCGGCGCGAAACTCATGCGCAAGATTGTCGAGGATCCGGTCCTCGGCGATCGGGTCCTGATCGCCGAACCCTGGGATATCGGACCGGACGGCTACCAGCTTGGACGCTTTCCCGCACCGTTTCTGGAGTGGAACGACCGCTATCGCGACGATGTCCGCCGCTTCTGGCGGGGCGATAGCGGCGGGCTTGGCTCGCTGGCGACGCGGCTTGCCGGATCGTCGGATGTCTTCGACGGGAAGAGCACCCGCAGCGTCAACTTCCTCGCCGCCCACGACGGCATGACGCTCGCCGATCTGACTGCGTATGAGCACAAGCACAACGAGGCCAATGGCGAGCAGAACCGCGACGGCCACAACGAGAACATCTCCTGGAACAATGGGCAGGAAGGGGCCTCGGATGACCGCGCAGTCTTGGCAGCGCGGCGCCGAGACGTGCGCGCCCTGCTGGCGACGCTGTTCGCCTCGCGCGGCGCGATCATGCTGACGGCGGGCGATGAGTTTGGCCGCACACAGCGCGGCAACAACAACGCCTATGCGCAGGACAACGAACTGACCTGGCTCGACTGGGAAGGGCGCGACCGGAAGCTGGAGGACTATGTGGCGGCACTATCGGCGCTCCGGCACAAGCTGTCGGCATTCGGTGAGACGAGCTTCCTTTCCGGTGATGAGAGACCGGATGGATCTGCCGATGTGCGCTGGCTGCGGCCGGACGGGACGGAGATGACGCTCGCAGACTGGGAGACCTCCGACAATCGCTGCATGGCTATGGTGCTGAGTGGCACGACATGGGGAGAGGGCCTCGCGGTACTGGTCAATGGCAGCGATGAGCGCGTGCTGTTCCACATGCCATCGGTGGTCGCAGCTTCCGTGGTGGGGGGCGGACAGGAACTGGTCGCGACGGAACGAGGCGTCGAGGTGCCGGCGCGCAGCGTTGCCTTCCACGCGACCGAAGCTCCAACCATGGAGAAACGAACTTGAGCGACAGGAACCGCGAATGGTGGCGCGGGGCGGTGATCTACCAGATCTATCCGCGCTCCTTTCAGGATTCGAACGGCGACGGCATTGGCGACCTGCGCGGCCTCATCACGCGACTGCCGCATGTCGCCTCGCTCGGCGTCGACGCGATCTGGATATCGCCCTTCTTCAAGTCGCCGATGCTCGATTTCGGCTATGATGTCTCCGACTATTGCGCCGTCGATCCGATGTTCGGCACGCTTGAGGACTTCGATGCCGTGATTGCCGAGGCGCACAGGCTCGGGCTGAAGGTCATCATCGACCAGGTAATTTCGCACACCTCAGATCAGCACGAGTGGTTCAAGGAAAGCCGCGCGTCCCGAACCAATCCAAAAGCCGACTGGTACGTCTGGGCCGACGGGAAACCGGATGGTTCGCCGCCCAACAACTGGCTCTCGGTGTTCGGCGGCTCGTCTTGGGAGTGGGACAGCGTGCGCCGGCAATACTATCTGCACAACTTCCTGGTCGAGCAGCCGGACCTCAACTTCCACAATCCCGACGTGCAGGACGCCGTGCTTGACAGCGTGCGGTTCTGGCTCGACCGCGGCGTCGACGGGTTCCGGCTCGATACGGTCAACTTCTATTTCCATGACGCGAAACTGCGCGACAATCCGCCCGTCGCAGCAAATGACCCCGCGCGTCTGGGGACCAATCCCTATGGCTTCCAGCGCCATCTCTACGACAAGGCCCGTCCGGAGAATCTGGGTTTTCTCCGGCGCTTGCGGGCGCTGCTGGACAGCTACGGCGACAAGGTCGCCCTGGGCGAAGTTGGCGACGACCCCAAGCGGTCGCTGAAGATCGTGTCGGCATACACGAGCGGCGGCGACAAGCTGCACAAGTGCTATACATTCGATCTGCTAGGTCCTGAGTTTTCAGCCCCGTTCATGAAGAAGAAGATCACGACCTTCGAGCGCGGCGTCGCCGATGGCTGGATTTGCTGGGCGTACTCCAACCACGACGTGCCGCGTCATGTGACGCGCTGGACGCCGGAAGGCGGCGACACCGCTCACACAGCAAGGTTTGCCCTGGCGCTGCTCGTCGCCCTGCGCGGTTCGGTCTGTATCTACCAGGGTGAGGAACTGGGGCTGGAAGAAGCGGAACTCGCCTTCGAGGATTTGCAGGACCCCTATGGCATCCGCTTCTGGCCGGGCTTCAAGGGACGCGATGGCTGCCGCACGCCGATGGCGTGGGACCCGGGAGAGCCGAATGCCGGCTTCTCGACGGGCAAGCCATGGCTGCCGGTCAGCGCGGCGCACTTCACGCAGGCGGCCGCCGTGCAGGACGGCGACGCCGATTCCGTTCTCGCCGCATACAGGCGCATGATCGCATTCCGCAGCGCCCACCCAGCGCTGCGATATGGCGGCATTCGGCTGCTTCCAACGCGCGGCGACCTGCTCGCCTTCGTACGTGACGACGGAACGGAATCAGTCCTGTGCGTTTTCAACTTTGGCGCGGGGATGGTGGACTGGCCGCTTCCGGCAGGCGTCGATGTACAGGCAGCCCTTGATGAGCCGCAACTGGGCGCAGAGTTAGCCGACGGTTCGGTAAATCTGCCCGCCAGATCGGCTTTCTTCGCGACGCTGGCAGCCGGTTAGCGCGCCGCAGCGATGGCGGCCTCGTCCGGCGAAGCGAACTCCGCCACCCAGTTCTCGACCAGCGGGTTCATTCTGGCGAACCAGATCGGCGGCACCAGCGCCATCGCGAAGGTGAGTCCGGCAGAATAGGGGTTGATCGGCGCATTGTCCGGCAACTCGATCTCGCGGTAGGGGCGCTCGCCGTTCACGTGATGGTCGGAATGCCAGCCTGCATTGAACAGCGCGCGTGACGAGACGCCGCCCTTGGCGTTCCAGGAATGACGCATCTCGATAGGAGCGCCGGGCACACGTACGAGCCCATAGTGGGACGAATATTTCGTCGCCTCGACGATAATCCTGGCGAGTATGCCAGCCGCGAGGAACGCGAGAACTCCACGCCATGAAGCGACAAGCCAGAACAGCGCGACAACGCCGAACTGGATGGCTGTGGCCTGCAGCACCCGGCTGTAAGGGGACCACGCTCCTTTGCCCACATGCTTGAGGCGCTGGCTCTCCAGGTCAAACGCGCCGAGGGCCGCGCCGGGCACCGAGCGCGACATGAAATGCCAGAAGCCTTCATTACGGCGCGCTGAGGAGGGATCAGCGGGTGTCGCAACCAGATTGTGGTGCAGATCGTGACCGACGGTGTCGGCGGGATCGAGCGAAAGCGCTTCGAGCATCATGCCGATAACGAACCTGACCGGCCGGTCTTCCTGATGGATCAGCTCGTGCGCGACGATGTTTGCGACCGTGCCAAAGATCATGCCGGCCATCACGGTGCCGACCACAAGTTCGAGCGTCGAGGTCTCGGGGATGAAGAACGCGAACGCGGCTGCCGCGACGATCGAAAGCAAGGCGGTCGGGATCAGTATGTCGGGTTCATCGAGCGCGCTTCCGTCGTCGTCCATTTTCCATATGGCGTCGAGCAGCGTCGCAACGAGCACGATGTAGGCAAGACCTACCCAGAGCGCGTTGCCGCCGATGAGAAATGCAGCGATCAGCACAAGCAGCGAAACAGGCGCAAACGTGGTGTTAACAAGTGAATTCATCCCGGCTCCCCACCCGGTCGCATGAGACCAGGTTCGCTGCGCTTTGGCGCAATCATTCTTACGCGACAGGAAAGTACCTACCGCGATGTCCCCACTCCGGGTTCGCATATTAACGGGCAAATGCCCAGTGTTTGACCGGAATTATCCCGGACGAAGGTTATTGAACAAGCACCGCGCGCCCACATGTGGCGTTGTGGACACGCACGTCGGCCTCACCCAGATGGATGCCGAGGGTGGTGAGCAGCTTCTCGATCAGGGCATCGATTGCGGGCGCGGCTCCACTTATCGCGCCAGTCACCGCTGCGGAAATGCCGGACGGAAGGCCGAAGCCAAGGCCCGCTACCTGGACGTCGAGATCGAGATCGTTCAGCAGCGTCCGCGTTAGAGAATCGGCGAGCTCCGTTGTAGCAACCCGTTTGACCGTTCCCTGATCGATGTCACGGCGGTCGAAGTTCAGCGTCTGCGGTACTCCGTTGGCAATTTCGTTATACGCTCGCCCGCTGACTTTGAGGACGCGAGTGGAGACAAGCTGTGCCGGCGCCGTCGGCGCTGCGCCGTCTCTTCTCTCGGCAATCCAGACGCGTGCGATGCCCGGGCGCGCAGCTATTGCGACACGCGGTTGCGAAGCAGGTCCGTTAGGGCAGGCGATCCCCGAAAGCCGCGCCTCCGCGTAAGCGATTTCGAGCTGCAGCGGCAAGGTGACGGCGATGCCGGGCAACCTCGCCGGGTGCCCCAAACCTATGTTGAGCGACAAGCGTGTCTGTGCGGTGCGCAAGACCGCACCTGAGCCGCCGATGCCGAACCATGAATAGTGCTGCGCGGGCTCACCGATGGCCAGTGCCGCCGAGATTTCGGCCAGGCCATCAACGCTGGCGCCGAGGTCGAGTTCGATCTGGCGCCGCCCATTGGCGGCAGAAAGCGCTGCGGCGGCCGAAAACAATTCCATCAGACCCAGTCTTGGGCCGCTGCCGCTGTTGCTATAGCCGAGCGGCAGGTTGCCCAGCGATCCGAGCGTGAAAAGACGGGTGAGCGGGATGGGCTCAGCGTCGGCGTCCAGCTGCGAAGCAAGCCGCCGCAATGCGATTGCGGTCGCTGCGTCGAACCTCTCTACGCCCGCAGCGGCGGTCAATATCTCTCCCACTGAGGCGCTGGCGGCGATTACGTCGTTGTAGCTGAAAGCATCGAGGGCAAGGTCCGTGGCGAGCTGTTGCAGCAGGCCGATGAGGCTTATGTCGGCTGAGAGCAGGGCCTCATAGTCCATCACGGACAGCGATAACCTGCTGCCGGTGAGGCCGCCAAGAATCGAATTGGCGAGGCCGCCATCGACGCGTGCCAGCCGTGACCCGATTGAGAAAGCCGCTTCGGGGCGGACAGCCGCGACCGCGCTTGCCGCGATTGTCGGCACAGCGAAGAAACTGGCCGAGAAGTATCGTGTTCCGGGATGCCTGATCGAAACCCGCACCGCGTTGGGCGGGTTCTTTCCGGCGGCGAACCGTTCTGCCGGAGCCAGGGCCGGGTCCGGTGAATAGATGCCCGTAATGACGCGAACGCCGCTACCACTGCCTTCGGTGATGGCTTGCGCCAGCGCATCGTCCACAGATTCGCTGGCGGGAATACGGCTGTAGCCGTTGGCGTCAAGCGCCGCGGCGGCGGCATTGCGTGCATCGCCAAGCTCGGCTGCCGCGGCGATAGCCGCGATGTCGGCTAACGACTGGAGCCTGCGTTTCTCGAGCAGGAGCGCGCCCTCGTCGATCGCGAGTGCAGCCAGCACGATCGCCACCGGTGCGGTCAATGCCGTAAGCGTGGCGAAATTGCCGGACCGGGATCGGGCGAGGGACGAGAAGCGCATCGCTACAACCCTCCGATCCGTATTGTTGACCGGTGTTCGATCCGGGTGCCGGGCAGGGGGAGCCCCGGGAACAGGCTCCAGATCGGCAGCGCCCGCGCGTCGAAGCTGACGGAAACGACGAACTGCGCGGGATCGTCCTCGCCTGCCCGCGCCTGCGCCGTTACCCTGGTGGGATCGATCAGCGGGTAATGGGACGCATTGGCCGAGATGTAGTGCAGGGCCAACGATGTTCGCTCATCGGCATCGAGCCCGGCGATCGATGCGCGAGCCGCTTCGGCCGCGATCTGCTGGATCGAGTGGCTAGCCCCGAGGTAGATGCCGTAGGCGGTGAGCCCGAAGAAAAAGAGAAAGAACAGCGGGCAGAGCAGTGCGAATTCGACGGCGGATGTTCCCGATGCCGCCAGCCTGAACTCATGGAACGATCGGAAGCGAAAACGCACACACATGCGCTTCCCGTACGGCAATGCCGATTAAGATGTATTGCGCCGGTAATACAACTACAGATTGTAGAAGCGGCGGCGCGGATCGCCGTACGGTTGGTATCGCTGGATTTGGTGAAGCTGGTCGGAGTGGCAGGATTTGAACCTGCGACCCCATCGTCCCGAACGATGTGCGCTACCAGGCTGCGCTACACTCCGTAACCAGTGCGCGGGCTTATAGCGTCACGATATCCGTATCGCAAGGAGCATTGCCGAGGCATTTTGGCTTCATAACTTAATGCTGCAACATGCCTGCCGAGGATCGTTCAATAGGGGCTCTCGACCTTGCCGGTCTCGACATAGACGGACTTGAGCTGAGAGTAGTGGCCGAGCGCGGCGAGCCCGTTTTCACGACCGATGCCGGATTGCTTGACCCCGCCGAAGGGCAGCTCAACGGGTGTGAGATTGTAGGTGTTGATCCAGCAGGTGCCGGCGCTGAGTTCTCCGATGACGCGGTGCGCGCGCGTGATGTCTGTGGTGAACACGCCGGCGGACAGCCCGAACTCGGTGTCGTTGGCGCGTGCGATGGCCTCGTCCTCGGTTTCGAAATCGAGCACGCACATGACCGGCCCGAATATCTCCTCGCGGGCTATGCGCATTGTGTCGGTGACGTTGCCGAAGACCGTCGGTTCGATAAAGCAGCCGGTGTCGAAACCCTGCAGCGCGGGTACCCCGCCACCGGCGAGCAGATGAGCGCCTTCTGACTGGCCGAGGGCAATGTAAGCCATGACCTTGTCATGCTGGGCGCGGTTTACCAGCGGCCCCATCTGGGTATCCGGATCGAGTGGGTCGCCGATGCGGATCGACTTGGTGCGTTCAAGCAGGCGTTCGAGAAAGCGGTCGCGGACGCCGGATTGCACGAACACGCGGGTGCCGTTGGAGCAGACCTGCCCAGTCGAGTAGAAGTTGCCGAGCATGGCCCCGCCAACCGCGTTCTCGATGTCCGCATCGTCGAAGACGATGATCGGCGACTTGCCGCCAAGTTCCATCGTCGCGTGTTTCATGTAGCTGCCGGCCGCCGCCAGCACTTTGCGACCGGTCGGCACCGAACCCGTGAGCGATATCTTGTCGATGCGCGGGTGATTGGTCAGCGCCTCACCGACAGGCCCTAGACCCTGCACCACGTTGAACAAGCCGTCCGGCAATCCCGCCTCGGTGTAGATTTCGGCCAGCGCCAGCGCCGTAAGCGGCGTGTTCTCCGACGGCTTGAATACCATCGCATTGCCCATGGCGAGCGCCGGCCCGGACTTCCAGCCAGCGATCTGGATCGGGTAGTTCCAGGCGCCGATGCCAAGGCAGACGCCGAGCGGCTCGCGTCGCGTGTAGCCGAACGAACCGCCGAGATCGACGAATTCGCCATTGAAGGCGGCCACCGCGCCGCCGAAGAACTCCAGCGCGTCGGCAGCCGACGGCGCGTCGGCGACCAGGGTCTCCTGGATCGGCTTGCCGGTATCGAGGGTTTCGAGCCGCGCGAGTTCCTCATTGCGCTCGCGCAGCAGATCGGCGGCGCGGCGCAGGATGCGCCCGCGCTCGACAGGTCTTAGTCGCGCCCATCCGCGCTGTGCTTCCACCGCAGCCTCGACCGCCAGCTCGACGATGTTGGGTGTCGCGGCGTGGATGCGCGCGATCGTTTCGCCCGTCGCCGGATAGATGACGTCAATTGGTTCGCCCTGCTCGTCCTCGACATGGCTGCCATTGATGTAGTGCGAGGCTTTCGGCTGCGCTTTCATCGTTACGACTCCGCTGTGGCTTACCCATACCGCGCACTGACCGGACCGGCTACCGGTCGCTGTCGCGCCAGCGCGGGTTGATCCACGGCTCGATATTCTCTGGCGGGAGCGGCGTCCGACCGATGATCATGTCGGCGGCCTTCTCGCCGACCATGATTGACGGCCCGTTGAGATTGCCATTGGTGATGCGCGGGAAGATCGAGGAGTCGACTACCCGCAGGCCCTCGACACCAATCACCCGGCACTCTGGATCGATGACGCTCATGGGATCGTCGGCGCGGCCCATGCGGCAGGTGCCGCAGGGATGGTAGGCGCTTTCGACATGTTCGCGGACATGGGCGTCGAGCTGCTCGTCGGTGACACAATCCGCGCCGGGTGAAATCTCTTCGCCGCGATAGGGCGTGAACGCGTCCTGCGCGAAGATCTCCCGCGTCAGCCGGATGCAGTGGCGGAAGTCGGCCCAGTCGTCAGGGTGCGACATGTAGTTGAAACGGATGACCGGCTTGTCGCGAGGGTCGCCGGAACGCAGCGTGACGGAGCCGCGCGACTTCGAGCGCATCGGCCCGACATGGGCCTGGAAGCCATGCCCCTTCGCGGCAGTCTTGCCGTCATAGCGGACCGCCGCCGGCAGGAAATGATACTGGATATCGGGATAGTCGACACCCGCCGCAGAACGCACGAATGCGGCGGCCTCGAAGTGGTTTGTCGCGCCGGGACCGGACCGGAAGAGCATCCATTGTGCGCCGATGAGCGCCTTGGAGAACAGGTCGAGCCTGGAGTTGAGCGTGATCGGCTTCAGCGACTCCTGCTGTACATAAAGCTCTAGGTGGTCCTGTAGATTCTGGCCTACTCCGGGACGATCCGCGACCACGCCGATGCCGTGTTCGGCCAGATGCGCGGCCGGGCCGATGCCCGACAGCATCAAGAGTTTTGGCGAATTGATTGCCGAGGCCGCCAGCACGACTTCATGTCTCGCCTTAACGAGCTGAATCTGTTTGTGAGCTTCGATCTCGACGCCCGTAGCGCGATGATTCTCGACCACCACGCGCCGCGCCAAGCCCCTGACGAGACTCACGTTTTTGCGCTTCAACGCCGGCTTCAGATAGGCGTTGGCTGCGGACCATCGCCGGCCTTTGTGAATGGTCTGTTCCATCGGTCCGAAGCCTTCCTGCTTCGAGCCGTTGTAGTCCGACGTGGTCTCGAACCCGGCCTGCCGGCCCGCCTCGATGAAGGCGGTGAAGAGCGGATTTTCCCGTTGCCCGCGCTGGACATGAAGCGGTCCGTCCGTGCCCCGCCAGCCGGGCTCCCCGCCATGCGCGTTCTCCATCCGCTTGAAGTAAGGGAGAACATCGGCATAGCCCCAGCCGGCCGCGCCTTCTTCGGCCCAGTGGTCGAAGTCGCGGGCGTGTCCGCGCACATAGACCATGCCGTTGATCGACGACGAGCCGCCGATCACCTTGCCGCGCGGCGTGGCGAGAACGCGTCCGCCGAGACGCGGTTCGGGTTCCGTCTCGAAGCCCCAGTCGTAAAGGCTGGTGTTCATCGGGATCGAGAACGCCGCCGGCATCTGGATGAAAGGCCCCGCGTCGCTGCCGCCATGTTCGATCACGATGACGCTGTGGCGTCCGTCTTCCGAGAGGCGGTAGGCGAGGGCGCATCCGGCCGAGCCGGCGCCCACGATCACGAAGTCTGCTTCAAGCATCCGCCAGATGTTTCACGTAGTCCGAAAGAGCGACATTGCTGCCCGTGCAGATGACAACGACGGTCTTGTCCGTAACGTCGACGGCGCCTGAGATGAGTGCGGCAAGCGCGGCCGCGCCGGAAGGTTCGAGTGTGAGCTTGAGCCGCTCGAAGGCGGTCTTCATAGCCTTGCGCACGGACGCATCGTCAATGGTGACGCCCTCGATACCGGTTGCCCTGGCGATCGCGAACGGGACGTCGCCAGGTCGTCGAGACAGGAGACCGTCGCAGATGGATTTCGCGCCCAGCGGTTTCGTCTCGACCGCACCGTGCGTCAGTGAAGCGCCCATGCCGTCGAAGCCTTCGGGCTCGACCGCGCGGATCGCCGTGCCCGGCGAGAGATGATGAAACGCCGAGGCAATGCCGGCGATCAGCCCGCCGCCGCCAACGGGACAAAGCAGAATGTCGGCCGTGGCATCACGGGCGGCTAGCTGGTCGAGCACTTCCAGCCCCGCGCCGGCATGCCCGGCGACGAGCTCCGCGTCGTCGAAGGGGTGGACCAGAACCCGGTTTTCCTCCGCTGCGATCTCGCGCGCCTTGGCCGAAGCCACTTCCTCGCGGGCGCGTTCGCCGTGGTCGGTCTGCACGACGGTCGCACCGTAGCCCTTGGTAGCGTCGCTCTTGGCCTTCGGCGCATCGATCGGCATGACGATGGTGACGGGCACACCGAGCGCCTGGCCGGCGGCGGCTACGCCTTGCGCGAAATTGCCGGATGAATGGCCGACAACGCCGCGCGCCTTCTCGTCGTCGCTGAGCTGCATCAGCCGCCAGTAGGCGCCGCGCACCTTGAACGAGCCGGCCCATTGCAGCGACTCGGGTTTGACGAAGACGCGCTTTGCCCCGGTCATCGCGGCAAGCGGTCGCGATTCCAGCAATGGCGTCAGTTGCGTGACCTTGGACGTTTGCGCGTAGGCAGCCCTGATATGCTCGAGCGATGGGATGGACATTGCTTGCTCCGTTTGCAGCATCCATCGCCGAAATCGGCAATCCGGTCCAGCTTTACAGCAGCGGATTTTTAGTTCATTGACTGAACAATCTTGGTGTCGGCGTCATGCCGCGCCATATGCTATTCTTGCGGCAATGGAGACATCGTCATGAGCGCGTGCATCGTCGGCTGGGCCCATTCGAAATTCGGCAAGTCCGAGGGCGAAACGCTTGAGGATATGATCGTCAAGGTCGCCGCGGACGCGATCGACCACGCTGGAATAGAACCCGACCAGATCGACGAGATCGTGCTGGGCCACTTCAACGCCGGCTTCTCGGCTCAGGACTTCACCGCGAGCCTCGTGCTGCAGGCGGACGACAGGCTGCGCTTCAAGCCGGCAACGCGGGTCGAAAACGCCTGCGCGACAGGCTCCGCCGCCGTGCGGCAGGGCAAGCGCGCCATCGACGCCAAGGCGGCGAAGGTGGTGCTGGTCGTCGGCGCCGAACAGATGACGACTACGCCTGGTCCGGAAATCGGCAGGAACCTCCTGAAGGCTTCTTATCTGCCCGAGGACGGCGATACGCCGGCGGGCTTCGCTGGCGTCTTCGGCAAGATCGCGCAGGCTTATTTCCAGCGCCACGGCGACCAGTCGGACGCGCTGGCAGCGATCGCCGCGAAGAACCACAAGAACGGCGTCGAAAATCCCTACGCCCAGATGCGCAAGGATCTCGGCTTCGATTTTTGCCGGCAGGAGAGCGACAAGAATCCGTTCGTTGCCGGGCCGCTTAAGCGCACCGATTGTTCGCTGGTGTCCGACGGTGCGGCCGCGCTCGTACTGGCCGATGTGGAGACCGCGCTCGGCATGAAGCGCGCCATCGCCTTCCGCGCCAACGAGCATGTGCAGGACTTCCTGCCGATGTCGAAGCGCGACATCCTGCTGTTCGACGGGTGCGCCGAGGCCTGGTCGCGGGCGCTTGCCCATGCGCGGGTCAAGCTCGACGATTTGTCGTTCGTCGAGACGCATGACTGCTTCACCATCGCCGAATTGATTGAGTACGAGGCTATGGGCCTGGCACCGCGCGGCGAGGGTGCGCGGATCGCGCTCGAAGGCCAGACGGAAAAGAACGGACGCCTGCCCGTCAATCCGTCCGGCGGGCTGAAGGCCAAGGGTCATCCGATAGGCGCGACCGGCGTATCCATGCATGTGCTGACATCGATGCAGCTTGCCGGCGAGGCCGGCGGCATCCAGATCGACGGCGCACAGCTTGGCGGCATCTTCAACATGGGTGGCGCCGCGGTGGCCAACTACGTGTCGATCCTCGAAAGAATCAAGTAGCGGCTACTCGCCAGCCTTCGCGGCCATCGCGGCGGGGAACAGGCCTATCGTTCCCGCCGCAGGAATCTTGACAGCCGGATTACGGAAATCGAACCCGGCCACCAGGCCCATAAAGTGAAGCTCAAGGCCTGAAACGCGGCCTGCAGCGAAGCCCAGCACACCACCAAAGGTGACGTGCATATCGAAGGCCTCGTCTGACCAGTCGATATCGAATATCCCGGGCGCGAAGTCGCGGCCGGTGGCGTTCGGAGGCAGGTAGCCGCCGAATTCCGGCACCTCTCGCAGCACATGGGCAACGAAGGTATTCGAGTTCGGACCCGGCCAGATGCGGTAATCGCCGCGATGCGAAAACGGATAGTCGGCTATCGCGGCCTCGATTTCCGGGATGAGCCGTTCGGCCTTCTCCCCATAGACCGCATGAACGATCCAGGGCGTGTTTGAATACCATCGCCCGTCCGCCGGATAGTTATTGCGCCTGACCGGCGATCCCCACCCGACCTTGTCGTAGCGGTCGTAGCTGTTCGCGCCGGCTCTACGCGTCACGATCCAGCTGTGAACCGATAGCGCGCCCTTGAGCCCGCCGGTACGGGCGGCCATCAGATAGATGGCTGCTTCGCTGTCGGTTTCGACGGGTGGAAGCACGCCGCTCGCCGACCAGTCGGCGGCGCGCCAGCTTCCCGGACGCTCCTTGAACTGCCACCAGGCAATGGTCGCCAGCGACGGTGCGACGAAGACGATGATGATGCCCAGTAGAAGGCGCCTCAGATGGCGCATCCATGAAAAGCCTTTGCGTTGCTCAGCGCGAAGGCATAGTTGCCCACAACCAAACTGCTAAGTGACTTTGTGGTGATCCTATGGAGAACCCCGTTCTCGTTGAAGTCTTGCGCGGCGGTGTCGTGGAGAGCCGCCACCGCGGCGCGGTTGCAGCCTGCGATGGCGACGGCAGCGTTGTGCTGGAGATCGGCGAGGTTGCTCGTCCGGTCTTTCCGCGTTCGGCCGTGAAGGCGATCCAGGCGCTGCCGCTGATCGAAAGTGGAGCGGCCGACGCATACGGTTTCGGGGACAGAGAAATTGCGCTCGCCTGCGCATCGCATTCCGGTGAGCCGGCGCATACCGAGACCGCTGCCGCGATGCTGAAGGCCGCCGGGCTGGACCGCACTGCACTGGAATGCGGGGCGCACTGGCCGTCGTCGCACGATGCCACGGTCGAACTGGCCGGTAGGGGACGCTCGCCGACCGCGATACACAACAACTGCTCTGGCAAGCACAGCGGCTTCGTCTGCACCTGCGCGTATGAAGGCGTCGATCCGAAAGGCTATGTCGGCCGCAGCCACAAGTCGCAGCAATGGGTCGGCGAGGCGATGGAGGCGGTCACGGGGGCGCCGCACGGAGAGGACGTCTGCGGCATCGACGGCTGCTCGATCCCGACTTACGCCGTTCCCCTGACAAATCTTGCGCACGGCTTCGCGCGGATGGCGACGGGCAGCGGCCTGCCGGGAGAGCGAGCGAAGTCTGCGCGGCGCATCCTGTCGGCCTGCATGAACGAGCCGTTCTTCACCGCCGGCACCGGCCGCGCGGACACGAAACTCATGGAGGCAGGCAAGGGCCGCATCTTCACCAAGACCGGTGCCGAAGGGGTGTTCTGCGCAGCGCTTCCGGATCTTGGGCTCGGCATTGCGCTGAAATGCGATGACGGTGCAACGCGTGCAGCCGAAGTCATGGTGGCGGCAGTTCTGGCGCGTCTCCTGGGGGATGACAGCGAGTTGTCGGCTGCGGTCGGCGAGATGGCGGTACCGAAGCTGACCAACTGGAACGGGATAGAGGTCGGTGCATTGCGGCCGGTCGGCGAGCTGGCGTTTCAGCTGACCTGATTGCGCTCCACCAGTATGTTCGGGAAGCCCGAACCGCCGCTGCTTGCCAGATCGCCAGTCACAGCTTCCGTCCAGCGATGCCCGACGATCGCGCCATTCGCAGCCTTGTCGATGACATTGTCGGAAATGACCGCCGTTCCAGTGCCTTCCACGACCGAAACGGCGATGCCTTCGCCCACGTCGCGGATCACGTTGCCGGTCGCGACCACGTTGCGCATGAACGGCCCCCAGCCGATATGCATGCCGTAGCGCGGTGCGCTTTCGATGACATTGCCGGTGACGCTGGTGTCCGCCTCAACCGTGATGCCTACGCCGAACCCTGGCGGGTCGGCGGGGTAGGGGCCGGACGTTGCGAGGTTTCTCACCAGATTGCCGCTGCACACCGCCATGCGTCCGCCTTCGTTGAAGTTGACGATGGAGATGCCGTTGGCCGCGCCGTCGACGATGTTTGAGCTGATCACCGCGCCCTCGAACGAGAACTCCGCATAGATCGCCGTCTCGCCCGAGCGGGCGCAGTTGTTGCCGGTGATCTGGATATTGCTGGCGCTGTTGGCACGGATTGCCGAGAAGGTGCAGTCGGCGATCACGTTGCTGGCGACGATGACATTGCCTGCGCGGAACACGTTGATGCCATTGCCGAACGGTCCGGTGCCGCCATGCGCAGCATGGATGCGCTCGACGCGATTGCTGGAGACGATGGTGCCGTCCTCGCCGATGGCGCTGCGATGGACGAGAATGCCGCCATTGTCGCAATCGCGGACGATGTTGCCTGTAATCTGAAGGCCTGACGAGTCGGTCGCCCAAATCGCGGCTTCTGCGGCGGTAGCTACGTTAGTGCGCTCGATGCGCCCGCCGCACCCGGCCAGCACAATGCCGTATTTGCCGCTCCCAGTGACCACGCAATTGTCGACGGCGACATGCGGAACACCTGACAGGTCGATCAACCCTCGAACACTGTCGCTGAGCGATCGTCGGCCGCCCTCGAAGGTAATGCCTGTGAATTCTATGCGCTCGCCAGCCTGGCCGGAGAGTAGGAAATTTTCACTGTTGAACAGAATTCGCGTCGCGCCGGGTACGCCGACGAGGCGGACTCGCGCCGGCAGCCTTATCCCGCCGACAACGTAGCTGCCGGCGGGAAGGAAGACGGACATGTCGGCGTCGCTGGCTTCGTCGAGCATCGCCTGAAAGGCGCTGCTTTGGTCCACGGGCGCGTTGGCGAAGACCCCGAAATCGGAGGCTTCGATCGAGGCGCGTGGCTGTGTGGATTGATCGCCGGACGCGCTGGCGGCGACGGGCGATACGGCAATTGCTGCCATCCCCGTCGAAAAACCCAGGAATCGCCGTCTGTTCCACATCGGCACAAGCCTCCGGTTTGCAGCTCAAACGCTGCAGAAACCGTGCCAGCCAAGGGTTCTAATGTGTCTGGCGCCCTGTCAGGCGGCTTCGCCGACGAGTTCGTCTATGCGCAAAACCGGCAGAGGATTGCAGAAAATCGTGCCGTCGGGGGGCGAAGGCTCGGCAGGCGGCGGAGCGATGTCGATTTCGGGAATATCGGGCGTCGGGTGCAGCGTCGTGCCGACGATTGCCTGTTCGCCGTCGCGCAGCCGTGCCGCCTTGGTCTCGCGGGCCTCGGCGATGCGCTGCTGGATACGCCCGTCGAGTACGCTGCGCAGTATGCCGCCTTCGGATTCGATCGCCTGGAACTCTGCCCACGCGGCTTCGGCCATCGATGCGGCCAAGGCGTCGATTTCGGAGTCCGAAATGGTAGTGTCGGCGGGCAGATACGCCCCCGCTTCGTGGCCGAGCACGAGCGGCGTGTTGCGCGCAATGCGCCGCGCCCGTGCGTCGGGCAGACCATGCGGCTGCGTGTGCGGGATGACTGAGATCGAATCCGCTCCTCCGCGCATTGCCGAGAAACAGGCGACCGTGTTGCGCAGGACGTTGGACTCGGGATCGCGGACGGTGAGCATCCTGTAGGAGGTTTCCGCATGGATCGCCGGCGGCATGTCGGGCACGGCGTATTGTTCGAGCAGCCGCTTCCAGAGCAAACGCAGCGCTCTGAGTTTGGCAACGGAGGCGGCATGTTCCTGATCGACGCTTACCGCGAAGCCGATATGGGCGGCAGCGTACAATACCGGCTGCCGAGCTTCCTCGAACATCCTCAGATGGGTGGTGGCAGAGGCCAGCATGATGCCGAGTTCCTGCGCTGCTGTTGCGCCGGAGTTGTGAAACACGCGTCCGTCGGCTTCGAGCAGGATGCCGGGAACGCCGAGTGCAAAGAAATGGCCCAGCGACTGGGGCAACGAGGCTAGCAGCGCCTCGATGGACATCCGGAGCCGACCCGTGCCTGCGAAGGTGGCGGCCGGGTCGATGCCGAAGGAGATGTCGAGGCGTGACGGGTCGATCTTGCGTTCGCTGAGAATACGCACGAGCCAATCGACCGAGGCGCGGCTTTGCGGATGCAGGTCGAGCCGCAAATGGGTGCGGGCTATCGGGATGTCGCGCAACGCCGCGGTGAGGGCCTCGGGTCGCGCGGGCAATCCGTAGCCGAAGGCGTTCGGTGCACCCTCGAACACGATCGCAATGCCGCCGGCGCCCTGCGCGATGTCCTCCAGCGCCTGCGCGTTGGCGCGCTCGGGGTCGCGATCATCAATGCGTTGGACGATCCGCGGCGTACGGGCGGGAGATTTCGACGTTTTGGGCTCGGCTGCTTCGCTCTTGTCGCCGTTGTCCGCGGCGTGGGGCTGCGGAGCGTCGTCGTCGGATCCATGCCAAACGGCACGAGCTTTCGGGCTGCGCGCGGCGCGCCCGGGCACAGTACTGTTACCTTGACCGATCGTGGACGAGATCATCTAGCCTCCAGATCAGGGCGACAATCGCCGGCAAAGCGGGAAGCGTGACGACCGGCAGGTTCGATGAGCCCCAGTCGCTGAAGCAGCGTCCCGCCCGCATGCGTGGCCTGCTCCATGGACATTACGGGCACGGCGCGCCCGCCGCAATCGCGAATTGTGTCCAGCCGCATCAATCCTTGTGCTGGCACGACCGGCCTGACTATAGAATGACCGGAATGCGCCCGCGCCAACGGAGCCTTTTGACAATGAGCGACGAACTAAGCCTCTTTATCGGTGCGAGCCGTATGCCCGACGACAGCTATCAGCAGGCTGAGTCGCTTTTGCTCAAATATGCCAACCGGCACGGGGTCGTTACCGGCGCGACGGGCACAGGCAAGACCGTGACATTGCAGGTTCTGTCGGAGGGATTCTCGAATGCCGGCGTGCCGGTCTTCTGTGCGGACGTGAAGGGGGACCTGTCGGGCATCGCAGTGATGGGCGAGGAAAAGGACTTCCTCACCGCACGCGCCAATACGATCCGGCTTGAACCTTACGAAATGCAGGAATTCCCGGTGATCTTCTGGGACCTGTTCGGCGAGAAAGGGCATCCGGTCCGCGCCACAGTCTCGGAGATGGGGCCGTTGCTGCTGTCGCGGCTGATGAGCCTGACCGAAGCGCAGGAAGGCGTGATGAACATCGCTTTCCGCATCGCCGACGAGGAAGGTCTGCTTCTGCTCGACCTCAAGGACCTGCAGGCGCTGCTTTCCAATCTTGCGGAGCGCTCGCAGGAGATATCCGCGCGCTACGGTAACGTCTCCAAGCAGTCGGTCGGCGCGATCCAGCGTTCCCTGCTTATCCTTGAGGACCAAGGGGGCGAACACTTCTTCGGCGAGCCTGCGCTGAGGCTGGCGGACATCATGCGCACGACGCCGGATGGCCGTGGCGCCATCAGCGTGCTCGCCGCAGACAAACTGATGATGAACCCGAGGCTCTACGCGACTTTTCTGCTTTGGCTTCTATCGGAGCTCTTCGAGGAGCTGCCGGAGGTCGGCGACCCGGACAAGCCGCGACTGGTTTTCTTCTTCGACGAAGCGCACCTCCTGTTCGACGAGGCGCCGCCGGCGCTCATTGAGCGAGTTGAACAGGTCGTTCGCCTGATTCGCTCCAAGGGTGTCGGCGTATTCTTCGTTACGCAGAACCCGCTGGATGTGCCGGAAAGGGTGCTTTCGCAGCTGGGTAACCGCATTCAGCACGCGCTGCGCGCTTACACGCCGCGCGAGGAAAAGGCGGTGCGGACGGCGGCGGATACGTTCCGGCCCAACCCGGACTTCAACACGTTCGAGACGATAACAAAGCTCGGCGTGGGCGAAGCGCTAGTGTCGACGCTTCAGGCCAAGGGCATCCCGTCCATCGTGCAGCGGACGCTCATCCGCCCGCCGTCGTCCCGCATGGGGCCGATCTCGGAGGAAGAACGGCGCAAGATCCTGGCCGTGAGCCCGGTCGCGGCTCAGTATGACGAGACGATCGACCGCGAATCGGCGTTCGAGAAGCTTCAGAAGCGGGCCGAAGACGCGGCAAAGGCGGCCGAGGAAGCAAGGTTGCGCGAAGAGAGGGAACTCGAGGACGACGAGCGCGAAGGCTCTCGCTGGCGGTTGCCGGATTTCGGCGACAGCGACCGCAGCCGATCACGCACGCGTTCGACTCGCCCCCGCAGATCAAACAGGCAAACAGTCACCGAAGCGGCCATCAAGTCGGTCGTGCGATCTGTGGGCTCGTCGCTCGGCCGCGCGCTGGTGCGCGGCATCCTCGGAAGCCTCAAGCGCTGAGGTCAGGCGACGCCGAATCCCGAGCCGACAACGATCGGTGAGCCCGGCTTCACGCGCTCGTAGAGATCGATCACATCTTGGTTGATCATGCGCACACAGCCCGACGACACTGACTGCCCGATTGACCACCATTCCGGCGAGCCGTGCACGCGGTAGAGCGTGTCGACGCCATCCTGGAAGATGTAGTGGGCGCGCGCGCCGAGCGGGTTGTCGAGGCCGGGTGGCATACCGCCATTGGCGGCGCTGTACCGCTCAAGTTCTGGCTTGCGCAGGATCATTTCGGCAGGCGGCGTCCAGGTCGGCCACTTCTTCTTCCACTGGATAACCGCGGAGCCGGCCCACTCAAACCCTGCACGGCCTAGGCCCACGCCGTATCGCATCGCGCGTCCGCCGGACATGACATGGTAGAGGAAGTGGGAAGAGGTATCGACCACGACCGTGCCGGGCGCCTGTCCGGTCGGATCGCGTACTTCCTGACGGTAGTAGCGTGAATTGAGCTTTTCAATCGGCACCGCCGGGATGACGAACCCGCCATCGGTCATTTGGCCGTACATCGCCGCGTAGTGCGGTGTGGCCGGTGGTGGCGCCGGCGGTTCCGGCGGCGGGTCGCGGCGCGTCGTACAGGCCGCCAGAAATGAGGCCGCACCGATGGCAGATGCGCCGAGGAATCCGCGCCTCGATATGGGCGCATCATGGTCATTGAAATGCGTCATCGGTCCTGCCGGTGCCTGGTGCATTGTCCCCACGCGTGGAAGTCGCGCGCTGTCCGGCCCACCCCGAACACCGCGGATTCTGCCGGATTCTTGGTGAATGAAATGCTAATTCGCGGCAATTAGCCTTCGGCGCTTCGAACGGCAAGAGTATGGCCGGCTATCACGAAGCCGTGACGAGACCATCGAGGGAAGGGAGGATGAGCGCCGGTTTGAGATCCGGATATTCGTCCGGCTGGCCGCTTCGGTTGACCCACACCGTGCGGAAGCCAAATTTCGTCGCGCCGGCAATGTCCCACCGGTTGGACGACTGGAACGAGATATTGGCCGGGTAAAGGCGCCATGAAGTGGTCACCAGGTCGTAGACGCCCGGATCGGTCTTGAATCGCCGAATGCCGTCGACAGAAAAGATCTCGTCTATGAACGGTTCCAGAGCCGCCGACCGCACCGCCGCTTCCAGCATGGCCGGCGAGCCGTTGGACAGGATGGCTACCCGTGCGCCGTCGGACTTGATTGCGCGCAGGATGCGCGGCACTTCTTCGTAGCAGTCAAGCTTCCAGTAGGCATCGAGCAGCTTGGCGCGCAGGCTCTTGTCGGCCGTCGGCACCTTCTCGAACGCATAGTCGAGCGCCTGCTCGGTCAATGCCCAGAAATCCTGATACGCGCCCATAAGGGTACGCACCCAGGAATATTCAAGCTGCTTCGCCCGCCAAATCTCGGATAGCTGCTGGCCGTCCGGGCCGATCTCACCGGCAAATTTCCGTACCGCTGCGTGTACATCAAACAACGTGCCATAGGCATCGAATACATAGGCCGAGTGGGAGAGCGCGGAGCGGTTCATGGCCCGGCACGTTGAACGCAACGCGCCGTGCGGGTCAAGCCACGCCCCCTGGCATTACCGTTTCCGGTGGCACGGCAATTGACGCGGCGGTTGAAAGCATCTTCCATGCCGCCATCGCCAACAGCAGGAACGTCGCCGACCATGAGCCTCGCAACCGCCGCCCCGACCACGACCTGGACCTATGTCGACGGCGACTGGTACGAGGGCAACGTGGCCGTCATAGGCCCGCGCAGCCACGCGATGTGGCTGGGGTCGAGCGTCTTTGACGGCGCCCGCTGGTTCGAGGGCGTCGCGCCCGATCTCGACCTCCATTGCGTGCGCGTGAACGCTTCCGCCACCGCCCTGGGCCTCAAGCCGACCGTTGGGGTGGAGGAGATGGTGGCGCTGACCTGGGACGGGCTGAAAAAGTTCGACGGTGAAACCGCAGTCTACATCCGGCCGATGTACTGGGCCGAGGCCGGCGGCTACATGGGCGTGCCGGCCGACCCGGAGTCGACCCGCTTCTGCCTGTGCCTCTACGAGGCGCCGATGATCACGCCGACGGGGTTCTCGGTCGTGGTATCGCGCTTCAGGCGTCCCACAATTGAGACCATGCCCACCAACGCCAAGGCCGGCTGCCTTTATCCCAACAATGGCCGCGCCATGATCGATGCGAAAATGCGCGGTTTCGACAATGCCCTGGTGCTCGACATGCTGGGCAACGTCGCAGAGACCGGCTCGTCCAACATCTTCATGGTCAAGGACGGCGTGGCCATGACGCCGGCGCCCAACGGGACCTTCCTCTCCGGCATCACGCGCTCGCGGGTGATTTCGTTGCTCAGGGCGTCAGGCGTCGAAGTGCAGGAAAAGACGCTTACGGTTCAGGACTTCCTCGACGCGGACGAAGTCTTCTCGACCGGCAATCACTCCAAGGTGGTGCCGATCATCCGCGTCGAGGACCGGCATCTGCAGGCCGGACCGACCATGAAGAAGGCGCGCGAGCTCTATTGGGAGTGGGCGCACGGCTGAACGGCCGGCGCTTTGAATTTCTGCGTCCAGCGGCCTGTTATTCGGCCAATTGGGACCTTATTTTCCGGCTAGAGTTGACGGAATGCGTACCGCGCCATAGGCCATGCGCGACCCGCCAATTATCTGACGAATTCAGAAGGGAGACCCCACAATGGCTTTCGAACTTCCCGACCTTCCCTATGATTACGAAGCGCTTCAGCCTTACATGTCGAAGGAGACGCTTGAGTTCCATCACGACAAACACCACAAGGCTTACGTCGACAACGGCAACAAGCTGGCCGAGGAAGCCGGCATGTCCGGCAAGTCGCTGGAGGACATCGTCAGGGAATCGCACGGCAAGAACGCCGGGCTCTTCAACAATGCCGCGCAGCACTACAACCACGTCCATTTCTGGAAGTGGATGAAGAAGGGCGGCGGCGGCAAGAGCCTGCCCAGCAAGTTGCAGGCCGCTTTCGACAGCGACCTCGGCGGCTACGACAAGTTCAAAGCCGACTTCCAGCAGGCCGGCGCGACACAGTTCGGCTCCGGCTGGGCCTGGGTCGCAGTAAAGAACGGCAAGCTCGAGATCATGAAGACGCCGAACGGCGAAAACCCGCTCGTCCACGGCGCATCACCGATCCTCGGCGTCGATGTGTGGGAGCACTCCTATTACATCGACTACCGCAACGCGCGACCGAAATATCTCGAGGCCTTCGTCGATAATCTCATCAACTGGGATTACGTGCTGGAGTGCTACGAGAAGGCCGTCTGACCAGCTCAGCATTTTGGACGACCAAGCCCCGGCATGCCGGGGCTTTTTCTTTGCCCGGGCGTGATAACATGACTGAAATCATCATGTTGGATAACACAAGAGTGATTCCAGATGGAACCTTCGTGACTTTCGCTGACAGCTCGTTCCGACATGATCGGGCGCCCGCGCGATGCGGTTGAAACGGACAATTTCCACGGAGTTTTTCGATGAGGTTTTTCGCTATTGCCGCCTCGGTGCTGATGCTGGGTGCGACGGTCGCCTCGGCCGATCCGATTGAGGACAGGCAGGCAGTCATGAAGGCGCGCGGCGCACAGCTGCGGGTACTCGTACCGATCGCCCAGGAAAAGCAGCCCTTCGACGCTGCCGCCGTCATGGAAGCGCTGGAAGTCCTCGCCGCCAACGCTGCGGCCACCGACATCGACGTCCTTTGGGCGCCCGGCACAGAAGGCGGCAAGTCGTCGCCGAAGATCTGGGAGGATAGGGCTGGCTTCCAGGCGGCGACTGACAAGTTCGCGGCTGATACGGCGGCGGCCGTCGAAGCCAACCCGCAGGACCTCGCTTCGTTCCAGGCTGCGTTTGGCACGGTCGCCTCGAATTGCGGTTCGTGCCATGAGGGCTACCGGCTCTAGCCTGAGCTGCGTTTTCGCTTAAGATGCCGCGTATGCGGACGGTGATCATTGGGGCGGCCGTACTGGCCGCCCTTGCTGCGACAGGTCTCTGGTTTCTCTCGGCGCCTCGGCCCTTGCCGAGCGAGCGCATCGCCGCGCAGACAGATGGTGCGGAGGAGCGCGGCGAGCGTATCTTCTGGGCCGGAGGTTGCGCCTCCTGCCACGCTCGTCCCGATGCGGAGGGGACGGCGAGGCTTGAGCTTCCCGGCGGCGTCGAACTGGCATCGCCATTCGGCACCTTCGTTGCGCCGAACATTTCCACCCACGCGAGCGACGGTATCGGGGGATGGTCGCTCGTCGACTTCGCCAATGCGATGCAGCGCGGTATTTCTCCGGGCGGCCGGCACTATTTTCCGGCATTCCCATACACGTCCTACGCCCGGATGGAGCCGTCTGACATCGCGGACCTTTATGCATTCATGCAGACACTGCCTCCGGTGGAGGGCGCAGCGCCGCCGCACCAGGTAGGTTTCCCGTTCAATATCCGCCGCGGCCTGGGGCTATGGAAACTGCTCTACACACGTGACGAGCCGGTGATCGCGCTCGACGGTTCCGCTTCGGAGCAGGTCGCGCTCGGCCGGTATCTCGTCGAGGGACCGGGTCACTGCGGCGAGTGCCACACACCGCGCGACATGTTCGGTGGCACGCAATATGGCGCGTGGCTGTCAGGCGCCGCCGCGCCAGTGGGCGAGGGGACCATTCCAAACATCACGCCCGGAGGCGATGTCGGCGGGTGGTCTGAAAGCGAGATTGCCGACTATCTGGAGAGCGGCTTTACGCCCGAGTTCGATTCCGCCGGCGGCGAGATGGTCTCGGTGATCAAGAACCTCGCCAACCTGTCGAGCGAGGACCGGGAAGCGATCGCCGCCTATCTCAAGACGGTTCCTGCTCACTCGAACTAGCGTCGCCCGCAACCCTGATGGCGAAGGCGTAGTTGTAGGCAATCTCCTCGAGCCGCGAGAAGCGCCCTGATGCTCCGGCGTGGCCGGCGTCCAGATTGATCTTGAACAGGACAGGGTTGTCGCCGGTTTTCTGCTCGCGGAGTTTGGCCACCCATTTGGCCGGTTCCCAATAGGTGACGCGGGGATCGGTCAGGCCGGCGACAGCGAGGATCGGCGGGTAGTCCTGCGGACCGACATTGTCGTAGGGCGAGTAGGATGCGATCAGCCGGTAGTCCGCTTCGGATTCGATCGGATTGCCCCATTCTGGCCATTCGGGCGGAGTGAGCGGGAGTGTAGCGTCAAGCATGGTGTTGAGCACATCGACGAAGGGCACTTCGGCGATGATCGCGCCGAACTTCTCCGGAGCCATGTTGGCGACCGCGCCCATCAGCATTCCGCCAGCAGATCCGCCCTGCGCGACGATGCGGTCGTGACGGGTGTAGCCTTCGGCAGCTAGATGGTCGGCTGCTGCAACGAAGTCGTTGAACGTATTGGGCTTCCGCTCCTTCTTGCCGTCCTCATACCAGCCGAAACCCTTGTCCTTGCCGCCGCGGATATGCGCGATGGCATAGACGAAGCCCCGGTCCACCAGCGAGAGGCAGTTGGTGTTGAACGAGGCGGGGATCGCGATGCCGTATGCGCCATAGCCGTAGAGCAGGCAGGGCGCGTTGCCGTCGAGCTTGAGGTCGTGGCGGTAGAGCACCGACACCGGAACCAGTTCGCCGTCGGGCGCAGGCGCCATCAGCCGACGGGTGACATAATCGTCCGGATCGTGGCCCGACGGCACTTCCTGCGTCTTGAGAAGCGTCCGCGTGCGGGTGCGCATGTTGTAGTCGAACACCTGTCCCGGCGTCGTCATCGATGAATAGCTGAAGCGGAAAATCTCGGTGTCGTATTCGAGCGCGCCAGCGAGGCCGAGCGAATAGGCTTCCTCGTCGAACGCAATGGTGTGCTCCACACCGGTTGCGCGTTCCCTGACGACGATGCTTGGCAGCCCATCCTTGCGTTCGAGCCGGATGAGGAAGTCGCTGAAGGCCATGATCGACAGGATGAGACGGCCTGGCTCATGCGGCACGATCTCGCGCCAGTTGTCGCGCGACGGGTCGCTCGCCGGCGCGACCATGATCTTGAAGTCCTTGGCGCCGTCGGCGTTTGTAAGCACGTAGAAGACGTCGCCGCCTTCTTCCAGATCGTATTGCAGGCCCGTCTCGCGGGCGGCCACCACCTTCGGTTCTGCCGTCGGGTCGTTGGCCGGCAGCATGCGGTATTCGGTGGTCTCGTGATCGTTGATGGCGATCAGGATGTGGTCGTTGAGCCGCGTGCCGCCGACGCTCATGAAGAATCCGGGATCGGTCTCCTCGTAGACCAGCCTGTCAGGGCCGTTATCGCCCAGCCGGTGATAGAACACTTTCGACGGGCGATGGTTCGGATCGAGCGCGGTGTAGAAGAAACCTTCATTTGCCGCGTCCCAGACCCCGCCACCACCCGTGTCCACCACCCGGTCGGCCAGGTCCTCGCCAGAAGCGATATCGCGCACGCGCAGTGTGTAGAACTCCGACCCCTTGTCGTCGGCGCCCCAGAGGAGGCGCCTGTGGTCGCTCGAATGATCGACGCCGCCGATGCGGAAATAGGCCTTGCCCTCGGCTTCGCGGTCGCCGTCGAGCAGCACCTCTTCGTCTCCGCCGTCGCGAGGGGTGCGAAAATAGCGCGGCTGCTCGCCGCCTTCGCGGAAGCCGGTCCCGTAGGCAAACGGACCGTCTCGCATCGGCACCGAGGAATCGTCCTCCTTGATGCGGCCTTTCATTTCGGCGAACAGCGTCTCGCGCAGTTCCTTGCCGTCGGCGAGCATCTGCTCCTGATAGGCGTTTTCGGCTTCGAGATGGGCGCGTATCTCAGGGTCGAGCAGGGCGGTGTCCTTGAAGACCTCCTGCCAGTTCTCCGCCCGCAGCCAAGCATAGTCGTCGATACGCGTGATTCCGTGTCGCGTGTCTTGGAGGGGACGTTTCGCGGCAATGGGTGGCTCGAAGGCGGGAAAGGCTGGGCGGGTCATGGAAACTCATTCGGCTGGTGCGTGAATGGCGTATGAACACACCCGTCACGAGTGGTTCAAGGGGTGGCGGCTAATCCGGGCGGGTCATCTGGAGGAAACCACCGTCATGAACAAGATCACAACCGCCATTGCCGCCGCCGCGATAGCCACCGCGGCTGTGTTGCCAAACACCGCGAGCGCCACCGTTTTTTCGGCCTGGGAGGTCGCCAACGTTCCGTGGGCAGATACGCTCAACGCCCGCAAGTACCCGTCGCCGCATTCGCAGAAGCAGGCCGCCTATCCGAACGGCACCGTGCTCGCCATGACCGGCCGCTGCACGGCCGGGCTGAACCTGTTCGACATCGAGCATTGGCCTGCGTGGCAGAAGGCACAAGCAGTCCGATACCGCTGGTGCGAGGTGTGGCACGATCCGGCCCGCGACGGAAACTTCGTCACCGGTTGGGTTTATGGCCGCTATATCAGCCCGCTGGGATACTAGGCGCCCTTGTCCGGGACGAACGTCATCGCCACGCCGTTCATGCAATAGCGCAGGCCGGTCGGCCGCGGCCCGTCGGGGAAGACATGGCCGAGATGCGCGTCGCAGTCGGCGCAGCGGATTTCCGTGCGGGTCGCGAACCACGACTTGTCGACATGCTCGGTCACGGCGTCCGGCTCGATCGGCTCATAGAAGCTTGGCCAGCCAGTGCCGGAGTCGTACTTCGTTTCGGAGCTGAACAGCGGTCTGTCGCAGCATACGCAGCGGTAGATGCCTGCCGCCTTCTGGTCCCAGTTGGGGCCGGTGAAGGCGCGTTCGGTGCCGTGCTTGCGCGTCACGTGGTACTGCTCGGGCGTGAGTTGCTCGCGCCACTCAGCATCGCTTTTCTCGACCTTGAGAGCCGTCTTTGTCGTCATGTGTCTCTCCGAAACTGAAGTCACCCCAATGTAGTGACGGCGAAGCGCGCTGTCATGAAGTTCGATAGCGCACATTTTCGTGCAGTAACGGAGGATCGCCCGGGCGCGCCTATTGTCGCGGCGGTCTTGCCCGTGGGAAGCTCTGCCGCTAAGTGACCGCGAGCATTTCAAGCGAGGGGACATAGCGACCGAATGGAAACGGCCGGGCAATCGCTCACCCTTTTCGCGCTTTTTCTGCCGTTTCTTGCCGCATGCGTCGCGCCGATCCTGACCCGCGCAGCGGGCCACAATGCTGCATGGCTGCTCGCGCTGGCTCCGGCTTTCCTTTTCGTGCATTTCGCCGGCTTCCTCGGCACCGTTGCAGAAGGCGGGACCGTCTCTGGCGGCTATGAGTGGATACCGAGCCTCGGGGCCCGGTTCTCCTGGTATCTCGACGGACTTTCCCTGACCTTTGCGCTGCTGATCTCGGGCATCGGCACGCTGATCGTTCTCTATTCGGGCGCCTACCTAAAGGGGCACCCGCATCAGGGCCGCTTCTTCTCGTTCATCCTGATGTTCATGGGCGCGATGCAGGGGCTGGTGGTCGCTGACTCCTTCCTCACGCTGTTCGTGTTTTGGGAACTCACTTCGATCACGTCGTTCCTGCTCATCGGTTTCGACCACGCGCGGGAGGCCTCACGCCGCGCCGCTGTACAGGCGCTGATCGTCACCGGCATGGGCGGGTTGTCGCTGCTTGCCGGCCTGGTGCTCATCTGGACGATGACCGGGATGGCCGACATGTCGGCGCTGATCGCCAGCGGCGACCTGATGCGCGAAAGCCCGATCTATCTGGCGGCGCTGCTACTGCTGCTGGGCGGCGCCTTCACCAAGTCGGCGCAGGTGCCGTTCCATTTCTGGTTGCCGAACGCGATGGAGGCGCCGACGCCGGTTTCGGCCTATCTGCACTCGGCGACGATGGTGAAGGCCGGCGTCTATCTCGTCATGCGGCTCAATCCGGTTTTCGGCGAGACCGTCGCCTGGGAAACGATCCTGCCGGTCTTCGGCGGCGCGACCCTGCTGACAGGCGGCCTGCTCGCCGTGCGCCAGACTGACCTCAAGTTGATGCTTGCCTATACGACCGTGGCTTCGCTCGGCCTGCTCGTGATGCTGACCGGCTTCGGCTCGGAAAAGGCGGTCGAGGCGGCTGTGCTCTATCTGATCGCGCACTCCATGTTCAAAGGCGCGCTGTTCATGGTGGCCGGTGCGATCGACCACGAGGCCGGCTCGCGCGATGTGACGAAGCTCGGTGGGCTGCGCACGGCCATGCCGATCACCTTTGCGGCGGCCCTGGTGGCAGCAATTTCGATGGGCGGTCTGCCGCCGCTCTTCGGCTTCCTCGCCAAGGAGGAAATCTACGCCGCGCTCGGTTTCGCCGACGGCTGGACGGGCGCGCTGACGCTTGTCGCCATCGCCGGCAACGCGCTGATGTTTGCCATCGGATTCGCGGTCGCGCTGAAGCCGTTCTTCGGTCCGAAAATCGAGACGCCGAAACACGCGCATGAGGGCCCGCTGCTGCTCTGGATCGGACCGGTGACGCTGTCGGTTCTCGGTATCGTGACGGCTGTGTTTTCTGCCTGGTCGCATCACAATCTCACCGACCCGATGGCGAGCGCGGTCGCTGGCACGTCCGTCCACGCACATATCTCGCTGATCCCGCATATCGGCCTGCCGCTGCTGCTGTCGCTCATCACCGTCGTAATCGGTGTCGCGATCTTCATGGGGCTGGGTCGACTGCGCGGCCAAGTGGCCGCGCTTCTCGCGGCGATCGGCTGGGGACCCGACAGGGGGTTCGATCAGGCGATTGCCGGTACCATCCGCATGGCGCGTGCCGTCACAGGCGTATTCCAGCACGGCCACATGGACCGCTACATGATGGCGACCTTCATCGCCGTCGCGCTGGCGCTGTTCGTGCCCGCCGCCTTGTTCGATGAATTCCCGGAATGGCCGGATTTCCCCGACCTCCAGTTCTACGAATGGGTGGTCATCCTGATCGCCGTCATCGGCCTGTGGTCGGTCCTGGCTGCCAGCAACCGGCTGACGGCGATCGTCTCCCTTGGCATTCAGGGCTTTGCCGTGGCGCTGCTCTTCGTGCTGATGGGCGCGCCGGATCTCTCCTTCACCCAGTTCATGGTGGAGACGCTGAGCGTCGTAATCCTGGCGCTTGTTATGACGCGGCTCCGACTGTCGCCGGCAGACCACCGGCCGACGGGCGAGAAAACCGCGGATGCGGTGCTGGCCGCAGCGTGCGGACTTGGTTTCGGGCTGATGTTGCTGCGTGTCACGCAGGGCAGGTTCGACGATACCCTCTCGCAGTTCTTCAGCGAATATTCCTACGTCATCGCGCACGGCCGCAACATCGTGAACGTCATCCTCGTCGACTTCCGCGGTCTGGACACGCTCGGCGAGATCACGGTGGTCATGGTGGCCGGACTGGCGATCCTGGCGCTGATCCGCATCAGGCTGCGTGAGCGGGAGCCGGTTGATACGGCGAAGGCGGCGGGCTGAGATGCGCACGCTCATCTTCCGCACTATGGCGCCGTATCTGACCAGCCTGATGGTGCTGTTTTCGGTGTTTGTCCTGCTCAGGGGGCACAATGAGCCCGGAGGCGGCTTCATCGGCGGGCTGATCGCGGCCTCGGCGTTCGCCATCTACGGCATAGCCTGCGGTGTCTCGCCTGTGCGCCGCGCGCTCTACTTCCACCCGATGACGATCTCTGGCTTCGGCCTGTTCATTGCCGGCCTTTCCGGTGTGCTGTCGCTGTTCACGGCGGTGCCGTTCATGACCGGGCTTTGGGCCGAGATCAGCGTGCTTGGCGTCACCGTCGATCTTTCGACGCCGCTCGTCTTCGACATCGGGGTCTATCTGGTCGTGCTGGGGTCTCTGACCTCGATCGCCCTGGCGCTAGAAGAGCGCGAGGAGGACTGATGGAGACGGCCTTTTCCGCCCTCGTCGGCATCTTCTTCGCGGTCGCGGTGTACCTGCTTCTGTCGAAACACATCATCCGCATCCTGCTCGGCGCGGCCATTCTCGGCAACGCGGTCAATCTGCTGATCTTTACGGCTGGCAGGCTGACGCGTGAGGTGCCGCCGATCATTCCCGATACTCTGCCGATTCCCGCCGAGGCCACCGCCAATCCGCTGCCGCAGGCGCTGGTGCTAACGGCAATCGTCATTTCATTCTCGTTCTTCGCATTCCTGCTGGTGCTGACCTATCGCGCCTATCAGGAACTCGGAACGGACGACACGGAAGAGATGCGTGTCGCCGAGCCGGTCGACGAAGAAGCGCCGCCGATGCGGTATTGAGGCGTCGATGGCGACCGTAGAACACACCGAAACCGATCTCACGGTGGCGATGATCACCGAGCCGGCCCAGCTGGTCGACTGGCTGGTGATCGCGCCTGTGGCGCTGCCCTTGATACTCGGAGCCGCGCTGCTGATGGCGCGTCGGCGCACGGCCGCGCAGCCGGTCCTGGCGATCGCCTCGCTGGCCGTCCTGTTCGCGGCCGATATCGGCCTGCTGTGGCATGTGCTCGCAAACGGCCCGGCGGTGATGACGATGGGACGCTGGCTGCCGCCGTTCGGCATTTCCTTCGTTGCCGATGCGCTGGGGGCAACACTGGTGGCGACAGCCGGGCTGGTGTCGCTCGTCTGCGGGTTCTTCTCCATCAACTCGGTCAACTTCATCGGCCAGCGCTACGGCTTCTATCCTTTCCTGCTGCTTATGATGGCGGGTGTGAACGGGTCGTTCCTGACCGGCGATATCTTCAACCTGTATGTCTGGTTCGAAGTGTTCCTGATCGCCTCCTTCGGGCTGATCATCCTTGGATCTGGGCAGCGTCAGATCGACGGCGCCACCAAATACGCGATCCTCAACCTCGTCGCGACGACGCTGTTCCTGATCGCAACGGGTTACCTCTACGGCATCTTCGGCACGCTCAATATGGCCGACATTGCGCGCAAGGCGCCCGAACTGCGATCGACCGCCCCGCTGATGACGCTGGCGACGCTCTATCTGGTCGCCTTCGGCATGAAGGCCGCGGCATTTCCGCTGAACTTCTGGCTGCCGGCCTCCTACCACACGCCGCGCATCGTGGTGGCCGCCTTGTTCGCAGGATTGCTGACCAAAGTCGGCGTCTATGCGCTGCTGCGCACGCTGGTGATGCTGTTTCCGCCCGAGCGGTCGGTGCTTTCGACGCTTATCATCTGGCTGGCAATCGCGACGATGCTGGTCGGTATTCTCGGCGCCCTGGCGCAGTCCGACATCCGGCGCATGCTGGGTTTCGTCGTCGTGTCGGGTATCGGCTTCATGCTTGCCGGCCTTGGTCTTGGCGACCCGATTGGCATCGCTGGAACGGTCGTTTACGCAGTCCATTCCATGCTGGTCATGACGGCGCTCTATCTGCTTGCGGGGCTGATGCGGCGTGCGGGCGGAAGCTACACGCTCAACCGCCTCACGGGCCTCTACAGGTCTCATCCACTGATGGCGGGCGCGACGCTTCTGCTGGTGTTCGCCGCCGCCGGTCTGCCGCCCGGCTCGGGCCTGTGGCCGAAGGTGATGCTGGTGCAGGCTTCGCTCGGCGCCGGCGTTTGGTGGCTGGCGCTGGCGATCCTGGTGACCGGACTGCTGACCACACTCGCGCTCGGCCGTGTCTTCGTGCTCGCATTCTGGCGCATGCCAGAGGAAAAGTCAGGAGAGGCGGCAACAATAGAAAGTCAGGATGTCGGCCGAGGCACGTATCTGGCGGTTCTGGTACTGTGCGTGCCGATCGCGCTCATCGGCGTCTGGCCGGAACCGCTGATCGGTGTGGCGCAGCAAGCCGCTGCGGGGCTGCTTGACCCGGGCTCCTATGTCGGAGCGGTGTTTCCCCTGGAGACGACCCAATGAGCCTGTTCCTGATCAATCTCCTTCTCGCTATTGCCTGGGCGGCAGTTTCGGCATCGTTCACCCTTGCCAACCTCGTCTTTGGCTTCGTGCTGTCGGCAGTCGCGCTCTACCTCATCCGCGAACAGGTGGGGTATGTGGGCTATCTGACCCGTTCCTGGCGCGTCATCTCGCTTGTGGCACTGTTCGTCTACGAACTCATCCTGTCCGCCTGGCGTGTCGTCGTGCTGGTGCTGTCGCCGAAGATGAATGTGAAGCCCGGCATTTTTGCCTATCCCATGAGGGTCGACCGCGATGCCGAGATCACCCTGTTGGCCAACCTCATTACGCTGACGCCAGGCACTCTGTCAGTCGACGTATCGGAAGACAGGCGAACCCTCTATGTCCATGCGATCGACTGCTCCGACCCTGACAAGATGCGGCGCGACATTGCCGAGGGCTTCGAGCGAAAGATTCTGGAGGCGTTCAGATGAGCGCCGGCGCGCATTTCCGTGAAGTGGCCGAGCTGATTGCGATCGGGCTGCTCTGCATGTCCTTCCTCGTCACTGTCTATCGCTTCATCGTCGGTCCGACGCTGCCAGACCGCGTGCTGGCGCTCGACCTGCTGGTCACCGTGGCGATCGGTTTTATCGCCGTCATCGGTATCCGCACTGGCTATGCACTCTATCTCGACATCGCCATCGCACTCGGCCTCGTGGGCTTCCTGGCAACCGTTGCCTTCGCGCGGTTCATCCTCTCCCGCGGCCCGCGAGGCGAAAGTAGTATCGAAGAAGAAAATCAACTCACGGTTGAGAAGCAAAGATGATTGCTGAACTCCAGAACTATGTCGCTGGTATTCTGCTGATAGTGGGCGCTGCATTTGCCCTCGTCGCAACGATCGGCATCGTCCGGCTGCCGGACATCTATTCGCGTATGCACGCGGCTTCGAAGGCTGGAACGGTGGGTTCCGGAGCCATGCTGATCGCACTTGCTGTGTTTTCCGATGATCCCGCCACGACCCTGCGAGCCATTGCAGCGGTTGCCTTTTTGATGCTTACAGCCCCGGTTTCGGCACACCTTCTGGCCAAGGCGGCATATTCAGCCGGCTACCGCCTTTGGGAGCACTCCGTTGTCGACGACATGGCCGCTGCTGCAAAGAGCAAAAACCAATAGGGCCACCCACCTTCGCGCAGTGCCTAAAATGACGGATTCCTGCTTTCAGAAATGATTAACTGAAAGGTCCGTGTATTCGATTGTATTGGTGGAATATCACAGTCAGTTAGAAAGAATGATTTGACTTTCAATATTTCCGGCATCAATTGAATGACGCGGTTCGAATCATAACTCAATCCAAAAATGGGCCGTGAACCACGAAGGGCACAGAGGGCCCTCCTACTCTCGAAATTTGGGGCTAAGACACATGGACAACGCAGTCACCGCACTACGAACAGACGACAACCTCATGGAATTAACGGCGGATGTTGTTGCCGCATATGTGAGCAACAATCCTGTCCAGATCGGTGACTTGCCCGGCCTGATTGCTGATATCCATGCGGCGCTTTCGCGCGTTGGCGGCGCGGCTGAACCTGCGCCGGCCGAAAAGCAGAAGCCGGCGGTAAATCCGAAGCGTTCGGTCTTCGACGACTACATTATCTGTCTCGAGGACGGAAAGAAGTTCAAGTCGCTGAAGCGTCACCTGATGACGCATTACGGCCTTACGCCGGAAGAGTACCGCGAGAAGTGGGGCCTGGACTCCAGCTACCCCATGGTTGCGCCGAGCTACGCGGCGGCGCGCTCGCAACTGGCGAAGAAGATGGGACTGGGCCGCAAGCGCAAGTCCAGATAATTTGTCAGGCCGATGGGTCGATGACACGAAAGGCGGGCTTTGCCCGCCTTTTCGCATTTCGGGCACCTGTCAAGCCGACTAGCTTAACCGGTCCAGCGCCTGTTTGAGGGCAATGTGCCGGTTGAGATCGTAACTCCAGTGGCGGGCCAGCCCGCGCATCCGCTCGCGTTCGAGGCGTCTGGCAATGCGGAGCCTCAGCCGCGACCTCTCCGCACCAACGGCGTTCAAGGCCGCCTTGAGGTCGACGCCGCAGGCAAGTTGCAGCGCCGCGGCCTGCCGCGCCTCCGTTGCCTCGGCTGACTTGCGAAGCCGATAGACGGCCACTTCCCGATCTAGACTTTCCACGCGAATTTTCCCGGCTGGTTCTCTGCCTGCCAGCGTCGGCCAGTTGCGGTCAGCGTGGATAAATCTGAGCGCCTGCAACTGCCTCACATCGCAAAGAAGCCAAAAGAATCAATCGCCTGGTTCAATTGCGCAACTTTTGGTTGTTCTATTTTTGTTCACATCCGTTGTCGATCTGAATATAAGACGATATTCCTATATTTGGAGGCAGATCAGGTGGCGGCAGAGGCAGTTCAGGTATCCTGCGAAGTCGAGAACGCCGACAGTGATGCGGGAAATTCACCGCGATTGGTGGGGCGGGACGAACGGGTAATCGAGGCATGCGATTGTGTGATCGATCTCGCTGCGGCTTTCTTTAACTTGCCAAGCCGGGAACTGCGGCGCGCGGGACGATCGTCCGGCGAGATATCGCGTGTCAGGCAGATAGGCATGTATGTCAGCCACGTCGTACTCGGCCTGTCGATGACCGAAGTGGGCAAGGGGTTCGGTCGAGACCGCACAACGGTTATGCACGCCTGTCATCTGGTAGAGGACCTGCGCGACGACGAGGACTTCGACCACATTATCGCCCGTACCGAACATATCGTGGCCGCCGCTTTCAGAGGCCGCCTGCCGCTTTAGCTTTCTCGACAGTTCAGGAGCATATGATGGATGCGGATCTGGTTCGCATTGCGCGGTTTCTTGCCGCCGGCAATGCTGTGGCGCGGGCCGCGGCCAATCCGGCAAAAGTGACTCTGGACGGCAGCCGCGGCGTCATTGCGGTCGATGCCGAGGCGCTCGCTCAGATGGCGCGGCGCGGTTTGATCGAGCGTCTGAAAGATGGCGTCGCTCTGAGCGATGCGGGCATGGCGTTCCTGCGCCGTCATAGGCGCGGCGGCCCCGACTTTCAGGCTCAGCACCGCGACCTAGAGACAGCCAGTGTCGAAGTCGGCGGTGAGGTGACGACCGCTACCGTCAACCGTGCTGAATCGCCGTTGCTGGCTATTGCCCGCCGCAAAAACCGCGATGGAAGCCCGTTTCTGACACGCGATGAATTAGGGGCGGGCGAGAGGTTGCGTTCGGACTATACACGCGGGCAGCTGATGCCGAGGCTGGGGGCCAACTGGCAGGCGGCGGTCGCCAGCGGGACGCACAGGGGCGAGCGAGGCGGGGTGGCCGACCTGACCGACGCTGCGCTCGGCGCGCGCCAGCGCGTCGAAAACGCGATACGTGCCGTCGGGCCGGAGCTGTCGGGCATTCTTATAGACGTCTGCTGCTACCTGAAGGGGCTCGAAACCGTGGAGCGTGAGCGCGAATGGCCAGCGCGGTCGGCGAAGATTGTACTGAAGTCGGCCCTGTCGGCGCTTGCCCGCCACTATGCGCCGGACCGTGCGTCGCGCTCTTCGAGCCCACAGGGAGTGTTGCATTGGGGCGCGGACGACTACCGGCCGAGCATCCGATAGGAATTCCCGGTCAGTTCGCCGGTTGGTGCGTTGCGAGCGCCGCGCGGCCTTCGTCGTGGATTCGCTTCACCATTGCGCGCAGACCATTCGAGCGCTGCGGCGTCAGATGCTCGTCCAGGCCGAATTGCTGGAAGACGGTTTCGGCGTCGGTCGCGACGATTTCGCTGGCCCGGCGGCCGGAATAAAGCGCGAGCACGATGGCAACCAGGCCACGCACGATATGCGCATCGGAATCGCCAGCAAAATGCAGGACCGGATCAGGGTCCTCGTTGCGGTCGACGGCCAGCCACACCTGGCTGACGCAGCCGCGTACCTTGTGGGCATCGTCGCGCAGCGCATCGGGATAGGGCTCGAGAGCGGCGCCCAGATCGATGATGTAGCGGTAGCGTTCCTCCCAATCGTCGAGGAACTCGAAATCCTGGCGGATGCTGTCGATGGTGGTATCAGTCATGCCCCACATGTAGTGGGCATGGCGCCGTTCGTCACGCAAAACCGGTGAGACTACTCCGAAGCGGGCACGCTACCTGTGGTCAGTTCCGCGTCCGGCCGGGCACCGTCGTCTTCGATCGCGGCCATCGCCATGCGAGCGCCCTCGCGGGCCCTGACGCCGATCGTGTAGATGGCGGATTTGCCGATCTCGCAGACTTCCGGCTGGCGCTCGCACATTCCGGAGATGTCGCCGATCGCCCCGCGCGCGGCTACAAACGCCTCGACCGGACCGACTGTATCGGCGGCGCCTTCGTCGTTCCCGCCGATCGGCACCAGCAGCAGCACCAGCGAAAGCCAGAATACAGAGCGGATGATGAACCCCATGACGTCCCTCGATCGTTCCGGCGGTTTGCCCGCCTTGATACGAGTGCGACACTAGCGCGGGGAAGCGAAGGACGCGTTGTGCCCGAGTGCGGCTTTTGACGGGAATTCGATTCGAATTTTATCGATTTTCGCAGCCCGGCATTTGTTTCAATTGCAGGGTATCACGTTAGGGATTTCCTAACCATATAACCGGTTGAAACTAAACCATTATCTGCATGCTTGTTGGCGGAGAAGGCCATCGAAAGTAGCGATCTTGCGCCCCCGTTCGCTATTACCCTCTGTTTACCATCCGGCGAGTTCTGTCGGCATTTGATGCAATTCGGACCGAGTTCGGGCGTTTCGGGGCCGGCGCAGGGCCCGCATTTATCCATTCATTAAAAGCTGGATGCGAGGGTCACCTGTAACGAATTCGACCCGTCAAGCGGGCACAGTGTGAGAGCGTTGAGTTGAGTTCAGCGGCAGCCCGAAGCGATGCCTGGCTGGCCGGTATCGAAGCCGGTTGCGAACGTCTGGTCCATCCAAGAGTGACCGACGCGGCGGAACGCGAGCGTCAGCGGCGCTTCATCGGAATCGCGCTCGCAGCCCCCTTCATCATAGCGCCTGCCTTGATCGAAACGGTGGGTGGGCTGCTCTCCGCATACGCGCTCATGGCAGGTTTGTGTGCGACCTTTGCCCTTTCCTGGATACTGGCCGCGACGGTGGCCGCCACCGGACAGCGGGCGTTCGCCGAAATCGCCGCGGTCGGACTGTTGGCACTTGCAGCCGCTGTTATCCTGGGCGCCGGTGGCGCGGGGCACCCGGCGGCGTTGCTCGCCTGTGGGATCGCTTTCGAAAGCTGGTGGATCGATCGCTCGCGACGCCGGTTCGCATTTGGCGCCGCAACGGCAGCCGTCGCCATCACGGCTTCTTTTGCGCTTGCTCCCAGTCTGGCTTCGCAGGGACCAGCGGCTTCGGTCTGGTCCTGGCTGGCGCCGGCCCTCTATCTCGCCACCATCGTCGTGCGGTTTTCACGAGCCCGCGACACGGAGAGCAAATCGGCGCCGGCGCACACGATCGAAACTGTCGCCGACATGCTGGGCATTCCCGCCCTGCGCCTGACCGACTCAGGGGAGGTGATCGACGCGTCGGCGAAAGCTGGTGCTCTCTTCGGTATCCCGTCCGGACTTCTGGCCGGACGGTCAATTTTCGAGCGCGTTCACGTGGCGGACAGGGTCGTTGTCATGAATGCACTGTCGGCTTTGAAGGGCGACGGCAGCAGATGCGCGGCGGAATTGCGCCTGCGTGTGGCCGGCAATGACGATTCCGCGAAGGCCGAGCGCTTCCTGCCCGTGGCCGCCGAATTCGTCATGGCGGACGGCGCGCTGACGATGTTCGTGCACGACAATTCGAACCTTGAGGGGCTGCGCGCCGAACTTGAGGAGGCCCGCCAATCGGTGGACAGCACTGAGGTCGCCAAGAACCGCTTCCTGGCTGCGGTCAGCCACGAGCTGCGCACGCCGCTCAATGCGATCATCGGCTTTTCCGACATGATGCTGAGCGACATTTCCGGCGAACTCACCGGCCGGCAGCGCGAGCATGTCGGTGTGATCAGCGAGGCCGGGCGGCATCTGCTGTCCGTGGTCAATGCGATACTGGATGTGTCCAAGATCGAGTCGGGGGCCTATGCAATTTCGCCCGAGCCGTTCCAGCCGAACGATGCCGTCGAACTGTGCCGGTCGATGATGGCGCATCAGGCCGAGAGCAAGGGCATTTCGATGACTGTTTGCACGCGGCCCGATGTCAGTGAACTGGTGGCTGACAGGCGGGCCGTGCAGCAGATCATGATCAACCTGCTGTCCAACGCCATCAAGTTTACGCCCGAGGGCGGGTCGGTATCGCTCGACGTGTACCGGCTTGGCGGGACCATGAGCTTTGTCGTCGCCGACACGGGCATTGGCATCGCGGAAAGCGACCTGGGACGGCTGGGCAGGCCGTTCACCCAAGTGGACAACGACATCACGCGGCGGTTCGAAGGCGCCGGCCTTGGCCTGTCATTGGTCAAGGGGCTGGTGGCTCTCCACGAAGGAGAACTGGCGATCGAAAGCGCGCCAGGCGACGGGACGACCGTTACGGTTACGCTGCCGGTAGCCGGTCCGGGACGCAGAGAAGCTAATGGCGCGGCAATCGAGAGGCTGATGCCTCATATCGAGATGGGTTTGAAGGAAGAACATGAGACAGTCCGCAAGACAGCTTGAGGAACCCTCAGGGATCGGCGCGCTGCTCCGCGAAGGCTTGCTGCTTTCGGCCGGCGCAGTCTTGCGCAACCCGCTTGCCGTAGGCGGCACGACGGCCTTCCTAGTTGCCTTCGGCTTCGTCTCGGCGAACGCACTCTGGTATCAGCCGCACTTCCACGACGGCGCCTTCTTTTCGACGCGCACGCCTGTCGTTTCGCCTGTGCTCGAGGAACGCCGCCTGCCGGCTCCGGAGGCGATGTTGCGCGCGCCGGCGCCCATTCCTCAACAACTGGAGCGGCCACCGGATCCGCAGCCGACGGAAAGCATCCAGCCTCAAGTTACGGTTCTGCCCGGCGACGCGACGGTGGCGCGCGTGCAGATGACACTGAGGGGGCTTGATCTGTACCGGGGGGAAGTCGACGGCCTGCCCGGACCCCAGACGAGCGCCGCAGTCACCGCCTACCAGCGCATTGTCGGCCTGGCTCAGACAGGTGAGATCGACGGCGCCGTGCTCGCCCAATTGGGCATCGAGACCGCATCGATCGATCCCGGACAAGTGGCGGCGCTTCCCGACCCGGCGACGTCAGAGCAGCTCCCAATTCCGGCGCCTCGTCCGCAGGCTCGGGCAGAAGCTGCTGCCGCACCCGATCCGCAGGTTGTGAAGATTCAGGCTGGATTGCGCGCCTTCGGCAATGACGGCATCGAACTGGATGGCCGGGTGGGTAATCAGACGAGGCGCGCCATCGAGGAGTTCCAGTCGCTTTTCGGCCTGCCGGTCACCGGCAAACCAGACGACCTCGTCTTCGCCAAGATGCGCGAGATCGGGCTCACCGATTGAGCGGCTCATGATCAAGGAGCGCCCGCTGCAGTGCGTGTAACGTCCGAATTCTGGGTATCGGCGCTGATCCGTCGGATTCAGAAGGATGGCGGTTTCGCTGCGGTAATCAGGCGAGGCGCGACGGAAGCTGGAGCAATTTTCCTGGTCCAGCGTACCCGCCTGGGCGATTTGCTCCTTTACGGACCCGCGCCGCAGGCGGACTACGACGAGGCCCGGCCGATGGAGAGGCGATTCGCTCTGTTGGTGCGGTCTCACTCCCAGAGCGATATCGACGTCAGGCTCGAGCGCGAGATGCGCTTCGACCCTGATGTCTGGATTGTCGAGCTGGAAGTCGAGGAGACGATGCTTTCCGGGATGGTCGAGATTACGACGCTCTGAGCACTCTGTTCCGTTCCGTATCGTTCGCAGGCTCTTCCATCTCGACCGGCTCCCAATCGCGGGCATGGGCCGCGCGGCGGCGAATGTCGCGCTCCCGCCAGGCCGTGATTTCGCGGCGGGCGGTGGCAAGTTCGATACGCCGGAACTGCTCGACAAAACCGCGCACGTTCTCGTGCCCGACAAATCCGAGCGGGTAGGTGAGGGCGGCGATCAGGAACGCCTGTTCGACCGGCAGGTCGAGCGCACGCAGCGCGAGCACAAGGCCGGGCGCATCATCTTCGCCTAGTGTCTGCGCGGCGCCGAAGCTCAGGTCGAGTGCATCGGCGAGGGCCGTGTGGAACAGCGGGTGCGAGCCGGTGAGCGCGGTCGACAGCAGCTTGCGGTATGAGGCGGACGCAGCGCGCCAGTCGAACGGTTCGGGTGCTGGTGCAGGCAGGCGCTCCGGGTCAGCCGGACGCATCATGCCGCGCAGCTGCTCGCGCACCTGTTCTGCGGCGTCGCCTGTCGTTGCCTGACCCGCCGCCGCAGGCTTGGGCATTTGGGTTGAGACGGGGTCAGTTGATTTTGCCTTGTCGGCAGGCACCGAAGAGGGGTCGATAGCCGCGCCCAGCGCCGTGACCAGCCTGGCGATGTTCGTGTTCAGGTTCGGGCGGCGACCGATAGCGCGCGCGTGACCAAGGCCGTGACGGCCGATGAGCCCGATCAGATCGACGTCGCTGAGATTGGCCGATCGGATGAGCAGTGGAGCAGAGATTTCCGGCGCTTCGTCGGCGAGCCGGCGAATGAGCATCGTTGGATGCGTGCCGGCCTCGGAGAGGGCTGCGGCGGCGAAGCGGCGCGCCTCCACGGAGACAAGCGGCAGCAGTGGCAGGGTGAGGTCGTCGAGGCGGGCGGCATCCCGCTTTGTCGGGCGCAATTGGGCGCAATAGGCCGATACTGCCGAGCGGAACAGGCGTTCCGTTCTGACGCTCTTGTCCTTCTTGTCCTGCGTTGGTGAGATTGAGGCCACGGAAACTACCCGACGAACGCTGATTCAACTCTGGACACCCGGCCCGCCAGACGTCGGCAAGTTCGATGCCCCGGTGCTGAAAACTAAGCGAAATTTGTTAGCAAGCTGTTAACCCTGTGATGCGCTTACTTTGCGTGAAAAGCGTGGTGTTTCTTGCGTTGCGTGGGCATTCCCTCCCTCCCTCCCGCTCGTCGATGGAGAAACGCAGAACGATGGCGGTCATTATTTCAATTCGGTCCCACCCCCATTGGGGTGAGCAGCGCGCAGCCGGCGCGAGCGGCGGCGATGCGTCGATCGTGATCTTTCCGGGTATCAGATACGAACGGCCTGACGACGAAGCGGCAAGCAATGGCAAGCCGGCTGGTCCAGCGACAAGCAAGTCGTCGGTACGCGGACGCAGGAAGACCGGCGGCTGAATTCCGATCAGTTGGGCGTGCAGGCTACGCCTGACAGGAACGAGTCGATTGCGCTGCTCCAGGTCGGGTCCGGCACGAACGCGCGGACAACAACGATACCTTCCGACAGGTCAGCCTCGACGAATACCGATTCCACGAAACTCTCGGGCAGCGTCTTGCGCACCTCGATGGTCTGGACGGGCGTCAGCACGACGAAGTTCACCTGTCCGTCGGGCGCGGTGCGGTCATTGAAGCTGTAGATATTCTGCCCGTTGCGGTCGTAGACTGACATTGACCAGAACGGCACGGTGCCTTCGGCGTCGACATGCAGCACACCGTCGGCGAGGTCGAAGCGGCAGGCAACGGCTGAAAACAGGGGATCGACAGAACGGACCAGAGGCGTCGTGGCTCCGGACCCGCCGATCCGGGTGGTCTCGTAATAACCCGACGAGCGCGAAAGCAGGGACCATGCATCGCGCTCGGTGTAGTAGGGCAGGAGCATGAGCACCGCGATATGAACGATGCCCGCGCCGACGACGCCCAGCAGGAGCGCATGCGCGAACCTAGTCATCGCAGCCGACCCTGAGCACCTGCGGCAGCGAAATCTCAAAGACGCGCGAGGACGTAGCCGCCGGTGTGTCGTAGAGCGTCAGCACGAATTGCATCGGTCCGCTGCCGGAAAGGCCGAGCCAGTTGCCGGGCGCCGGGTGGGGGCTCGCGGTGATACTGATCGCGCCGTCGACAGTGCGCAGCATCTCCTGCGAGTGAAGCGCCGGAATTCGGCGCACGGTCGGTGGCAGCACGACGCGCTGGTCGTCGGCTGCGTAGAGGGTCCAGAAACGGGCGGAAGGGATTTCCCCCTCGATCTGGTAGGTGCAGCGGCGGCGCAGCCTGTTGCCCGAGGTATCCTGCTGCGCGACAAAGGTAATGCCCTCTGCGCGGCCGAGTGACAGCCCGCCTTCGCGCGCGAAACGCGCCTTGGAGTATGTATCGGCATGCGGCGTTCCGACATCGGGGAACGCGGTCCAACCGCTGATCACCACAGCGCCGATGCCTTCGCTGGCGCTAAGCGCCAGCCACACGCTGGCCGCACCGCCACCGATGGATATCGCGAGAACGACTGCTGTCAGGAAGATGGCTCGGATCATGCTTCGCCCGCACTCGAAGTCGCTCCGAATAACCCGTTCGGCAAGCTGCGGGCAAGCGGCAAGAGGCTGGATGCTCCGGGTGCGGTCAGTTCGAGCCCGACGGGCCCGTCGGGGCTGGCTCCTGCAGCGCCGACAACGTCTCCGGCTGGGCTGGCACATCCATCGGCGGTGTCGTGCGGAAGACCTCCGACATTTCGCGCAGGAACTCGGTGGTCGCCGAAGACATGACCGGTGGCCGCTCTAGCGCGTCGACATCATCGTCACGCGGTTTGGCCCGGGCGACCCCGATGGGTGCGACGAATGGATCGTCGATGCCCGGAATCGGTTTCAGCTCGGTGTTCTGGTGCGCGTAGGTCATCAGGCGCTGCCAGGTCATGGCCGGCAGCGAGCCGCCTGTCATGTTGCGCGTTTCGGAAAAGTCGTCATTGCCGAGCCAGACAGCAGCAGTGAAGTTGCCGGTGTAACCGACGAACCAGGCATCGCGATATGCCTGGGTGGTGCCGGTCTTGCCGGCTGCGCGGATGCCGTCAAGCGCTGCGCGCCGGCCAGTGCCCCATTCGGGTACTTGCACAAGGATGCTGTTCATGCTCGCGACGGTGCTTTCCTTGAGCACCCGGTGCGGCGGCGGCGCATCCTTCTGGAAGTCGTAGAGAACCTCGCCCGCGTGGGAGACAAGCTGCGAAATACCGTGACGGGTGCCGGCAATGCCGCCATTGGCGAGCGTTAGATAACCCGTCGCCTGATCCATGACCGTCACGCTGGAAGTGCCGAGCACCATCGTCTTGTGGCTCTCGACAGGGGACTCGACGCCCATCGCGTATGCGATATCGCGAATCGGTTTGATGCCGAGGTGATCCTTGGCGAGGCGGACGGGCACCGTGTTGATGGACTTTACGAGCGCCGTCGTCAGCGTCATGCGGCCCGAATATCCGCGCGTGTAGTTCTTCGGCGACCAGCCGCCCCAGCTGATCGGGCCGTCGGATATGACCGATTCGGGCGTGAGGCCCGCTTCCATCGCCGCCGTATAGACATATGGCTTGAACGACGACCCGGTCTGGCGCAGCGCCTTGGTGGCGCGGTTGAACTGACTGGCGCCGTAATCGCGTCCACCGACCATGGCGCGCACGGCGCCATTGTTGTCGAGCACGACGATGGCGCCTTCGGAGACGCCGTAGCTCTGGCCGTGCTGGCGCAGATTGTATTCGAGCGATTCTTCGGCCGCGCGCTGGATGCCCATGTCGATGGTGGTGCGCGCAATCAGGGAGTGGTTTCGTATCTTCAGCTTCGCTGCGGCGAGCTTCACTTCGTCGAAGGCCCAGTCGAGGAAATAGTCCGGGCTCTCCTGATCGCCGCGGTCGACGGGCGTTGCGGGGCGCAGGCGCGCCGAGAGCACCTGGCCTTCCGTCATGTAGCCTGCTTCGACCATGGCAGAGAGCACGATATTGGCTCGTTCGCGCGCCGCCGGCAGGTTGACGTGCGGCGCATAGCGGGCCGGGGCCTTGAACAGACCGGCGAGCATGGCGGCCTCGGCGACGGAGACATCGGTGATCGGCTTGTCGAAATAGAAGTCGGCCGCTGCCGCGATGCCGAACGTGCCGCCGCCCATATAGGCGCGGTCGAGATAGAGCTGCAGGATCTCGCGCTTGGTGAGGTTCATCTCGAGCCAGAGCGCGAGAAAGGCTTCCTTGATCTTGCGCTCGACGGTGCGCTCGTTGGTGAGGAAGAGGTTCTTCGCCAGCTGCTGGGTGAGTGTCGAACCGCCCTGCACGACTTGGTTGGCGCGCACGTTCTGCGCCAGCGCGCGGGCAAGGCCGAGGAAATCGATGCCGAAATGCTCGTAGAAGCGCCTGTCCTCGGTGGCGAGCACGGCATTGACCACGTGCTCTGGCAGTTCTTCAACAGGAAGCGAATCGCGCTGGATGATGCCGCGCTGGCCAATCTCGTTGCCGTAGCGGTCTAGGAAGGTGACGGCGTATTCGCCCTGGCTTTTCCAGTCGCCGGCGGTTTCCTCGAATGCGGGCAGCGCCAGCGCGAACATCAGCACCGCGCCGGCCGTGCCGAGCGTCATGCCTTCGCTGGCGAGCTCGAAGAAGGCGCGGCGGAAGCCGGTGAAGCTGAAGCGGCGGAAGAAGATGGTGATCGATTCCCACATCTCCGCCAGCCTGAAGCCGGCATCATAGAGGGTGGAATCAAGCCACGCGTCGAGCTCCAGCAGCCGCGTGGCGCGCGGACCCTTTCGCTTTTTCGGCTCGAACGGATTTTCCATGCGCTGCTGCGTACCCCAATCTACCCGGCAGAAGCTGAATTCAGGAAACCGGCTATTTCGGGGCGTCATCCCGGCCGGCCGGCTCGGACTCTTCCCGATTTTTGACCCAGCGACAAGGGGAAAGGGGCATGATGGTTACGCTCGAAATTGATCTGACAATTTTCCTAGGAATTTTTTCTTGACACCGTGACGGTCCTCGTGTAGGGTTCAGCTATCGTCCAAGAATTGCGGCTGAAGTGCTGCGGCCCGATGGTGAGTCGGCGCGCTGAGATCGCCGCCGACGCAGGTGCAACGTCATCTGCTTCAACAATTTCAAACAAGGTCCGGAGACTTCGATGGCGTCAGCCCGCACCGCTGCCGCGTGGGCTTCCATGCGCGCGCTGTTCGAGGGCGCGGCGCCTGACATTGCGCAACTGGCTGCGATCTCGGGCCGACAGGTCGATACCATCCGGCGGCGCGCTGCCCGCGAGGGATGGCGCGCATTGGCCGACAACACAGACGGCATCTCGCAGGCCGAGCGGGTCGTCAGGCTGGCCAACCAGATGATTGATGAGATGGAGGCGATCCAGAAGGACGGCAAAGGCGGCGTCTACGACAAGGCGCGGATCGAGACCGTGGCGGCGCTGATGCGCGCGGTCGAGAAGGCCGGCGAGATCGTCGGCGCGGAGGCAGGCATGCAAGAACAACAGAAAAAGACTGATGCCGACAAAGCCGACATCCTGCGCAGGATCGACGAGCGGATCGTCGAGCTTGCCCGGTTCTTCGCCGATGAAATCGTGGCCGGGCGCGCTGACCCCGGACGAGGGGGTGCAGGTTGAGGGCGAGTGGTTCGCCCGCGCGATCCGCTGGCAATATCTGTTTCTCGGCGCACCCGACCGGTTGCTGGTGCTGGGCGGCCGCGGCTCCGGCAAGACGCGGCTTGGCGCGGAATGGGTCAACGGCCATGTGCGCGGCTTCGCGCCGTTTTCGCTGACCCGATACGGACAGATCGCGCTGGTGGCCGAGACGCTTGGTGACGCACGGGAGGTGATGATTGAGGGGCCGTCCGGCATTGCCACGATCGCGCGCGGCGAGCGGCCAAAATACGAGGCGACTCGCAGGCGGCTGGTCTGGCCGAGCGGCGCGGTGGCGCAGGTGTTTTCGGCCGAAGATCCCGACAGTCTGCGCGGCCCGCAGTTCGAAGCGGTGTGGGCGGATGAGGTCGCCAAGTGGCGGTACGCGGAAGAGACATACGACATGCTGCAATTCGCGCTGCGGCTGGGCGAGCGGCCCAGGCAGATCATCACGACCACGCCGAAGCCCGTGCCGATCATCCGGCGGCTGCTGGACGATCCGGCGGTGACGGTACGGCGGCTGCGGACTCATGACAATGCGGGCAATTTGGCGCCAGGCTTCATCGGCGAACTGGAGCACCGCTATGGCGGCACGCGGCTCGGACGGCAGGAGATCGACGGCGAGCTGATCGAGGACAGGCCGGACGCGCTGTGGAACCGCGCGGCGCTGGAGGCGCTGCCCGGCGGCGCGCCGCAGGAACTGAAGCGCATCGTCGTTGCGGTCGATCCCTCGGCCACCGGCAAGGCGCGGTCCGCAGCTTGCGGCATCGTGGTAGCGGGCAAGACGGAGGATGGAAACGCCGTGGTGCTTGCCGATGGAACTGTCGCAGCCGCCAGCCCGTCGGAATGGGCGGCGAAGGCGGTCAGCCTCTATCACCGCTACAAGGCGGACTGCATCGTGGCCGAAGTGAACCAGGGTGGCGACATGGTGGCGACGGTTGTGCGCATGGTCGATCCGGACGTGCCGGTGAAGCCGGTGCGCGCGACCAGAGGCAAATGGGTGCGCGCTGAGCCGGTGGCGGCGCTCTACGAGCAGGGCAGGGTGCGCCACGCCGCACGGCTGCCCGAGCTGGAGGACGAAATGTGCGACTTCGGTCCCGACGGACTGTCCGGCGGCCGCTCGCCCGACCGCGTCGATGCGCTGGTCTGGGCAATCACCGATCTGCTGATCGCGGGGCGCGGACGGCCGCGCGTACGCGACTTCGCCTGAGGATAGCGACATGCAAATCAACTGGCCCTGGGCTCGCCGTCCGGGAACGGCAGCGGCTGCCGAAAAGAAGGATGCGACGCCTGGCTTCGTGGCGCTGCACCTGCAGGGCGAGGCGATCTGGACGCGGCGCGACTATGCGACGCTGGCGCGCGAAGGCTTCATGCGCAATCCCGTCGCGCATCGCTGCGTGCGGTTAATCGCCGAGGCAGCATCCGCCGTGCCGTGGCTGCTCTACCAGGGTCGTGCCGAACTCGCCGAACACCCGCTGCTGGCGCTGCTTGCGCGGCCGAACATGCGGCAGTCAGGCGCGAGCTTCCTTGAGACGCTCTATGGCCATTTGCTGATCTCGGGCAACGCCTATTGCGAATTGGTCGATGCCGGGGCCGAGGCGCGCGAACTGCATATGCTGCGGCCCGACCGGGTGTCGGTAGTGGCGGATGCCGACGGCTGGCCGGCGGCGCTCGAATACCGGACCGGGGCGGCAAAGCGGCGCATCGCGATGGGTGGGGACGCGGGCGCGTTGCACCTGACGCTGTTCCACCCGCTCGACGACCACTACGGCTTTCCGCCGATCGAGGCGGCGCTCACGGCGCTAGACCTGCACAATGCCGCCGGGCGCTGGAACAAGGCGCTGCTCGACAATTCGGCCAGGCCGTCCGGTGCGCTGGTCTACGCGCCTAAGGATGGCGGCAACCTGACCGAAGAGCAGTTTTCGCGGCTGAAGACCGAGCTGGAGGAAGGCTACACGGGCGCTGCGCGAGCCGGCCGGCCGTTGCTGCTGGAAGGCGGGCTCGACTGGAAGGCGATGGGCCTGACGCCCAAGGACATGGACTTCGTCGAGGCGCGCAACGGGGCTTCCCGCGACATCGCGCTCGCCTTCGGCGTGCCGCCGATGATGCTGGGCATCCCCGGCGACAACACCTATTCGAACTACCAGGAGGCGAACCGCGCCTTCTACCGGCTGACCGTGCTGCCGCTGGCGCTGCGGGTGGCGGCGGAATTCACCGCCTGGCTGGGGCAGCGCTTCGGCGACGGCTTGCGGCTCGACATCGACATCGACCGGATTGAAGGGCTGTCGGCCGAACGCGACGCGCTGTGGACCAGGCTGGAAGGCGCCGGCTTCCTGACGGACAATGAGAAGCGGGAAGCAGTGGGCTATGGGGCGCGGGGTGGATCGCCAAACGCGTCATGACCGAAGCCGAAACCATCTGGCTGTGGCTCGCCAAGGCGGGCGGCGCAGTCGCGGGGTCCGCGATATCGCTCGCATATGTACTGCCGCGTGACCGACGCGAGGCGGCGATCCGCTTCGCGGTGGGCGTCGCATGCGGGCTGGTATTCGGCGGCGCGGCAGGCCTGAAGATCGCGGCCGAACTCGGCATCGCCGATGCGCTCGGCGCGGGCGAACTGATGCTGATGGGCTCGGCCGCCGCGAGCCTCTGCGCCTGGTGGGCGCTGGGACTGATCATGCGCGTGCTGACGAAGCCGCGCCGTACCTGACTTCAACTTCATTTCGGAGACGGACATGGGTCACCGGCAGGCGCTGGCGGACGAGCGCAAGCGCGTGGAATTGCGGCTGGACGGGGTCGACGCCGACGGCTCGTTCTCGGGCTATGCCAGCCTGTTCGGCAGGGTCGATCTCGGCCGCGACGTGGTGGAGCGCGGGGCGTTTGCCTGCTCGCTGGAGAAACGCGGCGCCGCCGGCATCCGCATGCTGTTCCAGCACGATCCGGCGACGCCGATCGGCGCCTGGCAGGAAGTGCGTGAGGACGCGCGCGGACTGTTTGTGCGCGGCCAGCTGGCGCTGGATTCGGCCAAGGCGCGCGAAGTTCACGCGCTGATGCGCGGCCGCGCCCTCGACGGGCTGTCGATCGGGTTCCGGACCGTGCGCGCCCGCAAGGAAGCGAAGTCCGGCGTCCGGCGCATTCTGGAAGCCGACCTCTGGGAAATATCGGTGGTGACCTTCCCGATGCTGCCGGAGGCGCGCGTCGACTCGGTCAAGAGCAGCAATCGCCGACAATCCAACAACGATCACGCGTCCGAACGGCTGGCAGCGACCATCCGCCGGGCAACCCGTCTGCTCAACGAAAGGAAAAGCCTGAGATGAACGAGCTGAGCCCGGCAGGCGCGCCGGAAATCAAGAGCGCCACCGCGCAGGAACTGAACGACGCCTTCGACGAGTTCATGACCTCATTCGAGGCGTTCAAGGAAGCCAATGACGAGCGGCTCGGCCAGATCGAGACGCGCATGAGCGCCGACGTGGTGACGACCGACAAGGTCGACCGCGTTTCGCGGGCGCTCGACGAGCAGAAGAAGGCGCTCGACCGGCTGGTGCTGAAGCGTTCGCGTCCGGCACTTGGCGGCGAACGCGAGCTTTCGCCGGCGGCTCTGGAACATCACGACGCATTCCATGCCTATGTGCGCAGCGGCGAGGAGCGCGGTCTGCGTGCAGTCGAAGCCAAGGCGATGTCCTATGGCACTCCGGCAGACGGCGGCTACCTGGTGCCGGACGAAACCGAACGCGAGATCGGCCGCCGGCTTTCGACGCTGTCGCCGATCCGCTCGATCGCGTCGGTGCGGCAGGTTTCCGGCGCAGTGTTGAAGAAGCCGTTCGCGATCTCCGGGCCGGCGGTCGGCTGGGTGGGTGAAACGGCAGACCGTACGCAGACCAACACGCCGACGCTGGACGAGCTGCAATTCCCAACGGCGGAACTCTACGCCATGCCGGCGGCTACCGCGACGCTGCTGGAAGACAGCGTCGTCGACCTCGACCGGTGGCTTGCCTCCGAGATCGAGGTGGCGTTCGCCGAACAGGAGGGCGCTGCCTTCATCAATGGCGACGCCGACAACAAGCCGCGCGGTTTCCTCGACTACGACCAGGTCGCTGAGTCCAGCTGGGCCTGGGACAAGATCGGCTATCTGATCACCGGCATCGAGAACGGCTTCGCGGCCGAGGATCCGGCTGACATCCTGATCGACCTGATCTACGCGCTGAAGGCCGGCTACCGCCAGAACGCCAGTTGGGTGATGAACCGCAAGACGCAGGCGGCATTGCGCAAGCTGAAGGACGACCAGGGCAACTATGTCTGGATGCCGCCCGCCGCCCCCGGCAGCCGCGCCATGCTGATGGGCTTCCCGGTGGTTGAGGCAGAAGACATGCCTGACATCGGCATCGACACGACTCCGGTTGCTTTCGGCGATTTTGCCCGCGGTTATCTGGTGGTCGACCGTACCGGCGTTCGCGTTCTGCGCGATCCTTACTCCGCCAAACCATACGTGCTGTTCTATGTGACCAAGCGCGTCGGCGGCGGTGTGCAGGATTTCGACGCGATCAAGCTGCTGAAGTTCGGCGAGTCCTGACGCCCGTTCGAATTCTATTCCAGCCTAAACGAGATCGCAGGCGGCCACCCCTCCGCCTGCGCGGCGGTCCCGGTTCCCCTCCCGCCGGGACCGCCTCCATCCACACTCGACGGATGACATCACATGACTTTGTTCCGAACTGCCGGGCCGGACGCCGAGCCTGTGACGCTGGCTCATGCCAAGGCCGAATTGCGCGTCGATCACGACAGCGAGGATGACCTCATCGAAGGCTTGATCCGCGCCGCGCGCGAGGAAGTGGAACAGACCACCGGGCTGGCGATGATCGACCAGGGCTGGCGGCTGGCCCTTGACCGCATCCCACCGGTCCGTTGCGTGCTGATCCGGCGTGGGCCGGTGCGCGCGATAACGGCGGTGACGGCCTATGGTTCGGATGGCGAAGCTTCGGTGCTGGAGCCATCGACCTATCAGCTCGACTCGCTTTCGCGGCCGGCACGCATGCATTTCGAGGTCGCGCCGAGCGATCTTCGGGTTTTCAACGGCATCGAGATCGATTTCACCGCCGGCTATGGCGAGGCAGGTACCGACGTGCCCGATCTCCTGAGGCGGGCCGTGCTGATGCTGGTCTCGCACTGGTTCGAGTTCCGCGCATCGTTCGGCGCGGGCGAGCAGCCGGTGTCGCTGCCTGACGGCTACCGCCGGCTCTTGGCCTCATTCATGGCGCGGAGGCTGGATTGAGGGCCGAGTTTATCGATCCGGGTATGCTCCGTCATGAGGTCGCGCTGGAGAGCGCGTCGCTGACACCGGACGGCATGGGCGGACAGGCCGAAAACTGGGCCGAGGTAGCGACGCTTTTCGCCCGGATCGAGCCGGTAAGCGCCGATGCCGGTTTCGGGGCCGGGCAGACGCGCGAGAGTGTGACGCACCGCTTCACCATTCGCTTCCGCGCGGACGTGGCGAGCGGCATGCGCTTCACGCGTGGCGGCCGGGTTTTCGAGATCGTTACGGTGCACGACCCGGACGAGACCGGCCGGTTCCTGGTCTGCAGAACGCGGGAGGACGGCAAGTGAAGATTTCCATGACGCTCACGCTCGACGGCATGTTGCGCGCGCTTCGGGCGCGTGTACACACTCGCGCCGAGGAGATCGAGTCGACGGCAGGGTTCGACGGGCAGGACGAGCCGCCTGTGACCGTGCGTCGTGAACGAGATCTTGTCGAGGACAGGCCGCGATGACCGCGCCCGCAGCGGAACTTCAGAAGGCGATCCATGCCGCGCTGGCAGGCGACGCCACGCTCGTCTCGCAGCTCGGCGAGGCGCGCGTCTACGATCACGCGCCGCCCGATGCCGCGTTTCCCTATGTCACCTTCGGCCGCACCAGCGTCTACGACTGGAGCACCGGCACCGAAAGCGGAACCGAGCAACTCTTGACGCTGCATGTCTGGTCGAAGGGCAGGGGCAAGAAGGAGGCCCATGCCCTCATGGACGCGATTTCCTCCAGGCTGAACGACGCGGCGCTGGCGCTCGACGGGCATCATCTCGTCAATCTCCGGCTGGAATTCTCCGAAGTGCTCTTCGACGACGACCAGTCGGTCCATCACGGACTGCTGCGTTTTCGCGCCGTGACGGAACCCGACGCCTGACCCCGGGCGGCATCACCATCATACAATCTGACAGGAGGCCCGCGTGACCGCGCAAAAGGGCAAGGACATTCTCGTCAAGCTCGACGAGGATGGGCTGGGCAGTTTCACCACCGTGGCTGGGCTGCGGACGAAGCGCCTGGCATTTAACAGTGAAACTGTGGATGTGACCGACGCGGATTCAGCGGGGCGCTGGCGCGAGCTGCTGGCAGGCAGCGGCGTGCAGCGAGCCTCGCTGGGTGGGTCCGGCATCTTCAAGGACGCCGCTTCGGATGCGCGCATGCGCACGGCGTTCTTCGGCGGTGAGATACTGGACTGGCAGCTTGTCATCCCGGATTTCGGCATGGTCGAAGGGCCATTCCAGATCACGGCGCTGGAGTATTCCGGCAATCACGACGGCGAAGTCGCTTTCGAACTGGCGCTGGAATCGGCCGGCGCCATCAGCTTCGAGGCTGCCTGATGGCGGTCAACCTGCGACGCGGTGAAATATCAGCGGTGCTCGACGGACGCGAACGGCGCCTTTGCCTGACGCTGGGTGCGCTGGCCGAGCTGGAAGCGGCTTTTGCCGCCGACGACCTCAATGCGCTGGTCGAGCGCTTCGCAGCCGGCCGCTTTTCGGCGGGCGACATCGTGCGGATCGTCGGAGCAGGGCTTCGCGGCGCCGGTGACGATGTGACCGACGAAGAGGTGCGCCGCATGCATTGCGAGAACGGCGCGGCGGGATTTGCAAACATCGTTGCTGAGCTGCTGGCCCAGACATTCGGTGACGTAGAGCGGGCAGACGCGTGAACCGGGACCGGTTTTCGAATTCGGCATTCCCCTGGGAGGCGGCGATGGCGTTCGGTCTCGGCCGCCTGCGCCTCGCACCCCGCGACTTCTGGGCGATGACACCGCGCGAACTTGCGGCGGCGATGTCTGCCTACTCGGCGCCGGTGGCGGCGCCGGGGCGCGACGAGCTCGACAGGCTGATGAGACAATTTCCCGACACCAAGGAGCGGGCAGGCTGACATGGCCGAAAGAACGACATTCGAGATCGTTGCCGACACCGGTCCGTTCGAGGACTCGCTGCGACACCTCAAGGATCTCTCCGGGAGTTTCGGCTCGCAACTGACCGGCGCGCTGAAGTCGGCCGCCGTCAGCGGGCGTTCGCTGGACGATGTATTGCGCCGTATCGGACTGAACCTGGCAGGGATGGCGCTCAATCGTGGATTGCAGCCGCTGCAGAGCCTGGCTGGTTCCCTGTTGTCTTCGCTGTTTGGCGGGCTGACCGGTTTTGCCAAGGGCGGGATCGTGCCGTTCGCAAGCGGCGGCGTGGTTTCGTCTCCGACTTACTTTCCGATGGCCGGCGGCAGCATGGGCGTCATGGGCGAGGCAGGCGCGGAAGCTGTGCTGCCCTTGCAGCGCTCGACGGATGGCCGGCTGGGCGTGGCGAGCGGCGGCGGGGCCAGGACGGTCAACGTCGTGTTCAACGTTAGCACGCCGGATGCTGCGTCATTCCGCAAATCCGAGGCGCAGATGACCGCGATGCTGGCTCGCGCTGTCGGCCGCGGCTCGCGAGGTCTCTAAGGTGGCCGAGTTCGAAAGCTTTCATGAAATCCTGTTTCCGACCGCGATTTCGTTCGGAGCGACCGGCGGGCCGGAACGACGCAACGAGATCGTCCGTCTGACCTCTGGTGCCGAGCAGCGCAATGCACGCTTCCAGGCCTCGCGCCGGCGCTACGATGTCGGTACCGGCGTGCGGTCGCTGGAAGACCTGCAAGAGCTGATCGCCTTCTTTGAGGCGCGGCGCGGAAGCCTGCATGGGTTCCGCTTTCGTGACCCCTTCGAGCGCAGGTCGGGAGCTCCCGCAGTTGCGGTGGCTCCGACCGACCAGCAGATCGGAACCGGCGACGGGTCGAACCGCGATTACCAGCTGACGAAGATCTACGGCGCGGGGGCGGATGGCTATCAGCGCCCGATCACCAAGCCAGTGGCGGGCACCGTGCGTGTCGCTGTCGGCGGTGTTGAAAAGACCCTGGGCGCAGACTTCGAGGTCGATGTGACGACAGGGATCGTCACCTTCGTTGAGGCGGAAACGCCGGGATCGGAATCGATCGTGACCGCCGGGTTTGAGTTCGATGTGCCTGTGCGCTTCGATATCGAGCATCTGTCGGTCAGCCTCACGGCGTTCGAAGCCGGTCAGGTGCCGACCATCCCGCTAGTCGAGATCTCGGCATGACCTTCCAGGACCATCTGCAGGGCACGGTGACGACGCTGTGCTACTGCTGGCGGCTGACCCGGCGCGACGGGACAGTGCTGGGTTTCACCGACCACGACCGGCCGCTGACCGTCGACGGCACGCTGTTCGAGCCTGAAACCGGGTTCACGGCAAGCGAAGCACGCGCCGCTCTTGGACTCGGTATCGACACGGTCGAGATGGACGGCGCGTTGTCGTCCGACCGCGTGAACGAAGCCGATATTGTCGACGGCCTCTATGACGGAGCGACGGTGCAGACGCTGATCGTCAACTGGAACGCAACAGGCGAATTCGCAGTGCTGCAGCAGGCGACGGTCGCCAAACTGACACGCATCGACAGCCGCTTCGTGGCGGAGCTGGAAGGGCCGGGGCGGGCGCTTGATTTCGTCCGCGGGCGCACGATCGAGCGCCACTGTTCGGCGGAGCTGGGCGATGCACGCTGCAGTGTAAACTTGGCGACAGGTGAGTTCAGCGGATCAGGCGAAGTGGTTTCGTCGAGCAGTTTCGATACGGTCGTCGTTGCCGGACTGGATGCATTTGAACAGGGCTGGTTCGCCAACGGTGTCCTGACCTGGACCAGCGGTGTTCGAACGGGTCAGACGGAGCGCGTCATCGACTTCAGGCGCGAAGCGCAGGGCGCCGTGATTGTGATGTGGCCAGCTGTTTCGGCAACGCCGCAGGCAGGCGACGAGTTCTTGATCGTTGCCGGATGCGACAAGAGCTTCGCCACCTGCAAGGCGAAGTTCGCCAACGCCATCAACTTCCGCGGCTTCCCGCATCTCCCGGGGAACGACTCCGCATACGCTTATGTCACCGCCGACGGCGAATTCGACGGCGGGCCGCTCGTTCCATGACGATGTTTGCAGAACGTACGCCGGCGGACCCCGCGCGGGTTGTGGCCGAGGCGATGCGCTGGGTCGGCACGCCCTACCGGCATCAAGGGTCGAGGCTTGGCGTCGGCTGCGACTGCCTCGGACTGGTGCGAGGCGTCTGGCGCGCGCTGCTGGGGGTCGAACCGGAGCAAGCCGGGCCGTATGCGCCCGACTGGGCAGAAGCGGGCGGCGGCGACAGGCTGCTCGACGCAGCGCGCAGGCAGCTCATCCCCGCAGCGGACATGACGCCGACGCGAGGGCACGTTGTTCTCTTTCGCTGGCGTTCGCATCTGCCGGCGAAACACGCCGGGATTGCGGTCGATCCAGATCGCTTCATCCATGCCTATCAGGGGCACGCTGTGACGATCTCGCCGCTAGTGCCGCAATGGCGCCGCCGCATCGCCGGCGTTTTCGCCTTTCCAGCCGCGATCCCGGGCGCAGACTAGACCATGGCGACCATTCTCCTGCAGGCCGTCGGTGGGCTCATCGGCGGTGCGCTGGGCACGACCGGCGCCGCTATCGGCACCGCCGCTGGTGCGCTCGCCGGCTATGCGATCGACCGCGCCCTCATCAACAGCACCCGGCACATTGAGGGTCCGCGCCTCACCGGCTCGAGGCCATTCGCGGCCGAGGAAGGCGCCTCGCTGTCGCGCATCTACGGCACCGTACGCGTTGGCGGTACGATGATATGGGCGACGCGGTTCGAAGAAGAAAGCCGCACCGAGCGGCAAGGCGCCAAGGGTGGACCGCGCACGACGACCTTTTCTTACTTCGCCAACGTCGCATTTGCGCTCTGCGAAGGCGAGGCGAGCGGCATCCGGCGCGTCTGGGCCGACGGGCGGGAAGTCGATCTATCCGCCGTCGAAATGCGCTTCTATCCCGGTGGTGCGACGCAGCCGACTGATCCGTTGATCGAGGCAAAGCAGGGTGAGGGCAACACGCCGGCCTATCGCGGCACTGCCTATGTCGTGTTCGACCGGCTGCCGCTCGAGGAATACGGCAATCGCATCCCGCAGCTTCAGTTCGAGGTGATGCGGCCGGTCGGCGGGCTGAACGAGCGGGTACGGGCGATTGCGCTGATCCCGGGCTCTACAGAATACGGTCTGTCCCCTTCGCTGGTGACGCGAACGCTCTCGCCTGGAGAGGTGGTGGCGGAAAACCGCAATGTCTTGCATGCTCCGACCGACATCGTGGCCGCGCTCGACGAATTGCAGGCGCTTTGCTCGAACCTCGAACATATCGCGCTGGTGGTGACCTGGTTCGGCGACGATCTGCGCGCCGGAACTTGCACGATCCGGCCAAAGGTGACGCAGAACAATCCCGAGGGTTTCTCGTTGCCCTGGCTGGTTTCGGGTCTTGATCGGGCGAGTGCTGTTGCCGTTTCGCAGCACAATGGCGGCGCGGCTTATGGCGGGACTCCGACAGACGGGAGCGTGATCGAAGCCATCGCCGAGATCAAGGCGCGCGGCATCGCCGTCACACTCTATCCCTTCGTGATGATGGACGTCCCGGCGGACAACACGCTGGCCGATCCCTACACGGGGTCGAGTGGGCAAGCTGCCTATCCCTGGCGGGGCCGTATCACCTGCAATCCTGCTCCGGGAGAGGTTGGCACCGTCGACAAGACCGCCGCGGCGCGCACACAGATCGAAGCGTTCTGCGGTGACGCCGAACCGGGCGATTTCACGCCCTCGGGCGACACGATTGCCTTTTCAGGAGACGGCGGCGACTGGGGCTATCGCCGGCTCGTTCTCCATTATGCCGCGTTGGCCGCGGAGGCGGGCGGCGTCGATGCGTTTCTGCTCGGCTCTGAATTGCGCGGCCTGACAACGTTGCGCGACCAGATGGGGCAGTTCCCATTCGTGGAATGCCTGTGCGATCTCGCAGCTGAGGTTCGTGGGGTGTTGGGCGGGGCAACCAAAATCACCTACGGCGCCGACTGGACCGAGTATTTCGGGCATCAGCCGGCCGATGGTTCGGGCGACGTCTTCTTTCATCTCGACCCGCTTTGGGCACATGACGATGTCGATGCGGTCGGCATCGACTGCTATTTTCCGCTGGCCGACTGGCGGGACACCGACCACGCGACCGGTAATCTGGACGGCTACGTAAGCCCTTATGACATCGCCCGAATGCGCGACGCGGTTGCTGGCGGCGAGGGCTACGACTGGTACTATGCGTCGGATGAAGACCGACTGAACCGCATTCGCACGGCAATCACCGACGGCGCTCACGGCAAGCCCTGGGTATTCCGCTACAAGGATCTGGCGGGCTGGTGGAACAACCAGCACTTCGATCGCCCGGGCGGGGTCGAAGCAGCGAGCCCTACAGTCTGGGTGCCGCGCTCGAAACCTATATGGTTGACGGAGCTGGGCTGCCCGGCGGTCGATAAGGGGCCGAACCAGCCAAACGTCTTTCCCGATCCGAAATCGGCCGAAAGCGCATCGCCCTATTTTTCCAATGGCGCGCGCTCAGATGTTGGGCCGCGCAGCCTGATCCGCGCGCATTTCGACCGCTGGGACGGGACTGCGGCGGACTACGAGGCAACGGACAATCCCGTTTCCGAGATTTACGGCGGGCCGATGCTGGATGCCTCGCGTATCTATCTGTGGGCGTGGGATGCCAGGCCATTCCCGGCTTTTCCATTGCGCCAGGATCTGTGGAGCGACGGCGATAACTGGCTTCTCGGCCACTGGCTGAATGGCCGCCTGAACGGCGTTGCAGTTGCGGACGTGATTGCCAAGATCGCCGAGGACTTCGGCACCGGTCCTATTGCCGTCGAGGGCGTCGGCGGCGCGGTTGGCGGATACATTATCCCCGATCCGACCTCGGCACGTGGCGCGCTCGAACCTCTGGTCGAGCTGTTCGGTCTCGCCGTTTGCATCGACGGTGGGGGGCACCGCGTTCACGCCGAGGACGCACCGCAACCGGCGGCAGACACGATAACGGATTTCGTTGCCGAGGATGGCAATCCGGTGCTGTTTCGTGTCCGGCAGCCGGATCACGAATTCCCGGCCCAGTCGGTTATCTCCTTTACCGACCCGCTCAACGAGTATCAGGCTGCCACCGCGCGGCGGCACAACGGTGATGTCCCTCACGACAGCCAGGATTTCCTGAACTTTCCGGGATCGCTCGACCCGGCGCTTGCCGAAAGTCTGCTCGCCGACCGAGCCCGCCGTCGTAAGCTGGGGCGTGAGGAACTGCGCTTCGCGCTGCCGCAGACGCGGATCGATCTCTCGACGGGAGCGGTGGTCCAGATCGAGGGGCCAGCCGCCAGCGCGGACTACCTGATCACCGAATGCGACTCCGGCCTGAAGCGCGAGTTCAGGGCACGGCGGCTGCGCCGCGTTGCGCCGGCACCCTGGCGCGCACGCATCGCCGGACAGTCGAAACAGAAGGTGCCGCGTTCAGGTCCGCCGCTGGCGCTGTTCATGGACCTGCCGCTTGCGCTGGGCGACAGCGAAGCGAAAAGCGGGCTGCGCATCGCGCTTCGCGCAAAGCCCTGGATCGCGCATGCGGCCTATGCCTCGCCCGCCGATACCGGCTTCGAACGCAGATCGACCATCTTGAAGCAGGCGACGGCCGGAACGCTCGTGAATGAGCTTACGCCCACCTTCCAGGGCCGGTTCGACAACATCAGCGCTCTTGAAGTCTCGCTATTCAGCGGTGAGCTGGCGAGTGTTTCCGAACTGAGCCTGCTCAATGGCGCTAATGCTGCAGCAGTGCAGGCGCAGAACGGGCAATGGGAAATCCTGCAGTTCGCCAATGCGGAGGAGATCGCGCCTTCGGTCTGGCGGCTGACGCGCCTCCTGCGCGGGCAGCAGGGAACGAGCGCGGCCATGACGGCCGGAGCGGCGGAGCAAGCTTCCTTCGTCCTGCTGAACGATGCAGTGGTTCCTGCAGGGCTGGGTCCGGCTGAGATCGGACTTCTCCTCAACTGGAAGGTCGGACCGCTGGGCTCCGAATTCGCGGGCCCGGCCTTTGCCAGCGCGACACAAGCCGGCGGCGTCAGGGCGATGACGCCACTCTCGCCGGTGCATCTGAGCATGGAGCAGGGTGCGGCCGGCGACTGCCTGTTTTCGTGGATACGGCGGAGCCGGATGGGCGCAGGCGTAGGGCTGGCAGGAGCGGTGCCGCTCGGCGAGGATAACGAGGCATACCAGGTTTCGGTTTCAGAGCCGGGCGAGTCCGCCGTGCGTAGCGAGAACGTATCGGCTCCAAGCTGGATTTACACGGCCGCCGACATGGCCGCCGATTTCGGTTCGCCGCCTGACACAATCGCACTGACCGTTCGCCAGATCAGCGCCGCAATCGGTGCCGGTGACCCCGCGCAGCGCGTGTTCACGCTCGGCTGACGCGCGTTTCCCTTCACTCCCAAGACGAGAGGAATGTCTCTATGGAAAATATCAAGCCCTGGTACCTGTCGCGCACTATCTGGGCATCGGTCGTCACGGTCGGTAGCGCCGCCGCGTCGATCTTCGGCATTCCGCTCGGCGGACTGGACAATGCGGCTCTCACCGACTCCGTCCTGCAGGCGATCACCGCGATCTCCGGTGTCATCGCCATCTTTGGCCGCATGAGCGCCGTTTCACGTATCGGCTAGACGTCTTGACCGAGCGGGGCGGCCGGTGGGATTGTTCATTTCGCGTTCAGCCCCGATCCGGTAAACAGGCGGGCATGAAAACGTACACCAAATGGCTGGCGGCCGCCCTGTTTGCCGCATCATTGCACGTTGCGCCCGCGGGCGCCGCCGTCGCGATGGCCAGCGCGCCCTCCATGCCGGAGAGCACGCTGCCCGTGATAACGGTGCAGGCCAGCTGCGTCGCCGTCGGCCAGCAGGTCGCGGCGCAGAATGGCGGCACCCTGGCCGATGTCAGGGCCGAGAACCGCGGCGGACAGACCGTATGCGTTGGCGTCGTCATCGTGCCCGCCAAAGATGGCGAGCGTGGACGCCGGGTGCCTTTCGAGATACCGCTTTAGGCAACGGCACGCCGGTCGCCGCGGCCGCACAAACGAGGGGACATCGATGCGCATACTGGTGGTGGAAGACGACAAGGATCTCAATCGCCAGATCACTGAAGCGCTGACCGAAGCCGGCTACGTCGTCGACAAGGCTTTTGACGGCGAGGAGGGGCATTTCCTCGGCGACACCGAACCCTACGACGCCGTTGTTCTCGATATCGGGTTGCCGCAGATGGACGGCATCAGCGTGCTGGAGCGCTGGCGCCGTGACGGCCGCAAGATGCCCGTGCTGATGTTGACCGCCCGCGACCGCTGGAGCGACAAGGTGGCAGGCATCGACGCCGGCGCCGACGACTACGTCGCCAAACCCTTCCACATCGAGGAGGTGCTGGCCAGGATGCGGGCCCTCATCCGCCGTGCGGCAGGCCACGCATCGACCGAACTGACCTGCGGTCCGCTGCGCCTCGACACGCGGTCGTCCAAGGCCGACGTCAACGGCACGACGCTCAAGCTCACCTCCCATGAATTCCGGTTGCTTGCCTATCTGATGCACCACATGGACGAAGTGGTGTCGCGTACAGAACTGGTCGAACATCTCTACGATCAGGATTTCGACCGCGATTCGAACACGATCGAGGTCTTCGTCGGCCGGTTGAGAAAAAAGATGGGCATCGACCTGATCGAGACCGTTCGCGGCATGGGCTACCGGATGCGCGAGCCGCAGGGGTGAACCGTCGCTACCGTGAAGTGCAGCGGGGCTGACGGCCCATGCAGCCAGTTCAACGACTTCTGCGGTCGCTTACCTTCCGCGTTATCGCCTTCTCCACGGTGTGGGCGATCGTGGCCCTTATCGTTATCGCAACGGTCATTTCGTCGCTCTTCAGGGAGTCGAGTGAACGTGGGTTCCAGAACCTGCTCTCTGCACATTTGTTCAACCTCGTCAGCTCGGTCAGCGTTACCGAGGGCGGCTTCCTGACCGGCAATCCCAATCTCGGGGACCTTCGTTTCACCGCGCCGGAATCCGGGTGGTATTGGGAGGTAGTGCCAGTCAGCGACAATCTTCGTGGCCAGCTCGGCTCCCCATCCATGACCGGTCCGGTTCCTGCCGCTTCTACCGATGTCGTTCCGTTCGACGATAGCTTCCATCGCCGCTATTTCGTCGAAGGTCTCGACGGAGAGCACCTTGAGGTAATCGAGAGCGAGTTCGTGCTCGACGCCGACAACCGCGTCGCCCGGTTCCGCATGATGGGCAACCGGACCGAGCTCGAAGCCGAAATTGCCGCTTTCGAGGGCCGTCTCTACACCTATCTCGGCCTGTTCGGCCTCGGCATGATCGGCATCAACGCCGCTGCGATCCTGCTCGGGCTCATTCCGCTCGGCAAGGTGAGCCGAGCACTGGCCCGGATTCGAGAGGGCGCCGCCCAGCGGCTGGACGGCAGTTTTCCCGCCGAGATCGCGCCGCTGGCGGCTGAGACCAATGCGCTGATCGAGAGCAATCGCCGTATCGTGGAACGCTCTCGCACCCAGGTAGGCAATCTCGCTCATTCGCTGAAGACGCCGCTCGCCGTGATCCAGAACGAGGGCCGCTCGCTCGGCGAGGGTAAGGGCAACCTGATCGTTGAGCAGGCGTCGCTGATGCGCGACCAGGTGGAACACTACCTGCAACGCGCGCGCATGGCTGCGCAGCGCGACAGTGTCGTTTTCCGCACGCCTGTTGGAGCAACGCTGGAGCGCATGGTCCGTGTGGGCAGGAAGCTGTCGCCGGACAAGGAGCTGACGCTCGACCTGCCTCGCGACGAGATCGTCTTTGCCGGCGAGCGTGAGGATCTCGAAGAGATCGTCGGCAACCTGCTCGAGAATGCGATGAAATGGGCGAACGCGCGGGCGCGCATTTCCATCAATGTCCCAGATACCGAAAGCGAGGGTGCGCCGTCGTTCGAGCTGACCGTCGAGGACGACGGGCCGGGTATTCCTGAAGAGAAAGCCCGTGAGGCAGTGAAGCGCGGCCGCCGTCTCGACGAATCCAAGCCAGGCACCGGCCTCGGCCTGTCGATCGTCTCCGAACTCGTCAGCGAATATGGCGGCAGGCTGACGCTCAGTCGTTCAGACCTTGGCGGATTGAAGGTCGCGATCGCGATGCGCCGGGCGCCTGCCTAGCTGCTACACGGCATTGTGTAGCGCTTGGGAGCCGCATTTCGGCCAAATATGGCGACTAGCGAAAGGGCGCGAATGCGGCACCCACCACCGGCCAGGATCGTTATGAAACCGACCGTCGTTCTAATCACGTCAGCACTTGCGCTCGCCGGATGCGCAACGTCCGGCGGTGGCGGCTCCGGTTCGCTTGTTGGCAGCTTTGCCGGCGGTAACCGACCGGCGAGCGCGGGGCTTGCCGCGATTGGAAACGGACTCATCGGCGGATCGGTCGGCACGTCGCTTGCGCCCGAAGATCGGCGTCTGGCGCTTGAGGCCGAGTACCTGGCGCTTGAACATACGCCCGCCGGCCGACCCGTTTCATGGAAGGGAACCAATGGCGATGCGACCGGTGAGGTTGTGGCCAACCAACCGTATCGCGTCGGATCCCAGGACTGCCGCCAATACGCGCACACACTGGTCACCAGTGGACGGTCGCAGACCGTGCGCGGCTCCGCATGCCGCAACGAGGACGGAAGCTGGACCCCGCTGATCTGAACGCGGGCAGAGCGAACCCGGGATTGCTGCACGCCAAATGGTCGCAACCGGTTTCTATAGGCGCATGAGCCGGCCGGCGTTATTGAGGCGGCCATGACCGGGTTCTGGATCGTTGCAGCCGTATTGACCGCCGCCGCGTGCGCCGCGGTGCTTTTGCCGTTCATTCGCGCCAGAAAACCACCCGCCGGCGGTAGCGACATCGAGGTCTACCGTGACCAGATGGCCGAGGTCGACCGCGACTTCGAACGCGGTGCGATCAACGCGGCTGAGGCTGAGGAAGCCAAGGCTGAAATCGGACGCCGCGCGCTGCGTGCAGCCGATGCGGATGCCGCATCGGCCCGCACTGCCCGGACCCGCGCAGCCCGCACGCTTGCCAGCCTGTCCGTATTCGCAGTGCCAGTGCTGGCTCTCGGGCTCTATTGGTCGCTGGGGTCGCCCGGCCTCCCGGACCAGGCCCTGCAGGCTCGGCTGGCGGCCAACCCTACCGAGAACTCCATCGATGAACTGATCGCGCGAGCGGAACGCCATCTCGTCGAAAACCCCGACGACCCTCGCGGGTGGGACGTTCTTGCGCCGATCTATCTCCGCGTCGGCCGTGTCGAAGACGCAGTCCTCGCCTATCGCAACGCGATCAGGCTGAACGGGCCGAGCGCCGAGCGCGATGCGGGTCTGGGCGATGCGCTCTACCGCATTGCCGGCGGCATCGTAACCGCCGAGGCGCAGGCTGTTTTTGAGCGTGCGCTGGCTGAGGCGCCCGACGATCCCAAGGCAAATTTTTTCATCGCTCTCGGTATGGCGCAGCAAGGCGACGCAGCGGCGGCCGTGGAGCGCTGGCAAGCGATGATTGCCGATCTTGCCGGCGACTCCCCCTGGCGCGGCGCCGCCGAACAGGCGCTCGCGAGGACACAGGAATCGATGGGCGAACCTGCCGAAGGTAATGGCCCAACGGCGGAGGACATGCAGGCCGCGGCGGAAATGTCCGCTGAAGACCGCAATGCAATGATCGAGGGAATGGTCGCCAGCCTCGACCAGCGGCTGCGCGACAATCCTAACGATGCCGACGGCTGGCGTCGCCTGATACGCTCCTACGCGGTGCTCGGGCGCCAGGACGAGGCGCGGGACGCGCTTCGCCGCGGACTGGAGGGCGTAGGCCTATCGACCGACGACGGGCGCGCGCTGATGCGCTTCGCGGCCGAGGAACTCGGTATCGAACCAGCGGGGAACCCATGACACGCAAACAGAAGCGTCTCTCGGTCATAGCAGGGGGAATGGCATTTCTGGCCGTGGCGGCCGGCCTCACCTTCTATGCCCTGGGCCAGCGCACATCCTATTTCTACATGCCGGCCGATCTTGCCGCGGCGATACCAGCGCCGGGAGAGCGATTCCGCCTCGGTGGATTGGTGGAGAAAGGCTCTGTCGACAGGCAGGGGCTCAATGTCAGTTTTGCCGTGACGGATCACGATCGGACGGTGAGGGTGCGTTATTCCGGCACTTTGCCGGATCTGTTCCGCGAAGAGCAGGGCGTGGTGACAGAGGGCGCCCTGGCCGAGGACGGCGTCTTCGTTGCCGACCTTGTGCTCGCCAAACACGATGAGACCTACATGCCGCGTGAGGTTGCGGACGCGCTGAAGGAGAAGGGTGTGTGGCAGGAGGAGTAGCGCCGTGACCGTCGAGATCGGACATTTCGCGCTGGTGCTGGCCTTCGCGCTGGCGCTTGTCCAGGCGATCCTGCCGCTGGCCGGGGCGCGGCTCGGCGACGAGCGGCTAATGGCGACAGGCGCGCCCACTGCACTCGTCGGGCTGGCGATAACGGCGCTCGCGTTCGCGGCTCTTGTCGCGGCCTATGTCGCGTCGGATTTCTCCGTCGCCAATGTGTGGGAGAATTCGCATTCGGCGAAGCCGCTGCTCTACAAGGTGACCGGCACATGGGGGAACCACGAGGGCTCGATGCTCCTGTGGGTGCTCATCCTTTCGCTGTTTGGCGGGCTGGTGGCGCTGTTTGGCACCAATCTGCCGGCCACGCTGCGCGCCAACGTGCTTGCCGTGCAGGGCTGGATCGGCGCTGCCTTCCTTCTCTTCATTCTCGCCACATCCAACCCCTTTGCGCGCCTCGTTCCGGCGCCGATCGAGGGTCGTGACCTCAATCCCGTGCTGCAGGACATCGGCCTCGCAATCCACCCGCCGCTGCTCTACCTCGGGTATGTCGGCTTCTCGGTCAGCTTCTCATTTGCCGTGGCCGCCTTGATAGAAGGGCGTATCGACGCCGCTTGGGCCCGCTGGGTGCGGCCGTGGACGCTGGCCGCCTGGATATTCCTCACCGGCGGCATCGCCATGGGTTCCTACTGGGCCTATTACGAGCTCGGCTGGGGCGGTTTCTGGTTCTGGGATCCCGTGGAAAACGCCTCCTTCCTGCCCTGGCTTGCGGGCACGGCGCTGCTTCACTCCGCGCTCGTCATGGAGCGGCGCTCGGCGCTGAAGATCTGGACGGTGCTGCTGGCCATCCTCGCCTTCTCGCTGTCGTTGCTGGGCACCTTCCTTGTCCGCTCAGGCGTTCTGACCTCGGTGCACACATTCGCCAGCGACCCGACGCGCGGCGTCTTCATCCTGATGATCCTGATGCTGTTCATCGGCGGCGCGCTGGCGCTGTTCGCGCTGCGCGCGTCGGAACTCTCCGCCGGCGGCATTTTTCAGCCTGTGTCGCGCGAGGGCGCGCTGGTGTTGAACAATCTCTTCCTGTCGACGGCGACGGCGACGGTGCTGATAGGCACGCTCTACCCGCTTGTGGTCGAGGCGCTGACCGAAGACAAGATTTCCGTCGGTGCGCCGTTCTTCAACCTTACATTCGGGTCCCTGATGGTCCCCCTTCTGCTGGTCGTGCCGTTCGGGCCGTTGCTGGCCTGGAAGAGGGGCGACCTGTACGCGGTCTCGCAGCGGCTCTTTGCTGCTTTCGGACTGGCCCTTGCAGTCATCGTGGTCTCTTATGCCTTGATCGACCGCATGTCCGTGTTTGCTGCCCTTGGTTACGGGCTGGCGGCATGGCTGATCGGCGGTGCGTTGACCGATCTTGCCCTCAAGGCCGGGCTGCCGCGCGCAAGCCTCGGTGTTGCCGCCCGACGCGTCGTGGGTCTGCCCGGCTCGGCTGTCGGCACCGTGTTGGCGCATGCCGGGCTCGGCGTGACGCTTCTGGGGATCGTTTCGGTCTATTCGCTCGAGGTCGAGCGGTTCGTCACGATGAAACCCGGCGACACGCTGGAGATCGCCGGCCGGACACTGCGTTTTGAAGAAGTGACTCCGGTCCGCGGCCCCAACTATGTCGAAGATCAGGCGCGTTTTGCCGTGTTTGCGCCAGACGCATCTCCACAGGGCGAGATCGTCTCGGCCAAGCGCGTCTACACCGCGCGACGCATGCCGACGACTGAAGCGGGAATCGGCACTTTCGGCTTTAGCCAGCTTTATGTTTCGCTGGGTGACCCGACGGCCGATGGCGGCATCGTCGTCCGCGCCTGGTGGAAACCGCAGGTGACGCTGATTTGGCTTGGCGCCGTCGTGATGATGGTTGGAGGCGTGTTTTCGCTGGCCGACCGCCGCCTCAGGGTCGGTGCGCCGGCAGCGCGGCGCAAGAAAGCGGCATTGCCGGCATGAGGACTTTCGCAGCACTCGTCACTGCATTGCTGCTGGCGTTTGCCAGCCCCGCCAGCGCCGTCCAGCCCGACGAAGTTCTGGATGACCCGGCGCTGGAGGAGCGTGCCCGAGAACTGTCGGCGGAGCTACGCTGCATGGTCTGCCAGAATCAGTCGATCGACGATTCTGATGCTGAGCTCGCTCGCGATTTGCGTGTCCTCGTGCGCGAGCGGTTGTTGGCGGGCGACACAGACCGAGAAGTCCTCGACTTCGTCGTCTCGCGCTATGGTGAGTTCGTGCTGTTGCGGCCGCGTTTCAATGCCCGTAATGCGCTGTTGTGGGGCGCTCCACTGTTGCTGCTGACCATTGGCGTCGTGTCCATCGCCATGCTTTCGCGACGTCGGACGGTCGCGCGTGCTGCGCCGCTCAGCAATGACGAGAAACAGCGTCTGAAGGGTATCCTGGGCGAGTAGCTCGTGAACTGGCTGGGCGGTCTCCGCTGGCCAACATTACCAAATTGTCATGTCTCGGAAATGGCCGCGTAATGTGACGCCGCCTATCTCTCGCAACGAAGGGTGTATCCCCACACCCCGCAGTCATCGAGAGGACGAGACATTAATGGATACCAACAAGCCAACTAGCATCCGCAAAACGCGCCTTCTGGCCGCCGTTGCTTCGCTGGCTATCGCCGGTGCGATCGGTTTCGGGGCCGCAACCACTGGCACCTTGCCTGTGCTGGCCGAGCCGGTGCGCGTGGAGACACAGCTTCAGAACCCTGGATTCGCCGATGTGGTCGAGCGTGTATCGCCAGCCGTCGTCAGCGTGCGCGTCGCTGCCCGCATGGAGCCCGCAGCCGACCGCAGCCCGGGCGGCTTCTTTTTCGATTTCCCCGGTCTTGACGACCTTCCGCGCGACCACCCGCTGAACCGTTTCTTCAGGGAATTCCGCGGCGGCCCGGATGAGAATCCGCGCTTCCGCGATCAGCCTAACAGACCGCGCCCGATGTCACAGGGTTCCGGCTTCTTCATCTCCGAGGACGGTTATCTCGTTACCAACAACCATGTCGTACAGGGCGGCTCGGAACTGGTCGTCGTCATGGATGACGGCACCGAGCTCGATGCCGAACTGGTCGGCACCGATCCGCGTACCGACCTCGCTGTCCTGAAAGTCGAAGAGGCGCGCAAGTTCACCTACGTCGCCTTCGCCGATGATACGCAGGTGCGCGTCGGCGACTGGGTCGTTGCGGTCGGCAATCCGTTCGGCCTCGGCGGCACCGTCACCGCCGGCATCGTTTCGGCGCGCGGCCGCGACATTGGCGCTGGGCTCTATGACGACTTCATCCAGATCGACGCTGCCGTGAACCGCGGCAATTCGGGCGGCCCGGCCTTCAACCTCAATGGCGAGGTTGTCGGCATCAACACCGCCATCTTCTCGCCCTCGGGCGGAAATGTCGGCATTGCCTTTGCCATCCCTGCATCTCTGGCCAAGGACGTGATCGACGACCTGATCAAGGACGGCAGCATCGAACGCGGCTGGCTCGGCGTCCAGATCGAACAGGTTACGGACGACATCGCCGAAGCGGTGGGGCTCGATGAGGCCAAGGGCGCCCTTGCGTCTGGCGTCCAGCCCGATAGCCCCGCCCTCACGGGCGGCGTCAAGGCGGGTGACGTGATCGTTGCCGTCGACGGCAACGAAGTGAAGTCGCCGCGCGAGCTGGCCCGCATGATCGGCGACCTCGATCCCGGCAAGGAAGTGGAGCTGACAATCTGGCGCAACGGCAAGTCGGAATCGATTGCCGTGACGCTCGGCCAGATGCCCGCCGAACAGATGGCGGCGGCCGAAGAGCCTGCGGTTCCGTCCAGCGGCGGCGATACGCTCGAAGGTTTTGGCCTGACGGTGACCCCGGCAGAGGACGGCACGGGCCTCGTGGTCACGGATGTGGCGCCCGACGGTGAAGCCGCCGCGCGCGGTATCCAGGCCGGCGACGTGATCAGGTCCGTCAACTCGCGCGAGGTCAAGGCCGCCGCGGACGTAGACGAAGCCGTGAAGTCGGCGACCGAAGCGGGTCGCAAGGCGGTGCTACTGCAGGTGGAGCGCGACGATGCAAACCGCTTCATCGCCCTGCCGGTGGAGCGCGGCTGAACCGATCGGGATACGGCTTCGGATCGGCGGTCATAACGACCCCCGAACCGCCCCCGGAGCCGTATTTGGGATCGGTGCGACTGTTGCCTCGTTCCGCCCGGTTCCAGCGGCAGCGGGTTCCCATCACCCGCTGCCGTTTCTGCTTGCTGGCGGAGCGCCATGGTACCGCAAATCGCCTATAATGACGCCATGAAGATTCTTGTGATCGAAGATGACCGCGAGGCGGCGGACTACATCCGCAAAGCGTTTGACGAGGCAGGCCACACCGTTGACGTCACGGGTGACGGCGAGACGGGCCAGGCGATGGCCGAAAACGGCACCTACGACGTGCTGGTCGTCGACCGCATGCTGCCCCGCCGCGACGGGTTGACTGTCATCTCGCAGCTGCGCGCCAACGGCGACAAGACACCTGTGCTCATTCTCTCCGCGCTCGGCGAGGTGGACGACCGGGTGACTGGACTGCGCGCCGGCGGCGACGACTACCTGACCAAACCATATGCCTTTTCCGAATTGCTGGCACGTGTCGAGGCGCTCAACAGGCGCGGCGCCGCCAAGGACATCGAAACGCTTTACAAGGTCGGCGATCTAGAACTCGATCGCCTGTCCCATACCGTCCGCCGGGCCGGCCGGGACGTGCTGCTGCAGCCGCGCGAGTTCCGTCTGCTCGAATATCTCATGCGCCACGCCGGGCAGGTGGTGACGCGCACAATGCTGCTTGAGAATGTGTGGGACTACCACTTCGATCCGCAGACCAACGTCATCGACGTTCACGTGTCGCGCCTGCGAGCCAAGATCGAGAAGGAATTCGATACCCCTGTGCTCCACACGGTACGGGGCGCGGGCTACATGCTGAAGGCCGGCTGATGGCGTCGATGCCGGCGATCATGAAGACGACCGCGGCGCGACTCACGGCGCTTTACCTGATCCTGTTCGCGCTGTGCGCCTTCGCACTCGTCTTCTACATGACGTCGCTATCGTCGCGCATGCTGATCGCACAGACTCGTGGCACGATCGGCGAAGAGGTCAGCGGGCTCGCACGGGCCTACCAGCGCGGTGGCTTGCCGCATCTCGTTCGCGTCGTCGAGCAACGGGCGCGTCAGCCCGGCGCCAATCTCTACCTGATCGCCGATCCGAATGGCCGCATCCTCTCCGGCAATGTCGAGAGCATCGAGCCGGGCGTCCTGGACGATGTCGGCTGGACCGACCGGCCATTCACATACAGCCGCTACGGGGAACCGCGCGGCAACCTCTTGGGTGAGGATGGCGGCGGCACCGCTGTGCCATCGCAGCATAGTGCGATGGCTATGGTATTGCGGTTGCCCAACCAGATGCTCGTGCTTGTCGGGCGCGATCTGGTGGAGCCTGAGCGGTTCCGCGACGTCGTCCAGCGCTCGATGGCGGTCGCCCTTGCAATGATGGGCCTGGGCGCCTTCCTGATCTGGTTCTTCGTCGGCCGCCGCGCCCTGAAGCGTATCGACAATCTGTCGGACGCCAGCAGGCGCATCATGGGCGGCGACCTCAACGGTCGCCTGCCGGTGAGCGGTTCGGGAGACGAGTTTGACCGGCTATCCGAAAACCTCAACTCCATGCTGGGGCGTATTGCGCGGCTCAATGAGGGGCTGAAACAGGTTTCCGACAACATCGCCCACGACCTGAAGACACCGCTGACACGGCTGCGCAACCGCGCCGAATCGGCACTTTCCGGCAAGCGCACCGCGCGCGAATACCGCGGCGCGCTGGAGGCGACGATCGCTGAGTCGGACCAGCTTATCCGCACCTTCAACGCGATCCTGATGATCTCCCGTCTCGAGGCCGGCAAGTCGACTGAACCGACGACCGCGGTCAGCCTCAGTGAGACGGTGCGCGATGTCGTCGAACTCTACGAACCCCTGGCGGAAGAGAGCGGCGTGGTGCTGACGGCTTCCGTTGAAGGCGAACCGGTGATCGCGGGCAACCGCGAACTGATCGGGCAGGCGCTGTCGAACGTTGTCGACAACGCGATCAAATACTCCGCCAACGCGAAAGCGCCAGCCGTAACGGTGTCGCTCGCGTCTACCGACGCTGGCGCGGTCGTCACCGTGCGCGACAACGGACCCGGCATCCCGGAGGAGGACCGTGAGAGGGCGACCGAGCGCTTCGTTCGGCTGGAGGAAAGCCGCAACATGCCGGGATCGGGGCTGGGTCTCAGCCTTGCCAAGGCTGTGATGACATTCCATCAGGGTAGCCTGGAGCTTGGCGATGCCGGACCGGGCCTTGAGGTCCGCATGGTGTTTCCGGGCGGGGAGGCGCCATGACCCGAACGGCGGCCGCATCGGCGAACAAGGATGAGTGCCTGTGGTTCGGCAGGCAGCCCGAGGTGCTTCGTCCGCTCGACGCGGATGAGTCCGCCGGGTACCTCGCCGATCTTGCGGAAGCGGCCAAGGACGCAGACGCCGAGCGTCTCCACAAGCTGGTTGGAGATGGCGGGGAACTTGCCGACTTCCTTGCGGCGGTACTCGACTTGTCGCCGTTTCTGCGCGGCTGCCTGCTGCGCGACCCGGGCATGCTCGAGCGATTGTTCGACCAGACCTTGGCCGACCGGCTTGATACCATCGACGGTGAGATTGCCGCGCTCGACGGCGATGAGGGTCTGTCCGAGACCGACCTCATGGGCCGGCTGCGCGACCTGAAGCGCGAGGCGCATGTGCTGATTGCACTTGGCGACCTTGCCGGCGAGACCGACGGCCAGCAGACCGTGCAGCGTCTCAGCCGCCTCGCGGACAGCTGCGTCGGCGCCGCCGTGCGTTTCCTGCTTCGGCAGGCGCACACCGGCGGCAAGCTGATATTGCCCGACCTTGCCGACCCGGAGCGCGGGAGCGGCTGGATCGTGCTCGCCATGGGCAAGCACGGCGCACACGAGCTCAACTTCTCGTCCGACATCGACCTGATCGTTTTCTTCGATCCGTCGTCGGCGGCGGTCACCGATGAGATTGAGGCGCCGGACCTGTTCCTGCGCATGACGCGCCAGCTCGTGCGCATCCTGCAGGACCGTACCGATCGCGGTTACGTCTTCCGCACCGACCTCCGTTTGCGCCCCGATCCGGGCTCGACCCCGCTTGCGATCCCGGTGGAGGCGGCGCTCCACTATTATGAAAGCCGCGGCCAGAACTGGGAACGCGCGGCGATGATCAAGGCTCGTGTCGTCGCCGGTGACCGCGAGGCCGGCGAAGCCTTCCTCCGGGAATTGCGCCCCTATGTCTGGCGCAAATATCTTGACTACGCGGCCATCGCCGACGTGCACTCCATCAAGCGCCAGATTCACGCCCATAAGGGTTTGGGCGACATCGCGGTGAGGGGGCACAACGTCAAGCTGGGCCGCGGCGGCATCCGCGAGATCGAGTTCTTTGCCCAGACACAGCAGCTCATTGCCGGCGGCCGCTTCCCCGAATTGCGGAGACGCGCGACCGTGGAAACGCTGGCGCAGCTGGCCGAACGCGGATGGATTACCGAAGACGCGGCTGAGACGCTGACCAACCAGTACTGGTTCCTGCGCGATGTCGAACACGCCATCCAGATGGTTGCCGACGAGCAGACGCATTCCCTGCCCGAGGACGACGAGGGGCTGGAGCGTATCGCGCGACTGCGAGGTTTCGACGATGCGGATGGTTTTTCGACCGTGTTCCGCGAGGCGCTGAAGCAGGTCGAGAGCCACTACGCGGCTCTGTTCGAAACCGCGCCGCAGCTTTCGTCCGGCATTGGCAATCTGGTCTTCACCGGGGAAGACGACGATCCAGGAACGATCGAGACGCTCCACGAACTCGGCTTCGAGCGGCCGAGCGACATCAGCCGGGTCATCCGAACCTGGCACTATGGCCGCTACCGCGCCACCCAGTCGGCCGAGGCGCGCGAGCGGCTGACCGAGCTGACGCCGGCGCTCCTGCAGGCTTTCGGCGGCACCCGCCGCGCCGACGAGGCGTTGCTGCGCTTCGACGAATTTCTTTCCGGGCTGCCCGCCGGCATCCAGCTCTTTTCGCTGCTCCAGTCAAATCCGGGCCTGCTGAAGCTGACGGCGACGATCATGGGCGCGGCGCCCCGGCTGGCGGCCATCATCACCCGCCGGCCGCATGTGTTCGACGGGTTGCTCGATCCGGCGCTTCTGTCTGAACTGCCGAGCAAGGCCTATCTTGCGGAACGGTTGCAGAGCTTCCTTCAGGGTGCGACGCTTTACGAGGAAGTGCTCGACAGACTGCGCATGTTCGCAGCCGAGCAGAAATTCCTGATCGGCATGCGGCTCCTCACGGGATCGATCGACGCAGCGCGTGCCGGCAAGGCGTTCTCCGACCTTGCGGACTTGACCATCGGCTCCGCTCTCGACGCGGTGATCGAGGAATTCGCCGAGCGTCACGGCAAGGTGCCAGGCGGACGCATCGTGGTGCTCGGCATGGGCAAGCTTGGCAGCCGCGAACTGACTGCAGGGTCGGACGTCGATCTCATCCTGCTCTACGACCACGATGAAGACGCGGAAGCGTCGGACGGCGAAAAGGAACTGGCGCCGCCCCACTACTTCGCCCGCCTGACACAGCGTTTGATAGCGGCGATTTCGGCTCCGACGGCGGAGGGCGTGCTCTACGAACTCGACCTGCGGCTGCGCCCCTCCGGCAACAAGGGGCCGGTCGCTACCCATGTCGACGCCTTCGGCAAATACCAGCGCGAGCAAGCCTGGACCTGGGAGCATATGGCGCTGACGCGCGCCCGCATCGTGGCAGGCGATGCCGACCTCGCAGCGCATATCGAAAGCGAGATCGAAGCCGTCATGGCAATGCCGCGCGACGCGGCAAAGATCATGCGCGAGGCGCGCGAGATGCGCGAACTGATTGCCAAGGAAAAGCCCCCGGCCGACAAGTGGGACATCAAGCTCGTGCCCGGCGGCCTGATCGACCTGGAGTTCGTCGCGCAGGTTGCCGCGCTGACCGGCGCATTGTCCGGCGACAGGCAGCCAACCTCGACAGCCGAGACGCTCACGCGTTTGTCGGACGATTTCGCGGACCCGCAAACGCGGGACGATCTGGTCGCCGCGCACAATCTCTACACCACTCTCACGCAGATCATCAGGCTTTGCCTGACTGGCGCATTCGAGCCCGACAACGTGCCGCCGGGCCTGGCCGATCTGCTGCTTGCGAGCACGGACCTGCCCGACATGGCAGTCGTTGAAGGCCATGTCGAAGAAACGTCGCGGACGGTCTCGAAACATTTCGACCGGCTGCTGCGTGGGAAGAGGGGTTAGGCGATGGGAAGCCGGACTGCTCTCTTCTCCAACTGCATCGGGGGTTTTTCGATGCAAGGAAACTGTACATGAAAAGAACGTTGAAACTGGCGATAGCCTTCGCCACGCTTGCCGGCCTGGCAGGCTCCGTCGCCTCTGCCAATGAGGGACCTCGCCGGTCCCACGGCCCGGGCGGGCTCAACTTCGAGCGCGCCGACGCAGATGACAGCGGCGACGTCACCTTCGACGAGTTCGCAGCGCTGATGAACAATCGCATCGACTTTGCCGAAGGCGATGCCGACTCCGATGGCAAGCTGACGGTTGGCGAAATCGCGGCGGAGATGGAGCGCCAGCGCCATATGCGGCGCGCCGAGCGCATGGTCGAGCGCTACGACATCGACGGCGACGGTTCTCTGACGCTGGATGAAATCCAGACCAACCAGCGCGAGGTCTTTGCGCTGATGGATCGCAACAATGACGGCGTTATCGAGGAGGGGGAGATTCCCCGCCGCGAGCGCCGGGATCGGCGGCGCGGCCGCTGACACATTGTCCCGCCCGGTCTATGCCGGGCGGGACGCCTGCTCAGGCCGCCGCTTTTGTCTTCGATTTGCTGGAAGCTGACTTGGCCGCTTTGACGCGGCTCTGACCGCGCGGGAAGCGGACGGACACGATGGTGCCCACGCCTTCGGTGGAACGGATCTTCAGCGCCCCGCCATGCAGTTCGGCGAGAGAGCGGGAGATCGCCAGCCCCAGGCCTGATCCGACGTGCGATTTGGTGAACTGGTTCTGCACCTGCTCGAACGGCCGCCCGAGTTTGCTCAGCGCTTCGCTGGGTATGCCGCAGCCGCTGTCTTCGATGCTGAGCACCACGGCGCCGCCGACATTGCGTGCGCGCAGATGAATCCGCCCGCCAGATCCGGTGAACTTCACTGCGTTGGATAGCAGGTTGATCGTGATCTGCTTGATGGCGCGGCGGTCGGCGTCGACCTTCAGCTTGGCCGGCACCTCGGTTTCGATTTCGATGCCCTTCTCGCTTGCCTGCAGCGCCACTACGCGCATCGTCTCGCCGATCAGCGGGCTGAGGTCGATCGCCTCGCGTTCGATCGAGAACTGACCCGCCTCGATCTTCGACATGTCGAGGATGTCGTTGATGACGCCGAGCAGGTAGGTGCCGCTCGAATGGATGTCGCGCGTGTATTCCTCGTATTTTTCCGAGCCCAGCGGCCCAAGCAGCGCCGACTGCATGAGTTCCGAAAAGCCGATAATGGCGTTGAGGGGGGTTCGGAGTTCGTGCGACATGTTGGCCAGGAACTCGGACTTTGCCCGGTTCGCCGCCTCGGCCCGCTCCGTCTCGCGCATATATTTGCGGTTGAGCTCGACCAGTTCGCCCGTGCGCTCTTCTTCGGCCTTGCGGGCAAGGCTGAGGTCGTGGATCGTCGCCATCAGACGCCGCTCGCTATCCTGCAGTTTCTCCTGGTGCAGTTTGATCTGGGTAATGTCGGTGCCGATGGAAACGGTGCTGCCGTCGCGGGTCTTGAGCTCGTTGACCTGAATCCAGCGGCCGTCGGCAAGCTGCCGCTCGTAGCTTGCGCTGCCCCGGCTTGCATTGGCGTTGGGCAGCCGGCGATCGGTCACGAAGGCAGTCATGCGCTTCTCGATATCGGCCCGTGCCGCTCCGGGGCGCACTTCCGAAGCCGACAGCCCCGCATCCTGCTGGAACTTCGTGTTGCACATGACCAGCCGGTCGGCGGTGTCCCACAATACGAAGGACTCGGTGATACTTTCGATGGCGGCCCTGAGGCGCATGTCGGCGGCCTCTGACCGCTGCGCCAGATGACGCTGCTCGGTAACGTCGAGCGCGACCCCGATCAGGTGTATCTCGGGCGCCTCGATGTCCAGCACCTGGGCGCGGGCGCGCATCCATATCCAGTGGCCGTCGGCGTGCCGCATGCGGAAGACTTGGTCGATCTGGTCGGTTTCGCGTGCAGCAATCTTGTTGGCCAGGTCGAACAGATCGCCGTCTTCGGGATGGATGATCTTCGCCACCTCGCCGAAGGAGAGCATGGCCTCGCAGGGTTCGTAGCCCAGCATGTCGAACATCGATCGCGACCAGTACATGCGCCCGCGCGCCATGTCCCAGTCCCACAGCCCGCAGCGGCCGCGCACCAGTGCGAGATCGACGCGCTGATGCGCATCGGAATAAAGCTTGTCCGCCGCCTGCGCCCGCGTCGCCTGGCCGAAATAGGCGTAGAGGATGACGATCAGCACCGTCGACGTGAGCACGAACAGCATCACATTGAGCGACACGATCTTGTGCCACTCGGCCATTGCGGTCTGACGCGGGACGAGGATGACGCCTCCAGCATCGCCCGCATCCGTTTTGTTGAACGCCGCGTACCAGATGGCGCCTGCAATGCGCACCTCCAGCATGCCGGCGCGCTCGCCGAACATGAAGAGCGGTTGGCCGCCTTCGACGAGGCGGTCGAGCCGGTTCCCGATCCACCGCTGGCCGGCGCCATTGGCTGCGACGATTTCGAGATCACCGTCTGTCACCGCCAGCACCTGATCGGCGCCGACAAGCCCGCCGCGCACCATGTCCTCGATCACCCGCTGACCGGTGACGGCGAGCGGCGGCCCGTCTTCACCGGCAGTATGGAGCCCGGCGGAAATCGTGCTCGCAGCGAGGCCGAGTGTAGTCCGGATGCTGCGTTCCATGTCGTCGCGCAGCGTCGCCAGCGAAAGCACGCGCGACGTGGCGATGACGATCAGGAAAATGACGATGAGGGTGGGTATGGAGCGGCGAAACAGCGGTTCCGCGGCGAGCAGGCGCTTGTAGGCCGGCGCGGCGATCATCTTCGCATTGCCTGCAAGTCGCGACTCTGCCTTTCGTGCCCCCCGCAGCAGATTGGCAGTCATCGTTGCGGGCGCGCGCAACGCGTCCGTTCCGGCCATTAAAGGCCCTCCGCTCTGTCCCCTTCAGATGATGATCCGGCTACCGCACATCCCGAATCATCCATAAAGAATCAGACGCGATTCGCGCTGTCCAGCCTCCGCCGGACAAATTCGTAGCCGGATGTCGAAAAAGGTCGCGTCGATCAGCCCAGCGTGCGGCCAACGATGTCAGCGAGGTCGCGGGACAGGCCGGTTTTGCCGGCGATCGTCGCCAGTGCCTGGCGGGCCTTCTCTCGACGCTTCGGTTCCAGCGAGCGCCAGGAGCGGAAAGCCGTCGCCAGCCTTGCTGCCACCTGCGGATTGCTGTTTTCGACGGTCAACACGACGTCGGCATACAGTGCGAAGCCGCTGCCGTCGGCGCTGTTGAACGCAGTCTGGTTGGCCGTCGCGAAAGCGCCAAGCAGGGAGCGCACGCGGTTGGGGTTCGTGATGCTGAATTTCGGGTGCTGCATCAGCGCCTTGACGCGCCCGACCGTTTCGCTGCCCGGAATGGTGGCCTGCACCATGAACCACTTGTCCATGACGAGCGGGTCATTCCCATACTGGCGCTCGAAGGCGGCCAGCGCCTCGGCGGTCTCGGCCGCGTCGGGGAAGCGATGTGCGAGAATGCCAAGCGCGGCGGCCTTGTCCGTCATGTTGGTTGCAGCCCGGAAAGCCGCTGCCGCCATTTCGGCGCTGCCGCTGCTTGCGCTCAGATAATCCAGCAACGCATTGCGCAGCGAGCGCCGGCCGCCTCCCGCCGCATCGGGAACATACGGTCCACCGTCGGCGAGTGCGTCGCGAACCCGGGCAAAAACGGTCGCATTCTCCTTGGCGATTGTCTCGGCAAGGGCCTTTCGCGCGCCGTGGATCGCGTCCGGGTCGATGTTTGAACCGATCTCGCGCGCGATGTCGGATTCGGCGGGCAACAATAGCAGCAGCGCCCGGTAGGCGGCGTCGAGGCCATCGTCGGTGGCGATTTCGCCAGCCAGTTCCACCAGCTCGCGCTGGAATCTAGGCTTCTTGCCGCCCTTCGCGGCTTTTGTCGCCGCGATCAGGGCGTCTGTGTAGAGCGTGTTCAGTGCTTCCCAGCGTGCGAAGCTGTCGCTGTCGTGGCGCGCAAGGAACAGCCGGTCGGCCATCTTCTGTTCGGCCGCCAGCGTGACCGGCGCGGAAAACCCGCGGTTGAGCGAAAGCACCGGCCGGTCGCCGACCTCGCGGAAACGGATCGTCTGGCGGCGCTTGTGCAGATGGATCACGCCGCCGCTGACCGAGGCATCGTCGCACTCGGCGGCAATGTCGCTGCCGTCAGGCCCGATCAACCCGAACGCGAGCGGAATATGCATCAGCCGCTTGCGGCTCTCCGACGGCGTCGGCGGTACCGACTGTTCGAGCTCGACCACGAACTCTCGCGCCTTGGCATCGTAGGACGACGTCACAGCGACGTTGGGCGTGCCCGCCTGATGATACCACAGTGAAAACTGGGTGAAGTCGAGCCCTGAGACCTCGGCGAACGCTGCGACGAATTCCTCGATCGTCACGGCCTCGCCGTCATGGCGCTCGAAATAGAGGTCCATGCCGTTGCGAAAATCCTCCGCGCCGACGATGCGATGGATCATGCGCACGACTTCCGCGCCCTTCTCGTAGACGGTCGCCGTGTAGAAGTTGTTGATCTCGCGATAGCGGCGCGGCCGCACCGGATGCGCCAGCGGGCCCTGGTCTTCCGGAAACTGGTGCGAGCGCAACTGGCGCACATCGCCGATGCGCTCGACCGCGCGCGAGCGGGTGTCGGCGGTGAACTCCTGGTCGCGATAGACCGTCAGCCCTTCCTTCAGGCAGAGCTGGAACCAGTCGCGGCAGGTGATGCGGTTGCCCGTCCAGTTGTGGAAATATTCGTGCGCGATGATCGCCTCGATATTGGCATAGTCGGTGTCGGTGGCTGTTTCCGGGTCGGCCAGCACATATTTGTCGTTGAAGATGTTGAGGCCCTTGTTCTCCATCGCCCCCATGTTGAAGTCCGACACGGCGACGATGTTGAAAACGTCGAGGTCGTATTCGCGCCCGAAGCGCTCCTCGTCCCAGCGCATCGAGCGCTTCAGCGCGTTCATGGCATAGGCCGCGCGGCTCTCCTTGCCGTGCTCGACATAGATGCCGAGCGTGACCTTGCGGCCGGACATGGTGGTGAATCCGTCACTGACGCAGCCGAGGTCGCCGGCGACCAGCGCGAACAGGTAGGACGGTTTCGGGTGCGGGTCGTGCCAGACGGCGTAGTGTTTGCCGCCGTCGATCTCGCCGCTCTCGACCGGGTTGCCGTTGGAGAGCAGCAGCGGCGCATCGCCGGCATTGGCTTCGATTCGGACGGTGTAGACCGACAGTAGGTCAGGCCGGTCGAGGAAATAGGTGATGCGGCGGAAGCCTTCGGCCTCGCACTGCGTGCACCACACTCCGCTCGAGCGGTAGAGGCCCGACAGCGCTTTGTTGGCTTCTGGGTCGACCTCGGTCTCGATGCGCAGCGTGAAGCGTTTTCCCCTTGGCGGTTCCTTGATTTCGAGCCGGTCGGGGGTGACTTCCACGCCCTCCAGATTGCTGCGCCGGCCGTCGATTTCCAGTGACACGAGGTTCAGCCCGTCGCCGTCGAGCACGACTGGCGCGTCGTCTGCCACGCCATCGCGCCGCTCGAAGACGAGATCGGCGACAACACGGGTCCGGTTCGGCGACAGGCTAAATGTCAGCCTCGTCTCCGGAATGAGATAATCGGTGGGTTTGTAGTCTTCGAGGCGGAATACCTGTCCGGAATCGGTTACCATTTTTCACCTGAAGGCGCGCTGGTCAGCAACGAACCATGCTCTGGCGCTTTGAAATCGAAGCGCTGCCCTTTACATGAAAACCGCCGGGCGACAAAACTGTGGCCGGCACGTCCCGCCACCAGCACGATCCCCACAAGGTTCCAGCCATGAATGTGATGACGCCGAAATTCGGAATGGGTGCTTCCGTACTCCGCCGGGAGGATGATGCCTTCATCACCGGCCGCGGTCGCTACACCGATGACATAGTGGCGGAGGGGCAGGTTCACGGTTACGTGCTGCGCTCGCCGATCGCCAAGGGCACCTTCCGCATAGAGTCGGTCGATGCCGCGAAGGAAGCGCCGGGCGTGCTGCTGGTTCTGACAGGCGCGGACGTTGCGCACATCAAGGACCTGGCCTCAGGCGTCATGCAGCCGCAGCCGGATGGCACGCGCGCGCCGACCCGCGACATTCCGGTGCTCTGCCGCGATCGCGTGAACCATGTCGGCGACGCCATCGCATTTGTGGTCGCCGAAACGCGCGAGCAGGCCCAGGATGCCGCCGAGTTGATCGAGGTCGACTACGATCCCGAGGACGCGACGGCGCTTACGCGCACCGCGCTCGACGAGGGCACGCCGCTGGTCTGGCCGGAACTCGGCACCAACCGGGCGTTCGAATATCGCCTTGGCAGCCGTGACAAGACCGTCGACGCCTTCTCGAAGGCGAAGCACGTCACGAAAATCGCATTCCTCAACAACCGCCTCGTCTGCAACTACATGGAGCCCCGCGCGGCAATCGCCGAATGGCGCGCCGACGAGGACCGCTTCGTGCTCACCACCGGTTCGCAGGGCGTACACGGCGTGCAAGGCGTCGTGTCGCGTGTCATGGGCATCGAGCCATCGAAGCTGCGTGTCATCACGCCCGATGTCGGCGGCGGCTTCGGGCCGAAGGGCTTCACCTACCGCGAATATCCTCTGCTGCTGGAGGCAGCCAAGCGCGTCGGGCGTCCGGTGAAGTGGACCGGCGACCGCACCGAGCACTTTCTTGAGGACGCGCAGGGCCGCGACAACTGGGTCGAAGCCGAGATGGCGATGGACAATGACGGCCGCTTCCTCGGGCTGCGCATCACCATCACCGCCAATATCGGCGCCTACTGCCACCAGTTCGGCCCCTTCATCCCCTATATGGGCGCCACGATGTCGACCGGTGTCTACGATATCCGGGCGCTCGACGTGACAGTGCTCGGCGTCTACACCAACACCTGCCCAGTCGACGCATATCGCGGCGCCGGACGCCCGGAGGCGGCCTTCCTGATCGAGAAGCTGGTCGATGCCTGCGCCCGCGACATGAAGATGTCGCCCGACGCGATCAGGGCGAAGAATTTCATCAAGCCGGATCAATTCCCCTACAAGACCGTGACCGGCCGCAACTACGACGTCGGCGAGTTCGAGGGCCATATGCGCCAGGCGATGGAGCGGGCCGAGTGGGCTAGCTTCGACAAGCGTCTGGCAGACTCGAAGTCGCGCGGCAAGATCCGCGGCATCGGCATGGCGACCTATATCGAGGCCTGCGCCTTCGCCGGCTCCGAACCCGCCAAGGTGGTGCTGGGCGACGATGGCGATGTCACCGTCTATATCGGCACGCAGTCGAACGGGCAGGGGCACGCGACCGCCTACGCCCAGTTCGTTGCCGACAAGCTGAACACCGATATCTCGCGCATCAACCTGCGCCAGGGCGATACCGACGAACTGGCCAAGGGTGGCGGCACTGGCGGTTCACGCTCCATCCCGCTTGGCGGTGTTTCGGCGGCGCGCGCCGGCGAGGATCTCGCCGAGAAGATGAAGAAGATCGCTGCCGACGAGCTGGAAGCATCGGCCGCCGACATCGAACTCGCCGATGGCGAGGCGCGTATCGTCGGCACCGACCGCGCGATGAGCTTCGCCGACATCGCCAAGGCTGCGAAGTCCGTCGATGACGTGACGGGCCTCGGTGAATATGTGCAGGACGAGGCGACCTATCCCAACGGTACCCACATCTGCGAGGTCGAGATCGACCCGGCGACGGGCGGGCTGGAGATCACGCGCTACACGATCGTCGACGATTTCGGCGCCACGGTGAATCCGATCCTGCTCGCCGGCCAGGTGCATGGCGGTGTCGTGCAGGGACTTGGCCAGGCGCTGACCGAGGACACGATCTATGACGAGGATGGCCAGCTCGTCACCGCGAGTTTCATGGACTACACCATGCCGCGTGCCGACCTGCTTCCGTTCATCCATTTCGAGACGCGCAACGTGCCGTCCACCACGAATGCGATGGGAATCAAGGGCGCCGGCGAGGCGGGAACCATCGGTGCAGCACCCGCGGCTGTGAACGCGGTCACGGATGCGCTTCACCGCGCTTACGGCATCGGGCACATCGAGATGCCGGCATCGCCGCTGCGCATCTGGCAGACGATTCAGTACGCAACCGCGTAGCAGCGGCAATATGGTTGGCGCCGCCGCTACAGGCGGCGCTTCAGGATACCGGACGGAATGGAGAGCAGGGGCGCTGGTGACTTCAGGGCAGGCATGCGCCCTGCGCTCGGCATCCTGCTCAAGGTAACGTCCATCACGATTTTCGTCGGCATGTCGACGCTGATCAAATCGACCGGCGCGGTGCCGGCCGGGCAGATCGTCTTCTACCGATCCGCCTTCGCCGTCCTGCCGATTCTCGTCTTCCTGGCGTTTCGCCGCGAACTTGCGACGGCCTTTCGCACCAGCCGCCCGGTCAGCCACATCATTCGCGGCATGGTCGGCGTATGCGCCATGGGACTGGGCTTTTTTGCACTCACCGTGTTGCCGCTGCCTGAGGTCATCATGCTGGGTTATGCCCAGCCGCTGATGGTAGTGGCGCTGAGCGCGCTGATTGTCGGCGAGACCGTGCGCCTGTTCCGCTGGTCGGCTGTTGTCATCGGTCTTGTCGGCGTCCTGATCATCATCTGGCCGCGCCTGACGCTGCTCACCGGCGACGCTCCGCTGGCGCAACTGGAAACGGTCGGCGTTATCGCCGCGCTGTCGGGCGCGGTGTTCGCGGCGTTCGCGGCCATCCTCGTGCGCCGTCTGGTGGCGACGGAGCCTTCGGCGACTATCGTGCTCTGGTTTTCACTCACCGCCGCCATATTCGGCCTGATGACCCTTCCTTTCGGCTGGATCGCTCTTTCGCAATGGCAGGCGTTTGCTTTGATTGGTGCGGGCATCGCCGGCGGTGTCGGCCAGATCCTGATGACGGAGAGTTACCGCCACGCAGACATCTCCACCATCGCGCCCTTCGAATACACCTCGATGATCCTCGGCATCATCTCCGGCTACCTGTTCTTCGGCGACTTGCCGACGGTGAACATGCTCGTCGGCGGTGTCATCGTTGTCGGCGCCGGCATCTTCATCATCTGGCGTGAGCACAGGTTGGGGCTGGAGCGCGGCAAGGCGCGCAAGATCACCCCGCCTCAGTAGGCATTCCGGCCAGAAACGCTCGCGTGGCATCGTCGGCGGGAAAAAATGTCTCGATGGCGAGTTCGGACAGCGTGACATCGAGCGGTGTGCCGAACACCGTGATCGTCGAGATGAAGGAAAGTTCGGTTCCGCCGATATCGAGTTTCAGCGGCACGGCGATGTCGCCGCCAGTGTGGCGGTGCGGTGCCCGTCGGTCGCGCCCGCCGGGATAGGCGCGCAACTCCTCCTCCAGCGCGTGGAGTTCCTCATCCGCATACTGGTCGTTGAGCCGCGACAACCGTTCCAGCAGGTGCCCGCGCCACTCGGGGAGATTGACGATCAGCGGCGCCAGCCCGCCCGGATGCAGGCTGAGCCTCAGCACGTTGACCGGCGGTTCCAGTAACGACCTTTCCGCCACGAGCCCGAGGAACGGCTGGATCGCGCTATTGCCCATCGCCAGGTTCCAGTGGCTGTCGACAGCGATCGCTGGGTAGGGCATGTGCGCGGCCAGCACGGTCTGCACCGCGTCCAGCGCTGGCTTCAGCGGCGCGCTGTCGAGCGCCTGCTCCGAGAAGGTGGGGGCAAAGCCCGCCGCTATCAGCAGCCGGTTGCGCTGCCGCAGCGGCATGTCGAGGCGTTCGGACAGCGCCAGCGCCATGTCGCGGGACGGGCGCGAGCGCCCGCTTTCCAGAAAAGAGAGGTGCCGCTGCGAAATCTCGGCCTCAAGCGCCAGATCGAGCTGGCTCATCCGGCGCCTTTGACGCCATTCGCGGATGATGGCGCCTGGTCTGATGGTGGTGTCGTTCATGCAGTGACCATAGCCGAACCGGTCAGCTTCGCCATTACCTCGCGCGTAATCGCTTTCATCCAACCGTACTGGCAGGGTCCGCTCATGCCGGCCTCGATGCCGGGACTGTCCGAAAGCAAGGAGACCTGGACAATGACCATCCGCATCACCCCTTATCTGCGCAGGGTTCTGGCTCTCGACGCGGCGACCAGCGGCATCGCTGGCGTCGCCATGATCGCGGGAAACGGCCTCATCGCTGGCCTGACCGACCTGCCGCAACAGCTCCTGTTCTGGGCCGGTGTCGTGCTGGTGCCCTGGACCGCGGCGCTCGCGTTCTTCGCCTCGCGGGAGGCGATGCCGCGCCTTGCGCTGGTCGACGTTGCCGCCATCAACGCATTGTGGGTCGCGGCCAGCGTGGCGCTCCTCGCCACCGGCTGGATCGCGCCGAACATGCTCGGCGTCATGTTCGTGCTTGCGCAGGCAGCGGCAGTGGCGCTGTTCACGGTTCTGCAGGTTGGCGCCCTGCGCGCCGAGGCGCAGGCCGCTTGAAGGTGCGGCCGATCCGGCCGTTCCCTTCCCGCAGCCGGATCAGTCGGGTGCGTTGAGCCGCATCTTCACTTCAAGGAAGTCCCGCCATGCAAGTTTCTTGTGGGCGGGATTTCTCAGCAGATAGGCGGGGTGCAGCGTCGGCATCGTAGCGATCTTCGCCCCGCCCGCCGTCTCGTGTTCGGCCCATTTGCCGCGCATACGCATGATTCCCGTCTGCGTGCCGAGCAGAAGCTTTGTCGACGGGTTGCCCAGCGTCACCAGAACCTTCGGCGCGACCAGTTCGATGTGCCGCTCGATAAAGGGCCGGCAGATTTCGGTCTCAAGCGGCGATGGGTCGCGATTGCCCGGTGGCCGCCACGGAATGACGTTCGAGATATAGGCGCTCGTGCGGTCGAGGCCGATCGCGGCGAGCATCCGGTCAAGCAGCTGCCCTGACCGCCCGACGAAGGGCAGGCCCTGGATGTCCTCGTCGCGTCCCGGCGCTTCGCCGACCAGCATGATGCGCGCCTGCGGATTGCCGTCGGCAAAGACCAGGTTCTTGGCGGTCACTTTCAAATTGCAGCCATCGAAGCCTGCGAGCGCCTCGTAGAGTTCCTCGATCGTCTTCGCCTCGCGCGCCAGGGCGCGGGCGCGCATTGCCTGCTGCTCGTCGGGGACGGTGGTCGGCGCCGGCGGGGCGGGGACAGTTACTCGTTGCCCCGGTGGCGGAGCGCCGGGTGAGGGCAGGGGCGGTGTGCCGGCACGTTTGGGCTGCGCCTTCCCTTCGGTGGCGGCCCTTGCTGGTTTGGCAAACCGGTTGATCGGCTCTTCGGTCAGCGCTTCGTCATGGCCCGCTTCGGCGTAGAAGCGCAGAAGTTCTTCGAGATTCGCAGGCTTGTCGGGGGCGGCTGGCGACATGCCGGCACAATCCCGCCCTGGGCCTGCAATTGCAAGCTCAGGAGAAGGGAACCATCGGGTCCTGCACCAGGTAGAAGCGTTCGTTCGGCGTGAAATCGGAGATGAAGAAGCGGAACGACGCCTCCTCGCCGGGATCGACGTGGCCGTCGCGGTATTCCAGCCGGTCATAGGGCTCGAACTGCCGCCCCACGCTGCCGAACCGGTCCGTTCCGATTGCGTCGCTGTCCATCTCGCGCTGGTCGAAAGACAGGCCGTCGCCGAATGTGCTTGGCACGCCCGGTATTTCCTGAAGCTCGAAGTTGAAGCCGAGCCACGGCAGGCCGCTGCCGTTCAGTGTGACGACTCGCACATGCAGCATGCCGGTCACCCATTCGCCGACCTTGCCGGTCGGGTTGATGGGCAGCACAGCGTGGATCGTCAGTGTGGCTGGGCTGGCGGATCCGAGCTCCTGCACGATGACGAATGGGTCAGCGCTCGTGCCGACGCCCGACACGCTGATGATACGGAAGCCGCCGCGGTCGTCGGAGAAGGAATAGGCGCCCGAGTACCAGCGGCCGTCATCAGCCGGCCCGGCCATGGTGCTAGAGGTCAGGCAAGCCAAGAGAACCAACACGAACAGGCATCGGGACATAATGCGCCTCCGTTCGTTTGGGCGAGTATGGACGCCTTCAGCGCCACATAGGCATCACAACCGGGTGAGGGTGAAAATATTGACGTTTACGTCAACGGCATTTACGCCTCGCGCGTCGGACATTAGGTTGGCGACGCGGCAGCGGAGTTGAACCCGCGCGGTTTCCGCTGTAGCGCTGCCGTACCGGCCAGTTAGCCAGCAGCGTTTCATCTGCGAGCGGAGGAATTGATGAGCGAAGTCGAACGCGAAAGCATGGAATTCGATGTCGTGATCGTCGGGGCCGGGCCCGCCGGGCTGGCCGCAGCGATCAGGCTCAAGCAGCTCAATTCCGAGCTTTCCGTTGTCGTTCTGGAAAAGGGCGGCGAGGTCGGCGCGCACATCTTGTCAGGCGCGGTGATCGATCCCGTCGGCCTCAACAGGCTTCTTCCGGACTGGAAGGACGATCCAGACCATCCGCTGAAAACCCCGGTCAAGGACGACCAGTTTCTGGTGCTCGGACCGGCAGGCTCGTTGCGCATTCCCAATTTCGTCCTGCCGCCGCTGATGAACAATCACGGCAACTACATCGCCTCGCTCGGCAATGTCTGCAAATGGCTCGCTGCCCGCGCCGAGAACCTCGGCGTGGAGATTTATCCGGGTTTCGCCGCGGCCGAGGTACTCTTCAACGATGACGGCGCCGTCATCGGCGTCGCGACAGGCGACATGGGCGTCGAGCGCGACGGCTCGCATGGGCCCAACTACGCGCCAGGCATGGCGCTGCTCGGCAAATATGTGCTCATCGGCGAGGGCGTGCGCGGTTCGCTTGCCAAGCAGCTCATCGCGAAGTTTGGGCTGGCCGAAGGCCGCGAGCCGCAGAAGTTCGGCATCGGCCTCAAGGAACTTTGGGAAGTAGAGCCCGGCAAGCACAAGCCGGGCCTTGTCCAGCACTCCTTCGGCTGGCCGCTGGGCTCCGACACGGGCGGCGGCTCGTTCCTCTATCATTTCGACGACAATCTGGTCGCCGTCGGCTTCGTCGTTCACCTGAACTACAAGAACCCGTATCTCTCGCCGTTCGAAGAGTTCCAGCGCTTCAAGACCCATCCGGCCGTGCGCGATACCTTCGAGGGCGGCAAGCGCGTTTCTTATGGCGCCCGCGCCATCACGGAAGGCGGCTGGCAGTCGGTGCCGAAGCTGGTCTTCCCCGGCGGTGCGTTGATCGGTTGCTCGGCCGGCTTCGTAAATGTGCCGCGCATCAAGGGTTCGCACAACGCCGTGCTGTCCGGCATGCAGGCGGCGGAAAACGTTGCGGAGGCGCTCGCCGCCGGCCGCGCCAACGACGAGCTGACAGCCTACGAGGAAGGCTGGCGCGCGTCCGAGATCGGCAAGGACCTGAAGAAGGTGCGCAACGTGAAGCCGCTCTGGTCGAAGTTCGGCCTGTGGCTCGGCGTCGGCCTCGGCGGCTTCGACATGTGGGTCAATTCGCTGCTCGGCTTCTCGCTGTTCGGCACGCTGAAACACGGCAAGACCGACGCTGCCTCGCTGGAACCCGCTTCGAAGCACAAGAAGATCGACTACCCCAAGGCCGACGGTGTTCTGACATTCGACCGGCTGTCATCGGTGTTCCTGTCCAACACCAACCACGAGGAGGACCAGCCGGTTCACCTCCAGGTAAAAGACAGCGATCTGCAGAAGCAGTCGGAGCACGATGTCTATGCCGGTCCGTCGTCGCGCTACTGCCCGGCGGGCGTGTACGAATGGGTGGATGCCGACGGCAATGCAGCGGCCGACAAGATGGGCGTCGATGTGCGTTTCGTGATCAACGCGCAGAACTGCGTCCACTGCAAGACCTGCGACATCAAGGACCCGAACCAGAACATCAACTGGGTGCCGCCGCAGGGCGGCGAGGGACCCGTCTACCAGAACATGTAGGCCTCATATCCGCCGTGAAGGCCGCGTAAGCGCAGCCGGCGCTGGCTGCACCTGTCGGCGCTTTGCTAAGGATAATCGACCATGCGGCTGCATATGGTCCTGAACCGCGATGGCGGCACCTTCAGGACCCTCAACATGGACGCCTATTGCGACCGCGCGCGGGAGGTGCTGGCGGGCGGCGGCCACGATGTTTCCTTCGACGTCGCGGCCGCGGGCGATATCGACTCCGCACTTGAAATGGCGGCGGCACGGAAAGATATCGATGCCATCGTCGCCGGCGGCGGAGACGGGACTATTTCCTGCGCCGCGCGCATCGCATGGAAGGCCGGCATGCCACTCGGCGTCATTCCGGCCGGCACGATGAACCTTTTCGCGCGCTCGCTTGGCCTGCCGCTCGATCTCGACGCGGTTCTGGCAGTCCTGGCGGAGGCCGAGATCGCGCCGGTCGACATTTCCAGCGTCAACGGACAGGGATTCATCCACCAGTTTGCGATCGGGCTGCACCCGCGCATGGTGCGGTTCCGAAACCGCTACGACTTTGCGACGCGCCTGGGCAAGATACGCGCCAGCACTCAGGCCGCCATCGACGTCATATTCGATCCCCCCTCTTTCGTGGTCGACGCCGAGATCGACGGCGCGCCCGAGAGAACAAGGGTGTCGATGATCTCGGTATCCAATAACCCCTTCGGCCCCGACCCGCTGATGTTTCAGGACCGGCTCGATACCGGTCAACTGGGCTACTACACAGCGCCGCCTTTGCCGCCGGCAGGCGTCGCCCGCCTCGCGCTGGACATTCTGTCGGGCCGACGCGACCGCAATCCGCACTTCACGGAGAGGCGGGCTTCGACCGCCAGGCTTCGCTTCCCACGCCACCGCAAGAGCGCCAACATGGTGCTCGATGGCGAATTGCTGCCGCTGCCGCGCGAGGTGGATATCCGCATCCATCCGGGCGAGCTGAAGGTTCTGAGGCCGGCCAAGGCGTAGGCCGCATTCGGCTCCCGCTACTGGAAAGCCGTCTCCGAAAAGCTCCTGAGTTTGCGCGAATGAAGCCGCTCGGGGGGCATCTGCGCCAGCTTCTCGACCGCCAGCAGCCCGATCTTCAGGTGCTGCGCCACTTGGCGCTTGTAGAACTCGGTTGCCATGCCCGGCAGCTTGAGCTCGCCGTGAAGCGGCTTGTCGGACACGCAGAGCAGCGTGCCATAGGGCACGCGGAAGCGGAAGCCGTTGGCGGCGATGGTGGCCGACTCCATGTCGAGCGCGATCGCCCGCGACTGCGACAGCCGCTGCACCGGTCCGGTCTGGTCGCGCAGTTCCCAGTTGCGGTTGTCGATGGTGGCCACCGTGCCGGTGCGCATGATGCGCTTCAGGTCGTAGCCCGAAAGCCCGGTCGTCTCGGCGACGGCCTCCTGAAGCGCCACCTGCACTTCCGCCAGCGCCGGCAGCGGCACCCAGACGGGCAGATCGTCGTCGAGCACGTGATCCTCGCGCACATAGGCGTGCGCCAGCACGTAGTCGCCCAGTTCCTGGCTGTTGCGCAGCCCGGCGCAGTGGCCGAGCATCAGCCATGCATGCGGCCTGAGCACGGCGATGTGGTCGGTGATCGTCTTGGCGTTGGACGGGCCGACGCCAATATTGACCATGGTCACGCCGCCATGGCCGGGCTTGACGAGGTGATAGGCCGGCATCTGCGGCAGCCGGCCGAGTGGCATGCCCTCGCTCGGCGCGTCGTCGCCAGCCTTGGTGATGACGTTTCCGGGTTCGACGAACGCCGAATAGCCGCCGCCGCCCTGGGCCATCATCTCGCGCGCCAGCGCGCAGAACTCGTCGATGTAGAACTGGTAATTGGTGAACAGCACGAAGTTCTGGAAATGCGCCGGCGTCGTCGCCGTGTAGTGCGCCATGCGGTGCAGCGAATAGTCGATGCGCTGTGCCGTGAACGGCGCCAGCGGCACCGGCTCGCCCGGCAGCGGCTCGAAGGTGCCGTTGGCGATCTGGTCGTCAGTGGCGTTGAGGTCCGGCACGTCGAATACGTCGCGCAGCGGCCGGTTGATCCGGTCGGCCACGCTGGCGTCGACATAGGAGCCTTCATGGAAGGCAAAATGCAGCGGGATCGGTGTTTCCGATTCAGCCACGGTCACCGGTACGCCGTGATTGCGCATGAGGAGGCGCAGCTGTTCCAGCAGGTAGTTATCGAACAGGTCGGGCTGCGTCACCGTGGTTGAATAGAAGCCTGGCGACGTCACGTGCCCGTATGGCAGGCGGGAATCCGCCTGCGTATAGGTCGCAACCGAGACGCCTATTTCGGGATAGAAGGCGCGGTACCGCGTCGTGGGCGGTGCTTCCGCCGATAGCCCGTTGAAGGCATCCCTCAGGAATGCGGTGTTGCGGGCATAAAGCTTCTGCAACTCAACAAGGGCTTCGCGCGCGTCGGTGAAGCTGCGCAGCGCATAGGGCTCCGGCGTGGTGACCGATTCGATGGGCTGTGGGTAGATTCGCTTATCCATGTCCCAATATAGAGCCTTTGGGTGACGTTTGCGAGAACACGCCTCGCCAAATGGCCCATTGGGTCAAGCTGTCGCGCCGAATCCCGGCGCCTGGATCAAGAACGCTGCAGGCTGACGAAAAGCACCAGCCCGGCGCCATTCGACATTGTCGGCGTTTCGCCGATGAACTGCGAATTGCCCGCGCGCACACTCTGTACGGCAAGCAGGGGAGTGACGACGGCCGCCGCGATGAGCGCGGCGCGGATGGCGGTTCCGGTGAACTGGCGGATCTTGCGGATGGTCATGGCTCTGTCTCTTCGTTCGCCGTCGGGCGGCGTCAGTTTCGGTTGGGAGGGCTGCAGCGCAGCCCGTCCTCGAAGAAGCAGGGAACAACCGTGCCTTGTGTCCATGACCGGTTCGTGCGGCTCGCTTCGGCGACAAGGCTGGCGAAGCCGATGCCGAATAGGGCTATGAGAAGGCACACGATAGTGAACCGTCGGATGAGCATTGTTGTCCCCTCTGCTGTTGGAGGGGACAATGCCAAACCGCCGCTGAACCACCTCTGAGAGGTGCGTTCATGTAGCGTTCAGCTTCGTGGCAGGCGTCGGGCCGACCGATTTGCGGTCAGGAATCGCTATCCATCGAGCGCAGGAGCATGCTCTCGAGCGGATTGCACATGCCGACGAATTGCGGCTCGTGCGCTCTCATGCCGGTCGACTTCAGGTCCGCGCGTTCTCGCACCTCTGACACGTGTACGCGGCGCGCCACTTGCGATTTTGTGAAGGAGGCCACGACCTGCGGATAGATCTCCATTGTCCGCGTCGCTTCTTCCATGATCGACGCCCTGAGCGGCGTTTCGGAACATGCTCCTTGGCAGTCCCACAGGATTTGCTCCCGCACCATGAAGTTGTCCTTGGTGCATCCCTCGTGGACGAAGCCGCCGAATTCGGCCGGCGCAATGGTCGGGAATAGGCAGGCCGTCAAAACGGCCGCGGCACGCAGTCTGTTTCTCATGTGGATGCCCCACCAGGTAGTTGCCCAGTTTGGACCCGGACGGAGTCAGCCGACTACCTGATCAGGATTGCCCAAGCCCGCGAATGGTCGCCGATCCAATCCGGCGACGCCCCGAATCAAAAGGTAACGTGCGGGCGCGGACCCACCAATGCTTATTGTGTTACAGCGCGATCAACTCTCGAGCCGCTTGGCAGATCGCTATTGCCGGGTGAGATTCTCACCCTTGCAGATCAGCCCGCCGAGCGCGCAGCCCTCAAGCAGCAATGTGTTGCCATTGACGGTCGCCTTGCCGCGGTAGGTTCGGCCTTCATCGAGCTTGTTGACCTTGCCTTCGTAGTTGGCGCCGGAGCCGCTCATGCATCCGATTGACTGGTTCTTGTACTCGCCTGTCAGCACGGTACCGCAAAATTGCCCGCCCGACGCGGCGTAACGGATCAGCGTCCCGTTGGGGCGCTTCCAGGTGCCGACGATGGGTTCGGCGGCAATCGCCGTTCCGGTGAATGCGATGCCTGCGGCAAGTGCCACGATTGCTGTACGGATCATGCTCTCCTCCTGGCGTCAGGTGCTGGCGAACGATTCGCGGTATCTGCCCCGACACACCGCGAGCGTAATGCAGTCCGAATTTCCGCGAAAGCCGTGCCGCAGCGGAAGAAGCAGCGAAATTCCTGCCTGCGCCAGAAGCCCGTCGAGCCGAAATCTTTCCGGTCGCGTCGTTTGCCGTGGTGAAAAAAGGGTTGTCGCTGGCACCGCCAATTTTAGACATCTGCGCCCGCGATCCGCGGAATCCCAGCTTTCCCATGCTTAACGAATTTCAGTGTTTACAGAAAATTTGAGCTTTGTTTTCCGGAAGTTAAGCACGCCATTTAACGCCGGATTCAAGGCTGGGCTGCATGCTCCGGGACATCGAAAACGAAGCGCGACAAGCGAAAAACGCGGGCGCTCTCAGGGGCTGACAGGGGATTTGAAATGGCACGTTTTGAGATAATCGAAAGCGGCATCGGCAGCACGGCTAAGGCCGACATTCTGTTCGAGCTGGGCCTGATGTATGCGACCGGACGCGACTGCGAGCCGGACGTGGTTGCCGCCCACAAATGGTTCAACATCGCCGCGATCAAGGGGTCCGAAAGGGCAGCGGAGCTGCGCACCGAACTTGCGACCGGCATGTCCAAGATCGAGATCGCCAAGGCGCTTCGCGAAGCCCGCGAGTGGATGACCACGCACTGAGGTCATCCACCAAAGGCCTAAACCGCCTCGGCGAACCTCACCAGCACTGTGCCGTCGCTTACCTGAGCGCCTTCGGCGACGATCTCGGCGACTTCGCCGTCATGCGGCGCATTGATCGTGTGCTCCATCTTCATCGCTTCAAGCACGAGAAGCGGTTGGCCCTTGGTCACGCTCTGACCAGCCTCGGCGCGGACCAGCTTTACGATGCCAGGCATCGGCGCCCGCAGGGCATCGCCGCCGGTTGCGGCGTCCATCGCTGAATCAAGCGGGTCTGGCGTCGCGAAGGTGTAGGCTGTCGCGCCCTCGAACACCGTGACATGACCCGGCCATCGGGCAAGACGGCAGGCATGGCTCGAGTCGACGGTCTGGACCGATCCATCAATCTCGATCTTGAAGCGCCCTTCGCTTTCCGCTGTCACCAGCGCATCCGATTGTTTTTCTCCGATGGCGACGGAAACCTGCCGTGCCGCCGGATGAAAATGCGCATAGCCCGCGAGTGCCGACCACGCATCCTCATCCTGCTTGCGGTCGAGTGCTCCTGAAGCAGCAAGTGCCGCCAGTGCCGTCGCGCGCGGGGAGGCGGCAGGCACCGCTACTAGAGCGTCCTGCTTGCGCGCAATAAGCCCCGTATCGACATCGCCGGCCGCGAAATCCGGATCGGAAGCCAGCGCATGCAGAAAGCCGGTGTTGACCGTCGATCCGGCAGCCTCGGTGTGTTCGAGCGCGTGCCGCAGGCCCGCCAGCGCGGCAGTCCTCTCCTCGGCATGAACGACCAGCTTGGCGATCATCGGGTCGTAGAACGGCGAGATCGCATCGCCCTGGCGCACGCCGGTCTCGACACGGATGGCCACGTTGTCTGTTCGCGGAAAGCGCAGATGATGAAGCGTACCGGTTGCCGGTAGGAAGCCGCGCGAAGCGTCCTCGGCATAGATGCGCGCCTCGAAGGCGTGGCCGGTCAGTTTGATGCTGTCCTGTGCCGCCGGCAGCGTCTCGCCTGAAGCGACCCGGAGTTGCCATTCGACCAGATCGACGCCGGTCACCATCTCGGTCACCGGATGCTCGACCTGCAGCCGCGTGTTCATCTCCATGAACCAGAACCGGTCCGGTCTCAGCCCCTCCGAAGCATCGACGATGAACTCGATCGTTCCGGCGCCCGAATAGCCGATAGCCTTTGCCGCCTTGACTGCCGCGTCGGTCATTGCCGCACGCATCTTGTCGGTCATGCCAGGGGCGGGTGCCTCCTCAATCACCTTCTGGTGGCGGCGCTGGGCCGAGCAGTCGCGCTCGAAGAGGTGCACTGCGTTGCCGTGATTGTCGCCGAACACCTGCACCTCGATATGGCGCGGCTTCTCGACGTACTTTTCGACAAGCACGGCCTCGTCGCCGAATGACGCCTTGGCCTCGCGCTTGGCCGAGGCCAGCGCGTCGGCGAAGTCGTCCGGATGGTCGACCTTGCGCATGCCCTTGCCGCCGCCGCCGGCGCGTGCCTTGATCAGTACCGGATAGCCGATCTCGCGCGCCTTGCCGGCCAGCACCACGATCTCCTGCGCTTCACCGTGATAGCCGGGTACGACCGGCACGCCGGCTTTCTCCATCAGGCGTTTGGCGGCGTCCTTCAGCCCCATGGCGCGGATCGCCTTGGCCGACGGTCCGATGAAAACGAGACCTGCCGTCTCTACTGCCTCGACAAAGTCCGGGTTCTCGGACAGGAAGCCGTAGCCCGGATGGATCGCCTCCGCGCCCGTCGCCTTCGCCGCCTCGATTATCCGCTCGCCGACGAGATAGCTTTCGGCGGCCGGCGCCGGACCGATATGGACGGCTTCGTCGGCCATTTCGACATGCATCGCGTCGCGGTCCGCGTCCGAGTAGATTGCAACGGTCGCCACGCCCATGCGCCGTGCCGTGCGGATCACGCGGCAGGCGATCTCGCCGCGATTGGCGATCAGGATTTTCGAGAACATGCTTCTCCTCGACGCTTGTCGCTCCGACTTAGCCGTTGAACCGCCGCGCCGTCCAGCGCTTCGAGGCACTGTCAGGTCTCGGGCGGTATGGGCTGCGCGTTCGCCCTCTCGCGCCATACGATGTAGAGGCCCGACGCCATCGTGATCGCAATACCGACGGCAGCCAGCCCGTTGGGCAGGTCGCTGAAGATCAGCCAGCCGATCAGGGTGGCGAAGGGAATCTCCAGATATTGCATCGGTGCCAGCGTGGCAGAAGGCGCGAAGCGCAGAGACCATGTCATCAGCAGGTGCGCGCAGGTGCCGAGAACCCCGATCGCGGCCAGCAGCGCCATGTCGCGAGGCGTCGGCATGATGATGGCGAGCGGCGCAAAGTCGATGCCGCGCGTGAGCAGGGCAAAGAGACCAAGCATCACCGTTGCCATGATCCCGGACACGGCCTGCAGCACCAGCGGTTCGTTGTCGCGTGCGAGCTGGCGCGAGACGAGAATGAACAGCGCGAAAATCACCGCCACCGCCATCGGCAGAAGGGCTGGCCAGCCGACCTCCGCGAAGGAAGGCTGCACGACGAGCAGCGTGCCGACGAACCCGACCACGCAGGCCGCGATGCGGCGCGGGCCAACCTCTTCGTTCAACACCATCCGCCCGAGCACGAGCATGATGAAGGGCATGACGAAGGCGATGGCGATGGCGTCTGCCAGCGGCAGGTAGCGCAGCGAAGTGAACATGCCCGCTATGCCGGCAATGTGAAGCAGTGTGCGGATGAAAGTAAGGCGGAATGCCCGGCGGTTCAGCACGAGCGAATGCCCGGCCCACCAGATCAACGGCAACAGCAGAACGGCCTGCGCCACGAATCGCACCAGCAGCAGCTGCATCAGTGGTACCGTGTCGCCAAGCACCTTGGCGATCGCGTCGCCAAGCGGCGCGGCGGCGCAAAAGCCGATCATCAGCAGGATGCCGAGCGCGGGGCGGTCCTGGGCGGGCAGGCTGGGTGCGGGGGCTGTCGTCACGGCGCGAAACTAGTTGCAGGTTTCAGAAGCTGCAATTGGGCCAGGAGTGCGGGTCAGCCCGCGCCACGCACCTCACGCCAGAAATCCACAACGATCCTGGTGAGCATCTCGGGGGCGGTGTCCATCGCGACATGCTGCTGGCCTTCGAGCGCCACGACGCTGGCATGCGGTATCGCGGCGGCGAGCCGCGACATCGGCACCTTGAAGAAGTCCGGGCTGTCGCCGCCATGGAGCAGCAGCGTCGGCACCTTGATGCGTTCCGCCTTTGCCGCTGCGAGCGGAAAGTCGCCGGCGGCGCGTAGCTCGCGAGGGATGGTGGGGGCTGCGGCCAGCCGTGCCGGCCAGGCCGGCGAGGCGCGCAGCGCCGCGATGTCGGAGGGCCGCATGCGCACCACCTCCTCGCAGAACATCTTCATCACCGCCTCGCGGTCGTCCGCCGTTACCGCCGCATCGAACCGCGCCAGCAGCTCCGGCGGTGGACCATTGCCCTCCAGAACCGGCGCTTCGTAGAGGATCAGCGCAGCAAGCCGGTCGGTCAGCGCATGGGCGCCGAGCGAGCAGACCCCGCCATAGGAATGGCCGAACAGGATCACCGGCTCGCCGGCCGCCGCGACCACCGCGGCGACATCCTCATATTCGCGCTCCAGCGCGTAGGCCGCCCCGGCCGGCACCTCGCCGCTGCCGCCGCGTCCGCGCCGGTCCATCGCGAAGACGGTGAAATGCTTTTCGAGCAGCGGGCGGATGTTGCCCCAGCGGGCGCGCGATGCGCTCGTGCCGTGGACGAGCACGAGCGACGGGCCGGACCCCGCGCGCTCGAATGCGATTGTCGTGCCGTCGGCGCTGGTGACATGTTCCATCCGGTGTCCTCCCTTTGAGCGCGCGCAGTGTAGCCGGATCGACCCTGCGGGCAATCGGGGATGGCGCGGCGGAGCGTATTTGCCTAGCGTGCCGCCAAACCAGCGGGAGCAGCGATGCGGATCATTCTGGCGATAGCGACGGCGGCCTGCCTGGCGGCCTTTCCTGCACTTGCCTGGGAGGCGACGGAAAAGGTCGAAACCTACCGCATCGACGGCACGACCGGGCTCGAACTCTACCGCTCGATCGGCCGCAACGGGCCGCAGCTCGGTCCGACCCGCGCCATCGCCTACACGACTTTCGACTTGAAATGGTCGCGCGACTACCGTGAGCAGGGCGGCGGCTGCCGGCTGGCGGCGGTGAGGCCCTGGCTCACCATCATCTACAAGCTGCCAGAGGCGCCGCCGGGTCTGGCGGCCGACACCGCGGAGCGCTGGCAGCGCTTCATCGCGGGCATCCGCGCCCATGAGCGGGTGCATGGTGACATCATCGTCGACATGGTGAGGAAGATCGAGGCGTTCTCCACCGGTCTCTCAGCCGACAATGACCCCGGCTGCCGCAAGGTGCGCGCCACGCTGCAGCAGCGGCTGGGTGAACTCTCCAACGCCCAGCGGCAGGCGAGCCGCGACTTCGACCGCGCCGAGCTCGGCAGCGGCGGCAATGTTCACCGGCTGGTGCTGGAGCTGGTGAACGGGGAGTAGGATGCGGGCGGTCAACCTCCCGCATCCCGTGGTCTAGGCAAATGCGAGGCCGTGCTCCTGAAGGATGCCGGCGAGTTGTTCTGCCTCGGGAGGCCCGATCTCTGCGGGCGGCAGCGTATCTGCAGACGCGGGAACACCCGATTCGGCGATGAAAGACTCCATATTGCGGCCCGGCGTGAAGATGAACAGCATCCGGCAGCCTTCCGGTCCGACCGTGTAGTCGTGGACCACGCCTCGGGGTCCAAGGAGCACGTCGCCGGGTTTCGCATCGACCGTCCGGTCGCCGACACGGAAGGTGCCGCCGCCTTCAAGGATGACGAATACCTCGTCCTCGCGATCATGGATATGCGGGGGCACGCTGAGCCCGGGCGGGGCCAGGATTTCCACGATCGACAGGGCATCATTGGTCTGCGTGGCACGCACCCTGTGCGTGGCGAGTTCTCCGAACCACCACCAACGGTCGGTTGGCGGAGGCGGTGTGTGTTGGTTCATGTCGTTTTCCCTAGCTGGTGACGCCGCATTGACAGCGGCGGACGCGGCTCATATTTTAGCGGAATAATTCTGTCAACGAAATTTATCCGAGAAATGTCTCCGCGAAATTATACCATGACCAGACGCGCCGAGGCGGCCGCGCGCAAGCGCGATGCCATCCTGCAGGCGACTCTTGAAGCTCATGCCGAGAGGGGGGTCGAGAAAACGGGCTGGGACGACATCGCGTCGCGCGCGGGCGTAGGCGTCGGGACCGTATATCGCCATTTCCCCGATCTCGACGCGCTGCTGCCTGCCTGCGGCGAACTCACCTTCCGAAAACTCGATCTGCCCGGCCCTGACATATTCGACGGGGCGGCCGATCGGGCCGAGCGGATCGCGCGGCTCGTTTCGGCGCTCTTTGCCCTCTACGAGCGCGGCGAGCCAGAATTGCGCAACATCCGCAACGAGCGGGATTACCATCCGGCATTGGCGGAAGCCCATGAACAGGTGGAGAGGCGCCTGGCGGAACTCGTGGAAGCGGCGGTGGAAACGCAGCGCCCCCTCGTGCGCGCCCTGGTCGATCTTGGAATGTGGCAGGCGCTGCGTGAGGCGGGAGTGGCCATGCCGGCGGAAGCCATGGCGGCTGTCATCAGGGACGCCGTTGGCGGCCGGTGAGGTCCAGCGCCTGCGGCGCGCCTATTGCCCGTTTGCCCAGGTCACGTCCTGCCCGTAGAGCGGCACGGTCGAGATCGCCATCTTCGCCGATCCGTCCTGCACCTGCCGCGAATGCGACAGGTAAATCAGCGTATCGTTCTTCTCGTCGTACAGGCGCTTGACCACGAGCTGCTTCCAGATCAGCGACCGCCGCTCCTTGAACACCTCCTCGCCGTCATCGTCGCGCTCGATCTCATGGATGACGATCGGTCCGGTCTGCCGGCAGGCGATCGAGGAGTTGGACGGGTCCTCGAACCAGTTGCCTTTCGACAGCCGGTCGATCAGCCCGCGTTCGAAATAGCTGACGTGGCAGGTGACGCCCTCAACCTGCGGGTCCTGGATCGCTTCCACGATGATGTCGTTGCCCAGCCAGTCGACGCCAACCTCGCCGACCTGCTCGGCGGATGCGGGCAGGGCGCAGGCGGCGGTGATGGCCACTGCGGCGGCGAAACGGGTCAGGGCGGCGTGCATTGGCATCTGCTCCGGAGCGTCGAAAGGGCTGAGGTCATTATGTAACGCGCGGCGGAGATGAAAGGGTAATGGCCGATCATCACCTGCTCCTCAGTATCTTCTCCATCTTTTTCCCCCTCGCCAGCTCGTCGATGAGCTTGTCGAGATAGCGGATTTCGCGCATCAGCGGGTCCTCGATCTCCTCCACGCGGATGCCGCAGATCAGCCCGGTGATCTGGTCGCGCTTGGGGTTGAGGCGAGGGGCTTCGCTGATGAAGTGCTCGATGTCGGTCTTGTCGTCCAGCACCGCCTTGAGGCCGGCGGCGTCATAGCCCATCAGCCAGGCGATGATCTGGTCCACCTCTTCCTTCGTGCGTCCCTTCTTCTTGGCCTTGGTGATGTAATGCGGATAGACACTCGCGAAACTCATTCCGAAGATGCGGTGTTTTTTCATGAAGGTTCCGAGGATCGACGGTGAACGTCCGGGCAAACTAGCAGGACGCCGAGCCTCGTGAAATACAGCGTCGATACTCTGGCGTTTCGCGAGACTATCGGAACTAGTTTATTGCGGGTAATCGCGCCGTTTCAACTTCACTCCATACGCCTTTAGCGGTTCGATCAACTCATTGCGGTCCGCGTTCCGGATGTTGAAATGTTCGTAAAGCCACAAACGAGCGCGGAGCCTGATATCGCCGACCTCTTCGGGGGAATCGAGCTGACTTAGCTCGCCGTCGAGCTCGAGAAGGCGCCCGAATAGTGGGATGACCTTGTCCGGATTCCAGCGCATGACCTCCTCGGCCGCGGCGACCCGGACGTGAAGCTCTGGTTCGTCAAGGAGCACTTCAAGTGCTTCCCTGCCTTCGGCGGTTGAACGCAAAGCTTCCCCGGCCTCCGAGTTTTTCAGGAGATGCCGGTTTGCTTTTGGCACATCAAGTTGACGGACCGCCTCCATGCGCAGATTTTCATGCCGAAGGAACTTTTCGATCAGCTTCTTAATTTCGTCAGAAGTCTGCCGGGTCATAACCGAACTCCTCGAGCGCTTCCGTGATCAGGTCAAGGCCATAGTCATACTGCTCGGCAAATGTGCGACCTTGCAAATAGTGCCGTAAGACAACATTGCCGCGTATTTTCATGTTGGAGCTCATCTTGGCGTTGATGTGCCTATGAACTTCCATGGGTAAGCTGATGATGTTGTCGGTGCTGTGGATAAGCTCAGCCGGGAAGTCATTCCGCCCTGCGAGCCGCTTTTCCACGATATGGTGCCATTCGCGGCCTGAGCCGGCTGGCCCGAGATAACGCCTCAGCTCACGTTCGTTGCGAAACCGTATGATCGGGAGGCCCGGCCGTTGCTTAGAGTGCGGGCTGACGCGACGCGTCTCTGCGTCATAGGTGTCCTCCCCTGGTTGTTCACGATCCCACTTTCGTGGAACGCCGCGCAGTCTGGGAGCAGTAGAGCGCCCCAAGGTGAGTAGGCGTTGAACAACGGCTCGACCTGCATTGATGATCGCCGGGAGGACACTAACAGCCGCCCCAAGCACACCTGCCAGCCACTGGCCGCCAGTGAGATAGCCGGCCGGCACACGCGGCTGCAGGTGCCAGTACGGATTGTATTTCGCCGCGATACGAAGCCGCACCGTAGCTGCTGAAACGCGCAAGATAGTCGACGCGGTGCAGATTCGCCTTGAAACCTGGTCGATGTCGGATTGCGGCATGGTATTTCCCGGTTTGGTCCGGGAAAAGCCTAAGCGCGCGGCTGAGGACGGGGATAAGTCAGAAAGGTTTTCGGGCTAATTCAGCGGCTTAGCCCTCCAGCTATTCACATCCGAAACACGCCGAATTTCGTTTCCTCGATCTCCGCATTGAGCGCCGCGCTCAAGGACAGCGCCAGCACCTCGCGCGTCTTCGCCGGGTCGATGATGCCGTCGTCCCACAGCCGGGCGGAGGAATAGAGCGGGTGGCCCTCGCGCTCGTATTTTTCCAGGATCGGCTGCCTGAATTCGGCTTCCTCTTCCGCGCTCCATGAGCCGCCCTTGCGCTCGATCCCTTCGCGCTTGACCAGCGATAGCACGGTGGCGGCCTGCTCGCCGCCCATGACGGAGATGCGCGCGTTCGGCCACATCCACAGGAAGCGGGGCGAATAGGCGCGCCCGCACATGCCGTAATTGCCGGCGCCGAACGAGCCGCCGATGATGATCGTGAATTTCGGCACTCGCGCGGTGGCGACCGCCGTCACCAGCTTGGCGCCGTCCTTGGCGATGCCGCCGGCCTCGTATTTGCGCCCCACCATGAAGCCGGTGATGTTTTGCAGGAAGACCAGCGGGATCTTGCGCTGACAGCACAGCTCGATGAAATGCGCGCCCTTCTGCGCGCTTTCGGAGAAGAGCACGCCATTGTTGGCGAGGATGCCGACGGGCATGCCGTGGATATGCGCGAAGCCGGTGACCAGCGTGGTGCCGTAATTCGCCTTGAATTCGTCGAGCTCCGAACCGTCGACCACGCGCGCGATGATCTCGCGCACGTCATAGGGCTTGCGCGTGTCGTCGGGCACGATGCCGTAGATCTCATGCGCCGGATGAAGCGGCGGGCGTGCTCTGCGCGTTTCGAGCTGTAGCGGCTTGTTGCGATTCAGGTTTTTCACAATGCGCCGGGTGATGGCGAGCGCATGTTCGTCATCATTGGCGTAGTGGTCGGCAACGCCGGAGAGCCGCGTGTGGACATCCGCGCCGCCGAGGTCTTCGGCCGAAACATCCTCGCCGGTGGCGGCCTTCACCAGCGGCGGGCCGCCGAGGAAGATCGTCGCCTGGTTCTTCACCATGATGGATTCGTCGGCCATCGCCGGCACGTAGGCGCCGCCCGCCGTGCAGGAGCCCATGACGCAGGCGATCTGCGGAATGCCGGCGGCCGACATGTTGGCCTGGTTGTAGAAGATGCGGCCGAAATGCTCGCGGTCGGGAAACACCTCGTCCTGATTGGGCAGGTTCGCGCCGCCGCTGTCGACCAGATAGATGCAGGGCAGGTTGTTCTGCGCCGCGATCTCCTGCGCCCTGAGATGCTTCTTCACCGTGACCGGATAATAGGTGCCGCCCTTCACCGTGGCGTCGTTGACGACGACCATCACCTCGCGCCCTTCGACGCGGCCGACGCCGGCGATCATGCCGGCAGACGATATGTCGCCGCCATACATGTCCCACGCTGCGAACTGGCCGATCTCGAGGAAGGGGGAGCCGGTGTCGAGAAGCTGCGCCAGCCGCTGGCGGGGCAGCAGCTTGCCGCGTGAGACGTGGCGCTCGCGCGCGTCGTCCGAACCGCCCTGTTCGACCGTCTTCGCCTTGCCGGCGATGTCGGCCACCAGCGCCTCCATGTGCTTCGCGTTGGCCTTGAATGCGTCGGAGCCGGTGGCGATTTCGGACTTGATGACGGGCATGGCGGCTCCGGGAGCGGGCTATTGGGATTTCTGGTTGCCGTGGGCGGGAATGCCGCCGGCGTCCTTCAGCATGCGCGCAATGTGCATCAGATTGAAGGTCATGAAGGTGAGATTGCGGTGGGTGAAGTCGTTGTCGAAGCCGGCGCGGCTGCCGTCGTCCATCTCGTCGCCGTAGGAGGGGCCGGGGCCGGCCTCGCCGATCCAGCCGCAATCGGCCTGCGGCGGGATCGTGTAGCCGATGTGCTGCAACGAATAGAGCACGGTATTGGAGACGGCCTTGATACCGTCCTCGTTGCCGGTGACGATGCAGCCGCCGGTCTTGCCGTAGAAGATGTACTGGTCCTTGTCGTTCACCTGCGCCGAATGGGCGTAGAGCCGCTCGATGATGACCCGGCAGATCGAGCTTTCCTCGCCGAGCCAGATAGGCGAACCCAGCACAAGGATCTGGCTGTCGCGCACCTTCGGCCAGATATGTTCCGGCCAGTCGTCCGTCTTCGCGCCATGCTCGCGCATGTCCGGCTGGACGCCGAAGGCGACTTGGTGGTCGGCGGCGCGTATGTAGTCGACCGCCACGCCGCATTTCTCCATGATTTCCATGGAATCGCGCATCAGCGTCTCGGTGTGCGACTGGCCCTGATTGCTGGCCTTCAGCGTGCAGTTGATGAAAACGGTCTTGAGGTCGGAAAAGTCCGACTTGTTCTCGCGGACCAGGCGTTTCTGGGTATCGGTGAGTGGCATAACATGTCTCCCGTTTGCAGGTTGGCACCTAGCGCAACGGCTCGGCAAGTCACGGACTACACACCCTCCGCCATCATCTCGCGCCCGATCAGCCAGCGCCTGATCTCTGACGTGCCGGCGCCGATCTCGTAGAGCTTGGCATCGCGCAGCAGGCGGCCGGTCGGGTAGTCGTTGATGTAGCCGTTGCCGCCCAGCATCTGGATGGCGTCGAGGGCGGTCTGCGTGGCGCGTTCGGCGGCGTATAGAATGCAGCCGGCGGCATCCTTGCGCGTCGTCTCGCCGCGGTCGCAGGAGGCCGCGACGGCGTAGACATAGGCGCGGCAGGCGTTGAGCTGCGTATACATGTCCGCCATCTTGCCCTGGATCAGCTGGAAGTCGCCGATCGCCTGGCCGAACTGGCGGCGCTGCTGGACATAAGGCACGGCGACGTCGAGGCAGGCCGCCATGATGCCTAGCGGGCCGCCGGACAGCACCACGCGCTCGTAGTCGAGGCCCGACATCAGCACCTCGACGCCCTTGTTCTCCTCGCCGAGCACGTTCTCGTACGGCACCTCGACGTCCTCGAAGACGAGCTCGCCGGTGTTGGAGCCGCGCATGCCCAGCTTGTCGAGCTTCTGCGCGACCGAGAACCCTTTCATCTCGCGCTCGATGAGGAACGGCGTGATCCCGCGCGAACCCATGGTCGGCTCCGTCTTGGCGTAGACGACCAGCGTCGAGGCGTCCGGCCCGTTGGTGATCCACATCTTGGAGCCGTTGAGGATGTAGCGGTCGTTGCGCTTTTCGGCCTTGAGCTTCATCGACACGACATCTGAGCCGGAGCCAGTCTCCGACATGGCGAGCGCGCCGACCGCCGTGCCGGCGCAAAGGCCGGGCAGGTACTTCTCCTTCTGCTCCTTCGTGCCCCAGCGGTTGATCTGGTTGACGCAGAGATTGGAGTGCGCGCCGTAGGAGAGGCCGACAGCGGCCGAGGCCCGGCTGATCTCCTCCATCGCCACGACATGGGCGAGATAGCCCATACCCGAGCCGCCGAACTCGGGATCGGCGGTGACGCCCAGCAGGCCCTGCGCGCCGAGCTTCTCCCACAGGTCGGAGGGAAATTCGTTGTCGCGGTCGATAGGGGCTGCGCGCGGCGCGATCTCGTCGGCCGCGAAGCGGCGCACCATGTCACGCAGCGCATCGACATCCTCACCAAGCCCGAAATTCAGCGCCTGCTCGTACATTTTTCTTCTCCTCAAACTCCTCGGCGCCGACCAGCCGCATGGTCATGGCCAAATATGTTTCGGTGACCTGATCGACGGAAAGCCGCTCGTCGGGCCGGAACCAGACGATGACGCCGGTGATCATCTGGATGATCGCCATCGCCGTCAGCGCGCTGTCCTCGACCCTGAAGCTGCCGTCCTCCGCGCCTTCGCGCAGGATCAGGCGCAATTCCTTCTCGTAGCGGTTCCGCAATCTCAGGATGGCGCTCAGCCGGTCGCGGGAAAGGCTGCGCAGCTCCATATTGTTGACGTGCGTCGAGTGTCGGCGCTCGACGTGGAAACGAATGTGGTTGACCACGAATGCGGCCAGGCGGTCGGCCGGCTCGGAACTCGCCGGTCGCGCTTCCTCCCAGCTTTCGATCAGCGCCTCCATGTGGCCGGTCATCAGGTCGAAAAGCAGCTCTTCCTTGGTCGGAAAGTAGCGGTAGAGCGCCGCCGCCTGCACACCGACCTCCTCGCCGAGCTGGCGCATCGTCACGGCCTCGTAGCCATGGCGCGCGATGAGGTTCAGCGCCGCGTCGCGTATCGCCGCTTCGGTTTTCTGCCCGTCCGAACCCGCCGTTCGCGCCATCGTCGCCTCCGTGGCTGCATTAATAAAACAAGCGTTCATTTAATTCAAGGGCCTGAGTATGCGGGGCCACTCGACCGTCGAAGCTAGAAATAGTTGACTCAGTCCATTAAATTGTCGATTGTCCGCGGCGGAGGCGAGGGCGATGGCCGGACTGCAGGAAACCGTGAAGCGCGTGCGGGCATTCAACCGCTTCTACACGCGCCGCATCGGGCTTTTGAACGAGACGCTGGCCGGCGGCGATTTCACGCTGACCGAAACGCGTGTACTGCTGGAACTGCGGGTTCGCGAGCCGCATGTCGCGGTCGACATTGCTCGCGATCTCGGTCTCGATCCCGCCTATCTCGCTCGTATCCTGCGGAAGTTCCACAGGCTGGGGCTTGTGACGAGGAGCCCGGACGAAGCCGATGGTCGTCGCCGGTTGCTGGCGCTGACCGAAGCGGGTCGCCGCACCATCGACGAACTGCAGGCCATGACCGAGCGCGACCTTGCAGCGATGCTCGCGAGCGCCAGTGACGACAAACGCCAGAGGCTGACCGCCGCCTTGGACGAGATCGAAACAGTGCTCGGCGGTGAGGTGGCCGCCGAGCCCGTGCGCCTGCGCCCCCACCGACCTGGCGACATGGGCTGGGTCATCGAGCGCGAGGCGCGCCTCTACGCCGACGAATATGGCTGGGACATTACCTTCGAAGGCCTTGTCGCCGAGATCTGCGCCAACTTCATCCGTGACTTCCGGCCGGGAAGGGAATTCTGCTGGATTGCCAAGAGGGGCGACGAGCGGCTAGGCGCCGTATTCCTCGTGCAACAGGACGACCACACCGCAAAGCTGCGCCTTCTGCACGTCGAAAAGGCCGCGCGCGGGCAGGGGGTCGGCTCGCTACTCGTGAGAACCTGCATCGAGCAGGCGCGCGCCAGCGGCTATCGCAAGCTCGTGCTTTGGACCAACGACGTGCTCGCCAGCGCCCGCAGAATCTACCAGGCGGAGGGTTTTCAACTCGTGGGCGAGGAGAAGCACCGCAGCTTCGGCAAGGGCCTCGTCGGCCAGTACTGGGAACTGGCACTCTAGTTCCCCCGCGCCTGCGTCAGCGCGCCGGGCAGTTCCGCGGCGAAGATCGCCAGCTCGTCGTCCGGGCCAACGCTGACCCGGATGCAGCGGTCGAGCCCGGGCGCCATCGGCTTGCGCACGAAGACATCGCGGTCGAGCAGGGCCTGCATCAGCTTCAGCGCGAATGCTCCGTCGGCGCCGCTGTCGAGGGCGACGAAATTGGTCGCCGAGGGCAGGGGCTTGAGCCCGTTCGCGCGCGCGATGCGGCCGATCTCGTCGCGGGCGCGGGCCACCTTGCGGCGCGTCTCGTCGATGTGGGCTGGATCGGCGAGTGCCGCCTGAGCGGCCACCTGCGTCATCAGGCTCATGCCGTAGTGGTTGCGCACCTTCTCGAACGCGGTGATCGCGTCGGCATGGCCGATCGCATAGCCGCAGCGCAGCCCGGCCAGCCCGTAGGCCTTGGAGAAGGTACGGAATCTGAGCACATTCTTGCGCGACGGATCGAGTGCCGGCAGCGCCGCTTCCGGCGCGAACTCGCCATAGGCTTCGTCGAGCAGGAGCATTGTCGACGCCGGCAGAGCGTCCATGAAGCGCTCGAGCTCGGCCGTTTCCCACCAACTGCCCATGGGGTTATCCGGGTTGGACAGGTAGACCAGCGGCGGGTTCTCCTGGCGCACGGCCTCAAGCAGCCCGTCGAGGCTCTCCCGGTCGTCCCTGTAGGGCACGGCGACGGCGCGGCCGCCGAAGCCGACGATGTGGTAGTTGAAGGTGGGATATGCGCCGAGCGAGGTGACCACAGGCTGCCCAGCTTCCATGTAGAGCCGCACGGTCAAGCCCAGCAACCCGTCAATGCCCTCGCCTATGGCGATATTGGCCGCGGGCACACCGAGATGGGCCGACAGCGCCTCCTTGAGCTCGTGGCTTTCCGGATCGCAATATTTCCACATCTCCGGCGCCGCATTCGCGATCGCCTCGACGACCCGGGGCGATGGGCCGAAACCGTTTTCATTGGCGCCGAGGCGAGCGCGGAACCTGCGTCCGCCGCGCGTCCGCTCCTGCGCCTCCGGGCCGACGAAGGGCACGGTCGCCGGCAGCGAATGGGCGAGGGCGGTGAGGCGGGGTGCGTCGTCGGTCATGGCTCGGGATCGATGGCGGTTATGGGTCGCGCTTTCCTACGCGGAAGCCCGATTGCAGGCAATTGGTCAAAGCCGCCGCGCGATCTGGCCGAGAACGGCGATGTCGCGCGCCGTCGCCGCGTCGTCGCTGGGTTCGTGCCGCGATGCCGTCTTGGCGATGACGACGCCGGCTTCGGGATCGACCCACAGCCATTGACCGTGAATGCCGACGCCGCAGAAGGAATCGTGATCGTCGCCCGCCGAATACCAGCACGAGCGGTAGCGGCCGTGGTCGAACATGTCGTTGAAATTGCCGATGCGCCAGGCCTGCGGATCGCCGTTCCGGCGCATGTCGGCGACCCAGTCGGCCGGAATGATCTGGCGGCCGTCGGCGGAGCGCCCCTCTTCCAGCACCAGCTGGCCGAGCCGAGCGAGGTCGGAGACGGTGACGCAGACACCGCCCGCCGCACGCGCCGTGCCGACGCTGTCGACGGTGACGTGGGCCGCGCCGGTGGCCCCCATCGGCCTCCAAAGCCTGTCGGCGAGATAGCGGTGAAACCGGACCCCGGTCGCGCGTTCGATGACGAGGCCAAGCATGTCGGTATTGGGCGAGGTGTAGTAGAAGCGCTCGCCGTGTTTGCCCTGTCCGCGACCGAGGTCGCACAGGACCGCCTCGAGCGTCTCCGGCGGGGCGTCGGGTCGTACCGGGTTCCACAGCATCGCCCGCCGGTAGCGGTCGAACGCGCCGTCCGCGTCGAGATATTCCTCGTCGAAATCGATCGCCACGGTCATGTCGAGCAGATCACGGACCCTTGCGTCCGCATATCCGCAGGAGGCGGGCAGATCGACGTAGGCCGAAACCGGCGCCTCGGGGTCGAGCAGCCCGTCTTCCCGGGCGATGCCGGCCAGCATGCCTGTCACCGACTTGGAGATGGAGAAGATTACGTGCGGGGCGTCGAAATCGGAATGCGGCGCAGCCCAGCTCGCCACCGGCTTGCCTGCTTTGAGCGCCAGAAAGCTGTCGGCGCTGGTTAGCTTGAGATATTCGCTGGCGCTAATGCGCCGGCCCGTCGCCGGATCGTCGATCTCGACTGCGTCCGGCGCTTCGGGTCGCGCCGCAGGCGCGCCGGTAGGGTGGGCGATCGTCGCCGAGGGAACGATCTCGCCGACGTTCTGGAAACTCCATCGGCAGAACGGGGCCGTCCGCCAGTTGGCGAGCGTCACGTCGGCGCGCGTGAATTCCTGCTGCACGGCTTCCTCCTCCTGGGTGCGGTTTGGATAGCGTGCAGGGAGACGCCCGGCAACCGGACCACGAGACGCAAAAAACCCGGCGGTTGCCCGCCGCGTTTTTGATTGGAACCCTGCGAAGGCTAGCGGCCGAGCAGAGTGTTAAGCGTCGAGCCGACCGATACGGTGCCGACGATACGCGTGCCGGCCGTGGTGTGACCATGCACGCGCGCATCGAACGTGACGGTGTCCTTCAGCGTCCAGGAAGCGCCCGCGTTCCAGTTCGTGTTGCCCGCGAAGTCCGTACCGACGGCGGCGGAAATCGCGAAATTGTGGGGCAGGCTGACGGTGGCGTTGATCTCGCCATAGGAGAACGCATTGGCGGTCACGCTGTAGAATACCTGGGCGCCTGCGCTGAACATGTCCGAGAACGCGTAGGAGGGCTTCAGGTAGAACTCGCCGGCGTTTCCGAAGCCGTTGTTGTAGAAGTAGTGCGCATAGCCGAAATCGACCGTCAGATTGCCGAATGTAGGGCGGACGCCCGCATAGAGGTCAACTTCGAGCGTCGCCGGCGCGTTGAAAATCACCGGTCCGACATTTGAGGCCCAGACGCCGATATAGAAGATGCCGTAAGACGGCTCGATGTATCCCTGTACGGCAAGGCCATCCGATTGCGGGACGCCGCGCGAAACATACTGGCTTGTCACAGCAAGCCCGAATGCAACATCAAAGCGTGACTGGATTTGTTCATCTGTCATATCGGAGTCGGCAGCCATGATAGGCGCAGTCGCTGCAAGCAATGTTGTCGTTGCTATAATAGCTAAGGAAATAGACTTCATGACATGTCCCCAACAAGAGCGGCCTGCGCCGACGACTTGACCCAGCCGGCTTTTAGGCCGGTACGTCTTTGCGGACTATGGTTCCTTCTTTTGTGCCGGCAACACAAATCGCCATGAACTCTGGAGGCGCCATTGCAATGCAACATCACTGTTGCTGAAAAGTCTCAGTGCTTTGCCGACGAAATGAGCATTTGCCGCTGATTTGGTGCTTGAGGCACGGATAACGGCAACAATCCGGTCAATACTTGAGCGTGGCGGCGGCCTCAGTCCCGGTATGGCCTTGGGTCGACGAGTTGCGGGGTGACAAGATTCAACTGAATGCCCCGAATCACGGCGCGCAGTCTTCCATTGACACCGAGTTTTCCGAATATGTTCGTCCAGTGGAAGCGGATGGTCGAAGTGGATACGTTCAGAATGCAGCCGATTTCGTAGTCGGCCTTCCCTTCGGCGGCCCACAGCAGCACTTCGCGCTCGCGCTGCGTTAGCCGCGGAAAGTCAGATCTGTCGCCGAGGCGGAGATACCTTTCGTGGAAACTTGTTGCCAGCAACGAGATATCAGCAAGCTCTTCGTAGCTTCGGTTTGGCTCGGCAGTGGATCGAGAAAGACAAATGCAGGCGACTTCACCGACCGGGCTCACGAGCGAGATAGCGACCCCCTCCTCGTGGCCGGCCTCCGCACACTCGCGGACAAGCCGCAATGATGTATTTCGCTTCTCCTCGGGGATGTTTCGGTCGCGTTTGATCTGATCAATAAGTTCTGACTTGGACCAAAAAAACGGTGCAGGTTCCGTTAGAAGTTTTGCCCAAACAGGATCAACGGATCGATAGTCGTTGGCAGTGTAGTAGACAAGCCAGTCTTGGGCGGATGGCGTTGAAAACCCGTCATAGGCAAACCGCTCTATAGACGGGTGATCGGTCATCAATGTATAGGCGCTATTGTTGTACCCGTATGCGGAAATGGAATCCGTAAATATACCGAAAGCGTCCCGCTGCGTCTTCGCTGATTGTATTAGAACAATCTTATCTACTAACTTGCTTGCAGGCACGGAATATATCCCCCACGGGGAGGCCTGTAGCAAGATGCTCTGTCGCAAGACAAGAGGTGGGTATCGTCAGGCGGCCGTTAAGGTTATCGCGACGAAACGCCAATGGGCCGCATAGATCGCAATTGTAATGCTGGTGCGGCACTCAATGTCGACCAGATTGCCCGCCGGCCTGGTCTTTGGCGGCCCCGGCGCTTGCTGGACAGTGCTCCAGCACAGCGACACACTTGTCGAGATCGTGCGTGGCCAGATGCGCGTAACGCATTGTCATGGTGAGTGTTTGATGGCCCAGCCACATCTGCACGCGCCTTATGTCGATGCCGCCCTGCACGAGGCGCGAGGCGCATGTGTGCCGGAGCGTGTGGGGCACCAGCTGCTTGTCATCGGCGAGACCGATTTCCAGCTTGGCGTCGTTCCATATTGCGCGGAGCTTGTGCGGCTGGATGTGCCGGAACGGTCCGCTTTTATGGGCCGCCTGTGCGCTAAGCGCTTCGTTTGCCCGCCTGGTCAGCGGAACGGTGCGGCTGCGGCCCGATTTGGTAATCCAGAATGTTACGCGCCGGTCGGTGATATCGGCCCATCTCAAACCCAGCGCCTCGCCAAGGCGACAGCCGGTATCAACCAGAAAGACGCATAGTCTGTAGGCTTCTTCAGACTTGCCGGCGATCGCGGCGAAGAGGACCCCTTCCTCATTGTGCGTCAGGAAACGGAGCCGGCCCTGCCGCTCCTTCTGCCGCCGAAACTCCGGCAGGCTGTGGATGTCGCCCATCTTGAACGCCTTGCGAAGCAGCTTGCGCAACGCCGCCAGTTTGCGGTTGATCGTCGCGTTGCTGTTTCCGCGTTCGCGGAGGGCGCCAATGATCTCATCGAGTGTCTGCTGGCTCAGCGTGGAAAATTCGCGGCCAAGCAGGATCTCGTTGATCTCACCTATGAAGGACGTCACATTGTATTTGTGCGATCCCGGTTCCCAAAGGATGTCGCCATACTTGGCAAACAATGCCTTCAGGCTGACCTTTCGGGTAGTTTCAGTTGGAGTCTCGTTGCGCCAACGAACTGGATCATAGGAGAAGTTAATGGATTGAATCGCACTCATACTCTAAGCCGTTGTTGAAGCTCAGTTCGCGGTGCACATATTTTGTCGATAATTTTGATCGTTTGTAGCTGTCATTATTGACAGCTTGCACCATCGTTACGGAGCCACTCCGCGTCTTTGAGCCCCAGCAGACGCGTCGGCCATTTCCCCTGTTAGTCCCCTGTAATGCTCCCTGCTTGCGAATGCGAAATGCGCGTTGCGGTCTGGGCGAAAGCGGTGGGGCTTGCCGCCCGGTGAAGTGAAGCCGGCGGTTTCCCGCCGGCTTCGGTGTCAGGAAGTTCCCAACTGCGATCCGTCTTCCAAAGGGAGAACTAGAAAGTGCGCTGGAAGCGGATCGTTCCGGACCATACGTTTGTGGTCGAGTAAGCGATTTCGGGACGAATGAGCAGACCGGATGCGGGCGTGAAGGCCACGTTGCCCCTGAACTGCCAGACGTTGGTATCGAACCACTGCGCGCTAACGTTGATCGCAGCCTTCTGAGTGGCCTGAACCGTCGCGACTGCCAGTACAGACCAGTTGGTCTGTGCCGCGTTCACACGATAGGTTCCTGCACCACTCGTATAGAATGCCTGGATGCTTCCGGAGAACATGCTATTGGGAGCTTTGAAGTACAGCATACCAACGGCACCGAAGCTGGCGGCAACCGGGTCATAGCCCGCCATGATGCCGACCGTTCCCCAACCCTGAGCGAACCGGAAACCGGCCTCAACATTGGTTCCCCAAGTCGCGGTGGTTGGATTGTCAACCAGCGCAATGATGCCTGAGAAGCCATTGCTGCCGTTGAACGTGTAGCTGACCTCGGCTCCGGCACCATAGACCGGGGTAAAGCCGGTGGAGTTGATGGCGTTAAATTGCTTCACGCCCTCATAACCCAGGAACCGGGTGAACGGCGTGTCATCTAGGCCGACCCGGAAGGTGCCGGATGCGCCGATCATCTCAATATATGCTGCAGGCAACGCCATGTCGACTGCATAGCCGGTCGCGATGCCAAGAACAGGAGCGGCGGTCGTGCCCGTATTGGCGGGACGGGCACCCCACTGATGGTTGAATCGGGTGTTAGCGTAGCTGCGCAACGTACCCCACTCGGTTTCGGTGCGAGCATCGAACCACGTATCGAACCGTGACAAGACGTTGTAGCCGGCAAACCCGCCGTCAAAATTGACTTGCACGCGGACGTATCCGCCGATCCTTAGGCATGTCTCGGTACCCGGAATGTAGAAATAGCCGGTGCCGTACACGTCGCAGATGCGGACGTATTCCATCGGCTCCGGCTCGGCCATGACGATCGCGTCAGCAGCCTTGGCAGTGCCGGTCGAAACCGCCATCACCGCTGCCGCGCCGATCAGAAGGCTCTTGAGTTTCATTTTCTGACCTCCAGTCAAAGTAGAGGTCGGTTGTACGCCTGCAAATATGCACCCGACCGGCGGGTAGCCGGCTGAAAGTCTTGGATACGGTGCCATTTTCGCAATGCGGCAATCATGCCGCATTGCACAATTTTCATAGCCGGGCGACTAATTGCGCATGCCGCCGGCGCCGCTTTCCATACTCGTCATCGACGAAAACCATATTCGGGCCTCGATCATCGAGGCCGGACTGCGCGAGGCGGGCCATGACCGCGTGACCGTCGTGCACGATGTGGCGGGCATTGCCGCGCGGGTCGCCGCGATCAATCCGGACGTCATCGTCATCGACCTCGAAAACCCCAACCGCGACATGCTGGAAAACATGTTCCAGCTGTCGCGCGCGGTGCGGCGCCCGATCGCCATGTTCGTCGACCGCTCCGACCAGTCGGCGATCGAGGCGGCGATAGACGCCGGTGTGTCCGCCTACGTAGTCGACGGTCTCAGGCAGGAGCGCGTGAAGCCGATCCTCGACATGGCGGTGAGCCGCTTCAACGCCTTTTCGCGCCTGACGCGCGAACTGGAGGAGGCGCGCAGCGAACTGGAGGGCCGCAAGGTGATCGACCGCGCCAAGGGCATTCTGATGGCGCAACGCGGCCTGACCGAGGAAGCCGCCTACGCGCTGCTTAGAAAGACTGCGATGAACCAGAACCGCAGGATAGCCGACGTGGCCCAGAGCCTCGTCACGGCCGCCGACCTGCTCGGGCCGGGGGACGGACAATGAAGCACCAGATCACCGCCGGCTTTATCCCGCTGCTGGACTCGGCGCTGCTGGTCGCAGCCAAGGAGAAGGGATTTGCCAATGCCGAGGGCATCGACCTGACGCTCGTGCGTGAGACCTCGTGGGCCAATATCCGCGACCGGCTGGCGGTCGGTCATTTCCATGTCGCCCACATGCTTGGGCCGATGCCGATCGCCTGCAATCTAGGCCTCGCGCCGCTGGCGACGCCGATGATCGTCCCCATGGCCCTTGGGCTGGGCGGCAACGCCGTCACAGTGTCCAACGCCCTGTGGGCGGAGATGAAAGCCGCAGGCGCGCTACCAGACCTCGAGCCGAAGCCGGCCGGCGAAGCGCTGCGCAAGGTTGTGGCGGCGCGCCGGGCGGCAGGCTCGGATCGGCTGCGCTTCGCCGTCGTGCATCCGCATTCGGGCCATGTCTACGAACTGCGCTATTGGCTCGCCGCCTGCGGCATCGATCCCGAGCGCGACGTCGAGACCGTCATCGTGCCGCCGCCGCTGATGGCGGACGCGCTCGGAGCCGGCACCATCGACGGCTATTGCGTCGGCGAACCCTGGAACACGGCGGCGGTGGAGGCCGGGCACGGGCGCATTGCAACAGTGAAGGCGGCGATCTGGCGCTCCAGCCCCGAAAAGGTGCTTGGCGTTGCTGCACGCTGGGCCGAGGCCGAATCCGAGGCGCTCGCCGCGCTGCTGCGTGCGCTCTACCGCGCCGCGCTGTGGTGCGGCGAACCCGGCAATCGCGATGAACTTGCGGCGATGCTGTCCGGCGTCGCCTATGTCGGACGACCGGCGGAATGGCTGATGCCGGCGCTCACCGGACGCCTGCGCATCGGGACGGATGCCGAGGCGACTATCGAGGACTACTTCATGCCGCTGGCGCGCGCCGCGACATTCCCATGGAGGAGCCACGCATTGTGGTTCTACAGCCAGATGGTGCGCTGGGGGCAGACGGAGCATAGCGCCGGCAATCTGGCTACAGCGCGCGAGACCTACCGGCCCGATCTCTACCGTTCGGCGCTGAAGCCGCTCGGCGTCGCGCTCCCCGGCGCAAACTCCAAGGTCGAAGGCGCACTGAAAAGCCCGACGCCCGTCGGCTCGGCGGGCGCCAGCCTGACCCTCGGCCCGGACGGGTTCTTCGACGGAAGCCTGTTCGATCCGGATCGGATCGACGACTACATTGCCGCGCAAAAACGCGACCGGTGATATTTCGCCTGCCGATTATTTGTGCGTTGCACAATCGTTGTGCGGCGGCACAGGCAATCTGGTCACCGATTGAACTCAGGTTGCGGGCAAGCATCGCACGTCATTATTGTCTAACAGTCTGAATTCTAAGACTTTTCACGCCAGAGCCAAAACTGGCACGCATCCTGCTTTGTAATTGGTGAGGCCCTCGGGCCGCGACATTCCGCGTCCAAGGACGGGCGCAATCAGGCAAAGCCGCCGATCAGGTCGAGGCGATCCAGAGGGGACGCCGCGATCTGGCCGGCGGCTTCTTTGTTTCATCTCCTCGAACGGAGTCGGACATGACAGGACATTCTCCCGCCGCATCGATGGAAGGCACCACGCCGACGCGTGCACTTTCCATGTCGACCATAGCCTTCACGGTCTGCTTCGCCGTCTGGACCATCTTTTCCATCATCGGCGTGCGCATAAAGAACGATCTCGGCCTCAGCGAAACCGAGTTCGGCCTGCTGGTCGGCACGCCCATCCTCACCGGCTCGCTGGTGCGCATGTTGCTCGGCATCTGGACCGACCGTTACGGCGGGCGGATCGTCTACACCGCGACGATGGTCGGCTCGGCGGCTGCAACCTTCCTGCTCGCTTATGCCACGACCTACACGCAAATGCTGATCGCGGCGCTTGGCGTCGGCATCGCAGGTGGCTCCTTCGCCGTCGGCGTCGCCTATGTCTCGCGCTTCTATCCGGCCGAGAAGCAGGGCACCGCGCTGGGCATTTTCGGTGTCGGCAATGTCGGCGCGTCGGTGACCAAATTCATTGCCCCGTTCGTGCTGCTTGCCTGGGGCTGGCAGGCCGTGGCGCAGATCTGGGCGATTGCGTTGGTCGTCATGGCGGTCGTCTTCTGGTTCACGACCGGCGACGATCCGGTGATCCGCGAACGCCGCAGGACCGGCGCGCAGGCGCGTTCCTTCCTGGCCGAGTTCGCTCCGCTCAGCGATGTGCGGGTCTGGCGCTTCGCGCTCTACTATTTCTTCGCCTTCGGCGCGTTCGTGGCGCTGTCTCTCTGGCTGCCGCGTTATCTCATCGGCGCCTACGGTTTCGACATCGCCATGGCCGGCATGATCGCCGCCGCCTACTCGGTGCCGGCCAGCATCTTCCGCGCCTATGGCGGTTATCTGTCCGACCGGCACGGCGCACGCACCGTGATGTACTGGATGTTCGGCGTGTCGGCTGTCGCGACGCTGGTGCTGTCGCTGCCGCCGGCGGATTATGTGATCCGCGGCATAGACGGCCCGATTGCGTTGCATCTCGCCATCGGCCCCGCTGCCTTCGTGGTGCTGGTCTTCGCGCTCGGCTTCGTCATGAGCCTCGGCAAGGCCGCGGTCTACAAGCACATCCCCGTCTACTATCCGCAGAGCGTTGGCGCGGTCGGCGGCCTCGTCGGCATGATCGGCGGGCTGGGCGGCTTCGTGCTGCCGATCGCCTTCGGCGCGCTCAACGACCTCACCGGCGTATGGACGAGCTGTTTCATGCTGCTCTTCGTTATCGTCGCCGGGTCGTTCGCCTGGATGCACTTCGCCATCCGGCGCATGGAGCGCGCCTCCGGCGGCGGCTCTCTCGCCAGCGTCGCGGCGGAATGAGCGGAGACCGGCCAATGACCGAAAAACTCGTCATCATCGGCAACGGCATGGCGCCGGGCAGGATGCTGGAGCACCTGTTCGAAAAGGCGCCGGGCCGCTACGCCGTCACCATCTTCAACGCCGAACCGAGGGTCAATTACGACCGCATCATGCTCTCGCCCGTTCTGTCGGGCGAGAAGAGCTACGAGGAGATCGTGATCCATGGCGATGGCTGGTACATCGACAACGGCATCACGCTCTACAAGGGCCACAGGATCGTGGCCATCGACCGCGCGGCGAAAACTGTCACCTCCGATCATGGCGTCACCGAGAGCTACGACAAGCTGGTCATCGCCACCGGCTCGATGCCCTTCATCCTGCCGGTGCCGGGCCACGACCTGCCGGGCGTTCTGACCTATCGCGACCTCGATGACGTGCAGGCGATGCTGCTCGCCGCCCAGTCGCGCGACAGGGCCGTAGTTATCGGCGGCGGACTGCTCGGCCTTGAGGCGGCTGCCGGCCTGCGCGAGCGCGGCATGGAGGTGACGGTGCTTCACCTGATGCCGACGCTGATGGAGCGTCAGCTCGACCCGGCGGCGGGCTACCTGCTGCAAAGGGCGGTCGAGGAACGCGGCATCAAGGTCATCACCAAGGCCAGCACCAAGGCGATCCACGGCGACGGCAAGGTCGAGTCGGTCGAGTTGGAGAACGGCACCATCATCCCGGCCAGCCTTGTCGTGATGGCTGCAGGCATCAAACCGAACGCTGCGCTGGCGAAGGAAACAGGTCTCGCCGTCAATCGCGGCATCGTCGTCGATGGCGGCATGCGCACGTCCGATCCGGATGTCTTCGCGCTCGGCGAATGCGCCGAAGTCGACGGCAGGGTCTATGGCCTCGTCGCGCCGCTTTACGAGATGGCGCGCGTGGCGGCGGCGCAACTGGCCGGCGAGGGACAAGCCTCTTTCGTCCACTCCGACACGCCGACCAAGCTCAAGGTGACCGGCATCGATCTCTTCTCGCTGGGTGACTTCGCCGACGGTGACGACCGCGAGGAAATCGTGCTTAGGGACGCCGCTTCCGGCGTCTACAAGCGCGTCGTGCTGAAGGATAATCGCATTATCGGCACGGTGCTCTTCGGCGAAACGATGGACGGCGCCTGGTTCAACGATCTGAAAAAGAAGGAAACCGACATTTCGGAGATGCGCGACACGCTCATCTTCGGTCAGGCCTTCCAGGGAGGGTCCCCCATGGACCCTATGGCGGCCGTTGCAGCTCTGCCGGATGACGCGGAGATCTGCGGCTGCAACGGCGTATGCAAATCCAGAATCACCGGCACGATCACCGCGAAGGGCCTGACGTCGCTGGACGACGTCCGCGCCCATACCAAGGCTTCCGCCTCGTGCGGCACCTGCACGGGCCTCGTCGAACAGCTCATGGCGCTGACGCTGGGCGATGCCTACAACCCCGCCGCAGTGCAGCCCATGTGCGGCTGCACGGAACTCGGCCATGACGATGTGCGCCGCCTGATCAAGGCGAAGCAGCTCAAGACCATTCCCGCAGTCATGCAGGAGCTGCAGTGGAAATCGTCCTGCGGCTGCGCCAAGTGCCGGCCGGCGCTCAACTACTATCTCGTCGCAGACTGGCCCGACGAATATGCCGACGACTACCAGTCGCGCTTCATCAACGAACGCGCCCACGCCAACATCCAGAAGGATGGCACTTATTCCGTTGTGCCGCGCATGTGGGGCGGTGTGACCTCGTCAGCCGAACTGCGCGCCATCGCCGACGTGGTCGACAAGTTCGCCATTCCCACGGTGAAGGTCACCGGCGGCCAGCGCATCGACATGCTGGGCATCAAGAAGGAAGACCTGCCGGCCGTGTGGTCTGACCTCGGCAAGGCCGGGTTCGTTTCGGGCCATGCCTACGCCAAGGGCCTGCGCACGGTTAAGACCTGCGTCGGCTCCGACTGGTGCCGCTTCGGCACGCAGGATTCGACCGGGCTCGGCATCCGCATCGAGAAGTTCATGTGGGGCTCATGGACGCCGGCCAAGGTGAAGATGGCCGTCTCCGGCTGCCCGCGAAACTGCGCCGAGGCGACGTGCAAGGATGTCGGTGTCGTCTGCGTTGATTCCGGTTTCGAAATCCATTTCGCCGGTGCGGCCGGCCTCGACATAAAGGGCACCGAAGTGCTCGGCCTTGTGAAGACCGAGGGCGAAGCGCTCGAGCATATCGTGGCTCTCACCCAGATGTATCGCGAGCAGGGCCGCTATCTCGAACGCATCTACAAATGGGCGAGGCGCATCGGCTACGACGAGATTCGCCGTCAGATCATGGACGATGCGGACAAGCGCAAGGCCTACTACGACCGCTTCGTCTTCAGCCAGAAATTCGCGCAGGTCGATCCCTGGTCGGAGCGCGTCTCCGGCAAGGACAAGCACGAGTTCAGGCCGATGGCCGCCGTCGGCTTCAAGGAGGCGGCGGAATGAACGCGGTGACGGTAAACTGGATCGCCATCGGCGCCGTCGAGGACATCCCGCCCCGCGGCGCGCGCTGCGTCACGACCCCGCAAGGCAGGATCGGCGTGTTCCGGACGGCGGAGGACCAGGTCTATGCCATCGAGGATCATTGCCCGCATCGCGGCGGGCCGCTGAGCCAGGGCATCGTGCACGGCGCGTCGGTCACCTGCCCGCTGCATAACTGGGTTATCTCGCTGGAGACAGGCGAGGCGCAGGGCGCCGATGAGGGCTCGGTGAAAACCATTCCGGTCAAGGTCGAGGATGGGCGGCTCTTCATTGCGATCGAGGCGCTCGCCACCGAGGCCGTGTAGCCAGTCATGCCATCGGAGGAAGCGCGCGAGGTGAGGACCACCTGCCCCTATTGCGGGGTGGGCTGCGGCGTACTGGCCAGGGTCGCTCCGGACGGGCAGGTGTCGGTCCGCGGCGACCCCGACCACCCGGCCAATTTCGGCAAGCTTTGCTCAAAGGGCTCGGCGCTCGGCGAGACGATGGGGCTCGACGGACGCCTCATTTACCCTGAGATCGCGGGAAAGCGTGCCCGCTGGGACGAAGCGCTGGACCTTGTCGCCAAAAGGTTCACGGAAACGGTCGCCAAACACGGACCGGATTCGGTCGCCTTCTATGTCTCCGGGCAGATGCTGACAGAGGACTATTACGTCGCCAACAAGCTGATGAAGGGCTTCATCGGATCGGCCAACATCGACACCAATTCGCGGCTGTGCATGGCCTCGTCGGTGGCCGGCCATAAACGCGCCTTCGGCGAGGATATCGTTCCCGGCATCTACGAGGATCTGGAGGAAGCCGACCTCGTCGTATTGACCGGCTCCAACCTCGCCTGGTGCCATCCGATCCTGCATCAGCGCTTGCTGGCGGCGCGCAAGGAACGCGGCACGAAGATCGTCGTCATCGACCCGCGCCGCACGGCCAGCGCATCGGATTGCGACCTGTATCTGGCGCTGAAGCCGGGCACCGACGTTCTTCTGTTCAACGGGCTGCTGGCGGCGATCGCCAAGGCCTACGCCATCGACCACGATTTCGTCGCCCGGCACACCTCAGGCTTTCCCGCCGCACTTTCAGAAGCCATGGCGGATGCGCCGTCGCCGGCTGCTGTTGCCGACGAATGCGGGCTGGATGAAATCGATTTGCGCCGCTTTTACGATTGGTTCGTAAGGACGGAGCGCACGGTCACCGTCTACAGCCAGGGCGTGAACCAGTCCTCCCGCGGCACCGACAAGGTCAACGCCATCATCAACTGCCATCTGGCGACGGGGCGCATCGGCCAGCCGGGCATGGGACCATTCTCCGTCACCGGCCAACCCAACGCCATGGGCGGGCGCGAGGTCGGCGGACTCGCCAACCAGTTGGCCGCGCATATGGGCTTTTCCGGCGAGGAGACAGACCGCGTCGCCCGCTTCTGGAACGCGCCAGCGATTGCCCGCAAGGAAGGGCTGAAAGCGGTCGACATGTTCCGCGCCGTTGCCGACGGGCGGATCAAGGCGATCTGGGTCATGGGCACCAACCCAGCTGTATCGATGCCCGATGCCGGCGAGGTGCGCGCCGCGCTGAAAGCGTGCGACTTCGTCGTCGTTTCCGACATCACCCACACCGACACGACACGCTTTGCCGACGTGCTTCTGCCGGCCGCTGGCTGGGGCGAGAAGGACGGCACGGTGACCAACTCGGAGCGGCGCATCTCGCGCCAGCGCGCTTTCGTCCCGCCGCCGGGCGAGGCGCGGCCCGATTGGTGGATCGTCACAGAAATTGCGCGGCGCATGGGCTACGGCGCAGCCTTCGCTTATGCGTCGAACTCCGACATCTTCCGCGAACACGCTGCGCTTTCGGCATTCGAGAACGACGGCGCACGCGTTTTCGATATCGGCGCGCTCGCCGGTATCAACCAGGATGACTACGCCGCGCTGTCTCCGGCAAATTGGCCGCTGCGAAAGCAATCGCAGACCAAAGGCGGCAGGCTGTTCAGCCAGGGCGGCTTCTCCACCCCGGATGGACGCGCCCGCTTTGTGGCGGTTCGGCAGCAAGGTCCGGCGCTCGAACCCTCCGCTGACTATCCGCTTGTCCTCAATACCGGCCGCCTGCGTGACCAGTGGCACACCATGACTCGCACCGGCCGCGTGCCGCGCTTGATGGCCAACGCGCCGGAGCCGCAATGCGGGATCAATCCAGCCGACGCGGTGTCACTCGCCATCGCTGACGGCGATCTCGTGCGCATCGAAAGCCCCTACGGTTCCGTGCGGGCGGTGGCGCGGCAGACCGACGAACAGCGCCGCGGCGAGATTTTCCTGCCGATGCACTGGAGCGGCCGTTTCGCCGCCAATGCTGCGGCAGGCTCGCTCTCGAACCCGGCCACCGATCCCATTTCAGGCCAGCCGGAACTGAAGAACGTTCCGGCCCGGCTGGTGCGCGAGGAAACGGCCTGGGAGGCAGTGCTGCTCACCCGGCGCGATCTGCGCCCGACCGGCTTTGTCCACTGGAGCCGTCAGGCAATCGAAGGCGGCTGGCGCTACGACCTCACGGGCACCGAAAAGGCCGATCAGGGCATCCTTCTGGCGAAGGGTCTGCTCGACCCGGCCTCATCGGGCCGAAGGATTGAATACTCCGACCGCCGCGGCCTTTCCTATCGCGCCGGGACGACCGATGGCGCGGGTGCACTGACCGAGGTCCTGTTCGTCGCCCAGCCTAGCATGCTGCCGGACTGCGAATGGCTGGCGGAAGTGTTCGCTTCCGGCGAGCCTTTAGACGATGCGGCGCGGCGCGGGCTCTTGTCCGGCCGTGCGCCGCAGGCCCGCGCGCCGATCGGCCGCATCGTCTGCTCCTGCTTCGGCGTCGGCATCAACCAGATCGCTGATGCGGTCGCCGGGGGATGCCGAAGCGCCGAAGCTGTCGGCGCCGCGCTCGGCGCCGGCACCAATTGCGGCTCCTGCCTCTCGGAAATCAGGGAGATTGTTCGCGCCGGCCAACTGCAGGCCGCGGAATAGATATTACTCGGCAGCGATTGACCGCTCGCCTCGCTCCTCGGCGATCACCTCGTTCAGCACGCCGACGAAAAGCCGGCAGGCCGGCGACAGTGATCGTCCCTTCTTGGTGATGAGGGCGAGCACACGCGTCACCTCGGGTTCGACCAGCGGCCGCGTGATCAAGCCCGTATCCACCTGAAGGCGCGCCAATGCGGCGGGCAATATCGTTACGCCCAGCCCGCTCGCCGCCATCCATGCCGCTGTGAACAGGAAGCCCACCTCGTGCACGATGCGTGGTTCGAAGCCCATCTTGCCGGCAGTGGCTTCAAGCAGCTGCCGCACGCCGTAGCCGTAACGGAAGGCGATGACCGGGACATCCCTGAGATCGGTCCAGCGGACCTGTTCGAGGGCCGCGAACGGGTGGTCTCGCGCGCAGACGATGACCATGCGGTCTTCGAGTATCGGCTCGCTGTCGAACTCCGCCGCCGCGTGCGGCGGCACGCCGATGCCGAGTTCGACGCGCTCCGACGAAATCAGCGGCAGGAACTGGTTTGGCGCGCAATCGTCGAGCACGAACTCGATATTCGTGTAGCGCCGGCTGAAGCGCCGCGCCGTTTCGGGCAGAACGGTCATAGCCGTGCCCGGCGTCGCGGCGAGCCGCACCCGACCGCGGCTTCCCTCTGACAGGTCGCGGAAGTTGCTGCCAAGCGTCGCGACATCTTGGAGAATGCGTTCTGCAATGCCGAAGGCTTCCTCGGCCGCCGCAGTAGGAGCGAGCGAGCGAGTCGTGCGGTCGAAGAGCCGCGTGTTCAGCGTTTCCTCGACCTGGCGGATCAGCACGCTGACGGCCGATTGGGTGACCCCAAGTTCCTCGGCGGCGGCGGACAGCTTGCCCAGCCGGTAGACCGAGGCGAATGCCCGTAGCTGCTTGAGGGTTAGTTGGCTTTCGATCTGCACTTAAAGTCGCTTCATGAATGATCAGGAATTTTTCGATTTTATTCATAATCGACATCCTCTTCAATGACAGCCGTGCAAACGATCCGCTCGGCCGTGGGAGCCATGCGGACTGCAAGGGAGGATTGTCATGAACTGGCGTCGTTACGCCGCAATGGCCACCGTTGGGGCCGTTGCACTTTTCGCGAATTCCGCAATGTCGGCCGACCGCTATACGCTCGGCACCAACCCGCAAGGCACCATCTACTATACGATCGGCGGCGGCATCGCCGCGGCCCTGCAGGAAAAGCTGGGTGCGCAGGTTACCGTGCAGCCATACACCGGTTCATCCGTCTACCTGCCGCTGATTTCGGCCGGCGAGGTCACGATGGGCCTCAATTCGAGCCTCGACCTCGGCGGCGCGAGAAACGGCGAGTTCGGCGAGCCGATGACCGATCTGCGCGTTCTGGCGCGCATCTGGCCGCTGAATGTGGCGCTGGTTGCCCGCAACGACCTAGGCATCACCAAGGTGTCCGAACTCGGCGGCAAGCGCGTTGTCACTGACCTCAGCGCGCTGAAGGCAATGAGCGCCCTGTCGAAGACCATCCTCGAACTCTCCGGCGTCGGCGCCGGCGGCGTCGAACAGGTCACCGTCGCGGGCCTTGGACCCGGTATGGAGCAGCTGACCGAGAACAGCCTCGACGCCACGCTGATCGCGGTCGGCATTCCGCTCACCCAGCAGGCGCACGCCTCGATCCCCGGCGGCATCCGCTATCTCGACATCGACGGCGAGAACGCCACCAGCGAGAAGGCCGACGAGATGTTCACCGGTCTCTACCTCACAACGGTGAACCCGAGCCCGCGCCTTCCCGAAGTCACCGAGCCGGTGACGGTCTCGGCTTTCGACGTCTATCTCACCGTCGACGCCGACCTGCCCGACGAGGAAGCGACGAAGATCCTGGAGGCTTTCTACGAGAGCCTGCCACAGCTCAAGCAGGACTATCCGCCGCTTGGCGGGGCCGCGCAGGAGCGTCTGTCCATGCCGTCAAACACCGTGCCGTACCATCCGGCGGCTGTGGAGTTCTACAAGTCGAAGGGCATGTGGAGCGACCAGAATGCCAGTCGCGACGAGGCGATGCAGAACTAGGCTTCGGCTCGCCTGAGAACGAACGATGAAGGCCAATCACCTGGCGGTGCCGATCACACTGATCGGCATCCTCTGGCTGCTCGATGTGCCGCGCAGGCTCGGCTACGTCGTCATCACCGAGCAATATCTCGCGCTGATGATCGGCTTGGCCGTGCTGGTTGGCCTCGTCGTCGCACCGCTCAAGGGGCGGTGGCACGTGCTGGACTGGCTGCTGGGACCGGCGGCGCTCGCCTCATGGCTGTGGCTTGCCTGGAACTACGAGCCCTGGCTGCTCGATCCCGTCAACCGGGGGCCTGAGAAATGGGTGCCGGCGCTCATCGCGATCGCCGGCACGGTTGAAGCAACGCGGCGCCACTGCGGCGGCGTGCTAGCCGCACTGGCGCTGGCCTTCATCGCTTACGGTTTCCTTGGAGCCTGGGCGCCGGGCATATTCGAGGCGGCCAGCATCGCGCCGGCGCGCTTCCTGCTCTACCTCTACTCCGACACCAACGGCATCGTCGGTCTGGTGCTCGGCGTCGGCGCCACGCAGATCCTCGGCTTCATCGTTTTCGGCGCGGTGCTCAACGCGGTTGGCGGCAGCCGCATTCTGACCGACTTGGCAATGGCGGCGATGGGCCACCGCCGCGGCGGACCTGCCAAGGTCGCAATACTCGCGTCTAGCCTGTTCGGTACCTTGTCGGGCTCGACGGTCGCCAATGTGATGAGCACCGGCGTCGTCACCATTCCGATGATGAAGCGATCCGGCTTTCCGGCGCGCCACGCCGCGGCGATCGAGGCCGTCGCCTCCAATGGCGGGCAGATCGCGCCGCCTGTCATGGGCGCCACGGCTTTCGTTATCGCCGAGTTCTTGCAGGTGTCCTACGCCGACGTCGTGCTGGCCGCCCTGCTGCCGGCGCTCGCCTACTACCTGATGCTCTATCTGCAGGTGGATCGCTACGCGGCCGTCCATGGCCTCGTTGGCGCGCCGCGAAACGAACTGCCGCCCATCATCGGCAGCCTCGCCAAGGCGTGGCCGCTGCTCTTTCCGCTTGGCGTGCTGATCTGGTTCCTGTTCGGACTGGGATATGCGCCAGGCAAGGCGGCGCTCTATTCTGCCTTCGTCTCCTACGCGCTGCATCTCGTCACACAGCCGCGCCACGCGCTTAGCCTGTCGCTGCTCGACGACATCACCCGCAACGCCGGCACGATTCTGATCCCGGTGCTGCTGGTGTGCGGTGTCGCCGGCATCATCATCGGCACGATCAATATCACCGGGCTGGGCTTCGCGCTCACGCTGGCGCTGGGCAGCATCGCCGAGCTTGGCGGCGTGCTGCCGCTGCTTGCCGTCACCGCGCTTATTGCCGTGGTACTCGGTGTCGGCATGCCGACGACCGGCGTCTATGTCGTCGTGTCGGTTCTGCTCGCCCCGGCGCTGGTCAAGGCCGGCATCGGCCAGATGTCGGCGCATCTTTTCATCTTCTATTTCGGCCTGCTTTCGATGCTGACGCCGCCGGTGGCGATCGCCTCCTATGCCGCGGCGTCGCTGGCCGAGAGCGACATGTGGCGCACCGGCATCAGCGGCATGCGGCTCGCCATCGTCGCCTACCTCATTCCCTTCGTTTTCGCTTTCAATCCGGCGCTGCTGCTCGAGGGCACGTGGCTCGAGATCGGCGTCTCGTGCCTGAGCGTCACGGTCGCCGGCGTCATGCTTGCCGAAGTGCTGGCGTGGAATGGTGCCTATGGCGGCGGCTGGCGGCGCTGGCTCGCAGCGGCCGCCGCGCTCGTCGTCGGAGCCAGCAGCGCGATCTTCGAACCCGGCGGCGGCCTGGTTATCGCGACAACACTCGCAGGCGCCGCAATCGTTTTCGCAACCCGCAAATTCGCGGCAGGCGCGGCATCGCCGCGCCAAACTCTCCTCAATGAAAAGAAGGCTCAGCCATGAACCAGAAGAACCCCAACCCGCCTTACAAGCGCATCGCCACGGAGGAGGCCTGGGCTCCGGAGGAGATGATCAAGCTCTACCGCAAGGAGATTCAGGAGAAGACGATTGGCGACCCCGGCTTCCAGAGCCTCTGGGGTTTCTTCTCCGGCGATTCCGAAAAGGCGAAGGCGCACAACCGCCGCATCCAGGACCTCGATGGCGAACGCCTTAGGGATATGGACGATTCCGGCATCGACATTGCAGTGCTGGGGCTGACCTCGCCTGGCGTGCAGATATTCGATCCTGCCACTGCTTCCTCGCTGGCGATCCGCTTCAACGACGAACTCGCCGAGGGCATCGCGCGCCATCCTGACCGCTATGTCGGCCTAGCGGCATTTTCGCCGCTCGATCCGGCCAACGCGGCGAAGGAGCTTGAGCGCGGCGTGAAGAAGCTCGGCCTGCGCGGCGGTATTTTCAATTCGCACACCCTCGGCACCTATCTCGACGACGAACAGTACTGGGAAATCTTCGAGGCGGCCGAGGCGCTTGACGTGCCGATCTATCTGCACCCGCAGACGCCGCCCGCAAACATGATCGACCCGTTCCTGAAGCGTGGCCTCGACGCCGCCGTCTACGGCTTCGCCTGCGAGACCGGACTGCACGCCTTGCGGCTTGTCGTCGCCGGCCTCTTCGACCGTTTCCCGAATCTGCAGATCATGCTGGGCCATTGCGGCGAGGCGCTGCCCTACTGGCTGTCGCGCATCGACTTCATGCACGGCCATATCTCGGTGTCGAAGCGCTATCCGCATGTGCATCCGTTGAAGCGCAAGGCGAGCGACTACCTCAAGGAGAACTTCTACTACACGTCCTCCGGCGTCGGCTGGGCGCCGCCGGTGATGTTCATCCGCGACGTGATCGGGGCCGACCGGATGATGTACGCCATGGATTACCCGTGGCAGTTCCAGCCAAGTGAGGTCGGCGAGCTTGAGCAGATGCCGATCGGCGAAGCCGGGCTGAAGCAGTTTTTCGAGGACAACGCCCGGAAGGTGTTCAAGATTCACGAGTAACGGCTGGGGGACGTCCGGCGCGGTGCGCCAATGGACCTTGCGCGGCGGACCGCCGCGCCGGACGTCGACGCCGGGGAGCGACGGGACGATCCTCGCCGGACTTGCCTTCTAACCAGATTTGCTTTGCCGTCGGGCAGTGTGAACTCGCTGAGTGACGCTGAATGAAGCTTTTATCATGGTCGTGAGAGTCATCCGGGACGACATGCTTATTTGATTATGCAAAACGACATGGAATGAGCTTTAAATATGCAGAAGAGCATAATGGGATATGTAATTTGTATGTAAGGTAGTCCGTTCCGTTGCATTGAAAGAGACTGTTGCCAAGAAGTTACATATTTACCAATTGTGCTATTGGCCGCCATGCACTAAGAATCCATGATGACTTCCGGTAACTTATGCCCTAGCAATGCCCGCGAGGGTCGTATTGGGTGCTGGGATGGCCATACGGAATCTTGTTTCGTTCTGCGTATTACAGATTGCGCTGGTAGCCGGGGGCATGGGGGGAAGTGCACACGCACTCACCCTCAAGGAAGCCATTTCCGAGGCGCTCACCACCAATCCTGAAATCTTGCAGGCTGCTGAGAACCGCGAAGCGACGGAGTTCGAACTTCGTCAGGCGCGGGGGCTCTATCTGCCGAGTATTGACCTTGAGGCATCTGCCGGCATCCGCCGGCTGGACAGCCCGAGCAGCCGCCGGCTTGGCGTCGCAGGCCAGGATCTCTATCCGCGCGATGTCGGTCTGTCTCTGACCCAGACGCTGTTTGATGGTGGGGCACGGCGCGCCGAGGTCGAACGCCAGGCTGCGCGCGTCGATGGTGCGTCCTTCCGGGTGCTGGAGCGCTCTGAGGCGATAGCGCTGGCTGTCGCGCAGGAATACCTCGAGATCCTGGTTCAGGCGGAAATCGTTGCTGCTGCCCAGCAGAATGTCGATTTCCACCGGGCGATCCTCGGCGACATCGCCGAAAGCGTGAGCGGCGGCGTGCTGACTGAGGCCGACAGGATACAGGGCCAGGAGCGCATGATCTCCGCCAACGCCCGCCTGACCGAAGTCAACGAGGACCTTCAGGCCGCGAAGATCCGCTTCAACCGGCTCGTCGGCCGGCCGCTGACCAATGCCAGCCGGCCCCCGTCGGTCGCGAGATACATCCCAAACACGCTCGATGGCGCGATCGAACTGGCGCGCCGCAACAATCCGCGCGTCATGGCTGCCGGCGCCGATGTCGACGCCGCGGACGCCGAATCGCGCGGCGCGGACGCACCGTTCTTCCCCAAATTCACCTTTGAGGGACGTGCGCGGGTTGGTCAGGATATCGATGGCTCGCAGGGCTATACATCCGACCTCGAAGCCAAGGTCGTCGCCAGGTGGAACCTCTACCGGGGCGGGCGCGACGTTGCTGCCAAGCAAGAGAGCATCCGCCGCTCTGGCGAACAGCGTTATGCGCTGGCGGTAATCCACCGCCAGGTTGAGGAAGCGGTGCGCGAGGCATGGAACCAGCGCGGCCAGCGCGCCGAACTGGCTGGCTTGCTGCGAGACCAGGCGGGGGTCAACGCGCAGCTCGTCTCCTCGTATCGCGAGCAGTTCCGTGTCGGCGAGCGGTCTCTGCTCGACGTTCTCGGCGCCCAGAACACCCGCTTCAACGCGGCCATTCTTTCGCAGACGGCGGCATATGCGGCGCTGTTTGCCGAATACAGGCTGCTGGCCGCTACGGGATCGCTGGCGTCGACGATGGGTTCGTCCACGGTCGAACAGGGCGATGCCTACGCCCGTGAAGAGTTCCGCGTGCAAAGCGTGGATGCGCCCGATTATCGGCGCTTGCCTTCGCGACAGCGGTCGTCCCAGCCCCTCGATCTGCTGGCGCCCATTCGGAAGGAATGAAACCGCAGTGCACGGAACCGATGCTGTGACTTTGGCCGCGCCTAGCGCGGCCAAGTCCGTTTCAGGTCGAAGCTTCGGATCGGCTTTTGCATCAGTGGCCGCATTTCTCGGCAGGCCCGCCTCCGGCACGGTCCTGTTCTCCGGGGTGCCGGAATCCGACCTTGAAAACCCTGACCCCGACGCGATCGATCGCCTGGCGCGCAGGATCGGGTTGGTTGCCGCTCCGGTGCGCCCCGACGATCTCAAAAGCGGCAATGTCGATCTTCCGGCGATCGCCCTGCTTGCCGACGGCGCTGCTCTGCCGCTTCTCGAAGAGACGGCGGACGGAGGCATCCTGTCACGTCCGGCAGGCCAATCGGAGGGAACCGTTGTCCTTTCGACAAAGGAACTGCGATCGCTGCGCGTTGCCGGCCTGTTCAGCTTCTCAGTCTCCTACGCCAACGAGGCAATAGAGCTAGGCGTCGGGCAGGCCGCGACGTTCGAAAAGCCGCACTGGCTGACCGCGACGCTGGCGCAATTCTGGCGCACCTACCTGCGGGTCGCGCTGGCCGCACTCTTCATCAACATCATCGCGCTCGTCTCGCCGTTGTTCGTGATGAACGTCTATGACCGGGTTCTGCCCAACGAAGCGATGGCGACGCTGTGGGTGCTGGCGCTCGGCGTCGGAGCGGCCCTTGTCTTCGATCTGATGCTGAAGACGGCGCGTGCGGCGCTCATCGACTATGCCGGCCGCAAGGCAGATCTGCGCCTGTCCACGCTGCTGTTCGACAAGGTGCTCAACACCACGCTGGCGGCGCGGCCCATGTCGACCGGCGAATATGCCAGCCGCGTCACGCAGTACGAATTCGTGCGCGAGTTCTTCACTTCGAACACGATCAGCACGCTGATCGACTCGGTGTTCGTCTTCCTCTTTCTGGCCGTGATTTACAGCCTGTCGGGCTGGATCGCCGTCATTCCCACAGTTGCGTTTACCCTGGCCGTCGCGATCGGCCTGATTGCACAGCGGCAAATCGGCAAACGCGTCGCGGCGGCTGCCAATGAGTCGGCGCAACGCCAGTCCCTGCTCGTAGAATCGATCGCCACCATTGAGACGGTGAAGAGCTTGCGTGCGGAAGCGAACCTGCTGCGCAAATGGCAGGAGCTGAGCAAGAACGCCGCGCATACCAGCGACCAGATAAAGCGGATCTCTTCCGCTGCCGCGAATTCGACGCAGTTCGTGCAGCAATTGGTGACGGTCGGCATCATTCTCGCCGGTGCCTACGCCTTTGCGGAGGGAGACATATCCACGGGCGCCATCATCGCCACCGTCATGCTGTCGGGCAGGGCCGTTGCGCCGCTGACGCAGATCGCCATGACGCTGGCCCGCCTTCGCCAGGCGCTTCTGTCGCTGCGTATCCTGAACACGATCATGGATCAGCCCGAGGACCGGCCCGACACGGTCGGCTTCGTCAACCGGACGATTACCGCAGCCAGCCTGGAGTTCAGCCAGGTCGGGTTCGCCTACCCGAACACAGACCTAAACGTGCTGAACGAATTGTCGTTCCGGATCGCCGCCGGCGAGCGCGTTGGCATCATCGGCCGCATAGGCTCGGGCAAGTCGACCATCGGCCGGTTGATCGGCGGCCTCTACCCGCCGGCGTCCGGCAAGCTCCTGATCGACGGCATCGATATCCGCCAGTACCACCCGGCGGAAATTCGCTCCTGCGTCGGCCTTGCCGGCCAGTCTGCCGACCTCTTTTCTGGCACTGTGAAGGAAAACTTGCTCGTCGGCAGGCCGACGGCCACCGATGACGAACTGCTCGAGGTAGCGAAACAGACCGGCGTCGATCAGTTCGTGGCCCTGCATCCGCGCGGCTTCGACATGCCGGTCGGCGAGCGCGGCAGTGCGCTTTCCGGTGGCCAGCGCCAGGCCATCGCAATTGCGCGGCTGCTGCTGGCGCGCCCAAAGATAGTGTTCCTCGACGAGCCGTCGGGCGCCATGGACCTGGCGAGCGAGCGCCTGCTTCTCGACAATCTGCGCCGGGCCTTCGACCGTTCGACCACGGTTATCATCGCCACGCACCGCCACTCGATGCTGGAAATGATCGACCGCTTGATCGTCGTCGACCGGGGGCGCGTGATCGCCGACGGTCCGAAGCAGAAAGTGATCGAAGCCCTTCAGCGCAACGCACTGGGTGAACAGAAGTGAAAGCCGGCATTTCCGACCGCCCGCCTCTCGCGGCACGCCTCGTCGTTGCGATCGTCGCGCTTCTTATCGGCTGCTTTGTCGCCTGGGCGGCTATCGCCCGTGTCGACGAGATCGCACGCGGCGAGGGCAAGGTCATTCCCTTGACCAAGACCCAGATCATCCAGGCAAGTGAGCCCGGCGTGGTTCAGGAGATCGCAGTGCGGGTGGGGCAGGTGGTCCGCAAGGACGACCTGATCCTGCGCCTCGACAACACGACGAGCGCATCCTCACTCGGCGAGTCGCAGGCGCGGGCAAACACGCTGCGTGCGCGCATCGCCCGGCTGGATATCGAGATATCGGGAGATCTGGACGCGCAGTTCCAGTGCTCGCCCGAACTGCTGGCGGTCTCGGAGGCGATCTGCGCAAACGAAGCGGCGGTGCTGGAAGCGCGTCGTGAGAACCTGCGCGCCAAGGCCGACGTGCTGAGCGCCCGGGCCGAGCAGCGCTCGCTCGAAATGCAGGAAGCACAGACCAATATCGAGCAGCTCCAGGCGGTTATCGAGGCGATGGATCGCGAGCTCAAGATGATCGAGCCCCTGGTTCAGCGCCGGCTGCACGCGGAGACCGACTTCCTGCGCCTTGAGCGGGAACTGGCGGAAAAGCGGGGTCAGCTGCTTGTAGCGCAAGCCAGCCTGGGCCGGCTCGATGCCGCCATCAGGGAAGCCGAGCTTCAAAAGAGCGAACTGGTGCTGCAACTGAGACAGGAAGCGCGGACCGAAAAGTCCGACCTGCTGGCTGAACTAAACGTGTTGGACGAGACAATTCGCGGCGCCTCGGATCGCGTTCGCCGCACCGATATCCGATCGCCTGTCGATGGCATCGTCAACACGCTGGACATCAACACGATCGGCGCCTTCGTGCAGCCCGGCGGGGTGATAGGCGGCGTGGTTCCCACTTCGGACGAGTTGCTGGTCGAGGCCCGCATCTCGCCGCGCGATGTCGCCTTCGTGCGTGCAGGTCAGCCTGCGCTGGTAAAGATTACGGCCTACGACTTTTCGATATTCGGCGGTCTGGATGGCGAGGTGGTCAACATATCGGCCGACAGCATCATCGACCAGCAGACCAGCGAGACCTACTATCAGGTCTACGTGAAGACGGACGAGACCGGTGTCGTAAGGGACGGGAAGAGCCATCTGATCATTCCCGGGATGGTCGCTTCCGTGGAAATAATGACTGGCCAGAAAACGGTGCTGGACTACCTGCTGAAGCCGGTCAACAAGGCTCGGACCGAAGCGCTGACGGAACGATAATGCAGCAGAAGACAATAGGCGCATGAACGACGCGCCACTCGTCGACAACCGGTTGCAGCCCGCGGCCTCCGCAATGGAACTGCAGTTCCGTGCCGTCGCGGCGCGCGGAAAGCGGCGCGGCATCCGGCTCGAACGTATTTTCTGGGAGGTTTTGACCGCGACGGCTAGCGCCGAGGGCAAGACGATGGGCGATCTGGTGGCGACGACCCACGACCGCCTTCCCCCCGGAGGCAACCTCTCGTCGGCGCTTCGCATCGTCGGCGCGCGCTGGCTACGCGAGCGGCTTGACTCATATGTTCGCGCGACCTTGCAGGAAAACCTGTTCGCGATACTGCAGGCCTGTCCGTCACCCGCCTTTGCGCTGTCGGAAGACAAGCGCATCGTTCACTACAATCTGCCGTTCCTGAACTTCGTGCAGGCAAGCTTCGTCGGCGTCGAGCGATCGGAGGTCATGCGCGGCTTGCGTCTGTCGCTGGACACTCAACTCGAGACTCTGCTTGCGCAGCTTTACGCCCATCCCGCCGAGCCCGTCGGCACCGGTTTCGTGCTCGGAGTTGCGGAACGGCGCGTGCGCGGCCAGCTCAAGGCGACGCTGGCGCCCTCGCCGGACAAGGTGACGGTGTTCGCCTTCGTGACCTGACAGCTTAGCGGGGCATTGAACTGGCTGCCGCCAGGTCGACCGGAAGTTCCTCGCCCTCGCCGGGTGCGATGCTGTCGAGCCCTGCAAGTGACGCAAAGGCGCCGGTTTCGCCCACTGGCCGGCCGTAAATCTGCCCGCGATCCTTGGTGATCGAATAGAGCGGCAGGTAATCGGGCAATTCGGCATCGAGCAGCACCTCCGCCCTCACATTGTCGAGGATGAAGTTGCCCTGCGTGGTGCGTATCGACAGCACCGAATGATAGACGTTGCGGCGCTGGTCGCGCAGCACCACGATCGACATTGATGAGCGGGGTACGCCCGCGCCGGCGAGCACGGCCATCTTCAGGATCGCGTAATCCTCGCAGTCGCCTGTACCGCGGTCGAGCGTCGTGCTCGGGCTGGCCCAGAAATCCACCTGTCCGTAGATGGCGCGGTCGGGCTGGTAACGCACGGCGTTGTTCACGCCGGAGTTGACTGCCGCGACAAGCTCGAGGAACCCCTTTTGCCCTGCTTCGCCGGCTGCGGCCGCGAGCCGCTGCGCCGTGCTTTCGCAGGCTGCGGTAGCGCAATTGTTCGAAAAGCCGCCTTCGATGTCCCGTTCGATGGGAGCCATTCGCGCCAGCGCCGGCAGCTTGCCGAACGGGATGCCAACTGAACGGAACAATGACGTCTGCTGGCGACCGCGCCTGCCGGCCTGCTGGTCCGGTACCCGCAGGCGGGCTACCAACTGGCTGTCGCGGACGCCGTGAGCCGCGAAGGACGCGGCAGCGGGAGCGGCTTCTTCGGCCCCAGTGCCTCGGTTTGCATGAAGCCCCAGGATCGCCGAGACGATTCCGGATACGCGCTTTGAAGCGCCGTGAGCGATGACAACGCGATGACTGTCCGCACCCGCATCCAGCAGTAAGGACATCGAAGCGGCATTCGCCGATGCTCCGCTGCCAGACAAAACCAGTCCAACTGTGAATAAACCTGCCGTTATGCTTGATCTGATCTGCGACAACATTGGCGATCCCCGATCCACTGCAGGGTATCGTACTCAAAGCGTATAAAGAAACCGGGAAGATACGTGGAAAATACTTCGGTAATTCCGGGCGGAACTTTTGAGTAAAATCCGCCCTGTTCAATTAACGAGGCAGAAACCGTGGAAAAGCGCGCAGAAAACCGGCGATAGCATAACAGGATATGCCTTGGGTTAACCAAGCGTAAATAAACCCGGGAACTGTATAACAGATTATATCGCGCGCTTAACAGCAAGTTGAAATCGAAAAGCGGAAAGATATTAGTGCCAGCCAGTCTTTATTTTGGGGCACGGATATGGCTGTCGAAGATCCACGCATTGTAGCGCTCGAAAACGACCTGGGTGATGCAAGTACTCCCGGTGAGGGAAGTTTCGACGGCCAGATACTCCTGGCGCAGGCTGGCGGCGATCCGGTTCCATTGCCGGGAGACGATGCCGGCGACCCGGGAGACCCCAATCCGATCATCCCTTCGGAGATTACTCCGGACGACGACAATATCGTCCGTTTGCCCGCCGGGGTAACCATCGACGAATTGCGGGTCGATGGCGCCGACATCATCCTGGTTCAGGCAGACGGCAGTGAAATCCGCATCGTCAACGCTGCGCTAAACATCCCGACCTTCGTCATTGACGGCATCGAGGTGCCGCAGGAGGTTCTGGTCGCGGTGCTTGCCGGCAACGGCATCAACGTCGCGGCTGGCCCCGAAGGGCAACTGATAGTCGTCGGACCTGCTCCGCAGGGCTCCGGAAACAATTTTCAGGATGGAAACGGCGATGGAGAGGGCGACGAAGGCCCCGGCGTGCTTGGTCTGCTCGAGGGCACGCAGCAGGGTGACGACGGCACTACCGGCAACGAATTGCTGGACGCTGGCGGCATTGCGCCGACATTTGATACCACCGGAGCGGTTGGCGCTATCGTCGAAACTGCCGATGTGGTGGATGGTATCGACGCGGACCCGACGCCCGCCACCGGTACGCTCACCTTCTTCGATCCCGATTTTGGGGAAACTCATACTGCCACGATCACCGGGCAGGTAGTAACCGCCGCAAATCTCAACAACGGCCTGACGCTCACGGCGCCGCAGATCGCGGCGCTTCTCGCGGGCTTCACGCTCGACAGCCCGGGCGGCGTAACCACCGAACCGTCGGCGGCAGGCAACGGCACTGTCAACTGGACCTACGCAGTCGGCAACGCGGCGATCGATTTTCTCGCTGCCGGCGAAAGCATTGTTCTTACATTCGAGGTGACTATCAGCGACGGCTCGCAGTCGGCTGTCGGGACAGTCACGATCACCGTAATCGGCACCAATGACGCACCGGTATTCATCGTATCGGGCGAAGGCGGACCTGGTGCCACCCTTGTCGAGACGCCGGACGTCCGAAGCAGCGAAACGCCGCTGAGCGCTGGCGGCGAGATCGCGTTCACCGATGTCGACATCTCCGATAATGCCCACAGCGTCACCGACATCAGCGTGGCGGCCACCGGCGCCACCGCGCAGCTGGAGGCCGAAAACGCTGCGTTGCTGGCTTTCTTCAATGCGGCGGTTTCGGCACAGACCGGTGCGACAGGCACCGACGGTACCGTTACCTGGAATTTCTCCGCACCGGACAGCACCTTTGACTACCTGCGCGACGGTCAGGTCCTTACGCTCACCTACACGGTTACGCTGACGGACGAGAACGGCGGCACGGACACGCAGACCGTCGTCGTCACCGTTATCGGCACCAACGACCTTCCGATCATTGGCACGGCTGTGGCGGGAACAGTTGATAAAGAGGGTGCATCGCCGCTTGGCGTACCCGGCGGTGCCGGCGACGTGGAGGGCGAATCCGCGACGACAACCGGCTCGCTCGGCATCTCCTGGGGCCCGGACGACTATACCGACATCACGCGTACAGTTGTGGAAGGCGATGTGGTTTTCACTGGCGTGACATCCGATGCCGGAACGGAATCGTCGCCGGTCGGCACGTCGCGTGGCGAGACCATCAGGGTGTATGTCTCGCCCGATGGCAGCCTCATTGTGGGCTATGTCGGCGATGGCGAGGGGGAACCTGCCGTCAGCGGGGAAACCGGGCTGCCGATCGGCGTTCGTATCGTTTTCACCGCGACAGTCGATGAGCAGGGCAACGGCAGCTATTCCTTCACGCTGCACGACGTGCTCGATCATCCCCTTGGTGGGACGGAGGACGACATCATCCTCCACTTCAACATCAATGTGATCGACAGCGATGCCGCGGTTCAGCAGCATTTCTTCGAGATCACCGTGGATGATGACATGCCGGTCACGACTGGTTCGGTCACGGCTGCGACGATACTCGACGATGAAGCGCAGACGATCTTCGTTCCGGCCAACACCGGCCTGGGCATCACCGGCGACGTGTCGCCGAACGTCAAAACGGTTTCCGGTGGCGCCGGCGCACTGTTTTCGGTGGGCGCTGACGGCTTTTCGAGCATATCGCTTACGCTGCCGAAATTCTCCGTCGTCTACAAGGACGCGGACGGCTTCGCGCAGACAGAGGCCGTCACCTGGGGCGAGGGCCTGACCTCCAACGGGAGCACGACCTGGACCGCGACAAGCGACAACTACCCGGGCGGCGCTGCGGTCCTGACTATCAATGCCGACGGCTCCTACACATTCACGCTGAATGCGCCGATTGTGCATTCGTTCTCGTTCCCCCTGATCGAGGAGAACGCGACGCTCGATTTCTCCTTCACGGTCACCGATGGCGACGGCGACACCGCGACAGGTTCGCTAGCGATCCGCATCAATGACGATACCCCGACCAGCAACCTCATTGTGTTCCCCTCGACTGTGCTGGACGACGAGGCGCAGAGTGAGTTCCTGCCGGCCAACAATGGCGGGCTGTTCGATGTCAGCCCGAATGTGAAGACAGTTTCGGGCGGCGCCGGCGCGCTGTTTTCGATGGGGTCGGACGGGCTCGGTTCGATCTCGCTTGAGCTGCCTTCTTTCAATGTCGTCTACAAGGATGAACAGGGCTTTGCGCAGACGGAATCCGTCTCCTGGAGCAGCGGTGCCCGCACTGAGGGCGGCGTGACGACCTGGACGGCAACGAGCGCCAACTATCCCGGCGGCGCCGCAGAACTCATCATCAGGGCCGATGGCTCCTACACCTTCACGTTGAACGCGCCTGTCGCGCACGCAATTTCGTTGCCGCTGGTCGAGGAAAACGCCTCGCTCAATATTGGTTTCCTCGTGACCGATGGGGACGGTGACCAGGCCGCAGGCCTGCTGACGATCCGCGTCAACGACGACACACCAACGGCGACCAACGTCACGCCTGCCGCCTTCGATGATGAGGCTCAGACGATCTTCCTGCCGGCGAACACCGGCGGCACGGGCGATGTGAGCCCCGACATCAGGACGATCTCGGGCAGTGCCGGCGCGCTGTTCTCCATGGGCGCCGACGGGCTCGGCACGATTTCGGTGAACATGCCGAACTTCATGGTCGTCTATATGGACACGCAGGGCTTCGCGCAGACGGAATCCGTCTCGTGGAGCGGCGGCGTCCGCTCCGAGGGCGGCGTGACCACCTGGACGGCAACGAGCGCGCACTATGGTGAGGGCAGCCCCGCTGCCGTGCTCGTCATCCGCGCCGACGGTTCCTACACCTTCTCGCTCAACGCGCCGGTCAGGCACCCGACCAACAGCACCACGGAAGAGAACGTCAACCTCGACTTCAATTTCACTGTTTTCGACGGCGATGGTGATGCTGCTGCCGCGCGGCTGCGTATTTCGGTCGATGACGACCGCCCTGTCTCGGCCGGCACCGTGACGTCGGCGACCGTCCTCGACGACGAGGCGCAATCCCTCTTTGCGGGCAACGACACCCCGCCCGACGGCGTAGCCAATGTCGCTGCCGCGACCGGCGGCGCCGGATCGCTTTTCTCCATGGGTTCCGACGGCCTAGGCACGATCTCGGTCACCGGCCCGGCCTTCTCCGTCATCTGGAAGGATGGCGACGGCGTTGCCCATGCCGAAGCTGTCACCTGGAGTGCCGGAGACCGCAGCGAGGGCGGCGTTACCACCTGGACAGCGATCAGCGACAACTACCCCGCCGGCGCGGCCGTTCTCATTATCAGAGCCGACGGTTCCTATTCCTTCACATTGAATGCCCCGGTAGCGCATCCGACATCCGGTACCGTCGAGGAAAACAAGACGCTTTCCTTCGGCTGGTCTGCAACCGATGGCGACGGCGACGCTACCTCGGGTACGCTCAGGATCAACGTCAACGACGACACGCCCACGGCCTCGGTCGTCACCGCTTCGACGGTTCTCGACGACGACGTGTTCGGCGGTAACCTGGGCGGTACCGGCGACGTTTCTAACGCGTCGAGTGTTTCCGGCGGCGCCGGTTCGCTGTTCAGCGCTGGCGCGGACGGTTTCGGCTCGGTCAGCCTCGACTCGTTCACCCCATTCCAAGCGATCGCCATTGTCGGCGGCGTCGCGATTCCGCAAGACGTGGTTGCCGGCGCACCTTCGGTTGTCGGCGGCAGCACGACGTGGACGTTCTCTTCGTCGAGCATTGCGACCGTCGCGACCCTGACCATCAACGCTGACGGGTCCTACAGCTTCACGACCTTCTCACCGCTGGCTCACCCGACACCGGGTGCAACCGAGGAAAATCTGGCGGTTGCCTTCAACTTCACGGTGACAGACGGCGATGGTGACAAGGCTTCGGGCTCGCTCACCGTCAACGTCAACGACGACACGCCGGTTTCAACCGGAACTGTGATCAACGGCTCGGTGTTCGAGAACGAAGCCGCCGCGGGCACCGATTTCGGCAATCCCGACGACGACAATGGCGACGGCGGCACGAACGATTCCATCCTGACAGGCAATCTCTCTTCGCTGGTGTCCTTCGGCGCCGATGGCGTCGGCGCCTATCTGGTCGAGACGACCGATCTTTCACGTTCGCTGACGTCGCTGACATCGGGAGGTGTCGCGCTTTTCTACAGCGTGTCCGGCAACACGCTGATTGCCACCGCGGGCGTCGGCGGGCCGACCATCTTTACCTTCGCCGTTGATCAGTCGACCGGCGCGTTCATCTTCACGCAGGTTGGGCCGCTCGATCATGTCGAGTCGCTGCTGGTCGGGGAGACATCCGTGCCGCCAGCTTCAATCGATGCCGTCGGCGAGCAGTATTCGACCGCGAAGGTGGAGAACAACAGCCGGATTTCGTTTGCCGGGCGCATGCCGAATGGCGACGTGATCGTTCAGGTGACGAACGGATCTGGGGCACAAGTCACCTGGGACATAGTCGGTCAGCTTATCGGTGGCGGACCTCCCGGACCGGAATTCACTGTCACGCAGCTGACGATCGCCGCAAATACGACGGTCTTCGTCAACATCGGGCCGCATAATGGCTCACCGCCAAATCTGAGGCTCTCGCTCGATGGTAGCGGCGCGCCCGGCGGTAACGCGGTCGTCAACAACGGCCACGGCGACGGTGTCGTGTACACCGACGGACGCGAGAGCCTGACGCTCGACCTGTCGTCGGCGGTTACCGTGCGCGACGGCGATGGCGACACGGTGGCTCTCAGCGGCCAGCTGAACATCACCATCCACGACGACGTCCCGATCGGCTACCACATCCATGCGTCGCGGATTCTCGACGACGACGCTTTCCCCGGCGGTAACCCCGGCGGCCAGGACGACTGGCCCGACTTTACCACGGTGTCGGGCGCGGCTGGCGCTCTGTTCAAGATCGGAACGGACGGCCTCGCGGCCATCTCGCTCGACAGCTTTAGTGCGTTCTCGGCAATCTATGTCGACGCCAACGGCGTCGGCGTGCAGGAGACAGTGAGCGTCGATACGCCGGCGACGATCGGCGGGACCACGACCTGGACCTTCTTCTCCGCCAGCATTGCGACAGTCGCCACGCTGACGATCAACGCCGACGGCTCCTATACCTTCACCACATACGTGCCGCTCGTGCATCCCTACCTTGGCGTCAGCGAGGACGGGATCGAGATCGCGTTCAACTACACCGTCACAGACGGCGACGGCGACACGGCTTCCGGGTCGCTCACCGTCAATGTCAATGACGACACGCCGATGGTTTCGGTCGTGGTCAACGATGTGATGATCTCGATCGACGAGACACCCGGTCTGCAGGAGCCGTCGCTACCCAGCCTTATCTTCTCTGCAGATGGCGGTTCGCAGGTGGGACGCGAGGTCTACCGGGTCAAGCCGGACGGCACGGTCGAACTTGTCGCCAACATCAATACCGGGTCCAGCGGCACCCAGCCGGGCTTTAACGCCAATCCGGAGTTCTTCACGGAGTTCAACGGCGCGCTCTACTTCCAGGCCAACAACGGCGTCAACGGCACCGAATTGCATCGCATCGTGCTCGACGGCAGCGGTATTCCGACGGTTCAGTTCGTTGCCGATATCAAGCCGGGCGGCGGCAATTCCAATCCGCGCGATTTCATCGTGTTCAAGGATTGGCTGTTCTTCGTCGCCAACAGTCCCGGCTCCAGCGCCGGTGACGGCACCGACCTGTTCCGCGTGAACCTGGCGGGGACGGTCGAATCGGTTGACGTCAATCCCGGCCATCTCGACTCCAATCCCCGCGAGTTCACGATCGTCGGTGACACACTGTTTTTCACGGCGCGCCTGCAAGGCGATGGCCGCGAGGTGTTCCGCATCGACGCGGGCGGCAACCTGCACCATGTGGAAATCGACGTCGGCAGCGGCGGCTCGAACCCGGGCAACCTGACGTCGTTCGCCGGCTCGCTCTGGGTCTCGGCAAATCCGCATGACGGCACGACTGGCGAAGAGCTCTACCGCATTTTCGAGGATGGCAGCTTCCAGCTTGTCGACATTAATCCAGCAGGTGGCTCGGACGGCACCAACAGCAACCCGGCGAACATGTTCGTGTTTAACGGCGCGCTGTACCTCTCGGCACAAGGCCCGGGCACCGGCGGCGCTGACGTCGGCCAGGAGTTGTTCCGCATCACGCTCGACGGCAGCAGCAACGAGCATGTCGAATTCATTGCAGACCTGAAGACCGGTTCGCAGGCTTCCAATCCGCAGAATTTCTTCGCATTCAACAATTCGCTCTACTTCATCGCCAACGGCAACAACGGGCTGCAGCTCTATCGGCTCGACGATAGCGGCCCGGGCACGCCGACGGTCAGCCAGGTCGTCATCAATCCGGCGGGCGCTTCCGCAACACAATCGCAGATCAACCAGCAGACGGCGTTCGACTTCGTCGAGTTCCAGGGAAGCCTGTATTTTGCCGCGGACGGCGGCACAGGCGTGGGCGTGGAGCTTTATCGGATCAACCCGGGCGCGCCAGGCACGGCCGAGCTTGTCGCTAACATCAACACCGGCAACCCCAACGCCTTCCCGCAGGAATTCATCGAGTTCGCGGGCGGACTTTATTTCCGCGCCGACGGGCCAAGCGGCGTCGAGCTCTACCGTTTGACCGTGGACGGCAGCAATGTACCGACGCTGACGCTGATCGACATCAACTCGGGCGGTTCCGGTTCGAACTCGTTCCCGGGCGGTTTCGCCATCTTCGGCGATACGCTTTATTTCTCCGCCCAGGACAATGACACCGGCCAGAACGTCGGCACGGAGCTGTTCAGGATATCGGCTGCCGATCCGACCAACCCGGTGCTGGTGGCCAATCTCAACACGGGGTCTGGCGGTGCGGCCGATTCCAATCCGCGCGAACTGACCCTCTTTCCGGTGTCGAGCGGATCGACCGACGAGATCGATGCCGGCGCTCTGCCGGCGGCTTTTGCCGCGATCGGCGGAAGCCCACTCGCTGCCGCCCAAAGTGCGGCGCCGGTTGCCACCATCACCATACACCCCGGTGCGGACGGGGTGATGGCGATTTCGCGTTCGCTCGTTGCAGACGCGGCAGGCAATCCCTTCCCGGCGGGCGGCGCGGGAATCGCAACCGGTTTGTTTGATACGGCCAGCGGCGAGCAGATCTATCTCTATGCGCTCGGCGACCTCGTCGTCGGCCGGGTGGGCAGCGGCGGCAGTGCTGATGCCGCAGGCAGCATATCCTTCGCGCTGCTCATGGACGAAACCGGGACGCTGTTTGTCGCCCAGTACCTGGCGATCCAGCACCCGAATGCTAACGACCCCAACGATTTTGTGACCCTGCAGGGGCTGATCCATGTAAGGGCGAGCGTCACCGACGGCGACGGCGACACGGTAGCTTCCACGACCTCGGCCTCGGCGGTCACAATCAAGTTCTTCGATGACGGCCCGCCGCTGGTGGAGAACGATGCCGCAACCACGGATGAAGACAATGCCATCACGATCGATGTGCTGGCCAACGACCCGCTCGACGTGGACGGGTTCGGTTCGCTCGTCATCGATGGCGTGACGAACGGCACGGCAATAGTCACCGTCGACAACCGGATCGAGTTCACGCCGACCGCCAACTATTTTGGTACGGCGGTCATCACCTATCGCGTGATCGACGGCGATGGCGATTCAAGCGCGACCGCGACGGTGACGATCACCGTCAACCCGGTCAACGACGCGCCTGTCGCGAATGGCGATAGCTACGTTACCGACGAAGATACGCCGCTGATCATTGCTGCGCCTGGCCTGCTTGCCAATGATGTCGATATCGACGGCGACGCCCTGGCGTCCAGTCTGGTCACCGGCCCTGCCCATGGCACGTTGGTGATGAACGCCGACGGCTCGTTCACTTATACGCCGGACGCCGACTACCACGGCGAGGACAGCTTCACCTATCTGGTCAATGACGGAACGGCCAACAGCAACACTGCGACCGTTACGATCACCGTCAATCCGGTCAATGACGCGCCGACGGCTACGAACCTGACGCAGGACCTGATCATCGACGAGGACGATCCCGCGACCGCGCTGTTCGCCGTTGCACCCACCGTAAACGACATCGACAGCGTCAGCGTCACCGCGACGCTGACGATAGCAGCGAGCGCCGGTGTACTGGTCGGCGCCGGAACCGCGACTGCCGATAGCGGCAACCTGGTCTACACGATCACGGGAACCCCCGCCGAAGTGCAGACAGCGCTTGCCGGCGTGACCTACGATTCGGCCGAGAACTTCAATGGATCGGCCAGCGTTTCGATCGCCATCTCCGATGGCCAGAACGGCCCGCAGGGCACCAACCCGAGCGGCACGGTGACGATCACCGTCAACCCGGTCAACGACGCGCCTGTCGCGAACGGCGACAGCTACGTCACCGACGAAGATACGCCGCTGATCATTGCTGCGCCTGGCCTGCTTGCCAATGATTTCGATATCGACGGCGACGCCCTGGCGTCCAGTCTGGTCACCGGCCCTGCCCATGGCACGTTGGTGATGAACGCCGACGGCTCGTTCACTTATTCGCCGGACGCCGACTTCCACGGCGAGGACAGCTTCACCTATCTGGTCAATGACGGAACGGCCAACAGCAACACTGCGACGGTCACCATCACCGTCAACCCGGTCAACGACGCGCCTGTCGCGAATGGCGATAGCTACGTCACCGACGAAGATACGCCGCTGATCATTGCTGCGCCTGGCCTGCTTGCCAATGATTTCGATATCGACGGCGACGCCCTGGCGTCCAGTCTGGTCACCGGCCCTGCCCATGGCACGTTGGTGATGAACACCGACGGCTCGTTCACCTATACGCCGGACGCCGACTACCACGGCCAGGACAGCTTCACCTATCTGGTCAATGACGGAACGGCCAACAGCAACACCGCGACGGTGACGATCACCGTCAACCCGGCCAACGAAGCACCGCTGATCACATCGGATGGAGCAGGTGAGACTGCGTCTGTCACGATCAACGAGAACACGACGGCGGTAACGATCGTCACCTCGACAGACGCCGACGGCGACACGCCGGCCTATTCGATCCTCGACACGGCCGGCACGGATCACTTGCTGTTCCAGATCGATCCGAACACTGGCGAGTTGAGCTTCATCTCGGCGCCCGACTTCGAAAGCCCGACCGATGTCGGCGGCACGGCCGGCGACAATATCTATGTCGTCGACGTCCAGGTCGCGGACGGCAAAGGCGGCTTCGACACGCAGCGCATATCAGTGACTGTCGCAGACGTAGACGATACGCCCCCGACAGCGCTCTCGCTGGCCTTGAGTCCCAATGTCATCACCGAGGCGAATACGCAGGGTGCGGGCTCGGTAACAAACGGGCTGGTCGCCTACTTTGCCTTCGAAGGAAATGCCGATGACAGCGTGACGGGCAGCGTCGGGACGCTTTTCAACACACCGGTGTTCGGTGCCGGCCAGTCCGGTGCTGCAGTCGAGTTCGACCACTTCGACTATGTTCGCGTGAACGATCTTGCCGACGACCTGCCCACCGGCAGCTCGGCCCGCACTGTATCGTTCTGGGTAAATCCTGCCAGTCTGCTCAATCAGAGCGGCGAAAACATTGTTTCCTGGGGTTCGGGCCTGACCAACAATGCGCGCTTCTCGATCCTGCAGTACGGCGACAGCCTCTATCTGATCGGCCAGAACAACGACCACCATATGGGCGCGGTCCTGACGGGCGGGTGGCAGCACATAACCGTCACCTACGAGAACACCACGCTCAAGCTCTTCTCGAACGGTACTGAAGTCTATTCAGCCACCATCCCGCCGTTCAACACATCAGCCAATGCACTGATGATCGGCAAGAACACGTTCGACCGGAACGACGAGTATTGGGACGGCAAGATCGACGACCTTCGTATCTATGACCGGGTGCTTTCGCCGGCCGAGATACAGTCGCTGGCTGGTCAGCCCACCGCGACCCTTACGATCACCTTCGATGAGCCGATGGATCAGACGGTCGACCCGGCCGTGTCCACGAATGCCGCCACAACGCTGACCAATCCGGTGGGTCAATGGACGTCGGCCACGACCTTCATGGTGACGTACCAGTTGGTGGACGCGGATGTGGAGCTCGCTTCGGTCACCTTCGACGTAAGCGGCGCGCGCGACCTTGCGGGCAACGTCATGGTTCCGGCCTCCGCGCTGGTGACGTCGCCTCCAAGCAGCATCGATACGCTGGTCGTGGCTCCTGAGACGGCCGACGTCACAGCGAGCGGTGATGAGGATGCCGCCTCCATTGCCATCTCACTTTCTGGCAGCGATGCCGACGGCCATGTGGCGAGCTTCAAGATCATCAGCTTGCCGTTGAACGGAACACTATACAGCGATTCCGCCCTGACCCAGGCCTTGACAGCGGGCGCCTCCGTTTCGGCGACGGGCAATGCGGCCACCGTGTATTTCGCGCCGGCTGCCAACTATCACGGCTCGCCGACGTTCACCTATGCTTCTGTCGACAATGAAGGGCTGCAGGACGCGACGCCCGCGACAGCGACAATCACCGTCAATCCGGCCAACGACGCGCCCGTCATCGACAACCCTGACTCGCTCCAGATCGTTGCGGGCCTTGCTCCGACCAATCTCGGTATCGCAACCCCCACCGATGTTGATGGCGATACGCTGACGGTCACGATCACCCAGCTTCCGGGTTACGGCTCGGTGCAGTACTTCAACGGAGCCAGCTGGATAACGGTCGCGCTCAACGGCACAGTGCCGGCCCAGCACCTTTCAACCCTGCGCTACACACCCCCGGCGGGCGGCGATCACGCCGGTGGCAAGGTCGTCTACACTGTCTCGGACGGAACGGTCACGCAGACCGGCGAAATCAACGTCACCGTACACGACCAGGGCATGCTGTTCTTCGCCGCCAATGACGGCAGCGGCGCGAGGGAAGTTCAGGTCTACGATCCGGGGGGCGGCGTTTCGCGCATCTGGAACGCAAATACGGATCCCACAGGGTTTACGGAGTTCAACGGGAAAATCTACTTCGCTGCCGAAGGCGGATCCGGTATCGGCCGCGAACTCTTTGAATACAATCCAGCGACCGGTGCGACCCCGACGGTGTTCAATATCCGCAGTGCGGGCAGCAATAGCAACCCTGAGGGCTTCACGGTCCTCGGCAACAAGCTCTATTTCGCCGCGGATGGTGGCGGCGGTGGCGCGGAACTCTACGTGTACGATGGCGTGAACCCGCCAGCGCAGATTGGCGCCAATAACACCGACCCTACTTCTCTTACCGCTTTCAATGGCAAGCTGTACTTCGCTGCCGAGGGTGGAAGCGGCATCGGACGCGAGCTGTATGTATTCGATCCCGCCGCCAACGGCGGAGCCGGTGCAGTGTCGCTGGTCGCCAATCTCGCCTCCGGCGGCGGCAGCAGCAACCCGCTGGAAATGGCAGTTGTCGGCAACACGTTGTATTTCACGGCGGACGCCAGCGGAGGAACGAGCCGCGAACTCTTCCAGTACACTGGTACGGGGACGCCGACACAGATCGGGACGAGTAACATCAATCCGCTCTGGCTTGTCGCGTTCCAGGGCAAGTTGTTCTTCGTGGCAAACATTGCTGGCGGCTCGGGCACCGAACTGTGCATGTACGACCCGGCAAATCCCGGCGCCGGCTTCGTGGTGATCGGCGCAAACAACGTCAATCCATCGTCGCTGACCGTGGTCCAGGACAAGCTGTTTTACGCCGCAAACGTTGCAACCCCGGGCGGGGCCGACGAACTGATGGTGTATACCGGCAGCGGTTCGCCGCAGCAGGCTCTGCCCAACATCAACATCGATCCGACCGAGTTGGTGGCGTTCGCCGGGAAGCTTTATGTTTCGATCCACCAGACCGAACAGAACTTCGGTCGCGAACTCTACGAACTTGACCCGGCGGTCCTGCCGACCACGGACGGTGGCTATCTGACCAGCAAGCTCATCAGCGTCAATGCGGGCAGTTCCGCCAGCAACCCAATCGACATGGCTGGCTTCGGCGAAGACAAAACGCTTACGGGCACATCCGGCGACGACATTCTTGTCGGCGGTTTCGGTGATGACATTCTCGTCGGCGGCGACGGCAACGACATCCTGATCGGCGGATACGGGGCGAACACGCTGACCGGCGGCACAGGTGCTGACACCTTCGTCATAGATCCGTCCAGCGCCTTGCTGCCTGGCAGCGCCGACACGATACTGGACTACAGTTTCGTCGACGGCGATCAGATCGATCTCAACAGCCTGCTGGACGCGGCGTTCGGAGCAAATCCGATCCCGAACGCCGAAATTCCCAACTACGTGCGGCTGGCCCAGGCTGGCAGCAACGTCAACGTGCAGGTCGACGCCGACGGCACCGGCACGGGAAGCAACTGGGTCGATGTCGCGGTGCTGCAGGGCTACGGCACGGCCGGCGCCGACACTGTGAAGATATTGTTCGACGACACCGAACACACATTCAGTGTATGATCGACTCGGGTGTACAGGGTGCGGCCTGGCGGCCGCACCTGCTCCGGGGAATTCTTCTTGTCCTTCATCGCCAAGCTTATCGTGCCGCTGCTCTGCCTCGTGCTGGCTTCTTGCCAGGCGGGTACGACGGAGGACGTGCTCGGCGGCCTCGCCAACCAGCCGCCGGCCCCAGCCCAGGAAACACTGGGAACCGGACCAGTGCCGGTCACTCTCCTGGTTGCGCGCAACGCCGGCGATCCTGCGCGCAGGAACGTGGCGCACGATGTCTATCATGGCGCGGCCCTTGCTCTGCGCGAACTCGGCGCGAACCAGCTCAGCATATCCGTGCTGGAGGCGTCAGGCGGGCCGGATACCGTCCGTGCCCTTGCCGCGCAGGCGGCCGCTTCCGGCAGCAAGCTGATCCTCAGTGCCCAGGATGGCTCTGCGACTTCCGCGCTTGCCACGATTTCACCCGTGCCGCCGGTCATCGACCTGACGGGCACCCGGTCGGCCGGGAAGAGTGTATTCGCCTTTGCCAGCGACGAGGTCGCCAGCGCTCTCGAGGGTGTGGCGGCAGCCGTGGCGGCGAAGCAGACGCGCGTGGTCGTGGCAGTGCCTGCGGGCATGCCGGCTGATGCCGTCGAACGGCTTCGCAAGGGCGTTCGAGGCCACGGCGCTACACTGACCGACATTGTCGCTTATCCGCCGGCGCCAGCTGCACTCGCCGGGGCGCTCGCCGCGCGCCGCACCGCCTTCGAGAAGGCGACGACTCTTGTTGTCTTCGGCGAGGGGGATGCGCCGGCGCGCGTTGCGCGCGCTGTCGCCACCGGTGGCTATGGCGGCGCTATCACCACGCTGATCGGCAATTTCTCATGGCGCCAGCAGCAGTTTTCGGATCCGGTTCTCGATGGGGCGCTGATTGCCATGATCGACCAGCAGAGCCTGAAGGAGCTCGGCGCCCGGTTCTCCGCCGCCACTGGCCGTCCGCTGTCGCTGGAAGCGGCATTCGCCTACGACGCGGTTGCGCTGGCGGCCGGACTGGTGCGGGCGCGCGGCAACGACGCTATTGTGGCCGGCGCCTTCGGCCCCACCGCCTGGTACGCCGGCACGACGGGCGAATTTCGCTTCGACGCCGAGCGGAACGTCGACAGGGCGCTGGTGCTTTACAGGGTTCAGGGCGGGCAGCTGGTGCCGCTGCCCGGAGCGAGCAACTAGGGCGCTGAACAGCGAACTGGCGTAGATCAAAGGGTGGCGGAGAGGATGGGATTCGAACCCACGAGGCCCTTTTGGGGCCTACTCCCTTAGCAGGGGAGCGCCTTCGACCACTCGGCCACCTCTCCGGTGCGTCGGTGGATAAAGAAAAGCCGACGGACAATCAATCCGGCATTCTATGTCCAATTGGCGGTAATGCGTTGCCGGCGAATCGAAGTCTCTTGCAATGGCAGCCGTCGTCATATCGAGGATGCGTGAGCAGGTCGGGAACTCTGACGATTCGCCTCGTCATTTGGCCTCACCCAGCGTAAATTAGCGCCCTGACACGCCTTTTTTCCACCGATGGAGGCCTTTCGGCGCCGCTTTGGTGAACGAATTCTATATGCGGGAGGGCAAATCGTGGCTTTTGTGCAACAACAAGGTGGCATCGCGTGCCATGAGCGCAGAGGGGGAGCCGTTCCTTGTTGCGCGCCAATCCCTCATCGGTAATGTCATGTTCGAAGAAGGGGCGTGCAAGCGCGTCTTTTTCGTCAATTGGGGATGGGGCAGGGAACGCTGTCCTTCGGCTTAAGGACCCATACCCATACTTAAACCTTTGACTGGAGGTCAGAAAATGAAACTCAAGAGCCTTCTGATCGGCTCGGCAGCGGTGATGGCGGTTTCGACCGGCACTGCCAAGGCTGCTGACGCGATCGTCATGGCCGAGCCGGAGCCGATGGAATACGTCCGCATCTGCGACGTGTACGGCACCGGTTTCTTCTACATTCCGGGTACCGAGACGTGCATGCACATCAACGGCTACTACCGGTTTGAAATCCGCATCGACCCGAATGGCTGGAACTGGTTCTCCCGCTTCCAGCTGAACGTCGATGTTCGTTCGGAGACCGAGTGGGGCACCCTGCGCGGTTACGCCGAAGGTCGCTTCGACTACGGCGTCGGCCCCTATGTCGGCATCGTCGCTGGCGCTCCGGCCGTCATCACCGGCTACAACACGACCAGCTACCTCAACCAGGGCTTCATCGAGATCATCACTGGCTCGGGCACCCTGCGCATGGGTAAGTCTGACACCCCGTATGCTCGCTTCCTGGGCTACGGCGGCGACGCCGTGTTCGACGGTACCTACGGCTACCGCAATGGCAATGAAATCAGCTACACCTTCCGCGGCTCGAATGGCTTCTCGGCCATCATCGCGCTCATTGACGACGGTGACGGCGACTTCATGCCGGACGTCGAAGGTGGTATCAACTTCGCTCAGGGCTGGGGTTCGTTCGGCGTGATCGCCGGTTACGACGAGAGCCTCGCGCAGTGGGGTGCCAAGGCTGTCCTGCGCTGGCGCGCAGCTAACGGCAGCGTGTCCGGTAGCTTCCAGGTCCTGTACTCGGGCGGCGCTGCTGCTGGTCCGTACCAGATCGGCGATCCGGGTGGTGCTGCTGGTAACGTTGCTCCGTGGTCGATCCTGGCTCACGTCAAGGGTCAGTTCACGGCGACGACCGCTGCCTTCTTGCAGGCTCAGTGGTTCTCGAACACCGGCGGCTTCGAGATCGTCGGCGGTCTGGACCTCCGTCCGGTCACCGACTTCCGCATCCGTCCGGAGATTCGCTACCGCTCGACCAACGCTACGTGGGCTGCGATCATCCGTTTCGACCGGAACATCCCGTAAGCATCGGTTCCCAGCTAACGCTGGAAACGGAAAACCCGGCGGGCAACCGCCGGGTTTTTTCTTTTGCGACAGCGTATGCGTCAGTTCGGACGGCGGCATTCGCACGCCACTATGCTGCGTGCTGCCCCTCAGCCCGGTCGGTCTTTGCCAGAAAGGCGCTGATGCGTTGGGGCAGGCCTGCTGTCTCCAGGAACGGCGCATGGCCCTGGCCGGCCACGGTCACGGCTTCGAGGCGAGGATGTCGCCGTTTCATCTCATCGAGCGTTGCAGCCGACAGCAGGCGCGAGTTTTCGCCCCTGATTGCCAGGACTGGAATTCGCGCCAGGCCCATGAATTGCGGCCAAAGCTCCGGCAACGCTTTGCTGAGATTGACGCTTTTCAGCGTATTCAGCAGCGCAACATCGAAGTCCGGCACAGGTCGTCCGCCTTCGTCCCTGTAGATCGCCCGCACTGCGCGGTCCCAGTCCGCGTCCGTCAGCGCGGTGAATATGCCTTGCTGCGCCGCGCGTTGGATGGCGATCGCTTCGGCGAAGTCCTTGGGTTTGGGCGCTCGTTCGAGGTAGGCGCGGATTTGCGCCAGCCCGGCGCCTTCGACAACCGGGCCGATATCGTTAAGCACCACTGTCTTGAGGAGGGCGGGGCGCATGGCGGCGATGGCGAAGACAATCAGCCCGCCGCGCGACGTGCCAATGAAGGCGCCATGCTCGATTCCGAGGGCGGTCAGTCCGGCAATCACGTCACCCGTTTCGACGAGTGCGTCGTAGTTGCGCCAGTTCGGATCGTACGCGGAGCCGCCGCGGCCGCGATAGTCGAATGACACGACTGTGCGCGGCGTCGATGCCCTACTGGAGAGGTACAAGGCGAGTTCGTGGAAGTCGCGGGCGTTTCGCGTCAGACCCGGCAGGCAGATCGCGGGCAGGGCGCCGTCCAGCCCGCGCCCATAGACACGGGCATGCAGCTTCAGCCCGTCGGACGACGAATAGAAGAAGTCTTCGAAACCCGATTGCAATGCCACTGTTCGCCGTCCCTGTTCGCTACTTGACCAAATCGTCCTCGATCTCGATGCGCCCCGAAAGCCGCATCTTGTAGACCTGATAGTTCTCCATCACGCGCTGCACGTAGTTGCGCGTCTCCGTGAAGGGAATGCGTTCGATCCAGTCGACGACTGTGTCGATGTCCGCGCCGCGCGGGTCGCCATAGCGCGTCACCCATTCCTGGGCTCGCGCGGGGCCGGCATTGTAGCCGGCGAAGGTGAGCACATAGGAGCCGCCGAAACGGTCGAGCTGTTCGTTGAGGAAAGCAGCGCCGAGCGTCGTGTTGTATGCCGGGTCGGTAGTAAGTCGACGCCGCGAATAGTTCAGGCCAGCGCGGCGCGCCATGTCGCGGGCGGTTCCGGGCAGGAGCTGCAGCAAGCCGCGCGCGCCGGACGGCGAGACCGCGGCGACGTTGAACTCGCTTTCCTGTCTGGCAACCGCGTAGGCGAGGGCGCGGCCTGCCGGTCCCGAGACGTCCGCCGACGGCGGAATGGCACCCACAGGATGCGCAAGCGCACCGATGTCGATGCCGCGCCCTGCCGCGATCTTGCCAACCCTGAGCGCCAGCGGATGGTCGCCGCGTTTCTCGGCCATCACCGCCAGCAGCGCCAGTTCGCCCGCGCTCGCAAGATCCGCCGCCAGCGAACGGTACAGCATATCGGCGCGGCCTGCGTGACCTGCCGCCTCAAGGCGCCTGATTGCCCGCACGGCTTGCCGCTGTTCGAATGTGCGGCGATCGGCATCGGATGGCGCGGGATAATCAACCGAGACGCTGGTCTTGCCAATCCTGGCCGCCGCGAGCTGACCGTAGAAGGCCGTGCTGTAGCGCGCCGCGCGTGCGTAGAATTCGCCAGCGTCGCCCGGGCCACCGGCTTCAGCCGTGCGCCCGAGCCAATACCACGCCCGGGACAGGGAGATTGGCCCTTCGGCAACCGAAATGATCTTGTCGAAGTGATTGGCAGCGAGAGCCGGATCCTGGAGGCCGCGCAATGCAAACCAGCCGGCGTGGAACTCGGCGTCGGCGGCCATCGCCGGGCTTTCGGCTGCGTGCGCGGCGGCAAGCTTGTAAGCGGTTTCCGCGTCGTCGATGTCCAACAGTTCTCGCGACAGCACCCTCCGCTCCACCCACCAGGCGTCCGGGTCGACCAGTGCCGTCGCGGCGCTCGGTGCGTGAAGCATGACCTGAGCCGCCTCGCGGTACTTGCCCGCCCAGCGCAGGTGCCGCGCCCTGGCAAATATGTAGGCGGCGCCGCGCTGCTCCTGAGGCACGGCATCAAGCAGCTTTGCCGCCTGCCGTTCACGTCGGATCACCGCGCCCCACGCCTCGGCCAGCTCCTTCGCTCCGGCGCGTTCGGCCACCCTGAGTGCTGAATTCACCCGGTCGAAGTGAAGCATCTGCTCCATGCGCGCCCGGTGAACATCGGCGGAGATGAGGTCGCCGAACTCACGCAGTATCGCAGCCTCCTCCTTCGCTTCCAGCCGCGCACTGCGCCAGAACGGCGCAAGCACCGCCATCGCCGCTTCGCGGTCGCCGAGCGCCAAATGCGCGCGCGCCAGCGCGACTACGCCTTCCCTGGCGGCGGGTTGCGCGCCCTGCAGCATGTCGACCACCGTCTCGGGCGCAACGACCTCGTCGTGGAGCGCGCGTTCGACGTTGCGATGCATCGCGTCCGAGCCGGGCCATTCGCCGATCTCGTCCATCGCGGCTTTGATTTCCGTGCTGGTGACGGCTTTTGCGCCGCTGAGCGCGATGGCCCAGGCTAAGATGCGGCGGTCGATGCTGCCGGCCGACATCGCGTCCCGAGCTCTGCGCGCCGACGCAATGTCGCCCTTTGCGAGTGCGTCGAGCCCTTCTTTCAGCGGCCCGATGTTGCGTTCGGTGGCGATCAGTGCGTCGAATGGCGGCTCGGCAGGTTCGGCAGCATCCGGAGAGACGAGCGCGTTCGGACGGAACGTGGGCACGGGCGCGTCATTGCCCGGCAGTCTGCCCTCAGCCGTGCCGGCCACGGGCTGCAGCATGGTGAGCGCAACCGCGATCGCGCCGGCACGCGCAAAATTGACCGGTATCCTGTTCATCGTTCCTGGTTCTGGAGGTCAAAAATCCGATCGGCGCGAATTCTATGCAAGGTTTTGGCCGCTGCAAACCGTTTCGGAGGCTGAGAGGGCACCGGCTGGCCCATCCATTGCGGCTTTCAGGGCAATTTCAGCGCCGGTCGGTCGTGGTCTAGTGCTTGCCCGTGCAAGACGGCAGGACTATGGTGCGCCGCCTTGCGCGAGGGCTGAAACGTGCCGTTCGCTTCATGCGCCAATTCATACGCCCGAAGGAAAAATGTTCGATGTCGATCACGCTCAGAGGCTCCCTCACTGCGCTCGTGACGCCTTTCGCCAGCGACGGCAGCCTTGACGAGAAAGCCTTCGCGGATTTCGTGGAGTGGCAAATTGCCGAGGGCACGAGCGGATTGGTGCCTGTGGGCACGACTGGCGAGTCGCCGACCCTTTCCCATGCCGAGCACAAGCGTGTCGTCGAACTCTGCGTCGAAGTCGCCGCCGGCCGCGTGCCGGTTGTCGCCGGCGCCGGCTCCAACAACACCACCGAAGCTGTCGACCTTGTTCGCCATGCGGAGAAGGCGGGTGCGGACGCGGTGCTGGTGGTCACGCCCTACTACAACAAGCCGAACCAGAGCGGCCTTTACGCGCATTACGCCGCGGTAGCCAAGGCGACCGGCCTGCCTGTCATTATCTACAACATCCCGCCGCGCTCGGTCATCGACATGACGCCGGAAACGATGGGCCGTCTGGCCAAGGATTTCGCCAACATCGTCGGCGTGAAGGATGCGACCGGCAAGGTCGAGCGAGTGTCGGAGCAGCGCATGACCTGCGGCAAGGAGTTCATCCAGCTTTCCGGCGAGGACGCATCCGCGCTTGGCTTCAACGCGCATGGCGGGGTCGGCGCCATATCGGTGACCTCGAACGTCGCGCCGCGCCTGTGCGCGGAGTTCCAGGAGGCATCGCTCAACGGCGACAAGGAGAAGGCGCTGGATTTGCAGGACCGGCTGATGCCACTGCACAAGGCGATCTTCATCGAGCCGGGCCTGTGCGGCGCCAAATACGCCCTGTCGCGCCTTGGCCGGGTGAAGAACGTCGTCCGCTCGCCGCTGGTCGAGATCGAAGGCTCCACGGCTAAGGCGATCGACGCTGCCATGCAGCATGCCGGGCTGTTGAACTGACGCAGCCTGATCTTATCCTATTGCCATGGCAGCCGAGAAGAAGACCCGTCCGGTAGCGGAAAACCGCAAGGCACGTTTCGCCTATGAGGTGCTCGACACCTACGAGGCCGGGCTTGTGCTGACCGGCACTGAGGTCAAATCGCTGCGCGAGGGACAGGCCAACATCCAGGAGAGCTACGCCTCCAGCGAGGATGGCGAGATCTGGCTGATCAACTCCTATCTCCCTGAATATCTTCAGGGAAACCGCTTCAACCATGAGCCGCGCAGGCGCCGCAAGCTGCTGCTGAACAAGAAGGAGATGGCCAAGCTCTCGCAGGCGGTCGATCGCGAGGGCATGACCATGGTGCCGCTCAAGATCTATTTCAACGATCGCGGCCGTGCCAAGCTGCTGCTCGGCCTCGCCCGCGGCAAGAAGCTGCACGACAAGCGCGAAACGGAAAAGAAGCGCGACTGGGCCCGCGAGAAGGGGCGCCTGCTCAAGGAGCGGGGGTAGCTCCGGCGACGATCCGTCCCCGGAAGAAGTCGATGGCCGCGCGTACCTTCGCGGGCAGGTGGCTGCGGCTTGGATAGAGTAGCCATGCGGCGGTATCGAAGCTTGTCGCCGCGGCTTCGTGCTCCGGCAAGAGGTCTACGAGGTCGCCCGCCGCCAGATCTCCGCCAATCAGCCAGTCGGCGAGCAGCGCGGGCCCGAGGCCGGCGAGTGCGGCAGTCCTGATCGCCAGTGCGCTCGACATGACGATGTCTCCGTCGACCGGGACCTCGGTGACGCGGTCATCCCTTCTGAATTTCCACCGCTCGCGAAACTCCGGCAGCGAAAAGAGCAGGCAGCGCCGGTTCGCCAGTTCTTCCGGCCTGGCGATGCCCCCACTCCTCTCGATCCAGCTTGGGCTTGCCACAGCCCGGTATCGTGTCGGGATCAGCCGCGTGCCAACCAGGTCCGCCCTGTAGCTGGGCGCCAGCCGCACCGCGAGATCGATCCGCTCCGCCACGAGATCGATATTGGCGTCGGTCAGTTGGAGTTCGATCCGGATGTTCGGATAGCGCTTACGGAACTTCCCCAGTAGCGGCACGATCATTGCCTGCCCGAAAGCCACCGAAGCGGTCATGCGCAACAGACCTGCCGGGGCCGCTCGTGTCGAGCGTGCCTCCTCGCGCGCGTGGTTCAGCTCTTCCGTCAGGTGCGCTACCCGGGCGTGGAAACGCTCGCCGGCTTCGGTAAGCGACATCGAGCGGGTCGTCCGGTTGAACAGCCGCGCGCCAAGTTCCGCCTCAAGCCCGGCGATGGTCCGTGAAACAGCTGAGGGATCGGCATTTCGCTCGCGGGCAACGGCCGCGAAGCTGCCGAGGCGGGTGGCATCGACGAATAGGGAGAGCGAATCCAAGTTCATTCATGCAGATATCGCATGATTATGATGTTGATGCGATCCTTTTTATGTCGAGTGCGCTCGAAATAACGTCGCTTCGATCAAAACCAGAAACGGAGCGTTGGGATGGCAAGGATTGCATGTCTGGGCATGGGTGCGATGGGCTCGCGCATGGCGGCGCGGCTCTTGGCGGCCGGACACGAGGTTGCTGTCTGGAACCGGACGGCTCGCGCCGCACAACTCCTCGCGGCAAGCGGGGGGCGCCCCGCCGCATCGCCTGCAGAGGCTGCCCGGGATGCAGACATCGTGCTTTCCATGGTTCGCGACGACGACGCCTCGCGCATCGTCTGGACGGGAGACGATGGCGCGCAGGCGGCGATGCGCGCCGATGCGATCGCCGTCGAATGCTCGACGCTCAGCCTCGGCTGGGTCCGCGAGCTATCCGAAAAGATGTCGGAGGTGGCCCGCCAGTTTCTCGATGCACCGGTAGCGGGTTCCCGGCCGCAAGCCGAGAGTGGTGAATTGATCTTCCTGGTGGGCGGCTGCAGCGAAGCGTTTGCAGCCGGTGCACTGATTTTCGATTGTCTCGGAAAAACGGCCCATCATGTAGGCGGCAACGGCGCGGGCACCGCCGCCAAGCTTGCCGTCAACTCCATGCTTGCCGTGCAGGCCGTGTGGATCGGGGAAACCGTCGCCATGCTCGAACGTGCTGGGCTGAACGCCGGTGACATCATGGCGGCGGCGCTCAAGACGCCGGTATTCGGGCCTGCAGCGCAAGGATTGGCTGCCTCGATCATCACCAGGGATTTCGAGCCGCGCTTCCCTGTTGAATTGGCACGCAAGGATGTCGGTTACGCCCTTGCTGCTGGTGCGGAAATGCCAATCGCCGAGGCCGCGTTTGCGTCGCTTTCGCGAGCGGTCGAGGCTGGCTTGGGTGGCCAGCAACTGACCGCCGTTGCCAAGATATTCAACGCCGTGCCGGAACGGTGAATCGTCTAGAGGGAGAGCCTTATCGATTTGAAAACGCTGCGGAACATCTCCTCGGTCAGACGGCCTGTATTGGTGTTGTAGCGTGAGCAGTGGTAGCTGCCGAACAGGGTGACACCGCCGATGTCGTGCCGTGACCCGTGGCCGAATTTGACCCCGGACACTCGTTCGCCCAGCGCCCGCACGACCGACTGATGCGCGATCGTGCCGAGCGCAAGGATGGCTGCGAGGTTCGGAAAACGTCTGATCGTCGGTGTCAGGAATTGCCGGCAGGTGGCGATCTCGGCGCCGGTCGGCTTGTTCTCCGGTGGCACGCAGCGAACCGCGTTCGTTATCGCTGTGCCGACAAGTTCGAGGCTGTCGTCCGGCCGCGCTTCGAAGGCGCCGCGCGCGAAACCGAATTCCTTCAGCGTTGCGTATAGCAGGTCGCCGGCATAGTCGCCGGTGAAGGGGCGGCCGGTCCGGTTTGCCCCGCGAAGCCCGGGCGCCAGCCCGACGACCAGCAGGCGGACGCTTTCCGGACCTTCCTTCGGCATGAAGGTCGGCACCGGCGCGTTGAACCAGTGCGGCTCCTTCTGCCGCCATAAGGCGATGAAATCATGCAGGCGCGGGCAGTAATCGCAGTCGCGCGACGGCTCGAACGCGCTAACCGGCATGGCCGGCATCAATATTCGTCGTCGAGATCTTCGTCCGGCTCCGGCTCGGTGCGCCGCGGTGGCCGCTCGGAGGGATCGCGGCCGATCTCGGCCTTGAGCGACATCAGATCGATGAACTGGTCGGCCTGGCGGCGCAGATCGTCGGAGATCATCGGCGGCTGCGAGGTCATCGTCGATACGATGCTGACCCGGCGGCCGCGCCGCTGCAGCGCCTCGACCAGCGTGCGGAAGTCGCCGTCGCCGGAGAAGATCACATAGTGGTCGACGACATCGGCAAGCTCCAGCGCGTCGATCGCGAGCTCGATGTCCATGTTGCCTTTGATCTTGCGCCGCCCGGTGGAGTCGGTGAATTCCTTGGCGGGTTTGGTCACCACCCGGTAGCCATTGTAGTCGAGCCAGTCGATCAGCGGGCGGATCGAGGAATATTCCTGGTCCTCGACCAGCGCCGTGTAATAATAGGCGCGCAGCAGATAGCCCTTTTTGCCGAACGATTCCAGAAGCTTGCGATAGTCGATATCGAAGCCGAGCGAACGCGACGTGGCGTAGAGATTCGCGCCGTCGATGAAGAGTGCGATTTTCTCGCGGGGGTCGAACATGGCAATGTCCTTTGTCAAAACGGCTTGCTGCAAAACGATAGCCGGTGGCTCGTGGCGTCCACCCATAAGCGCCAATATGCAGGAATTAGCGCTCGAATCTGCCGATTTAAAGAGGCGCGACCATTTGTGCCCCGATAAGTGCCGCCGATGCGGCGGCCGGCATCGTGCGGATGCTTGAAATCCCGGCGCGATACCTATATGCAGCCGGCAATCTCCGAGAATTTCCGATCGAACGAAAGGGGCGCACATGGCCCGCGTTACTGTCGAAGACTGTATCGACAAGGTTGATAACCGTTTTGAGCTCGTTCTGCTGGCCGGCCACCGCGCGCGCCAGATTTCGCAGGGACAGCCGATCACGATTGACCGCGACAACGACAAGAACCCTGTCGTTGCCCTGCGCGAGATCGCCGACGAGACTCTGTCGCCGGGCGATCTCAAGGAAGACCTGATCCACTCGCTGCAGAAACACGTCGAGGTCGACGAGCCGGAGGCCGAGGCTGCCGCGATTACCGCCGACGTTGCAGAGACGACCGAGTCCGCCGACGTGCCGGAGGAGGCCGTTGCCTTCGACCGCATGAGCGAGGAAGATCTGCTCGCCGGCATCGAGGGTCTCGTCCCGCCGGAGAAGAGCGACGATTTCTGAGCCGGCTGCGGCTCTGCGCCTCTTTCCCTGACGGCGCAAACGGGGCTATTTTGAACATGCGTCGCGGGCAACCGCGGCGCATGTCCTGTTTTCAGCTCCAAAATCGGTCAGGATAGCCGCCCATGATGCGTCAATATGAGCTTGTTGAGCGCGTGCAGCGCTACAAGCCCGACGTCAACGAGGCGCTGCTCAACAAGGCCTATGTCTACGCCATGCAGAAGCATGGCCATCAGAAGCGGGCCTCGGGCGACCCCTACTTCTCGCATCCGCTGGAAGTGGCCGCGATCCTGACCGACATGCATGCCGACGAGGCGACCATCGCCGTCGCGCTGCTTCACGACACGATCGAGGACACCACCGCGACGCGCGCGGAGATCGACGAGTTGTTCGGCTCCGACATGGGTCACCTCGTCGAGGGCCTGACCAAGCTCAAGAAGATCGACCTTGTCTCGCGCAAGGCCGAGCAGGCTGAGAACCTGCGCAAGCTGCTGCTGGCGATCTCGGAGGATGTGCGCGTCCTCCTCGTCAAGCTCGCCGACCGCTTGCACAATATGCGCACGCTCCACCACGTTCCGGCCAGCAAGCGCCAGCGCATCGCCGAGGAGACGATGGAAATCTATGCGCCGCTTGCCGGCCGCATGGGTATGCAGGACATGCGCGAGGAGCTGGAGGAGCTGGCGTTCAGCCACATCAATCCGGAGGCCCACCGTGCGGTGACGGAGCGGCTCGCCGAGATATCCGAGCGCAGCAAGGGCGTCATTTCCGAGATTGAAACGGCTCTATCGAAGCTTTTTGAGCGTTATGCGATCGACGCGCTCGTCAAGAGCCGTCGCAAGAAGCCGTGGTCGGTTTTCCGCAAGATGGAGACCAAGGGGCTTTCCTTCGAGCAGCTCTCCGACATTTTCGGCTTCCGCGTCATCGTCGGCAGCATTGAGGATTGCTACCGGGCGCTCGGTGCGATCCATTCGAGCTGGTCGATGGTGCCGGGCCGCTTCAAGGACTATATCTCGACGCCAAAGCAGAACGATTATCGGTCGATCCACACCACAATCGTCGGACCTTCGCGCCAGCGTGTCGAGCTACAGATCAGGACGCGCGAAATGCACCGCGTCGCCGAATATGGCGTCGCCGCGCACGCCATCTACAAGGACCTGCCCGCCAGCGCCAACGGCGCAAGCCACGCCATCTCGCGCGACACCAACGCCTATGGCTGGCTGCGCCAGACCATCGAGGCGCTGTCGGAAGGCGATAATCCTGAAGACTTTCTCGAAAACACCAAGCTGGAGCTGTTCCAGGATCAGGTGTTCTGCTTCACGCCGAAGGGGCGGCTGATTGCGCTTCCGCGCGGCGCAACGCCGATTGACTTCGCCTATGCCGTGCACACCGATGTTGGCGACTCCTGCGTCGGCGCCAAGGTCAACGGCCGCATCATGCCGCTGATGACGGAACTGAAGAACGGCGACGAGGTCGAGATCATCCGCTCCAAGGCGCAGGTGCCACCGGCTGCCTGGGAAAATGTTGTCGTCACCGGAAAGGCGCGCTCGGCCATCCGCCGCGCCACGCGCAACGCTATCCGCAAACAGTATTCCGGCCTCGGCACGCGCATTCTGGAGCGCGCCTTCGAGCGCGCCGGCAAGAAGTTCTCCAAGGAGGCGCTGAAACCCGCGCTCAACCGCCTGGCGCGCAAGGAGGTGGAGGACGTTCTGGCCTCGGTCGGCCGCGGCGAGCTGTCGTCGCCCGACGTGGTGAAGGCCGTCTTCCCCGACTACAAGGACGAGCGCGTGACCCATCCGCCCAAGGAGCGGGAGGAGGGATGGTTCAACATGCGCAACGCCGCCGGCATGCTGTTCCAGATTCCGGGCCGCTCGTCGCGCAAGGGCAAGAAGCGCGAGCAGAAGGAAGCAGGGGCCGTACCCATCCGGGGCGTGACCGGCGATCTGCCGGTGCGCTTCGCACCCGAGGGAGCCGTGCCGGGCGACCGCATCGTCGGTATTCTGCAGCCCGGCGCCGGCATCACGATCTATCCGATCCAGTCGCCGTCGCTCACCGCCTATGACGACCAGCCCGATCGGTGGATCGACGTGCGCTGGGACATCGACGAAGACTTGAAGGAGCGATTTCCGGCGCGCGTAAGCGTGACGGCAATCAACGAGCCGGGCTCGCTCGCCAACATCGCCCAGGTGGTCGCCCAGAACGACGCCAACATTCACATGCTTTCCATGGTGCGCACCGCGCCCGACTTCACCGAGATGATCATCGATCTCGAAGTCTGGGACCTGAAGCAGCTCAACCGGCTTCTGTCGCAGTTGAAGGAAAACGCCAGCGTCAGCGAGGCGCGTCGCGTCAACGGCTGACAAGGCCTTGTTGTTGGCGCCACATTCGCACACTATGGTTTGCTGGGAGTTGCCGGATCGCCGTCGTGCGACACGCTTGGTTAACAGGCCGCCGATATTCTCCATGATGAAACGGGCGCGCGATCGTACGGCCCGTGGGGGTAAGTGACGACGGGAAGATGCTGTTTCGACGCAGGAAACCTGCTGATTTCTGGGACCGGGTCCGCACATGGGTGTGGCCGCGGCGGTCAGTATGGCGTTCGACGCAATATTTCGCCAAGCGCGTCCTGCGCCTGACGGCAACGCCGCACGCAATCGCCGCCGGTGTAGCGGCGGGCGTCCTGGCCTCTTTCACGCCCTATCTCGGATTTCATTTTCTCGTCGCGGCCGGACTTGCCATTCTGCTTCGCGGCAACGTCGTGGCCTCGGCATTCGGTACCGCCATCGGCAACCCGATTACCTTCCCTTTCATCTTCGCCGCGACGCTCGGCCTCGGCCGCTTCGTACTCTACGGCCGCCATCCGCAATCGTTCCAGCCGATCAATCTCGGCAGCACGCTGAGGCATCTCGACTTCGAGCACATCTGGATGCCCTATCTGTTGCCGATGACCGTCGGCGGTCTGATCCTCGGATCGCTCGCAGGGCTGGTTGTCTATCTGGTGACGCGCTGGGGCACCGCGATGTTCCGCGTCCAGCGCCAGAAACGGCTCGCCGAGCGCGCCCGCCGTCGGGCACGGGCGGGCGCCGCGGCGGTGCAGCCGGGGACTGCCTGAGACTGTCCGTTCATGATTGTCGGCATCGGCAGCGATCTCATCGACATCAGGCGCGTTGCCGCGACGCTCGACCGTTTCGGCGACCGATTCATCCAGCGGGTTTTCACACAGGTAGAGCGTGATCGCTCGGAGCGCCGGAAGCAGCGCGCCGCCTCCTATGCCAAGCGTTTCGCGGCCAAGGAAGCCTGCGCCAAGGCGCTCGGAACCGGTCTCGCCCGCGGCGTGTTCTGGCGCGACATGGGCGTGGTCAATCTGCGCGGCGGCAAGCCGACCATGAACCTCACCGGCGGGGCGGCGGACAGGTTGCAGCAATTGCTGCCGACAAATCATCGCGCGCTGATCCACGTCACGATCACCGACGACCACCCGCTGGCGCAGGCATTCGTAATCATTGAGGCTGTTCCGGCGGAATGACCGCCCGCGCCGCTGCCGAAGGCTGGCCAAATCGGCGGCGCAATGGCGTTGCCCATGGCCGGGTGAACGGCTATGAGGGCTGCGGCCTGCGGGCGACCTGAACCGAGGATGAGATGAGCGTGGCAGACAAAACGCAGAAGAAGTCGGGCGGGCTTGGCGAGACCTTGAACGTCATTGGTCAAGCGCTCATTCTGGCGCTTATCATCCGCACATTCTTCTTCCAGCCATTTTCGATACCCTCGGGCTCGATGCGTCCGACGTTGCTGGAGGGCGACTATCTGTTCGTGACCAAATGGGCCTACGGATACTCGAAGTACTCGCTGCCCTTTGGTCCGCCGGTCATGTCCGGCCGCATCTGGGACGCCCAGCCCGAGCGCGGCGACGTGGTCGTGTTCAAGCTGCCGCCGGATCCGAGCTACGACTACATCAAGCGTGTAATCGGCCTGCCGGGCGACCGCATCCAGGTGCGCGCCGGCGAATTGTGGATCAACGGCGAGAAGGTTCAGCGGGAGCGTGTCGAGGACATAAACGACCCCGACATCACCGAGGTGAACCGTCCTGTGGAGGTGTGGCGCGAGACGCTGCCCAACGGCGTGTCCTACGACACGCTCGACCTGACCAAAAACGGCATCGGCGACGATACGCGCGAATTCGTCGTGCCCGAGGGCCATTATTTCATGATGGGCGACAATCGCGACAACTCCACCGACAGCCGCTTCACGGTCGGTTTCGTGCCGCACGAGAATCTCGTCGGCCGCGCCAATATCATCTTCTTCTCCATCGCGGGGGGGCACAGCCCGCTGGAAATCTGGCAATGGCCGACAGAGATGCGCGCCACGCGGCTGTTCGACTGGGTCAAGTAGGGCGGGACGATGCCGCGCCGAGCGGTAAGCGTCGACGAGGCAGCGGGCGGCATCACTGCGCTCACCGGCCACACATTCTCCGACAGGGAACTGCTCGAACGCGCGCTGACGCACGCTAGCGCCCGCAAGGGCATCGACTACCAGCGGCTTGAGTTCCTCGGCGACCGGGTCTTGGGTCTGGTTATCTCCGAAATGCTGTTTTCGGCCTTTCCCGATGCGCCGGAAGGAGAGCTGTCTGTAAGGCTCAACGCTCTCGTGAACGCCGAGACGCTTGCAGCAATCGCCGAGGAGATCGGTTTGCCCGCCTTTATCAAGACCGGATCCGAGATACGCGCGCTGTCGGGACGCAAGCGCGTCAATGTTCGCGCCGATGTCACCGAGGCGCTGATCGCAGCGCTTTATCTCGATGGCGGACTCGATGCCGCCCGCGCTTTCGTCCGCCGCCACTGGGCCAAGCGCGCGCGCTCGTCGGGCGCCGCGCGCCGCGACGCCAAGACCCAGTTGCAGGAATGGGCGCATCAGGTGGCCGGCGAAGCCCCGACCTACAAGACGGAAGACCGTGCCGGCCCGGATCACGACCCGCTCTTCACCGTCAGCGTGAAGCTCAAGGGCTACAAGCCGGCGGACGCTACCGGCCGCTCCAAGCGCGAGGCGGAGCAGAACGCGGCGACTGCCCTCCTGGTCCGCGAGGGTGTTTGGGACAAGGAGGGTCGCCGGTGAGCGAAGATGCAGCACAGCCTGCAACCCGCTCCGGTTTCGTGGCGCTCATTGGGGCGCCCAATGCCGGCAAGTCGACGCTGGTCAACCGGCTGGTCGGCGCCAAGGTGTCTATCGTCACCCACAAGGTGCAGACCACGCGCGCCATCGTGCGCGGTATCGCGACGCGCGGCGTCACGCAGATCGTGTTCGTCGATACGCCCGGTATCTTCAAGCCGCGCCGCAGGCTGGACGAGGCGATGGTCACCACCGCCTGGGGCGGGGCAAAGGACGCCGACCTCGTGCTGGTTCTGGTCGATGCGGAATACGGGCTGAAAGGCGACGCCTTGGCCATGCTGGAGCGGCTTGGCGACATAAGACAGCCGAAGGTGCTGGTGCTCAACAAGATCGATCGCATCGCCCGCGACCGCCTGCTCGAGCTCACGGCCAAGGCCAACGAACTTGCCGCGTTCGAGCGCACTTTCATGATTTCGGCGCTCACCGGCTCCGGTTGCGACGACCTTCTCGACTATCTCGCATCCGCATTGCCGGAAGGCCCCTGGTATTATCCTGAGGATCAGCTCTCCGACCTGCCGATGCGCCAGCTCGCGGCCGAGATCACGCGCGAGAAGCTGTTTCTCAGGCTGCATGAGGAACTGCCCTATTCCTCTCATGTCGAGAACGAGAAGTGGGAGGAACGTCCTGACGGCTCGGTGCGCATCGAGCAGGTGATCTATGTCGAGCGCGATAGCCAGAAGAAGATCGTCATCGGCAGGAAGGGCGAGACCATCCGCGCCATCGGCGAGGCGTCTCGCAAGGAAATGGCGGAAATCCTCGAACAGAAGGTGCACTTGTTCCTGTTCGTGAAGGTGCGCGAGAAATGGGGCGACGATCCCGAGCGCTACCGCGAAATGGGGCTTGAATTCCCCAAGAATTAGTTCAGGTTTGAACAATGGAATGGCGCGACGAGGGAATCATTCTCGGCACCCGCAAGCATGGCGAGACCAGCGCCATCCTTGAGGTGATGACGCGCCATCACGGCCGCCACCTCGGCCTCGTGCGCGGCGGCCGCTCGCGCAAATTGCAGCCATTGCTGCAGCCGGGCAACGAGGTCGAAGTGATGTGGCGCGCCCGGCTCGACGAGCATCTCGGCATGTTCGTTGTCGAGGGACGCGAGCTCAATGCGGCGCGGCTGTTCGAAAGCTCGGTAGCGGTCTACGGGCTGCAATTGCTGGCCGCGCATCTGCGCCTGCTGCCGGAGCGCGATCCGCATGGCCGCCTCTACGAGACGCTCAAGCTGATCATCGCGCATCTCGACGACCCGGCCTCGGCCGGCGAACTCGTCATCCGCTTCGAGCTTTCCCTGCTCGATGATCTCGGCTTTGGGCTCGATCTAGCCCAATGCGCCGCGAGCGGCCGCCGCGACGATCTCGCTTATGTTTCTCCCAAGACCGGCCGCGCCGTATCTCGCGAAGCGGGGGAACCTTGGCGCGACAAGCTGCTGCCGCTCCCCGCATTCCTGGGATCGTCTGCCAGCCGACCGGCCGACCAGATGGCCATCGACCAGGCCTTCCGGCTTACCGGTTTCTTCTTCGCCCGCCATGTCTACGAGCCACGCGCCTTGGCCGAGCCCGAGGCGCGGACGGGTTTCATTGCCGCATTGCGGCGCCATGGGGCGGGTCCGGCCGCGCATATGGGAGGCGACGCCGCATGAGCAGAACGGCCGAGGTCGAGATTTATCCGGGTTACGTGGCGCGACGCGGCGTCGGCACCATCCCGCAGGAAGACTTGCTCAAATATTCGGGGCTGGAGCTGCTGCAGCGCGTCGCTGACGGCACCTATCCCGCGCCGCCCATCGGCGGCCAGCTTGGCTTCGCGCTGCACGAGGTTTCGGAGGGCAGGGCCGTGTTTCGCGGCGTGGCCGACGAGCGCCACCTCAATCCGCTCGGCGGCGTCCATGGCGGCTGGACGGCAACGATCATGGATTCCGCGCTCGCCTGCTGCGTGCAGACGCTGCTCGCCAAGGGCGAGGCCTACACCACGGCCGAGTTCAAGGTGAACCTGATCCGTCCGATCACGCCGAAGACGGGACTGGTGGAATGCACCGGCACGGTCGTCCACAAGGGCCGCACGACCGCGGTGTCCGAAGCCAGCCTGCGCGACATGGACGGAAAGCTGCTAGCCTTCGGCACCGAGACCTGCTCGATATTCCCGATGGAGCAGTTGATCGCGCGGCGCTGACCTATTCGGCCGCCGCTACCTGCGGCCGGTCTACCGGCTTCTCCGCTATCGGCCAGTGCACCACCGCCGCGAACAGCCCGAGCAGCACCCCTAGCCACCAGACGGGATCGTAGCTGCCGATCTGGTCGTAGAGATAGCCGCCGAGCCAGACGCCGAGGAATGAGCCGATCTGGTGCGACAGGAAAACGATGCCGCCCAGCATGCCGAGATGGCGTGTGCCGAACATGATCGCCACCAGCGCGTTGGTCGGCGGCACGGTGGATAGCCACAGCAGGCCCATCAGCACCGAGAAGACGACGACGCTGGCGGGCGTCTGCGGCAGCAGCAGGAAGGCCGTCACGAGTATCGAACGGCCAAGATAGATCCACACCAGCAGCATCGGCTTGGAATAGCGTTGGCCGACGAAGCCCGAACTCAGCGAGCCGATGATGTTGAAGAAGCCGATCATCGCCAGCGCGATCACGGCGTAGCGCGCGTCTATGCCGATGTCTGAAATATAGGCCGGGAAGTGTGCTGTTATGAACGCGACCTGGAAGCCGCAGACAAAGAACCCTGAAACCAGCAGCACGTAGCTCTTGTGCGCAAACGCCTCGCCGAGCGCCGCGGCGACGGTCTGGTTGGCGTTGGTTTCCTGTATCTTGCCCGTCGAGGAGTTGCCGCGCAGCGGGATGGCCAGAACCGGAATGATGAGCATCATCACGCTCATCGCGACCAGTGAATCGTACCAGCCGACAGCTTCGATCAGGCCTTGCGACAGTGGCGCGAACAGGAACATGCCTGCCGAACCGGCCGCTGTGCCGAGGCCGAAGACGAAGCTGCGGCTTTCGGCCGGCACGTTGCGCGCGAAGGCGGCAAGCACGATGCCGAAGGAGCCAGCGGCAACGCCGAGGCCGACCAGCACGCCTCCGCCGATATGGAGCCACGCCGGGGTGGGCGCCGCCGCCATCATCACCAGGCCGGCGGCATACATGAAGCCCGAAAGCGCCAGCACGCGCCATGTGCCGAACTTGTCGGCCAGCGCGCCGAATACCGGCGTGCCCAGTCCCCAGGCGAGGTTCTGGAACGCCATTGCGAGGCCGAATGTCGTGCGGTCCCAGCCTTTCTCGGCAAGCAGCGGAAGCTGGAAGAAGCCCATGGCCGAGCGCGGCCCGAAGGTCAGCGCCGCGATCAGGCAGCCGCAGGCGATAAGGAGCCAGGGCAGGCGGGAATCGATCTTGCCGGCGGCGGACTGGGACATGGGTCAACGATCCTGACTGAAATCGGGCCGATACTAATCCGCCATCCATTCGCCGCCAATGAATAGTCGCCGACTTCCGATCAATTCTATTGATTGATGGGAGTCCGGATTCCGACGCCGCCGGCTTGCCCTGAAATCGCGCGGTTGCCGCGGATTTCCAATTGCGACGAGGGAAGGACGGGAGGCGGTACGTTGATCCGCGTTCCCTGGCTGGCTCCGGCAATGTGGATGCCGGGGTTCTGCCGCTCGACGGCGCCGGGCGTGAGGCCGCAGCGCTGCGCAATCGACGCCGTAGTTTCGCCGAACCGAACAATGCGCCGGTCCTGGCACCTCTCACCGGCAGCCGCGCCGACGGTTAGCGTCGCGATCGCAGCCGCACTGGCCAGTATCAGCGCTGCCAGTTTTCTCTGGGCGCGCAAAATTGTCATTTCCGCTTGGCCGCGGATTTTGAAGGCGCCTTTGCCGACGGCGCCTTCTTAGATTCGATCGGGTAGTAGTGGATGTCGCGCTGCGGGAACGGAATGGAGATGCCGTTGGCGTCGAAGGCGAGCTTGCCGGCCTGGGTCAGATCGAGCCGCGTCTGCCACCAGTCGGTCGTCATCGTCCAGTATCGCGCCGTGATGTTGACCGAATTGTCGCCGAGCGCGACGACGAACGCTTCCGGCGGCGGGTCGCCCAGCACGCGGTCGTCATTCTTTGCGAGGTCGAGCAGCAGCTTCTTCGCAAGGTCGATGTCGTCGCCATAACCTATGCCGATGGTGAGATCGTTCCGCCGGCGCGGATTGCGCGTGTAGTTGGTCACCGGCGTGTTCCACAACTCGCTGTTGGGGGCCAGCACATAGACGCCGTCGAGCATCTGCACTTCTGTCGCGAATAGCCCGATTTCGACAATGGTGCCGGTTACATTGCCGGCGGTGATGAACTCGCCGACGCGGAACGGCTTCAGCACGAGGAGCATGATACCGGCCGCAATGTTTTGCAGCGTGCCCTGCAGCGCCAGACCGATGGCAAGGCCTGCCGCGCCGAGTGCGGCGATGATCGATGCCGTCTGCACGCCGAACTGCGCCAGCACCGTCACTAGAACGAGGATGAGCACGCCGTAGCGCAGCACTTTCGACAGGAAACGCTTCAGCGTCTCGTCAAAGCCGCGTATCTGGCCGAAGGCGCGGTAGGACCACTTCTCCACCCAGCGCGCGACGATGAAGCCGGCGATGAGCAGCAGCACTGCGCCGAGTATGGAGAAGGAATAGGTGACGGCCAGTTCGCCCGCCTGCCTGAGACCCGCCTGAAATGCCTCGATCATGTTGGTTGGGTCCACTTCCATAGGTATTGGTTCTCCGCTTTCGTCATTGAAAATCCGCTGCTCCCCGATGCGCCTTGCGGCGCAGGAATGCGGCGCTCGCCGGGAAACCCGGCCGCCGCGCATGCGTATGAGTCGTCATTGCGGAGCATAACGCGCCGGTCGCCGCCGTGTGTCACAATTCGGCCTTATTTGGCGAGCGATAGCGGCTTTGGGCTTGCGGAACGAAGGCCGCGCGCAAGCGCCCTCAACGGAAGGGTTTCGGCCTTCGCGGGATCGGGAATCCCCACCGGCATGCCAGTTGCCATTCGCCCTGCCCGGGCGACCGATATCGATGCGCTCGTTGCGATCGAAAATCAGTCTTTCACCACGGACAAGCTGTCGCGGCGTTCATTTCGTACGCTGCTGGAGCGTGACACCGCCGTAACGCTTATCGCGGAGACGGAGGGCGGCGCGGTCGGCTATTGCATGGTGCTGTTCAGGAAAGGCAGTGGCGTCGCCCGGCTCTATTCGATCGCCGCACTCCGCCTTGTCGATGAAAGGGGTGCCGGCCAGCAATTGCTCGATGCAGCCGAGCAGGCCGCCTATGACCGCGACAGGTTGCTGCTGCGCCTTGAGGTCCGCGAAGACAACGGCAGGGCGATCGCGCTCTACGAACGCAATGCATACCGCCGTATCGGCCGCGAGCCCGACTACTACGAAGACGGCGCGCCGGCGCTGCGTTTCGAGAAGATTTTGCGCGGCGGGCGGGCAACCACGACCACCGTGCCCTATTTTGAGCAGTCGGTGGATTTCACCTGCGGTCCCTGCTGCCTGATGATGGCGCTGGCGCATTTCCAGCCCGGGTTCGTGCCCGATGCCGTCACTGAAATCAGGCTGTGGCGCGAGGCGACCACCATTTTCATGATGTCCGGGCCGGGAGGCTGCGAGCCCTTCGGCATGGCCGCTGTGGCGCACGAGCGCGGGCTTTCGGCGGAGATCATCGTCTCCCACCACGGCGCGCTGTTTCTGCAATCGGTGCGCAGTGCGGAAAAGCGGCAGGTGATGGAACTCGCCCAGGCGGATTTTCGCCGCCGTGTGGACGACTATGGAATTCCAGTCGACTACCGGGCGTTTTCGCTCGACGATGTCAGGCGGGCAGTGGCGGCTGGAAAGCTGGTCGTGGTCCTGGTCAGTGGCTACCTGATGTTCGGCAAGAAGGTACCGCACTGGGTGCTGGTGCTGGCCGATGACGGCGATCACCTGATCGTGCACGACCCCTGGGTCGAGGACGAGCGCGGCGAAGCCAAGGTCGACGCCGCCGCGATACCGGTTCCGCACGAGGTTTTTTACGGCATGGCGCAGTTCGGCAGAATGCGCGCCGCGATCGTCTTGGGAGAGGGCAGTCGGCAATGAGCTGGGTGATTCTGACGGGGCGCTCGGGCGATCTCGACCAGGTGGCCACACCGCACAAGATCATCACCAGCCGCGAGTACCTTGCACACCCGGCGCTGTTCCGCAGCCAGCCGCCCAAGATCATCAACCTGTCCAATTCCTACGCCTACCAGTCGCGCGGCTACTATGCCTCCCTGCTGGCGAGTTCCCGCGGCCACAAGGTCATTCCGACAGTCGAGACGATGATCGACCTGTCGGAGCGCAAGCTCTACGAGAATGCCCTGCCGGAGCTCGAGCAGGCGCTCAACAAATGCCGCAAGGAGCTGGGCGGCGAGTTTCCCAAGACAGTAACGGTCTTCTTCGGCATGGGGCCGTCGAAAGTATGGGACCGCTTTGCGCGTCTGCTGTTCGACTGGTTCCGTGCCCCCGCCCTTGAGGTCACCATCGAGGATGGCCAATGGGCCTCGATCAGAAAGATCGGCTTCCTGCCGCTGGCGCGCATGGATGCAGAGCAGAAGACGCGGTTCCTGGCCTCGATGGCGCATTACACGGCGCGCGAGTGGCGCGACACGCGCACCCGCACCCCGGCGCGCTACACCTTCGCCACGCTGATCGACCCCAACGAGGAGCTGCCGCCTTCCTCGGTCGGCTCCCTCAAGCACTGGTCGCGCATCGCTGCCAAGATGGGCGTCGAGGTCGAGCCGATATCGAAGCGCGATCTCGCGCGGCTCGCCAACTACGACGCGCTTTTCATCCGTGAGACGACAGCAATCTCCAATCACACCTACCGCTTCGCCCGCCGCGCCCAGCAGGAGGGAATGCCCGTAATCGACGACCCTCTGTCGATGATCCGCTGCACCAACAAGGTCTATCTCAACGAGCTGCTGTCTGCGAACAAGGTGCCTGTTCCCCCGACGGTCATGATTGCCGGAGCGAGCGACCTGGAGATGGCGGCGCAAACGCTGGGCTTCCCGCTGGTGCTCAAGATTCCCGACAGCTCTTTCTCGCGCGGTGTCAAGAAAGCTTCCGATTTCAATGAGTTGAAGGATCTGGCGACCAAATGGTTGGAGGACTCCGACCTGCTGATCGCGCAGAAATTCATGCCAACTGACTTCGACTGGCGCATCGGCGTGCTTGGCGGGCAGCCACTGTTTTCCGTCCAGTATCTGATGGCCAAGAAGCACTGGCAGATCGTCAATCACGAACGCCGCGGCAAGCCTGATGAGGGTGGGTACCGGACTTTCACCCTGAAGGAGACGCCCGCTGAAGTCGTTGATGTCGCGGTGCGTGCGGCGCGCTGTATTGGCGACGGCCTCTACGGCGTCGACCTTAAGGAAACCCCCGACGGCATCGCCGTCATAGAGGTGAACGACAATCCGAACCTCGACCATGGCTGCGAGGATTCCGGCGAGAAAGACGAAGTCTGGACCCGCCTCACGCAGTGGTTCATCGACCGGCTGGAGCGGCCGGGCAGATGATCAGGGAACCTTTTCCCGCTGGCTGCATCAAATGATCGGAACCGCCGCGCCGTGCGGCGGTCGAGATCAGGGAGATGCCACCATGAAGAAACTGTCGATCACGCTTGCCGCCTTGCTGGCCGGCGCGGGCGCCGCCCTCGCGCACGATGTGCCGGCCGACATCGCCATGTCGCCGCCCAAGGGCGATTTCCAGGCAGTCAGCGGTTTGGTGCCGCTGCCCGACTTCATTCCGGGTCTCGGCCAGCTTTTCGTCGATCCCTCGACGCTGCCGGCCGGACCGTTCCTGGCCTATGACCGCAACGGCGAGCTGGTCAGCACCATTTACATGCTGCCGATCGACGACCTGTCGAACCCAGACAAGCGCTTCGACAATTTGTCGGCGCCCGGTGGCGCCGTCGACCATGTCGACGTCTATTTCAACGCCGGCCATCCGGGCGTGGAGATGCCGCACAGCCATGTCGTTCTCTGGCACGTGTCGCCTGAAGACGAAGCGAGGGTGGCCGAGTGATCGTCACGCGGCGCAGCCTGCTACAGATCGGCGGCGGCCTGGCCGCCGGTCTCCTGGCTGGAAACAGGGTGGGTGCGGGCGCAGGGCCGGTCGAGATCGCGATGCGCGGCAATGCTGACGGTTCGCGCGTAGGCTTCGATCCCGTCGGGCTCCATCTGGACCCTGGCCGTACGGTCCGGTGGGTCAATCTGGACGCCGGCAACGCGCACACCGCAACCGCATATCATCCGGCGATCATGGACCGACCGCAGCGCGTCCCCGAGACAGCAGAGCCGTGGGATTCGGACTACCTGTTTCCCGGAGAGGATTTTTCGCTGATGCTGACCGTGCCCGGCGTGTACGACTATTATTGCGTGCCGCACGAACACGCCGGCATGGTCGGTCGCATCGTGGTTGGCGAGCCGCAGGCCACATGGTCCGGTTATCCTGACGCGCCGGCCGACGGCGCGGCCTTGCCTGAAGTCGCGTTAAGCGGCTTGCCGTCGGTCGCCGACATTCTTGAACATGGCGTCGTTCCCGGACGACGCCAGGGATTGTGAAGCCGCCCATGGAAGCAATTGTAAGACATCGCGGCAGCGACCTTGCCGGAGTCGATGACCGGAAGCTTGTCGAGCTCGCCCGGCTGGGCGACGAGATGGCCGTGCGCGCCCTCGTCCAGCGTTACAACCGCCGCCTCTACCGCGTCGCCCGTGCCGTGCTGCGAGACGACGCAGAGGCGGAGGACGTGGTGCAGGAGGCGCATGTCAGTGCCTTCGCCTCGCTCGACCGGTATCGCGGCGATGCCGGATTCGGAACCTGGATCACCCGCATTGCGCTCAACGCCGCTCTCGGCCGCAAGCGCAAGCGCCGGCCTTCGTTGCCGCTCGATGATTTCGAGCGCGAAGAGGCTGGTGAACCCCGTGTCATCGCCTTTCCCGCCGCACAACCCAATCCGGAGCAGGCCATGGCCCGATCCCAGGTGCGCGACCTGCTCGAGCAGGTTGTGGAGGAATTGCCCGACATTTTTCGCGTCGTGTTCGTGTTGCGCGACATCGAAGAGCTAAGCGTCGAGGAAACGGCCGCGCATCTCGAATTGAAACCGGCGACGGTTAAGACGAGGCTGCACCGGGCGCGGGGCATGATGCGCGCCGCTCTCGCCCGCCGGGCGGCTTCAAGCCTGCCCGATCTGTTTCCGTTCGCCGGCACACGTTGCGACCGGATGGGGGATCGTGTGGTGGCGGCGTTGCGCCGTGAACGACCGGACCTTTATCCGCCGGCCTGAGCGAGTTTCTCGACTGCGGCAAAGCGCTTGAGAAATGCCTTCTGGGCCGCTTTCGCCGGCTGGCATGCCATGTCGAGTCCATCCGCGGAAAATCCGCGCGGCCGGCCGAAGAACCGGGCCGCCTCGGTAGCCGAAAAGCCGGCCAGTTCCGTCGCTTCGAAATAGGCGGCGATCTGGTCGGCGCGCTTGATCTGCTTCTTGAGCGTTTCGGAGAGTTGTGGCGAGAGGCCGAAGCGCAAATGGATTGCATGCTGCAGCCGCGCCTCGACGGCCTTGTAGCCGCCTCCCACCACCGCCTTGAAGGGCGAGATCATGTCGCCGATCACATATTCAGGGGCGTCGTGCAGAAGCGCGGCAAGCTGGTCGCGCGGCGACGGATTGCTCATCAGACGCGTAAAGATGCATTCCACCAGAAGGCAGTGCTGTGCGACGGAGAAGGCGTGATCGCCGATCGTCTGGCCGTTCCAGCGCGACACGCGGGCCAGTCCGTGCGCGATATCCGTGATCTCGATGTCGAGCGGGGAGGGGTCGAGCAGGTCGAGCCGCCGCCCGGACAGCATGCGCTGCCACGCGCGTGGCGGAGCGCCGGGTCTGTCGCCCACTAGTCGGCCTCCGCGCCGGCCGAGCTTTCGGGGAAGCCGAATTTGGCCCAGGCCGGGATGGCAAGCGTCAGCGCCGTCCCGCCGGCCAATAACGGCGTGCCGCTGTCCATCGCGGCCTTCACCTTGCCGATGCGCGCAATGGCGAGGCCGTTGGTTCCCACCACTGTGCCAAGCGTTCCGACCGGGCGGCCGTCGGCGGTGATGTCGCTGCCGGGTGCGGGGAGGGCGGTGTCGCTTTCGGCAATCAGCAGACGCCTTCGCGCGGTGCCGCGGTGGTGCATCCGCGACACCACCTCCTGTCCGACGAAGCACCCCTTCTTCAGCCCGACCCCGCCATTCTGGTCGAACAGGATGTCGTGTGGGAACGCGTCGCCCAGCGCATAGTCTTCGCCACTTTCGGCGACGCCGTGCACGATGCGAAGAGCTGCGTAGGCATCCTCATTGGCTGTGGCTGCCGGCAAGTCCCTGTACGACCTTGTCACATCCGCCGCTTCGGGGAAGCGACGGTCGCGCACAACAGTTGAATCAGTTTGTGAAGGGTCTGAATCAATTTGCGAACCGGCTGAATCATCCTGCCACGCAACCGCGACAACCGTCTGATCCAGCTTGGTTATTTCCAGCTTGGAGCGGAGCTTGTAAAGCGTAAGCCGGCGCATGAAATCGTCTGCGGAGTCGCCCCGGCATTCGAGCAGGAAGCCATCGGCGCCTCGGCGCGAGATCAGGAAATCGAACAGGATCTTGCCCTGCGGCGTCAGCAATGCGCCTGGCCACGCCTCGTCCGCGGCCATCCCTTCGATGTTCGTCGTGACGATGTTCTGCAGGAAGTGCTCGGCATCGGGGCCGGCGATCGAAATCAGTGCGCGGTCGGTGAGATGGACAGTCGGCATGAGGGCGAAGCTTGCAATTGGGACAGGCCCTACGTAAGCCCCGTGGCGACGCCTCACAAGTGCGGGAAGCGGCAATGGCTGATAGCTACGATCTCATCCTGACAGGCGGCACCGTGGTCAACCAGGACGGAGTTGGTCTGCGCGATATCGGTGTGCGCGATGGGCGCATCGCGGCGATCGGCGACCTGTCGCGGGCCTCTGCCGGCGAAACGATTGACTGCGCCGGCCTGCACATCCTGCCCGGCGTCATCGACAGCCAGGTGCATTTCCGCGAGCCGGGGCTGGAACACAAGGAGGACCTGGAGACCGGTTCGCGCGCTGCCGTGCTGGGTGGCGTCACCTCCGTCTTCGAGATGCCCAACACCAACCCGCTGACGACAAGCGAGGCAGCGCTTGCCGACAAGGTGTCGCGAGCCCGCCATCGCATGCATTGCGATTTCGCCTTCTGGGTCGGCGGCACCCACGCCAATGCCGGGATCGTCGGCGAACTGGAACGGCTGCCCGCCGCAGCCGGCATCAAGGTTTTCATGGGCTCGTCCACCGGCGACCTGTTGGTCGAGGATGATGGCGGTGTCTACGAGATCCTGCGCAACACGCGCCGCCGCGCTGCATTTCACTCGGAAGACGAATACCGCTTGCGCGAACGGATGGGCGAGCGCGTCGAGGGCGATCCGTCCTCGCACCCTGTCTGGCGCGACGAGGAGGCGGCGCTCAAATGCACGCAGCGTCTGGTTGGCATCGCCCGCCGTGCCCGCGCGCGTATCCATGTTCTGCATATCTCGACCGCTGCCGAGATCGGCTATCTGGCGGGCAACAAGGATGTCGCCACCGCCGAAGCGACGCCGCATCATCTGACGCTATCGGCGGACGACTATGCGCGACTTGGAACGCTGATCCAGATGAACCCGCCAGTGCGCGACGCCGCCCATCGCGAGACGATCTGGTCGGGCGTGGCGCAGGGCGTTATCGACGTGCTCGGCTCCGACCACGCGCCGCACACGCTGGAAGAGAAGCGCAAGACCTATCCGGCATCGCCGTCAGGCATGACCGGTGTGCAGACGCTGGTGCCCGTCATGCTCGACCATGTGAATGCCGGGCGGCTTTCGCTCGAAAGATTCGTCGACCTGACGAGCCACGGCCCGCAGCGGCTCTTTGGCATCGCGCGCAAGGGGCGCATCGCAGCCGGTTACGACGCCGATTTCACGATCGTCGACATGAAGCGCAGCGAGACGATATCTAATGCGCGGCAGGGTTCGAAGGCGGGCTGGACGCCCTATGACGGCAAGCGGGTCACGGGCTGGCCTGTCGGAACCATCATCCGCGGCCGCCGCGTCATGTGGGAAGGTGACATCGTCACCCCGTCCGGCGGCGAACCGGTGCAGTTCTCCGAGGCGCTGCCGTCCTGAGTTGACAGCGTAGCGCCACCTTCTGGCTCATTGCCCCTGCCGGGGTTTGGGATAATCTCCACGGCCTCTGTGGAGGGCTTCAGGTGACAATTGCCATTCTCGGTGCAAACGGCGTTTACGGCCGGCACCTGACGCCCCGGCTGGTCGCCAGGGGACGCAACGTGCGCGCCCTCGTCAGACGTCCGGAAGCGGCGGGCGTGGCGCGCGGCTGTGGGGCCGACATCCGCGTCGCCGACATATTCGACAAGCCATCGCTCGTGGCTGCCCTTGAAGGCTGCGACATCTGCGTCAACCTTGCGACATCGCTGCCCGGCCCGAGCGGCCGCGGCGATTTCGCGACCAACGACCGAGTGCGGAGAGAAGGCGTGCCGATCCTGATCGAGGCCTGCCGGGAGGCGGGCGTGGAACGCCTCATCCAGCAGAGCATTTCATGGGTCGGCGCATCGGGCGACACGCTGGCTGATGAATTCAGTACCTACGAACCGGAAGGCGACGACATCGGCGCGCGGGCCATCCGTGCTGCGCGGGACATGGAAGATAACGTTCAGGGTTCGGACCTCGACTGGCTCATCCTGCGCGGCGGCCTGTTCTACGGCCCGGGAACCGGCTTCGATGATGATTGGTTCGCGCGTGCCGCCGCCGGCAAGTTGCGCTTTCCGGGTGACGGCTCGGATTTCGTCACCCTTCTCCATATCGCCGACATGGCGGCGGCCACGGTCGCAGCCATCGAGGCATGGCCGTCGCGGCAGACGATCATAGTCGCCGACGACATGCCGGTTACATGGCGCGACCTGTTCTCCTATTTGGCCGCAGTCGCTGGTACCGAGCCTCCACAGGAAGGAGGTCCTCGTTATCTACCATCGTTTCGGATGAGCAATGCGCTCGCCCGCCGGACGCTCCAGTGGGCGCCGCGTTATCCCGACTATCGCGCCGGTCTGGTCCGCTAATCTTCAGATTTCGGCGGAATGTTCCCGCCTCCTGTTCCTCAGCTTCATCGCAAGCTGCCTCAGCCGCGCCGCGCCGCGGGCGCTGAGTCCGCCTTCCTCGAAGTCTTGACGGATTGTGGCTTCGATCTCCTCGGCGATCGCATCGAGCGATTCCGCCCGGCGGGGATGCCCCTCGCCATACTGGTCGAACAGGTTGATATGCCGGTCGGTCTCGCGGCCGAAATACATGAGGCGGTCGAAATAGAGTTCGGGATCGCGCCGGTCGGCGAAGAAGCCGACGAGTGCCGCCACGATCGACAGCGGGCTCATGACGAGATCGCGAATGCCGTCGGCGAGAAGCTTGAACTGGAAAACGATGACCCGGCGCACAAGGCGTCCGCGGCTTTGCTCGACAGGCTCGTAAATAAAGGAGCTGCGCTCCCAGCCGGCTGCGTCCATGGCTTCCCCTCCAGTTCCGGTATGCCGGATATGGGGATTACGCGGCGTCAAACAAGATCAGTGTCCGGCGAGAAAGAACGCCCAGCGGCCCTCGGGCGTGATGCCCGCGCGGTAGAAGATGTAGGAGCCAAAGGACTTCATGTCCTCGTAGTCGCCGGCTGTGACGAGTTTGAAGAGCTCGACCCGCTGCGGCGCCGACAGGCCTTCCAGCGGCACGGCGAAGAAATAGGGCCAGAGATAGATTTCCGCCGGTTCACCGGGATCGAGGTGAACATATCCGGCCTCCAATACTTCCAGCAGGATGGCCATGATCTCGTGGCCCTGGCCGTCGCCGGAAATCTCGCTCAGGAAGTCGATAGGGTCGATCTCGGAGCCTGAACCGGTGATCACCGTCGCGCTGTCGCCTGACCCGAGCAGGGGCCTCAGCGCCTCGATATCGCCGGACCTGCAGGCGTCCACGATGAGTTGGCGCATCCGGCGCACCGGCTCCGGCAGCAATTCGAGATCGTAGTAGATTTCGGGCAGCGGCTGCGCCGGTGCGTCGGCGCCTTCGATCTCGGGCGCATCGCCGGCGTCTTCGGCCCCGACCGAAGGCGAATCCGATGGCAGGCCGAGAGGCGGCGGCAGGGGAACCTGGATGATCTCCGGCGGCGCCTCGATGTTTTCTTCCGGAATCTCGCTCAACGCCCAAGCAGGAGCCGCCAGAAGCGCGAGCGCCACCGCTGGCAGTGAGAGGCGGGCAAGCCCGTGTCGCCGTCCCGTTGGATTTGTCGTCAGCCGCATGCGTCCCACGCTTCGGGGCATAGACCGCCCCTGTGGGCCGACTATAGATCATCTGCGGCCAAATTTGGATGCGCCGAAGGGCTGAGAACCGCTAGTGTCTCGTCCGCTTCGGTTCGAACGCACCGCTGACGACCTTGTCCCGCAGACGCTCGATCATCGCCAGCGCAGCATCCTCGCCGCCTTCGCGCACAAGCGCTTCGAACGCTGTCGTAAGCGCCGCTTCCGCTAAGATGTCCGATTCAATGCCCCAGGCCTCGCCTTCGGCCCAGGCCGTGTTCTGGCTTTCGATTGCGGTGAGCCGCTTTTCCTCGCGGATCATCGCCTCGACATCGCCGCCGCCGCGAATCATTGTCGATCACCCTGTGCGGCGCACCAGCCTCGAACCCGGGACGCCGCATCCCGTTCTTAAAGTCCCATTAAGAGACTAACACAGCGATTGTGGCGCGCTTGTGCCCGCTGCCGGGGCGGTTAACGCAGGGTTAACGGCGCTCAATTGCCATAGCGCGTGACCAGATCCTTGGTCAGCGTCTCGCCCTCCAGCATGTAGCGCTCGATGGCTTCAACCGCGGACGCCGTGCAGGTCGTGTAGACGCTGCCGAAGGAGCGGTAGCCGTGGTTGAAACTCGCCACCAGCCGCGCACGGCGCTCCGGCTCGGGCTCCTCGTGCACCAGCAGCGATTCCATGTGCTCCCGCCAGGCATTGCCCATCTCGCCGCACAGATTGCGCAGATAGTGCAGCGAACCGAACAGTTCGGCCAGCCGCAGCAATTGCGGTTCGTACTGCGCCTCGACCGCACGCGCGGACATGGTTCCGGCGGACATTGCCGTCGCCAGCGCCAGTGCGAGCAATCGTGTCTTGCGAAACTCCATGGCCTGTTCTCGCCAAGAATTGCGACGCCTGCAAGGCGCGGCTGCCGCCCAACCGTGGTTAGCCTTAACCGGGTGGGGCGAGCAGTTCACGCACGACGGCAAGCGTGCTCGGCGTGATCGGCAGACTTTCTGCTTCGTCGAGTGAAAACCAGCCGGCATCCGCAGCGTCGTCCCCGGCAACGAGGGAACCGGCTGTTTCGGTGACCAGGAAGACAGTAAGCACATAGACCGCCGGCCCGGGTTCCGTCGCTCCAAGCTGTACCTCGCGAAAAGGCCGGTATTGCACGGCGTCGAGCCCGGTCTCTTCTTTCAATTCGCGCCGCATTGCTGCTTCCAGCGTCTCACCGGTTTCGACACGACCGCCGGGAAAAGCGTACAGGCCTTCGGCGGGCGCCCGGCCGCGCAGCACCAGCAGCACGCGGTCTCCACTGACACAAGCAGCCGAGACGGCCGGAATGAGTTGGTTGTCGACCATGCGGTGGAGCTGATCCTGTGAAGGACATCGGGTCATCGCTTGCAACGCACTTCTTGCGTGGGCACGTTGCCGCTGTGATTGAGGGTTAGGGATTGAAGATTACCTCTGCAAGGCTGGCGCGGCCGCAAACGCAACCGGGCGCCCGCGCGTTTTCGTCGGAACGGGGCCTCTGACGATGTGCGGCCGTTATGCACTCATCGGCACCCCTGAGGAGGTGAAGGCGTATTTCGACCTGCTCGACATCGCCAACTTCCCGCCGCTCTACAACATCGCGCCGACGCAGCCGATCCATGCTGTCATGGCCGGCCCGCCGCGTGAGCCCGGTTCGAACCTGCCCAACCGCACATCGCTGCTCGTCCGCTGGGGTTTCATCCCCACCTGGGCGAAGAACCCGAAGGACATGCCGCTGCTCATCAATGCGCGCTCGGAGGAAGCGGCGGAGAAAAACAGCTTCCGCGCCGCGATGCGCCATCGGCGGGCGCTCATTCCCGCCTCCGGTTTCTATGAATGGAAGCGCAGCGGCGGCAAGCCGGTTCAGGCCTATTGGGTCAAGCCGCGCGACGGCGGCATCATCGCCTTTGGCGGCCTCATAGAGACGTGGCACGAGCCAGGCGGCTCGGAGATGGACACGGCCGCCATCCTGACGACGGCCGCAAACGAGACGATCAGCCATATCCATCATCGTATGCCCGTTGTGATCAGGCAGCAGGACTTCGACCGCTGGCTCGACTGCGTGAACAACGAGCCGCGCGACGTGGCCGACCTCATGGAACCCGTGCAGCCGGATTTCTTCGAGGCGATTCCGGTGTCCGACAAGGTCAACAAATACACCAACACCGGCCCGGACATTCAGGAGCCGGTGGAGGCGAAGGCGGAACGCCTTGACGACGAGGCCGGGCCACCGGATCAGCTCAAGCTGTTCTGACGGGCAGGGCATCTGACATGCGTGGCCCAATGCAGATGAGCGCGGAGGGGCTATAGCGGCGCCATGCACCTGCTGCCCCTTCTGTCCGGCTTTTTCCTCGGTGGTTCGCTGATTGTCGCGATCGGCGCGCAAAACGCGTTCATCCTGCGCCAGGGCCTGCTCAACCGGCACGTCTTTATCCTGTGCCTGATCTGCTCGCTGTCGGACGCTGTCCTGATTGCCGCCGGCGTGGCGGGGCTTGGCACACTGGTGGCGCAGTCTCCCTGGCTGGTGCGGATCGTGACCGTAGGCGGTGCGATCTTCCTGTTTGCCTATGCCGCGCTCGCCTTTCGCCGCGCCATCCGCCCGGACGTGCTCAAGGCAGCCAAATCCGGCGAAGCCGACCTCGGGGCCGCCATCGCCGCCTGCCTGGCCTTCACCTTTCTCAACCCGCATGTCTATCTCGACACAGTGTTGCTCGTTGGCTCGGTGTCGGCGACATACGAAGGCGCCGAGCGCCTAGCCTTCGGCATTGGCGCGGTAACAGCGTCCTTCGTCTGGTTTTTCGGGCTGGGCTACGGCGCGCGGCTGCTGCAGCCGCTGTTCGCCAGGCCGTCCGCCTGGCGCGTCCTTGATGTCGCGATCGGCATTGTCATGGCCGCCATCGCGATCAGCCTGCTGCTCAGCCTAGGCGGCTGAGCGCTTGCGCTGCGGCTGGAACATCAGCGCCGCGATAATGGCCGCCGGGCCGATCGAGCGGTAGTGGCGCGAGAGCGATGCGCCGCGTGCGCGGGCGCGTTGATGTTCGAGGTCCGAGAGGGGCATTTTCTTTCCGTTTGTGTCTGCGTGTTCGAAGCACGATTGCTGGGCGCTCCGTTCGTTCCGAATTGCGACTGAATCGTGGCCGCATTTCTGCCTTTCGAAGGCGATTTGGTTAAGATCGGTTAGGAAGTGCCGGCCGCCTCGCAATCGGTGCAATTCTGCAACGCCAGGGCCGGGCAGCCCGCCACTTTCCGCCTTGACGGAAAAGGCCGCTGACGCGATAACGCGCCGCATGAAAACGTCGACCGTCATTATCGGCATCTGCATTATCGGCTAGCGCACCGCTGGTCCGGACGTTTTCGCCCTCTCTACAAGACACGAAAACCGCCCCGGCCAGCCGGCCGGCATGGCCCCGAAAAGTTGCAGACTTTTCGGCTAAGGCCCATGCCAACGCAGGAGGGAGAATTCGCTTTTGACTGACGGCAAGCCCGAGCTCAGGCTCTACAACACGCTGACGCGGACGAAGGAGGTCTTTGCCCCCATCGATCCGCAGAACGTGCGCATGTATGTCTGCGGGCCGACGGTCTACGACTATGCCCATATCGGCAATGCGCGCCCGGCCATCGTCTTCGACGTGCTCTACCGCCTGCTGCGCCACCTCTACGGCGCCGACCATGTCACCTATGTCCGCAACATCACGGACGTGGACGACAAGATCAACGCCCGCGCCCTGCGCGACTTTGGCGCCGAGATCGAAGCCGGCCGGCTGACACTCAACGAGGCGATCCGCAAGGTCACCGAGCCGACCTACGAGCAATACCAGAAGGATGTGACGGCGCTTGGCTGCCTGGAACCGACCTTCCAGCCCCGCGCAACGGAATTCGTCCTGCCCCGCGCCGACGGCAAGGACGACATGGTCGGCATGATTCAGTCTCTCGTCGACCGCGGCCATGCCTATGAAGCCAAAGGCGAATCCGGCCGCGAGGTGCTGTTCGACACGACCTCGATGCCGGAATACGGCCGGCTCTCGAAGCGCAATCTCGACGAGCAGCAGGCTGGCGCCCGCGTCGCTGTCGAGGCGCACAAGAAACACCCGGCGGACTTCGTGCTGTGGAAGGAATCCTCGGCCGACGAACCCGGCTGGGAAGCGACGTTCAAAGTCGGAGGCAAGGACATCGCAATCCGCGGCCGGCCCGGCTGGCACATAGAATGCTCGGCCATGTCAGCGGCCTATCTTGGCGATGTGTTCGACATCCATGGCGGCGGGCTCGACCTGATTTTCCCGCACCATGAGAACGAGATCGCCCAGTCGCGCTGCGCCCACGGCACGGACGTGATGGCGAATGTGTGGATGCACAACGGCTTCCTGCAGGTCGAAGGCCGCAAGATGTCGAAGTCGGAAGGCAACTTCGTCACCATCCACGAACTGCTGGAGACGGAGAAGTTCAGCGGGCAGCGGTGGCACGGAAAAGTGCTCCGGCTGGCAATGCTTATGACTCATTATCGCCAGCCAATCGACTTTTCGGGCGATCGATTGTTCGAGGCCAGAGAGATCTTGTACGGGTGGAACATGGACGCATTTGAAGCGCCGGTTCAGCCAATTCCGTCGGAAGTCGTTGACGCACTATTGGATGATGTGGCCACACCGAACGCGATATCGACGGTCCACGCACTTGGACGGGATGCTCGAAAGCATCAGACCGGCAGTCAGCACAGCGAGAGTGCAGGTCGCCTGAGAGCAGCACTGGAGCTATTGGGTCTCTATCATGACCGGCCGTCAGATGAGCTGCTCGCGCAAAATGTGCGCGACCGGGTTCAAGACGCAAAGGTAGATTCTGCAATCGCCCACCGCCTCGCCCTTATCCGCGAGAAAAACTGGGCCGAAGCCGACAAGATCCGCGACGAACTGCTCGCGCAGGGCATTCAGCTCAAGGACGGCAAGGATCCTGAAACCGGCGAGCGCGTCACCACCTGGGAAGTGAAGCGGTAAGGGCGGCTGTCAGTTGCGGTCTGCGGCTGCAAAGCGCATGTAACGAAGATGGGCTAGTGCGGGGCCCGATGGCTCTATTGGGGACATGAAGTCATGAACAGCAGCAAAACCATCGGCATGGTGGTCAAGATCGCATTCTATGCGCTGATCGCCTACTTCCTGCCCGTGCTGGCGCTCGTCTTCCTGGTTTTCGGCATCATCGACGTCGCCCGTCACAAGAACATCAACGGCGCTCTGCTGAAGAGTTATTTCCTCGGCAACGGCGTGCTCACCTGGCTGCTCACGCCGTTCAACCTGTTCACCGACCTGATCAGCAGCGGCCGCAACCCCGTCATGTGGCGGCCGGAGGATTTTTCCGGCGAACACCGCAAGGAAATCGACGACCTTCTTAAAGCCTTCGACGACAACAAGGAGACCATCATCTCCGAGATTGGCAAGCAGATGGAAGGCAAGAAGCGCGGCATGGTCTTCTTTAAATGGTACGACAAGCCGGGCGACGAGAGCATCGCGGATTTCAACCGCGAGTGGAAATACATCAAGACCATCGGCGTTTCGGTGTTCAACGCCAAGGAGGCGACGCGCCTGCACTACGGCCCTGTGCGCGTCACCGTGCGCCTGCTCTACAACCTCAACCCGCGCAAGAGCGACGACATCTTCCTCGAGGTCGACGGCGTGAAATACCACTGGCACGACGACCCGCTGATCATCTTCGACGACACGGTGAACCATCGCTCGATCAACGGCGAGGACTGGCAGCGTTTCGTCGCTTTCGTCGACGTGCTGCGTCCCTCGCGCTTCACGGCTTTGCAGGATGCGCTGGTCGGCGTCGTTGCCGCGTTCCAGAAGGTGAACGGCATCTTCTATACCAACTGGACGCAGATGAAGCTTAAGGGCAAGCCGGCGGGAGGCGCGGCATGATCGACCATGCGGGCATCAGCGTTTCGGACTGGGCGAAGTCGAAGGCATTCTACGATGCCGCTTTCGCTGCCATCGGCGCCAAGCTGCTGATGACGGTGCCGAAGGAATTCACCGGCGGCGCCAATGTCGGCGGCTATGGCCGCTCCAAGCCGGATTTCTGGCTGCACGAGGGCGGCGAACCCGGCCCCGGCCGGCACTACGCCTTCCGGGTCGAAAGCCGCGCCGAGGTCGACGCCTTCTACAAGGCCGCGATGGCTGCCGGCGGGCGCGACAACGGCGCGCCGGGACCGCGCCCGCAATATCACGAGAACTATTACGGCGCGTTTGTGCTCGACCCCGACGGCAACAATGTCGAGGCCGTCTGCCACAAGCCGGAATGACAGCACGATGAGCCTCGACAACAAGCCCCTTTACAGCGGCGGCTGCCAGTGCGGCGCCGTGCGCTTTCGCGTCGAGGGCGCGTTGTCGAACGTCTCGGTCTGCCACTGTCGCATGTGCCAGAAAGCCTTCGGCAATTTCTACGCTCCGCTGGCGACAGCGCCAAAAGGCGGGCTCACCTGGACGCGGGGCGAGCCGAAGCGCTTCCGCTCCTCCAACCATGTGCTGCGCGGCTTCTGTGGCGATTGCGGCACGCCGCTCACCTTCGAGGCGCCCGACGGTGTGGCGCTCGCCGTCGGCGCGTTCGACAATCCGGCGGAACTCGCGCCGACGATCCAGTGGGGCATCGAGGCGAAGCTGCCCTATGCCGACGGCATCCCCGGATTGCCGGGCGAGGCGACGGACGCGGACACCGAGGCGTCCTATCTCGACGATCTGGTGAACTATCAGCACCCGGATCACGACACCGACGATTGGCCGCCGGAGGGCAAGTCATGAGCATCTCCGGCGGCTGCCAGTGCGGCGCGGTTCGCTATCGCGTCGAAGGCGAACTTTCCAATCCGCATCTCTGCCACTGTCGCATGTGCCAGAAGGCGGCGGGCAATTACTTCATGCCGCTGGCCGGTGCTCCGCGTGAGCGGATCTCCGTCACTCGCGGCGAACCCGGATGGTTCCATTCGTCGGACATCGTGCGGCGCGGCTTTTGCACAATGTGCGGCACGCCGCTCTTCTTCGATCCGGTCGACAGCGAGCATCTGCTGGTGACGCTGGGCAGCCTCGACGATCCATCGCGCTATAGGCCGGTATCGGAGGATTCGGTCGAGTCGCGTGTGCACTTCCTCGCCGAATGGGCCAACACCCGCCAGAAGGTGACGGAAGACGACTTCACGCCCGATCAGGTCCGGGCCATCTCTGCCAGCAATCACCAGCACCCCGATCACGACACCCATCGCTGGCCGCCGGAGGGCATGTCATGAGTATCACCGGCGGCTGCCAGTGCGGCGCGGTGCGCTACCGGGCTGAAAGCCTCGGCCGCGCCTCGATCTGCCATTGCCGAATGTGCCAGAAGGCGTTCGGCGGCTTTTTCGGACCGCTGGTCACGGGCGTCGGGCTCGAATGGACGCGCGGCGAGCCGAGGTGGTTCGAAAGCTCAAACGTGGTCCGGCGCGGATTCTGCGCCGAATGCGGCACGCCGCTCACCTATGACTATGGCGGCGAGGAGATCGAGGTCGCGATCGGCACGCTCGACAATCCGGAGCTGGCGCCGCCGGTCATCCAGGTGAACCCGACCGACAAGCTGTCCTTTTTCGAGGCGCTGCATGCGCTTCCCTGGCGCGAGCCGGGCGCGGGCGTCGAGGCTTTCATGGCTTCCGTGAAAGGCCGGCAGCACCCCGACCACGACACCGACCGCTGGCCGGAGGGCACGTCATGAGCGCGTTGCGCGGCCTCTATCCGGAGATCGAACCGTTCGACAGCGGAATGCTCGATGTCGGCGACGGCCACACCATCTATTGGGAACGCGCCGGCACGAAAGGCGCCAAGCCCGCCGTCTTCCTGCATGGCGGGCCGGGCGGCGGCATATCGCCTGCGCATCGCCGGCTGTTCGATCCTGCGCGCTACGAGATTGTGCTGTTCGACCAGCGCGGCTGCGGCAGGTCCACGCCGCATGCCGAACTCGAGGCCAACACGACCTGGCATCTGGTCGCCGACATCGAGCGCCTGCGCGAGAAGTTCGGCTTCGAGAAATGGCAGGTCTTCGGCGGTTCCTGGGGCTCGACGCTGGCGCTCGCTTATGCCGAAACGCATCCGGAACGCGTCAGCGAACTCGTCCTGCGAGGCGTCTACACGCTGACCAAGGCGGAACTCGCCTGGTATTATCAGTTCGGCGTTTCCGAGATGTTCCCCGACAAATGGGAGCGTTTCCTTGCGCCGATCCCGGAGGCCGAACGCGGCGACCTCATGGCGGCCTACCGCAAGCGGCTGATCTCGAACGACGGGGCCACCCGCTTGGAAGCAGCCAAGGCCTGGAGCATCTGGGAAGGCGAGACGATCACGCTGCTGCCCGACCCGTCGATATCGGGGCAGCATGGCGGCGACGACTTCGCGCTCGCTTTCGCCCGCATAGAGAACCACTTCTTCGTCCACGCCGGCTGGCTCGAGGAAGGCCAGCTGATCCGCGACGCCGACAAGCTCAAGGGCATCCCGGGCGTAATCGTTCACGGCCGCTACGATATGCCGTGCCCGGCGCGCTATGCGTGGGAACTGGCCAAGGCCTGGCCTGAGGCGACGCTCCACCTGGTGGAGGGCGCCGGCCACGCCTATTCGGAGCCGGGCATCCTGCATCACCTGATCGAGGCGACCGACCGGTTTGCCGGGAAGACATCATGAAACTCGAACGCATCTACCTGTTTGATACGACCTTGCGAGACGGCCAGCAGACGCCGGGCGTCGACTTCTCGGTCGAGGACAAGATCGCGATTGCGCGCATGCTGGACGAGTTCGGGCTCGACTATGTCGAGGGCGGCTATCCCGGCGCCAACCCGACCGACACGGAGTTCTTCGCCAGGAAGCGCACGGAGAAGGCATCTTTCGTCGCCTTCGGCATGACCAAGCGGGCAGGGGTTTCGGTGTCCAACGATCCCGGCGTGGCCGCACTGTTGCAGTCGAATTCCGACGCCATCTGCTACGTCGCCAAGGCCTGGGACTATCATGTCCGTGTGGCGCTCGGCTGCACCAACGAGGAAAACCTGGAATCGATCACGCAGTCCGTCGAGGCGTCCAACGCCGCCGGCAAGGAGACGATGGTCGATTGCGAGCACTTCTTCGACGGCTACAAGGCAAACCCCGAATACGCGCTGGCTTGCGCCAAAGCCGCCCATGAAGCCGGTGCGCGCTGGGTGGTGCTGTGCGACACGAATGGCGGCACGCAGCCCTCCGAGGTCCGCGATATCGTCGGCAAGGTGATCGCCTCGGGCATTCCGGGCGACCGGCTGGGCATCCATGCGCATGACGACACCGGCCAGGCGGTGGCGAATTCGCTCGCCGCCATCGAGGCGGGTGTGCGGCAGGTGCAGGGCACGCTGAACGGCATCGGCGAGCGCTGCGGCAACGCCAACATCGTCTCCATCATCCCGACGCTGATGCTGAAGCCGGCATTTGCCGACCGCTTCGAGACGGGCATTTCGGAAGAGGCGCTGGCCGGCATAACGCGGCTGTCGCGCAGCTTCGATGAGCTGCTCAACCGCGCGCCCGAAACGCAGGCGCCCTATGTCGGCGCGTCCGCCTTCGCCACCAAGGCGGGCATCCACGCGTCAGCGCTGCTGAAAGAGCCTGAAACCTACGAGCACGTGCCGCCGGACACGGTCGGCAATTCGCGCCGCGTCATGGTTTCCGACCAGGGCGGCAAGTCCAACTTCATCGCCGAACTGAAGCGTCGCGGCATTCAGGTTGCGAAGGACGATCCGAAGCTCGACACGCTGGTCGCTTTGGTCAAGGACCGCGAAGCGCAGGGTTATGCCTATGAGGGCGCCGACGCGAGTTTCGACCTCCTGGCGCGTCGCACGCTGGGCCGTGTGCCCGATTTCTTCAAGGTTGACTCGTTCCGCTGCATGGTCGAGCGCCGTTTCGACGCCAACGGCAATCTCAAGACCGTGTCCGAGGCCGTCGTCAAGGTGACGGTCGATGGCGAAACGCGCCTTTCGGTTGCCGAGGGCGACGGTCCGGTCAATGCGCTCGACATCGCGCTCAGAAAGGACCTGGGCAAATACCAGGACGAAATCGCCGACATGGAGCTGGTCGACTTCAAGGTGCGTATCCTCAATGGCGGCACCGAAGCCATTACCCGCGTTCTGGTCGAGTCGCACGATGCCAGCGGCGCGCGCTGGTGGACGGTCGGCGTGTCGGAAAACATCATCGACGCGTCCTTCCAGGCGCTGATGGACGCCATCAACTTCAAGCTGGTGAAGAACCGCGATGCGGGCGTGATCGCGGCCGAGTAGGTCTAACCTCAACCAAACTGAATGGTTGGATCACCACAATGCGCTGGTGTGACCGCCCGCCGTGTCTTACGGGACCTTCGCGAACGGAGGTTCCATGCAAGAGAAGGTCGTAACGACGGCGCCCGTCGTAGCCGCCGGGCAGGCGGACGAAATCAGCCAGGCTGATGCCAGGCGCGGCTTCTTTTTCGCGCTGGCTGCCTATTCGCTGTGGGGATTCCTGCCGCTCTACATGAAAGCGGTGGCGCATATCCCAGCGCTCGAGGTTCTTGCTCATCGCATCGTCTGGTCGGTTCCGGTTGCCGGCGTCGTACTCTTTGCGCTCGGCCGCACGGCCGACATCAGCGCCGCGCTTCGTTCGCCCCGCACGATGGCGATGGCGGCGCTCACTGCCGCCATCATCGCCGTCAACTGGGGCATCTACGTCTGGGCGGTCGCCGTCGAGCGCACTGTCGAGACGGCGCTGGGATATTACATCAATCCGCTCGTCACCGTGGCTTTGGGCGCGGTGCTTCTGGGTGAAAGGCTGAACCGGCTGCAAATGGTGGCCGTCGGGCTGGCAGTTTTGGCCGTCGTCGTGCTGACGGTCGCCGCCGGTGGTCTGCCATGGGTGTCGCTGGCGCTTGCCTTCACCTTTGCGGCCTATGGCTATCTCAGGAAAACCCTGCCCATCGGCCCTAGCCAGGGGTTCTTCCTGGAGGTGCTGATTCTCTCACCGCTGGCTTTGGGGTGGCTTGTCTGGCTGGCCTCGACAGGCGACGGCCATTTCGATTTTGCCCGGCCCGCCGATTTCTGGCTGCTGATGTTCGCAGGTCCCGTCACCGCTGCTCCGCTGATCCTCTACGCCTTCGGCGCCAAGCTGCTGCGCATCTCCACCCTCGGCATCATGCAGTATATCGGCCCGACGCTGATCGCGCTGATCGCTGTCTTCGTCTTCGGCGAACCCTTCGGTATCGAGCGCGTCATTGCTTTCGCGCTGATCTGGACGGCGCTCGCGCTCTACACCTGGTCGATGTTCAGGAGCGCCGGAAGGGCGGGGAGTTAGCGATGTACGAACTGGTGATGGCCAACAAGAACTATTCCTCGTGGTCGCTGCGGCCGTGGGTGATGTTGAAGGCCAAGGGCATCGAGTTTACCGAACGGCTTATCCCGTTTCCCGGCGGCGACAGCTACGAACTCTACCGTGCGCATTCGCCGTCCGGCCGCGTCCCGTGCCTCATCGACGCCGGCCAGCCGGTGTGGGACTCGCTGGCGATCATCGAATATCTCGCCGAACGCCATCCCGGCGTCTGGCCGGAGGATACGGCGGCGCGCGCATGGTCGCGCTCCGCGGCGGCCGAAATGCACTCGTCGTTTCAGACGCTGCGCGACATGTGTCCCATGAACTGCGGTGTGCGCGTATCGCTGCACGCCCGGCCAGCAGCGCTTCAGCGCGACATCGCTCGCGTCGGCGAACTGTGGAACGAGGGTCTGGCCCGCTTCGGCGGACCCTATCTGGCCGGAGCGGAGTTCTCCGGTGTCGACGCATTCTTCGCACCCGTCGTCTTCAGGGCGCAGAGCTTTGGGCTCGATTTCGGGGGCAAGACCGCGGCTTATGTCGAACGCATGCTGGTAGAACCGGCAATGGTTGAATGGTACGGGGCGGCGCTGGCCGAACCCTGGCGGGAACCAGGGCATGAGGCGGAAGCCACGCAGTTCGGCACGCTGACTGCCGACCACCGCATCGGCTGAGCCCGGCGCTACATTTTCTCGATCACGGCCTCGTCGCCGGACGCCGCCCCGATCGCCGCCGCAGCCTCGATAATCTTGGGCACGATTTCGCCAGCGTCATCGACCACAAGCGGCCGCACGAGGTGCGTGCTGTGGATGAACCCTTCGGCCCGCATGTGATCGATCAGCGTCAGCATCGGGTGCCAGAAGTCGCCGATATTGGCGAAGACGATCGGTTTCTTGTGCCGGCCGAGCTGAGCCCAGGTCATGATCTCGACGATTTCCTCGAGCGTTCCGATGCCGCCCGGCATCGCCACGAATGAGTCCGATTTCTCGAACATGATCTGCTTGCGGGTGTGCATGTCCTCGGTCACGATCACTTCGTCGGCGTATTGCGGCACGGTGCCGTCGGCCTCCTTGCGTATCAGGAAGCGCGGTATGATCCCGGTGATCCTGCCGCCTGCCTTGGAGGCGCCTTCGGCGACCGCGCCCATGATGCCGTGTGTGCCGCCGCCATAGACGAGCGTCAGCCCTGCCTCGGCGATGGAGCGGCCCAATGCCTGCGCGGCGGACTGGTAGATGTCGGATCGGCCCGGCGAGGAGCCGCAATAGACGCAGACGGATCGGATCGTGCTCATGAAAGCAATTGGCCGGTGGATCGCTGCAGGGTCAAGGCATGCCGGCTGTTTTTCTTGTTACCCCCCGGAAAACGCGCTAAACCTTGAAAAATAACGCGAAGGAAGCGGAATCATGGTCGCCAGTTGGGTCAAGGTTGTCGGGATACTGATCGGTGGCACCATCGCTGCCGCAGGAGCCGCCTATGTCGGCGGCGTGTTCGAACCTTCGCCGGGCAGTGCAAGGGTCGAGGCCGCCGTCCAGCAGCCGCCCGCCGGCCAGTCCGGACAGGGCAAGGAAGCGCCTGCGGCCGACGGCGCCGTTGTTGCCGGTGATGCGCCGAAGGCCGGGGAAGAGCAGCAGGTCGCATCGCTGCCCCAGTCGGATGAACCGGCAGCAACCGCCGAAGCGGACGCACCAGCCGTCATCGTTCCCGTATTCGATCTGGTCCGCGTCGAGCCGGATGGCTCCGTGGTCATCGCCGGCAACGCCGCGCCGCGTTCAATGGTGGAAGTCATCACCGGCGCCGCCGTCATCGGCACGTCCAAGGCGGGTGAGGGCGGCGACTTCGCTGTCGTGCTCGACGATCCGCTGAAGCCGGGCGACTACACGGTTGTGCTGCGTTCGACGACCGAAGACAACGTCGTCGCCACGTCGGCGCAGACGGCGGTCATTGCCGTGCCGGAAACCGCTGACGGCCAGGTTCTCGCTCTGGTGGAAGAGCCAGGTGCGCCCAGCCGCCTGATCACAGTGCCGAGCGTTCCGGACGCTGCTCCCGCTGAAGCCGATGCGAAGGGCGATCGCCCCGCCGCAACCGAGCAAGCCGGGACCGACACGGCCGGGGCTGAACAGCAGGAAGTGCAGGAGCTTGATACGGCTGCGGCGGTTGTCGTGGACGAGGCCAAGCCGGATGCCGCATCGGCCGATGAACCCAAGCCGGAAATGCAGGCGGAAGCCGCGGTTCCGGAAGAGCAGGCGGAGCCCGAAGCTGTAGCCTCGTCTGAAGACGAAGCATCGCCGGAGGCGGAAGAGCAGGTCGCGGCGGCCGCCGAGCCCGAGGCCAAGCCTGCGCAGCCCGCGGCGCCGGCTCGCGTGGCAGTTGAAGCAGTCGAGATCGAGGGCCGCGACGTATTCGTGGCCGGACGGGCCGAGGTCGGCTCGACCGTGCGCGTCTATGCCAACGACATATTGCTCGGACAGACGTCGACCGCCGAGTCCGGCCGCTTCCTTGTCGAGGCAGAGAAGGATCTTCCGGTTGGCGACTACATCGTTCGCGCTGACATGTTGAGCCCGGACAACGCCGAGGTCGTGGCCCGTGCTATCGTGCCATTCGAGCGTGAGCCAGGCGAAAAACTTGCAGCAGTCGCGGCTCCGCAACCGGTGCAAGCCGTGGAATCGGCCGTGCAGCAGCCTGAAACACAGGCGGATGCCGGCGAAATCGTGGTGGCTGCAGCCGACGGTACGGCGCCTGCGCAAGCGGAGGAGCCGGCCGGCGAGATGGCCGCTACGCAACCGAAGCCTGAGGAGGCCGCCCAGGTGGCGGCTGCCGGCAACGAGTCGAACGCCAACGAACCGCGCCCGGCGGAAACCGCCGGCGCGGACGATGCGGCTGCCGACAAGCCGGTTGAGATGGCGGCTTTGGACGGAACGGTAGAAGAAGGGTCGGCAGATGAAGGCTCGGTTAGCACCGAGGCGACCGCCGCGCCGAAACTGCAGAACGTTGACGGGGCGGTCATCATCCGTCGCGGCGACACGCTGTGGCAGCTGTCGCGCCGCGTCTATGGGCGTGGTGTCCGCTACACGACCATCTATCTCGCCAATCAGGACCAGATCGCCGATCCGGACCGGATTTGGCCGGGCCAGGTGTTCTCCGTTCCCGGCGAGACGGGAGAGGGTGAGACGGCGGACATGTCGGCTGTTGCCGAACAGGTCGCCGGTCCCGGCGAGCAAGCAGAAGAGGTCGTCACGCGCTAGCATCCGCCAAAATTGTGGAGCGGAGGTTGCGTAGGGACAATTCATCGTATATCGACGATTTACGATGAATGAATGCCGACCCTCCACTGCGAACGATTTCGGCGCGCTCGCCACGCGGCTCGGCGCACTGTCGCATCCCGCGCGTCTGCGCATCCTCACGCATCTCGCGCAGCAGAATTGCTGCTCGTGCTGCAAGGATGTCGTGAGCCAGCTCGATCTTGCGCAGTCCACGGTTTCTCAGCATCTCAAGGTGCTGGTCGAGTCGGGTCTGGTGAAGCTGACGCCCGACGGCACTCGTTCACTTTATGAAATCGACCGTGGCGCGTTTGCGTCGCTGTCGGAATCGGTCGGCGGGCTGCTGTCGGCCTGTTGCGCCGGCCCGTGTGATACCCAGGCTTAGACCCAGGAAAGACAATTGGCATCCAAGACCGTTTCAGCCGAATCCGGTTCGGTTCTCTCAACCGTAGGCAATCTCTGGCCATATATCTGGCCGTCGGGGAGGCCGGACCTGAAGCTGAGGGTCGCCTGGGCGACGGTCTTCCTGGTCACCGCCAAGTTGATCCTGCTGCTGGTGCCCTACACCTTCAAATGGGCGACCGACGCGCTCGACGGCCAGCTTCAGGCCGCAGCGTGGATTCCGGCGGTTCTGCTCGGCCCCGTCATGCTGGTGCTTGCCTACAATGTCGTGCGCGTGGTGCAACTCGGCTTCAACCAGCTGCGCGATGCGCTGTTCGCACGCGTCGGCCAACACGCGGTCAGGCAACTTGCCCACCGCACCTTCGTCCACATGCACCGCCTGTCGCTACGCTTTCATCTCGAGCGCCGCACAGGCGGCCTGTCGCGCATCATCGAACGCGGCGTGAAAGGCATCGAGACCATCGTCCGTTTCACGATCCTCAACACTGCCCCGACCATCCTCGAGTTCGCGCTCGCCGCGATCATCTTCGCGGTTGCCTATGGCTGGATCTACGTGGCGATCATCGCCGTCACTGTGTGGCTCTACACCTGGTTCACGGTGCGCGCATCCGACTGGCGCATCGTCATTCGCCGCGAGATGAACGACAGCGACACCGACGCCAACACCAAGGCGATCGACTCTCTGCTGAACTACGAAACGGTCAAATATTTCAACAACGAGGCGATGGAGGCGAGCCGCTTCGACCGGTCCATGGCGCGCTATGAGGAAGCCGCGACGAAGACCTGGACCTCGCTCGGCTGGCTGAATTTCGGCCAAGGCGTGATCCTCGGCGTCGGCATGGCCGCGGCAATGGGCATGTCGGCGTGGGAAGTGACGCAGGGCACGCAGACGCTGGGCGATTTCGTCTTCATCAACGCCATGCTGATCCAGCTCTCAATCCCGCTGAACTTCATCGGTTTCATCTACCGCGAGATCAGGCAGGGGCTGACGGACATCGAACAGATGTTCGACTTGCTCGATGTGCCGGAGGAAGTTACCGACAAGCCCGGCGCCAAGCCGCTCGCGGTGAAAGATGGGGCCATCCGCTTCGACGACGTGCAGTTTGCCTACGATCCGGATCGGCCGATCCTGAAGGGTGTGAGTTTCGATGTGCCGGCGGGCAAGACCGTTGCCATCGTCGGGCCGTCGGGCGCCGGCAAGTCGACCATCTCGCGGCTGCTGTTCCGCTTCTACGATATCCAGCAGGGCAGTGTGACCATCGACGGGCAGGACATCCGCGAAGTCACGCAGGAGAGCTTGCGCGCCGCGATCGGCATGGTTCCGCAGGACACCGTGCTGTTCAACGACACGATCGCCTACAACATCCGCTACGGACGCACAGGCGCTTCCGAGGAGGAGGTGAAGGAGGCGGCGCGCCTGGCGCAGATCGCCGGGTTCATCGAGACGCTGCCGGAGGGCTTCAAATCGATGGTCGGCGAGCGCGGCCTGAAACTGTCCGGCGGCGAGAAGCAGCGCGTGGCCATCGCCCGCACCATCTTGAAGGCGCCGCCCATCCTCATTCTCGATGAGGCCACATCGGCGCTCGACACCCAGACCGAACAGGAGATACAGGCAGCACTCGACCTCGTCAGCCGCGACCGCACGACGCTTGTGATCGCACACCGCCTCTCAACCGTGATCGCCGCCGACGAGATCATCGTGCTGAAGGACGGTCGCATCGCAGAGCGCGGCACGCACAGGGCGCTGCTCGACCAAGATGGCCTCTACCGGCAGATGTGGGATCGCCAGCGCGAGGCCACCGAGGCCGAAGAGAGGCTGCGCCGCGCCCGCGAGGAAGACGAGATGGGTGTCATCGTGCGCCGGCGCACATCGGAAGTGTCGTCGTAAACCGCCCGGCGCGCACCCATATCGCTTCTGCGCAATGCATCTTTGGGACACTCCAAATGGCTCTATCTCTCTACGAAATCAGCATCCCGGTCTTCCTGCGTGGGTTCGCGAACCTGTCGGCCATACTCGAAAAAGGCCGCGCCTTCGCCGATGAGAAAGGCATCCCGCATTCGAAGCTGCTGGAGGCGCGGCTGTTCGACGACATGCTGCCGCTGACGGGTCAGGTTCAGCGTGCCAGCGATGCGGCCAAGCTGGCCGCCGTAAGGGTGGCCCAGGTCGCCACGGTGGCGATGGAAGACAACGAGGCGAGCTTTGATGAGCTACGGGCGCGCATCGCCGCAACCGTGAAGTTCCTGAAGAGCGTGCCGCAGAATGCCATGGACGGGCGCGAGGAGGCGGAGGTGGTGCTGCCGCTCAGGAGCGGTACGTTGACCTTCACGGCAAGAGACTACATGCTTGCCTTCGCAATCCCGAACTTCTTTTTCCACATCACCACCGCCTACGACATACTGCGTCACAAGGGCGTTCCGCTCGGAAAGATGGATTACCTGAACGCAGGCGGGCAGTCGCCGGGCAGGCGTTCGTCCTAGCGGCAGGTGCCGCATCGTCCGTTGATGCCGCGTTGCGGCGTAGCTCACATTTCGGTATGGAACCGCTTCATCTGAAGCGAGTACGCGTCAACGCATGAGCGTCGTAGAATCCATCCGCAACAGCATGGTTCCGGTCCGTCGCGAGGGCTATCCCTTCATCGCGGCCTTCGGCGGCGCTGCCATCGTGCTCGGGCTGGTCTGGAGCCCGCTCTTCTGGATCGGTCTCGCGCTCACGGCATGGTGCGCCTATTTCTTCCGCGACCCGCAGCGCGTGACGCCGGTCGACGACCGGCTGGTCATCAGCCCGGCGGACGGCGTCGTTTCGGCGCTCGGGCCGGCGGTCCCGCCGCGCGAACTGGGTCTCGGTACGGCGGAGATGACACGCGTTTCCGTCTTCATGGACGTGTTCTCGTGCCATGTGAACCGGTCGCCGGTGCGCGGCCGCATCGCCCGCATCGAGCATCGGCCGGGCAAGTTCCTCAACGCCGAACTCGACAAGGCGAGCGATGAAAATGAGCGCAATGGCCTTGTCATCGAAAGCCCCAACGGCACCATCGCCGTCGTGCAGGTGGCTGGCCTTGTCGCCAGGCGCATCCTCTGCTGGGCCGATGCAGGCGGCAATATCGGCGTCGGCGAGCGCTTCGGCCTGATCCGCTTCGGCTCCAGGCTCGATGTCTATCTTCCCGACGGTGCCGTGCCCCGCGTGGCGATCGGCCAGACGGCGGTTGCGGGCGAGACGATAATCGCGGAATTCGGCGGCGAGGAGTCGAGCCCGCTGGTGCGTGTTTCGTGATGGCCATGCCATGAGCGAGCGCAAGCGGGAGACGGGCAGGCCCGGATTCGGCGGTCCGCGCATTCGCGAGATACCCCTTCGGGTCGTAATTCCAAACCTGATCACCGTGCTTGCCATCTGTGCCGGCCTGACGGGCATCCGCCTCGCATTCGAGGGGCGTTTCGAGCTCGCGGTGACGATGGTGCTGCTGGCCGCCGCGCTCGACGCACTCGACGGGCGCACGGCGCGCATGCTCAAGGGCTCGTCGAAATTTGGTGCGCAGATGGATTCGCTCGCCGACATCGTCAATTTCGGCGTCGCGCCGGCGATGGTCCTTTACGCCTTCTTGCTTCACCAGCTGGGATCGCTGGGCTGGATTGCGGCGCTGATCTTCGCCATCGCCTGCGCCCTTCGGCTGGCGCGCTTCAACGTGATGGCCGAGGACCCGGATCGTCCTGCCTGGCAGACCGCCTATTTTGTCGGCGTCCCGGCGCCGGCGGGCGCCGTGCTGGTTCTGCTGCCGGTCTATCTCGGATTTCTGGGCATGCCGCTGGAGTACGGCCCTGCCTTTGCCGCCGCCGTGTTTACGGTCCTGATGGGCATCCTTCTGGTGAGCCGCATCCGCGTCTGGTCCGGCAAGGCGCCCGGCAAGCGCATCAACCGCGATTCCGTGCCGTTTTTTATCCTCTGCGCCGTGCTGCTGGTGATGCTGTTCGTCGCCTACACCTGGTACACGCTCACAGCGGGCGTCATCGCCTACCTGCTTTTCCTGCCGCTAAGCGCGCGCGCCTACCGCCTGAGGGAACTCAAGGAATCGGCCGCCGACTAGGCATGAACGCCCTCATCTAGCCGGGGCGTCGGCTTCCATCACCCGGTCGAACAAGGCTGCGGCGGCCGACGATTGTTCGCGTGTCGAGCGGGACACCAGACCGGGGATATCCAGCGGCTCCAGCGCCTTGAGTCTGAGCCGGGCGAACGGGCCGCGCCTCTGTCCGCGTTTTGGCGCAAAGAGCGTGTTGCGCGAGCCGTGCACTGAAACCGGCACCACACACGCTCCGGCCCTGAGCGCGATGCGCGCCACCGCCCGGTAGAGCCGGTAGGCCTTGGTTTCCGGTTCGATGCCGTCGGGAAAATAGATCGCCAGCCGCCCGTTGCCCTTGAGATGGCGCACCAGCCGGCGGCTGACGAACACATGCTCGGGATTGAACGGGATCGTTCGACCTATCTCGCGCCATGGGTCCAGCCAGACCGAGCGCGCCGAAACTTCGTCCAGTATGTGCAGCGTGTCGGCCGGCAGCAGCGACAGCATGAGTGCCGGATCGAGCTGCGACTGGTGCAGGATGGCGTAGACCACGGGAGGGTCGCTGTGCAGGTGACCGCCGGAACGCACGCCAAGGCGGTGCGCCAGAGCAATCGGAACGAGCAGGAACGCCTGCCGGAAGCTAATGCGCTGCCCGGTGGCAAGCGCGATGGCGCCGGCGATCCATGCGAGCACGACTGCGCTGATGACGGCCAGTGCAAGGACCATCGCGTTGGCTCCCTTCATGCCCCGCCGGGCCCATGCCGTTCGCCGGTCAGGATAGACCGAGGATATATCGGAATGAAACCGCGTAACGGTTGCGCGTCAGCTGGAAATTGCGCGCTACCACTTCAGCGTGGGCGCGTAACCGCCGGAGCCGGGCGGTGGTCCCGCCTGCCGCAGCGGCTCGGGAACCGGAAACGGGTTGTAGCCGGTGCCGGCGGCATTGTTGTTGTTCGACCGGTATGTCCTCAGCGAGAAGCGGCCGAAATTGCATTCGGTCATGGTTCCCGGCGTTCCGAAATTGCTGAAATTCTCCGAATAGACCCGGCTTTCGGCGCACTCGCCTGACCGCGCGCCCTGGCTGGCCCCGAAGCCGACCCCGGGCAGGTCCTTGAACTTCGGCAGCTGGCCTTCCGGTGCGTAGGTGGGTTGCCCCGCCGAGTTGGTGCCGAGATCGAGCTGCTCCCACGCCACGGCGGGGGAAGCAGCGGCTGCAAGCGCCAATGCGGCAACTGCGCTGAACAATCCTGCACGAATCATCGACGAACCCCTCGGCCATCAGGTCAGGCCAAAAATAAGCATGAGGCACAATGTGGGCAAGACTGTGGATCGGCCGCGCACGACTGTGGCCGTTGAGACACGCCGGTACGGCGGCTTACTTGCTGGAGATCACTCCGGCATCTGGTACGTCACGAACCGGCCCTTGGGCACATCGTAGATCAGCCCGGTCTCGGTCAGGTCCGGGCTGGCCAGCGGGATGATCTTTTCCGCCACCTCGGAGGGATGAGGCAGCGTCGTCGGGTCTTCGCCGGGCATGGCCTGCGCGCGCATCGCCGTGCGCGTCGCGCCGGGGTTCACGCAGTTGACCCTGAGCGGCATGTTCTTCGTTTCGTCGGCCCAGGAGCGGCCGAGCGCTTCTACGGCGGCCTTCGATGCCGCGTAGGGCCCCCAGAATGCGCGCGCGGAATGCGCCGCGCCTGACGACATGAGGATCGCCCGGCCGGCGTCGGAAGCGCGCAGCAGCGGATCGACGGAGCGGATCAGCCGCCATGTCGAGGTCACGTTGATCGCCATCACCTTCTCGAACACCTTCGCCTCGATATGGCCTAGCGGCCCGACCACACCGAGGATCGCAGCATTGGCGACCAGAATGTCGAGCTTGCCCCAGCGCTCGTGGATGGAGCCGCCGAGCCGGTCGATACCGGCCATGTCGGTGATGTCGAGCGGCACCAGCGTTGCGCCTTCGTTGCCGCCGGCCTTGATCTCGTCGTCGAGCTCTTCAAGCCCGCCGACGGTGCGCGCAACCGCGATCACATGCGCGCCCGCCGCCGCTAACTCCTTGGCGATGAAATAGCCGATGCCGCGCGACGCGCCGGTGACGAGCGCTATGCGCCCGGAAAGGTCGGGTGTCCTGGTGTCAGAGGTCATAGGTACCCTTATCCGCCGGTCGCCAGCCAGGAGAGCGAGCGGACATTGTCGGCGCCGTCGAAATCGAGCAGCCGGGTGGGATACTCGCCGGAGAAGCAGGCGTCGCAGAATTGCGGCGCGTCGGCGTCCCGCGATGCCATGCCGACGGCGCGATAGAGGCCGTCGAGCGACAGGAAGCCGAGCGAATCGACGCGGATGAACTCCGCCATCTCCTCCACCGACATGCGCGAAGCAAGCAGCTTTGCCTTCTCCGGCGTATCGACGCCGTAGAAGCAGGACGCGCGGGTGGGCGGCGAGGCGATGCGCATGTGCACTTCCTTTGCGCCCGCGTCGCGCACCATCTGTACGATCTTCTGGCTGGTCGTGCCGCGAACGATGGAATCGTCCACCAGCACAACCTTCTTGCCCTCGATCGAGCGCCGGTTGGCGTTGTGCTTGAGCTTCACGCCCATATGGCGGATCGCGTCGCCCGGCTGGATGAAGGTTCGGCCCACATAGTGATTGCGGATGATGCCGAGCTCGAACGGAATGCCCGCTTCCTGGCTGAAACCGATGGCAGCCGGCGTGCCCGAATCCGGCACCGGCACGACCACGTCGGCATCGACAGGCGCCTCGCGCGCCAGTTCGGCGCCGATCTGCTTGCGTGCGCCATAGACGTTGCGGCCTTCCACCAGCGAGTCCGGCCGCGCGAAGTAGACATATTCGAAGATGCAGAAGCGCTGCTTCTGCTTCTCGAAGGGAAACAGGCTTTCGATCCCGCTCTTCGTGACCACGATCATCTCGCCGGGCTCGATATCGCGCACGAAGCGTGCGCCGATAATGTCGAGCGCACAGGTCTCGGAAGCGAGGATCCACGAGCCGTCGAGATCGCCCAGCACCAGCGGGCGGATACCCAGCGGGTCGCGGCAGCCGATCATCTTCTTCGACGACAGCGCGACCAGCGAGAACGCGCCTTCCAGCTGCCGCACAGCCTCGATGAAGCGGGCGTTGGTGTCGCGCTCCTTGCTGGTGGCGATGAGGTGCAGGATCGTCTCGGTGTCGGACGTGGACGAGAAAATCGCGCCGTCCTTCTGCAGCCGCCGCTGCACCGTGAGCGCGTTGGTGATGTTGCCGTTGTGCGCGACCGCAAAGCCGCCATCGGCAAGCTCGGCAAACAGCGGCTGTACGTTGTGAAGGCCTGAGCCACCGGTCGTGGCGTAGCGCGTATGGCCAATGGCGCGGTTGCCCGCCAAACGGTCGATGACAGATTGCTTGGTGAAGGTGTCGCCGATCAAGCCGACATGGCGTTCGACATGGAACTGGCTGCCGTCATAGGAGACGATGCCTGCCGCTTCCTGCCCGCGGTGCTGCAGCGCGTGCAGGCCGAGCGTGACGATGGCCGCCGCGTCCTGGCGTCCGAAGATGCCGAACACGCCGCATTCGTCGTGGAAATGATCGTCGGCCTCGCCTGAGAGCGGGTTCATGTCGTCATTGCCCATCGCGCTTTGCGCCTCGTGGTTCGCGGCGCGTTGGCGCCGCTATTGGTCCGCGCCCTCGGCCGGCGGCGTTTCCGTTTCGGTCGCGCCATCCTCAAGGCCCTTCAGCCGGTTGAGGATGGAATCTTCCGGATCGTCCGGCAGGATGCCCTGAAGCCAGGTGCCGATGCCCTCGAGCAGCGGCCGCGACTTCGCTTCCGTCACCCAGCCGGGCGGGTTGGAACCGACCAGCCAGCCGAAGAAGAGCAGCGCCACGGCCAGCACCAGCAGTCCGCGCGCCGCGCCGTAGAGGAAGCCGAGCGTCCGGTCGAGCGCGCCGATCTTGGAATCGATAATGAAGTCGGCGACCTTCATGGTGATCACCGTCACCACGATCAGCGCGATGAAGAAAACGACTGCCGCCGCAACCGCCAGCGCCACGGTCGGGTGGTCGATATAGGGCGACACATAGGGCAGCACCGCCGGATAGAAGAAGTATGCCGCCGCTGCAGCCGCCACCCATGAGGCGATCGACAGAACTTCGCGGGAGAAGCCGCGCACCATGGCGAGCATCGCCGAGACGAGGGTGAATGCAATGACGATACCGTCAAGCAGCGTGATCGGCATTAATGCGCTACTCCTATGGGAACGCCCTCGGAAGTTGCCGGGCCGCTCACGCCGTTCGGTCGCCTGCCGCCGCAATCCGCGCCACCAGATCGGCGAGCGCCTCGGGCTGAAATGCTGCCATGGATGCGGGAAGCTCTTCGGACAGGACGGGCATTACGGCCTTGCCAAACCCCAGTTTCTCCGCCTCTTTCAGGCGCTGCTGCGCGTGAGCCACGGCCCGCACGGCGCCTGACAGGCTGATTTCGCCGAAATAGACGCAATCGGCTGGCAGGGCAAGACCGGTGAGGGACGAAACAAGGGCGGCGGCGACTGCAAGGTCGGCCGCCGGCTCGCTGATGCGGTAGCCGCCCGCGACATTGAGATAGACGTCGTGCTGGGAAAAGCGCACGCCGCAATGCGCCTCAAGCACCGCGAGCACCATTGACAGCCGGGCCGAGTCCCAGCCGACAACGGCGCGCCGCGGCGTGCCGAGCGGCGAGGGCGCCACCAGCGCCTGTATCTCCGCCAGCACCGGGCGCGTACCTTCCATGCCGGCGAAAACCGCCGCTCCCGGGGCTTTTTCGCTGCGCTCGCCGAGGAACAGCTCGGACGGGTTGGAGACTTCGCGCAGCCCCTTGTCGCCCATCTCGAACACGCCGATCTCATCGGTCGGTCCGAAGCGGTTCTTCACTGTCCTGAGGATGCGGTAGTGGTGGTTTCCCTCGCCCTCGAAATAGAGCACGGCGTCGACCATGTGCTCGACGACGCGCGGACCGGCGATCTGCCCGTCCTTGGTGACGTGGCCGACAAGCACGACCGCGCAACCTGTGGATTTCGCGAAGCGGATCATCGCCTGGGCCGCGGCGCGCACCTGCGTGACCGTTCCCGGCGCCGAATCGGCGAGGTCCGTCCACAGCGTCTGCACGGAATCGAGGATCAGCAGGTCGGGTCGCGACCCATCCGAGATTGTCGCCAGGATGTCCTCGACATTCGTCTCGGCCGCCAGCTCGACGGGCGACTGCGCAGCGCCCAGCCGCTGGGCGCGCAGCCTGATCTGCGCGACCGCTTCCTCGCCAGAGACGTAGACAATACGGTGTCCCTTGTCCGCCAGCGCGGCGGCCGCCTGCGTCAGCAGCGTCGATTTGCCGATGCCGGGATCGCCGCCGACCAGCAGCGCTGAGCCGCGCACGAAGCCGCCGCCTGTGGCGCGGTCGAGCTCGCCGATGCCGGTGGCGATGCGCGGCGCGTCCTCGATCTCGCCCGACAGGGTGGTGAGCGCCACCGGCCGCCCCTTGCGCGCGCTCTTCAGCGCCTGCGGCCCGGAGCCGATCCCGCCCGCCGTGCCTTCCTCGACCAGCGTGTTCCACGCCCCGCAGGAGTCGCATTTGCCGGCCCAGCGCGAATGCGCAGTGCCGCAGTTCTGGCAGATAAATTGGACGCGGGACTTAGCCATGGACATAAACTCGCTGATAGCGCCGCCCGAGGCCGGTCAGGAGTTCGTAGCCGATCGTACCCGCCGCGTCCGCGACCTCGTCGATCGGAATGTTCGGCCCGAACAGTTCGATCCAGTCGCCGGGCGAGACCTTGCCGCATTCGCTCACGTCGAACGCAGTCAGGTCCATCGAGACACGCCCAACGATCGGCACGCGCCCGCCGGCGACGAATCCATTCGCGCCAGCCGTGACCGCCTTTCGGAGCGGCACGCCGGAGCCTGACGCGGCGCGGTGATAGCCGTCGGCGTAGCCGGTCGCAACAATCGCCAGCGTCGTGTCGCGGTCCAGCTTCGCCGTCGCCCCATAGCCGACTGTCGAACCCGCCGCTGCCTGCCTGACCTGCAGCACGCGCGCCTCGACCGTCACCACCGCACGCATCGGATTGTCGCCTTCGTTGGCTGCCCGGCCTCCATACAGGGCGATTCCCGCACGCGTCAGGTCGCGGCAGAAATCGCCGCCCAGCATGATGCCGGCCGAGTTGGCGAGGCTTGAATCGATGCCTGTGAAAAGCGCCGTAACGCGCCGAAATGACTCCAGTTGTTGGTTGTTCAACGTGTGGCCGGGATCGTCGGCGCAAGCGAGATGGCTCATCACAAGCTTGAGCGGGATCGCACGTGCTCCAACGTTCTCCGCCGCAAACGCAGCCGCTTCGCTCGGCGTTACGCCAAGCCGGTTCATGCCGGTGTCTACATGCAGCGCGGCAGGCAGTGATCCGGCCTCTCGCCACACCTCGATGTCGTGTTTCGAGTTCAGAACGGGGGTGAGCCGGTGCTCGCGAAATGTCCGGATTGCATCCCCGCCCAGCGGCCCCGCCAGCACATAGACTTCAGCATCGGGCGCTGCCTTCCGCGCTGCTATGCCCTCAGCCGGCAGCGCGACGAAGAAGGTTCTGCAGCCTGCCTTGGCGAGAGCAGGGACGGTGTGTTCGATGCCGATGCCATAAGCGTCGGCCTTGACCACCGCCGCGCATTCCGCCGGCGCCGACATCCCTGCCAGTGTCCGGTAGTTGGCCGCGAGTGCGTCGAGGTCGATCGTCAGCCGTCCGCCGGCGATTGCTAGAGGTAGGCTGCCTGTTTCGATTGTCTGCGCTGCCGCCACTAGACTAACCGTCGTATCGCTCCGGCATGCGGGATTCTTCTGCTAGATCGAAGAAGCGCGTGAACTCGCCCTGGAAGCCGAGCGGCACGGTTCCTGTTGGGCCATGACGCTGTTTGCCAATTATCACTTCGGCCTTACCCTTTGCGGACTCTAGCTTTTGCTTCCACTTGTCGTGTTTGGCCATTGCCTCCGCGTCGCTCTGATCATCTGGAGGTTCTGCGTTTTGCAGGTAGTATTCTTCGCGGAATACGAACAGCACGACATCTGCATCTTGCTCGATCGATCCCGATTCGCGCAGGTCCGAGAGTTGCGGGCGCTTGTCGTCCCGGCTTTCCACCTGGCGAGAGAGCTGAGACAGCGCAATGATCGGCACGTTCAGTTCCTTGGCCAGCGCCTTTAGGCCGGTGGTGATCTCGGTGATTTCCTGAACGCGGTTTTGCGCAGCGCGCTGGCTGGTGCCAGTCATTAGTTGGATATAGTCAATAATCAGGACGTCGAGCCCGCGTTGGCGCTTGAGACGTCTGGCACGCGCCGCGAGCTGAGCAATTGAAATTCCACCCGTCGAGTCGATGTAGAGCGGCAATCGCTGATTGCTCTGAACGTAAGCCACTAGCTTATCAAAATCGGCTTCGGTTAATTCGCCTCTTCTGATTTTGGAAGATGGAATCTCCGTCTGCTCGGACATAATACGGGTTGCCAGTTGCTCGGCCGACATTTCGAGCGAAAAAAAGCCAACACGACCACCATTAGCTGGTTCGATCGAACCGTCAGCTTGCTGGATGGGTTCATACACATTGGCAATATGATAGGCGATATTCGTAGCCAATGACGTCTTGCCCATGCCCGGACGGCCAGCAACTATTATGAGGTCAGATTTTTGAAGTCCTCCCATTTTCTCATCAAGGTCACTTAGACCGGTTGCGAACCCCGACAGGCCGCCGTCTCGGCGATATGCGGCGCCTGCCATGTCAATGGCAGCCTTCATCGCGTCGTCAAAGCTCTCGAAGCCGCCGTCGTAGCGACCGGTCTCGGCCAGCTCGAACAGCCGCCGCTCGGCGTCCTCGATCTGCTCCTGCGGCGACATGTCGACCGGCGCGTCGTAGGCGATGTTGACCATGTCTTCGCCAACGGTGATCAGTGCGCGCCGCGTCGCGAGGTCGTAGATGGCGCGTCCGTAGTCGGCGGCGTTGATGACGGTGACGGCGTTGGCCGCGAGCCGCGCCAGATATTGCGACACCGTCAGTTCGCCGATCTTCTCGTCCGCCGGCAGGAAGGTCTTCAGCGTCACCGGGTTGGCGACCTTGCCCATGCGGACAAGCTCCCCCGCCACCTCATAGGTCTTGCGGTGGATCGGCTCGTGGAAATGCCCCGGCTTGAGGAAATCTGAAACCCGGTAGAAGGCGTCATTGTTGACGAGGATGGCGCCAAGCAGCGCCTGCTCGGCCTCCAGATTGTTCGGTGCCTCGCGATAGAGCGGGGTTTCCGCCGCGCCCAGCTTGCGGACTGCGTCTGCCATTCAACTGTCCAGTTTTGTCAGTGCCCGAGAGCCGCGCGCCAATGCGTGGCCGGGGAACACTGTTAATGCCGCATTAACCGCGCCGACAGGACCGGCGCTTTCACAATCGCCGTTTCGCCACGCGATTCACACTCGTCCACAATACGAATAGGTCATCGCCGCATTCGCGCCTTGACCCGAATCGCCGCTTGAGCATAGCGCGGCGGCCGCCTGGAACAAAACAGGAAAATGGGTGGCAGCGGTGAACGGGGATCGGCGCGCATCCCAGCGGTCGTCAGGCCCTGCCGGACGATGCCTTCTTGCGCTTGGCGCCGCCAGGCTTGGCTGAACTCTGCCTGGCGCCGCTGGCCGGCGCCGCCGCTTTGCGCAACGCGTCCTCCGCCTCGGCAATGTAGCCGCGCGTGATGGGCAGGACGTCGTTGCGTTTGGTGAGTTGCAGCTGGAACACCACAAGGTCCTGCCAGCGGAACGACGCTTCCGAGGCGGCCAGATAGAACTCCCACATGCGCGCGAAGCGCTCATCGTAGATTTCGACCGCCCGTTTGCGGTTCGCCAGAAAGCGCTGGCGCCAGTGCTTCAGCGTCTCGGCATAATGTAGCCGGAGCACCTCTATGTCGGTGACCACGAGCCCGGAGCGTTCCACCGCCGGCATCACCTCCGACAGGGCTGGAATGTAACCGCCGGGGAAGATGTATTTGCGGATGAAGGCGTTGGTGACCGACGGCGGCCCGCTGCGGCCGATCGTGTGCAGCACCATCGTCCCGTCCGGTTTCAGCAGCGTCGCCGCCCGGTTGAAAAACGTCTTGTAGTGGTTCACGCCGACATGCTCGAACATGCCGACCGACACGATGCGGTCGAACCGCTCCTTGAGGTCGCGATAGTCGCGCAGCTCGAAATGGACGTGGTTTTCGAGGCCCACCTGCCGGGCGCGCTCGGTCGCAACCGAATGCTGCTCGGTTGATAGCGTGACGCCTAGCACGTCTGCGTCAAAATTGCGCGCAAGGTAGAGGCCGAGCCCGCCCCAGCCGGATCCGATGTCGAGCACGCTCAACCCCGGTTTCATGTCGAGCTTGGCTGCGAGGTGCCGCTTCTTTGCTTCCTGCGCTTCGGCAAGCGTCATGTCTGGCCGCTCGAAATAGGCGCATGAATACTGCATGTCCTCGTCGAGGAAGAGCCGGTAGAGCTCGCCCGAGAGGTCGTAGTGACGGTGGACGTTTTCTTTCGCCCGCCCTGCCGTGTTGATCTGCTGGAAGCGGCGGAAGAGCTTGCGCCAGCCTTCGATCAAACGTGAGGCTGTCGGATGCGTACCTTCACGTCCGAGGTTGGAAAAGGCGACGTGCAGGAAATCGTGGATGTCGCCTTCACGCATGACGAACGTGCCGTTCATGAAGGCTTCCGGCAGGGCGAGCGACGGGTCGAGCGCTATGGCGCGCGCCGCGGCCGGTGTCTTTATCTCCGCGTGGACGTGTTCGCCTGTCCCGTCGCCGAAGCGAGTGCTCGTCCCGTCAGGCTCGGTGATGGTCAGCGATCCCCTGCGGATCAGCTTGTTCACGATCGTAGTCAGCAGCGACATTGCGGTCACCGTCGGCGTATTGACCTTTGCGACTGGCAATTATGACTCAAATTGCGCCATTTTGAAAAGTTTCGCCTGTCAGGAACCGGCTGGGCCAGCGCCGCAACGCGGAAAGACGACGCTTCCGGAAACAAAAAAGGCCCGGACGATGCCGGGCCTTGATCTGGTTCGATTGGCTGGGATCAGGACTTGTCCTCGTCATCCGCCGGCGCCTCTTCCGAAGCCTCTTCGGCTTCGTCGGCTGAACCTTCTTCCGCAACCTCGGCTTCCTCGTCGAAATCGACCTCGGCTTCCGGATCGAAGAAGCTCTCCGGATTGGCGTTCTCGTTGATGTCCTCGCCGTAGATCGCCTCGGCGCTCGTCAGCGTTTCGCCGCGCGCCTGGCGCTCGGCCTCGTCCGTCGAGCGGGCGATGTTGAGCGTGATCGTCACTTCCACCTCGGGGTGCAGCGCGATCGCGATATTGGTGAGGCCGATGGACTTGATCGGCTGGTTGAGCTCGACCTGGTTGCGGCCAACCGAGAAGCCTTCTGCGGTCAGGATCTCGGAAATGTCGCGCGTCGACACCGAACCGTAGAGCTGGCCGGTCTCGCCTGCGGCGCGCACCACCACGAAGGTCTTGCCGTCGAGCTTGTCTGCGATCTGCTGCGCTTCAGACTTGCGCTCCAGATTGCGCGCCTCGAGCTGCGAGCGCTGGCCTTCGAATTTCTTGCGGTTGGCGTCGTTGGCGCGCAGCGCCTTGCCCTTGGGCAGAAGATAGTTGCGCGCGAAGCCGTCCTTGACCTTCACCTCTTCGCCCATCTGGCCAAGGCGGGCAACGCGTTCGAGAAGGATTACCTGCATGTTCGTCGTCCTGTTCTGGCGCCTTATTCGGCGCGGGTTCGAATTCGAAACGAACAGGAAGCGGGAAGCGCATTTGCGCCGGTCTGTCGCTGTCCTGCCCGCCGGGCAGTTAGGGAAGGGTTCCGACATGACCGCGAAAAGTTGCAGACTTTTCGGACAAGGATCATGTCCAAGAACGACTTCCCAACTCGGATTTCACTGTCTTGCCAGCCGCGCCGACCGCGGCAGGTGTCCGGGGCGGCAGGCCGCCCCGGCAGTTCAATATACTACTTCACCACGTAGGGCAGAAGGCCCAGGAAACGGGCGCGCTTGATCGCCCTGGCGAGCTCGCGCTGCTTCTTCTGGCTGACGGCGGTGATGCGCGACGGCACGATCTTGCCGCGCTCGGAAATGTAGCGCTGCAGCAGCTTGACGTCCTTGTAGTCGATGCGCGGTGCGTTGGCGCCGGAGAACGGGCACGTCTTGCGGCGGCGGTGGAACGGCCGGCGCGTCGGGATCTGATTGATATCGACCATTATTCAGACGCTCCTTCCGAAGACTCATCGCGCGACCGGCGCGGACGGTCCTCGCGCGGACCCCTGTCACCGCGATCGCCACGGTCACCTCTGTCGCGGTCGCCGAAGCGGCCGCCACGATCGCCGCGGTCGTCGCGCTTCTGCATCATCGCCGAAGGTCCTTCCTCATGCGCATCGACCTTGATGGTCATGTAGCGCAGCACGTCCTCGGAGATGCTCATCTGTCGCTCGACTTCCTTCACCGCCGACGGCGGGCAGTCGAGATCCATGAGGGTGAAATAGGCCTTCCGGTTCTTCTTGATGCGGAAGGTGAGGGACTTGACGCCCCAGTTCTCGACCCGGCCAACGGAGCCGCCTTCGCCCTCGATCACGCCCTTGTACTGTTCGACAAGCGCATCGACCTGCTGCGGCGAGAGGTCCTGCCGGGCAAGAAACACATGTTCGTATAGAGCCAATGTTCTGCCTTTCTTCGTTCACTCCACCGGGCCCGACGGCTAAAGCCTCCAGACCTTTCGCTGGCCCTGAACGGGCGAAGAAAGGCTGTTCGAGACGGTCGAGAGCGGAGACACGGGAGGCCGAAGTGCTTTATCGCCTTCTGCGGCTGCTGCCCTTTCAGGTGGCAACCGGCCCTCCGTTCAGCCCCCAGTCGGACCGATGGAAGCGCGGCCTATAGGGGAAAAGGGGTGGGAAGGCAAGGGTGAGGTGCGGGTTCCGTTCGCTGCGTCCTTCCTGTTAGTCTCTCCGCCAGGGGAGACACACAATGAGGCGGACATGATGATAATACGCGCCCGTTTCCTACTGCCCACCGCTTTCGCACTGCCTTTCCTCATCGCTCAGCCCGCCGCCGCAGCCGAACCCATCACCTTCGCCCACAAGAACTGGTCGGACCTTCGCGGCATTCTGAACGTCTTCGACGCATTCAAGCAGGCCTGCCTGGCCCAGCCGGTGACGCTGGAATTGCCGGAAGAGCTGCTCCCTGAAGGCTACCAGATCGTCTCATCCGGCCTGCATGCGCTTGGTTTCGACACTGGCAGCGACCCCAAAGCAGTTGTCCTTTCAAAGACTGGCGACGAGGAGAAGGATTTCGCGGCGGGCGAGCCGTTCATCGAACTCGGCTTTCCGACCGATGCGGCTCCCAATGGCGAGTGCCGCGTGGGCTGGAAGCGTGCGTGGGACTATCCCGACGGCCTGGAGAAGCTGATTGCCGGCACGGGTGGCGTCTTTGACAGCTGGCTGTCCTTCCAGCTGAAGGCCGTTCGCGTCTCCCGTCCCGATGACATGTTCGGCGTGGGCAGTTCCTACAGCAGCGTTGGCGAATGGGCGGCGCCTTGCCTCGACAGCACCTGGTGCCGCGTCAGCGTGCTTCTTACGCTTACCGTCGAGGAGGGTATCTACCTGACGATGACGCGCGGCGACCCGCCGACCGCGCCGGGCGGCGGGTAGACCGCCTACTTCCCGCTGATCTCAGCCACGAGGAAATCGAACACGATCCGCACGCGGCGGCTGGTGTGCACCTCGCGATGGGTGGTCAGCCAGACCGGGAATTCCATCGGCTGGAAGTCAGGCAGAACGCGCCGTACACAGGGCTCTGCGTCGCCGAGCTTTTCCGGCACGATGCCGATTCCAGCGCCCTCGCGGCAGAGTTGCCAGTGCACGAGGTGGCTTTCCGTCAGAATCGGAAAGTTCTGCCGGGTCAGCGGTATCCCCATGGCGTTCAGCCCGTTCAGCATCAGGTCCGAGGCGCTGTCGAAGCCGATGAAATCGGCGCGAGCCAGGTCTTCCGGCGTTGCGGGGCTGCCAATCTTTTCCAGATAGGCGGGGGTCGCATACATGCGCGCGCAGTCGTCGGGCAGCCGTTTGGCGATCAGATCGGGTTGGGTCGGTCGAAAATTGCGGATCGCGATGTCCGCCTCGCGGCGCTTGAGGTCGATTGCCGTGTTCGACGCCACGATCTCCACCGTGATGCCTGGGTGTTCGAGCCTGAGCTTGGCGACGATGGGCGCCAGCACGTGGGCCGAATAGATCTCCGACGCGGTGATGCAGATAGAGCCCTCGATCGACTGCGTCTGGCCCGACGCCGCCAGCGACATGCGCCCGGCGGCCTCGCCCATGGCGCGCACATGATCGAGCAGTTCGAGCCCGGACGGGGTGAGCACCAGCCCGCGCCCGGCGCGCTCGAACAGCACGACGCCGAGCTCTTCCTCCAGTGCGTCCACCTGCCGGCCAAGCGTCGGCTGCGCCATGCCCAGCGCCCGCGCCGCCGCCGACAGCGAGCCTTCCTCCGCCGTGACGAGGAACGTCCGCGCCCGGTTCCAGTCGAACTTGATTGAACGCCAATCCATGCGAATTCGCATATCAGACGAAGCGAATTGGTCAATTCCGCATGCGAAAATGCATGGCTATATCCGAGCCATCAACGTTTCAGGCAACACGAATTTCCGGAAGGAACAGACCGATGAAAGCTGCATGGTACGAAAAATATGGCTCAGCCGACGTAGTCGAAATCCGCGACATTGCGCGGCCCGAGCCGAAGGACAACGAGATACTCGTCCAGGTCTTCGCCACCACGGTGACGACAGCAGACTGGCGCTTCCGCGCTTCCGCGTTCCCGAAGATCATGTGGCTGGCGGGCCGCGCCATGGCCGGCCTCTTCGCCCCGAAAGCAAAGGTGCTGGGTTCTGAATTTGCCGGCCGCGTCGTCGCCAAGGGCAAGGACGTGACGAAGTTCAAGGGCGGCGACGAGGTCATGGGCTTCTCGATGCCCTTCGGCGCGCATGCCGAATACATCGTCATCAGCGAGGACCAGCCGGTGGTGAAGAAGCCCGCCAATATCGGCTATGACGAAGCTGCAGCCACACCCTTCGGCGCCAACACGGCGCTCGCCTTCCTGCGCGACTTCGCCAAAGTGCAGCCGGGCCAGAAGGTGCTGATCTCGGGTGCATCCGGCGGCGTCGGCGTGTGGGCGGTGCAGATCGCCAAGCATCTCGGCGCGGAAGTCACCGCGGTCACCAGCACCGGCAATGTGGGCCTCATGAAGTCGCTCGGCGCCGACCGCGTCATCGACTACAAGAAGGAGAACTATTGGCAGACCGGTGAGACCTGGGACCTTGTCCTCGACACCGCCGGCACCACGACCGTCGCCCATGCGAAGCGGGCGCTCAACCCGAAGGGCATCTTCCTGCCCGTAGAGTTCGCCGGCGCCGAAATGCTGCAGGCGCTGCGCTCGATGATCTTCGGCGGCAAGCAGGTCTTGCTTCGCATCTCCGGCGACAACAAGGAAAACCTGGCCACAGTCGCCGGCCTGCTTGAGAGCGGCGAAATCCGCCCGGTGATCGACAGCCACTATTCCCTGGAGCAGATTGCCGATGCCCACCGGCGCGTCGAAAGCCGACACAAGCGCGGTTCGGTGGTGGTCACGGTGAGCCCCAAGGCGCTCGAGATGGCAAAGGCGGCTTAGTGCTACAAAGGACTGGCGGGGCGCTTGCCCCGCCGGCCCTTACGTCTTCACTTTCCAGCCGGTCTTGAAGATCCACCACACGGCGGTCATGCAGACAACGAGGAAGAAGGTGATCGCCGCCAGGCTCACGCCGACGCTCACATCGGCGATCTCGTAGAAGCTCCAGCGGAAGCCGCTGACGAGATAGAGCACCGGGTTGAAGTGGATGATCGTCTGCCAGGTCTCCGGCAACATATCGACCGAGTAGAACGTGCCGCCGAGGAAGATCAGCGGCATCACGATCAGCATCGGGATGAGCTGCAGCTTCTCGAAACTGTCGGCCCAAATGCCGATGATGAAGCCGAACAGGCTGAAGGTAACGCCGGTCAGCACAAGGAACGCCAGCATCCAGAAGGGATGCGCGATCTGTAGTGGCACGAACAATATCGACGTGGCGATGATCAGCAGCCCGAGCACCAGCGCCTTTGTGGTCGCCGCGCCGACATAGCCGATCACGATTTCCACGTAAGAGACAGGCGCCGACAGAAGCTCGTAGATCGTGCCGATGAACTTCGGGAAGTAGATGCCGAAGGCGCCGACTGTGATGCCCTGCGTGATCATGGTCAGCATCACCAGCCCGGGCACGATGAAGGAGCCGTAGCCGATGCCGTTCACCTCTTCGATGCGTGAGCCGATTGCCGTGCCGAAAACGACGAAGTAGAGCGCCGTGGAGACGACGGGCGAAACGATGCTCTGCCAGACGGTGCGCCACCAGCGCGCCATCTCGAACTTGTAGATGGCCTTGATCGCATACCAGTTCATCGTCCGTCCCTCACCAGATTGACGAAAATGTCCTCGAGCGAACTCTGTTTGGTGGAGAGGTCGCGTATGCCGATTCCGGCGCCCGAAAGGCCGGAAAGCAGCCGCCCGATGCCGGTGCGCTCGGCCGCCGTGTCGTAGCGGTAGACGATCGCGTTGCCGTCGTCTTCGAGCGTCAGGTCGAACCCGTCCAGTCCGCCCGGCAGCGCCTTCACTGGCTCGCGCAGATTGAGCGTCAGGGTCTTCTCGCCCATCTTGCGCATCAACTCGTTCTTTTCCTCGACGAGCAGAAGCTGGCCCTTGCTGATGACGCCGACGCGGTCGGCGATGTTCTCGGCTTCCTCGATGTAATGCGTGGTCAGGATCACGGTCACGCCGGTCTGGCGCAGCCGCTCGATCAGCTCCCACATGCTCTTGCGCAGCTCGACATCGACGCCCGCGGTCGGCTCGTCGAGGAACAGTATGCGCGGTTCGTGGGCCAGCGCCTTGGCTATCATCACGCGCCGCTTCATGCCGCCCGACAGCGCCATGATCTTCTCGTTGCGTTTGTCCCACAGCGACAGGTCCTTCAGGATCTGCTCGACCAGCGCGTCGTTGCGCGGCTTGCCGAACAGGCCTCGGCTGAAGGTCACCGTCGCGCGCACGCTCTCGAACGCCTCGACATGCATTTCCTGCGGCACCAGTCCGATAAGGCTGCGCGCTGCGCGGAAATCCGTAATGATGTCGTGCCCGGCAACGGTCACGGAGCCGGAACTCGGGTTCACCAGCCCGCAGACGATCGAGATCATCGTCGTCTTGCCCGCGCCGTTGGGGCCGAGGAGCGCGAGGATTTCGCCCTCGCTGACATCGAGGCTCACATTGTCGAGCGCCTTGAGGCCGCCCGGATAAGTCTTGGTGAGGTCGGAAATCGAGATGACCGGCTGCATGAGCGACGCCTGGAAATGGTTCGAATTGCGGATGACCGTCGCGGCTGGGCGGCGAGATGGGCCGATATAGTGACGCAGCGTATGGCTTACCACCTCAAACCGATTGGTCCAGCTAGCCATCCTGACAGTGTTGCGTCAGGAAGATCGGCGGACTTGACGGGCACGCGCGGCTGCGCCACCACGCTCGCAAAACAGCGGAGGACGGCATGAGCGTCGCATTCACCTTTCCGGGACAGGGCAGCCAGGCAGTCGGCATGGGCAAGGCGCTGGCCGAAGCCTTTCCTGCCGCGCGCGACGTGTTCGCCGAAGTAGACGAGGCTCTCGGCCAGAACCTCTCCGGCCTGATGTGGGATGGCCCGGAGGACGAACTGACGCTGACGGCCAACACCCAGCCGGCGCTGATGGCGGTCTCGATCGCCGCCCTGCGAGCGCTGGAATCCAAGGGATTGTCGCTCAAGGACAATGTCGCTTACGTCGCCGGCCATTCGCTTGGCGAGTATTCCGCGCTGTGCGCGGCCGGCATGTTTTCGCTGGCCGATACCGCCCGGCTGCTGCGCATCCGCGGCAATGCCATGCAGGCGGCAGTGCCGGAGGGCGAGGGGGCGATGGCAGCGATCATCGGGCTGGAGCGGGATGTTGTTGAGGCCATCTGCGCCGAGGTGGGATGCGAGATCGCCAACGACAATGGCGGCGGCCAGTTCGTCATCTCGGGCCACAAAGGACCGGTGGAGGAAGCAGCGCGCATCTGTACTGAAAAAGGCGCCAAGCGCGCCCTGATGCTGCCGGTGTCGGCGCCTTTCCATTCGGCCCTGATGGCGCCTGCGGCCGACGCAATGCGCGAGGCGCTGGCGGGTGTGCAGAAGAACGCGCCTGTCGTGCCCGTCGTCTCCAACGTGTCCGTCTCGCCGTCATCAGACCCGGCAGATATCGCCGACAAGCTGGTGAAACAGGTCACCGGGCAGGTGCGCTGGCGCGAAACCGTCGAATGGTTCGGCGCTAACGGCGTCACGACACTTTACGAATTGGGCGCGGGCAAGGTGCTGACCGGCCTTGCTCGTCGCATCAACCGCGACATCGCAACCGCCAATGTCGGCATGCCGGAAGACGTCGACGCCGCGCTCGCAGCGCTTGGCTAGGCGCAACCGCTAAACGGACTACGAGGGAGATTGGACATGCTAGACCTCACCGGCCGCAAGGCTCTCGTCACAGGCGCTTCAGGCGGCATCGGCGACGCCATCGCCCGCCTGCTCCACGCGCAGGGCGCGACTGTCGGCATTCACGGCACACGGGTCGAGAAGCTGGAGGCGCTTGCGGGCGACCTTGGCGACCGGGTCAAGCTGTTCCCCGCAAACCTGTCTGATCGCGACGCCGTCAAGGCGATGGCGCAGAAGGCGGAAGCCGAGCTCGAAGGCGTCGACATCCTCGTCAACAATGCCGGTATCACCAAGGACGGGCTGTTCGTGCGCATGTCGGACGCTGACTGGGATTCGGTTTTGGACGTGAATCTCGGCGCGGTTTTCCGCCTCACGCGCGAACTGACCCACCCGATGATGAAGCGCCGCCACGGCCGCATCGTCAACATCACCTCGGTCGTCGGCGTCACGGGCAATCCCGGCCAGGCAAACTACTGCGCCTCCAAGGCCGGCATGATCGGCTTCACCAAATCGCTTGCGCAGGAGATCGCCACGCGCGGCATCACGGTGAACTGCGTCGCCCCCGGTTTCATCGAATCGGCGATGACCGAAAAGCTCAATGAAAAGCAGTCTGAGGCTATCATGGGCGCCATCCCGATGAAACGCATGGGGACGGGTGCCGAAGTCGCTTCGGCGGTCGCTTTCCTTGCTTCCAACGAAGCCGCTTACATCACCGGCCAGACGGTGCATGTGAACGGCGGAATGGCCATGTTCTAGGCGACTTCGTGGATACCCCGACGGAACTTGGACAGCGGGGTGTTTTTCGTGTAAGGCGGCCCCGGCGCGCCGCGAAAGCCGCGTTGTTTTGCCTTGCGCGAGCTATTTGCGCTATGCCGCGCGAGGAAACGGGTGGAAACAGTTTCGGCCGGACGGATCGGCCATCTTTCAGCTTGATAAGCGGCAACAGTGCCGCTAACGAACATCGAAAACCGGAGTCGAGGTCCACAAAATGAGCGATACCGCAGAGCGCGTTAAGAAAATTGTTGTCGAACATCTCGGCGTCGATGCCGACAAGGTCACCGAACAGGCGAGCTTTATCGACGACCTCGGCGCGGACAGCCTCGATACCGTGGAACTCGTCATGGCCTTCGAAGAAGAGTTCGGTGTCGAAATTCCCGATGACGCTGCCGAGACGATCCTGACCGTCGGCGACGCCGTCAAGTATATCGACAAGGCCGCTGCCTGAAGCAGCCCCTTTCCGCGCTACGCAGCCGGGAAGCCGCGGAAGTCGGACGATGAGACGTGTTGTCGTTACAGGCATAGGACTGCTGTCGCCTTTCGGCGTCGGCGCCGAGCATACGTGGAAGAAGCTCCTCGCCGGCCAGAGTTCGACGCGCCGCATCGAGGCCTTCGATGTCGAGGATTTACCCTGCAAGATCGCTTCGTCGATCCCGCGCGAGGGCGAAGCTGCCTACAATCCCGACGACTTCCTGGAGCCAAAGGAGCAGCGCAAGGTCGCTGACTTCATCACCTACGGCATAGCGGCGGCCGACATGGCGCTGGCTGATTCCGGCTGGGAGCCCAAGACGGAAGACGACCGCTACGCCACCGGCGTGATGATCGGTTCCGGCATCGGCGGCATCGACGGCATCGCCGAAAACGCGATGCTGCTCGCCGAGCGCGGCCCGCGCCGCATCAGCCCGTTCTTCATTCCCGGCAACATCATCAATCTCGCCTCCGGCCAGGTGTCGATCCGCCATGGCCTGAAAGGGCCGAACCATGCCGTCGTGACGGCCTGCTCGACCGGTGCGCACGCGATCGGCGATGCTGCGCGGCTCGTGGCGCTTGGCGACGCCGACGTGATGGTCGCCGGCGGCACGGAATCGCCGATCACGCGCCTGTCGATTGCCGGCTTCTGCGCTTGCCGCGCGCTGGCGACGGCTTTCAACGACACGCCCGAGAAGGCCTCGCGCCCTTATGACAAGGACCGCGATGGCTTTGTCATGGGCGAGGGCGCTGGTGTCGTCGTTCTTGAAGAGCTTGAGCACGCCAGGGCGCGTGGTGCCAAAATCTATGGCGAGGTCATCGGTTACGGCATGTCCGGCGATGCCTACCATATCACCGCCCCTTCGGAGGACGGCGACGGCGCCTATCGCTGCATGAACGCCGCCATCCGCCGCGCCGGAATCATGCCGTCGGATATCGACTACATCAACGCGCACGGCACCTCGACTATGGCCGACACCATTGAGCTCGGCGCGGTCGAGCGGGTCGTCGGAAACGCCGCTTCCAAGATCTCCATGTCCTCGACGAAGTCGGCGATCGGCCATCTGCTCGGCGCAGCCGGTGCAGCGGAGGCGATCTTCTCGCTGCTCGCCATCCGTGACAACGTGGCGCCGCCGACGATCAACCTCGACAACCCGTCGGTGGAGACGGAGATCGATCTGGTCCCCTTCAAGCCGCGTGAAAGGCAGATCGACGTTGCGCTGTCGAACTCGTTCGGCTTCGGCGGCACGAACGCATCGCTGATTTTCAGGCGCTATGATGCCTGAGCCGGGCGTCGCAGCTGCGCCCGCGCCGCGAATTTCGCCACATTCGAAAATAACCTTCCGGTTCTCATCGGTCGGGTTCGTCAGCATGGAGCGCAGAACAGCGCAATGAGCGATCAGGGCACCAATGGAGGAGCGGTACCGGGGCGGCCAAACGCACCGGGGGTCATTGTGCCTAGGTCGGCATCCGAATCGCTGCGCCCGGAGGCGGGAACGCCGCCGCCGCGTCGCTCGCGCCGTGCCCGCAACCAGTTCGTCGTATTTCTCAATTTCGTTCTTTCGGCCGTGATTTTCGTCACACTCGCTGGCGGCGCCGCCATCTATTTTGGCGCCCGCGAATTCGAGGAACCCGGTCCGCTGAACGCGACCGACACCATTCTGGTTCGCCCCAGCACAAGCGTCGCCGAAATCGGCACCCAGCTCGAGCGCCTCGGCATGATCAGCGACGCACGCATCTTCCGTCTCGGCGTCCGCGCCTTTGGCGGCGATGCGACGCTGAAGGCCGGCGAATACGAGATCAAGGCCAGCGCCTCCATGCGCGACATCATGGAGCTGATGCAGAGCGGCAAGTCGGTTCAGTATTCGGTGACTATCCCCGAAGGCATGACCGTCTGGCAGGCCTTCCAGCGCATCGCGGCCACCGAGGAACTGACCGGCGATCTGCCCGATGAACTGCCGCCGGAGGGCAGCCTCGCGGCCGATACGCTGCGCTTCACCCGCGGCATGGAGCGTCAGGCGATTGTTGACAAGCTCGTGACGGATCAACGGGAGCTGGTGCAGTCTATCTGGGAGCGCCGCGATCCCGACCTGCCCATCAAGGACATCAACGAGTTCGTCACGCTCGCTTCGATCGTGGAGAAGGAAACCGGTCGCGCCGACGAGCGGCCGCAGGTCGCCAGCGTGTTCATAAACAGGCTGCGCCGCGGCATGCGGCTGCAGTCAGACCCGACGATCATCTACGGCATATTCGGCGGCGCCGGAAAACCGCCGGACAGGCCGATCTACCAGTCTGACATCGACAAGCCGACGGCCTACAACACCTACACCATCAACGGTCTGCCGCCGGGTCCGATTGCCAATCCCGGCCGCGCAGCACTCGAGGCGGTCGCCAATCCGTCCGAGACCAAATTCCTCTATTTCGTGGCCGACGGCACCGGTGGCCACGTATTCGCCGAGTCGCTGGAAGAGCACAACGCCAACGTTGCCCGCTACCGTCAGTTCCAGCGTGCGCAGGAGGAAGCCGCCAGGGCGGCTGCCGAGCAAGCCGAGGAAGACGGCGAGGCGGCAACCGGCAACTAGGCCCTCCCGAGGGCAGCCAATTCCAAAGGAATCGGATAGGTTGCGCGCAGCTTGGGGGTTTCGCGATGGCTCTGCAAAGCATGACGGGCTTCGCCCGCGCTGCTGGTGAGTGCCGGGATACTGTGATTGTCTGGGAACTGAGGTCTGTCAACGGCCGCGGTCTGGACGCGCGCCTGCGCCTGCCTCCGGGAAGCGAAAGGCTGGAACCTGCCGTCCGCCAGGCCATCCAGGCGGGTTTTTCGCGCGGCAATATACAGGCTGCCTTGTCGCTCTCGGCCGCCCCGGGCGTCACGCAGAAGCCGGCGGTCAACGAGGCGCTTCTCGCCGAACTCGCCGCCTATTCGCGCAATCTGCAAGAGCAGCACGGCCTGGCGCCCGCCAGCGCCGACGGCCTGCTAGCACTGCGCGGCGTCATCGAATTCCCCGACGCGATAACCTCCGATGAAGAACGCGAGGCGCTGGACGCGACCGTGCTCGCCGTGCTGGCGGAAGCCATCGAGGCGTTGGCAAGCGCCCGTGCGGCAGAAGGCGCAGCGCTTGGCGACTTGCTTGGCAAGCAGATCGCGGCAATCGAGGAGCTGACCCGCAAGGCCGAGGCCGATCCCTCGCGCGAACCGGCCGCCATCCGCGCCAGGCTGGCCGAACAGGTGGCGCAGCTTCTCTCGGCATCGACCCAGTTGGATGAGGCGAGGCTGCATGCCGAGGCTGCTTTCCTTGCCACCAAGGCCGACATTCGCGAAGAGATTGACCGGCTCTATACCCATGTCGCGTCGGGCCGCTCGCTGCTGGCCGGCGGCGGCGCGGTCGGGCGCAAGCTCGAATTCCTTGCGCAGGAGTTTAACCGGGAAGCAAACACCTTGTGCTCAAAGTCCAACGCATCGTCGGTGACCGCGATCGGGCTGGAGCTCAAGGCCGTCGTCGATCAGTTCCGCGAACAGGTTCAGAATCTGGAATGAACGAGAGCATCAAGCCGCCTCCCATGCAGATCCGCCGCCGCGGCTTGATGCTGGTTCTTTCCTCGCCGTCCGGCGCCGGCAAATCCACCATCGCGCGCAATCTGCTGGAGGACGACAAGGGCTTCGAGCTGTCCGTCAGCTACACCACGCGCCAGCGGCGCGGCTCGGAAATCGACGGCGTCCACTACCATTTCGTCGGCCGGCGTGAATTCGAGCGCCTGCGCGACGGCGACGCTTTGCTCGAATGGGCTGAGGTGCACGGCAATTTCTACGCAACGCCGCGCGAGCCTGCCGAGGCGGCGATGGCCGAGGGCCGCGATATGCTGTTCGACATCGACTGGCAGGGCGCGGACCAGTTGCGCGACAAGCTGCCGGCCGACGTCGTTTCGGTCTTCATCCTGCCGCCCTCGATGAGCGAGCTGAAGGCCCGGTTGATGCGCCGCGCCGAGGATCAGGAAAAAGTCATCGAGCAGCGGCTGAAGAACGCCCGCGACGAGATCGAGCACTGGCGCAAGTACGACTATGTCGTCGTCAACGACGATCTCGACCGCGCCTTCCATGCCGTCCAGTGCATCGTCGCCGCCGAGCGCCTGCGCCGCGACCGTCGCTCCGGCCTGTTCGATTTCGTCAGCGGGTTGCTCGACGAGAAACTCGGCTAGATACCTGCCGTCAGCCTGGAAAATCCGCCCGTTTGGCCGTCTCCGCCGGGCTCAGATGCTCGACGATCTGCACCTCATCGTCCCAGTTGATGCCCGGGTAGTGCTCGCGCATGCCTGAAAGCATGACATCCCTGGACCAGTCCTCCTCTCTTCCGAGGTAGGAAGCGGCCTGCGACAGGGGAAGGCGCGCGCATTTCGTCACATAGACGATAGCGGTCCTGCCCGCATCGCCGTCGTGGATGTAGCGCATGAAGCCTGGAACGATTGTGATTTCGCGCCAGCGAATTGTCGCCCGCTTCTCGCCCGACAGGATTTCAGGGAATAACCTGCCGACCACCCGAAGCGACTGCATCAGTTCGCTCCATCCCGCGCGAGGTTAGCCAGTCGCACAAACTCCTCCACCGAAAGCGTCTCCGCGCGTCGCGTCGGGTCGATGCCAGCACGCTCCAGCAGCGCCTCGCCACCCAGGGACTTGAGGCTCTGGCGCAGCATCTTCCGCCGCTGTCCGAAGGCGGCCTGCGTCACGCGCTCCATCGATTTCAGCTCGGCCTCCAGCGGCGCTATGCGTGGCTCCAGCCGCACCACAGCGGACGTCACATTGGGCGGCGGCGTGAACGCCTGTCTCGGCACCTCGAACAGGATACGCGCTTCGGTGCGCCAGCCGCAGAGCACGCCGAGCCGGCCATATGCGCCGCTGCCAGGCGCTGCAACGATGCGTTCGGCCACCTCTCGCTGAAACATCAGCGTCAGCGAGCGCCAGAAAGGCGGCCACTCCTGCGTCGCGATCCAGCGCACCAGCAGCTCGGTGCCGATATTGTAGGGCAGGTTGGCCGCGATGCGGACATCGCCGTTGGCACCGGCAAGAGCGGCGAACTCGGTCTTCAGCGCGTCGCCTTCCACGATCTCCAACCTGCCGGGATAGTGCGCGCCGATCTCCTCGAGCGCCGCTATGCAGCGCCGGTCGCGTTCGATTGCGATGACACGTCTCGCACCGTTCGCCAGCAGCCCCCGCGTCAGGCCACCGGGGCCCGGACCAACCTCGATCATAGTCGCACCGTCCAGCGGACCCGCCGCACGCGCGATCTTTCCCGTCAGGTTGAGATCGAGAAGGAAGTTCTGCCCAAGTTCCTTGCGCGCGCTGAGCCCGTGCCGCGCTATCACCTCGCGCAGCGGCGGCAGGCCGTCGGCGCTCATGCCGACATTGCGCGATGCGCGGCCATTTCCGACGCCATGCGCAACGCGGCAATCAGGCTGTCGGGTTTGGCGATGCCCCTGCCGGCGATGTCGAACGCCGTGCCATGGTCGGGCGAGGTGCGGATGAAGGGCAGTCCGAGCGTCACGTTGACCGCGCTGTCGAAGGCGAGCGTCTTGGCCGGAATGAGCGCCTGGTCATGATACATGCATATCGCGGCGTCATAGCCGGCACGCGCTTCGGCGTGGAACATCGTGTCGGCGGGCAGGGGGCCGCGCGCATCGATACCTTCCACAACAAGTGCCGACACAGCAGGGGCGATGACCGCACCGTCCTCGCTGCCAAGAGCCCCGCCTTCGCCAGCGTGCGGGTTGAGGCCCGATATCGCGAGCCTCGGCGCGGCGATGCCGAAATCGCGCTTGAGCGCGGCGTACACGACCCGCCCTGTTTCGACGATGGCTTCTTTGGTGAGTGCTGCCGGTACCTCGTGCAACGGAATGTGTATGGTAACGGGCACGGTGCGCAGCTCAGACCCGGCGATCATCATCACCGGATTGGCGCTTTCTCCGAAAAGGGTCTGCGCCAGATGGCCGAGATATTCCGTATGCCCGGGATACCCGAAGCCGGCGGCGTACAGCGCCTTCTTGGCAATGGGATTGGTGACCAGCGCGGCAGCCTGTCTATCGCGCACATAGCCGGCGCATCGGTCGATCGACTCGATAACCCCCTGGGCGTTCTCCGGCGCGGGCATGCCTGGTCGGTTTTGCAGCCGCCGTTCAAGAGGAACTACGGGCAGGGCGCCGGAAAACAGCCGCTCCGCCTCTGTCGGGTCGCATTCGGCAACAGTGAGGTCGACGCCGGCCGCGCGTGCGCGCTCAACCGTGAGCGCCGGGTCGCCAACCAGGAAAAACGGGGGGGTGCCGTTTTCGGCCCGGCGCAGCCACGCCATTGCCGAAATCTCGGGGCCGATGCCCGACGGTTCGCCGCAACTCAGTGCGAGCGGTCCTTCGCCCCCGTGCATTGTCGCTGGATCAGCGTTCGGCGATCTGCGCCCTTTCGCGCAGCTCCGCCGTATAGGTGTCGCTAAGTTCTTCTTGCTGCGACGCGCCGCCCTGGGCTTGCTGCTGCTGGAAAAGCAGTTGCGCCACGCGGTCGTCGGATGCCTGCCGCGTGCTGCAGATCAGCAGAAATTCGACCCCGCGCTCCGTCTCGCGCGCCGTGGTCGGCCCGCTGGTGCCTGCTGCCTTGACGGGGTCCGCCCATTCCGGCGGCAGCTCGGGCTCAAGCACCCGGCCGAGATCGCGCACGGTGACGTCAATCATGGTCTTGGCGACTTCGCGCGAGCTGTCGCAGCTGGCCATGCTGCCGCGCAGCTGCTGAGCTTCCCGCTTGCGCCGGCCGAGAATCGAGCTGCGCTCGCGTTCCGGCACCACCAGGATAACCTGCTGCAGGATGTATTCGGTGGTCGATGGTTTCTGGCCGTCCTGCATCATGGCCCGAATGGCGTCCTGCGCGCTCTGCCCCTGGGCGGTTGCGCGCCTCGATACCGCCTGGCCCCAGCCCATCTGTGCGCGGATAAACTCGCGAAAGTGCTCCTTGGTGACGCCTGCCTGGCCAAGAATGCCGTCCATCTGGCGCACGCTCATGTTGTTGGACTGTGCGAAACGCTCATAGGCCTGATCGACCTGTTGGTTGCCGATATTGATGCCGACCCGGCGCGCTTCCTGAGTGCGCAGCGCCTGGTTGATCATCTCGTCGGCGGCTACCTGGTTGAGATTGCCGCCTCGCTGCATGAGCCGCAGCAACGCCACGCGGCGCTGGATGTCGATGGTCGTGATCGGTTCGCTGTTGACCACATATTTGACTTCAGCCGCGAGCGCTGGCGCCGTCGTCGCCACTTGCGCGGCGAGCGCGACAACAACGGCGAGTATGGCCCCGGAGAGCGATTTGCGGATCGAAGTCATGAATTCAGTTCCGTTCATTGACATGCTGGCAGAAAGCTGGACCACCGTCCATGGGCCAATTTTGGGGCGAAAGCTAGGCTTCTGGCCATTGGCCGCTAGCGCGCCGACGTCAGTCGGCCGAAATGGAACCCGGGCTGACATCACCGATTGTGCGGAACGAGAACCTCAGTGCGAACGAGGTGTCGACATCGGCTGTCGTCGAACTGCGGGACTGTGAGGCGGTAAATGCGAACGTGAAGCACTCGTCGTCATACCTGAACCCGATCGAGTTGCGCAGAAGTTTTGCCGCCACGAAGTCGTAGGTTGCAGAGCCGAATACCTGCCAGAATTCATGGACCCGGGCCGTTGCGCTTGCCGTCACCTGGTGCCGGTCAACGGCATAGCCATAGAGAGGCTGCGCCTGGATGTAGGCGTAGCTGCCGCTGACCGAGACCGGTCCCACACTGGCGCGCGTCTGCACGTCGATCCGGCGCAACGCCAGCGTCGTTTCGTCGAGCCTCGCGCCCACAGACACAGCGGTGCCGTTGCTGGCCGCCAGGCCGACCATGCCGACATAGTCGGAGCGTGCAGTCTCAAGCCCCGAGAATGCGCCGGCATTGACGAAATCGGGCGCGCCGAAGGAGTTGACGCCCGCAAGGTGGAAGGATTGGCCGAAGATGGCATTGGCCGTCCACCCATTCGCGAAGATGCCTGAATAGCGAATGCCGACATTGGCGCGCGTGCCGCCCTCGACCCGGTCCCAGCCGGAGAACTTGTCGCGTTCGAACAGCGTGGTCGCATCGAAGACCATGCTCTGCGCGTCTTCGTTGGGAATGCCCAGCGTGCCCACGAAGCTCTCGTTGGGACGCGCGAATATCTGCGCGACCGGCTCCACGACATGAGACGAATTCTGGGTTGCGAACACGATCGGCCAGCGGACTTCGAGCCCGGCCGTCGCCATGTAGCGCAGATAGGTCGGTCGCTGGTCGACCGGCACTGGAACGCCCCCGATGGTCGAGCCGGCAACCGTGGCCATAGTCGCCGCCGAAAGATTGGCGAAGATCGCGTCGCCGCGCGCGTGGAGCACGGGCGTCAGCACAAGGCCGCCGGGAACCACTACGCTGCGTTTCCACTCCGCTTCGGCGGTGAGCCTTGTCATATTGCCTTGCGCGCCGGGGATGTTCGTCCCGGCAACAAGGCTCGTAGGCACCGTCGCGAGTGCGCCGCGCCTGGTATGCTGGACATTGACGTCGACATTGAGCTCGCCGCCGGCCACCGGGCTGTCTGGTGTGAACGAGTAATCGAACTGCGGAAGCACCCAGGGCTGCAGTTCATGACGCCCGAAAAGTGCCGATTCCTGCACCTGGAAACGCATCGTCCGAACGTCCAGATAGTTCCTGCCGTTCAACCCGGTAAGGTAAATTTCGTCCCGGTGGACGCCGTCATCGAAATTCGGAATGCCGTAGGTGAGCGAGAAGTTCTTGTCGCTCTGGGCCATCAGGTTCCAGCCAAACACCCAGCGCGGGTTGATGCGGAAATGGCCAGTCGTTCCGACCATGCCGCGCAGCCGGTTGGTTGCATCGGTGGTGCCTGCGGAAAACAGGCCGGGACGACGCTGGTAGATGCCGGCCGCCGTGATCGTGTAGCTGCCGTTGTTGAATTGCTGGCGCCATTCGGCTTCGGCGAGGAAACCTTGTTGAGTGTACCCGGTGACGGTCGTCGTCAGGTCGTGAGAGGGCGAAAGTGCCCAGTAGTAGGGCTGCCTGAGGCCGAAACCGAGTTTCGTATTCCAGTTGAAACCGGGGAACAGGAAACCGGACTTGCGCTTCACCGTGTGGTCCGGGATTTCGAATGCCGGAAAGAAGGCTATCGGCATGCCGAACAGCTCCATCCGCGGCCGGATGAAGCGGATCGTCTTTTCCTTGCCGTTCCAGATGATCTTGGTCGAACGGATGCGCCATAGCGGCGGCTTGTCAGGATTTTCCTCGCAGGGTTCGCAGGCTGTGTAGACGCCCCTGTTGAACGTCGTGATATCGCCGTCGCGCCGCTCCGCGCTCTCGGATGCGAAATAGGTCTTGTCGGTTGTCTCGATCCTGAGCGCGTTGATGAAACCTGCACTCAAATCGTCCGTGACGTCGATCTCGTCGGCGGTGCTGCGATTGCCCTCGCGATCGACGATCTGCACATTGCCATAGGCAACCAGCCTGCGGCCGGCGCGGTAGAAGATGACGCGCTGCGCGACGAGGCGCGTTCCGTTGTAGTCGATCCTCACATTGCCGGCGGCGGTGATGGTATCGGCGTCATTGTCGTAGGTAAGCGTATCGGCCTCGAGCAGCATCTGCCCGCCGCCCTGTTCGGTTCCTGCCTGGGCCAAGGCGGCATGCTGCGGCAAGCCGAACAGAACCACGCCGGTCAGCGCTGCCGCCGCCGTTACACGAAGGGCGCAGCCTGCCAGAATTCGGGCGGCGGACGCGATCCCCACTATCCGTCCTCCGTGTACAGCAGAAACGTCACCCCAAAAAACAATGCGGAAATGACTGGCACCCAAGCTGCCATCACCGGCGCAACAAACCCAACGTTCCCGAATGCCGTGAATACGACCAGTGCGACATAAAGCAGAAAGCCCGCCAGGATGCCACCCAGAATCATGGACGTGAGTTGCCCCATTCGGTTGAATCGGAGGCTTACCGTAGCAGCGATCAGGGTCATCGCCACCAGCAGGGCGGGTAGCGCCAGCAACGAGTGGAAATGCATCGAGAAACGGTATGCAGGGATGCCCAGCGCTTCCGCCGCCGCAATCTTGCGAGGCAGTTCGTAGATCGGGATCGTCTGGTGGTCGGCGAAACGCTCTTCAACGTATTCCGGCTCGATACCCGACTTGATCTCGACCGAGTCGATTTCTTCGCTGACTTCATTGACGCTGGTTCTGCGCACGTTCTCGAGGCGCCAGGCGCCGTCGCTCAGTGTGGCCGACCTCGCGTCGTAGCGGGCGACAAGTGTTCCCTCGTTGTCAAACCGCAGGAATACGGCGTCGCCGAGCAGCAATCCGCGATTGGCCGTTTGTCCGGCGCCGATTATTGTCACGCCTTCGTCGGTGGTCTGGCGCAGCCATGGCCGGTCCCTGTCGGCCTCGGCCGCATCCCAGCCTCTAAAGGCGGTTTCCAGCACCTTGACCTGCTCAAGACAGTAAGCGGAGAGCGGATTGATCACCGTCACCGCGAATATGCCCACGACGAGGCTTGCAAGGCAGATCGGCGCCAGGAACTGCCAGGCGGAGAGGCCGCTGGCGCGCGCAATGACGAGTTCGGAGCGCCGGTTGAGCCCGTGCAGGGCGGCCATCGACGCAAAGAGCACAACCATCGGCCACACCAGCATGACGATGAAGGGCAGCCGCATGGCCGAGAAATAGAGCCCCTTCGCGGTGGTATAGCCCTCGATGCCGCCGGCGCGCCGCGCATATTCGGTGAAGTCGACCAGGAAGACGACAACCATGATCGCCGCCAGCACCTGCGCCAGCATGACGAGGTAGCGGCGCGTCAGGTAGGTCCACAGCGTGGCGCCCGTCACCGGCTTCCCTCCTGTCCGGCGGTGGTGCGTCCTTGCAGACCGAGCAACCGAGCTGGCCAGGCGGCCAGCGCCGCCAGGCGGATCAACGTTTCGATGACGAACTTCGGCAGCCTGAGCGAATATCCGCTCATCGCCAGCACGTAGAAAATGGCCGCCGCCGACACGGGAACCACGAAAGTGGCGACGGCGAAAAGCGGGCTCACGCCCGCCCGGCTGACCGCGACGAAACCGGCGACTCGCAGCAGGATCGCGACCACGGCGCCGAGTACGATCTGTGCCGGCTGTTCCTGACGTTGCGTCCGCGCGCTGCCCGCGAAAAACACAGCCACCAGCCCGAAGACCAGCGGGTAGAGCCAGTCCGTGTTGCGCCGGTAGAACTCACTGTGAAGCTCGCGCAAGCGCGGGGCGCCGACGTCGGGTTCGTTCATCGCCGCACGCAATTCGGGAGTCGTGAGTTCTTCGGGCCGGTTGCCGCTGGAGCTTCCATCGGCGCTGAATTCCGCCAGGTCGAGAACCGTCGAGCCGTACAGGATGATCGATACCCCGCCATTGACCGTGTCGCGACGGTGGAGTTCCCCGTCGATGAGCGCCAGCAGCGCCGCACCCTCGTGGTTCACCAACTTGCCGCGTTTGGCGTAGTAGATCAGCTCGGTCACCGGGTCGCGCGAGTCGATGATCAGAACCTTGCCCAAATCGCCCCCGGGCAGCTCTTCGGACACCTGGATCCAGGTATTGTCCTTGATTTTGGTGAAGGTGCCCGACTGCACCGCCTTTCCGATCAGGTCGGTCTGGGCGTTGACGAGGATGGTCCTGAACTGCCGCTGCGCCCAAGGCTCGACAGTATGCAGAGCAACCAGCGTGGCGAGCGAAACGAGCAGCGACAGGCCGATGATCGGCCGCACCGTGCGGAAAGGCGAACGCCCGGCCGCTTCCAGCACAACAAGCTCCGAATCCGAATTCATCTGGCTGAGGGTACGAAGCGCCGCCAGCAGCAGCGCGAATGGCGCTACCAGGATCGCCATGGTTGGCGTCAGCAGCAGCCCGATCTTGAGAAATCCGATGGTTGCGTCGCGCGAGCGCGTCACCATGTCGACAAGCGGCAATATCTGCGTGATCAGCACGAGCGCCGTCGTCACGGCGAGCGCTATCGCCGCCATCCAGAAGACTCGCCCCAGAACGTATCGAGCCGCAAGCTTCATGAGTCGATAGCGGCGGTGCCCGTTCCGGGCGCTATGGTCGCGTTTGTGGCCAATTCGGCCCTCCCGTCAGGCGACTATACGCCAGAATTACCTAATGATCACCGAATGTTGCATGCCGATTGGTCCGTTTTCACGCTTTGTGTCCAGGTGTTGCGAATTTGGAGCGCTCATGACGTCATTCATGCAGCCAAAAGGTGGCGATCTTCCGGTCGGCCGATGTGGATTGCTGACCGGTTTGGGCCGCCGGCTCTTGCCTTCGCGGACGAAAACACCAAGATCACGCTAAATCCCCTCCGTTTGACGCGGAAAATCCACCAAATTCCGGAGACTCCATGACGAAATCGGTCGAAATCACATTCGCGCGGTCAGCGAAACCAGCCGGCGGTCTCGCGGTGCTGGTCGCCGACGGGAAGGGGGCGCTTGGGCCTGCGGCCGTTGATGTCGATCCGGGCGGTGTGCTGGAAAAGGCGCTGCGTGTGTCCGAATTCAAGGGCAAGGCCCGGTCGGCGGTCGATATCGTCGCTCCCGCAGGTTCGCCGGCAGATCGCGTTGTCGTTGTCGGGCTGGGCGATCCGGCAAAACCCGATGCCGATTCGTGGGCGCGTCTGGGTGGCGCCATCGCCGGCCGTTTCGGCAAGGCGAAGAAGGTGACCGTATTTCTGGACGCACCCGAAGCCGGGATCGACGGGGAGGCGGCCGCCGGCATCGCCATGGGCATGGTGCTCCGCGCCTATCGCTTCGACCGCTACAAGACGAAGAAGTCGGACGACGGCAACAATGGCGACGAACCGGACAAGGTGAAGGTGACGATCGTTACCGCCGCTGCCAGCGCCGCCAAGAAGCACTGGGCCGATCACGAGGCGATCGCCGCCGGCGTCATCCTGGCGCGCGATCTCGTCAACGAGCCCGCCAACATTCTCGGCCCGGTCGAATTCGCCGAACGCGCCGCTGAGTTGTCGAAGCTCGGCGTCGAGATCGACACGCTGACCGAGAAGGAAATGAAGAAGCTCGGCATGGGCGCGCTGCTCGGCGTCGCCCAGGGTTCGGTCCGCCCGGCGCGTCTCGTCGTCATGCGCTGGAACGGCGGCAAGGCGAAGAAGAAGCCGGTCGCCTTCGTCGGCAAGGGCGTCGTCTTCGACACTGGCGGCAATTCCATCAAGCCGGCCGGTGGTATGGAGGACATGAAAGGCGACATGGGCGGCGCCGCCGCCGTAACCGGTCTCATGCATGCGCTCGCCGCGCGCAAGGCGAAGGCCAATGTCGTCGGCATCATCGGCCTGGTTGAAAACATGGTCGACGGCAACGCCCAGCGCCCGGGCGACATCGTCACTTCCATGTCCGGTCAGACCATTGAGGTGCTCAACACCGACGCCGAGGGCAGGCTCGTTCTGGCCGATGCGCTGACCTACTGCATCGACAAGTACAAGCCTGAATTCGTTGTGAATCTGGCGACGCTGACCGGCGCCATCCTGGTCGCGCTCGGCCAGTATCACGCCGGTCTTTTCTCCAACGATGACGAGCTGTCGGAGCGGCTCACCGCGGCCGGCCTCGCCACCAACGAGCGCGTCTGGCGCATGCCGATGGGACCGGACTACGACAAGCTGATCGATTCCAAGAACGCCGACATGAAGAATATCGGCGGCCGCTATGGCGGCTCGATCACGGCAGCGCAGTTCCTGCAGCGTTTCGTCAAGGACACGCCCTGGGCGCATCTCGACGTGGCGGGCACGGCCATGGCGACCGCCGCGAACGATATTTCGCAGTCATGGGCGTCCGGTTATGGCGTGCGCCTGCTCGACCGGCTGGTGCGCGACCACTACGAGAAATAGGCGGGGCGCGGTGAGCGAGGTTCTGTTCTATCACCTTACCGAATCGACGCTCTACGACGCGCTGCCGCCGCTGCTCGAGCGCTCCATCGGGCGCGGCTGGAAGGTGGTGGTGCAGGCCGCGAGCGACGAGCGCCGCGATGCGCTCGACGCGCATCTGTGGACGTTTCGCGACGACTCTTTCCTCGCCCACGGCACCGACCGCGAGCCGCACGCCGCCGAGCAGCCGATCATCCTGACCACGGGTGACGGCAATCCCAATCAGGCAGCCGTGCGCTTTGTCGTCGATGGCGCCGAGCCGCCATCGCCCGAGGGCTACGAGCGGCTGGTGCTGATGTTCGACGGCCACGACCAGAGCCAGGTCGAAGCCGCGCGCGCTCACTGGAAAACATTCAAGGCGACCGGCGCCGCGCTCACCTACTGGCAGCAGACGCCGGAAGGGAAATGGGCGAAGAAGGCTTAAGTCGAGACTGACGCAAGCTCACTTCGATTTGTTCAGCGCCACCGCCTCTTTCACCAGCGCCTTGAAGCTTTCCTCATCGACGCTCTCGCCCTCGCGGATGTCTATGGAACGCCGCGTCGCGCCGGTGTCCTTGCCATTGAACACCCCGGCCGGGTCGGCCAGCTTTGCGCCCTGCGCGAAGGTCAGCTTGATCTTGTCCTTGTAGGTCTCGCCGGTGCAGATGATGCCGTCATGTTCCCAGACGGGTACGCCGGACGGGTTGGACGGCTTGCGCCACTTCACAGTCTCGACCACGTCCGGGTCGGCTTCCTTGATGAGGGTGCGTATCCGCGCCAGCGTCTCGCCGCGCCAGTCGGTCATGCCTTTGATCTTTGCGTCGATGAGGTCGGAAGGATTTTCTGAAGTCATTTCAATGCTCTGCACTTAGAGTTTCTCGCCCGGCAGATTGCTCGCCTGCCGCACCCATTCTTCGAACTGCGCCTCGTCGAACGCGCCTTCGCGGATGTCGTAGTAACGCACTTCCGGGTGTTTTGATTTTCCCGCCGGTACGGGATCGAGAGACGTGCCGCGGAAGAACGTCACTTTCACATAGTTGGTGAAGCAGTGCAGGCTGAGGAACCAGAGATCGTCCTTCACGCCATAGAAGGGCGAGTTCCATTTCACGGCTTTCCGCACGCCGGGAACCGTTCGCTCGATGATCGTCTCGATGCGCCGCCCGAGGTCGCTCTTCCAGCCCGGCATGGCCGCGATATAGGCCTGCACTGGCTCGTCGCCATAACCTTTCGGTATCCGCGGGTTGCCACCCGAGAGCAGCTTGGGCTCGCCTGCCATCGTCACTCCTGCCCGACCGCGCCCGCCCCGCCTCCTCTTGCGAAATAGGGCATCGCGAACAGAAACAAGCCGGTGAAAAGCTGTAGGAAGAGCGGTGGCAGGGGTGAGTAGACGATCCACGCCGGCGGTTCGCCGAAGCTCATCGTGACGAAATTGGCGGCCACCGTTGCGGTGAAGACGATCGACGTCCATCGGTGGGTTTGCCGGATCAAAGTGCTCCAGCTCATGCGAGCCTCCTCTCAAGAGTTCAGTCGTGCACCTGGTTCAGTCCAGCCGCTTCAGCACGTCCTCGAGCGCGTCGAGGAAGCGCGGCCAGCCGACGGTGGCGCCGCGGTAATAGGGTTCTTGGTCCGTCCGGAAGCCGGTCTGCTCCATTCTGAGCAGCGTGCCCGTCGCGGTCGGCGTCAGCGTCCAGGTGATGACGCTTTCGAGGTCCTTGGTGTCCCAGGTGTAGGACAGCGTCCGGTTCGGCTCTGCCTTCAGAACCTCGCCTTCGACGGATCCCCAATTGGCGCTGAAGTTGAAACGGCTGCCTTCCTGTGGCGCGAAGTCGTTCTTCATCAGCCACTCCTCGATCAGATGCGGTTGCGTCAGCGCGCGCCAGATTTTCTCCGGCGGATGCGCGATCAGCCGCTCGACGATGACGGAGCGCGTTTCGGTCTCTTTCCGGGTCACTGGTCCATCCTGTCGAGCAGGTCTTCGAGGTCGTCGAACCGGCCTTTCCAGAACGCGCCATATTCGCGCATCCAGCCGGCCAGCGGCGCCAGTGCTTCGCCGTTGGCGCTGTAATGCGTCTGGCGTCCCTCGGGCCTGTCCCGCACCAGCCCGGCCGATTTCAGCACCGCTAGATGCTTCGACACGGCGGGTTGCGAGATGCCCGCCTGCTCGGTCAGCATGCGCACCGTCTGCTCGCCGCCACGCGCAAGGCGCTCATAGATGGCCCGGCGCGTCGGGTCGGCAAGCGACCTGAACAGCAAGTCAGTCTGTGGTTCCATCAAATCCATAACCCACTGGCTATTGATTGAACCCATAGCTCATGAGTTATGAATGCGTCAAGGTAAGCGGCGTCCGCCACTCTCTACAAAATCGACTCAGACCAACTGCGCAATTCGCCGGCGCTGTCCGACATGAAAATGGCATCGACGATCGCGAATACCTCCGGCGCCAGGGCCGTGCCGATAACGTCGGTGCGTTTGAGGGCCACGTCGAACATCGGCTTTCCGTCCTGAGTGGGAATCCGGTCCTCGGCATCGACGACCATGAACGCTCCCGAGCCGTCGATCAGCCGATAATCCAGGGAAACCGCGAACCGAGAACTGCTCGGTGCGTCCTCGCTCCAGTTGCCCAGCACCAAATCGAATGCTGCGCCATGGTCCGGCTTTCCCACAGTCCAGCCGAGGTAGTAGGCGCCGAAAGGTTCATCATAGTACTTCACAAAACCCCAGACACGTCTGGTCGTGTCACCGCAGCAGTCGCAATGGCCGCCGCCTTCGCCGATCTGTTCGATTTGGTAATCGCGCCAGTCATCTGTGGAGCACATGGCGGTTCTCCTGCTCCAATTGGTCTCACTTCAGCCGACCATGGTCATGCAACTGCAGGGGCATCATGCCTTAGCCGTGATCGGCGGCCAATGGCATTCCCGTCATGGCCCTTGCGTCGCGGGCGATGCTCGGCCAAATACGCGCCGCCATGCTGATCATTTCCGACCTTTCTCTCCGCATTGCCGGACGCCTTCTGCTTGACGGCGCGAGCCTGTCGCTGCCTGCCGGCGCCAAGGCCGGCCTTGTCGGCCGCAATGGCACCGGCAAGACGACGCTGTTTCGCGCCATCACCGGCGATCTGGCGCCCGAGAAGGGCGGTATCAGCCTGCCGAAGAACACCCGCATCGGCCAGGTGGCGCAGGAGGCGCCGGGCACCGAGGAGGCGCTGATCGACATCGTGCTCGCCGCCGACACCGAGCGCGCGGCCCTGATGGCCGAGGCCGAAACCGCGACCGATCCGCACCGCATCGCCGAGATCCAGGTACGCCTGACCGATATTGACGCCCATTCGGCCGAAGCGCGGGCGGCGACCATTCTGGCCGGTCTTGGATTCGACCAGGATGCGCAGCAGCGCCCGGCTTCGAGCTTCTCCGGCGGTTGGCGCATGCGCGTGGCGTTGGCCTCGGTTTTGTTCGCCCAGCCCGACCTATTGCTGCTCGACGAGCCGACCAACTATCTCGATCTCGAAGGCACGCTGTGGCTGGAGAATTATCTCGGCACCTATCCGCACACCGTGCTGCTGATCAGCCACGACCGCGATCTGCTCAACCGCGCGGTGTCCTCAATCGTCCATCTCGAACAAAAGAAGCTCACCTTCTGGCGTGGCGGTTATGACCAGTTCGAGCGCCAGCGCGCCGAGAAGATGGAGCTGCTGGAAAAGACCCGCGTCAAGCAGGAGGCGGCGCGCAAGCACATGCAGGCCTTCGTCGACCGCTTCCGCTACAAGGCGTCGAAAGCCCGGCAGGCGCAGTCGCGGCTGAAGGCGCTGGAAAAGCTGCAGCCGATCGAGGCGATGCTCGACGAGACGGTGACGCCGTTCCGTTTTCCGAAGCCTGAGAAGTCCGTCGCGTCACCCATCATCGCGCTGGAGGGCGGCGCGGTCGGCTACGCGCCGGGCAAGCCGGTTTTGTCGCGGCTAAATCTGCGCATCGACAATGACGACCGCATCGCGCTGATGGGCGCCAACGGCAACGGCAAGTCGACCTTCGCCAAGCTGCTCTCGGGCCGCCTCAAGCTCGAGCAGGGCAGGATGACGGTCGCGCCCGGCCTCAAGGTATCGATGTTCGCGCAGCACCAGCTTGACGACCTGAGGCCCGAGGAGAACGCCTACCAGCATGTACGCCGGCTGATGCCCGACGCGCCGGAGGCGAAGGCGCGCGCCAAGGTGGCGCAGTTCGGGCTTGCCACCGAGAAGATGTCGACACCGGCCAAGGATTTGTCGGGTGGTGAGAAGGCGCGGCTGCTGATGGGGCTGGCCGCGTTCGACGGGCCGAACCTCTTCATCCTCGACGAGCCGACGAACCATCTCGACATCGACAGCCGCGCCGCGCTCATCCACGCGCTCAACGACTTCCCCGGCGCGGTGATCCTGATCTCGCACGACCGCCATCTGATCGAGGCGACGGCGGACAGACTCTGGCTGGTGAAGGATGGCGACGTTGCGCCGTTCGACGGCGACCTCGGCGACTACCGCCGGATCGTCACCGGCCAGTCGGTCGACCGGCGTGAGAAGCGCGAGGCGGACAAGGCGTCGAAGGCCGAGCGCCGCCGCGAGGCGGCCCAGCGCCGCGCAGCGATGGAGCCCGTTGCCAAGGAGATCAAGGCGACGGAGGGCCTGATGGCGCGCACCCGCCAGCGTTTGGACGCAATCGAGGACCAGCTTGCCGATCCGACCCTTTACGAGAAGGATCCCAAGGCCGTGACGCAACTGTCGAAGGAGCGCGCCGACCTTGCCGGCACGCTGGCACGCCATGAGGAGCGCTGGCTCACTCTGTCGGCGGAATATGAGGAGGCGATGGCAGAATGAGCATCCGCGTTGAAAAGCAGGACGAAATCACCATCGTCACCATCGACCGGCTGGAGGCGCGCAACGCCGTAAACCCGGAGATGGCCGACGCGCTGTTTCGCGCTTTCGTTGATTTCGACCGCGACGAAAGCCAGAAAGTCGCAATCCTGACGGGCGTCACTGGCGCCTTTTCCGCCGGTTTCGACCTCAAGGCTGCCGCAACGGGTGACCTCGGCGCCAACTGGTACGCCGAACACGATCTCGATGCCGGCTTCGACGGCAAGGACGACCGTCCGCGCAAGGGCCCGATGGGGCCCACGCGGCTAACGCTGACGAAGCCCGTCATCGGCGCGATCTCCGGTCCGGCAGTCGCGGGCGGCATGGAACTGGCGCTGTGGTGCGACGTCCGCGTGATGGAGCGCTCCGCCTATATGGGCGTCTATTGCCGCCGCTGGGGCGTGCCGCTAATCGACGGCGGCACTGTGCGCCTGCCGCGCATCGTCGGCCATGGCCGCGCCATGGACCTCATCCTCACCGGCCGCAAGGTCGATGCGGACGAATGCCTGGCGATCGGCCTCGCCAACCGCCTCTGCGACCATGGCAAGGCACTCGAATCCGCCCTCGAATTCGCTCGCGAACTCACTCGCTTCCCGCAGGGCTGCATGAATGCCGACCGCGCTTCCGCGATCCGCCAGTGGTCGCTCGACATCGAGCCGGCTCTGGTCGGCGAATGGAAGAGTGCTGACGTTTTCAACAAGGAGGGCGTCGCCGGCGCCGCGCGCTTCAGCGCCGGCAAGGGCAGGGGCGGCGACTTCGGCGAAATCTAGCTTTTCCCGCCGCGGCCCCAGCGCGGCGGCGGATGCTGCGAGTTAGGGTTCGAGCGTCGCCTGCGGAAGAAGCTCGCGACGAACCCTATCAGCCCAACAGCCATCAGGATGAAGCCGGCCGGAATCGCGCGCGGATCGAGGTCGAACGCGCCGGCGTTGAGTGTCAGGTCGGCGCTGATCAGCCGGTCGGTCATGGCCTCGCCAGGTTCGAATTCGAAGCGGTATCGGTTGTGGTCGATGATTGCGAGCCGGTCGGCGACAATACGGTAGCCCGTTTCGCCGGACTGAGGATTGATCGTGCGAGCCTCGGCATCGGCGAAATCCAGCGTCAGCGACTGGACGGGTTCGCCGTCGCCGCTGATTTCCAATGTGAGCAGGGGACGCCCTTCAGCGCGTGTCAGCGCTCCGTCGGTGCGGATATCGACGGCGATCGCGACGGGCGCTTCCGGCGCTGCAAGGGTTGCTTCTGCTGGCGTGAAGCCCTCTTCGCGGTCGTAAATGCGCCAGGTGCCGATCTCGTAACCTGCGACGTTGGATGCGGCCCAAGGATAGGCGATTCCCAGCGCGGCGCCGGCGAGCAGGACAAGAAGAAACAGGAAGCGCATGGATTAATCCCCGTGGCCGAGGGTCTCTGCCACGGGGAGGTTGCAGCTGTCCAGAAACGAGACCGGCTGAACAGCCGCCTCTTTTTGTCGACGCGGTCGTCTAGTTGTCGTCGAGGATCATCGTGCAGAGGCCGACGAGGTCGCTGTCGAAGCCTGCAGGATTGTCGGTGATTTCACCGCACTTCTGCTGATACTGCGCCCGGTCGTTCTCCGACAGGCCGGCGACGATCGCGGCCAGCTCTTCTTCGCTGGCATCCGTGCCCGGTGCGGGCAGGGCGATCTCGTCATCTTCGTCGGTACCTGGCGTGCCCGCGGCATCGTCATCGTCGGTACCGATGGCTGCGGTTACTCCGGCATCGACCTCGTCGTCGATATTGAGCTCTGCATCGGCGTCGACTCCGTCGCCGCCACCTGCATTCAGCGTTGCCGCCGCATTGGCTCCGTCGCCGCCGCCGACATTCAGGTCGGCCGTGGCGTTGGCGCCGTTGCCTCCGCCGAGGGACAGGTCGGCGTCCGCATTGACGCCGGATCCGCCGCCAATGCTGGCGTCGGCCGCCGCATTCAGTCCATTGCCGCCGCCAATGCCGGCGTCCACGTTGGCATTAATGCCGTTCCCGCCGCCGATCGAAATGTCGGCGTCTATTCCGATGCCTGCTTCCTGGGCCGAAGCAGATGCGCCGAGCGCGAGCACGATAGCTCCGCTGGCCAGTAGGGTGGTGATGCGTCCAGATAGCGTTTTCATGGCCGCCTCCTTTGAGGGTTGCCGGTCAAACCGGTTTCGCCCTCCCGCCAGTCTGGCGTCAGGTAAATGCCGGGCGTGGCCGTTTTGTGCGGATTCCAGGGAATTTGAACGCCGAAATCTTTTGTGATCGCGACAAGTGCCGGCGGTTCGGACGCCGAGACAGTCCAACAAAAAAGGCGGCCGGAGCCGCCTTTCGCATGGTGCGGTCTGGCGCTGGTCTAACGCAGCGCCGCTGCCTGCTGGATCATGCGGCAGAGCGACACGAGATTGCGGTCATAGGAAAACGGATTGGCCGTGACCTCGATGCACTGGGTACGGAACTGGCGGATCTGGGCCGGGGACATGCCGGCAAAGGCCCGACCTGCGGTACCCGAATTTCCGCCATTCGCGCCGGCGCCGAACGTGCCCCCGGCTCCGCCGGCGCCGCCTGCGCCGCCTGCGCCGCCCGCACCACCAGCGCCACCTGCACCGCCTGCACCGCCCGCGAGGCCGTTCAGACCGAGGCTGAGCCCTGAATTGGGGCTCAAGCCAACATTGGCGCCGAGGCCCGCGAGGCCGACACCCGCCGATACGCCGCCGGTTCCGGCGCCCAGTCCGACACCGATACCGTCGGCGCCGCCGATCGAAGCGCTGACGCCGGCATTCGCCCCGCCGCCGCCAACGTCGGCACCGACACCGACGCTGATGCCGTCAGCACCACCGAGATTGGCCCCAACCGACGGATTGCCGCCCCCGAGACCGCCGATGCTGATGCTGCCGAGACCGCCGAGGCTGATTTCCTGCGCCTGAGACGGAATGTGAAATGCGAAAATCAGCGCGCTGGTTGCAAACGCCTGAACAATAAAACCAGCTCTGTTGCCCATTGCAAGTTCCTCTCTGTTTAATACAGCAGCAATTACTGCCGAGCTTGCAATGTTATCACGATTTACGCTGAGGTAGATTCAAACGTGAAAGTACAGTACAAGACTAAATACTGTATGCAACAACCACTGGTTGTAGTTAAGTGTATGGGCAATGTTCCGGAGGTTGTGTGGCCTCGCGCCTTACGCGAAGGCGCGTCCGTCCGCGGTCCGCTGGAAGTAAATAAGGTCGAGCGTGAGCGACGGCTGGCCGAGTGCAGTCAGGATCATGTGCGCCTGGCCGCGGTGATGTGTCTGGTGATTGAAGAAGTGGGAGAGCGCGGGCGCCAGCCGCTGCGAAACCGTTCGCATGTCGGTTACCGTGACGTATGTGAAACGTCCGGCAAGCGCCTCGCTGTCCAGCCCGTCTACCCAGTCGATGATGCGTTGATCTTCGGCTTGGCGGGCGAACCTGAGTGCCTCGAACTCGGGGAACAGAACCGTGTCGAGCTTGCTCGGGGCGTCGCCCTCGCCGGTAAAGCGCTTCAGCCAGATGCGGTCGCCGGTCAGGACATGATTGAGCGTTCCGCACATCGAGCCGAAAAACGCCCCCATATTCCGGTTGAACTCCTCGTCGCTGAGTTCCGCTGCAGCGTCGTAAACCTGACGGTTGGCCCATGCGTTGTATGCGGCCATCATTGCAAAGTGCTGCTTCATCGGCTTCCCTGCGGCTCGGAATTTGCCCCGGATAACACGCGAAAGGTGCGCGTCCAATGACGATAAGGCTCTATGAACTCGTGGGTGCCGATCCCAGGCGGCCTTTCAGCCCGCACTGCTGGAAAACCGCATGGTCGCTGGCGCACAAGGGGCTGGACTACGAGGCGGTGCCGACGCCTTTCACCGCCGTGCCGTCAGTCGAAGGCGGCGCTTCAAAAACCGTGCCTGTGATCCGCGACGGCGAGACTGTTGTTTCTGATTCTTTCCAGATCGCCCAATATCTCGATGAAACCTATCCGGACAGGCCGACCCTGTTCGGCGGCGAAGGCGGCAGGGCGCTGAGCCGCTTCGTCGAACGCTGGATGCAGTTTTCCGTTCATCCGTTTCTAGGCCGGGTGATGCTCATGGACATTCACGACTGCCTAGCCCCGGTCGACCAGGCCTATTTTCGCCAGTCCCGTGAGGCCCGCTTCGGCATCCGGCTGGAAGAGGGGCCGCTTGGACGCGAAGAGGGCGTTACTGCCTTCCGCGCATCGCTGATGCCGCTGCGCAAGACGCTGGAGATGCAGCCGTTTCTGGGAGGCGAGGCGCCACTTTTCGCTGACTATGTGGTGGCTGGCACCTTCCAGTGGGCTCGTGTCGTTTCGCCGATGCGCATGCTTGAAGCGGACGATCCGATCGCCATCTGGTTCGAGCGAATCCTTGATCTCTATGATGGCAGGGGCCGCAGCGTTCCTGCGGCGGCATGACCGCTTCACATCCCGGTCAGCGGCGGCTATAGAGCGCGCCGTTTCCCCGATATCTGAAGGAAGTCACATGGCCGTCGAGCGCACCTTTTCCATGATCAAGCCGGATGCGACCCGGCGCAACCTCACCGGCGCCGTCACCGCCATGCTCGAAAACGCCGGGCTGCGGGTCGTCGCCTCGAAGCGCGTCTGGATGAGCCGCCGCGAAGCCGAGGGCTTCTATGCCGTGCACCGCGAGCGCCCCTTCTTTGACGAACTCTGCGATTTCATGTCGTCGGGGCCGACCGTCGTGCAGGTCCTTGAAGGCGAAAACGCCGTCGCGAAAAACCGCGAGGTCATGGGCGCCACCAATCCAGCCGATGCCGCCGAGGGCACTATCCGCAAGGCCTACGCCCAGTCGATCGGCGAAAACACCGTCCACGGCTCCGACGCCCCGGAAACGGCGGCGCAAGAGATCCGGTACTGGTTCTCCGATACCGAAATCGTCGGCTGAGCGGGCCCGTCCGGCCTCAGGCCGGGCGGCGTAATGTCCTGACCAGCGCCGAGGTGGGATCGGCCGCCTTCACATGGGCGGCGAATTCCGTCGCCGGCATGGCCTTGGCGTAGAGCCAGCCCTGGCAATAGTCGCAGCCGTGCTGCTTCAGGAACTCTTCCTGGGCAGCCGTCTCGACATGCTCCGCAACCGCCGCGATGCCCAGCGTCTTGGCCATTGCCAGGATCGTGCGAACCAGTGCCCGGTCGCTCTCGGCCGTCTCGATATCAGCCACGAAGCTGCCGTCGATCTTCACCTCGTCGAAGGGCAGCTTCTTCAGGTAGGTGAGAGACGAATACCCGGTGCCGAAATCGTCGAGCGACAGCCTTACGCCGAGCGCCTTGAGGTCGCGCATGCGGCGCGCCACCAGGTGCTCGTCGCGCCCGGTCACATGCTCAGTGATCTCGATTGTCAGTTTCGATCCGCTGACCTGGTATTGCTCGAGCATCCGCGTCAGCTTCGGAATGAAGTCGTCATTGGTGAAGCACTGCGCGCTGGCATTGATTGACAGGCCGATCCCGGCCAGCGTGCTGTCCTGCGCCCATCGGGCGAGTGCGGAAATGCCTTTTTCGAGAACGATCAGCCCCAACTCGTTGGCCAGCCCGAATTGCTCGGAAACCGGAATGAATCTGTCGGGGTAGATCATCCCCTGGTCGGGGTGGTTCCATCGCAGCAGACCCTCGGCCGCGCTGATGCGGCCTTCGGCATCCACCTGCGGCTGGAAGTGAAGCTCAAGCTGGTCGCCGCCCTGTCCGATCGCTTCGCGCAGGTCCGAAAGCAGCTCGTAGCGCTCCGACGCCTTGCCGAGCGACACGGGATCGAACAGCACCAGGCTGTCCCGGCCCATGGATTTCGCTTCATACATGGCGATGTCGGCGCGCTTTAGAACCTCGTCGGCCGTGTCGGCCTGCTGGTCGAATACGACGATGCCGATGCTGGCCGAGGCCCGGTAGCTGACTTCGCCAAGCTCGAAACGCTGGCGCATGGCGCCATTGATGCGGCTCGCGATTCCGATCGCCTCCCGCGATGCGCTGGCATTGTCGCTACCGATCGATTCGAGCAGCACAACGAACTCGTCGCCGCCGATGCGCGCCACCGTACCCCGGTCGCCAACGCAGTCCGTCAGCCGCTCGGCCACCTGCACGAGATAGCGGTCGCCTGTGTCGTGGCCTTGCGTGTCGTTGAGCGTCTTGAAGTTGTCGAGGTCGACGAAAAGCACCGCGCCGTGGCGACCGGTTTCGCGACTGGCTGCAATCGCCGAGGCCATGCGGTCGAGGAAAAGCCTGCGGTTGGGCAGGTTGGTCAGCGTGTCGTAATAGGCGAGCGTCCGGATCTCCAGCTCATGTTCCTTGTGCTGGGTGATGTCGGACAGATAGCCATGCCAGAGCACTTCGCCGCCCTTGAACTCTGGTGTCGCGGACACGCGCAGCCATTTCTGCTCTCCGCGCGGCGTTACGAATTTGTGCTCGACTTCCCAGGCCTGCTGTTTTCCCCAAGCCTCGCTGAGCGACTGCCCGAACAGCGCCCGGTCTTCCTCCGGCACATGGCGGAGGAACACCGTCGGGTCCTGCATGACCACCGGAATCGGAAGCCCGGTCAGCTTCTGGTAGCCAGGGCTGAGATAGACCATCGAAACCGACCCGTCCGGCAGCATCCTGTACTGGAACAGGGCGCCTGGCACCTGGCGTACCAGATTGCGGAACTGTTCTTCGAGCCTAAGCCGTTCGACAGTTTCGGTTATCTCGCGCACCGACCCTTCGTAGTAGCGAACCTGTCCTGTCGCCTTGTCACGCACGAGGCGAGCCGATTCGGTGATCCAGATGCGCTCGCGCGTCTTGTGCCGGTAGATTTCGGAGACGAAGTCCTGGACGAAACCGTCGCGCTCCAGAATGGTCATGAAGTCGTCGCGCCGCGTCGGATCGACATACCATTCCTTGGCGATGTCCTTGACCGCGGCCAGCATCTCGGCCTCGCTGTCGTAGCCGTTGAGCTTCACCAGTGCCCGGTTCGCGCGCATCTGCGTTCCGTCGGGCAGCGACCGGTAGATGCCTTCGGTAAGGGTCTCGATGGTCTCGTCGTTGGCCTCACGCTCCAGCCGAGCGCCGAGATAAAGGCGCCGGTAGCGCATCATCCACAGACCCAGCAGCACCGACAGAATGAAATTCGCGGTGATCAGCCAGAGATCGCTGGCTGCGAGATCGATAACTGAACCGACGACGGAATTCATGGGCCCCCACGCATGCACTTGCTCGGCGGAGGTTAGGCCTGCCCAATTGCCAATTCTCTAATGTGCCGACTAAGCCGCCTGCATGCTTAACGCTGGGTTACCCGCCTTGCCGTTGGGCAGCCCTAGCTTGCGGCGAAACGGAGGAGGAGGGCATCGTCCTTGTCCAGTAGATCGAGGCTTTCCGCGCCCAGTTGCAGACCTTTGACGAGCTCCAAGGCAGCCAGGAACTCCTTCTCCTGGTTCATGACGGGGTCGTCGCAGGCAATGAAGGTCTGCCCGATGCCTGAAAAGCTGATCCGGCGGCCGCTCACCGCCGCTTCGGCGAAATAGATGTTGCAGCCGGTGTTGCCGCCGGCGCTGCCGTCATCCCGAACAGTCAACGTGGGCGCGGTGCCGACAATCTCGTCTATGCCGGCGAGTTCTGTAAGCTTCCATTCGATATCGATCAGCCCATCTGGGGCTGGACCCTCTGTCGTTTCGCCGTTTGCGTTTGCCAGTTGGGGCAAGGACGCCAAGCCAGCGATGGCAAGCGATGCCCTCATGATGGCGCGGCGGGAAACGTGTAACGGCATGGACTCGGCCTCTCAGGATTGCTGGCCGAAAGGAGCATCCAAATTGGGCCGGAATCGGTCAGCGCCAGCGCTCGAGCGCTGCTTCGTCGGATTCCTTGGCATCGACCCATTCGCCTGAGGAGCCGTCGCGGCGGTGTTCCTTCTTCCAGAAGGGTGCACGCGATTTCAGGAAGTCCATCATGAATGCCGCCGCCTCGAACGCCGCCTGCCTGTGCTCCGCTGCGGTCACGACCAGCACGATCGGTTCGCCCGCTTCGATCCGGCCGTAACGGTGCACCACGGTCATTGCAGATACGGGCCAGCGCGCCGTCGCTTCGTCCGCAATGCGGGTGATCTCGGCCTCCGCCATGCCCGGATAGTGCTCGATCTCGAGTGCGGCCAGCGTGCCTGCCTCGTCCCGGCACAGTCCGCTGAAAGTCACCACTGCGCCGACGTCATGGCGTCCAGCCGACAGCGCCTCGATTTCGGCGGCCGTGTCGAACGGCTCCGCCTGAATGCGTATCGTCGCGGGTTGGCCCATCGCGTCAGCCGCCGGTCATGGGCGGGAACAGCCCTATCTCCCGCGCGCCGGCGATAGGCTCGTCGTGCCGCACATGCTCCTGGTTGATGGCGACCCGGATTGCCTCCGGAAATTTCAGCGCTTCGGCATATTCGTCGCCGCGCGACTTCAGCCATTCGAGCAGGTCGCGCACGGTGGCGACGCCTTCCGGCGGCGTCACATCTTCCTGCGCGACGCCGATCCGCTCGCGGACCCAGGCGAAATAGACAAGCTTCATCAGGCACCTAGTCCATGATGTGTTTCAGGCCGGCGCGGAAATAGTCATAACCCGTATAGAGGGTAATCAGCGCCGAAATCCAAAGCAGCACAATGCCGGTTTCGGTGGCGACGCCGATCACCTTGTCGCCCGCCGGGCCGGCGATCAGAAAGCCGACAGCCACCAGCTGCACCGTGGTCTTCCACTTGGCCAGCCGCGTCACAGGCACCGACACCTTGAGTTCGGCGAGATATTCGCGCAGGCCCGATACCAGGATCTCTCGGCACAGGATGATAATCGCCGCCCACAGGGTCCAGCCGGCAATCGTGCCGTCGGCGGCCATCAGGAGAAGCGCCGCCGCGACCAGCAGCTTGTCGGCGATCGGGTCGAGCATCTTGCCAATGTTGGATGTCTGCTTCCAGATACGCGCAAGGTATCCGTCCAGGAAGTCGGTCAGGCTGGCGACAACGAATATGCCGAGCGCCGCCCAGCGAGCAGGGTCGCTGCTCTGCAGGCGCCCTTCGAGAAAGAAGCACAACACCACCAGTGGCACAGCAAGTATCCGGCCATAGGTCAGCAGGTTCGGTATGCTGAACGCCGGGGGCAGCTTGCTGGTATCGGTAGCCTGTGAATTCAAGGCGCGATCTCCTGGCGAGACGCAAGAAATATCATGTTCGGGGCGCAAGCATTCAATCGCGGCGCATTGTCGCCGGGGCAGTACATGCGCTCAAGCCCCCGATTCGTGAAAATGATTGTATATCTGACGCGCCATTGCTTCAGAAATTCCGTCCACAACGGCCAGGTCTTCGACCGCGGCGCGACTCACGGCCTTGGCAGTGCCGAAATGGTGGAGCAGGGCGCGCTTGCGCCCGGGTCCGATGCCGGCGATCTCGTCGAGCGGGTTGCGCACCATCTCCTTCTTGCGCCGCGCCCGATGCGAGCCGATGGCAAAGCGATGCGCTTCGTCGCGCAAGCGCTGGATGAAATAGAGCAGCGGGTCGCGCACCGGCAGGCTGAACGAGTCGCGCCCGTCCATGAAAAAGCGCTCGCGGCCCGCCTCCCGGTCGGCACCCTTGGCGACGCCGATTGCCGTCACCTTGTCGGCGATGCCGAGTTCGGCAAGCACGGCGCGAACCGACGACATCTGCCCCGCGCCGCCGTCGATCAGGATCACATCCGGCCATGCCGGCGTGTCGCTCGCTTCGATTTCATCGCCTTCGTCATCCGCTGACGGCGGCTTTTCGCCCGGTATCCCGTGTTCCTTGATCAGCCGCGAGAAGCGCCGCTGCATGACCTCGCGCATCATCCCGAAATCGTCGCCGGGTGTGATGTCGGTCGAGCGGATGTTGAACTTGCGGTACTGGCCCTTCATGAAGCCGTCCGGTCCCGCAACGATCATGGCGCCGACGGCATTCGTGCCCATGATGTGCGAATTGTCGTAGACCTCGATGCGACGTGGCGTCCGCTCCAGCCCGAACGTCTCGGCCATGCCCTTGAGCAGCCTCGCCTGCGACGACGTTTCGGCCAGTCTGCGTCCCAGCGCCTCGCGCGCATTCTGCATGGCATTGTCGACGAGGTCCTTTTTCTCGCCCCGCTGCGGCGCGGTCACCGTGACCCGGCGGCCGGCGCGCGTCGACAGGGCCTCGGCCAGGAGCGCCTGCTCCTCGACGCCATGCGACAACAGCACGAGCCGGGGGCAGGGCTTGTCGTCGTAGAACTGGGCCAGGAACGCGCCCAGCACCTCCGACGCTTCCAGTGCGGAATCCGCCTTCGGGAAATAGGCGCGGTTGCCCCAGTTCTGTCCCGTGCGGAAGAAGAACACTTCGACACAGTTCTGCCCGCCTTCCTGGTGGATGGCGAACACGTCTGCTTCCTCCACCGATTGCGGGTTGATGCCCTGATGGCTCTGCACGTGGCTGAGTGCAGCGAGACGGTCGCGGTAGATCGCCGCGCGCTCGAAATCGAGCGCCTCCGACGCTTCCTGCATCGCGCCAGATATCTGCGCCTTGATTGCGGACGAACGTCCGGAGAGGAAGTCCTTCGCCTCCGTCACGAGTTCGGCATATTCGGCCTCGGTCACCTCGCCGGTGCAGGGGCCGGAGCAGCGTTTGATCTGGTAGAGCAGGCAGGGCCGCGTTCGGCTCTCGAAGACGGAGTCCGTGCAGGTGCGCAGCAGGAAGGCGCGCTGCAGGGAGTTGATCGTTCTGCCCACCGCGCCGGCCGATGCGAAGGGGCCGAAATAGTCGCCCTTCCGGCTTCGCGCGCCCCGGTGCTTGAAAATGCCGGGCGCCGGATGATCGCCGGTCAGCAATATGTACGGGAACGACTTGTCGTCCCGCATGAGAACATTAAAACGCGGGCGGAAGCGCTTGATAAGATTGGCTTCCAGCAGCAGCGCTTCCGTCTCGGTGCGGGTAACGACGAACTCCATGCCCGCCGTCTCGCGCACCATCCGGCCGATGCGGTCCGTGTGGAACCGCCCCTGAGCATAGGCGGTCACGCGCTTCTTCAGGCTGCGCGCCTTGCCGACATACAGCACGTCGCCGGCCGCGTTCAGCATGCGGTAGACGCCGGCCCGGTTGGGCAGCCGTTTGACGAGTGCTTGTATGACCTCCGCGCCCGTCGCGAGTTGCCGTCCCTCGACGCTGATGCCGGACCAGTCGATCGATGCCAGCAGCGCTTGCGCAGCGGGAGCCGGGCTGTCCTCGCTGTCCGCGTCGTCTTCCATATCCTGGTCGGGTATGTAGCCGGCCACGTCGCTGGTCGCGCTTGCGCCCCGCTTCGGCACCGGCGGTCTGGTTGTGTGCGTGCTCATTCGATGCCGGTCACGTCCCGGGTCTCCCAGGCGAGGTGCTGCCCGCCGTCGATGGCCAACAGCTGCCCGGTCACCGACTTCGCTTCCCACAGATAGAGGATCGAGCGGGTGAACTCCTCGAGTGTCGGCCCGTGGCCAAGAATGACTGATTCCGTCTGGCGGCGGAAATCGGCATCTGACTGGCGGTCGTTCTTGACCGTCGGCCCCGGACCGAGCGCGTTGACGCGGATGCGCGGCGCCAGCGCCTGCGCCATCGTTTGCGTCGCTGTCCACAACGCGCTCTTCGACAGCGTGTAGGAGAAGAATCGCGGATTGAGCCGCCACACACGCTGGTCGATGACGTTGACCACAAGCCCGTCGAGTTCGGCGGGCAGGGCTGCTGCGAAGCGGCTGGTCAACGCCACAGGAGCTTTAAGATGTATGGCGAAATGACGGCCCCACCGCTCCCAGTCCAGGTCGGTCGCTTCGTCCGGTTCGAAAACAGACGCGCTGTTGACCAGCAGCCTGACCGGGCCGAGCGCGTCCGCCACGGCGTCGATCAGGGCGTTGCAGGCCTCCGGCGTCCCGAGATCGGCCACAAATACCTGCGCGTTGCCGCCTGCGCGCATGATTTCGGCAGCCAGCTCATCCGCCTCGCCCTTTGAATTGCGGCAATGGATCGCGACGCTGAAGCCGGCCTCCGCCAGACCGCGCGCGATTGCCGCGCCGATGCGCTTTGCGCCGCCGGTGACCAGCGCGACTTTGCCCGCGCCGCTCATTGGCCGACACCTTCCGGAACGCCTCGCGGCGTCCGTTCAGGGAATTGGCGGGCAGGTCGGTGCGAGAGGGAAAGATAGGCGGGAATCATGAGGGTCCGGGGCGTCTGTGTGAGCCGCATATATAAAGCCGCCGGCTCATATCTCCAACGCGCAGCTGTTCACGGTCCTGACACCCCGATCCGAGCCATGTTGCTGAATTGCAACGTCAAAATTGCGCCACATAACCGCCAGCGAAACTCCAGATTTCGAATGCTGTTCCGCCGCATTGCGGGACGAGGTTTGCGGCCGGTTGATTGCCTGGGGCTTCGGCGAACATTCGCTCGCCGTGGGCCAATCGAATGGATCGGGGGTTTGTTTATTGTACCAGGATCGAGGAGAAGGAAAATGACAGCCAGGATCACAAAGGGTCGCTTCGCGGCGCTGGCAACCGGCCTTGCACTGCTCATGGGGACTGTGTCCGCCCACGCGGCTGACGTCGTTTATGAGGAGCCGCCTGCACCGCAGCCGCCGGCACTTGAGCAGCCGCCTGTGGCGAGCTGGGCCGGGCCGTATCTCGGCATCTACGGAGGCTACGGCTTTGGCGGCAACGTGACCGGCGCCGCCGGTGGTCCGATCTCCACCAATGGCTGGGTGGTTGGCGGCTTCGGCGGCTACAATTTCCAGTCTGGTGGGCTCGTCTACGGTGTTGAAGGCGATGTCGGCTACAACGGCATGAACGGCGGCAACGGCACCACCTTCTCGCGGCATGGTCTTGAGGGCTCGCTGCGCGCCAGGTTCGGTTATGCGCCCAACGACGCCATTCTCGTCTATGCGACCGCCGGCGGCGCAGCCACCGCGCAGCGCATTACCGACGGCGCCGGCACTGCGACCGGAACCGCGCTCGGCTGGACCGCGGGCGCCGGTATCGACGCCAAGCTGACCGAGCAGGTCTTCGGTCGCGTCGAGTATCGCTACAGCGATTTCGGCAACGTCACGCTGAACACCGGTTCGGGCGCTCAGACTGTCTCGCCGTCCAACCACCGGGTTACGCTCGGTGTCGGCATGAAGTTCTGAGCCTGACCGCAGGGAATGAAGAAGGGCCGGCCTTTGCGCCGGCCCTTTTTTGCGCCCTAGTTTCTAGGCGCGGGGCGTCAGGCCCGCTAGTTCCGGGAATTTCTCGTCGAAACGTTTGGTCCAGCGCACCAGCTTGGCGCGCCCGCGCTCCCATTTCCCCTCGAACCGGAGCGACAGGTAGCCGAGTGTGGCGCGCAGCGCGATCTGCCCGCCGGTTATCTTCTTGGGCAGCTTGGGCGGCGTGTCGTTGAGCGCATCGAGCGCTCGCGTCACCTTGGTCCACTGCTTGTCCAGCCACTCCTGGTGGATTTTCTCCTCCGGCCGGAAGCGCCTTTCATAAACATGCGCCAGCAGGCAGTCGCAGATACCGTCCGCCAGCGCCTCCAGCCGCTCCGCTTCTGTCCGTTTCGCCGGATTGCGCGGAAAGAGCGCATTGCGCGAGGCGCGGTTCAGATATTGCGTGATGGCGCGGCTGTCGTAGATGCCTTCGCCTTCGTCTGTCACGAACACCGGGATTTTGCCCAGCGGGTTGGCGCCGAGAAACGCCTGCGACGGGTTGTTCGTGTCCGTCACTTCGCTTTCGTAGGCGATCCCGGCATAGGTGGCGGCCATGCGCACCTTGGCGCTGTAGGGCGAAGCGGGCGAGTAGAGAATTTTGGGCATGGTCGGTTCCTGCTTGGTGGGATGGGTAGAAAAAGTCGCTATGGGGCTGGAGGCATGTCGAGGCCGGAGGCGCGGCAGCCGCGCGCATCCACTTCCGCGCAGTCGCGGAACGACAGGTCTTTCGTCAGGCAGATGCGTACCTCGGCCAGCCGGCCGGCCCTGCAGCTGACCGCGATACCGCCAGGCGCTAGCCCCGGATTTGCTGAAACGAATGCTGCTTCGGCTTCTTCGGCCGAAACCTGCTGAGCATCGTCGGCGTCCTCGAACCTCCGGGGAATGGCGATCCGCGCGAAAGCCTCGCGGGTCGCCTCGAAATATTCGGCCTGCGTCAGCCCTGTGCAGCTGCCATGCTTGCGCCATTGATGGCCGATGAGCCCGGCGGAAGGCATGATGTCGATGACCGTGTCGACCAGGTGGTAGGGCACGCGCTCCGGTTCAGCGCTGGCGCAGTATTCGGGATACCCGGACGTGAATTGCGGCCAAAGGCCGTGCGCGATGAAGGCGAAGTCGCGGTCGGTGTCGCACTGGTTGCGGTTCGCATTCGCGCCCTCCGCCGCGCAGTAGCTCGGCGACCACGAAAGCGACATCACGTAGAAGTCGAAGCCGGTGCCTCGGATGGCGGCGGAATTGTCATGCTGCTCGCTCGCGGCCGCACCCCATGAGGTCGCCGCAAGCAGGCAGGCAAGCAATGTTCTCGCGATCAGCCGCACTTATGCCGCAACGTGTTGGCTAGCGCAGCACGCGGCAGCGGCCGCCATAGACAAGCCAGCGGTCGAAGCCGGCAATGCAGAATTCCACGTTCGAGCCTACTCCGGCGAACCCCATCGGCTCTTCAATCAGGTACCACATCGAATGGCGCTTTCCATTCGAGAGGTCGACCGAGCCGTGACAATAGCGGCGTTCGATGGGGTGCCTGCTGTCGCTGGGCAAATAGCGCTTCTGGCCAAGCCTTGCATAGCCCACGATCTCCACTTGCGGCAGGTGCGGCACGTTCCTGACCTGATGGCGGAAGCGCTGCGAGATTCTGGCAAGCACGCGATCGTCGGCGCACGCGCCGGGGTCGGCGGCGCTGACGCCATGGACGAAATCGGCAGCCCGCGCGGCATGCGTTCCGGCCGCCAAACTCACAAGCGCGGCAACGATCAGGGCACTCAACAGGTGTTTCATCCGGAATCTCCGCGCTCGTGGAGCCGGTAATCTGGTCAAAGCCCCACTCTGGGTCAAGTTGCCGTCGGTGCCCGCCGCAAGGCTCTCGCGTTGCGGTCGTGATCGCTTCGTTACGTCGTTCACTCAAATGCACGTTTCCCGATTAATCCGCGCCCAACCGATGCTCTCTATGGTCGCCCCGGCATGGCTGGCGGGACAACGCAATGAAGCTGGAAGAACCGGTAAAGGTGGGCCGCTGTCGCATCCGCGTCCGGATCCGTGCTCGCGGGCGAGACGTTACCGGTTATGTCGTGCGATTGTTCGAGGACGGAATGGAACTGCTGACCGATCAGGTCGAGGGCATCTGGACCGGCGATCAGGTCGAGGTCACTGGCGACCGTTTCGGTCCCATGGTGGGCACCGCGCGCTGGCGTATCCCGCGCCGGCTCGGCGTTAAGTTCCGCGACATGAAGGAGAGCGAAGCCGGGCTGCGCGATCTGTGGCGTTTTTCGGACAGGTCGCCGCCTGCCGGCAAGGTTGAGTAAACAGTTCCTTCCTCTGTTCCTTCGAATGCCGAATACGGGTTTTAGCCGTTTCTAATTCTCGCCTGTTATGGTTCCGGAGCCTGAGGGGGCAGGGGACGGAGAAATGAACAGAGACAAGCGAGTGGCGAACCGGCACCGGTGCAGACTGCGCGTGCGCATTCACGCGCGCGGCCGCGTCTACACCGGTCACGTCCTGAACATCTCAAGGGGTGGCATGCGCCTCACCACGGACGAGATCGCCGAAGTCTGGACCGGCGATGATGTCGAGGTCGTCAGTTCCGAACTGGGCGCGATGACAGGCGTTGCGCGCTGGCGCGGCCCCGGTGAGCTGGGAATCAGGTTCCACAATTCGGCCTACAATGCCGGGAACTTCGACATGATCTGGCGCCGCATGCAGATGTCTGCGAAGCGCATGCCCGCCTGACGGCGCCTTTTCCCAGTTTCCATATCGTTATCTTGACCGATCAAATGTGTCGGCGCGCCTTAAGCGCGCGCGAATGCATCGATGCTATTCTGACCCAATAAATTCGCCTGACCTGCAGTGGAGTTGGAGCCATGATGTGGGACAAGCGGGGGGTGACGAGGTACCGGTGTCGTGTGCGCGTACGCGTTCGTGTGCGTGACCATGACTATGCCGGCTATTTGACCAACATTTCGAAGGGCGGCATGCGCCTGTCGACCGACGAGGTTGCCGAAATCTGGACCGGCGACAGGGTCGAGGTCTTGAGCAACGACTTCGGCCTGATGACCGGCACCGCGCGCTGGCGCTCGCCCGGCAATCTCGGCGTCAGGTTCAACGATACCACCAACAACAACGCCAGGGTGAACGCCATTCTGCGCTTCTTTCACCTAAGCACATAGCCGGGCGACTCGCGCAGGTGTGCCAACCGTCGGAATTCACTCGAAAAACCGGATGCCGAAGCCATTGCCGGGCTCTCCCAGAAGATTGGCGAGCATCGGAAGGATCGTCCGCATTTCGCTTTCCAACTGATAAGGCGGATTGACCACCACCAGTCCAGACCCATCGAAGCGCGGTTTGCGTGATGGCGCTCGGATTTCGAGCGATAGGTCGAGCACCTTCGGGATGCCCGCTCGCGTAAGCCTGTCGCGGAAGCGGGCCACTTCCCCGCGATCCTTGATCGGATACCACAGCGCGTAGACCCCGCCCGGCCAGCGTCGCCATGCCCGCTGCAGGCCATCTGACAGCCTGTCGAATTCGCCCTTTTCCTCGAAGGGCGGATCGACCAGCACCAGTCCGCGCTTTTCCTTGGGCGGCAAGTGCGCGCCGAGCGCCAGCCAGCCGTCGAGCGCGATCACGCGGGTCTGGAAATCGCCGGCAAAGCGCGCCTTGAGCGTCGCGGCGTCGGCTGGATGAAGCTCGATTGCGGTCAGCCGGTCCTGCGGCCGCAAGAGATGTCGCACGATTGCAGGCGATCCCGGATAAAAGCGCAGCCTGCCGTCGGGATTGAGTGCGCGCACCGCATCGAGATAGGGCGCAAGCAGCGCCGCTGCCTCCTGCGCCAATTCCGCGTCCAGCAGCGTGCCGATGCCGCCCTTCCATTCGCCGGTCCTCTGGGCTTCGTCAGACGAGAGGTCGTAGCCGCCGGTTCCGGCATGGGTGTCGATGACGCGGAATGCCTTATCCTTGCGCTTCAGATATTCGACGATGCGCGCCAGTGCAGCGTGCTTCATGACGTCGGCGAAGTTTCCGGCATGGTAGACGTGGCGGTAGTTCATGCACTCTGGCGCAACGATCTCGGTTCGCGGTCTCTACACTCTCGCTGCGAAAGCCGATAGGTTCCGCGCCATGAACGCCCCAGCCAAGATTCAGGATTCGTCGACCCGCATCACGATCGGCCATTCGGCCTGTCCGCATGACTGCCCGTCCACTTGCGCGCTCGATGTCGAGGTGCTGGACGGCAACCGCATCGGCCGCGTCCACGGCGCGAAGGACAACAGCTACACGGCGGGCGTGATCTGCGCCAAGGTTGCGCGTTACGCCGAGCGTATCCACCATCCCGACCGCCTGCTGAAGCCGCTGATCCGCTCCGGCGCCAAAGGCGAGGGTGCGTGGAAGGAAGCGAGTTGGGAAGCCGCGCTCGATCTCGTCGCGGAGAAGTTCACCGCTGCCGAGGAAAAGCACGGCTCGGAGACCGTCTGGCCCTATTTCTACGCCGGTACGATGGGACTGGTGCAGCGCGATTCGATCGAGCGGCTGCGTCACGCCAAGAAATATTCCGGCTTCTTCGACACGATCTGCACCAATCTCGCCTGGACAGGCTGGGTGATGGGTGCGGGCAGGCTTGCGGGTGCCGATCCGCGCGAGATGGCAGTCTCCGATTGCGTCGTCATCTGGGGCACCAACGCCGTCGTCACCCAGGTCAACGTGATGACCCACGCGGTGAAGGCCCGCAAGGAGCGCGGCGCGAAGATCGTCGTCATCGACGTATACGACAACGCCACGATGAAGCAGGCCGATCTGGGCCTTGTGCTGAAGCCTGGCACCGACGGTGCGCTCGCTTGCGCGGCCATGCATGTGCTCTTCCGCGACGGCCTTGCCGACCGCGCCTATCTGGAAAAATACACCGACGATCCCCACGGGCTTGAGGCTCATCTGAAGACCCGCACGCCTGAATGGGCCTCGGCGATCACCGGCCTGTCCGTCGATGAGATCGAGGCTTTCGCCCATCTCGTCGGAGCGACGAAGAAAACGTTCTTCCGCCTTGGCTACGGCTTCGCCCGCCAGCGCAACGGCTCGGTCAACATGCATGCGGCCCTGTCGCTGGCGACGGTCACCGGCTGCTGGCAGTACGAAGGCGGCGGCGCATTCCACTCCAATTCGGGCATCCTGAAACTCGACAATGGCTTGCTGAAGGGCGCGAAGCTGCGGGATCCGCGCATCCGCTACCTCGACCAGTCGCGCATTGGCGCGGTGCTGACCGGCGCGTCCGACGCGCTTTACGGCGGCCCGCCGGTCACCGCGATGCTGATCCAGAACACCAACCCGGCCAACGTCGCGCCCGAGCAGCGGCTGGTGAAACAGGGCTTCCTGCGCGACGACCTTTTCATCTGCGTGCACGAGCAGTTCATGACCGACACGGCGAAGCTGGCCGACGTCGTGCTGCCGGCGACGATGTTTCTCGAGCATGACGACATATACAAGGGCGGCGGCAACCAGCATGTCACGCTCGGCCCGAAGCTGATCGACCCGCCGGAAGGCCCGCGCACCAACCTCTATGTCATTGAGGAACTGGCGAAACGCCTCGGCGTCTCGGACAGGCCTGGCTTCGGCATGACAGAGCGCGAGCACATCGACCACCTGCTTGCGAGCCGCAATCTCGGCACTTTCGACACCTTCTGCGAGGAGCGCTGGGCCGATTTGCAGCCGCCTTTCGACGAGGCGCATTTCATTTCCGGCTTCGGCCATCCGGACGGCAAATTCCGCTTCCGCCCGGACTGGACCGGCACGCCGGCGCCCGGCAAGCCGCCGAAGTCAATGGGCACGCAGGGCAATTGGGCAGCACTGCCCGAATTTCCTGACCACGTCGAACTGATCGAGGTCGCTGACCCCGAACATCCGTTCCGCCTTGCGACATCGCCGGCGCGCTCATTCCTCAATTCGAGCTTCACAGAGACGCCGGGTTCGCAGAAGCGCGAGGTCAGGCCGGAACTGCGGCTCCACCCCGACGATGCCGCCGAATTGGGCATCGCCGACGGCGACCGTGTCGAGATCGGCAACGCGCGGGGCGAGGTGGTGATTCACGCGAAGCTGTTCGACGGCCTGCGTCGCGGCGTCGTCATCGCCGAAGGCATCTGGCCGAATTCGGCGCATGAGCGCGGCGAGGGCATCAACGTGCTGACCGGCTCCGACGCCGGCCCGCCCTATGGCGGCGCGGCCTTCCACGACACCAAGGTGTGGCTCAGGAAAGCCGCCTAGCTGAGAGTCCGTCTCAGGGTGTGAAGCGCGCTAGCGACTCCACATCGACGACGCCGGTGTCGGGTTCGGGCGCGAAAAGCGCCCGGTCGCTGCTCTCCCTGAGCACGCGGAAACCCTGGAAGGCGGTGCGTTCGCCCTGCATCTGCACCTTGCCTTCGGCGACAAGACGGAGCGCCCGCGGATAGAGCTTGTGCTCCATGGCGAGCACGCGGGCGGCCAGCGTCTCCTCGCTATCGTCCGGCAATACCGGTACGGCGGCCTGCGCGATGATCGGGCCGGCATCGATCGCAGGCGTCACGAAATGCACCGTGCAGCCGTGGATGCGCACGCCTGCTTCCAGCGCCTGCCGGTGGCTGTTGAGGCCTCTGAAGAGCGGCAGCAGGGAAGGGTGGATGTTGATCACGCGCCCCAGCCATTTGCGCACGAAGCCGGGCGAAAGCTTGCGCATGTAGCCGGCGAGGCACACCAGTTCCGCGCCCAGCTCCTCCAGAGCCTCGTCGATGGCGCCGTCATGCAGGTCGGCCGAGGCGTAGTCGGCTCTTGCCACCACCCGCGTAGCGATGCCGGCCCGTGCTGCGTAATCGAGCCCCGGCGCTTCCGCCTTGTCGGAAAGCACGCCCACGATCTTGGCGGGGTGGCCATGTTCGGCGGCGGCTTCGACAAGTGCGGCCATGTTGGAGCCGCGGCCCGAGATCATGATGACGGTGCGTTTTGGCTGCATGTCTTCGTCCGCTAGAATTCCAGCGATCCGCTATAGACCACGCCTGCGCCGCGCCTGGCAACGATTTGGCCGATGGGCGTGACCTTTTCGCCGGCTTTCTGCAACACAGCGGCAACCTGCGCGGCCTGCCCGCCGGCGACCACGGCCACCATGCCGATGCCGCAGTTGAAGGTGCGCAGCATCTCCTCCGGCGCCACGCCGCCTGTTTTCGCCAGCCATGAGAAGACCGGCGGCACGTCGATGGCGTCGAGCCTGATCTCGGCGGCAAACGCCTCGGGCAGAATGCGCGGCACATTCTCCGGAAAGCCGCCACCCGTGATGTGAGCCAGCGCCTTGATGCCGTGCGTGCCATGCTCGGCGCTCAAGATCGAGCGCACATAGATGCGCGTCGGCTCCAGCAGCGCCGCGCCCAGCATCCTGTCCTTGTCAAACGGCGCGGGGTCGTCCCAGCCAAGGCCGCTCGTCTCCACGATCCGCCTCACCAGCGAAAAACCGTTGGAGTGCACGCCGGAGGAGGCGAGGCCAAGCAGCACGTCGCCTTCCACGATATCGTCGGTCGGCAGCAATTCGCCGCGTTCGGCAGCACCCACGGCGAAGCCGGCGAGGTCGTAGTCGCCCTCGGCATAGAGCCCCGGCATCTCGGCCGTCTCGCCGCCGATCAAGGCACAGCCTGCCTGCCGGCAACCTTCCGCGATGCCCGTAACGATCGCCGCTCCCTGATCGGGGTCGAGCTTGCCCGTGGCGAAATAGTCCAGGAAAAACAGTGGCTCCGCGCCCTGAACGACAAGGTCGTTCACGCACATCGCCACAAGGTCGATGCCGATCGTGTCGTGGATGCCGGTTTCGATGGCGATCTTGAGCTTCGTGCCTACGCCGTCATTGGCCGCCACCAGCACCGGGTCGGTGAAGCCGGCAGCCTTGAGGTCGAACAGCCCGCCGAAACCGCCGATTTCCCCGTCGGCGCCCGGCCGTCGCGTGGCGCGCACCAGCGGCTTGATCTTTTCCACCATCGCCGCGCCGGCGTCGATGTCGACACCGGCCTGCGCATAGGTAAGGCCGTTCTTGCCTTGCGTCATCGCCGCTTATGCTCACAGGGGCTGGACATGGCGCGCTCTTCGCATGAAGCCGGGCCACCCGCAAGCACAGGACCCCACTATCCCATGTGGTGAGGGCCCATGCCTGGTTATCGCTGGCCCGCCCGGGAGAGACACCCTGTCCCTTGAACATCCCGCCCGGCGCCGCCATCTTCGCGTGGGCTGGCCGGGTCGTTGTTCGGCCGACAATGCGGTGCGGCAAGGTGACGATCCCGAACTTCATAACGCTGTTGCGGTTTTTCCTGGTTCCGGCCATCGTCTACGCCATCCTCGTTGACGAGATGGCATGGGCGCTTGCCGGCTTCCTGATTGCCGGCATTTCCGATGGCATAGACGGCTTCATCGCGCGGCAGTTCAACCAGCGTTCGGAGCTTGGCGCCTATCTCGACCCGATAGCCGACAAGCTGCTCCTGGTTTCCGTTTTCGTCGTTCTCGGCCTGATGGGCGAACTGCCTCTGTGGCTCGTCATCGCTGCGGTTTCCCGCGACCTCCTCATTGTCGGCGCCGTGGTGCTGTCGAGCATTGTCGGCACGCCTGTCGAAATGAAGCCGCTCTTTGTCTCAAAGGCCAACACGGCCATGCAGATCGTGCTTGCCGCCGTCGTCCTGTTCGAACTCGCGATCGGCGACGGCTTCGGCGCCTTGCGAACGTGGCTCGTCTGGCTGTCTGGCGGCTTGACCGCCGCATCCGCCGCGGCCTATCTCGTGGCCTGGATCAGGCACATGAACGGATATGGCGAAAGCGACAACCCGGCGCTCTAAGGCTGCGTCCCGCCCGGCGAAAGGCGCGGAGGGGTCGGCGCGCGCGACCGCCGTGGTCGAACTCGGCCCGTCCGTCGCAGCCACGCTCGACATCCGCCGCCAGGCGATCTTCTGGCTGCTCGCATCGGCTATCCTGATCGGATTCCTCTATATTTTCAGCTCGATCCTGCTGCCTTTCCTGGCAGGCATCATCCTTGCCTATTTCCTCGATCCGGTGGCCGACTGGCTGGAGCGAGTCGGCCTGTCGCGGCTGGCGGCCACGATCGTCATCCTCATCGCCTTCGTGCTCGCCTTTGTCGTCGCGATGATGATCGTCATCCCGGTGCTTGCCTCCCAGCTTGCCGACTTCATCGGCCGACTGCCGGACTACTTTTCCAGGCTCCAGACGCTGCTGACGGAACTGGATCCGGGTTGGCTGGAACAGAATATCGGCGTCGATCCCGCCTCGCTGCGCGAAAGCCTGAGCTCGCTTCTGAGCCAGGGCGCCAGCTTCCTCACCACGCTGTTCCAGTCGATCTGGAACTCGGGGAGGGCGCTGATCGACATTGCCGGCCTCTTCATCGTCACGCCGGTGGTCGCCTTCTACATGCTGCTCGACTGGGACCGCATGGTCGCCAAGGTCGACAGCTGGGTGCCGCGCGACCATGTCACCACGGTCCGGCAGCTGGCGACCGACATCAATCGTTCCACCGCCGGTTTCGTGCGCGGCCAGGGCACTGTGTCGCTGATCATGGGGATTTCCTATGCCGTCGCGCTGACGGCGCTAGGGCTCAATTTCGGCCTGCTGATCGGTCTCATCGCCGGCGTCATCGGCTTCATCCCTTACGTCGGGTCGCTGGTCGGCTTCGCACTCAGCATCGGCGTGGCCTTCGTACAGTTCTGGCCTGAATGGCAGTGGATAGCGGCAATCGCCGCCGTGTTCTTCGCCGGCCAGATCATCGAGGGCAACATTCTCCAGCCCAAGCTCGTTGGCGGCAATGTGGGCCTGCACCCGGTGTGGTTGATGTTTGCCCTGTTCGCCTTCGGCTACCTGTTCGGCTTCGTTGGCCTGCTGATCGCGGTTCCGGCCGCCGCTGCGATCGCGGTGCTGGTGCGCTTTGCCATAGACCGCTACCTCGCTTCGCCCGTTTACCGCGGAAGCGGCGGCAGCGGCGCCTAAGGCCATCATGGCAGCGGACAAGCCGGCGCCACGCCAGTTCACGCTCGAATTCTCCCGGCATCCGGGCCTCAGCCGCGAGGAACTCGTCGTCAGTTCCGCCAATGCCGAAGCCGTGGCGCTGATCGATGCCTGGCCGGATTGGCCATCCGAGATCGTCGTCATCGCCGGCCCGACTGGCTCCGGCAAGACCCACCTCGCCTCCATCTGGCGCGAGGAGACCGGCGCGCTTGCCGCCGACCGCAACGCCATCGGCCCCGACTGTCTCGACGCTGTCGAGGGCGGCGCTGTTTTGATCGACGACGCTGACATGGGCGGGCTCGACGAGAACGGCCTGTTCCACCTCATCAATGCCGCGCGTGCCAGCAACGGCCATGTGCTGCTGACGGCGCGCCGCTTCCCTGCCGCCTGGGGCGTGGCGTTGCCCGACCTCAAGTCGCGCCTCGCCGCAGCCTCCACGGTCGAGATACGCGAGCCGGACGATCTGCTGCTCGCCGGCGTCATCACCAAGCTGTTCGCCGACCGCCAGGTCGAGATCGACCCCGCCGTTGTCCAGTTCCTTGTCAAGCGCATCGAACGCTCCTTGGCCAGCGCCATCCGCGTCGTCGACCGGCTCGACGCAGTGGCGCTCGAAACCAAGAGCCGCATCACCCGCCAGCTTGCCGCCGGCGTCGTCGAGGAACTCGATTCCCGCCAGGGCGACCTCAATCTCTAGGGCATGATCCCGAAAAGTGGATGCCGGTTTTCGGAAAAGATCATGCTAACAAAATAAGCCTCTGGTGGGTCTTCATCTTTCGTTAACCGAAATGCCGCCAAAGCGCCGCGATTGGGCCGAAATGCCGCCCACACCGGCGGCTATCGAACTCCCCGTGCATCGAGAAGGGGACGACGATCATGCGCAACTGGGAAGCCGACATCGCCTTTTACCTGCTGGCTGCCTTCGTGGCCGCCGCGCTTATGATCGTGGCGTCGAATGTCGGCCATGTTGCGGTTTAGCGAATGCGGGCCGAGTGTCCCGCGCCGTCTCGCCCCCGCGCACTCCTCCCCCGGAAATTCCGCCCCGCGGCTTGACGGCTGGCTCGTCTCGCCGCATCTGGCCTTCGGTCCGGAACGGGAGAGGGCGGTACGTGGTCGCGCAATTCGGAACGACGGCTGACGGCGAGCCCGTCCAACGCATTGAGATCGCTGGCGGAGGCCTGTCCGCCGCCATCATCACTTGGGGCGCCGCAATCCAGGATTTGCGCCTGGAAGGCCACGGCCCATCGGTGGTGCTGGGCTTCCCCGACTTCCAGACTTACTTAGACTATCCGCGCTATTTCGGCGCCATCGTCGGCCGTTTCGCCAATCGTATCGCCAATGGCCGTTTCGAGATTGACGGCAAAACCTATCAGGCTGACACCGACTTCCTCGGCAAGCACACGCTGCATGGCGGCTCGCGCGGCTACGCCCTGCGCAATTGGCAGATCGAGGACCACGGACCGGATTTTGTTCGCCTGTCCTATCTGTCGCCCGATGGCGAGATGGGCTTTCCCGGCAACCTTAGAGCCGTCTGCACCTACCGCATTGAAGGCAACGGCCGCCTGAGTGTCGAACTGGAAGCGATCACCGATGCGCCGACACTCTGCAACCTTTCGCAGCATTCCTACTTCAATCTCGACGATGGCGGAGCCTCATCCGTCATCGACCACCAGCTTCGCATGGCGGCGGACGCCTACCTGCCCGTCGATGACGAGATGATCCCGACCGGAGAGGTCGCCGGCGTCGCTGGCAACCGCTTCGACTTCCGCGAGATGCGCCCGATCCGCAACGCGGCTGACAACGGCGCCCACGCGTTTTACGACCACAATTTCTGCCTGTCGCAGGACAAGCAGGCGCTGCGGCCGGTGGCGACGCTGCGCGGGGCACGCTCCGGCGTCACCATGGATATCGCCTCCACCGAGCCGGGCTTGCAATTCTACGACGGCGTGGCGATCCCCGAAAACCTGCCCGGCCTCGACGGCATCACCTACCAGAAGCACACGGCTCTTTGCCTCGAGCCGCAGCTGTGGCCCGACGCGCCCAATCGTCCCGACTTCGCCTCGGCGCTGCTGAGGCCGGGTGAGACATACAGGAACGTGATCGACTATCGCTTCTCGGTTGCGACCTAGCGGTTCAACCCGCCGTTCTTGCTATTTCGGTCAGCGGCAGCAGGCGCGAGTCCTCGATTGCTGCCGTGCGGTGTCCGATCCCGGCGAGATAGGCGGCATTGGAGGCGAACGCCAGAAAGCTCTCGACGCTAGCCTGTTCGATCATCATGGCGAGATCCCAGCGCTCGTCCGCGGGTCCGATGAGCCAGCCGCCGCCCCGGCCGAGGAAGCGGATCGAACCGACGCTCGCCCGAAGAAAGGGCAGCGTATGCTCGATGTAACGGTCGAACGCGGCTGCGCCGGTTATCGGCCGGGCCGGCGTCAGTTGCGGCGTTGCCGAATAGTCGGCGACGGCCCGGAACCGCAGCAGGTTGAGCATAGCGACTGGCCCGGTACGGCCGCTCGTCGCAAAAGCTCGGCCCGCGTCCATAGTCGGTTCCAGATAGGTCATGCCTGATCGCCAGCCGGTGCGCTGGCCAGCAGAAGCGCGTGGTCGCGAATATCCTTCGGCCAGCCGGCAATCAGCGTGGCAAAGCGGCCCCGGTCACCCGCAAACAGCGCCCGCGACGCCTCCTCGAACTGCGGCAGGTCGCCGCCGATTGCCGACATGAATCGGTAGGCGCGGTCGCGCGCCTGTGCCTCGCCGGTTTCATCCGCAGTCTCGCGCCGCGCGGCATCGATCAGCCTTCGCAACGTTGCCGATGCGCCGCCGCGCTGGCGGGCGAGCCAGTCCCAGTGCCGCGGCAGAAGCGTCACCTCGCGCGAAACCACGCCGAGCTTCGGCCGACCTCGCCCGCGCGGCGCGTCGCCACCGCCCGACGTGCCGGGGTCGAGCCGCGCGAGGATGTCGTCGGCGCTCCCGCTCAGATCGAAGTCGATCTGCCGCCCGGTAGCGTCGTCGAAGATCAGAGCCATCTCGGTGGCGCCCGCGGATTCCCGCGCCTTGAGCGCAAGCGCCACCTCGGCGCGGCTGCCGCTGGCGATCTTCCGCGCCCCTGCGAAGGCTGTGCAATGTGGTCCGGTCATGTTTTGGCTCCCGATTTCGGGCGCCATTTATACCCGGACAATATTCGTCGTCAATATCACCCGGGTAAAATATCGCAGCGCATCACTGGCGAGGCCGGCGCATGTCACAGCGCTAGATCGATGAAACAACCTTCTGAAGCATGGCTCTGACCTCGGTGGCCACCGCTTTCAGCTGCTCGTTGTCGATGGATTGCATGGAAGCGACTGGGTCGATTGCACTCACCATGACTTGGTCTGTGCCGGTCGAGCGCACAATGACATTGCAAGGCAGCATAGCGCCCACTTGTGGTTCGATCTTGAGCGCCTCATGCGCCATTTTCGGATTACAGGCGCCGAGAATGAGATAGTTGTCGACGTCGGCGTCGATCTTCTTTTTCAGGGTTGCCTTGACGTCAATCTCCGTGAGCACGCCGAAGCCCTGATCGGCAAGCGCAGCTCTCGTCTTTTCGACGACGGTGTCAAACGTCTGGCCCGTGAGTGTCCTGTCGAAGGTGTAGCTCATCTGTGTCTCCATATTCACATATGTCGAGAACATGGGGGCGAAATTGGGCGGCTGCACGACACACTGAATGACGCAAGCAGGCCGCTCAAAGGAGCTACCGGTCTCGTGATCCTATGATTTATGGCGATCCCGACAGGATTCGAACCTGTGACCATCGGCTTAGAAGGCCGGTGCTCTATCCAGCTGAGCTACGGGACCGCGTACGCCTGGCAGGCGCCTGAAGGTCAGGAATGACGCGGTTTCAGTGCGTCCACGGCGTCTTGCGGTCATAGCGGAAATTCTCCGCGTATGAAATCTGCCGCCGGCGCGTCTCCTTGGGCTCTTCCACGCGGGCCGCGATGCCGTTCGCCTCGGCATAGGCCATCGCTTCCTCGCGCGTGTCGAAGGCGAGCCGCACCTGGCTCTTCATGTCGGAGGAGGTGGTGTAGCCCATGAGGGGATCGATCTTGCGCGGGCTCTCCGGCTCGAACTCCAGCATCCAGCGGCCTGTCTTCGCCTTGCCTGACTGCATGGCGGTGCGGGCGGGGCTGTAGATGCGTGCCGACATGGGAAGCTCTCCGGTTTCGGTGCGTACCGCGCTGCCTAGTCCAAAAACGCGGTTTTGCAAAGGGAGGGAGGATTGCCCGGACAATGCGGGGAATTCGAAACATGGTCGGAGCGGCAGGATTCGAACCTGCGACCCTCTGGTCCCAAACCAGATGCGCTACCAGACTGCGCTACGCTCCGTGCCTTGCGGCCGCGGTCCACTTAGGTTTGTCGCCCCAATGACGCAAGTGAAAACTCAGACCTTCGCCGCGGCCGTCAGCCCCAGTTGCAGATCCTCCATCAGGTCCTCGATGTTTTCGAGGCCGATCTGCAGCCGGATCACGGCGCCCTCGGGCGGGGCCTTGGCCACGGTGCGGGCGTCGAGATTGGCGCGCTGCGCCAGGCTTTCATAGCCGCCCCACGACGATCCGAGACCGAATATCTGCAGAGCGTTGAGGAAGGCGCGGGCCTTGTCGACGCCGCCGCCGTCGAGAACGAACGCGAAAAGTCCGCTCGCGCCCTTGAAGTCGCGCTTCCAAAGATCATGGCCGGGAAAGCTCTCCAGCGCCGGATGCAGCACGCGCGCCACGCCGGGCTGCTGCTCCAGCCAGCGCGCAATGTCGAGCGCAGCTTTTTCCTGATGTGCGAGGCGAACGCCCAGCGTCCTCAGCCCCCTGAGCACCTGGTAGGTGTCGTCGGGCGAAGGGCAGGCGCCGAGCGTGAAGAAAGCCTCCTGCAGCCGCGGCCATGCCGCTTCGTTGGCCGACATGGTGCCAAACAGCACGTCGGAATGCCCGTTCATATATTTGGTCGCGGCGTGGATCACGACATCGACGCCATAATCGAGCGCCCGGAAATAGAGCGGCGTCGCCCAGGTATTGTCCATCATCACGATGGCGCCGCGCTCATGCGCGACCCGTGATATCGCCGGAATGTCCTGGACCTCGAACGTGCTCGAACCCGGCGATTCGGTGAAGACAACTGAAGTGTTCGGTTTCATCAGTTTCTTGATATCTGCGCCGATCAGCGGGTCGTAATATTCGATTTCGACTCCAAGCCGCTTCAGCATCGTGTCGGCGAAGCGCCGGGTCGGGAAGTATACCGAATCCACGATCAGCACATGGTCGCCGGCTGACACGAAGCCAAGCAGCGGCACGGTGATCGCTGCAAGTCCAGACGGGGCAAGCACGGTGCCGGCCGATCCTTCGAGCTCGTTCAGCGCGTCGGCCAGTGCGTCCGTGGTCGGCGTCCCGTGCGTGCCGTAGATGTAGCGCTGGTTGCGGGCGGCGTAGGTATCGTAGTCGGGAAAAAGCACCGTCGAGGCATGCACGACCGGCGGGTTGACGAATCCGTGGAACGAGCGCGGATCATGGCCCGAATGCGCCAGCTGCGTGTTGATGCCGCGCGTCTTTCCCGATTGTCCCGACATGATGTCCTCTGGCGAAAATAGCAGCCGAAACCCATAGGCGGGCGGCATTCAATGTTCAATCGCGCGTTTGTCGAAGCCCCCTGTGCTGGACCGAAGGTCCAGTCGAAGGCATCCGGTAGTCCAGGCGCCGTTGTTGCCCATTTTGCCGGCAATTGCGCGCAATAACCGTCCCTAACCACCCTCTGGCGTCGCGCAAGCGGCCAAATTTTCATTCTCACTTGACCGGCGAATGTTTATCGCATTCGATGGCAATTCATGAACGGGGGTGACGTTTGTGCGGCGTTTTTTGCCGCGCCGGGTGCCGGTGGGAGCCGGGACTTCGTGAACTTCCGTTCGGGAACCAAGGGGGCGTACGCCCTGAAAAACAGAAAAGGTGCTTGGGCTATGAAGAGTATCATTAAGGGTCTGCTGGGCGTGTCTGTCCTCGCGATGGCGGGAGGCGTTGCATCTGCTGCGACGCTCGAAGACGTCAAATCGCGCGGCATGCTCAAATGCGGAGTGAGCCAGGGTCTGCCGGGCTTCTCCAATCCCGATTCGGGCGGCAACTGGTCGGGTCTCGACGTTGACCTGTGCAAGGGCATTGCCGCGGCTATCTTCGGCGATGCGTCGAAGGTGGAGTACGTTCCGCTCTCCGCCAAGGAGCGTTTCACCGCGCTTCAGTCCGGCGAAGTCGATCTGCTTTCGCGCAACACCACCTGGACCATGAGCCGCGACACGCAGCTCGGCCTCTACTTCTCCGTCGTGAACTACTATGACGGCCAGGGCTTCATGGTGCGCAACGACATGGGCATCACCTCGGCCCTCCAGCTCTCGGGCGCCGCGATCTGCACGAACACCGGCACCACGACCGAGCTGAACGTCGCTGACTACTTCCGCGCCAACAACATGGACTACGAGCTGGTCGCCTTCGAGAAGGCCGACGAGGTTGTGGCCGCCTATGACGCAGGCCGCTGCGACGTCTACACGACCGACCAGTCCGGCATCTACGCGCAGCGCCTGAAGCTGACCAACCCGGACGACCACAAGGTGCTTCCGGAGGTCATCTCCAAGGAGCCGCTCGGACCGGCAGTGCGCCAGGGCGACGACGTGTGGGCCAATATCGTCAAGTGGACCCACTTCGCCATGCTTCAGGCCGAAGAGTCCGGCGTGACCCAGGCGAATGTCGACGAGATGAAGGGTTCGGAAGATCCGACCATCAAGCGTCTGCTCGGCAGCGAAGGTGAGTTCGGCACGCCTCTCGGCCTCTCGAATGACTGGGCCTACCAGATCATCAAGGCCGTCGGGAACTACGGCGAAACCTTCGCCCGCAATGTCGGCCCGGATACCGAGCTGAAGATTGCGCGCGGACAGAATGCGCTGTGGACCAATGGCGGTCTGCAGTACGCTCCGCCGATCCGCTAAGGACCTGATTATGCGGCCGCCCGGGTACCCGGGCGGCCGCGACACTTTGAATACGTCGCGCCAATAATGCGCCGTCCCCCTGGGGCGGCATGCCAATCAACAAGCGGTGCGTACGAGGGGAACAAGCATGGCCGTTACCACCGCCGGAGGCGAATCGGCGCCTAAGGTCGCGTTGCTCAACGATCCGAAGATACGCGCCTGGATCGTCCAGATTGTCCTGCTGGTTGCACTTGTCTGGCTCGCATGGGTCGGCATCCAGAACATGTTCGACAATCTGCGCGCCGCCAACATCTCGTCCGGCTTCGGCTTTCTGTCGCGCAATGCCGGGTTCGCAATCAGCCAGTCGCTGATCGAATACGAGCAGGGCACGTCGACCTATGGCCGCGTCTTCATCGTCGGTCTGCTCAACACTTTGCTGGTCGCGGTTGTTGGCATCGTCATCGCGACGATACTGGGCTTCGTGGTCGGCATCGCTCGCTTGTCCAACAACTGGGTCATCGCGCGGCTTGCGACCGTTTATGTCGAGACGCTGCGCAACATCCCGCTGCTGCTGCAAATTTTCGTCTGGTACTTCGCGGTCCTGCGGTTTCTGCCCGACCGACGCGATTCACTCAGTCTCGGCTTCCTCGGCCAGCTCAACATTTCGGGCTGGTACGCGCCCAAGCCGATTTACACGGACGGCATCTACGTGGTGCTGGCCGCGCTGCTTATCGCAATCGTTGGCATCGTCATTCTTGCCCGGTGGGCGAGAAAGCGCCAGGAGGCCACAGGCGAACGTTTCCCGGTGTTTCGGACTGCGGTCGCCGCCATCATCCTGCTGCCGCTGATCGGCTATTTCATCGGCGGCATGCCGCTGTCGTTCGAATACCCGACGCAGGGTAACTTCGGTCCTCGCGGCGGCGCGCGCGTCTATCCCGAATTCATTGGCCTCCTGCTGGCTCTTTCGACCTACACCGGCGCATTCATCGCCGAGATCGTGCGTGCCGGCATTCTGGGCGTGAACAAGGGACAGACCGAGGCGTCCTATGCTCTCGGCCTGCGCCCGGGTCATACGCTGCGACTTGTGATCGTGCCGCAGGCGCTGCGCATCATCATCCCGCCGCTGACCAGCCAGTATCTCAACCTGACCAAGAACTCGTCGCTGGCCGTCGCCATCGCCTATCCCGACCTGGTGTCGGTGTTTGCGGGCACGGCGCTCAACCAGACCGGGCAGGCGGTCGAGATCTTGCTGATGACGATGCTGACCTATCTCACGCTGTCGTTGCTCATCTCGGCATTCATGAACTGGTACAACGCCAAGATGGCGCTGGTGGAGCGCTGACATGGCCAAGCAACCAAAGAAACCCGCTTCGAAGTCGGTGCCAGGCGTGAAGGGAAAAGCTGCGGACGTTCAGGCGCCGGAAGGAACGCCGGTCGCCTATCCGCACACCGCCGACGCGCTGGCGCCGGTGCCGCATGGCGGCGACATCGCTTATGTGCGCACCAATATGGCAAGCTCGGAGCCGGCGCCCGCTTCGTCGTCGGGCGCGCTTGCATGGGCGCAACAGAACCTGTTCTCCAGCATTCCCAACACGATCCTTACGCTGTTCGCACTGTTCCTGCTCTACATCGTCGTCCCGCCGCTGTTCAATTTCGTCTTCGTCGATGCGGTTTGGACAGGCTCGAACCGCGCAGTGTGCGCCACGGAGCAGCAGGGCGGGGTTCAGCCCAATGGCTGGTTCGGCGCCTGCTGGGCCTATGTCGGCGCCTATGCGAACCAGTTCATCTACGGCCGTTATCCCGATGCCGAGCAGTGGCGGGTCAACATCGTCGGCCTGATGTTCTTCGGCGGCCTCATTCCGCTGCTCATTCCCTCGGTGCCTTACAAGCGCGAGAATATAGTCTTCATCGGCGTGGTCTTCCCGATCGCCGCGCTTATCCTGCTGACCGGCGGCCATTTCGAGCTGAACGGCTTCCTTCCCACCGGCTTCCTGCTCGGCGAAGGCTACGCCAAGTTCTGGCTGGATTATGTGATCCTGACAGCCGTGGTCCTGGGCATTGCCTATGCGGTCGCGCGCGGCTCCGACAAGGACCCGATGCCAAGCCTGCGCTCGGCCGGCGCTGTGATGGCAGGCATCGCGGTCATCATGGTCCTGTTCGGCATCGATTTCGGGCTCAGGCACATTCCCACCGACCGCTGGGGCGGGCTGCTTGTCACGATGGTCATCGCCGTCACCGGCATTGCGGCGTCGCTGCCGATAGGCATCGTGCTCGCTCTCGGACGTCGCTCGCACATGCCCATCGTGCGCATGTTCTCGGTCATCTTCATCGAGTTCTGGCGCGGCGTGCCGCTGATCACCGTGCTGTTCATGTCGTCGGTGCTGCTGCCGCTGTTCCTGCCCGAGGGCGTCACCTTCGACAAGCTGCTCAGGGCGCTGGTGGGCGTCGCCATGTTCGCCTCCGCCTACATGGCCGAGGTGGTGCGCGGCGGCTTGCAGGCAATCCCCAAGGGACAGTTCGAGGGCGCCATGGCGCTTGGCCTCAACTACGGCCAGATGATGCGCATGATCATCATGCCGCAGGCCCTCAAGCTGGTCATTCCGGGCATCGTCAACACCTTCATCGGCCTGTTCAAGGACACGACGCTGGTGCTGATCATCGGCCTGTTCGACTTCCTTGGCCAAATCCAGTCGTCGTTCACGGACCCGACCTGGGCGACGCCGGTGCAGGCCCTGTCTGCATATCTCTTCGCGGCCTTTATCTACTTCGTCTTCTGCTTCGGCATGTCGCGATATTCGATCTTCATGGAGCGCCGGCTCGACACCGGCCATAGATAAGGAAGGCCTCCGGGCCCGCACGAAAAAAGGTACAGTCCATGTCCAGCGAAAACGCCGTCAGCGCAGATGAGATCGCCGTCGATCGTTCGCGCATGCACATTTCGGATACCGATGTCGCCATCGAGATCGACGAAATGCACAAATGGTACGGCGACTTTCATGTCCTCAAGGACATCAACCTGAAGGTTATGCGCGGCGAACGCATCGTCGTTTGCGGCCCGTCCGGCTCCGGCAAGTCGACCATGATCCGCTGCATCAACCGGCTGGAGGAGCATCAGAAGGGCAAGATTGTCGTCGATGGCATCGAGCTAACCAACGACCTCAAGAAGATCGACGAGGTGCGCCGCGAAGTCGGCATGGTGTTCCAGCACTTCAACCTGTTCCCGCACTTGACCATCCTCGAGAACTGCACGCTAGCGCCGATCTGGGTGCGCAAGACGCCGAAGAAGGAAGCCGAGGAAACGGCGATGCACTTCCTGGAGCGGGTCAAGATTCCGGAGCAGGCCCACAAATATCCCGGTCAGCTCTCTGGCGGCCAGCAGCAGCGCGTGGCGATTGCCCGCTCGCTGTGCATGAACCCGCGTATCATGCTGTTCGACGAACCGACCTCAGCGCTCGACCCGGAAATGATCAAGGAAGTGCTGGAAACCATGGTCGGGCTCGCCGAGGAAGGCATGACCATGATCTGCGTCACCCACGAGATGGGCTTCGCCCGTCAGGTGGCGAACCGCGTGATCTTCATGGATCAGGGCCAGATCGTCGAGCAGAACACGCCGGCCGAGTTCTTCGACAATCCCAAGCACGATCGCACCAAGCTGTTCCTGAGCCAGATCCTGCACTGATTGGCATGCGGCTCTTCGCCGGCCGCGGTTAGCGCCGGCGTATGGTCAGGCGTCAGCCTTCTTCTTCTTTTCGGGCGCGGGCAGTCTTGTCGCGTCGAATCCGTAGAGCCAGTCGAGTTCGGCCGCCAACTGCGCGCCCGAGCGGCGGCGCAGTACGAGGTTGCGGATGAAGGCGACCGGCCCGCGCGCGTGCCAGGCGAAATGGTTGAGGCGTCCGCGCGAGTCGACGCGCTTGATGCGCGGCCGCCGCAGCGTTTCGTAGCGCGCCAGCGCGCCTGCGATGTCGTCGGGCATCGCCGCCACGAGATTGGCCAGCATGATCGCGTCTTCAATCGCCATTGCGGCTCCCTGGGCCGCAAACGGCGTCAGCGCATGGGCGGCGTCGCCGATCAGCGCCACCCCTGCCGAGCCGGTCCATGGATGGTCAGCCTGCATTTCGCCGATCGGCCACAGGCTCCATGGCGCCGCTTCGCGGGCAAGGCTGCGCAGCGGTTCCGCCGTGCGGCGCATCAGGTGCGCCAGCACCGCCGGATCCCCTCTTTCGCCCCGCTTACCCCCGCCTGCTCCGCGCACGATCGCGATTAGGTTGACCGCGGCGTCGGCGCGGATCGGATACCCAACAAGGTGAAATCGCGGATGGGCGTAGACGGTGACGCAGTCGGCCGGCATCGCCTTGGCGAGCGCCTTGCCGATTGCGCTGTCGCGCCGCACGGTGCTGCGCCAGGCGACATGGCCGCTATCTTCGGCGCGCGCGTCGCGGTTGCCGAGCTTGCGCACCGTGGAGCCCACCCCGTCGGCGCCGATCAAAAGCAGGCATGGCACTTCCCGCACGTCGCCAGTGACGTCGAGCGACACGGTAACGCCGCGTTGGTGGAACGCTGCGTCGGCCAGCCGTGCGCCGGTGACCAGCTTGATGTCGGGCTCGCGCCGGGCGCGCGCCAGCAGGGCGGTCTGCAGATCGGCCCGGTGAACGACGAGATAGGGCGCGCCCCAGCGTTCCTCGGCCCTTGTGCCGAGCGGCACTTCGGCCAGGAGCCGCAGCCGTCGCGCGTCGCGGATGGCGACAGCACGCGGTTCAACCGCGGTGCCGGTCAAATGGTCGAGCACGCCGAGATGCGCCAGAACTCTGGTGGCGTTTGGCGAAAGCTGGATGCCGGAGCCGGCGTCTTCAAGCTGTTTGGCCTGCTCGTATAACTGAACCGAAAAGCCGTTCTTGGCGAAAGCGATCGCCGCGGTAAGCCCGGCGATTCCCGCGCCGGCGATCACGACCTGCCGCGAGCGCTGCGCTTCCATGTGGTTGGACCCGCCCGCCGTCAGGCAGCCTTGGCGTGGAAGACGCAGCCCTCGGGTTTCGTCTCGTCGCCGTGCAGCTTCGCGTTGTAGGCGAAGAGTGTCGAGCAGTAGGGGCAGACGATCTCGGCGTCGGCGCCCATGTCGAGATAGACATGCGGATGGTCGAAGGGAGGGTTGGCGCCCACGCAGTTGAACTCCTTCACACCGATCTCGATCTTGCGGTGCCCGGCGTCGTTCTGGAAGTGCGGAATGTGGTGGCCTGCCATGATCAGCTCCCGATGCGGCTCCGGATCATCGTGCCGGAACGCACTGGGTTTGAAACATCTCACTGGTCAATGCAAGCGAGCCATGGATGATTTCCGGCCTCGCAAGTGATGCGTTAGGCCGTCATACGTCCTAGAATGGATACAGGCGGCGGCGCGCCTGCTTCGGAGAGCGTGATGAACGAGTTGAGGCCGGTAAAGGCCGAGTTTGCGGACGGATCGAAGGCACTGCCCGGTGGCGCGGAGCCGAGCCCGGACCGTTTCGTGAACCGCGAATTCTCCTGGCTGCAGTTCAACCGTCGCGTCCTTGCCGAATCGCAGAACCCGAGCCACCCGCTGCTCGAGCGCTTGCGCTTCCTCACCATTTCCGCCGCCAATCTCGACGAGTTCTTCATGGTCCGAGTAGCCGGCCTTGCCGGGCAGGTGAGGGAGGGCATCGCCGAGCGCAGCGCCGACGGCCGCACCCCGCAGGAACAGCTCGACCAGGTGCTGGTCGAGGTCGAGCGGCTGCAGAGCGAGCAGCAGGAGTGCCTGGCTCAGCTCGCCGAATTGCTGGCCAGGGAGGGCATCCACATCGTCCGCCCGGACGGCCTGTCGGACGACGAGCGGACCTGGCTGCGCGGGCACTTCGAGGAAGCGATCTTTCCGGTCATGACGCCGCTGTCGATCGACCCGGCGCATCCTTTCCCGTTCATACCGAATCTCGGCTTCTCGCTGGCCTTGCGCCTGCGGCAGCGCCGCTCGCGCGAGGAGATGACGGCGCTGCTGCGTGTGCCCGTCTCGCTGGTGCGTTTCGTGCGCCTGCCCGACAGCCAGTCTACCGTGCGCTTCGTCGCGCTGGAGGACGTTATCGCCATCCACATCGACCTCCTGTTCCCGGGTTACGATGTGGAGGGACTCGGCACCTTCCGCATCATCCGTGACAGCGACATCGAGGTGGAGGAAGAGGCAGAGGACCTCGTGCGCCTCTTCGAATCGGCGCTCAAGCGCCGCCGCCGCGGCCAGGTCATTCGCATCGAGTTTTCCGGCGAAATGCCGGAAATGCTTCGCGAATTCGTCGCCGGCGAGCTGGGCGTCCTGCCCAGCCGCATCTCGACGCTGCATGGTCCGCTGGCGATCAACCAGCTGTCCGACATCGTCGCCCTGCCGCGCGAGGACCTGAAGTTCGCGCCCTACAATCCCCGTTTCCCCGAGCGCATCCGCGACCATGGCGGCGATTGTTTCGCAGCCATCCGCGAGAAGGACATCGTCGTCCACCATCCCTATGAGAGCTTCGACGTGGTGGTCCAGTTCCTGCGCCAGGCGGCGATGGACCCGGATGTGGTTGCGATCAAGCAGACGCTCTACCGCACGTCGAACGACAGCCCGATCGTCCGCGCCCTCATCGACGCCGCCGAGGCCGGCAAATCGGTCACGGCGCTTGTCGAACTCAAGGCGAGGTTCGACGAGGAAGCCAATATCCGCTGGGCGCGCGACCTGGAGCGCGCCGGCGTGCAGGTCGTCTTCGGCTTCATCGAACTGAAGACGCACGCCAAGATGTCGCTGGTTGTGCGCCGCGAGGACCAGAAGCTGCGCAACTACGTCCACCTCGGCACGGGCAACTACCACCCCATCACCGCGCGCATCTATACGGACCTGTCCTATTTCACGACCGATCCCGGCATCGCCCGCGACGTGGCGCAGGTGTTCAACTACATCACCGGTTACGCCGAGCCGGCGGCCGACGAGATGCGTATCGCGATCTCGCCCTTTTCGCTGCGCCAGCGCATCATCGGCCATATCGAGAAGGAGGTCGCGCATGCCAAGGCGGGCCGGCCGGGGCAGATTTGGATGAAGATGAACTCCCTGGTCGATCCGGAGATCATCGATGCGCTTTACGGCGCCAGCCGCGCCGGCGTGGAGATCGATCTTGTCGTGCGCGGCATCTGCTGCTTGCGGCCGCAGGTGCCCGGCCTGTCCGACAATATCCGCGTCAAGTCCATCATCGGCCGCTTCCTCGAGCACAGCCGCATCTATTGCTTCGGCAACGGCGCTGGCCTGCCGTCCGACGACGCCGTCGTCTATTTCAGTTCCGCCGACCTGATGCCGCGCAATCTCGACCGGCGCGTCGAGACGCTGGTGCCGATCACGAACCCGACTGTGCATGAACAGGTGCTGGGGCAGATCATGCTCGGCAACATCATGGACAACCGTCAGAGTTTCGAAGTATTGGCGGACGGAACCTCGCGGCGCGTGTCGCTCGACGAGGGCGAAGAACCGTTCAACGCGCAGGAATATTTCATGACGAATCCCAGCCTGTCAGGCCGAGGCGACGCCCTGAAGTCGCACGCGCCGAAGCGGATCGCCCGGCACCGGAAAAGCAGAAAAGCCCGCGCCGCCTCCTCATGATCGCCATCTCCCAGGGCAGGCTGCAAGATCGGCATCCCCTGTCCGTGATCGATATCGGGTCGAACTCGATCCGTCTCGTCATCTATGAGGGCGTGGCCCGTTCGCCCACGGTTCTGTTCAACGAAAAGATGCTGGCCGGCCTCGGCCGCGGCATCGTCACGACGGGCAAGCTTGATCCCGAGGGCGTGTCCCGCGCGGTGGAAGAGTTTGGCCGCTTCCGTGCGCTGTCGGAACAGGCCGGTTCGGAAGGGCTGCATGTCATCGCCACCGCCGCTGCGCGTGAGGCGGAGAACGGGCAGGACTTCATCGAGCGCGCGGAGGCCATTCTCGGCACCGATATCCAGGTTCTGACGGGCCGCGAGGAGGCCTATTATTCAGCGCTGGGCGTCATTTCCGGCTTTCATCCGGCCGACGGCATCGCGGGCGACCTTGGCGGTGGCAGCCTCGAACTGATCGACGTGCGCGGCGAGAATATCGGCGACGGCATCACCTTGCCGCTTGGCGGCTTGCGCCTTCAGGACGCGGCGAAAAACTCGCCGTCTGAGGCTGCGCGCATCGCCCGCAAGGAACTCAAGCGTGCCGACCTGCTGAAGGGCGGAGAGGGGCGCATCTTCTATGCCGTTGGCGGCACATGGCGAAACCTTGCCCGCCTGCACATGCTGGCTACGGGCTATCCGCTGCACGTGATGCACCACTACGAGTTCGGCATCGAGAGCTCCGCCGCCTTCCTGGCGCAGGTTGCCAAGGGCGATCTCGACAAGATCAAGGGCATCGACCGGATATCCAAGACGCGCCGCGCGCTGCTGCCATATGGCGCTGCCGTCCTGATCGAGATCATCAAGGCTATGAAGCCGTCGAAGATCATCGTCTCGGCTCTCGGTGTCCGCGAAGGCTACCTCTTCTCGCTTCTCAATGAGGAGCAGCGCAGGGCCGATCCGCTCCTATCTGCCGCCGAGGAGCTGGCGGTGCTACGCTCGCGCTCCGTCACCCATGCGCGCGAGCTTGCCCAGTGGACTGGCGAAACGCTTGCCGCCTTCGGCATCAACGAATCGCCGGAGGAAGCGCGCTACCGCCAGGCCGCCTGCCTGCTGGCCGACATCGGCTGGCGCGCGCACCCGGAATATCGCGGCACCCAGTCGCTCAACATTATCGCCCATGCGTCTTTCATCGGCATCGACCATCCGGGTCGCGCCTTTATCGCGCTCACCACGATGTTCCGCCACGAAGGCGTCTATGACGACATGGTGAGCCCTGAACTGCGCACGCTTGCCGGAACGCATCTTGTCGAGCGGGCGCGGCTCGTCGGGGCGATGATGCGCGTCGTCTACCTGCTCACGGCTGCCATGCCCGGCGTCATGCCCGGCCTGAAGTGGGCGCGCCGCGATGATGGCGGCCTGACTCTGTCGGTGCCGAAGCAGCACTCCGCCCTGATGGGCGAACGGCCCACCGGCCGTATGGCGCAACTCGCCAAGGTGAGCGGGCTTGATCTTAAGCTGGAGGTGGGCGCCTAGGCAGCGCCGCGCCGGACAGCCGTTTTCTTGGTCCGGTGCGCTCGCACCGCCTCCCCAAACGCCTCGAACAGCTTCCGGTTGATCGGGTTGGTCTGCGGGTCGTATTCGGCGTGCCACTGCACGCCCAGCGCAAAACCCTTCGCGCCTTCGATCCTGATCGCCTCGATGGTCGAATCTTCCGCCGTACCCTCGATCACGACGCGCTTGCCGGGTTCGAGGATGCCCTGGCCATGCAGCGAGTTCACCCGGATCTTGTCGCGGCCGAGAATGCGCGCGAATGCGCCGCCCGGCGCCAGTGTCACGTCGTGCCGGTCGGCGAACACCACCTCGGGGTCGGGATGGATTTCGCCGTTTTCGAGTCGCGGCATGCGGTGGTTCATGCGGCCGGGAATGTCGCGGATTTCCGGATGCAGCGAGCCGCCATAGGCGACGTTCATCTCCTGGAACCCGCGGCAGATGCCGAAGAGCGGAACGCCTTCCGCGACACATGCCTCGATCAACGGCAGCGCAACCGCGTCCCGCGCCTCGTCGTAGGGTTCGTGGCGCTTGTCGGGCTCGGTGGCGAAACGGGCCGGGTGCACGTTCGCCCGCGCGCCAGTGAGCACGATTCCGTCCACGGCATCGAGCAGGTCGCGGATGTCGGTCAGCTTCGGGTCGCCGCCGAAGATCAGCGGCAGCGCGCCGGCAACCTCAGCCACCGCCGCGAGGTTCCTCGTGCCTGTCGCCTGCACCGCGAACCGGTTCTCCACCATCAGATGGTTGCCGATAATACCGATGACAGGTCTGGCCATGGTTGCCCCTTTGCCGGCGCCAGCCGGCCTTTCCCTATCCTACTCCGCCGCCTGCGGCAGGTCGAACACCGCGATCCTGCGGTTCTGGAACTTGATCGCTATCTCGCCGCGCACCAGCTGCAGCGCCCTCTCGCCGAACACCTCGCGCCGCCAGCCGTGAAGCGCCGCCACCTCGGCGTTCTCGCCATTGCTGGCGATGCGGTCGATGTCGTCGGATGTGGCAAGCACCTTCGGCGCGACGCCTTCCTTCTCCGCCACCAGCTTGAGCAGCACCTTGAGCAGTTCGGCGGCGGCATTGGCGCCCTCGCTCGGCGGCGCGTGGCGCTGCGGTTTCGGCAGGTCTTCCTTGGGAATCGCGAGCGCTGCGGTCACCGCTTCCATCAGTCCGCTGGCAGCCGCCGACCGCTCCCAGCCGCGCGGGATGGCGCGCAGGCGGCCGAGCGCGGCTGCGTCGCGCGGCATCTGCTGCGCGATTTCGACCAGTGCGTCGTCTTTCAGGATGCGCCCGCGCGGCACGTTGCGCTCGCGTGCCTCCAGTTCGCGCCACGCCGCGATCGCCTGCGCGATCGCCAGCTGCTGCGGCTTGGCGTTGCGCATCTTGAGCCGCTTCCACGCGTCCTGCGGGTGCGGGTCGTAGGTCTCGCGCGCCGTCAGCACCTCCATTTCCTCGTTCAGCCAGTGGGCGCGGTTCTCGCGCTCCAGCTCGGCCGCGAGGTGCCGGTAAACCTCGATCAAGTGGGTCACATCGGCGAGCGCGTATTCCAGTTGCTTGTCCGACAGCGGTCTGCGCCGCCAGTCGGTGAAGCGCGAGGTCTTGTCGAGCCGTACCCCGGTGATCTTGTTGACCAGCTGGTCGTAGGAGACGCTGTCGCCAAAGCCGCACACCATAGCCGCCACCTGCGTGTCGAACACGGGATGCGGGATAAGCCCGCCGCGGTGGAAGATGATCTCGATGTCCTGCCGGGCGGCGTGGAAGACCTTCACCACGCTCTCGTCGGCCATCAGCGCGAAGAACGGCTTGAGATCGATCCCCGGCGACAGCGGGTCGATCAGCACGGCCGTATCGGGCGAAGCGATCTGGATCAGGCAGAGCTCCGGCCAGAACGTTGTTTCGCGTATGAATTCGGTATCGACGGTGACGAAATCGGAAGCTTGCAGCGTGGCGATGGCGGCGTCGAGTTCGGCCTGTTTGGTGATCAGGTTCATGCGATCTGTTTAGTGGGATTTATCTGTTGGTTGAAGCGCCTCTTCGCGGCTTTTTCGGATGCGTTGCCCGCGGCCCACAAGTCTGCCGAAAATGAGCGATGTCCGGAGCAGCGCCGCGAACCGTCCGCGCTCTTCCCTGGGCACCGAAGAGCGCACACCCATTCGGTAGAGGATAATCAGGATGAAGACCACATAGACGGCGGCGATGAAGACAAACAGGGCGTGCGGCCCGTAGAGCTCCATGATGAAGGCGGCTGTGAAGGGCCCGCCAATAGCTCCGAGCGAATAGAAAAGCATGAGAGCCGCGTTGAGCATCACATATTCGCTGGGCTCCGCCCGGTCGTTGGCGTGGGCGGCCGACAGCGAGAACAGTGGCATGGCGAAGGCCCCGAATATGAACACGATGGTGAAGTTCATCAGCCGGTCGCCGCCGGAAAACAGCGCCAGCCCCATGGCCGCCCCCAGCGCTGCCGCGGACGTCACGATCAGCACCTTTCGCCGGTCCCATTTGTCGGAGAAGTAGCCGAGCGGATACTGGATCAGCGCTCCGCCGATGATCGATACCGACACGAAGGCGGCGACATCGGTTACCGTTAGCCCGATCTGCTGGGCGTAGACGGGCGACAGCGTTCGAAAAGCGCTGTTGGTGACACCGACCGAAATGCAGCCGATGGCCCCGAGCGGCGAGATTGCCCAGGCGCGGCGCAGGTCGAACTTCACATTCTCCGGCGGTTTCGGGTTCGATCGGTCGCCGAGCGAGACCGGCACAAGCGACAGCGTGATCATGATCGACATGACAGCGAAGATGACGAAGCCGTCGGGGCCGATCACCGGGATCAGGAACTGCGATCCCGTCACGGCGCAAAGGTCGACGATGCGGTAGAGCGCCAGAACCCGCGCCCGGTCCTGGTTGGCGACGCCTGAATTGATCCAGCTCTCGATGACCGTGAACAGTCCGGCGAAGCAGAAGCCTGAGACGAACCGGATGACCGTCCATGTGGTCGGGTCGATGTGTATCGCCAAAAGCAGCGTGCCCGACGCGCCCATCGCCGCCAGGGCGGAGAACGCGCGGATATGACCCACAGCGTGCAGCATGCGCACCACGGCGACGCAGCCGATCAGGAAGCCGGCGAAATAGGCTGTACCCATCAGGCCGATTACGGCGGACGAAAAACCTTCCTGCGCGCCGCGCAGCGCGATCAGTGTGCCTTGCAGGCCGTTGCCGCCGAGCAGGATGGCGGCGGCGATCATCAGAGGTATGAGCGGGCGCAGTGACGACAAACGGGCTACTCGGGCGAATGGGCCTTAAGCCTCTATATGCCCGCCGGCCGCGCTGTGCATCAGCCAGCTTTCACTTTGCCACAGGTCAGGCCTCGGCCTCCGCGTCGGCGAGCATCCCGTCGACGAGATGGATGCGGCGGCTCATGCGGCGTGCCATCGCCATGTCATGCGTGACCACCAGAACGGTTTTGCCGTCTTCGTACACCAGCTTCTCCAGTATCTCGTAAACCTGTTCCGAGCTTTTCGAATCGAGGCTGCCCGTCGGTTCGTCGGCGAGCAGCAGCGTCGGATCATTCGCCAGCGAGCGCGCCACGGCGACGCGCTGCCGCTGGCCGCCGGACATCTGGAACGGCTTCTTGTGGACATGGTCTTTGAGGCCCAGGGAGACGAGCAGTTCTTCGGCCCGCTCGTTGCACTCCGTCCGGTTGCGCTTGCCCAGCTTGCGCATCGGAATGGCGATGTTGTCGCGGGCGGAAAACTCCGGCAGCAGGAAGTGGAACTGGAACACGAAGCCCATCTTCTCCAACCTGAACCGTGCCCGTTCGCGCTCGGTCATGGCGCCGCAATCGCGCCCCTCTATGGTGAGGCGGCCCGAGGTCGGCACGTCGAGCAGGCCGAGCAGATAGAGCAGGGACGATTTGCCCGATCCCGATGGCCCGGTGACGCCGACGAACTCCCCGCGGCCGATGGTGACGCTGACATCCTTCACCAGCGTCACCGGCACGGTCTCGGGCAGGATGCGGGTCAGCTTCTCGGCTTCGAGCAGGGCGGTCATGACGCGCCTCTTATGATCTCGACCGGATGCAGCCTTGCCGCGCGCCTCGCCGGCAAGTAGCCGGCGACCGCCGCCGAACCCAGCGCGAAGGCGCTGGCGATGGCGTAATGCAGCGTGCTCCAGGCGATCGGAAGTTCGGTAATCTCCTGACCTCCTGCGTCGAGCTCGAAGCGCACCGAGGCGAGCGCTGCCGTCAGGCCGAACCCGAGCAGCCAGCCCAGCGCCGACCCCGCCGCGCCGATCGCCAGGCCCTCCAGCACGAACATCCGCTGCATGTCGGTCTGGCTGAAGCCGAGCGACTTCATGATCGCGATGTCGCGCGCCTTCTCGTGCGTGATGGTGGAGACGATGTTGAAAATGCCGAAGCCCGCGACCAGCATGATCGCCGCCACCACCGTGTACATGATGACGTTGCGCACCACGAAGGCTTCCATGATGCCCTCGTTCGCCACTTGCCAGGCGACCGCCTTGTAGCCGGTCTCGGCCTCCACGCGCTCCGCCACAGTGACAGATGCATAAGGTTCTTCGAGCTTGATCCTGATGTCGTTGATGGCGTTTGGCCGCTCCGACAGGATCTGCGCGTTCTTCAGTTCCACATAGGCTTCGCCCTCGTCGCGCGCCGTCGTGCCGGTGTGGAACAGGCCGACCACGCGGAACGCGCGTGTTTGTCCGGTGGACGATACGGCCGTAACGGTGTCGCCCAGCGACGCGCCGAGCTTCTCCGCCATTCGGTCGCCGACGACAATATTGTTGCCGCCGGAGCCGAGCGCGTCGAAGCTGCCTTCTACGAAGTCGCCGACGATGGGCGACACGCGCCGTTCCGTCTCGGGGTTCACGCCGATGATCGCGGCGCCCGCCTCGCGGCCGGAATAGCGCACCACACCCTGCGTCCGCAGGCTGGCGGAATAACGGCCGGGCAACCAAGCATCGAGCCATGCGGTCACCGCCGTGGGGTTGATGATGCCGCGCCTGTCCTCCGGCGGCCGCAAGCCCGCGATTTCGGCGGCGGCGTACATTTCTTCCGCCGGCTGGCGCGGCGGCGCGCGGCGTTCGTCAGTCACCTGCACATGCGGCATGGTGTCGATCAGCTGCTCGACGAAGTCGTCCTGCCCGCCCTGCATGAGCGCTGCCATGGCGATGGAGAAGCCGACGCCGACCGCCACGCCGATGATGGCAATCAGCGTCTGCCGCCCGCGGCCGACGATATGGGTGAGCGCGATGTCTGTGATGAGGCGCATCAGCCGCCGTCCGCGATTGCGACCCTGGTCCCTTCCTCCATCTCCTCGGGGAAGGGTGATACGATCTGCGCTGTCTCGTCGATACCGGAGAGGATTTCGGTTCTCTCGGTGCCGCGAATGCCGGTCTCGACCTCCCGGCGTACCAGCAGCTCGCTTTCGACCGTGAAGACAGCGCCGCCGCTGACGGCCACCGACGGCACCAGCAACGCGTTTTCGGAAACACGCGTAACGATGTTGACGTCGACGGACATGCCGATCCTGAGCGGCGTGTCGCCTGGCAACGAAAGCCGTACGCGGTAAGTCTTGGTCACCGGATCGCCCTTTGGCGTGATGCTCTCGACCTCGGCCGACAGCTCGCGCCCGGGGAAGGCGTCGGAGCGCAGCAGCGCCTGCTGGCTGGTATCGACGCTCGGAATGTCTTCTTCGTTGACTTCGGCGACCACGATCAGCGGTGAAGGCCGTCCCACCCAGAACAGCACCACGCCCGGCTCGCCGATCTCGCCAACCTCGGCGTCCTGGCGCAGCACAACGCCGTCGTCGGGCGCCGAGATCACGTAGTTGGCGAGCCTGGCTTCCTGGCCGGCGACAAGGGCTTCGATCTGGGTGAGGGCGCTTTGCGCCCGGTCGAGTTCGTTCTGATTAACGACATTGCGCTCGACAAGCAGTGCTATCCGGTCGCGTTCGGCCAGAGCCAGTTCCTGCCGCGCCTTCAGTTCGGCAAGCGCGGCTCGCGCTTCCGTGTCGTCCAGCTTCGCCAACTCGTCGCCTTCGCTGACGGGCTCGCCCTCGCAGTTGCAGACCCAGGTGATGCGCTCGCGCACCAGCGCGGTGACCTTTGCCCATGTCCTCGGTTCGATCACGCCGGCGGCATAGACGATCTCGGCGGCGTCGCCGCGTGTCGGCGTGACCACCGACACCTCGGCCGGCCGGGTGAAGTACCAGTAGCCACCAGCCGCGATGGCGGCCGCCGCCACGAGCAGGATCAGGATTCGCAAAGCTCTCACGGCCTTGTCTCCGATTGGGCTCTATTAAAATACGATACAGTACTGTAAACTAATAAGCCAGTACCCTTTGCATCGACCCATTTAGGGGTGCTCGCGAGGGTTTCCCTGATCTGGGTCAACGAGAGAGACGGATTGACGCGAACCAGCACTTCAAAAACCGCCGGCAGGCCACGGCGGCCCGAAACCGACGACGCCATCCTGTCGGCGGCGCTGTCGCTGTTCATCGAGGGCGGTCTCGCCGGAACCAGCTTCGAGAAGGTGGCCAAAGCGGCCGGCGTTACCCGCGCCACCATCTACCGCCGCTGGTCGTCGCGCGAGGCTTTGATCGCCCGTGCGCTAGGCAGGATGAAGGAGCGCGGCGAAGAGCCGCTCGGTCGGTGGCAGGAGATGCCGCTTGAGGCGCTGGTCGGCGCCATGATCGAATACGGACCGAAAGCCTGGGTCGAGAACGACGCGCGCCGCCTGCTGGCGCGCATCGCCGGCTCCGTGCCCGACGCGCCGGAGCTGGTCGAGACGTTCTGGCAGGTCTATGCCGAACCGCGCCGCGCCGCATTCGCGGTCATCGTCGACAAGGCGCGGGAAGAGGGGGTGTTGCCGCTCGACACCGATGCCGAGCTGTTCCAGGAAATGCTCGGCGGCGCCGTCATGTATCGCCTGCTGCTCATCCCGGGCGACAACGGCGAGGCGGAAATGCGTGATTACATGGTCCGGCTGCTGCGCCAGCTGGGTCTCGGGCGCGTCGTCTCGAAGCTGGGCTATTAGTTTTCGCCGGCGCTCCGCTGCTCAGCTGCTGATGATGCCCGCCTGAAGCGCGGCGACCACGGCGCGGGAGCGGCTCGTCACGTCGAGCTTGCGGTAGACGTTCTTCAGGTGGAAATGGACGGTGTTTTCGGAGATTCCAAGAATTTCTCCGATTTCCCTGTTGCTCTTGCCCCGCGCCGCCCAGTGCAGGCAGTCGATCTCGCGCGGTGTGATCTCGGGTGCGCCCTTCCCGTTCGCTGGCACGGCCGTGAATATCCTGGGCTGTGCGCCCTGCGTCACGTCCAGCGCATCCATCAAATAGGATGCGAGGAGATGAATCTCATGCCGTGTGGACATGAACATCTCCTCGGTTTCCGGTCCCCGGCCGCGTAGATAGACGGTTACGCCCTTGTTGACGGTTACGGTCGACAGCGGCACGAGCCATGCATGGCGCACGCCGAAAAGCTTGAGCGTCAGTTTCTGCCACCTGACCGAGCCGTTGGGCGGACAGCGGGCAAGAAAGGCGACATAGTCATAGGGCACCTTGCCGCGCGCCGTCTCCTCGATGGTCGGGCACATCTGCATCCAGCCCTTGCGGACATAGTCGGTGATCACCTGCCGGTCGTAGTCGCAAACGGCGAAATTGCCGGATTGGCCGACATTGTTGATCGTGTCGGCGGCGAAGGAATAGGCGTCGAAGCCGTGATAGCCGATCTCGCGGATGGTCGCCGAGAACAGCTTGACGATCTCCTCGGTCGTCGCGCATGCCGCCAGCGCGGTTATGAAGCGTTCGACCCTCTCCATGTGCGAAGATTAGGGCGTTTCGGCGCGAACGCCAAAAACTGCAGGCGTGGCATTGGGCATCGTTCAACGCCCTCCTACCGGTACCCTCAGATTGGCCGAGATCGACACCGCTTGGTGGGTTCCGCCGACGCCGGCATAGGCGGCGTTGATGTTTGCCGCAGCCCCTCCAGCGAAGGCAAACCCGAGGCCGGTGCGCACCGTCACGCCGAACGTGTCTGACGATACCGCCGTTCCGCCTGTACCGATCAACGGATCGAACTTGCCGAGGTTGGCGAACAGGTCGATTCCGAATTCCGGCCTTACCGTCACGGCGCCGTCACCCAAAACGTAGCGCTGCCGCGGCCTGAAGGTCGGGCCCAGGGTGAGCGTGGTTTGCGTCGAGTTGGCTGCTGCCACGACCGTCCCGTCCGATGCCGTGAAGGCGTCACGCTGTATGTTGATGAGTGAGAGGCCGAGCGCCGGCGTCACTTGCCATGCTCCGATGTTGAATGTCCGCGACAGCCTCGCTTGGCCCGCCCATGAGTGGCCCGTGGCGACGCCGGTCGCACCGCCCGCGAAGGTGGCATTGGCCGTCACGCCCGAATAGGCGACGATCGCTTCGAACAGCAGCCTCTGCGCCATCTGCGCCTGTGCGAACGCGGCAACCGACCACGCGTCGGCACTGCCATTGCCGGTTCCGCCGAAAAGGTTGGCATGGGCGTAGCGCGCCGCGATGCCGGCGTTCAGCCAGCGCAGGATGCGATAGCTTGCCCCGCCCGCCACTGCCACCGTCGTGCCGCGGTGCAGGAGACCGGTCGGGTCGATGTGGAAGGTGACGTTTCCCTTGAGCCACATGTTGAAGCGCGGATTGCCCAGAAGTCCGCCGGGCAGGGCGCGCGCCCCGAATGCCCGCTCGATCCGCTGCCGGCTCCGGTTCAGATCATAGGCGAAGGCGAGACCGTTGTCGGAAGCCGCGAGTTCGACCGGCGATCCCGGCTGGTAGCCCAGCGCACCGAAGCTGCCATAGACCGGGCCGTTGATCAGCTGGTCGAGCGCCTTCTGCGCTCGATCGGCCCGCGCCGGCTCCGCCGAAGCGAATGAAAGGTCCAACTCCTGACCGTTGGCGAGCGCGCAGTCGACATAGGCAGCGTGTGCGGCATTGAATTCTGCTTCCAGCACGCGAATGTGCTCGCGCCTGCGCTCCTGTTCTGCCGCCAGCCCGAGAATCCTGACCTGGTCTTCCTGACTCAGCGTGTTGAAGTGCTGCAAGCCGAAGGCGATGACTTCGTCGCTCCCGACATCCCTGTCTTCCTGGACGACGCCGAGCCAGAGCGCCAGGGCTGCTTCCCTGTTCACCTTTGCGGCGCCGCATGGATCGGGAGGAACGACAGCCGATGCGGCCGGGTCGTCGCCGACGCACAGCAACAGAAACTGCTCCTGCACACCCAGCAACCCGAGTTCCGGGCTGTCGGGGTCGATGGATTCGAGTACCGCCATCCGGGCGCGGACCTGACGGAGAACCTCCGCTTCCCGCCCTGTGCAATCGCCCAGTTGCGGCACGCCAAGGCCGCCGAACAGGTCGGGGTCGTGAATGACGGCCTGGAAGAGGCTGTCCATCAATCCGCCCAACTCGTCGCCGCCGCCTCCGGCACCCGGCGTAGTCGCACCTGAACACAGAACGTCGATCGTCAGCGTTTCGGTGTCCTGCACCACGCCTTCGTAGCGTATCGTTCCCGTCACCGAGCCGCTGCCGGCGGAAGCCGTGAAGGTCAGGCTCCGCATCACCGCGGTGCCGCCGCCCAGATTGTCCACGGTCTGGGTTTGCCCGCCGAACGATACCCTCAGTAGCGAATTGGCGGGCACGGTGACGTTAAATGTCACCGTCCTGCCTGCGTCCACCGTGAAGGTCGTGCCGCCATCGTGGAACGCGCCGAACGGATTGGCGCCCGCCGCGGGGCCTGTGAACGTGAAGGTGCCGCCGTTGAGCGCGGCGCAATCGTCGGCCTGTGCCGCTCCGGCAAGGACAAGCACGAAAACGATGGCGTGCACGAACCCGGCGATGAGCCGCCGCGCGGCAGGCAATCCCGATCGACACATGATACCCCCACAATCGGGACGCCCGGCCCCGGCCAAAGTTTAAGCACCGTTAACCTCGGGCAAACCTCGCGTGGGGAGGGCGAAGCCACCACTACCAGAACGGGTAGGGTGGGAGATCGGAGTTGTTCGGACCTGCAGGCGCTCTTAGCGGGGGCGGGCGGGGTTGCCGGCAACCGTGGTATCGGCCGGCACGTCGCGCGTCACGACGGCACCGGCGCCGACAATCGCCCGGTCGCCGATGGTAACGCCGGCCAGAACGATCGCGCCGCCGCCGAGCCAGACGTCGCGCCCGATCGTCACCGGTTTTGCAATCTCCAGCCCCTTGGAGCGCAGCGCCGCATCCTTGTGGTGCTCGGCGCAGTAGATATGGACGCCCGGACCGAACATCGTGCCGTCGCCGATCCTCACCGGCGCCGTGTCGAGCACCACGCAGCCGGCATTGAAGTAGACGCCTTGGCCGATATGGAGGTTCATGCCGTAGGCGCAATGAAACGGCGCCTCGATCATGACGTCGTCGGCGACGTCGGCGAACAGCGCCTTGAGAGCAGGGGCGATTGCCCCTCGTTCGGCAGGCGGCATTGTGTTGTGCAGGTGCACTGCGACGCGTGCTTTGTCGCGCAGCGCCTCCAGCTCAGGATCGAGGCAGCTGTACCATTCGCCCGCCGACATTTTCTGCCGCTCGCTGGCGCTCAACCGACTCTCCCGTTGCCCGTTTCCTGGAGGCGTCAGGCTGCCCCAGCCACGCCGCACTCGCAAGCGCCGCCCCGGCCTTCATGCACGGTCCGGATCGCCGCGCGCGGCTTGCCTTGACAAACCGCCCCTTGCATGCGCTTTTCGCGCCGATTTTCGGGCGCTTTGCGACGCCCTCCCAAACCTCATGAATCCGGACGGAATTCCATGCACCGCTACCGCAGTCACACCTGCGTTCAACTTCGAGAGTCCGATGTCGGCGCCACCGTGCGCCTGTCCGGCTGGGTCCACCGCGTGCGCGACCATGGCGGCCTGCTGTTCATCGATCTGCGCGACCACTACGGCCTCACCCAGATCGTCGCCGATCCGGATTCGCCCTGCTTCAAGACGGCCGAGACCGTGCGCGGCGAGTGGGTCATCCGAGTCGACGGTGTGGTCAAGGCGCGCACCGCGGAGACCGTGAACCCCAATCTGCCGACCGGCGCGGTGGAAGTCTTCGCACGCGAGATGGAAGTGCTGTCTGCGGCGAAGGAACTGCCGCTGCCGGTGTTCGGAGAGCCGGACTATCCGGAGGATATCCGCCTCAGATACCGCTTCCTCGACCTGCGCCGCGAAACGCTGCACCGGAACATCGTGCTGCGCACGAAGATCATCTCGGAAATCCGCACCCGCATGGGCGACGCCGGTTTCACCGAATATTCGACGCCGATCCTGACCGCGTCGTCGCCCGAGGGCGCGCGCGACTTCCTGGTGCCGTCCCGCATCCACGAGGGCAAGTTCTACGCGCTGCCGCAGGCGCCGCAGGTCTACAAGCAGCTGATCATGGTGTCGGGTTTCGACCGCTATTTCCAGATAGCGCCCTGCTTCCGCGACGAGGACCCGCGCGCCGACCGCCTGCCGGGCGAGTTCTACCAGCTCGATCTGGAGATGAGCTTCGTCGAGCAGGACGACGTGTTCGCCACGATGGAGCCGGTCATGCGCTCCGTTTTCCAGGCCTTCGCCGACGGCAAGCCGGTGACGCAGCAGTTCCGCCACATCGCCTATGATGACGCGATCCGCACCTACGGCACCGACAAGCCGGACCTGCGCAACCCGATCGAGATGCAGGACGTGTCGGAGCATTTCCGCGGCTCCGGCTTCAAGGTCTTCGCCAACATCCTCGCCAATGACGACAAGGCCGAGGTCTGGGCCATTCCCGCCAAGACCGGCGGCAGCAGAGCATTCTGCGACCGCATGAATTCGTGGGCTCAAGGGGAAGGCCAGCCCGGCCTGGGCTACATCTTCTGGCGCAAGGAAGGCGACAAGCTCGAAGGCGCCGGTCCCATCGCCAAGAACATCGGCGAGGAACGCACCGAAGCTATCCGCACCCAACTCGGCCTCGACGACGGCGACGCCTGTTTTTTCGCCGCCGGCGACCCGAAGAAGTTCGCCGATTTTGCCGGCGACGCCCGCACCCGCGCCGGCGAGGAGCTGAACCTCGTTGATCGCGACCGCTTCGAGCTGTGCTGGATCGTCGACTTCCCGTTCTTCGAATGGAACGAGGACGAGAAGAAGATCGACTTCGGCCACAACCCCTTCACCATGCCGCGCGGCGGCCTTGAGGCGCTCGAAAACGAGGAGCCGTTGTCGATCAAGGCGTACCAGTATGACCTCGTTTGCAACGGCTACGAGATCGCGTCGGGCGGCATCCGCAACCATTTGCCCGAGGTGATGGTCAAGGCGTTCGGCATCGTCGGCTTCGAGCCCTCGGTGGTCGAGGAGCGCTTCGGCGGCCTCTACCGCGCCTTCCAGTATGGCGCGCCGCCGCATGGCGGCATGGCAGCCGGCATCGACCGCATCGTCATGCTTCTGGCGGGCGCCAAGAACCTGCGCGAGATCACCATGTTCCCCATGAACCAGCAGGCGCAGGACCTGTTGATGGGCGCGCCGTCGGAAGCCTCGCCGCAGCAGCTGCGGGAGCTGCACCTAAGGCTGGCGCCGACTTCGAAGAAGGACTGAGCGTCTTCAGGCAGACATTGCTTGACCGGTTTCGGACGTCTTGATAGTTAACCAATCGGTTCATTTTTGGGAGGTCGACATGCCTGTTTCGCCCCGGACTGCCTCGCGCCGCGAATGGTTCGCCCAGCGGCTCGATCTGCTTGCGAAGGAAAAAGAATTCACCCGCGCCCGCGACGCGCTCGCCGCCGCCCGTCGCCAATTGCCCTGGGTGAAGGTCGAGAAGGACTATGTCTTCGACGCGCCGGAAGGGAAGGTCTCGCTGCCGGACCTCTTCGCCGGCCGCTCGCAGCTCGTCATCTACCATTTCATGTTCCACCCCGACTGGCAGGCGGGCTGCAAGTCCTGCTCCTTCTGGTCGGAGAGTTTCGACGCCGTCGGTCCGCATCTCGCACAGCGCGATGTCTCGCTCGCCGCCGTCTCGCGCGCCCCGCTCGACAAGCTGATCGCCTTCCAGAAGCGCATGGGCTGGCATTTCCGCTGGGTGTCGTCGGCCGGCGGCGATTTCAATTTCGACTACCGCGTCTCGTTCGAGCCGGACGATCCGCGCCAGGCCGATTACAATTTCGGCACGGTCAAATTTCCAGGCCAGGAGGCGCCGGGCATCTCGGTCTTCGCGAGGGGCGATGACGGCGCGATCTATCACACCTACTCGGCCTATTCGCGTGGGCTGGACATGCTGAATCCGACCTACCAGCTGCTCGACATCGTGCCCAAGGGCCGCGACGAGGACGCGCTTTCATACCCGATGGAGTGGGTGCGCCTGCACGACGAATATCCTGCGGCGTGAGGCGAAGGGGCGAAGGTGCCCCTCGTTTGATCACCCGGTCGAGCCGAGATCGGCCTTAGACAACGGCGGGCTCGGCCTTGCACGTCGTCACCCCTTCGGCGATGGTTCGCCCATGGCGCCGCCTCGCATCCTGATCACCGGTTTCGGCCCGTTTCCGGGCGCACCGGAAAACCCGACCGCGAAGCTGGTCGAGGCAATGCGTGGCAATCCGGTACATCTTGATGGATTAGGCGACATCCGCACTGAAATCCTTGCTGTTGAATACGACACTGTGCCCAGTCGTCTGGCGGCTATCGGCGCAGAGTTCGCGCCCGACATCGCCATTCATTTTGGATTGAGCGCGCGGGCGGAGGGCTTCACGCTGGAGCGGCTGGCACGCAACGAGATCGCGGCCGACCGGCCGGACAATGCCGGCGGACAGCCCCGCGAAGCCTGCATCGTCGAGGGCGGGGTAGGGCAGCCGTCCACTTTGCCGCTGGAGGCGATAGCCTCGGCGCTCGGCAAGGCAGGCCTGCCGCATTCATGGTCCGAGGACGCGGGCGGCTACCTCTGCAACTACATTTTCTATCTGTCGCGCAGCCCGCATTTCACAGGTTTCGCACCGGCGATGAGCGGCTTCATCCATGTCCCGCCGCTCGACGGTCCCGGCGCGCCGGAGAACGCAATGCCGATCGGCGATCTCGTCGCCGGCGCGAAGGTCATCGTCAGAACATGCGCTGAGGAATGGAAGCGGGCGAGGCTCGCCGCCTAGCCTACTCGTTTGCCTTGATCGTCACGCCGAGCTGCTGCGGCAGCGACTGAGGCGCGCTCATCGCGCCTGCCATGAGCAGCGCGAAGGGTATCGGCGCCGGCGGCTGCGCTGCCACCACAAGACTACCGGGCTGGTCGAGGAAGGCCGAGACGGCCGTGGTCGCCTGCATGGTCAACTCCTGGTTGCCGAGCTGCATCATCATGAAGGGCACCATGCCTTTTGCCTGGTTGGCGATGTCGCGCGCCCTCGCGCCCTGCTGCTGGGCGACGAATTCGAGCACCTTCTCCGTCAGCGTGTCGTCGTAGAAGTGGATGCGCGCCGAGTGGAAGGTGAGCTGCTGCATCAGCCCCAGCATGGCCAGCCCCGCGGCGGAATCGTCGCCGCCCGGATTGGCCATAAGCCTTGCCTGCGTCTCGCGCAGCGAGGCGATGAACTCGGGTGTATAACCGCCGATTTCCAGGCTGATGCCTATCGTTCCGGCGTCCTCGACAGTGATGTCATAGCGCGACAGGTTCATGCGGCCTGACGCCGGGTGCCATTCGCCTTCGATCTCGAAATAGCCTGCGAGTTCCTCGAAACCCATCGCGGACGCCACGGCCCGCGCCTGCGCGTCCTCTGCCGCGGCGAGATTGGCGGTGAAGCTTTCAGCCGCACCGGAAAAGCGCATCGGCTCGTCGCCCTCGGGCATCTCCACCTCGACATGGAGGTCCTCCATTCTGAAGACTTCCATGCCCTTTGCGTTCACGGTCAGGTCGCCGAGCCGCGCGCCCTCGTAAAGCAGCATGCCGCCATACTCGTTCTCCACGCCTTCGGCCTCGATCGACACGCCGTGCATCTCGATATTGTTGAGATAGATCCAGTCGTCGCCGTCCTGCTGGCTGTAGGAGGGCACCAGCAGCGTGCCGATGCGCCAGCCGTCGCCTTCCTCGGTCACCTCGATCAGCTCCACCACCGGCAGCGTCACGGTCTCGTCGGCCACGCCGACCGTGACATTGCTGAGCGCGATCACCGGCCGCGACTGGAAATCGGTGTACTCCTCGATGCCGGCCCACTGCACGCTGGTGCCCTGTTCGGTCATCACGGCCTGGAAGCGGTCGAGGAAGGCGTCGATGTCCTGCGTCGCCGCCGGAACCGATAGGGCCAGCAACGCTGCGAATGCCGTCGAGACTGCGAAACTGGTGCCGGTGGTAGCCATGGAGCGTTCCCTGATATGATTGTTGGTGCCGAGCTGTCCTGCGCGCCGAAAGCGACGGAATGGCGGCGGTTGCTCGGGACAATGCCTGCAAATCTTCCGCAAAGGCAAGCGGACCCCGCCAAAGCGGTGAACGCCGCGTTTCCCGCGCCCGCCCGCCTCTTGCCCCGAATCGCCCCCTCCGCTAACCGCATCGCATGGGACAGAGCCTGCTGCCGCCCGGCGACAAGGGCGGCGACCATATCGAACCGGTCGACCTGAGGAAGGCGCTCGAGGAGCGCTACCTCGCCTATGCGCTCTCCACCATCATGCACCGCGCGCTGCCCGACGTGCGCGACGGGCTGAAGCCCGTCCACCGCCGCATCCTGCACGCCATGCGCCTTGCCCGGCTCGAGCCCGGCACGCGGTTCTCCAAATGCGCGGCCATCGTCGGCGACGTGATGGGCAAGTTCCATCCGCATGGCGACCAGTCGATCTACGACGCGCTGGTGCGCCTGGCGCAGCCCTTCGCCATGCGTTACCCGCTGGTCGACGGCCAGGGCAATTTCGGCAATATCGACGGCGATGGCGCCGCCGCCATGCGCTACACCGAGGCGCGCATGACGGAAGCCGCCGCCGAGATCCTCGAAGGCATCGCCGAGGACGCGGTCGATTTCCGCCTCACCTACAATGAGGAGGACGAGGAGCCCGTCGTGCTGCCGGGCGCCTTCCCGAACCTGCTCGCCAACGGCTCGTCCGGCATCGCCGTCGGCATGGCGACCTCGATCCCGCCGCACAATGCCGCCGAGCTCTGCGCCGCCGCGATCGACCTCATCGACAACCCCGCTGCATCCGTCGCCGACCTCATGCGCCATGTCGAAGGCCCGGACTTCCCAACCGGCGGCATCGTCGTCGACGACCGCGCCGCAATCCTCGACGCCTACGAGACCGGCCGCGGCGCCTTCCGCCTGCGCGCCCGCTGGGAGACCGAGGATCAGGGCCGAGGCACCTGGACGGCAATCGTCACCGAAATCCCCTACGGCGTGCAGAAGTCGAAGCTGATCGAGAAGATCGCCGAGCTCATCATCGCCCGCAAGCTGCCGCTCGTTGAGGACGTGCGCGACGAGAGCGCCGAGGACATCCGCCTCGTGCTGGTGCCCAAGTCCCGCACCGTCGATCCCGCGCTCATGATGGAATCGCTCTTCCGCCTCACCGACCTCGAGGTGCGCTTCCCGCTCAACATGAACGTGCTGTCGCGCGGCAAGGTGCCCGGCGTGCTGTCGCTCAAGCAGGTGCTCACCGAATGGCTCGCCCACCGCCGTGAGGTGCTTCAGCGCCGCTCCCGCCATCGGCTGGCTGCCATCGAGCGCCGGCTGGAAATCCTCTCCGGCTACCTCATCGCCTATCTCAACATCGACGAGGTGATCAGGATCATCCGCGAGGAGGACGAGCCCAAGCCGGTGATGATGGCGCGCTTCTCGCTGTCAGACACGCAGGCCGAGGCCATCCTCAACATGCGCCTGCGCGCCCTGCGCAAGCTGGAAGAATTCGAGATCCGCAAGGAGCACGACGCGCTGACGGCCGAAAAGGGCGAGATCGAATCCCTGCTCGCCTCCGAAAAGAAGCAGTGGGCCACCGTGCGCTGGCAGGTCGGCGAGACGGCCAGGAAATACGCCAAGGATACCGAGCTCGGCGCCCGCCGCACCACCTTCTCGGTCGCGCCCGAGCACGACCTCGGCGACATCCACCACGCCATGGTGGAGAAGGAGCCGGTCACCGTCGTGGTCTCCGAAAAGGGCTGGCTGCGCGCCATGAAGGGCCATCTGGCCGATTTCTCCGCGCTCACCTTCAAGGAGGGCGACGCCCTCAAGCTCGCCTTCCACGCCCAGACCACCGACAAGGTGCTGGTCTTCACCACGGGCGGCAAGTTCTTCACCATCGGCGTCGACCGGCTGCCCGGCGGCCGCGGCCATGGCGAGCCGATCCGCATCATGGTCGACATGGAGAACGACCAGGCCATCGTCACCGCCTTCGCGCACGACCCGGCGAGAAAGCTGCTGCTCGTCAGCCATGCCGGCAACGGCTTTGTCGCGCCGGAGGCCGAGATGGTCGCCAACACGCGCAAGGGCCGGCAGGTGATGAATGTGAAGTCGCCCGACGAGGCGGCCATCTGCGTGCGCGTCGAGGCCGACGCCGATCAGGTCGCTATCGTCGGCGACAACCGCAAGCTGCTCGTCTTCCCGCTGGCCGACATTCCGGAGATGACCCGCGGCAAGGGCGTGCGGCTGCAGAAATACAAGGATGGCGGCGTCAAGGACGCCAAGACCTTCACGCTGGCTCAGGGCCTGTCATGGGTGGACTCGGCCGAGCGTACCTTCGTCAAGCCGGCCGAGGAACTGGCCGAATGGCAGGGAGCGCGGGCCAGCGCCGGACGCATGGTGCCCAAGGGATTTCCTAGGACAGGGAAGTTTGGGTGAGGTGAAGATCGCAAAACTATACCGTAATTGGGTTAGGGATCGACTTCGCTTCCGGAAACAACGAAATAAGTTCATTCGTTACGTAGTAGCTTCTTTTTCTACGGCCACCAGTTTCGAGCAATCCTTCCTTGTGTAAAGCCACAATCGAAAGCTGAAATAGGGATACAGAGCTAGGAAAGCTGTCTTTTTGCTGCGTAGCAAAATCCCGGATCTTTTCCATTGCTTTAGATAGGTTCTTTCGCCGATTTTGTATCGAGTTATAGACGTTCTCGCCGAGGCGCCTTCCATTCACGGGCCTTAATTCGCTTGGAATTATTCTTGTGGCGACAAGTTCGTCGAACATTGCGGTGATTTGTGCGCTTGCAGCCGCATCGGTTCGAGTGACCCGTTTCACGGCCTTAGAACTGGTTTTGAAGCGCGAGAAGGTTCTATCTGCTGACTCAATTTGAGCCATCAACTCGGCGGCCAACCGGCTAGCTCGTTCGTCATAGGATTGCGCTTTGTAAACCAGCGAATGTGTGATCTTAGACCAAGCATGTTGGAGTAGTGTACGAATCTGAACCTCAAAAATGAAATTTTCGATCTCAGGCCGATTTCCCATTTTGTCAGATAAGCGACAATAAACTCTCGTGCAGTCAAAATCAAATGAACGCTCATCTCGTAGGGTGCTACGAGATTTAACTCGTTCCACCAAAAAAGCTTTTCGCAAGAACGCTTTTGCTTCTCGCTCCTGAGAAAGAGTGTCTATGATGACAGAGAATGCGACTATGTCATCGATTTCCTCAAGGTTTGCGTACCTTCCAGTTTCTATCTTGTCGCGCAACGACTCGGGGGCCTTGATACGTTGGACAAGGGAAAACGATCTCTTTGTACAGAATTCGGACAACGCACTGGCGGCCTCGCTAGCGATAGCCTCAATCAGCGAGACGTTTTCTGTATATGTCTGCTCGATGGTTTTCACAGCTCTCCTCTGATTACGGACTTGGTAATATCAATGCGTGTTCTACGAGGTCCGGCATCATTTGATGCAGCGCGAGCAGCGTCCAAGTATCTAGATTCGTGCGGTGCTTGAACTGCTGGAACCGGTTCCCTTTCCAGTTCGCGCAGTCGCCCGACCCACCGTGACAAATTTCGCGCAGTGACCCCAGCATCGGGGCATTGACCGTCTCGCTGGAGTTCGATAACGGCCGCAAACAGTGAATAAAAGTCTGCTTGGTTTTTGAGGCGGCTAGCGGTGATCGCTGGACCATCTTGAGTTCGAGCAATGTCCCTGATGTATTCTATGGCATTCCGGAATGCGGCCACGGTAGCGTTTGCCTGGTCCCATTGTTCCTCGCGATCTCGGAATGCCTTATCCAAATCAGACTGAGAAATGGAACGCTCTCCTTGTTCGATAAATAGGAGCATAGTGGCTACATTTTCGACGTCCTTCATTTGTCGTCTTGACTGGGGAGAAATATTGGGAAAATTGGCAGGCAGGACATTGTCCATGTGAGTTGATAAATCTTCGGCATGATTGATAAAATAGCCAGAAAAGAGCGCATGACGGAGTTCTTGATGGGTGAGTCGGGCAACATTTTTATTTATTCTATTGAATATGTCATTAATTATTGTTTCGTTTTCTTGTTCGATAAATTCGACTGAAAACGCGTAACGCCAAACACCGAGCTTTGCCTCATCACGAAGTCCACTAAAAAGAAGGCCTCGAAGATCCATATTAGGATAATCATCGGAGATGGGTATGCGATCGGTTACAAAATCGAACAAAGTTGTAAGGCGTTGCTTCCCATCAACGACCTTGTATCGAAAAGAACCATCTGCTCGGATTTCTTCGTAAAGAAAGATTGCAGGGCAAGGATAGTTTAAAAGGACGGTTGTTATGAAGTCACTGCGAAATCGTTCGGGCCATACACTCCGACGTTGATATGGCGGTGCCAGATCTAACTGCTCACGTTGCCACAGGTCGTGCAGCCAACCAAACGGACGGAACTCGGCGCGTCTTTGCATTTGCGACTCTCGTATTCGTTGCTTCCGAGGCGTATTCTGAGCTAACGGCTGATCTAGAGCTAGCCTGAATATTTTGCCCGATCAGACTCTCATTACCGTCATAGTCGCTGTTATCCGGTTCGCAAGTGTCGTTCGGCGTTCAAGTGCTGAACCGTTCGTTCTGCGTCACTTCTTGTTATGACGGCTCGGTCGGCGGGGACAAAACCTAGCAAGGATGCTCGTATCCGCTGAAGCAGCTGGAAAATTATCCCACACTTCGTCACCTCCCTTACCCTTTGGCCATCTCCCTGCGCGGGAACACGGGTCATGAACCGGATGAGCGTGGCAGGGGACGGTGCCGGATCGGCGGCGTGAAAGGTGACGCCGCTGGGCGATGAGCCCCCAGCTCCGGGCCCGTGTTGGTGGCCGCGTCTTCGCCGCTTGATTGGTGGCGAGCCGGAGGAAGCCAGAAGACCGGCTTTCCTCCCGAGCGGCAGACCCTGGTGGACTTGTCCAGCCGGGGCGAGCGCGCAAGCGCCACTCGGGGCAAGAACACCGGCGGGCGCGTGACAGGCGTCACAAAAATAGAAGCCAGAGACGTCTGTCATGCGTCCGCTTCCCCCGACGCCATCCCGAAGGGATTGCGTCAAAGCGCCCAGCGAAGTTCCGAAGGAACCTTCGCGAAACGGCGCGTTTCACACCCCGGCCATCGCGGCGCGGGAACGCTTTCGCGCACCCAATTCACAAGAGGCAAATCCCATGAAAAAGCCCGCCATCCTCCCGCCCATCGTCCTCGACGCACTCAATGAGGCGATGCGCATTGCCGCCAGAAGGGATGGCGCGCCGCGCCGCTGCCAGAAGAAGGCCTGCCGCCGCTCCGGTCGCTGCCATGCCGAACTCGACGAGCACGGCTGCCCCGCCTGCGCCGGCGGCATGTCCGCCCGCGCCGAGGCCTCGGCCGTCGACATGCTGGTGTTTCTCTATGCGTGGAGACGGAAAGCCGAACTGGCGGCGACGCCTATTCCCTCTCCCGGTTCACGGGGAGAGGGTGGCCCGAAGGGCCGGGTGAGGGGCAGCGCCTACGCCTGATGGGTTTCCGCAGCCCCTCATCCGCCTGCCGGCACCTTCTCCCTGCAGGCGGGGAGAAGGAAGAATGAGTGCTACCCGCCCTTGCTCATCTTGAACAGCGCGCCGGCCAGTCCGAGCAGGCAGGCGCCGACGGCGATCCACTGGATCGTCGCCAGCGTGGCGCTAGGCGTCTCGGTGGCCGAGAAGATCAGCCAGCCCATGATTACAAGCCCGATCGCGCTGATGATCGCGGAACGCCTAGGGCTCATTGCTGTGCTCCGTCGGCCGAAGGCCGCGAGCCCAAGAGGGCGTCGCCGATCGTTCGGCGCCCTCGCGGAGCCGGTGAGCGGAGCGAACTCGGCGTGAGCGAGAACAAAAGCGGACTCATCGCCCCAATCTCCCTAACCTTCAAACCTCTCCCAGCCCTTGGGGCCGAGATGTTCCTGCGGCTGGAAGCGCACCTTGTAGGCCATCTTGCGCGAGCCGTTCACCCAGTAGCCGAGATAGACATGCGGCAGGCCGGCCGCGCGGGCGCGCTCGATATGGTCGAGGATCATGAAGGTGCCGAGCGAGCGGTCGGCGAGCGCCGGGTCGAAGAAGGAGTAGACCATGGAGAGCCCGTCGGCCATGCGGTCGGTCAGCGCCACCGCCGCCAGCGGCCCTTCGCCCTTGCCGGTGATGAAGCTGTCCGGCCCGCGCCGGCGGTATTCCACCACCTTGGTCTCCACATGGCTGTCCTCCACCATCATGGCGTAGTCCAGCACCGTCATGTCCGACATGCCGCCCTTGCGGTGGCGCGAGTCGAGATAGGCGCGAAACAGCGAATATTGCTCGGTGGTGGGTTCGGCGTCGTGCTGCGCGCCGATCAGGTCGGCATTGCGCTGCGCCACGCGGCGCATGTTCTTGGTCGGGCTGAACTCGCCGGCCAGAATGCGCACCGACACGCAGGCGCGGCAGCTCTCGCAGGCCGGCCGGTAGGCGATGTTCTGCGAGCGGCGGAAACCGCCCTGGGTCAGAAGATCGTTGAGCTCCGGCGCGCGGCTGCCGACCAGATGCGTGAACACCTTCCGCTCGTACTGCCCGTCGATATAGGGACAGGGCGACGGCGCGGTCAGGAAGAACTGCGGGGTCTGGGTCGTGTGTTGCGTCATCGGGGCGTCGGACTATTCATGCCGGATATAAGCTTGGCCGCGGCAAAGAAAACGTCAACAGAAGAATGCCGCCCGGCGGCCAGCCGGCGTTCAAAAATTCTGGATGTGTGGTTTGTTGGCGCGCTCTACGGCGTCAGGTCGGCCCGCGCCACCACGGTGCCGAGCAGCAGGTCGTGCAGCGTGCGCTTGCGGTCGGCGAACAGCGTCACCAGCAGGATCAGCGGCGTAAGCACAGTGTTGGCGGCCCAGAACAGCACCGAATGCACCACCGCGAACAGCCCGTCGACCTCGCGGCCGTCGAGGCGTTCCAACTTGATGCCCATCGCGCGCATGCCGACCGTCGCCTGGTCGGGCCCGCCGAGCGTCATCCAGATATATGAAAGCGCCACCAGCGGGAACAGGATGGCGAACAGCATCCAGCCCAGCCCCAGCGTCAGGATGCCGAACAGGAAGACGACGACCGCGAACGGGATCATGAGCAGGCCGACGATCAGATAGTCGATCAGGAAGGCGAAGATGCGCCTTGTGCGCACGCCCTCATAAAGCCTTGCGTCGTTGAGCCTGTCCGTGATGATCTCGCCGTCGAGAACCGTGCTGTTCATCGTGAGTCCTTTTCTCTCCTGTCACAGTGAGATGGGGATTAACGCTGTAGATTCAAGCCGCCGGGGGAGGGCGGTGGGTTCTCTGAAGGGGAGGTTCGGCGCGCCGGGCGAGGCGGCGCGAGGGCCAGAGGGGCAAGCGGCGCATGCAACATTTCGACATGCTGGTCATCGGTTCGGGCCCGGCCGGGCGCCGCGCCGCCGTCCAGTCGGCCAAGCTCGGCAAGTCCGTGCTGGTGGTCGACAAGGGCAGGCGCCTCGGCGGCGTCTCCGTCCACACCGGCACGATCCCGTCCAAGACCATTCGCGAGACGGTGCTCAATTTGTCCGGGTTCCGCGAGCGCGGGTTCTACGGCCGCGCCTACCGCGTCAAGCAGGACATCTCCTCCGACGACCTGATCCAGCGCCTGCACAAGACGCTCGACCACGAGGTCGAGGTTCTGCAGCACCAGTTTATGCGCAACGGCGTGAAGAGCGTCCATGCCGCCGCGCATTTCCTCGATCGCAATACCGCGCAGATCGTGTCGGAGGACAATGAGCGCTACGAGGTTGCCTTCGACAAGGCGCTGGTCGCGGTCGGTACCAGGCCCTACCGCCCCGAGCATGTGCCTTTCGACGGCAAGCGCGTCTTCGACAGCGACGAGATACTGGAGCTCCCGCACCTGCCACGCACGCTCACCGTCGTCGGCGCCGGCGTCATCGGCGTGGAATACGCCACCATCTTCTCCGCCCTCGACGTGCCGGTGACGCTGATCGAGGCGCGGGACGCCTTCCTCGAATTCGTCGATACCGAAATCGTCCAGGACCTGCTTCACCAGATGCGCGATCGCGGCATGCAGGTCCGCCTCGGCACGGCCATCAAGGAAATCCGCTCAAATGATAACGCCGCGGAGCTCATCCTTGCCGACGGCCGCTGCGTGCGCTCCGAGTTTGTGCTCTACGCTGCAGGTCGCTCCGGCTCCATTGACGGGCTCAGGCTGGAGGCGGTGGGCATCGAGGCTGACAAGCGCGGCCGCGTCACGGTCGATCCGAAGACCTTCCAGACGGCGGCTGAAAACATCTACGCCGCCGGCGATGTGATCGGTTTTCCGAGCCTGGCTTCCACGTCGATGGAGCAGGGTCGCGTCGCCGCCTGCCACGCTTTCGGCATGCCGCTGCCTCCGGCCCCGGAGACCTTTCCCTATGGCATCTACGCGGTACCGGAAATCTCCACAGTCGGCCAGTCGGAGGACGAAGTGCGCGCTTCCGGCGTGGCTTATGAATGCGGCCTTGCGCGCTTCCGCGAGACCTCGCGCGGCCACATCATGGGCGTCGAGAACGGCTTCCTGAAGCTGATCTTCTCGCTGGAGACCCGTCGCCTGCTCGGCGCGCATATTGTCGGCGAGGGCGCGACAGAACTGATCCATATCGGCCAGGCGGTGATCAATCTCGGCGGCACGGTCGAGTTCTTCGTCGAGAACACATTCAACTATCCGACGCTGGCCGAGGCCTACAAGATCGCCGGCCTCGACGCCTGGAACCGTATGGGCCAGCGCTAGGCAGCCGGAAAGCTGACGACGAACACCGAGCCGCCGCCCGGCGGTGCTTCGTAATGCACGTCGCCGCCGTGGCGGCGGGCAATCTGGCGCACGAGCGACAAGCCCAGTCCCCAGCCACCGGCATCCTCGCCGCGGCCCGAAGGACGGTAGAAGGCTTCGAAGATCCGGCTGCGATCCGCTTCGGATATGCCCGCACCCTTGTCCGACACGCGCAGCACAGCGTTTGCAGCCTCGGCGGCGACCGAAACGGTCACTGGCGGCGCGCCGTGGCGCTGGGCGTTGACGATAAGGTTGCGCACCAGCCGCGCGACCAGCCGGGGGTCGCCGCGCACCAGCGCCTCAGTCCCGTCAACCTTCACGCCACTGCGCGCTCCTTCCTCGGTTGCCAGCGCGAGCAGGTCGAATTCCTCGTTCCGGTCGAGCTGCTCGGCGTGGTCCAGCCGGCTGGCCAGCAGGATTTCGCCGACAAGTTCGTCGAGCTCGGTGAGGTTCAGAACGATCTCCTGCTTGATCGCGTCGCCTGGCGCCTTTTCGAAGAGGTCGATCGCCATCCGCAGCCGGGCCAGCGGAGAGCGCAACTCGTGGCTGGCATTGGCCAGCAGGGCGCGGTGCGAGGCAATCAGCGCTTCGATCCTGTCAGCCGCTTCGTTGAAGCTGGCAGCGACGGCAGCCACCTCGTCATTGCCGCCGAGGTTGACGCGGGCAAGCCGGTCGCTCTCGCCCCAGGTCTCGACTCCCCGGCGCAACGTCTCCAGCCGCCGCGTGAGATGGCGCACGACAGGATAGGAAGCCAGGCCGATGATCGCCGCGATCAGGGCCATGTAGGCGAGCGGGTTGCGCCCGAACGGGCCGACGGGGCGCTCGATACGCGCTGTCACAATGCGCCCGTCAGACAGCTGGAACGCAAAGCCGCGGTCTTCCTCTCGATGCCGTCGCCCGCGCCAGAAAGGCGTGTTGTCGGGGCGCGGCGGCCGGCCCACCAGGACGATCGGCCGTCCGTCGCGGTCGTAAAGGCCGATATCAGTGTCGAACGCGTCTGCCAGACGTGTGAGTACCGCCCTTGTTTCATCAAGGTTGGCCCCGGCGGGCACCAGCGCGGTCATGAAGGTGTCGAACCGGCCCTGCCAGCTGCGGTCTTCCTCGTCCTGCCCAAAGCGGACGAACAGACCGCTGACGATCGCCACGACCGCGAGGCTCGCAAGCAGGGTGAGGTAGATCTTGAAGAACAGGCTGGCGCGCAAGCGGCGGAACATCGCTTAGCCTCCGTCCTGGTAGCGGGCGAAGACATAGCCGGCGCCGCGCACGGTCACGATCCGCTTCGGATGTTTCGGGTCGTCCTCGATGGCGGCGCGGATGCGCGACACGTGGACGTCAATCGACCGGTCGAAAGCTTCGAGCTCCGTGCCCTTTACCTTGTCCATCAGCTGGTCGCGCGACAGCGTGCGCCCGGCGTTTTCGGCCAGCGCCACCAGAAGGTCGAACTGATAGCTGGTCAGCGAGCAGGGGTTCCCGTCGATCTTGGCGATGCGCGAGCCCGGATCGATTTCGAGCCTGCCGAAGCGCATGACGCGGTGGTCCGAACCGCGGGTTGATCCGCCGCGGCGCCGCAGGATTGCCTTCAGCCGAGCAAGAAGTTCGCGCGGATTGAAGGGTTTGGGCAGATAGTCGTCGGCGCCGATCTCCAGTCCGACGATACGATCCATCTCGTCGCCCTTGGCGGTCAGCATGAGAACGGGCACGTCGGAAACGGCGCGGATGCGCCGGCAAGTCTCGAATCCGTCGAGGTCGGGCAGCATGATGTCGAGAATGACGGCGGCAGGGCCCCGCCGGCTGAGCTCGGTAAGGCCGCCATTGGCCGTTGCGGCGGTGCGGACGGAGAAGCCGTTTTCCTCCAGATAGTCGCGGACCATGGCGGAGAGGCGCGTGTCGTCGTCGACGATCAGAACCTCATCCGCCATGGTCTCTCCGCTCCGTTCGATGCGCGTCAGGCGTTTCTACCAGCGACCGCGCATACCACGCCTGCCGTGTTCCTCGAAGAGCTTCACCAATTCGGCGCGCTGTTCGGGCGTGAGGACGTCCGCCGCGTTCAGCAGTGCCTCCGTCATTGTCTTCGAGGCGGTGTCGATTGCCGCGACGCGTTCGGCCCGGAGCGTCTCGAGCGCCTGGCGGTCGATCGTGTCAGCCGACAGGATTTCGGTCAGGTCATCGCGGGTGTCGCGGAATTCGCGCATCAGCGGGCGGACAGAATCGCGGGCCGTGTCCATGATGTCGTAGATCTGGTCCGCCTGCTCATCGGTTGCGTCGATGGCGTCGAGCGCGCGGCCGATGCCGTGACCGCCCATGCCCATATGGACCCGGGTGAACCCGCCACCCATCCGTTCGCTCTGGTCGAAACCGAAGCGCTGCATGTAGCGCCCGCCCTCGTCACTGATCGCGCTGGCGATGCCGGCGCCGCCGACAAGCATTGCGGCAACCGCGCCTACGGCGACCCACTTGCCCCAGCCGCCATTCGCGGCCGACTTGGCTTCGTTGGTCGGATTGGTCTCGGGGGTTTCGTTGTTCTCGGTGGTCATTGACTGGCTCCTTCGGCTCAGGCAGCTGGATTGCTGCGATGAGACGAAGGTAGGAAGCCAACGTTTCTCCCCTACGGGGCGAATGTAAAGTTGTGTAAAGTCGATCTCAGCCCTTCAGCAGCTTGGCCACCTCAGGCGCGAAATAGGTCAACACGCCATCGCAGCCTGCGCGCTTGAAGGCGAGCAGCGATTCCAGCATCGCCCTTTCGCCGTCGATCCAGCCACTCGCGGCCGCCCCCTTGATCATCGAGAACTCGCCCGACACCTGATAGGCGAAGGTCGGCATCTGGAACGCGTCCTTCAACCGCCTGACGATGTCGAGATAGGGCAGGCCTGGCTTCACCATCACCATGTCGGCGCCCTCGGCGATGTCCTGTTCGGTCTCGCGCACGGCCTCGTCGGTGTTGGCCGGGTCGATGTAGTAAGTCTTCTTGTCGCCTTTGAGCAGTCCCTGCGTGCCGATCGCTTCGCGGTAGGGGCCATAGAAGGCCGACGCGAACTTGGTCGCATAGGACATGATGGCGACATCGGGGAAGCCGTTGGCGTCGAGCGCGTCGCGGATTGCGCCGACGCGCCCGTCCATCATGTCGGACGGCGCGATGATGTCGGCTCCAGCGGCAGCCTGGTAGACCGCGCCGGCAGCGATCTGCTCCACAGTTGTGTCGTTGACGATGATGCCGTCGCGCAGGATGCCGTCATGGCCGTGGCTGGTGAAGGGATCGAGCGCGACATCGGTGATGATGCCGATCTCCGGCACCTCGGCTTTCACAGCGCGGGTGGCGCGGTTGATAAGGTTGTCGGGGTCGAGGATCGCCGAGCCGGTCTCGTCGCGCAGCGAAAGGTCGACATTGGGGAAGGTGGCGATGGCCGGGATGCCGAGCTTCGCGGCACGCTCCGCCTCGCGGACCAGAATATCGACCGTCATGCGCTGCACGCCGGGCATGGCCGGAATGTCTTCGCGCCGATTCTCGCCGTCGATGATGAAAACCGGCCAGATCAGGTCGTCCACGGTGAGGCGGTTCTCCTGCACCAGCCGGCGCGACCAGTCGGCCTTGCGCATGCGCCGCAGCCGGCGGCTGCCGGTGATTTCGTCGACGTCGCGTCCACCTGCTACGAGCTTGCCTGCCGAAGTCTTCATCGTCCGTTCTCCTTGCCGCGCCTTCTATCACGCGAAGCAAGCATTCGCCACGCATGGGCGGCTTGGTGCTCGCGAGCGATTGACGCACCGCGCGGGCGTTCGTAAGCACGAGCTGGAAGAGGGGAGTCGACTGGCGGTGCGTGAGGATTTCGGCGGCGGAGACGAAATCCGCTTCGAACGGCAGGGACGGGCAGGCGTCGTTACGCTGACCCGAGCGAAAGCGCTCAATGCGCTTAGCCATGGCATGGTCAAGGCGCTGCACCGCGCGCTCGACGCCTGGCGCGACGATCCGTCGGTGGAGCGGGTCGTGGTCAGCGCCGAGGGGCGGGCCTTCTGCGCCGGCGGCGACATCGTCGACGTCTATAAAGCCGGCAAGGAAGGCCGGCTGCTGACCGAGTTCTTTGCCGACGAATACCGCATGAACGCCGCGTTGGAGGCGTTTCCGAAACCCTATGTCGCGCTGATCGACGGCATCGTCATGGGCGGCGGCGTGGGGATATCCGCCCATGGTTCACACCGGATCGTGACGGAGAACACGGTCTTCGCCATGCCCGAGGTCGGCATCGGCTTCTTTCCCGATGTCGGCGGTTCGCATTTCCTTCCCGGCTTGCGTGGAGCATCGGGAATGTATCTGGCGCTGACCGGCAACCGCATCCGCTGGGGCGACCAGTTGCATGCGGGCTTTGCGACGCATGCGGTTCGCTCCGAACGGCTCCCGGAACTCCGCGAGCGGTTGATCGCGGGCGATGATCTGGATGCAACTCTGAGTCATTTCTCAGAAGGTCCGAATCCCGAAACGCAGGACCCGAATTGGCAGGCAGTCGACCGGCATTTCTCGAAACCGACCCTGGAAGCGGTACTGGACAGCCTGCGTGAGGCGGACGACGAGTTCTCGGGGAGCGTTCTTGGAACCATCGCCAAGCGTTCGCCGACCAGCCTCGCTGTTACGTTCAGGCAGCTCACCGCGGGCAGGGGGCGCACGATGGCCGATTGCATGAACATAGAGTTCCGCATCCTCAACAGGATGCTCGCCGGTCACGACTTCTATGAAGGCATCCGCGCTGTCGTTATCGACAAGGACAATGCGCCGGTGTGGGACCCCGCGACCCTCGATGGCGTGACCGATGATATTGTCGACTCTTATTTTGCACCTCTCGGCGGCGGGGAACTCGGCCTGTGAGCGACGAGGCGCATGCAAGGCTCCCGCGCAGCAGCGTAGAGTTCGCGTATGAATGGTTCTGCCGTGCGGTTGCCGTAAAGTGCATCGCATTCGGCCTGTTCTACTGGATCCGTCTGATCGGCCTGTATGAGGGAGACCTCTGGCGCTTCGACCTTATGCCGCTGCACTGGCAGGTGGCAGGCGCGATGCTGTCTGTCTTGTTTCCCATCGCTGCGATCGGACTGTGGATGGCTGTTTCCTGGGGGCCGGTATTGTGGGTCATCGCGGCGGCCGCGGAGATCGTCATGCATGGCGCTCTGCCGGACCTGTTCGGTTACCGGCCCGGCCTCGTCGCGCTTCATGTGGCGACACTCATCGGCCTCGTCGGCTTTCGTGTCATGCTCTATCTGCAGCATCTGCAGCGCGTCGAGCGGTATTAGAAATTTCGCTGCAGGGGACATGTCGGCGTTTACCGAAAATTCATCCTCTTTCCCGGTGCTTGCCCATAACCTCCCGTTAAGGCTGCGGTTTAAGTCGAATTTTAGATGCCTCCTCTATGTTGGCTGCCAAGGTGAAGAACAAAAAACAATTCACCGGGCGTCAAACGAGAGGCAGGACAATGATGACTTCGCGTCAGCCGGCGAAACATGCCGAATCCCAGAACGATCCGCGTGCGGCGATCCGTTCGCTCTATCTGGAATCCCTTCAACTGGTCGAGAGGCTGCACCGCCGCTTGCTCGACGTCATCAAGGACGAATTCGACCGCGCCGGTCGGAGCGACATCAACGCCATTCAGGCGCTGCTGCTGTTCAATATCGGCAACTCGGAGCTGACGGCGGGCGAATTGCGCACCCGTGGCTATTACCTGGGGTCGAATGTTTCCTACAACCTGAAGAAGCTGGTTGAACTCGGCTTCATCAACCACCAGCGCTCGCGCGTCGACCGCAGGTCGGTCCGCATCAGCCTGACCGACAAGGGTCAGGAAGTCGCAGAGGTGGTTGGCAAGCTGTACGAACGCCACATCGGCTCGATCGAACAGGTGGGCGGCATCAACCGTGACGAATTCCAGCAGATGAACCGCGCTCTGCAGCGCCTGGACCGTTTCTGGAACGATACCATCGCCTACCGCATGTAGCAGCATTCTTCTTTCCGCCGCCGCCCCGTTGGAGGGACCTGGCGGGATGGCAAGTAGCGGAGCCGGCGCCTTTTGGGCGCCGGTTTCTTTTTGCTCACATCCTTGTGCCCGTTTTGGCCATCCTGCGGCCATAATCCGGTGGCTTGCCACGATCTGCGCTTCGGCGCAGGAGTCGATCGGCGTGCCGCCTTCACGGCCCACAACGGGCGCGAGGCAACAAGCGTTGACCATCATTCATTCGGAGTCGATTATCTGGCTCCACACTCAGGCAAGTTGACCGGAGGTCTCAATGACGCTGAAGCGGCGGAGTTTTCTCAAGGGTGCGGGCGCTTTGTCGGCGTCTGTTCTGGCCACCGGCGCATCGGCCCAGACGGTGCTCGACGAACTGCTGAGTTCACCGCGTCGCGGCGCTTGGAACGACCGCTTCGACACACGTGCGACGGCCGCCGATCAGGTTGCGTCGAACCTGCCGATCCTCAGCGTCGAAACCGGCTCCTTCGTCGAAAACGCGATTTTTCAGTACAACGGCATCGTCCAGAATGGCGGCTGGCCGATCGTGCCCGCCACCAAGAGGCTGAAGCTCGGTGTCATCGAGCCCGAGGTTGAAATCCTGCGTCGCCGCCTGATGATCTCGGGCGACCTCCCGACCGGCGCCGGCATGAGCCAGTCTTTCGATTCCTATGTCGATGCAGCGGTAAAGCGCTTCCAGGCACGGCACGGCATCCCGTCGGATGGCGTCATGGGGCGCCACAGCTACGCGGCGATGAACGTTTCGGCGCCGGTGCGCCTGGCGCAGCTGGAAACCAATCTCCAGCGCTTGCGCGAGGAAACCGCGTCGCTCAATCCGCGCTTCGTGATGGTCAATATCCCGGCCGCACAGATCGAGGCGGTCGAGAACGGGCGTGTCGTCCTGCGCCACACCGCCGTCGTGGGCAAGATCGACCGGCAGACCCCGATTCTCGCCTCCAAGATCAATGAGGTGATCATCAACCCGTTCTGGAACGCGCCGGAGTCGATCATCCGCAAGGACATCATTCCGCTGATGCGCGAGAACCCCGATTATCTGACGGAAAACAATATCCGCCTCATCAATTCGAGCGGCGACGAGGTTGATCCGCTGACCGTCGACTGGTCGACCGACGAAGCCGCCAAGCTGCGCTTCCGCCAGGATCCGGGCAAGATCAACGCCATGGCTTCGGTGAAGATCAATTTCCCGAACCCGCACGCGGTCTACATGCACGACACGCCGCAGCAGAGCCTGTTCAACGACATCGAACGGTTCCATTCGTCCGGATGCGTGCGCGTCCAGAACGTTCGCGACCTCGTCACCTGGCTGCTCCGCGATACCGAGGGCTGGGATCGCCGCCGCTTCGAGCAGACGATCCAGACTGGCGAAAGCACGCCCGTGGCGCTCGCCGATCCGGTGCCGGTGCTTTTCACCTACATCTCCGCATGGTCGACGGGCGATGCCGTGGTTCATTTCCGCGACGACATCTACGCCATGGACGGCATCGAGGAGCTGCAGATCACCAGTTCGCTCTAGGCGCCGAGCAATTTTCTTCCGAAAGGCCGCCTCTCAGGCGGCCTTTTTCTTGGCTGTCGCGGAAAGAACGGCGAACTTCGCTTCGCGCAAGTGGATGCTCTCCCGGTTTCATGTTAAGCGCCGCTCGCATCCCAGCCCCGAATGCCAGCGAAGGGTTATCCAATGGCTACAGCCACCGCCCAAATGACGCAGACCAGCGACCTTTTCACCGCTCCCCTCGAGAACGTCGACCGCGAAGTCTTCGACGCGATCCGTTCCGAGCTCGGTCGCCAGCGTCACGAGATCGAACTGATTGCGTCGGAAAACATCGTCAGCCGCGCTGTCATGGAAGCGCAGGGTACTGTGCTGACCAACAAATATGCCGAAGGGTATCCCGGCAAGCGCTACTACGGTGGCTGCGAATACGTTGATATCGTTGAAGAGCTGGCGATCGAGCGGGCGAAGAAGCTGTTCGGCTGCGAGTTCGCCAACGTCCAGCCGAATTCGGGCAGCCAGATGAACCAGGCGGTGTTCCTGGCGCTTCTGCAGCCGGGCGACACCTTCATGGGGCTCGACCTTAATTCGGGCGGCCATCTGACCCACGGTTCGCCCGTCAACATGTCGGGCAAGTGGTTCAAGCCGGTATCGTACGGCGTCCGCAAGGACGATCACCTGCTGGACATGGATGAGGTCGGGCGCCTGGCGCATGAGCACAAACCGAAGCTGATCCTGGCCGGTGGCACCGCCTATTCGCGCATCTGGGACTGGAAGGCCTTCCGCGAGATCGCCGACGAGATCGGTGCCTGGCTGATGGTCGACATGGCCCACATTGCGGGTCTGGTCGCTGGTGGCGTCCACCCTTCGCCGCTGCCGCACGCGCATGTGGTCACCACCACGACCCACAAATCGCTGCGCGGTCCGCGTGGCGGCATGATCCTCACCAACGACCCCGACATCGCCAAGAAGATGAACTCGGCGGTATTCCCGGGCCTGCAGGGCGGTCCGCTGATGCACGTCATCGCGGCCAAGGCCGTTGCGCTGGGCGAAGCGTTGCAGCCGTCGTTCAAGACCTACGCGCAGGACATCGTCACCAATGCCAAGGCGCTGGCATCCAGCCTGAAGGAAACCGGGCTCGACATCGTGTCGGGCGGCACGGACAACCATCTGATGCTGGTCGACCTGCGCCCGAAGAATGCGACGGGCAAGCGCGCCGAAGCCGCGCTCGGGCGCGCCAACATCACCTGCAACAAGAATGGCATTCCCTTCGACCCCGAGAAGCCATTCGTCACGTCTGGCATTCGGCTCGGAACGCCGGCTGGCACCACGCGCGGTTTCGGCCAGGCCGAATTCCGCGAGATCGGCAAGCTGATCGCCGAGGTGATGGACGGCCTGAAGGCCGCCAATTCGGATGAGGGCAACGCCGCTGTCGAGGCTTCGGTCCGGGAGCGGGTGACGGCGTTGTGCGAGCGCTTTCCGCTCTACGATTATCTCGGCTGAGGCCAAGGTCTACCGATTGGGGAACAGAGCCGGGCTTTGACTCGGCTCTGAAAATCTCTAACTCCTTCGGGCCGACAGACTCATTCAGCCCGGATTCGCCATGCGCTGCCCCTATTGCCAGTCGCTCGATACGCAGGTGAAGGATTCGCGTCCCGCCGAGGACGGGATCTCGATCCGGCGCAGGCGCGTCTGCCCCGACTGCGGCGGCCGCTTCACCACCTTCGAGCGGGTGCAACTGCGTGACCTGGTTGTCGTCAAGAAGTCCGGCCGCAAGGTCCCGTTCGACCGCGACAAGCTGATGCGCTCCTTCGACATCGCGCTCAGGAAACGCAATGTGGAGCCGGAGCGCATCGAACGCGCGGTGTCCGGCATCGTGCGCCAGCTTGAAAGCTCGGGCGAGACGGAGATCGCGTCGGACAGCATCGGCGAACTCGTCATGGAGGCGCTGAAGGCGCTGGACGATGTCGCCTATGTCCGCTTCGCCTCGGTTTACCGCAACTTCCGCGAAGCCCGCGATTTCCACGAACTGCTGGGCCAGCTGAAGGACGAGGAAGAAGCGGGCTGAGCCATGGCCGCGGCTTCATCCTCATCTGACGAAACCGACCGCCGCTTCATGGCGGCGACGATCCGCCTGTCCCGCCATCATCTCGGCCTCACCGCGACCAACCCGTCGGTCGGCACGCTGATTGTGCACGACGATGGCAGCGGGACGCGCATCGTCGGGCGCGGTGTCACCGCAATCGGAGGCCGCCCGCATGCTGAACCGCAGGCGCTCGCCGAAGCCGGGGAACTGGCGCGCGGCGCCACCGCCTATGTCACGCTCGAACCCTGCGCCCATCACGGACGCACGCCGCCCTGCGCCGAGGCACTGATAACATCCGGCGTGGCGCGGGTCGTAGGTGCGGCAAGCGATCCCGATCCGCGCGTATCCGGCCGTGGTTACGCGATGCTGCGCGAGGCCGGCATCGAGGTTGTCGAGAAGGTGCTGGCTGACGAGGCCGCCGATCTCATGGCCGGCTATTTGAATCGATCCGTCAGCAAGCGACCCGAAGTGACTTTGAAGCTTGCCGTTTCAGCGGATGGTATGATCGGTGTGAAAGGGAAGGGGCAGGTTGCAATCACCGGGCCGGAGGCGCGGGCGCAGGTGCACGCGATGCGCGCCGAGGCCGACGCGATCCTCGCGGGCATAGGTACCGCACTTGCCGATGATCCGGAACTGACCTGCAGGCTGCCGGGACTGCAGGGGCGATCACCGGTGCGTATCGTGCTGGACGCGAACGCCCGATTGCCGGTCAATTCGAAGCTGGCGCGCTCGGCGCGTGAAGTGCCGGTCCTGCTCGCCGCTTCCATCGATGCCGACCCGGCCCGGAGGACGAGCCTGTCGGAATGCGGCGTTGAGCTGATCGGCGCAGACCTTGTCGATGGCCGCGTCGCGCTGCCGGAACTTCTCGACGATCTCGCCGGGCGCGGAATTTCCACGCTGATGGTGGAAGGCGGCGCGGCTGTCGCAGGGCAGTTTCTGAAGGACGGCCTTGTGGACCGCATTGCCTTGTATTCTGGAACTGCAGCTATTGGTGCTGCGGGCGGTGTTCCGTCGCCATTGTCGCGCGACACCATTCCGGCCGGTTTCCGTATTGTGCGCGAGGCCCGCTTTGGCGAGGATCGCTACGCGGAGTGGACGAGGAAGGGCTGATGTTCACCGGAATTGTCACCGACATTGGCACCATCGCCTCCGTAAAGCCGCTACCCGAGGGCGCGCGGCTGCGCATCGACACTGCCTACGATCCCGGGACGATCGACATCGGCGCCTCGATAAGCTGCGGCGGCGTGTGCCTGACCGTGGTCGCGCTTCCGGAGCCGGGATCGAATGCACGCTGGTTCGAGGTCGAGGCGTGGGAGGAAGCGCTGCGCCTCACGACGGCCCGCGACTGGGGGCAGGGCACCCGCATCAATCTCGAACGCGCCCTCAAGGTTGGCGACGAACTCGGCGGGCACATCGTGTCCGGCCATGTCGACGGCACGGCGACGATCCTTGAGCGCAAGGACGAAGGTGACGCGGTGCGCATCACGCTTGAAGCGCCCCACGAACTGGCAAAGTTCATCGCGCCGAAGGGCTCTGTCGCGCTCGACGGCACCTCGCTGACCGTGAACGGCGTCGATGGCGCGCGCTTCGACGTGCTTCTGATCCACCACTCGCTGTCGGTGACCACCTGGGCCGACCGCAAGCCCGGCGACCGGGTCAATCTGGAAGTCGATACCATGGCCCGCTATGCGGCGCGGCTGATGGAGGCCGACAAGGGCTGACCGCTGGCGCAACGGAACGCCGATCCGCCCGTCACTCTATGCTTGCTCCGCAATGCCGTTAGGCCTAAGTGACCGGCATTCCATCGAAGCGCGAAAGTCCGGACCGGCATGCCGCACCTTCTTATAGTCGAAGCCCGCTATTACGAGCATCTGTCCGACGCGCTTCTCGAGGGCGCGAAGGCGGCCTTGGACGACGCCGAAGCTACGTATGATGTCGAGACGGTGCTGGGCGCCCTGGAGATTCCGGCGGCGATCGCTTTCGCCGAGGACGCCGCGAAGGATGACGGCGTCGTCTATGACGGATATGTCGCGCTTGGCTGCGTGATCCGGGGCGAGACCTATCATTTCGAGATCGTGGCCAACGAATCGAGCCGCGCCCTCATGGATCTTTCGACCGAGCCGCTGGCCATCGGCAATGGCATTCTGACCGTCGAGAACGAGAGCCAGGCCCTCGTGCGTGCCCGCAAATCCGAAGGCGACAAGGGCGGTTTCGCGGCGCGCGCCGCTCTCAAGCTGATCGAACTGCGCGAGAAATTCTCGAGATGAGCCTGCCGAAGGCCGATCCGGGCGAAAAGGCGGAAACCCGCGGAGCCAACAAACGCGGGGCTGCGCGGCTGGCTGCGGTGCAGGCGCTGTATCAGATGGATGTCGTCGGCAGCGGCGTTCTGGAGACGGCGGCCGAGTATGAGGCCTACAGGCTCGGCAAGGAGGTCGACGGTTCGCAATATCGCGAGGCCGACCCGCAATGGTTCCGGGCGATCCTGTCCGGCGTTGTCGAAGGCCAGAAGACGATCGATCCCGTGATCAGGCAGGCGCTGACAGCCGACTGGCCGCTGTCGCGCCTCGATTCCACGCTGCGCGCCATACTGCGCGCCGGCGTCTACGAATTGATGAACCGCAAGGACGTGCCGGTCGCCGTCATCGTGTCGGAATATGTCGACATCGCCAACGCCTTCTACGAGGAAGAAGAGCCCAAGCTGGTCAATGCGGTTCTCGACCGTGTGGCGCGCAGCCAGCGCGGCGAGGGCAGGGGGAAGGACCCGGCGTGAGCGATCCGAATTCGGCGCGCGAGGCGACCCGCACGACACTGATCCTTGCGACGGCGCAGGCGATAGTCGGGTCGGCGGCGCCGATCTGCATCTCGCTTGGCGGCCTCGCCGGCGACTATCTGCTTGGCGCCGACAAGTCGCTGGCTACCGCGCCGGTCACCGCCTTCACCGTCGGCGTGGCCGCGGGCGCCATTCCCGCTGCCACCATCATACGGGCGCTGGGGCAGCGCGGCGGCTTCATGACCGGCTCGATGATTACCGGCCTCGGCGGCGGCATAGCAGCGATCGCGCTGTTCCAGATGAGCTTTTGGATGCTGATTGCCGGCTTTCTCATCATCGGCACGGGTGGCGCCTTCGTGCAGCAATTCCGTTTCGCTGCGGCAGACAACGCGCCGGCGGAATTCAAGGCCAAGGCGATATCCTGGGTGCTGGCGGGCGGCATCATCACCGCCATCCTCGGGCCGCAGATCGTCATCTTCACACGCGAAATGCTGGCGCCAGTCATGTTCGCCGGTTCTTTCGTTTCGATCATCGGGCTGGCGCTGGCGGGCATGTTCATCCTGTCCTTCCTGCGCCTGCGCAAGGACATGCCGGCAGAGGATGACGCGGCTGCGGGTCCGGCGCGGCCGCTGACGGAGATCATCGCGACCCCGAAATTCGCCGTTGGCCTGCTTTGCGCTGTCGGCAGCTACGCCCTCATGAGCTTCGTGATGACCGGTGCCCCCCTGGCGATGGTCGGCTGCGGCTTCACGACAGATCAGGCGACACTCGGTATCTCATGGCACGTGATGGCCATGTTCGGCCCCAGCTTCTTCACCGGCAAGCTTATTGCGCGCTACGGCAAGGAGAAGATCGTCGCCGCCGGCCTGATATTGCTGATCGGCTGCGCCGTTGTCGCTCTGTCAGGCATCGAACTGTGGCAGTTCTGGACAGCGCTCATTCTGCTTGGCCTCGGCTGGAACTTCGGGTTCATCGGCGCCACCGCGATGGTCGCGGAAACCTACCGCCCCGCCGAGAAAAACAAGGTGCAGGGCTTCCACGATTTCGTGCTGTTTTCTTCGGTGGCGTTCGCCTCGCTGATGTCGGGCCAGGTCTACAACGCCTGGGGCTGGGACATGCTCAACTGGGTGGTGTTTCCGGTCACCGTGCTGTGCCTCGTGGCGCTGGTCGGGCTGGCCGTGGTGGCGCGCGCACCCGCCGAGCCCGGCGGTAGATCGGCCTAAATCCATTCAAATTGACAGCTGAATCCACCTGGCCGGGGATTCCGGGGCAAAATGCGACCTTCAGCTTGACGTTGGCGGGTCGCTTGCGCATAAGCCGCCGCGAAAGGATGGCCCGGTTTCCCGGCGCGGTCCTGCACGCACGGTCCGCGAGGGGGCACTTTCGGACCCAACCCAAAGGAAAATTCTGGCAATGACTATGCTTTATGTCGTCATCGCCTGCGGCTTGCTTTCTGTCCTTTACGCCATCTGGGCGACGCAGTCGGTCCTCGCGGCCGATCAGGGCAACGCACGCATGCAGGAAATCGCCGGCGCCATCCGTGAAGGCGCGCAGGCCTATCTGTCCCGTCAGTACACCACGATCTCGATCGTCGGTGTCATCGTATTCCTCCTGGCCTGGTGGCTGCTCTCGGTTTCGGCCGCGATCGGCTTCCTGATCGGCGCGGTGCTTTCGGGCGTTGCAGGCTTCATCGGCATGCACGTATCCGTACGCGCGAATGTCCGCACCGCACAGGCAGCCTCCAATAGCCTTGCCGCCGGCCTCGACATCGCATTCAAGTCGGGCGCCATCACCGGCATGCTGGTGGCCGGCCTCGCGCTGCTTGGCGTCGCGGTCTACTACTGGATCCTGGTCGGCCCGATGGGTTACGGCCCGGCCGACCGCGCGGTCATCGACTCGCTGGTCGCGCTCGGCTTCGGCGCGTCGCTGATCTCCATCTTCGCCCGTCTCGGCGGCGGCATCTTCACCAAGGGCGCCGACGTGGGCGGCGACCTGGTGGGCAAGGTCGAAGCCGGCATCCCCGAGGATGATCCGCGCAATCCGGCCACCATCGCAGACAATGTCGGCGACAATGTCGGCGACTGCGCCGGCATGGCCGCCGACTTGTTCGAGACCTATGCGGTGACGGTCGTCGCGACCATGGTGCTCGGCGCCATCTTCTTCGCTGGTACCGAAATTCTCGGCCAGGTGATGCTTTACCCGCTGGCGCTCTGCGGCGCCTGTATCATCACCTCGATCATCGGCACGTTCTTCGTCCGCCTCGGCTCCAATGGCTCGATCATGGGCGCTCTGTACAAGGGCCTCATCGTCACCGGCCTGTTGACCGTCATTGGCGTCGGCGGAGCGACCTCGCTGACCATCGGCTGGGGTTCGATCGGCACCGTTGCCGGCATGGACATCACCGGCACGAACCTGTTCATCTGCGGCCTCATCGGCCTCATCGTGACGGGTCTGATCGTGGTGATCACCGAGTACTACACCGGCACCGACAAGCGCCCGGTGAACTCGATCGCACAGGCGTCGGTAACCGGCCACGGCACCAACGTCATCCAGGGCCTGGCCGTCTCGCTCGAGGCGACCGCGCTGCCGGCTATCGTGATCGTGGCGGGCATCATCGCCACCTTCCAGTTCGCCGGCCTCTTCGGCACCGCTATCGCGGTCACCACCATGCTCGGCCTCGCCGGTATGATCGTGGCGCTCGACGCCTTCGGCCCTGTCACCGACAATGCCGGCGGCATCGCCGAGATGTCGGGCCTTCCCTCGGAAGTGCGTCAGTCCACCGACGCGCTCGACGCGGTTGGCAACACGACGAAGGCCGTCACCAAGGGCTACGCGATCGGTTCGGCCGGTCTCGGCGCGCTGGTTCTGTTTGCGGCCTACTCCTACGATCTGGAGTACTTCATCGCCAACAGCGACACCTACACCTACTTCCAGGGCATGAACGACGTGTCGTTCTCGCTGTCCAACCCCTACGTTGTTGCAGGCCTGATCTTCGGCGGCCTGATCCCGTACCTCTTCGGCGGCATCGCGATGACCGCGGTGGGCCGGGCAGGCGGCGCGGTGGTCGAGGAAGTGCGCAAGCAGTTCCGCGAGAAGCCGGGCATCATGGAAGGCAAGGAGCGGCCGGATTACGCCCGCGCCGTCGACATGCTGACCAAGGCCGCCATCCGCGAGATGATCATCCCCTCGCTGCTGCCGGTTCTGGCTCCGCTCATCGTCTATTTCGGTGTGCTGCTGCTCTCCGGCTCCAAGGCCTCGGCTTTTGCGGCGCTGGGCGCGATGCTGCTTGGCGTGATCGTCAACGGTCTGTTCGTCGCCATCTCGATGACCTCGGGCGGCGGCGCATGGGACAACGCCAAGAAGAGCTTCGAGGACGGCTTCGTCGACAAGGACGGCGTGAAGCACGAGAAGGGCTCCGAGGCGCACAAGGCGTCCGTGACCGGTGACACCGTCGGCGATCCTTACAAGGATACTGCCGGCCCGGCCGTGAACCCGGCCATCAAGATCACCAACATCATGGCGCTCCTGCTTCTGGCCGTGCTCGCGCACTGACCTGACAGGCAGCTCAAACGAAAGAACCCGCGGGGCGACCCGCGGGTTCTTTGTTTTTGGAGAGCTCGTGCGGTAGCCCGCCCGCGGAAAATGTCCGGTTACAGGCCCGGCAGCCGCGATGGTGTGCCGCCACCGCCGGCAACGCCGGAGATCAGCTGGATCAGGAAGTTCTGGTCCTTGCCTGCGGTAGGCGTTGTCCGCGAAATGAAATCGAACAGCTTGCCGTCCTGGAGACCGTAATTGGCGATGTTGGTCACGCGCCCGTCGTCGCCGAAATAGACCGCGAGTACCCGCTGATCGACCACCTGCGCATTGGCGAAGGCGACGCGGCGCACCCTGGTCTGCGAGATGTAGTAGAACACCTCGTTGTCGAAGGTGGCGGTCGTCGACGGCGTGCCCAGCGTCAGGAGCACCTGCTCGCGGCTCGATCCGACGGGCACCAGTTCAAGCGACGACTCGTCGATGACGTAGCCTTTGGAGATGGTCTCCGAAGTGGAAAGACTGTCGGTGGCGTTGCAGCCAGCCGCAGCAAGGCCGAGAACGGCGGCGCCTGCTACGGTCGCGAAGCGCCGAAACTTGAAATCGAAGGCCCCGGACAACAAATCTACCTCACTTTTGCTGCAGCAACTGCCGCGCCCGCCACGTTTGCAGCGGCGGCGAAAAGCGGTAAACCAGCTTCGCCGGCGATGCAACCTGACCGCCATGCTACCGTCCGAATTGAAAGTATATCCTTAATGTTCAAACGGTTGCTCGGCATTGGATCAAATCCGAACGAATTGATCGTCGATGCCTTGTACGAACAAATCGTGGCGGCCGCGCGGCAGCCGGCGCCCTACGCGGACTGGGCTGTGCCTGATACGCCGCTGGGCAGGTTCGAGCTGCTGTCGCTTGTGATGATCCTCGTCCTTCGCCGCTTGAAGGGCGAACCGGGGGCTGCCTCCGACGTCGCGCAGGACCTTGTAGACACGTTTTTCAGGGACATGGACCATTCGATCCGCGAACTCGGCGTCGGCGACGTTGGCGTACCGAAACGGATGAAGAAGCTGTCGCGAATGTTCTACGGCCGTGCCCAATCCTACGGGTCGGCGCTCGACGCGCGTGATGAGGGTGCGCTGAAGGCCGCGCTTTCACGAAACGTCCAGCCAGCCGCGAAGGAGTGGCCGCAGGCGGGTGAGCTTGCGCGCTACGCACAGCTGGCAGCGGACGCACTTGCCGGTCAGGAGACCGCCGATATCGTCGCGGGGCGAATTTCGTTCCCGGCGACCGGCGCCGCCGCAACGGGTGAGGCGGCATGATGGCTGCTGGATCAAGCCCGGTTTCGCTCAAGGTCGACGTATCACGCCTGCCTGCAAAGGGGGTGACGGTCAAGCTGGAAGCAGATGCCGATCAACGCGCCGCGCTTTGCGCCGAACACGGTCTGGAGGCCGTCGACGCCTTTTCGTTCGAGCTGCTTGTTGCGCCCTGGAAGCGCGACGGCGCACGGGTAACCGGCAAGGTCATCGCAAAAATCACCCAAGCCTGTGTTGTCACCCTCGATCCTGTCGAATCGATGATCGACGAGGATGTCTCGGCTGTCTTCGTACCGGAGGATTCGCGCTTGGCGCCGGTTTTTGCACCGGACGGGGAATTGCACCTCGATGCGGAAGGCGAAGACACCCCGGAAACATTTTCGGGGAATCGCATCGACGCCGGCGCACTCGCCGAGGAGTATTTCGCACTCGCTATCGATCCCTATCCGCGCCGCGAGGGCGTGGAACTGCCCGATGCAGCCTCCGACCAGGAGTTGGGGAAAAGTCCCGAGCCACCATTCGCCAAGCTGCGTTCGCTTGTGCGCAAGCCCTGAAATACCTCTTTCGGAGGCCGAATTGAGGTTGTGCGACGGACCAAAACCGCTATTTTCGCCGCACTTTGACCCACGCCCCCTCCGAGGGACCGACGGGAACAGTGTCGCTTGATACGCATATCCATTGACGCCATGGGTGGAGATCACGGGCCGGCAGTCGTGCTGCCGGCACTGCTGGCGGTGATCGAGCGCAGGCCCGATGTCCGATTCCTCCTGTTCGGCCGCGCCGAGGAGGTTGAGCCTGTTCTCAAGGGCCTGCCGCGGCTGGCGGGCCTGAGCGAGTTCCATCACTGCGACGTATCGGTGCGCATGGACGACAAGCCCAGCCAGGCGCTTCGCCAGGGCCGCTGGAAGTCGTCCATGTGGCGCGCCATCGAAGCAGTGAAGAACGGCGACGCCGACGTCTGCATTTCGGCCGGCAACACCGGCGCGCTGATGGCCATGTCGAAATTCTGCCTGCGCCCGATGGCCAATATCGAGCGGCCGGCGATCGCCGCGCTCTGGCCGACGCTTCGCTCCGAATGTGTCGTATTGGACGTGGGCGCGAACATCGGCGCGGACGCCGGGCAACTCGTCGGCTACGCCATCCTAGGCGCCGCCATGGCGCATTCGATCTTCCAGCTCGATCGTCCCGCTGTCGGCCTGCTCAATGTCGGCGTCGAGGAGATCAAGGGGCAGGAGGACGTGAAAGAAGCGGGACGCATGCTGCGCGAGGCGCAGCTGCCATCGATGGACTATCGCGGCTTCGTCGAAGGCGACGATATCGCAAAGGGCACCGTCGATGTAGTGGTCACAGAGGGCTTTTCCGGCAACATCGCCCTCAAGACTGCCGAGGGCACGGCGCGCCAGATCGCCGAATATCTGCGCGATGCGATGAGCCGCACGCTGCTCGCACGCATCGGCTATTTCTTTGCCCAGAACGCGTTTCGCCGCCTGCGCGAGAAGCTCGACGTCCGCAAGATCAATGGCGGTGTCTTCCTTGGCCTCAACGGCATCGTCGTCAAAAGCCACGGCGGCGCCGACCAGGAAGGTTTCGCGGCCGCCGTCGATCTCGGCTACGACATGGCGCGCCGCCGCCTGATAGACACTATTCGCGAGCAGCTGGAGCATTTCCACGAACGCCAGCCGGTGCCGGTGGACACACTGGTGGCGAACGGCGGCACGAATGCCAGCTGACAAGGGAAACCACTGAATGATCCGTTCCGTCGTCCGCGGCGTTGGCGCAGAGACCCCGCGCCGCATCATGCACAACAATGATTTCGTGAATCTGGTCGATACCTCCGACGAGTGGATCACGCAGCGCACGGGGATCAGGCAGCGCCACATCGCATCCGACGATGAAACGACGGCATCACTGGGCGAGGCGGCTGCACGCAAGGCGCTTTCGGCGGCGGGGATGACGCCGGATGACATCGATCTGATCGTGCTTGCGACCTCGACGCCGAACAACACCTTTCCGGCCACCGCGGTAGAGGTGCAGCATCGGCTTGGCATGGACCACGGCTTCGCTTTCGACATGCAGGCGGTGTGCAGCGGTTTCGTCTATGCATTGACGACGGCCGACCTGCATATCCGCGGCGGTATGGCGAAGCGTGCTCTGGTGATAGGCTCGGAAACCTTTTCGCGCATTCTCGACTGGACCGACCGCACCACCTGCGTGCTGTTCGGCGATGGCGCCGGCGCGCTGGTGCTTGAGGGCATCGAGGGCGAGACCGGCGCGGGCGCCCGCGGCATCATCGCATCGAGCCTGCGCTCCGACGGCGTTCACCGTGACAAGCTTTATGTCGATGGCGGGCCGTCGACCACCGGCACGGTGGGCAAGTTGCGCATGGAAGGCCGTGAGGTGTTCAAGCACGCGGTGGCGATGATCACCGACGTGGTCGAGGACGTGCTTGGCCGAGCCGGCGTAACCGCCGACGACCTCGACTGGTTCGTGCCCCACCAGGCGAACAAGCGCATCATCGACGCATCCGCCCGCAAGCTGGGCATTGCGGACGAGAAGGTGGTGATCACAGTTGACCGCCATGGCAATACGTCGGCAGCGTCTGTGCCTCTGGCGCTCGACGCCGCGGTCGGCGACGGGCGGATCAAAAAGGGCGATCTGGTACTTCTTGAAGCGATGGGTGGCGGCTTTACCTGGGGAGCGGTGCTGCTGCGCTGGTAGTGTTTGGTTTACCCTGCGCCCTGAAGGCTGCGCCTTAGTGCAAAGTGGATCGACTGCAGCCAGTATCGGTCCTTGACCTGCCGGGGCCAATTTCTTAACGTTTCCACATATCTATCTTTTAATCGATTTTGGAACGGTTGGACCGGCGGATGGGGGGGAAGACAGTTACGCGTGCCGACCTCGCAGAGGCGGTGTACCGCAAGGTGGGCTTGTCGCGCACCGAGTCCGCTCAACTCGTCGAAATGGTGCTTGAGGAAATCTGCAACGCCATAGTCCGGGGAGAGACGGTTAAACTGTCCTCTTTCGCGACATTTCACGTCCGCTCCAAGAACGAGCGCATCGGCCGCAACCCGAAGACCGGCGAGGAAGTGCCGATCCTTCCGCGCCGCGTCATGACCTTCAAGGCCTCCAATGTGCTGAAGAACCGAATCCTGAAGTCGCACAAGGTCGGCAAGACCAGGCCGGTCGGCTCCCGCGGATAGGATCCGGGCGGGCGCGCCCTGGTTGCGGAATTACTTGAACTTCCTCGTACAACAGGCTGTAATTCGTAACGATTCGCAGCTGTACAGTTGAGGTGTGCCGATGGACAAGAGCCCCGATGCCTTCCGCACCATCAGCGAGGTGGCCGAAGACCTGGACCTGCCGCAGCACGTGCTGCGCTTCTGGGAAACGCGCTTCACGCAGATCAAGCCGATGAAGCGGGGCGGCGGCCGCCGCTACTACCGGCCGCAGGATGTGGAACTGATCAAGGGCATCCGTTTCATGCTCTACGACCAGGGTTACACGATCAAGGGTGTCCAGAAGCTGCTCAAGGAGAACGGCGTCCATTTTGTCGTCGCTATAGGCGCGGGCGACCTGGCCGCGGTGGAGGCGATCGCCCAGCGCAAGCAGGCCGAGGCAGAAGCCGATCAGCCCAAGCCACGCCGCAAGGCGGACGACGAGATGCTGGTGGGCGAAGCCAAGGCGCGGCCCAGCCGCCGTTTCTTCGGAATGGGCAAGGGCGAAGAGGACGGGCCGGTGCAGCCGGATGGCGGCCGCCTGTCACGCGACAACCGGGCGCTTCTTCAGGAAGCCCTGTTCGATCTGCTGGAATGCAAGCGCCTGCTCGACCAGGTGCGCTGATAGGAGGATAACGATGGCTGCCTTCGTCATTGCCGATACGAAGATCGAAAACGCGGAAGCCTATGAGGACTACAAAAAGAAGGCGCGGGCGATCGCGGAATCCTATGGCGGGCGCTACCGCGCGCGCGGCGGCGAGCTCGAGGTGATCGATTCCGAGCTCTGGTCGCCGACGCGCTTGGTCATCATCGAATTTCCCGACCTCGAAAGCGCGCGGGCCTTCGCCCGCTCGCCTGAATATGCGCCGGTAGCGAAAGTCCGCCACGCCAACGCCAAGAGCACGGTCGTCATCGTCGACGGTATCTGAAAATGGGCTGCTTTTGAGCCGGCTTTCAAATGGTCGTGCGCTGGATGCGGAATGTTAACAGAATTGGTGGCAAATGTTCCCCATAGATGCTGGGGAATGAAATGCGGTCCAAGGGAGAGACGACCAGCCCGCTGAATTTCGTATCGAAACTTCACGCGCGCGCAGCTGGCTTCTTTCGACAGGAGGACGAAGCACAAACAACGGACGGCCATGACTTCGCGTCGAGATTCGTTACTCTCCTCGCGCTGGCCGGTCTCTTCGTTCCATTCTATCTCATAGAATTCACAGTCAGTGGCCACCCGACGGCCGCCTTCGCCCTTCTTGTCACGTGCAGCATTTTCGCGGGATCGGCCCTGGTCTATAAGACGACTGGAAGGCAAGGCACTGCACGCGATTTGTTCTTGACCGGTCTGGTTGCATTCCTTGTCTGGGAAGCCGATTTCTTCGGTACGGTATATTCTCCAGGGACAGTCTGGTTCGGTGTACTGCCTGTAACGGCGATCCTGCTCGGAAGCCTGCGCGCTTCGGTAGTGTGGCTTATCATTGCGATAGCCGGTATCGCTGGAACCTACATGCTGACTTCCGAACGGGGCGCCGTGGACCTCGTAACGTCAGATCGTTACACCGTCCTCTATACCGTCAGCGCCTGCGGCATGCTGTTTGCCACGTTCCTGTTCGTGGTCATTGTCGATTCGGGCCGGGCCGAAGCCCATTCCAGGCTGGAGCTTGCCAGTGCGATGCACCGCCGGCAGGCCGAGCGCGACGAGCTCACTGGGCTCTTCAACAGGCGGGCCCTGGAAGGCGTCCTCGACTTCGTGATGGTCAAGACCGAGCACGACGCGGCGGCAATCTTCTGCGACCTCGACGGGTTCAAGGACGTCAACGATACGTACGGGCATCATATAGGCGATCGGCTGATACAAAAGATCGGCGCTAGCTTAAGCCGGATCTGCGAGCGTCACGCCGCCGTGCCTGCGCGACTGGGCGGGGACGAATTCGCAATTGTTGTCCCCGGCCCCGGAGCGATGGAAAGGGCATCGGCGATCGGCAACGAGATGCTTGATCTGGTTGCCGCACCGCTCGAACTGAATGGACGCAGCGCCGTTGTGGGAATCAGCATGGGAGTTGCCATCGCAAGCAGCGGCATCGATTCCGCAGAATTGATGCGGCGCGCCGACATCGCGCTCTACGAAGCGAAGAACAGCGGGCGGATGCGCGTCTGCCATTACCGGTGCGAACTGGATTCGGCCAGGGCACGGCGCAGGTCATTGGCTCTTAAGCTGGAGAAGGCGCTAGCGGATTCTGCGATTGACGTCCATTATCAGCCCATCGTCTGCGCGAAGTCGTTCCAAGTGACCGGAGTCGAAGCGCTGGCGCGTTGGACGACCGACACCGGCGAGGCTGTTTCGCCGGAGGAGTTCGTTCCGATTGCCGAAGAATCCGGGCTTATCGACAAGCTTGGCCTCGCAGTGTTGGAACGGGCCTGCGAAGATGCGGCCTTTTGGCCGTCTCTGGATGTAGCGGTCAACGTGTCTCCCCTGCAGTTTCGCAGCGCGACGCTAGTCGAGGATATTTCAAGCGTGCTTACGCGGACCGGCATGGAGCCGGGGCGACTGGAACTCGAGGTGACGGAAGGCTACCTGATTGAGCATCGCGAGCGCGCCCAGCCAATCATCGCCGCTTTGCGGGCAAAGGGAATACGCATCGCGCTGGACGATTTCGGCACCGGTTACGCAAGCATCGCATATCTGAGGCAGTATCAGTTCGATCGCCTCAAGATCGACAGGTCTCTCGCGCGGCATATCGTCGATGACGACGCATCGCGCAGTATCGTCCAGGCGATCTCCATCCTTGCAAAGAGCCTCTCTATGAAGTTGACGGGTGAGGGTGCGGAAACTGAGGAGACGGCGCGGTTGTTCTTTCTTGCAGGCTGTGACCGCCTTCAAGGCTACTGGTTCGGCAAACCGCAACCGGCTGAGCAAATAGCGCTTCTCCTCGGGTCCGATGGAGCGACTGGAACGGGGACACGCTTAGGTAGGATCAGCTGACCCTTCGCCATCTTGCGGGAATATGCGCCCAGCGGAAGGGCGTTGCTGTGTCAACGCCGCGAGCACTGTCGTCATCGTCGACGGGGTATGATGGGGTTTGCCTGTCGCAGTACGCGTTCCGGGACGCGGTTGGGCAGCCAGTCGACCTCCAGGATCATCCGCGACGACAGGGCGTATTGATTTCCGCCGGCGGTGAACGGCGCGAAATGGATTTCGCCGCGCCCGGCGGCTTCGAACGCGGCAAGTGCAGCCCGTTCGACCAGTTCGGGTTTCACCGCTCGGAAGCGGGCATCTTTCGTGAGGCGGATTGTGATTTTTCGCATGACCTTTCTCCCTATGTGAACCGCCGACGCAATTCGGGCGTCGGTCGGGCGAGACGGGAGAAACAAGAGGTCAGGTCATGCGCGGGTATCCTGTCGGATTCGGTAGACACGCATCCCGTGAAATTGCGGCGCGGCCAAGGCGGCGGCGCTATGCCGGCCTTTCCGCTCCGCCGGGCCGATAAAGATCCCGATACTGCGTACGCAACTCGCCCTTCAGCACTTTGCCCATTGTGTTGCGGGGCAGCGCTGGCACGAAGACAACCCGCTTGGGCAGCTTGAACGAAGCGAGATGCTCTCTGAGCTGATCGACGATGTGGCGCTCTTCAACAGTGCCCGCCGCGGCTGTGCGAACGACGACTGCAGTGACGCCTTCGCCAAAATCGGGATGCGGAACGCCGATGACCGCGCTTTCCTCGACGCCCTCAAGCGCGTCGATCGCGCTTTCTATTTCCTTCGGGTAGACGTTGAAGCCGCCGGAAATGATTAGGTCCTTGCCGCGCCCTACGAGGGTAACGCGGCCGTCCTCGTCCATCGTGCCGAGGTCGCCGGTGATGAAGAAGCCGTCTTCGCGGAACTCGCTGTGCGTCTTCTCCGGCATCTGCCAATAGCCCTTGAAGACGTTGGGGCCCTTCACCTCGATCATTCCGATCTCGTCGGCGGGCAGCAGCGCGCCGGTCTCCGGGTCGGTCACGCGCACGGCGACATCCGGGAGAGCGAACCCGACCGAACCCGGAACTCGGTCGCCGTCATAGGGGTTCGAGGTGATCATGTTGGTTTCGGTCATTCCGTAGCGCTCGAGGATCCGGTGACCCGTGCGCTCTGTCCACTGCCGGTGCGTTTCGGCCAGCAGCGGAGCCGAGCCGGATATGAAGAGGCGCATATGGGCGGTGGCGGCCCTGTCGAGCCAAGGCTCGCCGAGCAGCCGAGTGTAGAATGTGGGCACGCCCATCATCGCCGTGGCGTTCGGCAGCGCTTCACGGATCTTTTCGGTGTCGAATTTGGGCAGGAACAGCATCGTCCCGCGCGCGAACAGCATCACATTGGTGGCGACGAACAGACCGTGCGTATGGAAAATCGGCAGCGCGTGCAGCAGCACGTCGTCGCTGGTGAATTGCCAGTAGTCGACTAGCGTGAGCGCATTGGAAACGAGGTTGTCGTGGGTCAGCATGGTGCCCTTCGACCGGCCCGTCGTCCCCGACGTGTAGAGAATGGCCGCCAGCGTATCGCCGGAACACGACAGGGTCTCGAATTCCGCTGGCATGGCCGTGGCAGCCTGCAGGAAGGAACCTTCGCCATGCTCGTCAATTGTCTCGGTCGACAGGCAGCCCTCCCTCTCTCCGATGGTGCTCAGCGCTTCGTGTCGTGCAGGGGAGCAGACGATCATCGACGGCCTGGCGTCGCCGATGAAATATTCGAGCTCGCTGACCGTGTAGCCGGTGTTCAGGGGCAGAAACGCCGCGCCGGCGCGAACGCATGCAAGGTAGAGCGCCAGGGCTTCCGGCGACTTTTCCACCTGAACGGCGACCCGGTCCCCCGGCTTGACCCCTTTGGCGGCCAGCAGATTGGCGAAGCGTCCGGTCTGCTCCCGAAGGTTACCATAGGTGATGGTCGATCCGTCGGGCCGGATGATGAATGGCCGGTCCGCGTTCTCAAACGCGGGGTCGAGTAGAGAAAAGAGATTGCCGGATGCGCTCATGTCCACAGTGTCGCCTGTGCAGTTTGCAGGACAGCATATCCTCCAGCAAGCAGCGCGCGTCCATCCCGGCAGCGATTGAAACGCGATGCGCTGGTTGCAGGGTTCCGGTCGAGATGGTGGCGAATGGCGTCGGCCAAGAGACAACGGGGCCGGTCGGCCGGCGCTAAGGTGCCGGGCGCGTGGAGAATTGCTGCGCGCCTAAGCCCAATTGCGACGGAGACGACGATGACATCCCGACGCGCCGGCCGTCGCCGCAGTTCCGCGCGAGCGCCCGACAGGGACATGGACAGGATTCCGCAGCTCGCCGCGAGGCATGTGCGCACGCCATACCCGCCCATGGGATTGCTGTCGCCCGATCAGGTCGAGGCCATCCACGAGGCGTCGATGCACATCCTGGAGAATTTCGGCATCGAGATGATGAGCCGGCGCGCGCTCGATCTGTTCGCCAGTTCGGGCGCCAAGGTCGACCGTTCGACGCAGACCGTGTTCCTCGATCGCGGGATGGTTGCGGAGGCGCTTGCGTCCGTTCAAAGCGAATTTACGCTCACGCCGCGCAACCCGGAACGGGCGGTGCCTATTGGCGGCAGCAACATCAGCTTCACCCTCGTCGCCGGCCCGCCCAATGTTCACGACATGGAACGTGGCCGGCGCTCCGGCAGCCTGAACGACTATTGCGAGCTGATCCGCCTGGCACAGCATTTCAATTGCATCACCATGCTCGGCAATCAGGTCTGCGCGCCGATGGAATTGCGGGCGAACAGCCGGCATCTCGACACTTACCTCGCCAACCTGACGGAGACGGACAAGAGCTTTCACGTATCGGCCATCGGGCGGGGCAGGGCGCTCGACGGCATTGCCTTGATGGCGATCGCACGAGGGATGTCTTTGGAGGACATGCGTGCATCGCCGGCGCTCACAACGGTGATCTCGGTGAACAGCCCCCGGCGGTTCGATGCCGAGATGGCGGAAGGGCTCATGACGATGAGCGAATTCGGCCAGTCGGTCTGCGTCACCCCATTCACGCTGATGGGCGCCATGAGCCCGGTGACGCTGGCAGGCGCGCTGGCCCAGCAGAACGCCGAAGCGCTTCTGGGCATCACGCTCACCCAGCTGGTGCGCAGGGGCTCGCCGGTCATCTACGGCGCGTTCACCTCGAACGTCGACATGCGCTCCGGCGCACCGGCCTTCGGTACGCCCGAGAACGCCAAGGCGAACATAGCATCCGGCCAGTTTGCGCGGCGCTACGGGCTGCCATACCGCACAACGCCAGGCTCGGCATCGAACGCCGCCGATGCCCAGGGCGCCTGGGAAACGATGATGGCCATGTGGGGCGCGGTTCTGGGCGGCGGCAATCTCGTCTATCACGCCGCCGGCTGGCAGGAAGGCGGCCTGACGGCCTCCTACGAGAAGCTCGTGATCGACGTCGAACTGATCCAGCACATGATCGAGTTTCTCAAGCCCATTGCGGTGGACGAGGGCGAGCTCGCCCTCGACGCACTCGGTCGCGTGCCGACCGGCGGCCACTTCTTCGGCGACCAGCACACGCTGGAACGCTATTCCACCGCTTTCTACCAGCCGCTGCTGTCGAACTGGCAGAACTACGAGAACTGGCTGGAATCGGGCGGGCTGGACGCAACCGCGCGCGCGACGCGGATATGGAAGAAGGCCCTTGAGGAATATCAGCGCCCGGCCTTGGACGAGGGTGTGCTGGAAGAATTGCAGACCTACGTTGCACGGCGCCGGGAAGAGATCGGATCAGGCGACCCATGAGTGGCTGGATATCGCCGACAATTTCTTGAGAAACAATGGTCGGAGCGGCGGGATTCGAACCCACGACCCCTTGACCCCCAGTTTAGTTGAGCCTGTTTCATGGCTATAGGCAGCGTTGCCGACAGGCCTCTAGAACTTTGAAAATCCAACGGTATCTAACCTACGCCCGCTTGACTATTTTGCCGCGTCAACCTATTTGCTGGCTATGATATGGCTACATTGCCGGAGTGGCGCATTGCAAATCAGGAGCGAGGCGGTCGCGGAAATTATGAAATCCGCGAGACCGAACAAGACGAAATTTTACTTTGACGACGACCTTACTGGCTTCGGATTCTACCGAACGCCAGGCGGTACGTGCACATGGTTTGCGGAGTTTAGGCCTGTAGCGGGCGGCAATAAGAAGCGTCTAAAGTTGGGCCGTGTCGGCATACTGAAAGCCAATGAGGCGCGCGAGGCGGCTCGCAAGGCGATAGCGCATGCGGGGCTTGGCCGGGACTTGGCAAACGATCGCGCCAGCGAACGAGCCGGCGGAACCGTGAGGGAACTGGTCGAGGAATATATCAACGGCAAGGACATGAAAGAGTCGAGCCGCGACTTCTATCGCATAACCCTGCGTAAGCACATCGCCCCGCACCTTGGATCCACGAAAGCCGCTGCGGTTACGCGCGTCGATGTCCAGCGCGCGCATATGAAGATGTCAAAGACAGCGCGCTATTCCGCCAATCGGGCGATGGCGCTGCTTTCCGCTGCATACGTGTGGGGCGCTAAGCGCGGCACAGTGCCGGAGGGCATGAACCCCGCTTCCGCGATCGACCGCAATAAAGAAGTCGCGCGTGAGCGCTATCTGACGCCCGAGGAAATGGCCAGACTCGGTGATGCCCTTCGTGAGGCCGAGACGGTTGGAATTCAGCATAAGGCCTCCGACAGCAAGCATGCGCCAAAACAGAAGAACCGCACCGTTTACGGTCGGCACGTTACCGGCGCCGTTCGACTGCTAATGCTGACTGGATGTCGCTTACGCGAGATACTGAACTTGCGGTGGGAAGATTACGACGAGAAGCGCGGCCTTCTCCTCCTGCCGGACTCCAAGTCCGGACGCAAAACAATCGTGCTTTCCGAAGCAGCACAGACGGAAATATATAGCATCCCCCGTGCCGGAAAGTACGTGATCGCGGGGCAGTCCGCAGCAACCCCGGACGAGAAGCCGCGCTCCGATCTGAAGAAACCATGGGCCGCAATATCACGGCGCGCCGGTATCGAAGACGTCCACATCCATGATCTTCGCCACACGTTTGCCAGCGTCGGCGCAGGCGGCGGTATGTCCCTTTTGACGATCGGGAAGCTACTAGGCCACGCGGATGCCGCCACTACGCAGCGGTACGCCCACCTCCATGTTGATCCTACGCGGGCGGCTGCAAACGCCATTGCAGGACAGATTGCCGCCGCGATTCGGGGCAAGTGATGGTGCCTTTGCCGAAGCCATTCAGCAGGGCCGCATCAACCATCGACTCCGCTATTTCGGAGGGTCGCGCCGAAGAGGCCATGCACAAGCTGATCGCCGCACTCCGTACCGGACGAGACGACAAGGCGATGCGATTGCTAGCCGCCGACTGGATCGAAACAATCGGATTGCGACCGGGCGATGCCAAAGCGTTGCGCAAGGGGAACAGGGCGCTACGCGAAGACTGGCTCGACATATCAGATATGCACGGCAAACTCATGAGCGACGGCATGACGTTCAAGGGCGCCACTGACGCAACAGCCGAGTATTTTGGCTGCAGCGATCGGCACGTTGAGAAGTGCGTTGCCGAGCGGCGCGCCGTCTCGGATGCCACGAGAGAAATCGATTAACCGAACGACTGTGGTAACTCCGTTCGGCTGATTGGCAAGGCGTAAATCCATATATGCCCCCATGTAACGCCAAACATGGAGGTAACCCAATGGCAAATATGAGAGTGAGGCAGGCAGCCGAATACTGCGGCGTGTCGAAGTCCCTTCTCGACAAGCTACGTTGCTACGGCGGCGGGCCGGTCTATTTCAAGCTTGGCGCTAGCGTCATCTATTCTACCGACGACCTTGATGCATGGCTCGTCGCGAACCGGCGGGCCGCGAACGACAACTCGCACGTGAGGGTTGCCGCATGAGCAGCGAAACGATCGTCGCGCGTTTAGGCGAGACATATTTCGCTCGCGGGGCAAGCATTCGCATCGGTCAATGGGGCGAGCAATTCGTGGTGGACTACGACTTTGGGGTGACCGACTCCTACTTGTTTTCTACTCATGCTGAAGCAATCGCAAAGGCCGCCGAAATCTTCGCGAGAGGGCACGTCTCAACGATCACGGACAAAGTCGAGGAAGACATTCTAGCCGAAAACATCCGGAAAATGAACTTTGAACAGGCCATCATCGCGCTATTCGAGGAGGCAGGCATCGCCCCCGAGGGGGACATCACCGAGGTGGTCGTTCGCCCTGGAGTCAAAAACCATCTCGACGGTGTCGGAGAATAGCGGCACCTGACCGCCCGCCACAAACCCGAGAGGAAAATAGACAAACCGGACTTAACCGGCCTCAACGACCGCCCCAGCGGGCGGGACAACTTCCCCAACATAAAGGAATATCATGCGTATTCTTTCGGCGCGGTCGGTGCGGCAAGCATCGTCACCGCAGGGATTTCGTGCGCTCTCGAAGTTCAATCTACAGGTCACCAAGGACGTGATAATCTGCGACTTTAACACTGGTCGAAGCGCAAGACGGTCGCGTCATTCGTATGGTTCAGGCCGCGACGGAAACACGCTTTCCGTGGCGCCAGAACTCCGGCGAAAAAACGTTGAAATGGCGCTTGCCGCCGTGGGGGTTTCAAATGAACAGCGCGCAGCCTGAGACGCTCCTAGACCTCATCGGGGCGGCCGAGTCCGAACGCCTAGCAAGCTTCTTTTACTCAAGCATGGCGAGGACTGGCGGCTCAATCATGGTCGCACCGGAAGGTCTTGCCTTCGATGACTCCACCTTCAAGCGCGAACTGCTCGCACCGCGTGCCAATAGCGAACCGGACGACATCAATGAGGCGCTGCGCTGGTGTGTCGTCGTAGACAATATCCCGGAATGCGATACCGACACGGCCGCAATTGTTTATCTGGACCGCGACACAGGCAACGTGATTGTTGCGGCGTTGTCCGGTCCCGCGCACGATTGCGATGTCGCTATCCGGATGGTAGCCCGCGACCTCAAGGTTGAGCAGGCAAACGCGCCAACTCGCAAGACAGTCGTTATCGAGGTTCCCGCACCAGCACAGGCCGCGAACGATAACCGCCCCGCTACCGCTATCGATGCCCAGTCCTTGCTATCGATGGAATTCCCTCCCGTCGTTTATGTCGTGCCTGGAGTCATCGCAGAAGGTCTCACCATCCTTGGTGGTCGACCGAAGCTAGGAAAAAGCTGGCTTGCCCTCTCCGCTGCAATCGCAGTCGCTTCCGGCGGCACAGTGCTCGGCGAGCAGTGCGAGCAGGGCGATGCACTTTACTTGGCGCTGGAAGACAACCAGAGGCGGCTGCAGGACCGGCTGAAAACGCTCTTGCCGGCGCTCAAGTCAATGCGACCAGACCTATCTCGACTGCAACTTGACACAGAGGCACCGAAGATCGATGGCGGCCTAATCGAACGGCTCGACGCGTGGCGCATCGCTGCCGTGAACCCGCGCATGGTTATCATTGACACGTTGGCGATGGTGCGCCCTCTAAAGAAGCGGACACAGGACGCATACGAAGCCGATTATGCCGCGTTGTCGCCGTTGCAGCGGTATGCCAGCGAACACAGACTTGCCGTCGTCGTGGTGACACATGTTCGCAAGATGGAAGCGGCGGATCCCCTTGAGATGATCTCCGGCACGAACGGGCTTACCGGCGCTGCGGACAGCATCCTTGTCCTTAATCGAGATACGGACGGCCCGAAGCTGTACGGCCGCGGGCGCGATATCAAGGAACTGGAAAAGGCTATGCGATTCGAGAACGGGCGATGGTCCGTCCTTGGCGATGCCGTCGAAATGAAGCTGAGCGCTGAACGGCGCGAAGTGATTGCCGCCCTTGAGGATGCCGTGGGACCCATGTCGCCTGCCGAAATTGCAAAAGTCATCGGCAAGCCAAAGGGCAACCTCAATGTGTTGCTGACAAAGATGGTGAGGGATGGTGAGGCAGTCAAAGTCTCATACGGACTTTATGCGCACCCCGGTAAGACCGGTCAGAGTGGTAAGAGCTCAGAAGAGTCTAACCAGTCTAACCACTCTAAAGTAGTTACACAGGGCGAAGCCGCGGCATAAGCAACCGAATGCAAATGCTGGCAGAAGCCACGAGAAATCAAATTTTTTGTTGGCGAAGCGCGGCCGGCGGGTTAGGGGCCGTATGCTGTCGGTCTCGTAGTGGCTATCACGCTCCGGAAGCGGACCTAGCAATCCATAGCACCTAACAAGCGGTCAGTGCTGCCGATCTAGCGAATGTTGGCATACATAGCTTAAGGTCCTTGGAGTGCATCCATCAGGCTGAACGGCAGGTACCGTTTTCGCGAATACAATCACTCGCAAAAGCGCAATTGGATCTCAGGCATTCTAGCGGTTCGCCGACGACTGCCTTACCGGTTAATATTCTCTCGTCGCCTGTGAATCATAACCAGCCCATTCGCTCAGCATGTCGAGGTGGCGGATGTGCACGGGGCGGGCGAGCAGATCCTCCTGCCTTTCAAGAAGCGGCTTCAGATGCGGCATCTGCATATGTCGTCCGAGGTCTTTCCGGCCACGCCAGTTTTCGTAGAAAACAAAGCAGCACGGATCGTCCGCATCAACGTGGAAATCGTAGTTGATGCAGCCCGGCTCGGCGCGCGTGGGCGTCACCTGGGCCTCGAGTATCGCACGCAGTTCCTCGCGTTTTTCAGGCTTCGCCACCACGGTTCCGATGATCGTGCAAAAGCTGCCCATGTCACGACCGCTTCTGGCTCAGGGCGACGGCGAGTATGATGATGCCGCCGCGGGCTATGAGCTGCTGGCTGTATTCAAGACCCATCAAGATCAGCCCATTGTTGATGACGCCTATCATCAACGCTCCGAAGATCGAGCCGATCACGGTTCCTCGTCCGCCGAAAAGGGCAGTCCCGCCGAGCACGGCCGCCGCAATCACGGAAAGCTCGTCGCCTTCGCCCAGCTGAAACCGTCCAGACTGCAGGCGGCCGGCGTAAAGCATGCCCGCCAGCGCGGCCGTGACGGACGAGATGACCAACACGGCCATCTTGATCCTCGCCGTGCGGATGCCGGTATATCTCGCAGCCTCTGCGTTGCCCCCGACCGCCAGGATTCTGCGGCCGAACTTGGTGTGCCTCAGGGTGACGTGTCCGATTGCGCCCGCCACGATCATCCACAGCAGCAGGCTCGGAATGGGGCCCAGATTGCCGCTGCCGAAGAAGCCCGCATAGTCGCTGTTAAGGATGGGGATCGCGGCCGTATCCGATATCCACATCGCGGCGCCGCGCGCTATTCCCATCATCGCGAGCGTCGTCAGGAATGTCGGGATCAAGAGGCGCGTCGAGAGGACGCCATTCACCAACCCGACGAAAAGCCCGGTGCCGAGGCCAGCCAGGATGCCAAAGCCGAGGCCACCAGCCGACAGAGCCATCGCCGTTGTCACGGACGCCAGCCCGGCCACGGCGCCAACGGAGAGGTCAATCTCTCCCGAGGACAGGACCAAGGTCATCGCCACCGCCATCACGGCGATCACGGCGGTCTGCCGCGCGATGTTGAGCACGTTATTCGGGTCAAGGAATCCCCGGTCGTGCAGGGTAACCGCGAAAAAGACGAAAACCACGGCAAAGCCGATATAGATGATGTTCTGGCGCCAGGTCTGCCTGAAATAGCTCCACAGCTTGCCAAGAGACCCATGCGTCGATTGCGCTTCAGCCATGCCGCCTTCCTTGTTGCAGGAGCAACTGCAGTTTCTGCTCTGCCTGCAGTTCCGAATGAGGATCGTGATCGCCCGCCACCAGCTGTCTCGCATCGAGAGTCTGGACGATTTCACCGCGCGCCATGACGCAGATGCGGTCGCTGACTGCCAGGAGCTCTGCAAGCTCCGACGAGATGAAGATGATCGATTTTCCTTCCGACGCCAGCTCGCGGACCAGGCGCAAGATCTCGCCCTTCGATCCGATGTCGATGCCGGCGGTCGCTTCATCCATGATGAGGATGTCGGGCGCGGTTGCCAGCCACTTGCCAATCACGACTTTCTGCTGATTGCCACCGGAGAGGGTGTTAACGTCAGAGTCCGGACTGTGAGTCTTGATGTTCATCCTGGAGATGATGTCGCGCACGATCTCGCGGCCGGTCCGGCCGCTTATGAACGGAGACGGGCTGAGTTTGCCGAGAACCGGCAGCTCGATGTTCTGGGCCACGCTGTGCTGCAGGACGAGGCCCTGTCGCCGGCGGTCTTCAGGCACAAGCGCCATTCCGGCGGCCTTTGCCATCTGGGGTGACGTGATCCGAACGGGCTCGTTGCGTATCAGGACTTCACCAGAAGCGATCGGTTCCAGGCCGAAGAGCATACGCGCCAGCCTGCTTCGGCCCGACCCGAGCAAGCCGGCGATGCCCAGGACCTCGCCTTGATGAAGGGCGAAGCTCGCGCCGGCGCCCGCGCCGCTGTGCAGGTTCCGAACTTCGAGAACGACTTCCTCGCTGCCGGTCGGGTCGGTTGCATATTCGAGCAGGTCGCGCGTCGCCTTGCCCATGATGTCCGCGATCAACGTAGCGAGCGTGTAGTCACCGATCGGTCTCGTATCGATATGACGGCCGTCGCGTAGCACAGTCGCCCGATCAGCCAGCTGGAATATTTCGTCCATGCGGTGGGACACATAGATAATGGCTTTGCCCTCGCTGCGCAGACGCCGCAGCAGGTCGAAGAGAATCTCCACCTCGGAGGCTGTCAGCGCAGAGGTGGGTTCATCCAGAACCAGGATACGCGCCTCTTGGGAAAGCGCCTTGGCGATCTCGGTCAGTTGCTGCTGGCCGGTCGACAGGTCACCGACAAGCGCAGCGGGGTCGAACTCGACTCCCATGTCGCGCAAGATGGCCAGGCTGCGTTCCCGCATTGCGCGTTCGTCAATCAGCCCGGTTCGTCCCAGCGGCTCATTGTTGAGGAACACGTTCTGGGCAACCGTCAGCGATGGGACCAGACTCATCTCCTGAAAGATCATTCCGATGCCGTGCTCGCGGGCAGTCTTTGCCGTGAGGGAAGCCAGGGCGTTTCCGTCGACGACGATCTCCCCGCTGTCAGGGGCAAGCACCCCGCGCAGGATTTTCAGGATCGTCGATTTTCCGGCGCCGTTCTCGCCCAGCAGCGCATGAATTTCACCGAACCGCGCGGAGAAATTCACCTCACGCAGGGCGTGAACGCCGCCGAAGCGCTTCGAGATGGCGCGCATCTCGACGGCGATGTTGCCGCTTGCCCTCGCATTCATGCGATGTCTACCCAGGCTCCCGTTTCGGCCGACTTCGCGATCGCATCGGCGATGAGAGAAATCCTGTAGCCGTCCTTGAAATTCGGCGACGGCTGCTCTCCCGAGACGATCGCTTTCATCAAGTCATAACATTCGATGATCTTGGTTTCGCCGTATCCTATGCCGAGTGCCGGAATCGGCCACAGGCCGTCGCCGTATGGATGGGGCGCTCCGGTATAAATCGTGCGGAAACCTTTGGCGTCCTGCGGGTCGTCGGCGAACATAGCCTGAAGCTCGTCCCGACGTTCATAGTTGAAGACTAGCGATCCTTTCGAACCATGAATTTCGAAGGTCAGGAAGTTGTTGCGGCCATAGGCATTTCGCGTCGCCTCGAGCGAACCGACTGCGCCGTTGGCGAATTTGAGCATCGTCATGACTTCGTCGTCGACATCGACAGGACCGCGCTCGGCATCTTTGTTGCCCCCGCCGACCCCCAGCTTATCGACTGTGCCGGACTGCTTGGGCCGGGTGGGGATGTAAGTCTTCACCAACGCGTTGACGGAGGCGACTTCGCCGACGAGATAGCGTGCGAAATCGAGCGCATGGGTTCCGATGTCACCGATGGCGCCGGATCCGGCGACCGACTTCTGGAACCGCCACGAGAGGGGCGAATCCGGATCGGCGGACCAGTCCTGGAGGTAGGTGCCGCGGAAATTGAGCACGTCGCCGATGCGCCCCTCCTCGATGAACTTGCGCGCCAGAGCGACAGCCGGTGTCCGGCGGTAGTTGAAGGCAACCATGTGGATGGAACTCGACCCCGCCACCGCGTCCAGCATTGTCTTTGCTTCTGCAGCCGTTCGCGCCAATGGCTTCTCGCAAATGATGTGCTTGCCCGCACGGGCAGCAGCGATGGCGATTTCGGCGTGGCTGTCATTGGGGGTGCAGATGTCGATGATATCGACATCGTCTCGCTCAACCACCGAACGCCAGTCGGCCGTCGCTTCGTCGAAACCGAACCTCTGTCGTGCGTCCTCCGCGGCATCTTCGGTCAGGTCCACGACCACCTTGCGCCGTGGCAGGGCAGGTGCGGGCCAAAAATACATCGGCATCGCGGCGTAGGCCAAAGCATGCGCTTTTCCCATAAAGCCACCACCGATCATCGCCACATTCAGCGTTCGCATATCGTCACCAGTATGAGTTTCATAAGGAAGGGGAGCGGAGGCAGAACCAGCTGCCTCCGCCGCGCTCGGGAGGCGCGTAAGGTCAGTTCATGCTGTCGCGCACCGTTGCCGGAGCATCGGCGTGGTAGACCTGCTGCCATGCATCCAACAGGTTCGACTTTTCTACCGGCAGGGCGGGCAGAGCCACATAGGCGGGCGCTTCCTTGCCCAGCAGGCCATAGCCGGCCAGCATGGCTTCAGTGACACCCTGGTCGAACGGGCGCTGGGCACCGAGGCCCTTCACATAGCCACCGCGGGCCATGTCGATGGCGACGTTCTCCCCAAGGTCGACGGTCGTAATGACGAGATCGTCGCGGCCGAGCGAACGGGCGGCCGAAATCACACCTTCGGCGGGCACATCCCAGACGGCCCAGATCCCGTCAAGGTCGGGGTTGCTGACCATCATCGCCGAGGCCGCCTTCTCCGCATCGCCCGTGAAGTCAGGCCCGCCGATGCCCTGCTCGGCGGCGATCTCGATGTCGGGATAGTTCTCGGTAATCGTCGTCTTGAACGCGTCGTAACGCTGCCTCGTCACAAAGAAGTCGGCCGCGTGGAACACGAGCCCGATCTTCCCGCTTTCATCCAACGCTTTGGCCATCAGATGCGCGGCCGCGACGCCGTTTCCGTAATTGTCGGCCGATACGGCGCTGATGTAGTCCTTGCCGGCCTCGAAGCCGCTTGGGACATTGTCCATGAACACGAGCTTCACACCCGCTTCCACCGCCTGGCGGTAGGCGTTCGCCGTCGCCGCCGGATCGGTGGGAATCGAAACGATAATGTCGGGATCCTGCGCGAGTATTGTCTCGATGTCGGACACTTGCTTGGCCGGATTGAAGTTGGCATCGGTAACGGCAATGACTTCAATGCCCATCTTGCCGAACTGATCCCGCAGCCCGTCGATCTGGGCCTGGGACCAGTCATTTCCGCCATAATGCATGACGATGGCCGCCGTTGCCTCGAGCCCTTGGATTTCGGCGATTTCCTCTTCGGAAAGGCTGATCGTCGCGGCGGAAACGGGTTTCTCGCCGTTAGGTCCGGTGCTGAGCGTTTGTTGCGACAAAGCCATCAGCGCCTCGTCCGGCGACTGGGCCGATGCGACGCCTGCGATACCGCAAGCAAGCATACCGATGAATGCACTTCGAGCGATGGTTCTCATAGTTTCCTCCCTGTTATCAGTTCGACCCGACTAGAGCGCCTAGCCGAGAGCCTTAGTCAGAAAGCGGTGACTTCGCCGCGCGCCGTCCAGCGGGTCCGGCCAGGCGTCGAGTTCGTTGGTGATCCATCCGGAAAAGCCCGTGGCCTTCAGTTCATTGACCACTGCCTCGTTGTCGAGGTCGCCCTCGTCGAGCGGTGTGAACGCGAAAGGCTCCCGTCTCAGGCCCTTGAGGTGGACATAGGTGATCCGGTCGCGGTGCTCACGCACCATTGCAGCCGGATCGCCGCCCGCGGCCGCCAGGTGCGCCGTATCCGGGCAAAAGCGAATCCCTGTCAGTTTGAAGACTTCGCGCACCGCATCCGGCCCTTCCACGATCGTGGTGAGGTGCGGATGGTAGTGAGCGCTCAGGCCCGCCGCCGAAGCAATGCGGTCAACCTTGTCGAGTGTCGCCGCCAAAAGTTTGAGGTCGTCCGGTTTGCTGCCGCCGGCGCGCTTGGCTCCGCCGCCGACGACCAGGTGCTCGGCTCCGAGCTCCGCGCCGGCTTCCGCCGCCAGACGAACGCGGTGCAATTCCTCGTCGAGGAGATCGTCGAATATGAAGTTCCCGCCTGAATATGCCGCTACGAGCACCAGGCCTGCGTCGGCCAGGATTGCCCGCAACTCGCCGTAGCGGCCGCGGTAATCGATGAGATTACCGTCGAACATCTCAATGCCGCTGTAGCCGGCGGCCGCGATATCGGCGGCGGCTTTCCGCATGTCTCCGAAGGTTCGGTAGAAGAGCTGGGCGGCCGACGTGACGCCGGCGGCTTCGCCGCCAAGGGCTCCCCAGCAATTGGCGTGATAGGCCAGTTTTACCGCCATCGAAGAACCCTCCCTCTCCTAGTCCGTTCAGCAGTCCCGTCCCGTTGAGGCGCAACCTATGACCTGTTTCGGCAGGAAGTCAATAATTTATCAATTTAAGTTCGCTATCTTTTGCTGGAAAACAGCAAAAGCTTGGCTTGCCCGTGCGGAAGGCATGCAGTATGCCTTTGCCTAGCTGCTGGAGATGGCCGGCGGCGGTCGGTGGACTGGTTCGGGAGCGATGGCGGACAAAAGGGACAATTCTGGTCTTCGCGCGGCCGCCAGATCGGCCGCCCGGAATGTGGGCCGCCCCCGGACTACGGAATCTGGCTACGCAAGCCTTTCCACACTGCTCAATCTTGTTCGCACCGGAGTTGCCACCACCCGCCAGGAACTGGAGAGACACTCCGAGCTTGGCCGGGCCGTGGTCAGCGACCGGCTGTCGACACTCGTCAAGCTTGGCCTTCTGGAAGAAGGCCGGCTCGGAGAGGCGGCGGGCGGCAGAGCGCCGCGTCATATGCAGTTCCGGGCTGCAACAGGAAGCGTGGAAGTGGCGGTGATCGACCGATCTTCGATCGCCGCCGGAATTGCCGATCTAAGCGGGTCGCTGCTCATGGAGCATCATGAAGCGTTTGATATCACCGCCGGCGGAGAGGCTCTCGTAGAACGGCTGACGACGCTTTTTGAATGGATGCGCAATGAAAGGTCTGAACTTGGCTCGGTCTGGGGTATCGGCCTCGCTCTACCGGGGCCAGTGGCTCAAAGTGGTGAATTTGGAATAAGCAGTCCCGTGCTCCAGGCGATCGAAGGATGGACGGACTACCCTTTTGTCGAAAACCTAATGGTCCGCAATCGGGCACCGGTCTGGGTTCGGAGCGTCATCCAGATGATGACAGCCGGCGAGCATTTTGCTGGCGCAGGAGGAAATCGCGGAAACCTGATCCTGGTGAAACTGGGGCGCTCCCTGAGCGCCGGCGTAGTTGCCGACGGCAAGCTGTTGCGCGGCGCCGAGGGTGCATCGGGCCTGATCGGGTATACGAGACTGGACGACGAGAGCCTGGACAGCCTTGCCGGCAGCGATGCGATTGCGGCAGCAGGCATGCAAGGGGCTCAGGACGCACAAAGTCCTTTCCTCCAGAGCGTGCTGATGAAGAACGGAACCATTGATGAAAGCGACGTGGGTCACGGCGCGCAGTTTGGCGACGCATACTGTATCGAACTGCTGACCCGGTGCGGGCGCCTTATCGGCGAGGCACTGGCGCCGCTTGCCAACCTTCTCAATCCGGACGTGATCGCTCTCGGTGGGGCCATGGCGCATGCAGGCGACACGATCCTGGCCGCCGTTCGGGAGGCGGTCTACCGGCAGGCCCATCCGCTAGTCACGCGCAATCTGAAAATCGTCACATCCCAGATGGGCGGAACCTCGGGCCTCGTGGGTGCCGCTCATGTGGTGACGGAGGAGATATTCGCACCCCGATTTCTGCAGGGCTGGATCCTCCAAGGTTCGCCTCTGCGGCATCCCGAGTTCGCGAACCATGTGGACCAGGCGCATTCGACCGTCGCCGTTCGGTCGAGGGAAACGGTGTCGCCTCCGCCTGACCGCCGGCCAATGGCCGGATCCACGGCTGGCAAGTGAAAGTCTCGCTGGATGCAGGCTCGGTATGATCTAGCGGCGCCAAGGAGGACGACGTCCATGTCGATATCGGGGCTAGGCCCGCACGGCGAAAGAGCGGCTCCCGCCGATCAGCTGACGCTATCGGAAGCCGGCGCGGAAGCAGCGCGACAGCGCCGCTTCTCCGTTGCCCTCGTGATTCACACCACAGAGAGTGACTGGTCGCGGCAGAACATTGCCGGAATTGTCACGAGCCTGGGGCGCTATTCCGCCGCGCTGGTGGAGATCGTCGATTGCTCCTTTGACGCTAACCGTCAACTGGCTGCGCTGGGCCGGCTGGCGAAGGACAAGACCATCGACGCCGTAATCTCCATACCAATTGGCAATGTCGGCGTTGCCGACGCTCATATGGGTCTGGCAAAGGCAGGCAAGACCCTGGTTTTGCTGGATAATGCGCCGATAGGAATGCTTCCGCGATCCGACTATGCGAGCGTCGTGTCGGCCGACAATTTCGGACTTGGCAAGATCGCGGCGGAACTGCTGGCACCGCACATTCCACAGCAGGGCGCGGTCGGGATCCTGGGTTACGGCGTGGACTTCTTTGCGACGCATGAGCGCGAACTCGCGTTTCAGAAATGGTTCACGACACATCGACCAGATGTCCGCATGGAACGCTCAAAGTTCGCTCAGCCTGAGCGCGCGGGTGCCACCGTGACGTCTCTCGTTGAGCAATTTCCCGATGTCTCCGGAATTTTCTGCGTGTGGGACGTTCCCGCCATGGCCGCTGTTGAGCAATTACGGAAACAAGGACTGTCGCTTCCGGTGACGACCGTCGACCTCGGCCGCGAAGTGGCCGAGGAAATGGCGCGTGGCGGCATGGTCCGCGGCATCGCCGCCCAGCAACCCTATGACCAGGGATCAGCGGCGGCGATCGCCACTCTCTGTGCCCTGACGGGGCAAAAGCCGCCGCCATGGATGGCGATGGCAGGTCTTCCGGTTACCGTGGAAAACGTCGTCGAAGCCTTCCAGGTGGTGTGGCATGCGCCGGCTACGCCGAGCCTTATTGCATCGCGGGGTGGGCACTGACGCCTTTCCAACGGCTTCTACGTGTCCACCCTGCGATGGTCACTAAACTTCGCGCAATTGCCTCAATGTCGGCTTTCAGCTAGAACAAGCCTGCACTTAGTGGCCACCATGGGGTCGCATTCCTTCCTTTTGCGGGAGCAATCTTTGCCCCGTCGTGAGAAATTGTTTCCCAACCAGCGATTCTAGCAGCTTGATGCCTTTTCCATCTCGAAAATAGGAAGGCAGCTTCGCACCTGAAGTTAGGCGGTCAAGTTGAGGCACGCCAGCGCCTTGCCATATTAGCGGCGCGCGTCATTTTGCGGTGATTAGCGGAAATCACGGCAGGTTGTCAGGATCGCGTCCGATGACACCGCTGTCTACGCTGGGCCGCTTCCGCCGTCATCCATGCAGCCGGGCCGCGTGGTGGCGAAACACGCGCGCTTGTGAGAAGAGCGGCCGGCACTGTAGACTGCCAGTAGGAGGTTACTGATGTCGGACGCCCTGAGGATCGCTCACGGACCTTTCGGTCGCGTGGCATTGCTCGACATGGACAGAAGCCTGGTCCGCCATGCGCATCCCTATTGCCATGTCCTGTTGAAGGTCGAGGGCGACGACACGCAGTTCCTCGTGGGCGAACGCATCGCCCCGCTGACCGATGAACTGGCGGTGCTGGTCAATGCTTGGGAGCCGCATGCTTATGTGCACGACTCCAAGCGCGGCCGCACGATTATCCTCGCGCTCTACATCGAACCGCAATGGCTGGCAGAGTTCCGCCCCAACTGGGAGGCGAGTTCGAAAGCCGGCTTTTTCTTGCGAACGGCGGGGGAGATTACGCCTCTGATTCGAACCTTCGCACATGATCTCGCGACCTCAATGGTGCATGCCCCGGAGGCGAAGGGTGAACATGAGAATCTGCTCAGCCGGCTCATGATCGCGGTCATCGAGCGTTTCTCGGACTGGCAGCGGGTCGCCCCATCGTTCCGCGATGCCGCAGTCTCGTCGGGAATGGATTGGCGCATCAGGCGCGCCGTCAGGGGGATGCGCGCAGACCCGGGCGCGACGCCGAACGTGGACAGGCTTGCGCGGACCGCAGGACTGTCGCGAGCGCATTTCTTCCGCCTGTTCGGACAAGCTACGGGCGTTACCCCGAACGTCTTCCTCAACGTGCTGCGACTGGAATCGGCGGTGACGTCGATGGTGGCGACACAGGAGCCGGTCGCCGCAGTGAGCGACCGGCTCGGTTTCAGCGCGCCCTCGCATTTCACCCGCTTCTTCCGCGACCATGCCGGCGTCACACCGACCGCCTTCCGGGAGGTCACGCGTCTCGGCTCGGAGCCACTGCGCCTCTCATTTTGAGACTTCTCGGTAAGTCGCGCGATCCCTCGGGCTCCACCCCGCGGCCGCATTGCGCATTGTTTGCGCAATGGAAAGGCCGTCCAGGCGGCCGAGGGAGGAATCTACGGTATGGATCTCGGCGTCGCCGCAGGATCGGGCAGGCATACCGGCACGTCGCGGCTGCGTGTCGAGGATGCGGCGCTGCTTTGCGGCTCCGGCAAGTTCATTGACGACCTCGCCGAACCGGTAAACCTCGCCCATGCAGCGATCCTGCGCTCTTCCGAGCCACATGCGCTAATCCGCTCGGTCAATGTGGGCCGGGCGCGCGAGTTGCCCGGTGTGCATGCGATCATTACCGGAGAGGATGTGCGGAACCTGTCCTCGCCGCTGGTCGTCGGTGTCAAGTTGCCGATGGAGTGCTGGCCGATCGCGATCGATCGTGTGCGCTACTTCGGCGAGCCGGTCGCGATCGTCGTCGCATGCAACCGCTACGTTGCCGAGGACGCGCTCGACCTGATCGAGATCGACTACGAGCCGCTTCCCGCGGTTGTGACGCCGCAGGCCGCGCTCGACCAGGCCAACCCGCCACTGCACGATGCCGTCGGCTCGAATCTCGTCAACGAGCGCCGCTTTTCCTACGGCGATCCGGACGCGGCCTTCGCGGCGGCTGCACGTCGCATCGCGATCTCGGTCGCCTATCCACGCAATGCGGTGACGCCGATCGAGACCTATGGCGTGGTCGCCCGCTACGACCCCCACGAGGCCAGCTACGACGTCACGGCCAACTTCCAGGGGCCCTTCTCCATCCACGCCGTCCTGTCGCGGGCGCTGAAGGTGCCCGGAAACCGGCTCAGGCTGCGAACCCCTCCGGATTCGGGCGGATCGTTTGGCGTCAAGCAGGGCGTGTTTCCATCCATCGTGCTGATTGCGCTCGCAGCGCGGGTCGCAAGCCGGCCGGTCAAGTGGATTGAGGATCGCCTGGAGCATCTGACCGCGTCCGTCTCGGCGACCAACCGGTTGGTGACGCTCGAGGCCGCGGTCGAGGCGGATGGCCGCATGACCGCGCTGTCGTGGGACCAGGTCGAGGACGTCGGTGCCTATCTGCGCGCACCCGAGCCAGCGACGCTCTACCGGATGCATGGGAACATGACGGGCGCCTACGCGATTCCCAACGTCGCTATCCGCAACCGCGTCGTTGTCACGAACAAGACGCCGACCGGTCTCAACAGGGGCTTTGGCGGACCGCAGGTCTATTTCGCGCTCGAGCGTCTGACCGCGAAGATCGCCACCGAGCTCGGTCTGGACCCGATCGCGGTGATCAGGCGCAATCTGATCCCCGCAAACGCCTTCCCCTATCGAACCGCCACCGGCGCGCTCTACGATTCCGGGGACTACGCGGGCGCGCTTGACGCCGCCCTGCGCGACGGGCGTTATGCGCAGTTGCTGACACGGCGCGATGCGATGCGCGCACAGGGCCGCCTCTATGGCATCGGCCACGCGGCGGTCGTGGAGCCGTCTGTGTCCAACATGGGCTACGTCTCCACGGTCATGACGCCGGCCGAGCGGATGAAAGCGGGGCCGAAGAACGGCGCGCAAGCCACCGCGACCGTCGCGCTTGATCCCCTCGGGTCCGTCTCTGTCCACGTCGCATCCGTGCCGCAGGGCCAGGGCCACCGCACTGTTCTGGGTCAGGTGGTGGCCGACGTGCTCGGCATCCGTCCCGACGACGTGCAGGTTGTCACCGATCTCGACACCGCGCGCGACGCCTGGTCGATCGCATCCGGCAACTACTCGAGCCGCTTTGCGCCGGCGGTGTCGGGAACCGCCAAGCTCGCCGCCGAACGCATCCGCGACAAGCTGGCCGCGATCGCCGCCGCGCAGCTCAACGTGACCGTCGAAGATGTGAACTTCGCGGACGGGAAGGTCTCGGCCAGCGGCAATCCCGACAACGCCATTCCCTTCGGTCGCCTCGCCGCGGCGAGCCACTGGGCGCCGGCGACTATCGGCGACGACGCGGCGCAAGCGCTGCGCGAAACCGTCTACTGGACGCCGCCGCAACTCAGCGCGCCCGACGCGCAAGACGGGGTGAACTCGTCGCTCTGCCACGGTTTCATCTTCGATTTCTGCGGTGTCGAGATCGAGCGAGAGACCGGCCGGGTCGTGATCGACCGCTACGTCACCATGCACGACTGCGGCACGATCCTGCATCCGGGCATGGTCGACGGGCAGGTGCGCGGCGGCTTCGCCAACGCGATCGGCGCGGCATTCTACGAGGAGTACGCCTACGGCGCGGACGGCGCGCTCCTGGCCGGAACCTTTGCCGACTATCTCGTACCGACCGTCGCCGAGGTGCCTGCGCCGGATATTCTCCATTTCGAAACCGCATCGCCCTTCACGCCACTCGGCGCGAAAGGCGTCGGCGAAGGCAATTGCATGTCGACGCCGGTGGCGCTCGCCAATGCCGTCTCCGACGCGCTCGGCGTCGGCGTCGAGCGGCTGCCGATGACGCCGTCGATGATCCGGGCACTTTGTAGCGAGGCGGAACCGGCGAGGCCGGCATCCGTGACGCCACCCGCATCCGCGCCGGAACCGGCGACTGGCGGCCGGGGCCTCACGGGCTCGGGAGACGCGCGCTTTCCAGCGACGCGTCAGGAATTGTGGGACACGCTGCTCGACCCCGACACGTTGGCCAGGATCATCCCTGGCTGCCATTCGGTCGCCCGCGTCTCTGATACCCATTTCCGCGCCGACGTGACGCTCGGCGTCGGGCCGGTCAAGGGCCGGTACACGGTCGACGTCGAACTGTCCGATCTCGTCGAGCCGGCTTCCGCGACGCTTAGCGGAACGGCGCGCGGCGCACTGGGCTCCGGCTCGGGGCACGGCCATGTCCGACTGGAAGAGACCGGAGAGGGGACGCGGCTCTCCTATGACTACGAGGCCCGGGTCGGCGGCAAGGTCGCAGCCGTCGGCGGACGCCTGCTCGACGGCGCTGCGCGCATGGTGATCGGACAGTTCTTCAAAGCGCTCGGCCGCCACGCAAGCAAGGCCTCCGGTTCATCCAGCATGCCCGGCTGGCTCGCATGGCTCTTCGGAGGCGCGCGATGAAGCCTGCCCCGTTCGACTATGTCCGCGCTGAGAGCCTGGACGAGGTGCTCGACGTGCTCGCCGCCGAACAGGGCGAGGCGCGCATCCTGGCCGGCGGACAGTCGCTTCTGCCGATGCTGTCGATGCGGCTCGCCCGGCCGCGCGTCGTGATCGACGTCGGTCGCATCCGGGGGCTCGATGCCGTCGAGACCGCGAAGGACGGCCTCGTCGCGACGGCCGGCTTGCGCCAGGCGACGCTGCTCGCCCACCCCGGCCTCGAACGGACGCATCCGTTGCTCGCCGCCGCGCTCCCCTGGGTGGGACATGTGCAGACGCGGGCCCGGGGCACGATCTGCGGTTCGGTCGCGCATGCCGATCCGAGCGCCGAGCTGCCGCTATGCCTCGTGGCGCTGGGCGGCTCGGTCAGGCTCATCTCGAAGCGTGGACGGCGCCGCGTCGAGGCGCGCGATTTCTTCACCGGGCTGATGTCGACGGGGCGCCGAGAGGACGAGATGATCGAGGCCGTCTCATTTCCCGAAGCGAAACGCGAGACCGGTTACGCCTTCCGCGAGTTCGGTCGGCGTCACGGCGACTTCGCCATCGCCTCTGTCGCTGCCGTCGTCACGACGAAGACAATTGAGATTTCGGTCGGCGGCGTCGACGACGTGCCGGCGCGCCGCGCCTGGCCGCGGCTCGAGGGCTCGGCGCTGGACGATGCCCTCAACGCACTGGCTTGGGAACTCGATGCCCGCGACGACATCCACGCCGACCAGCGTCTGAGGCGCGACCTCGTTCGGTCGCTGGGGCGCATTGCGATCACGGAGGCCAGCCAATGCCTCGTCTGAGCCGGGATGAAACGACGCCGGTGCGCTTCACGCTCAACGGTGCGCCGGTCTCCGGGCGCGCCGAGCCGCGCAGGTTGCTCTCCGATTTCCTGCGCAACGAATGCGGCGCGACTGGCACCCATGTCGGCTGCGAGCACGGAGTGTGCGGGGCCTGCACCATCCGCATTGGCGGGACGATGGCGCGGTCATGCCTGACGCTGGCCGTTCAGGCGGAAGGCGCCACGATCGAGACGGTCGAGGGACTGGCACCGCAGCCGGGCCGGCTCTCCGTGCTGCAGGAGGCATTTCGTCGGCATCATGCCCTGCAATGCGGCTTCTGCACCGCCGGCATCTTGATGTCGCTCGACACCCTTTTCTTGGACGAGCCTGATGCGGGCGAGGTCCGTATCCGGGACGTGCTGGGCGGCCACCTGTGCCGCTGCACGGGCTATGAGCCGATTGTGCAGGCAGCCATCGACGCACAATCGCGACTGAGAAGCGGGAATACCGATGTTTGACCTCGGCACCTCTTTCCTGGCGGCCAAGGAGCGCGACCCGGACGCAACCGCGATCGTGGACGGAGACGTGAGGCTGACCTACCGGCAATGGTACCGCCGCATTTCCACTGTTGCGGCGTGGCTGAAGGCTTCCGGCCTTTCCCGCGGTGACCATGTCGTCACTGCGCTCCGGAACCGCTGGGAGGCGGCGACCATCCATTGGGCCTGCCAGTTCCTGGGGCTGATCGTCACCCCAGTGAACTGGCGCGCTAAGGCCGAGGAGATCGAGTTCTTCGTGCGCGACAGCGACGCGCGACTGCTCGTCGTCGAGGCCGTGTCTCGCGAAGCGGGCGCCGGACCGGCGGCCGATCTCGGTATTGCCCTCGTTGATCTCGACGTCACGGCAGAGTTCGTCGAAGAGGACATCGCGGCGCCGGACGTGACGCCGGAGGCCGACCCGGATGACTGGTCGCTGATGCTCTATACCTCGGGCACGACCGGTAATCCGAAGGGTGTGCCGCGCCGTCATCACGCCGAGCGCGCCAGCGCCATCGCCCATGTCGCGCAGAACACCTACCGGCGCGGCGAACGCACGCTTGGCGTCATGCCGCTCTACCACACGATGGGCGTCCGCTCGCTGCTCTCGATGTCCCTGGTCGGCGGAACGTTCGTCTGCCTGCCTCGGTTCGACGCGGCAACTGCGCTCGGCCTCATCGAGGCCGAACGGCTGACATGCCTCTATCTGGTTCCGACGCTTTACCACGACCTCCTTCATCATCCGCAATTCGGGAAGACCGACATCGGTTCGGTCAAATATCTCGGCTTTGCCGGCGCCTCGATGACCGACGGGCTGCTGGCGGCCTTGCAGGAGGCGTTCCGGCCAAAGCTCTTCGTCAACCACTATGGCTCCTCGGAGATCTACACCTTCACGATCAACCAGGACGCGCCGGCCAAACCCGGCTCGGCCGGCCGTGCCGCGCTCAACCAGCGCATCCGGGTCGCGCGGCTGGGGCTGGGCGATCCGGAGGCGACGACAGCGCCCGGCGAAGAGGGCGAAATCGTCGCCAGCCTCGCGGGAGACGAAGCCTTCGAGGGCTACTGGAGGCGACCCGACGCAGATGCCAAGGCGCTGCGCGGCGGCTGGTACTTCACCGGTGACAGCGGCTATTTCGACGCCGACGGCGACCTCTTCGTAACCGGCCGCGTCGACGACATGATCATCACCGGCGGCGAGAACGTTTCGCCGGTCGAGATCGAGAGCTGCCTTTCGCTCCATCCCGACGTGCTGGAAGTGGCCGTGGCCGGCCTCCCCGACGAGCGCTGGGGCAGGATCGTGGCGGCCTTCGTCATCGCGCGCAGCGACGTAACGGCGGAGACGCTCGACGCGCACTGCCGCCGATCAGGCCTAGCGAACTTCAAGCGCCCGCGCCGCTACGTGTTTCTCGAGGAGCTTCCGAAATCGCCAGTGGGCAAGCTGCTGCGGCGCAAGCTGGTGGCCGGTCACTACCACGAAATCGGGTCCGGATCCCGCGCCCGGCAAGCCGACAATCAGGAGATACGATCATCATGACCGCACAGACCGACATTTCAGGCAAAGAGTTCGACGGCTTCACGGTCGAGATCGACGCGACCAGCATGCGCGGCGACATCATCCTCGACCGCGGCGACTACAACACCATCGTCATGGGCCAGCGCGACCAGCTTCGCGCCGCCTTCGAGGCACTCGATCGCGACGAGCGCGTGCGCGTCATCGTGCTGAGGGCGGTCGGCAAGCATTTCTCTTCGGGCGGCTACATCCGCGGCTTCCTTGATGCCTCGCCGGAGCATGTGTCGAAGCTCGCCGACAACGTCGCCGCGCCCGCCCGCTGCGAGAAGCCGGTGATCGCGGCCAATCGCGGTTACTGTTTCGGCGTCGGGTTCGAGATCTCGCTCGCCTGCGATTTCCGCGTCGCGTCGGAGACCGTGCAATACGCTCTGCCCGAACAGAAGCTCGGCCAGATTCCGGGATCGGGCGGCTCGGCCCGCCTGCAGAAGATCGTCGGCATCACCCGCACCAAGGACATCGTCATGCGCTCGCGCCGCATCAGCGCCGAACAGGCACTGGCCTGGGGCATAGCAACGGAAGTCGTGCCGGACGGTGAGCTGGAGGCTGCCACCGATGCGCTAGTGGCCGAACTGGTGACCTTTTCGCCGATCGCCCAGCGGACGGCCAAGAAGCTGCTCAACCAGACGGAAGACGCGACGCTGTCCATCGCCATCGAGCTCGAGGGCTACTGCTACTCGCGTCTGCGTCAATCAGATGATTTCCGCGAAGGTGTCGAAGCCTTCCACGAAAAGCGCGTTCCGGTCTTCACCGGCCGCTGACCGGCGGCGCCGGATCTCCCGGCCCGCATCTAAACCACGACAGGAGGAGACGATCATGAAGACGAAGCTGAAGGGAATACTCGCCGTAACCGCCATTGCCCTCTCGGGTTCAGGAGCGGCAATCGCGCAGGAGAGTGTCAAGATCGGCGTGGTGACGCCGATCTCCGGCACCTACGCGCCGATCGGCCAGCAGGTTCGCTGGGGCCTGGAGCTGGCGACAAAACAGGTCAATGAAGCCGGCGGCATCGCTGGACGCCAGATCGAGCTCATCTTCGAGGACTCCGAGGCAAACCCGTCCGTCGCCGTTCAGCGCGCCGAGCGTCTGTTCGAGGTCGAGGATGTCGACTTCCTCACAGGAACCGTCAATTCCGGCGCGACGCTCGCGGTAGGCCAACTCGCTGAGCGGGTTGGCAAGCTGATGGCAACCACCGTGTCCTTTGCGGATTCCATCACCGCGGGTCAGTGCTCGCCCAACGTCTTCCGCGTCAACGCACGCGCCGGTCAGCAATCGGCCGCACTGGCCGCCTGGGTTGTCGAGCAGAAGCCAAACGCCAAGGTTTTCTATCTCGGCCCGGACTACGAGATGGGCCGTTCCACCGTCGCCGCCTTCAAGGAGAAGATGACCGAGTTCGGCGCCGAGGATGTCGGCGAACTTTTCGCCCCGCTGGACAGCCAGGACTACACCCAATATTTCGGCCAGATCCGTGCCGCCCAGCCCGACGTGCTCTACACGTCGGTGGCCGGGAACGACACCGTCCGCTTCCTGACCCAGATGCAGGAATTCGGTCTGCTGGGCGACATGCTTGTGGTCGGCGCCTCCGGCACCATCACCTCGCAGAATATCACGGCAATCGGCGACGCTGCCAACGGCTTCGGTACCGGTGTCGGCTATTCGACGCGCATTGACACGCCGGAGAACAATGAGTTCGTGGAGCAGTTCCGCGCCGCCTACGACGCCGATCCCGATCTCTACGGCACCGATTCCTACGGCGTGATCCACTTCTACAAGGCGGCCGCCGAAAAAGCTGGTTCGCTCGAGCCGGATGCGGTGCGCGAAGCGATGCGTGATCTCACCTGGATGACGCCGCAGGGCGAGAAGCTGATGAGAGGTGGCGACCACCAGGCGCAGCAGCCCATGTATGTCGTCCAGATCAATGGCGGCTCGTTCGATATCGTGGGCAAGGTCGATGGCGAGACGGCGCTCGGTGCCGATCTCTGCGAGAGGTTCTAATCGCCGCCACGGAAGTCGCCTTTTGGCGGCGGCCCCTTCCCCCATGGGGGAAGGGGCATTGGGCCGGCACCGATTTGGTCCGACCTTCATAAAGACACCAACGGGGAACATGCCGATGGACAGCGTACTGTTCTACATCCAGTTCGTCCTGGCGCCGCAGATGGTGACCGGCCTTGCACTCGGGGTAGCCGTCGTCCTCGTCGCGCTGGGCCTCACCATCATCTTTGGCTTGCTGGACGTCATTAACATGGCACATGGCGAGTTCTACGCAGTCGGCGCCTATCTCGCCGTTGCACTTGGCCTGGCCGGCATCAACTTCTGGGTTCTGCTGCTGCTCATCCCACTCATCATGGCGCCGATCGGCTACGCCGTGGAGCGCGGGCTGATCCAGAGGGTCTTCAACACCGGAGAAGACCGGCATGTCACCACGCTGCTTCTCACCTTCGGCCTCGCCATGGTCATCGAGGAATTCATCCTCATCGTCTTCGGGGTAGAGACGATGCGGCCGGCGTCGCCGATCCCGGGCGCTGTCGAGATCTTCGGCCTGTTCCTGCCGAACTACCGGCTCTTCCTGATCGGCTTCGGCCTCCTCGTCGTAGCCGGCGTGGCGGTCGCCGTCTACCGTACGCGTTTCGGCTCCATGGTCAGGGCCGCCGCCTTCGACCGCAACATGGCTGCCTCTCTCGGCGTGCCCGTGAGCCGGGTCTACGCACTCACCTTCGCCCTCGGCGTCGCGCTCGCGGGGCTGGCTGGCGTGCTGCTTGCGCCGATCTATTCGGTCTTCCCGACAATGGGTCGCGACTTCATCTTCATCGCCTTCACCGTCGTCATCGCGGGCGGTATGGGCTCGATCGCCGGCGCGGTGGTGGCGGGGCTGCTACTCACGCAGGTGCAGGCGGTCTCAAGCCTGTTCATTTCGCCCGTCTGGTCGCAACCGATCGTATTCGGGATCATGGTGCTGGTCCTCGTCCTGCGTCCGCAGGGTCTGTTTGGGAGGCTCGGGCATGCTTGACCGGCTTAGCCTCTCCATGCGGGCCAGTCACATTCTGGTCGCGCTGCTCGTGATCATTGCGCTGGTCTTCGCGGTTGTCGCCTGGTCGACCGGCGACCGCTTCTACCTCCGCCTCGCCACCGAGGCCCTGATCTTCGCCGGGCTCGCCCTGTCGGTCGACATTCTGCTCGGCTATACAGGCCTGCTCCCGCTCGGACAGGCGCTGTTCTTCGGCTTCGGCGCCTATGTCTCGGCGCTGGTGCTGCGCGAGGTGCCGTCCTTCTGGGTCGCAATCGGGGTCGTGTTTCTGTCCACCCTGGTGGTCGGGTTGGCTGGCGGCCTCATCGCCAGCCGGGCACGGGGTGTCTATTTCGCGCTGATATCCTTCGGGCTGGCGCAGGTCGTGTCGAAGGTCGTCTACAACATACGCGAACTCGGCGCTTCCGACGGGCTGCGCGGGATTCCGATTCTCGATATCGAATTCGGCCTGGTCTCCATCTCCACCAATGCGCCGCTGGCCTTCTTCCTGTTCACGCTGGCTTTCATGCTCATACTCTATGCGATCGCCGCCTATCTGCTGGATACGCCTTTCGGCCGCGTGCTGATCGCGCTCAAGGCCAACGAGAAACGCGTACCATTCCTCGGCTACTCGATCTTCCGCGCCCGACTTGCGGCATATATGCTGGCAGCCCAGATCGCCGCGCTGTCCGGCGCGCTCTATCCGATGCTGCGTGGCTTCGTCTCGCCGGAATTGATGTTCTTCGCGGTATCCGGGAACGCGGTGATCGGGGTCATCCTCGGTGGCGTCGGCACGTTGGCCGGCGCTCTCTACGGATCGATCCTGCTCACCGTCATGCGCTCGGTCGTCGGCACCTGGACGGAACACCACCTGATCGTCATCGGCCTGGTCTTCATGACCGTGGTCATCTTCCTGCCCCGTGGCCTGTTCGGTTTCGTACGGCCAAGGCTGGAAGCTCTGCTCGCAAGGGAGCACAGGCCATGAAGCCGATGCTCGAAGCCCAGGATCTCGCCGTTTCCTTCGGCGGCATCCGCGCTGTCGACGGCGTATCCTTCACGGCCGCGCCGAATGAGATCACCACAGTGATTGGACCCAACGGCGCCGGCAAGTCGACGCTCTTCAACCTCATTTCCGGCTCCGTGCGGGCGCACCGCGGCGATGTCGTCGTGGACGGGAAACGGCACAATCACATGCGACCGGATCGACTGCGCGAACTCGGCATCGGTCGGTCGTTCCAGATCACCAACCTGTTCTTCGAGCTGACGGTGGCCGAGAACCTGCGACTGGCGGCCCAGCTCCTCGAGCCGCGGGGCCGATGGCTGGTTCCGGTCCGGCTGAGCACGATCGCGAGGCGGCGGGTCGAGGAACTGCTCGAAGAGTTCCAGCTCGCCGGCAAAGCCGACGAACGTGCAGGCGACCTTTCCCACGGCGAACAGCGACGGCTTGAGATCGCC
>JAEPOG010000003.1 GCA_017643025.1 Rhizobiaceae bacterium
AGGCTATCTCGAAGGCTTCGCCAACATCTACACCGAAGCCGCCCGCGCCATACGCGCCGCCCGCCCCAAATCCGCAAAACTCGACAAGGCCGTCACCTACCCCACTGTCGCCGACGGCCTCGAAGGCGTCGCCTTCGTCGACGCGTGTGTGCGGTCCGCCAAGGCCAACGCAAAATGGGTCAAGCTCAAGCTCTGACGGCGTATTACGCCGGCACGCGGATCGCGCTGACGATGCGCACTGGAATTTGACTCACAGACCGCTTGGTCCCTGTTAGGAAGGCGTCAGCCTGCAAGCAGGAGGAAGCGATAATGGCCGCCATCACCCAGCGTCTGGAATTTCCGGGCCACTCCGGCGCGAAACTCGCCGCCCGTCTCGATCTGCCGAACGGCCCCTTGAGGGCCTACGCGCTGTTCGCGCACTGTTTCACCTGCTCCAAGGATGTGCTGGCCGCGCGGCGTATCGCCGCCAGTCTCGCGCGCGAAGGCATCGCCGTCCTGCGCTTCGACTTCACCGGGCTCGGCTCCAGTGAAGGCGAATTCGCCTCGACAAACTTCTCCACCAATTGCGGCGACCTGCTCTCCGCCGTCGACTATCTACGCCAGAACTATGAGGCGCCCGCCGTGCTGATCGGCCACTCGCTCGGCGGTGCTGCCGTGCTCGCTGTGGCGAAGGACGTGCCGGAGGCGAAGGCGGTGGTGACCATCGGCGCGCCGGCCGATGCCGGGCATGTGCTGAAAAATCTCGGCGCCAGTCTCGACACGATCCGCGAGGAGGGCGAGGCCGAGGTCGATCTCGCAGGCCGTAAGTTCCTGATCCAGAAGCAGTTCGTCGAGGATGTCGAGACCCAGAAGATCCGGGACGCCGTGGCTGCCATGCGCAAGCCGCTGATGATCCTGCATTCGCCGCTCGACCAGACGGTCGGCATCGACAACGCGTCGGAGATTTTCCTCGCGGCGAAACACCCCAAGAGCTTCGTCTCGCTCGACAAGGCCGATCACCTGCTGACCGACCCGGACGATGCGGCCTTCGCCGCGCAGACCATCGCCGGCTGGCTGTCGCGCTACGTCGCCAGCGACACGCCGCAGGGCGAGGAGGCGATCGAGCATGTACGGGTGATGGAGACCGCCGAAGGCAAGTTCCAGAATGCCGTGCAGGCCGGACGCCACCGTATGTTCGCCGACGAGCCGGAGAGTTTCGGTGGGCTGGACACGGGCCCTTCCCCATACGACTTCCTGTCGGTGGCGCTCGGCGCCTGCACCTCCATGACGTTGCGAATGTATGCCGATCACAAGAAGCTCGATCTCGGCCGCGTGAGCGTCGATGTCTCGCATGCCAAGATCCACGCGAGGGATTGCGACGAATGCACCGAGGAGGAGCGCGCAGGAAGTGGCAGGATAGATCGCTTCGAGAGGGTGATTTCGGTTGAGGGCGAGGTATCGGAGGAAGTACGGGACAAGCTGCTGGAAATCGCCGACAAATGCCCCGTGCACCGGACGCTTGAGGCCGGCGCCAAGGTGAAGTCGGTACTGCGCTAAGGGGAAAATTCGATGGACGGACGATGCACCTGCGGCGATGTCCGCTACCGCCTCAAGGCTAGGCCGCTCTTCGTTCATTGCTGCCACTGCCGCTGGTGCCAGCGCGAAACGGGTTCCGCTTTCGTCATGAATGCGCTGATCGAGGCCGACAATGTCGAGCTGCTCACGGGTGAGCCCGAGGTGATCGACACGCCGAGCGCGAGCGGCAACGGCCAGAAGGTCAGCCGTTGCCCTGTCTGCAAGGTTGCGCTGTGGAGCGTCTATTCGGGCGCCGGGCCGAAGTTCCGTTTCGTCCGCGTTGGCACGCTTGAAGACCCGGATGCCTGCCCGCCGGAAATACACATCTTTACGGAGAGCAAGCAGCCCTGGGTGGTGTTGCCGGAGGGTGTTCCTGCCGTGCCCCAGTTCTATCGACGCGACGAATACTGGCCGGCCGAAAGCCTCAGACGCCGCGATGCGGTTCTGGCTGAACCCTGAGATAATCCGGCTAGTGGACGGCTCTTTGTCCGTTGCCGTTGATGACCGATAGCCGAATCTGGTCGGCCGGTGTCGCCTCGACAAGTGTCTCCTCGGCCGCGCGGAACATGTCGTCGAAACCGAGGTCCTGCTCGAACACGATGCCGCCGACCCGGACATCCAGACGCGCCGAAACACTGGCCGGCGTGAAATAGGCGGTAGCAACATCGGCACGGACACGCTCCCCGACATCGACGGCGTTTTCTCTGGTGGCGCCGGGCAGGAAGACGGCGAACTCGTTGGAACCGATGCGGCCGATGATGTCGCCGCTTCGAATCGAGGCGCGGATGGTCTCGGCGACGAGTTTCACGGCCTCGTCGCCCCAGGCGAGGCCAAAGCGCATGTTGATCTGGCGCAGATTGCCGACTTCGATGACCAGGAAAGCGCCGCGCCGTTCGCCGACGGGTTGCGGCGGAGCGGCGCGCCGGTCGATCAGTGCGCCGAAAGCCGAAACATTGAAGCAGTCGGTCAGCCCGTCATGGCTGGCTAGCCGGGTGAGCGTGCGTTTGTAGCCGCGCGCCTCTTCCAGCTTGAGTCCCAGATAGGCGAATGCCGGAACGCCGATCAGCAGCGGCAGAGCCGTCGCGGTGATCATGCTGCGGCCGAAGGGCGACAGCGTATCGCTAAACAGGAGCAGGTAGTTGAGCGCCAATGACAGCGCGATGCAGGCGGCGGTTCCGGCTATCGTCAGCAGAATGATCCTGCGCCAGCCGCGCCGCAGGGGTCGGGTTTCTGGTATGGACAAAGCCGCCCTCCGGAGGTTCGGCCCTGTCTATGCCCGTGACCATTCAGGGGCGGTTTCGAAAACCCGCCGCATTTGATCGATCCCGGCGAATTGTCAGTTGCCGAGGATGCCCGGCAACCTCAAGCCTTTCTCCTTCGCGCATGCGATGGCGTCGTCGTAACCGGCATCGGCATGGCGCATGACGCCGGTCGCCGGATCGTTCCACAGGACCCGTTCCAGCCGCCGCGCGGCGTCCGGCGTGCCGTCGGCACAGATTACCATGCCGGCGTGCTGCGAGAAGCCCATGCCAACGCCGCCGCCATGATGCAGCGACACCCAGGTCGCGCCGGACGCGGTATTCAATAGCGCGTTGAGCAGCGGCCAGTCGGAGACGGCGTCGGAGCCGTCCTTCATCGCCTCCGTCTCGCGGTTGGGCGAAGCGACCGAGCCGGAATCGAGATGGTCGCGACCGATGACTACTGGGGCGGAGAGTTCGCCCGACGCCACCATCTCGTTGAAGGCGAGGCCGAGACGGTGGCGGTCGCCGAGACCGACCCAGCAGATGCGCGCCGGCAGGCCCTGGAAGGAGATGCGCTCCTTCGCCATGTCGAGCCAGCGGTGCAGATGCTCGTTGCCGGGCGTTAGCTCCTTCACCTTGGCGTCGGTTTTGTAGATGTCCTCCGGGTCGCCGGAGAGCGCCGCCCAGCGGAACGGCCCGACGCCGCGGCAGAAAAGCGGCCGGATATAGGCCGGCACGAAACCCGGGAAGGCAAAGGCGTTTTCGAAACCCTCGTCCTTGGCGACCTGACGGATATTGTTGCCGTAGTCGAGCGTCGGCACGCCGTCATTCCAGTAGGCGACCATCGCCTCGACATGCTCGCGCATCGACGCGCGCGCAGCCTTCTCCACCGCTTTGGGGTCGCTCTCGCGCTTCTCGCGCCATTCGCCGAGCGACCAGCCTTTGGGCAGATAGCCGTTGACCGGATCGTGCGCCGAGGTCTGGTCGGTAAGGATGTCCGGTTTCACGCCGCGCTTCAGGAGTTCCGGCAACACCTTGGCGGCGTTGCCGAGCAGCCCGACCGACTTCGCTTCGCCGGCTTTCGTCCAGCGCTCGATCATCGCCAGCGCGTCGTCGATGGTCTCCGCCTTCTCATCGAGATAGCGCGTGCGCAGGCGGAAATCGATCGAGTCCGGATTGCATTCGATGGCAAGACAGCACGCACCGGCCATCACGGCCGCGAGCGGCTGCGCGCCGCCCATGCCGCCCAGCCCCGCGGTCAATATCCACTTGCCCTTGAGGTCACCGCCATAATGCTGGCGGCCGGCCTCGACGAAGGTTTCGTAGGTGCCCTGAACGATGCCTTGCGTGCCGATATAGATCCACGAGCCGGCCGTCATCTGGCCGTACATCATCAGGCCCTTGCGATCGAGCTCGTTGAAATGATCCCAGTCGGCCCAGTGCGGCACGAGGTTGGAATTGGCGATGAGCACGCGCGGCGCGTCCGCGTGGGTGCGGAACACGCCCACCGGCTTGCCGGACTGCACCAGCAAAGTTTCGTCGGCTTCCAGCGTGCGCAGCGACGCCGCGATGCGGTCGAAGTCGTCCCAGGTCCGCGCCGCGCGGCCGATGCCGCCATATACGACAAGCTCGTGCGGGTTCTCGGCCACCTCAGCGTCGAGATTGTTCATCAGCATCCTGAGCGGCGCTTCGGTGAGCCAGCTCTTGGCGCTGATCTCGGGCCCGCGCGGGCTGCGAACGTCGCGGATGTTGTGGCGTGGATTGGTCATGGTTTCGCTCCGGGCGTGATGACGAGTGCGATGTCGTTGAGCCGGTTCAGGATCGCACGCAGATGCACGCGCAGCCGCTCGGCCTTCACCTCGTCATAGTCGAAAGGCGGCTCTTCGGATTTCAGGTGCGTGGACTGCGCCAGCTCCATCTGGATGGCGTGCACGCCCCTGTGCGGCTTGCCGTAGTGCCGCGTCGTCCAGCCGCCGCGAAAGCGGCCATTGTTCACGTGATCGTAGCCTTCGGCGGCTGAGCAGATGTCGGCGACGGCCAGTTCCAGCGCCGGTGCGCATGTGCCGCCATTGTTGGTGCCGATGTTGAAGTCGGGTAGCCGCCCCTCGAACAGGAAGGGGCAGTGCGAACGGATCGAGTGGCAGTCGTAGAGGATGGCGATCTCGTGGTCGGCCAGCACGCGGTCGATCTCCGCCTGCAGCGCCGCGTGATAAGGCGCGTGGAAAGCCGCCAGCCGGCTTTCGATGTCTGCGGCAGTCGGCTCCGTGCCTTTCCGCCAGATCGGCTTGTTGTCGAAATCGGTCAGCGGCACGAGCCCGGTCGTGTTCTGCCCCGGGTAGAGGCTCTGCCCGGAGGGATCGCGATTGGCGTCGATGACGTAGCGGTGGAATGTCGCCCGGACGGTCGTCACCTGCGGCAGCAGCCCGTCATAGAGCCGGTCGACATGCCAGTCCGTGTCACGCAGCTTGCGCCCTTCGTCGTTGAGCCGCTCCCGGATGTCGTCAGGCACGTGCGTGCCGGTATGCGGCAAGCCGAGAATGATCGGCGAGTTGCCGCGTTTGACTTCAACAGGGGTCATGCCACCAGCTCCGGCAGGATGCTGTCACCGACGCTGGCATTCAGTGCGCCGGAGCGAACCAGCTCAGACGCCGCGGCGAGGTCGCCGGCCATGTAGCGGTCGTCGCCAAGTGTTGGCACGACCTCACGTATTGCGCGGATCGCGCCCTGCAGTTCACCGCTGGTCTTCAGCGGCGCCCGCAGATCGATGCCCTGCGCCGCCGTCACCGCCTCGATGCCGACAATGCCGAACAGGTTCTCGGTCATCGGCAAGAGCCGCCGCGCGCCATGGCAGGCCATCGACACGTGGTCTTCCTGGTTGGCGGAGGTCGGCGTGGAATCGACCGAGGCCGGATGCGCCATCTGCTTGTTCTCGGCCATCAGCGCAGCCGATGTCACCTCGGCGATCATCAGGCCGGAGTTCAGGCCGGGTTTCGGGGCAAGGAAAGCCGGCAAACCGAATGAAAGCGCAGGATCGACCAGCAGCGCGATCCGACGCTGCGCGATGGCCCCGATCTCGCAAATCGCGATCGCGGTCTGGTCGGCGGCAAATGCCACTGGTTCGGCGTGAAAATTGCCGCCCGAGACGACGGAACCGTCGGACAGCACGAGCGGGTTGTCGGTCACGGCGTTGGCTTCCGTCACCAGTGTGCGCGCGGCCTGCCGCAGCAGGTCGAGGCAGGCGCCGTCCACCTGCGGCTGGCAGCGGATGCAATAGGGGTCCTGCACCCGCTCGTCGCCCTCGCGATGGCTTTCGCGGATTTCCGACCCGTCTAGCAGCGACCACAGCGCAGCGGCCGTGTCGATCTGGCCCTGGTGCCCGCGCAGCGTGTGGATTTCGGGATGGAACGGCGCCGACGACCCCATTGCGGCGTCGGTCGACAGCGCGCCGGTGATCAGAGCCGAGCGCGCTGCACGGTGCGCGCGGAAAAGACCTGCAAGCGCCAGCGCGGTGGATACCTGCGTGCCGTTGATAAGCGCCAGCCCTTCCTTGGCGGCCAGGACGACCGGCGCCAAGCCGGCTTTCGCGAGCGCTTCCCGCGCGGGCATCCGTTCGCCCTCATATGTCGCTTCACCCTCGCCGATCATCGCCGCGGCGAGATGCGCCAGCGGCGCCAGGTCGCCCGACGCGCCGACAGAGCCCTGTCCGGGGATTACCGGCAGCACGCCGCGCTCCAGCATCGCCTCGATCAGTCTCGCGGTCTCGACGCGGATGCCCGATGAGCCGCGCCCGAGCGAGATCAGCTTCAGCGCCATGACCAGACGCACGACGGCTTCTGCGAGCGGATCCCCAACGCCGCAGCAATGCGACAGGATCAGGTTGCGCTGGAGCGTTGCGACGTCCCCTGCCGGGATACGAACGCTGGCGAGTTTGCCGAAGCCGGTATTGATTCCGTAGACAGCTTCCTTGCCGCCGGCGATTTCGGCGATGCGCGCCGCACTCGCCTTCATGGCAGGCAGGAAGGACGGATCGAGCTTGGCCGCCTCGCCGTCGCGATAGACGGCTTCGAGGTCGCCCAGGGACACCTGACCGGGTCGCAGGATGATGCTCACGCTGCCGCTCCCATTATCCGCTTGTGGAGGGGATTGAAGCCGATGCGGTAGGCGAGCTCCGCCGGCTCGCTCACATTCCAAACGGCGAGTTCGGCAGCCTTGCCCAGCTCGATAGTGCCAATGTCGCTACTCAGCCCGAGCGCCTTCGCGGCATTGCGCGTAACGCCCGCCAATGCTTCCTCAGGCGTCAGCCGGAACAGCGTGCAGGCCATGTTCATGGCCAGAAGCGGCGAAGCGAGCGGCGACGAGCCGGGATTGCAATCTGTGGCCACTGCAATCGGTACGCCGGCTTCGCGCAGTGCCTGAACCGGCGGCGCTTGGGTCTCGCGCAGCGTATAGAAGGCGCCGGGCAGCAGCGTGGCGACGGTGCCGCTTTCGGCCATTGCCTTCACGCCGGCCTCGTCGAGATATTCCAGATGGTCGGCTGACAGCGCGCCGTAGCCGGCTGCCAGTTTTGCGCCGCCGAGATTGGACAGTTGTTCCGCATGCAGCTTCACCGGCAGTCCGAGTTCACGGGCATGGTCGAACACGCGCGCGATCTGCTCAGGCGAAAAGGCGATGCCCTCGCAGAATCCATCCACCGCGTCGGCCAGATTTTCTGCCTTGGCGGCGTCCATGCCGGGTAGCACGACCTCGTCGATATAGACGTCGTGCCTGCCCTTGTATTCGGGCGGCAGCGCGTGCGCGGCGAGATATGACGTGACGACGCGCATATGCTGCGACTCACCCAGCCGGCGCGCGACACGAAGCATCTTGAGTTCATGCTCTACAGACAGCCCGTATCCGGACTTGATCTCGACCGTGCCGACGCCCTCGGCGATCATCGCGTCGAGACGCGGCAGCGCGGCCTCGACGAGGTCGTCTTCGCTCGCCTCGCGCGTCGCTTCCATGGTCGAGACAATGCCGCCGCCGGCCCGCGCGATCTCCTCGTAGCTCGCGCCTTCCAACCGCATTTCGAACTCACGCGCCCGGTTGCCGCCGAAGACGAGATGCGTGTGGCAATCGATCAGCGCCGGCGTCACCAGCCGCCCGCCCAAATCCTCGCGTTCGGCGTTGGCCCAGCCGGCCGGCGCTTCGTCCTCCTTGCCGACATACGCGATGCGGTCGCCCTCGATGCCGACGGCGCTGCCGTCTGCCAGCCCGTAGGGCGTGCCTTCGCGCATGGTGGCGAGCCGCATGTTGACGAGCAGTTTTCTGGGCATCGCTGACGAATTCGGTTTCAATAAGCAGAGTTTGACGCTATTATGTATAGACATAATAAGTCAATCGGATTTCTCGCGTGACAGCAATCTTCGCCGAAAAGGCGCTGCTTCCCGACGGCTGGGCCGCCAACGTTCTGGTCGAGATCGGCGATGGCGGCCGCATCGAATCCGTGCGCCCGGACATCGCCGTCGCCGACGCGGAACGGGCGCCTGTGTTGCTCCCGGCGGTCTCCAACCTGCACAGCCACACCTTCCAGCGCGCCATGGCGGGGCTTGCCGAACGGCGCGGTCCCGCCGAACGCGATAGCTTCTGGACCTGGCGGGAAACGATGTACCGCTTCCTCGATGTGCTGACGCCGGACGACATCGAAGCTATCGCCGCACTTGCCTTCGCCGAGATGCTTGAAGCCGGCTTCGGCGCGGTGGCCGAGTTTCACTATCTCCACCACCAGCCCGGCGGGTCGCCCTATGACGACCTCGGCGAACTCGCCGGTCGCATCGCCGCTGCCGCGCAGCAATCCGGCATCGGACTCACCTTGCTGCCGGTCGCCTACAATCGCGGCGGTGTCGATGGCCGGCCGCTCGCCGGCGGGCAGCTGCGTTTCGGCAACGACCTCGATCGTTTTGTCCGGCTTCTGGAGCGCAGCGAGACGATTGCGGGTTCATTGCCGGCGGACACGAATATCGGCGTCGCTCCGCATTCGCTGCGGGCGGTCTCGCTGGCGGAAATGGAAAGGCTCGCCGAACTTCGCCCGCACAAGCCGGTTCACATCCACGCCGCCGAGCAGGAAGCGGAAATCGCCGATGTCACCGCGAAGTTCGGTGCGCGTCCGGTTGAGCTTCTGCTTCAGAATTTCAATGTCGATCTCAACTGGTGCCTGATCCACTGCACGCACATGACGCAGGACGAGACGGCTGAGCTTGCCGCCAGCGGCGCGGTCGCGGGCCTGTGCCCGGTCACCGAGGCCAATCTCGGCGACGGCACCTTCAACGGCGACTCCTTTGTCGGCATGGGCGGGCGTTTTGGTGTCGGCTCCGATTCCAACATCCGCATCACGCTCAGCGAAGAACTGCGACAACTCGAATATTCGCAGCGCCTGCGCGACCGGGCGCGGGTCGTGCTCGCTTCCTCCGGTCAGTCTGTCGGCAGGGCACTGTACGAGCGGGCGCTTGCCGGCGGGGCCCGGGCGCTGGGCAGGAACAGCGGAGCAATTGCCGCAGGCGGCTGGGCGGATCTGGCGGCGCTTTCGCCGGGCGAACTCGCCGCGTTCGGGGCTGATGATCTGGCCCTCGACGAATGGATATTCACCGGCGGCGCGCATGTCAGCGATGTATGGTCGGCCGGGCGCCGCGTCGTCCGCGATGGCCGCCACATCGACGGCGAGAAGATACGCGCCCGCTACCGCAAGGCGCTCTCCGATATTGCGGGCCGGCTGTGAACACGCGCATCTCCTGGCGCGATATCCGCGAAGAACTGATGCGGCGCATCGCCGTGCGAGACTGGCCGCCGGGCGCCGAGATTCCTGGAGAGGAGTCTCTGGCCGCCGAGTTCGGCGCGTCACGGGCAACGGTGAACCGTGCCATGCAGGATCTCGCCGCGCGCGGCCTTGTCGAGCGCAAGCGCAAAGCCGGAAGCCGCGTGGCTTCGAACCCGGTGCGAGAGGCGCGGTTTGTCATCCCGCTGGTGCGCCACGAGGTCGAAAAGGCAGGGGCGGAATATGGCTACAGCCTGCTTTCTCGGGAGGTCGTCCCGCCGACCGGCATCGTCCGTGCACGGCTGCAGACCGGTGCGGCCGCGCGCTTCGTTCACCTGCGATGTCTGCACATGGCTGACCGCCGGCCCTGGCAATATGAGGATCGCTGGATCAGCCTCGACGCAGTGCCGGCGGCCGCGTCAGCCGATTTCGAAACGGTCGGCCCCAACGAATGGCTGGTCGCCAACGCGCCCTTTTCCAATGCCGAATATGCTTTCTTTGCCGCCGCGGCGTCCGAGGATGAGGCAGCCGCGCTCGGCCTTGCAGTCGGGTCGCCGGTCTTTGTCGGCGAGAGGCTGACCTGGCTCGGGGAAACGCCTGTCACTCTGGTGCGCATGGCGCATCCGCCGTCGCACAGGGTGGTCACGCGCCTCTGAAATGAAAAGAGGCGGCGATTGCTCGCCGCCTCTCAGGTTGTTTGCCGGTTTGCCGGCTCAGTTCATCTTGCTGGCGATCCAGTCGTCATAGACGGAAAGCCGGGTGTAGACGCCGTATGCATTGGCGTGGCCGCAGGCCGCACCGGCATCGAGAGGTCCTTCGCCCCAGCTGACGATGCCGACCTGCACCGGCTTGCCGTCGACCATGGTGAACAAGGGGCCGCCGCTGTCGCCGTTGCAGGCGTCGCGTGCGCCGTCGGCCTCGCCGGCGCACAGCATGTTGCCGGTCAGCGGGTCGCCCATCGTCGCAGACAGTTGAGTGACGGCGTCCTCGATCGAGGCCTCGCTGTAGCGCATGCGCCAGACATAGTCGCGCAGGATCAGCCCGATGTCGCGGGCGTAGATTTGCTTGATACCGGTGTTGCATGCTGCATTGGGAAACAGCTTGATTTCGGCTTCCATGAGAGCGTTGGGGAAGATGCCGTCTTCCGTCAGGCCCCAGCCGATCACCATCGCGTCACCGCTCTCCACATCCTCGCTGGTCATGGCGATGGTCGGTGCGTCTGCCGGTTCGGCGAGGCGCAGCAGGCCGATATCGTTGTCGAGGGCGAAAGGATCATAGCCCTCGTGGACAATAACCTCGGCCACCGCGATGCGCTTGCCTTCGACGAGGTCGGTTGCTCCGGTGAGAACGGTCACCGACTCCGGCGCAATTGCGGCTCCGTCGTGCAGGCAGTGCGCGGCGGTCAGCACCCATTGCGGCGCGATCAAACTGCCGCCGCAGAACTGCGCGTCGTATTGCGACTCCGGCGAATCGTCCAGCCACTCCGTGGTGAGCAACGCAACCTGGAACGGCCACTCGTCCTTGTCGGCCTCCCGGCCGCCGATCACGCGATCAGCGGTAGTGCTGTCTGCCGCTTCCATGTCCGCAGCGCGGCGGAGTCCTGGTACGCGCTCCATCGGCGATGCCTCGGGCCGCGCGCTGTCCTGCGCCACCGACTGCGTCGTCAGCGGCATGCCCAACAGCAGTGTCGCCATGGACACGGCCGCGATGTACTTTCCGTTTGCAAAAATTCCCAAAGGTTGTCCTCCTGAGACAAGACGATCCCATGCCGACGCACTGCGACGCGGCTCGATGCAGCGCCATCTAAAGCCCGTAGATGACGGTACGGAAGTACTTGTTACGGCGAATGTTGGAATAATTGCGGCACCATCGCACTCCCGACCCGCGATGTACGGCTCCTCACTTGCCAGAGCGGCCGGCATCCTGTTCGATTGTCCGGCGCAGGGGCTGGGGCAAGTTCACCATTATCTCGACATGTTTTTCGACTGATCTCCGGCACCACACTGACTTTGGGAGTGTCTGATATGAAGTTTCTAAATGCTGCGATTCTGGCGCCTGTTGCGCTTGGCATCGCTCTGATTACGGTGCCGGCTTTTTCCGCTGAGGTCTCCGCCGGCAGCGAAGGAAGCGGCGAGGCTTCGCGAGCGGGGCGCGGGGGCGCCCGCATCGCTGAGCGCGGGTCGCCGATTGCACCGATCGACCTGGACGAACAGGGCGTGCCGCGCGCGCTCGAACTCGACCGGGACAAGATCGAACGCGGCTTCGACACCATTATCCGCCACAGGGACGGCACCGAGACCGAGCGCGAGGCCAGTGAAGGGCTGAAGCGGATGCTCGGCGGCGGTCGCACGATGCGCCGCGGAACCGATCCGTCGTTTGCCGAAGGCGGGACCGCCCGCCAGGTGTTCGGCGCCGACGACCGCGTGCAGATCACCGATTCCAGTGGTTATCCGTTCCGCACGTTCGGCCTCCTGCAGGGACAGGATGGCGACGGCGGCCTGTTCAATTGCTCGGCTACCCTGATTGGGCCGCGTACTCTGCTGACCGCCGCGCACTGCCTCTACAACCACGAGACCGGCTGGCTCGACGATTTCGTGTTCGCACCGGGCCTGCTTTCGATGCAGGACGCGCCGCACGGGGTCTACGACTACGAGACCGCCTACATTTTCCGCGGCTATATCGAGAACTACGAGGGCTATTACGGGTCGGTTGTGCCCTGGGATATCGCGGTCGTGATCCTGCAGTACCCGGTCGGCAACGACCTCGGCTGGATGGGCTATGGCTATGACGACAATCTGGGCAGGTTTGTCGCCAACATTATCGGTTATCCCGGCGACATGCCCTCCGGTACGATGTGGGCGGTGAGCTGTGATGTCGCGCCTGAAGCGATGCAGGACATGTATTTCCAGTATCTCTGCGACACGTACCCGGGGTCGAGCGGCAGCTCCGTATACAAATACAACGCTGCGACTGACGAGCGCGTCATCTACGGCGTGAACGTTGCCGAAAGCCCGTCGGCCAATACGGCCGTGCGCATCAACCGCATGTACTTCGAGTGGTTGGGCGGCCTGGTCGAATAGGCGGCCCACTCACAAGGCATTCGGGAAGCCCGCGGCTCAGTCCGCGGGCTTTCTGATTCTCGGCGCAAGCCGTTTGCGGCTATTGAAAGCAGCCGGGTCGGCTGATTTACTCGTCTCTCCGTGGTTTGGGGGGTTGGGATGCGCGTTTCTGTGGGGTTGTCGCTGGCAAGCGCGTTGGCGCTGGCGCTCTTTTCGACGAGTCTCGCAAGCGCGGAGCCCGACGAAAGCCCCGTGTTCGCCGAGCGGATGCACGTCATCTACGATCCGGACACACGATCCGTGAGCCGGGCCAATGTGCGCATCGTCGATCCGCACCCTGAAAAGAACCTCGAATTCGTGTGGGAGCCCGCCCGCGGCAATTTCCCCGGCCTCGATCCCGAAACAGGCCTGGCCGAGGGCGAAGGCAAGCTGGTCTGGCGCGTCAGGGGTTCGGCGAATTACGACCCGCTCACCGTCTACAGCACATTCGAAGGCACGCTGGTCGCTGGCGTACCGCATGGCCAGGGGCGCCTTGAAATACGAACCGGCGAATTGCTTGAGGGCGAGTGGCTGGGCGGTCGCCTGGAGGGCAGCGGTTCTTACCGCGATGCCGGCGGCAATCACTACGAAGGCGAATTCCGCGCCGGCAAGCCGCATGGCGTGGGAATCTACCGCAGCCGGGACGGCTCGATCTACGACGGGCCATTTGTAGCCGGGCTTCGCCACGGGACGGCGACGGTGCGCCTGCCGGGCGGCACCGTGTACGAGTCCCGGTGGGTGAACGGCCGGGAGGTCGGAAGCGACAGGCCGGACGTGATGGCGGACGCCTTGATCGGCGGTCTGTTGCCGGCACAAAGCGGCGGCGACGCCGGCAAGACGGAATTCTCGGTCGTTGTCGATCAACGCATGACGGCCCAGCAGGAGGTTCAGTACCAGCATCTGGTGCGCGACGAAGACGTCGCCATCTACCCTGTCAGCAAGCTCTACAACGACGCCTGGAACGGCACCGGCTCGCTCCCACAGGAGTTCGAAGCCTATTGGGCCGACTGGGAAAACGCATTCGCTTTCGTCGAGGCCGAACTGGCCACAACGGATGGCTCGAAGGTCCGGCTGGATTCTCTGGCGATCGAGGTTTCATCCAGCGATGCCTATCGCAAGCCGATGCTGACCTATGCCGAACATCTCGGCTGTGTCGGCTTCAGGCCTGATTTCGAACTGCGGAACCATGGCTGGGGCGCGGTCCGTAACCCGCGTATCTCGGTCAGCTTCGCCAACCCGGACACGCCGGGCAGCCAGTCGCGCGCTTTCGACCTGTCGGTTGACGGCTTTTCGGACGGCACCGACGTCTCGGTGCTCGCCGCCCTGCAACAGGCCGGCGTTGATACCGAAGCTCTTTCGTCGCGCAAGTTCCAGTGTTCGTCCGTCGACCGCATGCCGTCATGCGTGCAGGACGTTCTCAACACAGTGGAGTTCGGCGAGCTGGAAGGCCATGTCGGGCTCTCGACGGATTTGTTCTTCCATACGTTGCTGACCAACGCCAACGGTCAGATCGACTATGAGTGGGCGGACGACGCCGGCAATGTCTTCAGCGTCAGCGAACCCTTCACCGCGCAGATATCGCTGGCCGTCATCGAGGTCGACAGGCCGATGGCCGAGCAGGGCGATGCGGGCTTCCTGCCTCCCGCAGCACGGCGCTATGTCGATATCCGCCTGCCGGTCGGCGAGAAAGACTACTTGATCGACATTCCCTTCCGCGGCAATCCAAACATCGACAGCTACACCGCGCGGCTGAAGATTTCCTCGGAGATGAGTTCGCTGCACCGTTTCCGGACAAGCGCCCGCTTCGCCGACGGCAGCGTGCGCTACTCCAAGCCGCTGACGCTGTTCTACTTCAAGCCGCGCACGCCGGAATTCATGAGCCAGCTCGACAATATGGAGTGTACGCTCTACTGACGGCTACGCCGCCAGCCGCGATTTCGCGGCGTCGTATTCGCGTGCCAGGCGGTCTACGAGATTCCCGGCGCCGATCACGTCGGTGACCGCGCCGATTCCCTGGCCGCAGCCCCAGATGTCTTTCCACGCCTTGGTGGAGCCCGACGAGAAATCCATCTTCGAAGGGTCCGAGACGGGCAGATTGTCCGGGTCCATCCCCTGCGCGACAACCGAGCCCTTCAGGTAATTGCCGTGCACCCCTGTAAAGAGGTTCGAGTAGACGATGTCGGCAGCCTTTGATTCCACGATCATCTGCTTGTAGCCGTCCGTGGCACGCGCTTCCCGCGTGGCGATGAAGGGCGAGCCGATATAGGCAAGGTCGGCTCCCATGGCCTGCGCAGCCAGCACCGCGCCGCCATTGGCGATGGCGCCGGACAGGAGCAGCGGACCGTCGAACCACTGGCGAATTTCCTGGATGAGGGCGAAGGGCGACAGCGTACCGGCATGGCCGCCGGCGCCGCTCGCCACCGCGATCAGGCCGTCGGCGCCCTTCTCGATCGCCTTGCGAGCATGCCGGTCGTGGATGATGTCGTGCAGCACGATCCCGCCATAGGAATGAACAGCGTCGTAGACCTCAGGTACCGCGCCGAGCGACGTGATCACGATCGGCACCTTGTATTTCACGCAGTCGGCGAGGTCCTGTTGCAGCCGGGCATTCGTCCGGTGGACGATCTGGTTGACCGCGAAGGGCGCTGCCGGGCGTTCGGGATTGGCGGCGTTGTGGGCAGCCAGTGTCTCGGTGATTTCTGCGAGCCACTCGTCGAGCTGTTCCTGCGGCCGCGCGTTGAGTGCAGGGAACGAGCCGACGATGCCGGCCTTGCATTGCGCCAGCACCAGCGGCGGATGTGAGATGATGAACAGGGGCGCGCCCACGACCGGGATGCGGAGGTTCCGCTTCAGAATGTCGGGCAGCGCCATGTTTCCCCTCCGCGTTGTTTGACGTGTGCGTAAACGTAACTGCTTCTAAGCAGATCGGCATTGCAGGGGCAATCCTGCTGTTGCGCCGCCGCAGTGCGTTCAACCGAGATTGATTGCCGGCGCACCACGGTTTAACGATTGCGGCACGGAGGCGGCCAGCGAGGCAAATCAGGTTGGATTCGATCGAAAGGGCGATCAGGGACGCCCTCGCGAAAGGCGACGCGAGCAACCGCGCTTATCGTGAGAGGGTCTACCGTTCCGTTCTGGCTGCGCTGGATCGCGCAAATGCATCCAATCCCGACCTCACGCTCGATATGATCGAGCGCCGGCAGAACGCGCTCAAGGCCCACATCACCGCGATCGAGCGCGAATACGTGCCCGCGGTCGAGCCCGTGGTGGAAGCACCAGCCGCCGCGCCTGACCCGGCTGCGGCGCCCCTGCCCGAACCCCGCATCGACAGGCCCATTCGCAACGAGCCTGCGCCCGCCCGCTTCGCCGAAGAGGAGCGTATCGGCGCGACCGCGGAGGATCGCCTTGCCCCGGAGGGCGACGAACCATCCGGCCGCAAGCGGCCTTACGCCGCCATGTTCGTCGCCGTGACATTCGTTGCCGCGCTTGCCATCGGCGCCTGGTGGGCGAGCGAAACCGGCCTGTTCGGTCAGCCGGATACGTCCTCGCCCAATCCGCCCGCAGAGGTCGAGGCGGAGGAGTTCGACCCCGGTGGGCCGCCACCGCTCGGCCCCGCCGAGGGGGGTCAGCCGCGCGACTGGGTGACGCTGTTTTCGCCTGCCGACCCATCCACCGTCGTCGCGCCGACCGGGGCAACCGCGACGGTCGGCGAGGATGATGCGGGCGCCTATCTGGAGATACGCTCCGGGGGAGAAGCCGTTTTGTTCGACGTTCCGGCCGCTGTCCTGCAGTCGCTCGCCGGTGGCGGTGCGGTGTTCGACGTGGTGGCTCGTTCCGAGGAGGGTGATGAGACGCAGATTTCCGTGAGCTGCAATTTTGGCGAACTCGGCGATTGCGGACGCAAGCGCTACCTCGTCGGCTACGAAATCGCCGACTACCTGTTCGACATTGAGATGCCGCGCGGCTCGCCGGGGACTTCGGGCACGATAGCCATCGTACCGGACGTTTCCGGCGGCAAGCGAGCGCTGCATGTTTTCGAGATCCGCGTCGCCGCGCAGTGAGGCTGCCTAGCCGTTGAGCATCGCCGTCAGCGTCTCCAGCCTGTCGGCCTCGCCTGCTGGCTTGTCCCATCGAAGCCGCGAGATTCTAGGAAAACGCATCGCCACGCCCGACTTGTGGCGCGTCGACCGGTTGAGACCCTCGAATGCGACTTCCAGCACCAACCCGTGGCCGGGTTCGGCGCGCACCGAACGCACGGGACCGAACCGCTCCAGCGTGTTGTCGCGGACATATTTGTCGAGCTGCTTCAGCTCCTCGTCGGTGAATCCGAAATAGGCCTTGCCGACCGGCACCAGCTCCGGGTTCTCCTCAGGCCCGGTCCAGACGCCGAACGTGTAGTCGGAATAGAAGCTCGAACGCTTGCCGTGACCGCGCTGGGCGTACATCAGCACGGCGTCGATCAGATGCGGGTCGCGCTTCCATTTGAACCACGGTCCCTTGGGCCGGCCGGCGACATAGGGCGCGTCCCAGCGCTTCAGCATGATGCCTTCGATCACCGAATGCGGTGGCGACTGACGCAGCCGCTCCAGCTCGTCGAAGTCGCTGAACGGCACCAGCGGCGACAGGTCGAAGCGCGCAGGGTTCAGCCCTTCGATGAATGACGCCAGCCGCTCCCGGCGCTCCCTGAAGGGCAGCGGGCGCAGGTCGTCGCCACCCTCCTGCAGCAGGTCGTAGCAGCGCGCGAAGGCTGGATAGCGCTCCAGCATTTTCGCCGACACCGTCTTGCGGTTGAGCCGCTGCTGCAGGTCGGAGAAGCTGCCGGTTTCCTCCGGCGGCGTGCCGACCAGCAACTCCCCGTCGAGGCTGCCCTCGAAATCGATGGCGTCAAGCAGGTCGGGGAAGGCGCCCGACACATCGTCGCCGGTGCGCGAATAGATGCGCCGCGTGCCGCCCTCCGACGTTATCTGCACGCGGATGCCGTCCCACTTCCACTCCGCCGCGTAGTCGGCGGGATCGAGCTTGTCGCGGTCGGGATCGCCGAGAGGATTGGCGAGCATGACAGGCCGGAACAGCGCCTGAGCCGTGTGCCGGGGTTTCTCCGCTGTGCCCTCCAGCCAGGCGAACAGGCCTTCATAGGGCGGCTCCAGCCCGTGCCACAGTTCCTCGATCTCGGTCACCTCCGTGCCGCCGAAATCGGCCAGCGCCTGTTTCGCCAATCGCGCCGAAACCCCGATGCGCAGCCCGCCGGTGACGAGTTTGATCACGGCGAAGCGCGCCGGAATGTCCAGCCTGTCGAGCAACTCGGTCAGGATCGCCGGCGCGTCCGAACGGCTGGCCGTGGAGAGCATGTCGACCACCGCCGACAGGCTCGGCTCGTTGCCGCTCTCGCCGTGCCCCGGCCACACCAGCGACAGCGTTTCGGCAAGATCGCCGACATAGTCGTAGGAATAGGCGAAGAGCACAGGGTCGATGCGCTCCGCGCCCAGCGCCCGCAGCGCGCCGGGCTTCACGCTGGCGAAGGAGAGGCTGCCGGTCAGTGCGGCCAGCGCATGGCCACGGTCGGGGTCGGGCGCGGCGCGAAAATAGTCCGCCATCAGCTTCAGCTTGGCGTTGCGCGATGACGTCAGCACCAGCCGGTCGAGGAGTTCGGCGAAGCGGCGCATCAGTCGCCCTCGTCCTCATAGCCGACGAGGTGTAGCGGCCGCGCCGCGATCCCGTTGATCTCGCACCAACGCACGAGGGCCTCCTCGCGGCCATGCGTGACCCAGACCTCGCCGGCACCGGTGTCGGAAATGGTCTGCGTGAGTTCGTCCCAGTCGCCATGGTCGGAGATGATCAGCGGCAGTTCGACGCCGCGCTGCTTTGCTCGCTGGCGGATGCGCATCCAGCCTGACGCGAAGCTCGACACCGGGTCGGCGAAGCGCCGCGCCCAGCGGTCGGCAAATGCCGAAGGCGGCCCGACGACGATCTCTCCGGCGAAATCGCCCTTGCCGCCCTTACCGAGCGTCGCCGGCTCCAGCGGACCGAGATCGACGCCCTGACCCTCGTAATAGGCGCACAGCTTTTCGAGCGCGCCGTGGATGAAGATGGGTTTCTCATAGCCGCGCTCGCGCAGTAGGCGGATCAGCCGCTGCGCCTTACCGAGCGCATAAGCGCCGACCAAATGCGTCCGCTCCGGAAAGGCGGCGAGCGAAGCGAGCAGCCGGTCGATCTCGCGGGCCGCGTCGGGATGGCGGAAGACAGGCAGGCCGAAAGTCGCCTCGGTGATGAACACGTCGCAGGGTACGGCTTCGAACGGCGTCACGGTCGTGTCGGCGTGGCGCTTGTAGTCGCCCGAGGCGACGATCCGGATGCCGCCGGCCTCCACCGCGATCTGCGCCGATCCCAGCACATGACCGGCGGGATGGAACGACACACGCGCCTCGCCGATCGCGATCTGCTGGCCGTAGCCGATCGTCTGGCCGGTGCTGGCAAAGCCTTCGCCATAACGCAGCTTCATGATGTCGAGCGTCTGCCGCGTCGCCAGCACGCTCTCATGCCCGGCGCGCGCATGGTCGGAATGGCCGTGCGTGATCAGCGCGCGCTTCACCGGCCGCACCGGATCGATGAAGAAATCGCCAGCCGGCGAGTACAGGCCCTCAGGCCTTGTGTGCAGAAGCTGCTCTGGTCGCATGGCCTGAAGATAGTCCATTGCCGCCGCCGTGGAAGCTGTTGACGCAATACGCGGAATCTCTCTTGCCACTTTGGCGGGCTCGGTGGATAAGCGCGCGCCCGGGTCCCGGGTTTCTGGAACCGTTCACATGCAGCCCCTCCAGCTTTCGTCTGGCGATCTCGTCGCCGACCGGCGCGCTTCCTATGCCGAGATGCTTTTGTCCGCTGGAGACCATGCTGCCGCGGCCGATCTGATGCGTGAGGCGCTGGACATTGCGCCCGGGTGGTCCGCCGGCTGGTACCGGCTGGGCGAGATGCTCTGGGACTCCGATCGCCAGGCCGACGCCGCTGATTGCTGGCGAGAGGCTGTCCGCCTCGATCCGGCCGACAGCCTGGGCGCCTCTTTGCGTCTCCAACTGGCGGGTGCAATGCCCGAACTCGACCAGCCCTCGCCAGCATTCGTCGAGGCGCTGTTCGACCAGTATGCCGCCGATTTCGACGCCTCACTCGTCGAGACGCTGGACTATCGCGTGCCGCAATTGTTGGCCGAGGCGATTGCCCGGACCGGACGGACCGCCTTCGCCCACGCCGTCGATCTCGGTTGCGGCACCGGGCTGATGGGCGAGCGCCTGCGGGCGACCGTGAGCTTCCTCGAAGGCGTAGACCTGTCGGCGCAGATGCTGAAGCGCGCCGAGGCGAAGCGCGTCTATGACCGACTGGCAAAGGCCGATCTGTCGATGGCGGAAATTGCCGGCGAAGCCGATCTCGTCACCGCAGCCGATGTCTTCATGTATGTCGGCGCACTCGATGGCGTGATCGGGCGCATCGCCGCTGCCCTCGCTCCCGGCGCGCTCTTCGCATTCAGTGTCGAGCGTCACGAGGGCGATCGCTTTGCGCTTCGACCCTCGCGCCGCTATGCCCATTCGGAACCCTATCTGCGCGATCTTCTAGCCGCCAACGGACTGTCGGTTCTCTCCTTCGAAAGGTCTACGATCCGTCTTGACCGCGGCGATGGCATCGAAGGGCTGATCGTGGTGGCGGAGAAGGCTGGCCGGGAACACACTGTCACCGTTTCGGCGACGGACGAGGTTCATGGCAGCAGCGTTGCGCTTCCGAACTGATCACGATTTGTTCTGAAAATCGCTTGGCGCATTCATGCCCGGCGGCTAACGTCCGGGTGTGACCGCAAAGCCAGACCTCGCCGCCGCCGAAGCCGGCCCCTATCTGCCCGAGCCCTTCCTGCGCTGGTTTTCCGAGCGCGGCTGGCGGCCGCGTGCGCATCAGCTCGAACTTCTGGAAAAGGCGCAGGGCGGAGAGTCCGTTCTGCTGATCGCGCCCACGGGCGCCGGCAAGACGCTGGCGGGTTTCCTGCCGGCGCTGGTCGATCTCGCGCAGCGGCCGAAGCGCAAGCCGGGCGAAGCGTTCCGCGGCGTCCACACGCTCTACATCTCGCCGCTCAAGGCGCTGGCCGTTGATATCGAGCGCAATCTCGGCAAACCGGTCGCCGAAATCGGCCTGCCCGTTTCGATGGAGACGCGCACTGGTGACACGCCGTCGCACAAGCGCCAGCGCCAGAAATATGCCCCACCCGACATCCTGCTTACCACGCCCGAGCAGGTCGCGCTGCTGATCGCTTCGCGCGAGGCCGACCGCCTGTTCTCCGGCCTGCGTTATATCGTGCTCGATGAGCTGCATTCCCTTGTGACCTCGAAGCGCGGCCATCTGCTGTCGCTCGGCCTTGCGCGCCTGCGCCGCTTCGCGCCGCAGCTTCAGGCTGTCGGCCTGTCGGCAACCGTCGCCGATCCCGACGCGTTGCGCCGCTGGCTGGTCAGCCAGCACACGCCGGGCGCCATGTCTGGTCTCATCACCGTCACCGGCGGCGCCAAGCCCGAGATATCGATCCTCGACTCCAGGGAACATGTGCCCTGGGCCGGGCACTCGGCGCGTTACGCCATTCCGGAGGTCTATGAGGCAATCAAGCGGCACAAGACGACGCTGCTTTTCGTCAATACCCGCAGCCAGGCGGAACTGCTGTTTCAGGAATTGTGGCGCATCAACGAGGAGTCGCTGCCGATCGCCCTGCACCACGGTTCTCTCGATGTCGGCCAGCGCCGGCGAGTCGAAAAGGCGATGGAGGACGGCAGCTTGCGCGCCATCGTCGCCACCTCGACGCTCGATCTCGGCATCGACTGGGGCGATGTCGATCTCGTCGTCCATGTCGGCGCGCCCAAGGGCGCCAGCCGCCTTGCCCAGCGGATCGGCCGTGCAAACCACCGGCTGGACGAACCGAGCCGCGCCATCCTCGTGCCCGCTAATCGGTTCGAGGTTCTCGAATGCCGGGCGGCAGTCGATGCCAACTATCTCGGCGCGCAGGACACGCCGCCGCTGCTCGCAGGTTCCCTTGACGTGCTGGCGCAGCACGTTCTGGGCTCGGCCTGCGGCGAACCGTTCGACGCCGACGAGCTTTTTGCAGAAATCCGCTCGGCCTCGCCTTATGCCGCGCTGGACCGTGAAACCTTCGACCAGGCAGTCGAGTTCGTCGCCACCGGCGGCTACGCGCTGAAAAGCTATGAGCGCTATGCGCGTATCAGAAAGACGGCGGACGGCCGCTGGCGCGTCGCCAATCCGCGCATCGCCCAGCAATACCGGCTCAACGTCGGCACCATCGTGGAATCGCCGATGCTCAATGTCCGCTACGTCCGCGCCGGCCGCGGCACGGCGGCGCGCGGCGGACCGGTGCTGGGCAAGATGGAGGAGTATTTCCTCGAAATGCTGGCGCCGGGCGACACCTTCCTCTTTGCCGGCAAGGTGCTGCGGCTGGAAGGCATTCGCGACAACGAGGCGTTCGTCTCCAATGCTCCGAACGTCGATGCCAAGGTGCCGTCCTACATGGGCGGCAAGTTCCCGCTCTCGACCTACCTCGCCGACCAGGTCCGCTCCATCATGGCCGATCCGGCGCGGTGGAGCACGCTGCCGCCGCAGGTGGCCGATTGGCTGAAGATCCAGAAGCTGAAATCGGTGCTGCCGGGTCGCGACGGGCTGCTCATCGAGACCTTCCCGCGGGCCGACCGCCATTACATGGTCGTCTACGCGTTCGAGGGCAGGCTGGCGCACCAGACGCTGGGTATGCTGCTCACTCGCCGGCTCGACCGCGCCGGCGCGCGTCCGCTCGGCTTCGTCGCCACCGACTATTCGCTCGCCGTCTGGGCGCTCGACGATCTCGGCGCTTTGTTCCAGTCGAAGCAAGTGCCGCTGGCGGACCTGTTCGACGAGGATATGCTGGGCGACGACCTCGACGCCTGGCTCGCCGAAAGCTGGATGCTGAAGCGCACCTTCCGCAATTGCGCCGTCATTGCCGGCTTGGTCGAGCAACGACACCCGGGCCAGGAGAAGTCAGGCCGGCAGATCACGATATCTGCCGACCTGATCTACGACGTGCTGCGGACCCATGAACCCGACCACATCCTGCTGCGCGCAACGCGGGCCGATGCAGCCGCCGGGCTGCTCGACGTGGCGCGCCTCGGCGACATGCTCTCGCGCATTCGCGGGCGAATCATGCATAAGAGGCTGAACCGCATTTCGCCGCTGGCGGTGCCCATCATGCTGGAAATCGGCAAGGAACCGGTCAGCGGCGATGCGAATGAGAGCCTGCTGCGCGAGACGGAAGACGATCTGATCGCCGACGCGATGGAGCCCTGACGACGACATGAACATCGCTGCAGCGATTTCCGGCCCTACGGTCGGCGCCACCGAACTCGCCATCGCTGGCGAGACCGCGCTGTGCGACCCGCGCGGCGTGCTCTTTTTTCCGCAGGCCTCGCTGCTGGTCGTTTCCGACCTGCATCTCGAAAAGGGTTCGTCTTTCGCGCGGCGCGGCATGCTCGCGCCGCCCTACGATACGGGGTCGACGCTTGGCATGCTTGACGGCGTGCTGCGGGACTATCGGCCCCGGATCGTCGTCAGCCTCGGCGACAGCTTTCACGACAGGCAGGGTGCTGAGCGGCTGCCGGCCGTCTACCGGGAGGCACTGCTGGACATGCTGGCCGGCCGCGACTGGTACTGGATCGCCGGCAACCACGATCCGGACGTCCCGCACGATCTGCCGGGAGAATGCGTGCACGAGCTGTCCTTCGGCGGGCTCGTCTTCCGGCACGAGCCGCAGGCGGGTTCCTGCGAGGGCGAGATTGCCGGTCATCTGCATCCCGGCGCGCGCATCGTGCGTCGCGGACGTTCCGTTCGCCGCCCCTGTTTTGCCAGCGACGGCCGCCGCCTGATCATGCCGGCCTTCGGGGCCTACACTGGCATGCTAAATATCCGTGATCGCGCCTATGCCGGCCTGTTCGCGGCCGAGAGTCTCGTCGCCTACATGATGGGTCGCGACCGGGTCTATTCGATTGCCGGTTCGGCGCTCCGGGCGGGTTAGGCCGTGCCGGCGAAGGCGATCAGCATCGTCACCACGATCCCGGCTGTGAGCTGCATGCGCAGCCGCGCGAACCAGTCGGGCATCTTGCCGCGTTGCGCCGTCAGCGTGTCCCATGCGCCATGGGCGGCGAAGGCGACGGCCAGCAGAACAAAGGTATAGGGCGGCGGTACGAACAGCGCGCCCCAGCCGCCGAGCGCCGGCAGCACGCTGATGGCAAATGCGCGGCTGGCCGTCTCGTCTGGTTCTGAAAGGGCGATGCCCCAGCGTATGCCGCCGAGGAAAGACAACACGACTGCGGCGTAACCGGCCAACAGGGCGATGGTCGTCGGCCGCCAGGGATGATTGTCCGGAATGCCGAACAGCCACAGCGCCAACAGGATCGCGGGAAGAAGGCCGGCATAGCCAAGCCTCGCCGCAAGCTTGCGCGATGCCGGCTGTGTCTCTGCCTGGGTTTCATCCTGTGGCGTGGTGCTTTCTTCGGCCAAAGGTCACTCCCTGCGAAATAGGATGCTGCCGGCCCAGCCGGTCAGCATGGCGAGCGCCACGGCAAACAGGCCGTAGAACAGGCTGTAGTCGTGGGCCGCCCTGAATATCGACTGCTCGAAGCCGGCCTTGTAGATAACAAGCGGTACCGAGGTCTCGCGCACAAAGGTGCTGTTCTTGAACAGGAAAGCGCGCGCGCGATGCGTGCCGACAGGCACGTTCGGCGCCAGCGACACCGTCGCCCTGAAGAGGTTCTGCGACAGGAACTCGACGCCGCCGACGCGGTCGCTGTAGAGGCCTGCCGCCCGCTTGCGGTCACGCAGCGCGCCGGCAAATTCCTGCACGGTCATCGCCGAACCGTCGGGATTGATCGGCTGAAGATGGATGTTGTCCGCGCCGAGCGACAGCTGCTTGTAGGCCTGGCTGTCGGCGATGTCCTGGAAGGCGCGCGTGGTGGCGACCGAATAGGAAGCCGGCACATTGATGAAGGTCTGCGACTGGGTGTTGATCCACATGCCGAGCACGCGGGTCTTCTTCCACACGACGATTGGCCGCGCCGGACCTTCCAGCACCACGATCACGTCGTAGCGACCGCGATGGCTCACCAGCGGGTCCACATTTTCCAGCGCGCCGAAAATTGTCAGGTCCGCGCCGCCGAAGTCCGACCGGATCGAAACCCGGTCGGTCGAGAGCCCGATCTGGATGTTCTCCGGGCTCGCGGTATCGACCTGCGCCATCGCCGGGGACGCCCAGACCGCCAGGAAGGCGAAGATGGCGAGCCAGCGGATCATAGTCCCGTCCCCTGCAATATGGTCAGGGAGTAGATGCTGGAAGGACGCACGAAAAGGTCGAAACCGAGCCGCATCGCAACCGCCAGCACGAGCAGCGCAAGCAGCGCGCGCAGCTGCTCGCCGCGCAGCCTCTGACCGGCCTTTGCCCCATACTGCGCACCGGCCACGCCGCCGGCCATGAGGGTAAATGCAAGCACGACATCCACCGTCTGGTTCGCCGTCGCATGCAGAACCGTGGTGAAGGCGGTCACGAAAATGATCTGGAACAGCGAGGTGCCAATAACGACATTGGTCGGCACCTTGAGCAGGTAGATGAGCGCAGGCACCATGATGAAACCGCCGCCCACGCCCATGATGGCAGCGAGGAAGCCGATTGCCGCGCCGAGCCCGACGACCGGTATTGCACTGACGAACAGCTTGGATGCGCGAAAGCGCATCTTGAGCGGCAGCTTGTGGATCCAGTTGTGCTGGCCGGGCTTGCGCAGATTGGTGGTTACCCCGCCGCGCGCGCGGCGCATCGCCCGCACCGCCTCGACCAGCATCAGGCCACCGATGATGCCGAGGAACGCGACGTAGAGCAGCGAGATGAAGAGGTCGAGTTGCCCGAGGCGTCTCAACAGGGCGAAGACATAGGCTCCAAGTGCGGAGCCCGCGAAGCCGCCCATAAGAAGCACCCCGCCGAGTTTGAAGTCGAGTGTGCCGCGCTTGAAATGGGCGATCGCGCCGGAAATGGAGGAGCCGATGACCTGGTTGGCGCCGGTCGCGACGGCGATTGCCGGAGGGATGTTGTAGAAGATCAGCAGCGGCGTGATCAGAAAGCCCCCGCCGACGCCGAACATGCCTGAGAGAAAGCCGACGGCCGCCCCCATGGCGAGCAGCACCAGCAGGTTCACCGACATTTCCGCAATCGGGAGGTAGATGCTCACCCGTCAACTCGGTCCGCGCGTCGCCCGTCGGGTCCCGTCCCCGCCGCAAGCCATCGAAAGACAAGCCGTTCTTGCGCCGACAATGTGGTTGAGTCAAACGCAACCGACCCGAATGGATAACGCCGCGCCGCGCGCTACTGTGCGGCCCTCCGGTAGCAGTCGCGCGCCGCTGGTCAGTCGGCTGAGTTCCGCTCCAGAAGCGCCTTCACGAGTTCGTCGTCGACCTCGCCATCGGCCTGCATTCCGTTGTCCGCCTGGAACGCCCTGATCGCGGCTTTCGTCTTGGCTCCCATCACACCGTCGGCGGGTCCCGCGTCATAGCCGTTGTTGTTCAGGATGGCCTGGATGTTGCGCACCGCCTGCCCGACGTCCACGCTGGCGGTCTGGGTGTCGCCATCCGTCCATTCCTCGGGAATCTCGGCGACATTGGCCTCGGGGATCACCGGCCGGGCCTTCCACAGTTCCGCAGCTTGGCGCGCCTTCTCCAACTGTTCCGGCCGCATTGCCTTGGCGATTTCGTCGCGCTTGGCGGCGGCGTCGCGATCGCCGCCATTGGCAACCAGGGCGAACCATTTGTAGCTTTCTTCCAGGCTCTGCGGCATGCCGGCGCCCTTGGCGGCCAGGATGCCCAGATTGTACTGGCTGTCAGTCACCCCGAGTTCGGCCGCTTCCAGGAACCAGCGGGCCGCGGAGTCGTTGTCGGCCGGGCCGTTTGTACCCATCGCGTAGAGCACGGCGAGATTGTGCATGGCGCTGGCGTTGCCCTGCTTGGCGGCCTTCTCGTACCAGTCCATGGCCATGACCATGTCGCGTTCGACTCCATTGCCCTTTTCGTAGAGGTTGCCCAGGCGGTATTGCGCCGGGGCGTAGCCGAGTTCGGCTGCGCGGCGATACCAGTCGGCGGCGTTCTCCATGCTGGTCTCGACGCCGCGGCCATCGGCGTAGCGATTGGCGATCTCGTACATCGCCTTGGGGTCGCCGCCCTCCGCCGCCTCGACGAGAGCCTCCGGGCCGGTCCCTTCGGCCCCTGTCATACCCATGCCCTGGCCGCTGGTGTCGAGCGCCGGCTCTTCGAGCTCGGCCGGCTCGGGTGCAGGGTTCATGAGGGCCATGCGTTCTTCGGACATGCCGGCAGCGTCGTTCTCATCCTGCTCGAGGGTGAGCATTTCGTCGCTTGCGGAAGGCTCGGTCATTTCGATCGGCTGGTCGTCAACAGCGCGCACCGGCGGAATGGGCGCTGCCTCGTCCCCGCCATCCATCATCCTAGCGGTGAGCTGTGCGGGCTCCTGCTGCGTGTCCGAATTTGCCGCGATGTCGCCTTGATCGCCACTTCCTGAGAGGAAGGCGCCGCCAAGTTGCCAGGCGCCGACAAGGACCACGATTGCGGTCGCCGCCATCAGCGCCGTCCGCGTACGGCCCTTGAAAATGCCGCCCACGCCGAGCTTGCGCCCGCCGGTTCCGCTGTCGCTCTTCCGTTTCATGGCTTCGGCCTCGGAGGCCGCGGCCTGCGCGGCGCGCCGGGCGGCGGCTATGAAGTCGGACTTGGCGGCGTCCATGGTGCTCGCCTTGCCCGGCTCGCCATGCTCGTCGCGCACCCGCTTCATGATGGCGTTGAGGTCGGGCGCGCCCGATCCCGGCTCCAGCGGCTGGTTCGCGACGCTCGGGTCGAGCGGCTCGTCGAGCTTCGGCTCCGCCTTTCGATCCGTCCGCGGTCCTGTGTCCTCGGCCTTGCGTTCCTTGCGTCCGGTCAAGGCGCGGGTCAGGCCGCCCAGCATTGAGCGCCGGCCGTTGCCTTCGCTTTCCGGTTCGGGCTCGTTCCTGCCGAGCGCGAAGCTGGCAGCCGCCGCGGCGGCCTGGGCGGGCGAGCGCATCTGCTGCGCCTGCTCGCCGCGATAGTCGTCAAGGTCCTCGTCTTCGAATTCGCCCTCGATCGACGGCGTGCTTTCCGGTGCGAGCGCCGGTTTTGCCGGCATTGGCTGGCTTCTCGGGACCGCGTCGCGCTGCTCAAGCGCTCCCAGCCGGTCGACGATCTTCAGAAGCGTGTCGTGGATGGTCTCGAATGTCTTGGCATTCCGTTCGTCGGACTTGCGCGTCAGGTCCTCGATGGCCTTGAGCTCGGCCGACAGGCCGGAGCCGCCCTCGGCGCCGGCAGGCAGGTTCGCAAACGCATCGTGGGCGGCCTTGCGTGCAGCCTCCACCATGGCGTCGCGCCCTTGTGCCAGCGACTGCTCGATATGGTCGAGTCTAGGTGAGATGTCCTCGAACTCGGGCAGGGGCTGGCTGGGTCTTTCGAGATGTGACGACAGCGCAGCCACCTGCGATTCCAGGCTCTTGATCAGGGCCGGATCGATACCGGCAACCTGCTGCGCCGAACTGTCCAGCCGCCGCGAGATGTCGTCGAGCCGCTGCTCCAGCCCGTACATGGCGTCGTCGCCCGAGCCGCGTGCGCCCGCATCCAGATGCGCGACGAGTTCGGCAAAGCGCCGCTCCATGGCGTCGATCACGCCTGCGCTGGAGGCGGCCGCTTCGGAGTCGCGCTCTTCGAGCTTGGTGGAAACCGTCTCCAGCCTTCTTTCGAGCTCGCGGAAGAGCTGCTGGCCCTGCTCGATGGCGTCGCCCTGCCGCCGCTCCAGCATCTGCGAGATCTGCGCGAAGCGATCTTCCATGCCCTGGAAGATGACGTCGGCGTAGTTGCGCGACGGGTCTTCTTCGAGCTTTCCGGCAATCGCATGGATCTGCTCGGCCAAAACCTCGACCGCCGATTCCGGCATCTCGATGCGCTGGGCGATCTCCTCCACGCGGTGCGAGAGCGCGTTCAGTCGGTCGATCACCTGTTCCGATGACTGGTCTTCTGTCAGTTCCTCGATCTGCCGCGCCAGCGAGGAAACCCGCGCTTCGATGCGCTCGAACGGTTCGGTGTCGAAAGACTGGGTTGCGGAACCTGAGGCCGCAATGGCGCGGGTGATCTCGTCAAGGCGCTGCTCGATCATGGAGAAGGCCTCGGGCATCTTGGCGCCGTACTTGTCTGAAAACTGGTCGACCGTACCGGCGAGCCCGCGCAGCTTTTCTTCCAGCGAGCGCAGCGAAAGTGATTCCGGCAGGCTGTCGACGGCTTTGCCGATGCGCTCCAACTGCGAATTCAGCGCCTTGATGGTCGGTTCGAACTGCGCCTTGCTTGGCGTGTCGGCTATTTTCGTTTCGAGGTGAGACCAGCGGCGGTCGAAATCGTCCCAGCGGCGTTCGGCGGAGCGCACCGTGTCCTCGCGCGCCAGTTCGTCGAGCGCGCCTTTCACCTTTTCGAGTTCGAGCCGCAGCATGTTGACGCTGCGGTCGTCGCTGCGCTCGGCAAGCGCGCGGACAGCGTCCGACAGGCGTTCGAATTCTGCGCCGAGTTCACCGGGCTGCGCGGAAGGCGCAGCGGAGCGAAGGCGTTCGATGTCGGAGCGGAGCGAATCGAACTCGCGGCGCAGGCCCTGTCCCATCTGCTGCCGCAGTTCCTCGCGCATCGCCTTGAGTTCGGCCGCGATCTTGGTCACGGCGCCAAGGCTGTCTTCCTGCCTGCGCGCCTGCTCCATGTCCCGGGCGAGCGTATCGAATTGCGGACGCGCGCCCCGACGCGGGGCATCGGCAACATAGTCGGTGTCGTAGTCGGCGTAGTGCGCTTCGGAATAGGGCTCGGCATCGTCGCGATAGCGAACCCGCGGGGCGGGACGGCGGGCGCCGCGGAAATCTTGGGCGCGCGGCTGGCGAAGCGTGTCGCGCAGCGGCTCCGACCGGCTTTCCAGGCGCGCCAGAGTGCGGTCCATATCCTCAAAGGAGGGATTGGGCCGCCGCTTTCTCCCGGCGTTGATGGAATCGAGATATGACCGTTTGCTGCTCATCGATACGCCTGTCCGCCGCCGTGACCGGCCATGGTGCCGGTAGATCAGTCGAGGTCGGGTCGCTGCGAGTTCGCCCGGAAGCCGGGCGCTTTGCGGTCACGGACGCTGTTCGCCCGGACCTCTCGATTTGAAAACCGTGGCCAACGAATGACAGGATATCCACGGTACACCGACGCGCTCACCTTTCCCCGAACGTGGTAAACAAGGCGTTAACCAAGCTTACCAAGCGGCAAATTGGTCGGCAGAGTCTGAGACCTTGGTCGAGTGTGGCGATAGTTCGCAGTTGAAACGTGAATCGGTTCGCACTATGTGACCCGCCAATCGGATAGGGCCCACGAAACTGGTGCCCTTCACTCGCAACATCTCGGACCCGGTTTGCCCCCACGGGTTCCGTCAGCTTGGGATTGGCTTGCGGCCACCCTAAGGGGATTAGAAGAGGAAATGATGAACTTCGCTTCCGCCGGCGTTTCGCCGGCCGCTGGTGGTGTTTCGGAGCACAAGTCCGAGGACCTCACCAGAATTGGAGATATGGCCCGCCAGTTCGGGGTCACGCTTCGCGCTCTACGCTTTTACGAGGACAAGGGGCTGATCAGCCCGATCCGCAACGGTGCCACGCGGCTGTACCGGAGCGCCGACAAGACGCGCCTGAAGTTCATTCTTCTGGGCCGGCGTGTCGGGTTCTCCCTGCGCGAGGTCAAGCAGATGATCGACCTCTACGATCCGCAGGGCTCCAATGTCCGTCAGCTGAAGGTCGTGCTGGAGAAGTCCGAGCGCCAACGCGGTCGCCTCGAAAAGCAGCGGCGCGAGATCGACCAGGCGATCGTCGACATCGATGGCCTGATCGCCGAGATGCGTGAACAGCTGCAGGACCGTACTGCGGCCTGACGCAGTTCCGCGCCGCGAGCCGTCGCAGTCCGAATGATGCAACCCGGTCGCGGGCTTTCGCCCGCCGCCGGGTTTTTTGCGTTCAAATTTCGCTCATCCGCAAAACTTTGACGTTTACGCAAACGTCAAAATTTGATACGTGCCCGCGCAAGCATCTCGTCATAGCTTGCGCCGGCTCGATACCGGGCGCAGATTCGTTCTTCGGAGGAACCCATGCCGACCTACAAGGCGCCGGTTGAGGACACGCTTTTCGTGCTCAAGGATGTGCTCGGCTACGAGCGCTACTCGAACCTTCCCGGCTTTTCCGACGCCACGCCCGACGTGCTCGAAGCAATCCTCGCCGAAGGCGCAAAGCTGGCCGAGAACGTGCTTCATCCGCTCAATCGCGTCGGCGACGAAGAAGGCTGCGTTCGCCATGACGACGGCTCTGTGACGACCCCGAAGGGCTTCAAGGACGCTTACGACCAATATTGCCAAGGCGGCTGGCTCGGGCTTGCGGCACCTGCCGAATATGGCGGCCAGGGCCTGCCATACTCGGTTCACACCGCCGTCAGCGAATACATGATCTCGGCCAACATGGCGCTGATGATGTATCCGGGCCTCACCCAGGGCGCGATCGCCGCCATCAATGAGCATGGCTCGGACGAGCAGAAGCAGACCTGGCTGCCGAAGATGATCGAGGGTGTCTGGACCGGCACCATGAACCTCACCGAGCCGCATTGCGGCACCGATCTCGGCATGCTGCGCACGAAGGCCGTGCCGCAGAAGGACGGCACCTACAAGATTTCAGGCCAGAAGATTTTCATCTCTGCCGGCGAACACGACATGTCGGACAATATCGTCCACCTGGTGCTTGCCCGCATCGAGGGCGCGCCGGAGGGGGTGAAGGGCATATCTCTCTTTATCGTGCCGAAATTCATCCTCGACGAGAACGGCGAACCCGGCGAGCGCAATGGCGTCACCTGCGGCTCCATCGAGGAGAAGATGGGCATTCACGGCAATTCGACCTGCGTGCTCAACTACGACGAAGCCACCGGCTATCTCATCGGCGAGGAGAACTCCGGCCTCAAGGCCATGTTCGTGATGATGAACGAAGCCCGTCTCGGCGTCGGCCTGCAGGGCCAGTCGATGGGCGAAATCGCCTACCAGAACGCCGCCGACTATGCGCGCGAGCGCATTCAGGGCCGGGCTTTGTCTGGCCCGAAGGCCCCGGACAAGAAGGCCGATCCGATCATCGTCCATCCGGACATCCGCCGTTCGCTGATGACCATGCGCGCCTTCAACGAGGGAGGTCGCGCTTTCGTTCTGTGGACCGCGCTCAAGTCTGACGTCGCGCATCGCACCGGCGAGGAAAAGGACCGCGAGGAAGCGGAAGACCTGCTCGGCCTGATGACCCCGATCATCAAGGGTGTGCTCACCGACAAGGGCTTCGACCACGCCGTCATGGCGCAGCAGGTGTTTGGCGGCCATGGCTACATTGAAGAGCACGGCATGAGTCAGTTTGTGCGCGATGCCCGCATCGCCATGATCTATGAGGGCGCCAACGGCATCCAGGCGCTCGACCTCGTCGGCCGCAAGCTGGCAGCCAATGGCGGCCGCGCCGTGCAGGCCTTCTTCAAGGAGGTCGGCGAGTTCTGCGAGGAGCATCGCGAAGACGAGAAGATGAAGCCTTACACCAAGGCGCTGAAGAAGGGCCTGAACGACCTGCAGGCCGCCACCATGTGGCTGATGCAGAACGCCATGCAAAAGCCCGACAATGCGGGTGCTGCCTCGACCGATTACATGCACCTCTTCGGGCTTGTGGCGCTGGGCTACATGTGGGCGCAGATGGCGAAGAGCGCGCAGAGCAAGCTCGCCGATGGCGCCAACGGCTCTTCCGCCTTCTTCGACAACAAGCTGACGACAGCTACCTTCTTCATGGAGCGCATCATGCCGGAAACGGCGACCCGGCTCGCCCGCATCTCGGCCGGCGCGGACTCCATGATGGCGCTGCCCGCCGAGGCGTTCTGACGCGGAGCCGTGCACCTGCGCGGCTCTGTTCAAGTTTGAACTTGTTTGTTAGAACGCCGTGGGCCGTCCGAGGAGGAACCGATGGCAGCCAGTCCAGCCGAAATCCTGCAGCTTCCAAAGCCCGACTGGGCCTCAGAGGACGTCGCCATGCTCTATGAGATGGCGGTGAAGTTCCTCGAGGCAGAGGTCGCTCCGAAATACGAGCAATATGAGAAGGCCGAGATCGTCGAGCGGGCGGCATGGGAGAACGCCGGGGCGGCGGGCTTGCTGTGCGCCTCGATGCCAGAAGAATATGGTGGCTCCGGCGGCACCTACGCCCATGAAAGCGTGATTGCCGAGGCGCTCGGCCATGTCGGCGTCGACGGCTTCGGCATTGCACTCCACAATGCCATCGTGGCGCCGTACATCCTTCATTACGGCTCGGAAGAGCAGAAAAAGAAGTGGCTGCCGAAAATGGCGTCAGGCGAGCTGATCGGCGCAATTGCCATGACCGAGCCGGGCGCCGGGTCCGACCTTCAGGGCGTGAAGACCCGCGCCGAGAAGGACGGCAATCATTACAAGATCAACGGCTCCAAGACCTTCATCACCAACGGCCAGAACGCCAACCTGATCATCGTCGTCGCCAAGACCGATCCCGCGCAGGGCGCCAAGGGCACGTCCCTGATCGTGGTCGAGACCGACGAGGTCGAAGGATTCGAGCGCGGCCGGAACCTCGACAAGATCGGCCTCAAGGCCAACGACACGTCGGAACTCTTCTTCAACGATGTGCGCGTGCCGACCTCGAACCTCCTCGGTCACGAGGAGGGGCAGGGCTTCATCCAGCTCATGCAGCAATTGCCGCAGGAGCGGCTGCTGATCGGCGCGCAGGCGATTTCGATGATCGAGCGGGCGCTTGCCGTCACCATCGACTACGTCAAGGAGCGCAAGGCTTTCGGCAAGGCGGTGATGGAGTTCCAGAACACCCAGTTCAAGCTGGCCGAACTGAAGACCGAGGCCACTGTCGGTCGGGTGTTCTACGACGATTGCGTGCGCCGGCATCTCGACGGCGGCCTCGATGCGGTCACCGCCTCGATGGCCAAATACTGGCTGACGGATCTGCAGTGCAAGATCGTGGACGAATGCCTGCAGCTCTTCGGCGGCTACGGCTACATGAACGAATATCCGATCGCCCGCATGTATCGCGACGCCCGCGTGCAGCGCATCTATGGAGGCACGAACGAGATCATGAAGCTGCTGATCGCGAGGAGCCTCTAGCGATGGCGGCCGACCCGCTCTCCAGCTTCAGCGCCGACAATGCGCCGCCCTCGGCCAAATGGCTGGGCATGCAGGTCATCTCGTGGGACCGCGAGGCGATGCGGCTGAGGCTCGCCTTCGAGCCGCCGCGCGACGTCATCAATTTCGGCGGCGTCGTGCAGGGCGGGTTCCTGATCGCCATGATGGACGACGCGATGGGCTTCAACTGCTTCATCAGCCTCGGCATGGCCAACCGGCAGGCCACCATCGACCTGCACACGCATTTCCTGCGCGCCGTGCAGTATGGCCGTATCGAGGTTGAGGCGCGTGTCGTGCGCGCCGGCCGCTCCGTCGCCTTTCTGGAGGCCGAGCTCTACGGCCCTGACGGCGAGCTGGCGGCGCGCACCACCTCGAGCATGAAGCTCAGCCCGATGGCCGGCATGGCCCAGGCGGCGGAATAGGATCACGGATGGCCGAGTTCGATCTTCACTGCTTCGCCGAGAGCGGTAATTCCTACAAGGCAGCACTGATGCTGCAGCTTAGCGGCGCGGACTGGCAGCCGGTCGGCGTGGAGTTCTTCAAGGGCGCGACACGCTCGCCCGAATACCGCGAACTCAATATAATGGGCGAAGCGCCGGTTCTCATCCACCACCGTGCCGATGGCGACTTCACGCTCAGCCAGTCAGGCGCGATCCTCATCTATCTCGCCCGCCATTTCAGCAAGTTCGGTCACAAGTCGGAGAGCGAGGAGTTCGAAATCCTCCGTTGGGTCTTGTTCGACAACCACAAGCTGACCAGTTACACCGCAACGGAACGCTTCATGCGGCACTTTCAGAAGAAAGTGGACGATCCGGCGGCGCAGTTCATCTATGCCCGCGCGCAGGGTGCCTGGAAGGTTCTGGAAGCGCATCTGGCCGGCCGCGACTGGGTGGCTGCCGACAGGCCGACCATCGCCGATTTCTCGCTGTGCGGCTACCTGTTCTGGCCTGAGCAGATCGAGATGGACCAGGCCGAATTCCCGGCCATTGCCGCATGGCTCGGCCGCTTGCGCGCCCTGCCGGGCTGGGCCGCGCCGGAAGAATTGATGCCTTCGGGCATGTGAAACGACGATAACGGGCGCCGCCAACCGGCCCCACTCTAAGGAGATGCAAGATGGCTGACGCATTTGTCTACGACGCCGTTCGCACGCCACGCGGCCGCGGCAAGAAGGACGGTTCGCTGCACGAAGTTCCGGCGGTCCGCCTCGGCGCCAAGGTTCTGGAAGCCGTGCGCGACCGCAACGGGCTCGACACCGCGAAGGTCGATGACATCATCTTCGGCTGTGTCGATCCGGTCGGCGAGGCGGGGTCCGTCATTCCGCGCGCCTCGGCCTTCGAGGCCCGTTATGCCACCGAGGCGCCCGGCATGCAGATTTCGCGTTTCTGCGCCTCCGGCCTCGACGCCATCAACATGGGCGCCGCCAAGATCGCTGGCGGCTCCGACGAGATCGTGATTGCTGGTGGCGTGGAATCGATGAGCCGCGTCGGCATGGGCATGTCCGGTGGCGCATGGTTCATGGACCCCTCTGTCGGTCTGCCTTCCTATTTCATGCCGCAGGGCGTTTCGGCCGACCTGATCGCCACCAAGCACGGTTTCTCCCGCGACGACGTCGACGCCTATGCGGTCGAGAGCCAGAAGCGCGCCGACGCCGCCTGGAAGGACGGCCGCTTCAAGAACTCGGTCATCTCGATCAAGGACCAGAATGGCATGACCATTCTCGACCATGACGAGCACATGCGCCCCTCGACCGACATGCAGTCGCTGGCCTCGCTCAACCCGTCCTTCGTGATGCCGGGCGAGATGGGCGGCTTCAACGCCGTCGCCGTCCAGCGCTATCCTGAGATCGAGGGCGTCAACCACGTCCACCACGCCGGCAACTCGTCCGGCATCGTCGATGGCGCAGCCGCCGTCCTGCTCGGCTCCAAGAAGGCCGGCAAGACGATGGGCCTCAAGCCCCGCGCCCGGATTCATTCCTTCACCAATATCGGCTCCGAGCCGGCGATCATGCTCACCGGCCCGGTCGACGTGACCGAGAAGCTGCTGAAGAAGGCCAAGATGACGCTCGACGACATCGACCTCTTCGAGCTCAACGAGGCCTTCGCTTCGGTCGTGCTGCGCTACATGCAGGCCTTCGACATCGACCACGATAAGATCAACGTCAATGGCGGCGCCATTGCCATGGGCCATCCGCTCGGCGCCACTGGTGCGATGATCTTCGGCACCGTGCTTGACGAGCTGGAGCGGCGCGACCTCAACACCGCGCTGGTAACGCTTTGCATCGGCGCCGGGATGGGCACCGCGACCATCATCGAGCGCGTCTAGGACCGGTCATGCTCGGCAAGAACCGGACGGCGCTGCTGCTCGTCGACGTGCAGAAGGGCTTCCTCGAACGGGAAGCCGCCGGCGAGCGCCGCAACAACCCCGAAGCCGTCGCCAACATGGCGCGGCTGCTGGGCGTGTTCCGACGCAACGCGATGCCCGTCATCCACATCCGCCATGCCTCGACAAACCCGAATTCGGTGCTGCGTCCCGACCGGCCCGGTTTCGCTGGCATGGACGAAGTGCGCGAGATCGAAGGCGAGGCGGTTCTGGTGAAGAACGTCAATTCTGGCTTCATCGGCACCGACCTTGAGGTGCGCTTGCGCTCTGCAGGCGTTACCACCGTCGTGATCGCCGGCATCACCACCAACCATTGCGTCGAGACCACCGCCCGCATGGCCGGCAATCTCGGCTTCGACGTCAGGCTCGTCGCCGACGCCAGCTACACATTTGACCGCATAGGTCACGGCGGCCGCCGCGAGACGGCCGAGGACATTCACGCGATGACGCTGTCCAATCTCGACGGCGAGTTCGCGACCATCGAAACGACAGACAGCCTGCTTGCGGCGCTTGAGACCAGCGCGGCGGCCTAAGGAGGACCTCATGAGCTACAAGAACTTCACGGTCGAAACCGATTCCGACGGCATCGCGCTCGTCACCTGGGACTCCCCCGGCCGCTCCATGAACGTCTTCACCGAGGAGGTGATGGATGAGCTGGAGAAGATCATCGACCACGTCGCCTCCGACGACAAAATCAAGGGCGCGGTCATCACCTCCGGCAAGGACACGTTCTCCGGCGGCGCCGACCTGACCATGCTGCAGCGCATGCTGGGCATGTTCCGGGCCGAGGAAAAGAAGAACCACGACAGCGCCATCAAGATGCTGTTCGAGGGCGCTGGCCGCATGAGCTGGCTGTGGCGCAAGCTCGAAACGTCCGGCAAGCCCTGGGTTTCGGCGATCAACGGCACCTGCATGGGCGGCGCGTTTGAGCTGTCGCTCGCCTGCCACGGCCGCGTTGCAGCTGACTCAGACAAGGTCAAGATGGCCCTGCCCGAAGTGAAGGTCGGCATCTTCCCGGGCGCCGGCGGCACCCAGCGCGTGCCGCGCCTAACGGACGGCCAGCAGGCGCTGCAGATGCTCACCTCGGGCCAGAACCTGTCGCCGAAGAAGGCCAAGCAGATGGGCCTCATCCACGAGGTGGTGGAGCCCGCGAAGCTGATCGACGCCGCCAAGGACATGATCAAGGGCGGACTGAAGGCCGTGCAGCCCTGGGACGAAAAGGGCTTTAAGCTGCCAGGCGGCCCTGTCTATTCGGCGGCGGGCGCCAATCTATGGCCGCCGGCAATCGCCATCCTGCGTCGCGAGACCTACGGCAACTATCCCGCCGCCGCGGCAATCCTGAAATGCGTCTATGAGGGCCTGCTGGTGCCGTTCGATACGGCGCTCAGGATCGAGCAGCGCTATTTCACCGAAATCCTGCGCTCGACTGAAGCCGCCATGATGGTGCGCTCATTGTTCGTGTCATTGCAGGAGCTCAACAAGGGCGCCCGGCGGCCACAAGGCGTGCCGGAGACCAAGTTCAAGAAGATCGGCGTTCTCGGCGCCGGCTTCATGGGCGCCGGCATAGCCTATGTCACCGCAAAGGCCGGTATCCCCGTTGTGCTGCTCGACCGCGACATGCCGTCAGCCGAGAAGGGCAAGGCGCATTCGGAAGGCCTGATGGACGGCGCGATCAAGAAGGGTCGCGCCACGGAGGAGCAGAAGCAGCAGCTTCTCTCGCTGATCACGCCGACGACCGACTACGCCGATCTCGACGGCTGCGACCTCGTCATCGAGGCGGTGTTCGAGGATTCCGAGGTCAAGAAGGGCGCCACGGAAAAGACCGAGGCAGTCATCGCCAAGGACGCCATCTTCGCTTCCAACACCTCGACAATACCGATCACCGGCCTGGCCAAGAACTCGAAGCGGCCGAAGAACTTCATCGGCATCCACTTCTTCTCGCCGGTCGACCGCATGATGCTGGTCGAGATCATCCTCGGCAAGAAGACCGGCGACGAGGCACTTGCCGTAGCGATCGACTATGTCCGCGCCATCAAGAAGACGCCGATCGTCGTCAATGACACGCGCGGCTTCTACGTCAACCGTTGCGTGCTGCGCTACATGGCCGAATCCTTCCAGATGCTGATCGAGGGCGTGCCGCCGGCAATGATCGAGAACGCCGCCAAGATGGCCGGCATGCCGGTCGGCCCGCTGGCGCTGACCGACGAGACGGCCATCGACCTCGCCCAGAAGATCATGAAGCAGACCATCCGCGATCTCGGCGAAAAGGCCGTTCCGGCCGACCAGTTCGAACTGATCAACACCATGGTCGACAAGCATGGCCGCCATGGCCGCAAGAACGGGAAGGGCTTCTACGACTACCCGGCGAAACCGGCCAAGAAGCACCTTTGGCCGGGTCTCAAGGAACTCTACCCGCAGCAGAATCCCGACGACATCGACGTCGAGGAACTGAAGCAGCGCTTCCTGGTCACCATCGCGCTCGAGGCCTCGCGCGTGATGGAGGAAGGTATCGTCACCGATCCGCGCGAAGCCGATGTCGGCTCGATCCTCGCGTTCGGCTTCGCCCCCTATACCGGTGGCGCACTGTCCTACATCGACGGCATGGGAATGGAGAATTTCCTGGCGCTCGCCAAGAAGCTGCAGAAGAAATACGGCGCGCAGTTCAAGGCGCCGAAGCTGCTTGCCGACATGGCCGCCAAGGGCGAGACCTTCTACGACCGCTTTGATCCCTATGGGGACAAGGTCAAGGAAGCGGCCTGACGATAAAGAGAATGCGCGAAGGGCCGGGATCGACCGGCCCTTTTCACTTTCGGGATCGCTGACAATGTATGTCTGGGGACGCCTCGCGAAAATGGTCCTGACCGCGAAGTCGCGCGGGCCCTACCGCATGGGCAATGAAAGCCGGCTGGCGTTTCGCTGCCTGCCGACCGACATCGATTCCAACATGCATCTCAACAACGCGCGCTACATGATGCTGGCCGATATCGGCCGCATCGACATCTTCCTGCGCGCGGGCCTGATCGGCTTGGCCAAGCGCAAGAAATGGGCGCCGATGATGGGCGGGCTGCAGTCGGTCTATGTCCGCGAGATCAGGCTGTGGAAGAGGTTCGAGGTGGTCTCCACGGTCGAGACCTGGGAGGACACGCAGGTCATCGGCCGCCACCGCTTCGTTCTTGAAGGCGGCGAGACGGCCGCGATGGTTCTGACGACGGCAGGCATCTACGACTTCGCCAACCGGCGCTTCGTTCCGATCGACGACATGGTCCGGGAACTGGGCCACGACATCACGCCTCGCCCGCCGAGCGAGGAGGAGCGTATTTTCATGGCCTCGCATGCCGGCCTGCGCAAACTCGCGAAAGTGAAGACCTGACGGCTTGCCTGCCGGCGCTCGGCCCATATGCTGCGCGCGATTCAAATGGAGGAGCAGCGCGCCATGGCCGCCAGCATCGACTATTTTCTGACCAGCGTTTCGCCATGGACCTATCTCGGCCATGACGCGGCGCGCGAGCTCGCATCGAAGCACGGCGCGACGCTCAATGTGCGGCCCGTCAATCTGGGCGAGATGTTCAAGGCGTCGGGGCAGGTGGCTCTCGGCGAGCGTGCTCCCGTACGTCAGCGCTACCGCTTTATCGAGTTGCAGCGCTACGCCGAGGCGCGCGGCAAGAAGATGAACTTCAAGCCGAAGCACTTCCCCACCAACCCCGCACTTGCCGATCACACGATCTGCGCCATCGTTGCCGATGGCGGCGACCCGCTCGATTATATGGGCCGCGTCTTCGCCGCCGTTTGGGCCGACGAGAAGGACGTCGCCGACGAGGCGACAATAGCCGGTCTGCTGAAGCAGTCGGGCTTCGACGCCGACAGCGTCATCGCCGCGGCGAAGGCTCCCGAGACCGCCGCCATCCGCGCCAGGAACACCGAGGACGCTATTGCCGCCGACGCTACCGGCGTGCCGTCCTTCGTACTCAACGGCGAGCCTTTCTGGGGTCAGGACCGGCTCGATATGCTTGACCGCGCGCTGGCCTCGGGCCGCGGACCCTATAAGGCGCTGTGACACCCGAGGAAGTCATCGACGTCTACGCGACTGCGTGGGGCGAGACCGACGCCGCCGAGCGGATGCGGATACTCGAAAGCGTGCTGACTGCAGATGCGACCTACACAGACCCGCGTGTGTATGCCGCCAGTCCAGGAGAACTGTCGGACCAGATCGGCCGCATCCTGCCGGACCGCCCGGGCGCACGCGTGCTGCGCATTAGCGCGGTCGACATGCACCACGGCAAGGCGCGTTTTGCCTGGCACATGCTGAAAGGCGATGGCACACCGCTACCGGCAGGCATCGATATCGTCGAGTTCGAGGAGACAACCGGCAAGCTGAAGTCGATCCTCGGCTTCTTCGGGCCGCTCGCCGAACTGGAATAGCGCTCCTGAATCCAGCCTTGGCGCTCAGCTTCGACTGGACATGGCCTACGGCCCGTCCTACAAGTCCGAAAAGGTATTTTTTCCTTTTCAGGATGCCGGAGGTGAGGCGGCATGCTCTCGCATGATCAGGTCTGGGCGGCGATAGACAGGCTGGCCGAGCGCAACGAGCTCTCGGCCTCTGGCCTCGCCAAGCGTGCGGGTCTGGATTCGACGGCCTTCAACAAGTCCAAGCGCCGTTCGGCGGATGGCCGTCCGCGCTGGCCGTCGACGGAATCGCTCGCCAAGATCATGCAGGCCACCGGAGCGTCGCTGGACGACTTCGTGGCCATGCTGACCGGTGGCGCCAGCGCGGCGCGGCCAGTGTCCGACGGCATACCGCTGCTCGGTTTCGCGCAGGCTGGCGCCGGCGGCTATTTCGACGATGCCGGCTTTCCTGTCGGTCATGGCTGGGACGTGGTCGAGTTTCCAGCCGGCGCGCCCGAGGGCGCCTATGCCCTCAAGGTTCAGGGCGACTCCATGTTGCCGCTCTACCGCGATGGCGATGTGCTGATCGTACAGCCCGGCGCGACGGTCCGCCGCGGCGACCGCGTCGTGGTCAAGACCACCGGCGGCGAGGTGATGGCCAAGATACTGGCGCGCCGCAACACGCGCGTGATCGAGCTCACTTCGGTCAACCCGGACCATGCCGACCGCAGCCTCGCGCCAGGCGAGGTCGAGTGGGTCGCACGCATCCTCTGGGCCAGCCAGTAGCGCGGCGTCCCATGCGCTCGACCATCATGGTGCTCGCAATCGGGACGCTTGCCATGATCGCGGCCGTTTTGCTGGCCGGCCGCGCCATGCTTGTGCCCGAAATTCCGGAGCCGAGTCCGATGCAGGAAGCTGCCCAGCCGCAGCGCCTTGAGCCTGCGCCCCGGGCCTCCGCCGCTTCGAGCAAGGCATCGCGCGTGCGCCCGGTTGCTCCCGATGTCGTTGCTATCCCGCCTGTCGAGCCGCGAACGCTGGTGCGCATCGAGCCGCGTGAGCCGCTCAGTCCGTTCGGTCAGCCGCTCCCGCCGCCGAAGGTTGACAACAGCCGCATCCATCGCCCTGTCGCCGACGCCGCCGGGCGCATACTCGGCCAGGGGCTGCTGGTGGATCTGACAGGCGTCGACATTGTCGAATCCGACGAGCTCTGCCTTGACCCAGATGGCTTCGAATGGCCGTGCGGCATGCGCGCCCGCACAGCATTTCGGGGACTGCTCAGAGGGCGAGCCGTCAAATGCGACGTGCCGCCGGATTATGAAGGCTCGGGCATCACGACAACCTGCAGTCTCGGCCGGCTCGATCTCGGCGGATGGATCGTCGCCAATGGCTGGGGCCGCGCCACACCCGGCGGCCCGTACGAAGAGGCCGAGCGGTCGGCGCGCGAGGCCGAAAAGGGTATTTTCGGGCGCGGGCCGACACCTTTGCCGGTCTTCACCGTCGAGCCCAATTTCATGAATGGCGGCTAGAGCCCTGATCCCGAAAAGCGACTACCGGTTCTCCGCCAAGGGAACGGCGTCGTGATCTAGGCCGCCAGCTCGCCGGCCAGCGCCTTGCCGATCAGCGCGCGTGTCTCGGCAATGCCGTAGAGAGCCGCGAACGACCCGAAGCGCGGGCCGCGCTCCTGCCCGATCAGTACCTGATAGATCATCTGGAAAAACGCGCCGGACACGCCGGGCCCGCCGCCGGGGCTCTGGCGCTTGTGGTCCTGGTAGCGCTCGATCTCGCGCGCCACGTCGAGCGCCGCGTTCTGTATCGTCTCGCCGTCGGAGCCTTCGGGCAGAGCCGCCAGCTTGTCGGAAAGCGCCGCCAGTGCCGCAGCCTCGGTTTCGTCGGGTGCACGGAATGTCTTCGTCGGCTTCACGAAATCGTCGAAGTAGCGGATGGCGTATCCGACCAGCCTGTCAAGCTCCGGATGCGTTTGCGCAGTCACGCCCGGCGCATGCCGCGAAATGAAACCCCACAGCACCGCCTTGTCATGGGCATTCGACGCGCTGACGAGGTTGAGCAGCAGCGCGAAGTTGACCGGCAGCTCGATCGCCGGCGGCTCGCCGCTGTGAATGTGCCAGACCGGATTGCCCAGCCGCTCCTTCCACTCCTGCCGCCGATAGGCTGCGAGGAATTGGTAGTACTCGTCCACTGCTCGCGGGATGACGTCGAAATAGAGTTTCTTCGCCTGACGTGGCCGCTGGAACATGTAGAGCGCGAGGCTCTCCGTCGGTGCATAGGTCAGCCACTCGTCGATGGTCAGCCCGTTGCCCTTCGACTTCGAGATCTTCTGGCCGTTCTCGTCCAGGAAGAGCTCGTAGACGAAGTGCTCCGGCGCCCGCCCGCCGAGAATCTCGCAGATGCGGTCGTAGATGGCGGCGTTGGTCTGGTGGTCCTTGCCGAACATCTCGAAATCGACGCCGAGCGCTGCCCAGCGCATGCCGAAGTCGGGCTTCCATTGCAGCTTCACCGCGCCGCCTGTCACCGGAAGCGTCGTCTCCGTTCCGTCCTCGTCGTCGAAGGTGATCGTGCCGGCCTTGGCATCGACATTCTTCATCGGCACGTAGAGCACGCGCCCGGTCTTCGGCGAGATCGGCAGGAAGGGGCTGTAGGTCGCCTGCCGTTCTTCGCCCAGCGTCGGCAGCATCACGTTCATGATGTCGTCATAGCGCTCGGCGGCGCGTAGCAGCACCTCGTCGAAGCGGCCGGACTTGTAGAAGTCGGTGGCGCTGGCGAACTCGTAGTCGAACCCGAAGGCGTCGAGGAAGCGCCGCAGCATCGCGTTGTTGTGGTGGCCGAAGCTCTCGTAGTTACCGCCGAACGGGTTGGGCACCACGGTGAGCGGCATGTGCAGATAAGGTTCCAGAGCAGCGCGATCCGGCACGTTGTCCGGAATCTTGCGCATCCCGTCCATATCGTCGGAGAAGCAGAGCAGCCGCGTCGCAACCTTGTCGTCGGTGAGCACCCGGAAGGCGTGACGGACCATGGTCGTGCGCGCAACCTCGCCGAACGTGCCGATATGTGGCAGGCCGGAAGGGCCGTAGCCGGTCTCGAACAGCACCGTTTCCGGGAAGCCGCCCTTTTCGTAGCGCGCAATGATCTTGCGCGCTTCCTCGAAAGGCCATGCGTTGCTCTCGGCTGCCGCCGCGAGAAGGTCTGCGTTCATTGGGACCGGGTTCATTCGAGCCTGCTCGAAGGGAAAAAATGTCGGCTCGACGCCGAAAATGCGGCTTGGTCCTATTCGCAGCGCTGCCGGTCGTCAACAAAGACGGTGAAAATCGTTGCACTGCAACCGTTCGGTCCTTAACAAGCCCGCTGCACACGCAAACCCTCGGGAGCCGCGCATGAACAAGCCGACAACGCAGGAAGCCCTCATCTACCTGATGGTGATGGTCTCCGCCTCGGACCGCGACATGGTCGACCCCGAACTGTCCCGCATCGGCTTCGTCGTCGGCAACCTCCCGGTATTCGAGGGGTTCAAGGTGGAACGGACGCTGGATGTCGCCCGGCAGTGCCAGGAGTGGCTGCAGCGCGAAAACGGCTTCGAGGAAATCCTCGACGCCGTGGTTGCGGCTGTCCCCGAGCGGCTGCGCGAAACAGCCTATCTGCTGGCCGTCGACATCGCTGTCGTCGATCTCCATGTCGAGCCGGAGGAACTGCGCATGCTGCAGATCCTGCGCGACAGGCTTGGCGTCGGGCGGGAGGCCGTCGCGGCGATTCAACGCGCGGCCAGGGCGCGGTTCCTGCGTCTGGACCCGGTCACCGGAAATTGACCCCGGCGAGACTGCCGCAAGGCAGCGAGTTGCGCTAGGCCGGTGAGGTACCCCCGGGGCGGTCGCGCAGAACCATGGAAACCACAGGAAATACTGAACTTTTTGTCCGCCTGGCAGCCTTTGCCGGCGTTTTCCTTGCCATGGCCGCCTATGAACTGTGGTCGCCCCGGCTGGAGCGCCCCGAAATGCTCGGCGCGCTGAAGTCGCGCAGGTGGGTCACCAACCTGTCCATCGTCGTTATCTCCTCGGCCGTCCTCCGCGTCATCTTTCCGGCCGCCGCCGTCGGCGCTGCTTTGTGGGCGGAAACGAATGGCTACGGGCTGTTTCCGGCAATCGGCCTGAACCCGGTTGTGGCTGGCGTGATCGCCTTCATCGTCCTCGATTTCGCTGTCTGGCTGGAGCATGTCGTCAGCCATAAATGGCCGATCCTTTGGCGCATTCATCGCATGCATCACGCCGATACTGGTTTCGACGTGACCACGGGCCTGCGCTTCCATCCACTCGAAATCGTGCTGTCGATGTTATGGAAAGCGGCCATTGTCGTGGCGCTGGGCGCACCGGTCGTTGCGGTGTTGGTGTTCGAGATCGTGCTCAACGGCACATCGATGTTCAACCATTCGAACGCGAACTTGCCGCGACCGCTCGACCGCGTGCTGCGCCGGGTGCTGGTGACGCCCGACATGCACCGCGTGCACCATTCCACCATACGCCGCGAGACCGATTCCAACTACGGCTTCAACTTCCCGTTCTGGGACCGCTTGTTCGGCACCTACAACGACCAGCCCGCCAAGGGGCACGACGGCATGGACATCGGCCTCGAATACTGGCGCGGCGACACCTCCTCTGGCCTTCTGTGGTCCCTGTTGGTTCCGTTCAGGGCGCTCAGGCCGGAAGGCGATCAGAAGAAGCTGATCGGGAAATAGCGCAGATAGAGTTCCTCGAACTCGCCGCTCATGTTGATCTCCCTGAGCGCATAGTCGAAGGCTTCTGCGAGCATTGCGTCCTCCGGCCGCACGGCGATTGCCAGCCCGGCTCCGAAATATTCGGGCGCAATGTAGGGTCCGCCAGCAAAACGGCAGCAGCCGGCGGAATCGGAGCCCGCCAGCCAGAAGGCGAGCCGTAGCCCGTCGCCGAAGATTGCGTCGGTTTCGCCCGTCCGCATGCCGTCATAGAGCCATTCGACCCGGCTGTAGGTCACCGGCTGCGCATCGGGAAAATAGTCGCGCAGCATGGCCTCGTGTTCCGAACCGGCCAGGACGCCGACGCGCCTGCCTGCGATGTTGCTGTGGAGCGGCTCAGCCAGGGTCGAGCCGCTGGCTACGATGAACCGCGCCGGAAAACGCAGGTATGACCGGGTAAAGGCATATTTCGTCCGCCGCTCCGGCGTCAGCGCTAGCCCCGCGATCAGCGCGTCGCCCTCGCCGCGCTCCAGCGCGCCTTCCAGTTCCTCCCACGGCAGCGCCTGGATCTGGCACCGGTCGAGAATCTCGAGGGAGCGGCACATGACGCGTGCAAGGTCGACGTGGAAGCCCGATATCAGCCCGTTCGAATCGAGAAAATTGAAGGGCGGAAAATCGACCGTCGTCAGGAACCGGACCCGGGCGAAACGCGACAGGTCGGGTTTGGCGAGCCTTTCCTTGACGTCCCAGAATTGCGGGATGTTCGGTTCCGCGGCCAGCGCCGGGGCGCTGGCTAGCGCCAGTGCGCCAAGCAGCAGTGCCGAGATCAATTTTCTCATTTTTCTTGCCGGAAACGCCATTTGGCGCACCTAACACGCCCGAATCGTGGCCCGCAATCGGCTCCGGAAGATAAATCGCTGGCAGAATCGGTGTAATTGAGTCAATATTAGCATACAGCAACGAGCAACATTACGGGGTAGATGTTGCATTGATCCGCTTTGACGACACACTTGAATACATCGAAGTGATCCAGCGTGCGCGCACACCGCAGGAGGTGTGCGAAGCGCTTGTTGGCGTCACCAAACAGTTCGGGTTGAACGCGCTTTTGGCGGGCACCGTGCCCGGCCAGGGCACCCCGGGCGAAGAGCAGCGCAGCCATGTGCTGCTTTGCGACTGGCCGATCGAATGGCTCCAGCGCTACGTCGAACGCAACTATGTCGACCATGATCCGCTGGTCCAGTACATGCGGCGCACGCCGTCGCAAGTGACGTGGAGCGATGCGGCGGCCCGCATCGACCTCGACCGCAGTGCGCGCGAAGTGTTCTGCGATGCCGGCGCCTACAAGCTCAATGACGGCTTCGCCATGCCGCTTGTCACCCTGGAGGGTCAGGTCGTCATGGTGTCGCTTGGCGGCGAGAATATCGAACTCGACGATAACGCCATTCGCCTCATCTCGCTTGCTTCGACCTATGCGATCGGCCGCGCCATCCAGCTGTCGAGCGAGGAAAAGACGATCGAGCACCGCCCGGAACTGACGCCGCGCGAGAAGGAATGCATGCGCTGGGCGGCTGCCGGAAAGTCGGAGTGGGAAATCTCGCAAATACTTGGGATTTCCGAGCACACTTCCGAAAAACATCTTCTCAATGCCAAATCGAAACTTGGCGCGGCCAACCGCGTTCAGGCAATCGCCGAAGCGATACGTCATGGCTATATTTCGTGACTGGCATTTGCGCTCGCCGCTAGTCTTAACCACTACGTGATCGCGTAATTTCAGGGCCTTCGGGCCGTCGTACACTGGTCTTCCTTAGCAAGGGAGACCGCTATGTTATACGCACTTTCAACCAGTGAATTGATGGATCGGCCTGACCTTTGGCAGGCGGTTCATTCCCTCCGGCACAGCATCTTCGTGGATGAAATGGGCTGGGAAGATCTCAGGCGCGAAGACGGCCTGGAACTCGACCAGTTCGACCATGAGGAAGCAACCCACCACCTCGTCATCCGCAATGGCGAGCTGGCGGGCTACCAGCGCATGCTGCCGACCACCCGGCCGCATCTCCTCACCGAAGTCCTGACCGACCTCTACGAAGGTACGCCGCCCTCCGGTCCGGACGTGTTCGAACTGACAAGGTATGCCGTCGCCCGGCAGTATCGCGAAGGCCGCTGGGGCGTTTCCAGCGTCGGCAGCGAGCTGATTGCCGGCTTCATCGAATGGGGCATGGAACGCGATGTCGACAAGGTCATCATCGAGTTCGAGCCGATGTGGGTTCTGCGGGCGCTTCAGTTGCGCTTCCTCGCCCAGCCGCTGGGCTATCAGCGCACCTATGGGCGCCAGCAGGTCGTCGCCACGCTGCTCACTTTCGACGACACGACCCTGCGGGTCGTGCGCGAGAAGCGCAACTACGACGCGCCTGTGCTGGTGCACGGCCTGCCCGATTTCCTTGGCTACAAGAAGGCCTCGTGACGCGCCTCCTCGACGCCTCGTGAACGTTACGGAAGCAAGTCAAGAAGGGAACAAGACATGGACTTCCGACCAGAATCCGAATTTCACAACCACACTTTGACGATCACCGTCGCCTCTAGGGACGGTAGGCCATTCCTCGACGGTCCGGCCTACCGCGCGCTGGCTGCGGAGCTTCGCGACGCGGCGGCGGACGAAGAGACGAAGGTCGTCATCCTGCGCGGACTTTCCGGTTGTTTCTGCCTCGGCGGGGACTTCTCGGAATTCCTCGACAAGACGCGCCACCGCGACCTCATCGCCGCGGTCACTGACATGTTTCGCATCCTCGCCACCTTTCCGAAGCCGTTGCTCGGCTGCGTGGACGGCGACGCGGTGGGGGTCGGCTGCACGATCCTCTTCCACTGCGATCTCGTCGTCGCTTCGCCGAAGAGCACCTTCCGGGTGCCGTTCGTCGATTTCGGCCTGGTGCCGGACGCCGCGACCAGCATCCTGGCGCCGGAGAAACTCGGCTACACGGATGCGTTCCGCTTCTTCTGCCTCGGCGAGACGCTGTCGGCGGAAGAGGCGCACGGCCTGAAGCTGGTGTCGCATCTGGCGACGGAAGTCGATGCCGAGCAGCAGGCGCTGGCGCTCGCGCGCACGTTGGCCAAGAAGCCCGCAAAGGCGCTGGTACAGACCAAGGGTCTGCTACGCGGCGACGAGCATGTGCTATGCGACCGCATCGACCGCGAGATCAGCCTCTTCCACAACGCGCTGCAGGACGAGGTGACGCTCAAGCGGCTGGCCCGCATTGCCAGAATGGCTGCCTGACCTGAACGAACCGGCCAATCGCCCGAAAGAGGTGATGGCCTGAAAAACCGCGCGGAGAACCCTCTCCGCGCGGCGGGAGGACACCAGGCCAGGCAGTGGGGCGCCATCCGGCCGCGTCGAGGGGACGCCGGAAGTGGACAACGGAGATGCGCGGGCGGCCGGGGAGGCTCACAGCGCGCAGCGGGCGGCATTGCCGCCGGCATTGCGCGGCGCACCGGAACACGCCGTTCAGGATAATGAGCGGCTGGCCGAGATCGAGGTCTGGCGGCCCGTTCTGCGTCAACTGGACATCCCGCAGGACAAGCTCGCCGGGATCGAGGCGCGCGCCAGGCGGAACGCCACCTCCTTCCAGAGCGAATTGCTGGTGTCGGGGTTCTGCGGCGAGCAGGCCTTCTATCGCGCTGCCGCCGGCGTTCTCGGCGTCGAGTTCATGGGATCCATGGATGAGAGCGCGCTGGTCATGCGCGATCGCGACGGTCTTACCCTGTTGCGAGATCGAGGCGGCGTGCGGATTGCCCGGCTCGTCCACGAAGGCGGCCAGGGCATCGTCGCCATGGCGCCTGACGCCGCGATGTTCCGGCGTCTCAGGGCGCGGCGCGATGCCACCGGGGAACTTCCCGATCGGTTGCGCATCGCCGCGCCCTCGGTGCTGCGCAACGCGGTCGAGCGGCGTTGTCGCGATCTGATCGAGCAGCGCGCGACAGGCGCGCTCTTCGAGGCGCTGCCATATTGCTCGTCCCGCGTCGTGCTCACCGGGCTTCAGGGTTTTGCCGGCGGGTTATTCGTCGCGCTCGCTGTGGCGGCACTTTTTCTTGCACCGGAATCCGCGACATTCGGTCTGCACCTCGCGGTCTCGCTGTTCTTCTTCGGTTGCGTGGCTCTGCGCCTGGCAGCCATTCGCGGCGCCGGACGCCCGGAGCGTCCGGATATCCGCGCGCCCCACCCGGCCTCGCTGCCGCGCTATTCAGTACTGGTCGCTCTGTACCGCGAAGTCGACATGGTGCCCGAACTGCTGCAGGCGCTGGGCAAGCTGGTCTGGCCGCGCAGCAAGCTCGAGATCAAGCTGGTCTGCGAGGCGGACGACGCACCGACCATCGCCGCGCTGGAGGCGCACGGCCTGCGGCCTTGGGTGGAGATCGTGAGGGTTCCGCGCGGTCTCCCCCGCACCAAGCCGAAGGCGCTCGCATATGCGCTGCAGATATGCGCCGGCGATTTCGTTGCGCTCTACGATGCCGAGGACAAGCCGCATCCCTGGCAGCTGATCGAGGCATGGCAGCGCTTCGATGTGTCGGACCATTCGCTCGCCTGCGTGCAGGCGCCGCTGGCCATCTCGAACGGCGAAAGCGGCATCATCGCGCGCATGTTCGCCTTCGAATATTCGGGCCTGTTCCGGGGCATACTGCCCTTCCTGTCCGCCAATGCGCTCATCCTGCCGCTTGGCGGCACCTCCAACCATTTCAGGCGCAGCGCGCTGGAGAAGATGGGCGGCTGGGACCCCTACAACGTGACCGAGGACGCCGATCTCGGCCTGCGCGTATGCCGGTTCGGCTACCACACCGAAACGATCCACTATCCTACCTTCGAAACCGCGCCTGAGAACTGGATCGACTGGCGCAACCAGCGCACCCGCTGGTTCAAGGGTTGGATTCAGACCTGGCTTGTCCATATGCGCGATCCGCGCCGTCTGGCGTCCGAGCTTGGCTTCCGCTCCTTCATCGTCTCGCAAATTCTCTTCGCCGGTATGGTCGCCTCGGCGCTCGTCCATCCCTTCCTGCTGCTGACTATTCTCTGGCTGGCCGTGGAAATCGCGGCGGGCGGCTCCATATCGCCGATTCAGTCGGCGCTGATCGGCATCGACCTCGCCAATGTCACGCTGGGCTACACGGCGTTCTTCCTGCTCGGCCGCGCCACATTGCGTGGAAATGGCCGCCGGCACCTGTGGAAGGTGGCGCTGTTCACGCCGGTCTACTGGTTCATGCAGTCGATCGCCGCCTGGCGGGCGCTGTTCCAGCTCTGGCGCGACCCACATTTATGGGAAAAGACGCCGCATCCCGCGAGCGGTAGGGCGGCCAATGAATGACAGCCAGAGCGCGCGGCCTACCCCACAATGTACCGCAGCAGGAAGGCCCGATCCTCCGAGTATCCGAACAGCGCTAGTGCGCCGAAATAGACGAAGGCATGTACCATCAGAAGGATCCCCAGAACCTTCAGCAATCGCATAGGCACTGAGTAAAGCTCCCCAACCTCGTGCCTTATTGTTCCGTGGTTCAGGGGCGGTGTCTAGGGAGCCCGTGGCGGCGTTGAAATGTCGAACGCATTGGGAATAGCCTCAGCGCGCCCCCAGAAACGTCGGCGCGTCCATGATAATCGCGCTATCCGGCTTGCCGATCCTCTTCTTGTCGCGTCCGGCATAAGGGATGGCGAGCAGGATATGGCGGATCACTTCGAGCCTGAGCCGCCGCTTATCGTTGGCGCGCACCACCTGCCATGGCGCATAGGGCGTGTGCGTGCGCGAAAGCATGAGGTCGCGCTTGGCGGTGTAGTCGTCCCATTTCGACATGCCCGCGATGTCGATCGGCGAGAACTTCCAGTGCGTCAGCTTGCTGTGTCGGCGGTCGTGGAAGCGCTCCAGCTGCGTCTCCTGGCCGATGTTGAGCCAGAACTTGAAGAAGCGGATGCCTTCGCTGACCAGCGCCATCTCGAATTTCGGCGCGTCGTTGAGGAACTTCTCGTGCTGCTCGGGCGTACAGAAGCCCATGACCGGCTCCACGCCGGCGCGGTTGTACCATGAGCGGTCGAAGGTCACGAACTCGCCCGCCGTCGGGAAATGCGCGATGTAGCGTTGGAAATACCACTGCCCGCGTTCGGTTTCGGTTGGTTTGGGCAGCGCAACCACACGAGCATTGCGAGGGTTCATGTAGCGGTGCATGCGCCAGATCGTGCCGCCCTTGCCGGCTGCGTCGCGTCCCTCCATGAGCACCATCACCCGCTCGCCGGTCGCCTGCTGCCACGTCTGCAGCTTGACGAGTTCTTCCTGCAAGCGCTCCAGCGTCTTCTCGTACTCGTCCTTGTTCATCCGCTTGTCGTAGGGGTAGCCGCCGGCGGTGAGCTTGTTGTTCTCCACCCAGTCGGGCAGCGCCGGATCGTCGATGTCGAATACCCGCGCCTTGCCGCCTATGGTGATCTTGACCGGCTCGATGCCGCCGTCGTTCTTTTCGCTCTTGCCGTTTTTCATCGTGCCGATCCTTTCCAGCCGGAGCCGTCATGCTATGGGGAGGCGGGGCATGTCTCAAGCCGCCCTGCGGCGGAGGCGTACGGGATTGTCTGGATGAGCGAGACCGACACGAGGACACAGGCGACAAGCGGGGTCTCGCTGTTCGTGACCCGGCTGGTGGAAGCCCGCTGGGTCATCGCGGTCTCGATCGCCGCCATTCTTTCGGTGGCGGCCTTCTCGAGCGCATCATGGCCGTTCGTTGCCGTGTCGGTACTGGCAGTCGTGGCCGTTGCCGCCTTCGTGCCGCGCCGTAGCCGTGCGCGCCGCCGCCGCGATGCCGAGGCCGCAAGCCTGCTCAGCCCTGTCGAGCGGCTGTCGGCGGAGCGGCTTGCCGAAGCCGTGCCCGATCCCCTCATTCTGTTCGACCAGGCCGGTGTGATCGTCCACGCCAACAAGCCGGCGCGGTCGGCCTTCGGTTCAGTTCTGGGCGGCGTCGATCTGATGCTGCGCTTTCGCGCGCCCGAACTGCAGGAGCTTGTCAGCGCGCAGCTCGCCGGGGCCGGCAGGCCGACGGTGGTGGACTATGCCGAGCGCGTGCCTATCGAGCGCCACTACCGGGTCAGCGCGTCCTCCATCGGCGCGGGCAGCGGGCTGCATGTGCTGGTCTTCAAGGACCAGAGCGAGTTGCGCCGCGTCGACCGCATGCGCGCCGACTTCATCGCCAATGCCAGCCACGAGCTGCGCACGCCCCTTGCCTCCATCGCCGGCTTCATCGAGACGCTGCGCGGCCCGGCCAAGGATGATGCGGCGGCCCGCGAACGCTTCCTCGACATCATGAACAGCCAGACCGGCCGCATGGCGCGCCTGATCGACGATCTGCTGTCGCTGTCCCGGCTGGAGATGAAGCCTTTCGTCGCGCCGGACGAGAAGGTCGACATCTGCAACCTCGTCCGCAGCGTGATCGACTCGCTCAATCAGCTGGCGGTCGAGGCCGGCGTGGAGATCGTCAGCGAAATCCCCGAGGGCCCCATCGAGGTGCCCGGCAGCCGCGACGAACTCATCCAGGTTTTCGAGAACCTGCTCGAAAACGCCTGCAAATACGGCCAGTCGGGCAAGCGCGTCGAGATCACTGTCGAGCGGTCGTCAGGCGGCGAGCCGGGCGTCGACGTGACGGTGCGCGATTTCGGCCCCGGCATCCCCGACGAGCACATCCCGCGCATCACCGAGCGCTTTTATCGCGTCGATGTGGAGGAAAGCCGGACCCAGAAAGGCACCGGCCTGGGGTTGGCCATCGTCAAGCACATCCTGACCCGGCACAACGCCCGGCTGACCATCCGCTCGGTGCTTGGCGAAGGCGCCGTCTTCACCGTTCACTTGCCCTCCGCTTGAGAGTCCGCCTGCGGTGAAGCCGGCAAATCTTTGCCAACCGGCCGCTCCGGTTCTTTTTTCCGTCACGCGCTTGGCCTAGTTAGGTAGGTCTGTTGAACTGAACCCGGACACCGGAAGCGCCCGCGCATGCATATTGTCAGCGCCTATGACGAGGACCTGAAATTCCTGACCGGCCGCGTCGCCGCCATGGGCGGCATGGCCGAGCGCATGATCGAGACGTCCATTTCGGCGCTCGTCCACAGCGATGGTCCGCTGGCGCAAAAGGTGATCGGCGAGGACGAGAAGCTCGACGCGGCGCAGCGCGAAATAGACGACCGGGCGCTCGCCGTCATCGCGCGCCGCCAGCCGCTCGCCGACGATCTGCGCGAGATCATCGGCGCGATCCGCATCTCGTCCGATCTCGAGCGTGTCGGCGACCTCGCCAAGAACAACGCCAAGCGTACGCTTGCGGTGGCGACCACGCGCCAGTCGGTCAAGCTGTTCCGCGGACTGCAATCGCTGGCCGAACTGGCGGCGACGCAGCTCAAGGACGTGCTCGACGTCTATGCCTCGCGCGAGGTTTCAAGGCTCACCGCCGTGCGCGACCGCGACTACGAGATCGACGCCGTCTACACCTCGCTCTTCCGCGAGCTGCTCACCTATATGATGGAAGATCCGCGCAATATCACGGCCTGCACGCATCTGCTGTTCTGCGCCAAGAACATCGAGCGTATGGGCGACCACGCCACCAATATCGCCGAGACCGTCTACTACGTGCAGACGGCCGAGCAATTGCCGGTCGACCGCCCCAAGCACGATCGCAGCCATGATGTCACGGTGGATACAGGCGCGGCTGCGCCCGGCGGCGCAGCGTCCTAGCGCAGCCTGCGCCGTTCTGAAGCGGGCTGGTAGGCCAGCCGCGAGTGATAGGTGCAGTAAGGGCCGGATTCGCCGGAATCATTGCCGCAGAAGCTGAACTCCTCGCTCATCGGGTCGCCATTCGGCCATTTGCAGGTGTGCTCGGTCAGTTCGACGAGCTTCAGCTTGCGCGAGATGGGTACGACGATGTCCTCGATCGGCCGCAGCGACTGGCGTGCGATCGGCTCGACATCGTATTGCGCCTGCAGGGCCGTTGCGCCGATGGACGCGGTGACGGTCCGTCCGGGGCGGGGGGAGGACCGCCCGCCGCCGGAGGCCGCCTTCTTCGGGCGCGGCGAGGCCGAACTGGTCCGGCCGCGGCCCGAGAGCTTCAACCTGTGCACCTTACCGATCACGGCATTGCGGCTGACGCCGCCAAGCTGCGCCGCGATCTGGCTGGCGCTCAGCCCGTCGGCCCAGAGTTTCTTGAGAGTTTCGACCCTGTCGTCGGTCCAATTCATTGTCTGCCGCTCCTTGGCGAAGCGTGCGGAATCGGAATCCATTCCCGTCCGGCCGCAGCCGGCGTGACACTACATGTACTCAGAGATTAGAGTCCGCCGCACGAAATCTAGTTCGTTGAACCCAAACTACTCTATCGCTTGACTCCGTGACAAGAGTCCCCGTGGCGGACAGAATCGCTTTTTCCTGTTTTCCCCAGCTTGGCTGGAAAACGTCGCGAAATGGGGAAAACCCGCGGGCGCTGGCACAATGGCCCAACCCCGGACTTTCATTGACTTTTCGGGCGAAAACCGGGATAGACGGACAGATTGGACAGCCGCCCGCTGCTGGGCGGCTTTTTTGATTTGCCGGTCCGGACTGGGGATTTCGCCGGGTAGCGGCAGGCACGGGGCATTGGCTGCCCGGAGGAAGAAAATGAGCGGTTCGGCGCTATACGACACATTCGCACGCGCGCCCCTGTCGTTCGATCGCGGCGAGGGTTCCTGGTTGGTGACGACCGGCGGCCAGCGATTTCTCGACTTCGCCGGCGGCATCGCCGTCAACGTGCTGGGCCACAGCCACCCACATTTGGTTGCCGCGCTCACAGAGCAGGCCGGCAAGCTCTGGCATGTCTCGAATCTCTATGAGATCCCGGGCCAGCGGCGGCTCGCCGACCGTCTGGTCGCGGCGACATTCGCCGACAAGGTGTTCTTCACCAATTCGGGCGCCGAGGCGCTCGAATGCGCCATCAAGACGGCGCGGCGCTACCACTATGTGAAGGGCCATCCCGAACGGTTCCGGATCATCACAATCGAGGGCGCGTTCCACGGCCGCACGCTGGCGACCATCGCCGCCGGCGGCCAGCAGAAATACCTCGAAGGTTTCGGTCCGAAGGTCGAGGGCTTCGACCAGATCGCCTTCGCGGATCTCGAAAAGGTCGAGGACCGGGTCACCGACGAGACCGCCGCGATCCTGATCGAGCCGGTACAGGGCGAGGGCGGCATCCGCGCCGTACCGAATGCGATGCTCAGGAAGCTGCGCGAGCTTTGCGACGCGAAGGGCATCCTTCTCGTCTATGACGAGGTTCAGTGCGGCATCGGCCGCACCGGCAAGCTCTTCGCGCATGAATGGTCGGGCGCGACGCCCGATATCATGGCCATTGCCAAGGGCATCGGCGGCGGTTTCCCCATGGGCGCTTGCCTGGCGACCGAGGAGGCTGCAAGCGGCATGACCGCCGGCGTCCACGGCACCACCTTCGGCGGCAATCCGCTCGCCATGGCGGTCGGCAATGCGGTGCTGGACGTGGTTCTTGAGGACGGTTTCCTCGACGAGGTTCAGCGCAAGGCGCTGCTCGCCAAGCAGGGGTTGGCGTCCATCGTCGACGAGTTTCCGGCCGTCTTCGAGGAAGTGCGCGGCGAAGGCCTGATGCTCGGCCTCAAATGCAAGCTGCCAAACACCGCCGTCAATGCCGGCTTCCGCGATCACAACCTGCTTACCGCCCCGGCGGGCGACAATGTGGTCCGGCTGCTACCGCCGCTCAATGTCAGCGACGAGGATATCCGCGTCGCGCTCGACGCGATCCGCTCGGCCGCCAAGGGCCTGGCGGCAAGCGCCGCCGGCGCGGCCTGACGCGATGACAGCGAAGCATTTCACCGATCTGTCGGACATGTCCGCGGAAGACCTGCGGCACATCCTTGACGACGCGCGCCGGCGCAAGGAGCGTCTCAAGGCTGGCGAGGTCGAGAAGCCGCTCGCCGGCAAGGTGCTGGCGATGATCTTCGAGAAACCGTCGACTCGCACCCGCGTGTCCTTCGATGTCGGCATGCGCCAGCTCGGCGGCGAGACCATCATGCTCACCGGCGCGGAGATGCAACTCGGCCGCTCCGAGACGATCGCCGACACGGCTCGCGTACTGTCGCGTTACGTCGACGCGATCATGATCCGCACCACGGAGCATAACCGGCTGCGCGAGATGGCTGAGCACGCCACCGTGCCGGTGATCAACGGGCTAACCGACGATACCCATCCATGCCAGGCGATGGCGGACGTCATGACCTTCGAGGAACATCGCGGCCCGGTGAACGACCGCCTGTTCGCCTGGACGGGCGACGGCAACAACGTGCTGCACTCCCTGATGGAAGCTTCGGCGCGTTTCGGCTTCCGCATGAACATCGCAGTGCCGGAGGGTTCCGAACCCGCGGATCATTACTTCGACTGGACGCGCGCCAATGGCGGCCGCGTGTCGCTGACGCGTTCGCCCGAGGAAGCGGTGACCGGCGCCGACTGCATCGTCACCGACACCTGGGTCTCGATGGGCCAGGAGCATCGCGCCCGCGGCCACAATGTCTTCAAGCCGTACCAGGTCAACGCAGAGCTGATGGCGAAGGCCAGCCCGGAGGCGCTTTTCATGCACTGCCTGCCCGCCCATCGCGGTGAGGAAGTGACGGACGAGGTGATCGACGGGCCCAACTCCGTGGTGTTCGACGAGGCCGAGAACCGGCTTCACGCCCAGAAGGCGGTGCTAGCCTGGTGCCTCGGCGCTTGAAGCGCCGCCGCCGCACCCCTATTTCTGCCCGTCTGACTTCAATTTCCAACCAACGCACCTTTCGTCGCGGCCGCCTGACCGGTAGCCTCCGGCGAGAGCCGAATCGGGATTTGTCACCGTGAACGAGCAGAATCCGACCCTGGGCGATTTCGGTTTCGCCGGCGACGACAATGTCGTGCCCTTCGACGTCGAGACGCTCGACGTGCGTGGCCGCGCCGTGCAGCTCGGCCCACTACTCGACCAGGTTCTCGGCCGGCACGACTATCCGGAGCCGGTGGCGAACCTGCTCGCCGAAGCTATCGTTCTCACTGTCCTGCTCGGCACGTCGCTCAAGTTCGACGGCAAGTTCATCCTGCAGACCCGCTCCGACGGCCCTGTCGACATGCTGGTCGCCGATATCCGCACGCCGGGTTCGGTGCGCGCATATGCCCGTTACGACGCCGATCTTGTCGAGGCGGCGATCGCCGAAGGCCGCATCGCGCCGGAGCAGCTGCTTGGAACCGGCGTATTGGCGCTGACCGTCGACCAGGGCTCGCAGATGCAGCGCTACCAGGGCGTGGTCGAGCTCGACGGCACCTCGCTGGAAGACATTGCCCGCGTCTATTTCCGTCAGTCGGAGCAGATTCCGACCGAGGTGAGGCTTGGCGTCGCGCGCCAGCATCTGCCCGGACAGAACGGCTCCAGCGCCCACTGGCGCGCCGGCGGCGCGTTGATGCAGTTCCTCCCCCAGTCGCTCGAGCGCATGCGCGTACCCGATTTGCATGGCGGCGACGGCGACGACAGCGAACAGGATCAGTCTGGCCCGCCCGACGATGCCTGGCAGACGGCGCGCGCCCTGTTCCTGACGCTCGACCCGTCGGAGCTTGCCGACCCCACGGTCGGCACAGAACGGCTACTCTACCGTGTCTTCCACGAGCAGGGCGTGCGCGTTTACGACGGCACGCCTGTTGTCGATGACTGTTCCTGCTCGCGAGACAAGATCCGGCAGATCCTCGACGGCTTCACCGCCGAGGAGATCGAAGAGAGCACCGAGGACGGCGTCATAAAGGTCAATTGCGAGTTCTGCTCGACCGAGTACGAGTTCGACCCGGCGGAATTCGGCGATGCCGAGGCTGCGTCCGGCCGCACGATCAATTGACCGATCGAGCCTCGCCGGGCACGTCCAGCGAAAACGCCGGAATATCGATCTCGAACGTCTCGCCGTCGGGCGCGGTCATCGTGTACTCGCCGACCATGAAGCCCGACGGCGTCGTCAGCGGGCAGCCCGACGTGTACTGGTAGCTGTCGCCCGGATCGAGCTCGGGCTGGTCGCCGACCACGCCGTCGCCGCGCACTTCCTGCACGCGGCCATTCGCGTCGGTGATGCGCCAGTGGCGCGACATAAGCTTCACCGGCCGGTTCGAATGATTGGCGATGGTGATACGGTAAGCCCAGAAATATTCGTTGTCAGCGGGGTTCGAGCGGTCCTCCAGGAAGAACGGCTCCGCCCTCACCTCGATGTCCCGGGTAATTGCCTTGTACATGTCAGCCCTTGCATGCCCTTCGATGCCACTGCCGGCTAATTGGTGTTGTGGCCGTGCGGGACAATAGTATGGTCCCGATCATGGCCAAACACCGGCGATTGAAGAATGCTTGACGGCTGGGCGCGCCGCCGCATCGACCCGGCGCTCGACCGCATTGCGCGGCTGCTCGTTCGCGCCGGCGCCACCCCGAACGCGATCACTATCGCATCCTGTTTCGTCGGTCTGGCGGCGGCCGGCGCCATCGCAGCCGGCGATCTGCTGATCGGGTTGATCCTGCTTCTCGTCAGCCGCCTCGGCGACGGGCTCGACGGTGCGGTAGCAAAGATCACCGGCAGCACCGACCTTGGCGGCTTCCTCGATATAGTGCTCGACTTCGTTTTCTACGGCGCGATCCCGCTCGGCTTCGTGTTGCTTGACCCGGACGCGAACGCCGTTGCCGGCGCGGTTCTGATCTTTTCCTTCTACGTGAACGGCGCCAGCTTCCTCGCCTATGCGGTGATGGCTGAAAAGCGCGGTGAGACGACCAGCGCGCGCGGCGCCAAGTCGCTCTTCTTCACGACCGGCCTTGCAGAAGCGACCGAGACGATCCTCTTCTTCGTCGCCTTCTGCCTGTTCCCGTCCTGGTTCGCGGAGCTCGCCTATGTGTTCGCGGCGATTACCTTCTACACCGCCCTGTCGCGTATCGTGCTCGCATTTGAATCGTTCAGGAAAGAGGACGGGCAATGACCCGCTCAGCCTCGGCACCCTTCCCTCATGGGGAGGGAACTACGCAACCTTCTCCAGCGCCTGGTCGAGATCGGCAATGAGATCGTCCGCGTCTTCCAGTCCGACCGACAGCCGGATCGTGCCGGGATTGATGCCGAGCTCGGCCCGCGCCTCGTCGGTCAGGTTCTTGTGCGTCGTGGTCGCCGGGTGCGTGACGAGGCTCTTGGCGTCGCCGAGATTGTTGGAGATGCGGATGATCTCGAGTGCGTTCTGGGTCGTGAACGCGCCCTTCTTGCCGCCCTTCACTTCGAAGCACACCAGCGTCGACCCGCCCTTCATCTGGCGGGCGATGATGTCGGCCTGCGGGTGGTCGTTGCGGCCCGGATAGATAACCTTCGCCACTTTCGGATGGCAGGCGAGATGACCGGCCACGCGCCCGGCGCTTTCGGTCTGCTGCTTGACCCGCAGAGGCAGGGTCTCCAGCCCCTTCAGCATCGTCCAGGCATTGAACGGCGACATCGAGGGCCCGGTGTGGCGGTAGTAGTCGTGCAGATTCTTGTCGATCCACTCCTTGTCGGAAAGGATCACGCCCCCGAGGCAGCGGCCCTGGCCGTCCACATGTTTGGTGGTCGAATAGACGACCACATGCGCGCCGAGTTCCAGCGGCTTCTGCTGCAGCGGCGTTGCGAACACATTGTCGACCACGACACGTGCGCCAATCGAATTGGCGATGTCCGCCACCGCCGCGATGTCGATCACTTCGAGCGTCGGATTGGTCGGGCTTTCGAGGAAGAACAGCTTGGTGTTGGGCCGCACGGCGGCCTGCCATTGCTCCATCTTGGTGCCGTCGACCAGCGTGGTCTCGATGCCGTATTTCGGCATCAGCGTCTCGACCACCCAGCGGCAGGAGCCGAACAGGGCGCGCGCCGCGACCACGTGGTCGCCGGCGCCAACGCTGCACAGCAGCGCCGCCGTAACCGCCGCCATGCCGGATGCGGTGGCGCGCGCATCCTCCGCGCCTTCCATCAGGCACATGCGCTGCTCGAACATATGGACGGTGGGGTTCGCATAGCGCGAATAGATGAACCCGGGCTCCTCGCCCTTGAAGCGCGCTTCCGCCGCTTCCGCGCTGTCGTAGACAAAGCCCTGCGTCAGGTAGAGCGCTTCGGACGTCTCGCCGAAGGAGGACCGCATCGTCCCGCCATGCACCAGTTCGGTGGCGGGTTTCAGCGTGCGCTTGGTTCCAGCATCCATATTCATTGCCCCAAAAACAAAAAAACCGGCCGCAAATCGCTGGCCGGTCCGTCACGGGTTCGGTCCTTTAGCGACTTGTTTAACGTGGCTGCAAGCCGACCGGCCAAATCACCACGGGATAAATGTCCTTTAGACGCCGCTCCCGCTTGCGTCAATTGCAGGCTGGCATAAACCTCCCCGCGCGGAGGTCAAAGGTGCGCAAGACAGGCATTCTTCCCGACCGGGATATCGCAGCACTGTTCGAGACCGGCGCGCTTGTTTCGGAGCGTCGGCCGGACGGCGACCAGATCCAGCCGGCGAGCCTCGATCTCCGGCTGGGCTCGACGGCCTATCGCGTTCGCGCCAGCTTTCTCCCGGGCGAACGCCACAAGGTGGCCGACAAGCTGACGGCGCTGAAGCTGCACGAGATAGACCTGTCCGGCGGCGCGGTGCTGGAGACCGGCTGCGTCTACATCGTGCCGCTGATGGAGAGCCTCGCGCTTCCACACGACGTGGCGGCGTCGGCCAACCCGAAAAGCTCCACCGGCCGCCTCGACATCTTCACCCGCGTCATGACCGACAATGGCCGCGAGTTCGACAAGATACCGGCCGGCTACCACGGTCCGCTCTACATGGAGGTCAGCCCGCGCACATTCCCAATCGTGGTGCGCGCCGGCTCGCGGCTGGCGCAGATACGCTTCCGGCGTGGCGCGCCGCTGCTGAGCGAGGGCGATCTCGCCGCCCTCCACAGGAGCGAAACGCTCGTCGCCTCCGACGAACCCAACATTTCCGGCAGCGGCATTGCCTTGTCGATCGATCTGCGCGGCGACGACAGCGGCCTGGTCGGCTACCGCGCCAAGCACCATACGGGCCTGATCGACGTCGACCTCAAGGCCGCACACGACATTCTGGATTTCTGGGATCCGCTTTATGCGCGCGGCCCCGGCGAACTCGTTCTCGACCCGGACGAGTTCTACATCCTCGCCTCGCGCGAGGCGGTGCATGTGCCGCCGGACTACGCGGCGGAGATGACGCCGTTCGATCCGCTGGTCGGCGAATTCCGTGTCCACTATGCCGGTTTCTTCGATCCCGGTTTCGGCCATTCGGAGGCGGGCGGCACCGGCAGCCGCGCCGTGCTTGAGGTGCGTAGCCACGAAGTGCCTTTCATCCTGGAACACGGCCAGACGGTTGGCCGCCTCGTCTACGAGCACATGCTGTCGCGGCCGGAAAAGCTCTACGGCACCGCGCTGTCCTCCAACTATCAGGCGCAAGGCCTGAAGCTGTCGAAGCATTTCCGCGCCGCCGGTTGAGGCTGAGGCGCGCTGCTCCACACCCGCAGCTAGTCGCTGATGCTCTTCATATAGGCAATGATCCCGCCGATCTGCGGCGGCGTGAAGATGAACTCCGGCATGTCCGGATGGCCGACAACGATGCCTTCGCCAAGCGCCTCTTCCAGCCCCTCTAGCGGGTAGCGCTGCGACAATATCCGGAAAGGCGGTGCCTCCGGATGCGTGCTTTTGCTCACACGGTCCACGGCGTGACAGGTAGCACAGTTCTCCAGCACCAGTACCCTGCCATATTCGACATCAGCCGCGTCATCGGCCAGAGCCGATCCAGCCAGCAGGAGACTCGCAAATAGCGTAACGCCCGATCGCATCCGATGCTCCCCGGATTGGTTGTCGTCGGAGAACCTGTCCGACATCGCAACGGTTCGCGCCTTGATCGGTGTCAAGTCGGGTCAGAGCGGCTACTCCATCGCAGACGCACGCAAGCGCCCTGATCTCGGCGAGGGTGATTGCGGCTCCTGTTACTGCCGCCCCCAGTTCGGAATGGTCGAAGCACTTCCGCGCCGAAAGCCGCGTTTGCCCAGGCGCGCGCTACCAATCGGCCTTTGGGATGAGCTCCACGCCGTAATGCTCAAGCGTTCCCGGCACGATCTCGTTGAACATGTGTGTGGCGAGGTAGCTGAGATGCTGCTGCGCCTCATCCTTGATGGGCTGCGGCACCTGCGGATGGTCCCGCACGAAGACGAGGAACATGAACTCGTAGGAATTGCCGCTGCCAAAGGCCATCTGCGCCTCGAAGTCGAGCACGGCGTCGCAGACCTTACGCCCCCTGCCCGCGTGTAGCCCGCGCGTGCAGACCACATGGCCCGGCTCGTCCGGTAGCGCCCTGCCGTCCGGCAGCAGCTTGTGCTTGATCGTGTGCCGCGCCTCATGCACCAGCGAGTAGGTCGGCCTCAGCCGCTTGCCGTTGCTGAAGAAGTTGTCGGTGAGAAACACGGCCGAACGTGACGGGTCGTTCTCGTCGAAGAAGACCTGCGCCTCGGTTCTCGTGCCGGCGCCATCCTTGTCGAGCGATGACGTGTAGCGGATGGCGTTCTCGCCCAGGCTGAGGATCAGCTTGAGCATGTCGTAGAAGTCGGTCTGCTCGTCTTCGAATGGCCGCCATGAATCCAGGTCACCGATCGCCCGCGCCAGCAAATGGTTCCGGTCGCGCCCGTCGCATCGGAAGTTGTCATGCGTGTCGAGGTCGATGTCGAAGAAGTGCGGCGCGGGGTCGATATGAAAGTCGGGCACATAGCGTTCGACATAGGCACGGTTGAGGTCCGGGCAGCTTTGTTCGGCGCGGGCGCCAACGGCCGCGAGAGCGGCGAAGGCAATGACGGCACATTTCAGCGCTTGCCTGCCGATTGCTCTCACTCCTCCTGCATCCCGGATTGGAACACGCCCTATTAGGGAGACGATTGTGATCCAGCTTTGACGCTGCGTAAACGGCAGACCTCGGCCACGCGCGGCGAGTATATGTCGGTACAGGAACGTTCGGCGCGGTCTGGGTCACGACTACCGGTTCGGTCCTTCGAAGTCGGTCGCGCAGCTGTCGGGCAGGGCTTCCCGGCCGCCACCCGTCGCAAAATCGGCGCTTGCCCCGGCCGCCAGTTTCACCGTCATCCGGTCGTGAGACTTGAGGGCTTCGAACAGCCCCTCAAACGCCTTCGAACACGCCTCGCACGTCGTGACGCCGACGCCGTCTTCGTCAGTGTGTATCGTGAATTCCGTCTCGCCGACCGCGGCGGTCACCGGCTCGTGGCTTCCGGGGGACTGGCCGCCGACCTCCACGAACATGATCACGCCGTAGCCCTTGCCGCCCCTGTCGCAGCTGATGATGAATGAGTTCTGTTGCCCGTTCTGAACCCTGTACTCGAAGAAGCCCTGACCGAACCCGATCGTCCAGTCGCCGATCTGCTCGACCGGAGCCGGCGTTGTGGCAAGTGTGGCGGCAAACGCCAGTGCAATTGTTTCTTTCATGTCGCGGCCTTGGGTTGGTTCACTCCTCTGGGGGAGTTCGTCAGACTGGCGTCCGCCTCGGCTACACGTCCGCCACACCTATTTCGATCAACGCAGGTGACGTTATCAAGACTCCCTCGCCGGTGCTCGCAGGCTTCGGATTTCTTCCTTCAGCGACCTGATCTCGGCGAGGATGATTTCCTGCTCCTGCTGCAGCGCCGAGCGCTCGGCTGTGGCCTCCTCGTCATGTTCGGCCTGCATGGCTGAAACGATGATGCCGATGAACAGATTGAGCACGGTGAAGGTCGTGCAGACGATGAACGGAATGAAGAACATCCAGGCCAGCGGGTAGACCTCCATCACCGGGCGCACGATGCCCATCGACCAGCTTTCCAGCGTCATGATCTGGAACAGCGAATAGGCCGAGTGCCCGATCGTCCCGAACCAGTCGGGAAAGGCGGACGCAAAGAGCTTCGTCGCCATGACTGCGAAGACATAATAGACAAGCCCCATCAAGAGGATGATGGAGCCCATGCCCGGCAGCGCCGCGATGAAGCCGGTCACCACCCTGCGCAGCGACGGGATGACGCTGACCAGCCGCAGCACGCGCAGGATGCGCAGAGCGCGCAGCACCGAGAGATTGCCGCCCGCCGGCACAAGGGCGACCCCAACCACCACGAGGTCGAAGATGCGCCACGGGTCGCGGAAGAAGGCCATCCGGTAGACCGCCATGCGCGCCGCGAGTTCCAGGACGAAAATGCCGAGGATGATGCGGTCGATGAGGGTCAGCAGCGGCCCGGCGGCAGCCATTGCCCGCTCGGAGGTCTCCAGCCCAAGCGTGATTGCGTTGAGCACGATGATGGCGGTTATCGCGGCCTCGAACCGCCGCGATTCGATGAGGGCTTTGAGCTGGGCCAAGGCGACACCTGCGGAATTGGGTAAAAGGTCCGCGACAGATGTGACGGCGCGCCCGGCGCGTCAAGAACCCGCCGACATTACGAGGTCACAGTCGTGACCTAGCTATCCAACGGGCGGGGCGTTCATCCGAGTGAAGGAGATTCGTCATGCCGGAAGAACTGCCCGCACAAAACGCCAGACAGGGGCGCTGGGGAAGGCCTGTGCTCTTCGTGCTGGTCGCTGCGCTCATACTGGCCTCGGTGGCATGGTGGGGCGCCGAGATCTACGGTTACATGATCGAGCCTGAGACGACCGTCGGCGAGCCGGACAACGCACCGGAATCGGTCGAGGAGGAGGGCTAGATCGCTCGCCGCCCGTGGTGCGGCCGCCCACTTGACAGTCCGCCCGCCGTGACGATCAATGTGCGCCGCCGCGGGCGTAGTTCAATGGTAGAACGGCAGCTTCCCAAGCTGCATACGAGGGTTCGATTCCCTTCGCCCGCTCCACGCCTCCTCAGCCGACGATGCGCAGGTTCGAAAGCTCGTTGGCGATTTCCTTGAAGCTGTTGGACAGGCTCGACCCGGTGGCGTTCCAGTAGAGTTTCGCCGGCAGGCTCGGGTTGGAAGAGTCCCTGCGGAAGCGCGAATCCGACGCGCAGGCTTTCAGCGCGTTGATCTGCGCCCGCTCGGTGGCGTCGGAGGTGCTGAGGTCGAGCGACACTGTCATCACGATGATCCCGGCTGCCTTGGCCTGGTTGCAAAGCGCGGCAAACTGCTCGTTCAGCGCGTTGGTGTAGTTGCCGTTCGAGTAGTCCGTCTTGCTGATGGCGCTCGACGTGCCCATGAAGATGCGGCTTGTGCTGGTTCCGTTGTACCCTTTGCCGGCATAGCCGTATGCCGAATAGATCGACTTGTTCGCCGCCAGGTCGTTGTAGCCCAGCGAGGACGGCGTGTAGTAGGTGTTGGCGCCGTCGGTCAGCACGATCACGACCTTGTCGTTGCCCTTTTCGGTTTCGGGCCGGCCCTGCGAAAACGGCGCGTGGCTGGACAAAACACGCCAGCCCCAGGCCAGCCCCTCGGGCACGTTTGTCGCGCCGCTGGCCTGCATCGCGTCTATTGCCGCCTTGATCTGGTTCCTGCCTGTGGTCGAAACGACATCGGTCAACGGCGTGATTGGCGTTGTCGTGCAACTCGCATTGGGCCCGGAGGAGGCCGCCGCGGCGCTGGTGCCGAAGCCCGCCGGCGCGAAATATTTCGGCATGTATCTCTGGCGCGTCGTATTGTTGCTGCTCGTTGTCAGGTCCGCCCACCAGTCGTTTTCCGCTGAGCGATTGGAGCTGTCGCGATTGTCCGTTTCGTCGGGTGCGAACATCGGCACGTAGAGGGTAGCCGGTATGCTGGCCGACGGCGCAACGTCGTTGATGTTGTAGGGATACGGGCGTGCTTCGACGCAGCCCTGCCAGCCGGCATAGGCGCCGTGGACCGGGACGGTCGAGTAGACCGGTACCGTAACATTGACGCAGACCTTGTTCTTGCCGCTGCCCGTGCACTGCTGCTCGGTCGTTGTTCCGGTCTGGACCTGCGTGTAACCGGTGATGCGCTGAACATCGTCAAACATTGAAAAGCGCGTCACGATCTGATTTTCGGCGGCGCCCCAGGCGCTGCCCTTCTTGTAGTGGATGCCGCCGATTGCCGTGACCTTCTGATTGGTCGGCATTGAAGACCAGTCGAAATTCTCGTGGTGAACCGGCGAGATGCCGTTGAGATCCATCCAGGGCGCTGTCTTGTTGGACGGCCCCACATTCACCGAGGCGGCGAACGGCACCAGGGCAAACTGTACCGGATTGACCAGCTGCTTCAGCTGCGCGCCCTCTGCTGCCAGCGTGTCGACCAACTGCTTGGCAGCATCGCGCAGCAGCACCATGCGCTTCTTGCCCGAGCCGGACCCTATGAAGTCCATCGACCCCGAATTGTCGAGCACCAGCGCAACCTCGAGCGTGTTCTTCAGGCGCACTTCCGAAACCGCACTGAAGGCGATGTCGCCGCTCCCGCCGGTGGTGCCAAGCATGGCCGTCAGCGCTGGCAGAAAATATGGCTGGTATTTCATGCTCGCGGTCAGCTTCAGGGTCCCGCCGCCGACATTGTCCTTGGGCAGCAGTATCGTCAAAGCCGCGTGGGCGGGATCGATGGCGTTCAGGTTCGTCTTGAAGAAGTCGTGGGCGTATTTGGTGGCCGCCGCGTCGCTGGCGCCAGCCGCAATGTAGCGGGCTGTCGCCACGCCTGCCGCATCGAGGGCGTTCAGCACGTCCTGACGCTGCTGGCTCATCATTGTGTAATCGACCGCGAGCGCCAGCCCGCCCATGATCGGCACGATTGCCACGGCCGTCAGCAGCATGTAGTTGCCGCGACGGTTCTTCCAAAAGCGACGAAACATCCGTTTCGAGCCCCAGCCTGACATTTGCAGCCAGGGAGTCTGCCACGCATTCGTTAATTCCGGATTTGAATATTCAGTTAAGAATGTAAGAATGCATTGTATTTACTTTCATTCATCAAATAACGAACGTACATATTGCAATATGCAATGGAAGAGCACTGTAAATATCCCCATAAATATTTTAAGAAATCGGTTTAGTTTCCGTGTATATATTGGCATCAGCGGATACGAATATCCGTGCATTTGTAATCGAAGCAAAAGCCGGAGGCAGCGAGCATCGATGGTGCTATTTCATCGATGCTCGCTGGCGGCTCGACACAGCAGCGGTTGGCGCCCGGCAATCTGTCCGACCCGGCGCGATAGATTGCCGATTTACACTGCGTGAACGGATGATCGTTCGCCCGGAACCTTCAGAACAGCGGCGTAAACAGCGAGATCGTCACCAAAAGTCCGAACGCGGCCGCCACGGTGATGCATAGCGCCGCGAACTCGTCGACGCCGGGAAAAGTCATCACACGCGGGCGGGCGCCCGACGACCGCGTCCTTGTGGCGAGGACGGCAAGCACGGCCGTGCCCAACAGCACTGGCCCTAGGATCGACTGCATATGCAGCCTCCAAGAATGTGAGTGAGTTGGGGTCGAACGCGCCGGAGCGCGGCGACCCCGTTATATCTCTGGCGGGAAGCGAAGGGGTGGCGCCCGTTGACCGATCGCCGTCGCCAGCCGGTCGCGAAATTTGTGCACCAGGGAAAGAAGGTCGCTGTTTGGCATCGTCCAGTCCCCACGGCGAAGCGCGGGAATGCCTGAGCATACAGCGCCTTTGATGGTGCCGCCAGTGGCAACCGGCGCCACTTGCCGACGCGCCCGCTATTGAACCGCCATCATCAAGTGAGTATCTGCCCGGAGTAACGCAGGAGCCTGCCTGATGTCCGCCACCAACCGTTTTCTCGGCGATACGCCGCTGCGCGTCGCACTCAAGCTGATCGTGCTGTCCTTTCTGGTCGGTGTGGTGATGAGCGCGTTCGGCTGGACGCCATGGGACATATTGGCCGGCATCCGCGAGTTCTTCGTCCGGCTCTGGGACATGGGTTTCGCTGCCATCGCCCGCTTCGGCGACTATCTGCTGCTGGGCGCGGCCGTCGTCATTCCGGTCTTTGTCGTGCTTCGCCTGTTGAGCTACCGCCGTTCCGACTGAACCGGTGAACACAGGGCGTCTGCGGTTGGCCCTGCCGACCGGCCTTGCGTGACCGCCTCGTTGCGTGCAGAGCGGTCTGCCACCTCGCGGAGCCTTCTTTGAACGACCACGTCGGTACCGCGGCGCCGCGCCGCGCTTTCACGGTTACGAACCGCCTGGTCCTGTCGATCGCGGTGCCGATGACGCTCGCCTTTTTGACGACGCCGCTGCTCGGCATTGTCGATACAGCGGTCGTCGGGCAGCTCGGCAATGCCGCCCTGCTTGGCGGGCTGGCGGTCGGCGCCGTCACATTCGATTTCCTGTTCGCGACGTTCAACTTCCTGCGCACCGGCACGACGGGGCTTGTGGCGCAGGCTATGGGCCGCGAGGACGAAGCCGAGGAGCAGGCGACCTTCTGGCGCGCGCTTGCCATCGCCATCGTTTCGGGCCTCGTCATGATCGTGCTTGCGCCGCTTGTCATATTCTTCGCCGGCGGCTTCTTCGCACCCGAGCAGGCGGTGCGCGACGCGGTTTCGACCTATGTCGGCATCCGCATTCTGGCTGCACCCCTGTCTCTGATGAACTACGCCATCCTTGGCTATATCCTGGGCCGCGGTGAGGGAACCCTCGGCCTTCTGCTCCAGTTCGTGCTCAACGGCACCAACATCGTGTTGTCGATTCTGTTCGGCCTTGTCTTAGGCTGGGGACTGGAGGGCGTCGCCTGGGGCACGGTCGGCGGCGAACTGGCCGGAGCCATGCTCGGCATGGCGATTGTCCTGAGGCGGTTCGCCCGCGCAGGATTCACCCAGCGAGCGCGCGCCCTCGACCTGCCGGCCTTCATCGCCATGCTGTCGCTCAACCGCGACATCATGATCCGCACCTTCCTGCTCATCGGCGCTTTTGCCCTGCTGACCAGGCAGGGCGCGCAATACGGCACAGCGACGCTGGCCGCTAACGCGGTGCTGATGAATCTCTTCCATGTCGCCGCGTTCTTCCTCGACGGTTTCGCGGCGGCTGCCGAGCAGCTTGCGGGGAGATCGGTGGGCGCACGCAACGGCGCGGCCTTCCGGCGCACCGTCAGGCTCACGGCCTTGTGGGGATTCGGCATGGCGGCGGTGGTTTCGGCGATATTTCTCGTTACCGGTTCGTCGCTGATCGCCCTGATCACAACAGCTCCCGATGTGCGGGCGCTGGCCGACGAATATCTTGTCTGGGCGGCTCTCACGGCTCTGTCGGGCGTGCTGGCCTTTCAGATGGACGGCATCTTCATCGGCGCGACATGGTCGCGCGAAATGCGCAATATGATGCTGCTCTCCTTCGCGCTTTACCTGGCCGCGCTGTTTTCGCTCGGCGCGCTGTACGGCAATCACGGCCTGTGGGCGGCGCTCCACGTCTTCCTGCTGGCGCGCGGCATCAGCCTCTATCTGGTCATGCGCCGCCGGGTGGTTTCTGTATTCGCCTAGTCCGTCTGTTGCCCGGCCCAGTGCGTGACGGCGCTGTCGCGCAGTTCGGTTATCGACCCCAGCCCGGCATCGCGCGCGATGCGCCCGAGCCCGGCGACCACCCGGCCGGGTAGAGTGGGACCGGCGTAGATCATGCCGGTGTAGAGCTGGACGAGGTCCGCTCCGGCGCGGATCTTCTCCAAGGCTGTCTCGGCGGACTCCACGCCGCCCGCGCCGATCAGCACCATCTCGGGACCAACGGCCTTCCGCATCCGCGCCAGCGCGATTGTTGATCGCCTGAACAGAGGCCTGCCCGAAAGCCCGCCGGTTTCATTGCGATGAACGCCAGTCAGTCCGTTCCGCGCTACTGTCGTGTTCGACACGATGATCCCGTCGATGCCATGCCGCAGGGCCGCATCAGCGATCGCGTCGATTTCCGCGGCGCCGAGGTCGGGCGCGACCTTCAGGAACACCGGGGTTCCGACTACGGCGGCATCCCGCGCCGCCAGCACTCGCGCCAGCAGTTCGTCGAGCGCTTCGCCAGCCTGCAGGTCGCGCAGGCCGGGCGTGTTGGGTGACGAGATATTGACGGTGAGGTAGTCGGCCACCGGCGCGAAGGCGCGTGCGCCCGCCTCGTAGTCGGCGATCCTGTCGCGGCTGTCCTTGTTGGCGCCGATATTGACGCCGACGATGCCCCGCTTTGATTTGCGCGACGAAAGTCTCGCCAGCGCCGCCGCGTGCCCCTGATTGTTGAAGCCGAGGCGGTTGATCACCCCATGCTCCTCGCGCAGCCGGAAGATGCGCGGCTTCGGATTTCCGGTCTGCGGGCGGGGCGTCACCGTGCCGACCTCGGCGAAACCGAAACCGAGCCCGAGCAGCGCGTCCGGCACCTCGGCGTTCTTGTCGTAGCCGGCAGCCATGCCGAGCGGATTGGGAAAGTCGAGCCCGGCCTTCGTGACGGCGAGCCTCGGATCGACATCCTCCCGTCTCCCGGAGACCAATCCGGTCTTCAGGGCCTTGATGGAAAGCGTATGGGCGTCTTCGGGATCGAGCCGCAGAAGCGCTCGAAGGCCCAGCTCGATCAGCATCAGCCTTCGAGCGGCGGAAAGACATGCTTTCCGTCCGGCCCGAGCGGCAGGGGCTTGGCCCAGACCACCGCCGACAGCGCGAGCGGGCTGTAGAGGTGGGGAAACAGCGCCCCGCCGCGCGAGGGCTCGTATTTCAGCGGTGAGCCGAGCATTGCTTCGTCGACCGCGATGAGCAGCAGCCCGTCCTGCCCCGCAAAGTGGCGCGCGGCCGTTTCCACCACCTGCTCAGCGGTCGAGAAATGAATGAACCCGTCGGCGTGGTCGATCGGCGCACCGTCGAAACTGCCGGCCGCTTCGGCCTGCCGCCACATTTCGGTTGGGCAAATCTTGTAGATCAGTTTGGTCACGGTCGCCCTATAGCGGCATTCGCAATTTGGGCGCAATGGAAGTTAGGATGGCACAGCCATCCTCAGGGAGTATCTGCCATGCACCGCGCGCTTCTCATCGCACCGCTTCTCCTTCTTGTGGCGGCTTCGTCGTCGGTCGCGCAGGATTCTGGACGTTACCGCCTCGAGCGCACCGAAAGCGGCTTCGTGCGCATGGACACGACCACCGGCCGCATGTCGTTTTGCGAATCCGGCTCCGCGGGGCTCTCATGCGCTGACGCCGATGACCAGGCAGCATCCGACCAGGACAGGATCGACGCGTTGACGCGCCAGGTCGCCGCGCTTGAGGCGAGGGTTGCGGCACTCGAGGCCGGCAATCCGGGCGAGCCGTCCGCCGCCTTGCCCTCGGACGAAGAGTTCGAACAGACGATGAGCCTGATGGAGCGCTTCCTGCGCCGTTTCATGGGCATCGTGAAGGACATCGAGGGCGACGCCACCGAGGAGCCGGCGCCCGACCGCACCTGATTTGCACAGTGCCGGTCAGCCTCCCGCCGGAGCCCGTGGGATCGGTATCGTCATCTCGACGCCGAGCCCCAGGAAGACGATCGACAGCATGAAGAGCAGGCAGGCGATCACGAAAACGCCCTGCGCGAATCGCGCATAGGACTCACGCATGATGTCGCGGAAGATGCGCTGGGCCTCCGCGTTCACGGGCCGCGTACCCTTGTCGAGATAGATCCAGACTTCGGTCCGCCGCGGGTTGGTCCGGCTGGCGCTCAGCGCCTTGACCAGCAGGATGCTGGACATGAGGAGCGCGAGAACGGCGCCGGCGCGGAATGCAATCACCGGGTTGAAGGAAAAGCTGAGCATGATGCAGCCGATGGCGAGCCAGCCGAAAAGCACGGCCCGACCTATGCAGAAATTCGCGACTTGCCGGACCTTTTCCATGCAGCTGTCCCGTTTCCATCGACCAGTTTTAGGTCGCGGTCGGGCCGCGGCAAATCACAACACGGCGAGGCTCGTTAATGTGCCGGGAGCATCGCCGCTTGAAATGCGCCGCCTTCCCCGCATAATCGGGTGGGGAGGACGCGCCGCTTCGCAGTGGTGCGTGCGGGCGAGGAGGGCCTGTGGCACCTGGCTACAAATTTGTCGTCGCTGACGACCATCCGCTGTTTCGGGGGGCCCTGAAGCAGGCGCTGTCGGGTATTGGCGACGAAAGTGCGATCCTGGAAGCCGGCGATTTCGCCGGCGTCAAGGCGCTGATCGCCGAGAACGACGATGCCGACCTGCTCCTGCTGGATCTCACGATGCCCGGTGCAAGCGGCCTGTCGGGCCTTGTGGCGCTGCGCGGCATCCATGCTTCCATGCCGATGATCGTGGTCTCCGCGCATGACGATCCCGAAACCATCCGCCGCTCGCTTGAGCTCGGCGCATCCGGGTTCATCTCCAAATCCGCCGGCATGGAGGCGATCCGCAAGGCGGTCTCGGCGGTGCTTTCGGGCGAGATTTACACACCCGAAGGCATCGAGCTTGGCACCGAGGGCGATCCGGAAATTTCGGACATCATCCAGCGGCTGCAATCGCTGACGCCGCAGCAGACCCGGGTGTTGGGCATGCTGGCCGAGGGCAAGCTGAACAAGCAGATTGCCTACGAACTCGAGGTGTCGGAGGCGACGATTAAGGCGCATGTCTCGGCTGTTTTGCAGAAACTCGGCGTCGACAGCCGCACCCAGGCCGTCATCATGCTGTCGCGGATCGGCACCGAGCCGGCAATCTAGGATTTATTCGGCGGCTGACGGCACGCGGTGCAGTCTCGTCAGCACGGTGCGCAACGCCGCCGGCTTCACCGGCTTGTTGATCACGGGAATATCCAGCTTCTCGGCTGCCGAGCGCACCTCGCCCGAGCGGTCGGCCGTGATCAGCACGGCGGGAAGGTCGCCTCCGTGGAAGCGCCGCAGGCGTTCGATCGCCGCCAGCCCCGTTTCACGGTCGAGGTGGTAGTCGGCCAGCACGATGTCCGGCCGGTGGGCCGCTTCCTTCTGGGCGACATGCTGTTCGGAACCCGGCTGCGTCTCGACATGGCAGCCCCAGCCCTCGAGCAGCAGGCGCATGCCATCCAGGATGCGCGCGTCATTGTCGATGCACAGTACCGACATGCCGGTCAGCATCGTGACCGAGCGGACCACGGGCTTCTTTGCCTCGTCGGGAGTCTCGACTGTAGAGAGCTGTGCGCGCTCCATGATCACCGAGAATTTCGTGCCGCGCCCAGTCAGCGACTCGATGCGGATTTCGAGCCGCAGCACCCGCGCGATGCGGTCGACGATGGAAAGGCCAAGCCCGAGCCCCTGCGCTTCCCGCGCGCCTTCTTCCAGCCGCGTGAATTCACGGAAAACCGTGTTCAGCTTGTCGCCGGCGATGCCGATGCCTGTGTCCAGCACTTGCAGTTCCACCATGTCGCCGCGCCGGCGCACGCCGATCAGCACTCGTCCCGACCGGGTGTATTTGATCGCGTTGGAGACGAGGTTCTGTACCAGTCGGCGGAAAAGGTTCCGGTCGGTTGCAACGGCGGCGCTCGAATGCACGATCCGCAGCTCCAACCCTTTCTCGTCGGCGAGTGGCTGAAAATCGGTCCGTATCTGCGCCAGCAGCCTGTCGAGGCGGAACACCGATTTCGCCGGTTTCATTGCGCCGGTGTCGAGGCGCGAAATGTCGAGCACTGCGCCGAGGATCGTTTCGACGGAATCGAGTGACGACTCGATATTGGAAATCGGCGCGAAGCGGCTGTCGCCCGACGTCGCCTCGATCAGCGACGCGCAGTAGAGTCGCGCAGCGTTGAGCGGTTGCAGGATGTCGTGCCCGGCGGCTGCGAGGAAGCGCGTCTTGCCGAGATTGGCCTCCTCCGCGATCATCTGCGCCTGCGCCAGCTCCTCGTTCACTTGAACAAGCTCGGCGGTTCGGCTGGCGACACGCTGCTCCAGCGTCTCGTTGATGCGCTTGAGTGCCAGGTCAGCCTCCACGCGCGCCGTAATGTCGGCATAGGTGGCGACGATGCCGCCGTCGGGCATCGGGTTGGAGCGGATTTCGATGACACGCTTGCTGGAAAGCAGTTCCATCAGCCAGGGCCTGCCGACAGTCGTCAGCCGATCGAGCATCTGGTGTTCGTCGTCTGCGGATATCTCGCCACGTTCCGCCAGATCGCGGAGGATTTCGGCAACCGACACGCCGACCTGCCCCATCTGGTCGGGCAGGCCGAACAGGCTGCGGTACTGCCGGTTCCAGCAGATCAGCCTGAGGTCCTTGTCGAAGACGGTAATGCCTTCTTCCATCTGATCGAGCGCCGTCTGCAGCAGGTCGCGGTTCTGTTGCAGCGCTTCGGATGCATCATCGAGCAACCTGAGCGCGTCACGCGACGAGCGGTCGTTGCGCTGGAAGAGCAGCGACAGCACCAGCCGCGACGACGATGAACCGACGGCGCTCGCCAGCAGCTGTTCGGAAAAGCGGATGAGCGACATCGACGCCTGCTCGGTCCCGGTGAGCTTTACGCCTTCGCGGTCCTGGTAGGTTTCGAAGGAGCGCTCGGTGCGCTCGACGCCGAGATAGCGCGAGATCGTGTCCTTGAGATCGTTGACCGTTACCGCCGTACGGAAGCGCCTCAGCACGGGCCGTGGGTTTGCATCGCGGGGCACGAAGATCGCTGCCTGGATGCGCTCCAGCGGCACCGCCTGCCGCGACAGCGAACCCAGGACGAAGAACAGCGCGTTCATCGCCAGGCTCCACATCACGCCATGGTTCAGTGGCTGGGCGACGGTACCGAACAGAGCCTGCGGGCGCAGATTCTCGATGCCGAAAGGGCCGGTGATCAGAAATTCGGTGCCGGCCGGCGCGAGCGACGGGATGAGCAGCGTGTAGGCCCAGGTGGCGCCGCCGGCGATCATGCCGAGTGCTGCGCCGCGCGCGTTGGCGCCGCGCCAGATCAGGCCGCCGAACATGGCCGGTGCAAACTGGGCGATCGCTGCGAAGGAGATCAGGCCGATCGCCGCTAACCGCGTGTTGTGGGTGGTCTCGCGATAGTACAGGAAAGCGGCGAACAGGACGATGAAGATAGCCGCGCGGCGGATGTTCAGGATGGTCGTCGTCAGGTCCGCCTTCTCGCGATAGTCCGGCCGCAGGAAACGGCGCAGGAATAGCGGAATGACGAGGTCGTTGGAGATCATGATCGACAGCGCAACGCTGGCCACGATCACCATCGCTGTCGCCGCCGAAAGGCCGCCGATGAATGCGGCCAGCGCCAGCGCGTCGTTTCCTTGCAGCAGCGGCAACGAGAGCACGTAGAGGTCGCTGCTGGTCCGGTCGCCGACGGTCGCAAGGCCGGCGAAGGCGATCGGCACGACGAACAGGTTGATGAGGATGAGGTAGAGCGGGAACAGCCAGCTCGCGGTCCTCAGCTCTTCCTCATCGCGGTTCTCAACAATCGTCACATAGAACTGGCGCGGCAGCATAAGGATCGCAAAACCCGACAGTGTCGTCAGCACGAGCCAGGTAGCTAGCGAGGTGCGGTATTCCATCGCTGCGGCCACATTGACGTTTTCGGCGGCCCGCCGGAACAAATCGTCCGACCCGTCGAACAGGAAGAAGGTGACCGCGACGCCGACGGCGAGGAAAGCCGCGAGCTTGACCACGGATTCAACCGCCACGGCAAGCACGAGGCCGTCCTGATGTTCCGTGGCGTCGGCGTGGCGCGTGCCGAAAAGTACGGCGAACAGCGCCAGCAGCATCGCGACGATGAGCGAGATGTCGCCGATGAACAGGTCGATCGAGGGCGGCTCGCCATTATAGTGCTCGACCATGAGGCTGACTGAGTCCGACACCGCCTTCAGCTGTAGCGCGATGTAGGGGATCGTGCCCAGCGTCGCGATGATTGTGGCGATGGACGCCACCGCGAAGCTCTTGCCGTAGCGGGCGGCCAGGAAGTCGGCGATCGACGTGATCTTCTCGGATTTGGCAAGGCGGATGATGCGCCGGATCAGCGGGAAGCCGAACACGAACACCAGCACCGGGCCGATATAGATCGCCAGGAATTCCCAGTTGCGTTCCGACGCGAGGCCGACGGAGCCGAAGAACGTCCACGACGTGCAGTAGATGGCCAAGCTCAGCCCGTAGATCATTGGCCGCGGGCGGCTGGGCTCGATGCCCTGCGCACGCCGGTCGCCAAGGCTGGCGATCGCGAAAAGCAGCGACACATAAGCGACCGCGACGATGACGATGACCCAGCCCTGCACGGGCGACTTCCTCCCCCTTCGATTGGAAAGCCGGCAAGCGCAGCGATGCAACCACAGCCGGCATCGGCTGTCTATCGCCCAGGGCGCACGCTGGTGTGCATCGAAAATGCTTAACCCCGCCCCCCGATTTGCTATTCTGGCCGTGCGCCGCCGCCGACCGTTGCGGCCGCCTCACGAGGGGAGACGATCAGAATGCTCAAGGAATTTCAGGAATTCGTTGCCAAGGGCAACGTTATGGATCTCGCCGTCGGCGTCATCATAGGCGGTGCTTTCGCGCTGATCGTGGGTTCACTGACCGACGACATCATCATGCCGATTGTCGGCGCCATTTTCGGTGGCTTCGACTTCTCGAACTACTTCATCGCGCTGTCTGGCGGCGTAACGGCTGACACGCTCGATGCGGCGCGCGAGCAGGGCGCCGTGCTGGCCTACGGCAACTTCATCACCGTGGTCATCAATTTCCTCATCCTCGCCTGGATCATCTTCCTGATGGTCAAGGCGGTGAACAATCTCCGCCGGCGGCTGGAGAAGGAAGAGGAAGCAGCGCCGGTTCCGGCAGCACCCCCGGCCGACGTCAAGTTGCTCACCGAAATCCGCGACCTGCTGGCGAAGAAGTAAGGCACCTGTCAGCAGCCCGCCCGTGCACCAACGGGCGGGCTTTGCGTGGCCGCGGCCGAGCGGTTAGAGAGGTCCGGTCGCGCGTAGCCGCTCGCGCCCATGACCCGGATATCCCATGACCCTCTTTGACGACCTGCGTGCCGAAGCCCGCCTTGCGCCCGAAAGCGGCATTGTCGCGGTGGCGAACTATGGCTGGGGCCGCGAGGGCCTGATCCCGCTTTGGGCGGGGGAAGGCGATCTGGCGACGCCGGATTTCATCTCATCGCCCGCGGCGCGCGCGCTGGAAGGCGGCGAGACCTTCTACACGCGCCAGCGCGGTATTCCCGATCTGCGCAACGCATTGGCGACGTATCACTCCCGCGTCTTCGGCCGCGTTTTCTCACCCGAAGAGTTCTTTGTCACAGGCGGCGGCATGCAGGCGATCCAGCTTTCGCTGCAGGCGACCGCCGGCGCAGGCGACGAGGTCATTTATTTCACCCCGGCATGGCCCAACATTGTCGGGGCGACAGGTGTGGCCGGCGCAACGCCCGTGCCGGTCAGGCTTGAGTTTGGCGACAATGGGTGGGCGCTCGACGTCGGCCGCGTCGAGGCGGCCATCACGCCGAAGAGCCGCGTCATCTTCGTCAATTCACCCTCCAATCCGACCGGCTGGACAGCCGACCGCGAGACGCTCGAACAGCTGCTGGCGCTGGCCCGCAGGCACGGTCTGTGGATCATCGCGGACGAGATCTACACCCGCTTCTATTATGGCGGTGAGCGTGCCCCGTCCTTCCTCGACATCATGGAGCCGGAAGACCGCATAGTCTTCGTCAACACCTTCTCCAAGAACTGGGCGATGACCGGCTGGCGCATCGGCTGGATCAAGGCGCATCCCTCGCTCGGTCAGGTGATCGAAAACCTGATCCAGTATTCCACCTCGGGCGTGGCGCAGTTCATGCAGCGCGGCGCGGTTGCGGCGCTCGAAGAGGGCGAGCCGTTCGTGGAGATGCAGGTGAAACGGTCTCGCACCGCGCGCGATACGCTGTGCGAGACGCTGGCGGCAACGGGCCGCGCGCGCATCAGCCCGCCGCAGGGCGCATTCTATCTGTTCTTTTCCGTCGAAGGCGTGACCGATTCCATGGCCGCCTGCTTCGACATCATCGACAAGGCTCAGGTTGGTCTGGCGCCCGGCTCGGCCTTCGGCGATGGCGCCGATGCTTTCTTCCGGCTCTGCTTCAACCGCCGCCTCGACGAGATCGATCAGGCGGCTGAACGCCTGGCCGGCTGGATCGCATCGCGCTGACCGCTTCGGGCCGCGCGACCATCACGGTCGGCCTCAGACTGTCCCGCTCGAGAATGTTGGCAAGTTCGATGGCGCTTTCGATCAGCGCCTTGCGGCCTGTCGTGTCGAGTGCCTTGAGCCGCGCCAGCGCAACCTCGCCGAGCGGTCGCGGCGCACCGGCAATCAGCGCCTGTCCCTGTTCGGTGAGCCGCGTGTGCACGATGCGACGGTCCGCAACCGAGCGGTAGCGCTCGATGATCCCGCGCTCCTCGAGATTGTCGAGAATGGTTACCACCGTGGCGGCGCTGAGATCGGCATAGGCCGACAGCGCAGTCGTCGTCACCTCGCCAAGTTCGAGAATGCCACGGCATACGACCGCCTGCGCCGAGGTCAGGCCACACTGCTTTGCCATTGCCCGCGACTGCACGTCGTTGGCGCGTACGATCCTCCGGATCGCCTTCTCCAGTTGAAGCGTTTGCGAACGGAAGCTGTCGATCCTGGCGGGTGGCCGGCTTGCCATATTGGGAACCTATTTGACTTCTAATTATTAGAACTATAACTAACCGCCCGAAAAGGCAATCACCCCGACAGGAAGGGTCAACAGACACATATGTGCGGTATTTGCGGAGAGGTCAGGTTCGACGGCGCTGCGCCGTCGGCCAAGAGAATCGAGTCGATGATGGATGCGATGGCGCCGCGCGGGCCGGATGGCTCGGGCCTGATCCAGCACGGCCATGTCGCGTTGGGCCATCGCAGGCTGAAGATCATCGACCTGTCCGACCGTGCGCGCCAGCCCATGACCGATGCGGCGCTGGGTTACACGATCGCCTTCAACGGCTGCATCTACAACTATCCGGAACTGCGCGCCGAGCTTGAGGCGAAGGGTTACACCTTCTTCTCCACCGGCGACACGGAAGTTATCCTCAAGGCCTGGCACTGCTGGGGCGAGGACGCCATCTCCAAACTGCACGGCATGTTCGCCTTCGTGCTTTCCGAGCGCGACACCGGCCGCACGGTCATGGTGCGTGACCGCTTCGGCATCAAGCCGCTCTATTATTCGGAAACGCCGGGCGCCATCCGCTTCGCCTCGTCTCTGCCGGCTCTGCTCAAGGCAGGCGATGTCGACACCTCGATCGACCGCGCCGCGCTCCACAACTACATGAGCTTCCACGCCGTGGTGCCGCCGCCGCGCACGATCATTAATGGCGTTCGCAAGCTGCCCCCGGCGACGATCCGTGTCATCGAGCCCGACGGAACGATGAAGGACCGGGTCTACTGGAACCCGCCCTTCGACCGCGATCCGGAGCTTTCCGGCCTTTCCAGCGCGGAGTGGCGCGAGCGGGTGCACGATGCGCTGAGGGTTGCGGTCAAGCGCCGCATGGTCGCTGATGTGCCGGTCGGCGTGCTGCTTTCTGGCGGCGTCGATTCCAGCCTCATCGTTGCGCTGCTGGCCGAGGCCGGCCAGCACGGGCTGATGAGTTTCTCCGTCGGCTTCCAGGAAGCCAAGGGCGAGAAGGGCGACGAGTTCGTTTATTCCGATCTGGTCGCCGAACGTTTCGGCACCGACCACCACCAGATATTCGTGCCGTCCTCGGAACTGATGGACGCACTGCCGGGCACCTTCGCCGCCATGTCGGAGCCGATGGTCTCCTACGACAATGTCGGCTTCTACCTTCTGTCGAAGGAAGTCTCGAAGCACATCAAGGTCGTGCAGTCCGGCCAGGGCGCCGACGAGATTTTCGCCGGCTATCACTGGTATCCGCCGCTGATGAGCTCCAACGACGTGGTCAGCGACTACGCAAAGGTGTTCTTCGATCGCGACCACGAGACGCTGAAAAAGCAGCTCAATCCCGACTGGGTGGCAGACACCGACGCCAGCCGGGAACTCGTCGCCGAACATCTGCTGCGCGCCGGAGCGGACACGCCAGTCGACCGCGCGCTGCGCCTCGACGGCACCGTCATGCTGGTCGACGATCCGGTCAAGCGGGTCGACAACATGACCATGGCCTGGGGGCTGGAGGCGCGTGTTCCCTTCCTCGACCACGAACTTGTCGAACTCGCCGCGCGCATCCCGCCGGAAGAGAAGCTGCGCGACAACGGCAAGGGCATCCTCAAGGATGTGGCGCGGCAGGTGCTGCCGTCGGAAGTGATTGACCGCAAGAAGGGCTATTTCCCCGTGCCCGAGCTCAAATATATCGACGGCGCCTATCTCGACCTCGTCCGTGACGCGCTGACGTCGAAGGCTGCCCGCGAGCGCGGCATCTTCCGCGAGGACTATCTGGACAGCCTGTTCGACAGCCCGGCGGATCACATCACGCCGCTTCAGGGTTCGGAACTGTGGCAGGCCGGATTGCTTGAGTTGTGGCTTCAGACCCATGGGATTTGAGACGATGGCCGAGGAACGCAAGGGCGGCGACGTCAGGCACAAGCGCGGCCGCGGCGACGGGTCCATGCATATGCGCCTCAAGCGCATGCGTGACGAATCGCTCAAGCCGCCAATCGCCGCCGCAGGTGCGACTGACGAGACGCCGAAATCCTCGGCCGTCCTCGATTGCGGCTGGGGCAACCTCATCTTCGCCCAGACCTTCGACAGCAACGAGGGCATCGTCGAAGCGCTGCGATCCGAGCGTCGCGAGAAACGCGATATCGCCTTCTATGTCCGTGACCCGCATGTGCTCCTGTCCCTGGCGCCGCAGGAGATATTCCTCGACCCGTCCCACACCTATCGGCTTGACCTCTCCACATACCGTCCCGGCCGCCGCCAGCCGCGCGGCTATTTCATCCGCCGCCTATCGTCGGAGAGCGACGCCGAGGCGGTCAACGCCATCTATGCCGCGCGCGGCATGGTCCATGTCAGCCCCGACTTCTTCTGGTCGAGCCGCGACAGCCGCGCCATCACCTGCTTCGTCGCCGAGGACGAGACATCGGGCGAGATCATCGGCACGGTGACGGGCATCGACCACCGCCGCGCCTTCGAGGACCCCGAGCACGGTTCGTCGCTGTGGTGCCTGGCGGTCGATCCGCAGGCGCGACATCCCGGTATCGGCGAGATGCTGGCGCGCCGCGTGGCCGAACACTTCAAGGCGCGAGGCGCCGCCTTCACCGACCTTTCTGTCATGCACGATAATGATCAGGCGATCGCGCTTTATGACAAGCTGGGTTTCCACCGCGTTCCGGTCTTCGCGGTCAAGCGCAAGAACCCGATCAACGAAAAGCTCTTCGCCGCCCCGATCAAGGATTATGACGGGCTGAACCCCTATGCCCGCATCGTCGTCGACGAGGCGCGCCGGCGCGGCGTCCATGTCGATGTGCTGGACGCCGAGGGCGGCTTCTTCCAGCTTTCCTTCGGCGGCCGCTCCATCAAGTGTCGCGAAGCTCTTTCGGAACTTACCTCCGGTGTCGCCATGTCGATCTGCGACGACAAGGCGGTGACCAGGCGTACGGTCGAGAAGGCCGGTCTGGTTGTGCCCCAGCAGATGGAGGCGACCGACGACGAAACCGCGCTCGCCGCGTTCCTCGATGAACACAAGCGCGTCGTCGTCAAGCCGGCGCGCGGCGAGCAGGGTCGCGGTGTCGCGGTTGGCCTGGAGATGAAGGAAGACGTGCTGAAGGCGATCGCCAACGCGCGCGAGGTCTGCGACCGTGTGCTGGTCGAAGCATGTTTCGACGGCGAGGATCTGCGCCTAGTCGTCATCGACCACAAACTGGTCGCGGCCGCCGTGCGCCGACCGCCGCATGTCGTCGGCGACGGGCAGCGCAGCGTCGAGGCGTTGATCGAGGCGCAGTCACGCCGCCGCGCCGCCGCCACCAGCGGCGAAAGCACGATCCCTCTCGACGACGAGACCGAGCGCTGCCTGGCTGCGCAGGACATCGCCCTCGGCGACGTCCCGCCCGCGGGCAAGGATATCGTCGTGCGCAAGACCGCCAATCTGCACACTGGCGGCTCGATCCACGACGTAACGGACATCGTTCATCCGAAACTTGTCGACGCCGCCTGCAAGGCGTCGCGCGCCATCGACATTCCGGTCGTCGGCATCGATTTCATGGTCAGGGCGCCCGACAAGCCCGACTACGTTTTCATCGAGGCAAACGAGCGGCCCGGCCTTGCGAACCACGAACCGCAGCCGACCGCCGAGCGCTATCTGGACCTGCTCTTTCCGATGTCGCGCGCCAGAAGCGAACCGCCGCCCGGTTGACCTTTCGGCCCCGGGACGGTTGGTTCGGGGTCGCGTCAACGGAGACAAGGCATGCCGCGACTGAGAATCGACGTCGACTACCTGATAGACTCGCTTGAAGCGCTGCTGTCGATCGACAGCCCGACCGGCTACACCGACAATGTCGTGCGCCATGCCACGGAGGAGCTGCAGCGTCTCGGCATCGAGCCCGAACTCACGCGACGCGGCGCCATTCGCGCCATTACACCGGGCGAGCAGCGCGAAGGCGCTCGCGCCATCATCACCCACCTCGACACGCTGGGCGCTCAGGTGAAGCTGGTCAAGGAGACCGGCCGCCTGGAACTGGTTCCCATTGGCCACTGGTCGGCGCGTTTTGCCGAAGGCGCGCGGGCGACCATCTACACCGAAGGCGGCAGCTATCGCGGCACGGTTCTGCCTCTCAAGGCGTCAGGCCACACCTTCAACGACGAGATCGACACCCAGCCGGTCGGCTGGGCGCATGTCGAACTGCGCATCGACGCGATGACGCGGTCGCGCGCCGACACGATCGGACTCGGCATCGATGTCGGCGACTTCGTCGCCATCGACCCGCAGCCGGAATTCCTCGACAATGGCTTCATCAATTCGCGCCATCTCGACGACAAGGCGGGCGTGGCCATCGCGCTCGCGGCAATCGAGGCGCTGCAGCGCGACAAGACGAAGCTTCCGCTAGACGTGCACTGGCTGTTCACAATCGGCGAGGAGGTGGGCATAGGTGCTGCCTCCATCGTCACGCCCGACATCGCCTCCATGGTGACGATCGACAACGGCACCACCGCGCCCGGCCAGAACTCGTCCGAGTTCGGCGTCACAGTCGCGATGGCCGACCAGTCCGGACCGTTCGACTACCATCTGACGAACAAGCTGGTGGAACTGTGTCGCGAACACGATATCCGGTTCCAGAAAGATATTTTCCGCTATTACCGCTCCGACTCCGCCTCAGCACTGGAAGCGGGACACGATGTGCGAACTGCGCTGCTGGCATTCGGCATCGACGCCTCTCACGGCTATGAACGCATCCACGTTCACGCCCTGCGTTCGGTGGCCGAGCTCGTGACCGCCTATGTCAGTTCGCCACTCGAAATCGAGCGCGATGTGCGCCCGGTGTCTGACCTGGAAGGGTTCACGGAGCAGCCGATGGACGAGGCCGAGCAGCCCGAGATTGCCATCGTCCCGGAGGAGTCCGAAGGCTGACGCCTACTGCCGGCGGAATTCGATCTCGCTGGAGACGATCCAGCTCTCCGACGCGCGGTCGTAATACTGGCTCTGCACAAGGAAGGTGTCGTCCTGGGGCGGTGTGATGAAGGTTCGCACCCTCACCATCTTGCCGGCGTCCTCGACCTCTGCTTCCGACACGATCATGTTTTCGGCGATGCGCAGGCGCGGGTTGAGAAGCCCGTAATTCGCGGCCGCGCCAAGAAAGTCGCCCGTCAGTTCCTCGCCTGCTATGGCAAGCTTGCCTTTGAGATCGCGCGCGCCCTGGGTCGTCCCGCATCGGCCTTCATTGACCAGCGCTGTCTCGCTCGGCTTGTAGCGCGCCGAAATCCGGCAGGTCACGCGGGTCGGCTCCGACCGAAAGTTGGGCCGCGCTTCGCCGCTGCCGCGCCAGTCGCCCTGATAGGCGGCGAGGATTTGTTCGCTGTCTGCCGACAAGGATTGTGCCGTCGCAGGCATGCCAAGGGCAGTCGCAAGGACCGCATATTTCAAGGCTCGAAGGATGGATCCGGACAAGTCCCCGCTCCGTTCTGGTTTCAGGCAGCGCGCCCCATAATGCGCCGAAGTGTCAGGATCAAGGCGGGCAGGAAGGCGAGGTTCGCCACCAGCGCGACGCACAGCGTGCTGATGATGAGAAAGCCCAGATTGGAGACCGAAGGCAGGCTCGAAAAGAGAGTTCCGAACGAGCCGGCGATGAACATGAAGGTAGCTGAAACCAGCGCGGGAGCGACTTCCAGCAACGCTTCGTGCATCGCCTCGCGGTCCTTCATACCGGCCGACTGATTGGCGAGGAACGCATTGATCACGTGGACCGCATTGTCGATGGAAATGCCGAAGGCGATGGTGAGCGCGATGACGTGCGGGATGTCCATCGGCGTGCCGATGACCCACAGCGACGTCTCGATAAACAACACCGGGATAAGGTTCGGCAGCAGCGCCGCGGCCGCCACGATAGGCGCGCGGGAGCCGATGGCCAGCACCAGCACGCCGAGCACGATGGCGATGATCAGGCTGTTGCGCAGATCGTTGACGATGTTGGGTATCTCGATCGCCGCCAGGATCGGATAGCCCGTCACCTTGGCGCCCTCGATGCCGTGTGCGCCGAGATCGTCGACCACCTCCTCGGCAGCGGCCACCGCCGTGTCCGGGTTCATGCCGTACGGCACCGTGCCGGTGACCAGATACTCTTCGCGGTCGTCTGAGAGGAAACGTCCGCGCAGTGTGTCGGACGCCTCGTCCATCGCGTCGGTGATCGCCTGCTGCGACAGCCCCGCTTCGCGCAGCCGCGCGAGCGATATCACGCGCTGCTGGCCGATCTCGCCGCCGAATGCGGTTTCGGCTTCGGCGAGCGCGTCAAGCGCCTTCGGTTCCGCCCAGCCGCTGCCTTCGGGCACCGGCAGTATCAGGTAGATCGGTGCGACGCCGCCGAAAATGTCGACGGCCAGCTTCTCGCCAAGCGCCGCCTGCGAGTCGCGCGGCAACTGGTCCGTGATCTCGTGCTGTTCGTCCACATTGATGTGACCGGTGGTAAGCGCGACCGCCGCCAGCCCGGCCGCCGTGGCAATCGCAGCCGGACGCCACATCGCGAACCGCGAGACCAGCGTTCCCAAGGGTTCAAACACACCCTGCCGTTTTCCGACCTTGATCCGGTGGCCGAAAAAGTAGAGCAACAGCGGCAGTATGATCATCACCGCGGCGAAGGCGATCATGACGGCGCTGGAACCAAGGATTGCCAGGGAGCGCAGCGCCTGGTTGCCGCCGAACGCGAATGAGCCGAACGCCACAGCCGTCGTGATCGAGGTCATGGAGTTCGCCGGCCCAACGCGGCGGATCGCCGCCGCGATCGCTTCGCGTCCGTCAACGCCGCGCCCGCGGATCGCCGACCACGTGAAATAGAGCATGATGGTGTCAGCGAGTGCCAGCACCATGGCGATCGTCGGCAGCGCGGTCGAGAGATAGTTGATGCTGCTGCCGGCAATCCCGTAACCGCCCAGCACCCACACGACCGAAGCAAGCGCCGGCAGCGCGCAAACGGTGGCTGGAATGACGGCGCGGAATGTTGCCAGCGAGACGAGGAAAACCAGGCTGACGCCCAGAATCGTCAGCAATGTCTGGTCTGAGATCAGCGCTTCGACGGCGTCGGCCCTCAGCAGCGGATATCCAACGAAGTCGAGTTGAAGCCCCTCGGGCGCAATCGCCCTGATTTCGTCGATCAGCTGGTAGACGGGTTCAGCGTCGGGCGCCTGCCCGTTTTCCTCAGAGAACGGGCTCTCGATGGAGATAAGGGCCGCATTGCGCTCGGGCCGCGAGAACTGGGCGATGAGAAGGTCCTTCTCGCCGGCCTTCGCAATTATGTCCCTGACGTCGTCGCCGTCCTCGAAGCGTTCCGGCAGCATGGAGGCTATGGCGCCGGTAGCCGGATCGATTCGGCTTGCAGTGAAGAGCGAAAACACGCTTTCGACGCCATCGACCAGCGTCAGGTCGAGATGCAGTATGCGCAGCTTCTCGATGCCTTCAGGCTCGTACAGATCGTCGGCCCTGACGATGATCGCCAGGTCGCCCGAGAAGTCGCGGAACTCGTTCTGGACGTGGCGGTAGCTGCGGAACGCCTCGCTTTTGCCCGCCAGCACGTTGAGCACGTTGCCGTCGAAGGTAAGCCTTGGAATCGCGCTCGCGCAAACGACGAGCGAAACGACAAGCAGCAATGCGAAGGCGCGCGGAAAGCGCAGTACGAGAAGCCCCAGCGCTTCCAGCCCGAAGCCGAAACTCTTCAGTTCTGCCTCCCGTCCGATGAACCGCTTTGCAGCTGTTTCGGAGCGGGCAACCGGCCATTCCGGCGCCCGGATTTAGAGATTCGCGTCCCCACCGGCGCAATCTCGCGCGGTTCTATGGCAAAGGCTAGGACGAGGCAAAAAAGAATCGCGTCTATCCACGAAGGCGGTTAATCGCCGCCTCCGCGGAATGTCGCACCCAAACGGACCGGGCGTCCGAACCTAGCGCTGAACGACGATGCGCACGTTTCTCAAGCCGACGCGCTGCGTCAAAGCGTAGAGTGTGGCGGCGTTGGCCACGTCGAGCCTGACGCAACCTGCCGATGCCGGTCGGCCGAGGCGGCTCACCTGGTTGGTGCCATGCACGGCGAAGTTGCCGTTGTAGAAGATCGAATAGGGCATCGGCGCCCCGTTGTACCGGCTCGAGCGGTGGTTCCTCGACAGCCACTTGGCCGTCCACGATCCGGTCGGCGTCACCTTGCCGGGGCGCGCGGTGGAGACCCGCCAGCGGTATTTGACGGTGCCGTGATGGTAGACCGTCATCGTCTGTGACGAGATGTCGACCCTGGCAACAACGCTCGCCGCGGTCGCCGCCTGAGGTGCAAAGATCATCGTGGCGAGCGCAAGGCTCGCGGCCGTCAGCACGGATTTCATGAAGGCCCCCTTCTCTTGCCCAAAATACAGTGCCGGCCTTGCTACCCGACAATGCTTTAACCCCGGTGAAAGAATAGGCTTAACTTGCTCTTGCTGTCACGGTTGAATTTGCCCGGACGAGTGTGTTGCTGAACACATTATTGTGCCCGTGCGCCGCCGGGCAGCGGCGGTTCGTCTGCATTGAGAGGGTACATGAGTTCCGCGATGACGCCCCGCAGCCATTTGTGCGGTGGAGATTGGGTGGCGCGCTTGTGCCACAGCATTCCGATCAGCGGCAGCGGCATGGGCATCGGCGGCTTGTAGACGGCAAGCGCGATGCCGGCGGCCACCTCGTGTGCCAGTTGCTGTGGAATGAGCGCGATGTGCTCGCTTCGGGCGACAGCACCGCATACGCCGCCGAACGTAGGCATCGTCATCACGACGCGCCGCTCCCGTCCCACCTTCGCCAGAGCGGCGTCTCCCATCGCCTTCAGATTGCCCTCCGGCGAAAAGAGCACGTGGCCCAGATCGCAGAACAGATCGATCGGAATGGCTTCGCCCGGCTTCACGCCCGCCCGCTTGAGCCTGGCATGGTCTCGGCGGGCGATCACCGCGAAACTGGAATTGAACAGCGGCTGGAATGCGGTCCACTCGGGATGATCGAGCGATGGGAGCAACGCCAGGTCGACATCGTAGCTTTCCAGGGTGGCGACATAGTTGTCGGGCACCAGATCGACCATCTGGATGCGGATACCGGGCGCTTCGCGCGCCAGCCGCTCGCCCAGGTCAGGCATCAGCATGGTCGAGAAGAAGTCTGATCCGGAAATCTTGAACGTCTCTTCCGCTTGGGACGGGTCGAATGTGGCCGGTCCCGAAAGCAGCAATTCCAGATCGTCGAGTATCCGCCGCAGCGGCGCCTCCAGCGACCGGGCATAGACCGTTGGTTCCAGCCTCTGTCCGTGCCGCACGAACAGCGGGTCGTTGAGCGCAGCCCGCAACCGGCCGAGCGCTGCTGATACCGCCGGCTGGGAAAGCCCGATCCGTTGGCCCGCAAGCGTCGTCGACTGGTCGCGCATCAGCGCGTCGAGCACTCTCAGGAGGTTGAGGTCGAAGGCACGTAAATTCATGCCGTGGATTATGATCATAGAATAAATCGATTTCCAGTATGAATTAGCGCGCGCTAGCCTGCTGCCTCTGACAATGGAGGAAGAGGGCGATGAATGTTCACGCACTGGGCGCCGGCACGGTCGAGTGGCTGGGTGTCACCTACAGGACCATTCTCCGTCGCGAGGACAGCGAGGGGCGGATGTCGGTTGTCGACAGCGTTTCTCCCGTAGGATCAGGGCCGCCGCGCCATATTCACCACGCCGAAGACGAAACGTTCGTTGTCCTGTCGGGTGAATGCGAATTCTGGCTGGACGGCGAGACGTTCACAAAGGGGCCGGGCGAAGCGGTATTCGTTCCGCGGGGCCGGGAACACACCTTCCGCGTGATTGGAGATATCCCCTCGCGCCATCTGGTGATCCTGACGCCGGGCGGCTTCGAGGACTTCTTCGTCGAAATGGCGCGCGGCAAGTACGGAATTCCCGAGGATATGCCTGCGATCGAGGAATCGGCGAAGCGTCACAATCTGACCTTCACCGGTCCGCCGCTTGGCGCCGAATAACCAGCTCGAGAGGGGAGAAACTCATGCGCGGCGTATCATTCTGGTTTTTTGCCACCGCGACCATCTACGTAGCGATCGGCATGGTGTGGGGCATCGTCATGTCTGCAACGATGGACCACTCGCTGGCCCCGGCCCACGCCCATCTCAACCTGATCGGTTGGGTGACGATGGGCATGTTCGGGCTCTACTACCACAACGTGCCCGAAGCGGCCGAAACGCACCTGGCAAAGTTTCATTTCGGCGTTTCGACACTCGGTCTTCTGATGATCGTGCCGGGCATCGTCATGGCGCTTCGGCAGGAGGGCGAAACGCTTGCCAAAGCAGGCTCGGTGCTGACCGTTCTGTCGATGCTGATCTTCGTCTTCACCGTGTTTCGCAACCGCGGCAAGGCCGTAAGGGCCGCTGGGAGAAATCGAGAGTGACATCAAAACCCGTGATTTATCACATTCCGGTCTGCCCGTTCTCGCAGCGGCTGGAGATATTGCTCAAGCTCAAGGGGTTCGAGGGTGCGGTCGAGTTCCGCGTGGTCGACATCACGAAGCCGCGCGACCCGGAACTGCTGCGCAAGACGCGCGGCACGACGGCGCTTCCGGTCCTGGAACTGCCGGATGGGCGCATCCTCAAGGAAAGCCTCGTCATTCTCGACTTTTTCGACGAGACCCTGGGCGACGGGCCGCTGCGCCGCGCCGACCCATACGAGCGTGCGGTGGAAAGACTGCTGATCGCTCGCGAAGGCGCATTCACCGCCGCCGGCTACATGTTTGTGATGAACCAGGGCGAGGCTGCGCGCGACGCGCATCGCGACAAGCTGCTCGGCCTATATGCTGGCATCGACGACTTCCTGTGCGAACACAATCCGGATGGAACCTATCTGTTCGACGAGTTCGGGCTCGCCGAGGCGGTATTCACGCCCATGTTCATGCGCTTCTGGTTCCTCGACTATTACGAGGAGTTCGACCTGCCGGCGGAAGCGAAGTTTGAGCGTGTCCGCCGCTGGCGCGATGCCTGTCTGGCGCACCCTGCCGCTCAGCAGGTCAGCATGGAAGAGATCGTGAAGGTCTATTACGACTACGCCTTCGGCGCCGGCAACGGCGCCCTGCTGGATGGGCGCAAAAGGTCGAGTTTCGTCTTCGAGCCGCATTGGTCGAAACGGCCATGGCCGCCGCGCGGCAAGTTCGCCGGCCACGCGAGCGACGCGGAATTGGGGCTCGTCTAGACCAATTCGAGTGACTGCACCGTGCCGTCCTGCCCGATGATGCAGACTGCCTGCGCGTTGCCCATGGTCAGGTTGACCTGGAAGGCGCCGCCCGGCGCTGGCAGGGAGCTGACAGGCAGCACGCCGCCGGAAACGTTGAACTTAGTCGCCGCTTCCGAAGCGCACAGCAGCTGCAGGTCGGCCGGTGCGGTCTCGCCGCTGCTGCGCACGGATCCGGCCTTCGGCTGTGCCGTCATCGAGCATCCGGCGAGCAGGACAGACAGAAGGACGGCCGCTACGGCGCCCTTCCTGTTGGCTTGAGAATACGTCATGTCCCCTCCGTCCTTGCTTCCGTGCCGGCGCCCTAGACGCCCTTGTAAAGTGCCGCACCCTGCATCAGCACGATGACCTTGGCGCCGACCTCCACCTGTTCGTAGAGGTGCTCGATCTCGTCATTGACCATTCGAATGCAGCCCGACGAGATGTTGAGCCCGATCGACCAGGGTTGGCTGGTGCCGTGGATACGGTAGATCGTGTCCTGCCCGTTTTCGTGCAGGTACATCGCCCTGGCGCCGAGCGGATTGTCGGGCCCGCCCGGCATGCCATCCTTCCATTTCGCGGCGTTGGGATCGCGCGCCACCATTTCGGGCGGCGGCGTCCATGTCGGCCATTCGGCCTTGCGCCCCACCTCCACGATGCCGGCCCAGCCGAAGCCGTCGCGCCCAACGCCGATACCGTAGCGGATCGCCTTGAAACCGGGCATGACCAGATAGAGGAAGTGCCGGTCGCCATCGATGATGATGGTTCCGGGCTTCTCCGCGGTGCGGAAATCGACGATCTGGCGCCTGAATTCCTCCGGCGTCTGCCCGTGCGCCTGGTAGTATTTCATCGCCTGCTGCGGATCATAGTCGACCCATTCGCGCTTGATCGGATCAAAGATCTGCGTCTCGAACATCTGCGCAAGGCCCGATGCTGCAAACAGGCCGACCGCGCCGGCCGCGACCGTCACGCCAATCAGGGCGCGTTTTGCCCGAGCTCGAAGCTGCGCCACGGGGCGAACCGGTCTCACTTCATCCATTCGCTGATCCTGTCCTCGTTGGCGGCTATCCAGTCTGCCGCGGCCTGTTCCGCTGATTTGTGTTCGACCTGCACCGCGTAGCTCATCGCCGTGATGTCGGCGGGCTCGAATGCGATATTGGCGAGAAAGCGGGCAAAGGCCGGCGCGTCCTCGCTCAGCCGGGCCGAATAGCCGACATGGAAATGCGATACGTCCCAGGCCGTCTCGGCGCGCGACTTCTGCATCCAGTAGGGGTCGTCGGCGCGCTTGACGAGGTGCCAACGTTCCGGGTCGTAGGCGGGCTCTTCGAGCACCACGAGATCGTGCAGGTCGAAAATGTGGTGCGGGCTGTAGCAGAAGAAGACGACCGGGCTGCCGAACGACGCGGCAACGTCCACGGCCGCCATGGCGACCTGCTCCGGCAGCTCGAGCAGCGTCATGGTGCGCACATAACCGTAGCTGCGGGCGCGGATCTGTTCGATCTCGGTCGACGACCATGTCGGCGCGCCGATCCAGATTTCGCCCTTGCCGTCGCGGTCGCTGTCGAACTTGATCGCCACCTGCGGGTCGGCGAGTTCGGAGAGCGCCTTGATGCCCGTCATCTCCTGCGTTTGCCGCGTTACGCAGACATTCTGCGCCGCCGGCACGCCGTGCTCGCTGATGACGATCGAGCCTTCGGAGTTGAGCCGAGCCACTGCGTCGGTCAGGTTCGGAAACCAGACCTCGGGGTGAACATCGAGGTTGCCTTGCGCTATGTCGGCAAGCATCGTCATCGTGCCGCGCTGCCGCAATTCGGTTTCGACGCCCATGCGCTCGGCCGCGCGTGCGATAACGTGGGCAGTTACGTCGGCCGACGGCCATGACGGCATCCCGATGACCACCGGCTCGGCGGAGGCAACGGACACGCCTGCCGCCAGCATTGCGCCTGCAAGGATGCTTCGCGCGCTGTGCATCGGCTTCGACCCTTCTCGTTCGTGTCGCCCGCGACCGGCGATCTGCCGAGTGCACGCATGTGGTGCTAGTTTAGTAACCGCATTCCGCTACGGCAAGCGCGCCGGGAACGCCGTCATTGCACGATGTATACAGAATTTTCCCGACGGCTACGGCAACGAGCGGGCGACTCCACCGCGCGGCGGCGACCATGCCGCAGCCGCGGGTCGCGTCGCAAATGACGTCATTTCGCGCCGGAATTCTGCGGTTGCAGCCTTCTAGGACGAACTAAGGTGGGTCGAATAAGCGGCATTCCCGAAGGGTTCGCTCGCTGGGAGCGGGATTGACTTCTGGCCTGCGGGCGTACACATTGTATACAGGACGTGGTCTCGGCCCGGCGTGGGAGGATATTTATGAACCAGTTGCAGCGCATGTCTGTGCCGGCCGACCCGTTGGCGGCGCTTCTCGACGACTATTCGATCGAGATAACCGCACGCGACACCGACGCCGTGCGCTCGCTGGCAGGCACCTTGCCGCCCGGCGCGGAGGTGTTCATTGCCAACCTGCCCAAGGATGGGCCGGAGGTGCTGGTGCAGGCGGCTCGCGCGGTGCGCGAGGCCGGTTTCGAACCGGTGCCCCATATCGTTGCGCGCAACATCGCGAGCGCTGCGCAGCTCGAGGAGATGATGGCCGGCCTGGCGAAGACGGCGGGCGTTCGCACCGTACTCGCGCTGGGCGGCGACCGCGACGACGCGATCGGACCGTTCGACCAGGCGCTGCAGGTCATCGAGACCGGCGTTTTCCAGAAGAACGGCGTCGAGCGCATCCGCATCGCCTGCTATCCGGAAGGCCACCCGCGCATCCCCGATCATGCGCTGGCGAGAGCGCTTGGCGAGAAGCTGACGGCCTCCCGCAAGGCCGGCCTAGACGTCACCCTCGTCGGCCAGTTTCTTTTCGACCCGGTTCAGATCGTGCGTTTCGCCCGCATGCTGCGCAGCCTCGGCATCGAGGCGCCGCTGCGCGTCGGCGTGGCGGGTCCCGCCGAACGCACGAAGCTGATAAAGTACGCCCTGCGATGCGGCGTGGGCGCTTCGCTGCGCGCTTTGCGCGAGCGCAGCGAGCTGGCCCGCAACGTCATGTCCGGCGAAACGCCGGAGGCACTGCTTGAGGAAGTCGCGGCGGCGGACGTCGCGGAGCCGGAGCTGGGCATGTCCGGGGTTCACTTCTTCACCTTCGGCGATCCCGCCGCGTCGGTGCGCTGGGCCGAGGCGCGGCGGCTGCGCAACAGCGCGCCGGACTGACCAAAACACTAGTCTAGCTTATGAAGAACAGCCGGACCGAAAACGGTCCGCACAAGGAGGCCTTTCAATGAACCTCGAACAGAAACTGCAGCAGGCCGGAAATACGGTTCGCATGCTGCGCAACTCGAAGATCGGCGCTTACGTCTACCCCGTCGTGGCGCCCGAATTCACCAACTGGCGTGACGAGCAGCGCGCCTGGCGCGAGAGCGCCGTGCTGTTCGACCAGTCGCATCACATGGCCGAACTGAAGGTCGAGGGACCGGATGCCGAGAAGCTTCTGTCCTACCTCGCCATCAATTCGTTCAAGAATTTCACCCCGGGCAAGGCCAAGCACTTCGTGCCGGTCACGCCGGAAGGCTACGTCATCGGCGACGTCATCATGTTCCGCGAGAGCGAGACCGAGTTCAATCTGGTCGGCCGCGCGCCGACTGTGAGCTGGGTCCAGTATCATGCCGCCACCGGCAATTATGACGTCAAACTGACCGAAGACCCGCGCTCGCCGTCGCGGCCGGGCGGCAAGCCGGTCATTCGTCGCCACTACCGATTTCAGGTCCAGGGGCCGAACGCCCCGGCGATCCTCGAGAAGCTGAACGGCGCTCCCGTGCCGGAGATCAAGTTCTTCAATATGGACTGGATCAACGTCGCGGGCAGGCGCGTGCGCGCGCTGCGCCACGGCATGGCAGGCGTTCCCGGCCTGGAGCTCTACGGTCCCTACGAGGATTACGACCGCATCCGCGATGCCATTCTCGAAGCCGGCGAGGGCCACGACCTCGTCGCGGTCGGCAGCCGCGCCTATGCGACCAACACGCTGGAGTCGGGCTGGATTCCGTCGCCGCTGCCCGCGATCTACACCGGTGAGGGCACGAAGGGCTACCGCGAGTGGCTGTCGGACAAGAGCTACGAGGCGACCGGCGCCATCGGCGGCTCCTACATCTCGGACAATATCGAGGACTACTATCTGTCGCCGTGGGACCTCGGCTACGGCATCTACGTGAAGTTCGACCACGACTTCATCGGCCGCGAGGCACTGGAGAAGATGGCCGACGGCCCGCATCGCCGCAAGGTCACCTTCGAGTGGAACCCCGAGGATGTGGTGGCCGCCTTCGCGACCATGTTCGAGGAAGGCCCGAACATCAAGTTCATGGACTGGCCGCTCTCCAACTATGCTTCGTCGAGCTACGACATGGTGATGGATGGTTCGAACATGGTCGGCCTCTCCATGTTCTCCGGCTACAGCTACAACGAACGCCGCATGCTCTCGCTCGGCATGGTGAACCCAGAGGTCAGGGAAGGCGACGTGCTGACGCTGGTCTGGGGCGAACCCGATGGCGGTTCGGAAAAGACGACCGTCGAGCCGTCTCGCCAGACCAAGATCAGGGTCAAGGTTTCGCCGGTGCCCTATTCCCGCGACGCTCGCGAGAGCTACGCCGACTCGTGGCGCACGCGGCAGAGCGCCGCCTGACGCACATGTGCCGGCCCGGATGTGGGCCGGCGCACCATGCTTCGAAACTACGCCGCCTCGAACACCGCCCGCGCGCCGGGCGCGATGGTCGGGGCGGCGTTGTTCAGCTTCTCCATGGCGAAGCCGGCGGCCGCCTTGTAGCGGGCCATGAACTCGGCCCGCTCGGCCGGGCTGACAACGGTGTCGATATCGTCGAACTCGCCGCCGCAGCGCTCGTCCACCAGATTGAGTAGGCCGAACGGCCCCGCGCCGCGATTACGCAGCACGAGCTGCGAAATCTCCTTGCACAGCAACGCGTCGTAGCGCGCCAGCGCCTGCCGACCGATGCCCCGCTCGACCATGCACGCGCCGAGCACGCGCGCGTCCACGATCGCCTGGCTCGCCCCGTTGGAGCCGGTCGGATACATCACATGCGCGGCGTCGCCCAGCAGCGCGACATTGCCGTCCTGCCATGTCGGCACCGGGTCGCGGTCGATCATCGGATATTCGTAGATGCGCTCCGCGCCCTTCAACAGCGCCGGCACGTCGAGCCAGTCATACGTCCAGCCCTCGAAATGGTGCAGGAATTCGCCGAGTTCCACCTGCCGGTTCCAGTCGCCGCTGGTCCACCCGGAGGAATTGTCGACGGTAACCTCGGCGATCCAGTTGATGGTGGCGATGCCCGTTTCCGGGTCTGGCGCCGAGATCGGGTAGAACACGAAGCGGTGCTTGTGCGTGCCGAAGCCGACGAATGACGCGCCGGAACGGATAGGCACGCCGGGGCTCGTGCCGCGCCACATGATCGCGCCGCCCCACTGGATGCCCGGCTGGTCGGGGTGCATCTGCGCCCGCACCGCCGAATGCAGCCCGTCCGCGCCGATCAGCAGCGTGCCTTCGACTTCGGATGTCGAGCCATCTGTATGGCGGATGGTCGCTGCCACGCCATCGCCCGTATTGCGGTAGCCCGTCACCCGCTGGCCGGGCCGCACCGCGTCCGCGCCTAGCCGCTCCACGACATGGCGATAGAGCAGCATCTGCAACTCGCCGCGATGCACGGCGTATTGCGGCCATTGGTAGCCCGCCTCGAGCCCGCGCGGCTCCGAATAGATGTCCTTGCCGTTTAGCCCCACCAGCGCCCACTCGCGCGCCGGCAGGCCGATCGTGCCCAATTCAGTGTCGGAGATGCCGAGATCGTTGAGTTCGCGCACCGCGTTTGGCTGCAGGTTGATGCCGACGCCGAGCGGCTTCAGCTCGCCGACCGCCTCGTACACGACGCACGGCACGCCGATCTGGTGCAGCGTCAGTGCTGTCGCCAGTCCGCCTATGCCGCCGCCGGCGATCAATACGAGTGGTGTTGGCATGCTTCAGTCCCCCGCTCAGACGGCGGACTTATCGCATCATCGCGCAGCGGCAAAGCCTCGCTGGCGCGGTCCCTTTCAGCTTGCCGCGATATCGCGGGCTATCTCAGCCCGAATGCGCCGGCCGGGCGGGCCGGGCAGGGCCATTACGGCCTCGTAGAATTCGACGGAGGTTTCGCACAACCGGGGGTTTCCAGGATCCAGTTCGGCCAGCGACTGCAGTTCCTCGTCGGTGCCTCCGCGCTCCAGGTACAGCTCCCTCAGCGCCACCCAATCCTCATCTCTGGCCGCCGAAACGGGTCGCGGCCATCGTGAGGAGGCCCCAATCGCCCGGACGAGTGTCGTGGCGGCTTCGTCGAAGGCAATCCGGTAGAGCCGGTCGGGCTCGTCGATGGCCTCGGCACCGGCAATGGCAAATTCAGCGCATTTCCGGGGCGTCTCGCGGCTCTCTACTAACGACAGCAATGTGATTTGCGAGCGGAGCATCTGCAGCAGCGCGTCGTCCGGGGCCGCCAGCAGCCGTTCGGCGTTGTCGCGACGGACGCGCACCATGAGTTCGAACCCTCGCCGCGACGCCTGCTCCTGGGTAGCTCTACCCTCGATCACTCCCCCAATCTCGCCCATGAAGCGGTCGTAGATGTCGGGAAGCTCTTCTTTCAACGCTTCGAAAATGTCGAAGCCCGCATCTTTTAACCCTTGCTCAAGCGCGGCGAGCGAGGCCGCATCCATCGGACGGGCCGGCTTGGCCGCAGGGAGTGGAGGCGCAACGGTGGGCTTTGCCGGGTTGCGGCTGGCCGTGCGCGGTTCGGCCGGCGCACTCGTGCCCGTGACCAGTCGGTACTGCTCCATCTCGCTCATCGAGAGGTAGCGGATGTCCGTGCTGTCATATCTGAGCGCCAGTTGCAGAAGCACGGGGTCCACGCCCATCTCGGACATGAACGCGATCACCTCGCCGGTGACCTGCTGCATGACCGACACCGCGTCGTCCGTCGCCAGGCCGTGCCCACCGACGAAGGACGAGCGATGGACCCCGATAGAGCCCGGTTCCGCCGACCGCTTGACGCCTCCCATGAAGGCCAGCGCACAGGCGGAAGCGCACTCCCGGCTGCGGACTTGCGCTGTATTGAGGCCCAGAGTGCGGATGAGGCGCCCGAGCTCGATCGCCTTGGTTACCGAGCCGCCGGGAGAGTCGAAGACGACCGTCGATGCGCTGCTGCGTCGGAACGCGCTGACGAAACCGTCAAGGCTGTCTCTGGAAGCAAAATCGCCCTCGACCAGCAGCACCGGTACGTCGCGGTCGAGCGTCGTGGTGTGGAACCTGAGGTCCGCAAGCGCACCGCCTGGACAGGCCAGGACGGCCATGAGCGTCAAGGCTATCCAGCGAGGATTGAGCATTGCGACCCCCCTTCGATCCAGTAAACGCGAACGGGGGCGTGAGAGCAACATGCGGGCGAAGCCTGTCGCCGACGGCCACAGCTAACGATCTGTTAACCATATCTCGCCTACCCACCGGGAAGCATTGTGGGAGACGGGTTCGCATGAGTGGTGGGCGTGTGCCGCTGGATGAGAGGCACGAACTGGTTCGCAGCATTTCGATAGTCCTGGCACGTAAGAACGGCGCCCACGCCTCGGCCTACTGGCGCGGCATGGCCCGGCGCCTGCTGCGTTTGTCGATGGCCCTCGGCGCCAGCCGCGAAGCCGCGGAAGCCGAACTCCACCGCCTGCTCGACAAGGTTCTCCGCGAGATCACGCAAAGGCAGCTGGCTGCGTAGTAGGCTCTTGCCCTGCTGCGCTTCGCACTTGCCGCCCGGCTTTCGCATGCCTGCCGTAGCCGTGAGCGAAACGATCTGGCGTGAGACATAAGATTCTGGCGGTGAGAGAGGGATTCGAACCCTCGATACGGTTTCCCGTATACACGCGTTCCAGGCGTGCGCCTTCAACCACTCGGCCACCTCACCGCGGGCACCTGGGCATCACCATGGCGCGCGGCTCATCTAGTCGATATGGCGCGCCCTGCCAAGCCCGCAGCCGACTTTCATTCCCGCCGGCCGCGCCCGCCGGAACCTGCACGGCCGCAGGCCAGCCGCTCACATTTGCGTGCGGCGATTGCGCTTCCGCGTCCTTCGCCCTATCTGTCTGGCCGGGTTGACGTTTCGGCAGCTTTGGCCGGATCCGCCGGCGGGCGGATGAAGGCGGCAAATGCCTGCTCCGAAATCGCATTCCGGGAGTGCCATGTTCCGCTTCGTCTTTCGTTTGCTTGCCACATTCGCCCTGGCCATAGCCGTGGTCATGGCCGTGCTTGACGCGACGCGGTCGATTGCGGCCGACGCGGCGGTGCTCACCCCGCTGTCGGAAAGCTGGCGCGCAGTGTCGCCCGAGACGTTCAATGCGGCCGAGGCGGCGGTCAGCGAGGTCGTGGCGCCCTATTTGTGGGACCCGGTCGTGCTGACGCTTCTCTCCGCACCGGGCTTTGCCGTGTTTCTGGTGCTGGCATTTCTGTTCTACCTTGTCGGGCGCCGGCCGGAACGCCGCGCCGGCCGCTTCGCATCCATTTAGGGAAGGGAGCCCAGATGTTTTTCCTCGGCGATCTCATAAACAAGAAGACCAGCATGCCGGCGCCGTCGGACGCGCTGCCCGGCCGCGCCGAACCGATCCCCACCTCGACGCGCCATTTTGTCTCCAAACATCCGATCCATGGACCCTATCCGGACGGTTTGGAAACGGTGATGTTCGGCATGGGCTGTTTCTGGGGCGCCGAGCGTCTGTTCTGGCAGACCGAGGGCGTATGGGTCACCGCGGTCGGTTATGCCGGCGGCTATACGCCGAACCCGACCTATCAGGAGACCTGCACCGGCCTCACTGGCCATGCCGAGGTGGTGCTGGTCGTTTACGACCCGAAGCAGGTTACCTTCTCGGAGCTGCTGGCGATTTTCTGGGAGAGCCACGACCCCACCCAGGGCATGCGCCAGGGCAACGATGTCGGCACCACCTATCGCTCGGCCATCTACACCACCAGCGACGCCCAGCATCAGGCGGCTCTCGCATCGCGAGACGCCTATCAGGCGGCGCTTGGCAAGGCTGCGCGCGGCAGGATCACCACCGAGATACGCGAGGCGCCGGAGTTCTATTTCGCCGAGGCCGAGCACCAGCAATACTTGGCCAAGAACCCCTACGGCTATTGCGGCTTGCAGGGCACCGGCGTTTCTTGCCCGCTGCCTGCGGCTGCCTCGGTGTCGTGAGTTTACGTTTTTGTCCGGAAGGTCAAAAATACGCGTGAAATTTATTTGCCCTCGTGCAAGAGTGAGGTGAAGCGGGAGCCGGCTCCCGCCAATAATGTGCCGTTGCGGCTCCAGCAGCGTGCGCTAAAGTAACACTAAGAGTGCAACCGACAGGGTGTGGATCACATGAAACGAATCTTTTTGGGCCTTTTGGCCGGCGCCGCGATGACCGTCTCGGCATATGCGCAGGAAATCGCTCCGGCGCTGCTGTTTGACCTTGGCGGCAAGTTCGACAAGTCCTTCAACGAAGCGTCCTACAACGGCGCCGAGAGGTTCAAGGAAGAGACTGGCGTCGACTATGTCGAGTTCGAGATATCCAACGATGCGCAGCGCGAGCAGGCGCTGCTGCGCTTCGCCGAGGATGGCCGCAATCCGATCGTGATGGCCGGCTTCTCCTGGGCTGCGGCCCTCGAGAAGGTCGCCAAGGAATTCCCGGACACCAACTTCGCCATCATCGACATGGTCGTTGATCTGCCGAACGTACGGTCGGTCGTCTACAACGAGCATGAGGGCTCCTACCTCGTCGGCATTCTCGCCGCGATGGCGTCGGAGACCGACAAGGTCGGCTTTGTCGGCGGCATGGACATCCCGCTGATCCGCAAGTTCGCTTGCGGTTACGTCGGCGGTGCCAAGGCTGCCGGTGCAACCGAAGTCTTCCAGAACATGACGGGCGACACGCCGGCGGCGTGGAACGATCCGACCAAGGGCGGCGAGATTGCCAAGTCGCAGATGGCGCAGGGCGCGGACGTGATCTACGCCGCGGCCGGCGGCACCGGCGTAGGCGTGCTGCAGGCAGCTGCCGACGAGGGCAAGCTGTCGATCGGCGTCGATTCCAACCAGAACTACATGCAGCCGGGCAGCGTTCTCACCTCGATGCTCAAGCGCGTCGATCTCGCTGTCTATGACGCGTTCATGGACGCCAAGAACGGCGAGTTCACCGCGGGCTTCAACGTTCTGGGCCTCGCCGAGGACGGCGTTGGCTATGCGGTCGACGAGCACAACGAGGCTCTGATCACCGAAGAGATGAAGGCTGCGGTCGAAGAGGCCAAGGCCAAGATCATCGCCGGCGAAATCGAGGTTCACGACTACATGTCGGACAACAACTGCCCGTACTGATCGGCAGCTGAACGAGACAGGAAACCGCCGGGCTTGCCCGGCGGTTTTTCTTTGGCGCATACGCTTGCGCGCAAGTGGCGGTTGACGCCCGCCACGGCAACCGCGAAGGCCAGCACATGACAAACAAGCGCCGGCGCCTTGCCGCCATCTCCATGCTGCTGGTCGCCGGCATTCTGGCCGGCACGCAGCTTGGCAAGATTGCGCCGCTGGTCGCCTGGTACCGCGACGACGCCGGCATGTCGCTGGTCGCTATCGGCTGGCTGACTGCGTTGCTCGGCCTCTTCGTCGCGCTTGCCGCGCTCCCTGCCTCCTTCGCAATCCTGCGCGCCGGGCTGTTCCGGTCCTTCGCTGTCTCGGCGCTTCTTCTCTTCATCGGCGGTGTCGGCATCGCATTGTTCGAGGACCCGACTCTGGTTCTGGCCGCGCGGCTGGTCGAGGCTCTGGGCTACTTGCCGCTGGTCATCGCCACGCCGGCGCTTGTCACGGTGCTGGCGCCCGCCGACTGGAAGGCCCCAGCGCTCGCCATCTGGGGCGGCTTCGTGCCGATCGGTTTTGCGATCGCGGATTTCCTCGCTCTGGGCGTCGTGCCGACGCTCGGCGAGCGTACCTTTCTCGGCATCGCCGTTGCCGCCTTCGGCGTCAGCGGCTTGCTTGCAGTCTGGCTGGCGAAGGGGCTGGACCCGGTCGACGAGCCGCCCGCGCCGGCACGCCCGGCCATCGGCGCTTCGGTCTCGCCGCATGTGCTCATGGTCGCCGCCGCCTTCGGCATCTATGTCGTGCTTTCGATCGCCGTCTTCGCTTTCCTGCCCGCCTTCGTCGCGTCCGACGCGTCGGACCTTTTGATTCCGGCCGGCGCCGTTGCGCTTATCGTGCCGGTCGGCAACGTGCTGACCGGCATCCTGATGAAAGGCCGGCGCGCCCGCTTTGCGGCCTTAGCCGGAATTGCTGGGTTCGTGGCGACTGCCGTTGCGTCAGTGCCGCTGTTCACGCAAAGCGGGCCGCTGGTCGCGACGTCCGCCGCTGTACTCTACGCGGTCGCCGGCGGCGTCATCGCCTCTGCGCTGTTCGCCAGCGCTCCGTTCATCGTTCCGCCCGGCGGTTCGGTTTCGGTCGCCATCGGCTTCATCGCGCAGGCCGGCGGCATCAGCACAGTCGCAGCGCCGCCGCTGGCCGGATGGGTGATCGAGAGCTACGGCTTCGCCGGCCTCGGCTGGTTTCTCGCAGCGGCTGCCATTGTAGGACCGATCCTGCTGTTGCCGATGTTGCGCCGCCCGCTCGATCCGCAAGCGGTGTGACCCGTCAGTAGTGCGGCGGCTTGGTCACCGGCACGTCCGGCAGTGTCTGTTCCTCGAGCGCCAGAAATCGCTCCGTCAGCGCGTCGAGTTTCTTGCGCATCTTCTCGATCGTCGCCCACTGCTCGGTGAGCTGCGCCGAGAGCTCGGCGATCGTCCGTTCCTGCTCGGCCGCCAGCATTTCGAGTTTAATGATGCGATCTTCCGTGCTCACCGAACCAGCGTCTCCAGCGCCGCGCGCAGCCTGTCGTTGAGCGGCATCGGACGCCGCGTTTGCCGGTCGACATAGACGTGGATGAAAAAGCCTTCGGCCGCCGCCGTGTCGTCGTCGTTGCGGAACAGTCCCACTTCGTAGCGCACCGACGAACCCCCCAGCCGCGCCACGCGGATGCCGGCATGGACGGTGTCGGGGAATGAAAGCTCGGCGTGGTAGCGGCAGCCGGTTTCGACCACAAGGCCGATCTGTTCGCCGGCGTGAATGTCGAGCACTTCCTTTTCGATCAGCCAGCCATTCACCGCCGTGTCGAACAGCGAATAGTGCACCACATTGTTCATGTGGCCGTAGAGGTCGTTGTCGAGCCAGCGCGTGGTGATGGTGCGAAACGTCGCATAGTCGGCGCGGCGCGACGGCGGCTTGCGGGCGGGTGCGTCGTTCATGAGAAAAAGCGGTGGCGGTCTGTCATTGCGGCGGAAATTGACAAGCATCGCCGCTTTTGTCGAGAGTAGGCATGGGTCGTCTGGCAGCCGGTTGGGAATTGGCAGGCTACCGCCGAAGTGCTAGGTCTCTTGACCAAATGATAAAAAGTCGCCGGGGCGGCGAACAAGCGAGTGGGAACCGGCGATGGCGGAAGCGGCTATCGAGCTAGTCGGCATCAACAAGAGTTTCGGTGCCGTTCGCGCCAACCGGGACATCGATCTCAACATCCCCAAGGGTACGATCCACGGTATTATCGGTGAGAACGGCGCCGGCAAGTCGACGCTGATGTCGATCCTCTACGGCTTCTACCAGGCCGACAGCGGCTCCATTTCGGTCAACGGCAAGCCGACAGAAATCCACACGCCCAACGACGCCATCGCCGCCGGCATCGGCATGGTCCACCAGCACTTCATGCTGGTGCACAATTTCACCGTGCTGGAAAATGTCATACTCGGCGCGGAGAGCGAGCCGCTGCTGCGCTCCTCGATTGCCAAGGCGCGCTCCGAGCTTGAGAGGCTGGAACGTGACTACGGGCTTGAGGTCGACCCCGACGCCATTATCGAGGAGCTTCCGGTCGGCCTGCAGCAGCGCGTCGAAATTCTCAAGGCGCTCTACCGCGGCGCCGACATCCTGATCCTCGACGAGCCCACCGGGGTGCTCACCCCGGCCGAGGCCGACCACCTCTTCCGCATCCTTGCCCAGCTTAAGGACGAGGGCAAAACCGTCGTCCTGATCACCCACAAGCTGCGCGAGATCATGGCTATCACCGACAATGTCTCGGTCATGCGCCAGGGCGAAATGGTCGCCACCCGCAAGACCGCCGAGACCACGGTTGAGGAACTGGCCGAGCTGATGGTCGGCCGTCGCGTTCTGCTGCGGGTCGAGAAGGGCGAAGCCAAGCCGGGCGAATTCAGGCTCTCGGTGAAGAACCTGACTGTCGAGGACTCGCGCGGCGTCACCATGGTCAAGGACGTGTCGTTCGACGTGCGCGCCGGCGAGATCGTCGGCATCGCCGGCGTTGCCGGCAACGGACAGTCGGAGCTGCTGGAGACAATCGCAGGCATCCGCACCGCCGAATCCGGGACGGTGACATTGCTCGGCACGGAGATCGATATCTCCGGCGAGACCGACCCAGGCGATCTGCGCGACCGCGGCCTCGCCCACGTGCCGGAAGACCGGCACCATGTCGGCCTCGTTCTGCAGTTCGAGGAAAACGAGAATTCGGTGCTCGGCTATCACGACGAGGCCAAATATGTGAAAGGCCCGTTCCTCGACCGTGACAAGATTGTCACCGAGGCCGAGGCAAACATGAAGAAATACGACATCCGCCCGGCCAATCCGCATCTGAAGACGGCCAATTTCTCGGGCGGCAACCAGCAGAAGATCGTGCTCGCGCGCGAGCTGGAACAGGACCCCGACGTGCTGATCGTGGGCCAGCCGACGCGCGGCGTCGACGTCGGCGCCATCGAATTCATCCACCGCCGCCTGATCGACATGCGCGATCAGGGCAAGGCGGTGCTCCTCGTCTCCGTCGAACTCGACGAGATACGCTCATTGTCCGACCGCATTCTGGTGATGTTCGACGGCCGCATCGTCGGCGAACGCGGACCTGACGCCAGCGAAGGCGAGCTTGGCCTGCTGATGGCCGGCGTCGAGGAGAAGGAGGCCGCCGAGTGAGCACGCCTTATGCAAAGCTGCCCGGCTGGGCCGACTACGGGCTGATCCCGTTGATCAACCTTCTGGTCGCCTTCCTCGTCGCGGGACTGGTGGTTCTGCTCGTCGGCGAAAACCCGCTGCGCGCCGCCGGGATACTTGTCGAAGGCGCTTTCGGGCGCGGCCAGTCGATCGCCTACACGCTCTATTACGCCACCAGCTTCATCTTCACCGGGCTGGCCGTGGCCGTCGCCTTCCATTGCGGCCTGTTCAACATCGGCGGCGAAGGCCAGGCCTACATCGCCGGGCTCGGCGTCGCTGTGGTGTGCCTCACCTTCGACAGCATCCTGCCCTGGTGGTTGACATTCCCGCTGGCGATCATCGGCGCGGGCGCGGTGGGCGCATTCTGGGCCTTCATACCCGGCATATTGCAGGCCAAGCGCGGCTCGCACATCGTCATCACGACGATCATGTTCAACTTCATCGCCGCGTCGGTCATGGTCTATCTGTTGGTCGACGTGCTGAAGCCGGCCGGTTCGATGGCGCCGCAGACGCGCACCTTCCTCGAAGGCGCTCAGCTGCCCAAGCTCAACTGGCTGATCGAGATGTTCGGCCTGCCGATCCGCTCCTCGCCCTTCAACATCAGCTTCCTCTTGGCGCTGGTCTGTGCATGGCTGGTCTGGCTGCTCATCTGGCGCACCAAGCTCGGCTACGAGATCCGCACACAGGGCCACAGCCCCAAGGCTGCGCGCTATGCCGGCATCGGCGAGGCCCGCATCATCGTCATCACCATGATCATCTCCGGCGCGCTCGCCGGCATGATGGCGCTCAACCCCATCATGGGCGACCAGCACCGCGTGCAGCTCGATTTCGTCACCGGCGCCGGCTTCGTCGGCATCGCCGTGGCACTGATGGGGCGGGCGCATCCCGTCGGCATCATCCCGGCCGCCATCCTGTTCGGCGCGCTCTACCAGGGCGGCGCCGAGCTCTCATTCGAGATACCGCATATCAGCCGCGACATGATCGTCATCATCCAGGGTCTGGTCATCCTGTTCGCCGGAGCGCTGGAGCACATGTTCAGACCGCAGGTGCAGGCCCTGTTCGCGTCGCTCAGTCCACGTTCGGTCGGCGTCGAGGCCGCCAAGGGCGAGGGGGCCTGACATGGATTTCCTGATCACCCTCGTTCAGGTTCTGGACTCCACCGTCCGTCTCTCCGTCCCGTTGTTGCTCGCCTGTCTCGCGGGGCTCTATTCGGAGCGTTCCGGCATTTTCGACATCGGCCTCGAGGGCAAGATGCTCGCCGGCGCCTTCGCCGCGGGCGCGGCCGCCGCCGTCATGGGCTCCGCCTGGGCGGGCCTCGCCGTGGGCGTTCTGATCTCGGTGTTCCTGGCGCTGGTGCACGGCTTCGCTTCGATCACCCATCGCGGCAACCAGATCGTCTCGGGCGTCGCCATCAACTTCGTCGCCGCCGGCTCCACAATTATCCTCGGCCAGGCCTGGTTCCAGCAGGGCGGGCGCACACCGTCACTCGCCGCCGAAGGGCGCTTCGGCGCAATCCACCTGCCCTTCGAGGACGCCCTTCGCGACGTGCCTATCGTCGGCCAGCTCTACTCCGAGCTGCTATCCGGTCACTCGCTTCTGGTCTATTTCGCCTTCTTCATGGTGCCGTTCACCTGGTGGGTGCTTTTTCGCACCCGCTTCGGTCTGCGGTTGAGGGCCGTCGGTGAAAATCCGGCCGCCGTCGACACGGCGGGCATCTCGGTCGCCTGGCTGCGCTACCGCGCCGTCATCTGCACGGGCATCCTCTGCGGCTTCGCCGGCGCCTATCTGGCGCTCTCAATGAACGCCGGTTTCGTCAAGGACATGACCGCCGGCCGCGGCTTCATCGCGCTCGCGGCGCTTATTTTCGCCAAATGGCGGCCGGTTCCCGCAATGATGGCCTGCCTGCTTTTCGGCTTCCTCGACGCCGCAGCTATCCGCCTCGGTGGCACCGGCCTGCCCGCCGAGCCGCTGTCGGAGGTTGTGCTCATTCTCTTTGCGCTCGTTGTCACCGGCCTGCTGACCTGGTGGGGCAGGCTGAGCGACGTCGCCGTGGTCGCGGCGGCGGCGGCGATTGCCTATGTCGTCAGTGTCGCTCTTAGCGCGACAGGCGATGGCACTTCGACGGCGGCGGTGCACGTCGTACGGCTGATCCCGCTGGCGGTGTTCGCCGGTGTCGCCATTCTGCTCCTCAGAGCGAACTGGAAACTGGCAAATGCCGCGGCGCTCGGCGCGGCCGCCGGGCTGGTCGGCATTATCGTCGCCGGTTACGTCGCGGCGCTGCCGCCGGAGAATGTCCGCATCCCGGTTCAGTTCTTCCAGGCTCTGCCCTACGTGCTGACAGTCGTGCTTCTCGCCGGTTTCATCGGCAAGGCCATCCCGCCGCGCGCCGGCGGCCAGCCATATGTGAAGGAGCGGTAGCGTCGCGTGATCGTGAATGAAGAGTTCCTGCCTTCGGGCAGGATCAAGCGGCCGAGTAACTGATATGTCCCACGATTTGTTCGAAGCCGCCCGCGCGGCGATGGCGAAGTGCCATGCGCCCTACTCGAAATTCCCCGTCGGGGCCGCGTTGCGCACCGAAGACGGACGCGTCTTCGCTGGCGCGAATATCGAGAACGCGTCCTACCCGGAAGGCTGGTGCGCCGAGACGACGGCGCTGTCGCACTACGTTATGGCCGGGGGCGGTCGCATCACCGAGATAGCGGTCGTGGCCGAGAAGATGGCGAAGATCACGCCTTGCGGCGGCTGCCGCCAGCGGCTGGCCGAATTTTCCGGGCCCGACACCAAGCTCCATCTCTGTGATGACACGGGCGTCGTGAAAACTGTGACCATGGCCGAGATATTGCCGCTCGGCTTCCGCGGAGACGTGCTGAAATGAAGGAAGCGATTGCCCGGCTGGTCGAGGCGCTGAACGGGCTTGCCCCGGAAACGGCGCTGGTGCTCGGGTCCGGGCTGGGCGGTCTCGTGGACGAGGTCGAAAACCCGGTCCGTGTCTCCTATGGTGATCTTCCCGGTTTCCCGAAGAGCGGCGTCACCGGCCACGCCGGCGAGGTCGTGGCGGGGCATCTCTCGGGCGCGCCGGTGCTGATGCTGTCCGGTCGCGCCCACTATTACGAGGACGGCAATGCCGCGGCCATGCGTCCGGCGCTGGAAGCGCTCGCCGGTCTGGGCATCAAGAAGCTGATCCTCACCAACGCCGCCGGGTCGCTGGAACCGGACATGGGTCCCGGCTCGGTGATGCTGATCACCGACCACATTAACTTCTCCGGCACCAATCCGCTTTTCGGTGAACCATCGGATGCGCGTTTCGTCGGGCTGACGGAGGCCTACGACGCGGGCATGCGTGCGGCTCTCGAAAAGGCCGCCGCCGCCACAGGCACCGCACTGCACAAAGGCGTCTATATGTGGTTCTCCGGCCCGTCATTCGAGACGCCCGCCGAGATCCGCATGGCCCGCGTCATGGGAGCCAACGCCGTCGGCATGTCGACCGTGCCCGAAATCATCCTTGCCCGCTTCCTCGGCATCCGTGCGGCCGCCTGTTCTGTCGTCACCAACCTTGCCGCCGGCATGACCGGGGCCGAGCTCTCGCATCAGGAAACCAAGGACATGGCGCCGCTCGGCGGCCAGCGGCTGGCGACGATCCTCAAGGCCGCCTTCGCCGACGGACTGGCGACGGTCTGACCATGCTTCCGCAGGAAATCATCAGGAAGAAGCGCGACGGCGATGCGCTGGCACGGGAGGAGATCGCCGCATTCGTGAAGGGCCTGGCCGACGGCTCGTTCACCGAGGGTCAGGTGTCCGCGCTCGCCATGGCGGTGTTCCTCAATGGCATGAGCCGCGACGAAGCAGTCGCGCTCACGCTCGCCATGCGCGATTCCGGCGACGTGCTCGACTGGTCGGACCTGCCGGGGCCGGCGACCGACAAGCACTCCACCGGCGGCGTCGGCGACAACGTGTCCCTGATGCTGGCGCCCATCGTCGCGGCGTGCGGCGCCTATGTGCCGATGATTTCGGGGCGCGGCCTCGGCCACACTGGCGGCACGCTCGATAAGATGGACGCCATTCCCGGCTACACCTCGCAGCCCGACAATGCGTTGTTCCGCAAGACGGTGCGCGAGGCAGGCTGCGCCATCATTGGGCAGACGGCAAGCCTCGCCCCCGCCGACAAGCGCTTCTACGCCATCCGCGATGTCACCGGCACGGTGGAGTCGATCCCGCTGATCACCGCCTCCATCCTGTCGAAGAAGCTGGCTGCCGGTCTCGGTTCGCTGGTGCTCGACGTGAAGTCCGGCAACGGCGCCTTCATGGCGACCGCGCGCGAGGCCGGGCAGCTCGCCCGCAGCCTCGTCGAGGTAGCCAATGGCGCCGGTCTTGCCACCACCGCGCTGATCACCGACATGAACGAGCCGCTGGCCTCCGCCGCCGGTAATGCGGTCGAGGTCGCCAACGCGGTCGAGTTCCTGACCGGCAAGCGCGATCCGCGGCTTGAGTCCGTCACGCTGGCACTGGCCGCCGAAATGCTGATGTCGGCGGGCGTCGCGCGGTCCATCCACGAAGCCTCGACGGTTTCGCGCCGCGCCTTGGAAACGGGCAAGGCCGCTGAAGTATTCGGGCGTATGGTCGCCGCACTTGGCGGTCCATCTGATTTCGTCGAGAAACACACTGACTATCTGCCGGCCGCGAAGGTCGAAACTGCGGTGAAGGCCGACCGATCCGGCTACGTAACTGCCGTCGAGACCCGCGACATCGGCATCGCCGTTGTCGCGCTGGGCGGCGGCCGCACCGATCCCGGCGCGGCAATCGACCATGCGGTCGGCATCACCCGGCTGGTTTCAATTGGAGCCGAAGTGTCGAAAGGCGACGCGCTTGCGTTGGTCCACGCGCGCACGCAGTCCGATGCGGAGCACGCGGCGCGTGCCGTTCTGGCGGCCTATTCTCTCGGACAGACGAAACCGGCCGTATCGCGCCCGGTACGACGGCGCGTCGTGGCGGACGAATAGGGCGCCTACTGCTCCAGCAGCATTTCGCCGTATTCGACCTTGTAGCCGGACAGCCGCTTCAGGAAGCTCATTCCGACCAGCGTTCCTTCGAGTGCCGCATCTTCCAGCACCACGGCCTCCACGTCGCGCACGCGGATGCGGCCGATCTCGACGGAATCGATCGTCGCGGCTGCGGCGCGCGCGACGCCGTTGGCGGTCTTTACCTCGTATTTGAAATCGCTCTGGGTGAGGCTGATGCCCATTCGCCGCGCAGTCGCCTGGTTGATGGCGATCAGCGTCGCGCCCGTATCGATCAGCGCATCGACCGGCCGTCCGTTGAGACGGAAGTCGGCGCGGAAATGTCCGCGCTCGTCGGGTTCGAGCCTGACCGAGCGGCCGGAGCCGTTGAGGCGCACCTGTTCCGGCTGCACCTTCTGAACAATCACCACCGGCCGCGCCGGTTCCGCCTCGGGCGCCCTCTCCTCGAAAGCGGAATTGACCAGCCCGTGAAACATGTCCGGGTTGCTTTGGTAGAGAATGGGCACCGAAGCCGAGCTACCGGCGAAGATGCCAAGAATGAGGAGTTTGCGCAGCATGGAGCAGCCCTTTCGGCGGGCAAGCTACGCAATCGGCGCTATTTCGGGGTTAACGGCCGGTGATCCGCGCTGTCAGGGTTAAGCCTTGGTTACCGGGGTCGGTTGGCGTCGGCTCACTTCGTGCCATACATGCGGTCGCCGGCGTCACCGAGCCCGGGCACGATATAGCCCTTCTCGTTGAGGTGGCTGTCGATGGAGGCGGTGAACACCGGCACGTCCGGATGCGCCTTGGTGAAGTGCGCGATACCCTCCGGCGCGGCCAGCAGGCAGAGATAGCGCAGATTGGTCGCACCCCGCCCCTTCAGCTTGTCCACCGCCGCGATAGAGGAATTGCCGGTCGCCAGCATCGGATCGACAACGATGATCAGCCGGTTTTCCAGGTCGCTCGGCGCCTTGAAGAAATATTCCACCGCCTCCAGCGTGTCGTGGTCGCGGTAGAGCCCGATATGCGCCACGCGCGCCGCCGGTACGAGATCGAGCATGCCGTCGAGCAAGCCGTTTCCGGCGCGCAGCACCGAGGCGAAGACCAGCTTCTTGCCTTCCAGAATAGGCGCGTCCATCGGCTCGAGCGGCGTCTCGATGCGCGTCGTCGTCAGCTCCAGGTCACGCGTCACCTCGTAGCACAAGAGCAGCGATATCTCGCGCAGCAGCCGGCGGAAACTCGCCGTCGAGGTCTCCTTGTTGCGCATGATGGTGAGCTTGTGTTTGACCAGCGGATGGTCGACGACCGTGACGCCCTTCATGCGGCTGCTCCTCGTTGGCGGCTTCTTCGTTCCATCTTAGCGGCGACCGCGCCGCCTCCGCCACCCGCCTTGTGACGCGGTCACAGCTTTGTCGGCTCAGCCGCCGGACTTTGCCAACAGCGCCTCGCGCGTGTCCTCGTCGACGAAGGCTGCGGCTATCGCCGTCTGCGTCACCTCCGCGAGTTCATGCGCTTCCATGCCGAAATGCGTCGCCGCGACGTCGTATTCCATTCTGAGGCTGGTGTGGAAATAGGGCGGGTCGTCGGAATTGAGCGTGACGCGGCAACCCGCCGCCCTGAGCGTCGGGAACGGATGCGATGCGTAATCGGGAAACACCTTCAGCGCGACGTTGGACACGGGGCAGACTTCCAGCACCACGCCCTCGTCCGCTATGCGTTTCACAAGGTCCGGGTTCTCGATCGCCCGAACTCCGTGGCCGATGCGCGACGGGCGGATGTGGTCGAGCGCGTCGCGCACGCTTTCCCAGCCGGCCAGCTCCCCGGCATGGACGGTGATGCCGAGCCCGGCTTCGCGCGCAATGTCGAACGCCTTGGTGTAGTCGGCCAGATTGCCGAAGCGTTCCTCTCCCGCCATGCCGTAGCCGGTCACCAGCGGGTGCCCGCATTCGACCGCGAAGCGCGCAGCAGCCTCGACCGATTCAACGCCGAAATGGCGCACGCCGGTCACGATCATGCGCGATTCGATGCCGGTCGCCGCCTTTGCCAGCTTCATGCCCTCGCCAAGCGCGTTTGTGTACGCTTCCGGCGACAGCCCGGCCCGCCGCGCATGGTCGGGCGAGGTGAAGAACTCGGAATAGATCGCGCCGTCACTGGCGAGGCTTGTGAGGTAGTGTTCAGCCAGCAGCGCGTAGTCGTCCTCGTCGCGGAATAGATTGGCCGAGAAATCATAAGCCGCGAGGAACGTCGTGAAATCCTCCCACACGAACGCGCCGTCGCGGATGAAGGCGGAGGTGTCCGCGCCATATTTCCGCGCCTGCCGTTCCACCAGCTCCGGCGCGGCCGCGCCCTCGATATGGCAGTGCAGTTCGGCCATCGCCGTCATCGCGTGTTCCCCTCGTCTTGCCGCATTGCGGGCGCGGCCCTTCATCGCGGCTGAGACAATAGCGCCCGCATTTTCAATGGGCTATGGTCCGCCCGGCTTTTGACAGGAAATTGGGATGACCGGAGAGCGCACCACGGCGGCCGGCGGCATGGAAACCTCCTACGGCTTCCGCACCGTTGGCGAGAGCGACAAGCAGGGCATGGTCGATTCCGTGTTCCATCGCGTCGCGCAGCGCTACGACATCATGAACGACCTGATGTCGGGCGGGCTGCACCGGCTGTGGAAGGACGCCATGGTTTCATGGCTCAACCCGCCGCCGCGGCCCGGCTGGAAGCTGCTCGACGTTGCGGGTGGCACCGGCGACATCGCCTTCCGCACTGTCGATGCCTCGCGCGGCAACGCTCATGCGACCGTACTCGACATCAACGGTTCGATGCTGGCCGTCGGCCGCGAGCGGGCGGAAAAGCGCGGTCTCGGCGCTTCGACCGAGTTCGTCGAGGCCAATGCCGAGGAGCTTCCCTTTCCGGACGCCAGCTTCGACGCCTACACGATCGCCTTCGGCATCCGCAACGTGCCGCATATCGACAAGGCGCTGGCCGAGGCTTTCCGTGTCCTGAAGACGGGAGGCCGTTTCCTCTGCCTCGAATTTTCGGAGGTGGATTTCCCGCCGCTGGAGAAGCTCTACGAAGCCTGGTCGTTCAACGCCATTCCGCGTATCGGCAAGATGGTGACCGGCGACGGCGAGCCCTACCGCTATCTGGTGGAATCGATCCGCCGCTTCCCCAACCAGCCCAACTTCGCCGCCATGATTGGGGCGGCCGGCTTCGAGCGCGTAACCTGGCGCGACTACTCCGGCGGCATCGCCGCCTGCCATTCCGGCTGGAAGCTCTGAGCCTGCCTCGCGCATGAGCACGCTGGGCGCATATTTCCGGCTGGGCCGCGCGGGCTGGGTGATGGTCCGCGAGGGGGTGGTGGCTGCACTGCCCGGCGACGAACTCGACGGCCCGGCGCGCTTCGGCTGGCGTATTTCGAAGATGCTCGCCCGCGGGCGGGCGCGCCGCCGCGAGCGTAGCGAACGCATCGCCCGGGCGATCGAGCGGCTCGGCCCCTCCTACGTCAAGCTCGGCCAGTTCCTCGCCACGCGCCCCGATGTCGTCGGGCACGAAATCGCGGTCGATCTCGCCACCCTGCAGGATCGGATGAAGAAATTCCCGCAGGCAGCAGCCGTGAAGACCATCGAGGAATCGATCGGCGTCCCAGTGCCCGAACTGTTCGGCAAATTCGAGGAGCCGATTGCCGCCGCCTCCATCGCCCAGGTCCACCCCGCAACGGTCGATGCCGACGGCAAGACAGGCAAGGTCGCGGTCAAGGTGATCCGCCCCGGCGTGCGCCGCCGGTTCCATCGCGACCTCGAAGGCTTTTTCCTCGCCGCTCGATTGCAGGAGCGCTTCATTCCGTCCTCGCGCCGGCTGAAGCCGGTGGAGGTGGCTCAGACACTGGCCCAGACCACGAAGATCGAGATGGACCTCAGGCTAGAGGCCGCGGCGCTGTCGGAAATGGCGGAGAATATCGCCGGCGATCCGGGCTTCCGCGTGCCCTGGGTCGACTGGCGGCGCACCGGCCGCGACGTGCTGACCATGGAGTGGGTCGACGGCATCCGCATATCGGACATCGATGCTTTGCGCGCCGCCGGACACGACCCGAAGGCGCTGGCCGCAACGCTTATCCAGTCATTCCTGCGTCATACGCTGCGCGACGGCTTCTTTCACGCCGACATGCACCCCGGAAACCTGTTCGTGGAGGCCGACGGCACCATCGTGGCCGTCGATTTCGGCATCGTGGGCCGCCTCGGTCGCAAGGAACGCCGGTTTCTTGCTGAAATCCTGTACGGCTTCATCAGGCGCGACTTCCGCCGCGTGGCGGAGGTGCATTTCGAAGCCGGCTACGTTCCGGCCCATCACGATGTCGCGGCCTTCGCCCAGGCGCTGCGCGCCATCGGCGAGCCGATCCACGGCCAGCCGGCCGAAACCATCTCCATGGCCAAGCTGCTCACCCTGCTGTTCGAGGTGACCGAACTCTTCGACATGCAGACGCGGCCGGAGCTGCTCCTGCTGCAGAAGACGATGGTGGTCGTCGAGGGCGTGGCGCGTTCGCTCGACCCGCATTTCAACATGTGGAAGACGGCGGAGCCCGTCGTCGGCAATTGGATCGCAGAGAACCTGGGGCCGCGCGGCATGATCTCGGACGCGCGCGAAGGCGTCGGTGCACTGCTGTCGCTCGCCCGCCAGGCGCCGGACCTCGTCGCCCGCACCGAGCGCCTGTCGCGCGAGATCGACGCCATGGCCGAAAAAGGCCTGCGCTTCGACGCTGAGACGGCCAACGCCATCGGCCGCGCCGAGGCGCGTCATACGCGTTGGGGCCGCGTTGCGCTCTGGATCATCGCGATTTCAGCGGCAGTGATAGCATTCAGGCTGATTTGACTTCCATTTTATGACTGCAGTGCTAGCATTGCAGTCATGGCTACCGTCACCATCCGCAATCTCGATCCCGAAGTGAAGGATCATCTGCGTCGCCTCGCGGCGCGCAACAACCTCTCCATGGAGGAGCAGGCGCGCATCCTTATCCGCGACGCGGTCGCGGGCGATGCGGTGCCCCCGCAGCGCATCGGGCAGATCGAGGAGATGCTCCGCTCGCTGGCGGAGGGTAAGGAAAGCTCCGCATCCGCTTCGAACCCGCGTCAGGGAATAGCCGGCGCCCGTATCCTCTTGATCGTCGGCGGAGGCATCGCCGCCTATAAATGCCTCGACCTGATCCGCCGCTTGCGCGAGCGGGGCGCGTCGGTGCGCTGCGTGATGACAGAGGCCGCGCAGCAATTCGTCACGCCGCTGTCGGTCGGCGCGCTCACCGCCGATCATGTCTTCACCGACCTGTTCGATCGCCAGGACGAGCAGGATGTCGGCCATATCCGTCTCGCGCGCGAATCCGACCTCATTGTCGTCGCGCCGGCCACAGCCGACCTGATGGCCAAGCTCGCCAATGGCCTTGCCAACGATCTCGCCTCCGCCGTGCTGCTTGCTACAAAGTCCAAGGTTCTGATGGCGCCGGCCATGAACCCGGCCATGTGGGCGCACCCGGCAACGCGGCGCAACCGCGCGACCTTGGAGAAGGACGGGGTTCTGTTCGTCGGGCCGAACCGCGGCGAGATGGCAGAAAGCGGCGAAGCGGGCGAAGGTCGCATGGCTGAACCGCTCGAAATTGTCGCCGCGATCGAGTTGCAATTGAAGCCGGCTAAACAACGACTCATCGGTCGCCGTATCGTCGTCACTTCGGGCCCGACGCATGAGCCGCTCGATCCGGTGCGCTATATCGCGAACCGCTCGTCGGGCAAACAGGGGCACGCCATTGCAGGAGCACTTGCCGCGCTCGGCGCCGACGTCCGCCTTGTGTCCGGCCCCGTGAATATCCCCGACCCCTTGGGCGTGACGGTCATCCCTGTCGAGACGGCGCGTGAAATGAAGAAAGCGGTGGAGGCGCAGCTTCCCGCTGACGCGGGCATATTCGTTGCCGCCGTCGCAGACTGGCGGCCAGCCGACACGGGAGCGGAAAAGATCAAGAAGATAGCCGGCAAGGGACCGCCGCCACTCGCCATGGTCGAGAACCCGGATATCCTTGCCACCATAGGCCATAACAAGCAGCGCCCGGCGCTGGTGGTCGGTTTCGCCGCCGAAACGCAGAACCTGGCGAAAAACGCGGCGGCCAAGCTGAAGAAGAAGGGTGCCGACATCATCGTCGCCAACGACGTCTCGCACGACAGCGGCGTCGGCGCGAAGGGCGTCATGGGCGGCGACCGCAATCTGGTGCGCATCGTCTCCAGCGCCGGCATCGACGAATGGCCCGAAATGACCAAGGCGGAGGTCGCCGAGAGGCTCGCCTCCCTGGTTGCCGAGCGGCTGTCGACGGATAGCTAACCGGGTTTCAGGCAGCTCCGTCCTTTTGGTTCACGCGCTGGGCGTGCGGCCCAGCGCTATACCGGCATTTTCCTGCTCGCGCTTCACGGTCTCGATTGCGCTGTCGATGCTGCCGATCGTGGCCTCAGCGTCGGACGCCGCAAGATCGCCGTCCTCGCGCTTCTTCAGTGCATCCCGGCGCATCGCCTCCAGTAGGCCAAGTTTTTCGGCCTTGGTATGCGTGTCGCTCTCTGCGAGCATTTCCGGTGTCATCTCCTGTGCGGTTGCGGCTTTCATGGTTCAGTCTCCTTTCGGTGAGGGAGATTGCGCCGCCGACCTGTCCATTTTGTGCCGAAGCGAAGGCTCTTGTGTGGCTCCTAGGCATAATAGAGGCCCGGCGTGTTGCGCCGGGCCTTGCTTGGGAGCGATGCGTCGCCGCGGCGTCAGGCCGTCGGCTGCTTGGTCTTCCTGAGATAGGGCAGCACGCGCTCGAAGCCGCCGAAGCGCTTCTCGGCATCCTCGTCGGAAACGGCGGCGGTGATGATCACGTCCTCGCCCTGCTGCCAGTTGGCCGGCGTCGCCACCTGGTGCTTGGCGGTCAGCTGCATGGAGTCGATGGCGCGCAGGATCTCGTTGAAGTTGCGCCCCGTCGTCATCGGGTAGGTGAGCACCAGCTTGATCTTCTTGTCCGGTCCGATCACGTAGACCGAGCGTACTGTGGCGTTATCGGCCGGCGTGCGGCCCTCCGAGCTTGATCCGGCGTCGGCCGGCAGCATGTCGTAGAGCTTGGCGACGGCAAGGTCCTTGTCGCCGATCAGCGGATAGTCGACATCGAAGCCGGTCGCCGTCCTGATGTCGTCCTTCCACTTGGCATGGCTCTCGACGGGATCGACCGAGATGCCGATGATCTTCACTCCGCGCTTGGCGAACTCCGGCGCGATGCCGGCCATCGTGCCCAGCTCGGTGGTGCAGACCGGGGTGAAATTCTTGGGGTGGGAGAACAGCACGGCCCAGCCGTCGCCGATCCACTCGTGGAACTTGATCTTGCCCTTGGTGGTGTCGGCAATGAAATCGGGCGCGGTGTCGTTGATGCGAAGGCCCATGGCGCGTCTCCTTGGCTTGTTCACGCCTTGCGGCGATTTCCCCCGAATATGCGCCGCTGCGCATCGCCATTCGAGAAATGAAAGCGCGATTCCGCCGCGTCCTTGGAACAAACGGCAACGCCGCGCCGCCGCGATGGAAATCTTTTCCAAATCGACTCGCGTCCCGGCCCACCGCGCATTCGCGTAAAATCTTCATGAACTGATTTGCCATAAAAGCTTCATGGATGGGCCGGCATGGTGCGCGGCGATCGCGGGGCATGGGCATGGACAAGTCGAAGGAAGCGAACGGCGGCATGGACTGGCTTGAGGCCGAGCTCGCCGATACGCTGGACGAGGATTACGAGCTCGAGCTTTCCGAGCCGGCGATGTCGGAGGAAATCCGCCGCATCTACCGGACGATGCATCCGCCGACCATCGACCGCCACACCTATTTCCATGAGTTGCTCAGGCTGCAGGCGGAGCTCATCAAGCTGCAGGACTGGGTCTCCTACCACAAGAAGAAGATCGTCGTGATCTTCGAGGGCCGCGACTCCGCCGGCAAGGGCGGCGTCATCAAGCGCATCACCCAGCGGCTCAACCCACGCGTCGCCCGTGTCGTCGCGTTGCCCGCCCCGTCCGACCGCGAGAAGTCGCAATGGTATTTTCAGCGCTACGTGCCGCATTTGCCGGCCGGTGGCGAGATGGTTCTGTTCGACCGCTCCTGGTACAACCGCGCCGGCGTCGAGCGCGTCATGGGTTTCGCTTCGCAAGACCAGGTCGAGCAGTTTTTCCACGACGTGCCGGAGTTCGAGCGCATGCTGGTGCGCTCGGGCATCCTGCTGATCAAATACTGGTTCTCCATCACCGACGAGGAGCAGCAGATGCGCTTCCTCATGCGCATCCACGACCCGTTGAAGCAGTGGAAGCTGTCACCGATGGATTTGCAGTCGCGCGTTCGCTGGGAGCACTACACCAGGGCGAAGGAAGAGATGCTTGCCCGCACCAATATCGAAGAGGCCCCCTGGCACATCGTCGAGGGCAACGACAAGAAGCGCGCAAGGCTGAACTGCATCGACCACCTGCTGACCCAGGTGCCCTACGAGCCGGTGCCGCACGAGGAGGTCGAACTCCCCGACCGCGTGTTCAATCCCAACTACGAGCGCAAGGTCCTGCCGCCGGAACTGTACGTGCCGCAGAAATATTGAGGGGCGGCTGAAGCTCACTCCGATTGCCAACATCCCCGCGCCGAAATAGCGTGCGACGCCGGCAGATAATCCGACTGAAGCCGGTCGACGCTTGAGGGCGTCGCAAACCGCCGGTGCGTTGAGCCCTGGGGAGGGCCGGCGCGGGCGGGGTCGGTTTCAAACGGGGAAGCCAATGCCTTTCATAGCCACTCTGTATTTCCGCACTGCCATTATTCTGTTGATCATCGGCATCGGGATCGGCCTGCACATGTCGATGGTCGGCGACCATGCGCCCATGGGCGCACATGCCCACCTCAATTTGCTCGGCTGGGTCACCGGCGCGCTGTTCGGCACATACTATGCGCTCAATCCCGGCAAGGCGTCGGGGCGCCTGCCGATGCTGCAATACGCCGTCCACATGATCGGTCTCGTGATCATGATCCCGGCGCTGTACCTCATGCTCAAGGGTAATACGTCGCTCGAGCCGTTTGTGGCGGGCGGTTCGATGATCGTCTTCGCCGGCGTGCTTCTGTTTGGCTGGATCGTCTTCAGCGGCGACAGCAAGGCCGCCTGATCCCGCTACCGGCGGAGGCGGCTCAGGCCGCCTTCGCCGCGCCCGTCGCCTGATAGTCCTTCACCGCGTCGAAGCGGATGTCCTTCCAGCGTTCGGCCTCGTAGTTGAGGCCGAAGCCGTGCGGCGCCAGGAACACCGGGTCGCCGTCGAGATCGCGCGCCATGTCGCCCTTGTGGGCGTCGATGAAGCGCTGCAGTTCCGCTTTCTCGCCCGAAATCCAGCGGCAGACGGTGAAGCGCGCCGCCTCGAAATCGACCGGCAGCTGGTACTCGGCTTCAAGCCGCATCTTCAGGACGTCGAGTTGCAGCGCGCCGACCACGCCGACCATCGCCGGCGAGCCGTCCTCGGGCAGGAAGAGCTGCACCACGCCTTCTTCGGCCATCTGCTGCAGCGCTTCCTTCAGCTTCTTCGCCTTCATCGCGTCGCCCAGGCGCACGCGGCGCAATATCTCGGGCGCGAAGTTGGGCACGCCGCGGAAATGCAGCTCCTCACCCTCCGTCAGCGTGTCGCCGATCCTAAGCGTGCCGTGATTGGGGATGCCCACCACGTCGCCGGCGAACGCCTCGTCGGCGGTCACCCGGCTCTTGGCGAAGAAGAACTGCGGCGCTGACAGGCTGAGCTGTTTGCCGGTGCGCGTCAGCTTGGCTTTCATGCCGCGCTCCAGCCGGCCCGAGCATACCCGCACGAAGGCGATGCGGTCGCGGTGGTTGGGGTCCATATTGGCCTGAATCTTGAAAACGAAGGAGGTCATCTTGTCCTCCGTCGCCTCGACCCGCCGCCGGTCGGCGTCTTGCGCCCTCGGCTGCGGCGCCCATTCGCCCAGCGCCTCGATGAGGTCGCGCACGCCGAAATTGCGCAGTGCCGAACCAAAGAACACCGGCGTCAAATGCCCCTCGCGGAACGCGCTCATGTCAAAAGGCCGGCAGGCCTCGCGTGCCAGCTCCATCTCCTCGGTGAAGGTCTCGCGCTCGTTTTCGGGCAGCACGCCGGCGACGAGATCCGATTGCGGGCCGTTGACCTTCGTCCATTGTTCCTCGGCGTCGCCATGCCGCACCGCATTGTCGGCTAGGTGGTAGGTGCCGGAAAAGCTCCTGCCGCGTCCGATCGGCCAGGTCACCGGCGCGGTGTCGAGCGCCAGCTTCGCCTCGATCTCGTCGAGAATCTCGAACGGGTCGCGCGTTTCGCGGTCCATCTTGTTGACGAAGGTGACGATCGGGATGTCGCGCAGGCGGCACACCTCAAACAGTTTCAGCGTGCGCGGCTCGATGCCCTTGGCCGCGTCGATCACCATGACAGCTGAGTCCACAGCCGTCAGAGTGCGGTAGGTATCGTCGGCGAAGTCCTCGTGGCCCGGCGTGTCCAGAAGGTTGAAGACGTGGTCGCCATATTCGAAGGTCATCACCGAGGTGACGACGGAGATGCCGCGCTCGCGCTCGATCTTCATCCAGTCGGAGCGTGTCTGGATCTTGTCCTTCTTGGCCTTCACCTCACCGGCGAGCTGGATAGCGCCGCCGAAAAGCAGCAGCTTTTCCGTCAGCGTCGTCTTGCCGGCGTCCGGGTGCGAAATGATCGCGAATGTACGGCGGCGCGCCACCGCGTCTTTCAGTGTCTCGGCCATGTCAGGGGTCCGTATCGGTCGCGCGGGCTTATAGCGGTGCGGGGCGATTGTGTCGAACGGGAAAATTGGCGCGGCGCCGGCACTCGCCGCGCCTTTCATCTCACTCCCGCTCCGACTCCAGCCTGTCGATCTCGCGCTGCATCCTTGCCGCCGCGCGCCGGTTGAGCCACAGCACGCCGGCGAGAACCAGCACGATGATCGCCTGGATGAGCGCGAGTACGCCCTTGTCGGCGGCCGGGTTCAGCCACGCGCCGGCAAACAGCACCGCGAAGCCGGGGATCAGCGGCCCGACATACCACAGCCACACCGCTCGCAGCGCGTCGCGCTGCCGTTTCAGTGCGGCCATGTGGTAGCTGAACGTGCCGGTCGCACCGGGGTTTGCCGGCGTCGCAGAGGCCCTGACATGAAGCTGCCAGGCGACCACAGCAGCACCCGCCACCATCAGCAGCGAGCCTGCGACATGGGTGAAAGCCTGTGCGCTGCCTTCCGGCATGCCGAAAAGGCCCAGCGCATTGAGGCCGAAGAACGCCGCCACCAGCCCGGCGGCGGCATATTCGATCCTGTTCCTGCGCCGCACGGCGCGCGTCAGGCAGTCGCTCTGCCGTTCGAGATATTCGGGCGAAAAGCTTGTCGCTTGCATGGTCTGCTCCTTCCATAAAGTTCTGGGATCGTGGGTCATGGCTTACCGGCCTCGAACCGTGTTTTCAGAATGTCCTTGATGCGGCTGATCCGCGTCGCCACCGCGCCGGGCGTCAGCCCGGTGATCTCGCCGATATCGGCGGCATCGAGCTCCTCGAGGTAGAGCAGCATCACCTGCCGGTCGGCCGGGCGCAGCCCGCGGATCAGAGCATGCAGCCTGACCAGCAACTCGGCGCGGGCGACCTGTTCGTCCGGCGGAGCCTCCGCGCTCTTCGCTTCGCTGTCGTCCGGCTGCGTTTCCGCCATCAATCCGCGCCGTCGCTTGCCCGCGGCCGCGTGGCTCGCCGCCACATTGTGCGCCACCCGAAACACCCAGGTACGCAGCGAACTGCGCCCCTCGAACGCGGCGAGGCTGCGCCAGAGCTCGAGATGTATCGACTGCTCGAGATCGGCGCGTTCCGCCGGATTGGCCTCATGGGCAGCCGCCAGCCGGGCGATAGCAGCGCCGAACGTCTCCGATGCCTCGCGGTAGAGCGCTTCGCGGTCGCGCTGGTCTTTCTGGTTGCTGTCGTGGTGCACGGGCTCGTCCTGCTTTCGACAAGGTAGTCGCCCGCCCGCCGGGTTTCTTACGCCTCCGTTTTGACGACTTTTCGATTCAGCGCTAGGCGAGAAGCACGCGGTGCGGCGGATCCCAGGCAAGCACCTCGCCCCAGTCGCACTCGCTGCCGCCTGGGGCGGCATTCTGGAAGGCTTCGCTGCGAAAGTTGCGGCGGCCTGATCAGTCGTCCTGCCCAGTCAGCTCCCCGGAGTCACTCAGACTGCGATCGGCAGTCTCTGTGTCCGGGGAGCGAAGGCGCTGACCGTCACGCCCTTCGAACCGATGGTGACGAAGCTGTCCGAAGGCACCGGCTGCCACGCCGGGCCGTTGCCGTCGAGCGGTTCCGACACCAGCGAGCGTCCGTTCGCGCTCTCGGAGAGATAGAGCGTTGGCGCAAAACGGTCGGTCGCGTAGCGCACGGCGTGCAACGCCGTGCCGTCAGAGAGAGCGGCGGTCAGCCTAATATGCGGTTCGATGCCGGCGCGTTCGGCCGCCGCGATCACCCGCGCCACGGCGCGCTCGGTGGCGCCGAGCGGGTCCGAATCCAGCCCTTCGTCGAGCATCAGCAGAAACAGCAGTTCCGAATCCGTCGTGCCGTGCCGGCTGGCATAGAGCGTGTCTGGCAGGCTGTTTTCCAGAGTGCGCCGGATGGCGGCGAAATCGCCGATCTGCCCGTTATGCATGAACGCCCAGCGCCCGCAGGCGAAGGGATGGCAGTTGTCGCGGCTGGTCGCGCCAACGGTGGACGCCCGCACATGGGCGAGGAACAGGCGCGAGCGCACCTGCCGGCAGAGGTTGAGCAGGTTCGGGTCCGACCACGCCGGCAGAATGTCGCGATAGAGCCCCGGTTCCTCGCGCTCGCCATACCAGGCGACGCCGAAGCCGTCGCCATTGGTCGCTGTCTTCGCTTGCTGCGCGCAGTGGCTCTGCGCGATCAGCGAATGGCTGGGCGCCGAAACGATGTCTTCCAGGAAGATCGGCTTGCCGAGATAGGCGGCCCAGCGGCACATTTCGTCAGCGGCTCCGGTTGTGGGTGCGTTCGGCGAGCTCGCGCACGATGCGGCTCGCCGTCGTTTCGAACAGGAAGGGCAGCAGCGCGTGGACGAGCGCAGCACCCGCGGCCAGCCCTAGGCGCGAGGCAAACCACGCCGCGAACGCCATGTGGCCGAAATAGCTTTCGCCGACGGCGGCGGGATGGTCGGTGAACAGGTTGGCGATACGTGTGGTCATGGTCGTCTCCGATTCGGCTGATTGCCGAACGATGCCACTTCCTCTGGCGCGAATTGTCCCAATTGATCCTTGAGAATTGGTAACTGTTGGGACATCATCCCAAGAATGAACGACGAACTGGACTCGACCGACCGCCGGCTGCTGGCCGAACTGCAGCGCGACGCATCGCTGACGGTCGATCAGCTGTCGGAGCGGCTCTCCCTGTCGCGCAATGCCTGCTGGCGGCGCGTCAAGCTGCTGGAGGAGCGCGGCGTCATCACTGGCCGGGTTGCGCTGGTCGACGCGGAGAAGGTCGGCGTCGGCCTGTCGGTCTTCGTCATCGTGCGCACCTCGCACCACGACCCGGACTGGCTGCGCAAATTCCGCGAGGCGGTTGTATCCTTTCCGGAGATCACCGGCGTCTATCGGATGTCCGGCGATCTCGACTACATCCTGCGGGCCCGTGTCGCCGACGTCAGGGCCTATGACCGGCTCTACCAGCGCCTCATCGCCAGGGTGCCGCTCAACGACGTCTCGGCATCCTTCGTCATGGAGGAGATCAAAGAGACGACGGTGGTGCCGGTCGAGTTGCGCTAGCCTTCAAGGTCGAAGCCACCTTCCGCCAGCACCTTGCCATTGACCATCAGCTCCACCCTGTGGTGGCCGGGATAGTGCTTGCGGGTCGTGAAATCACGGATCGCGCGCTTGATCGATAGCGGCTGACGCGCCCCGGCTGGCAGGTCGAATTCCTTCAGCTTGAAAACCTTGCGGGAAGGCGCGCCGTTCTTCTTCACGTAGTAGACCGCGTAGTCGGCCACGAGCCGCTGGTCCTTCTTCGAAGTCGACACGATCTCGCCGATTATGGCGACATGAGCGCCGAGCGTCACCGCACCCGGCGTCACTGCAAAACCGTCGATGCGCACTTCGGCCGCCCCGCTGGCGCCCACCAGCGCAAGCGCATTTGCGTCGCCCTTCTTGATCAGAGTCCGCAGCGCATGTTTGGCGATCCAGGCCGTGCGTTCGTTGCCGCGGTCCCAGCCGGACAGGGTTTCCAACAGCAGGCCGGGATGGTCCTTGCCGATGTCGTTGAGGTGGTTGGCGACCGACTTGCGGACATAGAGGCTGGAGTCGGCGCGAAGCGTCTGCAGGATCGGCAGCGCGGGGGATGGATCGTCAATCAGCGCCTTCAACTGGAACGACCATGGCAGGCGCGGCCGCGATCCTTCACTGGCCAGCCGTCGCACATGCTCGTTCTGGTCCTTGGCCCAGCCGCGCATGACACCGAGCGCCCGCTCCTGATCGTCGAGCAGGAAATGCCGCACGGCGAATTCCGACGAGCCGAAGCGGGTGAAGAAGGCAAGCGCTTGCATCGACAGGTCGAAATGGTCGCGGCCGTAGAGCGCCACATATTCCGGCAGGATCATCGATGCGAAATTGTGCCCGATGCGCGGCGCGAGTTCGTTCAGAACCGGCAGGACCTGCTCATAGGGCAGCGGCAGGGCAGCGTGCAGCGCCTCCGCGCCCTGCCTCAGCCGCTGCATGATGGAGAGATCGTCGAGATCCTTGGTAGCCACCGCGAGGAAGCGCTTCCTGTCGAAGGCCGGCGACACCGCCTCGGCCTCGCCGGCAATATTACGGAAGCGCTCGCGATTGAAGATTTCCTTCAGCGCCGGCGCGCTTGCCTGGTCTTCGGCCATGGCGAATCTCCTGTCCGGCGGCACCTTACAACCATGCGCCGCCGGATATGTCAGGAGAGCAACGGCGCTCAGCGCGCAGCCAAATATAGCTCAAGGCCGTCCAGCGTTTCGTTCCAGCCCATGGCGTGGCCGTCCCGCGATGCGTCAGACAGGAAGAACGCCTGGTGGAAAGTAAGCTGCGTCTTGCCGCCACCGAGATCCTTGAGAGTGATGGTCACGACCGTCTCGTGCTCGGCATTGCCTGCTTCGTCCTGCCAGGCATGTGTGAAGACGATCCGTTCCGGCGGGGTAAGTTCCTTGTACACGCCGCCCACCCAATTGTCGGTGCCGTCAGGTGCCCGCAGGCACGATCGGTAGCGGCCGCCCTCCCGGATGTCGTTTTCGGCGTGAGGCACGGTGAAACCCTTCGGGAAGAACCAGTGTTTCATGTGGTCCTCCTCGGTCCAGCAGGCATAGACCAACTCGCGCGGCGCTTCGAATGTCCGCTTGATCGTCAGTTCCGGCCTTGTCCCGGGCTTGGTAGCGGAAGCATTCATTAAGCATCTCCCTTGGTCTGGATCGTCTTGAGGTAGGCGTCGAGATTGTCGAGCCGGTCGTCCCAGTAGCGCCGGTAGTCCTCCAGCCATGCGGCGAGATCGCGCAGCGGATCGGGCCTGAGCTTGCGCGGCCGAAACTGCGCCATGCGGCCCTGTTCCACCAGCCCCGCGCGTTCCAGCACCTTCAGATGCTTGGACACTGCCGGGAAACTCATGTCGAAGGGTTCGGCCAGTTCAGATACGGTCGCCTCGCCGCTCGCCAGCCGGGCGACGATCGCCCGTCTCGTCGGATCGGCCAGAGCCGAAAGGGTGAGGCTCAGGGGATCGCTGCTCATGGTACTATACCGCTTGGTTAATTAACTACTCGGTTCAATATAAAAGATGCCAAGGCCCGTCAAGCGGTCCCGACGTGCAATTCCGTTGGATAGTCGCGCGGGCAAATTGACCCGCGTGCGCAGGCGGAGGAATCTCGGAACTATGCGAGTCATCGATTCTGCCCCCGCGCTTGCGGTCGTCCGGCTTCCTCATGCCGAGGGGTTGGCCCTTCCGTCCTATGAATCGGCTGGCGCGGCGGGCATGGACTTGCGCGCTGCCGTGCCGGAAGACCGGCCGCAGATACTTGTCGCGGGAAAGCGTGCGCTCGTTCCGACGGGGCTCATCCTTGAAATCCCCGACGGTTTCGAGGGTCAGGTCCGCCCGCGTTCGGGTCTGGCACTCAAGCATGGCATCACCTGCCTAAACACGCCGGGCACCATCGACAGCGACTATCGCGGCGAGGCGAAGGTATTGCTCGTCAATCTCTCCGACGAGGATTTCGAGATCACCCGCGGCATGCGCATCGCCCAGCTCGTCATTGCGCCGGTCACGCGCGCCCGCATAGAGGAGAGGGTGACCGTCTCCGAGACGGCGCGCGGCGCCGGCGGCTTCGGCTCCACCGGCACCGGCTAGGGTTTCTGGCAGGAACCTGCATCTGGACCATCGGGAATCCGTTGCGCGCCGCGCCTGCCGCACTATCTTCCGCCGTGAGCCAAGGTGAGGAGCTTTTCCGATGGACAAGGGCAAGGCCTTTCGCGCGCTGCACGAGACGACCTTCATCATTCCGAACCCGTGGGACGTCGGCACGGCGAAGCTGCTGGCACATCTCGGCTTCAAAGCGCTCGCCACCACCTCTGCCGGCTTCGCGTTCTCGCACGGACTGCCGGATGGCGGCGTGCCATTCAATGTCGTGATCCAGCATTGCAAGGAGATCGTCGCCGCCACCGACCTGCCAGTCTCGGCCGACCTCGAACACGGCAAGGGCGACAGCGCCGACAGCGCGGCCGAGACCATATTCGCTGCCGAGAAGGCAGGCCTCGCCGGCTGCTCGATCGAGGACTCCACCGGCGACCCGAAGAACCCGGTCTATGATTTCAGCCTCGCGGTGGAGCGTGTCGCGGCCGCTGCCGAAGCCGCGCGGTCCTTCTCCCGCGATTTCGTTTTCACTGCGCGCGCCGAGAATTTCCTCGTCGGCCGGCCCGACCTCGACGACACGATCAGGCGCCTGCAGGCCTTCGAGAAAGCCGGCGCTGACGTTCTCTACGCCCCCGCGCTGCCTGATGTTGAAACCGTGCGCGCCGTCTGTTCGGCGGTGTCGAAGCCGGTCAACGTGCTCGTCCGGCCCGGCTTTGCCGTGGATGCGCTGCGAGACGCCGGCGCGAAGCGCCTGTCGCTCGGCTCGAAGCTCACAACCGCCGCGTTCGGAGCGGTCCGCAACGCGGCGCGTGAGATGCTGGACAAGGGCACGTTCGAGTTCAGCAAGGCGGAGATGCCGTTCATCGAGTTGCAGAAGCTCTTTGCCGGCGGCTCAAAGGCGTGATCGACAACATAGCGGTTGTCGACATGCACACCGGCGGCGAGCCGGTGCGTATCGTCACGTCGGGCTATCCGGCAATGCCGCCCGGCGGCATCCTCGAAAAGCGCGCCTATGTGCGCGACAATCTCGATCACCTGCGCCGGCTCTTGATGTTCGAGCCGCGCGGCCACGCCGACATGTATGGCGCACTGCTGGTGGAACCGCATCTCCCCGAAGCCGATCTCGCCGTGCTCTTCATGCACAATGAGGGCTATTCGACCATGTGCGGCCATGCCGTCGTCGCGCTCGGCCGTTACGCCGTCGATCAGGGCTTGGTGCCGGCGCGGGAACCCGTGACGACCGTCAACATCGAATGCCCCTGCGGGCTGGTCCGAGCAGACGTCGAGGTGACAAACGGCAAGACCGGCGCCGTCTCCTTCGAGAGCGTCCCGGCATTCCTCCACACACGCGATGCTTCGTTCGACCTGCCCGGCTTCGGCACAGTGTCTTTCGATATCGCCTACGGCGGCGCGTTCTACGCGTTGGCGAATGCCGTGCAGCTCGGGCTCGAATTCGGCCGCTCGCGCACCCGCGATTTTCAGGACGCCGCGACGGCATTGACCGAAGCGGTCAAGGCGGCCATCCCCCTCGACCATCCGGACGATCCCGACCTTGCTTTCCTCTACGGCTCGATCCTGACCGACGGCCATGACGGTTCCGGTGGCGTGGCCACGAGGAATGTCTGCGTCTTCGCCGATGCCCAGATCGACCGTTCGCCGACCGGCTCCGGCGTCACGGCGCGCCTGGCGGCGATGCACGCCCGGGGCGCGGTCGGCATGGGCGAGGAGCGTCTGTTCGAGAGCATCGCCGGCTCGCGCTTCACAGGTTCGGTAGCAAGCGAAACGAGGGCCGGTGGCTATGACGCCGTCACGGTCCGGGTTTCCGGACGCGCGCACTACACCGGCAAGGCCGAATTCATGCTGGAGGACGGGGACGATCTCGGCCGCGGCTTTCTGCTGCGCTGAATCGTGGTAGAACGCCGGCAGTCCAGCGAGAGGAGCGTCGATGACTTTCGGCACAACCAAGAAACCCGGCCGTGGCCGCATCTACGGCTCGATCACCGAGACGATCGGTGACACCCCCCTGGTGCGCATCGACAAATTCGCTGCCGAGAAACGCGTCGGCGCGCGCCTTGCCGCGAAGCTCGAATTCTTCAACCCGATCGCCAGCGTCAAGGATCGCATCGGCGTTGCCATGATCGAGGCGCTTGAGGCCGACGGCCGCATTGCGCCGGGCCGCACCGTCCTCATCGAGCCGACCTCGGGCAATACCGGCATTGCACTCGCCTTCGCTGCCGCCGCCAAGGGCTACCGTCTCATCCTGACGATGCCGGAAACCATGTCGCAGGAACGGCGCAAGATGCTGGCGCTGCTCGGCGCCGAACTGGAACTAACCGAAGGCGCCAAGGGCATGAAGGGCGCCATTGCCCGCGCCGAGGAGCTGAAGGCGGCGATACCGGATTCCGTCATCCCGCAGCAGTTCGAGAACCCCGCCAATCCCGAAATCCACCGCCGCACGACGGCCGAGGAAATCTGGAACGATACCGACGGCGCGGTCGACATCGTCGTGTCGGGCATCGGCACCGGCGGCACAATTACAGGTGTGGGCCAGGTGCTGAAAAAGCGCAAGCCGGGGCTGAAGATGGTCGCCGTCGAGCCGAAGGACTCGCCGGTGCTGTCAGGCGGAGACCCCGGCCCGCACAAGATTCAGGGCATCGGCGCTGGTTTCGTCCCGCCTATCCTCGACACCGCCATCTATGACGAGGTCGTCACTGTTTCCAATGAGGACGCGGTGGCGAATGCCCGGCTGCTTGCCAAGGTCGAGGGCATTCCGGTCGGCATATCCTCGGGCGCCGCGCTGCATGCGGCGGTCGAGATCGGCCGCCGCCCGGAAAATGACGGCAAGCTGGTCATTGTCGTTATCCCCTCCTTTGCCGAGCGCTACCTTTCGACGGTGCTGTTCGACGGGCTTGCCGGCGCGTGACGGCTGCAAGGCAGGTCACGGTCGAGGCGGTCTGCACGGGCAGGGCCGCGCCCATCGAAACCAAGTCGGGACGCTCGGGCATCGACAAGCGAGCGCGAGACGGGCGGGTCGCCGTCCACCGGCTCGGCCTTGAGGGCGACGAGATCGTCGACACGGACAATCATGGCGGCGTCGACCAGGCCGTCTACTGTTATTGCCGGTCCGACTATGAATGGTGGGAAGCCGAGCTTGGCGGCGCGTTGCCCGCCGGCCGCTTCGGCGAAAACCTGACTTTGGCAGGTCTCGCCAACGCTGACGTCGCCGTCGGCGATCGCTTTGGCTGCCGCGGCCTCGAACTCGAGGTCACCTCGCCGCGTATTCCTTGCGCTACCTTCGCCGCGCACATGGCAGACAGCCAGTTCGTCTCGCGTTTCTTCCGCGCCAACCGCACCGGGTTCTACTGCCGTGTGATCGGCGAAGGAGCGATTGCAGCGGGCGACCGGTTCGACTTTGTGCCCTTCGACGGGCCGCGTGTACCGGTCGCAGAACTGGTCGAGCGCCATGGCTACCGCAAGCTCGATGCCGCCACCGTCGCGCGCTTCCGCGCCGCTCCCATTCATGTCGGATTGGCTGCCCTTCTTGCTGAGCGCTACCCGACCGGTGACCTAGCGTAAGACCCGGCAGCGTCTGTCTTTTTTCGATTGGCATTTCCCCAGTGTCGTCTAAAGTTTGCACCCTGACCCCTCGGGCGTCCGCCCGATGGCGCACACAAAAAAACTGGGAGAGAACACGAATGTCCGTTGCGAGCAGAACCTTCATCGCGGCTGCGGCGCTTGCCGTTTCGCTGGGCACCACGACCATCGGCGCCAAGGCGCAGGAATTCATCAACGTGCTCACTGGCGGCACCTCCGGTGTCTATTACCCGCTGGGCGTCGCGCTTGCTGACATCTATGGCAAGAACATCGACGGCGTGCAGACGCAGGTGCAGTCCACCAAGGCCTCGGTCGAGAACCTCAACCTGCTGCAGCAGGGCAGGGGCGAGATCGCCTTCGCTCTGGGTGACTCGGTCAAGTCGGCCTGGGAAGGCGACGCGGAAGCCGGCTTCCAGCAGCAGCTCGACAAGCTGCGCGGCATCGCTGCCATCTACCCGAACTACATCCAGATCGTCGCCAGCCAGGAATCCGGGATTACCGATTTCGAAGGTCTGAAGGGCAAGAGCCTTTCGGTCGGCGCTCCGGCTTCGGGCACCGAGCTCAATGCACGTCGCATCTTCGGCGCTCTCGGCATGAGCTATGACGACCTCGGCAAGACCGAATACCTGCCCTTCGGCGAGTCGGTCGAGCTGATCAAGAACCGCCAGCTCGATGCCACCTTGCAGTCGGCCGGCCTCGGCGTCGCTTCGATCAAGGACCTCGCCGTCTCGCTGCCGATCACCATGGTCGCGGTTCCCGCATCGGTCGCCGAGACCCTCGGCGCGCCGTTCCTTGCCGCCACCATTCCCGCTGGCACCTATGAGGGCCAGGGCGAAGACGTGCCGACGCTCGCCATCACCAACATCCTCGTCACGCACTCCGACGTGTCGGACGAGGTCGCCTATGAGATGACCAAGCAGCTCTTCGAGAACCTCGACGACATGGTCGCCGCTCACGCAGCCGCCAAAGCCATCTCGCTGGAGAAGGGCCCTCAGGGCGTGCCGGTGCCGCTGCATCCGGGCGCCGAGCGCTACTACAAGGAAAAGGGCCTGATGTAAGGCTCGGACGGGGTCGGCATTTGCCGGCCCCGTTCTTCTTTCCGGTTTCTCTTTTCGAATGTAGATTGAGCGATGGCTGACACCGCCAGAGATGCGGATGCCGCCGCTGCGGCAATCCACGACCCGACGCATGGCAGCTTTCCGCTGACCCGCGAAGGCAAGGTCCTGTTCTGGATCGCCGTCGCCTTCTCGCTCTACCAGATCGGCACGGCGATGCATGTCATCAACCTGCCGAGCCAGGTTGTACGCGCCTTCCATGTCGGCTTCCTGATGCTGTTGGCCTTCCCGCTGGTGGCAGCCATGCGCGGCAAGCCCATGCCTTGGCGCGTCGTCGCCTGGGCGCTGGCGCTGGCCGGGGTGTCGGTCGCATTCTACCAGTATGTCGAATACCAGCCGCTGATCCTGCGCGCCGGTTTCCCGACCAATCTCGACATCGCATTCGGTGTCGTCGCGCTGTTCACTGTCTTTGCCGCCGCATGGATCATCATGGGGCCGGCGCTGCCGATCATCTCCGGCCTGTTCCTCGGCTACTGCCTTTTTGGCGAATATCTGCCGCGGCCGTTCAACCACCGCGGCTACGCTTTCGAGCAGGTCATAGACCACATGGCCTACGGCACGGAGGGCATCTACGGCATCCCGACCTATGTGTCGGCGACCTACATCTTTCTGTTTATCCTGTTCGGCGCCTTCCTGGAGCGGGCCGGCATGATCAAGCTCTTCACAGACGTCTCGCTCGGCTTGGTCGGCCACGCGCGCGGCGGACCGGCCAAGGTTTCGGTCATTTCGTCGGGTCTGATGGGCACGATCTCAGGTTCCGGCGTCGCCAATGTCGTCACGACCGGCCAGTTCACGATCCCGCTGATGAAGCGTTTCGGCTACCGGTCGGCCTTTGCCGGCGGGGTGGAATCCACCGCTTCCATGGGCGGTCAGATCATGCCGCCGGTCATGGGCGCCGTCGCCTTCATCATGGCCGAGACGCTGGGCATCGAATATTACGAGGTGGTCAAGGCGGCGGTCATTCCGGCCGTGCTCTATTTCGCTTCCGCTTTCTGGATGGTGCATCTGGAGGCCGGCAAACGCGGCCTCGTCGGTCTGCCTCGCGCCGAACTGCCATCGGCGCTGAACGCCGTGCGCAATGGCTGGTATCTGGTGCTGCCGCTGGCCGCACTCGTCTATTTGCTTTTCTCCGGCTACACGCCGCTCTTCGCCGGCACTATCGGCTTGTCCTTCACCGTGCTCCTGATCCTCGGCGGCTCGATTGCTCTTGGCCTGCCCTCGCAGGTTCTGCGCTTCGTCTTCTGGATTGGCCTCGGCCTCGTCGCCGCGTCCTTCTTCCGTTATGGCATCAACGTCGTGCTGGTGCTCGCGGCGGTGCTGATTGCCATCAACATCTTCGTCGATGGCGGCCGCCAAACGCTTGCCGTCTGCCGGGATTCGCTTGCCGAGGGCGCCAAGACCGCGCTTCCCGTCGGCGTTGCCTGCGCCGTTGTCGGCATCATCATAGGCACCATGACGCTGACGGGACTGGCCAACACCTTCGGCCAGTATATCGTCTCGGTCGGCGAGAACTCACTTTTCCTCTCGCTCGTGCTCACCATGATCACCTGCCTGATCCTCGGCATGGGCATTCCGACCATCCCCAACTACATCATCACCTCGACCATTGCCGGCCCGGCGCTGCTCGACCTCGGCGTGCCGCTGCTGGTCAGCCATATGTTCGTCTTCTATTTCGGCATCCTTGCCGACTTGACGCCGCCGGTGGCGCTGGCTTGCTTTGCCGCAGCACCCATTGCGCGCGAAAGCGGGCTGAAGATTTCCTTCGAGGCGATCAAGATCGCCGCTGCCGGCTTCGTCATCCCATTCATGGCGGTCTACACGCCGGCCCTGATGCTGCAGGATGGTGGCCCGCTTGCACAGGCGGTCGGCTACTGGCCGGCGGTCGCCTACATCGTCTTCAAGGCGGCGCTCTCCATCGGCCTGTGGGGTGTGGCGGTCATCGGCTATCTGCGCGGAAGCCTGGCAATGTGGGAGCGACTGGTCGCGGCCGCTGCTGCCTTCACTCTGATCGCCGCCATTCCCGTCACTGACCAGATTGGCTTCGCGCTGGCGGCAATCGTCCTCGGCTATCACTGGTGGCGCACGCGCCAGCAGGTCGAGCCCGCCGGGCAGGCCGGCGAGTAGCGATGCCCCTCTGCATTCTCGCAGGCGGCAAGACGATGACGCTTGCGGCGGCAGCCTTCACGTTGTCCTGGACGCACTCAGTCGAGAAGACCGAATGGCGCGAAAGCTGGGTCGTCAAAGACGGAAAGCTGCTTGTTGTCGAGTCCAGCGTGCGCGGCTCGGGCGCCGGCATGGAGCCGCCCGAGGGATCGACGTTCGAGGACGGCTGGTGGGTCTATCGGCCCGACCTGCCGCCGCAGCAGAAGCTGCTGCTGGCAAGCTCCGGCGCGACCGCGGGCGGCTGGCAGCTGTGCGCGGCTGGCGATTGCGTGGAGCTTGGTAGAGAGGCGGCGTCCGGCCCGATCGATATCCGGGCCTGCGAGGATTAGCCTGCGCTACTGGAAGCGCGGCTGGTGACCGATCGCAACGGTTGCGCGACGCGCACAGGCTGGTCCCGGCCCGCGCATATAGTGGCATTCCGGCCTGTAGGTCGGCGCCACGAACTCCCGCACCGAACACGCATAACGAACAAACGCGTTGAAGACTGACATTGTCCCGTACCCTGTCGCTCGGATGTCCCTTCCGATTGGCAGGCATCATACGAGCGAGTCATGAATGCCCGGTGAATCGAGCTAGAGAGCTTGCAAATTTTTTATGGCTCGGCGGTTTCGAACGCCATCTTCCATTCATACTTCCGCTCCATTGGCCTTCTATGAGCCATGACACCATCGAATGCGGCGGGGAGCACCCAGAAAAAGTAAGGAAGACGAGGACAATGGGTATTTTCTCCAAAGATATCAAAACGATGGACGACCTGTTCGTGCACACGCTGCGCGACATCTATTATGCTGAGAAGCAGATCCTGAAGGCCCTGCCGAAGATGATCGACAAGGCTACTGACCGGAGCCTGATCGACGGGCTCAAGCATCACCTCAAGGAAACCGAGGGCCATGTGCAACGCGTTGAGAAGGTCTTCCAGATGCACGGCGTCGAAGCCAAGGGCGTCGACTGCCCCGCAATCGACGGCATCCTCCAGGAAGCCGACGAGATCATGGGCGATGTCGAGGACAAGCGCGTGCTCGATGCGGCCATCATCGCCGCCGGCCAGGCCGTCGAGCACTACGAGATGACGCGCTACGGCACGCTGGTCGAGTGGGCCAATGAGTTGGGTCGCCCCGACTGCGCCGCCGAGCTGCAGAAGAACCTCGACGAGGAAAAGGCGGCCGACAAGAAGCTGACCGAGATCGCCGAGAACAGGATCAACCTTCAGGCTGCCGAATAATAGCCCTTCCCCGGCCCGTCGGTATTTGCCGGCGGGCCGGTTCTACGTTCGGATCAGCCGCTCGAATTCCGCTCGTCCCCTGGGCGTAAACGCAACGACGCGGCTGTCCTTCTCGCGCCGCGCCCATTTGAGTTCGAATATGCGGTCGAGCGCCGCCGCGCCCAGTGCGCCGGCAAGATGCGAGCGGCGCACGCTCCAGTCCAGGCAGGCACGGCAAAGCGGCCGCCTCTTCGTCTCAAGAGCCGACACGTCAATGCCGAAGTCGGCGAACCAGTCCTGACCCTTGCGGGTCAGCGTCACCGCGTCGCCATTGAGACGGATCAGCTTCTGTCCGCCGAGATGATCGAACAGCGCAACGGCCTTCTCCCCGGCGAGATGATCGTAGCAGACCCGCGCTTCGCGCATCGCGTTGTCGCGCGGCCCGGGCCGAACCCGCTTCGGCCCGACTGACGCCGCGACCCCCGAGATCGCCTCCAGCATTGAGGCAACCTCTGATCCGGACAGTGCGTAGTAACGGTGCCGCCCCTGCGTGGTCACCGTCACCAGCCCGCCTTCCGTCAGCTTGGCGAGATGCGAACTCGCGGTCGGCAGGCCGACGCCACCCTCAAGCGCCAGTTCGCTCGCCGTGAGCGCCGTCCCGCTCATCAGCGCAGACAGCATGTTCGCGCGCGCCGGGTCGCCGACCAGCGAGGCGATGCGCGAAAGGTCCGGCCCTTCCTTCAAGGCATTCTCTCCGTGCCGTGCATCATTCGATCATAGTCGAAGCATGCATGTGCGGCAACCGCTATGGTCTGCCCATCGACAGGAGACGCCGTCATGTCCGTTGCAACCCGCATCGTCCCATTTCCCGCCCCTTCACGCTTCGTCCATCGCATCGATCATTCGTCCTTCGATCTGTTCGCGCGCTGGTACGACCGCTGGGTACAACGCCAGCACCTTGCCGAACTGGACGACCGCATGCTGCGCGACATCGGCATCAGCCGCGCCGAGGCCGGACGCGAAAGCCGCAAGCTCTTCTGACTGCCGTCGGCTACCACGCCGTAACGCGAAACGCTTCGATACCGTTCGAACTGTCGCCGGAGACATGAAATGACGATCACCTGCTTCATCCGCTACGAGATCGACCCCTTCAAGAAGGATGATTTCGTTGAATATGCCCGCAATTGGGGTCAGGCGATCCCGCGCTGCGGCGCTGACCTGATCGGCTATTTCGCCCCACATGAAGGCTCGGCCACGACTGCCTGGGGCGTCTACAACGTCGACAGCCTCGCCGCCTACGAGGCCTACCGCGCCCGCCTCGCCGCCGACCCGCTCGGCAAGGCAAACTATGAACTCGCCCGTGAGAAGCGCTTCATCCTGCGCGAGGACCGCGCCTTCTTCCGGCTCGCCTCCGCACCGCATGCAAGCCCGGGTTGACCTCGCCTCGGCCAGCGGTTCTGCTTGGGCGTATGAAGATCGCAATCAACGGCGCCGGCATCGCCGGCCCGTGCCTCGCCTGGTGGCTGGCCGGGCATGGTCACGAGCCGGTGCTGATCGAGAAGGCGCCTGCGCCACGTTCGGGCGGCTACATCATCGACTTCTGGGGTCTCGGCTACGACATCGCTGAGCGCATGGGGCTCATCCCCGCCATCCTCGAGCGTGGCTACCAAGTCGGCGAGGTGCGTTTCGTCGACTCACAAGGCCGCGCCAATGGCGGCTTCGCAACCGATGTCTTCACCCGCATGACGGATGGACGCTTCACCAGCCTGCGCCGCTCGGACCTTGCCGGCGTCCTGCTCGATGCTGCCAACGACAGGGCCGAGACCTTATTCGGCGACTCGGTGGCTGCGCTGGAGGACGATGGCGGCAGGGTCGGCGTCACCTTCGAGCATGCCGCGCCGCGCGAGTTCGATCTCGTCGTCGGCTGCGACGGCCTGCACTCCAAGGTGCGCGAGCTTGCCTTCGGGCCGGAGAAACGGTTCGAGGCCGATCTCGGTTACCGTGTCGCAGCCTTCGAGGTCGAAGGATACAGACCGCGCGATGAGCTCGTCTATGTCAGCTACACGCGGCCTGGCCGCCAGATATCGCGCTTCTCCATGCGCGACGACTGCACCTTGTTCCTGTTCGTCTTTCGCACCGACGTGTCGCCGGGCCCTTTCCCGGAGACCGATGAGGGGCAGAAGGCCGTCCTGCGTGAGGTCTTCGCAGGCGCCGGCTGGGAGACAGAGGCGATCCTCGACCTGCTCGACGGCGCCGATCTCTATTTCGACCGGGTCAGCCAGATACGCATGGACCACTGGACCAAAGGCCGCGTTGCGCTGGCGGGCGATGCGGCTGCCTGCGTGTCATTGCTGGCGGGCGAGGGCACCGGTCTCGCGATTGCCGAGGCCTATGTGCTTGCCGGGGAATTCGCCCGTGCGAGCAGCGATCACGAGGCGGCGTTTTCCGCCTATGAAGAGCGGCTGATGCCCTTCCTGCAATCCAAGCAGAAATCGGCGCGCCGCTTCGCCTCGAGCTTCGCCCCGAAATCCGAGCTCGGCATTTCGATCCGCAATCTGGCGACGAAACTGGCCCGCGTTCCTCTCTTCGCCGACTGGCTTATCGGCGGCGACCTGCGCGACGACATCCGGTTACCGGATTATGCGAACCGCTAGATCGTCTCCTGCCACCCTAGTGAACTGGATGCGCCTGTATGGGACTGGTAGAACAGGATCGGGGAGGGCGCGGGCATGATGCGATTTGCGGGGATAATGCTCGTTGCGATTGCCGTCTCGGCTTGCACGCGGACAACGGCCATCCAGCAGGTTCTCGACCCGCGCGCCACGCCTCAGACTGTCCCGGCCGACGATAGCGACGAGCAGGCAGATGTCCGTACCGCTGACGGCATGACCGTTCAGAAGTCCGGCGACCGCATTTTCCTGGTGCCAGGCCCCGGAACGTCGCCGGAAGCGCCGCCGCCCGCGAACTGACCGTTGCGGCTGCGCCCGCATGGGAGGCATTGCGTCGGGCGCGATTCTTCCTATATCGGCGATAGTTTGCCTATAGACGGAGAGCTCCCTTGCCCGCACCGAAGCAGCCGGCTGCCGCGCCGGCCGATCCCCAGCTCGTGCTTGAGCTGATCGACTCCATCCAGGCCGATCTCGAGCGCCTGCGCGGCCTTGTCCAGCCGCGGATGGCGGAGTTCGATCCCGCCGATCCTCGCAACAAGTCGGGCGACGGCAAACTCACCCCGCAGGGCGTGGAATGCTGCTACCGCATGTTCGACGAGGGCAAGTCGCGCTATTCGGTGGCGCAGGCGATGAAGATTTCCTTCGCTGCAGCTACGCACCGCTTTGCCACCTGGACGCGCGCCGGCGGCGACAAGCGCAAGCGCCAGGCATCCGTGCGACTCGGCTAGCGAATTCGCCGGCGCGACTTCACCCGAAGGCGCGGTACAGGCATAGTCCGGCTCCGGAGGAGGCACATGAGTTCGGGTAACGATACCTTGCTCGACAGGCTTGGCCGCTGGCTCGCCCGGCGGCTGGAGAGCGAATCCTCCGGCTATCAGCCCTACACGCCGTCGGACCCGGAAACGCTACGCCGCACGCTGCGCACCGGCGACATTCTCCTGATCGAGGGCAACCAGCGTGTCTCGGCGGCGATCAAATATCTCACCCAGTCCACCTGGTCGCACTCGGCGCTCTATGTCGGCGACGTGTTGCCGGAGCCGGAGGACGGTTCCGAGCGTCCCCGCCTGATCGAGGTCATTCTCGGTGAGGGCTGTGTCGCCGTTCCGTTGTCCAAATACCGGACCTACAACACCCGCATCTGCCGCGCGAGCGGCCTGACGCCGGACGACCGCGACGCGGTCGTCGACTTCATGATCGGCAAGCTCGGCCTGCGCTACGACATGAAGAACATATTCGACATGCTGCGCTATTTCTTCCCGACGCCGCCCGTGCCGGTCCGCTGGCGACGCCGCATGCTCGCATTCGGTTCGGGCGACCCGACGCGCGCAATCTGCTCATCGCTGATCGCCGAGGCCTACGGCCAGATCCGCTATCCGATCCTGCCCGAGATCACCAAGGCGCCCGGCCGTGCCTCGGCGCAGTCGACCTTTTCGCGCGAGGAGATACTCCATATCCGCCATCACTCGCTCTACACGCCGCGCGACTTCGACCTCTCGCCCTATTTCGAGATCGTCAAGCCGACGCTTGCCTTCGGCTTCGACTACAAGGCGCTGACCTGGGGCGATCCGAAATTGCCGGATGAGCCACCTCTCGCGGTCGATGATGCGCCGGCTAAGGAAAACGGCGAGGATCAGCCGACGTCGGACGGAAGCTGAACCCGCGTCAGCTTGTCGGGGTTCCGTACCACATAGATCGCCGAAATCCGGCCGTCCGCGTCGAGGCCGAAGCTCATCGTCTGGTCGAGATACCCGCCGATGACAAGCAACAGGCCCGGCGCTCCGTTGATGGCGACCGGCCGCGGGTCGATGTCTTCAATGTCCCTCTTGCGGGCCAGCCCAAGCAGAAGCCGCGCCACATTGTCGGCGCCGGCCACCACGTTGCGCGCCGCGCTCACCTTGCCGCCACCATCGGAGATGAACTCGACATCCGCCGCGAGCAGCGCCTTGAGCGGCTCGAGGTCGCCGGTCTGCAAGGTTTGGGTCAGGCGCGCAACGAAACGGTCCACGTCCTCGGTGCTCGGCTTGAAGCGCTGCTTGGAGCTCTTTAGCGCTGTGCGCGCCCGAACTGCCATCTGCCGGCACGCGGCGGGCGAGCGGTGCAGTGTCTCGCCGATTTCCTCGAAGGTCAGGTCGAACAAATCGTGCAGGAAAAGCGCCGCGCGCTCCTGCGGCGACAGCCGCTCCAGCGAACGCATGACGCCGAAGGAGATGTCGAGCGCGGCGTCGCCGGCCTCGTCTGGACCCGGCGCCTCGCCTGCGATTGGCTCCGGCAGCCACGGCCCGACATAGGTCTCGCGCCTCGCCCTGGCCGACTTCAGCCGGTCCAGGCACAGATTGGTGACGATGCGCGATAGATAGCGCGCCGGTTCCAGCGCCTGCGGCCCATCGGCGAAACGCAGCCATGCGTCCTGCACCACGTCTTCTGCCTCGCTCGCCGAGCCGAGATAGCGATAGGCGAGCCGCACCAGCCGTTCGCGCTGGCCGAGCCATGCGTCCAGCTTATCCGTTCCGTCCTCACGCATCGGCCATCTCCGCGCCCCGCACCTGCGCTCTCAGCTCCGATATCACCGGTTCGCACACATTGCCGTAGCCGAGGCCGCGCTTGAAGAGCGGATAGAAGAGGCCGGCCACCGTGGCGGCCGCAAGGCCGGCCACGCCGCGCCGGCCCCAGCGCGATTCGCACGCTGCAAGGATTTCGGCAAGCTCCGGCGCGTTGTCTATTGTTGCCTGGGCATACTGCGCCGCCAGCGCCATGTCGTCGGGCACCTCCTCGGCCGGCCCGACCAGCATGGCGGCAAGGTCGGCCCGCCTCACCCCGGCCTCGGCGGCCATGTCGATCGTCAGCCTCAGGCACGAGCCGCAATCCGCCCATTTTGCCGCCGTCACCTTGGCGGCGAAATAGGCCTGAGCAGGCAGGCCGAACCGGTGGTCGGTGAACTTCGACACCAGGCCGAGCTTCACGGCGCCGCCGAGATCGAGATCGACGATTTCTTGCAGGTACGTCGTATCGTAGCCGTAGCGGTCGCCGAAGCCGGCGAACTGGCGCTTGAGTACCGTCGGGATCATGACGCGGCCCTTCTGAGGGATTCTCCGCTGCGCCGCAGGATTGCCAGCGGCAGAAAGGCCGGAACGACGATCAGCACGATGTCGCGCAGGGCGTCGGCCGGGCCGATGCCGTCAGCAAACATCTCGACGATATGCAATCCCGCATGTCCGCCGAGGAAGACCAGAGCCGCAATGACGGCCGCCGTGCGGCGCTCTTCATTCAGCGCCAGGAGCAACGCCGCGGTCGCGGCCAGGAACGCCAGCCCGATGTCGCGGATGAAATGTGTATTGAGCGGCCCGGTATCGTGAACACCGGGCGCGATTCCGTACCACAGTTCGGGCGCGGCCAGCATGAGTGCGCCATTCGCACCTTGATAGATGGCTATGATGATGAGCAGTGTTCGCATGGGTTCGTACCTCCGAACCTCTATGACGACACAGCCCTCCATTGTGTGACACGTTGCGCTATTGCGCCTTTACCGCGCGAGCAGCCCGGCATCCTTTGCCGCGGGCTGGAAGCTGCGGCTGACAGGCAGCTCGGTGCCGTCGGTGAGCATGAGAAACAGCTTGCCGTTGCGCCGCACGGCCTTTGCCACAGCGTCCGTGGCCACCCAGTGCGAGCGATGAATCTGCACGCCGGCCACTCCGTCCGTTTCCGAGATCGCATCGGCGAAACGCATCAGCACGAGCCCCCCGCCCTTTGTAGTGCGGATGTCGACATAATGGTCCTGCATCGACATGTGGCTCAGAACGCCGCGCTGGCCGGGCGGCAGCCGGTCGAGGATGCGGGGGCGCTTGCGCTTGTCCTTTGACGGCGTGCCCTCGGCCTCGGCATACAATCGCCCGAACACGGCCAGCAGAGTTGAAACGATGGCGGCGATGACGATCGTGTATCCGGCGAGCAGCAGCAACGGGATCGAACTCGCGGGGTCGCCCCCGAACACGACTGCATTGATCCCCCACACGGCCAGCGTGACGGGGATGCCGGCTATCGCACCGGCGAGCCCGAACACCGCCGCGTTCGGCATCCGCTCTGGCGATATCGTGCGCACGAACAGGAAAACGCAGGCGCCGCCGATGAAATAGGTCGAGACCACGATCGCCGCCCAATAGGCGACCCGGCCCGGAAGATGCAGGGCGTCATAGGTACCGAACGGGCCGATCAGCCCAGCGAGCACGGAGGCGCCCGCAATCGCCGCCCAGAAGCGCGGCGCGAAGAAAACGCGCTGCAATTCGCGCATCGTGAAATGCAATGGGCCGTCGGTCACGAAGACAATCCGTCATTTGCGAAAGCGGCTTTGAATGGCCGCGCCGGATAGCCGAGGTCAAGTCCGCATCGCAAGCAACGAACCAGCGAAGGACGAGACCAATGAATTTCGAACCGCTTTTGACGGCCTCGCCGGCCATCCAGATCCATGTGTGCGCAGCAGCCGCGGCCTTCCTCATGGGCGCTGCAATACTCTTTCGTCACAAGGCGGGACCGTGGCACCGCTATCTCGGGCGCACATGGGTCGCACTCATGGTTGTGGTCGCCGTCTCGTCATTCTTCATTCACACAATCAAGACTTGGGGGATATGGAGCCCGATCCACCTCATATCCGTGGGCACGTTCTTTTCGCTCGGATACGGCCTCTGGCTCATCCGTCGGCGCATCGTAAACGGCCACCGCAACGTGATGATAGGCACCTATTTTGGGGCGATGGTCATTGCCGGCGGGCTGTCGTTTCTGCCCGGCCGCATCATGTATGAAGTTTTCTTCAGCGGCCCGAATCCGGCTGCCGGAGTTACACTCATAGCCGCGATCGTCCTCGTCAGCGGCCTGCTTGCCTGGCCTGGATTGTCGGGTACGAGCCTCAAGCGCCCGGCTCCGATGCCGCGCCTGCTTCCTCCGCCTAGCGCGACGGCAGGTAAGGGCCCATCGTGATCAGCGCCACTGCCGCGATGGCGACCACGATCCCGGTGCCTTGCAGCAGGTTTACGCGTTCGCCGAACCAGGCGAACGCAACGATGTTTACCGCCGCGAGCTGAATGACGCCGGAGAGGCTGAGCGCCACGCCCATGCCGAACTCGCGGATAAGCCTGAGCATGATCAGATTGCCGACGGTGTAGAGTGCCAACACCAGCGCCAGCCGCGCCCCGCTGGGAGCCAACGCCCAGCTTTTGCCGGCCGCAGCCGCCAGCATGAAGATGATGGTCGAGGCGCCGAGCTGCGCCAGTCCGGCAAGTGACATGCGAAAGAACCCGAATGGGCGAACGCAGCCGGGTGCGCCGGACAGCTTTCCGATTTGCTATCTGCGCTCGTGCCGCCCCGCCGTCAAGCGGCTTCGGTAGCCTGTGCGAAGGCCGCCCGTCCGGGCAGGAATATCGCCGCCAGCCCAATCGCTGGCAGGAACGAGCAGACCATGTAGACGAAGCCTATGCCCTTAAGGTCGGCGACGACGCCGAGCACAGCCGCGCCCAGTCCCGCCAGCCCGAACGCGAGGCCGAAGAACAGGCCGGCGATCATGCCGACGCGGCCCGGCACCAGCTCCTGCGCGAACACGACGATGGCCGGAAATGCCGACGCCATCACAACGCCGATGACCACCGAAAGCACCGCCGTCGCCGTCAGCCCGACATGCGGCAGCGCGAGCGTGAAGGGTAATGCGCCGAGTATCGAAAACCAGATCACCGTGCGCGCACCGATCTTGTCCGACAGCAGCCCGCCCAGCACCAGCCCGACGGCCGACGCGCCGAGGAAGAGGAACAGCAGCAGCAGCGAGGCCTGCACTGAAACGCCGAACTTCTCGATGACGAAGAAGGTGTAGTAGCTCGACAGGCTGACGACATAGACATGCTTGGAGAATGTCAGCGCGATCAGCGCCAGTATGGCGATCACCACGGTGCGCCGCGGCAGCCTGAACGCCGGCCCTGCCGCCGGCCGCTTTGCGGCCGCGCTGCGTTCGCGGCTGTACCAGCCGCCGACATGCCACAGCACCGCCATGCCGATCAGCGCTATGACGGAGAACCAGGCGACGCTCGCCTGACCGAACGGCACCACGATGAACGCCGCCAGCAGCGGCCCGATCGCCGTGCCGGTGTTGCCGCCGATCTGGAACACCGACTGCGCCATGCCGAAGCGCCCGCCGGACGCCAGCCGCGCGATGCGCGAGGCTTCCGGGTGGAACACCGCCGAGCCGAAGCCGATGAAGCACGCGCCCACGATCAGCAGCCAGTATTGGCCGGCATAGGCCAGCACCAGCAGGCCGACGAAGGTCGAGCCCATGCCGAAGGCCAGCGAATAGGGCATCGGCCTGCGGTCGGTATAGAGGCCGACCGCAGGCTGCAGCAGCGACGCCGTCACCTGAAAGGCCATGGTCAGCAGGCCGATCTGCCAGAAGTCGAGCCGGAAGTCGGTCTTCAACATCGGGTAGATCGCCGCCAGCAGCGATTGCATGATGTCGTTCAGCATGTGGCTGAAGGACAGCGCGAGAATGATCGCGAAGGTGGCCGTCTGCGCCGCCTGCTTGCCTGCCGTCGTGTCTGACAAGGATATGCTCCCGGAAATTCTGACATGAGCGCCTAACGCGGAAAGTCGCGGCGGTCCATGCGTATCGTCATCTGGCCCTACCAGTTGATCGCATCTGCCGCGACATTGCGCCTCTGCGCCAGCCCGCCACTTTGACCGGCCGCGCCCGACGCCCTACTTTTCGAGCGGCGGCCAGGATCCGCTTCGGCCGTCGGAAAGCGTGGTCTGATGGAACTCGACGCCTATCTGTTGTCGCGCATCCAGTTTGCGGCGAACATCTCGTTCCACATCCTGTTCCCGACGATTACGATAGCGCTCGGCTGGGTGCTGTTGTTCTTCAAGCTCCGCTACGCCCGCACGTCAGACGTCGCCTGGATGCGCGCCTATTTCTTCTGGGTGAAGGCCTTCGCGCTTTCCTTCGCGCTCGGCGTCGTCTCGGGCGTCACCATGAGCTTCCAGTTCGGCACCAACTGGCCGGGCTACATGGAGCGCGTCGGCAACATCGCCGGCCCGCTGCTCGCCTATGAGGTGCTGACCGCCTTTTTCCTCGAGGCCGTGTTCCTCGGCATCATGCTGTTCGGCTTCCGTCGCGTGTCGAACCGCACGCACACGCTGGCGACCTTCCTCGTCGCCTTCGGCACGACAATGTCGGCGGTCTGGATCCTCGCGCTGAACTCATGGATGCAGACCCCCGCGGGATTCGAAATGCGCGACGGCGTCGCCCACGCCACCAGCTGGTGGGAGGTGGTGTTCAATCCGTCTTTTCCCTACCGGCTCATCCATATGCTGCTGGCCTCGGGACTCACGGTCGCGTTTCTCATCGCCGGCCTGTCGGCGCTGCGCTGGCTGATCGGCGACCGCTCGGAGGCGATGTGGAAGGCGCTGCGCACTGGCATCGGCGCCGCGGCGATCCTTATCCCGATCCAGGTTTTCGTCGGCGACCAGCACGGGCTTAACACGCTCGAGCATCAGCCCGCCAAGGTTGCCGCCATGGAAGCCAACTGGGAGACGCGCGGCAACGTCCCGCTCGTGCTGTTCGCATGGCCGGACGAGGAAGCGCGGGAGAACCATTTCGAGATCGCCATCCCCAATGGCGCCAGCCTCATCCTGCGCCACAGCCTTGATGGCGAGGTGCCGGGCCTGAACGACTACATCGCCGAGGACGGCACCGTCCTGCATCCGCCGGTTGCCCCCGTCTTCTGGGGCTTCCGCATAATGGTCGGCACCGGCGTGCTGATGCTGCTGATCTCATGGGCCGGCGTGTGGTTCGTCTTTCGCCGCGGCGTCCTGCCCAAACCACTGGCGCTGCTCCTCGTCCCGATGGCCTTGTCCGGCTGGGTCGCGACGCTCGCCGGCTGGTACACCACCGAGATCGGCCGCCAGCCCTGGCTGGTCACCGGTGTCCTGACGACCAAGGAGGCGCTTGGGCCAGTGCCCGCCGGCCATGTCGGCTTCACCCTCGCCGTCTACCTGATCCTCTACGCGCTGCTCTTGATCGCCTATCTCGCCACGCTCGTGTTCTTGGCCGGCAAGGCGGCGAAGGAAGGCGACGACACGCCGGTTCCCGGCGTCGAGGACAAGCCGCTGACGCAACCGGTGGCGGGAGAGTGATGCCCTGATCCTCCCCTGCGAAGCGGGGGAGGGGGACCATGCGAAGCATGGTGGAGGGGGCGGATTGGAAAGGATGTCTGACGATGCGCACATTTCAGCCGACGTTTCGCCGCGCACGAAAGCTCAGGCGCGACATGTCGTTGCCGGAAGTGCTGCTCTGGGAACACCTACGCGCGGGTCGATTGGACGGCTACCGCTTTCGCCGCCAGCATCCCGTTGGGCCGTATGTTCTCGATTTCTATTGTGCGTCGGCGCAGCTCGCGGTGGAAGTCGATGGCGCGCAGCATGACCTTCCACAACAGTTGGCGCATGATCGACGGCGGGATACCAATCTGGCTCAACGAGGCATACGGACACTACGGATCGCAGCAGCCGACATTCTGAAAGATAATGCGCTCGAGGGCGTTCTGGTGATGATTTCCGAGATTGCTGCCACTCCGCCCCCTCCACCGCCTTCGGCGGTCCCCCTCCCCCGCTTCGCAGGGGAGGATCAACAATGACCATCGACTGGCCCACCCTGCTTCCTCTCGTCTTCGCCGGCCTTATGGGCCTGGCGATCCTGATCTACGTCATTCTCGACGGTTTCGATCTCGGCATCGGCATCCTCTTCGCCGCGGCGACCGACGACGAGAAGGACGCCATGATCGCCGGTATCGGTCCGTTCTGGGACGCAAACGAGACCTGGCTGGTGCTCGCCGTCGGACTGCTGCTCGTCGCCTTCCCGATCGCCCATGGCACCATACTGACGGCGCTCTATCTGCCGGTCTTCGCGCTGCTGTTCGGCCTCATCCTGCGCGGGGTCGCTTTCGACTTTCGCGCCAAGGTGCCGCCGCACCGCAAGCGCCGCTGGAACGCTTCATTCTTTGCCGGCTCACTGATCGCCTCGCTGGCGCAGGGTTACATGCTCGGCGTTTACGTCCTTGGCCTCGATACCGGCTGGGCGGCGGTAGCCTTCGGCGCGCTGGTCGCTCTCTGCCTCGCCGCATCCTATGCCGCCATGGGCGCGGCCTGGCTGATCTACAAGTCGGAAGGCGAATTGCAGGAAAAGGCGGTGCGCTGGCTGCGCTACGCGCTGGTCTTCACCGCGCTCGGCATGGCAGCCGTCTCGCTCGCCACGCCCTTTGCCTCGCCGCGCATTTTCGACAAATGGTTCGTCTTGCCGCAGTTCTTCTGGCTGCTGCCGCTGCCGGTAGTATCAGGCGCGCTGTTCCTGGGGCTGTTCCTGCTGACCTTTCGGCTGCCGGCGCCGGGCGACCGGCATGCGCTGACGCCCTTTCTCATCTTGGCGGCGATCTTCGCGCTCGGCTTCGCCGGCCTCGCCTATTCGTTCTATCCGTTCGTCGTGCCTGACAGCATGACGATCTGGGAAGCGGCGGCCGCGCCGGAGAGCCTCGGCATCATCCTCGTCGGAACGGCCTTCGTGCTTCCGGTCATCATCGGCTATTCGTTCTATGCCTACCGCGTCTTCGGCGGAAAGGCGGGCGAACTGCGCTACGATTGAGCGTCGGCGGGCGTTCCGCCCGCCGACACATCCGGCTCAAGCGAGCTGGCGGAAGGCGCGCGCCGCCGCGTCCACCGTTTCATCGATGTCGTCTTCCGAAGTCGCGAGGCACAGCCGCGAGTCGGTGATGACGAAGGGCGGCATCAGGATGCCGGCGTTCAGCATGGCGACCCGGAACGCCTCCGCCCTCTCGAAATCCGCCGACGCGGCATCGCGGAAGGTCACCGGCGGTTCCTCCAGCCAGTTGACCATGAATGCCGAGCCGAACCCGGTGATGACGGCCCTGGCTCCAGCATCGTGCGCCGCCCTGGTCAAGCCTTCCCGCAGCCTCTCGCCCAGCACCGCCAGCCGCTCCATGCCGCCATCCTCGAGGATGCGGATTGTCTCGACCGAGGCTGCCAGCGCATAGGGGTTGGCGTAATGCGTACCGTCGAGCGAGACGCTGACGCCGAGCATGTCCATGAGGTTCGCACGTCCTGCAAGGGCGGCAGCCGTATAGCCATTGGCCATCGACTTGCCGAGCGCTGTCAGGTCCGGCGTCACGCCCTCGACGGCCTGGTAGCCGCCGATGTGCAAGCGGAAACCGGTCTTCACCTCGTCGAAGATCAGAAGCGCGCCGTGTTTGTCCGCCGTTTCGCGCAGGAAGGCGAGAAAGCCCGGTGCCGGCGCGACGCAGCCATAACTTAGGATGTACGGTTCGCACACGATCGCTGCGATGTCGGCGCCGACCTGCGCGAATGCGTCCGCCACCTGCCGGCGGTCGTTCCATTCGACGACGACCACGTCGTCCATCGCACTTGCGCTGATGCCGCCGGCATTGGGCTCGTCGGTCCCTGGAACATGATCCGGCCGCACGTCGAAGTTGGCGCCCTTGGCCAGAGCGTCTTGCCAGCCCACGAAGCTGCCATGGAACTTCAGCAGCTTGCGCCGCCCGGTATGCTGCCGCGCGATGTGGGCGGCATGCAGCAGCGCGTCCGAACCCGATGTCACGAAAGCTGCCTTTTCAGCCGATGGAACCAGCCTGACGATGGCCTCTGCGAGCTCCACTTCCTTCGGATGGGCGCCGACCCAGTTGAGATCGCATGTCTCGGCGGTCTCCATCGCCGCCATGTTGATGCGCCTGTCGCTGTGGCCGACGACGATCGGGCCGTAATCGAGCAGGTAGTCGATGAAGCGCTTGCCTTCCGAGTTCCAGAGATAGGCACCCTCGGTGCGCACGATCACGTCGCGGAACACGCGGCGGCCTGAGGCCGAAGCGCCTCCCGGCAGCACCTTCGCCGCCCGGGTCAGATGGTCACGCAGATCGATGCGATCTGCTCCGGCATGTCTCAACTGCAGATTCATCCTCGAATGCTCCTGTGGTCTTGGCGCGAGCGCCGGGTGCGGTCGATCGGGACGCGACTCGCCGTTCCGCGGCAGCTTTCTGGCTCTGCCCGGATTTGGTATGGTTCGCGGCTTCGACCTGCTGGGATGCTACGTCGAACGCAGGCGGGGAAATACGCTCGAAGCTTCGATGGCTGCGATCGAATTTTCTGGTAGGTCCGGGGCGGTCGAATGAACATTGAGTCGCTGTCGCTCGATCAGCTGCGCGTCATCCTCTGTGTGGTGGAGGAGGGCAGCTTCTCTGCTGCGGCGCGCCACTTCCGCCGTACCCAGTCCGCCGTCAGCTATTCCGTCGCGCAGGCCGAAGCGCAGCTAGGCGTAGTCCTCTTCGATCGCTCGGGACGCACGCCGGATCTGACCGCCGCCGGCAAGGCGCTGGTCGGCGACATCCGCACGATCGTTGCCCGGGTCGACGGCCTGCGCGCCCGCGCCCGCGCCGTCTCGGAGGGCGTCGAGCCGGAAATAACGCTGGTCGTCGACGCGATCTGCTGCCCCGAGTCGCTTTCCGAACTCATGCGCGATTTCAACCAGCGCTTTCCCGCCACGGCCGTCAGGCTGCACATCGAAACTCTGGGCATGGTTGTCGAAAAGGTGCTGCGCAGCCGCTGCGCGCTCGGCGTCATCGCCACCATGGTCGATCTCCCCGACGGACTGACCCGCTACGCCATGCCGCCGGTTCGTATGCACGCCGTGGCCGCGGCCGGGCATCCGCTTGCAGCCTCGGCTCCGAAGGGCGCTGCGGAGAGCCTGCAGTCGGCCATCCAGATCGTCCTCAGCGACCGCAGCTCAAGGACGCTCGGCCGCGACTACGCCGTCTACTCGCCGAGCACCTGGCGGGTGGATGATCTGGCGACCAAACGCGCGCTGATCCGTGCCGGCGTCGGCTGGGGCTCCCTGCCCGACTGGATGATCGAAGATGAGGTCGGAAACGGCATCCTTGCGGTTCTCACCGATCTCGGCTTCCCCGATCCGGACGATATGCCGACCCAGGTGTTCCACGACACCGGCCACCTGCCGGGACCTGGGATGGGTTGGTTGATAGACGAACTGCGTCGCCGCGGGCTCGGTCGCGTGGCGTTCTGAGTCAGCGCCGCTTGCGCTGCGCGGTAGCGGCAGTTTCGGCCGCGGAATCATCGGCGGCGGGTTGCCCGCGCAGCACAGCGACCGGATTTCCCTTGCTGACGAATGGCGGCCACACCTGGTTGCGGCCGCTGCGCTTAGCTGCATAGAGCGCGGCGTCGGCGCCGGCCAGAAGTTCGGCGAAGCCGTGGGCTGAGATCGGACCGGCGGCCACGCCGAAGCTTGCCGTCACTACGCCGCGCGGGCCGAACGCCTCGTGCGGAATTGCGATGCCCTCGAGCCTCCTGCGGATGCGCTCGGCCACCCGCACCGCTTCGCTCATGTCGGTCTCCGGCAGCAGGATGGCGAACTCTTCGCCGCCAAGGCGCACGGCCAGGTCGCGCTCGCTGCGCAGTTCTTCGGCGATCGTGCCGGCTGTCCGTTTCAGGCAGACATCGCCCGTCGCGTGCCCGTAACGGTCGTTGAACGACTTGAAGTGGTCGATATCGGCCATCACCACGGCGACAAGCGTGTCCTGCCGCGCCTCATCCGCCCACAGGGCGTGAACCACTTCGTCCAGCATCCGTCGGTTCGGCAGGCCGGTCAGCGCGTCTCGCTTAGCCACCTCCTCGGCGCCTTCGCGGCGCAGCTGGTCACGCAGACGTCTGAGGAAGTTGAACCGAACGTCCTGTTCCATGCGCCGGTTCGCCATCAGGCTAAGATAGGCGGCAGATAGCATCAGCGACGTGCCGATGAACTTGACCTCGAACGGCGAGTGGCCGGGCAACAGCACCGCCAGATATGTGATGACGAGCAGCAAGGTCGAGCTGACGGCAAATCGAAATCCGAAGCGCTGATTTACATTCATGTAGAACACGACTGTCACAGCCAGATACTGATACTGGTCGGCTCCCGCGCCGGCGCCGGCATTGCTCGCATAGATGAACATGATCTGCGCGACCATCAGGAACGGGATGATCGATGCCGAAAGGTCGCGCATCCACTGCTGCCGCGCCCTTGGATAAACGAACGCTGCCGCAAGCATGATCGGTGTGACAAGCGCTAGATGCAGCACAGTCGCCAGCAGAAATGTCCCGGGAACCAGCAGGTAGTCGGCCACCAGAAACAGATTGTAGATGATGACCGTGGGGACGATGACACGGGTCATGACCTTCTGGCGGTAGGAATACATCTGCTGGTCGTAGACGGCCTCGATCTCCGGCGGGAAAGCGAGACGATTGTGCTTTGCGGCCAGATAGGCCTCCAGCGTCGGCAATGTGACTTGTTGCTGGCCCGGCATGTCGGCATCCTTCTGCGTCAGCCCCGGGAGGGACGCGGATCGCTGGAACAAGCCTATTGCCTCGACCTTAACAAAGCCTCTCGGGCCCGATTTCCCAGACTTCCGGCTTGATGGCGCAACTCAAGCTGAAGAGCCGATGAATACCGGTGCTTCGCCATAACGGTACTGAATTTACCTTCAAGCTTCCTTTGCGGCAGCAGGGCTTGGCAGGGGCGTCGCAAGCGTTGCAAACTGTCCACCGCAAGGGACGAGCGCATGGCTTCGTATGAGGCCGCGCCGGCATGCGTGGGGTAGGGCATTGGGAAGGCTTGGCGGTGTAGCGGCCTGTGTGGGGCTGGGGCTCGCGGCATGGGTCGGAAACGCGCTGTACGCGCTGGGTGATCCGGGTTCGCTGTTGAAGGAATGGTCGCCTGCCCTGGTGGCCGGCGCAATGATCGCGTTCCTCGTTGTTCACGGCCGGCGCTTGCATTCGGGCCGCCAGCTCTTCCTGTTCGTGCTCACCGTCTTTCTTGTCGGCTGGTTCTTCGAAACCGTGTCGGTCATGACCGGCTTTCCCTTTGGCGACTATCACTACACCGGCATCATGGCGCCCTTCATCGGCCATGTGCCGGTTTTCGTCATGCCGGCCTATTGCGTCATGGGCTATGCCTCATGGTCGTTTGCCCGGCTTCTGCTCGCCCGCACCGATGCTGCGGACGACGCCGTTTTCCGTTTCGGCGTTCCGGTCATTGCGGCCATGCTCATGGTCGTGTGGGATCTCTCGATGGATCCGCTGCGCGCCACGGTCGAGGGCCGCTGGGTCTGGCTGGATGGAGGGCCGCATTTCGGCGTGCCATTGGCCAACTTCTTCGGTTGGGCGCTGGTCACATGGATCATGTTCCAGCTCTTTGCGCTTGTGGTTTCCTCAAGTCCCGAGCAACCCGCTCGGCTGGTCGAGCCCGGAGGGCGCCGGCTCTACTGGCTTTCGGTACCCTTGGTATGGACGGCCTTTGCCGGCGAATATCTGCTCAATCCTGTGCTCTCGGGCCGCGTTGATGCCGTCGTCATCGACGGTGCCGGCGTGCCGGTCGCCGAGATTTTCGCAAGCGTGGCGCTGTTGACGGCGACGACGATGCTGCCTCTGGCGGCGCTTGGCGTGCTGGCGGCAATCCGCCTGGGTGTTCCGGCTTCGGACGATGACGAGGCAGGAGCTCTCGTGCCCGACCGCGCAGGAGGAGACCGGCGATGACTGCAGCTCAAAGAACCGACTTCGACATCGTTACCCACTGGGACATGGAGGCGCAGCCGGAAGAGCTGACGGACATCCTCCTCGACCCTCAGATCGTGTCCAAATGGGCGACCACTGTCTTCCTCGCCTGCCAGGTGGTGAACCGCGGAGAGGCAGACGGCATGGGCATGGAGATCGAGGTTCACACCAAGGGCTTTCTGCCGCATTCCTTCTTCTTCGGCGGCAAGGTGACGGCGCTCGACCCGCATCGCTGGATGGCGTTCGACGTCTATGGCGACTTTGTCGGCAAGGGCCTGATGACCGTCGACCCCACGGCGCCCGGCCGCCTGCGGGCCACCTTCGACTGGAAGGTCGATGTCGCCCACCCTTGGGTGCGCCGCTTTGTGCGCGCGCTGCATCCGGTTTTCGTGTGGAATCACACCTGGGCAGTGCGCCGGCTGTCGCGCATGATGCAGAAGGAAGTCTATCGCCGCCGCGCGCGGCTCAACGAGATTGTCGAGCCGGCGCCCACCTTCCCGCACAACCTCGTGCCTTTCCGGCGCTGGCAGCAGCGCCGCTTCGCCGGCAGAAGCTGGCGCGCCCAGCTCCGCTAGGGTCAGTGCCCGTCGTCGGCGTCCGCAGACACCCAGTCGCCGTGGGAATCCTGGATGAAGCCGTAGCGCTGCCAGCGCTGCGCGCCGCGCGGCTTTTCCAGCATGAAGCTGATCTCCATAAACGACCCGTCGGTGCGCACGGTTACCGAGCCGTAGACGCCGACATTGCGCTTCTTGATGAAGTCGATCAGCGCCTTGCGGTCTTTTTGCGCCTGCTTCCTGTCGGCGTCGCTCGCCGCCGGGTCGTCGATCGTGTCGTTGAGCTTCGCCAGCGCCTTGAAGTCTTCCTCGCGCCCCTTCTCCCGTGTCGAGCGCAGGATTTCGGTGCACAGGATCAGCGGTGCGTCGCTGCGCCCCTTCTTGCCCAGCCGGCCGAGCAGATCGGGCCGCGGATGCGCATGGCTTTCCTCGTCGCCCGACGACACGACAAAGGCGAAGGGATGCACCGCCTCCAGGAACTCGTCGGTGACGTCGTTTGAGCCGTGGTGGCAGCTCTTCATCATGTCCGCCGAGAAACGCGTTCGCGCATTCGCCACCGCGTTCGCCAGCGGCTCGCCGTCACCGATGCCGCCATAGTGGCGCAGCAGATAGTCCTCCGCCGGACTGTTCAGATCGCCGCCGAACAAGAGGTTGAAGGCGCCCATGGTCAGCCGCAGGATCACCGAGTGCCCGTTCTTGGTCTTGCCCTCGTTCTTCGCCGTCGAGCCGATGAAATCGCCGAACCAGCGCATGCGCGGCTTGCCCGCCGCGTCTGGCTCTGGCACCGGGCCGAGCGTCTCGATCACCATCGAGCGCCCGGACGCCGGCGAAAAGCCCGGCATCCAGCACCGTCCGCCATGCATCTCGCCATGCGAAGCCGACAGCATCTCGATCGAGCCGACGCGCCCGCCAGTCATCGCCTTGTGCATCAGGCCCGGATACCACTTGCCGCCGCGCACCGCCTTGTCGCCGTATAGCGCCCTGATCTCGGCGTCCGTGACGATGATGTCGGTGAGGTACCGCCCGCTCGCATCCGACGGCCCGAGCAAATCGTCGCCCGTCCGTTCCATGATGCCGTTGTGGTAGACGCGGTCGAACTCGATTTTCTTGTGCGAGAAGATTTTCTGGAAGCCGCGATAGTGGTCGGAATCGGGATGCGTGACGACAGCGGCATGGAAGCGGAACGCCGTCTTCAGTTTGCCGAAGCGCCATTTCAGGAAGTTGAGCATGTTGTCGGAAATGCCGGCGTCGATGACGAGCACGCGCTCGCGCTCGGCCTCCGGCGCGCCGGCGTCGGTCCTGGTCTCCGGCGATATCACGATGCAGCCGTCGCCCTGGCCGACATCGAGGAAGATCACCTCCAGCGGCCGCGCCGTGGCGATATCCTCGACCCGCACGAAATAGCGCGCCTTGCCCCAGCGTATCTGCGCCCAGCCGTCCTCGCCGCTTTCCTCGATGCGTAGATAGTCGCCCCAGCGCGCGTCGCGCACCCGCGCCGATTTCGCCTTGCTTTTCTTGGAGTAAAGCCAGACCGGCTTGCCGTCTGATCTTCGCGTTACGAACCCGGTTATCATCGCGACCCCCTCATTCCGCGCATTCGCCAAGTATATATCGGAATTCATGTCGATTGCACTACAGAGTGTCTTGGCGCGCCCTTGATCCTCCCCCCGTTCTACGGGGGAGGGGGACCATGCGAAGCATGGTGGAGGGGGCGGCATTGCGTCCCGCCATTTCCCGCTTTGCGTAGCGCGCCGCCGCTGCTACATGCGCGCCCCATGACCACGCCTCTCAAAAACATCCGCAACTTTTCCATCGTTGCCCATATCGACCACGGCAAGTCGACGCTGGCCGACCGGCTCATCCAGATGACCGGCTCGCTGGAGGAGCGCGAGATGAAGGACCAGGTGCTCGACGCCATGGACATCGAGCGCGAGCGCGGCATCACCATCAAGGCCAACACCGTGCGCCTCGAATATGATGCCGCCGACGGCGAGCATTATGTGCTGAACCTCATCGACACGCCCGGCCATGTCGACTTCGCCTATGAGGTCTCCCGCTCGCTCCGCGCCTGCGAGGGTTCGCTGCTGGTGGTCGACGCCTCGCAAGGGGTGGAGGCGCAGACGCTGGCCAATGTCTATCAGGCGCTCGACGCCGACCACGAGATCGTCGTGGTGCTGAACAAGGTCGATCTCCCCGCCGCCGAGCCGGACCGCATCAGGCAGCAGGTGGAGGACGTCATCGGCCTCGACGCTTCCGACGCCGTCATGATCTCGGCCAAGACCGGCCTCGGCGTTCCCGACGTGCTGGAAGCCATCGTCAGGCGCCTGCCGCCGCCCAAGGAGGGCGACCCCGACGCCCCGCTGAAGGCCATGCTGGTCGACAGCTGGTACGACAGCTATCTCGGCGTCATCGTTCTGGTCCGCGTCATCGACGGCAAGCTGAAGAAGGGCCAGCAGATCCGCATGATGGGCACGGGCGCCCGCTACCCGGTCGACCGCGTCGGCGTCATCACGCCCAAGATGGTCATCACCGACGAGCTCGGCCCCGGCGAGCTGGGCTTCATCACCGCCTCGATCAAGGAGGTGGCCGATACCCGCGTCGGCGACACCATCACCGAGGAGCGCCGCCCCACGGCCAACCCCCTGCCGGGCTTCAAGCCGGCGCAGCCGGTCGTCTTCTGCGGCCTGTTCCCGGTCGACGCCGCCGATTTCGAGGACCTGCGCGCCGCGATGGGCAAGCTGCGCCTCAACGACGCCAGCTTCTCCTTCGAGATGGAGACCAGTGCTGCCCTGGGTTTCGGCTTCCGCTGCGGCTTCCTCGGCCTGCTGCATCTGGAGATCATTCAGGAGCGGCTGGAGCGCGAGTTCGACCTCGACCTCATCGCCACGGCCCCTTCGGTCGTCTACCGCCTGTCGATGACCGACGGCAAGACGATCGAGCTGCACAACCCGGCCGACATGCCCGACGTGGTCAAGATCGCCTCCATCGAGGAGCCGTGGATCCGCGCCACCATCATGACGCCGGACGATTATCTCGGCGCCATCCTCACGCTCTGCCAGGAGCGCCGCGGCATCCAGCACGACCTGTCCTATGCCGGCGCCCGCGCCATGCTCACCTACGACCTGCCGCTCAACGAGGTGGTGTTCGATTTCTACGACCGGCTGAAATCGATCAGCCGCGGCTACGCCAGCTTCGACTACCAGCTCACCGGCTACCGCGAGGGCGACCTCGTCAAGATGCAGATACTCGTCAACGAGGAGCCGGTCGACGCGCTCTCCATGCTGGTCCACCGCCAGGCGGCGGAAAAGCGCGGCCGCGCCATGTGCGAGAAGCTGAAGGACCTCATCCCCCGCCACATGTTCAAGATCCCGATCCAGGCGGCGATCGGCGGCAAGGTCATAGCGCGCGAAACCATCGCGGCCCTGAGGAAGGACGTCACCGCCAAATGCTATGGCGGCGACGTGACCCGCAAGCGCAAGCTTCTGGAGAAGCAGAAAGAGGGCAAGAAGCGCATGCGCCAGTTCGGCCGCGTCGAAATCCCCCAGGCGGCGTTCATCGAAGCGCTGAAGATGGGGGATTGACCCTTCTCCCCGTTTACGGGGAGAAGGTGGCACGAAGTGCCGGATGAGGGGCAGAGCTGTCGTTCGAGGAGTTCGCGCCGCCCCTCATCGCCCTGCCGGGCACCTCTCCCCGTGAACGGGGAGAGGGATGCTTTCACGAGCGCTGATTCTTCTCCGCTTACCGTGGGGGCCACGAAGTAGTGGAGGGGGCGGCGTAGCGGCGGCCGTCGAAATTGACCGCACGCGGCGGCTCCATCATTTCAAATGCGACGTCCTCTCCGACTCCCGGAAATCCAGATACTATGGGGCTCCGAGAACTCCCAAGATTTGCGAACGCGCCTGCGCACAATGCGATCCCGGCGTCGCTTGACGCAGGGGCAAGACTCGTGTCCGCTGCAACCGGAGAGCGAAGAATATGCGAACAGAATTTTCAGCTGCGAACACCGAAAGCGATGTAGAACAGTTTTTCCTCACTCCGTTGATGACGGAGGGCCATTTCCTCGGAATTCCCGAAACGTCAATACGCACCAAAGAATCACTCGCGGTCTACGAGATAGACAAGGGGCGAACCCGAAAAAGGTACGTACCAGACTATGTCATTTATTCCGAAGGAATTCCGGTTCTTATTGTAGAAGCGAAATCGCCTGAAGAATCATTGGAGGATGCGTACGCCGAATCGCAATTGTACGCCCTCGAACTAAACAAGAATTTTCCATCTGAGACTAATCCAGCCCGGTGGGTCCTCGTTTCTAACGGTCGCGAATTGTATTGCGGGCGCTGGGATCAAGCCAAGCCCGTTTGCAGATTCCAGACGAGCGAAATAAGCGTCGGGACCAAAGCGCTTGCCGTCCTTCGAGATCATATCGGCTGGGACAACCTACAATTGGTCGCCGCAAAGGCGATAGTCGATTTGTTGCCGTCAGAATGGACACTGCCGTCGGAAGTCCTAGGCGAAAACAGAGTTACACTTGCAAAAGCTGGCCACAATTCGCTTTTCGAGGAATTGGAGCCGCTTCTGAGAAGATATTTTAACCCTCGGGATAAAGAGTTCGAAGACGAAATCATAAAGAATGCATACGTAAATACAGAGGAAGTGACAAAATATGAAAGAAACTTTGAGGATTTTTTAAGGAACAGAATTATTCCAGCCTCAGACTCTGCAGGTCGGGAGATTGAAACCACCAAGAGAGGCGCTCCAAATTTCGGGAGAAAGCTGGAGGTGCTTTCTTCGCGGCGCCAGCCGTTTATGCAACTTGTGATTGGCGGCGTGGGTGCCGGAAAGACAAGTTTTCTTAAGAGGTATTTCAATTATCTTATTTCCGACGAAATAAAGGAAAGAATTGTCTATTTTCGAATTAACTTCAACAATGCATCAGAAGACCTCTCTGACATCAGGGACTGGGTGTGTAACTCTTTTGTCGAATGTGTTAGGGACAATTTCGCCCATGTGGTCGATACGCGAACGGAAGAAGGACTACTTTCGGTCTTTTCAGGCGAGATAAGGGATAAGGCGGGAGCATATTCGCTTCTCCGAAAATCATCCGAGCAGAATTACCTTGAGCGCCTTGGAAACGATATGCTCGAATGGATGTCGAAACCAGAAGTATTTGCTAAGAACCTAGCTCGATGTATCGCCGGCGACCGGGCGCTCATACTAGTAGTTGCTTTTGATAATGTGGACCGGCGCGAGAGAGAGGCGCAGCTAAAAATATTTCAAACTGGCCAATGGTTCATGAACATGACCAAGTCAGTCTGCATAATGACAATTCGTGACGAGACGTTCGAAGTCTATAAAGATGAGAAGCCGCTGGATGCATTTCTGAAAACAGGAAATTTTTATATTAGGCCACCGCGTTTTGTGGATATGGTAACAAAGCGACTGAACTTAGCCATTAGCAATATAGAGAATTTGAGCGCAAAGCATTTTACCTATGAGATTGAAGGAATCGGACGTGTTAAGTATCCGGCCACATCTCTTGGGTCATATCTTACGGCAGTATATGTTGATTTGTTTCAAAAGAAGCGACGAATTACGCTCGTACTGGAAGGCTTGTCGGGTAAGAATGCGAGGCGCTCGTTGGAGATGTTCAGCGCGGTTCTCACATCCGCTCATTTTGATACGCGTGAGTTTACGAGTGCAGCTCTGACTGCTGGAGCACACCATATTCAGGAAACAACTTTGCTGCGGGCGCTTATGCGCACTAATTATTTATACTTCAAACCGGGGCATGGGTTTGTAAGGAATATATATGATTTTCCGTTGTCTAGTGAGCGCCCTAGTCACTTTATTAAGTTTGAAATACTTCGCTTTTTGGTCGAGAACCGTAAGAAGATGGGTGACACGCGATATGAAGGGTACTTTAGCGTGGAGTACATTTGTAAAAGAATGAATGGAATGGGTTTTGTGCAGAGTGACACTATTTCGGTGTTGTCGGCAATGCTGGCAGATGAGCTAATTATGTCTGAAGAACTGACGCTTGCGCCTGTTTCGTTCAACACCGCAGTGCGGGTCCGGTCATCTGGATACATTCATTACCGGATATTGGCTCAGAGGACGGAATACATATCGAGCTGCGCGTTGGTTACACCTTTGAGCGATGCTAAGACTGCGGAGCGTATTGGGAGGCTTTGGCACATAGTTGATCCAAAAACGGACGCACGTGGTAGAAGCAAGAGAGAGGCGGCTTATCATTTCATCGAATATTTGAAGGACAGAGTTACTGATCATGCTACGATCAATGTGGGAATTGTTGAGCAAGAGCGGCCAGGAGCGTTGATGGTGCGTTTTGCAGAGGAGGCGCTGAATTTTTCGTCTGATCCAACTCAGGTTGTTGAATCGTCGGCAACGCAGGAAATGGAATTTGATCGGCTTTTCGCCGAATAGTGAAGGATGAGAGGGCGGCCCGGTGCGCTGTATCAGAGTCGGGGTCCATCGCGGCTCTTGAATGGGTCGTCGGCATATGCGTGTTGCAGAACCTGGATTAGTTTTGCGCAAAACTGCGTGCCATCAGCAATCCACCAAAAAATCTATCCCACACCTCTCCACCTCCCTTACCCTTGGCTCATCTCCTGCGCGGGAACACGGGTCATGAACCGGATGAGCGTGGCAGGGACGGTGCCGGATCGGCGGCGTCACGGTAACGCCGCTGGGCGATGAGCCCCCAGCTCCGGGCCCTATGTTGGTGGCCGCGTCTTCGCCGCTTGATTGGTGGCGAGCCGGAGAACTTCAGAAGATCGAAGAACTCCCGAGCGGCAGACCCCGGCGCAAATGCCGGGGCGAGCGCGAAAGCGCCACTCGGGGCAAGAACACCGGCGGGGCGCGGCTTTCGCGCCACGTAACATACAAGCGAAGGCACGGAACCGCGCCCCGCTTCCCGTTCTTTGAAAAGTCCGGCCGATGAGGCGCGGGAGCGATGACGCGCGCCTATCTCTCCCCCCTGTGGGAGAGAAAGCGATTTCGGCGTCTTGGCGAGCCCGCCGCAGGCGGTCTTTGCGAAGCCAAGTGCCAGAAATCGCAAGAGAGGGGGTAACAAAGGGCTCCCCCCTCACCAGGATCGCCATTCCTCGCCGATGGCTCGGGGCAATCCATCCTCTCCCGCGAGGGGAGAGGTAGAATCGCCGCCTTACCCAACGGGAGAAAAAACATTAGCGCCCGCTACACTTCGCCCTCGCGCCGTGCCAATCTCGGCTTGGCGGCCGGACCGCCGGGAGGATCAGGAGATCGAGATGACCATTTTCACCGCCGCGCGCCTTGCCGCAGCCGCTCTTTTCGGCGCCGTCGTCGCGCTGGGCGCCACGGCCGCATCGGCCGGCGACGTCACCTTCATGATGAACAACCACCACGAATATGCCGTCGAGGTGGAGCTCTACAGCCAGGACCGCGACCATGTTTGGCCGGGCAACGGCCAGGTGTTCTATCTTGACGACGGCGAGACCAAGGCCATGCCACTCGCCTGCGAGGAGGGCGAAACCATCTGCTATGGCGCCTGGGTTTCCGGCGATCCCGGCACCTATTGGGGCGTCGGCCCCGGCGACGTCGATGGCTGCGACAATTGCTGCTATGTCTGCCAGGGCGGCATGACCGAGGAGATCAACCTGATCGAGTAAGCCGCCGGCCGCAGGCCGAGGCGGCGACCGCCGCCCGCCGGAAGTCCGGCGCCCGCGCGGAGCCGGTGAGCGTAGCGAACCCGGCGTGAGCGCAGTCAAACAGCAGCTTTCGCTGAACCCACAGGCGCGCTAATGGGCGGGGATGATATCCCCGCCCGCAATTTCCGCCGCATAATGCACGCCAAGGCGCCCCCGCTGATGCTGGGCATCGACACCGGCGGCACCTATACCGACGCCGTCCTTTACCGGGAGGGCGCGGATGGCGGCGGCAGCGTCATCGCGAAAGCCAAGGCGCTCACCACCCGCCACGATCTGGCGGTCGGCATCGCCGGCGCGGTCGATGCGGTACTGGGTGAGGCGAAGGCCGATCCCGGCGCGATCGCGCTGGTGTCGATGTCGACCACGCTCGCCACCAACGCGATCGTGGAGGGGCAGGGCGGGCGCGCCGCACTAGTCATGATCGGTTTTGCCGAGGCCGATCTCGCCCGCGACGGGCTGAAGGCCGCGCTCGGCGCCGACCCGGTGGTCTTCGTGCCAGGCGGGCATGACGTCCACGGCAACGCCAGGCCGCTCGACCTGGCCCCGCTCGAGGCGGCCCTGCCGGATCTCGCCAAGTCCGTCACCGGCTTCGCCGTCTGCGCCTATTTCGCCGTGCGCAACCCGGCCCACGAGATCGCCGCGGCCGGGTTGATCCGCGAAAGGACCGGACTGCCGGTCACCACCTCGCACGAACTCTCCGCCAAGCTCGGCGGTCCGCGCCGCGCGCTGACCACATTGCTCAACGCCCGCCTCGTCGGCCTGATTGACCGCCTCATCGCCGCAACCGAGGGTTTCCTCGAAACGCGCGGCATTTCCGCCCCGCTGATGGTCGTGCGCGGCGACGGCGCGCTCGTCTCGGCCGCCTTCGCCCGCCAGCGTCCCATCGAGACCATCCTCTCCGGTCCCGCCGCCTCGATCGTCGGCGCCCGCCACCTCACCGGCCTCGACGCCGCTTTCGTTTCCGACATCGGCGGCACAACCACCGACGTCGCGCTGCTCGAAGAAGGCCGTCCCCGCCTCGATCCGGAGGGCGCCCGCGTCGGCGGCATGCGCACCCATGTCGAAGCGGTCGCCATGCGCACCTTCGGCCTCGGCGGCGATTCCGAAGTCGTGCTCGACGACAGCCGGCTGGAAGCCGAGCTGCGCCTCGGCCCGCGCCGGCTGGTGCCCCTGTCGCTGGCGGCAAAGCTGCATGGCGACGCCATCACCGCTGCCCTCCAGCGCCAGCTGCAAGCAGCCAATCCCGGACGCTTGGACGGGCGTTTCGCCTTTCGCGCCGGCCTGCCCGAGCGTTTCGCCGCCGGCCTGACTCCGGTCGAGGCGCAGCTCTTCGCCGGTATTCCCGTAGCACCGGTCCCGCTCGACCGGCTGCTCACCGGCAGCACGCAGAACGCCATCCTCAACCGCCTCGTTGCCCGCGGCCTGGTCATGCTGTGCGGCTTCACTCCGTCCGACGCCGCCCATGTGCTCGGCAAGCAGTTCAACTGGGATACCGAAGCCGCCCGCCTCGGCGCGGAGCTTCTCGCCCGCCGCCGCGACGCCAAGGGCGTTCGTATCGCGGCGTCCGCCGAAGCGATGTCGGAACGCGTGCTGGCGCTGCTTACCCGCAAGTCGGCTGAGGCCATCCTCGAAACCGCGCTGGCCGAAGACGGCCACGATGCGGCTGCGGCCATAGCCCATCCGCTCGTCCAGCGCGCGCTCGATTGCACCTCCCGCTTCGCCCGGCTCTCGGTCGCGCTCGACCGCCCGGTGATCGGTCTCGGCGCTTCGGCCCCGATGCACTACGCAAACCTTTCGCCGCTGGTCGGCTCCGATTGCGTGCTGCCGGACCATGCCGACGTCGCCAACGCCGTCGGCGCGGTCGTTGGGCGCGTGACGATCCGAATCGAGGCCATCGTCACCCAGCCGGAGGAAGGCCGTTTCAGGCTCTCCGTCGGCGATCATGTCGAGGACTTTGGTTCGGAGGACGCGGCAATCGAGGCGGCAGCGACGCTCGCTCGCAGCGAGGCGCTGGAGACAGCCCGCGCGGCCGGCGCCGGCGAGTGCCATGTCGAGACGGACACGCAGGTCGACGCCCCCGACATCGAAGGTCAACGCAAATTCGTCGAGGCACGCATTCGCGCCACGGCCCAAGGCCGCCCGCGCATAGCCGGCGAAGCCGCGACTGCAACCGCAACCGCCTAGACCCATGACGAATTGACCCAGCGCCTCGCGCGTGGTGAAAGCTGCCGGTCACGCATCAGAGCAGAGGGGTAGCTTCATGACGGAGCGCGTCGAGACGAACGGCCTCAAGGTCGCCAGGCAGTTGTTCGATTTCGTCAATGACGAGGCGTTGCCCGGAACGGGGGTCGAGGCCGATGCCTTCTGGAGCGGGCTTTCGCGCATCGTCCATGATCTTGCGCCGAAGAACCGTGCGCTTCTCGCGCGCCGCGATGAGTTGCAAACAAAGATTGACGCCTGGCATCGCGAGAACGGCGCGCCGTCTGACCTCGCTGTCTATGAGAAGTTCCTGCGCGACATCGGCTACCTCCTGCCTGAGAATGGCGACTTCAAGGTTTCGACCGCGAATGTCGATCCCGAAATCGCCGAGGTCGCTGGTCCGCAGCTCGTCGTGCCGATCATGAATGCGCGCTTCGCGCTGAACGCGGCCAATGCCCGCTGGGGTTCGCTTTACGACGCGCTCTACGGCACTGATGCACTCGGGGATCGCCCCAAGGGGGGCGGATACGATCCGGAGCGCGGCGCCCGCGTGATCGCCTGGGCGAAGGACTTCCTCGACAAGGCCGCGCCGCTCAATGGCGCGAAATGGGCCGATGTCACGTCCATCGAAGCCGGCAGCGAACTCGTCCTGACAACCGCCTCAGGCAAGGCTTCGCTGAAGGATAAGGCGCAATATGCCGGCCATGCGGAAAGCGGCGGGTGGAAGCATGTTCTGCTCCGCAACAATGGTCTAGGTATCGAGATACTCGTCAATCCAAAGAACGAGATCGGTGCGACCGATCCCGCCGGCGTCGCTTCGGTCAATCTGGAAGCGGCACTGACGACGATCATGGATTGCGAGGATTCTGTCGCTGCGGTCGACGCCGAGGACAAGACGCTCGTCTACGCGAACTGGCTCGGCCTGATGAAAGGGGACCTCAAGGAAACGTTCCAGAAGGGCGGAGAGACGGTCACCCGCAAGCTCTACGACGATTTCACCTACACTGCGCCTGATGGGTCGCCCTTCGTGGTGAAGTGCCGCTCGCTGATGCTGGTGCGCAACGTCGGCCACCTGATGACCAACCCGGCGATCATCGACCGCGACGGCAATGAGATCCCCGAGGGCATCATGGACGCCATGATGACGGCAATGATCGCGCTGCACGATATCGGCCCGAACGGCCGCCGCGCCAACAGCCGTACGGGCTCCATGTATGTCGTGAAGCCCAAGATGCACGGCCCTGAGGAGGTCGCGTTCGCCGTCGAGATATTCGGCCGGGTCGAGGCCGTGCTCGGCATGAAGCCCAACACGATCAAGATGGGCATCATGGACGAGGAGCGGCGCACCACCGTCAACCTCAAGGAGTGCATCCGCGTCGCGCAGGAGCGTGTTGTGTTCATCAACACCGGTTTCCTCGATCGCACCGGCGACGAGATGCACACCTCGATGGAAGCCGGCCCGATGATCCGCAAGGGCGACATGAAGCAAGCTGCCTGGATCCAGGCGTACGAAAACTGGAATGTCGATGTCGGCCTCGCCTGCGGTCTCGCCGGCCACGCCCAGATCGGCAAGGGCATGTGGGCGATGCCCGACCTGATGGCCGCCATGCTGGAGCAGAAGATCGGCCACCCGAAGGCAGGCGCCAACACGGCGTGGGTGCCGTCGCCGACCGCCGCGACCCTGCATGCCACCCACTATCACCAGGTGAATGTGCACGAGGTTCAGGAAAAGCTGAAATCGCGCGAGCGCGCCAAGCTGTCGGACATCCTGTCGGTACCGGTCGCCACGCGGCCCAACTGGACGCCGGAGGAAATCCAGAAGGAGCTCGACAACAACGCGCAGGGCATTCTGGGCTACGTCGTGCGCTGGATCGACCAGGGTGTCGGCTGTTCCAAGGTGCCGGACATCAACGATGTCGGCCTCATGGAGGACCGCGCCACGCTGCGCATTTCCTCCCAGCACATCGCCAACTGGCTGCATCACGGCGTCTGCACCGAGGAGCAGGTGATGGAGACGATGAAGCGCATGGCGGCGGTGGTCGACAAGCAGAACACAGGCGACCCCCTCTACCGGCCGATGGCCGGGGATTTCGACGGCTCCATCGCGTTTCAGGCGGCCTGTGACCTGGTCTTCAAGGGCCGCGAACAGCCGAGCGGTTACACCGAACCTATCCTGCATGCCCGGCGGCTGGAGCTGAAGGCGCGTGAAAGCGCGGGGTGAGGGCGTGGTTTCTCCCCGGTGGAGCTTGAATGAAAATCCTCGCCATCGACACGGCTGCAAATCTCTGCGCCGCCTGCATTTTCGATACAGAGGCGGGTGAGCTCGGCCGCGCCGTGCTCGATCTCGGCAAGGGCCATGCCGAGCATCTGATAACGGTTATCGACGACGCTCTCGCCGGTGCAGGTTTGCGCTATGCCGATCTCCATCTGGTCGGCGTCGCCGTCGGACCGGGCTCCTTTACCGGCATCCGCGTTGGCGTGGCCGCTGCACGCGGTCTGGCTCTGGCGCTCGGAGTGCAGGCCGTGGGCGTCACGACCCTCGACGCGTTGGCCGAGGAGGCGCGGGACGCGCACGCCGGGCGCGAGGTGCTTGCCGTCATCGATGCTCGGCGCGACCAGCTGTACCTGGCCAGGTACGATGCGGAAGGGACGCGTGTTGCCGGTCCGTCCATCGTCAATCTTGATGAAGCAGTGACTCATGCGCCCCCCGGCATCGTTCTGACCGGTAGCGCGGCGCACGTGGTTGCCGAGGCGGCAGGCGGTGCCTTCGACATCGCGTCAAATGCTCCCACCGCGGACATCTCGGCCTATGCGCTTCTTGCCTCAAGGCCTGACGTCATGACGCCTCCGCGACCGCTCTATCTGCGCGACGCCGATGCAAAGCCGCAGGAAGGTTTCGCCGTGGCGCGGAAGGCCGACTGATGCGCATTCCTTTCATGTCCGGCTCGCGCGAATTCGTCGTCCGCGACCTGCGGCTCGAAGACGCCGAGGCGATGGAGCAGCTCCACGCTGAGTCCTTCGCACGGCCATGGTCGGAACAGGAGTTCGAGTCGCTTCTCGTGCAGCAGCCGGTGTTCGGTTACGCGGTGCGACCGGTCGGGGCGGGAAACCACAAGCCGGAGGTCGAGGGCTTCGTGCTGGCGCGGCTAGCGGCTGACGAGGCGGAGATACTGACGATCGTGGTATCGCGCTCGTGCAGGCGGCGCGGGCTCGGCCGCATGCTGATGGACGCCGTGCTGCGCCACCTCCACATCGAACGCGCCGAGGCCCTGTTCCTCGAGGTCGATGAGTCCAATGCAGCAGCGCTTGGGCTCTACCGGCGGCTCGGTTTCCGCGATGTCGGCAGGCGCGAGGGCTACTATTCGACGCGCGAGGGCCGCAAGACCAGCGCGCTTGTCATGCGCCGCGATCTTCGTTAGCCAACGAGCGGAAGTTGGGGAGAGGGCATGTTCGGCTGGCTGCGCGTGGCGTTCATGCTGTTGCTCGTGGCCATCGTCACGCCGCCCATGGCGCTAGCGCAACTCCTCATCCTCAAGACAGGTATCGGCAACGACCGCTATCTGCCGCGGCAGTGGCACCGTTTCGTGCTCTTCGTGCTAGGCTTCCGGCTGCACGTGCGCGGACAGATGTCGGATAAGCGTCCGTTGTTGATTGCCGCCAATCACATCTCCTGGACCGACATCATGGTCGCTGGCGCGGTTGCCGAAGTGAACTTCGTCGCCAAGTCGGAGGTATCCGGCTGGCCGATGATCGGGACCCTGGCGCATCTCCAGCGAACGGTTTTTGTCGAGCGCGAGCAGAAGCGAAAGTCGGGCGATCAGGCCGGCGAAATCGCCCAGCGCATGAATGACGGCGACCCGATGTTGCTCTTCGCCGAGGGCATGACATCGGACGGCAACCTGCTGCTTCCCTTCAAGTCGACCCTCTTCGGCGCGGCTTCCATGGCTGTGGACCGTGGCGAGGCCGATCATGTCTTCGTGCAGCCCATGGCGATCGCCTATACCCGATTCCACGGCATGCCGATGGGCCGCCTACACCGTACCCATGCCGCGTGGATCGGCGACAGGCTGCTTGCGCCACACATCGTCCAGCTGCTCAAGGAGGGCGCGGTCGATGTCGAGGTCCATTTCGGCGAGGCGGTGGAATACCGGCCGGGCATGAAACGAAAGGATCTCGCTCAGGCCGTGGAGCGGCGAGTGACGGAGATGTTCAACGACGCCATCAGCTGGCCGATCAAGAGCCGTGAGAAATAACGAAACGTCTCGTTACCGCCGCCACGCGAAAATTCCTGTTTTTCGGCGCCCATTTGTTCTAGGTAGCCGCCAATGAGCGAAATCGTCGCCGAGAGCGAGACGGCCGGCGCCAGAAAGGTCTTCGTCAAGACCTATGGCTGCCAGATGAACGTCTATGACAGCCAGCGCATGGCCGATGCGCTGGCGGCCGTCGGCTATGCGCCGACCGAAGTGATCGAGGATGCCGATCTGGTGCTCCTCAACACCTGCCACATCCGCGAGAAGGCGGCGGAGAAGGTCTATTCGGAACTCGGCCGCATCCGCGACCTAAAGGCAGAGCGCGAGAGGCAGGGCCGCGAGACACTTATCGGCGTCGCTGGCTGCGTAGCGCAGGCCGAAGGCGAGGAGATCATCCGCCGCGCGCCGGCGGTCGACCTGGTCATCGGACCGCAGACCTATCACCGCCTGCCGCAGGTGGTGAGCAAGGCACGGGCCGGCCAGAAGGTCGTCGAGACCGAATACGCCATCGAGGACAAGTTTGCCCATCTGCCCGGCCAGCAGGCGAAGGCGGTACGCGCCCGTGGCGTCACCGCGTTCCTGACCGTGCAGGAAGGCTGCGACAAGTTCTGCACCTTCTGCGTCGTGCCCTATACGCGCGGCTCCGAGGTTTCGCGCCCGGTCGCCCAAATCGTCGCCGAAGCCGAACGGCTGGCCGACGCCGGCGTCCGCGAGCTCACTTTGCTCGGCCAGAATGTCAATGCCTGGCACGGAGCCGGGCCAGACGGCCGCGAATGGGGACTGGGCGAACTGCTGTTCCGGCTGGCCGAGGTGCCCGGCATCGCGCGCCTGCGCTACACCACCAGCCATCCGCGCGACATGGACGATGCGCTCATCGCCGCGCATCGCGACCTGCGCGCGCTGATGCCGTACCTGCATTTGCCGGTGCAGTCCGGTTCCGACCGCATCCTGAAGGCGATGAACCGCAAGCACACGGCCGCCGAATATCTGGCTCTGATAGAGCGCATCCGCGCCGCGCAGCCCGACATCGCCATGTCGGGAGATTTCATCGTCGGTTTCCCCGGCGAGACGGATGCCGACTTCGAAGACACGATTACGATCGTCCGCGAGGTCGGATACGCGCAGGCGTTCTCGTTCAAATATTCGCCGCGTCCCGGTACGCCTGCGGCCGATCGCGGCAATCAGGTCGCTGAAGACATCAAGGATGACAGGCTTCAGCGCCTGCAGGCATTGTTGACCCAACAGCAGGCAGCGTTCGCGCAAAGCCTGGTCGGCCGCGGGATCGATCTGCTGCTCGAAAAGCCGGGCCGCCATGCCGGCCAGCTCATCGGCCGCTCGCCCTGGCTGCAGCCGGTTATTGTTGATGAAAATGCCGGTGGAATCGGTGACATTGTACCGGTACGAATCACGCGGACAGGCGCCAACAGCCTGTTTGCGGAAGCCGTCTGAGGAGTTCGCGCCGACCTTGAGGAGATATTATTGAGCGCCGCCACCGAACTGAACAAGCCGTCCTCCGGGGCGTCGGACATGGCGCATATCGTACTGACCTTCGACAACAACAAGCATGCCAGTGCGCTATACGGGCAATTCGACGAAAACCTCGCCCGCATCGAGCAGAAGCTTTCGGTCGACATCCGGTCGAAGGGAAATCAGCTCTCCATTCGCGGTGAAGCCACGGCAGCCGAGCAGGCGCGCCGGGCGCTGGACTATCTGTACGACCTTCTCCAGAAGGGCACGGACCTGTCGCAATCCGACGTCGACGGCGCGATCCGCATGGCGGTCGCGGCCGACGACCAGCTGACGCTGCCGACGCTCGAACGCAAGGGCAAGATGGCCGCCGCGCAGTTCTCGACCCGAAAGAAGACGATCCACGCCCGCTCGGTGAACCAGGACGCCTATATGCGCGCTCTGGAGCGCTCAGAGCTCGTCTTCGGCATCGGTCCGGCCGGCACCGGCAAGACCTATCTCGCGGTCGCCTATGCGGCGATGTTGCTTGAGCGCGGCATGGTGGAGCGCATCATCCTCTCCCGTCCCGCGGTGGAAGCCGGCGAGCGGCTTGGCTTCCTGCCCGGCGACATGAAGGAAAAGGTCGATCCCTATCTGCGCCCGCTCTACGACGCGCTGCACGACATGATGCCGGTCGACAAGGTGGAGCGCGCCATCGCCGCGGACGTCATCGAGATCGCGCCGCTCGCCTTCATGCGCGGCCGCACGCTGCACAACGCCGCGATCATCCTCGACGAGGCGCAGAACACCACGCCGATGCAGATGAAGATGTTCCTCACCCGCATGGGCGAGGGCGGGCGCATGATCGTCACCGGCGATCCGAGCCAGATCGACCTGCCGCCGAATACCAAGTCCGGCCTGGTCGAGGCGCTGCGCGTGCTGGCCGACGTGCCCGGCATCGTCACCGTGCGCTTCAACGAGACCGACGTGGTGCGCCACCCGCTGGTGGCGGAGATCGTGGCGGCTTACGACCGCGCCGGCGCCGGCCCGTCCGCGCCGTCGGAGAAGCGCAAGCCGGACCTGTGAACGCGCAAGCACATGCGGATCGGCTTTCCGACCTCGGTTCTATCCTGATCGAGATCGAGGCCGGAGACTGGCCGACTCGGGCGGAGCTTGAAGCGATCGCCTCGCGCGCGATCGCTGCAACTTTTGCCGAGGCGGGCATCGTCCCGGTTTCGGCTGCCGAACTCGGCATCACCTTCACCGATGATACTCACATGGCTGCTTTGAACGGCGAGTGGCGCGGCAAGAGCCAGCCGACCAATGTGCTGTCCTTCCCGCTCGCCGTGGTCAGGCCCGGCGATCCGTTGCCGCCGTTGCTGGGCGATATCGTGCTCGGCTTCGAGACGGTCGAACGCGAAGCGCGCGAGCAGGGAAAACCCTTTACTGACCACCTGACGCATCTGATCGTGCACGGGCTGTTGCACCTGTTCGGACATGATCACATGATGGAAGTTGAGGCCGAGGCCATGGAGGCGCTGGAGCGGCGCGTGCTCGAACGGCTTGCGATTCCCGACCCGTATGCCTAAGTGGAAGCGACAATCAACCCGACGACGATGAACGATCAAAACAGCCAGGGCCTTGCCCCTGTCCCCGATACCGACCCGGGCGGCAGCGAACAGGCAGGTGAAAGTCCGGACCCCGGACGAATATCGCCGCCCCCCAGACAAACGCTTTTCCAGCGCCTCGCGGGCCTAGTGCGCCCGCGCAACGGTAATTCGCTGCGCGAGGACCTGACCGACGCGCTGTCGGTCGCTGCCGACGCTGCGGAATTCTCGCCCGGCGAGCGCGCGATGCTGCACAACATCCTGCGGCTGCGCGAGGTGCGCGTCGAGGACGTGATGGTGCCGCGCGCCGAGGTGGTGGCGGTCGACATCACGACCGGGCTCGGCGATCTGCTTCAGATGTTCGACAATTCCGGCCATTCGCGACTGCCCGTCTACAACGAGACGTTGGACGACCCGCGCGGCATGGTCCACATCCGCGACGTCGTCGGCCAGATATTGCGGCTGTCGCGCCAGCCGAAGAAGGGCCGTGGTCAGCGCAAGACCGCGGGCACCGAGCCGCTAGACCTCGGCAAGGTCGACCTCACGCGCTCCATCGGCGAGCTCAATCTTGTGCGTCCGCTGCTTTTCGTCCCGCCGTCGATGCTGGCGTCCGACCTGATGACGCGCATGCAGGCCGCCCGCATCCAGATGGCGCTGGTCATTGACGAGTATGGCGGCACCGATGGCTTGGCGTCGCTGGAAGACATCGTCGAGATGGTCGTCGGCGACATCGAGGACGAGCATGACGAGGACGAACCCATGATCACCCAGGCGGGTGAGGGGGTCTTCGTGGTCGATGCCCGCGCCGAGATCGACGAACTGGCCGAGAAGGTTGGCGACGCTTTCAAGGGCAGCGAGCATGAGGAAGACGTCGACACTATCGGCGGCATGATTTTCAACACGCTCGGCCGGGTGCCGGCGCGCGGCGAGGTTGTGCATGCCATTCCCGGATTCGAGTTCCAGGTGCTCGACGCCGATCCGCGCCGCGTCAAGCGCGTGCGCATCGTCCAGCTGCGCGCCGCCGACCGCAAACGGCGAACGCTGAAGGCGCCTGCGCCCACCGACGCCTGACCTCATTGGAACGCCCGGACCGGACTGGTAGAAGGTTGGGGTGATTCGATCCAAGAGGCTTCTGCCCGATGGGGGCATCGCCCGACCTCATCTTCGGAAATGTCGACGCGCCGCGGCCCGGTCCCACTGACCAGGGCCGGCTGAGCCGCTTCGCCGCCCGGCTGCTGCTGCTCGACGGCTGGCGGCGGCTTGCCGTTTCCTTCCTTGCCGGCGGCCTCGCTTCGTTTTCGCAGGCGCCCTACGACTTTTTCGCCGTCTGCCTGATTTCGTTTCCTGTGCTGGTCTGGCTGCTCGACGGCGCGGTCGCCGACGCGGCCGGAGGCCGCCTGCGCCAGTTCGCAGCGCCGTTCGTCACCGGCTGGTGGTTCGGTTTCGGCTATTTCATCGGCGGCCTCTGGTGGGTCGGCAACGCCATGATGGTCGATCTCGCGCGTTACGCCTGGGCGTTGCCGATTGCCGTACTGGCGCTGCCGGCCATCCTCGCCGTCTTCTATGGATTGGCCGCTGCCCTTGCCCGCCCATTGTGGTCCGATGGCGTCGGGCGCATCGCAGCGCTGGCCGCCGCGTTCGGTCTTGCCGAATGGCTGCGCAGCTTCGTCCTGACCGGCTTCCCATGGAACGCGATCGGCTACGCCGCCATGCCCGTGCCGACCTTGATGCAGTCTGTCGGCATTGTCGGCATGGTCGGAATGAACGCGCTCGCCGTGTTTGTCTTCTGTCTCCCGGCCTTGCTCGCCGGCGCACTCCATGTCCGCTTCGGCACGGCCGTTTTCGTTCTTCTTGTCGCCCTCCATGCCGGTTTCGGAACGGTTCGGCTGTCGCTGCCTGCCGATGGCGAGGCGGACAGGCTGGCGGTACGCATGGTGCAGCCGTCCATCGACCAGTCGGAGAAGTGGAACGCATCCGTCCGTGACCGGATATTCAAGACTTTCCTCGATCTTTCGGCGCGCGACCCGGGTCAGGGCGGCCGGAGCCCCAGCCTCATCCTGTGGCCCGAAACGTCCGTTCCCTTCATCCTGCAGGAGCGTCCTGACGCGCTGTCGGCGCTCGGCGACCTGATCGAAGACGATCAGGTGCTGCTGACGGGCGCCGTGCGTGTCGAAGGCGATGCTGCCGATCCGGATGCCCGCTTCTACAACGCCGTCGTGGGCATCAGCCCGGCCGGGGTCATATTCGACGCGGTCGACAAGGTGCATCTGGTCCCGCTCGGCGAATTCGTGCCGTTTGAGGACCTGCTTGCACGGGTGGGCGTTACCAAGCTAGTCGACCTGCCTGGCAGCTTCTCTCCCGGCGGCCAGCGCCATGCGATCAAGGTGGCGCCAGGTGTCAGCGCGCTCGCCTATATCTGTTACGAGGTCATTTTTCCCGGCCTGGTTGCCGCCGAAACGCGCGACGCCAATCTGATCATCAATGTTACCAACGACGCATGGTACGGCCGCACGCCCGGGCCATACCAGCACCTAAGGCAGGCGCAGATACGTGCCGTCGAAGCGGGCCGGCCGCTGATCAGGGCCGCCAACAACGGCATCACCGCCGCGGTGGACTCCCATGGCCGCCTGATCGACGCGCTGGCGCTCGACGCTGTCGGCATTCTCGATGTCGACCTTTCGCTGGCGCCCGCCAACCGGCTGCGGACGAACCACGCTGCGACGGTCGGATGGGGCCTGATTGCGGTGTTGGCGATTTGCGCGCTGCTTCTTCAGCTTCGCTCAACCAAGCGGCGCGATTGACGTCGGGCGCCGATTGCAACTTAACCGTGGGTTGTGCAGACTGGCGAGCGGTTGCAGATCGCGCCGGCGATTGATTCGCCGTCACCGGGTTGAAGGCTCCGGCTGATGAATGACAGCAAGAAAAAGCCGAATCCGATCGACGTTCACGTCGGAAGCCGCGTCCGGCTGCGCCGCAACATGCTGGGCATGAGCCAGGAGAAGCTCGGCGAGATGCTGGGCATCACCTTCCAGCAGATTCAGAAATACGAAAAGGGCACCAACCGCATCGGCGCAAGCCGGTTGCAGGCGATTGCGTCGATCCTGAACGTGGCGCCGGCCTTCTTCTTCGAGGGAGGGCCCGACGTCAGCGAACAGCGGGGCGCGGGCTTCGCCGAGGAGAAGGCAGCCAATTACGTTGTCGATTTTCTCAGCAGCACCGAGGGGCTTCGGCTGAATCGCTCCTTCGTCAAGATCGCCGACGCGGGCACCCGCAAGAAGCTCATCGAACTGATCGAAAGCATCGCGGACGACGGCTGACGGATTTTCCTTCCCAAGTCCGCTATCTGCGAAAAATCGGCCAATTTTGCCTCTTTTTTGGGCGCTCTATGCGCGCCGCGAGCTTGACGCGGCCCCGGCTCGCTGGATAGTTCATGTCGCCTCCGGCGGCAGTTCTTGCCGCCGGTCTTTCATTCGAGAGGGGAAAACCCGTGCCGCGACAGAACTACATTTTCACCAGCGAATCCGTATCCGAAGGCCACCCTGACAAGGTGTGCGACCGCATCTCCGACGAGATCGTCGATCTGGTCTACCGCGAAGCAAAGAAGACCGGCACCGATCCCTGGTCGGTTCGTGTGGCTTGCGAGACGCTCACTACCACCAATCGCGTTGTCATCGCCGGCGAGGTGCGTGTGCCGGAAACGCTCTTCAAGATCGACAAGAAGGGCAACAAGGTCATCAACCCGTCGAAGTTCAAGTCGGCGGCGCGCAAGGCGATCCGCAACATCGGTTACGAGCAGGACGGATTTCACTGGAAGAAGGCCAAGATCGACGTGCTGCTGCACCCGCAATCGGCCGACATCGCGCAGGGCGTTGACAATTCTTCCGACCGGCAGGGCGAGGAAGGCGCGGGCGACCAGGGCATCATGTTCGGTTACGCCTGCAACGAGACGCCGGACCTCATGCCGGCGCCTATCTACTACGCTCACAAGATTCTCGAACTGCTCGCTGCGGCCCGCCACGCCAACGAAGGCGATGCCGGCAAGCTCGGCCCGGACGCCAAGAGCCAGGTCACGGTTCGCTACGAAAATGGCAAGGCTGTCGAAGTAACCGAGATCGTGCTGTCGACCCAGCACATGGATGCCAGCTGGAGCAACAAGAAGGTCCGTGAGGTCGTCGAGCCCTATATCCGCGAGGCGCTCTCGGTAGGCGACGTGAAAATCGCCGACAACTGCAACTGGTACATCAACCCCACGGGCAAGTTCGTCATCGGCGGCCCGGACGGCGACGCCGGACTTACCGGCCGCAAGATCATCGTCGACACCTATGGTGGCGCGGCGCCCCACGGTGGCGGAGCGTTCTCCGGCAAGGACACGACCAAGGTCGACCGCTCCGCGGCCTACGCCGCGCGATACCTCGCCAAGAATGTCGTTGCCGCCAAGCTTGCAGATCGCTGCACGATCCAGCTTTCCTACGCCATCGGCGTCGCCCAGCCGCTTTCGGTCTATGTCGACCTGCACGGCACGGGCAACGGCGTGACAGAGGAGCAGGTTGAAAAGGCGATCCGCCAGGTCATGGACTTGTCGCCGGGCGGCATCCGCCGCCATCTCGACCTGAACAAGCCGATCTATGCGCGGACCGCTGCCTATGGCCATTTCGGCCGCAAGCCCGGCCGCGACGGGGCCTTCTCCTGGGAGCGCACCGACTTGACAAAGCAGCTCAAGGCGGCGATCGCCGCCTGAGCAGCTGAAAGCGCGGCATGACCCGGGATCGCCCCAGCCGCGCCACGGAAGCGTTTTTCGGCCGCCGTCGCGGCAAGGCCCTTCGGCCGGCGCAGCAGGCGGCGGTCGATGCGCTTTTGCCGCGATTGCGGATCGATCCCGGCGCGCCTCCGCCGGCGAAGCTCGAAACATTGTTCGACGCCGAAGTCGGCGAGGTACGGCTCGAAATCGGCTTTGGCGGCGGCGAGCATCTGCTCCATCGCGCCGACACCATTCCCGGCGCCGGCTTCATCGGCGTAGAGCCGTTCTTCAACGGCATGGCCAAGCTGCTATCGGCGCTCGAGTCCGCCCCGCGCTCGAACATCCGCGTCTACGATGACGACGCGACGCAGCTGCTCGACTGGCTGCCGGGTGCGTCGCTGGCCGGCATCGACCTTCTCTATCCCGACCCGTGGCCGAAGAAGCGCCACTGGAAGCGGCGCTTCGTGAACCCGGACAATCTCGACCGCTTCGCCCGGGTGCTGAAGCCTGGCGGAGTATTCCGTTTTGCTTCCGACATCGACACCTATGTGAACTGGACTTTGCTCGCCTGCCGGGCGCACTCTGCCTTCGAATGGCAAGCAAGCTCTGCCGACGACTGGCGCCAGCCCTATCCGGCCTGGCCGGGCACGCGCTACGAAGCGAAGGCTATCAGGGAAGGCCGCGCGCCTGCATATCTGACGTTTCGCCGCCGCTCCGATTAACCTCCCCGGCAATCTCCAACGCCGCCGATTTGGCATATTCCGCAATATCGTGCGACGTTGTTCCGTTGGGGAAGGGGCGCATCCTTGGGACTTGTACATTTCTCGACGAACGACATGCCTGTCGGCATGCGGTCGGACCGCTATCGCGACCTGTTGAACTCGGTTCTCGGATTGGAGATCGAGAGCCTGGACGATACGCCTCTCGAGGTCGAGACCGTGATGCGCCAGATGCCGGGCGGCGTGGTCGTTGCGCTTTCTTGCCTCTCGCCGCTCTCCATGAGTCGCACAGCAGCGCAAATAGCCGACGGCAAGGACAATTTTGTGCTGTCGGTTCCGCTCGACGGAGAAGCTCCTCTGTACCGGGCTGGTCCCGCGGAAGAGATCTGCGGCCCCGGCGACGCCTTTTTCTTTCCCGGCGACGAGACGTCGTTCATCGCCAACCGGAGGATGTCCCGGCTTTCACTGTCGATACCGCGCAAGATGCTGCAGTCGGCCATGCGCAATCCGAACCGCGCCGCACGCACGCGGCTGCCGGCTTCGCCGGCTCTCAAACTTCTGGCCGGTTACGCCCACGCGCTCACCCAGCAAACCTTGAAACTGACGGCGGAATTGGAAGCTGTTGCCGGAAATCATGTCTGTGACCTTGTTGCTCTTGCCCTTGGTCCCGATGTTGATGGCGGTGACGATGCCAGACCGGGGATCAAGGCTGCTCGGCTGCGCGTGATCCGCGAAGACATCCTAAGAAACCTGCATCGGCAGGATCTCTCGGTTGAGCAAATGGCCCGGCAACACGGCATTTCGCCGCGCTACGTCCAGGCGCTGTTTCGCGGCGAAAACACAACGTTTCGGGACTTCGTGCTGGCGGAAAGGCTTGAACGGGCGCACGCCCATCTGGCTGACCCCACCTTTGCAAATCTGTCGATAAGTGAGATCGCGTTTTCCTGCGGCTTCGGCGATCTGTCCTATTTCAACCAGACGTTCCGGCGGCGCTACGACATGACGCCGACCGACGTTCGCAAGGCGAATGTTCTTTGAATGTCCTGCGGTGAGGCGTCAATGACACACCGCCTGCGAAGATTAACAGTTCGTTACAGCCCAAACATCGATTCGCCTCTGCCCAAGCGGTTGCCGAAAGCCTCGCGCTAGAAATTGCCCCGCGGCCTGAAAAGCTGGGGTTCAAGGGACAGAAGTATGGGTTCGGGGTATGTGACGGTAGGCCGCCGCGGGACGGCTGTTCTGCAAAAGATCGCCTTCTGGATATCGCTGGTCGTTGCGGCTCTGGCTGCGGAAAGTGCCTGGGCGTTGACCTGTGCGCAGGTGAATGGCCGCACAATCCAGGAAAACGACGGCGTTCCGGCCACGTTCAACACCGAAACCTACTCGGTTACGCTTGAGCCGGGGCAGTCGATTACCTTTCAGGCCACGGCACTAGCCGCCGGCGCGCAAGTGTCCATTATCGTCGAAGGCTTCCTGGTTCACGACAATCCGAACACAAGCTACACCCTGTCCAATCCGGGGGCCATGCCGCTGACGGTAACCGTTCAGGTGTTCGTACATGAAACGCGCGTCGTGGCGACCGGCAATTGCGGCGCGACGACGGCGGCTCCCTCTACCTCCGACGAAGCGGCAAACAAGCGCGATGCACTGCAGAACAGCACCACCAGCGCGCGCCCCAGCAGCAATCCTGACGATCTGCCCGGCTCGGATTCGCTCGAGGCAGAGTTGTGCGCGATGTTGGAGCGCCGCTTAGGTCAGTTGGTAACTCTGCGCGAAGAGCTCGAATTCGAACTAATCGCTTACACGACCAGATACGCCGATGCGAGGCAGCTTCCGGTGTCGGATTTTCCAGGCGACAGCTACGACGAAAAGGTCGCCAACCGCGTAGCGGAATTGACAGATATCGAGAAAAGGATGAGCAGTCTGACGGTGCGTCTCGACCGTCTGTCCGAAGAGATCGATGTTGCCCGGGAGGCACTGAACCAATGTCGAGGGTTGCCCGGCGATTTCGATCCCGATGAACTCGGCGATGGCGAGCAGATTCTCTATGCGCCGGTCGCTGAACGTTTCGGCCATAATGTGCCCTGGCCTGTGACAGCGCTGGGTTATGCCGGACAGCCGGTGACGACGATCAGCACATCGAGCGAGCACGGTTTCGCCGTCAGCGGCAAGCCGGCCAAGCTCTGGATGCGCGCGCAGGGTTCGATCCTCGATGGCACGCTGGGCAGGACCGGAACCGCCGGTTCGCTGCAGGCGGGTTTCGTCGTTGGCGTCACGCCTGCCGTCGATTTCGGCTTCCTCGCACACATTCTGACCGGCGGCGTGAGCTCGACCACGATCGGCGGCAGCCTTGCGAGCGTCGCTGGCGGCGTAGGTCTCTACACCAAGGTGAGGTTGCCAAACGATTTCCGCTTTGGTCTCTCCGTGCTGCATGAATGGGGCGGGCACAACATTACACTGGGCGGCGCGACCGGCTTCTACACCTCATCCTTCTGGGCGGTGGCGGCTTCGGTTTCGAAGCAGTTCCAGGCAGGCGCCTGGCTTGTGATGCCGGCGCTGTCGGGGACCTGGAACCAGATCACCAATCGCGGGTACACGGACTCCAATGGCCTCGTAGTGCCCGCGACCATGGATTCCGTTCTCTACTTCTCTGGCAAGCTCGATCTGAGACGACCCATCGTGAGATCGGGCGAGCATGTGGTGGCGATTACGCCGCGCTTCTCGGTTGCCGCCAACTACTTCGCGCAACCGGCTCGGAACCTTGTTCTGGGCGGTGGCCTCGGGACGCTGACGTCGAGCACGTTCACCATCGATATCGAGGCAGGCCTGGCGCTTGTCCTTGCCGGCGGTGGCGCGATCGATCTGGCATTGCAGGCTCGCGGGCTCGCCGGCAACGAGCGCAGCTATGGGGTGCAAGCCGGGGTCCACTTGCCGTTGAATTGATCGCGCATCGGGCAGATGCCGGAACCACCGGCATCTGCCTTCGCGCCGCGGAGGGGCCCGGTTCTCAACCGGGGGCCTTGCCACCGGAACATATCAGGACTATATCGACGTCAAATTCTTGGTCGATATGACGAAGAGTGGGTCCACCCGGTCCCGCTCTTTTTTGTTACCGGCCACGGACACGAAGTGTACCGACAGGCTCGATGGAACCGGCAGAAACCAGCGTCCAGTTCAAAGATGATCGCATCGTCCGCGAGAGCGGCACCGATGCGCGTGTCGCCGCGATTGTCGGCCCCGTTCTTGAAACCGTTGGGTTGAGGTTGGTCCGGGTCAGGCTGACGGCCCAGAACGGGCTGACCTTGCAGATCATGGCCGAGCATCCGGACGGCACGATGACCATCGAGGATTGCGAGGAGGCGAGCCGTGTGCTGTCCCCCGCGCTCGATGTCGAAGACCCGATCGACAAGGCGTACAATCTCGAGGTCTCGTCGCCCGGCATCGACCGGCCGCTGGTGCGGACAAGCGATTTCGCTGCCGCCGCCGGGCATCTGGCGAAGGTTGAGACCTCGGTCATGGTCGGCGGACGCAAGCGTTTCCGCGGCGCGATCGTCGAAGCGGGATCGGACAGTGTCTCGATCGAGCGCGACCAGGTGGCCGAGGGCGAGGAAAAGGTCGTCGTCATCCCCTACGACGCGATTGCGGAAGCGCGTCTGGTGCTGACCGACGATCTCATCCGCGATGCTTTGAAGCAGGACAGGAAACTGCGCGACGAGCGCAAACGGCAAAGGCGCGAAGGCGCCGAGACCGACAACACGAACTGAGGACAGGCGCGGCAGCAGCCGCGATGCTTGAGGAGACCAAGATGGCAGTCAGTGCGAACAGGCTGGAGCTTCTGCAGATCGCCGATGCGGTGGCGCGCGAGAAGTCGATCGACAAGTCTATCGTCATCGACGCGATGGCCGATGCGATCCAGAAGGCGGCGCGCTCCCGCTACGGGCAGGAGACCAACATCCGCGCCGACATCAACCCGCAGACGGGCGAGATGAAGCTGCAGCGGCTGATGGAGGTCGTCGAGACGCTGGAAGATCCTGCCAGGCAGATTTCCGTCGCCGACGCCCGCCACCGCAATCCAGACGCGCAGCCAGGCGATTTCCTCGCCGAGCAGCTGCCGCCGATGGATTTCGGCCGCATCGCAGCCCAGTCGGCCAAGCAGGTCATCGTGCAGAAGGTTCGCGAGGCCGAGCGCGACCGCCAGTACGAAGAGTACAAGGACCGCATCGGCGAGATCGTCAACGGCTCGGTGAAGCGCGTCGAATACGGCAATGTGATCGTCGATCTCGGCCGTGGCGAGGCGATCATCCGCCGCGACGAGCTGATCCCCCGCGAGCTGTTCAAATATGGCGACCGCGTCCGCGCCTATGTCTACGACGTTCGCCGCGAGCAGCGCGGACCGCAGATATTCCTGTCGCGCACCCATCCGCAGTTCATGGCCAAGCTGTTCGCCATGGAAGTTCCGGAGATTTACGACGGCATCATCGAGATCAAGTCGGTCGCCCGCGATCCGGGCAGCCGCGCCAAGATCGCCGTCATCTCGCGTGATAGCTCCATCGATCCCGTCGGCGCCTGCGTCGGCATGCGCGGTTCGCGCGTGCAGGCCGTTGTCGGCGAGTTGCAGGGCGAGAAGATCGACATCATTCCGTGGAACGACAACGCCGCGACGTTCATCGTCAACGCGCTGCAGCCGGCCGAAGTCGCCAAGGTCGTTCTCGACGAGGACGCCGAGAAGATCGAGGTGGTGGTTCCCGACGATCAGCTTTCGCTGGCCATCGGCCGCCGCGGCCAGAATGTCCGCCTCGCCTCGCAGCTTACGGGGTGGGACATCGACATCCTGACCGAGGAAGAGGAATCGCAGCGCCGCCAGAAGGAGTTCGTCGACCGGTCGAACCTGTTCATGGAAGCGCTCGACGTTGACGAGATGGTGGGCCAGGTCCTCGCCTCGGAAGGCTTCTCCACGGTCGAGGAAGTGGCCTATGTCGATCAGGACGAGATTGCGTCCATCGACGGCTTCGACGAGGACACGGCAGTCGAGATCCAGTCGCGAGCGCGCGAATATCTGGAACGCATCGAGGCCGAGCACGACGCCAAGCGCAAGGAGCTGGGCGTTGCCGACGAGCTTCGCCAGATACCCAACGTGACCACCGCCATGATGGTCGCGCTTGGCGAGGACGGCGTGAAGACGGTCGAGGATTTCGCCGGCTACGCGGTTGACGATCTCGTCGGCTGGAAGGAGCGCAAGGACGGTGAGACCAAGTTCTTCGACGGCGTGCTGTCGTCGTTCGACGTGTCGCGCGCCGACGCGGAAGAGATGGTGATGGCTGCCCGGCTCATGGCCGGCTGGATCACCGAGGAAGACCTGGCTGGCGAAGCGGAAGAAGAGCCGGCTGAGGCCGAACTCTGATGCCACGGCTGGCGGCGCTGTCCGGAGCGGACCTTGGTGGACATGAACGATCGAACCTGCATCGTGACGCGGCAGACGCTGGAGCCGGACTTGCTCCTGCGCTTCGTCGCGGGTCCCGACGGTTCGGTGGTTCCGGACATCAAGCGTCGCCTTCCCGGGCGCGGCTGCTGGGTCACCGCTGACCGCGATCACGTCGACCGCGCCGCGGGCAAGAACCACTTCGCCCGGGCGCTGAAGGCCGGCGTCACCGTTTCGCCGGGGCTGGGCCAGCTGGTCGATGATCTTCTGGTCGCCGCCGCTCTCGGCGCCCTCGGCCTTGCCCGCAAGGCCGGCGCTGTGGCACTTGGCGCGGCGAAGGTGGACAGCGCGGTTCGCACCGGCAAGTCCGCCGCGGTTCTCCATGCAAGGGAGGCATCGGATGACGGCGTGCGCAAGCTTGCGCAGGCGCGCCATGCGACGGCCGAGGCCGGGGGCCCCGACATCCCGGCGTTCAAACTCTTTTCGGAGGCCGAATTGGGTTTGGCATTGGGGGCAACAAATGTGATACATGCTGCCGTGCTCGCTACCGAGGCGGGCAGGGCGGCGCTTAAGCGCGTGGCAGCGCTCGACCGTTACAGGGCTGGAATACAGCCCTCATCGATCGCACCCGAGCTTGAAGACAAGGCGCCTGCAAAGGATATGGAATGAGCGATACGAATTCGAGTGATGACAAGACCCTCAGCGTCAGCCCCAAGAAGACGCTGACCCTGAAGCGCCCCAGCGTCGAGCAGGGAACCGTGCGGCAGAGCTTCTCGCATGGCCGCACGAAGTCTGTCGTCGTCGAAACGAAGAAGCGGAAGTTCTCACGTCCGGACGAGAAGTCCGAGGCGGCGACGGTGTTCAAGCCGAAGCCCTCTGCGCAGCCCGCGGCTCCGCAAGCCTCCGAACCCGCCGCGAAAGCGCCGGCGCCGGCCGTCGATCGCTCGGGCATGGTTCTCAACGAACTCTCCAACGAGGAGATGGAAGCTCGCCGCCGGGCTCTCGAGGGCGCCAAGGTTCGCGAGGTCGAGGACCGCAAGCGCGCCGCAGAGGACGCCAAGCGCCGCGCCGCCGACGAGGAACGCCGCGCCCGCGAGCGTGCCGAGTCTGCCCGCCGGCAGGCTGAGGAGGAGGCCCGGCTGCAGGCCGAGGCCGAGTCCCGCCGCCGCGCCGAGGAAGAAGCTCGCCGCCGCACGCCCGAGCCGGAAGTCGTCGAGGAGGATGATGAAGGTTCGCGCGGTGCTGCCAAGCGCGGCAGCGCGGCACGTCCGGAAACGCCGGCACATCGGCCCGCGCGGCCGAAGACAGACGACAACCGCCGCCGCGGCAAGCTGACCCTCAACTCGGCGCTTTCGGCCGACGAGGGCGGACGCGGCCGTTCGCTGTCGGCCATGCGTCGCCGCCAGGAGAAGTTCAAGCGTGCCCAGCATCAGGAGCCGCGGGAAAAGATCGCCCGCGAGGTAACGCTTCCCGAAACGATCACGATCCAGGAACTCGCCAACCGCATGGCCGAGCGCGCGGTCGATATCGTCAAGTACTTCATGAAAGAAGGGCAGATGATGAAGCCCGGCGACGTTATCGATGCCGATACAGCCGAGCTCGTGGCTGGAGAATTCGGCCACACGGTCAAGCGTGTCTCCGAATCTGACGTCGAGCAGGGCTTCTTCGACATCGAGGACAAGGCCGAAGACCTGAAGCCGCGCCCGCCGGTCGTCACCATCATGGGCCATGTCGACCACGGCAAGACGTCGCTGCTCGATGCGATCCGCAACGCGAATGTCGTGTCCGGCGAGGCGGGCGGCATCACGCAGCATATCGGCGCCTACCAGGTCGAGAAGAACGGCCAGAAGATCACCTTCATCGATACGCCCGGCCACGCCGCGTTTACCGCGATGCGCGCCCGCGGCGCGCAGTCCACCGACATCGCCATTCTGGTGGTGGCTGCGGATGACGCGGTGATGCCGCAGACGATCGAGTCCATCAACCACGCCAAGGCGGCCGGCGTGCCGCTGATCGTGGCGATCAACAAGATCGACAAGCCCGACGCCAATCCGCAGAAGGTGCGCACCGATCTCCTCCAGCACGAGGTGTTTGTGGAGTCGATGGGCGGCGACGTGCAGGAGGTCGAGGTTTCGGCGATCAAGGGAACCAACCTCGACGGTCTGCTCGAAGCGATCCTGCTGCAGGCTGAACTGCTCGAACTGAAAGCCAATCCGGACCGCACCGCCGAGGGCGTCGTTATCGAAGCCAAGCTCGACAAGGGCCGGGGCTCCGTCGCTACTGTACTCGTTCAGGCAGGTACGCTCGAGCCGGGCGACATCATCGTTGCCGGCAACGAGTGGGGCCGCGTGCGTGCGCTGGTTGCCGACACCGGCGATCAGGTCAAGCAGGCGACGCCGTCCATGCCGGTCGAAATTCTCGGCCTGCAGGGCACGCCGCAGGCCGGCGACCGGTTCGCGGTGGTCGAGAACGAGGCCAAGGCACGCGAGATTTCCGAGTACCGCCAGCGCATCGCGCGCGAGAAGTCGGTGGCGCGCCAGGCGGGCCAGCGCGGCTCGCTCGAGCAGATGATGACCCAGCTGCAGACCTCCGGCGTCAAGGAGTTCCCGCTGCTCATCAAGGGCGACGTGCAGGGTTCGATCGAGGCCATCGTTGCCGCACTCGACAAGCTTGGCACCGACGAGGTTCGGGCACGCATCGTCCATTCGGGCGCCGGCGCTATCACCGAAAGCGACATCTCGCTGGCCGAGACGTCGGAAGCGGCGATCATCGGCTTCAACGTCCGCGCCAACCGTCAGGCCCGCGATGCCGCCGAGCAGGCGGGCATCGAGATCCGCTACTACAACATCATCTACGACCTGGTGGACGACATCAAAGCAGCGATGTCCGGCCTGCTGTCGCCCGAGCGGCGCGAGACCTTCCTGGGTAATGCCGAAATCCTGGAGGTGTTCAACATCACCAAGGTCGGCAAGGTCGCTGGTTGCCGCGTCACAGAGGGCAAGGTGGAGCGCGGCGCGGGCGTTCGCCTGATCCGCGACAACGTGGTCATCCACGAAGGCACGCTGAAGACTCTCAAGCGCTTCAAGGACGAGGTTGCCGAGGTTCCGGCCGGTCAGGAATGCGGCATGGCCTTCGCCAATTACGAAGACATTCGCCAGGGCGATGTCATCGAGGCCTACCGCGTCGAGATGGTGACGCGCACGCTCTAGGGGCGACAACGATCGGCCCGGTGAGCGCACCGGGCCGCCAACGCATTCGATAGTTTGAACATGCATGACGGTTCGATCCCGTCATGCACGATTTCAGGATTTGCAGCCGTGTCGAGATTTTCATCTTCCGGCCCCTCGCAGCGCCAGTTGCGCGTTGGCGAGCAGGTGCGTCACGCCATTTCCGCCGTGCTCCAGCGCGGCGAGGTGCGCGACGACCTGATCGAGGGCACCGTCATTTCCGTCTCCGAGGTGCGCATGTCGCCGGACCTCAAGATTGCGACTGCTTTCGTCGCGCCGCTCGCGGCTGCCGACGACGATGCGGTTGTGGAGGCGCTGAACCGCAACGCGAAGTTCGTACGCGGCCGGGTCACGCCGGAATTGCGGCAGATGAAGTTCATGCCCGAGATCAGGTTCAGGCTCGATACGAGCTTCGACAACATGGCCAAGATCGACGAACTGCTGCGCTCGCCCGAGGTGGCGCGCGACCTGGACGACGAGGACAAGGACTAGTGCCCCGCAATCGCAAGAGGAAGGGCCGGCCTGTCTCCGGCTGGGTCGTGTTCGACAAGCCGGTCGGCATGGGATCGACCGAGGCCGTCTCTAAGATCAAGTGGCTGTTCAATGCAGAGAAGGCCGGCCACGCCGGCACGCTCGACCCGCTGGCGTCCGGCATGCTGCCGATAGCGCTCGGCGACGCCACCAAGACCGTTCCCTACGTGATGGATGGCGCCAAGGTCTACCGCTTCACCATCTGCTGGGGCGAGGAGCGCTCGACCGACGACCGCGAGGGCGAGGCGACGAGGACCTCGGGCCAGCGCCCGTCGGAAGCTGATATCCGCGCCCTGCTGCCACAGTTCACCGGCGTGATCATGCAGACCCCGCCGCAATTCTCGGCGATCAAGATTTCCGGCGAACGCGCCTACGATCTGGCGCGCGAGGGCGAGGAACTCGACATCCCGGCGCGGGAAGTCGAGATCGGAAGCCTCGGCATCGTGGAGATGCCGGACGCGGACCACACGGTGTTCGAGATCGAATGCGGCAAGGGTACTTACGTGCGCTCCATCGCGCGCGACATGGGCCGCGAACTTGGCTGCTTCGGCCATATCGCCGAACTGCGCCGCACCGAGGTCGATCCCTTCACACCGGAGCAGCTGCTGACACTCGATGCGCTCGAAGCCGCCGCGCCCGAGCGCGAGCGGGATGGCGACAAGCTTCTTCCCCCGCCGCCCGACAGCTTCGGGGCACTCGACGCGCTGTTGCTGGATACGGGTGCCGCCCTTTCCTTCCTGCCGCAAATCGTGCTGTCCGACGACGCCGCCCGCAAGGTGCGCCTCGGCAACGCCGCAATCGTGCGCGGCGCCGGCGCGCCAATCGAAGCAGACGATGCCTGCGCGCTGGCCCGCGGCCGCCTCGTAGCCATCGGGGCGGTGGAAGCGGGCATGTTCCACCCACGGCGCGTGTTCCGCGACTGACAGTTAGGGCTTGCGGCATCTGGCCGATTTGCGCACTTTCCGCGCATGGCCAAGAAACCCGCACTGGTCCACCACCGCCGCTCCCCCGTGGGCGCGCCTCCGGGCCTGCTCGTGCCCGACGAGCACGCGTCGCCCACGACGATGCGCATGACGGTGATAGACGACGACAAGGCGGTCGAAGTGCCTGACGTCGGGATCGAAGACGTGCGCAAGGCTGTCAAATCCGGCAAGCGGCTTTGGGTCGATGTCATCGGCCTCGCTGATCTCGAGCTGATCGCTGCAATCGGCGAGCTGTTCGAGATGGATCCTCTGGCGATCGAGGATGTCGCCAATACCGACCAGCGTCCCAAAGTTGATGTCTATGACGGGCACCCGCTGATCGTCGTGCACATGTTCGACGGCAAGAGCGTTACCTCCAAGGAGCAGTTCGCCATCGTCTTCGACAAGACGCATGTGGTGACCTTCCAGGAGCGGCCCGGCGATTGCCTCGAACCGGTTCGCAAGCGGCTGGAAGCGCCGACCGGGCGCATCCGCAAGCGGGGTGCGCCCTATCTCGTTTATGCGATCCTCGACACGATCCTGGACGCCTACTTCCCTCTGCTGGAGGCAATCGGCGAGGAGCTTGAGGATCTGGAAGACCGCATCACCTTCGATCCCCGCCCGAACGACGTGACAGACCTGCATGCCATCAAGCGCCAGCTCCTGACGGTAAAGCGGGCGCTTTGGCCGTCTCGCGAGATGCTTTCGGCGCTCTCGCGTGAGGAGCTCGGTCTGATCCCACGCGATATCAGCCAGTACTTGCGCGATACCTACGATCATTCGGTTCAGCTGATCGACGTGACCGAAACCTACCGCGAACTCGCGACCGGCCTGCTGGATCTCTATCTGTCGAGCGTCTCGACCAAGATGAACGAGGTGATGAAGGTGCTGACCATCATCTCGACCATCTTCATCCCGCTGGGTTTTCTGGCCGGCATATGGGGCATGAATTTCGACCCTGGCCGGGCCGGAAACATGCCGGAGCTCGATCTTCCCTATGCCTATCCGATGGCGCTGGGGCTGATGGCCGTCATCGCCATCGGGTTGCTGATCGTCTTCCGCCTGAAACGCTGGCTGTAGACGGGTCCGAACTCGATTAGCGCTGGCAATTGCAGCTGATCTCGACTATATGCGCCGCAGCGCAGCGCTTTGACGCTGCCTTGATGGCCCCCGCTGGACGACATCCCGGCCGTGGGCGTCCCCTTTTCCTCCCATTCAGAAAGGAAATCCGATGTCGATAACCGCAGAGCGGAAGCAGGAACTTTTGAACGAATTCGCAACCGCCAAGGGCGACACCGGTTCGCCCGAGGTACAGGTTGCCATTCTTTCGGAGCGCATTACCAACCTTACCGAACACTTCAAGGGCCACAAAAAGGACAATCACTCCCGCCGTGGTCTGCTGAAGCTGGTCTCACAGCGCCGTCGCCTTCTGGACTATCTCAAGTCCAAGGACGAAGGCCGCTACCAGACGCTGATCGGCAAGCTCGGTATTCGCCGCTAACTAGCCATGATGGCGGGCGGCATCGCCGCTCGCCATCGCGGCAAACCGGCCGCTTCTCGCGGCCACCCCAGCGCCACCGAGACATATTGGACCGGCGGTGCGATCCCAGGACCGGGTCATGGGGCAGGATTGCAGGCAGCTCCGCGCGTATCGCGCGGCAATGGAGCTTCCCGTTGTCTTGCCCGTGGCTCGTTCCGGACCTCCGGCTCCGCGCGTGCGGCGCCCGGCAGGTTCGATGATAACGGCGACGCCGTAATGCGCGGAATGGTCCGCGATGGCGACACCGTGAACGAAGCAGGGGAAGTCCGATGTGCCCGACCGGCGCATGCTTCCCCCATTGAGGACAAGGTATGTTCAAGCATCACAAAGTTGAAATGGAGTGGGGCGGACGTCCGCTCACTCTCGAAACCGGCAAGATCGCACGTCAGGCTGACGGCGCTGTGCTTGCCACCTACGGCGAGACCGTGGTTCTCGCCACCGTCGTGTCGGAAAAGCAGCCGAAGCCCGGCTTCGATTTCTTTCCGCTGACCGTCAATTACCAGGAAAAGACCTTCGCAGCCGGCAAGATTCCCGGCGGCTTCTTCAAGCGCGAAGGCCGGCCGAGCGAGAAGGAAACGCTTACCTCGCGCCTGATCGACCGCCCGATCCGTCCGCTTTTCGCCGATGGCTACAAGAACGACACCCAGGTGGTTCTTACCGTGCTCCAGCACGATCTGGAGAACGACCCGGACGTGCTTGCGATGGTCGCGGCTTCCGCCGCGCTGACCCTTTCGGGCGTGCCCTTCATGGGTCCGATCGGCGCCGCGCGCGTTGGCTACATCGCTGGTGAGTATGTGCTCAATCCGCATATCGACGAGATGCCGGAATCGAAGCTCGATCTGGTCGTTGCCGGTACCGGCGACGCCGTGATGATGGTTGAGTCCGAAGCGCATGAGCTCTCCGAGGAAGTCATGCTCGGCGCGGTGACATTTGGCCACAAGGCGTTCCAGCCGGTGATCGACGCGATCATCAAGCTGGCCGAAGCCGCCGCCAAGGAGCCGCGCGAGCACGAGCCGGCGGACCTGTCGGAGCTCGAGGGCGAGATGCTGAAGCTCGTCGAGGGCGAGCTGCGCGAAGCCTACAAGATCACCGACAAGCAGCAGCGCTACGCCGCCGTTGACGCGGTGAAGGCCAAGGTGAAGGAAGCCTTCACGCCGGCCGAGGGCGAAGAAGCGAAATGGACCGGCGAGCAGGTCGGTTCGGTGTTCAAGGAACTGCAGGCGAAGATCGTCCGCTGGAACATCCTCGACACCGGCAGCCGCATCGACGGCCGCGACCTGAAGACCGTTCGTCCGATCGTGTCGGAAGTCGGCGTTCTGCCGCGCACTCACGGCTCGGCCGTGTTCACCCGCGGCGAGACGCAGGCGGTGGTTGTCGCCACGCTGGGTACCGGCGAGGACGAGCAGTTCGTGGATGCCCTCACCGGCACCTACAAAGAGACCTTCATGCTGCACTACAATTTCCCGCCCTATTCGGTGGGTGAGACGGGCCGCATGGGTTCTCCGGGACGCCGCGAGATCGGCCACGGCAAGCTTGCCTGGCGGGCCATCCACCCGATGCTGCCGGCCGCCGAGCAGTTCCCCTACACGCTGCGCGTGGTGTCCGAGATCACCGAATCCAACGGCTCATCGTCGATGGCGACGGTCTGCGGCACCTCGCTGGCCCTGATGGACGCAGGCGTTCCGCTGGCCAAGCCGGTGGCGGGCATCGCCATGGGCCTGATCAAGGAAGGCGAGCGCTTCGCGGTTCTCTCCGACATTCTCGGTGACGAGGACCACCTCGGCGACATGGACTTCAAGGTCGCCGGCACCGTGGACGGCATCACCTCGCTCCAGATGGACATCAAGATTTCCGGCATCACCGAGGAGATCATGAAGGTCGCTCTGGATCAGGCGAAGGGCGGCCGCGCTCACATCCTGAGCGAGATGGCCAAGGCAATCTCCGAAGGCCGTTCGGAACTCGGCGAGTTTGCGCCACGCATCGAGGTCATGACCATCCCGACCGACAAGATCCGCGACGTGATCGGCACCGGCGGCAAGGTGATCCGCGAGATCGTCGAAAAGACCGGCGCCAAGATCAACATCGAGGACGACGGCACGGTGAAGATCGCATCGTCGAACGCCAAGGAGATCGAGGCGGCGAAGAAGTGGATTCACTCGCTGACGGCAGAGCCGGAAGTGGGCGAAATCTATGAAGGCACGGTCGTCAAGACCGCCGACTTCGGCGCCTTCGTCAACTTCTTCGGTCCGAAGGACGGCTTGGTGCACATTTCGCAGCTCGCGCAGGAGCGCGTCGGCAAGACCACGGACGTCGTCAAGGAAGGCGACAAGGTCTTCGTCAAGCTGATGGGCTTCGACGAGCGCGGCAAGGTTCGCCTGTCGATGAAGGTCGTCGACCAGGAGACCGGCAAGGAACTCGCCCGCGAGAAGAAGGCCGAGGAAACCGACGCCTGATCTAACGCGGATCGTGTAAGACAGACGGGCGCGACCGAAAGGCCGCGCCCGTTTTTCGTTCGAGGCGAGCAGAGGAATAGATGGACAGCCGTCCGGCGATAGCGCTGCATCCGTTTGAAACGGGCATGGTCGACCTGCCGAATTCGGGCGCGCGTGGGCTCATGCTCAACGCGCTTCCGGGTATGCGCCGACCGGAAGGTTTTAAGGCCGAGCTGGCGCTTGTTCAGGACCTCAGGCCGCTCTTCCTGCCCCTCCAGACAACCGGGCACGAAATTTCGCCGGAACCGGAGGGCTCGGATTACGACCTTTCCATCGCGCTTTGCGGCAGGCACCGGCGCCAGAACGAGCTCTGGGTAGCCCAGGCACTTGAGCGCACCCGCTCCGGCGGACTGATCGTCGTCGCAGGCGGCAAGACCGATGGCATCGCCAGCCTGAAGAAGCGTGTCGGATCGCTCGTCGAACTCGCGGGTTCGGAGTCGAAATATCACGGCGTCGTCTTCTGGCTGACAAGGCCGAGGGACGCTGATGACGCCATCGACGCCCTGACGCCACCGCCCGGTCTCGTCGACGGTCGGTTCGTCACAGGCGCTGGCATGTTTTCGGCGGACCGTGTCGATCCGGGCTCCCGCCTCCTGGCCGAAAGCCTGCCGGCCGACCTGAAGGGCGCCGCCGCTGACTTCGGCGCTGGCTGGGGCTACCTCTCGGCGGCATTGGCAGAACGCCACGCCATGGCGTCGATCGACCTCTACGAGGCCTCGCACGCGGCGCTGGAAGCAGCGAAGGTGAACATGAACAAGGTCGGCCCGGACGTGGCGCGCCGCTATTTCTGGCACGATCTGCTGGCCGAGCCGATGGTCCACCGTTACGACGTGATCGTCATGAACCCGCCATTCCATCAGGGGCGGGCGGCGGAGCCTGAAATCGGAATCGCGATGGTCAAGGCAGCACTGGGCGCTCTCAAGAAGGGCGGGCGCTTGTTCATGGTAGCCAACAAGGGATTGCCCTACGAGAACATTCTCAAGGCCGAAGCCGCATCATATGGAGAGCTGGCGCAGGACGCGCGCTTTCGCGTCCTGATGGCTTCGAAATAGGGGACAACCGACAGGTCGCCTGCGCCTAGTGCAGGTTGACGACCTTCCGTTCGGCTTCCGGAGCGTGGTTGATGACCAGCGGTTCCGGGCGACCGTAGAAATAGCCTTGCACCACATCGCAGCCTGCAGCACGCAGCAGCGTTGCCTGGCTCTCCGTCTCCACGCCCTCGGCGATGGTGTGCACGCCGAGCGCCCGCGACAGGCCGACGATGGTGGAAACAACCGCGCCGGAGCTCGAGTCATTTTCCATGCGAGCGACGAAGGAGCGGTCGATTTTCAGCTTCTGGAACGAGAAGTCGATCAGGTAGCTGAGGTTCGAGTAGCCGGTGCCGAAATCGTCGACGGCGACCGAAATGCCCATTTCGGACAGTTCCTTGAGAACCTTGGCCGCGCGCTCGCGGTCCTGCATCATCGCGGTCTCGGTGACTTCCAGCTCGAGCTTGGCCGGTTTCACGCCGGTCTCGCGCATGATTGTGCGGACAAGTGAGACGAAATCCTTGGTCATGAACTGCACCGGCGAGATGTTGACCGCGACGAAGCAGTCGTCAGGCAGCATGCAGGCGTCTGTGCAGGCCTTGCGCAGCACCCATTCGCCGATCGGCACGATCATGCCGGTTTCCTCGGCGATGGGGATGAATTCCATCGGCGCAATCATGCCGCGCGTGGGGTGGCGCCAGCGGATCAGCGCCTCGTAGCCGATCACGCGCTGGCTCGTCAGGTCCATCTGCGGCTGATAGTGCAGCTCGAAATCGCCGCGCTTGAAAGCGGAGTGCAGTTCCGACTCTACCCACTGGCGATGCTCGGCGACCTTGCCCATGTCGGGATGGAAGACGGCCCAGCTTGCAACGCCCAGGGCTCGCGCCTGTTGCAGAGCCAGGTTGGAGCGGCGTAGGAGCACGATCGGGTCGTTGCCGTCCTTCGGCATCGCGACGATGCCCACCGAAAGGTTGATCGATTGCAGGTGCGTCGTCAGCTGATACGGCTTCATCATGGCCTCGATCAGCGTTTCGACGAATTGGTTGATCGGCGTCGGCGACTTGCTGTCCGGCAGCAAAACACCGAATTGCCCGGCGCCGATACGGCCGGTTTCGATGCCTTCCGGCAGGTTTTCGCGCAGCCTCTCTGCAAACAGCTTGATGAGTTCGTCACCCTGCTGATAGCCGATTGAATCGTTGATGTGCTTGAAGCGGTCGATGTCGATGTCGATCAGGTAGACTGGCTCGCCGGTCTTCGACGTGGATATGGCCGCCTCGGCGATCTTGCCGATCATCGCGGTGCGGGTATTGAGGCCGGTCAGCTTGTCGATCTGCGTTTCGCGGAAGACATAGCTCGCGGATTCATCGACACCGGCGAAAAACGACAGCGAAGAGCTTGCCGCGGCCAGCGCGCAGAGCGATGCGATGATCGCGCCAATCACCTCTGACGGCATACCGGCGATCTGGTCGCCCATGCCATAGCGCAGACCCCACAGCCCGATGATGAAGCTGCCTACGCCGGCAGCTGCAATCGTCAGCAGCCGAAATACAGGTGTGCGGAAGGGATGACTTGTCTCTTGCATACAAACTGCCCCATTCGAGGGCTGTATGTAGCGGAAATATCCTTAGAAAGCGTTTCCGCGACTGATTCCAATTTAACAGAAGCGTTTGCTAATTTGCGTTGGAATCAAAGCGCTTAAGCTCTTCCAGGGTCGGCATGGAAACCACATGGTAACCACTATCGACATAGTGGATCTCGCCGGTCACCCCTCCAGACAGGTCGGAAAGAAGATAAAGCGCCGAGCCTCCGACTTCGTCCAGTGTAACGGCCTTCCTGAGCGGAGAATTACGCTGCTGAAACGAAAACATATAGCGTGCGTCGGCGATGCCGGCGCCCGCAAGCGTGCGGACGGGACCTGCTGACAACCCATTGACGCGGATGCCGCGCGGACCGTAGTCGGCCGCGAGATAGCGGACGCTGGCCTCGAGGCCGGCCTTGGCAACGCCCATGACATTGTAGTTGGGCATGACCCTCGTGGACCCGGCATATGTCATGGTGATCATGCTGCCGCCGTCGGGCATCAGGGCCGCAGCGCCTCGCGCCATCTCCGTGAAGGAATAGCAGGAGATGAGCATGGTGCGGCTGAAGTTCTCCCGGCTCGTATCCGCGTAAAGGCCTTTCAGTTCGTTCTTGTCGGAGAAGCCGATGGCGTGAACGAGGAAGTCCAGCTTGCCCCATTCGTTGCCCAGGGTTTCGAAAACTGCATCGACGGAGGCGCTGTCTTCCACGTCGCACGGCAGCGCAAGGCGGCTGCCCAGCTGCTCCGCAAGCGGCTTTACCCGCCGGCCGAACGCATCGCCCTGATAGGTGACCGCGATTTCGGCGCCGTGTTCGTGGAGCTTGCGGGCGATCCCCCACGCAATCGAATGATCGTTCGCAATGCCCGTGACGAGGCCGCGGCGCCCCTTCATCAATCCGTCCATGAAGCGGTCCTGTTATCCGTTGAAGCGGCGCATGACGAGCGTGGCGTTGGTGCCGCCGAACCCGAACGAGTTGGAAAGCGCCGTGTCGAACTGCGCATTGTCGATCCGGCTGCGCACGATCGGCATACCCTCGAACTCCGGGTCGAGTTCCTCGACATGCGCGCTCTCGCCAATGAAGCCGGCTTGCATCATCAGGATGGAGTAAATGGCCTCCTGCACGCCGGCGCCGCCCAGGCAGTGGCCCGTAAGAGACTTGGTGGAGGCGACATGCGGGATGTCGTTGCCGAACACCTCCCGGATGGCGGCGACCTCGCGGCTGTCGCCAACCGGTGTGGAGGTGCCGTGCGTGTTGATGTAGTCGACATGGCCATCGACGGTGGCCAGCGCCTGCTTCATGCAGCGGACCGCGCCTTCGCCCGACGGAGCCACCATGTCGTAGCCGTCGGAAGTCGCGCCATAACCGACGATCTCGCAATAGATCTTGGCGCCGCGCGCCTTGGCGTGTTCGAGCTCTTCGAGCACCAGCACGCCGGCGCCGCCGGCGATAACGAAACCATCGCGGTTGGCGTCATAGGCGCGAGACGCCTTGGCGGGCGTGTCGTTGTACTTGGACGACATGGCGCCCATGGCGTCGAACAGGTTCGACATGGTCCAGTCGAGGTCCTCGTGGCCGCCGGCGAACATGACGTCCTGCTTGCCCCACTGGATCAGTTCGGCTGCGTTGCCGACGCAGTGCGCCGAGGTGGAACAGGCCGACGAGATCGAATAGTTGACGCCGTGGATCTTGAACCAGGTTGCGAGTGTCGCCGACGCGGTCGACGACATCGCCTTCGGCACGGCGAACGGGCCGATGCGCTTGGGGCTGCCGTTCTTTTCCGTGATTTCCGCCGCTTCGACGATGGTGCGCGTGGATGGTCCGCCGGAGCCCATCACGATGCCGGTGCGCTCGTTGGTGATGTCGCCTTCTTCGAGGCCGGAGTCTGTGATCGCCTGCTGCATGGCGACATGGTTCCAGGCGCCGCCCTTCGACAGAAAGCGCATGGCGCGACGGTCCACCAGCTCGGTCGGGTCGAGCTTTGGCGCGCCCCACACCTGGCATTTGAAGCCGTGATTGGCGAAATCGTCCGAGAAGGTAATCCCGGATTTGGCGTGGCGCAGCGACTCAGTGACCTCGGCTGCATCATTGCCGATCGAGGACACGACCCCGAGGCCGGTAACGACGACTCGTCTCATCTTGCTCTCCCTTGGCCGGTTTGCCGGCCGGCCTCAAGCGATTGGAATTCAGGAACCCTGTTGCGCGAGCCCAACCCTCAGGTCGGTCGCCTTGTAAATCTGCTCGCCGTCGGCTTTGACGAAGCCATCGGCGATGCCAAGGACAAGCCGGCCGCGCATGACGCGTTTGAAGTCGACGCCGTATTCGACGAGCTTGGTGGCAGGCGTGATCATGCCCTTGAACTTCACCTCGCCGGTCGAAAGCGCCATGCCCTTGCCCGGCAGGCCGAGCCATCCGAGGAAGAAGCCGGTCATTTGCCAGAGTGCATCCAGTCCGAGGCATCCCGGCATGACTGGATTGCCCGGGAAATGGCACTCGAAGAACCACAAATCAGGCTTGATCTGGAAGTCCGCGCGGATCAGGCCCTTGCCGAACTCGCCGCCTTCTTCGGCAATCTCCGTGATGCGGTCGAACATGAGCATTGGAGGTGCTGGAAGCTGCGCATTGCCGGGTCCGAAAAGGTCGCCCTGGGCGCATGCCAGCAGGTCGTCGTAGCCGTAGCTCGATTTGCGTTCCGCCATGAATTCCTCGTTGCCTCGCTGCCAGCCGTTGCCCGGCTCTTTGGTTCCGGCTTCCCTATCACAGACGTTTGCCCGCTGGAAACTGCGCATTGTCAATGCGGCGCCCATGCGGCATCCGGCTTTCGCGCCGCTATTGATCGCGTTTGGCACACAAAATATATAGGTTTTGTGCTCATACTCCCAAAGAACGCCTGCGCGTCTGCTTGCGCGGGCGCCTGGAGTGGAACCGGAAGAGGAAAATGACGACAGAGTCCGGCGAATCGCGGGTCGAGCAGCGGGTCAGGCAAGCAGGATTGCGGCCGACCCGGCAGCGCGTGGCGCTGGCCGAACTGCTTTTCGCCAAGGGCAACCGTCATCTCTCGGCCGAGGAACTGCACGAAGAGGCGCAGCTGGCCGGCGTCGCCGTCTCGCTGGCGACGGTCTACAATTCACTGCATCAGTTTACCGAAGCGGGGCTGTTGCGCATTCTGGCCGTCGAGGGTGCACGCACCTATTTCGACACCAACACATCCGACCACCATCACTTCTTCGTCGAAGACGAGAACCTGCTGCTGGACATCGATAGCGGCGCCGTTTCGCTCGTCGACCTGCCCGAGCCGCCGGAGGGGATGGAAATCGCCAATGTCGACGTGATCGTCAGGCTGCGGCGCAAGCGCGGTTGACCCGCAGAGGCCTCGGCCCTAGTCGGCGATTGTTTCGCCCGGATACGCACCCCAGATCGTCGTCTGCCTGACCCAGCCACGGGCGCTCCCGAAATTCATCTCGCACCATTCGCCGTTGCAGATCTGGATGGTGCCGACGACTCCGGGTTCGAGCTCGGCGACAATGCGCGCCTCGTCTTCCGCCGAGGCGCGCAGCACGAGACGCGCGGTCTTTCCCCGCTGCCAGGGGGCGACGATGGCCGTGCGTTTGCCCGACAGCAGCGACTGGTTGATCCAGCCTTCGGTGCCGTCGGCGTCGCGGACGCGACGCCAGTTGTCGAATTCCTGAATGATCTCCATCGGCAGGCCCGACTTCAGATACATCCAGTCGATGGGATAGTTCAGGCCCGGTCCGATCCTGAGATTGACGCGGCTTGCCTTGAGGCTGACGAAGCGCGGCAACGGCAGGCCGCTCGGTCCGACCGATCCTGGCGGCGGCGGCCCGGCCGCATCGACAGCGGCTGGCATCAGAAGGAAAAGAGCGGCTGAAAGGCAGGTTGCCAGGCGAATTGGCATGGGTATTCCGTCACGGTTGATGGGCCGCATCAGACCCCTGCGCCTTGGCCCCTTTTTCTTTGTTTTCGGCGGACCGAGTTGATAGACAAAGAGGCCGGCACCGCTGAGAAGTGTCGCCTGTCTTGGTTAAAGAGGTCTCAACAGGACCCGTTTTTGAGGAAGCGATGGCCGGCAAGAAAAAGCCCCTCGTCGTCATCACGCGCAAGCTCCCCGATCAGGTTGAAACGCGCATGCGTGAACTGTTCGACGCGCGTCTCAATGTCGACGACAAGCCGATGACCCAGCCGGAGCTTGTGGCGGCGCTGCGCGAAGCCGATGTGCTGGTCCCGACGATTACCGACCGCATTGACGCAGCCTTGATCGAGCAGGCGGGGGATCGGCTGAAGCTGATCGCCAATTTCGGCAACGGGGTCGACAATATCGACGTTGCGGCGGCTGCCGGAAAGGGCATTGCCGTCACCAACACGCCCAACGTTCTCAACGAGGACACCGCCGACATGACGATGGCGCTCATGCTGTCGGTGCCGCGGCGGCTGATCGAGGGCGCCGAGGTGCTGCGCGAGGGCGGCAAGTGGTCGGGTTGGTCGCCGACCTGGATGCTCGGCCACCGCATCTGGGGCAAGAGGCTGGGCATTGTGGGCATGGGCCGCATAGGCACGGCGGTAGCCCGCCGCGCCAAGGCATTCGGCCTGTCGATCCACTACCATAACCGCAACAGGGTCGTGCCGTCGGTAGAGGACGAGCTGGAGGCGACCTACTGGGACAGCCTCGACCAAATGCTGGCGCGGATGGACATTATTTCGGTCCATTGTCCCTCGACGCCGGCGACGTTCCATCTGCTGTCGGCGAGGCGGCTGGAGCTGATGCAGCCGCGCGCCTATGTGGTCAACACAGCGCGTGGCGACGTCGTGGACGAGGATGCGCTTGTGCGGCTGATCGAGCAGGGCAAGCTGGCCGGCGCTGGGCTCGACGTGTTCGAGCACGAGCCGGCTGTCAGCCCGAAACTGGTCAAGCTCGCGGCCAAGGGCAGGGTGGTGCTGTTGCCGCATATGGGGTCGGCGACCATAGAAGGCCGCATCGACATGGGCGAGAAGGTCATCGTCAACATTCGCACCTTCTTCGATGGCCACCGCCCGCCCGACCGCGTTCTGCCGCAACGAATTTAAGTAAGCACGAGCTTACATAGTGTGGAGCAGACCTTCGCTGTCGACGGACACCGACAGCCCGTCGAACTGTGTGTGCCGTGACGTGTCGAGGCGTAGCGCGATCGGCGAAGCCCAGCCCATCTCGATTGCCGAGATCAGGCCGACAAGCAGGATTGCATCGGGCTCGTGCAGCACGATTGCAGCAGGTGCATTGCCACGATGAACAAGCTCCATCAGCACTGCCGAAGCGGATGACGAGCCAATCGTGCCCGGTAGAAACAGAACGGTGCCTGCAATCGAAACGCCATGCTGCGGATGCCGGGGGTCGATGACCGTTCCGCTGGCCGGATCGACGCCGCCCCAGAAGCTGATCGGCGCGGTCAGGACCAGCCCTGTCCCGCGACCCGGTTCGCCGCGCACCAGCACGTCGCAGCGCTCCATTGTCATGAAGGTTCTGCCCCGATGACCGGCCGGCCCGTGACGGCGCTTTCGACGCAGTCGGCAAGCGAGGCGAACAGGACCGCATAGCCCGTGTTTCCCGGCGCGTAGTGCGCGAATTTGCCCGAATTGGTCATGAGGACGCCGTCGCGGACTTCCCGCATGATCGGCGTGACGACGACGCAGGTATCGGCGACGATGGTGACGCCCGCTGACTCCAGCGCCTTGCGCCGGCCGTCCGCGTCAATCGCTTGAAGCACATGCCGGCCGGTGCAAGCATAGAGCGGCACGGCAAGCGTTCGCCCTGCAATCAAACGCTCCAGTTGACCGACCTCGTCCAACGAAAGATGCGGGCTGCCGATGGCGACGGCGTCTATGCGGTCCGGTTTCTCCGCCGTCGACAGGCGGCGCTGTGCATCGGCGACCATCTCGGGCGTGACGCGGATCGTCTCGGCCATGGTAGCATCCGCGGCGATCCCGGCGCGGGCATCAGGCGTCACGCCCTCGATGTGAAACAGTCCAACCGCTCCCGACGACGCGGCTGCCGCCCCGAAAGCCTTCAGATTGTCTTCGCCGGGATCGAAGCCAATGCCGGTCACAATCCCCACCGCATCGCCTACCAGCCTGCCGTAGAGACTGCCGAGTATCGGCCAGGCGATCTCGTTGCCCAGAAACGCCTGGTCGAGCGCATTGCAATCGAATGTAAGTATTGGCTTACGGTTAGTTGCTTGGTGAAGCCCGGTATCGGGCGCCCTGCCGGAAATCGCGCAGGCGATATCGAGGAAGTCTCCGTAGCGGTTGGTTCGGGCACCGAGCACCGAGTTGCAGAACACGACCGCGTTGGACTCGCCCCATGCCACGTCCGTGCCGAAAGCGGGGCGGTGGCCGGCCTGATAGGGCGCGCATGTCCAGCTCGTTTCGCAGCCCATGGCGCGGTAGGCATCCATCATGCGCCGGGCCATGCCGCGCTGCGGTTCCGCGAGCCTTATCTGGGCGCAGCCCGTGAGGTCGAGTGCACCGACATTGAGCGTGGATCGCACCGCCACTTTCGCACAGCCTGCGACGAGCTTCTCGGCGAACAGCGTACCGGAATCCCCGTGGTAAAGCGCGCCGTCGATATGCGCCGAGGCGATCGGGATAAGCCGCGCCGCGCAGAGCAGCCTGGCGCTTTCGGCGACGATCCGCATCGCCATCGCCATGCCCTCGCCCTGCGCGCCGGAGGCGATGTCCCACTCAGCGTCGGTGAGTGTGAGGCTCAAGCGCCGAGTTCCTTGCGCATGGTGATCGAGGTCGGGCGGCCGTAGTCGGCATGCGCGGTTCGCACGGTCTCGCGAAAACCGAGCCGGGCGAAGGCGGCGTGGTTGCCGGTCAGCTCAACCCGCGTCTGCAGCTCGATGACGCGACGGCCACGCCTTTGCGCCTCACCTTCCGCGGTCGAAATCAGCCACCTTCCGATGCCGCGTCCCTGCAGCCCCGGCTCGACCGCGAGCTTGCCGACATAGGCGCGGGCGCCGCGGTCGGCGAGGAACACACAGCCGACGATTTGCCCGTCCGCAATCGCCAGGAACACTGCCTCGTCCGAACATTTCTTCTCAAGCGAAGCCACCGTCAGGCTACGGGCGGAGGAGGGTGGGTCGATCACCCCGTCCATATAGGCGAAGGCCCGCAGAATAAGGTCGAGCAGTTCCTGCCAACGGTTGAACCCGGGTGGCAGCTGAAAGACCTCCACCGCCGCTTCAGTCCTTGGCGCGTCCATACCGTATCGTATCGAAATGCGCGCCGAGCGAATCGTACATCAGGAGCCGGCCGACCAGCGGCTCGCCGATACCGGCGATCACCTTGATGACTTCCATTGCTTGCAGCGTGCCCATGACGCCGGTCAGCGCGCCCAGCACGCCGGCTTCGGCGCACGATGGCACCATGCCGGCCGGCGGCGGCTCCGGGAAGAGATCGCGGTAGCCGGGATTGAGCTTGCCTTCGGCGTCGCGCTCATAGGGTTTGAGTACGGTCAGCGTGCCGTCGAAGCGGCCCACTGCCGCTGTCACCAGCGGCTTGCCCGCCGCCTCGCAGGCATCCGCCATCGCGTAGCGTGTATCGAAATTGTCGGAACCGTCCGCGACGAGATCGTAGTCGCCGACGAGGTCGGCGGCATTGTCAGCGGTGATCCGCAGCCGATGTTCCTCCACGCGCACATGCGGGTTGATGCGCGCCACCGCCGCGGCGGCGCTTTCCACTTTGGGTTTGCCGACCGCCTGCGTGTCGTGGATCACCTGCCGCTGCAGATTGGACAGTGACACCGTGTCGTCATCGACGATTCCCAGCGTACCCACGCCTGCTGCAGCGAGATAGGCGATAAGCGGTGCGCCGAGACCGCCTGCGCCGATGACCAGCACCCGCGCCCGTTTCAGCTTTTGCTGCCCCGGTCCGCCGATTTCCGGCAGCACGATATGGCGCGCATAGCGCTGCAGCTCGGCGGCATCCAGTTGGGAAACGCGGTCATCCATGATGGTTGAGTCTAGTGCCGGGCAAGCGCGTTGTCATGCACCTTCGGTTGGTGCAACGCACCCGGCATCGACTGTCAGGAATTGCGCCCGGCCGGTCAGGCTGTCGAACAGCGCGGGTTCGGTGCCGGTCACGAAATACTGGCAGTTGAGGCCGTCGAGAATGCCGAAGAGTGCCGCCCGGCGGTCGGCGTCGAAATGCGCGGCGATCTCGTCGAGCAGAAGGATTGGCGCCATGCCGGCGATTTCGCCGACCAGTTGGGCATGCGCGAGGATCATGCCGACAAGCAACGCCTTCTGCTCGCCGGTGGAGCACAGTTCAGCCGCCTGGTCCTTCGGTACATGGCGCACCAGCAGATCGGTCCGGTGCGGGCCGGACAGCGTGCGCCCGGCGGCCCGGTCGCGGTGCCGCCCCTCGGCCAACAGCAAGCGGAAGCCTTCCTCGACATCGATTGCGGGCCGTTCGGCAACCTGGGTTTCGAGGTCACCTGCCAGCGCGAGTGAAGCGCGTGGAAACGGCCCGTCGGCGGGCAGGCGCTCCACCATGCCAGACATTAGCCTGACCAGCTCAGCCCGTGCCGCGGCGATCGCCGTTCCGGCCTCCGCCATCTGGGTTTCGATCGCGTCGAACCAGCTCTCGTCATGCACATCGTCCGCCAGCAGCCGGTTGCGGCCGCGCATGGCCTTCTCATAGGACAGCGCCCGCTGGCCGTGCGCGGGATCGACAGCCAGCACCAGCCGGTCGAGGAACCGCCGCCGGTCGGAGGTGGGCCCCGTAAACAGCTGGTCCATCGCCGGCGTGAGCCAGATGACTCGCAGCCACTCGAGCATGGCGTCGGCGCTGCGCGCCGTGGCGCCGTTGATGCGCACCCTGCGGCCGGCTTCCTCGCCGTCGGCTCCGGCCGTACCGGTGCCGATTTCTGTATCGCCATCCGGCCCGTCCAGCGAGGCGTGAACGGCAAAGCCGTTGCTCGCGCCGATGCGGGTGACGTCAGAGAGTTGCGCGCGCCGCAGCCCGCGCCCAGGCGTCAGGAACGAGATTGCTTCGAGCAGGTTGGTCTTGCCGGCGCCGTTCTGCCCGGTGAACACAACCGCACCCGGCTGCAGGTCGAGCGCCAGCTTCGAATAGTTGCGGAAGTCGCTGAGGGTCAGCCGCGAAATGTGAACTTGCGGGCTTGTCGTCCTGGCCGGCACACGATCTAGACCCGCATCGGCATCAGCACGTAGAGCGTGCGGTCGTCGGCGGTGTCGTGGATCAGCGTCGGCGAACCGGCGTCAGCGAGCATGAAGCGCGCCTCGCCTCCCGAAAGCTGCGCAGCGACATCAAGCAGGTATTTGGCGTTGAAGCCAATGTCGATGGGGTCCGAAGCGTAATCGGCCGCGAGCTCTTCGGTCGCACTGCCGGAGTCGGGATTGTTGACCGTCAGCGTCACCTGGCCCTCGGCGATCGACATCTTCACCGCCCGTCCACGTTCGGACGAGATGGTCGACACGCGGTCGACGGCGGCCGCGAATGTCTGCCGGTCGAGAACCAGCTTCTTGTCGTTGCCGGTCGGGATCACGCGCTCGTAGTCGGGGAAGGTGCCGTCGATCAGCTTCGAGGTGAGCACCACGCTGCCGATGGTGAAGCGGATCTTGGTGTCGGACAATTCGATCGTCACGGCGACATCCGGGTCGTCGACGAGCTTCTGCAGTTCGCTCACCGTCTTGCGAGGCACAATGATGCCCGGCATGCCTTCCGAACCGGCCGGCGCGTCGATCTCCGCACGCGCCAGCCTGTGCCCGTCCGTTGCGACAGCACGCAGCTTCAGCGCGCCGCCGGCTTCATGAGCATGAAGATAGATGCCGTTGAGGTAGTAGCGAGTCTCCTCGGTCGAGATGGCGAACTGGGTGCTTTCGATCAGCGCCTTGAGCGAGATCGAATCCAGCCGGAAGATGTGGCTGAACGAACCGGCGGTCAGCTGCGGGAAGTCCGACTGCGGCAGGCACTGGAGCTTGAAGTTGGAGCGCCCGGAGATGACCGACATCGTCGCGCCGCCCTCGTCGGTCTTCAGCATGACCTCCGCGCCTTCGGCCAGCTTGCGCACGATGTCGTAGAGCAGATGCGCTGGAACAGTCGTTGCGCCGCCCTGCTCGACATTGGCTGGCGTCGCTTCCGTCACTTCCAGGTCGAGGTCGGTCGCCTTCATCTCCAGGCTTGCCCCGTCTGCATTGAGCAGCACGTTGGACAGGATCGGGATCGTGTTGCGGCGCTCAACGACACGATGAACGTGATTGAGCGACTTCAGAAGATTGGAGCGTTCGAGGACCACACGCATGACTGGACCATCTCGTTAGAAGGGGCGGGATGGCGACTGTGCACCTGCCGATCCCGAACGGCCGCGAATGGGCCAGAATCGAAGCAAACTGACAGGAAATCAGGCGGAAAGGCAAGTCCGGCGGGGCTGGCGGCCGCCCCTTTGCTGGCCTTCCTGGGGAAAAGGCCGGGCGCACGCGCCCGGCCTAGCCGCATCCCCTCTCAACCGGATTTCAGGCCTGCTCGGCAATCAGCCTCTTCAGCAGCTCGATCTCCTGTGCCAATGTGTTGTCGCTGCCCGAAAGTCCCTCGATCTTGCGCACCGCATGAAGCACTGTGGTGTGATCCCTGCCGCCAAATCTGCGGCCGATTTCCGGCAGTGAGCGCGGTGTCATCACCTTCGACAGATACATCGCGACCTGCCGGGGCTTGACGATGGTGCGTGTGCGCCTGTTCGACAGCAACTCGGTTTTCGAGACGTTGTAGTGGCGCGAGACGACGCGCTGGATGTCCTCGATACGAACACGCTTGGGCTCACCGGCCCTGCAGATGTGGCCGAGGATTTCGTCGACGCGCTCCAGGCTGATCTGCGGCTCAAACGAGTGGCGGAAGAGCAGCTGGTTGAAGGCCCCCTCCAGTTCGCGCCCGCTGCCCGTGACCGAGCGCGCGATGTGCTCGAGAATGTCCGCCGGAATGTCGAGAGACTTGTCCTCGATCTGTGCTGCGGCGAGCCGCTGCCTCAGGATCGAAAGGCGCATGTCGAAGTCCGGTGCGGTCATCTCCAGCGCTACTCCGCCGTTGAGCCTCGATCGCACGCGCGGCTCCAGCGATTCCAGTTCCGAAGGCGGCCTGTCGGCGGCCACAACCACCTGCCGCGCGCTGTCGAGCAGCATGTTGATCAGGTGGCAGAACTCGTTCTGGATCGACTTGCCCTGCAGGAACTGCATGTCGTCGATGATCAAGAGGTCGATGTCCCGCAGCTGCTCCTTCAGTGTCAGCGCGTAGTTGTCTCGGATCGCCGTGGCGAAGCGCCACATGAAGTACTCGGCCGTAAGGTAGACGACGCGGGACTGCGGCCTGCTTTTCAGCGCTTCCGAGGCGATAGCCTGCAGCAGGTGCGTCTTGCCGAGACCCACCGATGCGTGAAGGAAAAGCGGGTTGAACCGCACCGCATTCGAGCCTGACTCCGCCACTGCACGGGCTGCCGCCAGCGCCACCCGGTTGGATGGGCCCTCAACGAACGACTGGAAGGAATAGCGCCCGTCGAGCGGCGAACCGAGAACCTGGCTGCGATGGGTATCCTGCTCGCGTGCGCCGTTCTTGTCGGAGCGCCCGTTTGCCTGATCCTTGGCTCCGGCTGGGGATGCCGCCTTTCCCACCCGGCGCGGCAAGGGCTGTTCCTCGTCGATAATCGCCCGCCCGGGCCGCACGCTGCTGCGCACGATGATTTCCAGCTTCAGAAGATCCGGGTCGCCCTGCTTCCAGAGTTCGGCGACAAGATCGACATAGTGACCGTTGATCCACGAGCGAAGGAAGGCCGTCGGCACAGACAGCCGCACGACGCCCTTCGATACCTCGGCCAGCTTCATGCGCCCGAACCAGCTCGAATAGACCTCCGCTCCCAGCCTTGCCTTCAGCTGGGCTTTTACCTTCTCGAAATTCTGCTCCGCATTTGCTGCGCCCTTGACGACGGCGCTCTCGCCCTTTGCCCCAGTCGAAGAAAAGCTCGCCCTGCTCTCGCTTTCGACACCGCTCTGCATGTCCATTTCCCTGTTGTCTCTCTTTTCGTGGACCGCGGCTGGGCCTCGTACCCGGCAGCGGTCATTGTTGCCTCTTCTTGTTCAAACTCCCGCGCGCATACCCGTTCATTGTCCCCACGCGGCTGACCCGAGTGTTGGCTGCCGGATTCTGGACGCACCCCTACCACCGCCGGGGCCAATGCCCCGGACACCACGCGGTCCGTCTGGACAACCGAAACTAAGCGTCTGCCTTCACATCGAAGTGGACAAAACCGTCCCCCGCGTGCACCAAATGTACACGACGATCACACCGGTTCTTTTGGCTAGTTGGCTGGGCCGCTGCCCGCCCCCTTCGATGCTTGAACTGTACAAAAGGCGGGGAGGAAAGAGCAAGGGCGCGTCGGCCGTTTTTTCGTCGGATGACCCCGTTCGCCGGCTTGCGAGGACCTCTCGAATCATGTCCCGTTTGGCAAAACCATTATGATTCATCACCTTCTTCCGGTCGGGCCCTTCACCGCCGCCGGCAAAAAAAAAGTTAAAAATTTTGCTTGACTTCCGAAAGGTCCACACTGCCGTTGCGGCAATCTGACAAGCTGTGGACAAGCTTCTATAACTTATTGTTTTGGCATCAGTTTTTCTGCCGGCCGGTCGGCAACGATGCTCCCGGAAGCGGCGTCGAGCTCACCCTGCGCCGGCAAATAAGTTGCTGCCTTATCGGCATCACGGCCCGTGGACGCAGCTCAAGCCATTGCACGCAAAACAAAAAACCCGGCGCGTTGCGCCGGGTAATGAAAATCGCGGTTCGAGCAGGGAGGTCTCAGGCCGAGAGAGCCTTCACCCGCTGGGCCAGGCGCGACACTTTCCGCGAGGCGGTATTCTTGTGGACCACGCCCTTGCTGGCGGCCCGCATCAGCTCCGGCTGAGCTGCCTTGAGCGCTGCCTCAGCGGCTGCCTTGTCGCCGGAGGCGAGTGCCTCCTCGACCTTCCGCACGAAGCCGCGCATGCGCGAGCGACGGTTTTTGTTGATCATCGTGCGGCGCGCGATCTTGCGCGTTGCCTTCTTGGCCGAAGACGTATTGGCCATTGTGCCTCTCTATCGATCAGGGTTGGCCAGCGTCCTCAAAGGCGGACAGGCCACAAAACAAAACGGCAGCCACAGGCCGCCTCCAAGTGCGGCGGCTTATAGTGCAGCTTTTCCGGCCCGTCAACGCCGAACAGGCATGGTTTCCGGGCGCTTCAGCGGTTCTTGAACGAAGGCGAGCGCTTCTCGGTGAACGCCGTCATTCCTTCCTTCTGATCCTCGGTCGCAAACAGCGAATGAAAGACGCGGCGCTCGAAGCGCAGCCCCTCCGAAAGGGTGGTCTCATAGGAACGGTTCACGGCTTCCTTGGCCATCATGACGGACGGTTGTGAAAGGCCGGCGATCTTTTCGGCGATCTTCATCGTCTCATCCATGAGCTCCGCCAGCGGGACCACGCGCGACACCAGGCCGGACCGTTCCGCTTCGTCGGCGTCCATCATCCGGCCGGTCAGGCACATGTCCATCGCCTTGGACTTGCCGACGAAGCGGGTAAGGCGCTGCGATCCGCCCATGCCGGGAATGACGCCCAGCGTGATTTCCGGTTGGCCAAACCTGGCGTTGTCAGCCGCGATGATGAAGTCGCACATCATGGCGAGTTCGCAGCCGCCGCCCAGAGCGTATCCCGCCACCGCCGCAATCACCGGCTTACGCACGCGCAACATTGCGTCCCAGTCAGCGAAGAAATCCTCGAGGAAAGCGTCCATATAGGATTTGGGCTGCATCTCCTTGATGTCGGCGCCGGCCGCGAAGGCCTTTTCCGAACCGGTGATGACAATCGCGCCGATCTTGGCGTCGCCGTCGAAGCGCGCCAGCGCTTCCAGCACCTCGCGCATCAAGGTCGTGTTCAGCGCGTTGAGCGCCTTGGGTCGGTTGAGCGTTATCAGGCCGACCTTGCCGCGGGTTTCGGTCGTAATCGTCTCATAGGCCAAGGCATGTCCTCCGCTCGGATGGGAATTCGCTTGTGGCTTAGCCTAGCGCTGGCAGGTGCCGCAATAGAATGTGGAGCGGCCCGACTGCACGATCCGGCTTACGGTGCCCGGGCAACCCTCGCGCGGGCAGTGCTCGCCTTCGCGGTCGTACACGGCGAAACGGTGCTGGAAGTAGCCCAGCGAGCCGTCGGCGTGCTGATAGTCGCGAAGGGACGAGCCCCCCGCGGCGATGGCGTCCGCGATCACCTCGCGGATCGCCTGCGCCAAAGCTTCGGTTCGCGGTGTCGACGGCCGTTTCGACGAAGCAATCGACCCCGCCATGCGGCGGGGCGACAGCCGTGAGCGCCAGAGCGCTTCGCAGACATAGATGTTGCCCAAACCGGCGATCAGCCGCTGGTCCATCAGGGCAGCCTTCAGCGGGGCCCGCTTGTCGCGCAGAAGCATATTCAGCACCGAGCCGTCCAGCGTGTTCCCCGTGGGCTCTACGCCCAGCCCGACGAGCATCGGGTGCTCGGCCAGCGCGCTGGCCTCGGAAAAGAGCATGAAACCGAAGCGGCGTGGGTCGTTGAAGACCACCCTGGCGGATGAGCCACCGGCGGTGCGCAGGTGAAACACGGCGTGGTCGTGCGCTGCATCCTTCGAGCGCTCGTGATGGAACGTGCCGGGCACGGCTGCGTCCTCTCCATTTTCGATGCGGAACGAACCCGACATGCCGAGATGGCTGATGAGCACCGGATCGCGATCGAAGTGGAACGTAAGATATTTCGCCCGCCGCGCCACGGCGGTCACCGTCCGGCCGGTGAGTTGTTCCGCAAATCCCGTGGGGAACGGGTACCGCAGGTTCGGACGCCGCTGCTCGACGCGCGTGACCAATGCGCCTTCCATGACGGGCTGAAGCCCGCGGCGCACCGTTTCCACCTCGGGCAGTTCAGGCATCTTTGCGCAATAGGTCGAGGAACGAGTGCCCATGCGGGCCGGGCGCAAGGCCGAGATGCGCCGCTACCGTCTCACCGATATCCGCGAAGGTGTCGCGAATGCCGATCGAAACGGCTTTGAGACCTGGGCCGGTCCCGATGATGGGTACGCGTTCGCGCGTGTGGTCGGTGCCATGCCATGTCGGGTCATTGCCGTGATCGGCTGTGAGGATCAGCATGTCGCCGGTAATCAGCTTGTCGAGAGCTTCGGGTAGTCGGCGGTCGAAAGCCTCAAGCGCGGCGGCGTAGCCCGGGACGTCCCTGCGATGACCGTACATGGAATCGAAGTCGACGAAGTTGGCGAACACAAGGTCGCCGTCGCGGGCGTCGTTCATCGCGCCGAGCGCGGCATCGAACATCGCCATGTTGTCCGGCGCCTTCCTGACCTCGGACACGCCCTGATGGGCGAAGATGTCGCCGATCTTGCCGACGCCCAGCACCCGGCGCCCGGCAGCTACCGCCCTGTCGAGAATTGTTGGCTCCGGCGGCGGCACGGCGTAGTCGCGCCGGTTGGCGGTCCGCTGGAAGTCGGTCGCCGACGAACCGACGAACGGCCGGGCGATAACTCGCCCGACATTGTAGGGCTCGGCGAGCTCGCGGACGATCTTGCACAACTCATACAGGCGCTCGAGCCCGAACGCTTCTTCATGTGCGGCGATCTGGATGACGGAATCGGCCGACGTGTAGAAGATCGGCTTGCCGGTCGCGATGTGCTCCTCGCCGAGCCGGGCGATGATCTCCGTGCCCGAGGCATGGCAATTGCCGAGGATTCCGGGCAGCTGCGCTTGCACGATCGCGGCATCGGTCAGTTCGGCCGGGAAAGTCGGAACGATGTCGGGGAAATACCCCCAGTCGAAGGTGACCGGCACTCCGGCCATTTCCCAGTGCCCGGAGGGCGTATCCTTGCCGCTCGAGATCTCGCTCGCGGCGCCGTGGAAGCCGTTTAGTTCTGTTGCGGTCGGAACCTCGCGCCCGGTCGCCAGGGCCGCCGCATGGTCGAGACCGAGGCCGCGCATGTTGGGAAGCTGCAGCGGCCCGCTACGCAGGCCATCGCGGTCACCCATTCCGGCCGCGCAGGCCGCGAGGATGTGCCCGTATGTGTCAGAACCCTCATCGCCGAAATGGGCAGCGTCTGGCGCGCCGCCAATGCCGAAGGAATCGAGGACGAAAAGGAATGCGCGGGCCATGTGAAAACGGTGCTGACCTCGTGAATGCCAGCCAGACATAAAAGTCGGCTGGCGAATTGGCAAACGGGAAACCAAAACGCAACGGCTTTGACCCGATGATTGCTGCCATGACGTTTGGCGGACGGAAAATGGCAATTGCAGGGCTCGGGAGGAAGCAGCTGGGAGTAAGTGCGATCGCGCTTGCTGTCGTCACCTGCGTTGCGCCTGGTCCCGCGCAGGCTGGTTGGGAAGACGACTTCGGCACCTTGCGCATCGGCATGGTGTCGAATTCCGGCGGGCGAGGCGTCGCCGGCCTCGGCCAGTTGACCACCGCCTATGAACGGGCCACCGGCGTTTCCGTCCAGATTATGGTCGCGCGCGACTACCCGGCTCTGATCCGCGCCCAAGCGCAGGGCAGGATCCATTACGCGGTCTACTCGGCGGCGGCCTATGGTGTTGCCGCGGCGCTGTGCGGTTGCGTGGAACCATTGGCGGCGCCACGCGGCCTTGGCGGCGCGACCGGCGTGCAGGCTGTTGCGATCGGCCGACGCGGCGGGTCGGACGGCTTGGCCGATATCGAAGGCGCCCGCGTCGTCTCCGGCCCCGGCGAGGAAGTGGGACCGCAGTCGCTGGCAATGGCGGTCATTGCAGCGGACGGCACGTCGGCTCGGCCGGCATCGATTACCCATGCCGCATCGCAGTCGGAAGCCGAACGCGCATTCATCGAGGGCGAAGCGGACATTCTGCTCGGATGGAGACCGACCGGTGACGAGAAGGACGCCGATCCATCTGTGGGCACGTTGGCGAGGCTGGAGGCGGGCGGCATGGCACTCGATGGACTGGAAGTCCTGTGGGCGTCCGATACGATCGCCTACGGCCCGCATGCGGTGCGCACCGATCTGCCGGACGAACTCAAGCGGCGGCTTGGCCGCTTCCTGTTGCATGTGCATGAGCAGCAGCCGGATATCTACCAGCTACTGGAGCCATATCGTGGCGGTGGATTTGCGCCGATTGCGGCCGACGCTTATGGCGGCGCCCGCGCAATCGTCGATCGCTACGCTTCCAGGTAAGACGCCGGCCGAAAATGGCCGGCATCGCGACTAGCAGTCGGGGCAGGGAATCGTCTGGCTCATGCGTGGACGCAGATAATAGCGTTCGCCCATCGCGATGCCGTCGAATGCGGCGGCCAGTCCCAGAACCTGCTTCTGGTCCGCGGCCCATGTGATGACGGGCTTGTAGGACAGGTCGCTCTCGACGCGGATCAGGAACGTGTTCCTGATCTTGAGGTCCGCAGGCACGGTTGTCGTGGAGTTCTTGGCCAGCCCGGCGCCCGCAGTCCCGTTCTCCAGCTTCCGAGACCATGCGACGATGACCTTGGGATTCTCCTCGTCGGTGATCTGGATGGCCGTGGCGACGATCCTGCCGTCGGTCCGGTTGTAGGGCTGCAGGATGGATTCGCCGATCTTGAGGATGGCGTCCACCTCGGACTTGGTCGTCGACTGCTGCTGGGTGATCAGATCGGCCACCATCGAGCCGACGCGGCCGACCTTCTTGTTGACCTCGATCGCCTGCGAAACTTCCATCGTCACGAAATAAAGCGACAGGAGCACGGGCGCGATGAAGGCGAACTCAACTGCGGCGACGCCGCCTTTCGCTTTGGCAAGGCGGCGACACGCGTCCGCAAGGCGGTTTCCTGCGGCACGGGCGAGTTTCAATGCCATGTTCGATTCGGTCATCGTCGTGCGCCTCGCTCAGTCGTCAAAAGGCTCGTTCTGCCAGGTCGCCGTAGCGAACAGCAGCGTCTTGCCGTCCTTCAGGTTCGACATCGACTTGCGCATCAGGTCGGTCATGACCGGCCAGCGATAGAAGACCCTGAGCATGTTCTTGGTCATTGACGGACCTGGATCCACGGCGAAATCGGATGTGTCGATATCGCCGTCCGAGCCGATCTTGACGCGCACCTGGGCCGCGGCAGCGAATGTCGCGAATTCGCGCAGATCCACTTCGAGACCGGGGCAACCGCTGGAGACGATGACGTCAATGCGGCCGCACACCAGCGTCTTGAGGGAAGTCTCGGTCACGTCGGCGGCCTTGATCTGGCCGGTGCGCAATTGCCGGGCGATGTCGTCGGTCGCGTTGGCTACCACCTGCTGCGCCGCGAAAGCGATGCAGCTTTCCAGGATGGCGAACACCAAAAGCGCAAAGGGGATCGCAAGCGCGGCGAATTCGATGGCCGCGCTGCCGTCACGGTTGACGCCGAAACGGGCTAGAATACCCTTTCGCCGCTTCTGCGCCGAAGATACTGCCTTGCAGTCTCGCATCTCTTGCCCCAGCCAAACCCCGGTCGAACACGTGCTTCGCGCACGGTCACAATGTAGCGCGAACCGGTTTCGTTCCGGTTTTTCAGGCAGCGAGAATGCAGGCGATGTCGTTCACGGACAGTTAACCGCCCAGGGGGCGTCGCCTACTGGCCGAGCGCCATGTCGGAAGCCTGTTCGGCCGCGTTCTTGTAGGCGCCTTCGCAGAAGGGCGTGCAGGAGAGCGTCTGGACACTCGCCCGGCGATAGACGCGCACCGAATTGGCAGAGCTGCGGGACACGAACACCTGCTCATCGACGATTGGGGCCCCATCAGAGTCGAGGACGACCAGGTTGGTCACCCCAAATCCCTTGCCGGTAAGCACGATGGTCATCGCATCCTGAACCGATGCGTCAGCGATATCGGGATTGCCGATGACGATCGTGTCGGCCGGGCGGGCCAGCTTGACGATCTTGGCCTGGTTCATGACCACTTCTATTCCCGATTCTGCGAGGGCCTGGGCGCCAATGGCCAGCGAGGCAGCGCATGCAATCGCTGCTGCCGCGAAGGCGCGTCCATTTCTATTGACTGCAAAACGCGCCATGGTGGCGACCTCCGGAACCAGAACCTTCCCGAACCATGAAGGAAACTGGTGAACCAAGCGTTAAGTGGAGGCGGCCAAATGGTGTGCCCGGGGCAGCACGCGCTGGGGTCGGGCGACCGCTGCCCACGCAGGAGACACTCGTCCGTCGTTTCGACTCTATATAATAGGCGACGATACGATGGCCCGGCCCGGCCTGGACTGCCCGTCGGATTGCCAATGTTTCATTAGGCGCCGCTTAACCACCTGGCGGCCTTCCAGCACGAAAGGTTTTGGTAAGCCTGTTTGTTAAGCCGTTTGAAAGAGCTTCCCCGTAAGTTCGCCAGTATCCGATCGACGCACGAAGAATGTTGACGGACGTGCTGTTCACTATGGAGTAAGGAGCTCTCAAATGTCCAAGCTTTTCGCTCGCTTCGTCAAGGACGAGTCTGGCGCGACGGCTATCGAATACGGCCTGATTGCCGCCCTGATCGCTCTCGCGATCACTGCTGGTGCCACGACCCTTGGCGGCTCGCTGAGCGACGCCTTCAACAGCGTCGCGACCGAGCTCGGCAACCACGTAAACTAATCGGCGTCTATCGCCGCGTTAAAGGGGCCGCCTCTGGGCGGCCCTTTTCGTTTGTCCGGGCCGCTTCACCATTGTTTAAGCCGGCGACAATAGGCTGAAGGGCGTTTGAACACGAAGGCGCGTCCCATGCTTGTCGCATCGATCTTCGTCATCTTTCCATTCTGCATGCTGTTCGCGGCCGTGTCGGACATGGTCTCGATGACAATCGCCAACCGTGTCTCCGTCATTCTGATCGCCACGTTTGCGGTGATTGCGCCGCTGACCGGAATGGACTGGGCGACCTATGGCTGGCATTTCGCGGCCGGCGGTGTCGTTCTCGCTGTGACCTTCGCCATCTTCGCAATCGGCGGCATGGGAGGCGGCGACGCCAAGCTGCTGACAGCGACGGCGATCTGGATGGGCTTCAGCATGACGTTGCTGCAGTATCTGGTGCTCGGCGCCATGCTGGGCGGCCTCCTGACCATTGCAATCCTGGTCTTCCGCGCCACGCCGATGTCGACCTACTCGGCAAACAGCGCGCTGCTTCGCCATTTTGCCGACCACAAGGCGGGCATACCCTACGGTGTCGCTCTCGGTCTGGCAGGCTTGATGATGTATCCGCAGACCGACCTGGTAAAATGGGCGCTTGCCCATATTGCGGCCGGCTGATCCACCTCCGCCAAGACCGGAATTCGAGGCACGCGCGACCACGCCTGCGCCCGATGCGCCGCATTTTCGTCAACTTTAAATTAAGCACGATTGTAAGCGGTCCATTAACCGTAATTTGACGATTGGGCCTCCATTGTCCGCCTCGGTGCAAGGTTCCCGCCGCGTACGAGGTCTGGATTCATGAATACGTCGCGCTTGATCATTCTCGGGGTCGCCGTCTTCGCGGCGATAGGCGCGGGATACGTCGCAAAGAACATGCTGACGCCGCCGCCTCCGCAGGTCATCGTCGAGCAGGCGCCCACAGAGCCGGCGATAAGGCTCTCCGAGGTACTCATACTGAATGCAGATATCGGCATGGGTTCGGTCGTTGGCGATGCGCTTGCATGGCAGGCCTGGCCAGCGGATGCGATCAGCGAGGCTTTCATAACGAAAGACAGCGATCCCAACGCCCTTGAGGAACTGACTGGCGCTATCGCACGTGTGCCGCTCTATTCGGGCGAGCCGCTGCGCCGCTCCAAGCTGATCGGCGAGGGCCAGAGCTTCATGTCCTCCATTCTGCCCAGCGGCAAACGCGCGGTCGCAACGCAGATCGCCGCGGATACCTCGGCCGGCGGCTTCATCCTGCCTAACGACTATGTCGACGTCATCATGACCCGGCGCTCGCAGAACGGCACGGCAGGCGGAGAAGGCTTCGTCACCGAGACGATCCTCAAGAACATACGCGTGCTGGCCATCGACCAGGCGATCCAGGAAGACGAGGAAGGCCGCCGCGTGCGGGTCGGCGACACCGCCACCCTCGAACTGACGCCCGAGCAGGCCGAAATCATCACCGTCGCGCAGCAGATGGCCGACCGTCTGACGTTGGCGCTGCGCCCAGTCGCCGACGCGCAGGACCCGGTCGAAAGCGCCGGCGCCTACCTGCTTTCCGGCAACGGTCGCCGTGGCACTGTGCGCATTATCCGCTCCGGCGAAGTGAGCGAAGTCGGAGCCCGCTAAAATGACAGGACACAGGACAATGCGGCAAGGAATATCGAAGATGCTGGGTGTGACCACGCTCGCGCGATGGACCAGCATGTCGGTGTTCGCCTTCACCCTGGCGACCGGCGCAGTGCTTCCAGAAGCCGTATCGACCGCATCGGCCGAAGGCGGTGGCGTTCGCATCAGTTCGTCGTCTGCCGGCACCGAGCGCCTCAAGCTCGGGCTGAACAAGTCGATTGTGGTCGATCTGCCCGCCGACGCCTACGACATTCTGGTCGCCAATCCCTCGGTTGCCGACGCCGTGACGCGCACGGCCCGCCGGATCTATCTTTTCGGCAAGCAGGTCGGCGAAACCAATATCTTTGTGTTCGGCGCCAATGGCGAGCAGATCGTCAGCCTCGACCTCGCCGTCGAGCGCGACGTGTCAGGACTGCAGGAATATCTGCAGCGGTTTATCCCGAATTCCGAGATTTCTGTCGAATTGCTGAACGACAACGTTGTTTTGTCCGGGACGGTGCAGACGCCGCTCGATGCTGCGCGCGCCGCGCAGTTGGCACAGGTCTTCGTGACCGGCGGCGAAGCAACCACCGGCCAGTATTCGCAGACCGCTGCGGGCGGTGGCGAGGCCTCCGGCGTTGCCATCGACAACCCGGATCAGGAGCGCCGCACCAGCCAGATCATCAATCTCTTGAAAGTGATCGGCGAGGATCAGGTGACGCTCAAGGTCACCGTTGCGGAAGTCAGCCGCACCGTCATGAAGCAGCTCTCGGTAAATCTGCTGGCCAACAATACGGCCAACGGCATCAGCTGGGGCGTGGTGGCCGAAACCATTGCCGGCGCGGGCAAGAGCATTTCCGGCTCAGGCGGCAGCTTCGAATCCGGCCTGCTCGACGCATATTTCAACGCGATGGAGCAGTCAGGCGTGATGCGGACGCTGGCCGAACCGACCCTGACGGCCGTCTCCGGCGAAAAGGCAACCTTCCGCGTCGGTGGCGAATTCAACCTGATCACAGGCCAGAGCATCGCCGAGGAAACCAACTCGGTTACCTACGAGACCGAGCGCCTTGAATACGGCATCGGGCTCGAGTTCCAGCCGACCGTGCTTTCGCCGGGCCGTATCAGCCTGAAAATTCGCACCCAGGTATCGGAGCCGACAAATGAGGGTTCGGTGCAGCTGGGCGTCGGTGGGCGCCGCGGCGCGACCAACCTGCTGTCGATCCGCCGCCGCCTTGCCGACACGACGGTCGAGCTGCCGTCGGGCGGATCGATGATGATCGCCGGCCTGGTGCGTGACGACATCCGCCAAAGCAGCTCCGGCCTTCCGGGTCTCTCCAAGATACCGGTGCTGGGGGCTCTGTTCCGCAGCCGCGACTTCGTGCGCAACGAAACGGAACTGGTGATCATCGTCACGCCCTACATGACGCGACCGGTCGCCCGCAACGACCTCGCGCGCCCGGACGACAATTTCAACCCTGCGCATGATGGCGCCGGCATGCTGCTCGGCCGCATCAACCGGGTCTATGGCACGGCCCAGACGAGCAGGCCCAACGGCCGCTATCACGGCGTCGTCGGGTTCATCTACAAGTGATCGGGAGTCACCACATGTCACAGGCGGTTCTGCCCAAGCGCGCTGCCAGCAGACCTTCGGTCACGGCTGCGGTCGTAGTGGCGCTGTCGGCTTCGCTGCTGGCGGGTTGCGCCAAGCGCCACCATATCACCGTGGGCTCGATCCCCGACGACTACCGCACCAATCATCCCATCGTGGTTGCGGAGCGCGATCAGGTGCTCGACGTGCCGGTCGGCGCATCCACTCACAGGCTGAACGGCGCTCAGCGCGCGGTGGTCGCAGGTCACCTGGCTGGCTATGAGGTCGATTCCGGTGCGCCTTTGCGCATCCTTGTCCCGACGGGCTCGCGCAATGCCGGCGCCGCCTATTATGTCGCCGAAGAAATCGCCGGGCTGGCGCGGGAACGTGGCGTTCATTCCGGCCTGATCCTGATGCACACCTACGCGGTGAATAACGCCGAAACTTCGGCGCCGGTTCGCGTTGTCTATGGGGCGATGACCGCCGGCACCGGCCCGTGCGGACGCTGGCCGGAGGATATCCTGGAGACCGCCGAGAACAGGCACTACGCCAATTTCGGCTGCGCCTACCAGCAGAACCTGGCCGCCCAGCTGGAGAACCCCATGGACATTCTCGGCCCGCGCAAGCGGAGCGAGATCGATCCGGAAAACCGCGCGAGCGCCATCGACCAGTACAAGTCGCGCGGCGTGTCCGAGAACTTCAGAACCAATTCCGAAGTGGAATACTGAGCCGCAGACCGGGTGATAAGAACATGAGCAACCTAGCTTACGAGACATCTGCGGAAGAAAGCCGGATCGATGGCGATGCAGCTTCCATGGCGGAGCTTCGCCCGATCCCGCGCATCTCGATCCAGGCGTTCTGCGAGACCGAAAGCGTAGCGAGCCCGATCGAGCGGGCCAGCGAAGATCGCCGCATGGTCAAGGCGCATCTCAAGCTGCACATGGGCGGCATCGCGGCGGCAATCGAGTTCTACCAATCCGCTTCGACGCCCAACCTCATCATCCTGGAGTCGCGCCAGGAACCGCGTGAGCTGCTGAAGTCGCTCGGACAATTGGCCGAGGTTTGCGATCCGAACACCAAGGTCATCATCATCGGCCACTACAACGACGTTTGGCTGTATCGGGAACTGGTGCGCTCGGGCGTGTCGGAATATGTCGTGGCGCCGATATCCATGGCCGATATCGTCAGCGTCATTGCCCAGATTTTCGTCGACCCCGAGGCGGAACCGATCGGCAAGGCATTGGCCTTCATCGGCGCGAAGGGCGGCGTCGGGTCTTCGACCATCGCCCACAATGTCGCATGGGCGATTTCAACACTCTTTGAGTCCGAGGTTGTGGTCGCCGATCTCGATCTCGCCTTCGGCACCGCGAACATCAATTTCGACCAGGATCCCGCGCAGGGCATTGCAGAGGCAGTGTTCGCGCCAGAGCGCATCGACGAGGTCTATCTCGATCGCCTGCTCGCCCAGTGCGCCGAGCATCTGTCGCTGCTCGCAGCGCCGTCGACGCTCGACCGCATCTACGATTTCGACGCCGAGGCGTTTGCCCAGATCATCGACATCGCCCAGCGCAGCGCGCCGACGCTCGTGCTGGACGTCCCGCATCTTTGGTCAGGCTGGAGCCGCAACGTGCTCGCCCGCGCCGACGAAGTCGTCATCACCGCAACGCCCGAATTGGCGAACCTGCGCAACACCAAGAACATGGTCGACACGCTGAAGAAGCTGCGGCCGAACGATCCGCCGCCCAAGCTCATCGTCAATCAGGTCGGCATTCCCAAGCGGCCGGAAATTTCGGTCGCCGATTTCGCCGAGCCGCTGGAACTCGACCCCTTGTCGGTCATTCCGTTCGACCCGCAGCTCTTCGGCAATGCCGCCAACAACGGACGCATGCTGGGCGAAATGGATGCAAACCATGCGGTTGTTCAGTCGGTCCGGGAACTGGCTCATATCCTGACCGGTCGGACAGAGCAGAAGACGAAGAAGAAAGCAGGCCTGGGCGGGATTCTTGGCCGGCTGAAGCGCAAGTAGCCTCCGCGCGGCGGTAGGCGGATCGCGCGCAGCAAATCCCGCCAGAGGGCAGTAGGAAAGTAGACGGCTGGGGACTATGTTCGGCAAACGAGGCAATATCGACGAAACCCACGGCAGCCCGGCGCCTAGCCCCGCGGCGCCGCCTTCCGTTGCGCCCGCACCTCCGCCGCCAACGGTGCCCGCCCCGAATTCGGACACGCTGGGCGCTCAGCCTATCGAGCCGAAACCTGCCGCCCAGACTCCGTCGCCGCCGCCGCCGGCGCCGGAAAAGCGCAAGGTGGAATCGCCGCCTCTCGCACCGGAAAAGCCGCTGCGCCCCGCGCAGCGCGAGCGCAGCGAGAGCTACTACGACATCAAGGCGCAGGTTTTCTCGGCGCTCATCGACACGATCGACCTGTCACAGCTCGCCAAGCTCGAGCCTGACAATGCGCGCGAGGAAATCCGCGACATCGTCAACGACATCATCGCGATCAAGAATTTCGCGATGTCGATCTCCGAGCAGGAGGAGCTGCTCGAGGACATCTGCAACGACGTGCTGGGTTACGGCCCGCTGGAGCCGTTGCTCGCCCGCGACGACATTGCCGACATCATGGTCAATGGCGCGCGCCAGGTCTTCATCGAAGTGGACGGCCGCACCGAGCAGACCAATGTGCGCTTCCGCGACAACCAGCAGCTGCTCAACATCTGCCAGCGCATCGTCAGCCAGGTCGGCCGCCGCGTCGATGAATCGTCGCCGATATGCGACGCGCGCCTTCCCGACGGCTCACGCGTCAACGTCATCGCGCCGCCCCTGGCGATCGATGGCGCCTCGCTCACCATCCGCAAGTTCAGGAAGGACAAGCTGACGCTGGATCAGCTGGTCAAGTTCGGAGCGATCACGCCCGAAGGCGCGGAAGTCCTGAAAATCATCGGCAAGGTGCGCTGCAACGTCATCATCTCGGGCGGCACAGGCTCGGGCAAGACAACCCTGCTCAACTGCCTGTCGCACTATGTCGATCGCGACGAGCGCGTCATCACCTGCGAGGACTCCGCCGAGCTCCAGCTCCAGCAGCCGCATGTGGTCAGGCTCGAGACCCGCCCGCCTAACCTTGAGGGCGAGGGTGAGGTGACGATGCGCGACCTGGTGAAGAACTGTCTGCGTATGCGTCCCGAGCGCATTATCGTCGGCGAGGTGCGCGGCCCCGAAGTGTTCGATCTGCTGTCGGCGATGAACACCGGTCACGACGGTTCCATGGGCACGCTCCACGCCAACAGCCCGCGCGAATGCCTGAACCGCATCGAATCCATGATCGCCATGGGCGGCTATTCGCTGCCGCAGCGCACGGTGCGCGAGATCATCGTCGGTTCGATCGACGTCATCATTCAGGCCGCCCGTTTGCGCGACGGTTCACGCCGCATCACGCACATCACTGAGGTGATCGGCATGGAAGGCGACGTGATCATCACCCAGGATCTGGTCCTCTACGACATCCTCGGCGAGGACTCGCAGGGCAAGCTGCAGGGCAAGCACGTTTCCACGGGCGTCGGCAGACCGGCGTTCTGGGACCGCGCCCGCTACTACAATGAGGAACATCGTCTCGCCCAGGCGCTCGAGGCGATGGAGAAGAAGTCGCAGTGAGTGCGGATTAGCACACGATGTTCGGTTTGGACGGAACGCTTCTGGTATTCATCCTGCTCGCCGCCACCAGTGCCGGCGCGGTCGCCTATGCGTTCATGTTCAACACGATGTCCAACGAGGCAAACGCCGCCAAGCGGCTGGACACCGTCAAGAAGGCCGAGACCGACCGCGTTACGATCAAGGCCTCCCGCGACCGCCTTGCCGAGGCGGCCAAGCGGCGCAAGTCCGTGCAGGATTCGCTCAAGGACCTCGATGAGCGGCAGAAGGCCCGGGATCGCAACATCAAGAAGCCGCCTCTGCGCATTCAGCTGCGCCAGGCGGGCATGAACGTCACCATCGAGCGGTTCTACGTCTATTCGGCGATAACGGCCGTCCTGGTCACGATCATCGCATTTGTGCTCGGCGCACCGCTGCTTGCTCTGCCGGGTGCTCTGCTGGCGGGCGGCATCGGTCTGCCGCGCTGGTTCGTGTCCTTCCGGCGCAGCCGGCGGGTCAAGGCGTTCCTCAACGAGTTCCCGAATGCTCTCGACATCATCGTGCGCGCCGTCAAGTCAGGCCTGCCGCTCAATGACGGCGTGCGCCTCATCGCATCGGAGTCGCAGGAACCGGTGAAGACCGAATTCAAGCGCATTGTCGAAGCGCAGCAGGTCGGCATGCCGATCTCGGAGGCCGCCCTGCGCATGCAGGAAACGATGCCCTGCCCGGAAGCGGGCTTCTTTGGAATCGTGATCCAGATTCAGCAGCAGGCCGGCGGCAACCTCTCGGAGGCGCTGGGCAACCTTTCGCGCGTCCTGCGCGACCGCAAGAAGATGAAGGCCAAGGTGCAGGCGCTGTCAATGGAGGCTAAGGCGTCGGCGGTGATCATCGGCGCACTGCCCTTTATCGTCGCTTTCCTCGTCTATCTGACGAGCCCCGCATACATCATGCCGCTCTTCACCACGAGCACCGGCCACATGATCCTCGGCGTTTCCGGGATCTGGATGGCCATGGGCGTTTTCGTGATGAAGAAGATGATCAACATCGAGGTGTAGGCGGTCATGGTCGATCAAATCGTCAAGGGCATCCTCGATCCCGGCTTCCTGATCGCCCTGCTGGTGGGCATCGCGGTCTTCGCCACCTTCTTCACGGCCATGCCGGCGCTGAGCGGCAACCAGCTCAAGACGCGCATGAAATCGGTGGCGCTGGAACGCGAGGAATTGCGGGCCAAGCAGCGAGCCAGGCTCGCTAGCGAAGCCGACCGCCGCCGCAAGGGCCTGCGCGAGCAGGAAGCGGCCGGCGGCATGCGTTCGATCGTGGAAAGGCTCGATCTGAAGCGGGCACTTGCCGATGAAAACACGGTCAGCAAGCTGCGTATGGCCGGCTTTCGCGGCCAGAACCCGCTGACGCGGTTCCTGTTCTTCCGCCTCGTGCTACCAGTCGTCGGCCTTGTGCTTGCGGTTATCTACATCTTCGTGCTCGGCGGCCTCGCCGAGCAGCCCTTCTTCGTCAAGCTGTTCGTCTGCATTCTCTTTGCCTATGCGGGCTTCTACGCGCCGGTGATCTACGTTTCGAACCGTGCCTCGAAGCGCAAACAATCCATCCAGATGGCATGGCCGGACGCGCTCGACCTGATGCTGATCTGTGTCGAATCCGGCATTTCCATCGAAGCGGCGTTCCGGCGCGTCGCCGAGGAAATCGGCAACCAGTCCGTGGAACTCGCCGAGGAGCTTGTGCTCACCAACGCCGAGTTGTCGTTCCTGCAGGAGCGCAGGCAGGCTTATGAGAATCTCGCGATCCGCACCGGCCTGGAGTCGGTGAAGAGTGTCGCCCAGGCGCTCATTCAGGCCGAACGATATGGCACGCCTGTCGGACACGCCCTGCGCGTCCTGTCGTCGGAAAGCCGCGATGCGCGCATGAACGCAGCCGAGAAGAAGGCCGCGGCGCTGCCGCCGAAACTCACGGTGCCGATGATCCTGTTCTTCCTGCCGGTCCTGTTCGCCGTCATCCTAGGCCCGGCCGGCATCCAGGTCAGCGAGCGCGGCATCTTCTAGCAGCGACGACGACACGATACCTACCAAAAAAAGAGGGGCGCCGTAGCGCCCCTTTCGCGTTTGGGTGAGAGCCGACTGGGCTTAGTTCGTGTTCCGCTCTTCCGTTTCGAGCTGGCTCCACGCGTTCTGCTGGGCCAGCATCGAGCGAAGGTACGCGACGTTCGCCTGCGCCTGTTCCGGCGACATTTCCTGCGCCGCGATCTGCTCGGCCTCCTTGAAGCGGCCCTGCAGCCCGACGACGAGCGCCAGATTCTGGCGAACGCGGCTGTCGGCCCCTGGTGCATCGACAGCAGCGCGCATGTGCTTCTCGGCCGATTTCAGGTCGCCTTCGAGCACATAGGACATGCCGAGATTTGACAGGATGGACGGCTCGTTGGGCTTGAGGTCCAGCGCTTTGCGGTAGAGCTCGCGCGCCTGCGCGGTCTGGCCGAGCTGGTCGAGGATCGCAGCCTCGGCGGAAACAAGCTTCCAGTCGGGGAATTCGGGTGTCTGCGCCCTGCGCACGGCGTCGAGCGCCGGTTCAAGCTGCCCGGCCGATGCGAGCGCCTTGCCGTAGGCTGCAAGCACCGATCGCTCTTCGGGGAAGTCGATCGCCGCCTTGCGCATGACGGCGAGCCCCTGATCGGTCCGGCCGGTCATCTGCAGCACGGCTGCATAGCGCATCGCAACCTGCGCGTTCTTCGTGTTACGGGTATAGGCGCGGCCGAGCGCTTCGGCTTCGGCGTCGAGCTCCGACGTTGAAAGCGTTTCCACCGGGCGCGAGTGATCGCGGTTTATCGACCCCGTGGTCATGCGCTTGTCGGCGCAGCCGGACAGGCCTAGAGCAAGGATCGCGGCGGCGCTGACGAGAAGCAGTTTCCTGGCCGGGAGTTTCTCGTTTTGGACGGATAGCATCGCGGCATGGGCTCCTGTTTTCAGTGGGCGTTCGGCCGGTCGTCTTCCCGTCGAGAAATATTCTGTTAACCCTAACGGATCGTTAAGGTCGGCCGCGTTGGCCGGGGAGATAACTTGCCTATGCCCGTCATTCCGGTTCCCAAAAAGTCGAAGAAATCGCTGCCGGTTCACTGCATCAGCCGGGGCTCGCCGGATGCCGGAGCTGTTGGGGCGGACGCCGCGAAATGGGCAAAATCCGCGGGCTTTGCGGGTGAGGCCGGCAAGATCCTGCTCGTCCCCGGCGGGGGTGGCTCGCTGGCCGGAGCTCTGTTCGGGGTGATCGAGAAACGCTCAGGCTTCTCGCCCCTGGCGTTCGGCAAGCTTGCCCGGTCGCTGCCGGAGGGCGAATGGCATTTTGCCGGCGATCCGGCCGAACCCGATCTGGCAATGCTCGGGCTGGTGCTGGGCGGCTACTCCTTCGATCGGTATCGCAAGGGCGAGGCGCGGACGCTTCGTTTCGCCTGTCCGAAAGGTGTTAATCCAGCCGAGGTCGCGCGAGTTGCCGAGGGCGTGTTCCTCACGCGCGACCTGATCAACACGCCTGCCAGCGACATGGGGCCTGACAGCATCGAGAAGGCGGTGCGCAAGCTGGCCGGCGTGCACAAGGCCGAGGTCGCCGTCATCAAGGGCGAAGCGCTGCTGCAGAAGAATTTCCCCATGATCCACGCGGTGGGCCGCGCATCCGCGGAGGCTCCGCGCCTGATCGACATGCGCTGGGGGCCGAAGAATGCGCCAAAGCTGACGCTGGTCGGCAAGGGCGTGGCGTTCGACACCGGCGGTCTCGACATCAAGCCGGCGTCGAGCATGCTTCTGATGAAGAAGGACATGGGCGGCGCTGCCAACGTGCTCGGACTCGCCTCCATGGTGATGGCCGCGAAACGCAAGGTGCGGCTGCGCGTGCTGATACCCGCCGTTGAGAATGCCATCTCGGGCAACGCATTCCGCCCTGGCGACGTGCTGACGAGCCGCAAGGGCATCACCGTCGAGGTCGGCAATACTGATGCCGAGGGCAGGCTGGTGCTGGCAGACGCGCTCACCTACGCCGATGAGGAAGCACCCGATCTGATGATCGACATGGCGACACTGACAGGCGCTGCGCGTGTCGCGCTCGGTCCTGATCTGCCGCCTTTCTTCACTGATGACGAAGCGCTCGCCTCGGCCATCTCCGCCGCCGCCGATGACCGGGCCGATCCGGTGTGGCGTATGCCGCTCTGGTCGCCTTATGACAGCCGGTATGCCTCGAAGGTCGCCGACATCAACAACGTCAACAGTGACGGCTTCGCCGGCGCCGTCATCGCGGCGCTGTTCCTTCGCCGCTTCGTCGAGAAGACGAAAAGCTGGGCGCATTTCGACGTGTTCGGCTGGAGCCCGATCGAGAGGCCGCATTGCCCGGTCGGCGGCGAGGCACAGGCGATCCGCGCCCTCGATGAAATCATTCGTCTGCGCTACCCGAGCTGACCACTTGCGCTTGCCATCGTTCGGGGATTGAATGATACGGACCCGAAACGATCATGGATTCGCAAGGGATGGCAATCAACATGCGGCCGTCGCAGGCACTGCGGCTGTGGCAGCAGGTGGCCGTGGACGAGGTCGTGGCCGGCATTCCTGACCTGTCGACGCGCCAGATCGCCATCCTGCTTACCATCTATCTCGACCCGCCGCCGCACACCGTGCGCGGCCTGGCTTCCCGGCTCGGCGTCTCGAAACCGGTCATTACGCGCGCGCTGGACACGATGGGCGCGCTTGATCTCGTCAGCCGGCGACGCGACGAGGCCGACCGCCGCAATGTTCTGATCAGGCGCACCGTGACCGGCGCCTTGTTCGTCGAGCGCTTCGGCGATGTCGTCATTGCGAAGGCAAGGGAACTGCCGACATGACGCTTGACCGCCGGCTGAATGCCTACCGTTCAGACCTTGCCGACGCCCGGCTCAACGGGCGGGTCGAGGCGGAGCGTTTCGTGGAAGGCGATATCGGCGAAATCTCGTCGCCCGTCGCCGATCTGAAATCCGCCCCGCGCCACGACGCCGGCGTCGATCATCAGCTGTTGCTGGGTGACCGAGTTCGTGTCTTCGAGCGCGCAGAGGGCTGGGCCTGGGTGCAGTCGGAGCGCGACGGCTACGTCGGCTACATGGCCGATGCGGACATAGGCAGCCCCGGTCCAGCGCCCACGCATGTGGTCGCCGTCCCGCGCAGCTTCGCTTACCCGACCGACGATCTGAAATCCGCGCCCGCCGTGCCGCTCTCGATGGGATGCGCGGTCAGGGTTACGGGACATACAGAGCGTCGGGGAACCGGGTACGCGGCGCTCTCGACCGGTTCATCGATGATCGCAAGTCATCTGCGGCCGATCGGCGAAGGCGCCGACGATTGGGTCTCGGTCGCCGAATTGTTCGAGGGTACGCCCTATCTGTGGGGCGGGACCAGCGGTTTCGGCGTCGACTGTTCGGGGCTGATCCATCTCGCCATGCGCATGGCCGGCCGTGCGGTCCTGCGGGATACCGACATGCAGGAGCGCTCGCTGGGTGACGTGATCGACCCCGGCCATAACCTGGGCGGGCTGAGGCGCGGCGACCTCGTTTTCTGGAAAGGCCATGTCGCGATCATGACCGACGCGGCGAACGCCATTCACGCCAGCGGCCAGACGATGCTCGTGACGCGCGAGCCGATAGCGGAAGCCGTGGCGCGCATCATGCCCCAATATGGCAAGCCTACGGCGTTTCGCCGTCCCTAATAGCCGGCGCGGCGATCGACGACGTTTGTCAGCGGCTCGCCGCGCTCGAAGGCAGCCATCTGCTCGAGCATCGGCGGAACCAGATGCACTGGGTCGGAGGTCGCCGCCGCATGCGGCGTGATGAACAATTTCGGATGCGCCCAAAGCGGGCTGGCTTCCGGCAGCGGCTCTTCCTCGAACACGTCGAGGCTGGCCTCCATCAACGTTCCGTCGTCCAGTGCCCTCAGAATATCGGCGTCGCGCTGCAGCTTGCCTCGGCCGGCATTGATTAGCACCGCGCCGCCGATAGCGTTGTCGCGCCGCAGTCTGCTCAATAGCTTGTGGTCGATGATGCCGCGCGTCTCCGGAGTCAGCGGAAGCAGCACGACAAGGATGTCTGTCGCGGCAAGAAACGCCGGCAGGCTGTCGCGCCCGTGCCAGCAGTGAACGCCATCCATCGGGCGCTCGGTGCGCGTCCAGCCATTGACCCGGTAACCGAGCGCCAGCAACGCAGGGCCCGCGGCCCGCCCGAGGTGGCCAAGTCCCATGATGCCGACCGACACTTCGTCGGCCGGCGCCTGAGGCGGCTCGTGCCAGACCCTGCGGACCTGCTGTGTACGGTAGAGCGCGCCTTGGCGGTGATGGTCGAGCACGCGCCAGACCACGTACTCGGTCATGTATTGTGTCAGGTTCTCCGCCACAACGCGCACAATAGGCACGTCTGGCAGGCCCGGATCGGCGAATAGATGATCGACACCGGCCCCTATCGAGAAGATCGCTTTGAGGTTGGGCAGCGAGGCAAGGACGTTCGGCTTCTGCTTCCAAACGACAGCGTAGCGGATCGAAGGATCGCGCGCTCCTTCCGGCTCGAGCACGACCGTCCGCCGCGCGGACAGCAATTCGTACCAGCGTTTCGGGTTGAAGCCGGTGACCGAAAGCAGGACGCGGCCCTGATCGCTTCCGCTCACTGGTTCACGATCCCCTTCGGCGCGGTCGCGATGTCGAACGCGGCTGCGATCAGCGCCTTCGTGTAGTCGGTCTGCGGATCGTCGAATATCTGCTCGGCGCTGCCGGCCTCCACCACCTTGCCGTGGCGCATGACGATGACCTGATTGGCGAGAGCCCGCACCACCTTGAGGTCGTGGCTGATGAACAGATAGGCCAGCCGGTGCCGGCGCTGCAAATCGCGCAGAAGGTCGACAACCTGCGCCTGCACGCTCATGTCGAGCGCCGACGTTGGCTCGTCCAGCATCACGAAGCGCGGCTTAAGCACCATTGCGCGCGCGATGGCTATGCGCTGCCGCTGGCCGCCGGAGAATTCATGCGGGTAGCGGTGGCGCGTCGCCGGATCGATATCGACCTCGGTGAGCGCCTCTACCACGCGCCGCTCTCGCTCGTCGTCAGAAAGGCCGCGCTCATGGATGCGCAATCCTTCCTCCACGATCTCTGTCACTGACATGCGCGGGCTGAGCGAGCCGTAGGGGTCCTGGAAGACGATCTGGATCTTGTCGCGCAGCGGCCGCATGCCCTTGAAGCTGAGCGTGGAGATATTCTGCCCGCCGAAGTCGATGCTGCCCTCGGAGCTGATCATCCGCGTCAGCGCCAGTCCGAGCGTCGTCTTGCCGGAACCGGATTCGCCGACCACGCCCACCGTCTCGCCGGCGCGCACCGAAAGGTCGATGCCGTCAACCGCCTTCACATGGTCCACCGTGCGCCGCATCAAGCCCTGTTTGATCGGAAACCAGACCTTAATGCCCTTCGCATCGATGACGGTCTCCGACGTGGTGTCTGTTGCCGGCGGCCGGCCTTTCGGCTCCGCGGCAAGCAGGTGTTTCGTGTAGGCATGCGTCGGCGTTTCGAAAAGCTGCCGTGTCGGGCCGCTTTCCACGATCTTGCCGTTGGTCATCACGCAGACCCGGTCGGCGACCTTTCGGACGATGCCGAGGTCGTGGGTGATGAACAGCATCGCCATATCGTTCTTTTTCTTGAGGCCGGCGAGCAGTTCCAGGATCTGCGCCTGCACTGTCACGTCGAGCGCCGTGGTCGGCTCGTCGGCGATCAGCAGTTCGGGTTCGTTGGCGAGAGCCATGGCGATCATGACCCGCTGCCGCTGGCCGCCCGAAAGCTGGTGCGGATAGGCGCCGAGCCGCCGCTCAGGCTCCTGAATGCCGACCTCATGCAGCAGTTCCAGCGTGCGGGCCCGCGCAGCGGCACCGCTCATGCCCTGATGGATGTCAAGCACTTCGCCGATCTGCTTTTCGATGGTGTGCAGCGGGTTGAGCGAGGTCATCGGCTCCTGGAAGATCATGGTGATCTTGTTGCCGCGCACCTTGCGCAGCGCCCGGTCGTCGCGCGCCAGCATGTCGTCGCCATGGAACAGGATCGAGCCGGACGGATGGCTGGCGGCCGGGTAGGGAAGCAGCCTCAGGATGGAGAGCGCCGATACCGATTTGCCCGACCCGGATTCGCCGACAAGCGCGACGGTCTCTCCTTTCCCGATATCGAACGAGATGCGATCGACGGCCAGCGTCTCCCGTTCGCCTTGGCGGAAGGCGACGGAGAGATCGCGGACGGAGAGAAGAGGCTCGCCGCTCACCGGAACGTCTTTCTCGGGTCGAAGGCGTCGCGGGTCGCTTCGCCGATGAAGATCAGCAGCGACAGCATGACGGAGAGTGTCAGGAAGCCGGTGATGCCGAGCCATGGCGCGTTGAGGTTGCGCTGGCCCTGCCTGAGCAGCTCGCCGAGCGACGGCGAACCCGGAGGCAGGCCGAAGCCGAGGAAGTCGAGCGAGGTCAGCGTCGTGATCGAGCCGTTGAGGATGAAGGGCAGGAAGGTCAGCGTCGCCACCATGGCGTTGGGCAGCAGGTGGCGGAACATGATGGTGCTGTTGCGCACGCCGAGCGCACGCGCGGCGTTGACGTATTCGAAGTTGCGCGCGCGCAGGAACTCGGCGCGCACCACGCCGACGAATGCCACCCAGGAAAACAGCAGCATGATCCCGAGCAGAATGAAAAAGCCCGGCGGCAGCACGGCGGCGATGATCAGGATGAGGTAGAGGACGGGGATCGCCGACCAGATTTCGATCACGCGCTGGAAAAGCAGATCGGTCCAGCCGCCGAAATAACCCTGCACCGCTCCGGCCGACACGCCGATGACAGCCGATGCGGCAGTCAGGATCAGGCCGAAGAGCACCGAGATACGAAATCCGTAGATGATGCGCGCCAGAACATCGCGGGCCTGGTCGTCCGTGCCGAGCCAGTTCCAGTTGCCGAGGGAACAGCCGGGGTCCGCTGCGCCTTCGAAATAGCGCTGGCACCGCGTCTCCTTGTCGTAGCTCCATGAGGGTTTGGCGGGCGCGGCTTCCGGGATCTCGTTGTTGACCGTTCGGTAGGAGTAGCGGATGGGGGGCCAGATCATCCAGCCATTCGCCTCGATCTCATCCGAGATGACCGGGTCGCGGTAGTCGGTGATGGCGAGAAAGCCGCCGAACTTCTCCTCCGGGTAGTCGACCAGCACCGGTACCAGAAGCTCGCCCTTGTAGGAGGCAAGGATCGGCTTGTCGTTGGCGATGAACTCCGCGCCGAGCGACAGACCGAACAGAATGAGGAAGATCCAGAGCGACCAGTAGCCGCGCCGGTTCGCCTTGAAGTTCTGCCACCTGCGCTGGTTCAGCGGCGACAGCCAAGGCCTCAATCGGCGCTCGCGCTGCGTCTCCACTTCGCCCTTCAGGATCGTCTCGCTCATCTCAGACGTCCCGCCGCTCGAAGTCGATGCGCGGATCGATCAGCGTGTAGATAAGGTCGGAAATCAGGCTGACGAACAGGCCAAGCAGCGAGAAGATATAGAGCGTTGCGAACACGACTGCGTAGTCGCGGTCGAGCACCGACCGGAAGCCGAGCAGGCCGAGCCCGTCGAGCGAGAAGATGTTCTCGATCAGCAGCGACCCGGTGAAGAAGGCCGAGATGAAGGCGCCCGGGAAGCCGGCGATGATGATCAGCATCGCGTTGCGGAACACATGGCCGTAAAGCACCTGCCGCTCCGACAGGCCCTTGGCGCGCGCCGTCATCACATACTGTTTGCGGATTTCTTCGAGGAACGAGTTCTTGGTCAGCAGCGTGGTTGTGGCGAACGCGGCCAGCACCAACGAGATCAGCGGCAGCGTCAGGTGCCAGAAATAGTCGACGATTTTTTCCGGCCAGGAGAGCTGGTCGAAGTTTTCCGAAGTCAGGCCGCGTAGCGGAAACCAGTCGAAGAAAGAACCGCCGGCAAAGAGCACCATCAATAGGATCGCGAACAGGAAGCCCGGTATCGCGTAACCGACGATGACGATGCCGCTCGTCCAGATATCGAATGCCGAGCCGTCCTTCACCGCCTTGCGAATACCGAGCGGTATCGAGATCAGATAGGAGACGAGCGTGATCCATAAGCCGAGCGAAATGGACACCGGCATCTTCTCGATGATGAGGTCGATCACCGTGATGTCGCGAAAATAGCTCTCGCCGAAATCGAAACGGGCATAATTCCACAGCATCGTGAAAAACCGCTCGACCGGCGGCTTATCGAAGCCGAACTGCTTCTCGAGTTGGGCGATGAATTCGGGGTCGAGGCCCTGCGCCCCGCGATATTGCGAGTCCGCGCCGCTGTCCTGGAAGCCGCTGTCGCCCGGCCCGCCGCCAATGCGCTCGAGCGTCCCGTCGCCCTGTCCTGACAGCCGGGCGATGACCTGCTCGACTGGACCGCCCGGCGCAAACTGGATGACGATGAAGGACACCGCCATGATCCCCAGCAAGGTAGGGATCATCAGCAGAAGCCGGCGCAGAACATAGGCGCCCATCAGATGGCCCCTCCGGCACAGGTCACCGCAATGTCAGCCGATTCAGGCCTTGCCAATCGCGTTCGCCTTTTCTTCGTCCAGCCACCACAAGGCTTCGACCGGGAAGCCATAGTCCGGCTTTGGCTCCTTGAAGCCGAACATGTCCCAGAAGGCAGCCCGGTGATTCGCCGAGTGCCAATTTGGAATCCAGTCGCGCCTGGCGCGCAAGACCCGGTCGAGCGCCCGCAGTGCCGCCGTCAGTTCTTCCTGGTTTCTCGCGGCGCCGGCCCTGTCGATCAATGCGTCGACTGCGGGGCTGCTCGTGCCGGGGAGATTGGCCGATCCGGGAACCGACGCGGAACGCGAATGATACAGGTTGACCAGCGTCGACCTTGGCGGAATTGCGCCGATGGAGAGAGCATAACCCACCAGATCGAAGTCGAAATCGGTAAGCCGCGTCTGGAATTGCGCCGCATCGACGAGTCGTATCGATGCGTCGATGCCGATGGCGCGCAGATTGTCGACGAATGGCGCATCGATGCGCACGAAAACCTCGTCGCGGACGAGGATTTCGAGCGTCAGGTTTGCGCCGTCGGCGTTTTTCACTAGCGTTCCGCTACGCGTCCAGCCGGCCTCCGCGAGAAGCTCGCTGGCGCGCCGCAGCAATGTGCGGTCACGTCCGGAACCGTCTGACGGCGGCTGCAGCACGGCCTCGCCAAAGGCGGCGTCCGGGATTTGTCCGCGCAAAGGTTCCAGCAATGCCAATTCGGTTTCCGACGGCAGGCCTTCGGCCTTGTAGACCGACTTCTCGAAATTGGAGTGCGAGCGGTCGTAAAGACCGTAGAACAAGGTCTCGTTTGTCCACTCGAAGTCGAAGCAAAGCGAGATCGCTTCGCGGACGCGCAGGTCGCGAAACCGCTCGCGTCGCTGGTTGATGGCCCAGCTCTGCAGCGCCGGACGCTTTTCGCCGGGAAATTCGCGTTTGATCACCCTTCCGTCGCGTATGGCGGGAAAATCATACTCTGTGGCCCAGGTGCGCGAGGTGAACTCCTGCCGGTAGAACACATCGCCCTTCTTGAAGGCTTCGAAGCCGGCCTGCCGGTTGCGGAAGAACTCGATGCGGATGCGGTCGAAATTGTGCAGCCCTCGGTTCACCCCGAGATCGCGGCCCCAGTAGTCCTCGACGCGGTGATATTCGATTGTCTGTCCCGGTGAAACGAAACCAACCTTGTATGGGCCGCAACCCAGCGGGGCGTCGATTTCGGAGCCGTCGAAAGGATGGTCCTGAAACCAGGCGCGGGACAGCACGGGATATTCGGCGATTGTGAACAGCGTCTGCGGCGACTGCTGGCCGTTGAACGCAACACGGAATGCCTTAGGGCCGACAGCCGTCACCTCGGTCATGTCGAGCAGCGGCAGCTGGAACTGGGGATGGCCCTTTTCCTTGAGCGCTTCGAAGGTGAATACCGCGTCGTCGGCAGTGATGTCGCTGCCGTCGTGGAAGCGCGCTTCCGGTCGCAGCTGGAAGACAAAGCTGTTCCAGTCCGCTCCGATCGATACGCTTTCGGCGAGCAGCCCATAGAGCGAGTCCGGCTCGTCGAGCGCCGGCTTCATCAGGTAGTCGTGGCATAGCTCCATGCGCGGTGGCGCGTCGCCGCGCGGCACGAAGGTGTTCAGCGTGTTGAAGGAGTCGGTGGCCTGGTTGAAGTACCAGTTTGGCGGCGAAAAGTTGAAGGTGCCGCCCTTCGGCGCGTCAGGATTGACGTAGTCGAAATGAGCGAAATCCGGTCGGTATTTGAGGTCGCCGAATGTCGAGATGCCATGGAGCGGCGTCTCTGTGGACAGCGCCAGCTTTGCCATCGCAGCGCCAGGCAGGAAGGGGGCGGCAAGAGCCGCGCCGCCGAGCGCCATGAATTCGCGGCGGCTGAGAGCGTAGTCGCGCATATCAACCCCCATATTTCCGCGCCAGTTCCGCTTCCTTCTCCTGATCGATCCACCAGGATTCGATGTCGACCCCGACATAGTCAGGCTGTGTGTCCGGGATGCCGAACTTGTTCCAGTAAGCGTAGCGCAGCGTCGGCTGGTAGTATTGCGGGATCATGTAGTGGTTCCACAGCAGAACCCGGTCGAGCGCGCGCGTCGCGGCGACCAGATCGTCGCGGTCTGCGGCGAAGATGATCTTGTCGATCAGCGCGTCGACGACCGGATCCTTGATGCCGGCAACGTTGCGCGATCCGGGCGTGTCCGCCGCCGCCGAACTCCAGTAGTCGCGCTGCTCGTTGCCGGGCGACATCGACTGGCCGAAGCGTCCAGTGGTCATCTCGAAATCGAAGTTCTGGTAGCGCTGGATGTATTGCGACGCGTCGATGATCCGCAGCGTCGCGTCTATGCCGATCTTGCGCAGGTTCGCCGCAAGCCCGCCGGCGATGATCTCGGTGGTGGGCGATGCACCGAGAAACTCGATCCTGAACTGCTCGCCGGTTTCCTTGCTGACCATGCGGCCGCCCTTGATCTCCCAGCCGGCTTCGTCAAAGAGCCGCACCGCCTCGCGCAGATAGGTGCGCTCGTCGCGCGGATCGTCGAACACCGGCAGCGTGAATTCTTCCGTGAAGAGCTCCGGCGGCAGCTGGTCGCGATACTCTTCCAGAATTTCCAGCTCGCGCCCTTCCGGCAGCCCCGTAGCGGCGAGCTCGGACTTCTCGAAATAGCTGCCGAAACGCTCGTTGAGGCCGAAAAAGTGAGTCCGGTTCTGCTCCTCGAAATTGTAGGCGAGCGTGATCGCCTTGCGCACTTTCCTGTCCTGGAAGCGTGGCAAGCGCATGTTCGGGACGAAAGCCTGCATCGCCTCGATGCTGCTGGATACGAACTCGCGCTTGATCATGTCGCCGGCCTGGATGGCCGGGATGTCGTAGGCCGTCGACCACCGACGTGTACTGAGCTCGCGCCGGACGTCCTCGATACCACCCTTCTGGAATGCCAGGAATTCGGCATTGTCGTCCTGGAAGTACACATAGCGCCGGCGGTCGAAATTGAAGCGGCCGACATTCACGGGCAGGTCTGCCGCCCAGTAGTCCTCCACTCGGGTCCACACGATGCTGGAGCCAGGCTCGAAGCGCTCGATCCTGTATGGGCCGCTGCCGAGCGGTGGTTCCAGCGTCGGCTGCGTCACGTCGCGCTGATTGCCATTGGCGTCCGTGCCTTCCCACCAGTGCTTGGGCAGCACGGGCAGATCGCCCATGATGTGCGGCAGTTCGCGGTTGTTGGCCTGATCGAAGCGGAACTCGACCTCGCGCTCCGACAGCGCGATTGCCTCGGTGACATTGGCGAAATAGCCGTTGTGCATTGGGCTGATCTTCTTGAGCATCTCGAACGACCACACCACGTCCTCCGCGGTGATCGGCTCGCCGTCATGCCAGCGCGCGTTCGGATCGATGCGATAGGTCGCGGACGAAAAGTCGTCCGGATGCTTGTAGGCGTCGGCGATCAGCGGGTGGCTGGTGCTCGGCTCGGCTACCGACTGCTGCATCAGCGTATCCCAGAGAATGCCGCCAAACTGGTTCAGTCCCGCAGCGGGATTACCGCGCACGATGAACGGGTTGAAGCTGTCGAAAGTCCCGAAGGCGGCGGAATTGAGCGTGCCGCCCTTGGGCGCATCGGGGTTAACATGGTCGTAGCGTTCGAAGGTTTCGTGGCCGGCATCGGGGTCGATGAGCGAGGAGGTCGTCAGCCATTCGTCTTCGGCGGCCAGAGTGGGCATGGCTGGGGCTGACAGCAGCGCGGCCGATACCGCGAATGCGAGGAGTCGAATCCGTACCGTCATGTTCTTCCCTTCGCCTCCATGGATTAGGGCGTCCTGAAAAACCTAGCCCGCTCCGCTGCAAAAGAAAGCGTTGCGGTTGTGCTTTTTGCATGGCTTGAGGGCCATAAACAGAAAAAGCCGGGTCGAACCCGGCTTTTTTGCGATTGCGTCGATGACAAATCGGTAGGCGAACGGCCTTAGTCGGCTGGTGCCGCCTCGCCCTCTGCAGGCGCCTCTGCTGCCTCGGTCTCGGCCGCCGGCGGTTCCGGCAGCGGCGCCGGGCTGTCGGCGAGCGTGCGCAGATAGGCAATGATGTCAGCGCGCTCGTCGTCCTTCCTGAGGCCGGCGAATGCCATCGCGGTTCCGCTGACAGTGCCCTTGGGGCTCAGCAGGAACGCGTTCAAATTCTCGTAGTCCCAGGTTCCGGCTTCCTCTGCGTAGGCGCGCATGCCCGCCGAATAGCTGAAACCCTCGTGCCCGGCGATGGCCCGGTTCACTATGCCCCAGAGGTTGGGGCCGACCTTGTTGGCGCCGCCCTGTTCCGCCGTGTGGCAGGCCTGGCACTTGCGGAAAGCCGCTTCGCCCGCCGCCGGATCGGCGTCCTGGAGCAGTGTCGCAATGGACACGACTTCTTCTTCCTCGGCCGGGCCGGCGCCATGGCCTTCTTCTTCGGCCTCGATGATGTAGCCGGGATTCGCCGGCGGATGGGCCGCGAAAAGCGCGTCCGATACCAGCGTAATCGAGAAGACAACGAACACCGTGCCGAGCAGCGCGCCGATGATCTTGTTGATCTCAAATGAATCCATCTGCCCGATGCTCCTGTGCCAGATCGCGGCTTGGCGCCCATGCGGCTTGCGCAGGAGTGCGCGCTCCGACCTAGGCTTCAAAATCGCGCGGAAACTAGGTCTTTTGGCGCGCCCTTGCAACATGAATGAAGCCTGTTCCAGTGAGACCTTTTGACACTTTCGCCCTGTGGCCCCTGCAGGCGCTTCGCTCTTGCGCTTCGTCGGTCCAGCATGACTAAATGGCCGGGCGAAGGGAGGACTGAACGGCAGCATGATATCGACGGCCGCTGAGACCCTTCTATCGCCGATTGTCTTGAGTTTTGTGCTCGGCGTCGCGGCTGCGCTCGCTCGCTCCGACCTGAGTTTTCCCGAGGCCATCGCCAAGGGATTGTCGCTCTACCTGCTCTTCGCAATCGGTTTCAAAGGTGGCGCAAGTATCGCCAGTCACGGCATTGATGGCAGGTTGCTGGCAACGCTCCTTGCGGGTGCGCTTCTCTCTCTTACGCTGCCATTCGTGGCGTTCGCCCTTCTCCGGCTGCTGACGAAACTGACTGTCGTCGACGCTGCCTCGATCGCCGCCCACTACGGTTCGATATCGATCGTCACCTTCGTCGCCGCTACCACGCTTCTCGCCGGCCAGAATGTCGAGGCGGAGGGATACATGGTTGCAGTGGCGGCTGCGATGGAGGCGCCGGCAATCCTGTCCGCGCTCTGGATCGTCGCACGACGCAGCCGCGGCGGCGAGGGAATGGGTGCGGATGTCTGGCGCGAGATCCTGCTCAACGGGTCGATCGTTCTGCTGCTGGGGTCCTTCGTCATCGGCTGGCTCACGGGGGAGCGGGGCCTGCAGGAAATCGCCGGGCTCGTGGTCGTGCCCTTCAAGGGAATCCTGTGCCTGTTCCTGCTCGACATGGGCATCGTGGCGGGTCGGGGACTACGCGCAAACGGTTCGGTACTGACGCCGGGCGTCATCCTGTTCGGTCTCGGAATGCCGCTGGTCGGCGCCACCGCGGGCCTTGCCGCCGGCACCGTGCTCGGGCTTTCGACGGGGGGCGTTACGCTAATGATGGTGCTTTCAGCCTCGGCCTCCTACATCGCGGTTCCAGCCGCAATGCGGGTGGCGCTGCCTGAAGCCAACCCGGCGCTATCACTGGGCCTGGCGCTCGGTATTACGTTTCCGTTCAATCTTATCCTGGGCATACCACTCTACCTGGCCGCGGCGACGCTGGTCGCTGGCGGCCAATAGGAACAAAAGCGATGGAAACGCACCCCGCCAAACGAGTTGAGATCATCATTGAGGCCGTCATGGAACGGCGCCTGACACAGACCCTCAGCGATGCGGGGGTAACCGGCTACACCGTTCTCCCGGTGACTGGCGGATCAGGTCGCTCCGGCTACTGGAACCGTGAAGGACAGATCGGCCGGGCCAGCGGCATGGTGGCGGTTATTTGCCTCATCCGCCCAGAAAAGCTGGATGCCTTGCTTGAGGCAGCGTTCGCCGTGGTCGACCGCCATATCGGGGTGGTCAACATCACTGACGCCCAGATTCTGCGTGCGGAGCGGTTCTAGCGACTATTCGGCTTCCGCCCAGGCCCTGATCAGGTGGTGCGCGATGGCGCCGGATGGAGGACACCTGATCTCGGCGTCGTGGCTGCCCGCCAGAATGGCCTTTGTCTCCTCGCGGCTGAACCAGCGGCAATCCTCGAGTTCGTTGCCGTCGAAATGGACATCATCGCCCAATGCCTCGCCGAAGCAGCCGATCATCAGCGAATGGGGGAACGGCCAGGGCTGGCTGGCGTGGTAGACGACGCGGCCGAGCGTGATTCCTGCTTCCTCGTGGGTCTCGCGTCGCACCGCCTGCTCGATCGTCTCACCCGGTTCGATGAAACCGGCGAGTGCCGAATACATGCCTGGCGGGAAATGCGGGCTGCGCCCGAGCAGGCAGCGATCCCGTGTCACCGCCAGCATGATCGCGACAGGGTCGGTACGCGGGAAATGCTCGGCGTTGCACCCGGCGCATACGCGTTTGTAGCCGCCGATTCGCATTTCGGTCTTTGCGCCGCAGCGCCCGCAGAAGCGGTGGGTATGATTCCAGTGCAGAAGCGAGGCGCCCTGCGCCAGTTCGCCCAGTGCTTCAGGATCGACGAGCCCTTGCATGTAGACGGAACGGTGATCGATCGCCTTGATGGTTTCAGGCAGGTCATCCGGCTCCAGCGCCGCCGGCGCGGCGATCACCGGCCCGTTTGCGGACCGTCCCAGCAGGACTGCATGCTCCAGTTTCGCGCCCAGCGCCTGCGCTTCGTCACGGCTGAAATATCCGTCGAACCCGTGCTCCGTGTGTTTGAGGTGCATCCGCCCGCCGCGCGTCAGGATGATGCGCACGGATGGATCGACCAGTGCGGTGCCCAGCGCGTCTTCGCTCCGGTTCTCCGACATGCGATCGATCCGGTTGCCGGCGAAGCCGACGAACTGGCTCGGTTCGCGCTCCGGCGCGTCGAAAAGCGGAAAACTCATGGAGACCTCGAAGATGTGATGCGGGGGGCTAAAGCGCGGCGCGCAGCTTTTCCAGGAAGGGCGCGAGCGACTGGCGCATATAGGGCTGGTGCGGTTCGCCGTCCCATATCGGGCCTGGCCATGCAGGGTCGCTGCGCGACCGCGCAACGACGTCGATATGCAACTGGCGCACTGCGTTGCAGGCCACGCTGATATTCACGGTGTCACAGTCGGTCACCTGCTTGAGGGCCTTAGACACCATGCTCAGTTCGAAGGTCAGCATGGCCTGATCGAGTGGCGTGAGGTCGTGCATCTCCTCGATATCGTTGCGTTGCGGCACGAGAAGCAGCCATGGCCAGCGGCGGTCGTTGATCAGCCGGAGTTCGCACAGGCCGAGCCACATCACCGGAATGCTGGCCCGTTCCAGGCGCACATCGAGTTCGAAACCGGACTTTTTCCCCGGCAACATCGTCATTTCCTCATACCTTGGGGTCAGATTGGGCCTTTTGCGGGTTCAACGCAATCGCCGGATGGCATGCAGCGCCTGGGCCCTTGCTTTTGCGGTCCGGATTGACGATATGGGGCGCGGGAGGTTGGTGGTGGACGATCCACTCGCCAACCGGGTCAGGTCCGGAAGGAAGCAGCCCTAACGAGCTCGGAACGGGTCACCGTTCCAGCCTCCCACCTTCGAATCCCCGACGACGGACGTGCAAGCGCGGCTTCTAGCCCGCCATCAGCGCGTCGAGCGAGGTGAACGAAGCCTCCCAGCCGCCGCCAATGCCCTTGCGTGCATCCTCGGTTCGCACAGCGGTATGCGTCAGCCGCACAAAGGTGCCCTTGCCCTTGGGTGCGAACACCACTTCGACCTGCGAGTCGGGCGAGGCCACCCGTTCGCCATTGGCGTGATCCACCACATAACTCCAAGAGTAGACCAGCCGCTCGCCGGGTTCGATTTCGAGATAGCGCCCTTCGAACCCGACCGATTTCTCGGCATCCTTCGAATGCAGCAGGCGGTAGGCGCCCCCCGGCCGCAGGTCAATCTCGGCCGAGTGAAGCGAATTTGCTTCAAGGCCAAACCATTTCACCACAATGTCGGGGTCGGTCCATGCCTCGAACACCTCGGCCGGCGGCGCGCCGAAATAGCCTTCGACGACAATGGGGTCGCCGCCAGGCGCGGATTTGACGAAATTCATCGGTCCCCCTTCGCCGCCAGATGGCGGGCCAGGCTGTCGAATTGCCCGGACCAGAACGACTGATAGTCGGTCAGCCAGTCAGCCGCCTGTTTCATCGGTTGCGCGTTCAGTCGGCAGTGCCGCGTGCGTCCGCGCCGCTCCACGGTCAGCAGGCCGGCGTCACTTAGCACGCGAACGTGTTTGGAGACCGCGGTCAGCGACATGTTGAATGGCTTTGCGAGGTCGGAAAGCGGAGTCTCTCCCGACGCCAGCTTGCCGAGGATGGCCCGGCGGGTTTCGTGACTGAGCGCGGCAAAGGTCGAATCGAGATTGGTCATGCGTCTGTCAGTAATGGTGAACCGCAAGGTTGACAATAACCGGCTGGCGGAAGTTAATGAACCATATGGTTGACTATCCGCATGAAGCGGAAAAGCTGGAGGAGACAGATCATGGCCGAATACATTCTCGCCTACCACGGCGGCAAAATGCCGGAGACGCCCGAGGAGGGTCAGAAGGTCATGCAGAAATGGATGGCCTGGATCGAAAAGAGCGGCTCCGCGATGGTCAATCCGGGCAATCCCGTCGGCATGTCGAAGACCGTGACGCCGAAGGGCGTTGTCGACAATGGCGGCTCCAATCCGCTGACAGGCTATTCGATCGTCAAGGCCGACAGCATCGAGGGCGCGATGGAAGTCGCCAGAGGCTGCCCGCACCTCGAATATGAGGGCACCATCGAAGTGGCCGAACTGCTGCAGATGTAGCCAGCGGTATTTGTCCCTGCCTAATCCCTGCCGCGGCATTGACGCGGCGGCGGGCAGGGGGTGACATTGCGGGCGTCCAGCGATGCGCCTACATGGGCGCGACGAGACGGAGCGGACCCCGCAGATGAATGACGAAGTGACGGAGAGCAAGGGCAGCGCCGCGGGCTACCGCGTGCTGGCGCGCAAATACCGTCCGACCGACTTTGCCGCACTCATCGGCCAGGAGCCGATGGTGCGCACGCTGACCAACGCATTCGAGACCGGGCGCATCGCGCAGGCCTGGATGCTTACGGGCGTCCGCGGCGTGGGCAAGACCACGACGGCGCGCATCCTTGCCCGCGCACTGAACTACAAGACCGACGCGATCGACCGTCCGACGGTGGATCTGTCCGAACCCGGCGAGCACTGCCAGGCGATCATGGAGGGCCGCCATGTCGATGTAATCGAGATGGACGCGGCGTCTCACACCGGCGTCGACAATATGCGCGACATACTGGAGCGGGTTCACTACGCACCGGTTTCAGCGCGGTACAAGGTCTACATCATCGACGAGGTGCACATGCTCTCCGGCGGGGCGTTCAACGCCATGCTGAAGACGCTGGAAGAGCCGCCGCCGCATGTGAAGTTCATCTTCGCCACCACCGAAATCCGCAAGGTTCCCATCACCATCCTGTCGCGCTGCCAGCGCTTCGACCTGAGGCGCATCGATGCCGCGTTGATCAAGGCCGACCTGGCGCGCATTGGCGGGCTGGAAGGCGTCGAGGCGGAGGATGACGCGCTGGCGATGATCGCGCGCGCCGCCGAAGGCTCCATGCGCGACGCACAGTCGATCTTCGATCAGGCGATCGCCCATTCGTCCGGCAAAGTCACCGCCAAGACGGTGCGCGACATGCTTGGCCTCGCCGACAGGGCGCAGGTCATCGACCTGTTCGAGGAGGTCATGAAGGGCGACGCGGGTGCAGCGCTTGCCCGCTTCCGCGACCTTTACAATGCCGGCGCGGAGCCGTCTGCCGTGCTGACCGATCTGGCCGAGTTCACCCATCTGGTGACGCGCCTCCGCTTCGTGCCTTCGGCTACCGAGGATGCGGCCCTTTCCGAGGACGAGCGCAAGCGCGGCGCAGATTTCGCCGGCAAGCTGCCGGTGCGGGTTCTATCCCGAGCCTGGCAGATGCTTCTCAAGGGCATTACCGAGGCTCAGGAATCGAACCGTCCCGTAAACGCCGCCGAGATGGTGTTGATCAGGCTGGCGCACGCCGCCGACTTGCCGACGCTGGACGAGGCATTGGCAGGAATTGAGTCCGGTGGCCGCCCGGCCGGCGCCGCACCGCCATCGAACGGGTCCGCGGCACGCGCCTCGGAAAGTGCCGCCGCGCCGGCGAGCGCCGTCGGCCAGTCGCGCATGTCGGGTCAGCCTTCTGCCGGCGGCGCGCAGACAATGCGGCTGGTCGAGCCGGCTCCGCAGCCCTCACCAGTTTCGCAACCAGAAGCCGAGGACAGGCCGCAGGTAGCGATCGGGTCGCTGCAGGACATCGCCGCGCTCGCCGACGCGAATCGGGACCTCCAGTTCAAGGTTCTGCTGAAGCGACATGTCAGGCCGGTGCGTATCCAGAACGGCAAGATCGAGGTCAGCCTGACCGAGGATGCCCCGCGCTCGCTGCTCAATGACATCAGCGCCCGGCTGAAAGACTGGACCGGACGCAACTGGATCGTTTCGCTGTCGCGCGAGACGGGCGGCCAGACGCTTTCCGAGGCCGAGGAGATGCGCAGGGAAAACGCCATCAGCGATGCGCGCGCCGACCCGGCCGTCGCCGCCATTCTTGCCAGCTTCCCAGGCGCCAAGGTCATCGACGTGCGCATTCCGGACGCGGCGGACGAAGCGGCGGACGATCCAGGAATGGCGGTTCCGGTAGACGAAGATGACGATGATAACTAGCGACCGAATGGAGGCCTTATGAAGGACCTGATGGGCCTTATGGGCAAGGCGAAGGAAATGCAGGCCAAGTTCCAGGCCATGCAGGAGGAGATCGCCAATCTCGAAGTTACCGGGCAATCAGCCGGCGGCATGGTCACGGTCACGCTTTCGGGCAAGTTCGAGATGCGCTCGCTCAAGATCGATCCGTCTCTCTACAAGGAGGACGATGTCGAGATACTGGAGGACCTGCTTCTTGCCGCCCACAACGACGCCAAGACGAGGCTCGAGGCGGAAATGCAGAAGCGGACCAGCGAGCTGACCGCCGGCATGCCCCTGCCGCCCGGCATGAAGCTGCCCTTCTAGCTCAGGCCAGCGCTTTCTCCATGTCGAGAACCGGGAGTTCGAGCCCCGGTCCCATCTCGACGTTGAAGGTACACCTGGTCCTGAAGCCGGCGGACTCGTAAAACTTTTCAGCTGGAAGGGTCGCCTGGCTTTTCATGATCCTCGCACCCTTTGCCCGCGCCTCTTCGAGGCAGCGGTCGAGGAGCGAACGCGCAAGACCACGCCTCAGAAAGTCGGGATGAGTGGCGAAGTGACGGATATGCGCCACGCCGTCCTCGGTCATCGTGCTGCCTGGCTGTTCGAAGCTCCATCCGCCGCACGCAGCGGCGACGCCGTCGACCTCGATGACATAATAGGTACCGCTTCTGAGAAGCCTGGGGTTGGCTTTAGACATGGCGGGAAGGGCGGCACTCAGCTGAGCGCGATCGTACTGGCCGTTGTCGAGCCTCGCATAGGCTGCCGCGATCAGTGCTGACAGGACGTCTTGGTCTTCCGGCTTGGCCGTCCGCACGACAATAATGGGATCATCCATCGAGATTGCTTCCATCCAAGATACCGTTGGCGGGCGCGCTACCCATTCCGGCCGATCCCCGCTACACATCGCGCATGTCCAGTAAGCGAATCGCCGGCCCCGAGATCGAACGCCTGATCCAGCTTCTGGCCAAGGTGCCAGGGCTCGGTCCGCGTTCTGCCAGGCGTGCGGCCCTTCATCTCATCAAGAAGAAGGATCAGCTGCTCGTTCCGCTGTCGGCTGCTATGGCCGACGCGGTGGACAAGGTGCGGGTCTGCTCGACCTGCGGCAATGTCGATTCGAGCGACCCCTGCACGATCTGCACCGACCCCCGGCGCGACGGCTCGACCATCATCGTGGTCGAGGATGTCGCCGATCTGTGGGCGCTGGAGCGGTCTGGCGCGTTGTCCGCAAGGTACCATGTGCTGGGCGGCACGCTGGCGCCGCTCGATGGCATCGGCCCCGACGATTTGACCATCGATCAGCTCGTGCGCCGCGCATCCGAGGGCGAGGTCACCGAAATTATTCTAGCGGTCAATGCCACCGTTGATGGCCAGACCACCGCTCACTACGTGACCGACCGTCTCGCCGGCTTCGGTGTGCGCGTCACGCGGTTGGCGCATGGCGTCCCCGTGGGCGGCGAACTCGACTATCTTGACGAGGGCACCATCGCCGCCGCTCTGAAGTCGCGGACCGCCTTTTGACGCATTTAGCGGACAGGGAGGGATCATGATCACAGCCCGACTCGTCGCCACTTGCTTCATCGCGATCCTGTTGTCGGTCACCACGGCATCGGCTCAGAACGTCAACGCGCTGTTCCGCGACTGGCTGGTCAACGACCTCTGGCCGGCGGCGCGCGCCAACGGGGTTTCCGCGGACACATTCAATGCAGCCTTCGACGGCGTCAGCCCCAATCTCGATCTTCCCGATCTGGTGATGCCGGGAGCCGACGCTTCGACGCCACGCGTTCAGCATCAGGCCGAGTTCCGTTCGCCCGGCGGCTATTTCGCCGAGAACACCGTGCGCGGCGTGACCGGCGGCGGACGCGCCAGGCTGGCGCGCCATCGGCAGGTGCTGTCCGCGGTCGAGCAGCAATATGGCGTGCCGCCCGGCATAGTGCTCGCCATCTGGGGCCGCGAATCCGGCTTCGGCAACGCCCGCATTCCGCACAACGCGATCGAGGTTCTGGCCACCAAGGCCTTCATGTCCACGCGCAAGGAGATGTTCCGCGCCGAGATCCTGGCTGCCCTCGTGATGGTCCAGCGCGGCGTGCCGCTGTCTGCGATGAAATCGTCTTGGGCGGGTGCGCTCGGCCAGCCGCAATTCCTGCCGACCTCCTATCTCGCGCACGCAACCGATTTCGACGGCGGCGGCGCCGATATCTGGAATTCCGAGGCCGACACGCTGGCTTCTATCGGCAAGTATCTCGCGCATTACGGCTGGGTGCGTGGCCGCGACTGGGGCTTCGAGGTCACCGTGCCCGATAGCGTCTCCTGCGCGCTGGAAGGCCCGGATCGCGGCCGGCGAATTTCCGACTGGGCGGCGATGGGCATCAAGCGGGTGAGCGGACGGCCGTTTCCCGATCACGAAGCGCGGCAGGAGGGGTATCTGATGATGCCGGCAGGCCGTTACGGTCCGGCTTTCATCGTCACACCGAATTTCTACGTGCTCAAGGAATACAATGAGAGCGACCTCTATGCGCTCTTCGTCGGTCACGCCGCCGACCGTATCATGTATGGTGATCGCGCCTTCGCCGGCAGTTGGGGCCGCGTGGGCGGGCTGCAGCGTTCCGATGTCGCCGCCATGCAGCGCGGCATGGAGCGGCTGGGCTACGATGTCGGCGGCGCCGACGGACTTGCAGGCTTCAGGACACGCCGCTCAATCGGCGAATGGCAGGCCAAGAATGGCCAGAGGCCGACCTGTTTTCCTGATGCCGGGCTGGTAGGGGCTCTGCGGTAGCCCCTTGGCGCGACGACCGCGGTCGGCGCCGTGGTTTCGTATTCTTCGTCAAATTTCGGACCCAATCGCGCATGTTATGGTCGCGGCCGGGACGGGCAATGGAGAGATGCATGTTTCACCGATTCCACGTGCCCATACTGGCGATTGCAGCCTTTGTGCAGGCCGTTCCATTCGTCACGCAATTTTCGGCTCAGGAATTCGCCCAGGCGGAATCGTCGCGCCGCGTTTGCACGCAGCAATACGATCCGGTCTGCGGGCGAAAGGGCACCAGCTACCGCACGTTTGGCAATTCGTGCGAGGCGCAGGTCTCGGGCTATTTCGTCGATCACAAGGGCGTCTGCGAGTTTGATAGGTCCCAGGACCGCGACCCGCCTGTGTTCTGCACTCGCGAGTACAAGCCCGTTTGCGCGACAGGTGGGCAAGGCAGGAAGACCTTCGGCAATGCCTGCGAAGCGCAGGCGGCCGGCTACCGGATCGTCCACAGCGGCGAATGCTGATGCTTCAGCCGGCGGCCGGGAGCTCCTGCCGGATGCCTGCGAGCAGCTCGTAGGATTTCACGCGCGCAGCATGATCATAGATCTGGGCCGTCGCGATGATCTCATCAACGCCGGTGCGGGCGATGAACTCCGAAACGCCTTGCCGGACCGTCTCCGGCGAACCGACAATTGCCTCGGCCAGCGCATGGTCGAGCATCGCCTTCGATGCGGGGTCGAGCAACGGCTCGATGTCGTCGACAGGCGGCGGGAGTTTGCCGGGCATGCCGCGACGCAGCCGCATGAATGCCTGCTGCGCCGACGTGAACAGGCGCTTTGCCTCGGCGTCGCTGTCCGCCGCAACGACGTTCAGCCCTGCCATGACGTAGGGCTTGTCGAGTTGCGCCGAAGGCTGGAAGCGCTCGCGGTAGATGGCGATTGCGCTCATCAGCTCGCGCGGCGCGAAATGCGAGGCGAATGCGTAGGGCAGGCCGAGCATGGCAGCCAGCTGGGCACCGTAGAGGCTTGAGCCGAGAATCCAGACGGGAACGTCGAGCCCTGTACCGGGAACTGCGCGGACCCTCTGGCCGGGCTCTTCCGGCTCGAAATAGCGCATCAGTTCCACGACATCCTGCGGGAAGGAATCGATGTCGCCGGCGAGATTGCGGCGCAGCGCCTGCGCGGTCATCTGGTCGGTGCCGGGCGCCCGGCCGAGCCCGAGATCGATGCGGCCAGGATGCAACGCCGCAAGCGTGCCGAACTGTTCGGCGATAATCAGCGGCGCGTGGTTGGGCAGCATGATGCCGCCTGCGCCGACTCGGATCATCGAGGTTCCGGCCGCAACATGGCCGATGACGACGGCGGTGGCGGCACTCGCGATGCCCGGCATGTTGTGGTGTTCGGCGAGCCAATAGCGCTTGTAGCCCAGCCGCTCGGCATGGCGGGCAAGGTCGAGCGTGTTGGCGAGCGACTGCGACGCGTCGCTGCCCTCGGTGACGGGCGACAGGTCGAGAACCGAAAAGGGGATCATCGGGGAGTCTTTCGTTGCGGACCGCTCCCAAATAGGGGCCGTCCGCCTCGCACGCCAGAACTAAGCTGCCAGCACCATCGCCCAATACCGGCGGTCGTCCGCCTGCGCGACGTAACCTAGCCCGAAACGGCCGAAGCGTTCGTCCAGCATGTTGCGGCGGTGCGGCGGCGACTCCATCCACACATCGATGACGCGCGCCACGTCGAAACGGCCATGCGCCAGGTTTTCGGCTGCGGGCGCGCCGATGCCGTTCTTCTTCATGCGGGTGAAGAAGTCACGCCCGCGCAGCGCCGTGTGCTCCATCTTGCCTCCTGCCGCCATGTAACGTGCCTGCTCGATGGCTGCACGCTCCAATGTGTGGTCGGCGGCAAGCGCGGCCTGGCCGTTGGCGGAGCGCAGAGCAGCGACTTGCCGCGCGGCCTCGTTCGATGCGCCGACACCATCGGCGGTGATATCCGGCAGGACCGAAACGCAGGAAGCGAGCGAAGTCAGCCCCGCCGCTCCGGCTCCAAGCAGAACGATGCGCCGGGTTGGCCGCAATATCTCAAGTCTCAAATTCGATACCCCTCATCGCACTCTCAGAATGGTGCCAAACGTGACCATATCGCGGCGGGGTTTTATGACCCTTAAAGCTGAGCTAGAGCAGCGGACGAAGCGAGAACTGAAATGCGCCAGCTCACGACCATTGGCTTCGATGCCGACGACACACTGTGGCAGAACGAACAGTTCTTCCGCATGACCGAGCGCCAGTTTGCCGGCCTGCTGGCTGACTATGCCGAAGCCGAACACCTGAGCGGCCGGCTACTGGAAGCGGAGCGCCGCAATCTCGGCCACTATGGGTTCGGCATCAAGGGTTTCACGCTGTCCATGATCGAGACGGCGATCGAGGTCACCGACGGCAAGGTGCCGGCGCGCGTCATCGCCGACATTCTCGAGGCCGGGCGCGAGATGCTGAGCCACCCGGTGGAGACATTGCCCCATGCCCGCGAGACGCTGGAAGCGCTGGCCGGCACGCACCGTCTGGTGCTGATCACCAAGGGCGACCTGTTCGACCAGGAGCGCAAGGTTGCGGCCTCAGGGCTGGGCGAACTGCTCGACGCAGTCGAGATCGTCAGCGCCAAATCCGCCGACACCTATCGTCTGCTCTTTGCCCGCCACGGCGACGGGCCCGAACGTTCGATGATGGTCGGTAATTCGCTGGAGTCGGACGTCATTCCTGCCATCGAGGCGGGCAGCTGGGGCGTGCACGTGCCGCATGATCTGACCTGGGAACTGGAACACGCCGAGGCTCCGAGCGCAGCGCAACGTTTCAAGGCCATGCCGACGCTGGCCGAACTGCCGGCGCTGGTGCGCGAGATCGGCTAGCCTTCGTCCTCGACGACACGCAGCCGCAGCTGCCCTGTTCGCGAATCGGCCGCCTTCAGGCGCTTTTCCTCAGCTTCGGGCGAGGCCTGCGCTTCGCCGAACTCAAGCGCCTCGATCTTGGCGCCGCGCCTGGTGACCTTGTCGGTCGAGGTCAGGATCTGGTCGATGTCCTTATTCGTCAGGTCGAAATGGCCCTTGAGCTTGCGCACCCTGTCGTCGAGCCGCGACACGTCTTCCATCAGACGGATCACCTCGCCCTGGATGAGATGCGCCTGCTCGCGCATGCGCGCGTCCTTCAGCACAGCCTGGATCACCTGGATCGACAGCATCAGCAGCGAAGGCGACACGATGACCACCCGCGCTCGGTGGGCGCGCTGCACCAGGGCTTCGAAATTCTCGTGGATCTCGGCGAAGATCGATTCCGACGGGACGAACATGAACGCCGTTTCCTGCGTCTCGCCGTTGATCAGATACTTTTCGGCGATTGCCTTGATGTGGACCTCGACGTCGCGGCGGAAATTCTGCGCCGCCTGTTTGGGCGCCTCGGGGTTTTCGCTCTCGCTCGCTGCCCGGATGGCATTCCACGATTCCAGCGGAAACTTGGCGTCGATGACCAGCGAAGGTTGGCCGTTGGGCATCTTCACCAGGCAGTCGGGCCGGTAGTTGTTCGAAAGCGTCGCCTGAAACTCGTAGGCGCCGTGCGGCAGCCCGTCGGCGACGATCGCCTCCATCCGGCTCTGGCCGAAAGCGCCGCGCGTCTGCTTGTTGGAGAGGATGTGCTGAAGCTGCACGACCTGTCCGGCGAGCGACTGGATGTTGTTCTGCGCGCTGTCGATGACGGCGAGCCGCTCCTGCAGCCGGGCGAGATTCTCATGCGTCGATTTCGTCTGCTCGGCGATCGATGTGCCGAGCCGCGAGGTCATGCCGTCGAGCCGCTCGCTGATCGCCTTGTTGAGTTCCGCCTGCCGGTTGGAAAAAACCTCGGCCAGCGTGCCGATCCGCCCCTGCATCTCCGACTGTGCGCGTGTGATCTCGGCTAGCCTCGCTTCTGCTTCGAGCGCCGCCGAAGCCTTTCCGCGCGAGGCCCGCCACAACGCATAAGCCATGGCGGCGACGATGATCGCGACCAACGCACCCGCGATCCAGATCAGCTGGCCGAGAGTGAGAGACATCGCGCCGAACGTGGCGACCGGCGCGGCAAGCAGGTCCGAGAAACTTTGCATAGCGCACCACCCTAACCGATTCGGCGCTGCAGTAGAAGATCAAAACGTGAACGTTCCGGCTTGTTCACATTGACGCCGTGCGGGCGAGCCATTACCTGAGCAACCCATGATCCGGCCACTTGTCATTCTTCCCGATCCCGTCCTGCGCCAGGTTTCCGAGCCCGTGGAGCGGGTCGATGACGACCTGCGCAAACTCGCCGACGATATGCTGGAGACCATGTACGACGCGCCAGGCATCGGGCTGGCCGCCATCCAGATAGGCATCCCGCGCCGCATGCTGGTGATCGACCTGTCGCGCGACGACGAACCGAACGACCCGCATGTCTTCATCAATCCGGAGATCGTGGCGACCGGCGAGCAGCCGAACGTTCACGAGGAAGGATGCCTGTCGATCCCGGACTACTACGCCGAGGTCGAGCGGCCGGCGAGCGTAACCGTGCGCTACATCGACAGGGACGGCGAGCGGCAGGAGATTGCCGCCGACGGCATGATGGCCACCTGCCTGCAGCACGAGATCGACCACCTGAACGGCGTGCTGTTCATCGACCATCTGTCGCGGCTGAAGCGCGACATGGTGGTGCGCAAATTCAGGAAGCTGGCGGTGCGCGACAAGGACAAGGCACCGCCGACGCGCATGGTGGGCTAGGCGGCTTCGCGGATGCCGCTGCGCCTCGTCTTCATGGGAACGCCGGAGTTTTCGGCCGCAACGCTGCGCGCGCTCGCCGAGGCTGGGCACGAGGTCGCCGCTGTCTATACACAGCCGCCGCGACCGGCGGGGCGACGCGGCCTGGAACTCAAGCCCTCGCCCGTACACAAACTTGCGAACGAGCTCAGCTTCGAGGTGCGGACGCCGAAGAGCCTGCGCGGCGAGGCCGAACAGGCGGCATTCGCGGCGCTGGAAGCCGATGCCGCTGTCGTCGTCGCCTATGGTTTGATCCTGCCTAAGCCGATCCTGGAGGGCACGCGCCTCGGCGCGTTCAATGGCCATGCCTCGCTGCTGCCGCGCTGGCGCGGGGCCGCGCCCATCCAGCGCGCCATCATGGCCGGCGATGCCGAAACCGGCATGATGATCATGAAGATGGATGAAGGTCTCGACACTGGCCCGGTGGCGCTGACTGAGAGGGTCGCCATTGGTCCCGACATGACCGCCGGCGAGCTGCACGACCGGCTGCGCGATGTCGGCGCCGGATTGATGGTCGAGGCGATTGCCGGATTGGAAAGCGGCGATCTGTCTTTGACGCCCCAGCCGGAGGAGGGCGCGACCTATGCCACCAAGATCGCCAAGGACGAGACCCGCATCGACTGGTCGCTGCCGGCCGGCGAGGTCCATAATCGCATCCGGGGCCTGTCGCCTTTGCCCGGCGCGTGGTGCGAGATGGAGATCGGCGGCAAGGTCGAGCGCGTGAAGCTGCTTCGATCAACGATGGACGGCGTCACGGCTCCGACCGCGAACGGCGCGCCAATCCAGCCGGGGACAGTCCTCGATGCCGAGCTTTCTGTGGCTTGTGGCAGTGGATCGGTAGGGATCGTCGAGTTGCAGCGCGCGGGCGGCCGGGCACTTGGCGCGGAGGAATTCCAACGCGGCGCCAAGCTCGCGTCGGGAGACCGGTTGCTGTGAGCGATATCCGCATCAGACACGCCGAGCCCCGCGACCGTCAGGCCATAGCCTCGTTGCTCGATGTGGCATTCGGTCAACCGGACGAAGCCCGGCTGGTCGAAGCGCTGGTCGCGGGCGGCCATGGAGTACTCGATTTGGTCGCCGAGGTTGATGGAGTGCTGGCCGGCCATGTTTTGTTTTCGAGGCTGACGGTCGAAGGCGAGGGCGGCGCTTTCCCGGCCCTGGCGCTGGCGCCTGTGGCCGTGCTTCCGGCCATGCAGAACCGGGGCATCGGTTCGCACCTGATCGAAGAGGGGCACGCTCAGCTTGAACGGTCAGGCGAGGCGCTCTCGATCGTGCTCGGCGAACCGTCCCATTATTCGAGTTTCGGCTACAGCCGCGCCCGCGCGGCTTCGTTCGAGAGCGACTATCAGGGCGAATACCTGCAGGCGCTCGCCTGGCGCGAGGCCCCGGCGACTGGCCGGCTCGTCTACGCTCCGCCCTTCACGGCGCTCTGACATGCCGCGCTATCGCATCGACATCGAATATGACGGCGGCGCCTATGCCGGCTGGCAGCGGCAGTCCGGCCACCATTCCGTGCAAGCGGCGATCGAGCAGGCGATCCATGCCTTCAGCGGCGAGGCGGTGACGATCCGCGGCGCCGGGCGCACCGATGCCGGCGTCCACGCCCGCGGCCAGGTCGCTCATTTCGACCTTGAGCGCGAATGGCAGGCAAGCCGCGTGATGGCGGCGGTCAACGCGCATCTGGTATCGGCCGGCGAGACTGTTTCAGTGCTGGCCGCTTCAAAGGCCGACGCTGATTTCGACGCAAGGTTCTCGGCGACGGCGCGCCACTATCTCTATCGCATCCTCAACCGCCGTGCGCCCGCCGCACTGGAGCGGGGACATATCTGGCATGTGGCGAAGAAGCTCGACGCTGCAGCGATGCACGAAGCAGCGCAGGTGCTCGTCGGCCAACACGACTTCACGACATTCCGCTCCGTGCAGTGCCAGGCGAAGAGCCCGGTGAAGACGCTCGACCAGCTCGACGTAACGCGCGACGGCGATCTGGTCGAAATCCGCGCCTCGGCCCGCTCATTCCTGCACAATCAGGTCCGCTCGATGGTCGGAACCATCAAGCGCGTCGGTGAGGGTGCCTGGACTGCCGCAGATGTCCGCGCCGCACTCGAAGCGACAGACCGGTCGTCATGCGGTCCGGTCGCGCCGCCGCAGGGCCTGTACCTGATGAAGGTGGACTACTGACCGGCATCCGCCGTATCTCGCCCTCGCTTGCCAAATAACTCGCTGCATGAACGGGTCGAGGAATGCGGGTGCGGCGGCGCAAGGCTGGTAGTCTATTCAGGCACCAGCCCTAGTAGTGTCTGGAGCGAAAGCTGGACCGCTACCCCTGTCACGAGCATGCCGGCGAACACTGCGGTGGCTGTTCCGGCGCCTCTCGCGATGACGGTGTTTGTGAGCCGCCAGGCGAGAACCAGGATGGCGACCCCGATACCGAGTGTCAGAAATGCTACGAACTCACCGCTTGCCGGCCAGAAGAGTTCCAGCAGTGACGGTGGCAGCAGGAGCCAGGTGAAGATAACCGACGCCCAGTTGCTGGCGACGACGTAGGGCACGAACCGATCGCGCAGACCGGCGGGTCCGACCACCAGCGCTAGCAGCACGATGGGGGCGATCCAGCTGACAAGATCGATGAAGGCAAGCCCCGCCAGTATCGAGACCCGGTAGCTGAACTCGTCCCCGCCCGCCAGGTGATTGGCATAGACCACCCAGCCGACGATCAGCGCCGGCAGCGAAACAATGATTGCGAAGAAGGAATTCCAGAACCCGTCGACCGACAGGTCGAGCGAGCGAAGTCCATCGGCTCTGCCGGTCATCAACCGCCAGCACGCCCAGAGATAGGACTGGATATCGTCAGCTGATGGCACCGGTCAGTCTCCGAACCAGCTTTCCAGAACGCGCCTGTAGATGCGCGTCAGGGCTTCGAGATCGGTCAGCGCGACGCGCTCGTCGACCGTGTGCATTGTCTTGCCCACGAGGCCGAACTCGACCACCGGGCAATAATCCTTGATGAAGCGCGCGTCGGACGTGCCTCCGGAGGTGGAGAGCTCAGGCGTCTGCCCGGTTTCCGTCTGAATTGCGCCCGTCAGCAGTTCGACCAGCCTGTTGTCGCGCGTCAGGAACACCGGGCTCGGCCGGTCCCGCCAGACGAGATCGAACTGCACCGGTTGGCCTTCGGGCCGCGCTTGGGCGGATGACGCCGCATCGGCGAGGCGTTTCGCGATCTCCGCTTTGAGACTGTCCGCAGTCCAGGTGTCGTTGAAGCGGACGTTGAAGGCGAAGGTCGCCTTGGCCGGGATCACGTTGACGGCTGGATTGCCGGTGTCGATGGACGTGATTTCCAGGTTCGTCGGCTGGAAATCACTCGTCCCAGCATCGAATGGTGGCGAGAGTAGCGCCTGAGCAAGCGTCACGATCCCAGGCAGGGGGTTGTCTGCCAGATGCGGATAGGCGGAGTGTCCCTGAACACCGCGGACAGTGACGACTCCTGAAATCGAGCCGCGCCGCCCGATCTTGATCATGTCGCCCATGACGCCCGGATTGGTCGGCTCGCCGACGATCGCGCCATCCCAGCTTTCGCCGCGATCGGCGGCCCATTTGAGCAGCTTGTCCGTGCCGTTGATCGACGGGCCTTCCTCGTCGCCGGTGATTAGCAGCGACACCGCGCCCGGCATCGCGCCGCCGGCATCCAGATGCCGTGCGACCGCCGCGACGAAACAGGCAATGCCGCCTTTCATGTCCACCGCCCCGCGCCCGAACATCTCGCCGTCTTCAACCGCCGCGGAGAATGGCGCGTGACGCCATGCCGCTTCGTCGCCCGGCGGAACCACATCGGTGTGACCGGCAAACATAAGGTGCGGGCCGGTACCGCCGAGGCGGGCATAGAGGTTCTCGACATCCGGCGTTCCGGCTTCGGAAAAGACCGGCCGTTCGACCGAAAAGCCCATGGGCGCAAGCATGGCTTCAAGCGCCGCCAGCGCGCCGCCTTCGGCAGGCGTGACGGACGGGCAGCGGATTAGGGTGGCCAGGTTTTCGGCCGGATCGGTCGGGAGGCGCATCGGCGCTCAAATACTGGAAAGCGTGCGCCCTGTCACGGCGCGTTGGTTCGCGATCCGTATGTGTTGGAGCCCTGCGTGCCGGGCACGAGACACAAAGCGAGGTAGAACAGGAAGTCCCCGACAAGGAATACCAAAGCGAACCATCCCGACGCATTCAAGTCGTGCAGACGCTTTACCGCCAGGGCAATATGGCAGACCAGCGTTATGCCGATCGTTAGCAAAAAGGCGCCGCCCCAGAAGGTCTGGGCGCCGTCGCTCCCACTATTGATCAGTATCCTGTAAACGGGGAAGAACCGGGCAAGATAGAGAAGCAGGCCCGCCAGAAAATAGGCCGCCCGGCTGATGCGGCCGGACAGCCCGAAGAACATCCAGAAAAACGTACGCCTATCCAAGAGGATCGGGTCCGAAGCGGTTCGGACCCTTTGTGCCTTCCAGGATGCCGCATTCCACCAGCAACCAGATTGGCCCGATGATCGGGATCAGCACGATCAGCGACCACCAGCCCGATTTGTCTCGATCGTGCCAGCGCTTCGCGTAGATCGCGAGGGCGAAATAGATCGAGGCAACGGCCACGATGAGGCCGAGAATGCCGATCCCCTGATCGCTACCAATCCGGACACCGAGCATCAGGTCGATCAGGTTCGCGACAATGCCGACGGCAAACAGCACGCCGACACCAGCCCAGAACTTGGCCCGGTTTATGCGCCCTTCGAAACTTGTCAGAAGATATTTCCAGTCCATGAAACCACCCCCTCGTGCGATTATCCTGCCCCATTGGGCCGGCTGAGAGATACCCTGCGACCGTTTGAGACTGAATTCAACGCTCGATCTTCGACGGCTTTGGCCGGTACTGACGTCGACATGCTCAACGGTCGCGGTGCAAAACCGCCGCTGCAACGCTCTACTTGGGCCGGTTCGTCTGCACGCCGTAGCGGTTGGGACCTTCTTCGCCGGGCATAACGGCAAGCACGATGAAAGCGAGCGCCACGAAGAGCGGAATGAGGAAGGCGACATAGCCGGGTTTCCCGATATCGTGCAGGCGCTTGATGCCGAGCGCCACGTGCCACCAGAGAAACATAAAGCTCACCGCCCACGAGATCGTCAGCCAGAAACCGTTCGGCGCGCCGTCGACGGTTGAGAGCAGGAACTGATAGGCCGGGAAGAACAGCAAGACGAAGGTCAGCAGGCCAGCCCAGAAATAGGCGCCCCGGCTCAGTCTGCCGCTCGCACCGAAATACAGCCAGATGAGTTGGTTGACGGGCAACATGACCTGCTTTGCGATTGTGTCTGGACGATCGGTCGGATACCGGACGAGGCGGCTGGTCGCAAGCGGGGGCGAGGCCGCCGCTAGTCGCGCAGCAGCTCGTTGATCGAAGTCTTCGACCGGGTCTTTTCATCGACCCGCTTGACGATCACGGCGCAATAGAGGCTCGGACCCCAGTTTTCGCCGGGGATGTTCTTTCCAGGCATCGTGCCAGCGACAACCACCGAATAGGGAGGCACTTCGCCGACTGTGACTTCGCCGGTGGCGCGGTCGACGATCTTGGTCGACTTGCCGATGAAAACGCCCATGCCGAGCACCGAGCCTTCACGTACGACGCAGCCCTCGACGACTTCGGAGCGTGCGCCGATGAAGCAATTGTCTTCAATGATTGTCGGCCCGGCCTGCATGGGCTCGAGCACGCCGCCAATGCCGACGCCGCCGGACAGATGCACGTTCTTGCCGATCTGGGCGCAGGAGCCGACGGTCGCCCAGGTATCCACCATGGTGCCTTCGCCGACATGGGCGCCGAGATTGACGAAGGACGGCATCAGCACCGCGCCGGGAGCCACATAGGCAGAGCGGCGCACGATCGCGCCGGGCACCGCCCGGAAGCCTGCCTTTTCGAAATCTACCCCACTCCAGCCATCGAATTTCGACGGCACCTTGTCCCACCACACGGCTTCGCCCGGACCGCCCTTGATCACTTCCATCGGGTTGAGCCGGAAGGAAAGCAGCACTGCCTTCTTCAGCCACTGATGCACGTGCCAGGTACCGTCATCGCCGCGCGAAGCCACGCGCGCCTCGCCGCGGTCGAGCAGATCGAGCGCGGTCTCGACGGCCTGGCGGACTTCGCCGCCCGTGTCGGCGCTCACCTTGTCGCGTTCGTCGAAGGCGCGTTCGATGGTCGCTTCAAGCGCTGAATGATCGGCTCTGGCCATGGGCGATGCTCCGCTACACTGGCTGTTAAGGGGGAAGCCCGTACGGTCCGGGTGGGACTGGCCCGAAAGCCGCGCGGAACCTATGCCAAGCCCATTTCAGGGTCAATCGCGCGATGCATGCTGATTGCGTGCTAGGCTGGCGGGCCGATATCGGGGAAAGATGCCATGACCGCGACCGAGGAGAACGGCTGGACGCCGCTGCCTCATTCCGACGAGGACCTGCAGCGTGCGCGTAGCGTCCCGCAGACGCCACAGACGCTTGCGCCGACCTACCGCCTGGCTTTTTCGGACGAGGATTTTCTGACCCGTCGCGAACTGCGGCCGGTCAGGCTGCAGCTCGAATTGATGAAGCCTGAAATGGTGCTGGCGGAGAAGGGTATCCGCTCGACCGTCATCATTTTCGGAGGCGCCCGCCTACCCGAACCGGGCGGCGATGCCTGGGCTGCCAAGAACGAAACGCAGCAGAAGAACCTGCTGGCCAACAGCCGCTACTACGGCGAGGCGCGCGCCTTCGCGCGGCTCTGCTCACAGCATTCCGCGCTTTCCTATTATCGTGAGTTCGTGGTGGTCACAGGCGGCGGCCCCGGCGTCATGGAAGCGGGCAATCGCGGCGCGGCCGACTGCGGCGCGCCCTCCATCGGCCTCAACATCGTTCTGCCGCACGAGCAGGCGCCCAACAAATACGTCACGCCGGAGCTCTGCTTCAATTTCCACTATTTCGCGATCCGCAAGATGCACTTTATCATGCGGGCGAAGGCCGTCGCCGTTTTTCCCGGTGGCTTCGGCACCCTGGACGAACTCTTCGAGACGCTGACGCTGATCCAGACCGGCCGCATGGAGCGCGTGCCTGTGCTGCTGTTCGGCAAGGAGTTCTGGGCTCAGGCGATCAACATCGGGTTCCTTGTCGAACAGGGGACCGTGTCGCCCGGCGACGACGAACTGATCTCCCTTGTCGACGACGCCGACGAAGCCTGGGACGTAATCGCAAAATTCTACGGGATTTGAGCGCGGTCAAGGAACCGGTTCTTCGTATGCGGCATCGACGCTGCTGACAGTCGGGCCATGTTGGCCTAGGACGGCTGCATGAACGTACATCAGCCAGGCTGGTTCAAGCAGTTGCGCCGCGAGCGCGGCCTTTTCGCGCTCGTCGGTGCGGTACTGCTCCTCCTCAACGCATTTCAGCCGCTGGCGCTGGCCGGTTCCGCTCAGGCTGACGGCTGGGTGATCTGTCACGGCATCGGCACGGATGCCGAGCCAGACGGTATGCCTGACGCGCCGCAACGCGACTGCCCGATCTGCCTCGCGGGTCTTTGCGGGTCGATATCCGTTTCGGCGAAGGCGCTGGTTTCGATCGGTCCGGCGTTTGCAGCACCCGCAGCCGAGATCCTTCTCGCCAGGCCTGCGGCAGACCGCACGGCGATACGCTCGCAGGTCGGGCCGCCCCCGGCGATACGTGCACCTCCTTTCGCCGTCTGAAACGAACCGGTCCGGTTTCGGGCCAAATTCAGCTTTCAGATGCCGAAAGGATCACAATGCGTACCTTCTTTTTTTCCATCGCCGCCGCGTGCGGCCTTGCGCTCGCCACGCTCTCGACCGGACTCGCCCATGACGGCATGACTAGGGCGGGCGATATCGAGATAACCCATGTCTGGGCGCGCGCCATGCTGCCCAATCAGCCCGCCGGCGCCGGCTATCTCTACGTGACCAACACCGGCAGCGAGCCTGACAGTCTTGTCGGCGCGTCGTCGCCTGCTGCGGGCAGGGTCGAGATTCACGCGATGCAAGTCATCAACGACGTCATGACCATGCGCCCGGTCGAGGGCGGACTGGAAATTGCCGCCGACACCACCGTTAAACTCGAGCCCGGCGGATTGCATGTCATGTTCATGGACGTGGCTGAGCCGTTCAAGGACGGCGACCACCTCCAGGTCACGCTGGAATTCGAGCGCGCAGGCAACGTGGACGTGACCTTCCCGGTGCGCAAGGCGCATGGCGGCGGCCACGGCGACCACTGACAAATCGATGAACGGGCGCGGCCTGCCGCGCCCGTTCTAGCGGACGGTGAAGCTCTGCTTCTCGATGGTGACTGTCGCCGTCCAGCCTGCTTCGGCTGAGCCCAGCAGTTCGAATTCACGCAGGTCCGCGCCGATACTCGACATCAGCATCCCCGCCGCGTCGTCCGGGAAGCTCCAGGCGTGCGTGTCCTTGTGGAAGGTGAGTGGCACGTCGAAGCGTCCGTCGTTTCCCGCTATCCACGCCGACATTGCGCCCACCGTTCCGTCGCGCACCTGGTCGAGCTCAATCACATAGAGCGCTTGCCTTCCGACCAGTTCCATCTCCACGGCGATGCGCAGCAGGTTTGAAGGATGGCGCACGAACCAGCTGTCGAGCGTGATCTTGCGCTGCTCGATTGTCGTTTCGATTTGGCGCGCCCACCCGCCCGATTCGTCGGTCTCGCCCCGCTCGCCTGAACCAGGTTGGCGGACGATGTCCTCCGTGCCGGTTGCGACCCGGACGGGCAGCGCTGCGAGTGGCGCACCGTCCGGCGCGATGAATTTGAGCCGCAGGTCGATCGTATCGGCTGCCACGGGGTTAGCGGCGGCGCTCATCGTCATCCATGCGGTTGCGAGAAGGGGTACAAGGCGGCGCATGCGGGCTCCTAGCAGTCATAGCCGGTGTTGTGATTGATGGACACGCCGAGCGTCCGAGCGAGGTGTTCGGCCGCGTCGCGGATGGGCCGTGAGCCGTGCCGGTCGCGGACCGCCCAGCGTCCGATCGAGATTTCCGAAAAGCCGCCGCCTTTGGCCGGCGCGACGTCGTTCCACGCGATATGCCCCTGTGCTTCGGCCAGCATGACCGTGTCCCATGCGGTCGACGCGCACCAGTCCTCTCCGCCGCGCCAGAATACCGCGCCGCCTTCTCCTGCCAGCGCGGCTACAGAAGGCGGCGTCGGCAGCAGTTCGGGGTGGTACAAGACATAGTTGGCTTCGCGCGTACCGGAACTGCCGCCCGTGCCAAATACCGGCTGTTGCTCGAGCCCGAAGCGGAACCCGGTCATATCGGTCGGTTGGCGCCGGGCAAGCTCTTCGGCCCGGTCGCGCCAGTCGGCGAGGTACGGTCGGGCCGCCATGACCGGCGACCACGAAAGCCACAGGCATCCCGGCGCGACGCCGAACTCCGTCTCCCTCGGGGCGCCGTAGAGCGACAGGCCGATGCCGAACGCGCCGCTGTTCCAGCCGGCGTAGTAGCGCACGCTTCCTGAGGGGTCGCCGCTTCCTGGCAGTTCATAGTTCGACGAGCTGTCCGGCACGCCGAAAGCCTCAGACAGACGGCGCATTAACTGGTCTGGAGCAGGCATCGGATCGCCCGCAACCGGTGCAAGCTGGTAGCACAGTTGCAGGATCGGCCGATCGGCTCGGGGCGCGGTGACCTCCGCACTTATCGCTGCGATACCAAGCGCACTGTCGCATCGCAGGACGAGGGAATGCGCCGATCGCTGCCGGCCTTCAGGCGCCGTCTCTGCCACGAATTGTTCGAAAGTGGTGCCCCATGCGTAGCGGCGCGAGCCGATTGCAAAACCGCTGTCCAGACGCTGCATTCGACCCGACCCCGGAGACGGCCCGTTCAGTCGAGATTAGTCGCTCGCCGGTCGGCGTGAAAGCGGATTCGTAGCAGCCACTGAGGCCTGTTCCGGTGCGGGGTTAGGCTGGCGCGGACGATGGATAAGCGTCACCAGTACGAACGATATGATCATCAGGAGATACCAGGCGCCAAGCTTGTGAATGGAAACCGGCGTCCACGCACCCTCCTGCCCGGGGTAGAGCCATGCCCGCGACCAGGTGCCGATATTCTCGGCGAACCAGATGAACAGCGCGACGAGCAGGAAGCCGACGAGCAGCGGCATGCGGTGGCGGAAACGGAAAACGCGGTAGTGCACGGTCGTTCGCAGGAAAAGAACCGCCGTGACAGCGAACAGGCCAATCCGGATGTCCGGCACGAAATGATGCGCGAAGAAATTGACGTATATTGCGGCCGCCAGCGCGACCGTCGTCCAGAATGGCGGATAGCCGGTGTAACGCATGTCGAAGATACGGCTGATGCGCGCGAGGTAGGAGCCGACGGCGGCATACATGAACCCAGAGAAGAGCGGGACCGCGCCGATGCGGAAGAAGCTCTCCTCGGGATAGATCCACGAGCCGGCGCTCGTCTTGAAGATCTCCATCGCGGTGCCGACGATGTGGAAAATCAGGATAACCTTGGCCTCCGCCAGCGTTTCCAGCTTGAGCGCCAGCATCGCCAGCTGGATCAGGAGTGCCGCAAGGAAAAGAAAATCGTAGCGCGTCAGGATTGCGTCGCCGGGCCATACGAGTCGTGTCCCGATGATCAGCGCCAGCATGGCGCCGCCGAACAGGCAGGCCCACGCCTGCTTCAGTCCGAAGACAGCGAATTCGACAAGCGCGCCTGACGGGCCGATCGAGGGAAGGCTATCGAGGACTCGGTGTGCGGCACGGTCGATCCGCGCCTCAACCGATGTGAACCTCCTCACTCGGCGGGACTCGCGATTATCGTGCCGAGGAAAGCGGTGAGATCGTCGGTCACGAAGTCCACCGCGTCGTCATGTTTGGCATCCCGCTCCCAGATTTCGCTAAATGTCGGCTCGAAATTGCGCGGCACGATCAGCACAGTGGTCATACCGAGAGACTTTGGCGTTTCCAGGTTGCGGCCGAGGTCTTCGAACATGGCGGCGTTCTTCGGCTCAACGCCGTGCCGTTCGAGGAAGCGGGCATAGGTCGACGGCGCCGGTTTCGGTTCCAGATCGGCGGCGAGGATGTCGAAGATATCATCGAAATGGTCGAGAATGCCGAGCTGCCGCGCCGTCCGCTCGGCATGCATGCGGTCGCCATTGGTGAAGATGAAGCGCCTGCCCGGCAATGCCTTGATCGCATCGCCGAGCGCGGGGTCGGGCGCGAGACCAGAATAGTCGATGTCGTGCACCTTGTTCAGGAAATCGTCGGGGTCGATGCCGTGCAGCGCCATAAGCCCGTTCAGCGTGGTTCCGTAATCCCGGTACATCTGCTTCTGCACGGCGCGCGCCTCGTCATGGGGCAGTGTCAGAAGCTCCGACACAAAGCGCGTGATGCGCACGTCGATCTGCGCGAACAGGTTCGAATGGTGCGGGTAGAGCGTGTTGTCGAGATCGAACACCCACTCGCTCACATGGGCGAAATGGCGGCTGTCTGGTCGGTTGGTCATGCGGCTCCTATGGCACGATAGGCCGATTGGTTCCAATTTTATCGAACGCGGAAACCGGCCTTTGAGAATGCGCGGCTAGGGTCCCCGAAACGGGGAGACTAGCATGCAGCGCATTGTCATGAGATCGATCCTGATCACGGCAGGATCGGTCGCGGCGTCCTTCGCCATGGGCGGGGTTCTCATCCCGCTTCTGGGCGGTACGTTCGACACCATAGCTCTGTGGATGTGCATTCTGTGCCCCATGGCGATTGCCGGTCCGGTGAGTTTTGCCACGCAGGTGAACAGCAAGAGACTGGCCGACGCCCACGACGAACTTTGCAAGGCGCATGAGCGGCTAGCGGTCGCCCATGCCGATCTGGCCGAGGCCCACAGCCGCCTGGCCGAAAAAGCGCGCCATGACGACATGACGGGCATGCTCAACCGCGAGAGCTTCTTCGCCGCATTGGAAGATGCACGGGGCCTGGTCGAGAGCGGGACGCTGCTGATCATCGACGCCGATCACTTCAAGCGCATCAACGACAACCACGGCCATCTGACCGGCGACGATGCGCTGCTCGCAATATCGGACGCCATCGGTCTGGCGCTACGCAAGGACGATCTGCGTGGTCGCATCGGCGGCGAGGAATTTGCTGTGTTCCTGTCCGGGGCGACCCCGGCCGAGGCGCGGCAGACCGCGGAGCGCATTCGGCGCGAAGTCGAGTCCATTAGGTTCAAGCCCAAGAACGGCGGGCTGATACCATTGAGCGTCAGCATCGGCGCGGCCACCCACCGCAAGGCGTCCACTCTCTCCGAGCTGATGCGCGAAGCCGACGGCCGTCTCTACAGGGCAAAGCGGGAGGGCCGGAACCGGGTCGTCTTCGATCCGGACATCGTGAAGGTCGCCTAGCTGGCAGGCTCGTCCTGCGGCTGTGGCAATTGCCCTGCGGGACGATATCCGTCTAGAAGCTTCGCACCTGTCTCGCGAAGTCTCTCATGGAACTCTGGATACCGATCACGATCGCTGCGGCGTTCCTGCAGAATTTGCGCTCGGCCGCGCAGAAGCAGCTCAAGACAGTCATGGGCACGACAGGCGCGACCTTCGTCCGCTTTGGCTTCGGCGTGCCGTTCGCGATCCTGTTCGTTTGGTTCCTCAATGCTGGGCTCGGCTACCGACTGCCGAATCCCAACGGCGCCTTTCTGCTGTGGGCTGCAATCGGCGGCCTCGGTCAGGTCGGCGCGACCTTCCTGCTCATCCATCTTTTTTCGTTCCGCAACTTCGCTGTCGGAACCGCCTATTCGCGCACGGAGCCGGCGCAGGCCGCGATCTTCGGTCTGGTCATCCTGGCCGAATGGCCCTCGGTCGGAGCGCTGGCCGCCATCGCGATCAGCGTGTTCGGAGTGATGCTGATCTCCGTTGCCCATGAGCCTAAGAGCCTGCGCAATCTCGTCACTTCGGTCATGAGCCGCAACGCACTGATCGGGCTGGCGTCGGGCACGCTGTTCGGCATCGCCGCCGTCGCCTACCGCTCGGCTTCGCTGTCGCTCGGCGGACCGAACGCAATGATGCAGGCAGCCTACACGCTAGCCTGGGTCATCGTCTTCCAGACGGTGATCATGGCCGGCTGGATGATCTGGAAGGATCGCGCCGAGATCGGCCGCATCGCCCGCGCATGGAAACCGGCGCTTTTCACCGGCTTCGTCGGCGCCAGTGCCTCGTTCGGCTGGTTCACCGCCATGACCTTGCAGCAGGCGGCGATCGTCAAGGCGCTGGCGCAGATCGAGATGCTGTTCACCTTCGCCGCGTCGGTCTTCTATTTCCGCGAGAAGATTACCCGGCTGGAAACGGCGGGATGCCTGCTCATCGTCGCAGGCATCCTCGTGCTCGTACTGCTTGGCTGACTGTCTCAGACCGTTGCCGGATCGAGCGGCGGTTCGTCCTTGAAGCGCCGGACCAGACCAGCGATGTCGAGCGCGCCGAACGCCTCGCGCAGCGTCTCGAAGGACGGCAGCACGAAATAGGCCCGCTGGAACTTGTCGATCTCGTAGCTGGTGCGCATCACCGTCTCGATGTCGAAGGGCACACGGTGCGCGTCGGCGCTTTCCACCGCGAACTGAAGCTCCGAATAGGAAGACATCAGTCCAGCGCCGAAGGCCTTCAGCGGTTCGCCCGGACCCTGGATGAGGCCGAACTCGGACGTGTACCAGTAGAGCCGGGTGATCATCTCGTCGCCGCCAAGCGCGATCGCTTCGCCGGCCCGCTCGCCATACATCTGCATGAAGTCGGCGAACTCCGGCTGCGTCAGGATCGGTACATGGCCGAAGAAGTCGTGGAACATGTCGGGCTCCACGATGTAGTCGAGTTCGTCCTCGCGGCGCAGCCAGTTGGTCACCGGGAAGCGGCGGTTGGCGAGGTGATCGAAGAAGGGTTCGGCCGGGATCAGGCCCGGCACCGCTACGATCTCCCAGCCGGTCCGCTCGCGCAGCTTGTCGCTCACTTCGTCGAAATCGGGGATCTGTTCCAGCAGGCCGAGCGTGGCCACACCGTCGAGATAGGATTTGTGTGCGAGGCGCGAGGTCAGCTCGGTTTGCCGGTCGCAGAGCGTGCGCCACACCTTCTGCTGGGCGTCGTCATAGTCGTATGCCTGTTCAACGGTGAAGTCCGGCCGGCAGGCGAGGTAGTCGCCGCGCAGCCCTTGTTTGGCGCATTCGCGCGCATAGTCCTGAACGCTGATTTCCATGGCTTGGCTCCTCCTTGGAAGCGTCAATTGCATGACCGCCATGATAATCGCCAAGCGCTGCGGGTTCTTGCTTTCTTCGGGGCAATGGAAGCCATTTTGAGGTATGTTTACTCGCAGATCGAAGAAGGTGAGTGAAAATGCCTCAATTGGATGAATTCGAGATTGCCATGCTCGATGCCTTGCAGCGCGACGGGCGCAAGCCCGTGTCGGAGCTAGCGCAGGAAATCGGCCTGTCGACCACGCCGTGCGCGCGCCGCTTCGACGGACTGAGACAATCGGGCATCATCAAGGGGTTTCAGGCCGTGATCGGCCGCCGTGCCATCGGCCTGACCGTTGAGGTCTTCGTGCAGGTTCGGCTTGCCAGCCACAGCGACGACTCGCCCGAGCGCTTCATCGCCGCCGTGCGCGACATGGACGAGGTATCGTCATGCTGGACCATGACCGGCGACCACGACTTCCTGCTACACGTTATGGTGCCGACGGTCGACGACCTCAACGACTTCGTCATGAACCGGCTGATGCGCCTGAAGGGCGTGCGCGACGTGCACACCCAGCTGGTGCTGTCCAACATCAAGGGGCCGGGCCGGGTGCCGCTACAGCACCTGCGGCGCTAAGCGCTGCCTAAGGCACGATCAGCGTGCCGGCGCCGTGTTCGGTGAAAAGCTCGAGCAGCACAGCATGCGCGGTCTTGCCGTTCAGGATGACCACGCCCTCGACGCCGCGCTCGATGGCTTCGATGCAGGTCTCCACCTTGGGGATCATGCCGCCCGATATCGTGCCGTCCTCGATCAGCGCCTTGGCTTCGGCCACCGTCAGCTCGTCGATCAGTTTCTTGTCCTTGTCGAGTACGCCCGGCACGTCGGTGAGGAACAGCAGGCGCGAGGCGCGCACCGCACCCGCGATGGCGCCCGCGAATGTGTCGGCATTGATGTTGTAGGTGTGGCCGTCGCGGCCGGGCGCTACTGGCGCGATAACCGGGATCATCTCAGAGCCTGCCAGCAGGTCGAGCAGGGTACGATCGACCTCGACCGGCTCGCCGACGAAGCCCAGATCGAGCACCCGCTCGATATTGCTGTCGGGGTCGCGGATCGTCTTGTGCGCCTTTTCGGCGAACACCATGTTGCCGTCCTTGCCGCACAGGCCGATGGCCCATTCGCCCTCGGCGTTGATCAGCGCCACGATCTCCTTGTTGATCGACCCGGCGAGAACCATCTCGACAATCTCGACGGTCTTGGCGTCGGTGACCCGCAAACCGCCCTCGAATTTCGACTCGATGCCCATCTTGGCGAGCATGGCCGCGATCTGGGGGCCGCCGCCGTGGACGACGATGGGGTTCACGCCGGACTGCTTCAGGAGCGCAATATCGCGGGCGAAAGCCTGGCCAAGTCCGGCGTCGCCCATGGCATGCCCGCCATACTTCACGACAACAGTCTTGTTCTCGTAGCGCTGCATGAAGGGCAGGGCGGCCGAGAGAAGCCTGGCCTGCTCGGCGGGATTGGAAATGTCGGCGGCCATGGGGTTCCTCGGCTGGCAAAAACGCCGGTCTCTTACCGGCAATTGCGTGCGGTCGCAAACAGTGGATTCAGGCCGGAACATGGAACGGCGCGCGGCGTTCGCGCCAGCCCGACAGCTGTTCCAGTTGCGCGGCTAGCGAGTACAGGGTTTCCTCATCGCCGGGCCTTCCCGCTGCCTGGATGCCGAGCGGCAGCCCAGCGTCCGTGACGTGAACCGGCAGCGAAATGGACGGCTGCCCGGTGACATTCTGGATTGCAGGCCAGTGGGTGAACCACAGGCTCTTGTCCATGAGCTGTCCGAGAAACTGGTCGAACTTCAGAAGCCGAGTCAGGCGAAGTTTGTCGAGCACGTTCTCCAGAAATTCATCCGTACCTTTCGGGTCCATGCCGCCAACTGGCACGGGCGGATGCGCGATGAGCGGCATCAGCACCGCGTCGAACCGGCCAGTGTGCTCGATAAGTTCACGCGAAGCGGCGTGCAGGCGCTGAACACCGGCATAGATTTCGCCGGCGGACATGACCTCGCCGAGCCGGGCCAGAACCCTCGTCGTGCGTTCGACGTCAGAGATGACGCTTCGGCCAACCCTGTCGGCTTCGAGCCGCATCTGGCCGGCGACGGACGATGCGACCGACCGAGCGAAATCGGCCATGAAGGCGCGTCCGACCATGGGCAGATCGATTTCCTCGATCGAATGTCCGGCTTCCCGCGCCAGTGCGACCGCAGCATCCAGAGCGGCCATCGTTTCGCTCGAAACCGGCAGGCCCAGCGGCGTGGCGCGATAGACGGCGAGCGAGAGCGTGCCAGGATCGCGCGAAGCGGCCTGCAGGAAGGTTCCCTTCTGCGGCGGCCGGGCTTCGTAGGGCGAAAGCGGGTCAGGCCCGTGCGTGAGATCGAGCAGCAGCGCGCTGTCGCGCACCGAGCGCGTCACCGCGTGATCGACCACGAAACCGTACCAACTCTCCGAGGTCATTGGCGTCAGCGGCACCCGGCCTCGCGACACCTTCATCCCGACAAGGCCGGTTGTGGCGGATGGAACGCGGATCGACCCGCCGCCGTCGGAAGCATGCGCTGCCGGGACCACACCTGCGGCCACGAGCGCCGCCGAACCGCCCGACGATCCGCCGCTCGTGTGGCCGGTATTCCACGGATTGCGGGTCCGGCCGTAGGCCTTGGATTCGGTGACGAGGCGCAGCCCGTGTTCGGGGCTCGTGCTGGTGACGATTGGGACAAGTCCTGCTGCGAGATAGCGCTCGACCAACACGGAATCGAAATCCGGCACGAAGGCCGGCGCGCGGCTGCCCGAATGCATGGGCACGCCCTTCTGGGCGATGGCGAGGTCCTTGATGGCGAAGGGCACGCCTGCCAGCGGCAGTTTGCGGTCGATGTTCCTGGCTCGCTGGCGCGCGCTGTCGTACATGCGCTCGACGACCGCGTTTATGTCGGGGTTGACACGCTCGGCGCGTTGAATGGCGGCTTCGACCAGCTCGACCGGGTCCAGGTCGCCGCTATTCACATGCGCGGCCAGGCCAACCGCATCCTCTTCCCAAAGCAGTTTTTCTACGCTCATTTCCCCCTCCGCTTCCGCCGAAGCTTAGGGGCGCTTGCCCGGTCCGGCAACGCGGACTGAATCAGGAAACGCTGACGGTCGTTGCAAATCGCGCCCCACCGCCTAATCTGGCCCTAATGACGCCTCAGGATATTTCCAAGCTGATCGTCCGCGTTTCGATGCGCGACCGAAACGCGTTCGATTTGCTTTACCGGCAAACGAGCGCGAAACTCTACGGGGTGTGCCTGCGTATCTTGAACGACCGGGCAGAGGCTGATGAGGCGTTGCAGGAGGTTTTCGTCAAGATCTGGACGAAGGCGGACCGTTTCGCTGTCTCAGATCTCAGTCCGATTTCGTGGCTGGTGGCCGTGGCGCGCAACCATTCGATTGACAGGATTCGCGCCCGCCGTCCCGCCACGGACGACATCGACGGGGCGCTGAATATCGCCGACCCCACCCCCGGACCCGAGGCGGCTGCCGTCGCCAGCGGGGAACGGGCGGCGATTGACCGGTGTCTCGGTGAACTTGAGGCCGATCGCGCGGCGGCCGTGCGTGGTGCCTATCTGAATGGTGATTCTTATGCCGAACTGGCGGAGCGCTTCGCCGTTCCGCTCAACACGATGCGAACCTGGCTGCGCCGCAGCCTGATCAGTCTGAGGGAGTGCCTCGAGCGATGACGCCGGCGGACGACAACGACCTGGAACGGAAAGGAGGCGAGGACATGCTCGCCGCCGAGTACGTTCTTGGCGTTCTGCCGGCGAACGAGCGGCGGCAGGCGGCGGAGCGCATCGAGAACGATCCTTCTTTCGCGCGCGAGGTCGACGCCTGGGAACTCAGGCTCTCCGGCATGGCGGAGGCCTACGAGCCTGTCGAGCCGCCCGCCGACCTGAAACGTGCGCTCGACACCCGGCTCTTCGCGGGTGGCAAGACTGCGAAACCCGGCGCCGGCCTTTGGAGCAGTCTGGCGTTCTGGCGCGGTCTGACGGCAGCGGCACTGGCCGTTGCGATCATTGCGCTGGCAATCCCCTATTTCACGGTCGTCTCGAGCGATATTACCACCGAGCGGCTCGTAGCGTCGCTCTCGCACGACGATACGGACGTTCATTACTTCGTTGTCTACGACGCCGAGAAGTCGGACATTGGCCTCTCGCATGTCACCGGGGCGCGCGCCGAGGGCCGCGACTTCGAGCTTTGGGTCATCGAAGGTGATAGTCCGCCTGCCTCACTTGGCGTGATTCCGGTTGGCTCCAATGTGCACCTGGCGGTTACCGGGGAACTTCGGCGCAAGATCGAGGCCGGCGCCGTCTTCGCCATCAGCCTGGAGCCCCAGGGCGGCTCCCCGACCGGACAGCCGACCGGACCCGTGGTTGCCGCAGGCGGCCTGACGACCATCTGACCGCAGGCCTTTGCCGGCCATCACGCCACTGTGATCGGCCGTCCGTAATGAGGGTGAAACTCGCCAGCATTCCCTCCCGTGACTCCCGTCGCCCGCTTCGAAGGGCGTCAAAAATGAATCGAGAGGAGTCACCCCCAATGCGTAAGTTCACTTCCATTATCTCCGGTACCGTCGCTGCCGCCGCGATCGCTGGTTTCGCGATTGCTGCCGAGAACCCGATGGTCGGTGGCGCGCCGATGTATGCCGACAAGAATATCGTCGAGAACGCCGTGAACTCGAAGGACCACACCACGCTGGTCGCAGCCGTGCAGGCCGCCGGCCTGGTCGAGACCCTGCAGGGCCCTGGCCCGTTCACCGTCTTCGCGCCAGTCAATGCGGCGTTCGAGGAGCTTCCGGCCGGCACAGTCGAGACGCTGCTCAAGCCCGAGAACAAGGATCAGCTGACCAAGATTCTGACCTGCCACGTCGTTGCGGCTGACGCCATGTCGGATGCCATTGCCGGCATGATTGCCGACGATGGCGGCAACCACCCGGTTCCGACCGTTGGCGGATGCACGCTGCAGGCCAAGATGGATGGCGACAGCATCACGCTGACCGACGAGAACGGCAATGTGGCGACCGTCACCATCGCTGACGTCGATCAGTCGAATGGCGTCATTCACGTCATCGACAAGGTCCTTCTGCCGAAGGCCTGATCCAGTCCCTGCTGCGCGGCGAACCCCGTCACTGCCGCGCGGTAGCGCAACGCCCCACCGTGTCCCCAAGCATTGCACGGTGGGGCGAATTTGCTTGCGAGCTTCCTCAAGCCAAGTTGATTGTGGCGCGAGCGGGTCGGCGGTGTATTCGACACACTGACCAAAGGGAGAATTGAGATGAAAAGACGCGAGTTCCTTTACGGAGGCACTGGCGCCATCGCGCTTCTGGCCGGTGGAGCCGCCTTTTGGGCAAGCCGTCCGGTCGCAACCGCCCATGCTGCGGCCGAAGGCAATTTCGAGATCACCAAGACGGAAGCAGAGTGGCGAGCGCTGCTGACGCCGAACCAATTCGCCGTCCTGCGCGAGGAGGCGACCGAGCGCCCCTTCACAAGCCCGCTCAACGACGAAAAGCGGGCCGGCATTTTTCACTGCGCCGGTTGCGACCTCCCCGTTTACTCTTCCGAGGCCAAATACGATTCTGGCACCGGATGGCCGAGCTTCTGGGAGTCGCTGCCCAATGCCATCGGCACCATGGAAGACAATTCACTCTTCATGCGCCGCACCGAATGCCACTGCCGCCGCTGCGGCGGCCATTTCGGCCACATCTTCAACGATGGACCGCAGCCGACCGGCAAACGCCACTGCATCAACGGCATCTCACTGAGCTTCAAGCCCGCGCAGGCGTGATATCGCGACCAAAGGCGGCCGCGATCAGCCGACTGCGGTAGCCACTGCTTCGCGCAGTTCAGCCAGGCCCGTGCCCGTCTCCGACGAGGTTGCGAGAACCTCCGGATAGGCGGCGGGGCGGCGTCGGATTTTCTCCACAGTGTCACTCACCAGCCTGGCGACTGCAGGCGGCTTGATCTTGTCGGTCTTGGTCAGCACGATCTGATAGGAGACGGCGGCCTTGTCGAGCAGGTCGAGCACCTCCTCGTCGTTCTTCTTGATGCCGTGGCGCGCGTCGATAAGAACGTAGACGCGCTTCAGCGTTACCCGGCCGCGCAGATAGTCGAGCACCAGCCGGGTCCACTTCTCGACCGTTTCCTTGGGCGCCTTTGCGTAGCCGTAGCCCGGCATGTCGACCAGCGCCATCGGAGGCAGGTCGCCCGGCTCGCCGGAATGCCCGTCAGGCACGAAGTAGTTGAGCTCCTGCGTGCGGCCCGGCGTGTTCGACGTGCGCGCCAGCCCCTTGCGGGAAAGCAGCGCGTTGATCAGCGACGACTTGCCGACATTCGACCGGCCGGCGAAGGCGATCTCCGGCGGCCCCTCCGGCGGCAGGAACTTCATCGACGGTACGCCGCGGATGAACACCCATGGCCGCGTGAACAGGGTCGTCGCGTCGTTCACGCGGCGGCCTCGAGCGCGTCGATGTCGGCGCCGCGGATGGCGTTGAGATTGCGCGTGATCTTCTCCGCGTCCCAGTCCCACCAGGCGATGTCAAGCAGCCGGCGCACAATGCCGGCGTCGTAGCGCATCTTGACCACTTCGGCGGCATTACCGGCGACGATGGCATAAGGCGGTACGTCGCGGGTCACGACCGAGCGTGCAGCGACGATCGCGCCATCGCCGATGGTGACGCCGGGCATGATGACGGCCTCCATGCCGATCCAGACGTCGTTCTTCACTATCGTGTCGCCGCGCACCTCGCGCTCCCAGGTGCTGACGTCGAAACCCTTCTCCCAGCCATGCCCGAATATGTTGAACGGGTATGTGGAGAAGCCCGACATCGCATGGTTGGCGCCGTTCATGATGAAGCGCGCGCCTTCGGCGATGGCGCAGAAGCGGCCGATGATCAGCTTGTCGCCGATGAACTCGTAGTGATGCAGCACGCATTCCGACTGGAAGCGGTCGGGACCTTCGGGGCTGTCATAATAGGTGTATTCGCCGATCTCGATGTTCGGGGCGTCCACCAGCGCCTTCAGAAAGCCGACGCGCGGATGCATCTCGATCGGATGTTTGATCTCGGGTTTGGGTCCGTACATGAGCTCTCCTTCCTGCGCCGTCCGGCGAGCCGTGGGACTGCGTTTTCGATTATCGCTTCTGTTGCGGGCAAGCAAAAGCCCCGCCGAAGCGGGGCTTTGCGGATTGGCGAGCGTGCTATTCCGCCGGCGTTGGCTTCTTCTTGAACATTCCCATGAGGTTGTCCCAGAGCTCGATCTTGGCGCCTTGCCGCTTCATGATCACGCCCTGCTGCAGGATGGAAAGGAAGTTGTTCCATGCCCAGTAGATGACCAGCCCGGCCGGGAATGTCGCCAGCATGAAGGTGAACACCACCGGCATCCAGTTGAAGATCATCGCCTGGGTCGGGTCCGGCGGCGTCGGGTTCATGCGCATCTGCAGGAACATCGTGATGCCCATGAGCAGCGGCCACACGCCGATCAGAAGGAAGCCCGGCACATCATAAGGCAGCAGGCCGAAGAGATTGAAGATCGAGGTCGGGTCCGGTGCTGAAAGGTCCTGGATCCAGCCGAAGAACGGCGCATGCCGCATCTCGATGGTGACGTAGAGTACCTTGTAGAGCGCGAAGAAGACCGGGATCTGGATCAGGATCGGCCAGCAGCCAGCCAGCGGATTGATCTTCTCCTTCTTGTACAGCTCCATCATCGCCTGCTGCTGCTTCATCTTGTCGTCCGCGTATTTTTCGCGGATTTCCAGCATGGCGGGCTGCATTTTTTTCATGTTCGCCATCGACTTGTAGGACTTGTTGGCGAGCGGGAAGAAGATTGCCTTGACCACCACCGTCGTAGCGAGAATGGCGAGCCCGAAATTGCCCAGCAGGTGATAGAGCCAGTCGATCAGGTAGAAGACCGGCTTGGTGATGAAGTAGAACCAGCCCCAGTCGATCAGCAGGTCGAACTGCCTGATTTCGTACGCTTCCTCGTAAGCGTCGATCTTCGCCACTTCCTTGGCCCCGGCGAAGAAGCGGCGCTCGACGGTCGCTGTCGCGCCGGCTTCGACGGTGACCGGGCTGCCGACATAGGCGGCCTGGTAGCGTGGGTTGTTGTCGGACGTGAAGTAGGAATAGGTGGGCTGGAACGATCCAGCCTCCGGCACCAGCGCAACCGCCCAGTATTTGTCGGTGAAGCCCAGCCAGCCGTCATTGGACACGCCGGGCTTGATCTGTCCGGTCTCGTGCAGGTCGTCATAGTCGATCTCCTGCAGGCCTTCCTCGCCGGTCACGCCGATCAGGCCTTCATGCAGGATGTAGATGCCGACGGTCTCCGGCTCGCCAAAGCGCATCGTGCGCCCGTAACCGGTCAGGGTCGCGGCCTCGGCGCCCGTATTTTCGATCGTGTCGGTGACCGTAAACATGTAGTCGCCATCGACCGCGATAGTGCGGTTGAAGGTGAGGCCCGCTTCGTTGGTGTAGGTCAGCGTGACGGGTGTCGAAGGCGTCAGCACCTGATCGCCGTCGATGGACCAGGTGGTTTCGTTGTTGGGTACGGAACCTGCATCGGCGCCGCCGGAATAGCCCATTTCAACGAAGTAGCCGTTCGGTGTGCCGGCCGGCTTCAGGAGTTCGACGTTCGGCGAGTCGCGTTTGGCCGTGACCCGGTAGTCCTTGAGCACCAAATCGTCGAGCCGCGCGCCCGTCAGGTTGATCGACCCGGAAAGCCGCGGCGTGTCAATCGGCACGCGTCCGCCGGAGGCAATCGCGGCTTCGCGTTCATCGGCCTGAACTTCACCCGGCGCAGCCGCGCCGGGCAGGTCTCCCGGGGCGGAAGGTGTCGGCAGTTCGGAGGACTGGGCAGGCGCCTGCGCTTCCTGCTGCGCCGCTTCGATCTGGGCTGCGTTCCTTTCCGCTTCGATGCGCGGGTTCATGTAGAACACCTGCCAGAGCGTCAGGATCGCCACCGAAAGCGCAATCGTGATGAAGAAATTGCGATTGTTGTCCATCGAGGATTCCTTCAGCCCGTTCTGCGCATCCGGCGTGAAAGTTCGTTCTTGAGCTCGCCGAACGGCACATCAAGCACGTCGCCGCGACCCACGATCACATAGTCGTTGCCTGCCGCCATGTCATCGGCTGCATGGCTGCGAATTGCCTCTCGCAGGCGTCTGCGTATGCGGTTTCTTGTCACCGCGTTGCCGACCTTTTTCGTAACCGTGAGGCCAAAGCGTGGCGGGCCGCCGTCATTCCGGTCCAGAACTTCAAGGAGAAACAGACGCCCGCGGCGCTTTTCGCCTTTACGGACTGCAAGAAACTCGGCCCGCTTCCGAAGCGTGACGGGCAGGCTTCGGCGCGCCCGTGGGGTCAACGGTTCCGGCTTCCGGGCCGGATCAGGCGCTGAGCCGCTTGCGGCCGCGATTGCGACGCGCGGCAACGACCTTGCGGCCGCCGGTGGTGGCCATGCGCGCGCGGAAGCCGTGGCGCCGCTTGCGGACGAGCTTGGACGGTTGATAGGTACGCTTCATTTGTTTCGATACCGCGGCGTGCGGCCCTTCTTGAATCTGACTCTAAAGAGCAGGAGCGTTTTTGGTTCAGGCTTCCCGTGCGCAACAACACTTGCGCCGGACGGGGACGCCCGAGCGTGCGCGGCTTATAGAAATAGCGCCTCGCCGAGTCAATTGTCGGTTTGCTTGTGGTTGCCCGCATTGTCACGTCACGGTGATGGCGAGCAGGTGCCCGCTCAAAACGCAGTGAGACCTGCCACAGCAGGCTTGTACGGATGCCGCCGAACAGTCAGTTGGAGATGTATGGGTTCAAGAGCACAGAATGCCGGACAAGCGGCCGTCGTCGACCGCCGCATGATGCTGACCGGCGCGGCGGCGCTGGCGGCAACCGTCGCGATGACGCGGCACTCCACGTCTTCACAGACGGGAAGATTCAGGCCGCGCGGAACCGGCGGCACGAGTCATGCGGCGTTCGACAGATTGCTTCGCCGCTACGTCGTCCCGGACGGCCGTGGCTACAACGCAGTCGATTATCGCCGCTTTCGCGCCGAGGCTCTGCCTGAGTTGCGGGCATATCTTGATGGTTTGCAGGCCGCCGTTCCATCGGCCTTCTCGCGCGCCGAGGCACATGCCTACTGGATCAACCTCTACAATGCCAAGACGCTCGAAATCGTCCTGGACCGCTATCCTGTCCGCTCGATCCGCGACATAAACCTTGGCGGCAGCGGGCTCTTTGGCCGCGGGCCATGGTCGAAAGCCGTCGTGGAGGTAGAAGGCACAGACCTTTCTCTCGACGACATCGAACATGAGATCGTTCGACCGATCTTCGGCGATCCGTTGAGCCATTATGGACTGAACTGTGCCTCCTATTCCTGTCCAAACCTTGCCGGGACGGCATATACTGGGTCGAATGTTCAAGCTCTTCTGGCGGCCGGTGCTGCTGCCTACGTCAACCATCCGAGGGGCGTCGCAGTCGAAGACCGGCGCATAACAGCGTCCAAGGTCTATTCGTGATATGCGGGTGATTTCGGCGGGCGAGGCGGCCTCAAGCCCCACTGGCTCGCTTTCGCGGACCCGGAGCAGGCCGCCAAGATCGCATCTGCAACTCTCGCCGGCTTCGACTATGATTGGCGGCTCAATGAAGTCTGATGAGATCATGGCATCCGGCGAGACTGACGAAAACGGTTCGACCGGCAAGTCGGGCGTCTGGCGCTATGTCCCCCTACTGGTGGTCGCGGCAGGCCTCGCCTTCGGCTACGCCATGGGCTGGCATCGCTATTTCAGCCTCACCTTCCTGTCCGAAAGCAGCGAGATGCTGCGGGCGCGGGTTGATGCCTGGCCGGTGATGGCGCCCGCGATCTTCTTTGCCGCCTATGTCCTCGCTGTCGCCTTCTCGTTTCCCGCCGCTTCGGTCCTCACCATATTCGGCGGCTTCCTCTTCGGCTGGTTCGCCGGCGGACTGATGGTAGCGTTTGCGGCGACGCTGGGAGCGACCATACTTTTCGTGGCGGCGAGCAGCGCGTTCGGAGGGGCCCTTCGCAAGCGGGTCAGCGGCCGTGCTGCCCGCCTGGCTCAGGGCTTCGAGGACAATGCCTTCGGTTATCTGCTTGCATTGCGCCTGGCGCCCGTCTTCCCGTTCTTCGTCGTCAACATCGCGCCGGCCCTGTTCAATGTCCCTGTGCGCACCTATGTGGCCGCGACCTTCATCGGCATCCTGCCCGGCACCTTCGCTTATGCCTGGCTGGGCCAGGGCGTCGGCAGCGTGCTGGATGCGGCGCGGGCGGCGGGCGAAGAGCCATCCGTTGCCGATCTTGTTACCTGGCAGATCACTCTTGCCTTCTTCCTGCTTGCGCTTGTGGCGGCCATTCCGACCGTCGTAAGGAGCCTGCGCGGCCGGTTGACCCGCTGACGGCAGGCCCAAGGAGGCGGAAACGATGACGACTGTCCTGAAGCCCGACATCTGCGTTATAGGCGCCGGCTCCGGCGGCCTCTCCGTTGCCGCTGCCTGTGCGGCGTTCGGTGTGCCGGTCGTGCTCATAGAAAAGGGCAAGATGGGCGGCGACTGCCTCAACTATGGCTGCGTGCCGTCGAAGGCGATGATCGCCGCCGGCAAGCAGGCGCAGTCGATGCGCCGCGCAGCGAAATTCGGCATCGCCGATGTCGATCCCGATATCGATTTCAGGAAGGTCAACAAGCACATCCATTCGGTGATCGAAGCCATCGCACCCAATGACTCCGTCGAGCGCTTCACCGCGCTTGGCGTCCGGGTCATCCAGGCGGAGGCGAAGTTCAGGGACAGGCGCACCGTTGTAGCCGGCGAGTTCGAAATCAGGGCGCGCCGGTTCGTGATCGCCACAGGATCGTCGGCGCTGGTGCCGCCCATTCCCGGTCTCGACAAGGTAGACTACTTCACCAACGAGACGATCTTCGAGCAGACGCGCCGCCCGGGGCATCTCTTGATCATTGGCGGCGGGCCGATCGGTATGGAACTGGCCCAGGCGCATCGCCGCCTCGGCAGCGAGGTCACCGTGATCGAAGCGGCAAACGCGCTCGGCAAGGAAGATCCGGAGCTTGCAGCCATCGCGCTCGGGCGGCTGCGCCGGGAAGGCATCGCCATTCGCGAGCAGGCCAAGGTCGTCAAGGTGGAGAAGCGCGGCAAGACCGGTCTGCGCGTCCATGTCGAGAGTGAGACGGGCCGCGAAACTATTGATGGTACGCACCTGCTGGTGGCGGTCGGGCGCGCGGCGAATGTGGCCGGCCTCGGCCTGCAGGAAGCGGGCATCGCTCACGACCGGGGAGGCATCAAGGTCACAGACAAGCTGCGAACATCCAACCGCAAGGTCTACGCCATCGGCGATGTCGCAGGCGGCCTGCAGTTCACCCACGTCGCCGGCTATCATGCCGGCCTTGTCGTTCGGGCGCTGTTGTTCCGGCTGCCGGCGAGGGAGAACCGCGGTATCATTCCGCGCGTTACCTTCACCGATCCGGAGATCGCGCAGGTCGGCCTCACCGAAGCGGAGGCGATGAAGGCGCACGGCCGTGTGTCTGTGTTGCGCTGGCCTTATGCCGAAAACGATCGCGCACAGGCCGAACGCAAGACGGAAGGCTTCATCAAGGTGCTGGCCGGCAAGAAGGGCCGCATTCTCGGCGTCGGCATTGTCGGCGCCAATGCCGGCGAGATGATCAATGTCTGGGCGCTGGCGTTGTCGAAGGGGCTGATGCTGCGCGACATGACGGCCTATGTTCCGCCCTACCCGACGATGACAGAAATTGGCAAACGGGCCGCTATCGCCTATTTTGCCCCGGCAACGCGCAAGCCTTGGATCCGGCGTCTCATCGCCTTTCTGCGCCGCTTCGGCTGAGGCACGCGCCACGCGCCGGAGACGAAATGCATGCCCGGTAACGACGATACTGGCGGAGACCAGCAGACGAGCGAACGGCGCGACGTGCCGCTGACGCGCGGCCTGTCGACCAAGCTACTTCTTCTGACGGCGCTCTTCGTCATGATCGCCGAAGTGCTGATCTTCCTGCCTTCTGTCGCCAATTTCCGCCTGCAATGGCTGAGCGAACGCCTGGGCACGGCCGCGTCCGTCGCCACGGTGCTCATGCACGCCGATCCCGACGATCTTTCGCAAGTGGCGCAGGAGGACGTTTTGATGTCGCTCGGCGCCAAGGCGATAGCCGTACGCGACGAGGGGGAGTCGCGCCTGCTCGTCGTCTCTGAGATGCCGCCGGTCGTCGATACCCATATCGATCTCGGTGCTACCGGCCCGATGCTGGCGATCGCCGGCGCCCTCGATACGCTGTTCTATGGCGGCGACGAAATGCTGCGCGTCACCGGCCCGGTCGGCGATAGCGACAAGGAATTCGAGCTAATCATCCCCGACACGCAGCTGCGCTTCGCCATGCTCATCTTTGCGCGCAACGTTGCCGCGCTGTCGCTGATCATTTCGCTCATCACGGCGACGCTGGTCTTCTACGCCATCAACCGCATCATGATCCGCCCGGTGCGGATGATGACCCGCTCGATGCTTGCCTTCGCCCAGGCGCCCGAGGATACCGGCCGCATCATCAGGCCGCAGGGCCGTTCCGACGAACTTGGCGTGGCGGAGCGCGAACTGGCGAGCATGCAGCAGACGATGCAGCGCACGCTGGCTGAGCAAAAGCACCTGGCTGATCTCGGTCTCGCCGTTTCCAAGATCAATCATGACATGCGCAACATCCTGGCCTCGGCGCAGCTTATCTCGGACCGGCTGCGCATGGTGAAGGACCCAACGGTGCAGACCTTTGCGCCCAAGCTGGTGCGCGCCATCGACCGCGCGGTGGCCTATTCGGAAGGCGTGCTTGCCTACGGGCGAACGCAGGAGGCGCCGCCGGCGCGCCGCCGTGTAAGGCTGCGCATGCTGGCCGACGACGTGATCGGCCTGCTCGGCATCGATGCTTCGCTCGGCGTGGAATTCGTTAACGCGGTACCCGTCGATCTGGAAGTGGACGCCGATGCCGAGCAGCTGTTCAGGGTGTTGACCAATCTCGGCCGGAACGCGGTTCAGGCAATGGCGGCCGATACCGAGGAGGCGCTGGTGCGGCGGCTCACGATCGGAGCGGAACGCCAGGGCGCCGTGTGCCGCATAACCGTATCCGACACCGGCCCCGGCCTACCGAAGAAGGCGAGGGAAAACCTCTTCGCCGCCTTCAGAGGCGCGGCGCGAAGCGGCGGCACCGGGCTGGGACTGGCGATCGCCAGCGAGCTGGTGCGCGCCCATGGCGGCACACTGGAGCTGGTTGAGAGCAAGGGCGGCAGCACGGTCTTTGCGATCTCGATCCCCGACCAGCCGGTCAGTCTGGAAGAGGCGCGCAACGCGATGCGCCGCCCCGCCTGACTGGAATTGCGGCGGCGAACAAATGCCCCGCTTGCATTTCACACGGTCAATCGCTAGGTAGCCCATTCGCTGGCGCAAGCCCGCGAACAGGCCGCCGCTTCAATGCAGGCGGCCGGGCGCCCGTAGCTCAGCTGGATAGAGCACCAGACTACGAATCTGGGGGTCAGAGGTTCGAATCCTTTCGGGCGCGCCATTAACTCCCTGAAATCACACAGATATTCTCGCAGTAATGCTCACCGTCGAGCGCCCACTTTGAACGGGGGCACATCGGGGGCACGAGAATGTCGCCGCTGGTTGCGCGTTGACGCGCGTCGTCGCACACGGTTTCGATTGACGCACCAAAGGGTGGTGGCATAAATCTGGATTCGGCTTATCGGCAGCCACTACCCGCAATTATGCGCGCCGATCTGAGACCTCGAGGTTTCGAGGTCTGTTCACTTCCTGCTCCTGATGATCGGACGCAGAAGGCGCGCATTCGGGCAATCCTCTAGGTCTTAGGTCGGGCGCTCTTACTTGGAGTGCTCACATGTCGAAGAAGATTTTGCGCTTGGTCCCTGTGCTCGAGCGCACCGGCCTTTCGCGGCGAACCCTCTATCAGGAGATGTCGGCCGGCCGCTTTCCGCGTCCCGTCCAGTTGACGGCGCGATCGGTCGGCTGGCCGGAAGATGATGTCGAGAAATGGATTCTCGAGCGCATCGAGGCACGTGACGCGGCGATGGCCTAGTCCAAGGGGGCTATCGTGCGACGACACAGGCCGCCCGGAGACGCGACGAGCGACTACAACGCCGCTCGCAATGCGTTCCTTTCCTATTTGGATGCCCATCTGGGCATTAAACACCCAACCACCGTTCTAATCGCCAGGTTGATCACGGAGCATTTCAACCAGGATCACTTCAATGCGACGGGTGAACTGGACGCCTATCCCTCTGAGGCCAGGCTTTCGGCCAAGGCGCGCATCCGTGACCGCGCGGTGCGCAATCAAATCAGCTTGCTCAAGAAATTGGGAATCTTCGAGGTCCGGAAAGGTGGTGGTGGCGGTAACAATCACTACACCGCCAAGTTTCCAGACCGGAACTCCACTGCCGGTCAGACGACTGCCGCAGAGCGGAAGCCCACTGCCGGTCAGACCGTTACTGGTGAAAGTCGCGAACAAGCTGACGCACGGGAGAACCAGGAACGGGACGCGACGGCTGACCGGCAGCCCGCTGCCGATCAAGAAGCAAAAGCAGACCGGCAGTGGAGCGCACCCAGACCGGAAGTGGAGCGCATTCAGACCGGCAGTGAGCTTCCGGCTAAGTCTGACGACGATCTGAGTACCTCTGAGCGCGGCGGCGATAGCCCGCCGCCGCACAGCGTCGAGGCAGCTTCAACGTCTGTAGCACCCGAGGTCGAACACAACGATGACGAGTCTACGTGCGCGCCTGACGGCGCGTTGGACTCTTCATACCGACGCGGCGATCGCATCCCTCATCCAACCACCGCAGGTGTTGAATGTACGATCGCAGAGATCAACGGCGACAAACTGCGTCTGCTCGTGCTCGGCACTGGCGGGACGTTCGACGCCAAGCTCGATGGACGCGGCTACATCCATCCTCTTGAAGACGAGGATCAGTGCCCGTTCTGACCCCCCCCCAGGTGCAGGTTCTCCTCCCCCCACGCCCTCATCCGCGGGCGCGCCGCAGCGCACCTTTCGAGAGTTTTTCGGCAACCCAGAATCGCAACGCCGATTCCGGCAAAGTGGAGCAAAACCCAAATGGCAAACCTGACAATCGTTTCGACCTCCGTGCTTGCCGCCGTGCTCACGCTGAGTACCAGGCGCGTGACGGAGCTGGTCGCTCTAGGCGTCATCGAACGCGTAGGACGCGGCGAATTTGACCTCGCACAATCCGTTCAACGCTATGCCGACTGGCGGGCAGCACAGGCATCGGCGCGCCATCGGCCCAACGCCGCGACGCGGCTTCAAGATCGCAAGGCTGCACTAATCGCGGTTAAGATCGAACGAGAACAACGTGGGCTTATCCCGCTAGTGGATGCACTCGACGAGTTCGACCATGTTGTCGAATCAATGCTGTCTTCCTTCGAACGACTACCGCGGTTGGTTACCGACGATGCAGGGGAGCGCGCTCGCATCGAAGCGGTTTGCGAGGACACGCGAGCCCAACTTCGAAAGCAAATCGACGAAATTAGACACAGCCTTCAAAATGGAGCATGTCCATGAAGTTCAATTCCCGCCTCACGATGTCTCGCGCGTGTCAGATTCACATTCCCTCTGTCTTTGACGGTCCCGGCCTCTATCGAACGAGAGCTGGCGAGATTGTTCGAATCGAAGCTTCTCCGGAGCTGACCCTGTACTACTCACGTCCGTGGGCCTGCCTTACACCAGTCGATCCACTTGGGCATGGTGTAGTCGGTTTCATGCCCATGTCCTCGCTTGATCGGCACTTATCTGTGCGAGTCACGCATTGATTAGCACGAGCATTCGATTCAATTCGCGAAAGGGTGCATTATCGGCGGCAAACGAGACTCACCATCACGCGTCGATGCAGCGCCCTTTAGTCGGAGGGTAATGATGCCGATAAGCTTCTTTGAAGCTCCTGCATTTTTGCAAATCGCACTTGGCGGAGGTTATTTAGGATACCTCGCCGCCTACTACGGAATTCGTGAGCACCATAAGCAGATTGATATTGCATTCCACACGGTGTCGTTTGGCCTAGTTGCCATTGCGACATTCGTACTGCTTGCCCCTCACGCGCCTTTTGTTGCGGCAATTGCGGGATCAGCGGTTGCCAGCGTGGCTTCCGGAATCGTTTGGCGTCGCTACGGTGCCAATTGGGCGCGGGCGTTGTATCGCCACTCGCGCACTTCCTTTGCAGACGATGACCCTAGCGTCTTCGCCACCGTATTTCGCGAAACCGGATTTGACGTATCGCAAGCAAATGTCGTGCTCGACGACGGCACCGAACTCTTCTGCAACGACACAAGTCAGTTCAGCGATGCACCTTTTCGCCCTATCATGCTGGGAATTGACGGATCAGTCGCCATTTATGCCACGAGCGTTTTTCGTCGCACGGGCAACGAGGTAGAAGAGATTGTCCAAGAAAACGTCAGGGGAGGTCCCAGTTGGGGCGACAACCTGACACTGATCCCCCCAAACAGGGTCCGGCAGGTCGACCTAAGGTACGTTAGGAAAGCCTAGCCTTTTTTGGGAGGAGGCGGACCTCCAGGGGCACTGGGTGCACTTGGACGATAAGTTGTTCCTGGCTTCCGCGCCGGAGGGACATAAGTTTTCTGCTCGTGATTAGGGGTACGAGACGGCGGGAGCGATCCACTCTTCTTGTCGACCATTCTGAATCTCCAAAATAATCTCAAACATACATGATCTTGTCGCCGGCATTTGTCGACCTTGCCTTACCACTCGTACACAGGTCTTCCGTCCATCGCTAGCTGCCGGGAGCGCATAAGCGTCTGGTTGAGCAGGTTGTTGAGTTTCGCCATCACTTCGTCGGCGTTGGCGCCGTGAATGTGCACGGAGCCGATCAGCGGCCCGCCGCCGCCCGCCCGCGACATCGGCGTGATGAAGCCGTTCGCGCCGGGCGTGAAGATCTCCGGCTCGCCACCCTCGCCAACCAGGTAGGACAGGCCGCGACGGACAGGACCGCCGGCAGCGCGTCGGCCGTCGAGCGCATCACCGAGCGAGCCGTCCGACTGCGCGCGGATCAGGGCGCGTTCCGATGCCGTCTGCGCTTCGCGCGCCGACATCGTGGCGTGACCCGACACATTGACGCTGCCGTTGATCGTAAGCGCGCTCTTGATCGAAGAAACGACCGACATGAGCTTCTGGAAGACTGACAGGAGACCGTCGACTAGGCTCTGCATGATCTTCTGGCCGGCACCGTACAGGTCGATATCGCCGATGGAGGTCAGCGCATTGACGATCTTCGCGGCCCACTCGCCCGCTTTGGCGCCTACGCCATCGAGATCGAAGTTGATTGTGTCCAGATACCCGGCAATGCGGCCGTAGGCATTGCTGATCCCGTCGAGCATGTTCTTCAGGCCCGACGCGATCGCATCACTGGCGCCAGGCGATAGGTGTTCCATGAACGAGCTGCCGAAGGCCACCGCGGCGTCGCCAAGTTCCTTGAGGGTGCGACCTGCCAACGAGCCGGCCGAGCCGATCATGTCGAACAGCGAGCCCATGGCGCCTATGAAAGACTGGACGACATCGTTCGCGAGGAACTTCTGCATGCCGTTGTAGACGCTGTTCAACGCCTCTGCCGTGCTCTTGCCCCATGCGACGGACGCCTTCGCCCAGCGCATGTTGTAGCTGGACGACTGAAAGACCGCCGAACCGAACTCCTTCATCTTGTCGACAAAGGACGAGAACCTGGCGATGATCGCCGGATCGAGATTGGCGACGAAGTTCCGGCCGAAGTTCTCGGCGAACTTTGAGATCGCGTCCCACTTCAGAATTGCGATGGTGCTCAGACCGGCGACTACGAGCGCCAGCGGATTGACCATCAGACCGAGCGCCGCCGCAATGCCGGTGATCGCAAATCCGAGTGGTGCGAGGGCCGCCAACCCGATCACGGCATAGGTGCCGAACTTGAGCAGCTGGGGGTTGGCCTCGGCAATGTTGAGTGTGAGATCGCGCAGCCGCTCGACAAGACGGGTTGCACCCTCGAGCACGCCGCTCGATGCAATCTTCTGGGCACCGATCACCAAGGCGGCAGAGAGCTGCGACCAGGCACCGACAATGCCCTGCATGCGGGTACGCTTGAGGGCGTCGGCAAAACCGGCCGAGTTCTCCTCGAGGTCGTCCACCCACTTCGACAAATCGTCGCCGAACAGCGCCAGCGTGCGGGCGCCCTGGCGAACGTCGAAGATCTTGAAGAAGTCCGACATCGCAATGCCGGCCTTCTGCATGTCGGCAATCAGGCGCTCCACGTCGAGCGATTCCCCGAAACCGAATAGCGTCTCGGTCACGGCATCGGAGATCGACTGCGCCGACATGGTGGTCTTGTCGCCCACCGCATTCATGATGGCGCCGGTGATCAGCTTGACCTTCTCGCTGGATGCCAAGTCCATGCCGAGAATCTTGTCGATGGCGCCTTCGGCCGGCCGCGCATCGAGACCCGCGAACGACATGGCCGTCGAGAAGTCGGCCGCCGTGATCTCTTTGGTCGCCTCGAGGTAGTCAGCCAGATCGATGTTGTAGCGGGCAAGTGACGCCTGCGCCATGTTGGTCGACCGCACCATGCGGGTGAGCATGGCGCGGATCGACACGCCAGCCTCAGACGCCTTGATGCCGCGACGTGCCTGGATCAGGAACATCGCGGCCAACTGTTCGATCGACACGCCAAGGGCCGACGCTGACGGCGCGGCGTATTTGAACGCCTCGGTCATTTGCTCGACCGACGAATTCGTGCTCGTCGCCGCATAGGCAATTACGTCGGCGGCGCGCTTGGCCGACTCTTCCGCCTGTCTTTGCGTCGACATCGGCAGGCGCATTGCCGTCATGACGTTGGTCAATTTGTCGGCAGCTTCTTCAGTGTCGAAGTTGCCGGCGATCGCGAAATCCATCGAAGTCGGCAAGATCGCCTGAACCTGTTCGTGCGAGAGACCGGCCTGCACAAGCTGGTTGTACGCCTTCATGATCTCGTCGGCCGTGCGCGGTGTCTGCTGGTTGATCTCGTTGACCAGTGCCACCACGGAATCGCGGAACTGCTGCCGGCTCATTTCGATGCCGGACGCGAGCGTGAAAGTATCGTTCTTGCCGAACCGTCGGCCTTCGATCTCGTTGAGCACGTCCTCCATGCTGTAGATCGTGCGTGCACCCTTGCCGATCGCCATGGCAAGGCCGGTGCTGGCGACCGATAGATTTGCCACATTGCGGCGAATGCCGTTCGCGGCGGTGTTGAGCACGGCGGCAGGGCCGGTCGCCATGCTGGTGAATGAACTGACGGCTGCGGTCACCCGCCCGAGTGATGCTGCAATCCCTTTGGCGGGTGCAGATACCCCGTCGATAAGCTTGAGAATCAAACTTGCTTGATGGCTAGCGCCCACGGCCTTTGTCTCACAACCAGTTGAAATTCATGACAACATAGCATGCCGTTGACATCTCGCAAAACTTTTGCGAGGTTTGCGCCGTTTGATGGGAAAGCGACCTTGCCTGAGATGTACGGAAGCCGCGAAGTCGAGACGGGACTGGGTATCAAACCAGCGACCCTGCGCCACTACGCCGACCGTCTTCATGTTGCGCCACACGGACGCTCGGGGAAGGCGCGCCAGTGGACGTTCACAGACATTGTGCTCATCCTGATCGCTCAAAGCTTGGTCGATCGCCGAAACTTCGCAACGCCGATTGCCATCGAACTGGCACAGGCGATGGAACCGGCACTGGTTCCGTTGACGGTCGATGAGAACGCCAGTGCCTGGTTAGTAGCCTGGCCCGATTTGAGCCGGCCGGGACGCCACCATCACAAGCTGTGCTTCAACGCGAAAGACGCGCTAGACGCGATGGACCCGAGCCTCTCGCCAATGGCCTTCGATGTTCGGCCCTGGGTTGAAGAGGCCGTTCGCCTTGGGTTCGCAGCGCGCGGTCATGGAAGTGAGCAAGATGACTGAATTGGTGCAGGGACTGCTAATCCATGGCGAGAAGGTGAAGTTCGCCACCGGGGATTACGTCTACGAGCTGGACCTGAGCCCCGACGAATTGCGCGGCTTTGCCGTGGCGATGGCGCTGCTTGCGGACAGGCTGGAAGGCCGGCAATCGCCGCCGATCGCCAGGTTCCTGGGTGACGAAATGGCTGGAAGCGCATGATCGGAAGAGGTCTCGCGGAAGGTCTGCACATTTCTCCTCGTGGACTGGTGGCGATCCTACCGCGTGGAACGTCACAGGGCCTGTTCGAAATGTCGCCGGCCGAAATGGAAGCTCTGGGCCATTTGTTGCTCAAGCGGGCAAGGGAATTTCGCGCTGGGGAAATCGCGCCCGGACACGACGTGATGGTGGCGCTCGATGGCTGAAGTAAAGCCGCGCCCGCGCATTTTCCTGCTGAAGTCCGGTGGAATTGCGCTCGATTCCGAGGATGGCGAAACCCGAATTGCGGTCAAGCTAATGCCGCGCGAAATGCGGCTTCTCGCGCGCCTCCTGGTGAAGAAGGCGACCGAAGTCGACGCTCTCCAACCACATCGCATTGGGGCCGATGTCGATGCCTGATTTGGACGAACTGCTGACCCGCCGATCCAACGCAGGCCGGACATCAACCTGGGACCCGGACACGCGGACATTTGAGGTTGTCTGTTCGACGTTCGCGGATGTTCGCCGGTGGTTCGGCATCGAACGCCTTTCACGCTCCCCGGCCGATTGGGACTTGAGCCGGGTCAATTCGCCCGCCGGTATCCCGTTCCTCCTTGCGCATGATTCCGTAACGCCCGGTGCAAGGATTGGCCGTGTTCTTTCGATCACGATTGGAAAGAACGACGTTCGAGCGATCGTGCAACTCGGCAGCAGTGAAGCGGCCGAAGCTCTCGTCAGGGACCTTCAAGAAATCGGGGTTGCAATCTCGTTTGGATACCGGGTGTCCAAATGGGAGCGCCTTGAGCAAGACGACGCGCCGGAGATCCGCGTAGCTAAATCGATCGCCATTCTGGAGCTGTCGGCCGTTTCAATCGCAGCAGACGCCGGCGCCCATGTCCGGAGTGAAAACCCCATGCCCACGCCTGCCAATAACCGGGCGGCAGTAACGCCGCCGGCAACTGACCCTGTAGAGGATATCGAATCCGAAGTCCGCGTGTTCGGCCCGGCCGAGAAGAAGGCCCTGTGCGAACGCCACGGTCTCGACCAGGCATTCTATACCCGACATGCTCGCAAGACGGAGCCCGCCTTCCGGGAAGCCGTTCTCGACGCGTTGGTCGAGGAGACCCAGGCGAACCATGGCGGGTCGGTCATTTACGCTGGTCACAACGCCCGCACACTCGACAATCCCGAAATCAGGGTGCGCGCGATCGGCGAGGCCCTGCGCCACAGACTGGACCCTGCCGCAGAGCTTTCCGAACCCGCTCGCCAGTTCGCAGGAATGACGGTTCCGGAGATCGCTAGGCGCTGCATCGAGGTTCGCGGCGAGGCAACCGCTGGAATGTCGCCAGCTCAGCTGGTCACGCGCGCGCTTCACTCGACCAGCGACTTTCCGCTGATCCTTGCCGACACGGTGAACCGCACCTTGCGCAGCGCCTATATGGCTGCGCCCTCGGCCCTGAAACAACTCGCTCGCAAGACAACGGCCCGAGACTTCAAGGCGAAGCACTCCCTGGTGCTGTCCGAGGGACCGGAGCTCAAGAAGGTCAACGAGCACGGTGAGTTCACACGCGGAAGCTTCAGAGAATCGAAAGAGTCTTACAGGATCGATACGTTCGGCCGGGTGTTCGGCATCACTCGGCAGGCCCTGATCAACGATGACCTGTCAGCCTTCGACCAGGTGCCGACGAAGCTCGGTCGCGCGGCCGAAGCATTCGAGAGTGCCTTCCTCGCGAGCCTCGTCGAAAGCAATCCCAAGATGAGCGACAACAAGGCGCTGTTTCACGCCGACCATCGCAATCTGGCGTCATCGCCAGCAGCGCTCGATATCACGCCTCTGTCGGACGCCCGGCTTGCCATGCGCAAGCAGGTGGGGCTTGCGGGTGAGCTGATATCCGTGACGCCGAAGTTCCTTCTTGTTCCGAGCGAACTGGAGACGATTGCGGAGAAGCTTCTCGCAACGCTGGCGGCCGCGAAAATGGATGACGTCAATCCCTTCTCGAAGAGCCTGGGCCTCGTCGTCGAGCCTCGGCTGACCAGCGCCACGGCATGGTATGTGTCAGCGGCGACCGGCGAGATCGACGGGCTCGAGTATGCCTATCTGGAAGGCTACGAGGGGCCTGTGATCGAAAGCCGCGCCGGCTTCGATATCGATGGTGTCGAGATCAAGGTCCGGCTCGATTTCGGTGCCGGATTTGTCGACCATCGAGGCTGGTACAAGAACGCCGGCTCATCGCCAGGCTGACGAGGATGCGACCGCGCGCTGCGCTTACGCGCGGTTGACAGGGTGGCTCTCCTCCACCCAAAAGCCCCCGCTGCCAACCGCGGCGGGGGCTGGCCATTGTTGAGAGGCGATGACGGTGGCGCAAATTGTAGATGATCTAGGTAACTGCTAACGCTCTATGTGCTGCCCAGAAGAACGCTGCTAGCGACGTGATGGCGACAATGGGGCTTCCAAACAACGTAAGCTTCACCGTCCAGGCGACTAGGTTAGGCACTTCATAGTCGGGTTCACCGTCGAAAGACGCTCTCAGCATGTTCCAATATGCAACTGAAGCGACACTAAAGTTGATCCAAGCCAATCCACCGGCCACCAGCGCCAACCCTAGCCCGTAGACTAAGATCTGCCCCGACGCCGCAAACAACGCTCCGCTGCGTTCGCCAGCCTGGGAAATGACAAGCAAGCCGCCAAGATGCGCGGCCAAGAGTGATGCTAACACCCACTTGCCGTAGTCGAACTGCCTTTGCAGCGTGGCCAAAAACAGTTCCTTCTTGATGTCTTGTTCGACAGGGTTCATTTACAATCCCTCTGAGCACAGAAAGACTTGGCATTTCCGCCGATCGAAGTGCCGGCTAACGCCGTTTGCCTTGCTAGTCTTCAAACGAGATGAGATCGAAAATTTCCCTGATTCTGCTTTGCAGCATATTCCGCGCACGACGCTCACTCATCTCGAATTCGCTTACATCGATCCACGCCCGGTCCGTAATGCCGATGGCGACTAGCCTCAATTCCTCCAATCGAGCTGCTGCGCTCTCTGCACTCACCGCACCGCTGCTGCTGGCGTGTTGAGCAATTAGTGCGCTCACACAAATTTTTAGTGCGGCGAGCTCAATCGCCTGTTCGCCCTGAGGGGTCAGCTGCGGGCTCATTGCTGCGTATCAGCTTGGACGGAACTCACGGGTTCGCCCATTGGGAAGGTTCGTTTCTCACAGTGAATTGCTATCAGGGAAATCCTGGAAGCCATCAGGAAGTCCCAGAGGACTTTCTGTAATCGGGTTCACGGTAGGCCCGACCATCCTCAGTCCCTTCAGCCCGCCTATTGTCCGCGTTCCGATCTTTGCGGTTCGGGTTATCAAGCGATGGTTTCGGACTTCTCCAAGGTAGCGGCCATCTATGCTGAACACCGCGTTCCGGCGGCGGAACCCAACGTGGCGCCCGTCTCGGGCATAAAGGCCGCCGTCACTAAACCAGCCGAAATATTCACCACTCCACCGGTGCACGTAATCCATAGGGGCCTCCCCGTTATTGGTGCTGGCCTAGTGATCCCTCCGGGAATTCATGATCCTGGTGAGCAGCTCACCCACTTCGGCAAGGGACATGCCGTCGATTAGATGGCCGTCGGGAAGAGTGACTGCAAAGCCCTCGGCACCCTTCCTGCGCCTCACAAGTTTCATGCCGTTCGCACCGGCCAATGTCTTAAGTCGCTGCTCGTTCTCAGGAGTGTCCGCGGTCGAAACGGCGTCCTGCCGACGCTGTACTTGCGTCATCATCTCTTCGATCTTGGCCCTTTCCATCAGCGTCACCTCCGCAGCTAAGGGTGCATTAGCCGCCGATTCGCTTAAGAGGCCAAGAGCGGAGTAACGTTTTCAGGTAGTTGCCGCTCGGAAACGATTGTTTCGAGCAGTCTCCCCCACGCGTCGATGGCCCGGCGCTTCTCTGTGACATAGTCGTGCACATCGTATCGGGCCGTCACCGCCGCCGCGCCGCCAGTATCGCTGGAATGGCCCAATACCTGGGAGACGATGAAGCGACTGAACCCGAGCCGCTCGCTGGTCAGCATTGTCGCGCCGGTACGCCGCAAGTCATGCGGAGTGGCGGATGGAATCCCTAGCGATGCCACGAGGCGGTTCATGGCCCGGGAAAATGCTCGCCTGTCGATCGCGGCACTGCTCGCCGATCGGGGTGATTGGAAAACGTACTCGCTTCCCCCGATCGTATCGGCCGCTTCATCGAGGAGGTCTAGCGCTTGTTCGGAAAGCGGCACCAGATGACTGCGTTTGCCCTTCATCCTGGTCGCCGGAATAAGCCAGGTGCGCGCCGACTGGTCGATTTCATTCCAGCGCATGCCTGTCACTTCTCCGCCGCGCTGGAGCGTCACAGCGGCCATGCGCAGCGCGATCCCCATCTCTAGCGACAGGACAAGCCCGTCAACGCTTGCCGGCCGCTGGCAGGCTCGCCAGACCGCGCGCAGCTCGTCGTCATTCAGGACCCGTGTCCTGGCCTCAGGCATAGCCACCGCGATGTCGTGCGCCGGGTTTAGATCAATGACGCCTTCTCTCACGGCAAAGCTCATCAGCTGTCGAATGATGTTCCTGCAGAAGCGTCCATTGGAGACGGCGCGTCTCGCCTGCTTGGACACGAAGTCCCTGATCTCGATACGTGTAATGTCGGCGACAGCAGAATCCCCGAACCGTGGCTTGACCAGCTTGTCGTAGATCCTTTGTTCCTCGGCGAGGGTGCTGGCCCGTTTTGGCATTGCCCTAGGTCCGCCCTTGTGGGTTCCCTCTGCCGCTGCTGCAAAATAGGCGTCTGCCAGGCCTGACAGTTTGTGCAGATGACGCCTTCGCTCTTCCGCCCTGTTGGCGCGCGCGACGGCCACGGGATCGTCTCCCTCGGCGACTGCGCCTTTCGCCTTGCGCGCCGCTTCACGTGCGGCCGCCAGGCCGATGGTGGGATAGCTGCCGATCTTCTGGCGCCTATGCTCGCCTGCCGCGTTCCGGTAGCGCACCGACCAGGATCGCTTACCACTGTCAGTAATTCGCAGGATCAGTCCGGGTTCAACATCGTCCCGCAGCTCGAGCCGTTTTCCCGGCTGGGGCAGGGAGTTCCTTACAACGTCATTTGAGAGCTTGACCATGCCGGGGGCACACCGGGGGCACACCAATCGTTGGCTTCACGAAACCACTTCGCACCTTGGTGCACAAGAAGAATTTTGACAAACCGTTGTTTTGGAACAGCTATTGGCGAACCCGTGATCTTGTGGCGTTTCTGCGCACAATCGCGAGACCCGACTACGAATCTGGGGGTCAGAGGTTCGAATCCTTTCGGGCGCGCCATCTCTTCAGAATTCGCCGTCAGTCATCTGCTCGCGACGCACCCTATGCGGCTCTCCAAATGCGGTGCTTGCCTCCGCTTTCCGGTAACGGAGTGCAACGGCCCTTCCTGCAATTTGACCGATGATTGCATCGGGCGCCCGTTGTTCGTCACAGGCAGGCCTCATTCTATTTCCAAGTAAAGACACGCACACGGTGTGCAAATCGGCGCAGTTGCAAAAATGATAATCTCGAAAAGGAGGTAATTTGCCTCCTTTCGAGCGGAATTCCATTGCAGCGTGCGCAAGAAATATAAGGAGATAGTAGATGAACTGGGATATTGTTGAAGGAAAGTGGGCCCAGATGAAGGGTTCGATCCAGGCGAAATGGGGCGAGCTGACCGACGACGAGATTGCCGAAATCGACGGTAACCGCGAAAAGATGGTCGGGAAGATCCAGGAACGGTACGGCCGGACCCGCGACGAGGTCGAGCGCGAAGTCGATGAATGGCTGAATAATCAGTAACCGCATTTTTGCGGGCGTGCGCCGCCGAGGCGCGCGCCCGGCGGTTCCGGCCGCGCGCGAACGGCCTGAATTGAGCGCATATTTGCTGCCCAGGTAACTGAACAGGCTTGGTTCGATCGACTGGGAACAATGAGCTGAGGCTGGCCATATGCCGCCGCCGGTTCTGCCGCCGACTTCCGTGCCTTGAGCTCGAGAACGAGGTCTGCGCCCTTCTCGGCGATCATCATCGTCGGCGTATTGGTATTGCCACTGGTCAGAAGCGGCATGATCGACGAGTCGATCACACGCAATCCTTCCATACCATGCACACGCAAGTTGGGGCCCACAACTGCGTCTGAACCCGGAGGTGGTCTTGCAGGTTCTTGCCGACTGCCGATTGAAAAGAATCCAAATTAGTAATATTAGTAATGTTGGGAAAAGCTTTTCCCAATTGAGAATTCCCACGGAGGGAACTCGCAGACGGTGACCGGCGAGAGGTCGCCCTCGGCCACGACAGAGAGGCAAGAGTGGATCGATGCCAGCAACGCAGCATACTCCCGTCGAGAACGTGGCAGGCGTCGCTATTCCGAAGCTCGGGCTCGGAACGTGGGAGCTGCGCGGGGAGCTCTGTTCCTCCATCGTGGCCAGCGCGATCGAGGCAGGGTACCGGCTCATCGATACGGCGCAGGGATACGAGAACGAGGCTCAAGTCGCAGAAGGGATCGCGCGATCCGGCATCGCCCGCGAGGCCCTTTTCATCACGACCAAGGTGCGCCCGGATCGATTGAGCGCCGACAAGCTTAGGCAGTCCGTCGAGGCGAGCCTCGAAAAACTCGGCACGTCCTATATCGATCTACTGCTTCTGCATTGGCCTAACCCGGATATCCCGCTCGAGGAAACGATCCCTGTATTGAACGAGGTGCAGCGGGCCGGGCTGGCACGGGCGATCGGCCTGTCGAACTTCACGTCGAAGCTGCTCGCCCGCGCCTGGGAACTGACGGAAGTTCCGTTCGCCGCCGAACAGATCGAATACCACCCTTACCTCGCGCAAGGCACGATGCTGGCCGCGCTGCGGCAGCGGCAGATGGCGATCATGGCCTACTGCCCAATCGCGCTCGGCAAGGTCGCGTCGGACCCGGACATTCTCGACATTGCGCGGTCGCACGGCCGCACGCCCGTTCAGGTCACGCTGCGCTGGCTTACGCAGCAGGACGGCTTGGTCGCCATCCCGAGGACATCGAAACCGGAGCGGCTCGCCGAAAATTTCGGCGTGTTCGACTTCGCGCTAGGCGAGGAGGAAATGGCCCGGATGAGCGCGCTCACCAGACCGGATGCGCGCATCATCGACGAGCCGCAATGGGTCCCGGAGTGGGACTGACAATAACTGGGGAGGAGTAAGATGAGCAGGAAATGGACGCGCAGACATGTCCTCAAGACCGGCGCTGGTGCGGCCGGAATGGGACTGGCAATGCCCTTCGTGAGCCGCGCCTTCGGCCAGAGCGGCAAGATCACGGTCGGCATGGAAGCGGGGTCGCCCTACGACACGTTCTACCGCAACCACGCAGCGGAATTCACCGCCGAAAGCGGAGTGAGCGTGGAGTTCGTATCAATCCCGCATGACAATATTCGCCAGACCTTCGTGCAGGATGCGCTGGCCGGCGGAGGCGGTTTCGACGTCTATATCGCGGACCAGGTATGGCTGCCGGAATTCTACGAGAACGGCTTCATCAGCGACCTGAGCGAGGCGGTCGACGACCTTTCGGATTTCTCCAAGACCGGCATCGAGACTACCTCCTACAAGGGCGCGCTCGTGGCGCTGCCGATCATGGTCCACAATTGTGGCATGTACTGGCGCAAGGACTATCTGGCGGCTGCCGGCTTCGACGCACCGCCGAAAACCTGGGACGAGTACCGGCAGATCGCCGCCGCCTGCACCAGGGACAATGTCTGGGGGACGATGATCCTGTCGAAGCAGGGCATCGAAGCCGCGACCCGTCTCAACTCGTTCTACCAGCAGGCAGGCGGCGAGATCGTCGATGGGTCCGGACAGCCGACAATTGACACGGACGCCGGTCGCGCCGCGCTCGAATTCATGCGCGCGATGGTGTTCGACGCGAAGGGAGCGCCGGAAGGTGTGCTGGAACTGCCGGACATGCAGGGCGCGTGGCTGGAAGGGCGGCTGGCATTGGCGCCAGTCTGGCCCTACCTCTATTCGCTGTCGCTCGATCCGGTGGGCTCGGAAAATTTCGCCATCGGCACTGTGCCCGGCATGAACGGCCCTCAGGGCGGAACGGTCTATTCTTGGGGCTTTGCCGCCGCCAGCGGCGCGCCCAATCATGATGCCGCTGTCGAATGGGTCAAATGGGCGACCAGCAGCCAGTCCCTCTACCAGTTCGGCAAGGAGTGGCTGAATCCGGTGCCGCGCGCCTCGTCGATCGAGATGGTGCGGGCCGATCCGGATATCGCCGACAGCGACAAGGCGGCAATCGCCGCCATGGCGGCGTCGGCCTCCGCCGGCGTCTCGATGCCGATGGTGCCGCACTATTCGCAGATGCTTGAAGTTCTGGGCGTGATGCAATCCGGCGTGATGTCCGGCGCGCTGAGCATCGACGAGGCGCTGAAGCAGGGACAGGCGCAGGCTGAAGAAGCCGCGTCGCGGTAGCCAGCGGAACCCGACGCTTGGCAGTCGAGGCACAACCCCCGGCGCGTGCGCATGGAGCGCGCGCCGGGAAAGCATTCAAGTCCGGTTCGGCCCCGCGCCGGCGCCAGGCGATCGGCATTGCGTTGACCTTGCCGGCGCTCGTCACGCTGGCGGTGACGATGCTTTACCCGATGGCCTGGACGCTGTGGCTGAGCTTCAATACGCGCGTGACTGCGCTGCAGGGCACGCCCGACTTCGTTGGGTTCGATAACTACCTCCGCATCGCCGCGAGTTCTGGCTTCACCACCGCGTTGCTGCAGACGGTCGGCATCGTGCTTGCCAGTTTCGTGCTCGAGGCGGTTCTGGCGCTGATCGTCGCCCTGGCGCTTTTCCGCGCGCTGCGCGGCTCAAGAATATTCCAGGCCATCGTCGCACTGCCGCTCATGGTGGCGCCGGTGGTGGGCGCGCTCGCCTGGCGGTTTATCTTCGCCGACGGCTACGGAATGATAGACACAGTCGCGCAGCATCTGGGCGGCGAGGGACCGTTATGGTTCGCCGACGTCTGGCTTGCCCGCACAAGCGTTGTCGTCGCCAATCTGTGGCTGGCGCTGCCGTTCGACATACTGGTGCTGCTGGCAGGGCTTTCGAGCTTGCCCACCGAGCCGCTGGAAGCGGCGCGCGTCGACGGCGCATCGCCTGCCCAGATCTTGCGGCGGATCATCCTGCCGCTGCTGAAGCCGGTGATCTCGATCATCTTCGTGATCCGGATGGCGGATGCGTTCCGCATCTTCGACGTGGTCTATGTGCTGACGGCGAGCGGCCCTGCCAACAGGACCGATGTGCTATCGACCTACATCTACCGGCAGATGTTCAGCGCGTTCGATTTTCCCGGCGGTGCCGCGGCTTCGATCATGCTTGTGATCATCACCTCGCTCGCATCGCTCCTTGTCGTGGTGGCGTTGCGCGACCGCTGGCAGAGCGAGGCCTGAGATGGCCGGTTCGGACCTCAGTCGTTCCCGCTGGGGCGATCTTGGCGCCTACGTCATCCTCGTCGTCGCGTGCGTTCTACTCCTGCTGCCGATCTACTGGATCGTGACCACGTCGCTGAAGCCGACGCCGGAGATTTTGTCGACCCCGACACGCCTGTGGCCCCAAAACCCGACGCTTGAAAATTATCAGGTCGCGCTATCGGGGGATTTCCGGCGGTATCTTCTGAACTCGCTGATCGCGGCCGGGGGCGCGACGGTGATCGGGCTGTTGCTGGCCATTCCCGCCGCATTCGGTTTCGCCAAATATCCCTATCGCGGTGCGAACGGGCTGATCTGGTTTACGCTCATCACCAGGGTCTTTCCGCCAATAGCGCTTGCGCTTCCGTTCTTCATGCAATTCAGGGCGCTCGGGCTGCTCGATACGCCCTGGGGCCTGATCATCGCCTATTTGCCGATCGTGCTGCCGCTGATGATCTGGATCCTGTACGGCTTCTTTCAGGATTTCCCGCGCGAACTTCTGGAGGCGGCCGAGATCGACGGGCTCGGAGTGATCGGCACGCTGATCCGCGTGGTCGTTCCGCTGTCCTTGCCCGGCATCGGCGTCGCGACCTTGTTTGGCTTTCTGGTCGCGTGGAACGAGTTCGTCATTGCACTAACACTGACGCGCACACCGGCTGGCCAGACGATGCCGGTCGGCATCTCGACACTGATCACGCAGTTCCAGGTGCTGTGGGGCGAGATGATGGCGGTCGCATGCATCTACTTGATCCCTGTCTTCGCGGTGACCGTGCTGGCGCAGCGCGGACTGGTGCGCGGCCTGATGAGGGGAGCGACAAAGGGGTAAAGCTCGATGCCGCATCGAACGGATCATCGACGGCAGCCGGGAGGATCGGCCTATGTCAGGTGCAGAGAAGAGCGCAGCTAGCGCGCGAACAGCAAAGGCATGGTGAATGACCAGCTTTAGCCATGCCTCCCGCTGGAGGCATGTTCGTACTGCCCCCAGTCGGTGCAGCAGGATGGTGCACGCTGACGGGCCGCACCGGTCGCGCTACCAATCGATCAATTCGAACCTGTCGACATCGACCAGGCCTTTGTCCGAGATCTTCAGGTGCGGAATGACCGGTAGCGGCAGGAAGGCGAGCAGAAGGAACGGCTCTTCCACGGTCGCCCCAAGCGCGAAGGCCGCCTTGCGCAACTCGTGGAGCCTGTCGCGCACGGCCTCATACGGTTCCAGGCTCATTAGCCCTGCCACCTGAAGCGCGATTTCGCCGGTCACCTTTCCGCCTTCAACCACCACAAAGCCGCCCTTGATCTCGGACAGCCGGTTCGCGGCGACGGCCATGTCTTCCTCGGACGCGCCGACGACGCAGATATTGTGGCTGTCATGGCCGACCGTGGACGCAATGGCGCCTTTCTTCAGCCCGAAGCCCTGCACGAAGCCGGTGGCGATGTTGCCGTTCTTGCCGTGACGTTCGACCACGGCAACCTTGAGCACATCGTTATCGAGATCGACGGTCGTCTGGTTGCCGGCGGCGGGCAGGCGGCAGCGCCGGTGTTCCGTGATGATCTTGCCGGGCAGCACGCCCAGCACCGGAACCTCGCCGCTGGTTGCCGGCACGATGAAGGAGGCGGCGGACACTTCCGGAGCATGCACGCTGTCCAGTCCGACTGGCGCGACCGGCTTTCGTGTTTCGAATAGTTGCGGCGTCACCTCGCGGCCAGCGGAGAAAACCATGTCTGCCCGGCAGCTCTCCAGGCCGTCGATGACAACGAGGTCGGCCCGCCATCCGGGAGCGACGAGGCCACGGTCGCGCAGGCCGAAAGCGCGCGCCGCCGAAATTGACGCTGCGCGGTAGGCGACAAGCGGTTCAACGCCCCTCGAGATCGCGGTTCGGATCATGTAGTCGAGATGACCCTGCTCGGCGATATCGAGCGGATTGCGGTCGTCCGTGCAGAGCGCGAGGAACGGCGACAGCCGTTCCGTCATGATCGGTATCAGCGAGAGCAGGTCCTTCGAGACCGAGCCCTCGCGGATCAGGATGTGGACGCCCTTGCGGATTTTCTCCAGCGCCTCGGGCACGTTGGTGCATTCATGCTCGGTGCGGATGCCGGCCGACAGATAGCCGTTGAGGTCGTTGCCCGACAGCAGCGGAGCGTGACCGTCTATGTGGCCGCCCTGAAAGGCGGCGAGCTTGGCGAGCGCGATCGGGTCTTTGTGGACAACGCCAGGATAATTCATGAACTCGGCGAGGCCGATGACCTTCGGATGATCGCGAAAGGGAAGGAGTTTTTCGATCGGAAGGTCGGCGCCCGACGTTTCGAGATGTGTTGCCGGCACACATGACGAAAGCTGGACGCGAACATCCATGATCGTCTCCAGCGCCGAGTCGAGGAAGAACCGCACGCCCTCGGCCCCCAGCACATTGGCGATCTCGTGGGGGTCGCAAATGGCGGTAGTTACGCCATAAGGTAACACGCAACGGTCGAACTCATGCGGCGTCACTAGCGACGACTCGATGTGAAGATGGGTGTCGATGAAGCCCGGAACGACGATCCTGCCCGATATGTCGATCTTGCGCCTGCCGTCATAGTCGCCGCCGGTGCCGACGATGCGGTCGCCGCAGATGGCGATGTCGGAGGCTACAAGTTCGCCGGTCACCAGGTCGAAGAAGCGTCCGCCTTTCAGAACCACATCGGCGGGCTCGCGCCCGACTCCCTGATCAATCAGGGCCTCTAGCTGTTGCACGTCTCTACATCCTGTTTTCGTATCGCCATTTGCAGCGAGCATGGTAGCCGCTGCCCGCCCGGACCGACAGGCTCCATGGTATCATCCCGGCAGTACCAGCAAACCTGCGCGCGTGCTGAACAGTGACTTAGCTGGAGCGGCGCGATTCGTTACGCAGCCGCAGATAACTCATGGAGATGTGGGCGCGCCGGATGTAGCCCACCACCTGCAGGTCTCCCACCTCCACGGCGTCCACGATATCGGCAACTTCGCGGTGGAATATGCGGATCTCGTTGAGCAGCAGCTCCGTGTACTGGCTGAGACGAGACGCAGTCTTCAGCCATATCCTGGTTGTCTGGTAGTAGAGCCGTTCGCTGATCTCGCGCAGCGGTTCGTTTGCCGTAAGCGAATTCAGCAGGTGGAAGAAATCCATGTTGATGCGTGCGAATTCGCGCGCATCGGGCTTGCCGAGCAGCGCCTCGCAGCGCGCGAGCAGGGACCGGAAGGCGGCAATCTTGGCGGCATCGGGAGCGACCGGAGACAGCTTGCCGATCAGTTGCGCGAGTTCAAGCCGCAGCTGATAGACCTGCTCCAGTTCCTCGACCTCGATGTCGGTGACGATGGTGCCGACACCATGGACCGAGCGTAGCAGGCTTTCCGCCTCAAGCTTGACCAGCACGCGGCGTATCGGCGTGCGGCTGACGCCGAATTCCTCGGCAAGGTCCTCTTCGCGCAGCCGCTGTCCGGGTGGGTAATCCAGAAGGCAGATGCGTATGCGCAGCGTGTTGTAGATGCGGTCGAAGCGCTCGCGCGCTCGCTCGTCGGTCGACGGCTGGTCGCCTTTGTCCGACCCGTCGGGGCTTTCTGCGTCGTCAAGCGTCAACGGCTCATCTTCGCTTTCAGCTTGTCCAGCATGTCCAGACAGGCCTGGAGTTGGTCGAGGGCGATATATTCGTCCGGCTTGTGCGCTTGCGCAATCGACCCCGGCCCGCAGATCACAGCCGACATTCCGGCCATCTGGAACAGGCCGGCCTCGGTGCCGAACGCGACGACGTCGGCATCCGTGGCGCCGGTGAGTTCGGAAACGATCTCGCGTGCCTCCGATTCGGTGGCCACCTGCAACCCTTCGACCTCGCCGATCGTATGGGTGACGATATCTGCGCTCGCCGAAACAGCCTTCATCGCGGGCCTCAGGACGCCGTCGACATAGGCGCCGATGCTCGACTTGACGAATTCGGCATCGGACTTCTGAACCGGCCGCATTTCCCACTCGACTTCGCAGGTTCCGGCAATGACGTTGCGGGCGGCGCCGCCGTTGATGCGGCCGACCTGGACAGTGGTCCACGGCGGTTCGAACCGGGTGCCCGCAGGGGCGCGTGATTTCAGTTCCTCGCCGAGATCCATCAGCCGGCCGATGTAGCGCGCGGCATATTCGACTGCGTTGACGCCGCGCTCCGGCTGCGAGGCGTGGCCATCGAGCCCAGTGAATTCTGTCGTGTATTCGTAGCAGCCCTTGTGGCCTTCGATAACTCGCATCTCGGTCGGCTCGCCGATGATCGCCACCGACGGCCTGATTTCCGCCTTCGCCAGCTCCTCGACCAGGGCGCGGGCGCCGAAACAGCCGATCTCCTCATCATAGGTGAAGGCGAAGTGCAGCGGTCGTTTCAGCCCCGCCTCGGCGAATGCCGGTGCCATCGCCAGGCAAGCCGCGATGAACCCTTTCATGTCGCATGCGCCCCTGCCGAAGAGGCGCCCATCGCGCTCGGCCATCACAAACGGATCGCTTGCCCAGTCCTGCCCGTCGACGGGTACGACGTCGGTGTGGCCGGACAACACGATGCCGCCGTCGCCGGGCGGACCGATCGTGGCAAACAGATTGGCCTTTGCGCCGGTTTCGTCGCGCGAGATCGATAGCTGCGCGCCGCTTTCGCTGAGCACCGCGGCGGCATAGGCGATAAGTTCTAGATTGCCGTCCGACGAAATCGTCGGAAAGCCGATCAGCTCGCCCAGAATGTCGCGGGTGCGTGCGAGCATCGACATCGCGATGTATCCCTCAGTCCTTCACGAACAGCTTGCGCGGCCGGTCGCAAAGGCACTCGGCCGGGCCGCTGTCCTTGATCAGGATGCTCTCGGTGATTTCAAGACCCCAGTCGGCCATCCACAACCCCGGCATGAAGTGGAAGGTCATGCCCGGTTCCAGAATGGTCTCGTCGTCCTTGCGGAACGAGATCGTGCGCTCGCCCCAGTCGGGCGGGTAGGAGAGCCCGATCGGATAACCGCAGCGCCCCTCCTTCTGGATGCCGGCCTTTTCGAGCGACCCGAACAAGGCGCGCGCGACAGCGCCTGCCGGATTGCCCGCGCGTGCGGCCTCCAGCCCGGCCTCCAGACCTTCCACGAGCGCCTTCTCGGCATCGAGCATGTCCTGCGGCGGCTTGCCAAGGAAGACAGTCCGGCAGAACGGAGCGTGATATCGCCGGTAGCAGCCGGCGATTTCGAAGAACGTCGCTTCGCCCTTCCTGAACGGCCGCCCGTCCCATGTGAGGTGAGGCGCGCTGGCGTCGGTTCCGGAAGGCAGCAGCGGAACGATTGCCGCATAGTCGCCCCAGTTGCCGTCAGCGCCGCGCACCGCGTCGCCGAGGATATCGGCCACGAGGTCGTTTTTGTTCAGACCGGGTTCGACCCGCTCGACAATGCCGTCGACGATCTTTTCGGAGATGCGCGCCGCCTTGCGCATGAAGGCGATCTCCTCGTCCGACTTCGTAGCCCGCTGCCAGTTCACCAGCGCAGTGGCGTCGACAAGGTCGGCGTCAGGCAACTCGTCCTTCAGGACCAGGTATGCCTTGGCGGAGAAATAGTAGTTTTCGAGTTCGAGGCCGATGCGCTTGGACGCATAGCCGCGTTCGCGCAGCCGGCCCGCGAGGTCCTGCATCGGGTGCCGGGCGGTGGATTGGACGAAGTGATCGGCGTAGCCAATGACGTGTTCGTCCTCCATCCAGACCGTGCGCACCGCGCCATTGGCGTCCTGGGTCCGGCCCCACCAGGCCGGCTCGCGGTCGTGGAAGACCATAACCCCTTGATGGACGTAGAACGACCAGCCGTCATAGCCGGTCAGCCAGGCCATATTCGAAGGGTCTTCGATGAACAACACATCGATGTTTCGCGCCGACATGGCTGCACGGACCTTGGCAAGACGGCGGTCGTACTCGGCTTTGCTGAAGGGCAGGGTTTCGGCAGGCATTGGTCCCTCTGGCGACTGTATGACCTATCAATGTGTACATCTATGCCTGAACCCTGGCATTTGGAAAACGCAAATTTGCGCATTGCCGCCAAAATTCAATTGACACGCTCTAACGCAGCGTGATGTTGTGCACAACACAAGAAAAATCTGCAAAAGTCGAAAACAGGAGTGATCCAATGAGACGTGCAATCCAGAGGGGACTGGCTGCGCTCGGTATCGCAGCATTGGCGGTTGGTTCGCTGGCGGGTTCCGCCACCGCGGGCGAGTTGCTGGACAAGATCAAGAACGGCGAAACCATTCGCATCGGCTTCTCGAACGAGATTCCGTGGGCCTATCCCGGCGACGGCAATGCCCCGCTGGGCTTCGTCAACGCCATCACCTTGGACATTCTCAAGAAGATGGGCACGACCAACATCGAGCCGATCGTCACCGAGTGGGGTTCACTGATCCCCGGCCTGCAGGCAGGCCGTTTCGATATCATCACCGGCGGCATGTACATCTTGCCTGAGCGCTGCCGTAACGCGCTCTTCACCGAGCCGCTCGGCACCTTCGCCGATGCCTTGCTCGTGAAGACCGGCAACCCCGACGATCTGCATTCCTTCGAGGATATCCGCGACAAGGACCTCACGCTGGTAACAGGCGCGGGATACAACACGGTCAAGAACGCTCGCAATGTCGGCCTCACCGACGACCAGATCATGCAGGTCGCCGGCCCGGCTGAAATCCTCCAGGCCGTGAAGGCCGGTCGCGCTGCCGGTGGTGGTGGCACCTACTTCACCATGAAGGAATTCGCCGACAAGGACGACGCGGTCGAACTTGCCGATCCGTTCACGCCGCCGGTCATCGACGGCTATCCGGGTCTCGCCTTCTTGCCCAACCAGCAGGAAGAGGTTGATGCGTTCAACGCTGCGCTCGCGGAGTACATCGGCTCCGACGAGATGATGGAGTCGGTTGGCGAGTACGGCTACTCCAAGGCCAATCTCCCTGACGGCACGACGACTGCCGAACTCTGCGCCGGCTGAGGCAGGTGATGCCGGCGGCGCCCAGGGGGCGGCGCCGTCGGCTCATTTTCGGCGGAACCTGGACTACGTCCGGGTACGCAGCATGAGCGGGGGTTCCTGACGATGAGCGAGTTCGCGCTGGGCTTCAGCGTCGCTGCCCTCACCAAGGGCGTCCTCATCACAATTCTGATCACGTTGGGCGCCTCGCTGGTCGCCATCGTATTCGGGCTGGTCGTCGGTCTGTTGCGTGTATCGCCGCGGCGTCCGGTGCGCTGGTTCGGCGTTGCGTACATCGAGTTCTTTCGCGGAACGTCGATGCTGGTGCAGCTCTACTGGTGGTTTTTCGTTCTGCCGATCTTCGGCATCACCATGTCGCCCTGGACGGTCGCCATCGTTGGTGTCGGAATGAATGTCTCGGGCTACGGCGCAGAGCTTGTCCGCGCTGCCATCCAGGGCGTTGAGCGCGGCCAGTACGAGGCAAGCATCGCTCTCAATTTCCCGCGCCTCACCATGATGCGCCGCATTATCCTGCCGCAGGCAATCCGCGCCATGCTGCCGGCGTGGGGGAACCTCTTGATCGAGCTGCTGAAGGGCACCTCGCTCATATTCTTCATCACCATCACCGAACTGACGACGGCCGCCAAGCTCGCCGCCGACGCGACCGGCAATTACCTGCTGTTCTTTGCCATCGCCCTGTTCGGCTACTATTTCATCGCGCGCCTGATGATCACGCCGCTGGTGCGCTGGCTCGAACGCCGCCTTGGCCGCGCCTATTCGCGGGAGGCGCTGGCATGAGCATCTGGGACTGGTACTACGTTTGGGAGGCGCTGCCCTTTCTCTACCGCGGCGCGGTCATCACCGTGCAGGCGACGCTGATTGGCTTCGCCATCGCGCTGGTCCTGGGGTTGATTTTCGCGCTGATCCGTCAGTCGAACAATCGCATCGTGAACAACGCGATGGCGGAGACGGTCGAGTTCATCCGATCCACGCCGCTGCTGCTGCAGATATTCTTCGTCTATTTCGTCGGCCCGCAGTTCGGCATCGTGATTCCGGCATGGGTCGCCGGCATCGGCGTGCTCGGCATCCACTACGCCGCATACTGCTCGGAGGTTTACCGCGCCGGCATCGAGGCGGTGGATGGCGGCCAGTGGGAGGCGAGCATCGCGCTCAACCTGTCGCGCGCCCGCACTTGGCGCGTCATCATACTGCCGCAGGCCATACCGCCCATCGTGCCGGGGCTCGGCAACTACTTCATCGGCATGTTCAAGGACACGCCAATCCTGGCCGCTATCGCCATTCTGGAGATGCTGCAGCAGGCCAAGAACTTCGGCGCCGAGAATTACCGCTACATCGAGGCGATCACGATGGCCGGCTTCTTCTATCTCGTGTTCAGCCTCATCGCTTCGGTGATCGTGCAGGCCGTGAGCTACTGGCTCAACCGCCGCTACCATTTGCAGTAGGAGGACCGCCATGAGCGAACCGATGGTCCGTTTCGAGAATGTCACCAAGCGCTACGGCTCGCTGACGGTGTTGGACGAGCTCAATCTCGATATCGAGCGCAACGAGAAGGTGTCGATCATCGGCCCGTCGGGCTCCGGCAAGACCACCGTGCTGCGCATGCTGATGACGCTGGAAAAGATCAATGACGGCGTCATCTGGGTCGAAGGCGAACCCATGACCCACGAGCAGAAGAACGGCTCGATGGTGCCGGCGAGCGACCGCCATCTGCGCCGGGTGCGCGGCAAGATCGGCATGGTGTTCCAGCACTTCAACCTGTTCCCGCACATGACCGCGCTGCAGAACTGTATCGAGGCGCCGGTTTCGGTTCTTGGCCTCGGCAAGCAGGAAGCAGAGCAGCGGGCAGCCGAACTGCTCGACATGGTCGGTCTCGCCGACAAGAAGGGCCACTTTCCGATTCAACTTTCCGGCGGCCAGAAGCAGCGCGTGGCGATCGCCCGCGCACTCGCCATGCGGCCCAAGGTCATGCTGTTCGACGAGGTGACGTCGGCGCTCGATCCGGAACTCGTCGGCGAGGTGCTGAACGTTATCCGCCAGCTCGGCGCGGAGCACGATCTCACCATGCTCATGGTCACCCACCAGATGGGGTTTGCCAAGGAATTCTCCGACCGCGTCTGCTTCTTCTATGGCGGCAAGATCGCCGAGCAGGGGTCGCCGGACCAGCTATTCAACGACCCGCAGGAAGAGCGCACGCGGCAATTCCTCAGCGCCGTCCTGGAGGCCGGCTGACGCAGCCATGTCCATGCTCGCTCTGGCCGACATACTGGCCGCCAGCCGCACGATCTCCGGTGTGGCGGCGCGCACGCCACTGGTGCCATCGCCGCATCTGAGCGGGCTGGCAGGCCGCGACTTCCTGCTCAAGCTGGAGAACACGCAGCCAATCGGTGCGTTCAAACTGCGCGGCGCGGTCAACGCTGTCTTCAACCTGCCTGATGGGACCGAGGGCGTCACTTGCTGCTCGACCGGCAATCACGGCCGCGGCGTCGCCTATGCGGCGAGGGCCCGCGGCATGAAGGCGGTGATCTGCATGTCGTCTCTGGTGCCGCAGGCCAAGGTCGACGGCATCCGTGCGCTCGGCGCCGAGGTCCGCATCACCGGCAGGAGCCAGGACGACGCGCTGGCCGAGAGCCAACGACTGGCGGCAGAGGAGGGGCTGGTGGAGATATCGCCCTTCGACGATCCCCATGTCATCGCCGGGCAGGGCACCATCGGGCTTGAACTGCTTGAGGATCGCCCGGATCTTGAGGCGATCCTCGTGCCACTCTCAGGTGGTGGGCTGGCCGCGGGTGTCGCCGTTGCCGCCAAGGCGATCAGGCCTGACATCAGGGTGATCGGCATCACGATGGACCGCGGCGCGGCGATGTATGAATCGGTGCGCGCCGGCAAGCCCGTCGAGGTCGAGGAGGTCGCCAGCCTGGCGGATTCTCTGGGTGGCGGCATCGGCATGGCAAACCGTCTTTCCTTCCCGATTTGCCGCGATCTGATCGACGACTATGTGCTGGTGACGGAAGACGAAATCTACGACGCCATGCAGACGCTCTACTATGAGGAGCGCATGGTGGCCGAGGGCGCCAGCGCAGTCGGCGTCGCAGCACTCAAGGCGGGCAAGCTGCCGGACATCGACGGTCCGATTGCCACCATCGTCACCGGCCGCAATGTCGACATGCGCGTCTTCACCGACATCATGAACGGCCGCAACGTCTCGCTGGGCGATCTCGAACTTAAAGGCCGCGCCTATGCCGCGTGACATCAGGATCCTGACCGAGACCGATTTGCGCAAGCTCGTGCGGCTCGATCTCGCCGCAATCGATACGGTAGAGAAGGCCTTCGCCGCGCTCGCCTCCGGCAAGGTGGTGATGCCGCCGATCCTGTCCATGGCGATTCCGGAGGCCAATGGCGAGGTCGACGTAAAGACAGCCTATATTCCGGGCTTCGACGGCTTCGCCATCAAGGTCAGCCCCGGCTTCTTCGACAATCCGAAACTCGGCCTGCCCAGCCTCAACGGGCTGATGATCCTGTTCTCGGCAAAGACCGGCTTGGTAGAGGCGCTGCTGCTCGACAATGGCTATCTTACGGATGTGCGCACCGCCGCAGCCGGTGCCGTTGCTGCCCGTCACCTCGCTCCATCGCATATTGAGACAGCCGGCGTTATGGGCACCGGCGTGCAGGCGCGCCTGCAGATCGCCGCGGCGTCGCTGGTGCGTCCCCTCAAGCGGGTGCTCGTCTGGGGCCGCGACGGCGACAAGGCAACCAAATGCGCGCTGGATATCGCCGCAGAACTTGGCATTGCAGCCGAGCCGGTGTCGGACCCCGCGCGGCTGGTGGCCGAGAGCCAGCTGGTCATCACCACCACGCCCGCCGAAGAGCCGATCCTTGAGGCTGACTGGCTGCACCCGGGATTGCACGTCACCGCCATGGGGTCCGACCAGGCCGGCAAGAACGAAATCGAGCCAGTCGCGCTGGCTAGGGCCGATCTCTACGTCGCCGACCGCGTGAGCCAGACCGAGATACTGGGCGAGCTGCGCAGCGCCATCGCCGCTGGCGTGTGGAGGGGCGGCACGCCGCCGGAACTTGGTGAAGTCGTCACCGGTGCCAATCCCGGCCGCACAAGCGATGACCAGGTCACCATCTGCGATCTCACCGGCACCGGCGCGCAGGACACGGCCATTGCGACCCATGCCGTCGCGGCGGCCGCCAGGGCTGGCGCCGGTACGTCGATTGCGGCATGACCGGACCATGCTCAAGCTCGACGACCGCGATCTCAAGATACTTGCCATATTGAGCCAGGAGGGCCGCCTTTCGAAGGCCGAACTGGCGAAGCGCGTGAACCTCTCCGCCGCGCCCTGCTGGGAACGGCTGAAGCGGCTCGAAGAGGCCGGCATCATCGCCGGCTATCACGCCGAGATCGCGCTGAAGAAGGTGGCGCCGCATGTCGTTGTGTTCATGGCGGTTGAACTGGAAAGTCATCGCGCGGAGGATTTCCAGGCCTTCGAACGCGCCGTCCAGCCTCTCGACGAGATCGTCGCCTGCTGGGCTGTCGGCGGCGGCTTCGACTATATCCTGCAGGTCGTGACGACGGACATCGACGCCTATCAGCGCCTCGTGGATCACCTGCTCGAGGCCCGCGTTGGACTAGCCCGCTACTTCTCCTATGTGATGACCAAACCTGTGAAACGAACCCACGCGTTGCCGCTGGAGTTGCTCACTGCGGGCCGCGCCAAGGAATGATCGGCTGCGGCCACCCAATACGGAAGAACCTTCGGCTCGAAGGCTGGACTTCGAAAACTTGTTTGGGATCGATTGCGAAATAGTGGCGGCGCGCAAACGAGGAGCCGAACGCCATGCCATCGCTCGCCATTCTCCAGAAGACCGACCTCTCTGTACTGGACGATCCGCGGCTGTTCCGCGAGTTCGCCTATATCGACGGCGCCTGGACTACCGGCTCCGGCGGCGAGAGCATCGACGTCACTGATCCGGCTGATGGAACGCGCGTCGGCTCGGTGCCGGCGCTGACGGCCGACGACACGGACGCCGCGATAAAGGCAGCGCACCGCGCCTTCGTCGGCTGGTCGGCTCTGCTGCCGCTGGAGCGGCGGCGCGTGCTGAAACGTTGGTACGAACTCGTTACCGAAGCCAAGGAGGACCTCGCCCGCCTGATGGTGCAGGAGCAGGGAAAGCCGCTTTCGGAAGCGCGCGGCGAGATCGACTACGCCGCCTCCTTCATCGACTTTTATGCCGATGAGGCAATCCGCCTGAATGTCGAGAACGTCACCTCGCACCTGCCCGAAGCCGAGATGCGCGTGATGCGCCAGCCGGTCGGTGTGGCCGCACTTGTGACGCCGTGGAACTTCCCTGCTGCCATGCTGACGCGCAAGGCCGCCGCGGCGCTCGCCGCCGGCTGCACGGTCGTCGCGCATCCCTCGTCGGAGACGCCCTTCTCGGCGCTGGCGCTCGCCGAACTCGCGGAGCGCGCTGGCATGCCCGCCGGCGTTTTCAACGTGCTGACCGGCAGCGCACGCACGGTCGTCGGCGCGATGACCGCCTCGCCGCTGGTGCGCGCAGTGTCCTTCACGGGCTCCACGGAGGTGGGACGCATTCTCTATGAGCAGTCCGCGCCGACCATCAAGCGCCTGATCATGGAGCTTGGCGGCCACGCGCCGTTCATCGCCTTCGCCGATTGCGATTTCGATCGCGCCGTCGATCGGGCGGTCTCTGCCAAGTTCGCCACCTCGGGGCAGGACTGCCTCGCGGCCAACCGTTTCTACATCGAGCGTCCGATCTATGAGCGGTTCGTGCAGGCCTTTGCCGAGCGCGTGCACGCCATGGCCGTCGGCGCCGGCATGTCCGATCCTGACATCGGCCCGCTCATCAACGGGCGCGCTGTCGCCAAGCAGCAGGCGCATGTCGCCGACGCGCTGGAACGTGGAGCGCGCTTGGTGACCGGAGGCAAGGTCCACAGGGCCGGCCCGAATTTCTTCGAACCGACAGTGCTTGCCGATGTTCCCGAACAGGCTGCGATCTTTCACGAGGAGACTTTTGGACCGGTCGCGGCTTTCGCACCCTTCGATAATGAGGCTGAGGTGCTGGCCCGCGCCAACGAAACCGAGACAGGGCTGGTCGCTTATCTGCACACCTCCGATCCGGCGCGCATCGCGCGTCTCAGCCGCGGGCTGGAATTCGGCATGGTGGCGGTCAACCGCACCAAGATTACAGGCGCGCCGGTGCCCTTCGGTGGTGTGAAGCAGGCAGGTCTGGCGCGCGAAGGCTCGCGTCACGGCATGGAAGCCTATACCGACCTCAAATATGTCTGTGCCGACATAGGCTGAGGAACGCCGGTGTTCGAGAACCCGTTCGACGATGCTGAACTGGCTACGCGCGCAGCTCGCCTGCGGCAGCGCATGGCGGAGCGCCAACTCGACGTCGCGCTGATCTCGACGCCGGAGAACGTGTTCTACTTCACCGGCCTCGACCATTGGGGTTATTTCGCCCCGCATCTGCTGATCGTACCGGCCGACGGCGAGATGGTGTTGATCACCCGCGCCATGGAGCGCGTGTCGATTGAAAAGCAGGTACGAAATGCCGCCTTCCGCGGCCACGCCGACACTGAGACCGCCGCCGATCTCGGCGGGCGCATCCTGACGGAAATCATGCCGAGCCGTGTCGGCATAGAGAGCTGGTCGGCGGGCTTGAGCCACGGCTTTGCGCACAAGCTGCGAGAGGCCGTGGCGAACGCCGAGTTGATCGACATCACCGGCATGGCCGACGCGCTTCGGCTGGTGAAGTCGCCGGCGGAGCAAACGCTCATGCGCCGTGCGGCGAAGGTAACGGACGCCGCTACCGCCGCGGCGATCGACGCCATTCGCGACGGCGCGCCGGAGCGCGAGGTCGCGGCCGAATGCGTCGCTGCCATGATCCGCGCCGGCGGCGATCCGGTCGGCTTCGGCCCGTTCATCCGGCCTGGCAGCCGCCTCGGCGAAGAGCATGGCACGACGGGCGACGGCGCATTCAAGGCAGGCGAGCCGGTGTTCCTAGAACTTTCCGGCTGTGTGCGCCGCTACCATGCGCCTATAGGCCGGCTCGTGCATCTGGGGGGCATTAGGGACAAAGACGCCGCAATGGCCGAAACCGTGAAAAGGGCCTTCGATGCGGTAGTCGCGGCGTTGCAGCCCGGCACGACAGCCGGCGCCGTCTATCAGGCCTGGCAGGACGTCGTGGACGCGGCCGGACTTTCGCACTACCGCCGTCACCATTGCGGCTATCTGGTCGGCATCGGCATTCCGCCCTCATGGGTGGGCGGCAGCCGCGTCACCGGCCTGCGCGCCGGCTCCGATCTCGTGATCGAAGCCGGCATGAGCTTCCACGTCCTGTCCTGGCTGATGGGCACGGGGCACGGCGACTATTTTATGTCCAATCCGGTTCTCCTCACGGAGACCGGCGCAGAAATCCTGACCGAAACGCCTTTCGGTCCGATCGTTAAGTAGGAGAAAGCCGATGTTGACCAACGACGTCCTCGACCGCTGGGACCGCGAGAATTTCTTTCATCCCTCGACCCATCTCGCGCAGTTCGCGCGCGGCGACGCGCCGAGCCGCATCGTCACCGGCGGCAGCGGCGTCCACATCGAGGACCGCGACGGCAACCGCCTGCTCGACGCCTTCGCCGGGCTCTACTGCGTCAATGTCGGCTACGGCCGCAAGGAGATCGCCGAGGCGATAGCAGATCAGGCGAAGGAGCTGGCCTACTACCATTCCTATGTCGGCCACGGCACGGAAGCATCGATCACACTTGCCCAGATGGTGCTGGAGCGCGCGCCCAAGGGCATGTCCAAAGTCTATTTCGGCCTCGGCGGGTCCGACGCCAACGAGACCAACGTCAAGCTGGTCTGGTACTACAACAACATTCTCGGCCGGCCGGAAAAGAAGAAGATCATCTCGCGCTGGCGAGGCTATCACGGCTCGGGTCTGGTCACCGGTTCGCTGACCGGACTGAAGCTCTTCCATGACAAGTTCGATCTGCCTGTCGACCGCATCCTGCACACCGAGGCGCCCTACTACTACCGCCGCCCGGACCCCGGTATGAGCGAGGCCGGTTTCGTCGCCTACTGTGTCGACGAACTGGAGAAGCTCATCGCCCGCGAGGGCGCAGACACCATCGCCGCCTTCATCGGCGAGCCAGTGCTCGGCACTGGCGGCATCGTGCCGCCGCCGGCAGGCTATTGGCAGGCGATCCAGAAGGTGCTCGACAGGCACGACATCCTGCTGATCGCCGACGAGGTGGTCACCGGCTTCGGCCGGCTCGGCTCGATGTTCGGCTCCGATCACTACGGAATGAAGCCTGACATCATCACAATCGCCAAGGGCCTGACCTCGGCCTATGCGCCGCTCTCCGGATCCATCGTCGGCGACAAGGTGTGGAAGGTGCTGGAGCAGGGCACCGACGAGAACGGCCCGATCGGCCATGGCTGGACCTATTCCGCGCATCCGATCGGTGCGGCCGCCGGCGTCGCCAATCTCAAACTGATCGACAGCCTCGGCCTGGTGAAGAACGCCGGCGAGACGGGCGCCTATTTCAACAAGGCAATGAAGGATGCGCTGGGCGGCCACGCCCATGTCGGCGACGTGCGCGGCGAAGGACTGCTGTGCGCCGTGGAGTTCCTCGAGGATCGCGAGGCGCGCAGGTTCTACGACCCGGCGAAGAAGGTCGGGCCGCAGGTCGCGGCAGCGCTTCTCGGCCACGGTGTCATCGCGCGCGCCATGCCGCAGGGCGACATACTCGGCTTCGCTCCACCGCTCTGCCTGTCGCGCGAAGAAGCCGACGAGGTGGTCGGCAAGACCGCAAAGGCGGTGAAGGAAGTGCTGGGCTAGGCGACCCGCTTGCCTTCGCGCCACACGGCACGGACAACGGGAATGCCCTTGTCGATGTGAACACGGACGAGGTCCGCGCGGCGGCCGGCCTCGATCTTGCCGCGGTCGTCGAGACCGACGGTGCGCGCCGGCGTCGACGTCACCATGGCGATCGCCTGCGGCAGGCTTATCGTCTCCACCTGGTCGGCCAGCACGAAAGTTGCGTGCAGAAGGCTGAACGGGATGTAGTCGGACGAAAGCACGTCGAGAATGCCTGCCTCGGCTAGGTCGCGCGCCGCGATGTTGCCCGAGTGCGAACCGCCGCGCACCAGATTGGGCGCGCCCATCAGCACGCTCATGCCGGCCTCGTGTGACGCCCGCGCGGCCTCTACGGAAGTCGGGAACTCCGCCAGTCGAACACCCTCGGAGATCGCTTCGCCGACATGGTCGAGCGTCGCGTCGTCATGGCTGGCGAGCGTCACACCCACCGATTGGCAGTGCTCGGCGATCACCTTGCGGTGCGGCGCCGAATAGCGCTCCGACTGTTCCTTCCGCTTGGCGACATAGGCCTCGAAGGCTGCGTCCGACATGCCGCGCTTGGTCTTGTAGTAGAGCGTGTATTGCCCCATCGTCTGGAACTGGCGCTGGCCCGGCGCATGGTCCATCAGCGATGCCAGCCGCACGCGGCGGTCGTCGCGAAACGCGTCGAACTCGTCCAGCACGTCGGGCGCGGACACCTCGCAGCGCAGATGGATGAAGTGTTCGGCGCGCAGCCGGCCTTCATCCTGCGCCACTTCGAGCGCATCGGCCAGCAGCCGCATCTCGCCCGGCCCGAACCCGCCGTCCTCGTCCGAACCCATGCGCAGGCAGTCGAAGACGGTGGTGATGCCCGAGGTCGCGATCTGTCCGTCATGCGCCTGGATAGCGGCGACCGCGTTCCAGCGAACGCCCGGCCGCGGCGAATAGTGGCCCTCGAGATGGTCGGTATGGAGCTCGACCAGACCGGGGATGAGATAGTCGCCCTCGAAATCTTCGCCGACCGCCGATGCGCCGGTTCCGAAGTCGCCGATCATGCCGCCGCTGATATTCAGCGAGCCGGAGACGACTTCGTCCCCGAGCACGATCCTCGCGTTGCGGATGGCGGTTTCGGCAGGCATTTCTCTAGGCTTTCTTCGGTCTGCGGGCGGCGGTCAGGGCGCCGCCATAAGCGATTTGCGTGACAATTTCACGATGGCGGTCAAATCGGCGGCGGATGGTTACACGCTCTTGCCATGCCGCTGGTTGCCGATCAATTGCGTTCTGAGCCAGCCCGAGAACATGTCCATTGCCGACACCATGATCAGCACCAGTACAACGTAATAGGTGACCTCCTCCCAGTCCTTCTGCGTCTGGATCGCCTGTGTCAGCAGCAGGCCGATGCCGCCGCCGACCAGCGCGCCGATCACCGTCGCCGAACGCGTGTTCGATTCCAGGTAGTAGAGCATTTGGCTGAGTATCACGGGCGACACCTGCGGGATCACGCCGAACCGGCACTGCTGCAGCGTATTCGCTCCCGTTGAGCGCACGCCTTCGATCTGCTTCTTGTCGACATTCTCCAGCGCTTCGGAGAACAGCTTGCCGAAGGTGCCGGTGTCGGTGATCAGCATCGCCAGCGAACCGGTGAGTGGGCCCGGCCCGAAGGCGCGCGACAGGATGATCGTCCAGATCAGTCCGTCTAGGCCGCGCAGGAAGTCGAAAAGCCGGCGCACGCCGAAGCGCGCTAGCAGGGATACGGAGAAGTTGCGGGCGGCGAGGAACGCGAGCGGCAGGGCCACGATCGCTGCGCCGAACGTCCCGAGGAACGCCATCAGGATCGTCTCGAAGATCGCCCACGCGACGTCTGAGTGCCGCCACATGGCGTTGCCCCAGAAGTCGGACAGCATGGCCGAGAGGTTGGTCTGCCCCTCTCGTATCTGCTCGCCAGAAACGACCGAAGAGGCCAGTTCGCCCCAGCTCATGTAGTGAAACGGGCTGTCCAGCGTGAAGAAGAACAGCTCCCAACCGCCGAAATAGCGGAACACTTCGGACCGGTTGCGAGTCACGCTCATGCGCGCGGCGGGACTGGTGATCGAAACACGCGAGTTCGACGCATTCACCCACTCTGCCGGCAGCCCCAGCGGCACCGACAGCTCGATGCCGCCGTCGCCGCGGACGATCTCGACAGTCCCGACGTTCGGAACCCCGTAGAAGAGTGTGTCTCCCTCGAAGCGAACCTCATGTCCGTTGCCAAGGTCGACGACGGTCGCGTCGCCCTGCCTGCTCACCCATGCCGGCCAGGCGTTGCCGGGATAGGTGCCCTTGTTTTCGCCCTCGATGGCGACAGTCATGTCGCCCGACCTGTTGTCGCGCGTGACATGAACCTTGTGGCTGACGGTATCAGCCAACAGTATCTGCGCGTTGTCGACGCGTGCGCGCTGCAGCAACTCCGGCACGTTGAAGGCAAAGGCGATGTAGACGAGATAGGCCAGGATCATCGCCGGCACGAGCAGCGCCCAGCGGCGCTTGCGCGCAAATCCGTCTACGGCCGCGCGCCGGATGGCTCCGATGTCGCCGAGGGAGGATACGATCGCCATCAGTGCGTACCTACGAGACGGTGGCGGAAGTGACTGGAAAGCTGGTCGATCGCCACGATCGTCAGGAAGAGAAGAATGAAGATTGCCGCTGCGGCGTCATAGCGTCCGGTGCCCCAGCTTATGGCGACGCGCAATTCCTCGCCGATGCCGCCGGCACCGACGAAGCCGAGTATGGCGGATGCGCGGACGTTGATCTCGAAGCGCATGAGCGCGTAGGAAAGATAGTTCGGCGCGACCTGAGGCAGCACACCCAGCCACATGCGCTGCATCCATGTTGCGCCGACCGATGCCAGTCCCTCGACCGGCTTGAGGTCGGCGTTTTCGTTGACTTCGGAGAACTGCTTGCCGAGCGCGCCCGCGGTGTGGATCGCGATCGAGATCATCGCCGGGACTGGGCCGCCGCCGAGCACGAAGATCAGCACCAGGGCGATGACGATTTCGGGCAATGCCCGCATGACGTCCATGAGGCGGCGAAAGAGGCCGATAAGTCGCGGCCAGCGCGCAAAGCCGCGCGTCGACAGCAGCGACAGCACGGATGCCGCAATGGCGCCGAGCAGCGTGGAGACAGCTGCGATGTTGATGGTCTCGATCATCGCCGGGACGTAGCGCACGAGATTGGCGGGGAGTGCCGCGCCCTTCGCGATAGCTTCGGCGATCAACTCGGCCGGAAAATCGAAGATGCGCGAGAGCCCGTCCCAGAAACCGCCTGCGTTGCGGCTGTCCGCCAGTCCGAAGCCGGCGGCAAGCAGCACGAAGAATACGACGAGCAGGATGCCCGAATACATGCGCTTGCGGCGCATGTCGGCGAGGTACCCGGCCTTGATGGTGTCGGTCTCGCGTGTGCCGCCGAGCGAAACGTCGGTCATTCGAAATATCCGCTGAACAAACGGGACGGGCCTCCGTGCGGAAGCCCATCCCAGACTGATGTTGGTATCAGTTGGTCTGCGCGGTCTGAGCCTTGCGCAGCTCGATCATCGTCAGATACGCGTCATGCGTGATCGGCGCGAAACCGGCAGTGTCGCCGGCCGCGATGTTGTAGGCGCACTGGGCGTCCATCTCGTGCATGCCGCCGACAAGCTCGACCATCTTCGCCTTGACGTCGTCCGGCAGCGCCTTGCGCAGCACGACCGGGCCTTCCGGGATCGGCTTCGATTTCCAGATCTCGACGATGTCATTCATGTCGACGATGCCGGAATCGACCGCCTTGCGCAGTGCGCCGGAATTGTAGCCGTCTTCCCAGTTGCCCTGGCCGTCGGCCCAGGTCACGCCGGCATCGACGTCGCCATTGACCACCGCGACGATCGTCTGCTCATGGCCGCCGGTGAAAACGACCTCACCGAAATAGGCCCCGTTTTCCATCGATGCGCCGGTCGCCATCGGGATTTCGACCGACGGGATCAGGTAGCCGGAGGTCGAGTTCGGATCGCCGAAGCCGAACTTCCTGCCCTGCATGTCGTCAAGCGATGTGATGCCGGAGTCCTTACGGGCGAAGCCGATCGAGTGATACGAGAACGAGCCGTCGAGGTTGGTCTTGACCAGCACGGGCTCGACCGCTTCCGGGTCGGTCAGGTAGGCCTTGGCATAGCCGGACGCGCCGAGCCAGGCCATGTCGATCGTGCCGCCCAGCAGGCCCTGAATGACGCCGTCATAGTCGGCCGGGGTGAAGAGCTTCACCTCAACGCCGAGCGTCTCGCTGGTGTAGTTCTTCAGGCACTCGTGCGAGGTCAGTCGGTCCTGCGCGTTCTCGCCGCCAAGAATGCCGATGCGGAATTCGGTGATGTCCTGTGCCATTGCCGGCAAGGTCAGGGCGGTGGTGACCGCAAATGCTGCAAGCAGTTTCTTCATTGTCGCTCTCCTGTTGCGAATATCCGGACCTTTTGTCCGGTTTCTGGGGAAGTCAGATCGCCGCCTCGGCCTCGCGCATGAACGAGTAGGCGGGTTCCAGTGTCTCGATCGAGGTGGAGGTGGAGCTCTCAGAGAAGCTCTCGTCGGCGCCGTAGATGTCGCGGGCGACGGCCGTCGTGAGATCCTCCGGCGCACCGTCGAACACGACAACGCCGTCGCGCATGCCGACCACGCGGTCGCAGTAGCGGCGGGCGGTGTCGAGCGTGTGCAGATTGCACACGATCATGCGGCCGTCCTCGTCGTGGATGCGGCGCAACGTGTCCATGACGACCTGTGCGTTCATCGGATCGAGCGATGCGATGGGCTCGTCGGCCAGAATGACGCGCGGGTCCTGCATCAGGGCTCGGGCGATCGCGACGCGCTGCTGCTGGCCGCCTGACAACGTCTCGACCCGCTTCGGTGCGTGGTCGGCGATGCCGAGGCGGTCGAGAATGTCGATCGCCTGCTCGATATCCTCGCGCGGAAACATGCTGAACATCGTTGCCACGGTCGAGCGCCGGTTCAGCGTGCCGTGAAGCACGTTCGACACAACATCCAGTCGCGGCACCAGATTGAACTGCTGGAAGATCATGGCGCAGTCGCGCTGCCATGAACGCAGGGCTGCGCCCCTGAGGGCTGATACTTCACTGCCGTCAAAAAAAATCGACCCCTCGGAGGGATCGATGAGACGGTTGATCATGCGAAGCAGGGTGGATTTGCCGGCGCCGGAGCGGCCGATCACGCCAACCATCTGGCCCTGCGGGACTTCGATCGCGACGCTGTCGACGGCGGTGTTCTTGCCGAATCGGCGAGTGACGTCCACGAGTCTGAGCATGAATCAGCGTTCCTGTCCGCCGGTGGTTTCGCAGTTACGAATTGCGCTAACGGACGGACGTGAAGGTGCGATGTCACTTGTATGAAGGATCGATGACGATACACAGAGCCGGCTCAGCAGTGCCGGCTAGGCTGCGTACTTCTCCAGGAATTCCTCGGCCGAGAGCGATCTGAAGTCGTTGAGCGACGCGCGCAGAACAGCGTGATCCCAGTCCCACCATGCGAGCGCCTGGAAGCGCTCGGCGATGCGGCGGTCGAAGCGTTCGCGGATGGGCTTCGCCGGCACGCCGGCGACCACCGTGTAGGGCGCCACGTCCTTGGTTACGACCGCGCCCGAACCCACGACCGCGCCGTCGCCGACTGTAACGCCCGGCAGCACCGTGGAGCCGTGGCCGAGCCAGGTGTCATGCCCTATGCGGACCTTCTTGGCGCGGCGGGCGGCGAAAAAATCTGCCTCGTGCTCGGCGTCGTCCCAGTAGTCCGATGCGCGGTAGGTGAAGTGGTGCAGCGTTGCACGGTACATCGGATGGTTGGTGGCATTGAGCCGAACCGTTGCGGCGATGTTCGAGAACTTGCCGATCTCGGCGCACCAGGTGCTACAGTCCTGCGTCAGATAGGAATAGTCGCCGAGCACCGTCTCATGCACACGGCAGCGCTCGCCGATCTCGGTGTAGCGGCCAAGGGTCGAGTCTCTAACGTCCGCGCTTGGATGGACGACGGGCGTTTCGGACAGCTTCGTCACGCCGCGATCTCCTTCGGCGCGAACTCGGTGACGTTGATCACGCGATCCGCCACCGCCTCGCGCACGTCGGTGTCGTGGAAAATGCCGAGCAGCGCCACGCCAGCCACCTTCTTCTCGGCGATCATGTCGATCACCACCCGCCGGTTGGTGGCGTCGAGCGAGGCTGTCGGCTCGTCGAGAAGCAGGATCGGATGGTCGGTGATGAAACCGCGCGCGATGTTCACGCGCTGCTGTTCGCCGCCGGAGAAGGTCGCCGGCGGCAGCTGCCACAGCCGCTCCGGCAGGTTGAGCCGCGCCAGCATCGCGCTCGCTCTGCCGATGGCCTCGTCGCGTTCGACACCGCGCGCGAGCAGCGGCTCGGCCACGACATCGAGTGCAGCAACGCGCGGGATCGTGCGCAGGAACTGGCTGACATAGCCCACTGTCTCCCGCCGGATGGCGATGACCGCGCGCGGATCGGCAGTCGCCAGATCGACCAACCTGCCGCGATGGGTGACGATGATCTGCCCTGAATCCACGGCGTAGTTGCCGTAGAGCATCTTCACGATCGAGCTCTTGCCCGCGCCTGAGGGGCCGCCCAGCACCGCGCTTTCGCCGGCTTTCAGCGAGAATGATACGTTGTCGACCACGGCGAGTTTCACCCCGCCCTGCAGGTGCATTGTGAAGCTCTTCGAGACTTCCGAGACGACGAGCGGCGTTGTCATGAAGGGTCCTTTTCGTGGCGCATGATCTTGTCCGAAAACCGGGTTCCACTTTTCGGGATCATGCGGCTAGACCTGCAAAATCGACGAAACAAGAAGCTGAGTGTAGGGCTGGCGCGGATCGTCGAGCACGCGGTCGGTCAGGCCGGTTTCGACCACACGACCGTCCTTCATCACCATCATCCGGTGGGAGAGTAGCCGGGCGACCGCGAGGTCGTGCGTGACGACGATCGCGGCGAGACCGAGTTCCGAAACCAGACCGCGCAACAGGTCGAGCAGGCGCGCCTGCACCGACACGTCGAGCCCGCCGGTCGGCTCGTCCATGAAGATGAGACGCGGGCTGGTGACGAGGTTGCGCGCGATCTGAAGCCGCTGCCGCATGCCGCCCGAGAACGCGCGGGGCTGATCGTCCACGCGATCCTCGGCGATTTCGACGCGCTCAAGCCAGTCGATCGCCGTGTGGCGGATGCGGCCGTAGTGCCGGTCGCCCACCGCCATCAGCCGCTCGCCGACATTGGCGCCGGCTGAAACCGTCATGCGCAGCCCGTCTGCCGGGTTCTGGTGCACGAAGCCCCAGTCGGTGCGCATCAGGAAGCGGCGCTCGGCCTCGCTCATACGGTAGAGGTCGCGCCACCCGCCGTCGCGCATGCGGTAGGACGCGGTGCCGGCGGAAGGCAGTAGCCGCGTCGAGACGCAGTTGAGCAGCGTCGTCTTGCCGGATCCGGATTCACCGACCACAGCAAGCACCTCGCCCGGCCACAGGTCGAAAGTGACGTCCTGGCAGCCGACGCGCGCGCCATAGGATTTGGTCAGTGAGGTGACGCGCAGTAGCGGTTCGTCGCTCATTCGGCGGCCTCCATGTTGCGTTCGCCAACATGCCCGTCCGCTTGCCGCTTTTCGCAATGGTCGGTGTCGGAGCACACGAACATCCGCCCGCCCTGGTCATCGAGAATGACTTCGTCGAGATAGACGTTATCCGCCCCGCACAGCGCACAGGGCCTGTCGAACTTCTGCACCTCGAACGGATGGTCCTCGAAATCGAGACTTACCACGTCCGTATAGGGCGGCAGCGCGTAGATGCGCTTCTCGCGGCCCGCACCGAAGAGCTGCAACGCCGGCGACATGTGCATCTTCGGGTTGTCGAATTTCGGCGTCGGCGAGGGGTCCATCACGTACCGCCCCTCGACCTTCACCGGGTAGGCATATGTCGTCGCGATGTGGCCATGGCGCGCAATGTCCTCGTAGAGCTTCACATGCATGAGCCCGTATTCTTCGAGCGCGTGCATCTTGCGCGTTTCGGTCTCGCGCGGTTCGAGGAAGCGCAGAGGCTCGGGGATCGGCACCTGGTAGACCAGCACCTGGCCTTCGGTTAGCGGGTGCTCGGGAATGCGGTGGCGCGTCTGGATGATCGTTGCATCGGCCGTGGCGGTAGTGACCGCGACATCGGCGACCTTCTGGAAGAAGGCGCGAATGGACACGGCATTGGTGGTGTCGTCGGCGCCCTGGTCGATGACCTTGAGAACGTCCTCCGGCCCGATGATCGACGCCGTCACCTGCACGCCGCCGGTGCCCCACCCATAGGGCATCGGCATTTCGCGTGAGGCAAACGGCACCTGGTAGCCTGGAATAGCAATGCCTTTCAGGATGGTGCGGCGGATCATCCGCTTGGTCTGCTCGTCCAGATAGGCGAAGTTGTAGGTCGCGATATTCATTCCGCCGCTTCCCAGTGTTCAGAGTCATTCGCGCGCGCTTCGGCTTCCGCCCGCATGCGCCGTACCAGATCGAGTTCGGCCTGGAAGTCGACATAATGCGGCAGCTTGAGATGCTCGACGAAGCCGGTGGCCTGCACATTGTCGGAATGCGAGATGACGAACTCCTCGTCCTGTGCCGCCGCCACGACATCCTCGCCGAGTTCGGTCGCCCTGAGGGCGCGGTCGCATAGCGACATTGCCATCGCCTTGCGCTCGGACTGGCCGAACACCAGCCCGTAACCGCGCGTGAATTGCGGTGGCGCCTTGGCCGACCCCTTGAACTGGTTGACCATCTGGCACTCCGTCACGCGGATACGCCCGAGCGGCACGGGAAAAGGGAGTTCGGGAACTTCGAGCTCGAGATCGACTTCGCCGATCCGGATCTCGCCGACAAAGGGGTGGCTGCGCGCGTAGCCGCGCTGCGTTGAATAAGCGAGCGCCAGCAGGAAACCCTCGTCGCCGCGCGCCAGCGCCTGTAGCCTCGCGTCGCGCTGCAGCGGGAACTCCAGCGGTTCGCGCGAGATGTCGGCGACGGGCTTGTCCTGAGCCACATCGCCGTCGCTCTCGATCAGGTCCTCGTTTGCCAAAATGTCGGTGACACGCGGCATTGCCTCGTCGCTGGTTTCGCGCGTCTCGGCGTTTTCAGGTTCGATGCCCGCGGCAAGCTCCGGCTCAAGCAGGCGGTGCGTATAGTCGAAGGTCGGCCCGAGCAGCTGGCCGCCGGGCAGGTCCTTGTAGGTCGCCGAGATGCGCCGCTCCACCAGCATCTCAGCCGTGTCGGCTGCGCAGGTGTAGCCGAAGCGCGGGAGCGTGGTGCGGAACGCGCGCACTAGGAACACCGCCTCGATCATGTCGCCGCGCGCCTGCGTTATCGCCAGCGCCGCCAGCTCCGTGTCGTAGAGCGAACCTTCCGCCATCACCCTGTCTACGCCCAGCGCCAGCTGCTCGACGATCTGGTCGAGCCTGAGTGCCGGGACCGAACGGTCGCCGCGCCGCCTGTCGGCCAGCAGCTTGTGCGCGTTGCGGATCGCCGCCTCGCCGCCTTTCACCGCGACATACATGGTCAGTCTCCGTGTTCGATGCGCACGCTGCGCGGGAGGCCGACCACGCCGGATGGTCCGGCAAGGATGAGGTCGATACCGCGCGGGAAACGCGCCCGGTTCTGTTTCCACTGTTCGACGAAATGGCGCGGCAGCGGGTGCGGCGCGATTTCCGCTGTCTCGCGGATGCCCGGCCCGCGCAATTCCAGCCTCTCGCCGCCATCGAAGCTATCGACCTGAAGCACGATAGTCGCGGAGCGGTCGGGGTATTCCTGACTGCCCTGCGCGAAGTTCTCCAGCGCGATCATCTCGGCCGGATTGGAGACGAAGGCGAAATGCGCCTCGGCTGGCGAGCGCGCGATCGGAGCGCCGGTGTGAAAGCCGAGCCATGCCGCCACGGGTTCGGCGACCGTCAGCGCGGTGTCCATCCAGACAGGGGTCTCGTGGTCGCAAAGCGTCAGCGCCACGGCTGCGGCCGCAGGCGACAGCCGAGCCGGCGGCTTTGGCAGTGCCGCCAGTTTCTGTGTCGTGCCCGGCCGCGCCATCGCATCCATGATCCTGCGAAAGGTCGCCTGCGCGCCGAACACCGGTTCGGCAAATGCGCCGCCAACGCCGTCGAGATCGGCTGTCATTCGTCTTCTCCCCGCACCATCGTGAAGAAGTCGACCCGGGTGGCGGCCGTCTCGGAGCACTTGGCGGCATCGGCATTTTCCAGGTCGCGGGCGAGCGGAGTGAGTATGCGCTCGGTCAATTTCGGGCGCAGCGTTTCGTCCTGCCATAGCGCGTCGATAACAGCTGAGATGCGGGATTTTTCCTTGTCGCGCCCGAGCGCATAGGCGTGGCCGACCGCGCCCGTTGCGAGCCGCACCGTGGCGCGTGTCACCGTCGCTTCGCCGACATTGAATGGCGAGCCGCCGCCGCCGATCCGGCCACGGACGGTGACAAGGCCGGTCTCCGGCCCGCGCACCATCTCATGTTCGGCGTCCAACCCTGCCTTGGCCCATAGCGCCGAGAGCTGTTCGGCCGACGCCCTTGCAAGCACGGCCATGTTGGCCTGCCGCAGGGCATTTTCTCCCGCCTTCCAGTGCAAGGTCGCCTCTCGCTTGTTTTTCAATTTGTCTGGTTATATAGACAAATACACAAATCACATGCGTCGTGTAAATCCCGTTGATGACGCTGGCATGACAGGAACGCGGAAAATGGATCAGTCGGCGGACACGATCGAGCGCGGCAGCGGCGTCGCGGTGTGGCGCCAGATCGCCGACCGCATTCGCCAGCTGGCGTCGTCCGGCGAGCTCGACGGTACTGGGCGGCTGCCGCCGGAGATGGCGCTGGCGGAGCGTTTCGGCGTCAACCGGCACACGGTCCGCAGCGCCGTGGCGCAGCTTGTGCAGGAAGGCGTGCTGCGCACCGAGCAGGGGCGCGGAACCTTCGTCGAAAGGCGGCCGAGGCTTTCCTATCCGATTGCCAGGCGGACACGATTCTCGGAAGGGTTGGCCGGACAGGCAGAGCAGCGGCGTGTCATTCTGCTTTCGCATGCGATCGAGCCGGCGGGAACGGCTGCAGCGGAAGCGCTAGGCATCGAGCAGGGCGCGCCGCTGGTCAGGCTCGACAGCCGCAGCGAGGCCGACGGCCGTCCGGTGTCACGCGCGACGAGCTGGTTCGATGCGGCCCGATTTCCGGATGTGGTCGATCATTTCGTCGCCACCGGATCGATCACGGCGGCTCTGAAGGCGATGGGTGTTGACGACTATGTGCGCAAGACGACGACGATCACGGCAAGGCTTGCCGACGGCGACGACCTCAGCGTCCTCCGCCTGTCGCCAGGCGCGGTGGTGTTGATCACCGAAGCGGTGAATGCCGATCTGGACGGGCGGCCGATCCAGTATTCGCGCACCAGCTTCGCCGCCGACCGCGTCGAACTCAGGATCGACAACTCCGCGCCGTAAGAAAACCGGGGCCGCGAAGGCCCCGGTCGAACGCGTCAGTTCGTTTTCCGGCCTCCGGACGATCCCTTGCGGCCTCTGTCGCTGTCCTTCGGCACAGCGTCCTGCAGCGTACGGCCAATCTCCTCGCCGATGCTCTTCAGCGCCGGCATCTGCAGGGCCATGTCCATGATGGAGTCCAGCGCTTGGTTGACCGGCGGCTTGTGGCCGTCGCCGCCCGAATGTGACGAGCCGAGCCCCGAGATATGGTTGATCCGGATCGACTCGATCTTCTCCGCGGGCTTCACCATCTGCGCCAGAATGTCCGGCATCGCCTTGATGCGGGCGAGGTCGATCTTCATCGAGGCCGCGCCCTCCGAGTAGCTGTTCTCGGCGGCGGCCAGCGCCTTCTGACCGTCGGCCTCGGCCAGCAGTTCGCGCTTGCGGGCTTCGGCGCGGGCGGCGGCGGCGTCCGATTCTGCGCGGATGCGCAGCGAGGAGGTCTCGCTGTCCTGCTGGGCAGATAGCAGCGCGATCGCCTTGGCGCGTTCGGCCTCGGCCATCCGCCGCGCCGTCTCGATCGCCTGCTCGGACTTGATCTGCTCGGCGCGCACCTTGTCACGCTTGATCTCGGCTTCCTCGAGCTGGCGGTCGCGATCGATCTCCGCTTCGCGCACGGCGCGCTCGCGCGCGATGTCGGCGGCCCTGATCTGCTGCTCCATGGCGATCCGCGCCTGCGCCGCTTCCTGCTCGGAGGCCGCCTTTTTGCGCGCCACCTCGGCGATCTGCGCCGCCTTCAGCGTCTCGACGCTCTGCACCTGCTCGATCTGCGCCTTCTGCTCTTCGAGCTCGATCTGCAGCTTGCGCTTGGTCGCCTCCACGGCGGCGCGGCGCACCGCGACCTCCGCGTCGGCGTCGATCTCCGCGCGATCCTTCTTCGACTTGGCGATCACTTCGGCCAGCTTGCGCATGCCGACGGCATTGAACGCGTTGTTCTCGTCGAGCGACTTGAACGGCGTCTGGTCGAGCGCGGTCAGCGAGACGGACTCTAGGTCGAGGCCGTTGCGGGCCAGCGTCTGGTCAAGACTGTCGCGCACATCCTTCACGAAGGCGCCGCGGTTCTCGTGTAGCTCGTCCATTGTCATGCGCGCGGCCACGGAACGCAGCGCGTCGATGAGCTTGCCCTCGATCAGCTCGCGCAGCTGGTCGGCATGGAAAGTCCGCGAACCCAGCGTCTGCACGGCGCGCGCAATGCCCTGCTCGTCGGGCGTGACGGCGACATAGAACTCCGCCCCGACATCGACGCGCATACGGTCCTTTGTGATCAGCGAGGCGTCGCCTCGCCGCTGCACTTCGAGCCGCAGCGTCTTCATGTTGACCCGCGAGACCTCGTGGAAATAGGGGATTGCAAGCACGCCCCCGTCCATGACGATTCGCCGCCCGCCGACGCCCGTGCGCACCAGGCTGATCTCCCGTGTGCCCCGTTCGTTGAACCAGGCCGCCAGTACGATCAGGATCGCCAGGACGATGACGGCCAGGATGATCCAGCCAAACAATGTCATTTGAGTACTCCTCCCTGGTGCCGGTCCTAGAAGACCGGCGGGTAATGCCTGCCGCCACGCTCAAGCGTGATCCAGCGCAATTCGGTGAAGGCGTCGAGCGACCAGCGCCCGCCATAGCGGCCGACGCCCGATGCCTTGACGCCGCCGAACGGCACTTGCGGCTCGTCGTTGATGTTCTGGTCGTTGACATGGACCATGCCGGTTTCGAGCCGGCCGGCGAGCCGCAGCGCGCGCGCCTCGTCGGCGGTCCACACCGCAGCGGTAAGGCCGTATTCGGTGTCGTTGTTGAGCGCCACGGCCTCGTCGTCGTTGCGGAACGGGCAGACCACGACCACCGGGCCGAAGGTCTCGTCGTGCCAGATGTCCATGGAGCTGTTCACATTCGACAGCACTGTCGGCTCAACAAAATTGTCCCAGCTGCGGCCTCCGAGCTCGACATGCGCGCCCTTCGACACCGCATCGTCGATCAGCGCCTTCACGCGGTGCGCCTGGCGCGTGTTGACCAGCGGGCCGATGACATTGTCGCGGTCCCTGGTGTGGCCGGTCTTCAGCTTGGCGGCGCGGCCGAGAAACTTCTGCATGAAGTCGTCATAGACGCTGTCATGCACGAGCAGCTTCTCCGTCGACATGCAGACCTGGCCCTGATGCATGAAGGAGCCGAAATTGGCGGCAAGAGCGGCCTGGTCGAGGTCGGCGTCCTCCAGCACGATCATGGAGTCCTTGCCGCCCAGCTCGACGCAGCACTTCTTCAGATGTGCGCCGGCCTTCGCCGCGATGTGGCGGCCGACTGCAGTCGAGCCGGTGAAGGAAATGCCCTTGACCAGCGGGTGCTCGATCAGCTCGTCGCCGACTTCGCCGACGCTCTCGCGCGAGCAGGTGACCACATTGAACACGCCCGCGGGAATGCCGGCCTCCTCAAGGATCTCGGCATGGTAGAGCCCGCCCGAATAGGGCGTGTCCTCGGAAGGCTTGAGCACCACGGTGTTGCCGGCGGCTAGCGCAGCGGCATAACCGCGCGAGGTCAGGATACCCGGCATGTTCCATGGGGAGATCACGCCGACGACGCCCAGCGGCCAGCGCGTCGCCATCGACACTTTGCCGTGTTCCGACGGCAGAACCTCGCCGATGCTCTGATAGCAGAGCGACGCTGAGGTACGGAAAATCTCCGCCACGAATCCGGCTTCGAAAATGCCTTTGCCGAACCAGCCGCCGCCCTCGTTCACGACAGCGTCGATGAACTCGTCCTTGCGCCGCTCCCAGACGTCCGCGACCTTGAGCAGCGCCTTGGCGCGTTCCTGAAACGGCCGCTGCGACCATTCGGGAAACGCGGCGTGCGCGGCCTCGATGGCGCGGGTCATGTCGTCGCGCGAACCGTCGGGCACGCGCGCATAGAGCGTGTTGTCGGATGGGTTGAGGTCGTCGAAGCTGCGCTGGGCGGGGACCCACCGCCCTCCGATGTAGAGTCCGCGGATCGCGGGGGAGGCACTGACCTTGTCAAGCATGGCTCATCTCCGTGGGTCTTTTCGGTTTTGACTGTAGGTTTCGGCGCGCCGCGCGGCCGCCTCGATTTCGGCGAGGATCGTCTGCAGGCGGTCGCCCGAACTGCCCGGTTCGGTGACTGCGACCTGTGGCCGCGGGCTGGGAGACCGGGTAGCAGGCGGTCTGGTGAATGAAGGCTGCGCGGTGACGGACGATCCGTTCGGCCGCGAGGCAGCGGGCTTGCGTGAGGCCATGGCCGCGGCGCGCGCAACGAGGTCGCCGGTATCCGGCAGGCGCATCGTAGGCGCGGGACCGGGTGACCCGGCGCCGTTGGATTTGAATGCGGCGGCGGGGGCTGGCGCCGGTGAGGGCATATGCGCCGCCGGCGCGTGAGAGGCTGGAGCCGGCGCTGGCGACGCCGGAACTGGGCGCTGGCGGGAGTCGATTCCGCGCAGTGCAGCCGCGGCAATATCCGAAGGCGAAGGACCGGCCGGCCGCCGCTGCGCCGCCGTTGATGCGGCGGGGGCTGGCGTCGCCGGTGTCGGCGCTCGGATCGCTGGCGTGGACGGCACCTGCGCCGGACGGGGCCGCGCCGGTGCACGTGCACCGGCCGCAGCACCACCAAGATAGGCCTTCTGGATTGCTGGATCGTTGATCAGCGCGCTCGCCGTGTCCTCGTGAACGATGGTCGCGTTTTCGAGAAGGTATCCTCGGTCAGCAACCCTCAGGCTCTGCTTGGCGTTCTGCTCGACCAGAAGGATGCCGATCCCGGCTTCTTTCACTGTCAGCAGGCTGTGAAAGAGGTCCTTGCACAGCAGCGGCGACAGGCCGAGCGACGGCTCGTCGAGCGCGAGGATCGCCGGGTTGGACATCATGGCGCGCCCGACGGCGACCATCTGCTGCTCGCCGCCCGACATGGTGCGCACCACCTGTCGCCGTCTTTCGGCCAGCTTCGGAAACAGCGCGAACACCTGTTCGAGATTGGCGTCTTCCTCGTCGCGCGCCCGCTCTGTGTAGGCGCCGAGCATCAGGTTCTCGGCCACGGTGAGGTCACCGAAGACGCCGCGACCTTCCGGCACTAGAGCCAGGCCGGTTTCCACGATCTTGTTCGGTTTCATGCCGACGAGCTGCTCGCCGTTCATGGAAACCGAGCCGGAGACATGGCCCTCGCTGATGCCGCAGATCGCTTTCAGCAGGCTCGTCTTGCCCGCGCCGTTGGCGCCGAGAATGACGACGATCTCGCCCCTGGCGACCCGCAGTGTTGCGCCGTCCAGCGCGCGGTGCTGGCCGTAGCTGACGGATAGATTGCGCACCTCAAGCATCGTCGTCTCCGAGATAGGCGCGGATGACTTCGCGGTCGGACAGCACCTCGTCTGTCGAGCCTTCGGCGATCTTCGCGCCGGACGACATGACCACGCAGCGGTCGCACAGCGAGCGGATCGCGTCCATCACGTGTTCGACCAGAATGATCGTCCGGCCTTCGTCGCGCAGTGCGCGGATAAGCGAGATACCCTCCTCGAGTTCGGTCGGGTTCAGCCCCGCCAGCCATTCGTCGAGCAGCAGCACCTTGGGCTCGCCGGCAAGCGTACGGGCAAGCTCGACGCGCTTGGTGTCGATATAGGTCAACTCCCCGACGGGGGCATGCGCGCGGCGCGCAAGCCCGACTTTTTCCAGCATCCGCATGGCCTGCGCCTCGGCCTCGTGGCCCCAGCGGCGGCGATGGCCGAACACGGCTCCGGCCATGACGTTCTGCAGCACGTTGAGCGACGGCAGTAGCCGCACCAGCTGGAAGGTGCGGGCGATGCCGCGGCGTGCGATCTCCTGCGCAGGCAGGCCCGAAATGGTCCGGCCGCGCAGCATGATCGAGCCTGAGGTAGGCTTCAGCGCGCCCGAGATCAGGTTGAGCGTCGTCGACTTGCCCGAGCCGTTGGGCCCGATCAGGCCCAGCACTTCGTGTTCGCCGACATCGAAGTCAAAATCGCGCACGGCGACGAGGCCGCCGAAACGCCGGGTCGCGCCCCGGAGCGACAGGACGGGGTCGGCGACGGTCATGCCCACGCCTCCCGTGTTTCGACGCGTTTTCGGGCTGCCTGCAGAAGGCCGACGAAACCTTTCGGCAGCAAATAGACGATCAACAGGAAGCAGATGCCGAGCAGCAGCGTCGTCTGGTTCGGGAACGATGCCGAGATCGCCTCCCAGAGGAAGGTGAAAGGGATGACGCCGACCAGCGGCCCCCAAAGCCGGCTGGTGCCACCGAGCAGCGCCATGATCACCACCTGGAAGGACAGCATCGGCGTGAATGCTGTTGCGGGTTCGATGTAGACGTAGCGCGGCGCCAGTATCGCGCCGGTGATGGCGGCCACGGCGCCCGGCACCATGAAAAGCAGCACCTTGGCGCCGGCGGTGTTGATGCCTGAGTGACGCGCGACTTCCTCGTCGTCGCCGATGATGCGCAGCGCGAAGCCAAGCCGCGAGCGCCAGATCGCCCAGCCCACGAGATAGACCAGAGCCGCCAGACCCGTGAGCTGCCAGAAGATGTGCGCCTCGGTGATGCTGGTCAGCACGTAGAGGCCCTTGGTGCCGGAGACGTTCTGGAACCAGATGATGACCTGCCGGACGAGTTCCGCGAGGCCGAGCGTGAAGATGACGAAATAGACGCCCGAGAGCCTGAGCGTTGCCAGTCCGACCAGCGCCGCCAGCACCGCGCCCAGCACGCCCGCGATGGGCGGCAGCGTCCAGTAGGGCAGGTGCTCGATGCCGATGGCGGTGGTGTAGCTGCCGACTCCGAAGAAGGCGGCGGTCGCGAGCGAGATATAGTGCGTCGGTCCCGAGAACAGCGCCCAGCTTGTCGCCAGCACTGTGTACATGGCGATCGTCACGCCGATGGCGAGCCAGTAGGCGCTGCCGGCCAGCGGCAGGCAGGCGACGACGGCGAAAGCGACCGCGGCGAGTGCGAGGTTGCGGGCTTCCGTCCCGGTCATGTGCCGCGCCTTCCGAACAGGCCTTGCGGGCGGAAGAGCAGAATCAGCACGAAGAGCAGGTAGGCGGCCGCCAGCGTCAGGCCGGGATCGATGGCGGACGCGACAAAAGTCTCCATGATGCCAAGCAGCAATGCCGCGACGATGGTGCCGCGCACGTCGCCCACGCCGCCCATGATGACGATAACCAGCGCCTTCAGCGTGAACAGTACGCCGGTGGAGGCGTCGAGGGTAAAGAACATCGAAATCAGCGCGCCGCCTGTCGCCGTCACCGCCCCGCCGAGCGCGAAGGCGATGGCTGCCAGTTTGGGCACGTCGATGCCGACCAGCCGCGCGCTTTCAGGCGACACGGCGATTGCCCTGATCGAAACGCCCGGCCGCGACAGGTTGAGCCAGAGATAGAGCGCGCCGCAGATCACCACCGCTGCGAGAAACGCCGTCAAGCGGTTGAGCGCATAGGTATCGCCGAGGATGTGCACTGGCCGCGCCAGATGCGAATAGCTGAAATAGTCGCCGCCGAAGACGGCGAGCATCAGGCCGACCGAAACGAACGCCAGGCCGAAGGTCGCAAGGATGGAATCCACCTCCAACTGGCCGCGCGATTTGGCGCGCTTGACCAGCGGGCGCAGCATGATCCGGTAGATCAGCCAGTTGGCCACGAAGGCAACGGGCGCGACGAGGAAGATTGTGAGCAGCGGGCTGATTTGCCCGGCCGTCCAGAACCAGAACGCGGCGAAGCCGCCCGCGACGAGCATTTCGCCATTGGCTAGGTTCATGATCCGGGCAATGCCGTATTGCAGGTTCAGCCCCATGGCGATCAGCGCATAGGTGCCGCCCAGCAACAGCCCGGTAATCAGAATGTCCATTCACAGTCCCTCAAGGCGAGCGGCCCCGGCCTGTTGCCGGAGCCGCCATTTCGGATCGCGCCCAGGTGGTTCGGGCGCGGTCAGGGCTTACTCCCAGCCCTCTTTCAGCTTCACGTCGACGACGCCCTCGCGTCCGGTGGATGCGACGCCGCGGAAGGCATCACCCTGCCACTGGCCGACGGTCCAGTAGGACGGGTTGTTGTTGTTGTCGTCGAACTCGACCGTGCCCATCACGGTCTCGAAAGCGTTGTCCTTGATGTACTGGGTCACTGTCTCGCGATCGAGCGTGCCTGCGCCGGTGATCGCCTGCTCAAGGATCTGCAGCGATGCGTACATCATGCCGGATGCCCAGTAGTCAGGGGCGGCGCCGGTCGCGTCCATGTGGCGCTTGGCGTAATCCTGGAACGCCTCGCTGTCTGCGTTGACGCCGCCGATGCCCATGATGCCCTCGGCAGCCGCGCCGAAGCGACCTTTGAAGGCGGGGAAGGCGGTCGCCACCGCGGTGTAGAACACGCCGACATCGAGTTGCTCGATGATGGCCTGTTCCGTCAGCCCGAATGTGTCCGGCGGATAGGACCAGGCGACAAACGCATCCGGATCGGCTGCCTTGGCGGCTTTCATCACTGGCGAAAGGTCCGGCGTGCCGAGCGGGTAGGACGTTTCGTAGACAAGCTCGAAACCCGCAGCCTCGAAGATCGGCTTGGCGGTGGATGCTAGTTCGATGCCGAAGGCGTCGGCAACGTTCACCATGGCCACCTTGTTGCCGATGGTGCCTGCATCGCGGAGCTTGGACAGGATCTCGACGGCGTCGCCGACGATTTCGCTGTTCTGGCCAAGCAGGAAGAACAGATCGTTGAACTGGCCGGAGAGTTCAGCCACGCGGTCGGTTGACGCAGTCGAGGTGATCTGCGGATAGCCGAACCGGTCGAAGATCGGAGCAGCGGCAAGGTTCAGGCCTGTCGAGTAAGGCGCGAGGATGAAGTCAGCCTCGTCCTGCGTCGCAAGTCGGGTCACCGCGGCAATGGTTTCGGCCGGGTTGGTCTGGTCGTCATATTCGACGACTTCGACCATCATCTTGGTTCCGCCGACGTCGATGCCGCCGCGGCCGTTCACTTCCTCGACCCACAGCTTGATGTTTGGCCAGTGAGTCACGGCGGCGCCGCCGGCCAGCGGACCGGTCTTCGGCGCCACCGCGCCAAGCTTGATTGTCTCCTGCGCATAGGCGCTGCCGCCCAGCATCGTTGCAGTCAGCAGGGCTGCTGCGAGTTTCAGTGTGGTTCTGCGTTGCATGGCTTTCCTCCCATTGAAAGTCGTTGCCTGACCGGTTCCGCCGACGGCTAGATCCGGTATTGCTCCGGTTCGCTGCGCATGGATATCCAGCGCAACTCCGTGAACTCCTCTATGCCGGCCCTGCCGCCGAAACGCCCGTAACCCGACGACTTCATGCCGCCGAACGGCATTTGCGGTTCGTCGTAGAGCGTCGTCGCGTTGATGTGGCAGAAGCCGGTTTCTATGCGTTTTGCGATCTCCAGCGCGCGGTTCATGTCGCGACTGTAGACGGCGGCGCCGAGCCCGTATTCCGTGTCGTTGGCGATCGAGATTGCCTCCTCGGCACCCGAGAACCTGATCACCGAAGCGACCGGGCCGAAGGTCTCCTCATAGTAGATGCGCATGGCCGGTGTGACGCGGTCGAGAACCACCGGATCGACGAACACGCCTTCCTGGCGGCCGCCGGCGGCCAGTTCGGCGCCGCGCACGACGGCGTCGTCGACCAGCCCCTTGATCCTCATGGCCGATTGCTCGCTGATCATCGCACCGATTCCGCAATCGGGATCGCGCGGGTCACTGGCGCGCAGCGACACGGCGCGCGCCGCAAGCCGGGAGACGAATTCCTCGGCGATCTCCTCGTCGACCAACACCCTGTCGGTCGAAATGCAGACCTGCCCCTGGTTGATGAATGCGCCGTAGGCGGCTGCGTCAACCGCGCGTTCAAGATCGGCGTCGTCAAGGACGATGATCGGCGCCTTGCCGCCGAGCTCCAACAGGCAGCGCTTGAGGTGCCGTGCCGCAATCTCCGCCACGATGCGGCCGACGCGCGTCGAACCCGTGAAATTCACGCGGCGAACCGCGTCATGGGATACGATGGTCTCGACGATCTTTTGGACATCGTCCGGCAGCGTATGAAGTACGGTGAGCGCGCCAGCCGGCACGCCGGCGTCGTGCAATACCTTGCCGATCAGGTCGTGTGTGCCGGGGCAGAGTTCCGACGCCTTGAGGATGACGCTGTTGCCGCTGGCGAGCGGCGCAGCGACGGCGCGGACGCCCAGAATGACGGGCGCGTTCCAGGGCGCGATGGAAAGCACGACACCGACCGGCTGGCGGACTGTGATCGACGTCGTACCCGCGTGGTCGCTTGGTATGACCTCGCCGCCTTGTTGCGTTGTCGTAGAAGCCGCCTCGCGCAGGATCGTCGCAGCGAAACGGCAATTGAACGCCCCCCAATCTCGGGTTGCACCAGTTTCGGCGGTGATGACGGAGCTGAACGCATCAATGCGTTCCACCAGTAAGTCGGCTGCACGGTTGAGGATTGCCCGGCGCTCGGTCGGACTGGTCGCGGACCACTCGCCAAATGCGCGCGCGGCGTTGTTGCATGCTTTCAAAGCGTCAGCTGTCGTCGCCGCCGGCACCTGCGTCACGACCTCATGCGTGACCGGATCAAGGCGTTCGAACAGCCTGATCGGTACAGGCTCGGCATCATTGTCGACGACATGCAACGCGTCGCGACGCATTCAGTACTCCTCCCGGTGCCCGAAACGTGCGGCGCTTTGCGCTCCTGCCTCGCTCCCACGAGGTACCGTTTCGTGCTCTGGACAAGAAAACACGATAATGCGACCGTCGTGTATGCAAGAAATTGGGAATGCATTGCAAAAAAATGGTCCGGCGCGTCCGCTACCGCGCGGTCAGGTCGAGCGCGCCCCGGCCAGCCTTGCTCCGACAGTCGCCGTTTCGCAAATACAGGGATCGCTGCACGGGCGCATCATGTCCTTCAACCGTACGCCTGGTGCTGCGGAGCGGGTGCTCATCCTTCTGACCGATGGCAGCGCCGAGCTCGAATGGCAGGATGACATTTCAACGCTTTCTGCACCTGCCATTCATTGGCTGGGCATGCCGGTAGCTGCGCGACTGCGGCTCAACGCCGGCACCACGGGTTACGTCGCAACGCTGGGCGAGGCGGCCGTGTCCGACATTGTCGGCAACCGTGCGGAGTCGCAGACGCTCGCGGGCATCATCGACCGGACCTTCCAGCTTTCGCTGGCGGGCGAGCGCCGGCTCAGCGCCGAACTGGCGCATTGCATGGACAATCTCGGCTCGGAGACTGCCCAGTCGGAAGGCGGGTCGCAGCTCATGGTCATCTCATGGCTTCGGATCATCTTCGTCTCGATCCTGCGCCGCGTCACCGACATCCGTTCGGCGCCGGCCGCGGCGCGCGGCGAGGCCCCGATCATCCTGCAGCGCTTCCGCCAGCTGGTGGAGCTGCACTTTCGCGAACAATGGCCGGTTGGGCGCTACGCCGAGGCGCTTGGCGTGTCGCACGACCGCCTGCACGCGATCTGCACACGCGAACTGGACAAGGCCCCGAAAGTCTTGATCGGCGAACGCGTTGTGCGCGAGGCTGCGCTGCATCTCGCCCGCTCCATGCTGACCATCAAGCAGATCAGTTTCGCGCTCGGCTTTCGCGACCAGGCCCATTTCGGCAACTTCTTTCGCCACAAGACCGGCCATTCGCCGGGCCGGATGCGGACCATGTTCCGCGCGTCCCGCCAGCAGGAAGTCGACGGTGAGGAACTGCTCGGTTTCGCCGACTGGCCATGACGTGAAATCCGCCTAGACTTCGTCGAATCGCGCGGGAGACCTGCTCATGAGCTTCGACATTCTGGTGAAGGGCGGCATTCTCCCGGATGGGCGGCAGGCCGATATCGGCATTCGCGACGGACGCATAGCCGCGGTGGAGCCCGGCATCGGCGGCGAAGCGGGCCGGACGATCGACGCGTCTGGCGATCTGGTTTCGCCGCCTTTCGTCGATCCGCATTTCCACATGGACGCGACGCTTTCGTACGGCCAGCCGCGCATAAATGCTTCTGGTACGCTGCTCGAAGGCATTGCGCTGTGGGGCGAGCTGAAGCCGTCGCTGACGCAGGATGAGGTGAAGGAGCGGGCGCTCGCCTATTGCGACTGGGCGGCGGCGATGGGGCTGCTCGCCATCCGCAGCCACGTCGATGTCTGCGATGACCGTCTGCTCGCCGTCGAGGCTCTGCTCGACGTCAAGCGCGAGGTCGCGCCTTGGCTCGACCTGCAACTGGTCGCTTTTCCGCAGGATGGTTTTTACCGCGACCCAACTGCGAAACAGAACCTGCTCCGCGCCCTCGACATGGGCGTCGATGTCGTTGGCGGCATCCCGCATTTCGAGCGCACGATGGAGGACGGTCGCCGCTCCGTCACCGAGCTTTGCGAGATCGCCGCCGAGCGCGGGCTAATGGTCGACATGCATTGCGACGAGACGGACGATCCGGTGTCGCGCCATGTCGAGCAGCTTGCATTCGAGACCCAGCGCCTTGGCATGCAGGGTAGGGTGGCCGGGTCGCACCTGACGTCGATGCATTCGATGGACAATTATTATGTCTCGAAGCTGTTGCCTTTGGTGGCCGAGGCGCAACTCTCGGCGATCCCCAATCCGCTTATCAACATAGTGCTGCAGGGCCGGCACGACACCTATCCGAAGCGGCGCGGGCTGACCCGCGTTCCGGAGATGCTTGCCGCCGGCATCCGTGTCGGCTTCGGCCAGGATTGCGTGCTCGACCCCTGGTATTCGCTTGGCACCGGCGACATGCTCGACGTCGCCTTCATGGGCCTGCATGTGGCGCAGATGACCAGCCCCGCCGACATGCGCCGCTGCTTCGACATGGTGACGACGGAAAGCGCCGCGATCATGGGGTTGGCGGATTACGGGCTAGAAGTCGGCAAGCAGGCCAGTCTTGTCGTGCTGGATGCCGGCGATCCCGTCGAGGCGATCCGTCTTCGTGCCGACCGGCTTTGCGTCATCTCGAATGGCACGGTGATCGCCGAGCGCGAACCCGGCCGCTCGAAACTCACGCTGAAAGGCCGGCCTGCCTATGCTGACCCGCGTTTCAGGCTTCCATCAAAACCGGACGCCTAGCCCTCAGCCGTTTCCGGCCAGCGTATCTGGTCCGCCGCCGAGATAACGAGCGGCGAAAGCCCTTTGCCACCGCCGTCGAGGATGACCCGCAGCTTGCGTCGCATGCGCGGGTCCCAGAAGTCGTTGATGTGTTTGGCAGTGCCGGTGACTGCCTCGTCGCCGGGCATCGCCTGGAAAAACGAGGCGATCTGGTTCGCCATGTAAACGAGCTTGGCGTCGGCACTCATCGATTGCTCATGCGACATCGGCGGATGCCCCGGACGTGATGCGGCCGGGCCGCGTGAAGATGTCGAACTCGTCGCCGCGCACCAGCGCGACCAGTGTCATTCCGGCCTGCTCGGCGGTGCGGATGGCGAGCGCCGTCGGCGCCGAAACGGCGATGATGATGCCCGACCCGATTGCCGCGGTCTTTTGCACCATCTCGACGGAAACACGCGATGTCACGACGACCGCTCCGGCAGCACCTTCAATGCCGGCTTTCGCCAACGCGCCCGCCAGCTTGTCGAGCGCATTGTGCCGCCCCACATCCTCGCGTGCCGCGACGATGCCCTTGGCCGGCACATAGAAGCCGGCGGCGTGCACCGCGCCTGTCTCGCCGTGCAGCCGCTGCTGCTTGGAAAGCAGCTTGACCGACTGCGCTATGTCTCCGGCGCTCAGCCCCAGCGCGCAATCGGCAACACTCGGCACCGCCCGCATCGCCTCGTCGATCGACTCGATGCCGCACAGCCCGCAGCCGACCGGCCCGGCCAGCCGCCTGCGTCGCGCCTCGAAACGGCGGTTCGCTTCGTCTCTCAGCCTGATCTGGATGTCGATGCCTTCGCCTGCATCCTCGATATGAACATCGGCGATTTCGTCAGACTTCGAGACTACGCCTTCGGTCAGCGAAAAGCCGGTGGCGAAGTCCTCCAGGTCCGCGGGCGTCGCCATCATCACGGCATGCGTCGTGCCGGCATAGCTGAGCGCGACAGGCGTTTCCTCCGGCACCATGCGCGCGGCCGCCTGCATGCCGCCCGAACGGCGGGCGATGCGCGAGGTGGACGTGACGGCTGGCCGCACCAATGGGCCTACTCCGCGGCTTCCAGCGGCGCGATGCGCCGGCTCTTGCGGCTGAGTTCCTCATACTCCTCCTGCCAGTCGCTGGGGCCGTTGGAGGGCGCGACCTGCACTGCGGTCACTTTGTATTCGGGGCAGTTCGTCGCCCAGTCGGAGAACTCGGTGGTGACCACATTGGCCTGCGTGCCGGGGTGGTGGAACGTGGTGTAGACGACGCCCGGCGCCACGCGTTCGGTGATCAGCGCCCGCAGCGTCGTCTCGCCGACGCGGCTGTTGAGCTTCACCCAGTCGCCGTCGCGCACGCCGCGCTGCTCGGCATCGTGCGGATGGATCTCCAGCCGGTCTTCCTTGTGCCACTTCACGTTTTCGGTGCGCCGCGTCTGCGCGCCGACATTGTATTGCGACAGGATGCGGCCGGTCGTGAGCAGCAGCGGGAAACGCGGCCCCGTCTTCTCGTCGGTGGCGACATAGGCGGTGCGGATGAACTTGCCCTTGCCGCGCACGAAGCCGCCTATATGCATGACCGGCGTGCCCTTCGGCGCCTTCTCGTTGCAAGGCCACTGCACCGAGCCTTCGCGCTCCAGCAAATCGTAGGTCACGCTGGCGAATGTCGGCGTGGTCGCCGCGATCTCGGCCATGATTTCCGACGGGTGCTGGTAGTTCCAGTCGAGCCCCAGCCTCTGCGCGAGGGTCTGCGTCACCTCCCAGTCGGCCAGCCCGTTCTTCGGCTCCATCACCTTGCGCACGCGATTGATGCGCCGCTCGGCATTGGTGAAGGTGCCGTCCTTCTCGAGGAAGGTCGAGCCTGGCAGGAAGACGTGCGCGTAGTTAGCCGTCTCGTTGAGGAAGAGGTCGTGAACCACGACGCATTCCATCGCTTCGAGACCGGCGGCGACGTGGCTGGTGTTGGGGTCGGATTGCAGGATGTCCTCGCCCTGGATGTAAATGCCCTTGAAGGTGCCATCGACTGCAGCGTCCAGCATGTTCGGAATGCGCAGGCCGGGCTCTCGGTCGAGCTTCGTGCCCCACAGGCTGTCATAGATGTCGCGCGTTGCGTCGTCCGACATGTGGCGATAGCCCGGCAGTTCGTGCGGGAAGGAGCCCATGTCGCAAGCGCCCTGCACATTGTTCTGGCCGCGCAGCGGGTTCACGCCGACGCCCGGCCGGCCGATATTTCCGGTCGCCATGGCGAGGTTGGCGATTGCCATTACCGTGGTCGAACCCTGGCTGTGTTCGGTGACGCCGAGGCCGTAATAGATCGCGGCGTTGCCGCCGGTCGCGTAAAGCCGTGCCGCTTCGCGGATCAGCTCCGCCGGAACGCCGGAAACCTTCTCCACTTCCTCCGGGCTGTTCTCGGCCTGCATCACGAACGACGCCCAGTCCTGGAATTCGTCCCAGTCGCAGCGCTCGCGGATGAAGGCCTCGTCGAACAGGCCCTCCGACACGATCGTGTGCGCCAGGGCAGTAAGCACCGCGACATTGGTCCCAGGCTTCAGCGGCAGGTGATACGATGCCTCGACATGCGGCATGCGCACCAGGTCGATGCGGCGCGGGTCGAGCACGATCAGCTTTGCGCCCTGCCGCAACCGCTTCTTCAGCCGCGAGGCGAACACGGGGTGGCCGTCGGTCGGGTTGGCGCCGATGACCAGTACGACGTCGGTGTGCTCGACGGAGTCGAAATCCTGTGTGCCGGCCGAGGTGCCGAAGGTGGTCTTCAGCCCGTAGCCCGTCGGCGAGTGGCAGACGCGCGCGCAGGTGTCGACATTGTTGTTGCCGAAGCCCTGCCGGACCAGCTTCTGCACGAGATAGGTTTCCTCGTTCGTGCAGCGCGAGGAGGTGATGCCGCCGACCGCTCCGCGCCCGTACTGGTGCTGTAGGCGGCGGAACTCGCTCGCGACATGGGCGAAGGCCTCATTCCAGCTCACCTCGCGCCACGGATCGGTGATCTTCTCGCGGATCATCGGGTTGAGGATGCGGTCCTTGTGGTTGGTGTAGCCATAGGCGAAGCGGCCCTTCACGCAGGAATGGCCGCGGTTGGCCTTGCCGTCTTTCCACGGCACCATGCGCACCACCTCGTTGCCCTTCATCTCGGCCTTGAAGGAGCAGCCGACGCCGCAATAGGCGCAGGTGGTGACGACCGAGCTTTCCGGCATGCCCTTGTCGAGCACCGACTTCTCGCGCAACGCGTCGGTCGGGCAGGCCTGCACGCATGCGCCGCACGACACGCATTCCGATTCCATGAACGGCTCGCTCATGCCGGCGGCGATGCGGCTCTCGAAACCGCGGCCCTCGACCGTCAGCGCGAAGGTGCCCTGTACCTCCTCGCAGGCGCGCACGCAGCGCGAGCAGACGATGCACTGCGAGGGGTCGTAGGTGAAATACGGATTGGACTCGTCGCGGGCGATGTAGTCGACGGTCAGCGAGCCCTCACCGGGCGCGACGTGGTTGCGTCCGTCGGTGCCGTAGCGGTTCTCGGTCAGGCCGACCTGATCGGCTACCTTGTCGAACTCGCTGGCGCCGGTGCCGCGCTGCTCGTTCCAGGCCGAGGGATGGTCGGAGACGTAAAGCTCCATCACGCCTTTGCGGATGGCGTCGAGCCGGTCGCTCTTCGTCCTGACTTCGATTCCTTCGGCGACCGGTGTCGTGCACGACGCCGGCGTGCCGCCGCGCCCTTCGATCTCGACCAGGCAGATACGACAGGAGCCGAATGAGTCCAGCATGTCGGTGGCGCAGAGCTTCGGGATCTCGATCCCGGCATCCATCGCCGCGCGCATGATCGAAGTGCCCTCGGGCACGGTCACCTGCTTGCCATCAACCGTAAGCGTGACAGTCTTCTCGGCCTTCGATGCCGGGGTGCCGTAGTCGATCTCTTTGACGAATGACATGGCTGTCTCCTATTCCGCGGCCTGCCGCGCGGGCGTAGGGCGGAAATCTTCGGGGAAGTGGGTCATGGCGCTCATGACCGGGTAGGGCGTGAAGCCGCCCAGAGCGCAGAGCGATCCGAACTTCATCGTGTTGCAGAGGTCGGTGACGAGCGCGACCTGCTTCTCCGGCTCGATATTCGCCGCGATCTTGTCCAGCGTCTCCACGCCCCGGGTCGAGCCGATGCGGCAGGGCGTGCACTTGCCGCAGCTTTCGATGGCGCAGAATTCCATCGCGAAGCGGGCCTGCTTCAGCATGTCGACCGAATCGTCGAAGACGACGATGCCGGCATGGCCGATCAGCCCGTCCTTGGCCGCGAAGGCCTCGTAGTCGAAAGGCGTGTCGAACAATTCGCGGGGGAAGTAGGCGCCAAGCGGCCCGCCCACCTGCACCGCGCGCACCGGGCGGCCGGTCGCGGTGCCGCCACCGATGTCGTCGACCAGTTCGCCGAGCGTCATGCCGAAGGCGGCCTCGAACAGCCCGCCATGCTTGACGTTGCCGGCAAGCTGGATGGGGATCGTGCCGCGCGACCGGCCCATGCCGAAATCGCGGTAGAATTCCGCGCCCTTGTCCATGATGACTGGCACCGAGGCGAGCGATATTACGTTGTTGATGACGGTCGGCTTGCCGAACAGGCCCTTGTGTGCCGGCAGCGGCGGTTTGGCGCGCACCTGCCCGCGCTTGCCTTCCAAGCTGTCGAGCAGCGCCGTCTCCTCGCCGCAGACATAGGCGCCGGCGCCGATGCGGACTTCCATGTCGAAAGCGTATTGCGAGCCGAGAACGCTCTTGCCCAGCACGCCGGCTTTGCGCGCAGCAGCAATGGCCTCGTTGAGTGCGACGTTGGCGTGCGGATATTCGGAGCGCAGATAAATGTAGCCCTTGGTCGCGCCCGTCGCGATGCCGGCGATGACCATGCCTTCGATCAGGACGAACGGGTCGCCCTCCATGATCATGCGGTCGGAGAAGGTGCCGGAGTCACCCTCGTCGGCATTGCAGACAATGTATTTCCGTTCGCCGGGCGTATCGAGCACCGTCTTCCATTTGATGCCGGTTGGGAAGCCGGCACCGCCGCGTCCGCGCAGGCCGGAGTCAGTCACTTGCTGCACGATCTCGGCCGGCGTCAGCTTGAGCGCGTTTCTCAGGCCCTTCAGTCCGCCATGCGCCTCGTAGTCTGCAAGCGAGACCGGATCGGTAATGCCGCAGCGCGCAAAGGTGAGACGCTGCTGTCTGGCGAAGAACGGGATTTGTTCCGGATCGCCCAGCGACAGCGCATGGTCGCCGCCTTCAAGCAGCCCGGCATCGAGAAGCGCGCCGACATCCTTGGTCTGCACCGGACCATAAGCGACGCGTCCGGAGGGCGTCGCGACTTCCACCATCGGCTCTAGCCAGTACATGCCGCGCGAGCCGTTGCGTACGATGCGGGCATCGAGGCCGCGTGCCGTGATTTCGGCGGCCAGCGCCTTGGCAACATTGTCGGCACCAAGCGCCACGGCGCCGGAATCGCGCGGGACGTAGACGGTGACGGTCATACCTGCACCTCAGCCGCGATCTCTGCGGCCTTGGCGGCGTCGAGCCGCCCGATCACCTCGCCATCGAGCATCGCCGACGGCGCGCAGGCGCACAGGCCCAGGCAGTAGACCGGTTCCAGCGTCACCGAACCGTCCTTCGACGTCTCATGGAACTTGATGCCGAGCAGATCCTGCAGCCGCTCGGCGATCGCATCACCGCCCATCGACTGGCATGCCTCCGCGCGGCAGAGCTTCAGCACGTGCCGGCCCGGCGGATGGTCGCGATAGTCGTGATAGAAGGAAACGACGCCATAGACCTCGGCGCGGGTGAGGTTCAGCGCCTCGGCGATGACCGGCAGCACATCGCGCGGAACGTGGCCGAACTCGGCCTGGATGCCGTGGAGGATCGGCAGAAGCGGCCCTTCGAGCGACTTCATCTCGTCGATGATCGCCGAAACCTTCGTCGTAAGCTCGGTACCGTGCAGCTGCATCGTCATGCAGCGCCCTCCCTGCAATGGCCGCCATTCGGCTAAGCCGTTTAGAAACCAGAACAAACCGGCAATTTCAATAAAGCGGAACCGTTGTTTGATAGGAATCTTCTATCAAACGGTGCTGCGAGGGCAGCAATAGGTCAGGTGCGCAGGTCGAGTTGGTCCGCCAGCGCCGCCGCCTCGCTCAAAAACGCCGCGACCAGCGGCGTGTGCGGCTCGCGCCGCGCCGCGATCAGCCCGACGATGTGGCTGGCGTCGGGTTCGACGATCGGAATGGCGCGGATCGGTTCGGTGAAGCCGAACGTCTCCGCCAGATTGAGCGGCATGATCGATGACCATTTGCCGGTGCGGATGTGCGAAAACAGCACGATCATCGAGTTCGATTCCAGCGTCGGCCGCGCCGACACGCCGGCCTCGGCCAGATGGTGATCGATGATGCGCCGATTCTGCATGTCGGGCGTCAGCAGGCAGAGCGGCATTTCGGCCACCTCGGCCCATGTCACCTTCTCACGCTCCGACAGCGGGTTTCCGGCTGCGGTGATGAGCTGGTAGCGCTCCGAATAAAGTGGCACCGACACGACGCGACCGAGCGGCTCGTTGTCGAGATAGGTGATGCCGATGTCGATGTCGAAATTGCCGAGAAGCGTCAGCACCTCCACCGAGTTGCGCGACAGGATGGAGAAATTCACGCCCGGATGCCGCTCGCGGAACGGCGTCGTCAGTGCTGCGATCATGGCGAGCGCGGTAGGGATGGCCGCGATCCGTAGCCGGCCGGAAAGGCCGTGCCGTGCGGCGCGCATCTCCTCGCGCATGGTGCGCGCGTCGCCGGCAATGCGCCGAGCCCAGGCGAGCACCTGCTCGCCCTCGGGCGTCAGCCCCTGGAAGCGTGAGCCGCGTTTGACCAGCAGCACGCCGAGCTGGTCTTCGAGCTGCTTGATCGCCGCCGACAGCGTCGGCTGGGTGATGCCGAGCTCTTCCGCCGCTCGGCCGAAATGCTCCGCCCGCGCCAGCGCGATGAAAAATTCGAGCTTGTCGATCATGGCGCGAACCTAGCGGCGACGGCAGTTCGCGCCAATCGATTTGATGCTCAGCCCTTCGCCGCCGCCTCCAGTTCGGCTACGTCGAGCTTCACCATCTTCATCATCGCCTGCGTGACGCGCTTGGCGACCTCGCGGTCCGTTCCATTCATGTAGCGGTACAGGACTTCAGGTACGATCTGCCATGCGAAGCCGTATTTGTCCTTCACCCAGCCGCACTGGACTTCCTTGCCGCCGTCGGCCTTGAGCTTGTTCCAATATTCGTCGACTTCCGCCTGGTCGGCACACAGCACCTGGAACGAGACGGCGTCGTTGGGTACACCATCAGGATGTTTGCCGCCGTTCAGGCAGAAGAACTGCACCCCAGCGATCGTCACATCGGCCGTCAGCACCTGCCCTTCGACATTGTACGGTTCGGCTCCTGCCGGCGCGCGCACCACCTCACCAAGCTCGGTGTTGCGGAAGACGGAAGCATAGAACTTGGCTGCCTCTTCGGCCTGGGTTTCGAACCACAGCCAGTTGCTGATCTTGTTCATGGTCGGTCTCCTTCCGTTGCGAATAGTCCCAAGGACGGAGCAACGGTGCCGGAGCCGACAGAAGCCAAAAGATTTGTCTCAGTCCAGCGTCCGGCGGAACCTGAGCAGGGCGATCGTCGCATAGGCGAATATGAAGACGACAAGGATGGATGTTTCCCACGCCACGGCCGGCAGTTCGGCCCCCTTGAGCATGACGGCGCGGATGACCCGCAGGAAATGCGTCAGGGGGAAGATCTCCCCGATCCACTGCGCCCAGATCGGCATGCCTCGGAAAGGAAACATGAAACCGGACAACAGGATCGACGGCAGGAAGAAAAAGAAGGTGAGCTGCAGCGCCTGCATCTGGGTGCGCGCCACTGTTGATATGAAATAGCCGAGCAGCACGAGCCCAAGCACGAACAGCAGGATGGCGTTGAGCAGGAGCACGATCGATCCGACGAAGGGAACGCCGAACATCAGCTTGGCCGCGGTCAGCACGACCACCACCTGAACCGCGCCGACGACGAGATAGGGCAGCACCTTGCCGAGCATGATCTCGAAGGGACTCGCCGGCATGGCGAGCAGGTTTTCCATCGTGCCGCGCTCGGTCTCGCGGGTCAGCGCGATGGAGGTCATCATCACCATCGTCATCTGCAGGATGACGCCGAGCAGGCCCGGCACGATGTTGTATTGCGAAATGCCCTCCGGGTTGTAGCGCCGGTGGACCACCACTTCGAGCCGCGCATCGGCATCCGCCCCCGGCTGTACGCCGCGCTCCCGGTTGAGCGCGTTCTGCGCCACCGTGCTCAGCGTCGAGATGGCGCCGCTGGCGGCTGAGGGATCGGTGGCGTCAGCCTCGATCAGGATCTGCGGGCCGTCGCCGCGCTCGACGCGGCGTGCGAAGTCGGAGGGAATGGTGACGACGAACACCACGTCGCCGCGCGAGATCAGGAACTCGCCTTCCTGCTCGCTGTTCACGATGTGATCGAAGCGGTAGTAGCCGGTGGTCTCCAGCGCCGACACCATGGCGCGCGAATATTGGTCCTGGCTGAGCACGACGAGCGCTGCCGGCAGCGCCTTGGGGTCGCTGTTGATGGCGAAGCCGAACAATACGAGCTGCACCAGCGGCACGCCAAGCATCATGCCGAAGGTGATGCGGTCGCGCCGCATCTGGATGAACTCCTTCATCAGCAGCGCGCCGAGGCGGGTAAGGGAGAAGATGCGGTTCATTGCATGTTGTCCCGCGAGCCGGCCATGAACTGGATGAACACGTCCTCAAGGCTGGTTTCGCCGCGCTCGACCGTCACGCCTTCCCGTTTGCGGAAAGGCTGCAGCGCCTTCTCCAGCGCCTTCGCGTCGGAGCCGACGACATGCAGCGTCGTGCCGAAGGGCGCCACCTGATCGACGCCCGGCGTCTCGGCAAGCGCCTTCGCGACTTCACCCAGCCGCGCGCCGCGCAGCACGAAGGTGGTGAGCCCGGCGTCGCGCACGACCTCTTCGACCGTGCCGGTCGCCACCATCTTGCCGTAGGCGATGTAGCTGATGCGATGGCAGCGCTCCGCTTCGTCCATGTAATGGGTGGAGACGAGAACGGTCAGCCCGCCGGCCGCCAGCCGGTGTATCTCGTCCCAGAACTCGCGCCGCGCCTTGGGGTCGACGCCCGCCGTCGGCTCGTCGAGCAGGAGCAATTGCGGCTCGTGCATGATGCAGGCGGCAAGCGCCAGCCTCTGTTTCCAGCCGCCCGAAAGCGTACCCGCGAGCTGGTTGCGCCGCGAGGTGAGGCCGAGGTCTTCCAGCGTTCGGTCGACATATTGCTTGCGGGGTTTGAGCTGGTAGAGCCGCGCCACGAAATCGAGGTTCTCGGCGATCGTCAGGTCCTCGTAGAAGGAGAAGCGCTGGGTCATGTAGCCGACCTCGCGCTTGATCCTCAGGCTCTCGGTCTCGAGGTTGAAACCCAGCACCGTGCCGCCGCCGCCGTCGGGCGTCAGCAGGCCGCACATGAGGCGAATAGTGGTCGTCTTGCCCGACCCGTTGGGACCGAGAAAGCCGACGATCTCTCCCTTCTCGACCGACATGGACACATGGTCGACAACGGTCCTGTCGCCGAAGCGCTTAACGAGATCGTGCACCTCGATGGCGTTCATTGCCCGCCTCCGGCGCAGTGAATGGCGAATGGTGAATGGTGAATGGCACGGCGCGCGGGCAGGGAGCCGCGCCGCAGACACTCGTTACTGACCCGATGCCTCGTCATGGCCACTCACCATTCGCTATTCACCGCTGGCCAACCGTACGTCGACGATCTGGCCCGGCTTCAGCGGGCCGGCCTCGCCCTCGGGCCGGGCCTCGATCAGATGCGAGAGCTTCTGCCGGCTCTCCAGTGAGTAGATTACCGGTGGCGTGAATTCCGGCTCCGGCGAGGCGTAGCTGACGAGGGCGGTAAGCCCCTCCGGGCAGCCGTCGCACGACACAGCGAGCCGGTCGCCGATCCGGATGGTGGAAAAGCTTTCCTCCGGCACGTAGAGCTTCAGTTTCACCGCGCCGTCCGGGAGCATGGAGATGACCGGCGCGGAGGGTCCGGAGATGTCGCCGGGATTGCGGATCACATCGCTGATCTGGCCGGGCTCCGGCGCGGTCAGCGTCCGCTTGGACAGCCGCCAGCGCGCGTGTTCAAGGGTTGCGCTGGCCTGCTCGACCTGATGTTCCGCGGCGGTGATGGCCTCCGCGCGGGCGGGCAGCCGGGCGACTTCGAGATCGGCCTCGGCGCGGCCCACCGCTGCCTCCGCCATTGTTACCGATGTCTCGGCCTTGTCGAGATCGGCCTGCGTGGCGATGCCGCGCTCGAACAGATCTTGCGTCCGTTCGAATACCCGGCGCGCCTCCGCCGCCTGTGCCCGCGCCGAACGCAGCGCCGCTTCGAGTACGGCTATCTCCTCGGGGCGACGTCCCTGCTTGAGGTCGGCGAGTTGCGCCTGCGCCTGAGCAAGTGCTGCGCTCGCCTGCGACACCGCGATCTCGGCGTCGGTGTTTTCGAGAAGGACAAGCGGTTGGCCCGCATCCACCATGTCGCCGCGACGGACATTGACGATGCGCACCTCGGCGCTCTCGATGGGCGCAAGACGCACGAACTCGCCTTCGACGTAACCGACGGCCAGCGGCGGCGGCGCGCCGCACGCGGCGAACAATGATGCCGAAAGCGGAATCCAGCACAGGAAACTCATACCCTCGCCTCCCGGCGGGCGCGTATCACCGCGCGAAGATTGTTGGATGCCACGGCCGCCAGCTTCGCCGCCTCATCGGGGCCGATAGACGACCAGCCCATGCGCCGGATCACGGCTTCGCGGCCGATGCGCAGATAGACGACCTGGCCGATCATCGTGAAAACGGCGATGCGGGTCTCTTCGCTCTCAGCGGGTTCGCCGGTCGCTTGTTCCCACAGCTGGCACAGCCGTTTGTGAAGAGGCTCGAAGGCCGCGCTGTACATGATGTCGAGAACCGGTCCGGGGTGCGAGATTTCGCGCAGCACGAACTGGACGAGCTGGGGCGCGACACGTCCGGCAACCAGAAAACGCACAACGCTCTCGACGGTATGGACCAGCCGTTCCTCGGCTTGCTCGGCTCCGGTGGGCAGTGCTTCGTCGATGCCGACTGCCTTGCCGGCGATTGAACGCAGCGTCTCGACGACAAAGCGCGCGCACGCCTCGCGCAGCCCGCTCTTGCCGCCGAAATGATAAGCGATCGAACCGATATTGGCCTTCGCGGCCGCCGCGATGCGGCGCGTTGATGTACCGGCAAAGCCGTGCGAACCGAACTCGGCCAGCCCAGCCATCAGCAAGGCCTTGCGGGTCGCCTCGGCGCCAGCGGCGCGGCCAGTTTCGTCGTCATTCTCGGACATGGCTGGGAATTTAATCGATCGATTGATTAAAATCAAGAGGCGACCATGCCGCCTTGGACTCAGACGTGAAAGCGACTATCTGGCGGGCAACGACAGAGCAGGAACACAATGACCGTCACCAAGGAAGCTGTCACCGAGACATTGCGGACAATCCGCGGTCCCGACCTCGAAGGCGACATCGTCTCGCTCGGGCTGGTCTCGGATATCTTCATCGCCGATTCCAAGGTGTTCTTTTCGATCACCGTGCCCGCTGCTCGCGCGCAGGAACTCGAGCCGCTGCGCACGGCGGCCGAAAAGGCGGTGAAGGCGATGCCTGGGGTCGCCGGTGCGGTCGTCGCGCTGACAGCTGAGAAGAAGGGCGGCGGCATGGAGGCGGCACCCCCGAAAGCCGCGCCGCAACCGCAACGCCCTTCTGGTCCCCCACCGGCTGCGCCAGGCGCCCGTGCCGGCAAGCGCGGCGTGCCGGGGGTGAAATCGATCATCGCCGTTGCGTCCGGCAAAGGCGGCGTCGGCAAGTCGACCACAGCCGCGAATGTCGCGCTTGGACTTGCGGCGCTTGGCCTGAAAATCGGTCTGCTCGATGCCGATATCTATGGGCCCTCGGTGCCGCGGCTCATGGGCCTGAAGGGCAAGCCGGAGACGGTCGACGGCAAGATCCTGAAGCCGATGGAAGGTCACGGCATAAAGGTCATGTCGATCGGCTTTTTGGTCGAGGAAGAGACGCCGATGATCTGGCGCGGACCGATGGTTATGTCGGCGCTTACTCAGCTGCTGCGCGAAGTCGCCTGGGGCGAACTCGACGTGCTGGTCGTGGACATGCCGCCCGGCACCGGCGACGCGCAGCTGACGATGGCGCAGCAGGTTCCGCTCGCCGGCGCGGTCATAGTTTCGACGCCGCAGGACCTCGCTCTCATCGACGCCCGCAAAGGCCTCAACATGTTCAACCGGGTCGACGTGCCGCTGCTCGGTATCGTCGAGAACATGAGCTATTTCATCGCCCCGGATACCGGCAATCGTTACGACATTTTCGGCACCGGCGGCGCGCGCCGCGAGGCGGAAAGGCTGGGCGTTCCGTTTCTCGGCGAAGTGCCTCTGACGATGAATGTCCGCGAGACATCGGACAGCGGCCAGCCCGTCGTGGTGTCGGCGCCCGACGATCCTCAGGCCAGGGTCTATCGAGAGATCGCGGAGCGCGTGTGGGAGCGGCTCAAGGAAGAGACGTCGCTTGCCGAAGCGGCGACGCCGGCTATCGTGTTTGAGTAGCCCGGCGAGAGCCCGGGAGGGGCGGCATTGAACGATACGGTCATCCACGAGCGCCGCGACGGCTACGACATCCTGACGCTCAACCAGCCCGAACGGCTCAACCCGTTCAACGAGAAACAGCACGAGGCGCTGGCAGCCGCGTTCGAAGAGATCGAGAACAACCCCGAATGCCGCGCAGTTATCCTGACGGGCGCCGGCCGCGGCTTCTGTGCGGGCCAGGATCTCGGCGAGCGCGATTTCGCCAACATGAAGGATGCGCCGGACCTCGGCGCCGGGCTGGAGAAGAACTACAATCCGCTTGTCCGGCGCATGCGCGGACTGGACAAGCCTGTAGTCTGTGCCGTGAACGGGGTTGCTGCCGGGGCGGGTGCCAATATCGCGCTTGCATGTGACATCGTCATCGCCGCACGCTCGGCAAGCTTCATTCAGGTGTTTGCCCGCATCGGCCTTATCCCGGACGCCGGGGGCACCTGGTGGCTGACGCAGCGCCTCGGCGAGGCGCGGGCGAAGGCCCTTGCCTTCACGACCGAACCGCTGACGGCAGAGAAAGCTGCCGAATGGGGACTAATCTGGAAAGCGGTGGACGACGAGAGTCTGATGGACGAAGCGATCGCGCTGGCAACGACGTTCGCGAACGGCCCGGCCAATGCCTATGCGCTCGCCAAGAAGGCTATCCAGGCCGCTTCATCGAATTCGCTGGACGCACAGCTCGACCTCGAGCGCACCCTTCAGCGTGAGGCCGGTCTGGCTGACGAGTATCGTGAGGGCGTCACCGCCTTCCACGAGAAACGCAAACCAAACTTCCGCAAGCGGTAGACCGCCCCCAACTTCAATAGCGATCAGCCCTTGCTGACCACCTTGTTGAATTCCGAGAAAAACTCGCCCGCCAGCTTCTTCGAGCTTGACTGGATCAGGCGGCTGCCGAGCTGAGCGATCTTGCCGCCCACATCGGCTTTCGCCTCATAGGTCAGGACCGTCGCGTCCGGCCCGTCCTCTGTCAGGCTGACATCGGCGCCGCCCTTGGCGAAACCGGCGACGCCACCCTTACCCTCGCCGGCTATGGTGTAGGAGTGCGGTGGGTTCAGGTTCTTCAGTTCCACGTCGCCCTTGAACTTGGCCTTCACCGGGCCGAGCTTGACCGAGACGACGGCTGAAAATTCGTTGTCGGAGGTCTTCTCAAGGCTCTCGCAACCCGGAATACAGGCCTTCAATACCTCAGGGTCGTTCAGCGCTTCCCACACCTTGCCGATCGGCGCCGCGATCCGCTCCTCGCCCGACATATCCATCGCCATGGGACAACCCCTTCCGTTTCGCCTGCGGCCAAAGAGTTAGGATTTGCCGTCCGGCTTGTCCATCCGGCGGCACAAGAATTGCGCGGGTCGATCCGCCTTAGGCGGCCGCGCGCAACCGTCCGGCGGCCTGCGCCAGTTCGCGAATGCCGGGCTCGATGTGCTGCAGCGCAATCGACGAAATGCCGAGCCGCATGAAGCGCGACTGCTTCTCCGGCTGGTCGAAGAACCTGTTGCCGGGCTCGACCAGAACGCCGCGTTCCGCCGCATCGTTCGCGAGGTTGCGCACATTGGTTCCCGCCGGCCCCTTGAGCCACAGCGAGGTGCCGCCCGGCGCTACCGCCGGCTGCCAGTCGGGCAGCCAGGTGCCGATGGATTCGGCGAGCTTCGTGCGGCGCTCGGAAAATGCCGTCGACAGCCGGCGCACCAGCGCTTCGTGGTGGCCGAGCGACAGGAACAGTGCCACAGCACGCTGGTTGTTGGCTGGCGGATGCCGCAGCATGTAGCGCCGCAGGGCCCGAAGCTCCGCGATCAGGCCAGCGTCGGCGACGATGTAGCCGATGCGCAGACCCGGAGCGAGCGTCTTCGACATCGAGCCGACATAGACGACCCGGCCGGAGCGATCGACGCTCTTCAACGCTTGCTGCGGCGAGTCGTCGACGAGCTGGCTGTCATAGCCATCCTCTATGATGATCCGGTCGTGCTTCTCGGCGTCGTCGAGCAGGCGCTGGCGGCGGTCTTCCGCCAGTGGCACCATCGTCGGGCAATGGTGGTTGGGCGTCACGAACACGAAACCGGCGTCGTCTGGAATGGCGTCGGGGACGATGCCTTCCCCGTCGACTGGTACGGGAGCGACGTCGGCGCCCGACAGGCGGAAGATCGCCCGCGCGTCAGGATAGCCGGGCTCTTCCATCGCCACTTTGCTGCGCCGCCCCATCAGCAGCGTCGCCAGCATGTAGAGCGCGTGCTGCGCGCCGAGCGTGACGATGATCTCGTCCGGATTGGCGAAGATGCCGCGCCGGGGCAGCAGCCGTGCCTGAATCTGCTCGATCAGCAGCGGGTCGTCGCGATCGACCACGTCGCCGGCCCAGTTGCGGATTTCGAGCACAGCAAGCGCCATGCGGTTGCACTCGCGCCACTCGGCGGTGGGGAACAGCGCCGGGTCGAACTGGCCGTAGACGAACGGGTAGGGCGCCTTGATCCAGTTGCCCTGGTAGACCGACTCCGGCGGCTCGTTCGACGCGATGCGCCGCCGCGCGCCCCAGTCGATCCTGTTGGCCTTCGGTTCCGTCCGCTTGGCGTCGTCGCCCAGTCCGGTCACGAATTCCGGATTAACGAAATGCCCGCGCCGCTCCTTGGCGATGAGGAACCCCTGGTCGACCAGTTGCTGGAAGGCCAGCACCACCGTGCCGCGCGCAACGCCCAGTTTCTCCGCCAGAACACGGCAGGAGGGCAGCGGCAGCGACGCGGCGATCTGCCTGTCGAGGATCGCGGCCACGATGGCCTGCCTGATCTGGGCCTGAAGTGTCTGGCCTGAATCGGCCGAAATCCGGAACAGACCGGACCATATCGCGCTGTCGTTTCGCGAAACCATGACTGACGCTCCCGGAGAGTCGCTCGGATGTGGCTTTATCGGAGCCTACGTCTGGTCCAATCGGTTGCGCCAATGAATTTGTTTGATGTTTTACTTGTGTGCCACTGATGATTGGCGATTGGGCCATGAGGGCGCCATTTGTCGCTGCTTGTGCCGAATGGCTATTGAACGCTCCCCCCGGATGTGGCTTGTGCGGCCTGCGCCGATTCAAGGGAGTGACCGATGGACAGCGCAGCATGGCAGGCAGCACTCGATGCGCTGATCCGGCACCACGCCGCAAACCAGCCGATGGACATGCGGGCGGCGTTCGCCGGTGATCCGGGACGCTTCGAGCGCTTTTCGCGGGCGCTCGACGACCTGTTCGTCGATTTCTCCAAATGCGCGCTGACCGACGAGACGCTCGCGCTGCTGCTTGACCTGACCGGCGCGGCCGGCGTCGAGGCTCGGCGCGACGCCATGTTCGCCGGCGAACGGATCAACATCACCGAGAACCGGCCGGTCCTGCACACGGCGCTGCGCAACCGCTCGGCAAAACCTGTCGTGGTCGATGGCGCCGACGTCATGCCAGACGTCAATGCCGTTCTCGACGCCATGAGCCGCTTCGCAGATGGCATCCGCTCCGGCGAAATCAGGGGTGCGACCGGCAAGCCGATCACCGACGTCGTCAATATCGGCATTGGCGGTTCCGACCTAGGCCCTGCCATGGCGACGCTCGCCCTTGCGCCGTTTCATGACGGTCCGCGCGCGCATTTCGTCTCCAACATCGACGGCGCGCATCTCGCCGACACGCTGGCGGAGGTGAATGCAGAGACGACGCTCTTCATCATCGCGTCCAAGACGTTCACCACCATCGAGACCATGACCAACGCGCAGTCGGCGCGGGCATGGGTGGCGGAGAAGCTGGGCAGCGGCGCGGTCGGCCATCATTTCGCAGCCGTCTCGACTGCACTCGACAAGGTCGCTGAGTTCGGCATCGCCCAAGACCGCGTCTTCGGCTTCTGGGACTGGGTCGGTGGCCGCTACTCATTGTGGTCGGCTATCGGCCTGCCGATCATGATCGCCGTCGGGCCGACGAATTTCATCCGCATGCTCGACGGGGCGCACGCGCTCGACCGGCATTTTGCGACCGCGCCGGCGCGCGAGAATCTGCCGCTGCTGCTTGGCCTCGTCGGCTTCTGGCACCGGGTGGTCTGCGGCTACCCGACACGCGCCGTTATTCCATACGACCAGCGTCTCGCTCGCCTGCCGGCCTATCTTCAGCAGCTCGACATGGAATCTAACGGCAAGCGGGTGACGCTCGACGGCACGGAGGCGTCAGGCCCGACCGGCCCGGTCGTCTGGGGCGAACCCGGCACCAACGGCCAGCATGCGTTCTTCCAGTTGCTGCATCAGGGCACCGACGTCATTCCGGTAGAGTTCATCGTGGCGGCCGATGGCCACGAGCCTTCGATGAAGAACCATCACGACCTGTTGCTCGCCAATTGCCTGGCGCAATCGGAAGCGCTGATGAAGGGGCGCACCCTTGAAGAAGCGCGAGCCCAGCTTTCAGCCAAGGGGCTGGACGCCGCCGAAGTCGAGCGCCTCGCGCCGCATCGCGTCTTTCCGGGAAACCGGCCCTCGGTCACCATTCTCTACCGCAAGCTCGACCCGTATGCGCTCGGCCGGCTGATCGCGCTCTACGAACACCGGGTGTTCGTCGAGGCCGCCTTGTTCGGCATCAACGCGTTCGACCAGTGGGGCGTGGAGCTCGGCAAGGAACTCGCCACCGGCCTGCTTCCGGTTGTCGAGGGGACTGAAAGTGCAGCCGGCCATGATTCATCCACGGCCGGCCTTGCTGCGAAGCTTGCGGAACTGCGCGCCTAGCGCAGCTCGCGCCTCAATATCTTGCCGACATTGGTCTTCGGCAATTCGTCGCGGAACTCGACCTGCTTCGGCCGCTTGTAGCCGGTCAGGTTTTCCTTGCAGTAATCGAGTATCTGCTCGGTGGTGAGCGCCGGATCCTTCTTGACCACGAAGAGCTTCGGCACCTCGCCGGAATGCGTGTCCGGGATGCCGATCGCCGCGACTTCCAGCACGCCCGGGTGCTTGGCGACGACTTCCTCGATCTCGTTCGGGTAGACGTTGAAGCCCGAGACCAGGATCATGTCCTTCTTGCGGTCGACGATCTTCACGTAACCGTTCTTGTCCATGAAGCCCATGTCGCCCGACTTGAAGAAGCCGTCCTTGGTCATCACCTTGGCCGTCTCGTCGGGCCGGTTCCAGTAGCCGGCCATCACCTGTGGCCCTTTGATCAGGATCTCGCCGACCTTGCCGGTGGGCAGGGTCTTGCCGTCCTCGTCGCGGATGGCGATTTCGGTGGAGGGCATCGGCACGCCGATTGTGCCGGTGAACTCCTTGCCGTCGAAGCGGTTCGCTGTCGCCACAGGCGAAGTCTCCGACAGGCCGTAGCCTTCGGCGATCACATTGCCGGTCAGCGCCTTCCAGCGTTCGGCCACCGCGCCCTGCACGGCCATGCCGCCACCAAAGGTGATGTAGAGGCTGCTGAAATCGAGCTTGCGGAAATCCTCGTTGTTCAGGAGCGCGTTGAATAGCGTGTTGAGACCCGGGAAGACATTGACCTTGTACTTGCCCAGTTCCTTCACGAAGGCAGGAATGTCGCGCGGGTTCGGAATGAGGATGTTCTCCGCCCCCTGCTGCATGCCCATGATCGCGTTCACGGTGAGCGCGTAAATGTGGTAGAGCGGGAGCGCGCAGACATAGACCATGCGGTCCGGCCGTGGCCGCTCCAAGAATGCGCCTTCCACCCAGATCGCGTTCTGCGCCACATTGGCCAGCACGTTCCGGTGCAGCAGCACCGCGCCTTTCGAGACGCCGGTCGTGCCGCCGGTATATTGCAGGAAGGCGATGTCGTCGTGGCCGACATCGGCTGGGCGGAAGGTCGCTGTTTCGCCTTCCTTCAGCGCCTGCGGGAACTTCACGTGGCCGGGCAGCGACCACGCCGGAACCATCTTCTTCACGCGGCGGACGACGAGGTTCACGATCACGCCCTTGACGCCCAGCATGTCACCCATCGCGGCAACGATGACGTGTTTGACATCGGTGTTCTTGACCACCTTGTCGAGCGTGGACGCGAAGTTTTCCAGAATGACGATCGCCTCTGCGCCCGAATCCTTCAGCTGGTGCTCGAGCTCGCGCGGCGTATAGAGCGGGTTGACGTTGACGACTGTATATCCGGCCCGCAGCACCGCCATGAGCGCCACAGGATACTGCAGCACGTTGGGCATCATCAGCGCGACGCGCGCGCCCTTCTTCAGCCCCTTGGACTGCAGGTAGCCGGCGAGATGCCGCGACTTCTCCTCGAGTTCGGAGAAGGTGATCGTCTTGCCCATGCAGGTGAAAGCCGGGCGGCTGCCGAACTTCTTGCACGACGCCACCATGAGGTCGGCAATCGACTTGTCCGCGATCTCGCCGATCTCGGTTGCGATGCCGGGCGGATAGCTCTTGTGCCAAGGCTGTGAGCCTGCCTTGGCCCGAGTTGGCTTCCTGGCAGCAGACGCCTTCCTCGTCGCTCCGGCCTTTTTCGGCGCAGCCGACTTGGCTGCCGCTGCCGGCTTGGCCGATGCGGCCTTGGCAGCAGCAGGTTTGGCCTTGGCTGCGGCCGGTTTTGCCGTGCTGCGTTTGGATGCGGTAGTCTTCGCTGGAGCGGCTTTCGGTTTCGCAGCCTTCGCGGCCGGCTTTGCGCTGGCCTTTGCCGCCGCCTTCGGCGCGGTCGCCTTCTTGGCTGTCCCGCTCGCTGTCTTACGTGTCGTCGTTTTGGTTGCCTTGGCCAAGATGTCCTCCCTCGTAGGGTGCCTCGTTGGACACCCCGAACTTCTTTATTCCGGCCGGTTTCGCCGGTTTCCGCCGCTCGCCGGCTACGGATCAGTCGCAGTATCTATGGCCACAGCCGGTGCAAGCGCAAGTGTCGACCGCGACAGGCGGACATCACTGGCCGTAGCCCTCATGCCCTTCGAGAAATGCGAGCTCGTCGGGTGTCGATTCCCGGCCGAGCGCGCGATTGCGATGCGGAAACCGGCCGAACCTGGCGATGATGTCGCGGTGCTCGACGGCATATTTGATCGAGTCCTCGCCGCCGGTCTGCTTGAACAGGTCGACGCAGCGCTCCTGGTCGGTCAGCACCTCCGAGTGCATGAACGGCATGTAGAGGAACCAGCGCCGGTCCTCTGGAAGCTTGGCGTCCAGACCGGCGTCGAGCGCGCCGCGTGCGATGTCGAGCGCGACTGAATCGGCGGCGAATGCCTCGGGCTTCTTGCGGAACATGTTGCGCGAAAACTGGTCGAGCACGATCACCGCCGCGAGCGCCGTTTCCGGGTCGGTGCGCGCCTCAGGTGGAGCGCCCTTTGCCAGTTTGGCATGGAGTTCGGCGAAACGGTCCCGGATCTTTGCGTCGAGCTCGTCGCCGCCCGCAAACCAGTCCTTCTGCGTCAGTTCCTCGAACCAGAATTTCAGAACCCTGTCGCGCCAGCCTTCTTCGATCATCCTGTTTCTCCGCCGGGGTTAGTCGCCGAATGTGATCGTTTCGAAACGCGTCTGGTTGTTGGGATCGACGGCAACCGAAACGGTGCCGCGCATCGCATGGGCGATCATCCGCTCCGCCAGCGGGATGACGATCCGCTCCTCCTGTGCGTCGGCCCACAATGTGGCGATCGCCGCGTCGCGGTCGCGCCCGCCCGACATTGCGGACAGGGCGTCGACGCGAGAAGCCAGACTCGCATTCTCGTAGCCGTCTCGACCGCTGACCAGCCAGTCAAGAATATCAGCCGAGTCGTAGGTTGAAGCGACGTAGTCAGCGAGATGAAAAGTGCTGTCGCCGGAGGCGATGAGGGCATCATGCGCCGGCTGCGGCCTCACCACGACCTCAACCCTGATGCCTATGCTTTCGAGCATCGACTCGATCTGCTCGGCGGCCGGTTCGTCGCCGTTTGCCACACCCAGGGTTACCTCGAACCCTTCCGGGTAGCCTGCGTCCGCAAGCAACTCCCTCGCTCGCTCAGGATTGGCGGAAGCGGATGCCGCAAGACCGACCGACCAGCCGCTGACGAATTGCGGCGCCAGAAGCGCAGTCGGCTGCCCATGGCCATGGTCGACCCGGGCAGCAACGTCGCTGCGGTTGATCGCCAGCTCGATGGCCTTCCGGACTGCGGCGTTCGCGAACGGGTTGCCGGTGGCATCGCCCGCAGCATCCGCCTCGGTCGTGGCGAGGTCGTAGCCGAGATAGAGCACTGTGTTCGAGGGGACTGTCTCCACGCGGATGCCGTCAGTCTCTGCAAGGCGCTCCGCATCGGCAAGCGCCACGTCCTGCAACACGTCGATCTCGCCCCAGGACAATGCCGTCGTCTGCATCGCCGGATTGGCGATGGGCAGATAGATGATTTCGGCCGCCGCAGGCTGCGCGGAGTGGTAGCGTTCGTTGGCGGTAAGCTTGGTGCGCACGTCGGGCTCGCGGGAATCGAGCCGATACGGTCCCGTGCCGTTCGCGTTGCGCTCGGTGAACGGAGCGTCGCCTTCGCCGGGTGATTGCGCAACAGCAGCGCCGTTGGCCTCGGTCCACTCCTTGTCCATGATCATGATGCGCGACAGCACGCCCGGCAGCACGGGTGTCGGATCGGCAAAGCGGATCGACACCGAGCGGGGATTGAGAGCGCGGATCGCGATGATGTCGGAAAGGGCTTTCGCCAGTGCCGAACCTTCGGCGCGCGCACGGTTGAAGGAGAACACGACATCCTCGGCGTCGAACGCTGTGCCGTCATGGAACACGGCGGAACGCAGATTGAACGTCCACAGGTTCGGGTCGTTGGCGTTGGACAGCCATGATGCGGCGAGCTTGCCGGAGACGCTTCCGTCAGGCGCCCGCTCGACCAGCGGTTCGTAGATGTTGCGGACCAGTTGCTGTGTGAAGCTGTCCGCCGCTGCATGAGGATCGAGGGTTACGGCGTCGCCCGAGCGGCCCCACCGCAATGTCTCGGCGGCGGCAGTCAGCGTGGTCAGGAGAAGGGCGGCAAGGCAGGCAATAAGCGGGCGGCAGGTCACGGCGTCTCCGGAGGTTTGGACATCTCCGGATACGATGCCGAGGCAGCGATTGCCAGCCCCGGCGCCTATTCTTTGTCTTCTCCGACTGCCGGTTCTGGCTTGTCAGGACAGCTCCGCCCGCACGATCGCCGCGCCGTCCGCCATCGCCTTCATCTTGCCGAAGGCAATGTCGCGCGGCAGGTATTTCAGACCGCAGTCTGGGGCGACGACGATGTTGCGAGCATCCTTGTGCGGCAGCGCGCGGCGGATGCGATTGGCGACAGTTTCCGGGCTCTCGATTTCCGGGACCGACAGGTCGAGAACGCCGAGAATGATCTTCTTGTCCGGAAGTGTTTCAAGCACCTTGCAGTCGAGACTCGATTGCGCTGTTTCGATGGAAACGCTCTTGCAGCTGCACCCGGAGAATTCCGGCAGGAATGAATACCCCTCCGGCCGCTCGTGGATGATGGCCGCATAGCCGAAGCAGATATGGACGGCGGTCTCGCCGTCTATCCCCTCTAGCGCCCGGTTGAGCGCGTCGAGCCCGTACTGCCGCGCCGGCTCGGGCCGCGCCTGCATGTAGGGTTCGTCGATCTGGACGATGTCGGCGCCGGCCGCGAACAGGTCGCGGATCTCCTCATTGACCGCCGCCGCATAGTCCTGCGCCATCTCGCCGGGGTCGGAATAATAGTCGTTCTGCGCCTGCTGTGACATCGTGAACGGACCGGGCACGGTGATCTTGATCGTCCGGTCGGTATTGGCGCGCAGGAATTTGACGTCATCCACTTCGACGGCGTGCTTTCGCGTGATCTTGCCTACCACGCGCGGCACCGGGTTCGGATGCCCCGAACGATCGAGGGCAGAGCCCGGATTGTCGATGTCGACGCCGTCGAGGGCGGTGGCGAAGCGGTTCGAGTAGCTTTCGCGCCGCATCTCGCCATCGGTGATGATGTCGAGCCCCGCCAGTTCCTGATCGCGGATTGCGAGCCGGGTCGCGTCGTTCTGCGCTTCCTCGAGATGCTCGGGCGCCACGCGCCACAACTCCTTCGCCCGGACACGTGGCGGAAACCTGCCGGCAAGCTTCTTGCGGTCGATCAGCCATTCCGGTTGGGCGTATGAGCCGACCAGTGATGTCGGTAGAAGCGGCAGTGAATGGGTCAAGGTTTCCTCCCCGTTTTTGTGTCGTTCAGCGAACGCCGATGATCGATTCCAGCACAGGATAACGCATCAGCGTTTGCGCCAGCCGTTCGGCAGACTCGCGCAACGCATCGAGCCTGTTTGCAACCAGCTCCTCGGCGGTGACGATGCCGCTGTAGCCGGAAGAGTTGAGGGCAGCGACGGTGCGCCCGCCGGCGCCACGGATAGGCACCGCCAGCGCGGTGATGCCGTAGTCGAGCTGATCCACCGACGTGGAATAACCCTGCTCGCGAACCTTGAGCAGGATGTCGCGTAGCTGGCCCTTGTCGAGGATCGTTTTCTTGGTGAGCGCAACCGGCTCGACCTCGCAAAGATAACGCTCGAACTCGTCATCCGGCAGGCTCGCCAGGATGACGCGGCCAAGCGAAGTCGCATGGGCGGGATAGCGTGCGCCAACTGTGGCGGTCGGACGGCGCGCCCGCTGCTCGGAATAGTGGGCGATGTAAAGCACGTCGTGCCCTTCGAGCGTCGCAACCGACGATGCGTCGCCGAATGTGCTGACCAGCTTCTTCAGTTCGGGCTGAAGCACCTCGTCGACGCGCGCCGAAAAGTAGAATGCCGAACCCAGCGACATGACTTTTGGGCGCAGGTGAAAGCGCTTGTTGGTCTGGCCGACATAGCCGAGCGCCTTGAGCGTGATCAGGCTGCGCCGTGCAGCGGCTGGGCTTAAGCCCACGCGCCTGGCGACGTCGCTGAGCGTCATCTCCGGATGCTCGGAATCGAAGCACTCAAGGATGGCTAGCCCCTTGGCAAGGGCCTCCACGAATTCCGCCGGCCGGGCGGAATCCAGATTGTCCTCGAGCATCGAAGCGCTTCCCTAGTCCGCCGGTGCCATCACGAAATCGAAATGCAGCATCGCGTCTGGCTTCCGCTCCAGAGGCAGGTCGCCCACCTTGTCCGCCTTGTAGGGCTCGACCTTGCCGATCAGCGATTTGCGCACGCCGAACACCGCATCATTGTCGATGTACTGCGTATTCTCGAAGAACACTTCGGTCACGTTCGTGCGCATGCCTTCGGCGCGCAGCATGAAGTGCAGATGCGGCGCGCGCCAGTTGTGGCGCTTGCCGGCGCGCAGCAGTTCGCCGACCGGACCGTCGTCGGGCACCGTGTAGGGCTTTGGCAGAACCGTCGTGTAGTAGTACCGCCCCTGCTCGTCGGTCTTGAAGATGCCGCGCAGGTCGAACTTGTCCTGTCCGCGTTCCTGCTCCTGGATCGGGTATGTGCCGGAGCCGTCTGCCTGCCATGTGTCGACGATGGCCCCCGGCAGCGGCTGGCCGAGGATGTGGCGCACGATGCCGTGAACCACCACCAGCGCGCCCTCGCGCTCGCCCGCGAGGTCGGCGCCAAGCTCCTTCGTCGGCGCGTTTTCCAAGTAGAACGGTCCGAGATTGCTGCCTTCGGTCGCGCCGCCTCTGGTGTTGATCATGTCGACCAGCGCCGAAAAGCCGATGACGTCCGACAGCAGGATGAATTCGTGTCTCTCGGGCGTGGAGATCTTGCCGCAGTCGTAGAGGAAGTTGAGCACCCGCATCCACTCGTCATGCGTCAGGTTCGTCTCGCGCGTGAAGTCGTGGAGGTGGTCGAGCATCTTGTGGAGCAGGAACTCGAACCGCGATCCCTCCTCGGTCCGGAAACTCTTCTTCACCGCCTCGGTAATCGTGAATTGGTTGATATCGCGCATGCCCGCCTTCCTCCCATGTCGTAATGGCCGGTTACGGCCCGCCGGTACCCGAACGCGCCCTTGACATGACCGTAAATCGGGCCGTACTTTCCGACAAGAGAAAAAGTTTTCGCATTGCGAAAAAATTCCCGGGAGGCCTGATGCGCATCGGCAAGCAGGATGGCGCGTTCACTGCGATCGCCACATCCGACGCGGAAACGATCACCATCCGCGGTTACGATTTGTGCGACGAGCTCATCGGCAAGATCGATTTCACCGACTATTTCTGGCTGCTGGTGACCGGCGAGAAGCCGACGAATGTCCAGCGCGACATCACAAACGCCTGCCTGGTGGCGATCGCCGAGCATGGTCTCGTTCCGAGCGTACAGGCCGCGCGCATGACGCTGGCGGCCGGGCCGGACGCCTGGCAGGGGGCGATGGCGGCCGGCCTGCTCGGAATGGGATCGGTTGTGGCCGGCAGTTCCGAGACGGCCGGGCGCTACATCGTCGAGGTGCTGGAAGAGAGCCGCAAGTCAGGCACGGACCTGAAGTCAGCTGCTCGCAAAAGCCTGGAAGGTCTCAAGGCGGCGCGCTCCAAGGTGCCGGGGCTCGGCCATCCGCAGCACAGCACCGGCGACCCGCGCGCCAACGTTCTGCTCAAACTGGCGGATGAACTTGGCGTCGCCGGCGACCACGTTGAGTGCCTGCGCGCCATCGGCGAGGAGGCTCCTGCGGTCATGAACCGGCCGCTGCCGATCAACGTGTCGGGGGCAATTCCCGCGCTTATGCTCGATGCAGGCTGGCCGGTCGATGCGATGAAGGGTGTGCCGCTGCTCGCCCGCGCCGCGGGACTGGTGGCCCACCTTTTCGAGGAGACCCAGCGTTCCATCGGTTTCATCATGTCCCACAAGGCTGATCTTGCCATCGAGTACGATGGCAAGGCGGCAGAGGGAAAGGGCTGAGCGGCGATGGCCAAGATACTCAGGGATATTCGCGTCGTCGAACTCGGCACCTACATCACCGGGCCGGCCGCGGGCATGCACCTCGCTGACCTCGGCGCTGACGTGATCAAGGTCGAACGTCCCGGCACCGGCGATCCCTTCCGGGCCTTCAAGGGCGGCCTCTATTCGCCGCACTACCAGACATACAACCGAAACAAGCGCTCCATCGCGCTCGACACGACTGAGGCAGGCGACCTCAAGGTGCTGCACGACCTTGTGTCGACCGCCGACGTGTTCATCCAGAATTTCCGCCCCGGCGTTGCCGAGAAGCTGGGTGCCGGCGAGGATACGTTGCGCGGCATCAATCCGCGCATCATCTACTGCGCCATTACCGGCTTCGGCGCTAGCGGGCCGTATCGTGATCGCCCGGTCTACGACACCGTCGCCCAGGCCGCGAGTGGCTATCTGCGCTTGCTCACACCCCCCGACAACCCCCGCGTCATCGGCCCTGCGATCGCCGACGCGATAACCGGCCAGTATGCCGCGATGGGTATCTGCGCCGCGCTGGTGGAACGCGGCAAGACCGGCAAGGGCCGCCGCCTCGACATCTCGATGCTGGAGGCAATGGCGCATTTCAACCTCGACAGCTTCACGCACTACTACAGTGTCGGCGAGGTGATGGGGCCGATCAGCAGGCCCGAGGTTTCGCAGTCCTACACATTCGAATGCGCTGACGGAAAATGGATTGCGATCCATCTCTCATCGCCGCCGAAGTTCTGGGAAGGTCTGGTCGCGGCGCTAGACCGTCCCGCTATCGGAACCGACGAGCGTTTCGCCGAACGCATGGCGCGCATCAAGAACCACGATGCCCTGATCGAGGCGCTTCGACCGATATTCGCCGAACGGACGCGCGACGAGTGGTGCGAGCGGCTGCTTGCCAACGAAGTTCCGCATTCGCCGGCCTACGATTCCAACGAGGCGCTGGAAGACCCGCAGGCCCGGCATCTCGGCATCAAGGTTTCGGCCAGACATCCCGAGATGGGCGAGTTCACCACCGTCCGCGCACCTTACAATTTCGACGGTTCGCCGGACAGCGAGGTCCTGCCGCCGCCGACGCTGGACGAGCACGGCGCCGAGATCAGGGCCGAGCTCGAACGGCTCAAGGCGAGCTGACCCGGGGAGGAATGACGATGGGACTACCGGTCAAGGATGTGATGCAGGCGTCGAGCCAGATGCTGCAGAAGCAGCTCTACGCCATTTTCACGACGCCGACCGGCGGCATCGATGCGATCCTCGCCAATCTGGAGGCGCATCTGGCCTTCCAGGTGTCTCTCGAGAAGGACGGTATTCTCTATGCCGCCGGGCCGATGTGGTCCGACGACGAGCAAAGCTGGGACGGTGACGGTCTTGTCGTCGTCCGCGCCGGCTCGCGCAAGGAAGCCATCGCCATAGCAGAACGCGACCCCATGCATGTCAGCGGGGCACGGAAGTTCACGGTACGCCCGTGGATGATCAACGAAGGAACGGTGACGATCCGGCTCGACAGTTCGAGCCAGACCTTCTCGGTCCTCTAGGTCTTTAGGGAGGAAGAACCAATGAAGAAACTTACCGGACTATTGCTCGCAGGAGCCATCGCCTTTCCGACCTCGGTCATGGCGCAGGAGACGATCAACCTCACGGTCGCGTCGAGCCACCCGCTCGTTATTCCGTGGGTTGGCATGATCAAGTCGCATTTCATGGCCGAGACCGACCGCATCCTTGCCGAAAGCGGCAACTACAAGATCGAGTGGAACGAGGCCTTCGGCGGCCAGCTCTACAAGGCAAACGCCACGCTGACCTCGGTCGAGGAAGGCATCACCGATATCGGCTGGGTGTTCTCCTTCCTGGAGGCCGCCAAGCTGCCGCTCAGCCAGGCGTCCAGCTACGCACCCTTTGCAACGGCCAATCCGCCGGTGCAGCTTGAGGTGATGTGGGACCTCTACGAGAACAACGAGGCGTTCCGCAACGAGTGGGAGCAGTACAACCTGAAGGTGCTCGGCCTGACGGGCACCGACAGCTACGACCTTTACACCAAGGAGCCGCTTGACGGTCTCGCCGGTCTCAACGGCATGAAGCTGTCGGCCCCGGGCGTGCTCGGCGCATGGCTGCGCGGCACCGGCGCCAACCCGGTCGATGGTGCGCTGACGACCTTCTACACCGACATTCAGACCGGCGTTTCCGACGGCGTTCTGTCGCTGGCGCTCGGCGTCTTGCCGGCAAAGCTCTACGAGGTCGCTCCCTACATCACCCGCGTCGATATCGGCGTTGCCTATTCGGGCGCCGTCGCCATCAACAAGGATGCATGGGACGGCCTGCCGGAAGAGGTGCAGAACGCCATGGTCGAGGCAGGCAAGTTCTACACCGACGCGCACGGCAAGGATCTGCTGGAGCGGCATGAGGCGGCGCTGGCGAAGATGCTCGAGATCGGCGCCAGCCAGAACCCGCCTGTGACGATGACCGACATGTCCCAGGAAGACCGGGCTGCCTGGGTGAACGGCATGCCGAACATCGCCGCCGAGTGGGCTGCCGATGTCGAGTCGCGCGGCATTCCCGCCAAGGAGTTCCTTGCGGCCTACATGGAAGGTCTGCGTTCCAGGGGCGAGACCCCGGTCCGCGATTGGGACAAGGAATAGTCCCGAAACAGCATAGGGAGAGGAGACATGGTCTCTGACCCCGACAAGGCCGGCGCCTCCGGGGAGTGGCGCCGGCTCTCGACCTTACATCTGATCTGGCTGCGCGCCGTGGACGGCCTCGCCGCCATGGGCACGATCATGATCGTGCTTCTCATGGGCATGATCTGCGCCGACGTTTTCGCGCGTAACATCACCGGCGGCTCACTGCCGCTTGTTTCGGAACTCGGTGCGCTTACGCTCGTTATGATCGTCTACCTTCAGCTGGGCACGACCATTCGCAACAACCGCCTTGCCCGCACCGACTTCTTTCTCGCAGTTCTGGAGGAGCGCAGTCCGCGTGCGGCCGCCTTCGTCTCCGGCATCTGGGAACTGTTCGGTATCGCCGTCTGCGCCGGCATCGCCTGGTCCACCTGGGGCATTCTGCTCAAGGACATCGAGCATCGTGAGTTCATCGGTGTGACGGCAATCGTCACCATGCAGACCTGGCCGTTCCGTGCACTGATCCTTGTCGGGGCTGCGGTCGCCGCTATCCAGTTCATCATTCTCGCTATCCGCTCGTTCATGAAAGCGGCGGGCGCTGAGGTGCGCAGTTCATGACGGGCATTGAGATCGGCGCAGCGGCGATCGTCGTGCTGGTGATACTGATCGCGCTCGGTATGCCGATTGGCATCGGCATGATCGTTGTTTCCTTTGCCGGCGTGTCGCTGATCCGCAACGAGGTCGTCGCCACGCGGATGATCGGCTCCGTCGCCAATGACAGCCTTGAGGAATATCTCTTCGCCGTCGTGCCACTATTCGTGTTGATGGGGCTGCTCGTGACGGTATCCGGCGTCGGCAAGGATACGTTCGACCTGTTCGAGCGAATGCTCAAACGGGTAAGGGCGGGCCTAGGCATCGCGACTGTCTTCGCCAACGCGGTCTTCGCCTCGATCACCGGCATCTCCATCGCTTCCGCTTCGGTGTTCTCGCGCGTCGCCGTGCCCGAGATGACGCGCCACGGCTACAGCCGGCGCTTCTCCACCGGCGTCGTCGCGGGAAGTTCGGTGCTCGGCATGCTCATCCCGCCGTCTCTGCTGATGATAATCTACGCCGTGCTGGCGGAGGAATCGGTCGGACGCATGTTCCTGGCCGGCGTCGGCCCGGGAATCCTCCTCGCAGTTCTCTTTTCGATAACGGTCCTCATTCTTGCGACCTGGTGGAAATCCTCTGTCTTCACTCACGAGACGCGCGATTTCGAGATGGAGCCGCAGCCGGTTCTGACCACGTTGGCGAAGGGCGTTCCGATCATCATGCTCGTCACGCTGGTGTTGGGCGGCCTTTATGGCGGGTTCTTCAACCCCACGGAGGCCGGCGCTGTCGGCGCCCTCGGAGCGTTGGTGATTGCGCTGTTGCGCCGATCGCTCAATCCGTCGCGCCTCTGGGGGCTGCTGGTCGAGACCGGCCAGGTCACCGTGTCCGTGCTGTTCCTGATAATGGCGGCAACCTTCTTCAGCCGCATGCTGGCGATGTCAGGCCTGCCGAACGCACTGGCCGAGATGCTACTGGGCGGGTCGATAGGGCCCTACGGCTTCCTGCTGATCTTCCTCGTGCTGGTCATCGTCATGGGCTTCCTGATCGACTCCATCTCGATCATGCTGATCCTGCTACCGATCGCGCTACCGGTGGCCACCGAGGCTGGTTTCGATCTGATCTGGTTCGGCGTGCTGACAGTCGTCGCCGTTGAGATCGGCCTTCTGACGCCGCCCTTCGGCCTGTCGGTCTATACGATCAAGGCTGCACTCGACGATCCCGACCTTAAGATCAGCGAGATCTTCGGCGGTGCGCTACCTTTTGTATTTGCAATGATAGCGGGGCTGGCGATCATCGTCGCCTTCCCGCAGATCGCAACCTGGCTAGCGAGGCTCTGAACCATGAAGACAATCCTGTGCCTGTCCGGCAGCCTCAGGGAAGCATCGTCGTCCACCGCAGTGGTCGAAACCATCTGCCGCGAGATCGCCGGCGAGGTCGAGATTGTCCGCTTCGACATCTCCACGCTGCCGCACTACAACGCCGACCTCGGCCAGCCGGAGCCGGTCGTGTCTTTCAAGGCAGCAGTCGAAGCGGCAGACGGTCTCATCATCGTCACGCCCGAGTACAACTACAGCGTGCCAGGCGTGCTGAAGAACGCCATCGATTGGGCGTCGCGCCCGGCCTACGAATCCGTGATGAAGGAGAAGCCGGTCTTCGTCGCGTCCGTGTCTGGCGGCGCCATGGGCGGTGTGCGGGCCCAGTCGCATCTCAAATACATGCTCAACGGCATGCTGGCGCGGGTTTTCATCTCCAAGGAAGTCATCATCCCCTTCGCTCCCAAGAAGGTCGAGAACGGCCTCCTCGTCGACGAGGATATCCGCGCTTTCATGATGACCGAGGTCCGAGCCTTCATCGGGTCGCTTGAGTCGGCCTGACAATCGCGACTGCCGGTCGCTGCACGATCGATGGGCGCGCGTGTAAGTAGATTTCCCCGTGCGGCCCGCAGGTGCCGACCGTCCGGTGTTCATGGTCATATTTGTGCCCAGTGGTTCGTGGCTATTGCCGTTAGGGCAAGTCTGGATCGTCCGGGAAATCTGAAAGGAACACCTCGTGATGACGAAACGCATGCTACCGCTTTTCGCCGGAGCCTTCGCTCTCGTGTCTCTCGCCGGCGCTGGCCATGCTCAGGATGGCAGCAATCTCACCGCGGCACAGGCCGCGGAGACGCGGGCCAAGCTTGAGATCGCTACAGGAGTCATCACGCTCGGCCGGTCAAACAAGGATCCGATGATGCTGGTCGTCGGCGCCAAGATTCTTTCCGAAATCGGCACCGTCAGCGGCGAAGGCGAGGCAAGCAGCGCGTACGACATTGCAGCGGTTCTCGACGAGGCCAAGGGCATGGCAGGCGACAATCAGTATCTGCTCGACGCGATCGCCGCAGTTCCTGCCGATAGACCGATCGTGGCGTAGCGCGCTACTGCAACTGGTACCAGGATTGCGGCTACAGCATCGTCGATCCCTTTGCCTGCCGGGAAGTCCAGGTCTGCAACTAGGTGGGTTCGCGGCGGGGCTCTCCTACCGCGCTGTCTGAGCATGGTTTCGATTAGGCATTGGGCCGTCGTCCATTGTGACGGCGGCCCGAAGATTCTGTCGTGGGGGAGAGTGGGTGGTGCCGCATGCCGGACTCGAACCAGCGACCCCATCATTACGAATGACGTGCTCTACCAACTGAGCTAATGCGGCGTCCGGAGCGGGATGCCCGCGCCAGAGTTGGCGCGTGATAGCCGCTCCGGGTAGGGATATCAAGCGGCACTGCAGCCACCGCCCATTCCCGATAGGCGCAGGTGAAATCCTTCAATCTTCTCCTAAGTCATTGGCCCGTGCATCAAATGGTTGTGCTGGCCATGGACTCCTGAACGCGCTGCGTTAATCTCGTTCGGTTACACAGCCGCGCGGCGGTTTGCAGAACGCGGCAAAGGCATTCGGAGGAGGATTCATGTCTGAAGTTTCAATGGTCGTGAACGGCCGGAGGGTTTCCGGTACCGTTGAGGACCGTACGTTGCTCGTTCATTTCCTGCGCGAGAACCAGGGTCTGACCGGCACCCACGTCGGATGCGACACCTCCCAGTGCGGCGCGTGCGTCGTGCATATGGACGGCAAGGCCGTGAAATCCTGCTCGATGCTGGCCGCCCAGGCTTCCGGCTCCGAGATCGTCACGATCGAGGGGCTGGCCAACGGTGCCGACCTTCATCCTGTCCAGGCCGCCTTCAAGGAGCATCACGGGCTGCAATGCGGTTTCTGTACGCCGGGCATGATCATGGCCGCGGTGGACATGATCAACCGCCACCCCGGCGGCCTCGACGAGAAGACCGTGCGCGCCGAGCTCGAGGGCAATATCTGCCGCTGCACCGGCTACCACAATATCGTCAAGGCCATCCTCGCGGCGTCTCAGACGATGGCGAAGGGCAAAGGCAAGACAAAAAAAGCTGCTTGATCACGGGAGTGGGGCAGTAGGCATTGGGCAGTAGGGAAGAGCTGCCTTCAAACGCCTCACCTGCTGCCGACGGCCTTACTCCCTTGCGACCCTTGAACCGGAGGAGGTTCGACTATGGGTATGGAAGGCATCGGCGCCCGCGTGGCGCGCAAGGAAGACAAGAGGTTCATCACCGGCGCTGGCCGCTATGTCGACGACATGGTCGTACCGGGAATGAAACATGCGGCGTTTGTGCGCTCCCCCTATGCGCATGCCGACATCAGGAAGATCGACATCAAGGCAGCGGAGAAGATGCCCGGCGTCATCGCCGTGCTGACCGGCAAGGAACTCAAGGCCGACGGCATCGGCAATCTCATCTGCGGTTGGATGATCCACTCCAAGGACGGCTCGCCGATGAACATGGGCGCATGGTCGCCTCTGGCCGTCGACCGGGTTCGTTATGTTGGCGATGCCGTGGCTATCGTCGTTGCCGAGACCAAGGGCCAGGCGCGTGATGCCGCGGAAGCGGTCGCTGTTTCCTACAAGGAAAAGAAGGCGGTGACGGATGCGGTTGCCGCGCTCAAGAGCGGCGCGCCCCAGTTGCACCCCGAGGCGGCCGGCAACCTCATTTATGATTGGGAAATCGGCGACAGCGCCGCCGCCGACAAGGCGATCAAGGCGGCCGCCCATGTGACGACCATGCACATCGTCAACAACCGGCTGGTGCCCAATGCGATGGAGCCGCGGGCGGCTCTCGGCCATTACGACAAGGCCGAGGACCACTACACCTGCTGGACCACGTCGCAGAACCCGCATGTCGCGCGTCTCGTCATGAGCGCCTTTTACAACGTCGCGCCGGAAAACAAGCTGCGCGTCATCGCCCCGGATGTGGGCGGCGGCTTCGGCTCCAAGATCTACATCTATCCGGAAGAGATCGTCTGCCTGTGGGCGTCGAAGAAATCCGGCGTGCCGGTGAAATGGGTCGCAGACCGAACTGAAAGCTTCATGACCGACGCGCATGGCCGCGACCATGTAACCGAGGTCAAGCTGGCGCTCGACAAGGACCACAAGATCACCGCGCTGAAGGTCGACACCATCGCCAATTTCGGCGCCTACATGTCGCTGTTTTCCAGCGCCGTCCCGACCTATCTCTACGCCACGCTGCTCTCGGGACAGTATGTGATCCCGGCGATCCACTGCAACGTGAAGGCGGTCTACACCAACACAGCGCCGGTCGATGCCTATCGCGGCGCCGGCAGGCCCGAAGCCACTTACGTTCTCGAACGTGTCGTCGAGACTGCCGCGCGCGAGGTTGGCGTTTCGCCTGCGGAACTCCGGCGGAAAAACTTCATCCGCTCGTTCCCGTACCAGACGCCGGTCATCATGAATTACGACGCCGGCGACTACGAAACTTCGCTCAACGCGGCGATGAAGGCGGCCGACTATGCCGGCTTCGAGAAGCGGCGCGAGAAGGCGAAGAAAGCGGGCAAGCTGCGCGGCATCGGCATGAGCTGTTACATTGAGGCTTGCGGCATCGCGCCGTCGGCCGCCGTCGGCTCGCTCGGCGCCGGCGTCGGCTTGTGGGAGAGCGCTGAGGTGCGCGTCAATGCGGTCGGCACAATCGAGGTGCTCACCGGTTCTCACAGCCACGGCCAGGGCCACGAGACGACCTTTGCTCAGCTAGTTTCTCAGCGCTTCGGCGTACCGCTCGACCAGGTTTCCATCGTCCACGGCGACACCGACAAGGTGCAGATGGGCATGGGCACCTACGGCTCGCGCTCCGGCGCGGTCGGCATGTCGGCGATTCACAAGGCGCTCGACAAGGTCGAGACCAAGGCGAAGAAGATCGCCGCGCATCTGCTCGAAGCCGACGAGGGCGACATCGTCATTGAAAACGGCGAGCTCAAGGTCGCGGGCACCGACAAGGCGGTGCCCTGGTTCCAGATGGCGCTGTCGGCCTACACGGCGCACAATTTGCCGGAAGGCATGGAGCCCGGCCTCAAGGAGGGCGCCTTCTACGACCCTTCCAACTTCACCTTCCCGGCGGGCTGCTACATCTGCGAGGTCGAGGTGGACCCCGACACCGGGCAGACCGAGATCGTGCAGTTCGTGGCCGCCGACGACTTCGGCAACATCATCAACCCGATGATCGTCGAGGGTCAGGTGCATGGCGGCATCGCCCAGGGCGTCGGCCAGGCCCTTCTCGAAGGTTGTGTCTACGATGCCGGCTCCGGCCAGTTGGTGACGGCGAGCTACATGGACTACACCATGCCGCGCGCCTCCGACCTGCCGTCGTTCAAGGTCTCGACCTCGAACACGCCGTGCCCGTCGAACCCGCTTGGCATCAAGGGCTGCGGCGAGGCGGGAGCGATAGGCTCGCCGCCGGCGGTCATCAACGCCATCACCGACGCCATCCAGAACAACGACCTTGCCATGCCCGCCACGCCGCAGAAGGTATGGGCGGCGCTGAAGGCCGCGACCAGGCACTGAGGAGAAACCCAGATGTATCAGACCAACTACCACCGCGCTTCCTCGGTCGCTGACGCCGTGAAGCTTCAGAAGAAGGCCGACGACGGCAAGTTCGTCTCCGGCGGCATGACGCTGATCCAGACGATGAAACAGCGGCTGGCCGCGCCGTCGGACCTCATAGACCTGCGCCACATCAAGGAGCTGAAGGGCGTCAAGGTTTCCGGCAAGAGCGTCACCATCGGCGCGGCGACCACGCACGCCGAGGTCGCAAGCGACGCCAAGCTGGCCAAGGCCTGCCCGGCGATCTGCCATCTCGCCGCCCATATCGGCGATCCGCATGTGCGCAACATGGGCACGATCGGCGGTTCGGTAGCCAACAACGACCCGGCGGCCGATTACCCCGCAGCCATGCTTGCGCTCGACGCCACCATCGTCACCAATAAGCGCGAGATCGCCGCGGCGAAGTTCTTCACCGGGCTGTTCGAGACGGCGCTCAAGGACGACGAGATCGTCACGGCGGTGACCTTCACCGTTCCCGACAAGTGCGGCTACTCGAAGTTCCCCAATCCGGCCTCGCGCTACGCCATGACTGGAGTGTTCGTCGCCAAGCGCAAGGATGGCGTGAAGGCAGCCGTCACCGGCGCCGGGGATGATGGCGTGTTTCGCTCGAAGGAAGTCGAGGCCGCGCTGTCGAAAAAATTCGACGCTTCGGCGCTGGACGGTGTGAAGGTTTCGGCAAAGAACCTGATGACCGACATCCATGCCACGGCCGAATATCGCGCCAATCTGATCGTCGTGATGGCCAAGCGGGCTGTCGCCGCGGCGAACGGTTAGCATCAAATCTGATCGAGGCTCGCTGGTGCGAGCCTCGATCTAACCAGCCTGTCTGTTTGCGAAGCGATACAGCACCACGGCCGCCGCGATGTGGACCGTGAATGCCAGCAGCGCAATCACGATCATCGGCAGATGCGGGCTGCTCGATAGACCGAGCAGTTCACCGACCCAGAATGTCGGCACGAAACCGCCGAGATAGCGCAGCGGCGACGGGATCGCCGCCAACAATGCCCCGGCGCTGGCGATGTTGACGAGCTTGGTGATGGCGAGGCCTTCGACCTTGTTTCGCGCCAGTGCGGGCAGGACCAGCGCAGAAGCCACTGCCTGCATGGCAACTAGCGCGCTGATCAGCACCGCCAGCGGCCAATCTGCCTCCGGGATCATGATGGGCGCGCCGACCAGCGTCACGCCGACTGCGAGCAGCACGGTGACGGATATTCGGTAGGCCATGAAGCCGCTCTTGCCGGTCGGCGTCGTGTCCAGCGCCAGCAGCGGGCCTTCGTCGCGATCTTCGAGAAACAGGAAACCGGTGACCCAGCCGATGATGAAGGCCGGCAGGCAGATCGCCACCGCCGCAACATAGCGGGAGAGGGCTTCAATGTCGAAGGCCGCGAGCGCGGCGCGGTCCATGGCCTCGGCGCCGAAATGGAAGGCGATGGCAGGAACGATTGAAAGCACGGTCCCGAACATAAGGGTCGGGTCGCGGCTGACATTCATGGCGTCCGAGAGGAAAAGACGCCCGAAGCGGCGGGGTGCGAACACCGAAAGCACGCTCATTTGCCGCCGAGCTCCCCTTCGAGGCTGCGGATGCCCCACCATGCGCCGGCAGCCGCCGCGACGGCGGAGACGCCAAGCATCATGCTTATCTGGACAGTACCGGCGCTGCCGGCGCCGAAGCTGACAAGGATCAGCTTGAGCTGCGACGCAGCGGGAATAGCGACCGCCCAGCCGGGCATCGGATCGTAGAGGGCGAGCAGGCAGGGCAACACCACGGGAACGAGCAATCCGGTGGAACCGATCAAATAGGACGAGACAGTCTTGAAAAGCCGCGCGACCGGCACCCCGATACCGATGAACTGGATCGACGTCAGGACCGTTGCCGCAAGCAGAAGCGCCCAATTGACCTCAGCGTGGACCGTCGCGCCGATTACCGTCACCGCGACGATTGCGACCAGCGTCAGCGTAAGCGCCTTCGACCAGAAATAGTCCGCTGGCGAGACAGGCGTGATGGCGAGCGCCGCGCGGGCGCCTTCCGCCTTCTCGAGCATCATCAGCGCGCCGAGAAAGAAGAAGCCGAGAACGGCGGGGTCGGAATAGACCACGATGCCGACCGCCCACGCAGGCAGCCACTCACCCAGCATCGTGAGCAGGACGGCATAGAATGCGACGACAAACGCATAGGCATAGTAGATGCCGTAGCGATGCTGCAGACGTGCGTCGAGGCCAAGCAGGGTCGTGAAGCGCGCGCTCATTCCGGCGGCCCCGTCTCTATGCCAGTCGCCTTGATGAACACGTCGTCGAGGCTCGCTTCCAGAGTATGCATGGAGACCACCTCGGTGGAGGCGATAAGGCTGCGGAAGTCCTCGTTCACGCCAATCCCGTCCATCGGGAAGGAGGCCTTGTCCAGGCCGTCGCCGGCGCGGGTTGTCACCTCAAGCACGCGCTGGCCGTACTCTCGCTTCAGCGCTTCCGGCTTGCCGGTCACGGGGATGTGGCCGTGTGCCAGGAAGCCGACGCGGTCGCAGATTTCATCCGCCTCCGCCATGTTGTGCGTCGTGAGAAAAACAGTTTTGCCCTCGGCCTTCAGTCTCAGGATGAGCGCGCGTGTCATCCGCGCACGCGCCGGGTCCTGGCCCGTCGTCGGTTCGTCGAGGAAGAGCAGATCGGGATCGTGCAGCAGCGCGCGGCATAGGTTGAGCCGCATCTTCATGCCCTTGGAGAACGTCTCCACGCGCTGGTCGGCGGCATCCGCCAGATCGACTAGACCGAGCACATCCAGCGGGTCGCGCGTAGGGCGGTCGTAGAGTGCAGCAAACAACTTCAGGTTCTCGCGTGCGGTAAGCCGCAGATAAAGCGTCGGCAGCTCGAAGCTTACGCCGATGCGCTCATAGAATTCCCGTCCCATCGAACCGACGGGTTGGCCGAACACGCGGGCCTCGCCGCTGAAACCGCCGAGCAGGCCCATCAGGATACGCTGTGTCGTCGATTTGCCGGCGCCGGATGGGCCGAGCAGGCCGTAGACTTCGCCGTCGGCGATCGAAAAGTTCAGTCCCGCAAGGGTCGGACCTGTCGCCCCGGGATAGGTGAATGACAGGTTCTCGACTTCAATCATTCGACCCGGCCGTTTCGAACAGGTTGGGTATGGCGATCTGGCGCACAAATATCGTCCCTTGCGGAAAGACCGTCACCTTGGCCAGCGCGCCCGAGCTCTTGTCCGATCTCTGGTCAAACAGGAAATTGCCGAGGGAATAGAGCATCGCGGTGTCGCCGCCGCCCAGCGCCTTGATGCCCGTGCTCGCTCTATGGGGGTGGGCGCCGATGATCGCCGCCACGCCGCGGCGGCGCATTTCGTCGGCCAGATGGCTCTCGCGTGGGCCGGGCTCGGTCAGATATTCGCGTCCCCAGTGCACGAAGGCCAGCACGGGCGTTTCGGCGTCCTCGACCAGCAAGCGGTCGAGCAGGTCCGCATCGATGAGATCCGCCTTGCGGGTGGCGTTGCTGTCGATGTCGGTGAGGCCGACGACGGTCAGGCCCGGAAAGTCGAGCCGGCCGCCCTGGCCGAACCACGGGATGCCGTTTTCATTGAGGGTGCGCACTGTCTCGGCAAGTCCGGTCTCGCCGATGTCGCTCGTGTGGTTGTTTGCGAGGCCGACCGCGGCGACATTCATGCGCTTGAACCATTCGAGCGCGAGATCCCGCGGCATGGCGAGCACCATTTCGTCGAGAACCGACGGCACGTCGGGCAGGAGCACGCCTTCCAGATTGACGACCATCGGCAGGCCGCCGGTTGCCTCCCTGACAGCCGCTTCGACGCGATCGGCCGCGTCGGCATCCGAAAGCGCCGGGGTCATCGCCCGGCCGAAGAATGTGTCGCCGGCAAAGTAGTATGTCGCGTTTCCCGGTAGCGACTTGAGTTCGGTCCCGTCATCCGGCACGAATCCGACGATCATGTAGCTGGTCGTCTCGGCGACAAACGCGTCCGTGTATTGCTGCATGTTCTCGTTGGCGAGCACTTGCGGCGTCGCGCTCTTGGTACGCGATTGCACGGCAAGATGCACATACATCGCCCCGAGCGTGTCGAGATGGTCCGGCTGTACAAGGCGGGCGAGATCGTCCAGCGAGCCGGACGAAAGTATGTTGAGCGTCTGCTGATCGCGCTGGCGTGCCACATGATGCGGCAGGTAATGCGAAAAATCGGTCGATTGCACGATCAGCGTTTCGTCGTCCATGAGCGGCTGTAGCGCTTCCGCCAACCGCTCCCAGTCTGCGCGGGTCGAGCGAATGGACACCGCGATTGGTACAATGGGTGTCTGGGAATGAAGTTGGCTAATGAATGGCAGCAGCGATCTGAGCCCATGGTCGGAGGAAAGCGCGCAGTTCTCCTCAATGCCGAGGTCGGCTCTGGCGAGTAGCGCATTGACCGGCTCGGCATCGATCTCAACCGGATCGAGCACTGTCTCGAACCCGTGTCGCACGGTTCCGAATGGCTGCTTCAAGGTGCGAAAATGATCGGGAAAAAGCAGGATTATGCGCCGGTAGCGGTGACCCGCAGTCAGCTTCATTCCCTGCGCCATCAAATGGTCCGCAAGCAAGTGGTGCGGAACCGTAATGCCGGACAGACGTGCCGTGGCGGGGGCAATCGTCTCGGCCTTCGCCATGGCCTGCTCGAAGATATCAGCGTCCTTGTAGAACGCGTCGAAGAGCGCGCCCGTATCGGGGCACTCGGCGCCAGCCGACTGGCCGGCCGACGCCAACACGAACAACAACGCCAGCAGCCACGAACGCGCCGTGTTCATGGCCGGGCGAGGAGGAAATTGGACGTCTGCGAAATGTGGTAGAACGGTTCCTGCTTGCTGCCGCTTAGTCGCACAACCTCGCGATATATATAGTCGGCTAAACCCAGCAGGCGCACCCCGTCATCGCCGGTGCGTGCTTCACCGCGCAGGCCTTGCAGTACCGAGTAGGTGAAGATGCCGTGGCCAAGCTCCGCCAGCTCGCCTGCCGTGTTGTTGGCGGCGGTTGCGGAGAAAACAATCACGCGGGCGTCCGCCGCTTCCTTTTCGAGCCTTGGGTTGAAGGCGTTCGCGGCGTGGCAGGTGTCGAGCAGCATGATGCGCCGGCCCTTCGCACGCTCCACGGCCCGCTGGATGTCCGACCACTCGACCAGCGACGAGCGTCGCCAGTCGTTTTCATCCCGTTTGCGCCCATCCGTCGGGATGAAATAATAGTCCTCCTCGATATTGATGCCATGTCCCGCCACGAAGATGATTGTCGTGTCTTCTGGGCCCGGCAGGTCGAGGAAGTCGACCAGTTCGTCGCCGATCGTATCGGCCTCGGGATCGAGCACTTCCGATCCGCCAAGAAGCGCCTCCACCGCAGCGCGGCGATCGGCGTCTTCGTCCAGCGCATCGCGGTTGACCAGCACGAGCGACTCCATGCCGCTGTAGAGCGGTGCGGTCTTGTCGGCGATGACGCGCAGGATTTCGGCGGCGTCATCGACCGGGTAGGCCAGGTCGCAGGAGCGGCCATTGCAGTCGGTCGGCAGGAACGGATACTCCTCGACGCCGATCACGGCGACATAGAGCTTGCCCTTGTTTTCGTCGGCTGCGGATCGTCGGGCCAGCGCCGTAACGCCCCGTTCCGTCACATAGCCGAATTCGTTCAGGCCCGAGACGAGGATTTCGTTCTGGCCGTCCTCGACAGGCACTTCGATGATGAGGCGGTTGGACTGCCCGTCGCCGCCGACAGACCGGGAGGCATATTCGTCGATGCGTCGGTCGTTGGCGAGCACCGTGAAACGCGAGGCGAGCGCTTCCGCGTCGTCGGCGCCGATGATCTCCACGGCCACGAATCCGTCTCCGGCAGGCACGTCCTCTGCCAAGCGGATCTCGAATTCGGGAGGCTTGCGTTGCAGCAATTCGTGCAGCTGGCCGTCGGTTCCGCGCAACTCGCGGGCGGCCTGCGAAGCGTCGCCAAGTATGATTGCGCGGCGCACGATCTCGGGGCTGTGCAGATGCTGGCGCAGCTGGCGCGCGCGGACGAAGCGCGCTTCGCTGTCCTGCCCCTGGTTGACATGCCAGCCGACCAGCCGGTCGCCGTTGGGGGACGAATTGAAGTACCCCTGCGGCGTCCACACGATCCAGTCCGAGCCGGCGAAGAACATCGACACAATCAGTTCGCGGCTGTCGAGGTTCCACAGCCTCATTGTCTGGTCGCTGCTACCGGTGAGCAGCCGCTGCGCAGCCGGCGCTTCCGCGACGGCAAGAACATGGCCGCTGTGTCCGCCCAGAAATTCGCCGGCAAACGCCCCACTGTCCGTCGAATAGGCGATCATCGTACCGTCGGAGCCACCAGTGACGAATTCCTCCGCCGACGCGAGCAGCGTAAAGGCGGTATGGTTGTAGCCGTTCGTCTCGTCATTCTCGATTGTCTCGACTGTTTCGCCGGACCTGATCAGTTCGAGCAGCGCGTCCTCAAGCCCGTAATCGCCGCCCGGCCCGGCCCTCAGCAGGAAGTCTCCCGCCTGATGAACCGAGCGACGGAGACCTGCCCCGTCAACCACCCCGTTTTCCGGGTTCTCGAAACTGCGATCCGGGTTCGGCAGGCGCATTGTCATCGTCAGTTCACCCAGCGCCTCCGGGCATGACACGGCGTCGGGGCAGGCGTTCTCGGTGCCCCAGGCAATCCGTCCGGCGCCGGAATCGATCGCAACGGAAAACACCGGGCGTCCCGTTCCGGACAGCGCGGTGCGTTCGAGGCCGCTCGCGGCATCCCACAGCCGGATCGTATTCGCGGTCCCGCCAGCGGTAACGACCGTGGCGCCGTCGGGCATGCCCGCGCCTGCAGTGACCGAATTGTCGTGCCCTCGGAATTCGGAGACAAAGGTTTGGCTGTCGAGGCTCCAGACGACGCTGCGGTTTCGGTCGGCGCAGTTGTAGCCGCAACTGATCGCGAGCATTGTATTGCCGGCGAAAGTCAGCGATCCGATCTGAAAGCCGAGTGTAGGCAGGGCGGCCACCAACGCTCCGTCTGCGGCAGACCAGACTCGCACGGCCCCGTCCTGCGACGCGGTGGCGAACACAGTGCCGTCCGCGCTGACGGTCAGGTCGGTCAATGGCTGGTCGCGCAATGTCTCCGCATCGGGCGTTTCAATCTCCTCGCCGGACGCCATGTTCCACAGCCGCATCCCGTTGTCGGTAGTAGCGGCGATGAGCCGGCTTCCGCCCAGCGCGAAGCGCACTCGGTGGATCTGCCACGAATTCGCGTCGAGCTGAGCCCGTAACCGCCAGCCGCTCGTTTCGGCGTCAGACCGCTCCCACACAAAGGCCAGCCCATCGCCGTCGCCAGCCGCTAGGAGAGCGCCGTCAGGCGAGAAGTCCAGGTCGTAGACCGCGTATTCGTGCCCCTTCAGCACCGCCTTCAGGCGGCCCGTTGCCGTATCGAACAGGCGGATGTCGCCATAGGGCGGCCGGTCGCCAAAACCTTGACCGAAAAATCCCGCCGCCGCGATCGTATCGCCGTCCGGCGAGATGGCGACGGCGAAGACCTTGCCTTCATTGCCGGGGCCGATCTGGCCCCGGATGGTGCGGATCGTGCGCCCGGACCGCCAGTCCCAGAGCCGGATCGTCTTGTCGTCGGAGGCCGACACGATCAGTTCGCCGTCGGCCGAGACGGCAATGTCGCGTATCGCGGCGCGATGCCCGCCCGTATCGAGATCGAGGTGAAAATCGACAGTGCCGTCCTGTGCCGCTGCCGGCGAGTGCGCCAGAAGGGCGGGAAACACCAGCGCGGCAAGCGCGCCCAGCAGCCATCGAGCGAATGTCCGCACGGGTCAGTCCAGGCCCTTCACATATTGCTCCAGCGGCGCCGCGTAGTTGGCTGACAAGCCGCTTCTCTGCTCGCGCAGATGGCCGCCGAAATAGGCCCAGAACGACTTGGCGAAATCGCCGAAGAAGCTGTCCGCAACCTCCTTTGAGCAGAGATTGCCGTCCACACAGTAAGCGAGGCGGTTGAGAAAATAGAGCAGCCTGTCGAAATGCTCCCGGAACTCGTCGAGGGGCATCGCGCCGCCGCTTGTCTGCAGCGCGGCAGCACCCAGCCGGTCGAAATAGACAAGCCGCTCCTGTTCGGTTGCGTTCTTGTCGAGCAGCTCGGCGAATTGCGCATTGAGTGCGTCGAGACGCGTGACGACCGCCCGTTGCGCGGCCTGGAACTCGGGTTCTTCCCACAACTCGACCAGCTGAAGCGTTCTCTCGACCCGGTTCTCCTCGCGCGTGTCGAGATACTGAAGAACGGAAAACACGCCGCCCACCACGATCAGCAGGCGCACCGCGAAGCCGGCCCATGCATAGGACCAGACGCGCCAGTCGGACGAGCGAAAAGGGTTGCCGTCGTCACTGCCGCGGGCTTCGACCTCGGGGTCCGGTTCCGTCTGCGAAGCGCTCCGCTGCATCCTCGCCGCAGCAGTGGGGCCGAGATGGACCATCAGCAGCTTCCCAGGTCTATTTGCGCCGACGGATCGAGCACCAGATCGGGTTCCTCGAGCTTGCGCTTCAGGCACACAAGTTGCGGCAGCGACAGGAAGAACTTTCGCGTCGGCTCGGCGCCGGCAGCTGACGGCCCCCTGAGGGCGGGCACCACGCTGCGCGACTCCTCGCAATCGTCGAGATTGACCGCCACCGCCGCTGCTGCCCGCGAGGCGAAGTCGGGATATTTGTCGAGGAAGCACCGCGCCAGGGATGAGTTGATCACCACCGATCTGGCGCACAGGCCACATGCCTCCTGAGCCGCGGCTCCGGCCGTGAAGGCGCTCCCGAGCGCAAGCGAAATCGCGAAAACTGCCGCTTTTGCAAACATGTTTCCTGTATTCCTCACGGGCCTTGGGTCGGCCGGTTTTCGTCCGCCCGACCCTTCGTGAGACTAGCCGCAAGGCCGTGCCTTGAACAGCGCCGCCGTTCGGGGCGTCGCCCCGCAGCCGGTCAGCCGCGCGGCATCGTCTCCAGTGAGTAAATCAGCAACGCACCGTTCTTTTCGGTACTGCCCTGGCGCCGCAGGAGCGTGATGTTCCGCGTCGTCGCCGGCGCCACGCCGATGTCGCGCAGCAGGCCCGAGAACCCGTCCGGGTGGCCGAGCGAGCGCGTCATTGTGCGGACGCCCTGCTGGGCCAGGAAGGAGAGGTCCTCGACGGGAGTGATGGCGTCGGCCTCGCTCAGGGCCACCACCATGCGCTCGATGCCGTAGCTGTCCTTGTTGAACGCAAGCAACGGCCAGTCGATGGAATCGCCGGTATGCATGCGCTCTGAAACGATGTGCGTGATCGAATAGTCGCTGCCGATATAAAGCACGTTGATGTCGACCGGCTTGCCCGAGCTGTTGCTGGCCAGCAGGTGAACCTGATCATCGGGGTGGACGCGCGGTGTCTTGTCGGCGCGCAGCGCTTCCCGGTCCTCAACATCGAGCCGCTTGATGTTGAATTGCACATCGAATGCCTGCGGATTGAAGGTGTTTGCGGCGGCGAGCCGTGCGAGGTTTACGGCGCGGAATATCGTTGTAAGCGACTCACCGACCTCACTCTGCAGCCCCTCGGGCGTGCTGCCGGCGAAGCCGATGGAAGGTGGGCGGCGCCCTTCGTCCAGCGAAATCTCGGCCGACGGCGACAGGAACCAAAGGCGCGGCGCGTCGCTGATCGCCGCGCGCTTGCTGACGCCAGTCTGCCCCGCGCCCCTCAGTTGCAGGAGTGCCACGTCCTGCTCGCTCATCACTTCCACGCGAAGGTCCGCCGTTTCGTCCGGCGCGACCAGCCTTATCTTGACTGGAATGTCGTCGCCGCTTGCGATGGTTTCGAGCAGGGCGTTCGTTTGCGCAATCTCGTCCGCATGGTCCGGGTTCGGCGTCGGCCGCGCCACAGTCATCTCGATCTCGAAGGTCAGTTCGGCCAGCCGGGCGTAGGAACCGTCGGGTATCTTGTCGGGTGTGACCCTCGGCCTGCCCTCGTGTTCGACTGAGCGGACCCTGCTGGTCATGTTGTCGGCCGAAACGACCTCCACATAGCCGAAGGCGTCCTCGGTCAGGTCAGCCGGCGAGGCCAGCAATGCGAGTTTGGTGCCTGGCGCCAGCCTGTGCAGCCGCCCCGCCGGGATGGTGACCCTGCCGTCCGTGGCGCTCACGCGCCACTGCTGCAAAGCATTTTCGGGGACCTCCGTTCCGAAGACGGGCGCATCCAGATTGCCCTCGAACAGCGGCGTCGGCCTCGTCCGGTTGTCTGCTGCATAGGCTTGCATGATGCTCGCCCCCAGCTGGCGGTAGCTCTGGCCCGGGTTCTCGGCCATCTTGGAAAAGAGCGTGTAGGTGAACAGGCCGAGCTTCCTGGCATTTTCGTCGCCGCGCGGCAGCAGCATTTCGGGCGTGGTTTCCACCGTCTGTGCCGCGAAGAACGCAACCATGCCGCCGGGAACAACAGGCTCGGCGGCCGTGGCACTGTCCATATCGCTTGTGGTTTGAGTTGCGTAGAGCAGGAGCGCCCTGTTTTCCTCGGTGCCAACGCTCCGCGAAGCGCCTCCCTGGGCCAGCGCCTCGGCATATGCGTTCTGGGGAATACCGAGCTGTCCTGCATCGATCGACCTGTCGGTTACGTCGGAAGCCCCCAGGGCGCGTGTGGCCGTGCCCGAATGGCAGGCATCGATAACGACCCATACAAAGGCGCCCTTGTCGCGGATGGCCTGGATCGCCTTGCCGATCTCGTCGTCGGGCAGCGCCGACGGGACGCCGTCTTCGATATTCTCCCAGGATCTGATGTCGGCCGGCAGGAATATCTCGTCCTTGCCGTCGGGCTCCGCCGCCAGATCGGCCGCCGGCTGCTGGAAGCCATGTCCGGACATGTGGAGATAGACGAAGTCGCCGCTTTCGGATTTCGCCGCGACCTCGGCAAGTGCATCGGTAATGGCCTGGTAGGTAGGTGATGCGGCGGCACCTTCGACGCCGTCGGCGAGAACGGTGACGTTTTCCGGCGCGAAACGCGCCAGTTCGTTTGTCGTCAGATACTCGTGAACGAGCCGAGCGTCATTGTTGGGCCCCACAAGGTCGGCGCCTGGCACGTTCGGGTATTTAGTGACGGCAACGAGTACCGCCCGGTTGGTGCGCGCGTCTGCGACCGTTGCAGTAAGAAACGTTCCGCAAAGAACGAGCGCGGCGACTGACATGATTCCGAAATGCATAAGGTTCTCCCAAGCCCGACGATACCCAAGCAGGTTCAGTGTCTACACGAATTGGGCGGCATTGGGGAAACGCGGCAGCCTCGTGCTCCGCTATCGCGCGGTCGACCAGCCGAACCAGAGCGCCACCGCAGCCAGCAGGAGCGAGAGGGTTCGGCGCGCTATCGTCTCGATCCTGGGATTGTTGAGCACAGGCTCAAGAGCTCCGGCCGCGGCAACAATCACTGCATGAACGATTGTGGCGATCGCGACATAGACTGCTGTGAGCAGCAAGGTCTGCTGCTGAATAGGCAGGTTGGGCACGATGAATGTCGGCAGCACCGCGATGTAGAACACGGCCGCCTTCGGGTTGAGAATGTTGGTGATGAGCCCGCGCATGAAATAGCGGCGCTCCGAAGCGTCCGTCGATGAAACGACGTCGGTTCCCTGGCGCCAGCCATCCCATGCGAGATAGAGCAGAAACGCCACGCCTGCCCAGCGAAGGCCCTCATAGGCCAGGTCGGAAGCCTGGATGATTTCCGCTACCCCGAGTGCCGCAAGCGCACCGATGATGGCGAGCCCGAGCGCGACCCCGGCCACGGTGGCAAAGCCGGCGCGCCTGCCATCCGATGATGCGACAAGCGCCAGATAGGTCATGTTCGGACCCGGCGTGAGCTCTATGAGCAGCGACGCTAATGCGAAAGACAGCAGGGTGGGCAGGTAGTCGGGATCGAGCAGCAGCATGCCGCTAGTGCGCCTCGTCCCAGTTGTCGGCGGCGCGGGCATCGACCTGCAGCGGCACGGCCATGGAAACGGCGGGCATGGCGGCGTTCTCCATGATCTCTGTAATGACCAGCATGGCGCGCTCCACCTCGGCCTCGGGCGCCTCGAATATCAGCTCGTCATGCACCTGTAGCAGCATGCGGGTGTCCTTGAGACCGGCATTGTCGAGCGCGTTATCCATGCGGATCATCGCGCGCCGGATGATGTCGGCCGCCGAGCCCTGGATCGGCGCGTTGATCGCTGCGCGTTCCGAAAAAGCGCGATGCTGCGGGTTGGAGGCCCGGATTTCGGGGTAGTGCGCGCGGCGGCCGAAGATCGTCTCGACATAGCCGTTCTCGCGGCAGAACGCCTTGGTCGACTCCATGTAGTCGCGGATGCCGGGGAAGCGCTCGAAATATTTGTTGATGTATTCGCCTGCCTCGGAGCGCTCGATGCCCAACTGGTTGGCCAGCCCGAAGGCAGAGATGCCGTAGATGATGCCGAAATTGATCGCCTTGGCCCGCCGCCGTACCTCAGGCGGCATCCCCTCGACCGGAACGGAAAACATCTCCGACGCGGTCATGGCGTGAATGTCGGCACCGTCGGCGAATGCCTGCCTGAGCTGCGGGATGTCGGCCATGTGGGCGAGCACGCGAAGCTCGATCTGGCTGTAGTCGGCGGAAATCAGCTTGTTGCCGGGTTCGGCTATGAACGCCGCCCTGATCTTGCGGCCCTCGGTGGTGCGGATGGGGATGTTCTGCAGGTTGGGTTCAGATGACGACAACCGCCCGGTCGTGGTCGAGGCCAGTGCGTAGGAGGTGTGGACGCGCCGCGAGTTTGGGTTGATGTAGCCGGGCAGGGCGTCGGTGTAGGTCGACTTCAGCTTCGTGAGCTGACGCCATTCCACGATCTTGCTGGGCAGCGGATGGCCATCGGCGGCAAGCTCGTCGAGTACCTGAACAGTGGTCGACCACTGGCCAGTCTTCGTCTTTGTGCCGCCCGGCAGTCCCATCTTCCCGAACAATATGTCGCCGAGCTGCTTCGGCGACCCGATCGTGAAGCGCTCGCCGGCAATCTCGTAGATTTCTTCCTCAAGGGCTGCGGCACCCTGCGCGAACTCGCCCGACAGCCGCGAAAGTATTTGCCGGTCTACCGAAACGCCACGCTGCTCCATGTTTGCCAACACGCTGACAAGCGGCCGTTCCAGGCGCTCATAGACCGAGACAAGGCCCTTGGAGACGGTGCGGGGCTTGAGCGCCAGCCACAGGCGCAACGCAACGTCCGCGTTTTCCGCCGCATAGGCCGCTGCCTGACCGATATCGACGAGGTCGAAAGTCACGGCGCTGCGGCCGCTTCCGGTTAGTTCCTTGAGCCCTTTGGTCGCGTGTCCCAGCCAGCGCTCCGCCAGCGCCTCCATGCTCTGTCCGCTCGAGCCGGCGTCGGTGACATAGGACATCAGCATCGTGTCGTCGTAGTTCACGACATCGACGCCATGCTGGTTGAGAACGACGAGATCGTATTTGACGTTGTGGCCGATCTTCAGCACCGAGCGATCTTCCAGCAACGCCTTCAATGACACCAGCGCATCGCGCACGGGGATTTGGCCTTCGGCGAGCCCACCCCCCAGCAGGTCGCCTTCGCGGTCCTTGTGGGCGAACGGCACGTAGGCGGCACGTCCGGGTCGGATGGCTAGCGACATGCCGACCAGTTCGGTCTGCATGGGATCGAGCGTCGTCGTACCCGTTTTGATCGCAACGCGCCCGACCTCGCGCGCTTCCGCGATCCATTTGTCGAGCTCTGCAGAATCGCGGATCGCGACATAGCCCGAGGGATCGAAAATCTGCGCGACAAGCGCCTCCGCGCGCTGCGCGGCAAGTGTGGCTGGCAGCATCGCCGAGTCAGCGGCAGCATCCGTCGCAGTCTCCGCTGCCGCGCCATCGCCCCCGGATGCCGCCTGGCCGGCGGATATTCCGATGTCCGGACCATGCGCCGCAGCGCCCCATTCGACCTCGACTGTGGCCGGCTCGATCTCGTTGGCGTCGGTTCCCGTTTCTTCGCAGACGCGGCGGGTCAGCGACGAGAACTCCATCGTCTTGAGGAACGCGACCAGCTTCGGCCCGTCCGGCGGCTGGAGAACGAAATCGCCGATCGACTCCTCGACCGGCACGTCTTGCTTGAGCCGCACCAGCTCGCGCGAAACCCGCGCATTCTCGGTATGCTCGATGATGTTTTCGCGCCGCTTCTGTTGCTTGATCTCGGATGCGCGCTCAAGCAACCCGTCCAGGTCGCCGAACTCGGCAAGGAGCTGAGCGGCCGTCTTCGGGCCGATGCCGGGCACGCCCGGCACATTGTCCACAGAGTCGCCGGTCAACGCCTGCAGGTCGATCATCTTGTCGGGCGTTACGCCCCATTTCTCGACCACTTCGGCAATGCCGATCTGGCGGTCCTTCATCGGGTCGTACATGCCGACGTGATCGTTGACGAGCTGCATCAGATCCTTGTCGGACGAGATGATGGTCGTCTCGCCGCCGGCCTCGGTCATCATCCGCGCATAGGTTGCGATCAGGTCGTCGGCCTCGTAGCCTTCCTGTTCGATGCAGGGCAGGTTGAAGGCTTTGGTGGCGGTTCGGATCAGTCCGAATTGCGGGATCAGGTCTTCCGGCGGCTCGGAGCGGTTGGCCTTGTAATCCTTGAAGATTTCATGCCGGAAGGTCTTCGCCGAATAATCGAAGATGACGGCGAAATGGGTCGGCACCACGCCGACATCGGTGTTGCGCGCGTCGCGCATCAGCTTCCACAGCATGTTGCTGAAGCCGGACACCGCGCCGACCGGCAGCCCGTCCGACTTGCGGGTCAGCGGCGGCAGCGCGTGGTAGGCGCGAAAAATGTAGCCGGAACCGTCGACGAGAAAGAGGTGGTCGCCCTTTGCCATGGGCGAAGGGAGTACCGTGGCCACCGGCGGCTGTCCATGCCAAAGAGCCCGTGGTCCAAAGGCCTCCTGACGCGGCGAAAAACACGCTCACGCCTTCGTTACACAACTGTAATGTTCGTGCCCTTGAATCGCCACTATCGGAAACACAAATCGTAGACACCGGCAGTTTTCGCCGGGTCCGGCAATAGGCCCGTCCCCCGCCTAACCGGACACCATGACGGCAGCCTCATCCCCCTCTCCGGGCTGCCGTCACGTATACAAGTAAGGCCGCCGTGGTTCCCCCCTCCACCACGGCGGCACTTTTTTGACTGGTCCAGCGGTTCAAATCCCTTCCCGTTCCAAACGCGCGCCGATAGGTTCCTCCGAAAATCCACCCGGAGAGATCACGAAAAATGTCCGCGCTGAACCCCGTCCTCGACTCAATTGACCGCGATTTCGACGCCAGCCTGGATCGGCTGTTCGGCCTGCTGCGCATCAAGTCGATATCGACCGATCCGGCCTTCAAGGCCGACTGCCGCAAGGCTGCCGAATGGCTGGTCGAGGACCTGAAAACGATAGGCTTTGACGCCAGCGTGCGCGACACCGAAGGCCACCCGATGGTCGTCGGTCATCACGAAGGCCCGTCGCCTGATGCGCCGCACGTGCTGTTTTACGGCCACTACGACGTGCAGCCCGTCGATCCCCTGTCGCTTTGGGTCGATGATCCGTTCGCTCCCGCCGTGAAGGAGGTCGACGGCGTCCGTGTCATCACCGGGCGCGGTTCCTCCGACGACAAGGGCCAGTTGATGACCTTCGTCGAGGCCTGCCGCTCCTGGAAATCGGTTCACGGCACGCTTCCCTGCAAGGTCACGCTGCTCTTCGAAGGCGAGGAAGAATCCGGGTCGCCGTCGCTACATCCCTTCCTCAAGGCCAATGCCGACGAACTGAAGGCGGATTTCGCCATGGTGTGCGACACCGGCATGTGGGACCGGGAGACACCTGCCATCACGACAGCGCTGCGCGGGCTGGTCGGCGAGGAGATCACCATCCATGCCGCAGATCGCGACCTCCACTCCGGCAGCTTTGGGGGCGCGGCAGCCAATCCGATCCGCATCCTGGCGCGCATTTTGGCCGACATGCACGACGATACCGGCCGCGTCACGATCCCGGGCTTCTACGATGGCGTCGAGGAGACGCCCGCGCAGATCAAGCAATCATGGGATGCGTTGGGCATGACTGCCGAGAAGTTCCTCGGCGAGGTCGGGCTGTCGGTTCCGTCAGGCGAGAAGGGCCGCTCGGTCCTGGAGTTGATTTGGGCGCGCCCGACCGCCGAGTTCAACGGCATCTCCGGCGGCTACGAGGGCGACGGCTTCAAGACGGTGATCGCTTCGAAGGCATCGGCCAAAATCTCGTTCAGGCTCGTTCACAAGCAGGATCCGGAAAAGATCCGCGCCGCGTTCCGCGCCTTCGTGGAAGAGCGCCTGCCGGCCGACTGCAGGGTCGAGTTCAAGAAGCATGGCGGCGGGGCGGCGTTGCAGCTTCCCTACGATTCGCCCGTGGTGACCAAGGCAAAAAACGCGTTGTCGGACGAATGGCCCAAACCGGCGCTGATGATCGCCATGGGCGGCTCGATCCCCATCGTCGGTGATTTCAAGAACATGCTCGGCATGGAATCGCTTCTGGTCGGTTTCGGGCTCGAGGACGACCGCATTCACTCGCCCAACGAAAAGTACGACGTCGCCTCCTTCCACAAGGGGCAGCGGTCCTGGGCGCGCATTCTCGACGCGGTGTCGAAATAGCCGCTGTCAGGCGAGCCGGTAGAGGATCGGGATCGCTGCCGTATCGTTGGCTTCGAAGTGCCTCAGCACGTAGCGGCGGAAGCTCGGTTTGAAGAGCAGCGAAGGTAGGATGTCGCCGAGCCCATCCCAGCGGCAATGGTTGATGATCGTGTAGTGCGCGCCGTCCTGCTCGAGCGGACGCGTGAGGACCGAATTGTCGAGCCCCGTCTGGTACTGGAACCAGCCTGCCGTGTAGTCCCACACTGCCAGGTTCTGGTTCTCGTCGGCTGCGAGGAAGTAGTTGACCAGAAACACGCCGTCCCTTGAGTGGTCAACGTCGCCGATGCGGCGCAAATTCTCGCCCACCATCCGATAGGTGTGCCGCGCCGTCTCTCGCAGCCGCGCCTCGATCGCCGCGAATTCGGGTGAAGCAACGATGGCCGCGGCAGCTGTCGGGTCTGCGACCCGCACCATCAGCGCGAGATCGAAGCGCGCAATGTGCGTTTCAGGTCGCTTCCTGAGATACGCGCCGCGGCCGGGCGGAATGATCAGCGCCTTGAAGAGCGTCGCTTCCTCGACTGCCTCAAGACCGGTGAGCTTCGGCAGCATAGCCTTGAGGTCGTAGATGAGCGCCTTCTTGGCCTTGCTTTCTATGAAATAGGCTATGGGCAGCCGGCGGTCGACTTCACCGGCCAGCAATATGTAGCCCCTGCCATTCGGTTCCTCGAGCGTCACGGTCGGGAATGAGCCGGCGTCCTTCAGTCTGACGAGTTCATGAGTTGCCATTTTGCCCTGCTCCTTTCAGGTTCAGGTGGCATTTCGCCAATTAGGTGTATTATACACATAATATCGATGTCGTCCTTTGTCGAGAAACCTCCCTATTGGATAAACCGTGCGGCCTTCCTGTTCCGCGCCGAGCTTCAACGCGCCTTCAGCGCCGACGGCATCGACCTCACACCCGAGGAATGGGCGCTGATGATGGTGCTGCGCGAGCGAGCGCCTTTGAGCGTCGGATCGTTGGCTGAGCTGACGCTGCGCGACCGCACGACCGTGACCCGCTTCCTCGACACTTTGGCCTCGAAGGGTTTCGTCGAGCGCAAGCCGGACCCGGCCGACAGAAGGCGCATGGAGGTTCGCTTGTCGCCGCATGCCCTTGAGGCGTTTCCACGCATGCTGGCACATGTCGAAGCATTGATCGCCCGTGGCGGGATGGGGATATCCCGCTCGGAAATCGAAACGACGATCTCGGTTCTGTCACGGATGATCGCCAATCTGTCGGCATCGAAAGGTGAATAAGAGACCGGTCCAGCAGCCGCATTGCCCCGCGCGGCTCGTGCCGCTAATCAGGCCGGGAGAAAGCAGGGGCCGCCAATGACGATTCGTTTCCACCGCCATGATCTGCCTGATCTGTCGAACTACAACGTCGATGCGGTAGCGATCGACACTGAGACGCTGGGCCTGAATCCACATCGCGACCGGCTCTGCGTCGTGCAGCTGTCACCCGGCGACGGCACCGCCGACGTGGTCCAGATCGAGGCGGGCCAAAAGCGGGCGCCCAACCTCGCGGCGCTCCTGCGCAACCGCAAGATTACCAAGCTCTTCCATTTCGGTCGGTTCGATATCGCGGTGCTCTACAATACGTTCGGCGCGATGCCGCAGCCGGTATTTTGCACAAAGATCGCGTCGCGCCTGACGCGCACCTATACCGACCGGCACGGGCTGAAGGACCTCTGTGCCGAACTGATTGGCGTCACCTTGTCGAAGGTGCAGCAATCCTCTGACTGGGCGGCCGAGAATCTGAGTGAGGATCAGCTCGAATACGCCGCGTCCGACGTTCTCTACCTCCACCAGTTGCGCGATGCGCTGGCGGCGCGGCTGGAGCGCGATGGCCGGGCAAAGGAAGCCGAAGCGTGTTTCCGGTTCCTGCCGACGCGGGCGAAGCTCGACCTGATGGGTTGGGACGAAGAGGACATCTTCGCCCACAGCTAGATGCGGGTTAGGGGCCGTGCTCGAGTAGGAGCTCTGGATTGCCCGAAGCGAAATCCTGAAAACGCCGGCAGCATGCGTGACAGCACGCCATCGCGGCGGACGGCGTGAAAAAGCGCGGCGGCGACGTGGATTGCAGTCAGCGTCAGTGTGACGTTCCAAAGGAACACGTGAACCCGGCCGGCACCGCCCCACAGATAGGCGGCTACAAACCCGGTGCTGGCCTGCGCAAGCAGCGAAGCATAGATCCCCCAATGAACAGCTGCCGACAGACGGCGTAGTATCGCCGGCTGCAGCTGTGCACTTGGAATTGGCTTGAAAAGCCGCAACAGGACCCGGATGCCGACCAGCAGACCGATCGTCATTCCCGAGTAGTTGTGGGCTGCATGGAGGAGCAGATCGATAGCTGACGGCGGCAGCAGGGTGCCATGCGTCCGATGTATCGCTCCGGAAGTCAGCCACTGCGTAACAATCAGCGCGACGACGCCCCAATGCAGGGCAACGCGAAAGGTCGGATAGCGGGAATCCGCTTGGAATGGTCCGGTCAAGAAGGCCTCCGTTCGCTCGCGCGACACTATTCGGCCGGCTGCAATTTTTCCGATATGCCAGTGCGGTCGATCACTGCCCACTGCGGCCTCTCGAAAAGGAAATTGCCGTAGCCGCTCCATTTCACCATCCCGTAGAGCACGACCGGGCCGACGACGGCTGCGATCGTGGTGATCAGCGACATGGTGCCGATGTCGGGTATGAGGTCGGTTCTTAGCAGTACCGTGCGCGTGACGGCCATCGGCAGGAAGAACGCCAGATAGACGACGATGGAATGCGCTCCGAGCCAGGTGAGCCAGCCGCTCCAGCGCTTTTCCGAGATCAGCGCGGCGACGCTGATGACCACCGCGATACCGGCCATTGCGAGAAGGATCGAGACGAATGGCAGCTCTGCAATGCCACCCGTGGCGCCCGAATGGCCGATGTCGGGTTGCAGGAACGCGGCAACGCTTGCCGGCGCGGGCGTGAAGACAAGCCACGCATTGACCGGCGCCCACACCGCGATCATTGCAGCAACCTTGCCTGCGTTTGCGCGCGCCCAGTCAGCGATCGAAAAGACATTGGAAGCGAACACATAGCCGGCATAGAAGTAGAAGAACCGGCTGCAGAACTCGTCGAAGATGATCGAGCCGGTCCTGACCGGCAGGATTTCAAGCGTCGCTGCCCAGACAAGCACAAACCAGACTGGAAGGGTCTTGGTCAGCCGGGTCGCGATGAAGAAGATCGGCAGCAGGTAGATGAACCATAGCGTGCCGAAGGGCTGCCAGTAGGCGCGAAGATATTCCCAGCCTGCATAGGCCGCGCCGTTTTCCATCGCCATGCCCGGCGCCTTGAACAGGAACTGGATGGTCAGCCACAGCACATAGAAATAGGCGAAATGCACGACCTTGCGGTCGAGATAGCGCATCCAGGGCCGGTCGATGACGAGGCCGAGGAACAAACCCGAGATGAGGAAAAAGTCGGGCATGCGGAAGGGCCGCGCGAAAGACACGACGGTGCCCATCCAACCCTCAGCTCCGGCATAGGCCTCGACGCCAAGCGTCGCATGCACCATCACCACCATGATGATGCACAGGCCCTTGGCGGTATCGACCCACGGAACGCGTGCCATGTTTGCGGCCAATTCTGCCCCCATCAGCAATTTCTGAAAGACAGCCTAGCCGCGGCCGGTACCGAATCCGTTAACGGCCACGAGCCTTAACGCACCCTTAAACCGGCCGACCTAGGTTTCACGCCGGGACTGCGGCGCAGATCGCTCAGGGGAAATGATGACGCGAAGAAACCGGGGCCGACAACGGATCGAGCCGTCGATGGGTATGCCCGACCGGCTGCGCGCCGCCGCGGGCTTTTCGGTCAACCATGACGACAGGGTCGTTCCGTCGCGCCGCCCTTCGAAAAAGTCGAAATCGGGCGGCGGCCGGGGAGCATCGAAGCCGCGCCGGCGCTCGTCGCGCAGGTCGCGTAGCCTATTCGGCGCATTGAAACGAGTCGCCTATTGGTGCCTCGTTCTGGGTATCTGGGCAGGCATCGCAGGCGCGGGCATCGTGCTCTGGTACGGCGCGCAGATGCCGTCGATGACAACCTGGGAGATACCCGACCGTCCGCCCAATGTGCGCATCGTCTCCGCCGACGGCCAGCTGGTAGCCAATCGCGGCATGACAGGCGGCGAGGCCGTCGGCCTGCACGAAATGTCGCCATACATCCCGCAGGCTGTGATCGCCATCGAGGATCGCCGGTTCAACTCGCATTTCGGTATCGATCCGATAGGCCTGGCGCGCGCCATGTACGAGAACGTGACGACCGGCAGCATTTCGCAGGGCGGTTCAACGATCACGCAGCAGCTCGCCAAGAACCTGTTTTTGAAGCCGGACCGCACGATCGAGCGCAAGGTGCAGGAAGTGCTGCTTGCGCTATGGCTGGAGCAGAAGCACACCAAGAACCAGATCCTCGAAATGTATCTCAACCGGGTCTATTTCGGCTCGGGTTCCTATGGCGTGGAGGCTGCCTCGCACCGCTATTTCGGCAAACCGGCGAGTGAGGTCACTCTGTCGGAAGCTGCACTGCTTGCCGGTCTGCTCAAGGCGCCGTCGCGCCTCTCGCCGGCCCGGGATCCCAAGGCCGCGGAAGGCCGCGCGCAGGTTGTTCTCCAGGCCATGCGCGATTCAGGCATGATCGACGACGGCCAGATGACGACCGCCATGAGCGCGCCGGCCACCCGCGCCGCCGCATACTGGACCGGCGCCGAGCACTATGTCGCCGACAAGGTGATGGAGGAACTGCCCAGCCTGATCGGCGAGATCACCGGCGATGTCATCGTCGAGACGACGCTCGACCTCAATCTGCAGAAGGTGGCCGAAGGGACGATCCGCCGGTTGATCGACGAAAAGGGCAGGGAGCTTAATGTCAGCCAGGGCGTGCTCGTATCCATCGACAACAGCGGCGCCGTGCGCGCCATGGTCGGCGGTTACGACTACGCCAACAGCCAGTTCGACCGCGCCACGGAAGCGCGCCGCCAGCCCGGTTCTGCCTTCAAGCCATTCGTCTACATGGCAGCACTGGAGCGTGGCCTGACCCCGCACAGCATTGTCCGCGACGCGCCGGTCAAGATCGGCAACTGGACGCCCGCAAACTTCAACGGGAAGTATCATGGCGAGGTCACGCTGGCCTTTGCCCTGTCGCGCTCGCTCAATTCGGTCGCTGTTCGCCTCGCCGACCATGTCGGCGTCAAGGGCGTCATCGAGGCCGCCTACCGGGTGGGAATCGAATCCGATCTTCAGAACAATGCCTCCATATCGCTCGGCACATCGGAGGTGACACCGCTGGAACTCACCGCCGCGTACGTGCCCTTCGCCAATGGCGGCTACCGGCCGTTCGTGCATTTCATCGACAAGGTCTCGACGCCAGACGGCACCGTGTTGTGGCAGCGCCGCTCCGGCGGCATACCGCGCGTCGTCAACGCCGAGGTGATCGGCATGATGAATTCCATGATGTCCGACACGCTGGAGGAGGGCACTGGCCGCAAGGCGAATTTCGGCTGGCCCGCCGCCGGCAAGACTGGCACCACGCAGAGTTCACGCGACGTGTGGTTCGTCGGCTACACCGCCTATCTCACCACTGGCGTATGGTTCGGCAACGACGACAATTCGCCGACCAACAAGGTCACTGGCGGCTCGCTGCCGACGCTCGCCTGGCACGATTTCATGGCGGCCGCACACCAGGGAGTCGAGGTTGCCTCGCTGCCGGGCTGGTCCGGTGCTGGCGTGCTTCCTGCCACGGCAGCCCATGACGATATCGGCGCGGCAATCGCCGCTGACCGCACTGCCGCCATTCCGTCGGCTGAGCCTGCACCCGGCGATCCGTTCGGCAATGTCCCGCCGCCGCCCGGACGGGTCACCTCGATCTTGGACGTGTTGCTCGGCAACTAGGCCGCCTAGCTTGCGAGAAACTCGCGCAGCAGCCTGATCTCCGCCTCGGTGGTCAGTGTGGGCGCGTGTCCAATCCCGGCATACTCAACCAGTCTCGGCTTCGGACCCCGCTCGATCATCTGCGCGGCCACATTTGCCGGCAGCACGTCCGAATGCTCCCCTCGCAGCAGAAGCGTTGGCGCGGTGATCGCGTCATAGGCGTCCCAGACGTCGAGGTCGGCGCGGTGATGCGTGAACTGGGTCACGATCTGCGGGTCGTAGTGAACGGTGACGCGTCCATCGTCGGTGCGCCGTGCCGAACTGTCGGCCATGCGCCGCCAGAAGGCATCCGTGTTGGGGCCGAACGGCGCATAGTTCTCCCTGAGCCAGCCCTCCAGTTCGGCAATCGTGTCGTAGACCGGCGGATTGCCGACATAGGCTGCAATGCGCCCGGTTCCGGCTTCCGGAATATCGGGCCCGATATCGTTGATGACCAGATGGGTGATCCGGTCCTTCAGCCGCCCGGCCGCCAGCGTCACGCCGATCAGCCCGCCCATCGACGTCCCGACCCAGCGCGTCTTGCCGATCCCGTAGTGGTCGAGAACGCCGAGCGCCGTGTCGCCGAACGTCCGGTACGAATAGTCCTTCGTGGCGTCGCGCGCCCAGCTCGACAGCCCGCGGCCCAGCGTGTCCGGGCAGATGACGAAATAGCTGTTCGACAGCGCCTCCGCCGCCTCGTCGAAGTCGCGGCCGGTGCGCGCCAGCCCGTGCCACATGACGAGGGCCGGTTTGGCCGGGTCACCCCATTCGGTGACGTGCACCTCGAAGCCGGCTGCGGTCAGATAGGTGGAGCGTGGCCCGGTCATTTGGCGCCGCCCTTGCCCATCAATGTTCCTGCGATGCCGGCGGGGAAGAAATAGACCAGGAGGATGAACAGCACGCCGAGCCACAGCAGCCAGCGCTCGGGATTGAGCAGATCGGGCAGCAGCGGAATGGCGGAAGTCGCTTCGGCGGCGATCTCCATCAGGTCGCGGAGATAGAACTGTGCGAGGCTCATGATCACCACGCCGATCACCGCCCCAACCAGCGTCCCCATGCCGCCGATCACCACCATCAGCAGTATGTCGATCATGATGGCGAAGGAGAGCGCCACTTCCGGGCCGGTATATTTCAGCCACATGGCGCGCAGGATGCCGGCGAGCGCCGCGATCACCGCCGCGATACAGAAGATCGCGGTACGGTAGACGACGACCTTGTAGCCGATCGCCTCGGCGCGCAACTCGTTTTCTCGGATCGCCTCGAGCACCGTGCCGAGCGGCGACGCCACGATGCGGGCCATCACCAGGAACAGAATGAGCGAGCTCAGGAAGACGAAATAGTAGAGCGCGATCTTGCCGTTCAGCGCCACGTCAAACAGCCTCAGGGTCTTGCCGTCGGCATCGGTCAGCAATTTGTAAGCCGGCGAGAAGATGCGCGGCACCTGATATGTCATGCCGTCCTCACCGCCGGTGAATTGCGACAACTGGCTCGCCAGCACCATCATCACCGAGGCGGCGGCCAGCGTCACCATGGCGAAGAAGATCGCCTTCACCCTGAGCGACAGCATGCCGATGAGCAGGGCGAGCACCAGCGCCGCCAGCACGCCGGCCCCGCCGCCGAGCAGGATGGCATCGGCTCCCGGTCCCATGTTCTTCAAAGCGATCGCGGTGCCGTAGGCGCCGAGCCCGAAGAACATCGTGTGCGCGAAGGACACGATGCCGGTGTAGCCGAGCAGAAGGTCGTAGCTCGCCACCAGCACGACGAAGACGCAGATGCGCGCCGCGACCTCCTGGCTCCGCACGTCGGGAAACAGGAACGGCGCGAAGAGCAGTGCAAGTCCTACAAGCCCGACGGCTCCGTAGACGATCATTCGGCCCACGCGGGCCCGCGACATCGCGGGAGCGGAAACCGTGTCGTTCGGACGGGTCTGGCTGGTCATCGCACTAGCCCATCACCGCCGGCTTCAGGCCGTAGGGCCGCCACAACAGCACAGCCATCATCAGGATCATGTTCGAGGCCAGCGCCAGCTTCGGCATCAGGAACGCGACATAGTTGGCGACCAGCCCCACGAGGATCGCGCCGAGCAGCGATCCTTCGATCGAGCCCAGCCCGCCGATGATGACGACGATGAAGACTATGATCAGCATCTCGGCGCCCAGCGCCGGTGTGATCAGCCCCTGATAGCCGGCCCACATGCCGCCGCCCATCGCAGCCAGCGCCGAGCCTGCCATGAAAACCCCGATGAACAGCCTGTCGATGCGGAAGCCCAGCGCCTCCACCATCTCGCGGTTCTCCACGCCAGCGCGGATCAGGAGCCCGATCCGCGTGCGGTTGAGGACCAGATAGAGGCAGACATAGACGGCGAGGCCAAGGAAGAAGGCGAAGATGCGATAGGTCTCGATGGCGACGTTGCCGAACAGCACCGAGCCTTCCAGCACCGCCGGCCGCGCCACAGGCACCGGCGCGCCGCCCCAGATCGCCAGCAGCAGCTGCTCGGCGACGATCAGTGCGCCCATGGTGATGAGGATTTGCCGCAAATGATCCTTGTAGACCGGCCGCACGATGACCCGCTCGAAGAACCAGCCGGAAGCGGCGCCGAACGCCGTTGCCGCCGAGATCGCCGCCAGCAGCGCAATCATGTTCAGCGCCGGGCTCGACCCCGTCAGCCACGATCCCATCGCGGCGAGCACGGAAGCCGCGATGAAGGCGCCGAACGACACGAACGCCGAGTGACCGAAATTGAGCACGTCCATAAGCCCGAACACCAGCGACAGCCCGGACGCCATCAGGAAGATCATCATCCCCATCGCCAGCCCGGCGACGGTCAGCGTCACCCAGGTCGAGGGGTTGCCGATCAGCGCCAGCGCCACCACGCCGATAATCACCGGCAGCGGGTAGACGCCGCCGAAACGCGACAGGCCGTCGGATAGCGCGTTCATCAGCTTGCCTCCGCCATCGATAGGCTGAGCAGCCGCGTCTGCAGCGCCTCGTCTGCCGCCAGTTCGGACATCTCGCCGTGCCAGGCGACATGGCCGTCGTCGATCACCGTCGCGCCGCGCCCCAAGGAGCGGGCGAAGTGGAAGTTCTGCTCCACCAGCAGGATCGTCGTGTCCCTTGCGATTTCCCGGAAGGCATCGATCATCGCGTTGATGATCGAGGGCGCCAGCCCCTTGGTCGGTTCGTCGATCAGGATCAGTTCGCGCCGCTCGATGATCGCCCGCGAGATGGCCAGCATCTGCTTTTGCCCGCCGGAAAGCGCATAGGCTTGCTTGTCCCAGAATGTTTCCATCGCCGGGAAAAGCGCGAAGACGCGCGCCAAACGCTCATCGTCGAAGGCGCCTGTAGTCGAGGCGAGGCGCATGTTTTCCTCGACCGTCAGCCCGCCGAAAATGCCCATGTTCTCGGGCACATAGGCGATGCCGAGCCGCGCGATGTCGGGCGTGCGCAGCGCGGTGATATCGTTATGGCAGAAGCTGATTGCGCCCTTGCGCGCCCGCCACAGCCCCATGATCGTGCGCAGCGTCGTCGTCTTGCCGGCCCCGTTGCGGCCGAGCAGCACATGCACGCCGCCGGCGGGCACGTCGAACGATACCCCGTGCAGGATCCGGTATTGCGCGATGTCGGTGTGGACATCGTCGAGCCTGAGGATCGCGTCGCTCACGCCGCTTCCTCCTGGCCGACGCCGAGATAGATCTGGCGCACCAAAGGCAGAGCCATCACTTCGTCGGGTTTGCCGTCGGCGATCAGTTCGCCGTTGTGAAGCACCACGATGCGGTCGGCGAGAGCCCGCACGACATCCATCTTGTGCTCAACGAGAAGGATCGTTTTCGAATTGTCCTTCTTGATCTCGGCCACGAGGTCGAGAATGGCCGGCGCCTCGTCGACCGACATGCCCGCTGTTGGTTCGTCGAACATGTAGATGTCGGGCTGCATGGCCATCAGCATGGCGACCTCAAGCTTGCGCTGATCGCCATGGGGCAGGGCGGACGCGGGCAGCGTCGCCACCTGCTCGAGCCGCGTCTTGCGCAGGAACTCGCGCGCCTCGTCGCGCAGCCCCGTCAGGGTCGATGCGCGGCTGAATATCCTGAAGCCTGCGCCGCTCCGTGCCTGAACGGCGAGGCGCACATTCTCCTCGACCGAAAGCTTTGGAAACAGGCTGGTGAGCTGGAACGCCCGGCCTATGCCCATCCCCGCGCGGGCCGAGGGCGAGAGCCCGGTTATGTCTGTGTCGTCCTTGAAGATGCGCCCTTCCGTCGGCCTGAGTTGCCCCGAGACGAGGTTGAACCAGGTCGTCTTGCCGGCCCCGTTCGGGCCGACGATCACCGTCAGTTCGCCGGGCGCGAAAGCGCAAGTCACGCCGTTGACGGCCGCATGGCCACCGAAGCGGATGGTCAGGTTTTCGGTGCGAAGGGAAGGGGTCATTTGGGGCTCGAGGTTGTCAGTTCCTTCTCCCCGTTAACGGGGAGAAGGTGGTCCGGAGGACCGGATGAGGGGCAGGATACTTCCTTGGCAGAGCTAGCGCTGCCCCTCTTCTGCCTGCCGGCATCTTCTCCCCGCAAGCGGGGAGAAGACCCATTGCTTCACTCCTGATTGTTGCGGCCGATCGGAATGTTCATTTCCTCCGGCTTGATCTCGCGCACGAGCTCCGGAATCGCCCATTCCACGTTGTCGTCCACCCTGATCTTGAAGTGGTACATGGACTGCAGCGCCTGGTGATCTTCGGGGCGGAAGGTCATCGTGCCTTTCGGCGTTTCCCAGCTCATGCCTTCCATGGTCGAGATCAGGGTCTCGGTGTCCCATGACTCCGCTGTTTCGAGGGCCTTGGCGACGGCGAGCGCCGCCGCCATGCCGCCGGCGGTGAAGAAGTCGGGCGGGCTGTCGAAGCGCTTCTGGTGCTCGGCCACGAGCCAGTCGTTGATCTCGTTGTCCGGCGATTCATAGTAGTAGTAGATCGCGCCCTCCATGCCGGGCACGCGCTTGTAGCCGACGAGCGCCGGCAGGATGTTGCCGCCGGTCGAAAGCTCGATATCGTAGCGGGCCGGGTCGGCTGCGATCAGCGGCGTCATTGCGTCGATGCCGGCGACATAGATCACAATCACCTTGCGGCCCGGCTGGTCCTTGAGCGCGTTGAACAGACGCTCGATCGTCGCGGTGAAGTCGGTCGTCTGCTGCGGCACGTATTCTTCCGTGACGATGTTGGCGCCGGTGCCGTCGAGTGCGGTCTTCAGCGCTGCGATGCCGTCGCGTCCGAAGGCGTAGTCCTGTGCCAGCGTCGCCACGTAGAGGTTTTCGTCAGGCCGGAGCGCGAGCGCTTGCGCCTGCATGTCCATCGACGAATTGCGCGAGGTCTTGAATACGTAGCGGTTGGAGTCCGGCCCGGTGAGGCCGTCGGCCACTGCAGGCTCGACCAGCAGGATCTTTTCGTATTCGGCGGCGATCGGCAGCAATGCAGTGGTAACGCCCGAGGAGGTGTCGCCGACAGCGAGGATCACGTCCTCGTCCTCATACGCTTCGGCAAGTGCGGAGCGCGCGATGTCGGGCTTGAACTGGGTGTCCTTCCTGACGATCTCGATCTTGCGGCCGTTGATCTCCATCGTGCCGTTGGTGGCGTATTCGAGGCCCATTTCGAAGCCGGTATGCGTCTGCTTGGAATAGGTTTCCAGCGGCGATCCGGATATGCCGTGGATCAGCGCAATTTTTGCCGGACCGTCCTGCGCTGCCGCAAGCGGCGCGGCCAGGATGGCGCCAGTGATCGCCATGGCGGCGAACAGCTTTTTCATCGTCAGTTCCTCCAGATTTCGACGAAGCCAGGTTGCCGTGCGCCGGTCCCGTCGAACCGACCGGCGCGCTTATTGTTGATTCGCTCGGGACGATCGCCGACGCGCCGCGACCGGATGGCCGGTCTGGTGCGGATCGCGATACTGGCAGTCCTCCCGTAGCGTGCCGCCGCCTCAATGGACGTATTGCCCTTGGTGCGGTGCAAGCTGGTGCTATTATCGGCAGCGGGCAGAATTGGCCGCAATATCGTATAAATACGCATGGATAGCTTGTTGCAGGACGAAAACCTTGTCGCCTTCGAGCACGCCCCCATCGGGATCGTGATGACAGGCAACCGTATGATCACCACCTGCAATCCGGCGTTCGCCGGCATGTTCGGCTACGACCGGGGCGAACTCGTCGGCCAGTCCTTCGCCATGCTCTATCCCTCGATCGAGGAATTCGTGCGCATCCGCGATGTCGGCGTCGAACCGCTCAAGCGCTACAACCGCTATTCGGACGAGCGCATCATGGCTCGCAAGGACGGCTCGCTTTTCTGGTGCCGCGTGCGCGGCCACACGCTCACGCCGGATGACGATCCGCTGCGCAAGGCTGTCTGGAGTTTCGCCGACCTGTCGGACTATCGGCCGGTCGCGCAGCTATCGACGCGCGAGCGCCAGATTGTCATGCATCTGGGCGAGGGGCGCACCTCGAAGGAGATCGCGCGCATGCTGTCGATCTCGCCGCGCACTGTGGAGGCCTACCGCGCGCGGCTCCTCAAGAAATACGGCGCCGGCAACGTGGCGGAACTGCTCTCGCATCTGAGCACGATGCCGCAATAGGCGCACTTCGACGCCCGTCACGCCGCCAGCAGAATCTTCTCCATATTGGGGATCGGGTGGCCGGTCAGAGTCTTCGGAATCTCGCCGACGATCCGCTCCTCGACTTCCTTGTGAAGCTTGTGGCGCATTTCTCCCAGCACCAGAGGCGGTGCGACAAGCACGATCTTCTCGAAGTCGCCGCGGTGCGCGAGGCGATAGAGCAGATCAGCGATTTCATCGGCGAAGCGCTCCTTGGCGATCCTGTGCCAGTCCGTATCCTCGACTGCGCTGCGATGCTCCGGCGAACCATCGGTGAAGCGCCCGGGACGGTCCGTTCCCTGTTCACGCGTAGGCGGGTTCGCTTCACTTCTCGAACCACCTGCAGATTGGGATATTCGGCATCCCCTTCGTTGCGCAGGAAAAGCGCCTTCTCGCCGTCGGCGACAAGAACCCAGATGTCATGCTCGAGCCTTGGTGAGGCCATCGGAAACTCCGTGCTGTTGCCCGCCCTTGAAGGATGGCGACCGCTGTCGGCCGCCACACTGATTTGGATCAAGTTCCGACGTCGTCAACTGCATCGGTCCGGCCTGTTTCGTGGGCGCTCCGGAATCGCATTGCGTGATCGCCTGAAAGCGGAGAAAACCGATTTCTCGCCAAACGCCGCCGCGCGAGCGCATACCTTCTGATAATTAGTGTCCGGCACGAAAATGCCGTCCAAATCGGAGAGTTTTCTTGGCCTCGAAAGTCGACCAGCCGAAGCTGAACGCCTTCCCCGTTTTCATGCGGGTTGAGGGCCGCGCCGTCGTGATCGTCGGCGGCGGCGAGGAGGCATTCGCGAAGGCGCGGCTGCTCTCCCAGTCGAGCGCACGGATGACCGTCATCGCCCAGACACTCCAGCCTTCGTTTGAACGCTGGGCCGCTGAGGCCGGCGTCACCCTGATCAGGGAGAGTTTCAGCGAAAGACACATCAACGGCGCTGCTCTCGTCTTCGCGGCAACCGGCGAGGAAGCAGCCGACCGCGAAGTCGTCGAGGCAGCGCGCGCCACCGGCATTCCGGTCAACGCTGTCGACCGTCCCGAGCTCTGCGACTTCTATACACCCGCCCTGGTCAACCGGGCCCCTGTCGCCGTCGCCATCGGCACGGAGGGGGCCGGTCCGGTACTCGCACAGAAAATCCGCGTTCAGATCGAGCGGCTGCTGTCGCCGTCGCTGGGCTTGTTGGCCTCGCTTGCGGCCTCCTACCGCGCGACTGTCGAAACGCTTGTCGAGCAGGGTGCCCCGCGCCGCAGCTTCTGGAATGCATTCTTTTCGGGCGACGCGGCGCGCCGAACCGCGGCTGGCGATACTGAAGGCGCGCGGCGCGCAGTCGAGGGCCTGCTGCTGCATCCCGAGCGGATGGAAGGCCACGTTGCGCTCGTCGGCGCTGGTCCCGGCGCTGAAGACCTGATCACGCTGCGCGCCCATCGCCTCCTGATGGAAGCCGACGTCATCGTTCACGACGCGCTGGTGCCCGACACCGTCATCGCGCTCGGCCGCCGCGACGCCGAGCGCATCGCCGCCGGGAAGCGCAAGGGTTGCAAGGTCAAGTCGCAGGACGAGATCAACGACCTGCTGGTCGCGCTGGCCCGCGCCGGCAAACGTGTCGTCAGGCTGAAGTCCGGCGACCCGCTTGTATTCGGCCGCGCCGGAGAGGAAATGGCCGCGCTCCGCGACGCCGGCATTTCCTACGAGGTCGTGCCCGGCGTCACTTCTGCGTTCGCAGCGGCAGCCGATTTCGAACTGCCGCTGACGCTGCGCGGCGTCGCCTCCTCGATGGTGTTCACGACCGGCCACGATCTCAAGGGCAAGACCCTGCCGGACTGGGCGCGGCTTGCCATCGATGGCGCCACCGTCGCGGTCTATATGGGCCGCTCCAATGCCGCCGAGGTCGCCGGGCGCCTGATCGAGGCCGGCCTGTCGCCGGATACGGGCGTCGCTGTTGTCGAGAATGCCGGCCAGCCCGGCCGCCGCCTTCTTCACGGAACGCTTGCCGACCTGCCGTCGCTGAGCGAGCGCCATGAACTGACCGGCCCTGTGATGACCATTATCGGCGATACCGTGGGTGGCGCCCGCTTCGACCATTCCACGCCGCTCGCCGCCGCGCGACTGGTCCCAGCAGGGGGACACAAGGCATGAAGATATTGACCGCCAACCGGCTGGTCGACGGCGAGGTCGTCTGGCTCGCGCGCGACCGCAGTTGGGCCGAGGGCATCCACGTCGCCGACCTTGCCCGTGACGCGGACGCCGAGGCGCGGCTCGAAGCGATCGGAGCCCAGGCCATGCGCGACAACCAGGTCGTTGACGCCAACCTGGTCGATGTCGAGCTGGTCAACGGCGCCATCGTCCCCATTCGCCTGCGTGAGCGCATCCGCGCCGCTGGCCCAACCAACCGCCGCGACCTCGGCAAGCAGGCGCGCGCCAACGTCACGCATGTCGCCACCTGACGGCGGATAGAGGAAACCATGTACCGTTACGATGAGTTCGACCACGCCTTCGTCGCCGCCCGCGTCGCCGAGTTTCGCGATCAGGCCGAGCGCCGGCTTTCGGGCGAACTGACCGAGGACCAGTTCAAGCCGCTGCGGCTGATGAACGGCGTCTATCTGCAATTGCACGCCTACATGCTGCGCATTGCGGTGCCTTACGGCACGCTGTCGTCGAAGCAGTTGCGAATGCTGGCCCACATAGCCCGCACCTACGACAAGGGCTATGGTCACTTCACCACGCGCCAGAACATCCAGTTCAACTGGCCGGCGCTGAAGGACATTCCGGATATTCTGGAAGAGCTCGCCTCGGTCGAGATGCATGCCATCCAGACCTCGGGAAACTGCATCCGCAACGTGACGGCCGATCATTTCGCGGGTGCTGCCGCCGACGAGGTCGCCGACCCGCGGCCCTATGCGGAAATCCTGCGGCAATGGTCGTCGGTGCATCCGGAGTTCTCCTACCTGCCGCGCAAGTTCAAGATCGCCGTCACCGGAGCTGAGCGCGATCGCGCCGCGATCCAGACGCATGACATCGGTTTGCACGTGAAGAAGGACGCCGGCGGCAATCTCGGCTTCGCCGTCTATGTCGGCGGCGGCCAGGGCCGCACGCCGATGGTGGCGAAGAAGATCAGGGACTTCCTGCCGGAGGAGGACCTGCTGACCTACACCACCGCGATCCTGCGCGTGTACAATCTGCACGGCCGGCGCGACAACAAATACAAGGCACGCATCAAGATACTGGTGCATGAGACCGGCACCGAGGAACTGACCCGCCAGGTCGAGGCGGAGTTTCGCGCGCTGAAGGCCGCGGGCGAGGACCTGAAGCTGCCGGACGCCGATGTCCGAGCGATCGAGCGCTATTTCGCTCCGCCTCGTTTGGTCGAGCGTGCCGAGGGCTGGGGCGCCGTCGCCGCCGAGCGCAAGGCTGACGCCGGTTTCGACGCCTGGCTGCGCCGCAATGTGACGGAGCATCGCCATCCCGACTACGCCTCGGTGACGATTTCGCTGAAGGGAATCGGCGAGGTGCCGGGCGACGCAACCGACGCGCAGATGGACGCGGTTGCAGACATTGCCGAGCAGTATGCCTTCGACGAACTCCGCGTCAGCCACGAGCAGAACCTGATCCTGCCGCATGTCGCCCGCGCCGACCTGAAGGCGGTCTATGACGCGCTGGTCGCGATAGGCCTAGCCACGCCGAATGCGGGTCTGGTCACCGACATCATCGCTTGTCCCGGTCTCGACTATTGCGCGCTGGCCAACGCCCGATCGATCTCGGTGGCGCAGGAAATCTCCACCCGCTTCGGCTCGCAGGATCGGCAGGAAGAGATCGGTGATCTGAAGATCAAGATCTCCGGCTGCATCAACGCCTGCGGCCACCACCATGTCGGCCACATCGGCATTCTGGGCGTGGAGAAAAAGGGCACCGAGCTCTACCAGATCACGCTCGGCGGGTCCGCGGACGAGAACACCTCGATCGGCGAGATCGTCGGCCGCGGCTTTTCGGCCGAGGAAATCACCAACGCGATCGAAACGGTGGTCGAAACCTATTTGGCGCACCGCACCAGCCGTGACGAGGATTTCCTCGCCGCATACCGCAGGCTGGGCGCGGCGCCGTTCAAGGAGGCGCTTTATGGCACCGAAGCCCGCGCTGCCTGACGCCGGCATCGAGGCGATCGAACGCGCCGCCGATCTCGAGGCGCGTTATGGCCGCCTCGACGCGGAAGAGCTGATCGCGCGCGCCGTTCAGGAATGGTTTCCCGGCCAGATCGGGGCCGTGTCGTCCTTCGGGGCTGACTCCGCAGTCCTGCTCAAGCTGATCGCCAATGTCGATCCGTCCGTGCCAGTCGTCTTCTTGGACACGGGCAAGCATTTCGGCGAGACGCTGCAATATCGCGATGAACTCGCAGCCGATCTTGGCCTCACCAATCTGCAGATCATCCACCCGCTGGACGGTACTCTGGCGACTCGCGATCCGGACGGGTTGCTGCACCAGCGCGATACCACGGCATGCTGCGACATCCGCAAGGTCGAGCCCATGGCGCGGGCTGTGAAGCCCTATCGGGCTTGGTTCACCGGCCGCAAGCGTTTCCAGGCCGGCACGCGCTCGTCGATGCCAGTGTTCGAAGCAGTTGGCGACCGGGTGCGCATCAACCCGATGGCCGAGTGGACCACCGAGAGCCTTGCAGCCTACATGAAGGCCAACGATCTGCGCGAGAATCCGCTGGTCGCTTATGGCTATCTCTCGATTGGCTGCTTCCCGTGCACGCAGCCTGTCGCCGAGGGCGAGGACGCGCGCTCCGGCCGCTGGGCCGGACAAGCCAAAACCGAGTGCGGCATTCACCTGACTGGTCTCGACGCCTCGCTGAACGCGACCTCCCATTAGAGCAACAATGACAGAAGCAATCGAACCCGCACCGCGGCTCTGGACGCCGCAAGGATTTCGCGACGACGAGTGGCAACGAGTCGACGAATTGCCATCGGATGCCGGTGAGGGCAGCTACATCCTGCCTCTCGCTGAGTTCCTGGCGCTCGGTGACAACCGCCGTGGCGAACTGGGCGACCGGCTCGGCGTCGAGATCGCACCCGGCGAGGAACTTGAGGACATGCTCCCGCATCTAGAGGGTGTCGGGCTGGTGGCGCTGGCGTTCCCGGCATTCGGCGACGGCCGCTCCTTTTCCAAGGCCGAACTCCTGCGGACACGCCACGGCTACGCGGGTCCGCTGCGCGCGGTCGGCGACGTGCTCATCGATCAGCTTCCACACATGATCCGCACGGGCTTCACAGAATTCGCCGTCTCGAACCCCGCTACGCTCAGGCGGCTGGAGAAGGGCGAACTCGGCGGTATCAGCCTGCACTACCAGCCGACGGCAAAGGAGGCCGCGAAGGGTGAGGGCTACGCCTGGAGACGCCGGACCGCGGGCTGAACACCGGCAGAATCGCAGCCCCAGGGGTTGCGTTTCCGGTCTGAAACCCTATGTTCCGGCCACGTTGCGCGGGATGCGCGCCGCCGATTCGAGGCTGGCGGTGCGAATTCAAGATTGAACCCCGCGCCTTGCCTGTCGTTTCTCTCGGATATCGAAGCGGCTCACCCCCGATGCCGGCGGCGTTTGTCTGCCGCCCAACAGAAGGATGTTCAATTGCAGGTTCTCGTACGTGACAACAATGTCGACCAGGCGCTGAAGGTTCTGAAGAAGAAGATGCAGCGCGAGGGCGTGTTCCGCGAGATGAAGGCGCGCCGCTCCTACGAAAAGCCCTCCGAGCGCCGCGCTCGCCAGCGCGCCGAGGCCGTGCGCCGCATGCGCAAGCTGGCTCGCAAGCAGGCCCAGCGCGAAGGGCTTCTGCCCAAGCCGAAGCGCGCCGCTGGCGGTCGCCGCTAGGCTCTTCCGGCTGCCTTGGCAGCCACTAAGGTTTTCGAGTTTCTGATGGCGGCGCCCTCGGCGTCGCCATTTTCGTTTGAGCCTAGCGATAGAGCATCGTCGGCAGCCACATTGAGAATGCCGGCACGAAAGTAAGCAGCATGAGCACCACCACGAGCGGGATGAGGAACGGCGCGGTCGCCGTCACGCATCGCTCAAACGGCACATTCGCCACTTTCGATAGAACGTAGAGCACCATCCCGACCGGCGGCGTCAGCAAGCCGATCATCAGGTTCAGGATCAGGATGATCCCGAAATGCACCGGGTCGATGCCGAGACCGACAGCCACCGGCAGCAATACCGGCGTAAGGATGGTGATCGCCGCGATCGTTTCCATGAAACAGCCGATCACCAGCACGATGAGGGTGATGATCAGGAGCAGCGCCACCTTGTTTTCGGTGACGGACAGCATGATGTCGGAGAAGTGCAGCGCCACCTGATTGGCGGTCAGGATCCATGCGAAAATCATCGAGGACGCAACGATCAGCATGATCGCCGCGGTCGTCTCAACCGTGTCCATTGAAACCCGCAGGATCTGCTTCCAGCCGAGCGTTCGGTAGATGAAGATGCCGAGGAACATCGACCAGGCGACGGCCGCGATCGCAGCTTCGGTCGGCGTGAACACGCCGCCCATGATGCCGCCGATAATGATGACCGGCGTCATCAGCGGCAGCACCGCGTGGATGAAGGTGTAGCCGAAACGCGAGAGCGAGAAGCTCATGTCGCGCGGATAGTTGCGTTTGCGCGCATAGAACGCGACCATCACCATCAGCGCGATGGCCATCATCATTCCGGGGATCAGCCCGGCCGTGAATAGCTGACCGATCGAGGTGTCGGCGATGACGCCGTAGATCACCAGCGGCAGCGACGGCGGAATGATCGGACCGATCGTCGATGATGCCGCGGTGATGCCGACGGCGAAGTCGGTATCGTAGCCGGCGTCGCGCATCGCCTTGATCTCGATGTTTCCGAGCCCGCCGGCATCGGCCACCGCTGCGCCCGACATTCCTGCGAAGATCACGCTGGCGCCGACATTCACATGGCCGAGCCCGCCATGCATCCAGCCAACGACCGCGCGCGCGAAATCGAAGATACGTGCTGTGATGCCGGCCGTGTTCATCAGATTGCCGGCGAGAATGAAGAAGGGCACCGCGATCAGCGGAAACGAGTTGATGCCGTTGACCATGTTGGCGAGGACGATCATCGGCGGCAGGCCGTTGGTGGCGACGAATGCGAGCGACGCGAACGCCAGCGCGACGGCAACCGGCACGCCGACGATCATCAGCGCGAAAAGCAGCAGGATCATCAAGAGGATGGACATGCGTGAAGCGCCTTCAGTCGGTCGGCAATGAATGTTCGAGTAGCGACAGGATCTTCTCCTTCGGTGTGCGGAATTTCCGCCACAGCCAGATCGCCGAGTAGATGGTCATGAGCCCGAGCGCGATGACGCAGATTGTGTAGATCCATGCCTTCGGGATCGGCAGGCTGATCATCTTCTGGCGCGTCTTCTGGGTAAGCTCGATGCCGATCCAGGTGATCGTGCCGTAGAAGCCGAAGGTGATCAGTTCGGCGATCACGGTGATCGCTTTTGCCGCCGCTGGCGGCGCGCTGCGGATGAAAAACTCGATCATGATGTGCGAGCCGCGCCGCGTTGCACTGATCGAGCCGAGGAAGCAGACGAGGATCAAAAGATAACGCGCGACCTCCTCCGTCCAGGCCAGCGAGTCGTTCAGCACGTATCGCGTGAAGAACTGCAAGAAGACGATGATCGCCAGGATCCAGAAAACGAAAATCCCCGGCGCGTCGACCCAGCTGATGTCCGAGATCGAGGTCTTCTCGTCCTCGAACGCAAAAGTGGCGGGCGCGCCGTCGGCGCGCCCGTCATGTGCACGACCATCGTCGGTCATACAGTTTCTCCCAGGTCGGGTCGCTTAGTTGGCGAGCGCCTGCATGCGGTTGTAGTGATCAAGCTCATAGGGAACCTTCGACTCGTCGGTCAGGATAGGCTCGACCGCTGCCTGGAAGGCGTCCTTGTCGACCTCGTTGATCTGGATGCCCTGGTCGATGAACCACTGCACTAGATCGGTCTCTGCTTGGTTGATCTCGTCGGCGCACTGCGCCGCCGCTTCCTTGAGCACCGCCTCGACCACTCCGGCGTCCTCGCCGATATTGTCCATCGCCGTGCTGGACACGATGATGATCAGCGAATTGCCGATATGTCCGGTGAGGTTGATGTTCGACTGCACCTCGTAGAACTTCTTGAACTGGATGGTCGGAAGCGGGTTCTCCTGCGCATCCACCACACCCTGCTGGAGCGCGAGGTAGACTTCCGAGAACGCGATCGGGGTCGGGTTGGCGCCCACCGCGTTGGGGAACATCACCATGACCGGCGAATCCGGCACGCGGATCTTGAGGCCCCTCATGTCCTCAGGCTTGGTGATCGGGAAATTGGACGTCACGTGGCGGTAGCCGTACCAGGTGATCGCCATTACCGTGTGGCCGGTGGCGTCCTTGTAGCCTTCCGAAAGCTCTGTGAAGAGGTCGCTGTCGCGATAGGCCTGCCAGTGGGCGTAGTTCTTCAGCATGAACGGGTAGTCCGAAATCGCGATCGGGCCGTAGTCGCGTTCCGCGAAGTTGGGGCCGGTATAGATCATGTCGACCGATCCGATGGTCAGGCCCTCATTGATCTCCGACTCCTTGCCGAGCGAGGAGGCGGGGAACACGGTGACGTTGACGCGACCGTCCGTCCTCGCCTTGATCTCGTCGGCCGCCCAGACGGCCCATTTGTGGTAGCTGGACCCTTCCTCGTAGACGTGGGCCCATTTCAGGTCCGCGGCGATTGCGCTGCTCAGCGCGAATGACATCACGGCGGCCGCGAGAGCCGCCTTCCTGATAGTGTTGGCGATCATAGTCTCCTCCCTGATGTGGACGGAACGCTTCCGCCCGTACTCGCTAGTGCGGAAATAACTAGTATACAAGATATATTTGATATACTAGACAGAGGGTATTCGCAAGAGGCAGGTGGAGCGCCGGCAAGGGCGCGCTTCGCACCGCTTCTGTACGGACGCGCATCGCGGTAGATTGGCCGGGTGAGCGGTGGGGATGAGCTGGGAAATGAAATCGCGGGAAATAAAACAGGCAGCACAATCAGCGGCTAAAGCCAGCGAGGCGCAGCGTACGCGCAAGCCGCGCGCCCGCAACGCGCCGCCGCGCGCCAACGGCCATGCCGCCGTGCCCGCCGCGACCAAGAATTCCGACGTCGTCTATCGCGACCTGCGCAACGCCATCGTCTCCATGAAGCTCGTGCCGGGCACGCCGGTCGTCGAGAAGGAAATCACCGAGCGCTACGGCATATCGCGCACGCCTGTGCGCGAGGCAGTGCTGCGGCTGGCGGAGGAGCGGCTGATCGACGTGGTGCCCAAATCCGGCACCTTCGTCGCGCGTATTCCGCTCTCGGTGCTGCGCGAGGCGATCGTGGCGCGCCGCGCGCTGGAGGAGGTGACGGTGCGCGCCGCCACCGAGAAGGCTTCCGAAAGCCAGATCATGGAAATGCGCGCCATCATCCAGCGCCAGCGCGAGACGGCTGAGGCCGGCAGCGAGGCGGCGTTCCACCAGGCCGACGACGATTTCCATGCCGCGATCGCGGCCGCCGGCCGGCTGCCCGGCATCTGGGGCATGATCCAGAACATCCGCATCCAGGTCGAGCGCTACCGCCGCCTCACTTTGCCGCAGCCCGGCCGCATGGCGACCGTGGTCGGCGAACATGGCGACGTGCTCGACGCGATCGCGGCCCGCGACGCCGACGAGGCCGTGCGGCGCATGAACTCGCATCTCGACAAGCTGAAACTCGACATCGCCGTCTTCCGCGACCTGTGGCCGGACTATTTCGTCCATGACGGCGCGTTCGACGCGGACATGCTGGCGGACTGATCGGAGGAAATATCACATGACGGGCATAGCGGTCCGCCAGGCTGTCGGCCTGGCCGAGGCGAGAGGTTTTGACACCAGCGCGCTGAGGGAGAACTTCCTCATCGAGGATCTGTTCGCGCCGGGCGAAATCCGCATGACCTACACCCATTACGACCGCACTATTGTCGGCGGCGCGGCGCCGGCGGCTGGAACTCCGCTCAGGCTGGAGACCTCGAAGCCGGTGGGCTCCGATCCGTTCCTGAAGCGCCGCGAGATGGGCGTGTTCAATATCGGCGGGGCGGGGACGGTCACGCTCGACGGCGAGACCTTCGAACTCACCGCGAACGATTGCCTTTACATCCCGATGGGCACGGCAGAAGTCTCCTTCGCCTCCGCCGATGCCTCTACTCCCGCAAGATTCTATTTCGTCAGCGTGCCGGCGCACCGGCGCCACGAAGCGCGGCTGATCACCCCCGGCGACGCCAACCGGCTCGACCTCGGCGGCAAGGCCGAATGCAACGAGCGCGTGCTGCGGCAGTACATCCACCCCGACATCTGCGCCTCGTGCCAGCTCGTCATGGGCATGACGCTGCTGGAGGAGGGCAGCGTGTGGAACACCATGCCCGCCCACACCCATGACCGCCGCTCCGAGGTCTATCTCTATTTCGACATGGCGGAGGCGACGCGCGTCTTCCATTTCATGGGCGAGCCGGAGGAAACGCGGCATCTGGTGGTGGCGAACGAACAGGCGGTGATCTCGCCCGGCTGGTCGGTGCATTGCGGCGCGGGAACGGCGCGCAACGGCTTCATCTGGTCGATGGCCGGCGACAACCAGGACTTCACCGACATGGACATGGTGGCGATGGAGCGGCTGCGTTAGGGAAGTTTCTTTCGCTCACGCCGAGTTCGCTCCGCTCACCGGCAGGGAGCGGGGGCCTCGCACTGGCTCGGACGGGCGGTCGCCCTTCGCTCCAACTTCGGCCGTGTGTGTGCTTCCTCTTTTCGCTCCGGGACCAATTCTGGCTTCGGGCGCTTCATGCGCGCAAAGGCGTTCGCTGCCGGAACGCGGAAGCGCGGCATTCGCAGTTCACGGGATTTTGTGGGGCGCGCAGCGGCGGCTCAAGACGTGTCGGGTGCTGATATCGGCCAGGCGAAGCCCACGGGCATGGATAAGGCATGCGCGACGTCGGGCATGGCCGGCCCCGGTTGCCGCGCTTGTATCCCGGCGGAGCCCGCGCCGCCAAGCATCAGTCTTGCCTGACGTTTTATCTGCCGTTTAAGCTGCCGGGCGAGCATGCGGAGGCTGGCGGCAAGGCGCATCGCGTCCGCCGGGCGGCTGCCCGCCGGCGGCATCGATGGCGTTTCCTTGCCGTCGGCGACGAAATCCCGCGCCACGGCCTCGGCCCGGCGCAGGACCCAGACCACGAAACCGCGCATGGCGGGCGAACGGCTCGCCGCAAGCTCGGCCAGGCCGGCCAGCGCAAGGAGCAGAGTGACGATGCGCATCAGCGCCGCCCGTTCCTGCTCTATTGTGCCTTCCATCATGCCTGCCTCGTTGTCGATTGACCGCAACCGCGACGCGTCGTTCGGACCCTCTCCGCGCCGCCACGATCGGCGTTCCCGCGAGAAGAACCGGCTCAAGGGTAAGGGAGGGGAGGGAGGCGTGGATAGATTTGCGGGCGAAAAATCACGAAAGGCAGGCGGGGCAGGGGGTTGGGGGAAAGAGGTGTGGGGCGTTTATCCAGGATCTCTGCAATACTTGGTCGCACAATAACCCGATGGATACAGCAGTCCGCACCACAAGAACGGCCTAGGATTCTGTTAACCATATTGATCTTGATATTCCCTCTGAGGAATATGCCGAAACTGATTCGAGGACGAAGTGGCCGAATGAAAAACAGCAATCGCCCAGTAATAGATGCAATTCTCGTCGGTACCGGAAATGCAGGACGTGTAGTTGGACAATCCCTGCAAGGCATTCGTCAGGCCGTCGGTTTAACACAACTGGAAATGGCTAACAGAATGGGGATCGGACAAGGTGCCATTTCGAAAATCGAACGGCGCGGCGATATTCAGGTTTCGTCGTTGCAGCGGTATGTGGAAGCGTTAGGTGCAAATTTGAGAATTGACGCAACTTTCGATGCAAACTCAGAATTTGCAAAAACAGTCCGGTCAGAACGCGGAGAGCGGTCCGAGTTTGACGGTCAGTATGTATTGCCAATATTCGGCAATAGTTATTCAGACCGTCGCGATATTGTACTAAGCGTTCGGCCTGGATATTCGAAGAAAATATTGTTGGGTACCAAAACCATTGAACTTCGAAGGCGGTTTCCTCTGTCGGCTCCAAGCGGAACCGTGATTTATCTTTACTCTACAGCGCCGGTGATGGCTCTAGTAGGAGCGGCAGAAATTGATACCATTCAGCGTCTCAAAGTTGGTATGCTGTGGCAGAGATACGGTAAGGCCGCCTCGATAAAGAAGGGCGATTTTGACCAGTATTTCGAAGGGCAAGAAGAAGGGTACGCGCTAAAATTATCAAATCCTCGCGAATTTGCACGCCCCCTACGTTTGCCGGAGCTGAGGGAACGTTTTGGGTTCAAAGCCCCTCAGTCCTTTCTCTATGTGAAGCCTGATCTTCAAAAGGCGCTCCACTATGAGTACGCAAACGTATCTTATTGATACAAATGTAATAATTCATCTAGAGGACAATAAGACTGTTGAGCCGGCATTTTCGGCTTTTACGAGTTTGGCTGCTAAGCACAAAGTGGATGTTTTCGTGCATGAGGCGGCTCGGGACGACATACGCCGCGACAGAGATATCCGTCGAAGGGACATCTCGCTCAGTAAACTGAACAAATTTCAAACGCTTGCGAAGGTACGCCGGCTTACAGTCGCCGACCTAGCCGCAGCATTCGGTCCACTTCCCAAGAACAACGACATCGTTGACGCAACGCTGCTGCACGCGTTGACAATAGGCGCGGCAGACTTCCTTGTTACACAGGACAGGGCACTACACGATAGAGCCAGGCGATATTCCATAGAACTTGGCCGGAGGGTCCTGTACGTTGCTGATGCCGTTCAACTCCTACGGACGACCTATGAGCCTGTTGAAGCTCCTGTCCGGTTCATTGAGGAAGTGCAGGCGCACTCAATCCCCCTTGCGGACACGATATTTGACAGTCTTCGTGAAGATTACGCTGAGTTCAACCAATGGTGGACCGAGAAATGCGTTAAGCAAAGACGCGCCTGCTGGATTGTTGAAGATGATGGGATTGCCGGACTTGTTGTAAGAAAGGACGAAACGGGATCGGATACGGACGCCACTCAAAAACATGAAAAGATTCTGAAGTTGTGTACATTTAAAGTTCGTCCAGAAAAGCGCGGCTTCAAAATTGGGGAGCTTCTTCTAAAAAAGGCATTCTGGTTTGCTCAAAGAAACTCGTACGGTCTTGTATATATGACAACATATGAAGGGCAAACGTCGCTGATAGATCTGCTCGAGTATTTTGGGTTCCAACACACGACGACCAAAGATGACGGTGAGCGTATTTACGAGAGGCGAATTTCCGACCAGGCTCTTGCTTCGTGCGTTGACCAAAATCGTTTCGATACACATCGCCTAAATTACCCGCGCTTCGTGGTAGACCAAGATACAGCGGCGTATGGGATTCCAATTAAGGAAGAATACCACGACATCCTCTATCCTGACCTTCGTCAACAAAGACAGCTCGATCTATTCGCGGCTCTGGGTTTAGGGGGAGGCCCGCGCAGGCCGGGGAATACTATTAGGAAAGTGTATCTCTGCCGTGCCCCATCCAATCTGGGCTCTCCCGGTTCGCTGCTGTTCTTTTACAAGGGGAAATCGGAATCACCGCCATCGCAGGCTCTCTCTGCGCTAGGAATTTTGGAAGATATCCGGCTAGCTAGGTCCACGAGAGAGCTGTTGCAGATGACTGGAGGACGTTCCGTTTACAGCGAGAAAAATCTCGAAGGCTGGCGCGCAAGCGAGGCTTCGCCGGTGAAAGTAATAAACTACCTGCTTGCAGCATACATAGACCCAGCGATCGAGATGAAAAAGCTTAGGGAGTTGGGCATCATCGGAACGCACCCACCGCAATCAATCTTTCGAATACCACAATCGCGAATATCTGGCTTGCTGAAGTGCGTGGATTTGGGGTTTGCGACATGAACCGCTGTCGATTAGCCAATGGGTGATATACTTAACGAGGCATTGCATCCGTGCCACCATACTTGGACGTATACAGTAGGCTGATTCCATTGTTAGCAGCCAGCCACCGCTCGTACCCGCTAATATCAGGACCGCCAACATTCAACGCGAACTCTACACCAAATATCGCTAGTACAAAAAACCATTCGCTCTGATCCGTAACTAAAATGTCGAATTCGTGAACGATTTGGACGGCTTTGCCGTCGGATTCAAATGCTTTTGCGTTGGAAGAATATAGTTTTCGAATACTAACAGGCCAATTGTCAATTCGGCCAATTCGCGCGTGGTCACGTAAGTCATCTAGCTGAGTCTCATCGCACAAGTAGGCTATACCCTCTGGATAGGCAACAAGTCGTAAGGCCATTGCTTCCAAAGCGACTTTGGCGACAAACCGGGATACCGTTGGTCCAGTTGGCGGCTCCCCCATCATGGGTAGTAGCAGTTTTCCCTCTTTGGCTCGCAGAATTCGCCCGATCGCATCGACGGGAAGCTCCACGGAGGTGAAGTTGTGCCGCGGGTATCGCGTAATAGTAGCGGGCACATCAGGCATAATGAGCCCTCCTATCGACGGAGTTCGCCCACGCTTGTTTTCAAGATCCTGATAAAAACGCAACTCACGGACAGCGGGCGATTCTAAGAAGGGTTTTTCAACTTTGCGAGAAAAGTAATTGTTGCATCTATCGCAGACAATTCCCTTCGGCAGAATATGTGACTTATTGCCAAGTGACTCGGGAATCACATGTTCCACACTCTTGGAATCGGAAGATGGCTTCTTGCAGAATAAGCAGCGCAAAAGATCATCTCCGCATGCTTTCGTAATAGGTGCATTAGACCGACAATCTCTCGTATTCCACCAACTAACCTACACATCCAAATTCGCCACACTCAACGCATTGTCCTGGATGAACTCGCGGCGGGGTTCCACCTCGTCGCCCATCAGGCGGGAGAAGAGGCTGTCGGCGTCGGTCGCGTCGGTCACCTTGACCTGCAGCAGCGAGCGGGCGTCGGGGTCGAGCGTCGTCTCCCACAGCTGGTCTGAGTTCATCTCGCCCAGCCCCTTGTAGCGCTGCATGGTGAGCCCCTTGCGGCCCGTGGCGAAGATGGCGTCGAGCAGCGCCAGCGGGCCCGAGATCACCTGGCTGGTGTCCTTGCGGCGCAGCGTCGGCTGCCTCGTGTAGATGTCCTGCAGCTTGCCGGCATAGCGGTCGAGAGCGCGCGCGTCGGCCGAACCGATCAGCGAGGCGTCGAGGATGACGGCCTCCTTCACGCCGCGCACCGTGCGCTCGAAGATGTAGCCGCCGGTGCCGTCATTGGCCGGATTGAGGCGGCCTTCCCAGCCGCGCTCTGTCTCTTCCGAGATCATGTCGAGCCGGCGCGCGACGTAAGCCGCCGCCTCCTGCGCCTGGCCGGGATCGGCGAGCACGGCCGCGCTCATCGCGCCGGCGATCGCCGCTTGCTCGACCACGGCGTGGCTGTAGCGCGAGTGCAGGCCCTGGATGAGCGTGCGCACGCCGAGCGCGTCGTCGATGACGGCCCGCAGGTCGGGGCCGGAGCGCACCTCGCCATCGGCGAGTTCGAGCGAGGCCTCTTCCAGGCCCGAGCCGATGAGGAACTCCTCGAAGGCGCGCTCGTCCTTGATGTACTGCACCGACTTGCCGCGCGTCACCTTGTAGAGCGGCGGCTGGGCTATGTAGAGGTGGCCGTGCTCGATGAGCTCGGGCATCTGGCGGAAGAAGAAGGTGAGCAGCAGCGTGCGGATGTGGGCGCCGTCGACATCGGCGTCCGTCATGATGATGATCTTGTGGTAGCGCAGCTTCTCGAGGTTGAACTCGTCCTTGCCGATGCCGGTGCCGAGCGCGGTGATCAGCGTGCCGATCATGTCCGACGAGAGCATGCGGTCGAAGCGCGCGCGCTCCACATTGAGGATCTTGCCGCGCAGAGGCAGGATCGCCTGGTTCTTGCGGCTGCGGCCGGACTTGGCCGAGCCGCCGGCGCTGTCGCCCTCGACGATGAAGATTTCCGACTTGGCGGGGTCGCGCTCCTGGCAGTCGGCGAGCTTGCCGGGCAGCGAGGTGATGTCGAGCGCGCCCTTGCGCCGCGTGAGCTCGCGCGCCTTGCGCGCGGCCTCGCGCGCTGCCGCCGCTTCCACCACCTTGCCGACGAGGATCTTCGCTTCGCCGGGATGCTCCTCCAGCCACATGCCGAGCGTCTCGTTGACGAGGCTTTCGACGACGGGGCGTACTTCCGAGGAGACCAGCTTGTCCTTGGTCTGCGAGGAGAATTTCGGGTCCGGCACCTTGACGGAGAGCACCGCGGTCAGCCCCTCGCGGCAGTCGTCGCCGGTGAGCGAGACCTTCTCCTTCTTGGTCAGGCCGGAGCTGTCGGCATAGGCCACCACCTGGCGGGTGAGCGCGCCGCGGAAGCCTGCCAGATGCGTGCCGCCGTCGCGCTGCGGGATGTTGTTGGTGAAGGCGAGCACGTTCTCGTGGTAGCTGTCGTTCCACCACATCGCCACCTCGACGGTGATGCCGTCGCGCTCGCCGGAGATGACGATCGGCGTCTCGATCAGCGCCTTCTTGGCGCGGTCGAGATAGCGCACAAAGGCTTCAAGCCCGCCGTCGTAGTGCAGCTCGACCTTTTTCACGTCTGCGTGGCGAGCGTCGGTGAGGATGATGCGCACGCCGGAATTGAGGAAGGCGAGCTCGCGCAGCCGGTGTTCCAGCGTGGCGAAGTCGAACTCGGTCTTGGTGAAGGTCTCGGACGACGGCAGGAACGAGATTTCGGAGCCGGAACGGCCCTCGAACTCGCCCGGCCTCTTGTCTTCGGCATAGGCGCCGGTGACCGCTAGCGGCGCGTCTGCCACGCCGTGCGTGAAGCTCATCTCGTGGATCTGACCGTTCTGGCGAACCCTGAGCCTGAGCCAGCTCGACAGCGCGTTGACGACGGAAACGCCGACGCCGTGCAGACCGCCCGATACCTTGTAGGCGTTCTGGTCGAACTTACCGCCGGCATGGAGCTGGGTCATGATGACCTCGGCCGCCGATACGCCTTCGCCCTTGTGGATGCCGGTCGGGATGCCGCGTCCATTGTCGTTGACGGTGCAGGACCCGTCGGGATTGAGCGTCACGGTGACGAGATCGGCATGGCCCGCCAGCGCCTCGTCGATGGCGTTGTCGACCACCTCGTAGACCATGTGGTGCAGGCCCGAACCGTCGTCCGTGTCGCCGATATACATGCCCGGCCGCTTGCGCACCGCGTCCAGGCCCTTGAGAACCTTGATGGATTCGGCGCCGTATTCGGCGGCATCGCCGGGCAGGATTTCAGGCGTTTCGGTCATGGATATCCGGTTGAAAGGCGATGGCCGCAGGCACGTCCACAGGGCCGCGAATCGCGTTGATTCAGATGCTCTGAATATAGGGTTTCACCCGCCGTTTTGAAAGGTTTGCCAGTTATTTAGATGGGGAGGGCGGTGGCGTCGCCGGGATAATGCGGGCTGGCTGGAAAACGCTGTTTGCAGCCCGTGTCCGCCAGCCCTAGATTAGGCCGTTCAGGGAGCCGCCATGGACACCAAGCCCGCCCCGTTCGAGCCGCCGGCGCCGCAGCCGCGGCAAAAGCCGCCCACGCTCATCCAGATGCTGGGCGTTGTGTACCGCAATCCGCTCGAATTGTGGGGCGAGCCTTCCTACAACCAGCCCTGGATTTCGATCCGCACCGGCGTCGGCGGGCCGCTGGTCATCGCCAACGATCCCGGCTTGGTGCGCCGCGTGCTGGTGGAGAACGCAGGCAATTACAGGATGGCGCGGGTGCGCCAGAAGATTCTCAGGCCGATCCTGCGCGACGGGTTGCTGACCGCCGAAGGCGAGGTGTGGAAGCGCTCGCGCAAGGCGATGGCGCCGGTGTTCACGCCGCGCCATATCCATACGTTCGCAAAGCCGATGCTGCAACGATCGGTGGCTTTCGCCGAGCGCTATGCCAGCGCGGACGAGCCCTTCGACATCGCCCGCGACATGACCATGCTCACCTACGACATCCTGGCCGAGACTCTGTTCTCCAACCAGATCGCCGGCGAGCCGGGCAGCTTCGCGCACCATATCGACCGGCTGTTCGAGACCATGGCGCGCGTCGACCCGCTCGACATCCTCGCCGCGCCCGACTGGCTGCCGCGCATCACCCGCTTGCGCGGACGCAAGGTGATGCGGTTCTTTAGGGGTATCGTCTCAGACACGATTTCGATGCGCGAGGAGCTGATCCGGCGCGATCCGAAGGCGGCACCCACCGACTTCCTCACGCTGCTGCTGCGCGCCGAGGGGCCGGACGGGCTGAAGCGGGCGGAGATCGAGGACAACATCATCACCTTCATCGGCGCCGGCCACGAGACGACGGCGCGCGCGCTGGGCTGGACGCTCTATTGCCTCGCCGAGGCGCCATGGGAGCGCGAGCCGATCGAGGCCGAGATCGACCGCGTGGTGGCGAGCGAGCCAGACCCGGTGAAATGGCTCGATCTGATGCCGCTGACGCGCGCGGCTTTCGAAGAGGCGATGCGGCTCTATCCGCCGGCGCCATCGATCAACCGTGAAGCGATCGAAGCCGACAGCTACCAGTCGCTCGAAATCGTCAAGGGCGCGCAGATCCTGATCATGCCGTGGACGATCCACCGCCACCGCAAGCTGTGGGACAGGCCCAACGCCTTCATGCCGGAGCGTTTTCATCCTGCGAACAGGGACCGCATCGACCGCTTCCAGTATCTGCCCTTCGGCGCCGGTCCGCGCGTTTGCATCGGCGCCAGCTTCGCCATGCAGGAGGCGGTGATCATCCTCGCTGTGCTGATGTCGCGTTACCGCTTCGACACGCTGCCGGAGACGAAACCCTGGCCGGTGCAGAAACTGACCACTCAGCCCGACGGCGGCCTGCCGATGCGGGTGACGGCGCGCTAGCCCGCGCTCCTGATCATCTCCGCCGCCTTTTCCGCGATCATGATGGTCGGCGCGTTGGTGTTGCCGCCGATCAGCGTCGGCATGATCGAGGCGTCGGCGACGCGCAACCCTTCGATGCCGCGCACACGAAGCTGCGGGTCGACCACGGCGTCGTCGCCGGTCCCCATGCGGCAGGTGCCGACCGGGTGATAGATCGTGTCGGCGCGGGCGCGGATATGCTGCATCAGCTCCGCGTCGCTTTCCTCGCCCGTCAGATAGAGCTGGCGGTCGCGAAAGGGCGCCAGCGCCGGCGCCGACATGATGTCGCGCATCATCTTCGCGCCCTTGAGCGTCAACGCGGCGTCGCGCTCGTCCGACAGGAATTTCGGGTCTATGCGCGGCGGCGACAGCGGGTTGGCGTCCTTAAGGCCGACCTCGCCGCGCGAGAAGGGGCGCAGCACGCAGACATGGCAGGAAAAGCCGTGGCCGAAATGCAGCTTGCGCGCGTGGTCGTCGACCAGCGCGATGACAAAGTGGAGCTGCAGGTCCGGCCGGTCGAGCGAAGGATCGGATTTGAGGAACACGCCGGCCTCGGCGAAGGGCGTGGTGAGCAGACCGGTGCCGTTGCGCCGCCATTGCATGATGCCCTTGAGCAGCGCGAGCGCGCCGCGCGCACTGAGCCCGATCATGTCCGGATCGCGCGATTTCCAGAGCAAGATGAAATCGAGGTGGTCCTGCAGGTTCCGGCCGACGCCGGGCAGTTCGTGGCGGACGGCGATGCCGTGACTCGCGAGTTCTTCGGCGGGGCCGATGCCCGAAAGCAGCAGCAGTTGCGGCGAACCGAACGCGCCGCCACACAGGATCACCTCGCGCCGCGCCCGCACCTCGTTTTCTTGTCCGCCTTTCAGATGGCGCAGGCCGGTGGCGCGCTTGCCATCGAGCATCACGCCGCTGGCATGGGCCCGGGTGATGACGGTCAGGTTGGGCCGGCTCATCGCCGGATGCAGATAGGCGGCCGCCGCCGAGCAGCGTTCGCCACGTTTCGGCCCGCTCCAGAATTGCGTGACCTGGTAGAGGCCGGCGCCCTCCTGGTCCGGCCCGTTGAAATCGTTGTTGGCGCGGGTCTGGCGCTCGGCACAGGCTTCGAGGAAGGCGCGCGTTACCGGGCGTGGCGACTGCTGGTCGCCGACCTGCAGCGGCCCGTCCGCCCCGTGCAGCGCGTCGGCGCCGCGCTGGTTGCCTTCGGCCTTGCGGAAATATGGCAGTACGCTCTGCCAGTCCCAGCCTTCGCAGCCCAGTTCCGCCCAGTGGTCGTAGTCAGACGGGTGGCCGCGCACATAGAGCATCGCGTTGACGGCGCTCGACCCGCCCAGCGCCTTGCCGCGCGGCTGGTAGCCGGGCCGGTTGTTGAGCGCGGCTTGCGGCTCTGACTTGAAAGCCCAGTTGGTGCGTTTGTTGAGGCTGGCGGTAAGGCCCACTGCCGCCGGCGCCCGGGTGATCGGGTCGCGGCCCTCGCCGCCAGCCTCCACCAGGCAGACGGACACCGACGGGTCTTCGGACAGGCGCGCCGCGAGCACAGAGCCGGCCGAACCGCCGCCGGCAATCACATAGTCGAACTCCATCGACGCCCTCCCCGACGCGCCAATCGCCGGCTCACGATATTGCGCTTTGGCCAAGGTGGCGAGGGGTCAGTTCCGGCCCTGGAAGATATTCGGCACGTGCACGGGCCATCGGCGCGGCAGCACCGCGACGAGGTCGAAGCGGACTGACAGCCGCGCATGGTCGGAGCGCCGCGCAAGCCAGAGGTCGGCGGCGGATTCGATGCGCCGCTGCGCCGTCCAAGTGACGGCTTCCATGGCCTCGGCAAGTGAGGGCCGCGCCTTGACCTCGACGATGGCGATCAGGTTGCCGCGTTTGGCGATCAGGTCGATCTCGCCCGAGGGCGTCTTGTAGCGGCGGGCGATCACGCGATAACCCTTGAAGGTCAGTGCAAGCGCGGCGAGCCATTCGCTGCGGTGGCCGTGGCGGTAAGCGTCGAGCCGGTTGCGCGTCCGTTCAGCCGGCATCGTTCTTCAGGTCGAGCAGGCGGCGGTAGAGATCGGCTTTCTTCATGCCGGTCATGCGTGCCGCCTCGGCGGCCGCTTTCGACGCGCCCATCTCATCGGCCAGCGACAGGAGCAGGCGATCGGCATCTTCCGCGCTTGCAGGGGCAGCCACTGCGGGCGGCGCGACGCAGACGACGATCTCACCCTTCGGCGCCCCGGCTTGCGCGTAGTGTTCGGCGAGTTCGCCGAGCGATCCCCGGCGGACCTCCTCGAACGCCTTTGTGAGTTCGCGGCAGACGGCGGAAGACCGGTCGCCCAGGGCTTTGGCCATCGAGGCGAGGGACGCCGCCAGCCGCCGAGGGGATTCGAGAAAGATCAACGTGCCGGGGATGGCGGCAAGCTCCGCCAGCCGCGTTTTCCTCGGGCCGTCCTTCACCGGAAGGAAGCCGGCAAAGAAAAATGCGTCCGACGGCAGACCCGACGCCGTCAGAGCCGCCAGTACCGATGACGCGCCGGGTATCGGCACGACCTTGATACCAGCCGCGAGTGCCGCGTCGACGAGGCGAAATCCGGGGTCGGAGACCAGCGGCGTGCCGGCGTCGGAGACCAGCGCCACGCTGCGCCCGGCCTCCAGTTCGGCGATCAGCCGCGGGCCGGCGTCCGCGGCATTGTGCTCATGATAGGCGACGGGCCTTTGCCTGATGCCGTAGCGCTCAAGCAGCACGCGCGTGACGCGGGTGTCCTCGCAGGCGAGCACATCCGCCGCCGCCAGCACTTCGAGCGCCCTGAGCGTGATGTCGCCGAGATTGCCGATCGGCGTCGCGACGAGATGAAGCGCGGGTTCCAGCGGCCGGGCGCGCTGCTCGGCGCCGCCGATCATGTAGGTTCGGCCCGCCTCAGCGTTCATGCCCGCGCCTCCTTGGCCGCGTTATCGCATGTGCCCGGACGGCGCGCAAAGCCGCGTTTCTTGCCCCTGCCGCAAGGGGATGCAAAACTATCGGCCGGGGTCGCGGAAAAGGGCAGGGACGATGCACAGAATATCCAGAATTCTGGCGGGCGCAGGCGCGGCCATTGCAGCATTTGCAGTGACGGTAGCTGGGGCGCTTGCACATGATGTCGACCTCACGCGATTGCCGGTGGGCGACGGGCGCGTGTCGAGCAGTCCGCAGGCCGGCTGGGTTTGGGCGTGCCGGGTCAATCCTCAGGGTGGTGGCGCGCACCAGCAGGGACCGTGGTTCAATGGCGACGGCACCTATGACCTGACCGCCAAGGCGATCGTGCCTGGCAATGTGATGTGGAACCCGAAGTTCTCGATTACGGAGCAGGGCGACAGCCGCGTCTTCTCGACCAACGACCTGCCGAACCACGGCACCGGCGTGTATCCGATCGGTCGCAACACGGATGCGTACAAATACGATCGCAACCCGAACAGTATCTCGGAGCAGAACATCTCGTTCACAGTTCCAGCCAACCCGGCGCTTGCGTCTCCCGGCTGCGCGCCGGGCGCGGTGGGAGTGCTGATTTCCGGGTCCGTACTGTTCAACCCGCTCGACGAGCCGGGTCGCGACGCGGTTGCGTGGGAAACGCAGGACAGATGCCAGGGGCATCCGCAGATGACGGGCGTCTACCACTATCACAGCGTGTCGACCTGCGTGGATACCGAGACGCTTGCCAACGGCCATTCGGCATTGGTCGGCTACGCCATCGACGGCTTCGGCATATTCGGCCGCAAGGGCGTAGGCGGCGAGACGCTGGTTTCAGCCGACCTGGACGAGTGTCACGGACATACACACGAAATCGAATGGGATGGTCGGACGGTCGATATGTACCACTACCATGCCACTTGGGACTTCCCCTACACGATCGGCTGTCTGCGCGGTTCGTATGACGCGAGCGTCGCAAGGCTGCTGGGAGGCGGCGGAACCGGTGGGCGGGCAGGCGCTACACGGCCAAATCAGCCACCACGGCGTCAAGCACCGCCGCCCCGGCGGCCGTAGCCTTCAGGCGGTGGTTGCCGACGAGTTCGACAAGGTGCTCGTCACGCAGCATTGAGATGCGCTGAGCCGGAAGCGGTTTTCCGGCCAGCCCCTCGTAACGCACGAGGTCGATTCCCTCGGCGAGCCTCAGTCCCATCAGCAGGAACTCGTCGGCCTCTTCCGAGCGGGTGAGCACTTCGCCGCCGGTCACGCCGTGACCCTTTGCCTCGACCAGATTGAGCCAGGTCTCGGGCGTCTTCTCGGTGAAGGTGACGACGCGACGCCCGTCCTCGATGAAGCGGCCATGGGCGCCGGGGCCGATGCCGGCATATTCGCCGTAACGCCAGTAGATGAGGTTGTGCCGGCTCTCCGCGCCGGGCCGGGCATGATTGGAGATTTCGTAGGCCGGCAGGCCGTGCCCGGCGGTCACCGCCTGCGTCGTCTCGTAAAGCGCCGCCGCATGATCCTGGTCGGGAACGGCGAGCTTGCCGGCGGCGTGCAGCGCGTGAAAGGGCGTGCCTTCCTCAATGGTGAGCTGGTAGAGCGACAGATGGTCGGCTGCGAGGGCGATCGCCTGTTCCAGTTCGGCGGTCCAGGCCTCGGCGGTCTGCCCCGGCCGCGCGTAGATCAGGTCGAATGACATGCGCGGGAAGATGTCTCGCGCCAGCCGGATCGCGCCGAGCGCACCCTCCACGTCGTGCAAGCGCCCGAGAAATTTGAGGTCGCGGTCGTTGAGCGCCTGCACGCCGAGAGACAGCCGGTTGACGCCGGCGGCGCGATAGCCTCGGAAACGCTCCGCCTCCACGGAGGACGGGTTTGCCTCCATCGTAACTTCGATCCCGTCGGGCACGGTCCAGTTGGCGGCGGCGGCGTCGAGCACCGCGCCGACCGTCGCGGGGTCCATCAGCGACGGCGTGCCGCCGCCGAGGAAAATGGAACGCACGGTGCGCGGCCCGGTGCGCTCGCGCATCGATGCCATTTCGCGCGCCAGCGCCGCGGCGAAGCGTGGCTGGTCGACCGGCTGGTGTCGGACATGGCTGTTGAAGTCGCAATAGGGGCATTTGGCTGCACAGAAAGGCCAGTGCACATAGATGCCGAAGCCGGGATCGTCGCTCATTGCCGGCCGAGCATCGCGTCGGCGAACAGCGCGAAGGAACGGGCACGATGCGACAGGGGCGCGCCGATGCCCTGTTTCTCCTCCGGGCTCATCTCGGCGAATGTGATCGCATGTCCATCGGGCATGAACATCGGGTCATAGCCATGCCCGTTCCTGCCGCGCGGCGGCCAGACCAGCGTGCCGTCGGTCTCGCCGCGGAAATATTCGGCATGACCATCGGGCCAGCAAAGACAGAGCACGGACACGAACCGCGCCTTGCGCTGATCCGGCTGCGAAGCGCCCGCCTCGTGCAGCTTTTCTTCGGTAATGCGCATCGCCTGCGCGAAATCGCGGCTGCCGTCCGGCTGCTGCGCCCAGTCTGCCGTATAGACCCCTGGCGCGCCGCCGAGCGCGTCGACGCAGAGGCCGGAATCGTCCGACAGTGCCGGCAGCCCGGTAGCGGAGGCTGCGGCGAAAGCCTTGATGTAGGCGTTCTGCTCGAACTCGGTGCCGGTTTCTTCGGGCTCCGGCAGTTGGTAGTCTGCCGCCGATTTGGCCGACAGGCCGAACGGCGCGATCAGCGCGCCGATCTCTTCAAGCTTGCCCCTGTTGTGGCTGGCGACGACGATCGTCCTGCCTTCCAGCTTGCGCATCAGAGGCCCCAGATCGACGGATTGGCGAACTCGACCGAATTGCCGGCAGGGTCGCGCAGATAGATCGAGCGTCCGCCCTGGGGCCACTCGAATTCGCTCTCGATCTCGATGCCGGCCTCAGCGAAATGCGCCTTCCAGCGGTCGATTTCCGCCTCGCTGGCGCGGAAGCAGACATGGCCGTCGCCGGTCGCGCCGTGCGGCGGCACCGGCAGACTCCTGGGCGCCGGAGGTTTCACCGTCTCGTCCGGATTGAAGACCAGAAGCACGCCGTCGCCACATTTGTAGAAGACGTGCCGGTCTTCGACCCGGGCGATGCGCTCGAGCGCCAGCAGGCCGCCATAAAATGCCTCCGCCGCGTCGAGATCGCGGGCGTAGATCGCGGTTTCGAGGATACCTGCCGGGGTCATTGTCGGATCGCCTAGCTGAGCGCCATCTTCTGCAAGTCGACCAGCCGTGCGATGCCCTTCTTCGCCAGCGAAGTCAGCGCCGCGAACTGCTCCTCGCTGAACGGCTCGCCTTCGGCCGTTCCCTGGATTTCGACGATGCCGCCCTTGCCGGTCATGACGAAATTGGCGTCGGTCTCGGCAGCCGAATCCTCGACATAGTCGAGGTCCATGACCGTCTCGCCCTTGCAGATGCCGCAGGATATGGCGGCCACGTGGTCGCGGATGACGTGCTGTACCGTCGTCATCTTGCGCTGTTCCATCCACGAGATGCAGTCATGCAGCGCCACGAAGCCGCCGGTGATCGCCGCCGTGCGCGTTCCGCCATCGGCCTGGATCACGTCGCAGTCGACCGTGATCTGCACCTCGCCGAGTTGCTTGAGGTCGACAACGGCGCGCAGGGACCGGCCGATGAGCCGCTGGATTTCCAGCGTGCGCCCGCCCTGCTTGCCGGTTGAGGCCTCGCGCCGCATGCGCTCGCCGGTCGAGCGCGGCAGCATGCCGTATTCGGCGGTCACCCAGCCCTTGCCCGAGTTGCGCAGCCAGGCCGGCACCCTCTCTTCGAGGCTTGCGGTGCACAGCACCTGCGTGTCGCCGAATTTCACGAGGCATGAGCCTTCCGCATGTCTTGATATGTTGCGCTCGAAAGAGACGGCGCGCATTTCGTCGGCTTGACGCCCCGATGGCCGCATTGTCCGGATCACCCGTTTGCTTGTGTCTGATTTGCGCGGGCTTGTAGCCCATGCCTCTGGCGGAGGCAAAACGAATCGGACCCTGAGTGTGTGGCTACCCCGGCTGCGATGCAACGCTTGCACGCCGTGGCTCCCGGTCTATATTTTCGACCCGGTGGTTTCTGGAGTTCTTGCATGACGAAACCCGTCATCGAGCCCGACGCGCAGGTGCTGGACCAGCGCTCGCGCGACATCTTCCGGGCGATTGTCGAGAATTATCTGCGCGAGGGCGACCCGCTGGGCTCGCGCAATCTGGCGCGGCTGCTGCCGCAATCGCTATCGCCGGCCACTGTGCGCAACGTAATGAGCGACCTCGAGCATCTCGGGCTCATCTATTCGCCGCACATCTCCGCCGGCCGGCTGCCGACGCAGGTCGGGCTTCGTTTCTTCATCGATGCCTTCATGGAAATCGGTGACCTCTCCGACGATGAGCGCAGGGTGATCGAGGCGCAGGTTGCAGCGTCGGGTAATGGCCAGACGCTGGAACACATGCTGACCGAGGCCAGCCAGATGCTGTCGGGCATGTCGCGCGGTGCGGGGCTGGTGCTCGCCACCAAGAGCGAAATCGCGCTCAAGCACATCGAGTTCATCCAGCTTGAGCCGGGCAGGGCGCTCGCCGTTCTGGTGTCGCAGAACGGTGACGTGGAAAACCGCGTCATCGACGTGCCGGCGGGCGTGACCCTCTCGCAACTTCACGAGGCGTCCAACTTCCTCAACGCACATATCCGCGGCCGCACACTGGCCGAGGCGCGCCAAGAGATCGAAAGGCTGAAGGAAGAGACGCGCGCCGCGCTCGACCAGCTGTCACAGGACCTTGTGGAACGCGGGCTCGCGGTTTGGGCCGGAGCCGAGGCGGGTGCGCCGGCGCGCCTGATCGTGCGCGGCCGCGCCAATCTGTTGCAGAATGTCACCGAGGGCGCCGATCTCGATTTGCTGCGGCATCTGTTCGAGGATCTGGAGACCAAGGAAGGGCTGATTCAGCTGCTCGACCTCGCCGAAGGCGGCGCCGGCGTGCGTATCTTTATTGGGTCGGAGAACAAGCTGTTCTCGCTTTCGGGATCGTCGCTGGTGGTCGCTCCCTATCGCGACAAGGAATCGCGCGTCATCGGCGCGCTTGGTGTCATAGGGCCGACGCGGCTGAACTATGCCCGCATCGTGCCGATGGTGGACTACACAGCGCAGGTGATATCGCGGCTGTTGCGCTGAACCGGACGAGGAACTCGAAATGCACGGGCTGATCGGCAAGATGCGGGCGCAGCCCGGCAAACGCGACGAGCTTGCGGCAATATTGCTCAAGGGCACTGGCGGCATGCCCGGCTGCCTGAGCTACGTGATCGCCAACGATCCTGCCGATACCGACGCGCTCTGGATCACCGAGGTTTGGGTGGATGAGGCAAGCCACCGCGCGTCGTTGCAGCTGCCGGCCGTGCAGGCGGCGATTGCCGAGGGCAGGCCGCTGATTGCCGGTTTCGAGACCCAGATCGTCACCGTTCCGCTCGGCGGCGTGGGTATTGGCGGCACATAGAGCTCCGTTGCGGACCACTTGATTTTCGTGCCTCGAACCTCGATATCGGGCGCGAATGTGACACTCCCGAAACAATGGACGATGCGATGAGCGGACAGCCCAAAGAAGAACGCACGCCCGACGAGAACGCCGTGAAGGAAGAATACGCAGAGACCGCCGGCTTCGCCGGCGAGGCCGCGCCGGAAGGCGCCGAGGGCGATACCCAAGCTGACGACCACGAGGTGCTGTTGCGCCTTGTGAAGGAAAACGAGGAACTGAAGGATGCGAGGCTGCGTGCCGCCGCGGAGATGGAAAACCTCCGCCGTCGCACGGCCCGCGACGTGCATGACGCGCGCAATTATGCGATCGCCAATTTCGCCCGCGACATGCTGTCGGTTTCCGACAATCTCAAGCGTGCGCTCGAAGCGATCCCGCAGGAGGCGCGCGACTCCGGCGATGCGGGGTTCAAGGCGCTGATCGAGGGCGTCGAGATGACCGAGCGCGCCATGCTGGCAGCACTTGAGCGTCACGGCGTGAAGAAACTCGACCCCGAAGGCGAGCGCTTCGACCCCAACTTCCACCAGGCCATGTTCGAGGTGCCGCGTGAGGACATTGCCACGAACACTGTCGTGCAGGTCGTCCAGACCGGCTACGTGATCGGCGAACGCGTGCTGCGCCCGGCCATGGTCGGCGTATCGAAGGGCGGGCCGAAGGCTGCACCTGCGGAAGCCGAGGCACCTGCGACCGAGCCCGGACCGCCCAACGAGCAGGCCGAGAAGGACGCTTAAGCGCCTCCGCCCGGCATGGCCGGTCTTGTGCCACGATCGGCCTGCGTCGTGCCCGATCTGCGCCATGTCGCTGGCGGCACGCCGAAGCGACGCGTGAAGGCACGGTTGAAGGCGGCCTCGGTGCCGTAGCCCATTTCGAGCGCGATTTCCGCCAGCGACTTTCCGGGCCGGCTGAGTTCGACCGTTGCCAGGTAAAGCCTCCAGTCGCGCAGATAGCGCATCGGCGGGACGCGCAGGACCGTGGTGAAGCGCTCCGTGAGCGCGCTGCGCGACATGCCGGCTTCGCGCGCCAGCAATGCGACGTCCCAGTCTTTGTTCGGTTCCGTGTGGAGCAGGGCGAGGCATCGCGCCAGCGCCGGATCGTGAATTGCAGCCAGCCAGCCGCTTTCGGGAACCTCATCGCGGAGGAACTGGCGGCGCAGCACCTCGATGAACGTGACTTCGGTCAGCCGTTCCAGCACGGACGACCCGCCGCGGCGAGGCGAATCCACTTCGGCCACGATCTGGCGCACGGTCGCGCTCAGCCAGTCGTCCTCGCCGGCGGCAGCCGTACTAACATGCAGGAATTTCGGCAAGGTGTCCTTGAACGGGGCAAAGTTCATCGCCTCGCACTGGACATAGCCGCAGAGGATGCGCACCCGCCGCTCCTCCTCGCCGTAGACGAGGACGGGAACTTCAGGCCAAGGTTTCGGCGGCAGGTCGTTGCCCGGATCGATGAGCCTGCCGCCGGGCGCGCCGCTTCCGATCACGTGCGGCGTCCCGAACGGAAACGCGGCTATGTCGCCTGCCTCCAGCGCCGTTCGCTCGCCTTCGAACTCCAGCCAACACGAGCCTGAGGCGACGATGTGGAAGCCCATGGCGTCGGCGGGCCGGTAGGGCGCGGGCGTGGCGTCGGTCGTCCAGTCGCCGCTCGGCATGAAGCAGTACTGCATGTTGCCGGTGATGCGGATGTGCCTCAGCGCTTCCGACAGAAGATCGCCGAGCGGGACAGGAGTGCGGGCTGGATTTTCGATCAAATCTTCCGGTGTCCGGGCCAAAGACTTTGATGCCGCTATCCACCACAACGGCCGGGTCAAAGCCAATACCACGGAGGTTATCCATGGCCGATGTCACCGACAAGCTCGTCGTTCTGGTTACGAAAGGGATCGACTCGGAACTTTCGTCCGTCGCCTTTACGATCGCCAATGGCGGCATTTCCGCCGGGCTGAAAGTCTATGTTTTCCTGACCAGCACGGCGATCGATCTGGTTCGCAAGCGCGGACACGACATGACACATGTGCCGCCGCTGGAGCCACTTGCAAAGCTGATTCAGGATTTCATGGCGCGCGGCGGGGTGATCTGGGCGTGTCCGCCCTGCGTCAAGTCGCGCGGCTACGAACAGGCAGACCTGATCGATGGCGTTACGATCGCTGGCGCGAGCGTCATGCATGCAGAAATCAAGGCTGGAGCGGCGACCCTGTCGTTCTGACGAATTTGACTTCTGGATTGTGATACCGGCGATTATCCTCTGCCCCGCCCGGCGTTCGGGCGGGGAGGGACAGTGAATCCGATCGAATTTTTCGACTATGCCGGCATCGCCGTCTTTGCGGCGACCGGCGCGCTTGCCGCTTCGCGCAAGCAGCTCGACATCGTGTCGTTTCTCTTTCTCGGCGGCGTGACGGCCATCGGCGGCGGCACGCTACGCGACCTCATCCTCGACGCGCCGGTGTTCTGGGTCGAGGAGCACAACTACCTGATCGTCGCCGGCGCGGTTGCGGTGATCGTCTACTTCACCGCGCATCTCATCGAGTCGCGCTACAAGCTTCTATTGTGGTTCGACGCGCTGGGGCTCGCCGCCTACAGCGTCTATGGCGCCTGGAAGGGCTACGAGCTCACCGGCTCGCCGCTGGTGGCGATCGTGATGGGCACGCTGACGGCGACCTTCGGCGGCATTTTGCGAGACTTGCTGGCGGGCGAGCCCTCGGTGCTCTTGAGGCCCGAAATCTACGTTTCGGCCTCGCTCACAGGGGCAGTTGTCTACACGTTGACGGCGGCCTTCGGCGTCGAGCTTTTCCTGTGCGCCTCGCTGGGATTTGCATCGTCGCTGGCGCTGCGCGGCGGAGCGCTGCGCTTCGGCTGGTCGATCCCTCCCTACCGCAGCAGGCCGGGGCGCAATCCCGAGGACATTCCCTGAAGACGGTCAGGCAGCCTTGAGCAAGCCGCGCTGCTGTGCTTCCTGCGACAGGCTCTGGCGCGGCCGAGGCCCGATCTGCTGGATGACGAGGCCGGCGGCCAGCGAACCCAGCTTGCCGCAATCGGCGAGGCCGTGCCCCTGCGTGTAGCCGTGGAGAAACCCGGCGGCGTAAAGGTCGCCGGCGCCCGTCGTGTCGACGAGTTCTTCGATCTCGATGGCGTCGACAACAGCGCGCTCCTCGCCGCGCACGACGACCGAGCCTTTCTCCGAGCGGGTGATAGCGGCAAGCTTGCAGTCCTGCGCAATCAGCTTCAGCGCCTCGTCGAATGACGAGGTCTGGTAGAGCGAGATCAACTCGCTTTCATTGGCGAAGACGATGTCGACAGTGCCCGATTTCATGAGCTCCAGGAACTCGCTGCGGTAGCGGTCGACGCAGAACGGGTCCGACAGAGTCATCGCCACCTCGTTGCCGGCACGATGCGCCTGATGGGCGGTCATGCGGATCGCCTCCTTTGCGAGCGGCGGATCCCACAGATAACCCTCGAAGTAGACGACCGAAGAATTCGACGCCTTCTCTGCCTCGACATCCTCGGGACCAAGCTCGACGCAAGCGCCGAGATAGGTGTTCATCGAGCGCTCGCCGTCGGGCGTGACGAAGATCATGGAGCGCGCCGTCGGCGGATGGCCCTGAAGCGGCTTCGTATCGAAGGCGACGCCTTGGGCGCGGATATCGTGCGTGTAGATGTGGCCAAGATGGTCGTTTGAGACCTTGCCGAAATAGGCTGCCCGACCGCCGAAGCTGGCGATGCCCGCTGCCGTGTTGCCCGCGCTGCCGCCAGACGCTTCGATGGCCGGCCCCATATGGCTGTAGAGCAGTTCCGCGCGCTCGGCGTCGATGAGGTTCATCGCCCCCTTGATGATGCCGTGGTCGGTGAGGAATTTCTCGTCGCAGCGCGCAATGATGTCGACGATCGCGTTGCCGATGCACAGCACATCATACTTGCTCATGCCTACTCTCTCGGTTGGGACGAAGGGAGGATTCCAAGCGGGTTTAGACCATGGCGCAGCCAATGCAAGCCCGCCTGCAGGCATTGCGCCCCGGCGTGGCGGCACCTATTTGCCGCTGAAACACGGGAAGGCCGGCATGATCCTTCAATCCGCGCGCGCCGCATTCGGGCGTCTGTTCTCGCCCGAATTTCGCGGCGTCTTCTTCAAGTCGCTCGGGCTGACGCTGCTGCTGCTCGCGCTGGCCTGGCTCGGCCTGCGCGGTGTGCTGACCGGCTTCGTGTTCCCCTGGATCGACACCTTCCTCCCCACGCTGCCCGACTGGACGAGCTGGTTCAGCGTGATTGCCGGTATCGCCGCCTCGCTCGGCATCGCCGTCGGGCTGGCGTTCCTGATCGCGCCGGTGACGGCGCTGGTCGCCGGCTTCTTTCTTGACGATGTCGCCGAACTCGTCGAACGCGAGGATTATCCAGGCGATCCCCCCGGCCGTCCGGTGCCGCTGGCACAGGGCTTGCTGCTTTCGCTGAAGTTTCTCGGCGTCGTCGTGCTGGCCAATATGGCCGCCCTCCTGCTGTTACTCGTGCCGGGCATCAACATAGCCGCGTTCTTCGTCGTGAACGGATATCTGCTCGGGCGCGAGTTCTTCGAATTCGCGGCGATGCGTTTCCGCACCGAGGCCGACGCCAAGGCTCTGCGCCGCCGCAATTCCGGAACGGTTTTCTTCGCCGGGCTGTTGATCGCAGCCTTCCTGGCTGTGCCGCTTCTCAACCTGCTGACGCCGCTCTTTGCCGCCGCGATGATGGTGCATCTGCACAAGCTGGTTTCGGCGCGCACGCCGGCGGCAACCGCAAGCGCACACACCTAGATCCGGAACTGGAGGCGGCCATTTAGGGCCTGGAGGGACATAATCATGACCGATCTTCTGCTCGCCATACTGCATCACCTTCTGGTGTTCGGGCTCGCCGGCATCCTTTTTGCAGAGTTCGCGCTGCTAAAGCCGGGCCTCGGCGGACGCAACCTTTCGCTGCTTGGACGCCTCGACGGCGCCTATGGCGGATTGTCGATGGCCATCATCATCGTCGGCGTCTGCCGCGTGATCTTCGGGCTCAAGGGCTGGGAGTACTACGTCGGCAACCACGCCTTCTGGGGCAAGATGGCGGCGTTTCTGGTCGTCGGCCTGCTGTCGATCCCGCCGACGCTTCGCATCATCAAATGGCGGCGCGCGGCGGCTTCGTCGACCGACTATGCGGTGCCCGATAGCGAGATTGCTTCGATGCGGCGTTACGTGCACGGCGAAATGGCGTTCTTCGCGCTCATCCTCGTCTTCGCCGCCATGATGGCGCGCGGCTACGGCGCCTAGAGAGCAACCAGCGGCGCTGGCTCGCTTGCAGTCTTTTCGGGATATTTGCAGATGTCTGCGATGACGCAGGCCTCGCAGTCAGGTTTGCGGGCCTTGCAGACATAGCGGCCGTGCAGGATCAGCCAGTGGTGCGCGTGGCGGAGATAATGCTCCGGAATGACGCGCACGAGCGTTGCTTCCACCTGATCCGGTGTCTTGCCCGGCGCCAGCCCGATGCGATTGCCGATGCGGAAAACATGCGTGTCGACGGCCATGGTCGGCTGCCCGAAGGCCATGTTGAGCACGACATTGGCCGTCTTGCGCCCGACGCCGGGCAGGCTCGTCAGCGCGTCGCGGTCGGCCGGCACCACACCGCCATGCTCCTCCACCAGCGCCTTTGACAACGCGATCACGTTTTTCGCCTTGTTGCGCCACAGCCCGATGGTGCGGATGCACTGGCCGACCTTCTCTTCGCCGAGCGCCAGCATGGCCTGCGGCGTGTCGGCGGCCGTGAAAAGTGCCGGCGTTGCCTTGTTGACCCCGGCATCGGTCGCCTGCGCCGAGAGCACGACCGCGACCAGAAGCGTAAACGGGTTGGTGTGGGCCAATTCGCCTTCAGGTTCGGGGCGCTGTACCGCGAAGCGGCGGAACATCTCCTCGATTTCGACCGGGCTATATTTGGTCTTCGGCCTTCGAACTGGACTTCGCCTTGTGGTGCCCCGCTTCCGCGGAGCCCGCACTGCGTCCTTTTTGCTCTTGGGCTTTGTCATGCGTCCTCTATAGTTTGGCCATGGCCGCAAGTCATGCCGCAGACGAAACCCTGTTCAGGGCCCTGCTGACGCCGCACCGCTCGCTCGGCAGGAAGGGGTTTGCCGTGTTGATGGCGGTGCTGATCGCGATCTGGATCGGCGTTGGTTTCGCCTTCCTGTCGCTCGGTGCATGGCCGGTCTTTGGCTTCTTCGGGCTGGATGTTCTGGCCATCTACCTGGCCTTCCGTTGGAACTATCGCTCGGCCCGTGCCCGCGAGGAGATCACGGTGTCGCGGACCCGCCTTGATATCCGCAAGGTTGCGCCGTCAGGCCGGGCGGAAGCCCACAGCTTCAATCCTTTCTGGACGCGCTTCGCCGTCCGCCGGCATGAGTTCATCGGCATCACCGGAATGGCAGTGGAAGGCGAGGGGCGCCAGGTTTCGATCGGCGGCTTCCTCAACCCCGACGACCGCGAAAGCTTTGCGAGCGCCTTCGGTCGGGCGCTGGCGACGGCCAAGGCTGGTTAGTCATGAAACGGGTGGCGAGTGCCCCTTGCGCACGCGATATTGCGGGCAAGGAGACCGACCATGAACGCAATGACCGCAGTCCTTGAGAAAGACGTCACGCCGACCGGCGTCGATTACGAGATCGTCCGCCGCGTGATCGAGAAGATCAGCCTGGATTATCGCGACCAGCCATCGCTGGAGGCGCTGGCGGACGACGTGGGAGAAACGCCGACTAGCCTCCAGAAACTGTTCACGCGCTGGGCCGGCCTGTCGCCCAAGACGTTTCTTCAAGCCGTGACGCTGGACCATGCGCGCCGGTTGCTCGACGACGGCATGCCGCTGCTCGACGCATCCTATGAACTCGGCATGTCCGGCCCGGGCCGGCTGCACGACCTGTTCGTCACGCACGAGGCCATGTCGCCCGGCGACTACAAGCAGCGCGGGGCCGGGCTGGTTATCCGCTACGGCTGGCACATCTCGCCCTTCGGCCTGGCGCTGGTGATGGTCACGGACCGGGGTCTAGCCGGCCTCGCTTTCGCCGATGCCGGCGGCGAGCGCGTGGCGCTGGACGATATGCGCGGCCGCTGGCCCAACGCGGACTATGTCGAGGATATGGGCGCGACCCAGCCATATGCCGCCCGCATTTTCGACCCGACCCGCTGGCGGCCCGAAGAACCGCTGCGCGTCGTGCTGATCGGCACGGATTTTCAGGTCCGCGTCTGGGACGCGCTGCTGCGTATCCCGATGGGCAAGGCGCGCTCCTATTCCTCGATTGCAGAAGGCATCGGCGCGCCGCGCGCCAGCCGCGCTGTGGGTGCGGCCGTCGGCGCCAACCCGATCTCCTTCGTGGTGCCTTGCCACCGCGCGCTGGGCAAATCCGGAGCGCTGACCGGCTATCATTGGGGCCTGACCCGCAAGAGAGCAATTCTGGGCTGGGAAGCCGGGCAGCTGGCGGCGTCTGCATAATACACTGGCGGCTTAACCAGCGCTTAACCATAAAATTCCTATGGTTGTATTTGTAAAGACAATGCAACCATAGGTGCACCTGATGCGCGCCGGCCTCCTTCTCGTTTCTATTGTTGCCGCTGCCGCGGCAGGGCCGGCCTCTGCGACGACGCAGAACGTCCTGTTCGATGCGACCGTCAATCCGGTTTGCACCTTGAGCGTCGACGCCAACGGCACGCTCGCGGCGAGCGTCGATTTGCAGTCATTGAGTTCCAAGCTTGCGGGCGGTTCGGCAGGGACCGTCACGCTTTCGACGACCGGCGGCGTCGATCTCAGCGTCGATCCGGTGACGGTCGTGACGGTCCCCGCGGCGGATGTCACCGCGACGACCTGGACGCCCACCTATTCCGCTACCGGCACGCATACGATCGGTGAGACCGGCAACACGACCGCGCTCGCCGACGCTGGCACTTCCACGCTGACGGTTCATCTTGTCGGCACCAAGGGCGGCTCGAACCGCTTCGCCGCCGGCAATTATCAGGCAACGGTGACGGTGCGATGCGAATAGCGATGGCATTCCTGCTGGCGGTTGCGGCGGGCCTTCCGGCTTCCGGCCAGTCGATGAGCCCGATGCGCGGCGAGGTGACGAGTTTCGCCGACGCCTTCGCGGTCAGGGTCTACCCGGCCAATCCCTACGACCACCGCATCCGGGTCGAGGTGCGTGTGTACGATCAGGATTTCGCGCCGGTCGCCGCGCAGATCCAGCCGCCGGAGTTCACGCTCGGCGGCCAGGCTTCGCGCCCGGTTCTCGTTATCGTGCCGTTCGACGGCGCAGTGTCCCGCAAAGTGCGTATCTGTACGGAAAGCGTCCCGTTTCCAGGCCGGCAAACGCAGATAAGGGCGCAGATATGCGGAAAATTCCTGGCAAGACGCATCTAGCGGTGCTGGCCGTCATGGTGGGCGTTCAGGCGGGGCAGGCGCTGGCCGGCGACGTCTACAATCTGAACCAGACCGGCTTCACGCTGCCCGGCGTGACGCTGCCGCAGGGGCAGGACGAGGTGCGCGCCTCGGACGGCACCACCTGCCGATCTTCGATTTCGGGCAGTGGCGCCTATCTCGACGTGGGCGTTGTCGGCAATGGCAGCGCTTCAGAAGGCATGTCCACCTACGGCCGTGTCGTCATTCCGCTCGGCCGCCGCCCGACGCGGCTCGACTGCGCCCGTCTCTATGCGCTCGAGGTCGAGCGCCTCGAAATGGAGATACGGCTTCTCAAGATGGGCATTGCAGGCAACGCGCCGGGTCAGGACGGCGGCGTCAACTGGGCGCGCGAGGGGTGGTCGGATGGGCGAAACGAATGACGCGGTCGCCTTTCACGGTAGCGGTGGCGGCCTCGGCCCTTGTTTCCGCAACCATTCTGGGGGCGATGCCCGCGTCATCGGCGATCATCGGGACGTGCACCATCCTCATCCAGAACAACGGAACGCTGGCGGTCAATCCGGCGATCGACGTGCTTTCCTCACTGCAGGCAGGCGGTAACGCGGCGCGCGTGACTGTCGAACCGGACTCGCTGGTCTGCTCGATCCTCAACCTGCTCGACTGCTACCGCCTGTCCGCGCCGCCGCCGGTGGCGTTTGTCACCGCGCCCGCCGGCGGCGGGGATACGGTTTCATTCGCTTCGACCTACCGGATCGATGGTGGGGCCGCCATCAGCGGCGCGACGACCACCCGGCTGATCAACGATACCTATTCAGTCGATGTCGACCTCACTGCCACGCGCGCGGCAGGCATTTTCCCGACCGGGAGCTATCAGGCTCAGGTGACCGTGCGGTGCGAGTAGCAGATGGCTGGCCAAGCCGCGCAGCCGTTGCGTAGAGTGCGGCCCGAAAGGCCAGTCCATGATCGTTGTCGTCGGTTCCATCAATCTCGATCTCATAGCCAGTGTCGAACGCCTTCCGGGTCGGGGCGAGACCGTGCCCGGATCGGCATTTGCCACCGCGCCCGGCGGCAAGGGCGCCAATCAGGCGCTGGCCGCGCGCCGCGCCGGCGCTGACGTGCGGATGGTCGGCGCGGTTGGCAGGGATGCATTCGCCGGCGAGGCGCTGGCGTTGCTCGACGGCGCCGGCATCGACCTCTCCACCGTGCGCCGCGTCGACGGGCCCACCGGCACGGCGCTGATCCTCGTCGGTTCGGACGGCGAGAACATGATCGCGGTTGTGCCCGGCGCCAACGGGATGGTTTCGGAAGCCGATGTCGCGGCAAGCGGACTTGGCAAGGGAGACCATCTCCTTCTCCAGCACGAGGTGCCTCTGGAGACGGTTGCGGCGGCACTCGGCCGCGCCAGAAGCGTTGGCGCGGTGTCGATCCTCAATACCGCGCCGTTTCACGCCAGCGCCGCGCCGCTGTTGCCGCGCGCCGACTTCGTCATCGCCAACGAAACCGAATTCAACCTCTATGCTGACGCGCTCAAGCTGGCGGCCGGCGATCGGCCGAAACGCATGCGCGCCTTTGTGGAAAGGACGGGCGGCGTGCTGGTGGTTACGCTCGGAGGCGAGGGCGCACTGGCGGCCACGCCGGAAGGCGATTTCAACGTGCCGGCTCTGAACGTAACTCCGGTCGATACCGTCGGAGCCGGCGACACGTTCTGCGGTTATCTGGCGGCAGGACTGGATGCCGGCATGACGTTTGAGTATGCGCTGCGGCGCGCCGCTGCGGCCGGTTCGCTCGCCTGTCTCAAGCCGGGCGCCCAGCCCGCTATTCCGCTTGCCAGCGAGGTGGACGCCGCGCTCGCCTCGGCCTAGGGCAGCGCCGCAAGCCGCTCCGTCAGCAGGGCGAAGAAGCCGTCATCGTCGACATCACGCACGACATGTGCGTTTTTCGGCCGCTTCGTCACGCCCCACCAGTCGACGACGGTCATGCCCAGCGTCAGTTCCGACTGGGTCTCGATCACGACATTGCAGTCGCGCCCCTTGAACAGCTCGGGTCTCACCAGCCATGCGATGACGCAGGGATCGTGCAGCGGGCCGCCGTCGGTGCCGTATTTCGCCTCGTCGAAGCGCTCCGAGAAGGACAGCATCTCGCTGACAGCGACACCGACGCGGTTGCCGATATTGCGGAAGGCGGCGACGCGGGCCGCCTTGGTCAGCACCTTGTGAGTGACGTCGAGCGGCATGACCGTGATCGGGATGCCAGAGCGGAACACGATGTCCGCCGCCTGCGGATCGACATAGATGTTGAACTCTGCCGCCGGCGTCGTGTTGCCGCCTTCGAAGAAGCCGCCGCCCATCAGCACGATCTCGCGGATGCGGCGGGCTATGGCAGGCTCTTTCTGCAGCGCCAGGGCGATGTTGGTCAGCGGGCCGAGAGGACACAGCGTGATTGTGCCGGCCTCGGCAGCCATCAGGGTCTCGACGATGAAGTCGGCGGCGTGCCCGTCCTGCAGTTCCATCTTCGGTTCGGGCAGGTCGGGACCGTCGAGCCCGGTCTTGCCGTGCACGTATTCGGCGGTAACCAGCTTGCGCTCCAGCGGCGCATCAGCGCCCGCGTAGACTGGTATGTCTGGCCGGCCGGCCAGTTCGCACACCTTCCGCGCGTTTTTCTGTGTCAGCGCCAGCGGCACGTTGCCGGCGACCGTCGTGATCCCGACAACGTCGATCTCGGGGCTGGCCAGCGCCAGCATGATCGCCACGGCGTCGTCCTGGCCGGGGTCCGTATCGATGATGATCCTGCGCGTACCCGCCATGCGTCCCCAAACTCCTGCACTTGAACTCGATTTCGCGGCGGACCATATCAGTGACAGACGGAAACGCCATCCGGGTTGCCGTCTATTCACGTCGCTCTTTGAGGACAACGGAATGACACGCATGACCACTTTCTCGAGCCCGCTGCTCCTTGGGTTCGATGCCATGGAGAAGACGCTCGAGCGCGTCGCCAAGTCCGCCGACGGCTATCCGCCATACAATATCGAGCGGATACGCGGCGACGAGGAAGCCGGCGACAAGCTGCGCATCACGCTCGCGGTCGCAGGCTTCGCCGAAAGCGAACTCGACGTGTCGACCGAGGAAAACCAGCTCATCGTGCGCGGCCGCCAGACCGACGACACCGAGCGCGAATATCTTCACCGCGGCATCGCCGCGCGCCAGTTTCAGCGGGCCTTTGTGCTTGCCGAGGGAATGCGCGTCACCGGCGCCGAGTTGAAGAACGGCCTGCTCTCGATCGACCTCGACCGGCCGCAGCCGGAGAAGCTGGTACGAAAAATCAACATTTCGGTACGAGACTGAATTCGCCCGGAACCGAAAAAGCTCTGTTGCGGGTTGGTCAGAAGGGACTTCCTGCACGCAAGGAGGCTTGCATGACTGAAATCGAAACCAGAAGCGTCCTCTCCCAGGAGGAACTGGCCCATCTCGGCGAAGGCTCTGTCGCCTATCTGCGCGAATTCGACAGTGCCGAACTGAAGGCCCGGTTTCCCGATGCTCCGGACATGGCCCCGGGCACCACGCTGTGGGCGGTCTTCGCGGCCAACGGCACGCCGATCATGCTTGCGGATGCGCAGGCGAGCGCCGTTGCGGGCGCAATGCAGAACGATCTGACACCGGTCAGCGTCCACTAACGGGCGGGTTCTGCCGAACTGGGAATGATTGCGCGCCGCCGGTCAGGCGGCGTGCGAAGCGGGTGCCTGCGACAGGAAGGTGTAGATCGCCGTCGCGTCGCTGGTTCCGCGTATCTTCTTTACGATATCCGCATCACGCAGCACGCGCGCAATACGCGAAAGCGCCTTCAGGTGGTCCGCGCCTGCGCCTTCGGGCGCCAGCAGCATGAACACGAGGTCGACGGGCTGGTCGTCCAGCGCCTCGAAGTCGACCGGATGCTCCAGCCGCGCGAAAACACCGACGATCTTGTCCACGCCGGCCAGCTTGCCGTGCGGAATGGCGATGCCGTTGCCGACGCCGGTCGAGCCCAGGCGTTCGCGCTGCAGGATTGTGTCAAACACTTCGCGCTCGGGCAGCGCGGTGATCGAAGCGGCCCTTTCGGCCATGAGCTGCAAGAGCTGCTTCTTCGAGTTCGCCTTCAGGTTCGGCATGATCGCCGAGATATCGATCAGATCGCTGAGATCCATCATGGGGTCCTTTGATTCCGGCCCTTCGTATGGCTCGCGGCGTCCCTTCCGCGGGCCTGTTTGTTCTAGCGGCTGTCAGCCGCTGCGGTGTCTATCCAGCCGATATTCCCGTCGGCGCGCCGGTAGACCAGGCTTACATGCCTGTTCGCGGCGTTGCGGAAAATGACGACCGGGTTGTCCTGGGTATCAAGCTCGATCGCGGCGTCCGCAACCGTCATGGTTTTGAGCGCGACCGTGTGTTCTGCAATCACTGCCGGCGCGTAGTCCTCCGGCACTTCTTCTTCCTCATCCGCCACCGGGGCGATGACCCGATAGGCGAGGTCGATCGATTCCGCGGCTTCCTTGGCGGCCGGGCTGTGCGACTTCAACCGGCGTTTGTAGCGGCGCAGCCGCTTTTCGATCCGCTCGGCAGCGGCGTCGAAAGCCGATTGCGGTTCCTGGGCCTGGCCGGTGGCCTGCAGAGCGATGCCGGTGTCGAGGTGGACGAGGCAGTCGGCGGCGTAGCGCGATCCGGACTTTTCTACGGTTACGCGGCCTGAGAACCCGCCGTCGAAATATTTGTCCACGGCATCGCCGATCCGATCCTCGATCCGCGCGCGAAAGGCATCGCCAATATCCATGTGCTTGCCCGTAATGCGCAAATTCATTTGAACGGCGATCCTGTAGTCGGGGCTCGAGGCTTAGACCGATTGGAGTTTATACCGCTGATATTCCCGCACAAGGATATCCGGTTTCACGATGCCGAGGCAGGGCTGTTTTCCCTGAACGGGTCGGCGGGTCCAATCAGTCGAAAACCCGCCTGCCAGCTGGTTCCTTTCAGCCGCGGGCGGGCTTCTATTCCCTTCATCCGCGGTTGTCAACGAACCGGGACAAACGCCGGAACGGCTTGTGAATTATGCAGGTCAGGAAGCCAGGCCCGCAAGTGCGCGCTTTTCGCGCCGCCTTTGCACGGAAGAGGGAATACTCATTCCTTCCCGGTACTTGGCCACAGTGCGGCGGGCGATATCGACGCCGTTTTTCCTCAGGATGTCCACAATGGCGTCGTCGGAAAGCACATCGACCGGCTTTTCGGCGTCTATCAGCTCGCGGATGCGGTCGCGAACGGATTCAGCCGAATGCGCCTCACCGCCCTCCGCCGATGCGATCGCTGCGGTGAAGAAATAGCGCAGTTCGAACACGCCGCGCGGCGTCAGCATGTATTTGTTGGCCGTCACCCGGCTGACCGTGGATTCGTGCATGCCGATGGCGTCCGCGACCATTTTCAGGTTGAGCGGCTTGAGATGGCGGATGCCGTTCACCAGGAAGGCGTCCTGCTGGCGCACGATCTCGGTGGCGACCTTGAGGATGGTGCGTGCGCGCTGGTCGAGGCTGCGGGTCAGCCAGTTGGCGCTCTGCAGGCAGCCGGCCAGGAACTCGCGGTCCTTTGAATCCTTCGCTACACCGGAAACCTCGGCGTAATACGCGTTGTCGACCAGCACTTTCGGCAGCGTGTCGGCATTGAGCTCGACGGCCCAGCCGCCGTCCGGCCCGGTCGAGACTGTGACATCCGGCACAATGGGGTCCGACGGTCCGGTGGAATAGGCAAGACCGGGCTTCGGGTCGAGCAGCCTGATTTCCGCCAGCATATCGACGAGATCGTCGCGCTCCACCCCGCAAATCTTGCTCAGCGCCACGAAATCGCGCTTCGCCAGCAATTCGAGATGGGCGAGCAAGGCCTGCATTGCCGGGTCGAGGCGATCGCGTGCCTTGAGCTGCAGCGACAGGCATTCGGCCAAATCACGCGCAAACACGCCCGCCGGTTCGAAGGTCTGGCAGGTCGCGAGTACGCGTTCGATGTCAGGCGCTTCGACGCCGAGCCTTTCGGCGAGCTCTGCCGTATCGGTATCGAGGTACCCGGCCTCATCCACCGCGTCGGCGAGCAGGGCGGCTATCTGCCGGTCGGTGGGGTCGACGAAACTGAATGCAATCTGTTCGGCTAGCAGATCGCCGAGCGAGGTTGGTGCGGCCGCCATCGCGTCGATGTCGTACCCTTCTCCACCGCCCTGGCTGGAACCGCCATTGCCTGAAGCCGACTTCCACTGCGCCGTCAGGTCTGGGCCGAGGCGGTCCTGCCGTCCTGGATCGTCGGGAAACACGTTCTCAAGCGACGTGTCGAGGCGTTCCGACATCGCCTCCGAGGTCCACTCCGCGTGGTCCGCGGACCAGTCGTCGTCACCGCCCTGGTGCTGGTCGGCGTCATTCGGCAAAGCAGCCGGCTCCGCGGCGTCGTCCGCGCGCTCAAGCAGGGGATTGCGTTCGATTTCCTCGTCGATGAAACGTTCGAGTTCGAGATGCGTCAGCTGAAGCAGCCGGATCGACTGCATCAGCTGGGGTGTCATCACCAGCGATTGGGACTGCCGCAGCTGAAGCCTGGCCGAAAGCGCCATCGATAACTCGAACCACCCCTACGCTTGCAGAGCGCGACGGCTGCCGCGCGGATCGCCGGGATGAAACTGGCCCGGCTTTTGCATGTCAAGCAGGAAGCTAGCCGAAATGCCTTACCGCGACGTTACGCGGCGCTTTCTCGGGTCGGTTTTGGGCCCGGGAAGGGCGATTAGACAACCGAAAGGCGGCGCTAGAGGCTGAAGCGCTCACCGAGATAGTAGCGGCGCACATCCTCGTTGGCGACGATCTCCGCCGCCGTGCCGTGCGTGAGCAGTTTGCCGGTATGGATGATGTAGGCGCGGTCAATCAGCCCAAGCGTCTCGCGGACATTGTGGTCGGTGATGAGCACACCAATGCCGCGCTGCGTGAGATGACGCACCAATTGCTGGATGTCGGCGACCGCGATCGGATCGACGCCGGCGAAAGGTTCGTCGAGCAGCATGAAGCTCGGCTTGCTGGCCAGCGCCCGCGCGATCTCCAGCCTTCGCCGCTCGCCGCCCGACAGCGAAATCGCCTTCGACTTGCGCAGATGGGAGATGTGGAACTCTTCCATCAACTCGCCCAGCATGCGCTCGCGCTCGGCTCGGTTCTTTTCGACCACCTCAAGCACGGCGCGGATGTTGCCCTCGACAGTCAGCCCGCGGAAGATCGAGGCTTCCTGCGGCAGATATCCGATGCCGAGCCGCGCGCGGCGATACATCGGCATGGAAGTGACATTGAAACCGTCGATCAGGATCGTGCCGCTGTCGACCGGCACCAGACCTGTCACCATGTAAAAGCAGGTCGTCTTGCCGGCGCCGTTGGGGCCGAGAAGGCCGACAGCCTCGCCGGCGCGCACGCCGAGTGAAACGCCGGCGACGACATTGCGGCCCTTGTAGCTCTTGGTCAGGTTGCGCGCGATCAGCGTGCCTTTGAGCTTGTCGCTGGCGGCGGCTTCCGGCTGCGCGGCGGGGCCGCCGCCATTCGCGGCGCCACGGCCTGACAGGATACCCAGCATCAGTTGCCCTGCGATTCCGGTTGCAGCAGCATGCGAACGCGCCCGCTGTCGTCTCCACAGCCATCGACCTGTGACGCGCCTGAATCCATGTTCATGGTCAGCTTGCAGCCGACCACGACATTGTCGCCCTCTGTGAGCACGACTTCCTTGCCGGTCAGCACCATCAGACCGGTCGCCATTTCGAAGGTCCCGTAGTCGCCGGTCGCCACCTGCTCGTTCGACTTGACGTAGACCTTGCCCTCGGCCTCGATGCGGTCAACCTGGGTGTTGCTACTCGACAGGGAGCCTTCTCCTGAGCTCGTGTAGTAGACAACCATGCGGATCGTTCGCAGCAGGAACGTGTCCTGCACCAGCGATACGTTGCCGGTGAAGATCGCCAGATTTTCCTGATCGCGTACTTCGAGCTTGTCGCTCACGATTTCGATAGGAGCGTCGCCCGACAGCAAAGCGCCCTGACCCTGGGCCATTGCTCCGCCGGCACCCGCCAGAAGCACTGCCGCGGCAGCAATAGCCGCCAGGCCGCGCCGCCGTTCAGTTGGACGCATCGTTGGTTCCATCGTCGGCGGAAGCCGTCTTCACGCGTTCGGGCTCTATCGTCATCTTCACATTGTTCTCGAAGATCATGACGGCACCGCCACCCGTGACCTTGAGCGAATCGGCGACCACATGCGAGCCGCCGGTGTCGATTTCGACATGCTCACGGCCATAGATGTCGCCGGTTCCCATCTCGATGTCGGCCGACTTCATCCGCGCTTCCATTCCGTCAGTCGTTGTGATCAGAACGGGACTGTTGATTGAAAGCCTGCTGGAATCGCGGAAGAGCGTGCCGGTCGCGGCATCGACCTGAGCCCATTCGCCGGTGCCGACCGGCAGTCTCGCGGCAATTCCCTCGAGATCGACCGATTCGGTTCGGGTGATGTCCTGGATGGCGCGTTCCGCGATAACCTCGTAAGGCCGGCTGGAGGAGGTGAACCCGCCCATCTTCGGGTTTGTCATGACCAGCTTGCCGCCTTCGATCCTGGTGCCCGCGAGATCGATCGAGACACCGGTCAGCGAGGTTGCCACCGAGCTCGCGACAAACAAGGCCAGGATTAGCAGAGCGGCGCCGGGCAGCGCGCGGCGCAGAATCCGAATACGGCTGGAATGGCGCCTTTCGCGCAGAAACGCGGTCTCTGTCACGGCGGCGCGCCGTTCCCGCATATCCGTGTAGGTAGCGTCAGTCACCGAATTCCCGCCACGCAAAATAAGCCGTTACGATCGAGTTCCATCCCGCGAACCGGATGCCACGGCACGAATGCCACGAGGACTGCAATCCCGGGGCAAATCAGCCCGAGCACCCCCAGCCTGCATTCATGCGCCGCAAACTACACTCCAATATGGTTATTTTGGGATGAAAGGAAGCCTGAGCCCATCACGGACACGATAACGAGGCTTCAACCGGCGGCGCGGTTGCATTACATCACGCGGACCACGAACCCCGGGCACCAGATCCGACCGCGAGGCCAATCATGCCGAACACAGCTGACGAAATCATCGACAGGCGCAGGCTGCGCCGCAAGCTCACCTTCTGGCGCGTTTCCGCGATCCTGGTCGCCGCGGTCGCCATTGTTGGCGCTGCCTATGGCCTGTTCGCCGACCAGTTGGGCGCCACGGCACGAGACCACATTGCCAAGGTTCGCATCGAGGGAACGATCACCGAGGATGACGAATTGCTGGAGCGCTTGCGCGCTATTGGCGAGTCCAACTCGGTGAAGGCAGTCATTCTGGCGGTCGATTCGCCGGGTGGCACGACCGCCGGCGGCGAGGCGATCTTCGAGGCGGTGCGCGCCATTGCGGCGGACAAGCCGGTCGTCGCGCAGGTCGGCACTCTGGCCGCATCGGCCGGCTACATGATTTCGAGCGCCAGCGACCACATTGTCGCCCGGCAGTCGTCGATCGTCGGTTCCATTGGCGTGCTGTTCCAGTTTCCCGACGTCACCGGCCTGATGGACAAGGTGGGCATCAGGCTCGAGGGCGTGAAATCGTCGCCACTCAAGGCGGAACCGTCACCCTTCAGCCCGACGACGGATGAGGAGCGCGCAATGATCCGGGCATTGGTCATGGACAGCTATGAATGGTTTGTCGGACTGGTCGAGGAGCGCCGGCCGCTTTCGCGCAGCGAAGTGCTGCAGGTCGCGGACGGTTCGGTGTTCACCGGCCGGCAGGCGCTTGAGCGCAAGCTCGTAGATGCGCTCGGTGGCGAGGAAGAGGTGCGGGCCTGGCTTGCCGAGAAGGGCATCGGCGAGGATCTGAAGGTTGTCGAGTGGAAGCCGCGCGGTTCGGCGCAGGACTGGCTGACCGGCAGCGCGGCAATGCGCGCGCTCGCCAACCTGCTTGGCTTGCCGGCGGGAGACGACCTCATTTCCGAACTTGGCGCGGACCGCATCTTCCTTGACGGTCTGGTATCCGTCTGGCAACCTGATCTGGCTCGTTGATCGGCATAAAACATAGAAAAATCATTCCGATAAAGCGGCGGTGGCGCTCTAACGAGGAGGGGTAGCTATGATCAAGTCGGAGCTCGTGCAGACTATCGCGAACCGCAACCCGCATCTGTTTTTGCGGGACGTGGAAAATATCGTGAATGCCATATTCGAGGAGATTACGGTCGCCCTTGCCGAGGGAAACCGCGTCGAATTGCGCGGTTTCGGCGCGTTTTCGGTCAAGAACAGGCCGGAGCGTGTCGGGCGCAACCCGCGCACCGGCGAGTCGGTTCATGTCGAGGAGAAGTGGATACCCTTCTTCAAGACCGGCAAGGAACTGAGGGAACGCCTGAACGGGGGCGACCAGCAGTAGCGGGAAGGAGCCGACTGCGCTAAGTCAGGCCCGGTATCAGCCATCCAATTCGTGGACATGCGATGAACCGGATTCTCGTTTTCGTGGTCTTCCTGCCGCTGGCCGTGGTGCTGATCGCGCTGGCGGTCGCCAACCGTACGCCCGTTCCCTTTACCATCGACCCGTTCAATCCGGGCAATCCCGGGCTGACGGTGCAGATGCCGCTTTTCGTCTTCCTGTTCGCAGCCGTCGTGCTCGGCCTGATCGTCGGATCGGTTGCGACCTGGATCAGGCAGGGCCAATACCGCCGGCTGGCGCGCCAGCGCGAAGCGGAGGTGCGCAACCTGCGCAATCAGCCGCCTGCGGCGCCGCCCGCGAACGCCTTGCCCAAACCCAACGCCTGACCGCCGCCGCATGCGCATTATCTCAGCCGCCGAAGTCGACCGCGCGCTCGATTTTCCAGCTCTCGTCGAAGTGCTGCGCGTTGGCTTTCGAAAAGGCGCGATCCAGCCGGTTCGCCATCACCATACGGTCGAGCGGCCCGATGGTCAGCCGACGACCTTGCTTTTGATGCCCGCCTGGAGCGATTTCGCGGCGGTAGGAGACGAAAGCGGCCATATCGGCGTGAAGATCGCCACCGTCTCTCCCGACAACAACGCAATCGGCAAGCCGGCCGTGATGGCGCAGTACCTTCTGCTCGACGGCCGGACGGGCGAGCCTCAGGCGCTGATCGATGGCGCGCGGCTGACGCTGTGGCGTACGGCGACCGCCTCGGCGCTGGCGGCAGATTATCTCGCCCGTCCGGACGCCAGTCGTATGTTGATGATCGGTGCCGGTGCGCTGGCGCCGTTTCTCGTGCGTGCCCACGCCGCCGTTCGCCCCATACGCAAGGTCGCAATCTGGAACCGGACGCCTGACAAGGCCGAGGCGCTGGCAGCGGAACTTTCAGGCGAGGGGTTCGAGGCGAGCGCTGTCACCGACGTCGATGCGGCAGCAGGCGACGCCGACATTATCAGCGCCGCCACCATATCGACGGTTCCGCTGGTGCGCGGCGCGGCGTTGAAGCCGGGCGCGCATGTCGATCTGGTCGGCGCCTTCTCGCCCGTCATGCGCGAGAGCGACGACGAGGCGGTGCGCAAATCCCGCGTCTATGTCGACACGCGCGGCGGTGCGCTGAAGGAAGCCGGCGACATCGTGCAGGCGATCGCGTCCGGCGCACTGACGGAGAGCGCGATATCAGGCGATCTGTTCCAGCTGACGCGCGGCGAAGCCGACGGGCGGCGCACGTCTGACGAGATGACGCTCTTCAAGTCGGTTGGCGCGGCGCTCGAGGATCTGGCCGCCGCCATCTATGTCTACGAAACGATCAGCGCGACTCGCTGACGCTGCGCACCTCACCGACACGAAACAGCGCAAGGCTGGCGGACGCATCCGGAACGTCGGGGAAGAACTGCGGCGTCTGTTCGAATTTCACGAATTCGAACGTCTCCGTCTGCAAATAACCGAACAGCTCCTTCTGGGTGACGAAGCCGTCGCTGTTGATGTCGGCAGCGCCGTCGATGGCTGCGGAAAACAGCGCGCTGACGACGCCGTGATATTCGTCGCGGATCTTGTATTCGAGGACGACCTCGTCTTCCGCGCTGCCGCCGACAAAGCTGACATTGGCGAATTCGCGGTCGAGCAGGCCGCCGCCATAGCATCCGTCAACGACAAGCACGACGTTGAGGTTCTTGGCCGCGGCGCGCTCCATCCACTCTGTCAGGACATCGTCAAACAGAACCCCCGATGGATCAGGCACATGGTCGGGCCGGTGGATGGCGTTCCAGTCGAAATCGGCGAGTGCGAGGTATTCGTCGCGGCCATCGGTCTCTTCCGGCTTATCCGGGGCGGCGACATGAGAACTCGCGCCGGCATAGGCGAAAACGACGGTGTCGCCCGGTTTCGCCTGGTCGACCAGGCGTTGCCAGGCAAACTCGATGAACTGCGGGCGGGCATCCCGGTCGGTCACTTCGATGACGTCGGCGGCGCCAGCGTCACGTAGCGCGCCCGCGACCCAGCGAGCGTCATTGACCGCGCCGCGCAGCTGTTGCTGGCGGTTGTATTCGTCGATGCCGATAACCAGTCCGTAGAGCTTCGGCTCGGGCGGGCGGAAGTAGAACTGGCCGATCACCTGATCGTAATAGGCCGGCGCCTGCTGATGCTGCACGCGGTCGGCGAGCGTTTTCACCTCGACCTGCGTCCGCTTGGCGATCTCGACGATCGGCATTCCCGGCGTGGTCAGGATGGGCCAGAACTTGCGCGTGAAGATCGAGTTGGGGTCGTCGTCCTGCGGCGACAGCCTGTCGAGCGCGGTCTGGCCGGCGCCTGCCGAATAGATGACGAAGGCGCCGGGATTTGGGTTCATGCGCGCCAGTCCGCCGAGCCTGACCGCGCCGCGCGTGTCCGCCTGCGGGAAGGGATCGTCGCGGCATGCATCGAGCACGACGAACGCAAGCTCGGCGCCTCTGCTCGTGATCTCGGCGACGATCCGCGTCGCGTCGACCGCGTTGCGCTCGACCCGGCGCACCTCAGACGAACTGATTTCCGGCATGTCGACCGGGAGCAGGTAGTTCACTCCCTCGGCCGCGATCCCGTGACCCGCATAGAAGAAGAACGCGATGTCGCCCTTGTCGATGGTCGAGTAAAAGCCGGCGAGGGCCGCGTCGAAGTCATCGACGCCGACATTTTCGAGCGATGTGACCGAAAATCCGAGGTCGCGCAGCGCCGCCGCGATGGTCGTCGCGTCGCCGACAGCCTTGTTCAGGTCCGGGAGGTCGGCATAGTCGTTGTTGCCGATGACGAGGGCGACGCGCTTCTGGCCGCCCGCCTGAGCGGGGCCGCCGATGGCCGGCGCATTGCGCAGGGAGTCGAGGATTTCCCGCAGTTCAGTCTGCCGCGCTTCAATACTGGCCGCCTCTTCCGCCTCACGCTTGGCGCGTTCGCTTCCGTCCATGAGGACAGCAGCCGCGTGCGCCTGCGGTATCACCATCAAGGCGGCAGCGACCGCCATTGCGACCGCCAGCACGAAACCCTTAAGTGCGTTCAGCATTCCCTTCCCACCCGAAACCCTGTCGCTGGCCGGATTGCGTAAGGGAAGATTTGGATGAAAGCGGGGCGGGGTGCAAGAAACAGCGGGCGCAGTGGTTTACATGGATGGCGGGATGGAACGGAGAAGCCCATGATCGTCAGGATGGCGGAGATCGAAATCGATCCGGGCAGGATCGACGCCTATAACGCCCTCCTCAGAGAGGAGATCGAGGCGTCTGTCCGGCTTGAGCCGGGCGTGGTGTTCCTGTTCGCTGTTGCCGTGAAGGGATGCCCGCACCTGGTGCGCGTCGTGGAGGGTTATGCCGATCAGACGGCCTATGAGGCGCATCTGACCACGCCACACTTCCTCAAATACAAGACCGAGACCGCCGATATGGTCCGCTCGCTTCGCCTCGTCGAAACCGATCCGATCGCGCTGGCTGCCAAGGACCGGAATGCGGGCTAGGCCCCGCGCGGGCTGGACGTTGCGCGGTTTCCGGCCCTGTGCCACAAGCGCCGCCACCGATCGGAGACGCCCTTGGCTAGACAAGGCCGCAACAGAAAACGCCCCAATCCAGCCCCGCATGCCCCGGCGGGAACGTCGGCGCGCGAACAGCGTGGTCCGGGGCGGCGCGCGCCTGCTGCTGACACGAACCAGCAGGGACGGACGGAGCAACGTCCGCGTCCTGTCTTCCGCCCCGGCGAGCTGCCGGCCGAGCGGGTGCCGGTGATCCTTGAGGTAGAGCCCAACGAGAACTACGCCCTGCTCGATTCCGGCGACGGCGAGAAGCTGGAGCGCTTTGGCGAATATCGCGTGGTGCGCCCGGACGCGCAGGCGATCTGGCCGCGCGCGCTGGAGCAGTCAGACTGGGAAAACGTGGATGCGGTTTTCACCGGCGACACCGACGAGGAAGGCCTCGGCCGCTGGCGTTTCCCGAAGAATCCGCTCGGCGAGACCTGGCCGATGCGCCATGACGGCATCGATTATCTCGGCCGCTTCACCTCGTTCCGCCATGTCGGCGTATTTCCCGAACAGGCCTCGCACTGGCGTCACATGGAAGGGCTGATCCGCGATGCCCGGCGGCAGGTCAAGGTGCTGAACCTGTTCGGTTATACGGGCGTGGCATCGCTGGCGGCAGCTCGCGCCGGCGCAGAGGTGACGCATGTCGACGCCTCCAAGAAGGCGATAGGCTGGGCGCGCGAGAACCAGGCGATCGCCGGTCTCGAAGACAAGCCGATCCGCTGGATATGCGAGGACGCCATGCGCTTCGCCGAGCGGGAGGTGCGGCGCGAAAGCCGCTACGACATCATCCTGCTCGACCCGCCCGCATTCGGACGCGGGCCGAAAGGCGAGGTCTGGCAGCTGTTTGACGATCTGCCCGCAATGGTCGAGCTCTGCCGCGACATCCTGACGGCGAAGCCGCTGGCTATCGTGCTGACTGCCTACGCCGTGCGCGCTTCCTTCTTCTCCATCCACGCGCTGCTGCGCGGCGCTATGGCGGGCAGAGGCGGCGTGGTGGAGTCAGGCGAACTCGTCATCCGGGAGCAGTCGGCGGGCAGAGCGCTTTCAACTTCCATGTTTTCGCGCTGGGTGGCCACATGACAAACCATCGCCCCGGCGCGCCCGGTCAGGTCAAGGAGGTGACCAGCACCGCCAATCCGATCGTCAAGGACATCCGCGCACTGGCGGTGAAGAAGTACCGCGACCAGACAGGCACCTTCATGGCCGAAGGGCTGAAGCTGGTCATCGAGGCGCTCGACCTCGGCTGGACGATCCGCACGCTCGTGATTGCCAAGTCGGGCAAGGCGAATCCGGCTGTCGGCAAGGTGGCAGCGCGCACGGTCGCCGCGGGCGGGCTGGTGCTGGAGGCCAGCGAAAAGGTGCTGACCGCGATAACGCGCCGCGACAATCCGCAGGCCGTACTCGGTGTATTCGAGCAGCGTTACCGTCCGCTCGCCGAGATTAGCCCGCAGCCGGGCGAAGTCTGGGTGGCGCTCGACAGGGTGCGCGACCCCGGCAATCTGGGCACCATCGTGCGCACCGCGGATGCTGTCGGTGCATCAGGGGTCATTCTGGTCGGCGACACCACCGATCCCTTTTCCATGGAAGCGGTGCGCGCCTCCATGGGTTCGATCTTTGCCGTGCCGCTGGCGCGGGCGGAAGCCGGTGCTTTCCTCGGCTGGCGCGCCGCTGTCGGCGGCATCATGGTCGGAACCCATCTCAAGGGCGCGGTCGACTACCGCGAGATCGCCTACGAGCCCGGCCCGGTGGTTCTGCTGATGGGCAACGAGCAGCAGGGTCTGCCGGACGATCTGGCCAAGGCTTGCGACACACTGGCGCTCATCCCCCAGGCAGGCCGCGCGGATTCGCTCAACCTGTCGGTCGCCACGGCCGTGATGCTCTACGAAGTGCGCCGCGCCGCGCTGAAGGTGAAAGCCTGATGCGGCCGCTTGTCACTTATGGCGCGGTTGGCGCGGCCGTTGTCGTGCTCGACCAGATCATCAAGCGGCTCGTCGAGACGGGCCTGCATATGCACGAGATCGTGGACGTTCTGCCGTTTCTGGCGCTCTACCGCACGCACAACACCGGCGTCGCCTTTTCCATGTTCGCCGGCGCGGACGACTGGCGTCTCCTGGCATTGGTCGCCGCGGTGCTTGCCTTCATCGCATGGCTCGCATGGAAATCGGCCTCGCATCAAGTGATCGCAAGGCTTGGCTTCGCACTCATCATCGGCGGCGCGGTCGGCAATCTCATCGATCGTGCGGTGCTGGGTTATGTGGTCGATTACGTCCTGTTCCACACGCCGGTCTGGTCCTTCGCGGTTTTCAACCTTGCCGACGCATGCATCACGGTCGGGGCCGGTCTGGTGATCCTGCAGGAGATCGTCGACTTGCGGCGTCCGCGCGCGCCGGCCGCAATTGACCCGGCGGCTGCGCCGCCGCACATTTCCCAACAAACAAAGCAGCAGTCAGGGAGCGACATGTCAGAGAGTTTCAAGGCAATCCTGGTTACCCGAAACGAGGACAAGTCCCAGTCGGTCAACGTCGTCGACATGACCGAGGACGAGCTGATGGATGGCGATGTCACCATCGCCGTCGAGGCGACGACGGTGAACTACAAGGATGGGCTGGCGATCACCGGCAAGGCGCCCGTCGTCCGCCGGTTCCCGATGGTGCCGGGAATTGACCTTGCAGGTACCGTGCTCTCATCCGATCACTCGGACTGGCATCCGGGCGACAAGGTCGTGCTCAACGGCTGGGGTGTGGGCGAAACACATTACGGCGCCTATGCGGGCCGGGCGCGGGTTTCCGGCGACTGGCTGGTGCCGCTGCCCGATGGCATGTCGGCAACCGACGCCATGGCAGTTGGAACCGCCGGCTACACCGCGATGCTCTGTGTCATGGCGCTTGAGCGTCACGGCATTCTTCCCGAGCGCGGTCCCGTGGTGGTGACGGGCGCTGCCGGCGGTGTCGGTTCGGTCGCCGTCGCCGTGCTCGCCAAACTCGGCTACCACGTGATCGCTTCGACGGGCCGCCGCGAGGAAGAGGACTATCTCAAGGAACTCGGCGCCGCGGAGATCATCGATCGTGCGGAACTGTCAGAGCCCGGCAAGCCGATGGGCAAGGAACGCTGGGCGGGCGGCGTCGACGCCGTCGGCAGCCACACGCTGGCGAACGTACTGGCGCAGACCCAGTATGGCGGCGCGGTCGCCGCCTGCGGACTGGCGCAGGGGATGGACCTTCCGGCGTCGGTCGCCCCCTTCATCCTGCGCGGGGTTTCGCTGCTCGGCGTCGATTCCGTCATGGCGCCGAAGCCGCTGCGGCTGGAAGCGTGGAAGCGCATCGTCAACGATCTCGACCATCGCAAGCTGGCTGCATTGTCGACGCGTGTGCCGTTCGACGGCATCATTCCGGCTGCCGGCGACATCGTGAACGGCAAGATCCGCGGCCGCGTGGTTATCGAAATGTAAACCGGCGCGGCCGGCGAAATCCGCCATCGTATAAAATTTGAATGGCCGGCCAAAAGCTTCTCTAATCCCCGCTGGTTATGGTCGATGCCATGTTGGCGAAGATCGACCTGGCGGATTCTGCGCGCGTGCCCTTCGAGGGAGCGGACGACAACGCACGCCCGATGTCTGCTTCCGGTGCGGCTGGGAAATCGGCCGCTGACGCACGGCTCCAGGCGGGTGTCGGTCCTCTCGACACGGTATTCCAGTTCGCTCTGGTGGCGTCGATGTTCGCCATCGCAATCCTCGCCGAACTAGCCGGCGCCGCCTGGCCGCTGCAGCTGGCCATCGCCGCCGCCGGTGTCGCTGCGGGCTGCGCCGTTTTTCGGATGCGACGCATAGGCCAACAACTCGCGGCCGCACGCGACCACAGCGAATCTGCCGATCGCCTCGAGGTGGAGCGGCTTGCCGACCATGTCTGGGAGCTTCAGGAGGCCGATCAGCGGTTCCGCGGGCTGGTAGACGCGCTTGGCGACATCGTCGTTCACCGCGATCGCGAAGGGCGCATCGTGCAGTCCAACCGCGTTCTGGCGTCGCTGCTCGGCATGGAAGCCGACGATCTCGCCGGCAAGACTTTGGCCGACCTCGGCATCGAGATCGGTGTGGTTCCCGACGCCGCTTTCAACGAGGGCGAATGCCTGAGTTCCACCGATGTCGCCATCAAGACGCCAAACGGCACGCGCTGGTTCTCGTGGATCGAACTGTCGGTGCGCGACAAGCAGAGCGAGGCCGTCTCGCACCGCGCCATCGCCCGCGACATCACCGACCGCAAGCGCGCCGAACTCTCGGCCATCCGCGCCCGCGAGCGCGCAGAACACGCCAGCCAGGCCAAGTCGCGCTTCCTGGCGACCGTCAGTCACGAGATACGCACGCCGATGAACGGCATCATGGGCATGGCCAAGCTGCTCGGCGGTACCCGGCTGTCGCCCGAGCAGACGACCTATGTCGGCGCTATCTCGACCTCGGCGAGTGCCCTGCTGGCATTGATCGAGGACCTGCTGGACTTTTCCAAGATCGAGGCTGGAAGGCTCGAACTCGAGCCGCAGAAATGTTCGCCGCGCGAACTTGTGGAACACACCGTCGAACTGATGGCGGCGCGCGCCTACGCCAAGGACATCGGGCTCGGGTGCTATGTGGATCCCTGCGTGCCCGCGGCCGCGCAGCTCGACCCCGGGCGCTTCCGCCAGGTTCTGCTCAACCTTGTCGGCAACGCCATCAAGTTCACCGACATCGGCGGGGTCCAGGTCGATGTGTCCTGCAGCGAGGAAGGCGGCACGCGCAAGCTCGTGATAGCCGTCAAGGATAGCGGTCCCGGCCTCGACAAGGCCGATTTGAAGCGCATCTTCGAGGAATTCGAACAGGTCGATGACAGCCGCACGCGCAAGCATGGCGGCGCCGGGCTCGGTCTGGCGATTTCGGCCCGCATTGTCGAGGCGATGAAAGGCAGGATCGACGTGACGGGATCGCCCGGCAAGGGCGCGACCTTCACACTGACGCTGCCGCTGGAAGATGCCGCTCCGCCTGCCGTCAGGCAGGACACCGCGCTGGAAGGCCGCCGCGCCATCGTTGTTTCCGGCAGCGTCATGGAGGCCGACGCGATAGCACGGACCATCCGCGCCTATGGCGGCGAGGCTGAGGTTGCGCCGTCGGCGGACGCCGCCGCTGCCTTGGGCGGCGAAGGAGAATTCGACACCGTTCTGGTGGACTCTGCGCTGGAAGCCCCCGATTGCACCCTTCTGAAGCGGCTGCACGGAGTAGGGTTGTCCCGCGCCCAGGCGGTCACCTTGATAAAGCCGACGGATCGCGGCCGCCTCGCCGAACTTCGCGGCGGCGGTTACTCCACTTTCCTGCCCCGCCCGGTGCGGGGCGAGACCCTGCTTCGCATGCTGCTTCCCGGCAGCGGCGAGAAAATTGCCGGCCGCCGTGCCGACCTGACGCGATCGAGGAAAAGCCGGGCGGCAAAGGGCATCACGGTGCTGATCGCCGAAGACAATGAAATCAACGCCCTGTTGGCCAGGTCGGCGCTCACCAAATCCGGTCATTCCGTTGACGTTGTGACCAATGGCAGGGCTGCTCTCACCGCGCTCACCGAGCCCTCGAAGCACTATGACGTGGTCTTGATGGACCTGCACATGCCGGTGATGGATGGTCTCGACGCGATCACCGGCCTGCGCCGCCACGAGGCGGAAAGCGGCATTCCGCCGGTACCGGTGCTTGTGCTGTCGGCCGACGGTCAGGAGCACACGCGCCAGTCGGTGCTGACCCACGGCGCCAACGGCTTCCTGTCAAAACCGCTCGACCCGGCGGCCCTGGTGGCGGCCGTGGAGGAGCACGCGACGGCCTGAGCGCCGTTCACGAATCTTGTGGGACCGATATCCTGCCGTTATTGTCATGGTATTGTCGCAGTGCGTGATCTATTCCCCGGCCACGCGATGTGAGGAGAATCACCATGCGCAGCGCAATTCTCCCGCGCACCGACGCCGCAACCGGCGTTGTCGCTGGAAACCTGCGTTTTGGCCAGGCTCTCGAGCAGGGTCTGCCGCTCGGACGCATCGGGTCGCTTGAAGTCCGTCTCGCGCGCACGGCCGCCGAAATCGCCGCCGCCCAGGAAGTCCGCTACCGGGTCTTCCATGAGGAGCTTGGAGCGCGTTCCACCGCGGCCGAAGCCCTCGACAGGCGCGACTCCGACCGTTTCGACGACATCTGCGACCATCTTCTCGTCATTGACACCGCGCTCGCCGGCCCGGAGCTGAGCCGCGTTGTCGGCACCTATCGCCTGCTGCGCGATGAACTGGCCTATGCGTCGGGCGGTTTCTATTCCAGCGACGAGTTCGAGCTGGAATCCCTTGTCGCGCGCCAGCGCGGACGGCGTTTTCTCGAACTCGGCCGCTCCTGCGTTTTGCCTGAATACCGCTCCAAGCGCACCATCGAGGTGCTGTGGCAGGGCATCTGGGTCTACATCAACCATCACGATGTCGACGTGATGGTGGGCTGCGCCTCCTTCCACGGAACGGTGCCGGCTGCCCACGCCGAGGCCTTGTCATTCCTTGCCCACAATTGCCGCCCGGTGCCCGAATGGGACGTCAAAGCGATTGCGGCCCGGCGTGTCACGATGGACCTGATGCCGCCGGAGGCCGTGGAGATCAAATCGGCGCTCGCCGCCATGCCGCCGCTGATCAAGGGTTATCTGAGGCTTGGCGCAAAGGTCGGAGACGGCTGCGTGATCGATCATGATTTTGGCACAACCGACGTGTTCATGATCCTGCAGGTCGAGATGATCTCGCCGCGCTACATCAACTACTACGGTGCCGAGGCCGAGCGCTTCCTGGCGTAAGGCAATCTCAACCCTCCCAATCCGATCCGATGGGCTTCTCCTGCCTCTCCTGTGCCTGGCCCGCGAGGTTGCGGGCGCGCGCGATATCGGCTCCATTCGCCTTTTGTGGTTTCGACTCGGCTTTCTCGCTGGGGCACAGCACCATGTCGAACATGACGGGGAAATGATCCGACCCGCAGGCCGGGAGACGTTCCATTTCTCTCAGCCTGAACTCGGGCGAGTGAAACAGATGGTCGAGCGGCCAGCGCATGAGCGGGAAGCGCGCATCGAAGGTCGAAAACACCTTACGGCCGATGCGGGGGTCCAGCAGGCGGCTGACTCGCCGGAACCTTTGTGTCGTGCCCGACCAGGCAACATCGTTGAGATCGCCGGTAACCAGAACCGGCAGCTCCTCATCCCGGACCCTGAGAGCTACCAGGCCCGTTTCTCCGTCTCGCCCTTCCGAGCCGTGGTTCGGCACCGGAGGCTCCGGGTGGATGGCGTAGAGGCGAAAGCTGAGCGCGTCAGTCAATGATACCGTCGCACGGATCGACGGTACGCCTTCGGTGAGGAGACCGCCAACCTCCGCGTCGCGCAATTCGAAGCGTGACGCGAGCACCATGCCGTAGCTGTTTTCCTGCGGTCGTCGGATGACATGCGCATATGCGGCCAGGACGTCGTCGAGAGCGTCCAGCCATGCCTGGTTCACCTCCATGAGGATGACGATGTCGGGGTTCCGGCTGACGAGAATGTCGGCCAGCCTTGCATGGTCGTCGTTGGATTGCTTGACGTTGCAGGCGATCAACCGGACCGGGGCGCCCCGGGCATCCCGGTCTGCATCAAAATCCGCTGTCTGCCGGCGCCACAGCGGCGTGAACGGCAGAATGAATGCGGCCTGAACCACCGCGATCGCGGCAAGCGCTATTTGCACGACTGTTCGGGCGGGTTCAGCGTCAACCAACAGGCTGGCGGCCAACAGCAGCAGCGCGAGAACCGCGATCTGCTGGCGTGGGAAATCGCCGATGCGCACGACGCCATGGGCGACAGGCGCGTGCGGAAGGACAGTCGCCAGCAGGAGCAGGCCAGTCAGGACTTCAAGCGCGAGCAGCATCGCTCAGCTTGGAAGTTGATGGCTGTCGGCGCCGCTTCATAACTTGCCGGAAATCACATAGCGCAAGGCGCGCGCCACTTCCTGCGGGCTGCGCGCGACGGCGTTGGCGGCGGCGTCTACTTCTTTCAGCGCGTGGTCGAATTCAGGGGGCTGCAGGACGATGATCGGCTTGCCGAGCGCCGCGGCATAGCCGGCGTCGAAGGCCGCGTTCCACTGCCGGTATTTCTCGCCGAAGCATACAACCAGCACGTCGGCGCGCTCGAGGCCGGTCCGCGTGCGCACGGCATTGAGCAGCGCTCCCTTGCGGTCGTGCCAGAACTTGGCGTCTTCGGCGCCGAATATCTCGACGCCGCAATCGTCGGACGCGTCATGGTCGGTGACCGGCCCGTACCATTCGATATCGAGCCCTTTGCAGGCTTCCATGATGGTCTCGCGCCAGTCGGTATGGATTTCTCCGGCCAGGTAGACATTGAGTTGCATCGGTGATCTCGCTTTCGGTTCGTGCGAACAGGTTCGGGGCGAATGCCGCCGTTATGGCGTTTCGGTGTGACGAAAACCGGATTGTCGGTCGCTAAGTCACGTCCCCGCATTGTAGGCGGAGATCGCCGCCATGTTGACGATGTCGCTATCCTTGGCGTTGAGCGACACGATCTGCACCGGCTTGTTGAGGCCGACGAGCAGCGGGCCAATCACGGTCGAGCCGCCGAGCTCCTGCAGCATCTTGGTCGAGATCGAGGCGGAGTGGAACGCCGGCATGACGAGTACATTTGCCGGGCCTGACAACCGGCAGAACGGATACTGCTTCATCAGCCGCGGATTGAGCGCCACGTCGGCGGCCATGTCGCCGTCATATTCGAAATCGACCCGCCGGCGGTCGAGTATCTTCACCGCCTCCTGGATGCGCTCCGAGCGCTCGCCATGCGGGTGGCCGAAGGTCGAATAGGCAAGCAGCGCGACGCGCGGCTCGTAACCCATGCGCCGCGAGAAGCCGGCGACCTCCTCGGCGATGTCGGCTATCTGCTCCGAGTTGGGCATGTCATGCACTGCGGTGTCGGCGACGAGCACCGTGCGCCCGCGGCAGAGCGCGATCGACACGCCGATGATGCGGTGGCCGGGCTTGGCGTCGATGACGCGGCGGATGTCGTCGAGCGCGGTCGAGTAATTGCGTGTCACACCGGTGACCACGCCGTCGGCGTCGCCCAGCGCCACCATGCAGGCGGCGAAATGGTTGCGGTCGTTGTTGATCAGCCGCTGGCAGTCACGGAACAGGAAGCCCTTGCGCTGCATGCGCTCGTAGAGATGGTCGGCATAGATCTGGTTGCGGCGCGACAGGCGCGCATTGATGATCTCGATGCCCGGCTTGTTGAGGTCGACGCCGGCGTTGCGCGCCGTTTCCTTGATCTGCTCCTCGCGGCCGAGAAGGATCGCCGTACCGAGCTTCTGGTTCACATAGGACACCGCGGCGCGCATCACCTGTTCTTCCTCGCCTTCGGCGAAGACGATGCGCTTCGGCTGCCGGCGTACACGGTCGTAGATGCGCTGCAGCGTGGAGGCGATAGGATCGCGGCGGGCCGAAAGTTCCTGCGCATATTTCTCGAAATCGATGATCGGCCGGCGCGCGACCCCCGAATCCATCGCCGCTTTCGCCACTGCCACCGGGATGGCCGAGATCAGCCGCGGGTCGAACGGCACCGGAATGATGTAGTTGGGACCGAATTTCGGCCGGTTGCCCTGATAGGCGGCGGCAACGTCGTCGGGCACGTCCTGGCGAGCGAGTGCGGCCAGTGCTTCCGCCGCCGCCACCTTCATCGCGTCGTTGATGGTGGTTGCCCGCACGTCGAGCGCGCCGCGGAAGATGTAGGGGAAGCCCAGCACGTTATTGACCTGGTTCGGATAGTCGGAGCGCCCGGTCGCCATGATCGCGTCGGTGCGGATCTGCGCCACTTCCTCGGGCGTGATCTCCGGGTCTGGGTTGGCCATAGCGAAGATGATCGGGTTCTTCGCCATCGACTGCACCATGGCCGTCGTCAGCGCGCCCTTGGCCGACAGGCCGAAGAACACGTCGGCATCCTCCAGCGCGTCGGCCAGCGTGCGCGCCTTGGTCTTGACGGCATGCCCGGACTTCCACTGGTTCATGCCTTCCTTGCGGCCCTGGTAGATGACACCCTTGGTGTCGCACAGGATGACGTTCTCTGGCGGCATGCCCATCGCCTTGACGAGCTCGATGCAGGCAATGCCGGCAGCACCCGCGCCGTTGCAGACGAGCTTCGTCGTCTTGATGTCGCGTCCCGTGATTTCCAATGCGTTGATCAGGCCCGCTGCCGAAATGATCGCCGTGCCGTGCTGGTCGTCATGAAAGACGGGGATGTCCATCACCTCGCGCAGCTGCTGCTCGATAATGAAGCACTCGGGTGCCTTGATATCCTCAAGGTTGATGCCGCCGAAGGACGGGCCGAGCAGCTTGACGCAGTTGATGAATTGGTCGGCGTCTTCGGTATCGACCTCGAGGTCGATTGAATCGACGTCGGCGAAGCGCTTGAAGAGCACCGCCTTGCCCTCCATTACCGGCTTCGACGCCAGTGCACCGAGATTGCCGAGCCCGAGAATGGCCGTGCCGTTCGAGATGACGGCGACAAGGTTGCCGCGTGTCGTGTAGTCGAAGGCGCGGCTGGGGTCCTCGTGGATCGCCTTCACTGGTACCGCGACACCCGGCGAATACGCCAGCGACAGGTCGCGCTGCGTCGCCATCGGCTTTGTCGGGTTGATTTCCAGCTTTCCGGGACGACCCGAGGAGTGGAATTCGAGCGCCTCTTCGGGGCTCACCTGGGGTCCGGACGGTTCCTTGATGTCTTTGGCGGGCATGGCTGCTGGCGTTTCCTGAGTATGTTGTGATCGTCTTTTTGTGGAGGTTTGTGCGGTCGTTGCCATTAACGCTACACTTTCGTCTGCCGAACCGCCAAGCAGGAAAGCCGCAGCGCAAGGAAATCCCGCTTCCGTGAACGACGAGACGCCGATCGACAGGACTGCCGCCAGCGCAACGCAGGCGCCGCTTTCGGCCGCCGGCGCGACGCCGATGATGGAGCAGTATATCGAGATCAAGTCGGCAAACGCCGACTCGCTGCTGTTCTACCGCATGGGCGATTTCTACGAGCTCTTCTTCCACGACGCGGAAGTGGCGAGCCGCACGCTGGGCATCGCGCTGACCAAGCGCGGCAAGCACCAGGGCGAGGACATCCCGATGTGCGGCGTGCCGGTGCACGCAGCCGACGACTATCTGCAGAAGCTGATCGCCGCCGGCCACCGCGTCGCGGTGTGCGAGCAGACCGAGGACCCGGCGGAAGCCAAGAAGCGCGGCTCAAAATCGGTGGTGCGGCGCGACGTGGTCCGCCTCGTCACGCCCGGCACAATCACCGAGGAAAAGATCCTCGCGCCGTCCGAGGCCAACATGCTCATGGCGCTGGCGCGGGTGAAGGGCGCCCAGGAAGCCGGCATCGCGCTCGCCTGGATCGACATATCGACCGGCGCATTCCGGGTGATGCAGAGCGCGCCGGACCGGCTCCTGTCCGATATCCTGCGCGTCGATCCGCGCGAGCTGATCCTTGCCGATGCCGTGTTTTCCGATCCTGAGCTCAGTCCGGTCTTCGACGCGCTTGGCCGGATCGCCACACCACAGCCGGCACCGCTGTTCGATTCAGCCCTTGCCGAAAGCCGCATCGCCCGCTTCTTCGAAGTCCAGACGACGGAAGGTTTTGGCAATTTCTCGCGCGCCGAACTGGCAGCCATCGCGGCGGCCATCGCCTATGTCGAGAAGACGCAGATCGATGCTCGCCCGCCGCTCTCGCGCCCCGAACGCGAGGATGCCGGCTCGACGCTCTTCATCGATGCCGCGACGCGCGCCAATCTGGAACTGATGCGCACGATGTCGGGCGCGCGGGACGGCTCGTTGTTTGCAGCCGTCGATCGTACGGTGACCGGCGGCGGGGCGCGGCTTCTCGCCGAACGGCTAACAGCGCCGCTGACCGAGCCGGCCGCGATCAACGACCGCCTCGACGGCGTGTCCTTCTTCGTGCGCGAACAACGTCTGCGTGCGGGCCTGCGGGCTTCGCTCAAGGTCGCGCCGGATATTGCCCGTGCTTTGTCGCGTTTGGTGCTGGGGCGCGGCGGGCCGCGCGACCTCGGTGCGCTGCGCGCCGGGTTCACGGCCGGGTCGGAGATCGCCGCGCTGTTGGGCGATGCCGAACTGCCGGCAGAGATTGCAGACGCCGTCGCCGACCTGAACGCCGCACCGGCGGAATTCGCTGGGCATCTCGAAAAGGCGCTGGCGGACGAGCTGCCGCTGCTGCGCCGCGACGGCAACTTCGTTCGCGCAGGCTATGACACTGAGCTCGACGAGATGCGCGCGCTGCGCGACGAATCCCGCCGCGTCATCGCCGGCATGGAGCGCGACCTGATCGAGGAGACGGGCATCCGCTCGCTCAAGATCCGGCACAACAACGTGCTTGGCTACTACATCGAGGTCACCGCCAATCATCACGCCGTGCTTTCGGGCACTGACGACGCCAAGGCCCGCTTCATCCACCGCCAGACGATGGCGAATGCGATGCGCTTCACGACGACCGAACTGGCGGAACTGGAAACGAAGATCGCCAACGCCGCCGACCGTGCATTGACGATCGAGCAGGCCGTGTTCGACCGGTTGGTGGCGGAAGCGACTGCATACGCCGAGGCGATCCGGAAACTGGCGGCCGCGCTTGCAGCGCTCGACGTCGCCGCCGCGCTGGCCGTGCTGGCGGAGGCCGACAATTATTGCCGGCCGGTGGTCGATGACAGCCTGACCTTCCATGTCGAATCCGGCAGGCACCCCGTGGTGGAGCAGGCGCTGCGCCGGCAACTCGCCGATCCTTTCGTCGCCAATGATTGCGACCTGTCGCCGTCCGATGGTGAGAAACAGGGCGCCATTTGGCTGCTCACTGGGCCGAACATGGGCGGCAAGTCCACATTCCTGCGCCAGAACGCGCTGATCGCCGTGCTGGCGCAGGCCGGCTCCTACGTGCCGGCGGAGAAGGCGCATATCGGCGTGGTCGACCGGCTGTTTTCCCGCGTCGGCGCTTCCGACGATCTGGCGCGGGGGCGCTCGACCTTCATGGTCGAGATGGTCGAGACGGCGGCCATCCTCAATCAGGCTAGCGAGCGCTCCCTCGTCATTCTCGACGAGATCGGTCGCGGCACGGCGACCTTCGACGGCCTGTCGATCGCCTGGGCGGCGGTGGAATATCTGCACGAGAAGAACCGCTGCCGCGCGATCTTCGCCACCCATTTCCACGAAATGACGGCGCTGGCGGAAAAGCTCGAACGCCTCGCCAACGTCACGATGAAGGTCAAGGAATGGGAGGGTGAGGTCGTCTTCCTGCACGAGGTGGCGAAGGGCGCCGCCGACCGCTCATACGGCGTGCAGGTGGCGCGGCTGGCTGGCCTGCCCGCTCCGGTGGTGGAGCGTGCGCGTGAAGTGCTCAACCTGCTGGAGCAGGGGGAGGCGTCGGGCAAGACCGCCGGGCTGGTCGACGATCTGCCGTTGTTCAACGCCAATGTCAGCCGCCACCAGCCCAGGCCGGCAGTACGTGATGAACTCAAGGAGGCGGTCGCCGCGTTCAACCCCGACGATATGACGCCGCGCGAGGCTCTTGAAGCGCTATACCGCCTCAAGAAAATGACCCGAAGCGAATAGCGCCGTAACGGGCGGCCGGAGCAAGACAATGCGCAAGTTCTACAGCGGTTTCGCCTATTTCTACTTTTTGCTGGCGACCATCCTGCTGATGCTGATTTCCCTGCTGCTGCTCGGCAACGCGGTATGGCAGATCTTCTCGCGATACAACGCACCTGGCGATCTGGTAGACGTGTCGCTCAACGGCATCGGGCTGATCATCATCGGCTTCGCCGTGGTGGAGACGGCCAAGTTCATCGCAGAGGAAGAGTTGCTGAGATCGCGCGAACTGCGCTCGTCACTGGAATCGCGCCGTTCGATTACCAAGTTCACCACTATCATCGTCATTGCCATGAGCCTGGAAGCTTTGGTGATGGTATTCAGGGCAAATCACGACCGGCTGAATGAAGCGATCTATCCGGCGATCTTGTTCTCAGCCGCGATGTTCGCCCTGATCGCGCTCGGTATCTATCAGTATCTGTCGAGCAGGATCCAACCGCCTTCCACGGCGGACTCCCGCGAGGTCGAAGAGAGCAGCCCTGACTGAGCGCGCGGACGTATCGCTGCCGGGAAAATCGCGCTATAGACGGCACCCTTCGAAGCAGAAGCGCCCGGAATGGCCAAGGTTCCCCTCAAGCTCGAACTGATTGTCGATCGCGCGGCGCTGCGCGACGGGCTCGCCGTGATCGCTGAAAAGAATGGCGGTGGCAGCAGCGACAAGGCGCGGTCTGCGGTGCTCGACCTGATCAAGTCGACGCTGGCGGAAGGGCGCGATACGGCCGAGCGGATGCTTGCCGAGGATGGCGGCGGCACGGCCTGCGCGGCTCGCCTGTCGCATCTCATGGACGAGATCATTGCCGCGCTCTACGAATTCGCCATTGCTCACGTATTCGATGCGCGCAATCCGAGCACGGCCGAGCGCATGGCGGTCGTGGCCGTCGGCGGTTACGGGCGCGGAACGCTGGCGCCGGGTTCCGACATCGACCTCCTGTTCGTCCGGCCCTACAAGCAGACGCCCTGGGGCGAGCAGGTCATCGAATACATTCTCTATCTGCTCTGGGACCTCGGCCTGAAGGTCGGCCACGCGACCCGCAACATCGACGAATGCGTACGACTCTCGCGCACCGACATGACCATCCGCACCTCGATCCTCGAGGCCCGCTTCATCTGCGGCGACGAGAAGCTGAACGACGAACTGCTCGAGCGCTTCGACGAAAAGGTCGTGAGCCACACCGGGCCGGAATTCGTGCAGGCCAAGCTTGCCGAGCGCGACGAGCGCCACGCCCAGGCAGGCGAAAGCCGCTATCTGGTCGAGCCCAATGTCAAAAACGGCAAGGGCGGGCTGCGCGACCTGCACACTCTGTTCTGGATCGGCAAATACTTCTACCGCGTGCGATCGGCCGAGGATCTGGTTGAGAAGGGTGTCTACACGCGCAAGGAATACCTCGCCTTCCGCAAGGCCGAGGATTTCCTCTGGGCGGTGCGCTGCCACATGCATTTCCTCACCGGCAAGGCAGAGGAAAGGCTGCATTTCGATATTCAGCGCGAGATCGCAGACCGGCTCGGCTACACCAGCCACCCGGGCCTGTCGGCGGTCGAGCGCTTCATGAAGCATTACTTCCTGACGGCGAAATCCGTCGGCGACCTGACGCGAATCTTCTGCGCCAAGCTGGAGGAGGAACAGGCCAAGCAGGTGCCCGGATTCGGCCGCCTGTTCGGTAGCTTCTCGCGCCGCCGTCGCAAGCTTGCCGGCACCAGCGACTTCCTGGTCGACAATCACCGCATCACCATCGCCGACGACGGCGTCTTCGAGCGCGACCCGGTGAACCTGCTGCGCCTGTTCTGGTTCGCCGACAAGCACGGGCTGGAATACCATCCCGACGCGATGCAGCTCGTCACCCGGTCGCTGAAGCTGATCGACCGCAATCTGCGCCGCGACGAAGAGGCCAACCGCCTCTTCATGGACGTGCTGACCTCGGGCCGCGATCCCGAGCTCAACATGCGGCGCATGAACGAAGCGGGTGTGCTCGGCAAACTCATCCCCGACTTCAACAGAATAGTCGCGATGATGCAGTTCTCCATGTACCACCACTACACGGTGGACGAGCATCTGCTGCGCTGCATCGGCGTGTTCGCCGAGATCGAGCGCGGGCAGGCAGAGAAGACCCATCCGCTGGCGCATTCGCTGATGCCGGACCTCAAGCACCGGCGCGAACTGCTCTATGTCGCGCTGCTGTTCCACGACATCGCCAAGGGCCGGCCCGAGGATCACTCGATCGCCGGCGCGCGCATCGCGCGGCGGCTCTGCCCGCATATGGGCTTCGACAAGGAAGACACTGAGACGATCGCCTGGCTGATCGAACATCACCTTCTGATGTCGATGACGGCGCAGACGCGCGACCTGAATGATCGCAAGACGATCGAGGATTTCGCCAATGTCGTGCAGTCGGTCGAGCGGCTGAAGCTGCTGGTCGTGCTGACGGTGTGCGATATCCGCGGCGTCGGGCCGGGCGTTTGGAACGGCTGGAAGGGCCAGCTTCTGCGCACGCTCTTTTTCGAGACAGAATTGCTCCTGACCGGCGGCTTCTCGGAGGTGACACGGGCAGAGCGCGCCGAGGCGGCGCGTGCCCGGCTGTCGGAAGCGCTGGCCGACTGGCCGGCACCGGAGCGCAAGCGCTACCTCAAGCTGCACTACGACAACTACCTGATGACCGTCGATCTCGACGATCAGGTCCGCCATGCCGATTTCATCCGTGGGGCCGGCGAGAACAATCGCAACCTGGCGACGATGATCCGCCCACTGACCTTCGAGGCGGTGACCGAGATCACGGTGCTGGCACCGGACCATCCGCGTCTGCTCAGTGTGATCGCCGGCGCCTGCGCGGCGGCCGGCGCCAACATCGTCGACGCGCAGATTTTCACCACGTCCGATGGCCGGGCGCTCGACACGATCCTGATCAACCGCGAATTCGAACTCGATGACGACGAGCGCCGGCGCGCCGCGCGCGTCGGCAAGCTGATCGAGAGCGTGTTGTCGGGCAAAAGCTACCTGCCGCAGATCATCAAGGAGCGGACTAAGCCTAAACGCGGCGCCAAGGCGTTCCGCGTCGAGCCGCGCGTCGAGATACGCAACACGCTCTCCAACAGGTTCTCCGTTATCGAGGTGACCTGTCTCGACCGCCCCGGCCTGCTGTCGGAGGTCACGGGACGCATTTCCGACCTGTCGCTCGACATCGCCTCGGCCCACATCACCACCTTCGGCGAGAAGGTGATCGACACCTTCTATGTCACCGACCTGACAGGCCAGAAAGTAACCAGCGACAGCCGCATGGCCGCGATCCAGAGCGCGCTTCTGGAGACGCTGGAGGGCACCCCGCCAACAGCGACGAAACCCGCTGCAGCCGCGAAGGCGCGCGTATCTGAAGCCGCCGAGTGAGCGCCGCCCAGTGAGCCTAGTCACCAAATTCGCCAGCGTCGGCTCGGCAACGATGGCAAGCCGCATCCTCGGCTTCCTGCGCGAGGCGCTGATCGCCGCCGTGCTCGGCGTAGGGCAGGTGGCCGACGCCTTCTACGCCGCTTTCCTGTTTCCCAACCTGTTCCGCCGCATCTTCGCGGAAGGCGCGTTCAACACCGCCTTCGTGCCGCTCTTCGCCAAGGAACTGGAAGGCGGAGGTATCGAGGCCGCGCGCAAGTTCGGCGAGGACGTGCTGGCTGTGCTCATCACCATCCTGCTCGGCCTTTCGGCGCTGGCCATTCTGTTCATGCCGTGGCTGGTTGCGACAGTGATCGCGCCCGGCTTTTCCGACACGCCTGAAAAGTTCGACCTGACAGTGATCATGACGCGGATCATGTTTCCGTATCTCCTGTGCATGTCGCTGGTCGCAATGCTTTCGGGCGTGCTCAACTCGATGCGGCGCTTTTTCTTCGCTGCGCTCGTCCCGACGCTCCTCAACGTGATCCTGGTCGGTATCCTGCTGACGGCGATGGCCGCCGGATGGGATGGGCGCAGCACCGGGCTGGTCCTCGCCTGGGGCGTGTTCGCGTCCGGCGTGCTGCAACTGGTTCTGCTGATCGCCGGCGTGCGGCGCGAGGGCCTCGCTCTACGCCTCAAGCCGCCGAAGATGACGCCCGGCGTCAAACGCCTGCTGATTCTGATGGGCCCGGCGGTGCTTACCGGCGGCATCATGCAGATCAACCTTCTCGTCGGGCGCATCATCGCCTCTGCGCAGGACGGCGCGATCAGCCTGCTCAATTTCGCCGACCGCATCAACCAGCTGCCGCTTGGCGTCATCGGGGCGGCCGTCGGCGTTGTGCTGCTGCCGGAACTGGCGCGTTCGCTGCGCGCCGGCGACGCCGCCGACGTCCAGCATCTGCAAAACCGCTCGCTGGAGTTTGCGCTGGCGCTTACCTTGCCGGCAGCGGTTGGCCTGATGGTGCTGCCGGGGCCGATCGTCAACGTGCTCTACGAGCGCGGCGAGTTCACCGGCGCCGATACGATCATGACTGCGGCGGCGCTGGCAGCCTTCGCCGCCGGCCTGCCGGCCTATGTGCTGATCAAGGTATTCCAGCCGGGCTTTTTCGCCCGCGAGGACATGCGCACGCCGATGTGGTTCGCGATGATCACGGTGGTGGTCAATATCGCTGCCGCGCTGGCGTTGTTCCCCGTCTACGGCCATGTGGCGATCGCGGCGGCATCGTCGGTCTCGGCCTGGGTGAACTTCATGCTTCTTGCTGGCACGTTGTGGCGGCGCAACCATTTCCGCCCCTCCGCCGGAACGCTGCGCCGGGTCGGGCTGCTCGCTCTAGCGAGCGCGGTCATGGGGGCGTCGGTCTGGTGGCTGAGCGGCCTGATCGCGCCTTGGCTCTCCAGCGCCAGCACAGGCGTGCGCGTGCTCTCAGTGATTGCGGTGATAACCGCAGCCGCACTGGTCTATTTCGTCATCGCGATCGGCTCCGGCGCCATGGACCGCCGCGAACTGGCGGGCATGTTCCGCAGGCGGCGATCCTAGTCTTTGGCCATCCGCGCATGCTCCCACGACATCAGGAGTACGCCGGCAAATACGATCGCGAAACCTGCGAGGTGGACGAGCCTGAATGGCTCGCCGAGCAACACATAGGACAGGACAAGCGCCGAGACGGGCATGAGGCCCATGAAGCCGGCCGCTATCGTGCCTTTTGTTTTCGAGACGCCGTTGTACCAGAGCAGCGTGCCGAGTGCCAAAGTGCCGGCCCCATACCAGCCAAGTGCCGTCCAGCCCTGCCAGCCAACGCCGGCGGTGTCGAATTCCTGCCATTGCCATGCCGCGAGCGGCAGGAACAGCGGCAGTGACAAGGCCGCGCCAAGGAAGGCTACGAGACGCGGATCGGAATCCTGGCTCACCTTGCGACCGACGAGCGTATAGACCGCTTCGCAGCAGACGGCAGCGAAGACGAGCATCGAGCCGAGAATGGCTGCGGAAACCAACGAGCCCAGCCCCTGCGCCCAAGAGGGCGGGGATTGCTCGGTGGATCCGGGACCGCCACCGGTCGCGTGCAGTACGACAACGCCGGCGACAGCGAGCGCGATAGCCGCGATCTTACGCCACGTGGCCTGTTCCCCGAAGATCAATACCGCCGCAGTCGCGGTGACGGCCGGGGTTGTCGCCATCACGATCGAGCCGGCAACGCCGCTGGCCAATTTCATGCCGAGCAGCAGCAATACCGTGAAGCCGAACATGCCGAAGAGCGCGATAAGGCCGACGAGCAGCCAGTCACGGCGGTCGAGCTTGCGCACGGCGTCCCTTGCTGCCCAGGCGAACGGCGCTAGCACCAGCGCACCGAGCACAACCCGCAGGCTCGCGCCTACAAAGACCGGCATCGCTTCCGCGACCAGCTTGGAGACCGGCGTGGCGGAGCCGAAGACAATCATTCCGAGCGCGAGCTGACTAATCGTCGAGACGCGTTGCGTTTCCCGGTTGGTGGAAGGCATCGCTACAAGATGGGCGTATGGCCGTCAGGGTCAAGCCAACGGCCACTTGCCCCGCCGCAATCCCACTTGATTAGCGCATCGCGCTCGTCCATAAGCCGCGCACCGATTTTCGCCGCGCGCGAAACGGCCCTCCACAAGCCACGGGCAGCCACCATGAACACCATACAGCCACGCGTGTTTTCCGGCGTTCAGCCGACCGGAAATCTCCACCTCGGAAACTATCTCGGCGCCATCAAGCGCTTCGTCGCCCTGCAGGACGATCACGACTGCATCTACTGCGTGGTCGACATGCATTCGATCACCGTGCAGATGGTCCATGAGGATCTCGCCGACCAGACGCGCGAGGTGACCGCAGCGTTCCTCGCCGCCGGCATCGACCCCGAGAAGCACATCGTCTTCAACCAGAGCCGGGTGCCGCAGCACGCCGAACTGGCATGGATATTCAACTGCGTGGCCCGCATGGGCTGGCTGAACCGCATGACGCAGTTCAAGGAGAAGGCAGGCAAGGACCGCGAGAACGCCTCGGTCGGGCTGTTCGCCTATCCGACGCTGATGGCAGCCGACATTCTGGCCTACCGCGCCACGCATGTGCCGGTCGGCGACGACCAGAAGCAGCACCTCGAACTGACACGCGACATCGCCCAGAAGTTCAACAACGACTTTTCCGATCGCATCGCCGAACTCGGCGTGGGCGTCGAGATGATGGTCGGCGAGGAGAAGGTGAACGGCTTCTTCCCACTCACCGAACCGCTGATCGAAGGGCCGGCACCGCGCGTCATGAGCCTGCGCGACGGCACCAAGAAGATGTCCAAGTCCGATCCGTCGGACCTGTCGCGCATCAACCTGACCGACGATGCCGACACGATCGCCAAGAAGATCCGCAAGGCCAAGACCGACCCGGCGCCGCTGCCGTCCGAGGTCGAGGGCCTGAAGGAGAGGCCGGAGGCCGAAAACCTCGTCACGATCTTCGCCGCGCTGGCCGAAACCAGCCGCTCTGCTGTTATCTCCGATTTCGGCGGCCGTCAGTTCTCCGACTTCAAGCCGGCGCTTGCGGAGCTCGCGGTCGAAAAGCTGGCGCCGATCGCAGCGGAGATGCGCCGGATTTCGGGTGACCGAGCTTACGTCGACGGTATCCTGAAGCGCGGCGGCGAGCGCGCCGAGGCGGAAGCCGAGCAGGTGATGAAGGTCGCCCGCAAAATCATCGGGCTGTTGCGAGACTGAGAATTTCGTTTCGCTGACATGAGACTGGCGGGCACGTTGTGCCCGCCTACGCTCGTCAACAGGGCAATCGGCTAGCTTGCCGCAGATGGGCTGCGATGGCAGATTGCCCGCGACGTGATCGGCCCGGGAAAGACTGAATGGTATCCAAGCGCCTGAGCAGGGAGGCCGGTCATCGGCGCAAGTTCCTTGCCATTATCGACGAGACGCCCGAATGCGAGCGGGCAGTGGCCTATGCCGCGCGCCGCGCCCAGTCGACAGGCGGTGTCCTGGTTCTGCTTTTTGTCATCGAAACCGCGGAATTCCAGCAGTTTCTGGGTGTCGAGCAGGTCATGCGCGAGGAAGCTCACACGGCGGCTTCGGCAGCGCTCGACCAGCATGCCGCCAAGGTGCGCGAAAGGGTGGGCATAGAACCGGAATTGCAGGTGCGCGAGGGCGTGCCTGTCGAGGAAATCCACAAGCTCATCGAGGAAGACCAGGACATCGCCATCCTCGTGCTGGCGGCAGGCAATGCCAAGGAAGGACCGGGACCGCTGGTTTCGTCCGTTGCCGGCAAGGGCGCGGCCTTCCCCATCCCGGTAACTGTCGTGCCGCTCAACCTGACGGACGAGGACATCGAAAGCCTCGCCTGAGCCGCGTTTGCCGCTTGAACAGCGGCGTCGATAGTCCTATTTAGAATCATTCAAAAGAACACGGAGTGCCCGTCATGTTCATCCAGACCGAGGCGACGCCGAATCCGGCGACCCTGAAGTTCCTGCCCGGCAAGGAAGTCATGCAGTCCGGCACGGCTGATTTCCGCGATGCGGATGCCGCGCGCGCGGCGTCGCCGCTCGCCGGCCGCCTGTTCGACGTTCCCGGCGTGACCGGCGTTTTCCTGGGCTACGATTTCATCACCGTGACCAAGAGCGACGAGCCGGATTGGCAGCATTTGAAGCCGGCGATCCTGGGCGCCATCATGGAGCACTTCATGTCCGGCGTGCCGGTGATGGTCGACGGTACGGCAGGTGGCGACACGGCGGCTGACGAGGGGTCGGAATTTTTCGACAAGGAAGACGCCGAGATCGTGGTGACGATCAAGGAACTGCTCGACACCCGCGTGCGGCCAGCCGTGGCGCAGGACGGCGGCGACATCACCTTCCGCGGCTACCAGAACGGCGTCGTGTTTCTCAACATGAAGGGCGCCTGCGCAGGCTGTCCGTCATCGACGGCGACCCTGAAGCACGGCATCCAGAACCTGCTCCGCCATTTCGTGCCCGAGGTGCAGCAGGTCGAACAGGTCGCCTGACCGGCAAGCTTCGACCAGACATTCAGACAACAAAAAACCGGGCTGCGCGCCCGGTTTTCTGCTCGAGGCTCCGTTGCCTGGACGGTCCGCCTGCTATCTCCTGACGATGACCTTCGCGCCGACTTCCGCGCGGTTGTAGAGGTCGATGATATCCTGGTTGATCAGCCGGATGCAGCCGGACGAGACGTTGCGTCCGATCGAGTTCCATTCCGGTGATCCGTGAATGCGGTAGATCGTCGAGCCGATATAGAGGGCGCGCGCACCCAGCGGGTTGCGCAGACCGCCGTCCATATAGGCCGGCAGGATGTTGCCCTTGGCCCGCTCGCGCGCCCGCATGACTGCCGGCGGCGTCCAGCCCGGCCACTCGGCCTTGCGCGTGATGCGGTGCGTGCCCGACCAAGTGAAGCCGTCGCGGCCGACGCCGATGCCGTAGCGCATCGCCTTGCCTTCCGGCATGACGAAATAGAGGAACTTCTCACCCGTATCGACGATGATCGTGCCAGGCTTCTCTTTCGTCTCGTACGAGACGATCTGGCGGTGATATTTGCGGTCCACCCGGTGGATCGGAACCGATGGAACCTGATAGCCCGCATCACGAACCGTGCGGTAGCTTGAGCTAAAAACCTGGCCGCCGGTGCAGCCCGCCAACGCGGTTGCGAGCCCCACTACGGCAACCGCCACAATTGTTCTGATTCTCATGTTCGAAACCGTTCCCCCGGCAAAATACGTCAACACCCGAATCGGGCCGCAATTTCGTCAATATTGTTAATGCGGCGATCTGGCTGGACCAAGCGAATAATGGCAGGGCCTCTTTCGTTGCGGAACGTTGCGCCGCCGCTATTGCAAATGGGCAACAGCTCACAAAATCGTGAACGCCTGTCGGCGCATAGTGGAGACATGTGGGCGGTTTCCAGCCGCAGCCATTCTTATTCTAGTCGGGTCGGTACATGGAGGGACGCGTGGCAGAGATCGTCAATACCGCACCGAAGTTCGTGAGCATGCTGGGGGCCGAGGCGCGCCCGGAAAATGCTTCGGTCGCGATCCTGCTCGGCACCGCGGAACGGCAGAAATTCGGGCTTGAATTCGATGCCGGGGTCGCCCCGGCAGTTATCGCGGCGCTGTCCGGCCTGCTTGGCAAGGTTGCGTCGGCGTTGCCGGCGGATCAGCGCCCGCAGCAGCAGGTCCTGCAGACAACCGGCATGGCTTTCGGCATCAACGAACAGGGGCAGCCCGGCATTATCCTGTCGCTTGAAGGCGGTGCGGAACTGATGCTGGCGCTCACCCTCTCCGATCTGCCGGCGCTGAAGGAGATGGTCGACCAGGCGCTCGAGGCTGCCGATCTGGACCAGAGGCACTAAGCCCTGAATACTGACATGAACGTTCGGTCAGCTGGTTCAAAACGAGAACATTTCGTGGCATGAACGCCTGATGCCCATTGTTTCACCCCTTGCGGTCAACCCGCTTGCCGACGGCCGACAATCCGACCGCGCCATGCTGGTGCGCCGGGGCGTGCAGCGCCTGTTGCTCGCGTTCGGCGCCGTCGCCATGCCGGAACTGTCGCTCAAGACGGGCCGCCGCGCCGATCTTGTGGTGCTGGGCCGCACCGGCGAGATCTGGATCGTGGAGATCAAGACATCGGTCGAGGATTTTCGCGTCGACCACAAGTGGCACGAATACCGCGCCTTCTGCGATCGCTTCTTCTTCGCCACGCATCCCGGCGTGCCGGCGGACATATTCCCCGAGGATTGCGGGTTCATTCTCTCTGACGGTTATGGAGCCGAGATCCTGCGCGAGGCACCGGAGCACCGCATGGCGGCCGCGACACGCAAGGCGCTGACTTTGCGTTTCGCCCGCGCCTGCGCGGCCCGCATTACCGCGGCCGAAATGGCCGGTGTGCCGGTTGCGGCCCTGGAGGGCGAGGAAGACTGACGGACTAGCGCGGCGCGCGCTTGGCCAGGATTCGCTGGAGCGTCCTGCGGTGCATGTTGAGCCGCCGCGCCGTCTCCGAAACGTTGCGGTCGCACATCTCGTAGACGCGCTGGATATGCTCCCAGCGGACACGGTCGGCGGACATCGGGTTTTCCGGCGGCTCGGGCCGCTGACCTGTTCTGGTGAGGGCGGCGTATACGTCATCGGCATCTGCAGGCTTGGCCAGATAGTCGACAGCGCCCAGCTTTACCGCGGTCACTGCGGTAGCGATATTGCCATAGCCGGTGAGGATGATCGTGCGGGAGTCGGAGCGCTTTTCGCGGATCGTCGCCACCACGTCGATGCCGTTGCCGTCGCCGAGCCGCATGTCCACCACCGCATAGGCGGGTGCGCCCGCCTTCACCTTTGCGAGTGCCTCTTCGACGCTCTCGGCGGTGGCGACCTCGAAGCCGCGGCTTTCCATGGCGCGCGCGAGCCGGGTCAGGAACGGCTTGTCATCCTCGACGATCAGCAGCGAGCGGTCTGCGCCAAGCGCCTCCGCGGCATCCTGAGTCTGGGTTTCGGACATGGCTTTTCTTCTTTTCCCGCCGGAAATCGCAATATCTGGGGTTGTTTAGCTCAAATTCGCACCAAGTCCAGCGTTTAGGCCGGTGTTGCCGACTCCGCCAGGAATGCTTCGCGCGACCACTCGACCCTGGCCACCGCGCCCTTGCCCGGTTCGGCTGCATTGGTGAAGGAGACGGATGCGCCCGAACGGTCCAGAAGCGACTTGGCGATGAACAGTCCCAGCCCCAGCCCGCCGCCTGAGCGCGCGCTGTCGCGGTGCGTCAGGTAGGGCTCGCCGATGCGGTCGAGCACCTCGGCCGGGAAGCCGGTTCCGTCGTCGGTCACCGTGATCGACACGGTGTCCTCGTCCCACTGCCAGCGGATAACAACCGCGCTGCGGGCAAAGTCGACCGCATTCTCGACCAGGTTGCCCAGCCCGTAGATGACGCCGGGATTGCGCCGTCCGACGGGTTCCGGACCTTCGCTTTCGCTCGCTTCCAGTAAGATCTCAATGCCGAATTCGCGATGCGGCGCCGCGGCCTCCTCAACGAGTGACGTAAGCGGCATCCGCGCCAGGTGCGCTTCGCCTTCGGATGAGAGGTTGGTGAGTGTACGGAGAATCTCGCGGCAACGCTCACTTTGCGAGCGCAGCAGGCTGACGTCCTCCTTGAAGCGCGGATCGTTCTCCAGCGCCCGCTCCATCTCCTTGGCGACAAGAGCGATCGTTGCGAGAGGCGTGCCGAGCTCATGCGCCGCGGCCGCCGCGAGGCCATCCAGCGCCGAAAGATGCTGCTCGCGCTGCAGAACGAGCTCGGTCGCCGCCAGCGCATTGGCGAGAAGCCGGGCCTCTTCCGCTACGCGATAGGCATAAATACTGGTGAAGGCGATGGAGGCAACCACGGCCATCCATACGCCGGCGATGAAGATCAGCGGCATGACGAGTTCGGTGCCCGGATACCAGGGCAGCGGCAGGTGGAAGAAGGCGAGCAGCGTGACTGCGCCGACGACGATGATACCGAGCAGCGAGGTGAGGTTGCGCGGCAGAGACGTCGCCGAAATGACGACCGGCACCGCCATGAGCACTGAGAATGGATTGGTCAGGCCTCCGGTGAGGAACAGCAGGCCGCCCAGTTGCAAAGCGTCGAAAGACAGGATGCCGAGTGCTGCGACCGGCTCGAGCCGATGGGTGGCGGCGAAGCGGAAGGACAGGAAGAGGTTAAGCCACGCCGAACACGCGATCAGCGCAAAGCAGGGCCCGACCGGCATCGGAAAGCCCATCCAGAAGGCTACCGCGACAACCGCCGCGCTCTGGCCGACGATCGCCAGCCAGCGGAGCCTGATCAGCGTATTGAGCCTGAGCTGGTAGACGGTCGCGGAGTCGGGCGTGCGCAGTTCCTGCGGCATGCTGCTTTTATGCGACTGCTGCGCCATCGGGCCAAGACCTATTTGCGCGGCTTGGCGCGGCTGGTGGCGACGGCGTCAAGCGGGTTTTCCGGCCACTCGTGCTTGGGGTAGCGGCCGCGCATGTCCGAGCGGACATCGGCCCACGACCCGCGCCAGAAGCCCGGCAGGTCGCGCGTCGTCTGGATCGGACGGTGCGCCGGCGACAGCAGCTCCAGCGTAAGCGGCACGGATCTGTTTGCAATCGCCGGATGCTCCGACAGACCGAATAGCTCCTGCACGCGTATCGCCAGCACGGGCTGCTCGCCCTCATAGCTGATCGGCACGCGGCTGCCGGACGGCGCGTCGAAATGGGTTGGCGCGAGCGTGTCGAGCTTGCGCCTGTCGCCTGCCGGCACGAGCGCGGCGAGGGCCTGTTCGAGCGGCTTCGTGCCGATGCGGGCAAGAGACGCCTCGCCCGGAAGGAAGGGAAGCAACCAGTCGTCAAGCATCGCTAGGAGCGCCTCGTCGGACACGTCCGGCCACGGCGCGCCCAGGCCGCGATGAAGCCAGCCGAGCCGCGCCCGCAACGTAGCCGCTTCCTTGCTCCACTCGAGCAAGCCAAGCCCGTGTTCTCGAATGACCTCGACGATTGCCGCGTTGGCCGCATCGCCGGCGGGTGGAGGCAGCGGCTGATCGCTGAGCGTGATGGCGCCAAGCTTCTCGCTCTGACGCGCACGCACGGCGCGTGCGTGAGTGTCGAAGTAGGTCGCGGTCGATGCTTCGATGCGACTGCCGAGCACCGCTCGAATGTCGTCCTCGGAGATCGCCGCGGCGGCGGTGATGCGCGCATTTTGCGCCGCGCCCTGCATATCAGCCACGACGAGATACGGCTCGCGCGCGAGCGCGGCCGTCTCGTCCAGCACCGTGCCACGGCCGTTCGCCAATACGTAGCGGCCTGCTGCGCCACGTGCCTTGGCGACGCGGTCCGGCCATGCGTGAAGAAGAAGCGTGCCGGCGGCCGTCGATTTCGAGGATCGGTTCCCAGTCGGCGAGGCCGTGTCGGCCAGCCGCTCCGCCAACCCCATGGCCGCTTTTGCGCGCGGCGAGCGGTCGGCGCGGAAACGCGACAGACGATGGTCGAGGTCGGGATCGGTTCCGCCAAGTCCGCGCTCTGTGAGCAGAACGGCAAGCTCGGCCGCCGCGCGCGCCTGGCCCTGTTCTGCCGCCTCGGCGACCATGTGCGCCAACCGCGCCGGGAGCGCGAGCTTGCGCATTGCCTTGCCGGATACCGTCAGGCGGCCGCTGGTATCGATGGCGCCGAGCTCGAGCAGCAGCGCCCGCGCTTCGGCGAGCGCCGGGGCAGGGGGCGGGTCAAGGAAGGAAAGCGTTGTGAGATCGGCGACGCCGAACGCCGCGCAGTCGAGCAGCAGTCCGGTCAGGTCGGCCTGCAGGATTTCGGGCGGTGTGAAGGCGGCGAGCGCCGCCGTTTGTTCGGCCCGCCACAGGCGGATGGCAACGCCCGGCTCGGTACGGCCCGCGCGGCCGGAGCGCTGGTCAGCCGAAGCCCGCGAGACGCGCACCGTTTCAAGCCGGGTGATGCCGCTTGCCGGTTCGTAGCGCGGCAGGCGCGACAGGCCGCTGTCGATGACGACGCGCACACCTTCGATGGTGATCGACGTTTCGGCGATAGCGGTGGCGAGCACCACCTTGCGCCGGCCGGCGGGCGCTGGGCGGATGGCGGCGTCCTGGGCATTGCCTTCCATAGCGCCGTAGAGCGGGGCGATATCGACATTGGCGGGGAGCCGTTCGGCCAGCGCGTCCGCCGTCCGCTCGATCTCACGCTGGCCGGGCAGGAAGGCGAGGATGCTGCCTGCCTCATCAGCCAAGGACTCGCGGATGGCGCGCGCCATTGCCGCTTCGATCGGCTCGCCGGTGGACCGCTCGCGATAGCGAATATCGATGGGAAATGAGCGGCCTTCGCTTTCAATGATTGACGCAGCGCCCATCAGATTGGCGACACGCGCGCCGTCGATGGTCGCTGACATCACGACCATCCTGAGATCGGGCCGCAGCCCCTGCTTGACGTCCAGCGCCAGCGCCAGTCCGAAATCGCCGTCGAGCGAACGCTCGTGGAACTCGTCGAAGATGAGCGCGGCGATACCCTTCAATTCGGGATCGTCGAGGATCATCCGTGCCAGCACGCCTTCGGTGACGACGAGAATGCGAGTTTTCGCCGACACCTTGCGGTCGAGACGCATGGCGTATCCGACGGTCTCGCCGGGCTTTTCGCCGATGATCTCGGCCATGCGCCGCGCCGCAGCCCGCGCCGCGAGTCGGCGCGGTTCCAGCAACACGATGATGCCGTCGCCGCGCCATGGAGCGTCGAGCAGGTGAAGCGGCACCAGCGTCGTCTTGCCGGCGCCGGGCGGCGCGACCAGAACGGCCGCGCCGTCGGTACCGAGTGCATCGGAAAGCGCCGGCAGCGCGGCGGATACCGGCAGGTCGGGCAATGTCCTCATGTCAGTCGCCGACTCGAACGACCGGCCCGCCCGCCGCTTTCGCATCGGCCTCGTCATGCGTGACCAGCAGCGTCGGCAGGCCCTTTTCGCGCGCCTTGGTGAAGACGAGGTCGCGCATCTGCTGGCGCAGGGCGGCATCGAGCTTGGAGAAGGGCTCGTCGAGCAACAGCGCCCGCGGTTCGGCGATCAGTACGCGGGCAAGCGCCACGCGAGCCTTTTGGCCGCCGGACAGCGTGTCGGGATCGCGCTCGCCGAAGCCTCCGAGTTCGACGCCTTGCAATGCCTCCTGCGCAAGCCGCCGCCGTTCGGCTCGCCCTCGGAAATGCAGGGGAACGGCAAAAAGCAGATTGCCCTCGACGGTCATGTGCGGAAACAGCAACGGGTCCTGAAACAGAATGCCTACATGGCGGTCCTCGGCGTCGGCACGGGTGATGTCCTGACCATCGATATAGACGCGACCGCTGGCGACAAATGCCCGGTCGAGGAAACCGCCGATGAAGGCGAGCAGCGTCGACTTGCCGGACCCTGACGCGCCCATGACGGTGAGCACCTCGCCGGGCGCGATGCGGTGCGTGATCGAAAGCAATGGCACGCCGGCGAGCGAAATGCGGATGTCGTCGAGCCGCAGCCCCTTGTCGTCGTCCATTGTCGTCCGCCCGTTCAGGTCTGCATGGCGCGGAAGCGCCGGAAAAGCAACGCCGGAACGAGCGTGGCAATGGCGAAGCCGGCGAAGGGGAGCGCCATCTGAAGGAAAGCATAGACGCCGATCACCCGGCGGTTGCCGCCCGAGGCGAGGGCGACGGCCTCCGTGGTGACAGTCGGAAGCCTACCGGCGCCGACCAGAAGCGTCGGCAGATATTGCCCGATCGAGACAGCGAAGCCGACCGCCGCGGCGATCAGGATCGCCCGAGTCAACATCGGGATGCGGACCCGCCACAGCGTCGCTGTTCGAGACTTTCCGAGCCCAGCTGATACCGCTTCGTAGCGCCGGTCATAGGCCCGCCAAGGGTCCGACATGGAAAGGAACACGTAGGGCATGACGAAGACGAGGTGGGCGAGCACGAGGGCAGGCAGACTTGCGACTGTGCCTGTCAGGATGAAGAGAAGTTGCAGCCCGAACAGGAACGCCACTTGCGGTACGACCAGCGGCAGGTAGATCAGGGGCAGTGCATAACGAGAGTCAGGCCGCCCCGTCTCGTTCTCCCGCACAAGGCACATCACGGCCAGGGCAAGAGCGATTAGCGTGGCAATGGTCGCAACGACAAATGTGGTCAGCAGCGGACCGGCGATGCGCGGCGTCGCCTGCATCCACGTTCTCAGCGTGATGGTGTCGGGCAGCGCCCGGGGAAACTGCCACAGACCGGCGACCGACCAGATCGCCAACGCAATGAGACCGGCAAACACGATGGCCGCCGCAAGCGACATCGCGCCAAGCGCTGCGCTGCGCAGCCAGCGATCACGGCGGAAGGCGCGGCCGGCGAGCGCCAGTGCCTGCACGGCCCGGCCGAATATGGCCTCGCCGGCAATCCAGGTCAGTATCGCCGCAGCGGCAACGAGTAGCTGTAGGACTGCGCCGGCGGATGCGAGAAAACGCATCGATATGTCCGGGTCATTCATCCAGCCGGCAAGGCGGACTGCGAGCGTACCCGGCAGAGTTGGCCCCAGAATGGCAGCGACATCGACCACGGAGGCGGAGAAGGCGATCACCGCCAGCACCGCCAGCCTGATCTGCCGGTAGATCGGCGGCCAGCTTGTGTAGATGAAGCCGGCGATGCGCCCGTAACCCAGAAGTGCTGTCACCTTGCGGGTGTTCTCCACCGGCACCTGCGGCAGCGCCGCCAACGTGACAAGCAGCAGGAAGGGCACTTCCTTCAACACCAGCCCGGCGATCAGCGACAGGCCCATTCCGTCATGCACGATGAGCAGATCAGGCGGGCGCTCCCAGCCGGTGAGCCAGGGCGACGCGAGGCGGGACAGGATTCCGGAGGGCGCGATCAGGAATGCGAAGCCGAATGCGGCGGCGGCATGGGGCACAGAGAGTAGCGGCGAGACGAGATGCTGGATACGGGCAAAAGCACGTGTCCCCGACCATGCGGCGACAAAGAGCATCACCAGCAGCAGCGATATCGCGGCCGCGGCAAGCCCGGTCCAATAGCTCATCCACGCCGAACGCCAGATGCCGGGCTGTGCGGCGAGGTCGGCAAATGGTGCGAGGCTGAGCGAATGCCCGCCAAGTGCAGGCAGATATCCGAAGGCGGGGAGCAGCGTTCCTGCCAGCCCCGCCGCCACCGGCCCGGCGAGAAGAAGAACAGTGAGCGGCGGGCCGAACCGGGCGATCATGCGCGTGCCGAGGAGAGTGTCAGTTCGCAACTCCGTAGCGCCTGATCCATTCGGACTCCAGCCGGACCATCCAGCTCGGATGCGGCTCGTCCAGCGCAGGGCCAAGCTCTTCCGGGGCCAGCGTCGCGATACCGAGATCGAGCGCCTCGAATGCCGCCCTGTCTTCGGGCGGCAATGCGGCAACGTCGAGCACAGTCGGATCGCCCCATATTTCGGGATCCTGCTTGCGCGCCTGCGCTTCCGGTGAAATCAGGAAATTCGCCAGCACCAGCGCCCCCGCCTTGGCGGCGGCATTGTAGGGAATGGCGACAAAATGCGTGTTGGCCAGCGTGCCGCCCGGGAAGGTGAAGGAGCGCACCGTGTCCGGCAGCTCACCATTGGCGATGGCGTTCGACGCCTCGGCCGGGTTGAATGCGAAGATGATGTCGAGCTCGCCATCGGCCAGAAGCTGGCGCATGGCGGGGTAGTTCTGCGGATAGGCGCCGCCACGGCGCCACATCACCGGATGCAGCTGGTCGAGATAGTCGAACAGCGGCTTGGTTTGTTCCTCGAACGGTATCTCGTCGACCTCTTCGAGCAGCGCAGAACGATCGACGATCTTTTCGGTCAGAACCTGCTTGAGGAAGGACGAACCGATGAAGTCCGGCGGCTGCGGATAGGAGAAGCGGCCGGGATTGGCCTTCGCCCATTCGAGCAACTGGTCAGCCGACATCGGCAGGTCGGCCGCATCGGTGCGGGCACTGTCGTGGAAGAAGACAAGCTTTGCCATGCCCCACGGGCTTTCGAGCCCCTCGGTCGGGACGGTGAAGTCGGTCAGGATCGTCGGCTTGTTGCCTATGTCGACATATCGCCAGTTTGGCAGCTTGTGCGCCCATCCCGGTGAGAGCAGCAGGTCCTGCCGCTTCATGGAGGCGAAATTCTCGCCATTAATCCAGATGAGATCGACCGTTCCGGCCTCGTCACGCCCGGCTGCCTTCTCCGCCACCACCTTGGCGACCGCATTCGCCGTGTCGTCGAGCTTGACGTGGACGACGCTGACGCCGTGCATTTCCTTGATGCGGCTGCCGGCCCATTCGATGTAGGCGTTTATGTTTTCCGAACCGCCCCAGGCGTTGAAGTAAACCGTCTCGCCGCGCGCCTCTTCGAGCACTGCGTCCCACTGCGCGGGGTCCGGGTCATTGGCCAATGCAGGCAAAGCGAGCCCGGCGATGAGGGCAAGAGCGGCTAGGAGTTTCTTCAATGGGGCCTCCGTGGCGGAAAATGCAGCAAAATCACGGGGATTGAGCATATGGGTGTGAACGCGGTCAATCGCGGCCGCGTTGAACAACACTCAACATGGCGTGAGAGCCGCGTGACGGCCGTAGCGGGACCATCCGCGGTTTGCGCGCCTGCGTCGAACGAGGCTAAGCTCCCGGACGACAATATTTGCGTGAGCACCATGGTTCGTTCTTCCGCATTCTCACTTGCGCTGCTTCTTGCCGGTTCCGCATCGCCGGCCGCATTGGCGCAGGAATTGCCGCCGTTGGCGGTCTATCAGGCCATGCTGGAGGCCAACCGCGCGTCCGGCTGGGTGCTGTTCCGCGAATATGACGGACGTCAGTGGATCTATTTCACGCCGCTGCAGACCATGCACTGCCGGCTCTCCGAGATTCGCTATTCGGTGAATTCGGATGCGCTCGACAAGACCTTCCCGCTTGTCCCCTGCGTACCGGCGCTGCCGTTCAGCCTGCCCGACGATTCCGGCCCGGAGGACATCGCGATCGTTCTGGGGTCGGGCGAAGCCGAGACGCTGACCGTGCAAGTGGTCTGGTCCGATGGAGCGGGTTCGGAGGCACTGACCTACAAGCCCTGCGAAGGCGTGGGCGAATCCGCTTGCGCGGTCATGGCCGAATAAGCCCAAACGGCGTAAGGCTGGCGCCGCGGGATTCGTCATTCTGTCACGCAAATCAGCTAGTTGAGCGCCGAAACGTTCCGGGAATCTGGCCCAAATGCGCTACGCCATCTATTTCACGCCACCGGGTCATGATCCGCTGACGCGCGCCGCCGCCAACTGGCTGGGCCGCGACGCGTTCGGCGGACAGGTGACGCCACCGGCCAGACGAGGCGGTCTGTCGGCGGAAGAAATCGCCTATTTCACGGCGGCCGCCCGCCGGTATGGTTTCCACGCTACGCTCAAGTCGCCCTTCGTGCTCACCGAGGCTGAAAGCGAACAGTCGCTCCGCTTGGCGCTGGACCATTTCGCGTCGGCCACCGCGCCTGTCATCATCCCGCGCATCGTGCTGAGCCGCCTCGACGGCTTCTTCGCATTGACGCCTTTCGAATCTTCGGACGCGCTCGACCGTCTTGCCGGCGACATAGTGGCCGGCTTCGACAGCTATCGCGCGCCGATGACCGAACGCGAGATCGAGCGACGCAATCCCGACCGGCTGAGCCCCGGCGAACTGAAGAACCTCTATCTCTGGGGTTACCCCTATGTGTTCGACAGGTTCCGCTTCCACATGACGTTGACCGGGCGCGTCTCCGACGCCGAGGCCGGCCGTGTGGAGCAGGCAATTCTTGAACATTTCAGGCCGCTGCTGGAGGAGCCGCTGGAGATCGACACGCTGGCACTTTTCGTCGAGCCCGAACCGGGCGCGCCCTTCGTCGTTCGTTCCTCGCATATGCTGGGCGCGATGGCGCAGCTCGAGAACGCCTGAGCAGCTTCTTGGGCACCACGGCAGATCATAAGCCCGCGACGCGCGGCAATCCCGCCTCCGAGCAGCCGGAGGGGCCGGGCGTCTTCATCGCCGTGGTCGGGCCGAGCGGCGCCGGCAAGGACACGCTGATCCGTCTCGCCCGTGAGGCTCTGCGGAGCCGGCCTGCCGGCGCGGAGACCATGTTCGTCCGGCGTGTCATTACCCGCACGGCCTCAGAGGCGCTGGAAGACCACGACACGCTCGACGATGACGGTTTCGCGGCGGCCAAGGCGGCAGGCAAGTTCTCCGTCACGTGGACGGCGCACGGCTTGAGTTACGGGTTGCCGGTGGAAGTCGATATCGCAATTGCCGCCGGAGGGGTTGTGGTTGCAAACGGATCGCGTGCTGCGTTACCCGCGCTGCGCGAGCGGTTCGAGAACCTCGTTGTGGTGCAGGTGGCTGCGCCGCGCCAGGTGCTTGCAGAGCGTCTAGGCGCGCGTGGTCGCGAGACCCACGATGAGATAACCGCGCGGCTGGACCGCGCCGCCATGGTTGCCGACATCCCCGGGTCGGTTGTGATCGAGAACGCCGGCATGCCGGAAGATGCAGCCGCCGAGCTCGTCAGCGTCATAGAAAAGGCGGCCGCGAGGGCCGCCCTTTCCGGGCTGATCTGACGTCGCTGGCGCCTAGTCGCTTTCGCCGGCGTCGCCTGCGTTGAGCAGGGCGTACTTCTTCTCGCCGAGCGATTCGTAGAGGTCGAGCTGGGTCTCGAGGAAATCGATATGGCCTTCCTCGTCGGCCAGAAGTTCCTCGAACAGGTTCATCGTCACGTAGTCGCCGAGCTCCTGGCAGATTTCGCGCGATTTCTTGTAAGAATTGCGCGCGTCAATTTCGCCGGCAAGATCCGCCTCGAGCAATTCCTTGATGTTCTGGCCGATGCGCAGCGGCCCGACCTTCTGCAGGTTCGGGTGGCCTTCCAGGAAGATGATGCGCTCGATGATCTTGTCGGCGTGGTGCATCTCTTCGATGGATTCGGCGCGCTCCTTCGCGGCGAGCTTGGTGTAGCCCCAATCCTCCGCCAGGCGGTAATGCAGCCAGTACTGGTTGACTGCGCCGAGTTCGAGAAACAGCGCCTCGTTAAGCCGCTCGATGATCCTTTTTTCGCCCTTCATGGCGGTCGCTCCCGTACTGGCCGCGCAGTCCACGCACGCGGTCCAGGAATGTCACGCTGTCCGATTCAGTCGAACCGGAGTGGCTGTGGAACTCTTCGGTGACCCGAATGATCGTTTCCACCACATTTGGGAAACAGCCGCAACAGCGGCCGCGTTTCTGAAGGGCATGATAGACAGTGGCCGGCACGATGAGCCGCCACGGATCTTCGGCGAGCAGCGACACAATCGTCTGCTCGATTTCCCTTTGCGTGATCAGATTGCAGTGACAGATCAGCATGGCGCGTTGGCTTGGCGGCCATAAGGCCGGTGGCTTGGCTCGTTCGGGACATGAGGCGCGGGGAGAGCGGCAGACTGGCGCAGCCCGGACGATCCGGGGCTCGATGCGCACGTTCTGCTTCCTCCAATCGCACGGGTTCAAGGCCCGGACATCAAAGGCTGTGTTCCAATCTGACTGGAACACTCATGTTATCTAGTGTTCGCGCGCCGCATTTGTCAATCGCCAGCGGCGAAAGTCCTTAATGCACAATAGGTTGGAATGATTCCAAACTACGGCGGCGGCAGCGATCTGTTTGTCTAGCGGGCCAGTTCGGAGATGCCGCCATTGGCGGCTGACCACGCCAGCGGCCCCTTCAGGAAGCGTTCCACCTCGGCGAGCGTATTTTCCGGGAAGCGCTTTTCGTCCCTGCACACATTGAGGATGTCCCACCAGGTGGCGAGGTAGTGCAGCCGCATTCCGGCCGCCTCGAGCCTCTGCGGCGTGTCGGGGAAGATGTCGTAGTAGAATACCGCGAAGGTGTCGGTGACCTGCGCGCCGGCCTGCCGCAGCGCTTCGGCGAACTTGATCTTGCTGCCGCCGTCAGTGGTGAGATCCTCCACCAGCAGAAGCCTGGCGCCATCGGCCAGCGCGCCTTCGATCTGCGCATCGCGGCCGAATCCCTTCGGCTTCTTGCGCACGTAAAGCATCGGCAGGCCCATGCGGTCCGACAGCCAAGCCGCGAAGGGAATGCCTGCCGTCTCGCCTCCGGCGACCGCGTCGAACTGTTCGAAGCCGACCGAGCGGAAGATGACCGACGCGGCGAAGTCCATCAGCGCCGAGCGAATGCGCGGATACGAGATCAGCTTGCGGCAGTCGATATAGACCGGGCTCGCCAGGCCGGACGTGAAGGTGAATGGCTCGTCGGCGCGAAAATGCACCGCCTCGATCTCCAGCAGCATTCGGGCGACCATGCGTGCGACTTCGTCGCGGTCGGGAAATGTATTGGAGAACATGGCTTCGCCCTGCTGGTTTGCGGCCCTCGCTACCAACAAAGCGGTGCTGAGGCGAGTCCCGGGCTGCAAACTTGCGGTGGATTTCGGGTCGTTCGCCGCCTCAGTCCTCCAGATTGAGCCACGCCGTTTCCTGCGCCGTCAGCGTGAAGCCGAGGGCCGGCAGCGTCGAGGCGATCTCGCCCGGCGAGCGCGGGCCGATCAGCGCGAAGGACGGGAAGCTCTGCGCCAGCACCCACGCCGTCGCAATATTGTGCGGGCTGACCCCGTATTTCTGAGCGAGCTCGCCGGCGCGGCGCCGCCGCTCCTCATTGGCGGCGCCGCCGAAGCAGGTCTCCGGCGCAGTGTCGGCAGGCAGGCGGTTGCGCAGCGCCTCCGGCAGGAAATAGCCGCGCGCCTGTGATGACCAGCTGAGGTGAATGACGTCGTTGTTCCTGAGGTAGGCCAGCGTCTCCGGCGTGTTGGATGTCACGCAGCCGGCCCAAACAGGCTTTTCCATCACCGCCAGCGACAGATTGTTGTTGAGGATGGACATGGGCCTCAGGCCGTTCGCCTCGGCATGGCGGTTGGCATCGGCGAAGCGGTCGACTGACCAGTTCGAGCCGCCGAAAATGCCGATCTTTCCCTTGTCGTGAAGCCGGTTGAGCACGTCGACGAATTCGCCCGCCGGCACGCCCGGATTGTCGCGGTGCATGATGTAGATCGGCGCGCGCTCGAGCCCGAGCCGCTCAAGCGAAATGTCGAGCTGCGCTTCGATTGCGTCCGGCGTGCAATAGGGCGTGTGCGCGCCTTTTGCGATGACCACGACCTCGTTGGCCACGCCCCGCGCGGCAATCCACTGGCCGAGCACCTTTTCGTGGTGGCCGCCGCCATAGACGAAAGCCGTGTCGAAGGCGTTGCCGCCTGCTTCCATCCAGGCGTCCCAGACGGTGGCGCCTTCGGCTATCGTGTTCCTGTTGTCGCAGCCGATGACGAGCCGCGACACCGGCAGGTCGACGCCGTCGAGCTTGAGCTTGGGGATGGCCGGCATTCCGGGCGGCATGATGCCGGGGATGACGCGGTTCGTGGCCGGTTCCTCGGCGACGGTGCGGTAGCCGATTTCGGCGCGCCATCTGTCGAGCACAGTATTGTTGCCGATGCTGTCGGCATGGGTCATGGCGGGCGAGGGCGCCTCGGTTTTTCCGTCGGCTATCGCGCGGCTGGCCGCTTCCGCCTCGAAGGCGAAGAGGTGGCGCGGGTCCTTCACCTCCTCGACACGTTCCTCGCCGCCGACCGTCACGCGCAGGGTTGCATCCGAGGGACCAGCGTTGCGGCCGGGCACCCAGGGATCGTCGAGTTTCAGCGTGCCTTTGCTGCCGACGATCAGGGCCGAATTGTCCATTGCGCGCGCCACCGCGCAGGCGATCTCGGCGGTGAATCCGCTGGCGAATTTCAGCAGCCCGTAGGCGACCTCATCGACGCCGGAGCGGCCAATTCTTCCGGTTCCTTTCACCTCGGCCGGTTCGTCGAACGGCTTGTCCGCCGCGACACCGGCGACGAGCCGCGCCAGCGAAGCGGGATAGCCTCCGACATCGAGAATGCCGCCGCCGGCGAGCGCGCGGTCGTAGAGCCGGGATGCTGGATCGAACGCAGCGTTGAAGCCGAAGGCCGTCCGGATGTGGAGCAGTTCGCCGATTTCGCCCGAACGCAGGATTTCGAGCATCCGCGTTATCTGCGGATGGCAGCGATACATGAACGCCTCCATGAAGAAGACGCCCTGCTGCGCCGCGACCTCTGTGACGGCGGTCACCTCCGCGGCGTTGAGGCCTGCCGGCTTCTCGCACAGCACAGCCTTGCCGCCGCGCATCGCCTGGATCGACAGCGCGGCATGGAATGGATGTGGAGTGGAAATGTAGACCGCGTCGACATCGGGATCGGCGATAAGGGCCTCGTAACTCGTATGCCGCCGCGCGCTCTCAATATTGTAGCGATCACCGAAGCTCTGCCGCCGTTCGGCGCTGCGCGAGGCAATGGCTGCCAGTTCGCCCGACGATGCTTCCGCCAACCCGTCGGCGAAATTGTGCGCGATACTTCCGGGGCCGATAATGCCCCACCTTGTCCTGGCCAATCGGCCCTCCATCAGTTGTGCGGCCTCGGCATTGCGCCGGCGAGCCAATTGTCGAAAACTTCGCGGCGTCGATTACCGTATTCGTTCGCCGCCTTCGCCGAAAAAAAGCAGCCTTGCCGGATCGAAAGAGGCGTCGAATTTGTGGCCAGGCTTGACGCCGCGCCCGTCCTGCATGCCGACGGTGATGACGCCCCGGCCGCCATGCCCGGCATAGACGAAGGTCTCACCGCCGAGGTGTTCGACGATCTCGGCAGTGACCGTCAGCCTAGCTGACCCGCCCTTGCTGAAATGCTCTGGCCGGATGCCGGCAATCAGCCGCTGGCCATCCACGACCTTGGATTTTACCGCGCCGAGCGGGACCGACTGCCCTCCGTATCCGTCCAGCTTCAGCGCGCCGCGCTCCACGGTTCCTTCGAGGAAATTCATCTTCGGCGATCCTATGAAGCCGGCGACGAAGCGGTTGTCCGGTTCGTCGTAGAGCTCCAGAGGCGAACCGACCTGCTCGACGATCCCGTCGCGCAGCACAACGATCCGGTCGGCGAGCGTCATCGCTTCAACCTGGTCGTGCGTGACATAGATGATCGTCGCCTGCAGTTCCTTGTGCAGCCGGGCGATCTCGATGCGCATGTGGACCCGCAGTTCTGCGTCGAGGTTCGACAGGGGTTCGTCGAACAGGAAAACTTCGGGATGCCGTACGATAGCCCGGCCGATGGCGACACGCTGCCGCTGGCCGCCCGACAGCTCCTTCGGCCGCCGGTCGAGCAGCGCTTCCAACTCGAGGATACGGGCGGCTTCGAGCACCTGCCGTTCGATTTCGGGCTTCGCCACGCCGGCATAGCGCAGGGCGAAACCCATATTCTCCCTGACAGTCATGTGCGGATAGAGCGCGTAGGACTGGAACACCATGGCGATGCCGCGCTTCGACGGATCGGTGTCGTTGACGATCCGGTCGCCGATGACGATGTCGCCCTCGGTGATCGATTCCAGCCCGGCGATGATGCGCAGAAGCGTGGACTTGCCGCAGCCCGACGGCCCGACGAACACGACGAATTCCCGCGGTTTGACCTCGAGGTCGACCCCCTTGATAACCTCGAGCGCGCCAAACGACTTGCGCACGCCCTTGAGCTGAACGCCGCTCATGGTTCGCCCCCGCTTCTCTTTAGTTCGTTTGTCGACCGCACCTGTCTGATCCTCACTTGACCGAACCGAGCAGGCCCTGAACGAAAAGACGCTGCAGGACGAAGAAGATGACCAGGGTCGGCAGGGTCGCGAAGATCGCAGCGACCATGATGACTCCGAAGTCGGGCGTGTAACCGGCGGCAAGCGACGAGACGACCAGCGTCACGGTCAGCATGTCGCTCGTCTGAAGCACGATGAGCGGCCACAAATAGTTGTTCCAGTGGTGCATGAAGGCGATGATCGCCGCCGCCGCATAGGTAGAGCGCATGACGGGGAAATAGACCGACCGGAATATCTGCCATTCCTTCAGCCCGTCCATGCGGGCCGCGTCGCGCAGTTCGCTTGGGAAGGCTTTGGTCGCCTGGCGGAAGTAGAAGATCATGAAGATCCAGGCGACCGTCGGCAAGATCACCGCCTGGTAGGTGTTGATCATGCCGAAACGCGCTGTCATCACGAATAGCGGCACCATGAGGGCGGCGAACGGGATCGAGAGCATCAGCAGCAGCGTGGCGAAAATCCGCTCCCTGATACGCGAGCGGAAAATCTCGAACGCGTAGCCAGCCAGCGAACAGACGATCAGTGTAGCGATTGTGCCCAGCGTGGCGATGACCAGCGAGTTGAAGAAGACCCGCCAGACATCGATCTGATCGAAGAATTTGCCGATGTTGTTCTGAAGCGCGTCGCCGAAGGTGACCTTGCCGGTCACGATCTCTCGCGACGTGTTTGTCGAGCCGACCACCATCCAAAAGAACGGGAAGACCGACACGAACGCGGCGATCGACAGAAGCAGATAGGTGATCGCGCCCTGGATCAGCCCCATCCAGTTCCGGTTGCGCTTCATCGTCGAGCGGCCGCGTGCCGCGGGCATTGTCGTGGCGATCGAGCTCATGCGCGGCGGTCCCGCGCCACGAGGAACTGCAGATAGCTCAGAATGGCCACCAGCACGACGATCACATAGGAAACAAGTGCGGCATAACCGAAGCTCGGCATGAAGCGGAACGTCAGATTGTAGATGTAGACCGAGAGAGTCAGCGTCGAGTCTGCCGGGTTGCCGCCGTCCGTGATGTTCATCACCTCGTCGAACAGCTGCAGCGTGCCGATGGTCGAGATCACCGAGGTGAACAGGATGACCGGCTTCAGCAGCGGGACGGTTATGTAGAGGAACCGCGCATAGGCGGGCACGCCGTCGATCCGCGCCGCCTCGTAAATCGACTTGTCGATGTTCTGCATGGCGGCGAGGTAGAAGATCATGTTGTAGCCGGTCCAGCGCCAGGTGATCGCCATGATGATGACGAGGCGCGCCCAGAACGGTTCGAGCAGCCACGGGATCGGTTCGCCGATGATGTGCGCCGACAGCAGGAACGAGTTCACGACGCCGGTCTCGGCGAACATCGACTTGAACAGCACCGAATAGGCAACCAGCGACGTCACGCAGGGCAGGAAGATCGCGGTGCGGAAGAAGCCGCGTCCGACAAGCCTGGGGTTGTTGAGCGCCGAGGCCAGCAGCAGCGCCAGCGTCAACATGATCGGCACCTGGACGATCAGGAAGATGAAGGTGTTGATCAGCGCCCGAAGCAGGATCGGGTCCTCGCTCAGGCGGATGAGATTGGAGAACCCGCCGAAGCTCAGATTCATTCCGCGGCCGACCTGGAAACTCATCCAGAGCGACCACAGGATCGGGTAGATCATGTAGAGGCCGACAAGCACCAGTGCCGGCATGACGAAAACCCAGCCATTGATCTGCGCATTGCGATCGAGGCTGGACCTGAAAGGTGACCAGCGTGTTCCAGTCGTTTCGGCAGCTGTGGCCATGCGGCGTCGACCCAAAGGCAATCGGAGGGGACAGCGGCTGTCCCTGTAGACAGCCGCCACTCTACGGAAATGCGCGCGGGCGTTGCAGCCCGCGCCTTCAGATCATCGGATGAGCTGAGCGACTTGGGTGTCGATCGCCTTGACCACTTCCTCGATCGGCTGATCGCCTTTGGTCAGCGCTGGTATCTGAGCCTGAATGGCGCTCTGCACTTCATAGGTGAAGATGCCGTAGTTCACGCCCGGGATTTCCGACATCCACTGCGAGAAGTTCAGCCAGACGGGCTGGCCGCCGAAGAAATCGTCGCTTGCCTGGAACGCGGGCCCTTCGCGCGCCTCGAGAAGCGAACCGAATGCGCCGCGGTCGACCAGTATCTTCTGGTAGAAGTCGACATCGCCGCCCCAGACCGTGTCGAGAAATTCGATGGCGCTCTCCTTCTCGGGCGCCGACGACAGCACGTACCAGCTGGAGCCGCCGGTGTTCGATGCGTTGACCGAGCCCTCGATGTCGCCGAAACGCGGCACAGGCGCGACGCCCCACTTGCCGGCAAAATCGGGGTTGGACTTCACGGTCGCCGTCATCCAGACGCCGGAAATCACCGAAGCGACCTCGCCGGACAGGAAGGTGCCGGTATATTCCGGCCAGCCGTTGACGCGCTTGGAAATGGGCGACTGCAGGAAGCGGGCGTAGAGCTCCACCGAGGCTTCGAAGACCGGGTTGCCCACAAGGTTGGCGTCGCCCTCGGGCGTGAAATACCAACTGCCGGCCGATTGCATCATGTAGCGGGTGGCGCTGGAGCTATCGACCTGGGTGCCGATAATCGGATGGCCGGTCTTTTCGAGCACGGCCTCGCCGATCTCGAAGAATTGGTCCCACGTGATGTCCTCGAGGTCTTCCGGCGAATAGCCGGCCTCGGCCAGGATGTCGGTGCGGTAGAACCAGCCTGTGACGCCGGAATCGAACGGCAGCGAATAGGCGGTTCCATCGACCGACGAGATGTCCACCTTGTACTGGGCGAACTTGCTCATATCGATGTGCTCGCCGAGCGGCTCGAAAGAGTCCGGATAAGAGAGCAGGAATTTCTGTGCGCTGTAGTCCTCGATCAGGACGATGTCGGGCAGACCGTCGGTGACGCCCGCGGCAAACTGCGCCTGCAGCTTCTGTTCAAGGTCGTCGCGGTCGAAGAGCACGACGTTGAGTTCGAAGTCGGGGTTCGACGCCTTGAAGCGCGTCGCGGCTTCTTCCATCGTCGCGCCGTTGAAATTGGGATCCCAGCACCAGACGGTGACTGTCTCGGCCTGGCTTGCGCTGACGGCGAGAAGGCTCACCCCAGCGGCAAGGCCAAGCGCCCTGCACGTACCAAACGAAATCAAGCTCATTGAATTTCCTCCCTACGAATTTGGCCCTCCTCAGCGGCCAATTCGCAGGGACGGTATCGTGAAAGGAAAACTCCCGCAATGAGTTTAGTAAAAATTTACCTCGACGGCTTCGAGGACGCTGGCGGGCGGCGCGTGCTGGAGCGCCAGACGATCTTGCTCTCGAGAATGATGTGCTTCGCGAGCGCCCTGCCGGCGCGGCGCTCGAGCAGGAGATCGACGGCATTTTCGCCGATCTGCTCGGCGGGAAGATGCACGGTGGTCAGCGGCGGGTTGAGGAACCGCGCCGTGGAAATGTCGTTGAAGCTTGCGACCGCGACGTCGTCCGGGATCGACAGCCCCAGTTCGTGGATGGCGCGGTAAGCTCCCACCGCCATGTTGTCGTTGGCGGTGATGATGGCATCCGGTCGTTCTGGAAGTCCCAGGAGTTGGTTGGCCAGCGCGTAGCCGCTTTCGGCGTTGTTCTTGCCGACCGCCATGAGATCGGGATCGAATCTGTCGTGCCGAACCATCCACTCCTGGAAGGCGACGCAGCGGTCCTCAGGCTCCAGGTTTTCCGACCGGCGATGGCGCCAGCCCGCGAATGCGATACGCCGGTAGCCGAGCTGCGCCATGGCGTCGAGCAGCTTGTAGGTGGCGATGGTCAGGTCGCTCTCGACCGCATCGATCGCGTCGTCGTGCGGGAAGTAGTCGGCGAAAACCAGATTGCGATTCTGGGCGCTTATCCAGGCGACTTCGTCGACCGAATGGCAGCCGATCAGGATCATCCCGGCGACTTCCTTGAGCACTTGGGGATCCGGGTAGCTGTCGCTCGGATAAAGCTTCAGCGGTTCGAGATGGAGTTCGGCGCAGCGCCGTTCGATGCCGAGGCGCAAGGAGACGTAGTAGGGATCGATCAGCTCTTCTTCGGGGCGGAGGAAATGCAGCAGCGCCACCTTGCTTTGCATCGATTGCGCCGACTTGCGCCGCCGCTGCCGCGGCGACTCGTAGTTGAGCGCGGCGGCCGTCTCGATGATCGACTGCCGCGTTGCGTCGGTGACCGACAGCGTCATGTCGAAGTTGAGCACACGGGAGACCGTGGCCACGGACACTCCGACTTCCTTCGCTATCTCCTTCAGCGTGACCGAGGATTTTCGGCTCCGCTCCAGCGGCGCGTTCATCTGCATGGCCGGACTATTGGCACAAGGCCCGGTTGCAGGCAACGCAGGGTCGGGGGAACGGGAGAAGGAAGAAATGGTGCCCAGGGGCGGAATCGAACCACCGACACGCGGATTTTCAATCCGCTGCTCTACCAACTGAGCTACCTGGGCAACCTGGCCTGATCGGCCGGCTTCGGGACCGCGAGAAAGCGGTGGCGGTGTTGGTTGTGCCGCCTGAAGCGGGCCGCGTTATAGCACGTGTTTCCACCCTGTCCAGCGCGGCTTTTGCGCAGTCGCACTTGGCGTAAACGGGCGCCGATCTTGGCCTGTCGATTAGTGCTTCGGTCTTAGCCGTCGTCGCTTTCGGGACCGCTCGGCTCCTCCTCGCGGCCGGGCAGCACATAGGCGCCCGAGAGCCACCGGTTGAGGTCGACATTCTTGCAGCGCGTGGAGCAGAACGGGTAGGTCTCGCGCGCCGAGGGCTGGCCGCATTCGGGGCAGGGACGGCGTGGCCTGAGCGGGGTGATCTTGGCTTCCGGCTTGCCAGCCACTGTCACGACCGCGCCGACAGCCAGGCGAAATGGACCTTGTAGCCGTCGCCGACCAGAAGGTTCACGGTCTCGTAAAGCGGCAGGCCGACTACGCCTGTATAGGAGCCGACCAGTTTGACGACGAAACTTCCGGCGAGCCCCTGGATGGCATAGCCGCCGGCCTTGCCGCGCCATTCCCCGGACGCGAGATAGCTTTCCAGTTCCTCGCGCGACAGGCGCTTGAAGCGCACCCGCGTCTCCGACATCTTCTGCCGCACCTTGCCGTTGGGTGCGATGACGCAGACGCCCGTATAGACACGGTGCGTGCGCCCGGAGAGCAGCCTCAGGCAGTTGGCGGCCTCGTCGACAAGCTCGGTCTTGGGCAGGATTCGCCGGCCGACCGACACGACCGTGTCCGCCGCGACGATGTAGGCTTCGCCCTCGTCCGGATCCTTGCGGTAGATTTCGAGCGCGCGCTCCGCTTTCTCGCGTGACAGGCGCTTCGCCAGCGAGCCGGGGTGTTCGGCGCGCTTCGGCGTCTCGTCGATCTCGCTCGGGATCAGCCGGTCGGGTTCGATGCCCGCCTGCTGCAGGAGCTCGATCCTGCGCGGCGACCCGGAAGCAAGCACCAGTTTCTGGAATACGCTCATCGGTGTTCCGTCGCGAGGCCCCCGTCGCGGATGTGCGCGGCCCGCGCCCGCGGCATTACTTGAATCGGTAGGTGATGCGGCCCTTGGTCAGGTCGTAGGGGGTCATTTCCACAAGGACCTTGTCGCCCGTCAGCACGCGAATGCGGTTCTTGCGCATGCGGCCGGCCGTGTGGGCGATGATTTCATGTTCGTTTTCCAACTTCACCCGGAACATCGCATTGGGCAGCAGTTCGGTGACCACGCCCGGAAATTCCAGTACTTCTTCCTTCGGCATCCGATACCTTTGTCTTGAGAAAAGCCCGGCGCGAGGCCGGAAATCGCGCGGAACCTATACGATGCGCCCCTGTTTGTGAACACGCATTATCCCCGCGCCGCCGCAGCACCCTCCAAGCCGAAGCGTTCGCCGATGCGCTTCGCCAGCCGATCGCGAACGCCGCGATAGGCATGCATGATCTGGTCGCGCGTGCCTCGTGCGTCGGTCGGGTCGGGTGTCGGCCAGTATTCCACCTCGACAGCCTCCGTGCGTGTAAGCTCCAGCGCGGCGTGGTGCGCTTCCGGCGAAAGCGTGACGATCAGGTCGAAATAGTCGTCCTCCAGATCGTCCAGCGTACGCGGCTGCCGCTCTCCGAGCGAAAGATTGCTTTCCGCCAGAACCGCGTCGACGAACGGGTCGCGCTCACCGCGCCGCACCCCGGCAGAGGCGACGAACACCGAGCGCGGCAAAACGGTCTTCGCGATCGCCTCCGCCATCGGCGAACGCACGGCGTTCATGCCGCACAGGAACAGCACGGAACCCGGCAGTCGTTTTGCGACCTCCCCGTCCCCGGTCACGGTCAGCCCCGCCAGTGCAATACGCAGACCAGGGTAAACAGACGCCGGGCCGTATCGAAATCCATGTCGATCTTGCCGGACAGGCGGTCCATCAGCGTTTGCGAGCCTTCGTTGTGCATGCCGCGACGGCCCATGTCGATCGCCTCGATCTGGCTCGGCGTCGATGTACGGATTGCCTCGTAATAGCTTTCGCAGATCAGGAAATAATCCTTCACGATGCGCCGGAAAGGCGTCAGCGACAGGATGTGGGTGACAACGTCGGCGTCCTTCTCATCGCTGATCGCAAACACCAGCCGCGACTCCGCCAGCGACAGCTTGAGCTTGTATGGCCCGCCCTCGTGGCCGACCGGCCGGAAGCTGTTTTCCTCGATCAGGTCGAAGATCGCGACGGCCCGCTCATGTTCGATGTCGGGTGTCGAGCGCCCGATCGATTCGTCGAGCACGACGTCGATCAGGCGGGCGTTCTCGGGCAGCGGCTCCGCCATTGCGCCGGCCTAGAGGTTGAGCCGCAGCGCGACCGAGCGCGCATGGGCGTCCAGGCCCTCGGCTTCCGCGAGGCGGATTGCCGCCGGCGCCAGCGCGCGAAGCTGCTCGGGCCCGAGTTTCAGGATCGAGCTGCGCTTGACGAAGTCGAGTACGGAAAGGCCTGACGAGAACCGCGCCGACCGCGCCGTCGGCAGCACGTGGTTGGAGCCGCCGACATAGTCGCCGATCACCTCGGGCGTGTGGCGCCCGAGGAAAATTGCGCCGGCATTGGTGATCCTGTCGGCCAGCGCGTCGGGATCGTCCACGGCGAGTTCGACATGCTCGGCTGCAATGCGGTTTGCCAGCGCCGGCGCATCGTCAAGAGAGCGCACGAGGATGATGGCGCCGAAGTCGCGCCAGCTTGCGGCCGCGGTCTCTCGCCTCGGCAAGAGCGCGAGTTGCCGCTCGACCGCGCCCTCGACGGCATCGGCGAGTTCCTCATCGCGCGTGACAAGGATCGACTGCGCCGCCGTGTCGTGTTCGGCCTGCGCCAGTAGGTCGGCGGCAATCCATTCGGGATCGTTGTCGGCGTCGGCGAGGACCAGCACCTCGGACGGGCCGGCGATCATGTCGATGCCGACAGTGCCGAAGACCTGCCGCTTGGCGGCGGCGACATAGGCGTTACCCGGGCCGACGATCTTGGCGACCGGCCTGATCGTTTCGGTGCCATAGGCAAGTGCCGCAACCGCCTGCGCGCCGCCGATACGGTAGATTTCGTCAACGCCGGCAAGCTTCGCCGCCGCTAGCACCAGCGGGTTGATTGCTCCCCCGGGGGAGGGGACGACCATGACGATCCGCCCAACGCCGGCGACCCGCGCCGGCACCGCGTTCATCAGCACGGAACTCGGATAGGCGGCGGTGCCGCCGGGCACATACAGGCCAACGGACTCGATCGCGCTCCATCGCCAGCCGAGTTCGACGCCGAGGGCGTCCGTGTAGCGCTCATCCTTTGGCATCTGCCGCTCATGATGCGAACGGATGCGCTGGTGCGCGAACTCGAGTGCCGCGCGGGTCTCGCCGTCGATGCCAGCTGCTGCCGCCTCGATTTCGGTTTCGGCTATCCGGATGCCGGTCTCTGCAAGGTCGATCCTGTCGAACTTCTTCGACAGTTCGATCAGCGCCGCATCGCCCTCGGCGCGCACGCGGGCGATGATGTCGCGCACGGCGGTATCGACGTCCGCGGAAACCTCGCGCTTGGCCGCCAGCAGTGCCGCGAAGCGTTGCTCGAAATCGGCCGACCTGCTGTCGAGGCGGATCGCCACCGGACCGCCCCTAGACGCCGTGGCGGGGTCGCGCGGCCGCCTCCCAGGCGCCGCCGAGATCGCCGAGCTGCACCTCGATCACCTCGACATTGAGAGAGATGGCGGCGCCGCCGGCGAATATGAGGACGATCTCACCCGCCGGCGCATCAGTCGCCGCGAAGTCTATGGCGAGCAGCGAGAGCACGGTATCTGGGCTTGTCCGGTCGATGCCGACGGAACGCATGGCGAGCACGCGATTGAAGTGAAGCACGCTGCGCCGGCGCTCGCCGCGCCGCGAGAAGAAGCGCCGCTTCTTTTCCCACGCATAACGGTTGATCGGGATGGCGAGCTGCTTGTCGGCGGCGCTGAAGTGGATTTCGCCCACGCGCGTCACCGCGTCCTGGACATGGGCGGACACGATCTGGAGGTCCTGCTCGTCGAGGGCGACAAGTCTGAGCGGTTGCATGGCAGGCGCTTCTTCGCTGCGGCTGACGGGACGGCTTCTGTTAGGCGTTCTCGTGTTGCAGTGCAACCGCGCTGCGAGAAGCGTGGACTATTCGCCGACGCGTTCCAGCTGTGCGCCGCACTGCGAGAGCTTCTGCTCCAGCCGCTCGAAGCCGCGGTCGAGATGGTAGACACGGTGCACCATCGTCTCGCCTTCGGCCGCCAGACCTGCGATGACCAGCGATACCGACGCCCTGAGGTCGGTCGCCATCACCGGCGCGCCCCTCAGCCGTTCGACGCCTTCAACGGTCGCCGTCTGACCCGACAGCGATATGCGCGCGCCGAGCCGGGCCAGCTCCTGCACATGCATGAAGCGGTTTTCGAAAATGGTCTCGGTGATGCGCGAGCGCCCGCGCGCCTTGGTCATCAGTCCCATGAACTGCGCCTGCAGGTCGGTCGGGAAACCCGGAAACGGCTCGGTCCTGACATCGACCGCGTCGATGCCCGAGCCGTTGCGCCTGACCCGGATGCCGGAATTGACCGGCGTGATCTCCGCCCCCGTCTGCGCGATCGTCTCAAGGGCCGTCTCCAGCAGGTCGGGCCGCGCGCCTTCGAGCAGCACGTCGCCGCCGGCCATCGCCACGGCCATGGCATAGGTGCCGGTCTCGATCCGGTCGGGAATGACGCGGTGGCGCGCCCCGTTAAGGCGGTCCACACCGTCGATTGTGATGGTCGATGTCCCGGCACCGGAAATGCGCGCGCCCATGGCGTTGAGGCAATCGGCAAGGTTTTCGACTTCCGGCTCGCGCGCGGCATTTTCGAGCACCGTTTCGCCCTTGGCGAGCGCCGCTGCCATCATCAGCACATGCGTTGCGCCGACCGACACTTTCGGGAATGTGTAGCGCGCTCCGACGAGCCCCTTCGGAGCCCGTGCATTGACGTAGCCATTGTCGATGTCGATCTCGGTGCCGAGCGCCTTTAGCCCGTCGATGAAGAGGTCGACCGGCCGCGTGCCGATGGCGCAGCCGCCAGGCAGCGAGACCCGCGCCTGACCCATGCGGGCCACCAGCGGCCCGATGACCCAGAAGCTCGCCCGCATCTTGGAAACCAGCTCGTAGGGCGCGGTGGTGTCGACGATATTACCGGCAGTGAAATGGATGGTGCGCGAATAGCCCTGGCTCTGCTCCTCGCGCCGGCCGTTGACCGAATAGTCGACGCCATGATTGCCGAGGATGCGGATGAGCTGTTCCACGTCGGCCAGATGCGGCACGTTGTCGAGCGTCAGCGTCTCGTCCGTCATCAGCGACGCGATCATCAGCGGCAGCGCGGCGTTCTTGGCGCCGGAAATGGGAATCGTGCCGTTGAGCTCGTTTCCGCCGACGATCCTGATGCGGTCCATGAAAATGCCCTTCCGGCCCCGTCCCGGGCCGAGTTCGAAAGTGGTGTGACGGTCTAGACCAACGGTCCGGGGGGTTCAAGAACAGCCGGTTGTTCCAGCCAGCCTATCGTCGAACATGGTTTTCATGTGTCCCGCCGCGACGATTCCCGCTCGCCATCGACGGCGGTAGCGCCGTCGTCGTGCTCAGCGCCGCGCTCGCGCGCCTGCTGCTTGCGCCGCGCGAGATTGGCCCGCAGCTCGCGCGCCAGCCGCTCCTTGCGCGCATCTTTCGGCGGTTTTTTCTCGCGCGAATTCATGACGTTGCGTTACCGGCTCCTGCTTCTTCGACGCTGCTCAGCAGCATTGAGAATACAGCCTCGCTACCGGCACTGCCATGCCCGGCCTGGCGCTGTTTCCAATTGCGGTCCAGCGCTTGCGCTGGCCATTTCGTTGTGGCAGAAGCGCCGCACCTTTCCGGGCTGCGGTAGCTCAGTGGTAGAGCACTCCCTTGGTAAGGGAGAGGTCGAGAGTTCAATCCTCTCTCGCAGCACCATTTTCCGATCAGGCACGGTTACTCCCGGATGGTACTTGGGCACCATGGGCTCGCGCTGTCGGCCGACTGACGACCGTTCGAAAGCTCTTATCTTACCGTAGTCGCCAATCGAAATTCTCTTCCCGCGACGTTCTCTATATATCTCTTCTCATCAGCGGAAATTTGGTTCTCTACCCCTCTGAAATTCTGATTTACGGTCGAAATAATGGAGTTGCTGAGTATGTTCATGGTGTTTTGCACCTGAGGGGTCCTGTTCAGCGACTTGTAAACCAGCATTGCGTCTAGATAGAATCTGAGCGTGAGGCTGTAAGCCCCCACCTTTGGATTGCTCAAATAGCTATTGAATTGCTCCCTGCTTAGATTGCGGATCAGGAAGAAATCGCCGTCACACATGCCTTTTCCTGAATCGGAATTCCAATGCACGCAGTCGACGTGGAAAATCGGGCTCCCTCCCGGAGGATGCCCGGCATGCCGGGCCTCGTGAACCAGGACTGAAGCACCCACAATCCCCAGCGGCACACCCTTGGAAGTATACTCTTCGAAAAACGATCGGCTGATAAATACTTCTTCGCTCCCTGCTTCTAATACATACGCTGAGGCTTCTGGGCGGTGTGCCCCCCTAGTTATTGTTCTCACGTTCTCGCGAATGTAGTCATAGTACATGACAGGATAAAGTCTACTGTCACCATGCTTGTTCAGGTTAGCGCCATCATAGTCAAGCCTATGCACCCAGTAAAACATCTCCGCAACGGTTGACTCTTCTGATGGGCAACTGAAATCACTTGACCATCCCTTCATGTCGAAGTCGCGATTGATGCGCATCCATGTATTATGGAGATACTCACATTGCACTGAGGACGAGTGTGAATTTTTTTCGCTCAAAATAAGAAAGAGAGTTGAAACAAAAACAATCGCCAGAATTTTCAACATGCGTTCTCCCCGGATTGTGGTGACATGGACAATTCATATCGAGAAATGCCTGGCAGGAGCCCGTGAACCCATGCCCACTAGCTCATGTCATCGTGAACGCCGCGGATGCAATCTTTACACATCACGAGCGAAGTTGTGAGAAGTCGTCAGCAGCAGCGCCGGTCCACGACCATCGGCCCGCTCAATGCACCTTGCGTACCATGTCGCGCAGGAAGTTCTTCAGAGGCTTCGAGCGGTGGTAGACGGCGGCGACGGCCTGCCCCTTGAGGCTGAGCGACACCGACAGATTGTCGAGCTGCACCTCGCGCGCCGCGAAGTCGCTCTTGTAGCGCGAGCCGCCAAGACCTGCGTCAAAATGCGTGTCGCCACGCACGCTGCGCTCCCAGATCAGGTCGTGCAGAGACTGGATGCCGGGCGCGTATGTGCCGAAATTGTCGATGTCGGCGGCGCACAGGATCGAGTGAACGCAATCCTTGCCCATCACGCCGAAATCGGCGGAAACGATCTTGCCGTCGACCATGATGCCCGAGGTGACGGTCTCGCCAGTGGCCGCGCCTTCCAGCGCGCAGGCCTTGTAAAAGGCGAAATAGGCGTCGCTTGCCAGCACGTCGCCCTTGAAGCGGCGTGAGCGCTCGGTGCGGATGAATTCCATCGCCGCGTCGATTTCCTCGGGCGTCGTGAATGTCTGCCACTGAACGTTGTCGTGGTCGCCTTCCATCTTGCGGCGGCGGCGGTCGATGTTCTTCCTGAACCCCTTCTTCAGGTTCTGGCGGCGCCATTCCTCGAAGGCGCCTGGTTCCAAGTCGATGACATAGGCGCTGTTCTCGCAGCTCGAGCGTTCTGCCTTGCCGAACAGCCGGTCGAGCACCGCCTCGTCGCGGCCGACCTTGCGCAGGAAGAGGATGTCGGCGAAAGCGATGTGGTCGGCAATCGCGGACCGCACGGTTTCGTCCGCGGCAAGCGCCTCAAGCGTCTCCGCCGTGCACACGATACGATTATAGTCGGAAACGCCAAGGTCCGCCGCCTGCACCATCGTGACCCCGGCAACATCCTGCCGGATCAGCGGGAACACGGCCTTCAGCCTGCCGCCCTGGCGCACTGTGAGAATAACCGGCTTCGCGCCAACGCCCGGCACCAGCACGCGATATAGCTGGTCGAGCCACAGCGGGCTCTGGAAGCCGCTCACCTCGCAGCCGTCATAGAGCGCGCGATACTCGTCCGAGCGGAAGTCGAACGTGTTTTCGACCGCCACTGCCGTGGTTTCAGCGGGTCCCGTCTTCCCGTTGAAATGCATGGTCATTCCGATCCCCCGGTATTCCTTCCTCGTTCATCTTCCCGCATCCCCATGCGGCATGTCACTTATATGTCCTGTGTATACACAAACCGTCTTTCCGGACCGTTATTCGGCCGCGACCGGAACAGCTGCGCTGTCTCCCCGTTTGAGAAGCCGCAGCACCGAGCCGTCGAACCCGGCCAGCCGCTGCGTCGAATAGCTGAGCGCCAGCGCCAGAAGGACGAACGAGACCGCCGAGGCGCTGACGGCGCCCATGATCCCGAACAGCGGCACCAGCACGAAGAAGCCGGTCGCGCGCAGCGCCACCGAACCCGCGATGATGCCAAGATAGCGGCCTTCGTGGCCGGTCAGCATCAGTATTGGCGCGCATGGCTGCGCGGCCGCCGCGGCCGCCGTGCCGAGGCAAAGCACGATCAGGGCAGGGTAATATTCGACATAGTCCGGGCTGATGAAGCCGAGCGCCAACTTGCCGCCGACGACGATGGCCAGGATGCCCATCGCGATCATGCCGAGAAGCATGACGGCCATCAGGTTGAGAAGCCGCGAGAGGCTTTCATATTCGCCTCTGTAGTAGAGATCGGGCACATGCCGGCTGGCGAACAGATGCACACCGTCCGACGCCGACGCGAAGATGTTGGCGAAGCGGGTGGTGACGAAATAGCCGCCGGCGATCGCCGGTGTAGTCAGCACGCCCATGATCAGCACGTCGAGGTACTGGTTGGCGGCTTCCAGACCGGTCGAAAACCAGAGCCGCATCGAACGCGCTGTCCATGTGCCGGCGTCCGCTTGCGGCTTGATGCCGGCGATGCCGGGGAAACGGGTGGTGATCCGGCGCAGGAAGACGATCGCGTGCAGAACGATACCGACCGCCGAACCGCCGGCCAGAAGGTACAACACGGTCGAAACGTCGGCCGCCGCGTGTGTCGCGAGGTCGTAGGCGAGATACGCAATCGCTGGCAGCACCGGCAGAAGATTGCCGAAGCCGTCACCGGCGCCCACGCCCTTGGAGGCGCGCAGCAGATGCGCCGTCGTCTGGATGGCTGCGTAGAGCACGAGGTAGACCGTGGCGGCGCGGGCAAGCGAAGCGCCGTAGGAGGCGTCGGCCCAGAAATAGAAGGCGCATGCCGCCGCCATCGTGCCGGCCAGCCAAAGCAGCGCGCTGAAGCGCAGCGCGCCCTTCAGGGTCGCCGGGTCGTCGGCGGCCGAATATTCGTTCCAGCTGCGCATCAGCAGGATCTGCTGGCCGACGGTGGCGACGATGCCGACCAGCCCGACCGCTGAGAACAGGATCGAGTAGATACCGAATTCGACTTCCTGCAGTACGTTTGCCGCAAGCGCGATCAGCGCAAAGTTGAAGACCATCATGGAGGCCTTCAGCACCAGCACGCCCGCCATGCCCCTGACGGACGGCTCGCGCGCCAGCGCCACCAGCTTGGCTCGCCAGCCTCCGCCCGCCGCAAATCGATCGCTAGGGAACAATTGACGCAAATCCTTCGATACTTTTGTCGGTGGTCGCCGCGTCCTGTGTGTGCCGGCGACCTGCCGATGGCTCAGACGAGATCGACCCGGCCGGTCGGCGCCGAAGCGTCGATCCGGAAATCGCGCCGCTTCACCACATCGCCCTTGAGCTGGCCGCCGAGCTTCTTCCAGGCGAACGCAGCCGCCGCCTTCGGGTAGACATGCATGCCGTAGTCGTTGGTCGAACCCGCACCGATGCCGACAGTGCGGCGCAGCACGCCGTTGCCGTAATGCACGGCGTAGGAGTTCCAGATCGCTTTCGTCCAGTGCTCCATGGCGACCGAGATGTTCAGGCAGTCATGGTTCTGCACGCGGTGCGGCGCATAGAGCGGCCAGGTGATCATGTTGCCCGGCTTGAGGTCGACCTTGGTGGCGTATTCGTCGAACCAGTTCTGGTATTCCAGATCCTCGTCCGTCTCGCGAAGCAGGATCTTCTCGACGCTGCGCGGGCTCATGAACGCCTCGGAGCGGGGATAGAGGTAGACGCTCTTCACGCCCTCGATCTGCCACAGCGACTGACCCTGGATGTCGGCGTGATAGAAGACCTTGGCGTTCGGCGAGGAGACCAGGATGTGCATGTTGCGCTTGAAGGTCTTGAAACCGGGCATGCGGCTTTCGAACTCGTCGAAGATTTCGTCCAGCAGCTTCCGGTATTCCGGCTGCCAGTCCATCACGCGGCGCAGGTTCATCCACATGCGGCCCTTCTCGATGGCCTTGATCGCGTCCTTGCCGGTCGCTCCGCCGAGCACGCCGTAGATGCGGTCGGGACGGTCCGTCTCGACGCACATGGATTCGAGGCCGAGATCCTCCGGCGGACAGTTTTCGATCAGCCTGGCGATCGCATCGCGGGTAAAGAGGCCGGTTTCACGCAGCGAGTGCTGGAGCTGAACCAGCTCGCGGCCGAACAGGCGTTCGTGGCGCGACTCCCAGTTGGTGATGATGTCTCGGTTCATGACCATCGAATTCATTGCTGCGCTCCTCGCAATACGATCACATTTGCGGCGCTTGCCGCCGACATTCCGGATGGCGCCGCCTGTCCCGCTCGGGGACAGCACGGGCTGTCTGCCTGTCGTATCGCGAATTCCGTGCCGAACCCGTAACGCGCCGCCAGACGTTGAGGCTGCGGTTAACGCCGGGTTAAGGCGCGAGGCAGGAGGGTCGATTTCGGCTGTTTTGGCTGCGGATCCGGCGGTCGACAGATCACGTCGACGTGTTTTTGCGCCCACCGATGTGGATCATGTCAGGCCGCAGGATGCTGGGCCTGTCTCCAAACGGGACAGGCGGCGCCAGGTCTAGCTCGCTCGGCGCCAGCCGAGGCGTTCGCCGAGCCAGCTCTTGCCCGATCCGCGATCGACCCCTGCCATCTCATTGCGAACCTTACGCAGGCGCTCAGCCCGGCTGATCTCGCTATCCTCGTCTTCCCAGGCGTCCAGCAGCGAAAGGGGGTCGCGGACCGGAACCGGCTTCGCTCGCCGAACGGGTTCGAAGAACTCGTCCCGCATTTCGACGGGCCGCCGGGCAGGCGGCGGGGAGGCGCGTAAGGCCGGAGCCTCCGGGCGAGGCATTCGTGGCGCCGGCCTGATAGCCGATCCGATGTTTCTGCCCACCGAAACGAAGGTGGCGATGGCTAGACCCAGCAGCGCAATCGCCGGGCCGGCAATGACGAGCGAGGGGCGGGTGGAGCGCAACGGCGGCACCGCTTCCGAGACGATGCGGACATTGTCCTCGACCAGCAGCGCGAGCTCGTCCGTCTGTTTGTTGCGGGAAAGAAATTGCTGATAGATCTCGCGGTCGGCTGCGGCCTCGCGCTCTAGCGCATCGAGTTCGACGCGGGCGGTTTCAGACAAATTGACGCCTGAACTCAGCGACGCGATCTGCTTTTCCAGCTCCACCTGTTTCGCGGCCGCGACGTCGAGCGTCGCCTTGAGCTGCTGTTCGAGCAGCCGCCGCTCTTCGGCAATCTGGTTGTCCAGGCCGCGCAGCATCTGCTGCGTCTGCACGATGCGCGGATGGCGCGGTCCGTAGATCTGGCGCTGCTGGTCGAGCGACTGGGCAAGCTCCGCCCGCTGCTGGCGCAGGAAGGCAAGCTGGCCGCTCTCGCCGTTCTGCTGCGAGGGAATGGACAGGCTGCCGCTATTCTTCACCTCGTCGTAGCGCGCACGGGCTTCTTCCGTTGCGTTCTTGGCCAGCGCCAGCTGCTGGCTGAGCTCGGTCAGCTGGCGCATCTGCAGTGTGTTGTTCTGGTCGATGAAGACGAGGCCGTGCTCGGCCTTGAAGGCGGCGACCGCCTCTTCCGACTGGTTCAGCTTGGCGCGCAGTTCGACCAGCCGCGTCGCCAGTGACCGCGCCGCGTTCTCCGTTGCGACGGAGCGCGAACGGTTCTGGCTCTCGGCAAAGGCTCCTGCGATGCCGTTGGCGACGCGGGCCGCCTGTTCCGGGTCGTCGGCCGAATAGGAAATCTCCACCAGATAGGTGGCGCCCTTGCGCTCGACCGTCAGCTTGTTTCTGAACTTTCCGAGCGCTTTCAGCCGCTCCGTCTGGCTCATGTCCGCAGGCGCGCCGATCACGCCGAGTTCCTGCATCGCGGCGAGCAGGAAGCTGTCGGACTTGACGATCTGCACCATGCTTTCGAGCACGGCTGCGTCGGCGCCGATGGCCGGCAGCACATCCTCCTGCAGCGTCACGCGCTGGTCGCGCGGATCCGCAAGCACGATCGCCGTCGCCTTGTAGGGGAACGGGTAAAAGAGCAGAGTGGCAACGCCGAGCCCGGTGATGACGGCGGCGATCAAAGCAATCGTGAGAATGTTGCGTGCCAGCAGCGCGACCAGCGCCATTGGATCAAGTATGCCGTCGCGGGGAAGGGCCTCGCCGGAGGCGCGATCGTTCGCAGGCTCCTTTGCCGTTGCCGGGCGCGGCATATCCCATTCCGAATGCATCCCGGACTCCCTGCGCATCGCCGGCCTCATGCGCGTCTCGAACCGGCCGTGAACTATGACCAAGCGGTAAACAGAAATGTTGAACGGCGGGTTAACCTCCCGGTGAGGGTCGGTGGCTAGATTGGCTGCGCGGAACGCCCACGGCGACTACAGGACGACCTATGACCGACCACGCCAGCTCGAGCGCAATTTCCGCCGACGCCGGCTGGTTCGACACGCTGGCGCGGTTGCTCGACACCGCTGTCATCCTCGCAGTGGCCGCAGCAATGGTCGTCACGCCGCTGCTGCTGCACATCCTGCATCCGGCCGTGGGCATCGCGGCGGCTTTCGTGCTCACCGCCGTCTGCGCATGGCGGATGCCGCAGGCGGCGATCGTCGCGATCGTCCTCTCATTCCTTTGCCAGAACCTGGTCGTGTCGCTGCTCGCCAACCATGTCCGCGACGCAGACGATTTTGACATAATCCGCGGCTACAATTTCTTCATGCTCGTTGCCGCGTGGGCGGCGATCGCGCTACAACTGGCCGGGACTTGGCTTCAGCGAAATCGGGCGCTCGACCCCTATCTCAAGGTGACGGTCGCCGTGATTGCGGTCATCGGCGTCTATTTCCTATTCGGATATGTGCGTACGGGCATCACCGCCATTGTCTATCTGCGCAACATCGTCACGCCTCTGCTGCTGTTCCAGATTTGCCTTGTGGTGTTTTCGCGGCAGGAAGTCAGGCTTGGCCAAGCGCTTTCGGCGCTCGCCGGGATAGCGATCCTCTGCGGGGTCATCGAGTTCCTTTTCCGCGATTTCTGGCTGTCGGCAACCAACGGTCAGGCCTTTTGGGATATCTCGGGCGGCGCCAACTGGGCCACGCTCGAATTCGACAAGGCGGCGCGCGAGACGGGCATCGTCGCGACCGGCCTCGCCGACACCTTCAAGATCGACTTCTTCAACTCGCCGCTGCTTGCCGGCTACGGGATCGAGGTGATGCGGCTCTTCGGCCCCAACATGCACGCCATCAGCTTCGCCTATGCGTCGTGCTTCTTCTCAATATTCAGCCTGTATCGAGGCCGCTTCGGCCTCGCTGCGCTGCTCGCGGTTCTGCTGGTGCTCACCAACGCCAAGGGTCCGCTGATCATCTACATTCTCGTTGCCTGCGGTTGGGTTGCGTTCCGCCTGTTCGGTGCGCGCTTCGCATTCATTTCGATCTGCATGGCACTGCTCGCCTACGCCGCGCTAGGCACGGTCATCGGCCTCGACATCGGTGACTATCACGTGATCGGGCTGATGGCCGGCGTGCTCGATTTTCCGACCAATCCCATCGGCTGGGGCATCGGCTCGGGCGGCAATCTCTCACCGGATTTCACCACCATCGACTGGTCGGCGGCGCAGGGTGCCGGCCGCACGCCGTTTGCCGTCGAAAGCTCGGTTGCCGTGCTTCTCCACCAACTCGGCATATTCGCCTTCGCGATCGTCGCCTCTTATGTGTGGATCGCCTGGCGGGTGATGAGCCTTGCACGGATTACCGGCACCGATCTTCATGCCGCCGCCGCTCTCGGGCTCATGTGCGTCGTCGCCAACGGGCTTTTCCAGGAGGAGGCCTATTTCGCTCCGCTCGCACTGGCCTTGTTCCTTGCGCTGGCCGGCATGGTGCTTGGCGCAGCCGCCCGCAACGGCATCGAAACCAGCTGGCGCGCAAGCAATTCTTGACCATTCCCTGATTGGATGCACGGCGAACGGGAACCATTGGCCCTATGAGCGACGCAGCACGCGGCCGGCCGATCCGGCTGCTATTCGTGCAGACGCAGGCCGAAATGGCCGGCGCCCAGGAGATATCGCGGCTTCTGGGCGATGCGTTTGCGCGTGCGAATGGCGCCGGGCGCCACGCCTTCGAGGTCGATCACCTTTTCCTTTATCGCAAGACGGGGGCCTTCGACGGCTTGCCGCATGTGCATTTCGTCAGCGACAAACGCCCGTCCAACCCGCTGGCGCTCGCCGCATTCTTCTGGCGGCTGGTGCGAACCATGCGCCGCCTGCGGCCCGACGTGGTGCTGACATTCCAGCATTTCGGCAATATCGTCGCCGCGCCCACGGCGCGGCTTGCCGGCGTACCACGCGTCATCGCCAACCATGTTTCTGCGCCGGCGACGATCAGCCCGCCAGTGCGGGCAATCGACCGCCTCATCGGTCGCATAGGCGTCTATGACGTCATCACCGCGAATTCGCGCCAGACATGGCGGGACTATCAAGACTACCCCACATCCTATGCGAAGCGGCTGGTGCTCGTGCCGCACGGCTTCGCCGACAAGACGTCGAAACTCGGCAAGCAAGAAGCGCGGGCTGCTTTCGGACTGCCGGCAGGCAAGCGCGTCCTCGGCAGTGTCGCACGCCTCCACCCGCTCAAGCGCCTCGACGACGCTTTGCGCATCTTGCCGAAACTGGCCGATTGCCACCTGGCAATCGCGGGACAGGGGCCGGACGCAGAGCGTCTGCGCATGATCGCCAGCGAACTGGGCGTTGCCGAACGTGTGCATTTCCCTGGCGAGTTGGAACCGGGGCAAATCGGCGATTTCCTCGCCGCGCTTGATCTTTTCGTCTTTCCGTCAAGCGCCGAGACATTCGGCCTTGCTGCGGTTGAGGCTGCGCAGGCCGGTGTGCCGGTCGTCGCCAACGACATTCCGGTCATGCGCGAGGTGCTGGAAGTAGATGGTCGCCCGGCCGCTGTGTTCGTGGACACTACCGATTCCACCGCCTTCTCCAAGGCGGCCTCGGGCATTCTGGACGATCCGGCAAAGTCCGCCGAGTTGTCGCGGCTCGGCCGCGCATTGTCGAAGCGCCATTCGCTGGCGGCGATGGTCGCCGCCTACCGCGAACTCGTGGCCCCCGACCCCACGCCGGCAAGACCCGCCGCGAAACCCGCATCGCAGCCGGCTGAGACCAGCGCGCGCTGATGAGCACCGAGGGCAGGGCGAAGCTTTCGGTACTGATCGTCGTCGAGGCGGGTTGCCTTGCGCGGTGGGTGCTGAATCTTGCCGATGCGCTGGCGGCCGGCTGGAGCGCTGCGGTGTCCATTCGCATCGTCGACTCTGCGCCACAGGATTCGGCGCTTGCCAGCCTGCTGGCGCTGGAGCGCATCGTGTTGCGCGGTCACCGCCCGGTCTGGACGGACCGGATCGATGGAAGCGCCCTTGCCGGGCGCCTCGAAACAGACGGGACGCCGGCGCCCAAGGTGGTGATCGATCTGCGCCATGAGCCCGGCGGCGAGTGGCCGGCGCGCACCCTTGTCCTCACTCCCAGATTCAACGGGCAGTGCGGTGAGACCGCGCTTGCCTCGGCGCTGTTCTTTGCCAGCACGCCACGCATCGAGATCGTCGCGCGGGCCGGGGACGCAGACCCGCGTGTCGCCGCAAGCGGCTTCGCCTCGCTGGAGGCCGCGCAAGGTATCGGCGGCGCCATGGAGGCTGTGTGGTCGCGTGTGATTCCGCTCATCGTGAAGGCGCGCGGGGAGCTTTCACGCAAGGCGCCGCTCGCCGACCCTTCAGGGCGAGAAATTCAGCCGATATCGAACCGCCAGCTGGCCAGCTACGGCGCGAAAGCCGTGTCACGGGCGGCGGCGCGCGCCGCTTATCGCCTCTGCTGCCACGCGCCGCACTGGCGTGTAGGCTGGCGGCGCATCGCCGAGGGCGGCGATGTCTGGTCGCGCCGCGATCTCGCTGGCGCGCGCTGGAATGTGCTGGGCGATCCCGGCGATCATTTCTATGCCGACCCGTTTCCAGCCTTCCGCGACGGCCGCGACTGGCTGTTCTTCGAGGACCTCGATCACAAGACCGGCAAGGGCATCATCTCTGTCGTCGGCTTTGGCGAAGACGGCCGGCCCGGTCAGGTCGAGCCGGTTCTGGAAGAGCCCTGGCACCTTTCCTACCCGTTCCTGATCGAGGAAGACGGCGAGACCTACATGGTGCCGGAGGCTTCGCTTTCAGGTGAAATCGCCATCTACCGGGCAACGGACCTCCCGCGCGGCTGGGTCAAGGAGGCCGTGCTCGTCTCCGGGGTCGAGGCCGCGGATGCGACGATCATCCGCCATGACGGAAGCTACTGGATGTTTGCGGTGACGCGCGATGGCTCTGGGGGCTATTCGGATACACTGGCCATCTGGCACGCGCCGGCGCTGTTCGGCCCGTGGACGCCGCATGCGCGGAACCCGGTGCTGGTCGATGACCGCGCCGCAAGACCCGCCGGCAACATGGTCGTTCGCGACGGCCAGTTGTGGCGGCCAGTCCAGGACTGCCGCAACGGCTACGGCGCGGCACTCGGTCTGGCGCGCGTGACGCAGCTCGATCCCGACCGCTACGACCAGCAGGTCGAGACCGTGCTGACGCCCAATGCCGACTGGCCCGGCCGCAAGCTGCACACGCAGAACTACAATGGCCGCATCGAGGCGATCGACGGCAGCGTCATTCGCCCGAAGCTCGGAGTGCTGGCCGGTATTGTCGAGGCGCGGACGAAACCGGCCGGTCAGTAGTCCTGGGTCGGTGCGGGTATGAGCGCCTGCACCACGCCGGGATCGGGCATGCCGGTATCGGGATCGATCAGGCCGAATCCGTCCTGGAAGTCCCAATGCGTCCAGCCGATGCAATGTGCCGCCGCCTGCCGGCCGACGGCTGCCAGCCATTCCAGCCGCGACTCGCGTGGCGCGACGAATGTCAGCGCGCCGAACTCGTTGACGACGACCGGGCGCTGATGGCGCTCGCCCCACTCGGCCATCATCCCGAACGCTGCCTCGATACCTTCCTCGGCCCATGGATCGCTGAGTGCGTATGCCAGTTCGGCGGCAGCCGCATCGAGCCCATTCTCTCGCAACGCTGCGATATTGGCTTGCACCGCCTGATCGCTGAGTTCTGCCGGAAATGGCAGGTTGGCGAAATGCTGCAGCGGATCGTCGGGGCTGCCCCAATTGGCGCCCTGGTGGGTGAACAGGAATGGGTCATAATAATGAACTGCATAGACGATGTTGCGGTCGCTGAACGGTTCCATGCCCGCCAGGTCTTCGTGCCGCTGCGGCCCTGACGGGCTGGCGACGATCGTCCGTTCGGGCAGCCATCGGCGGATGTCCGCGATCAGCCCGGCGCTGACGGTTCGCCATGTCGCGGAATCCGTCGGCGGTTCGTTAAGCAGTTCCACGGCTACCTTGTCGGGACCGAACACACGGATCGCCGGCGCCATGCGCCGCCAGATCGCTGTCAGGAAGGCCTGCGCCTCGTCGGGTCCCGCTCGCAGATAGGGTTCGGCGAGGTGCCCGGCATGCAGGTCGACGGTGACGGTGTAGCCGAGGCTGAGCAGGAGCACGATCTGCTCGAACAATGCCTCGGCGAAGGCCGGCGCTGCTTCATCGGAAAGCGGCGGGCGCTCTACCAAGAGCCTGATATGGGTGAAGCCGTCGTCGCGAACGGCGCGCAGTTGTTCGATTGTGGGACGCATCGCCGGATCTGGATGATCCCATCCGGGCAGGTTCACGCCGCGCTGCATCGTTTCGAGCAGTGCGGGATTGGGAAATCCTTCGGGCGCGGGGCAGGCGGCCGAGATGGCCCGTCCGCCGCCGGCTACGATCAGGATGAGGATAGCCAGCAGCAGAACGTGTCTACGGCGGACGGGAGCCGGCATGGCTCAGGCCGAGTGACGGAACAGCGCCGACAGCGCCTGCGGGTTCGTGGTGATGTAGCGCATTGCGAGTCGCTTCGGCTCGAGCCATGCGCGGTATGCCCATTCGAGCCCGAGATTCTGCATCCAGCGCGGCGCGCGGCGGTTCTTGCCCGACAGGAAATCGAAAAGTCCGCCGGATGTCTTGATCACGCCGACATTGGTCAGCCGGTTGATGTTGCGGTGGACGAACTGCTGTTCGAGCGGCACGCCAAGGCCGATCCACAATATGTCCGGCGCTGCCTTGTTGATCTCGGCGACCACAGCGTCTTCGTCGTCGCGGCCGAAATAGCCGTTTCGCCTGCCGGCGAATTCAAGGCCCGGATGGTTGCGTTGCACGGCTTCCACCGCGCGCTGGTTGATCTCTTCCTTCGCGCCGAGGAAGTAGAACGTCGCGCCTGCCTTTGCCGCATGGCGCGCAACCGCGTTCACCAGGTCGGTGGTTGCGACGCGCTCCGGCAGCGGCTTGGCTGAAAACAGCCGCGAATAGGTGACCATGGGCATGCCGTCGGCATGGATCTGGTCGGCCGAAAGCATCAGCTCGAGAAATTCGGCATCGTCGCCGCATAGCGCAAGCACCTGGCCGTTGGCCGAGGTGGAGTAGAACGGCCGGCCTGGCTTGCCGCGCTTGGCCAGCGCGTGGCGTACGAATGCCGCTGCCGTCGTTTCGATGTCGACGCAGGCGATAGGCAGCCGACCCAGCATGGTTGTCGGCCAGTCGTGCATTCTTGTTTCGATATCTGCTGTCACGTTTCGAGCCACCGCAAATTGCATATGCGACCCTCATGCAAGCCGCCTGCCATTCGTGCTGTTTAGAGCGTGTATGCCCCCGCTTCTTCAAGCGTATTCTTAATCAAGGGTTAATGGCGCCGCGCTCGCGCGCGATTGACAAAGGCAGGTCGGTTCCCCTTTCTGGGCGCGCAAATCGAAGGACTGCGCATGACCAATGTCGCCCCCGTCGGGCTAACCCGCGACCTCGCAATCAGGGCCGATACAGGCCGCCCGGTGCGCATCGGGCTGATCGGATGCGGTGAAATGGGTACCGATATTGTCACCCAGGTGAGCCGCATGCGCGGGCTGGAAGTGGCGGCGGTCGCCGATACCCGTCCCGGCAGGGCGCTTGAAGCGATAGCGATTGCCGGGCGCGATTCCGACAGTGCGGCGGAGGCGGAGAGCGCCGAGGCGGTGCTCGCCGCGATTGAGGCCGGCAAGACAGCTGTTGTCGCCGACCCGCTGCTCGCTGCGACTTCGGATCTGGTCGATGTCGTGATCGACGCCACCGGCAAGCCGGCGGTAGGGGCAGAGATCGGCCTCACCGCGATGGAGCACGGCAAGCACCTCGTCATGATGAATGTCGAGGCCGATGTGACAATCGGCGCTTATCTGAAGAACGCTGCGCGCAGGCTCGACGTCGTCTATTCGCTGGGCGCCGGCGACGAGCCGTCATCCTGCATGGAACTGGTCGAGTTCGTCTCGGCGATGGGCCACACGATCGTTGCCGCCGGCAAGGGCAAGAACAACCCGCTCAACCACGACGCTACCCCCGACGATTACGAGGAGGAGGCGCGCCGCCGTAACATGAACCCGCGCATGCTGGTCGAGTTCGTCGACGGCTCCAAGACCATGGTCGAGATGGCAGCGATCGCCAACGCGACCGGCCTCGTGCCCGACAGGCCGGGCATGCACGGTCCCGCCGCAACACGCGAAGAGCTCTCGTCGGTGCTGTGCCCAGTGGCCGATGGCGGCGTGCTGTCACGGAAGGGCTGCGTCGATTTCTCCATCGGCAAGGGCGTGGCTCCGGGCGTCTTCGTCATCGCCGAGATGGATCACCCGCGGCTGCGCGAGCGCATGAACGACCTCAAGCTGGGGGAGGGGCCGTATTACACCTTCTTCCGGCCCTATCACCTGACCAGCCTCGAAGTGCCGCTGACCTGCGCCCGCGCAGTTCTGTACGGCAAGCCGGACATGGTGCCGCTCGACCGCCCGGTGGCCGAGGTCTGCGCGCTGGCCAAGCGCGACCTGAAACCCGGCGAGACGCTCGATGCCATTGGCGAATATATGTACCGCTCCTGGATCATGACGACGGAGGACGCGCGTGCCGCGAAGGCTGTGCCGTGCGGGCTGCTGGAAGGCGGCCGGGTGACCGCGCCGGTGAAGAAGGGCGAACTGATTACCTTCGACAACGCCGCACCGGATCCGGAGTCGAAGCTGCTCGAATTGCGCCACCGCCAGGACGAGCTGGTGCTGGCGGAGGCGTGACGGGAACCGGCTGATGGCTCTTCTGATCGGCTGGCTGCTCGCAGGCGCACTCGCCATCTTCCATCACGGTTGCCTCAGGGGGCTCGACCGCCTGGGCGGCCGCGACGTGCGACGGCCCAACCTGACCCTGATCGGCGTGTTCATCGGCCTGCTTACCGTCCACACCATCGAGATCTTGCTGTTTGCGGGCGTCTACCGCGTGCTTCTGAATTACCCCTCGCTGGGCACGCTGGCCGGGGAATTCGACGGCAGCTGGGAGGGGCTGATCTATTTCTCGGGGATCAACTTCGTGACCCTCGGCTACACGCAGATCGAAGCCGAGGGTCCGATGCGCCTGATCGGCATGATGCAGTCGCTTGCAGGATTCATGCTGCTGACCTGGTCCGCGACCTTCATCTATTCCGTGTGGTCGCGGGCGTTCCGCTAGCGCTTGTCGCATGCCTCATTCCGGCAGCGGGCCGAGGATTTCCTGGCCGAAACGCTGTGCCGACGCCGCCAGCTTCGCCAAGTCCGGCTCCCTGGGTTCCGGCGTGACGCCCTCGACGGCCGGCTCGCTGTTTTCGGCGATGAAATCCGAGAAGCGGCCGCCGACGGTGATGAGCAGAAGCCGCGCCGGCGTCTTGCTGGTGACGCGGAAGCCGTGCGGGATGTCGCGCGGACCGAAGGCAAAGTCGCCGGCGCCGAGCCGCACGCGCGTATCGCCAACGATCGCCTCGATCTCGCCCTCGGACACGTAGAACCACTCGTCCTCTTCGTGATGCACATGCCAGGGCGAGGCCTCTCCCGAGGGCAAATTGAGTTCGACGGCGTGCAGGCCGCCGGTGGCGTGGCCATCGCCAAGGATGCGGGCGGTGAAGGAAAGGAAGCTGCGCGGTGCGCCGAGCGCGACGCCGGCCGGTTCCGGTTCGATGGTCTGATGCATGGTCATGTTCGTTTCTCCGTCTTTACGCCAAGGGCATGATTGCCTATATTGGCGAGAGCCATATTTCACGAAATAACTTTTTCGTCAATATGAGGAAACCATGAACCGGATCTATCGGCAGGCGAAGCGGGCCGAAGCGCAGGAACAGACGCGCGAGCGAATTGTCCGCGCCACGATGGCGTTGCATCTGGAGAAGGGCGTTGCGACCACGTCCTACTCGGACGTTGCCGAACGCGCCGGAGTCGGCGCCGCGACGGTCTACCGGCATTTCCCGGCCATGGGCGATCTGGTCGATGCCTGCGGCGCGCACATAAGGCAGGCGATCGAACCGCCGCGCGCCGAATATGCGCCTGATGTGTTTGCCGGTATCGAGGGCCGATCGGCGCGTATTGCGCGGCTGGTACAGGAGCTCGACGCTTTCTACGCCCGCGCCGCGGCGCCGCTATGGAGCGCGCTGCGCGACCAGGATCGCGTGCCGGAACTCGCCGTGTTCGTGGAGGAGGTTCGCGCCGGCGTCGTGGCGCTTGCCGCGGCCGCGCTGCAGCAGCCCGTCAACTCCAGGCCGGTGATTATCGCCACCGCCGTCGCGAGCTTCGTCGGCTGGCAGGTGTTGTCGGAGACAGGCATCGGCAAAGACGAGCGCCTGAGGATCATGGGCGCCATGATCGAGGCCGCGCTAAGGGCTTAGGCGGGGCGCATCGGTCCGCTCCCTACCTCCCCAACTCCTCGCTCCGCTTTCGCGCAGCCTCTACCGCCTCGTTCACCAATTCGCCCATCGGTCCCATCAGCACGTCCAGCGCCGCTGCGGTTGTGCCGTTGGGGCTGGTGACCTGTTCGCGCAGGCGCGTTGGGGTGTCGTTGCTGGCGGCAGCGAGTGATGCGGCGCCATAGGCCGTCTGCATGGCCAGCTTGGCGGCAGTGGCGGAGGGCAGGCCTGCCTTCTCGCCGGCGGCCGCCAGGCACTCGATGAAGTGGAACAGATAGGCCGGGCCGGAACCCGACACGGCGGTGACGGCATGCATCAGTTCTTCGTCACGAATCGTTTCGACCATGCCGTTGGCGGCGAGCAGTTCCTCCACTGCGCTAACGGCCTCGGTGCTCACGCTGCCCCCGGCGTAAAGCACCATCATGCCCTTGCCGATGGCCGCCGGCGTGTTGGGCATGCAGCGGATGATCGCAGTGCCGTCGCCGAGTGCTGCTTCCAGCGCCGAAACGGGCGTGCCGGCGGCGATGGAGAGGAAGGTCGCGCCGGCTTGCGCGAAGGCGCGGTACTCCGCCGCCACCTTCGCGATGACCTGCGGTTTCACCGCCAGGATGACGAGCGCATCGCCGGACGGGGCAGGGCCCTGTGCCGAGGCATGGACAGAGACGCCCAGCCCGGCCGCGCGCTCGCGCAATGCGTCGCTTGGCTCGACCACCTCGACCTGCCTTGTCGTGAGCTTGCCTGAGTCGAGCCAGCCCTTGAGCATGGCGAAGCCCATATTGCCGCAGCCGACGAGGATGACTTTGCTGTGGGTCATCTCGGTTCCCCTGTAACCAGTTTGGCGACACACCTATCAGACCCGAAGCCGCTTGCCAGCCATGCGCCCCTGTCGGAATCGAGCGGCAATGCGGCGCTGCGCCGCCATTGTCATTCGCGCCGATGGGCAATATGCCCGGACTGTATACAGGAGGACCGGCGGAATGGCTGAGATTATCGACGGCAAGGCCGTGGCCGAAAGCGTGGTGGCCAAGGTGACGGAAGCGACGGCGGCACTCGCCGGCTCCGGCGTCACGCCGGGTCTCGCGGTTGTGCTGGTCGGCGAGGATGCGGCGAGCCAGGTCTATGTCAATTCCAAGAGCCGCCGCGCCAAGGAATGCGGCTTCCATTCCGTGCAGCACAATCTCGACGCCGATACGCGGCAGGACGATCTCCTGGCGTTGATCGCCGATCTCAACGCCGATCCGCGCATCCACGGCATTCTGGTGCAGCTGCCGCTGCCCGCCCATATCGACGCCGACGCCGTCATCCAGGCGATCTCGCCGGACAAGGATGTCGACGGCTTCCACTACATCAATGTCGGCAGGCTGGGCACCGGCGCGCTGGACCGTGCCTTCGTGCCCTGCACGCCGGCCGGCTGCATGATCATGATCGAGCGTGTCAGAGGGCGCGACCTGTCGGGCCTCTCCGCCGTAGTCGTCGGCCGCTCAAACATCGTCGGCAAGCCGATGGCAAATTTGTTGCTCGCCGCTAACGCCACGGTGACCATCGCGCACAGCCGCACCAAGGACTTGCCGGCAGTAGCGCGCGGGGCGGACATTCTGGTCGCGGCCGTCGGCCGGCCGGAGATGGTGAAGGGCGACTGGGTGAAGCCCGGCGCCACCGTCATCGATGTCGGCATCAACCGTATCCCGGCGCCCGAGAAGGGCGAGGGCAAGACACGCCTCGTCGGCGACGTGGCGTTCGAGGAGGCTGAAAAGAACGCAGGCGCGATCACGCCGGTGCCTGGCGGCGTCGGCCCGATGACTATCGCCATGCTGATGGCGGCGACTGTGACCTCGGCCTACCGAGCCGCGGGCAAGACGCCGCCTCGATTCTGAGGCGACCTGACTGGCCCACCTTCCGGCGGGCTGGCGTATCTGGTCCGGCAAGGATCAATCGGCTAGAACCGGCACCCATGCATGATCCCGCCGTGACCGGCCGCCACTTCGCATTCCTGCTGGTCGAGAAATTCTCGATGTTTTCGCTGGCCGCCGCGATCGACACCGTGCGCGCGGCGAACCGCGCGCTGGGCCACGACTTCTATTCCTGGACGACCGTTTCGGTCGACGGCGAATCGGTGATGGCCTCCAACGGCCTGCCAATCAAGATCGACTATTCGGTTACGGACATGGCGCAGGCCGACATCCTGTTCGTCTGCGTCGGGCTGACCACGGAGTTTCCCGGCAAGAGCAAGCTGCTCGGCGCGCTGCGCTCGTGGGGCCGGCGCGGCGGCGCGCTGGGCGGGCTATCGGTCGGATCGCACCTGCTGGCCGAGGCCGGGCAGCTCGACGGCTACCGCTGTACCATCCACTGGGAAAACCGCGCCGGCTTCAAGGAGAAGTTCCCCGAGATCGAATGCACCGGCGGCGTCTACGAGATCGACCGCAAGCGCTACACCTGCGCGGGCGGGACGACCTCCATCGACCTGATGCTGGAGATCGTGCGCGGCGACTTCGGCGCGGCTATGGCCAACGAGATCGCCAACCAATTCCAGCACGAGCGCATCAGAACAGCGAGCGACCGCCAGCGTATCGGTCCGGAGCGCGACCTCACGGGCAAGTCGGACAAGCTGAAGAAGATCGTCGAGCTGATGGCCGATAATCTCGACGAGCCGCTGTCGGCCGGCCAACTCGCCAAAGCGGCGGGGCTGTCGGTCAGGCAGGTGGAGCGGCTGTTCCTGCGTCACCTCACGATGACGCCCGGCCGCTACTACATGCGGCTCAGGCTGGAGCGGGCGCGCGAACTGCTGCGCCAGACCAACATGCCGATCCTCGACGTGGCGATCGCCACGGGCTTCACCTCGCACTCCTATTTCGCGCAGAGCTACAGGCTCCAGTTCGGCCGGCCGCCGAGCGAGGAGCGCCGCACGACTTACTGAGATGGCGGCGGACGTGCAGATCAGGACCGCCGCGGAGGACGACCCAGCCTGGGTCGTCTCCGAACATGGCCGCATTTATGCGGCGGAGTTCGGGTTCGACGCCGGCTTCGAGCGCAACATCGCCGGCAAGATGGAGGCCTTCATTGCCAAGGACGATGCCTTCAAGCGGCTGTGGATCGCGGAGGTTGACGCCTGCAAAGTCGGCTCGATTGCGATTTCGCGAATTGCCGGCGACACGGCGTTTCTGAATTTCGTCCTGGTCGATCCCGCCTGCCGGGGCAGGGGCATTGCCGGCGCGATGATGGACACCGCGCTTTCGCATGCCCGTGCGAACGGTTTTCCGTTCGTACGACTGGAAACCTACAGCGTCCTTAAGGACGCGCGCGCGCTTTACGCAAAGCGCGGTTTCAGGATCGTCGAGACGACGACCGGCGTCGAGAATTACGGCCGGAGCTTCGACGTGGAGTTCTGGGCGATGCACCTTTGATGGACCTTTGTCGAAAGTTGGACGTTTCTATGCAGGCCCGGGACGACAAGGTTGGAACCTAGGCAAACGCCGCGAAGAGGACATAACCGGATCCGACAGCGAAGCCGAATGCGATCAACGCGAGCAATCCGTCGCGGAAAACGAGCGCGAGCGCGAATGCCGCAATCGCGCCCCATGAAACGGTGCCGGCGAATGGAACGATTTCGAGCGGAGGTATCGTCAGCGCGACGAGGATGCAGAATCCCGCGGCGAGCCTGACAAAGGGCTGTCCGGTAAGCCAGAGAAGGCGGGGCTTCAGCAGCCGGTCAATTACCCGTGCCACGGGACGAAGATAGCTGACGGCTGAGGCAAGCCGCGAACTGTCGATGCTGCGACTGCGGACCATTCGGGGCAGCCAGATACTGTCGGTTCCGACCGCCATCTGGCCTGCAACGAGGATCACGACGACTGCCAAGGCGCTGGGGAGGCCTGGTACGCCGCCGAGCGGTGTGAAGGCGATCAGCGCCGGAACGAAAAGTATGGGGCCGAATGAGCGATGCCCGACTTTGTCGAGAACATCGTCGACCGAAACGGTAGTCGAGTCGCTCCGTTCGGTGCTCCCAATCTCGTCGAGAAGGGCCTCAAGCGTGTGTTGGGCTTGCCGTGCGGTCACTCATTCCTCTGTCAACCAATGCGATCGTCTCGAATTGGGATCACCGCATGGCGGAGTCAAATCGAGATGACGGCCAAGTGTTCCAGCCAGGGCAGTGCCTCAGCCTTTCACATATTTGCGCCAGTCGTGCTCTTCCTTGAAGCCGAGCATTTCGCGGATCTTGCGGTTTGAGAACAAAGCTTCGTTTTCGCCGAGTTCCCGGGTCACCGGCACGCCGGGAAAGAACCGCTCGATCAGTGCTGCGTTCGGGATGTTCATGCCGTTGGTGTCATTGCCGGCATTGAACACCTGAAAGCCCAGCCCGTCCTTGGCGAGGCAGAGATCGACGATCTGCCCGAGGTCGCGCGCGTCGATGTAGCAGAAGGCGTTGCGCCGCCGCATGTCCGGATTGGCGAAATAGGTCGGGAACAGTTCGGCATATTCATGCGGCTCGACGACGTTGCCGATCCTCAGCGCATAGATGTCGAAACCCGAGCGCCGCTGGAAGGTGCGAGCGGTCTTTTCGTTGAGCACCTTGGACAGGCCGTAGCTGTCCATCGGGTCGACGTCGTAGTCTTCCTCCAGCGGCAGCGAATGCGGGTCGGTCTGTCCGTCGGAAAAGCAGATGCCGTAGGTGGTTTCCGACGACGCGATGACGATCTTGCGGATGCCAAGCTTCACGGCCGCCTCGATCACGTTGTAGGTGCCGATGGTGTTGACGCGGAATGTCTCGTTGTCGGGGTGGATGAGGATGCGCGGCACGGCGGCGAAGTGCACCACGGCGTCGAATGCGGGCACGCCGTTGCCTGGCTCCAACTCGTCGAAATTGGCGTAGGACGTCATCACGTTGAACATCTGGCCGCTGTCGGTGATATCGGCGATCAGATTGTCGACGCCGGGATGATCGAGCGGCTTCAGATCGACATTGACGACACGATGCCCGCGGTCGAGCAGGTAGGGCACGACATGCCGTCCCGCCTTGCCGCTGCCGCCGGTGAACAGGATGCGCTTCTTTGTGGCCATGACTACCTCCGCGTATTGTCGCGCGGAGGTATAGGGTGCTCGGCGCGCCTGGGAAAGGTTCGCGCCTACTCCCGCCGCAGATAAAGCCAAAGAACGACCGGCGCCAGCACCAGCGTCAGCACAACCGGGGCCGCCAGCGCCAGCGCGATTTCGGTGAAGGTCGCGCCGCCGGCCATGAGGCCGCGCATGGCAGTGGTCATGAACGAAACCGGGTTCACCTCGACGAAGGCACGCAGCCAGCTAGGCATTGTTTCCGGCCGGACCATGATGTTGGAGGCGAAGACGATCGGGAACAGGAAGGTGAAGGCCGCGGTCATGACCGTCATCGGCGTGCGGATCAGCAATCCGAGCACGATAAAAATCCAGCCAACGCCGAAACCGATGGCGACGAGCAGTGCGAAGGCCGCGACCACGCCAGCGATGCCTGCCTCCGGGCGGTAGCCGAGGATGAGGCCGATCGTCAGGATGATGCCGCCGGCGATCAGGTGGCGCAGGATGTCGCCCACCATCAGACCGGCGAAGGGCGCCAGCGACCAGATCGGCAGCGAGCGGAAGCGGTCGAACAGGCCCTTGCCGATGTCAGTCGACAGGCCCATGCCCGAATAGACCGAGTTGAAGACCACGGTCTGCACCAGGATGCCCGGCAGGAAGAATTGGAGATAGTCGCCGGTCGAGCCGGCCAGCGCGCCGCCGAACACGAAGGTGAATAGCAGCGTGAACATGATCGGCGTCATCACGAGGTCGAACAGCTGCTCCGGCAGATGCTTGAACTTCAGCACCGCGCGCCAGCCGAACACGATGGCGTTCGAGAACGCCGAAGGCGGCCGCGGCCGCTCGGCATGCGGCAGATCGAGTGACAGGCTTGCGTCGCTCATTGTCCGGTCTCCGTCTTTGCCGTTTCGTCTTCGGCCGGCTTGCCCGTCAGGGCGAAGAACACTGCGTCGAGGCTGGGCTGGCCCATAGAGAAGTCGGTGAGCTCGATGCCGGCAGCGAGCAGCACGGCGACCGCCTCGTTTGCGGTGCGCGCCGTGTCGGCCAGCACCGACAGCTGACCGCCCTCCGCGTTGGCCTGCACCGATGCGCCGAGCTGCTTTTCGAGAAGTGCTGCCGCCTTTTCGAGTTGGGCCGGCTCGGCAAGGGTGATGTTGAGGAAACCCGACCCCGTCGCGGCCTTCAGTTCGCGGCTCGTGCCTTCGGCGATCTTCCTGCCATGGTCGATCACGGCGATGCGCGCCGCGAGCTGGTCGGCCTCCTCCAGATACTGCGTGGTCAAAAGCACGGTGACGCCGGATCCCGCGAGCTTGCGGATCATCCGCCACACGCCCTGCCGCGCCGTTGGATCGAGGCCGGTTGTCGGCTCGTCGAGAAAGAGCACGCCGGGCGTCACGATCAGCGACGCGGCAATGTCGAGCCTGCGGCGCATGCCGCCCGAATAGTCCTTCACCTGCTTGTTACCGGCGTCGGAGAGGTCGAATGCCGCGAGCAGCTCGTTGGTTCGTTGCTTGGCGGCACGGCCGCGAAAGCCCCACAGCCGCGCCAGCATGATCAGGTTCTCGCGGCCGGTCAGGTCCTCGTCCAGCGTGGCGAACTGGCCGGTCATGGCGATCAGGGAGCGCACGGCGCGCGGCTCGGTGGCGAGGTCATGCCCCATTACGCTGGCCTCCCCGCCGTCGGGTTTCGCCAGCGTTGCCAGCATGCGCATCAGTGTCGTCTTGCCGGCGCCGTTGGGTCCGAGGATGGCGAAGATCATTCCGCGCGGCACATTGAGGTCGATGCCGTCAACGGCCTTTACGTCACCGAAATGCTTGACCAGGCCGCGCGCGGAGATCGCCAGCGGCGCTCCGGCATCCGTTGCGGCGGCGATGCCGCTGATAGGCGTTGAATCGTTCATGGCGACCTGCCGGCTTTCGAAGAAGGGGCTTTATGTGGGATCGGGTTGCGCGGCCAACAACGCGGCAGCTCTTTAGCTCCAATTGATCCAGTTTCAAACAAAGGAACGGACGGCTGCTGACAAATCCTACAACGGGCACAAAACAATTGTGAGGTTGACTGCCTGCCTCCGGCGTCGACACGCGAATTTTACCGATTGCGAATGTATTCAGTCAGTCGACAGGTGCCGAAGGAGCCATTTTCAGGCTACGGTGTACACCGCCGGATTGGGCAGGGGTCCGATCCGATGGCTTTGGGAGGACGCCGCATGACAATCCGCAGCCTGCTTGCATCCACACTGACAATCGCAGCCGCAACCATGTTTGCCGCCGCCGCGCACGCGGAAATGATCTCTCTGTCCGCCGAACTCAGCGGCAAGAACGAGGTGCCGCCACTCGATGGCTCGGCCACCGGCATGGCAGAGGCTACGCTCGATACCGATACGCGGACGCTGACCTACAAGATCACCTATGAGGGACTCAGCGGACCGGTCATCGGTTCGCACCTACATGGCCCGGTGGGCGCCGATGCAAATGCCGGGATCCTGATTCCGTTCATTGTCTCGGAGAGCCCTATCGAGGGAACTGCGGAACTCACCGAAGAGCAGATAGGTTCGATCCTCGATGGGCTGTCCTACGTGAATATCCATACGGATCTGCACCCCGGCGGCGAAATGCGCGGGCAGCTGCAGCGCTGAGGTTCAGGCGGCGCGGGTGGCCGCTTGCGCCGGCTGCCCGCCCGCTCTCGAAGCAACCAAGTCCAGGAATGCGCGCTGCGGCAGCGGCGGGGCGACGACATAGCCCTGTCCGTATGCGATGCCGCAGTTGATCAGCGCGTCGACCTGCGCCTGTTCCTCTATGCCCTCGGCTATGACCCTCATGCCCATCTCGCGGGCGAGGCGAACGAGCATGGCGATCATGGCCGTCGCCGAGGCATCGAGATTGACGGAATCGACAAAGAACTTATCGATCTTGAGCACGTCGGCGCGCAGACGCTGGATTTGCGACAGTCCGCTGTGGCCGATGCCTACATCGTCGATGGCAACCTTGTAGCCGTAGCCGCGAGCCTCGGCCACCACGGCGGCCGCCAAGCCGGGGTCTTCGAAGCTTTGGCGCTCGGTCAGTTCGAGCGTGATCTGTCGCGTGGCGACGTTGGCTGCGGCGGTCGTCTCGCGCAGTTTCTGGATGAAGCCGTCGGATACGAAGTGCGGCGGCGAAATATTGACGGACAGGCAGAAATTCTTGTCGGCGGTGAGCAGGGGGCGCAGCTCCGCGAGTGCTGTCGAAAGCAGCTGCCAGGTGAGATCGGCAATGCGTCCGGAATCTTCCGCAAGCTCAATGAAACGGGCCGGCGAAATGACGGTGCCATCCGGCTTGATCCACCGCGCCAGAACCTCGGCGCCAGTTATTTCCCCGGTGCGCAGATCGAAAATGGGCTGGAAATAGGGGCGGACATGGCCGAGCGCGATGGCGCGGTCGAGCTCTTCCAGCGGCGACATGGGCCGGAACAAGCTGCGTGCGAGAAGCAGCCCGAAGAACGCACCCAATATGCCGGACGCGAGCACGATCGGCATGTAAGGCTGACGGTTCCAGGCCGCCAGCGCGGCCTTATCCACCCTGACGACTGTACGCAGCGGGTAGCGCTCGGATTCGGTGGAGAGGCGGATGGTCGTGTCGTCGCCAACGACGGCGCCGGATGCGGTTCGAGCGATAGTCTGACCGTTGTCGAGTTCAAGCGCAACGACGCTCTGGTTGCGCAGTTCGGACGGCATAACGTCGATGAGTGATCCATCGACGCTCATGATGCCTACGAGGCTGTATTCGCTGTTGACGTCGATCATTGCGCCGAGCGCGGTTCCGAAGAACTGCTCGACCCGGAAGAGTCGGGAGGCACCACCAACCGAAGGTAGCATCTCGGCGCGTGTTGCCCAACCCTTGTCGAATTCCAGCGTCTCGGAGAAAGCGGCGCAGACGACCGAGGCGTCCGGCCGCACGATGCGGATGTCCTTCATAGCGCCGCTTCGGTAGACAAAGAGTCGAACCGACTGCAGGGCGCCGCCGTCGCAGCCGATATTGCCCCTTTGGGCGAAGTCGCGCAGTGTCGAAATGCCGTAGAAGACCGCGGTTTCGGAGCGCCTCAGGGCGATGTTGCCGAACTCCTCGAGCTGGCGCTCGCGCTGTGTCTCGATGAGATAGTTGGCGGCAACGTTCCCGCCGGCCAGAAAAGCGCCGACCGACAACAGGAAAAGCAGAATCCGGGCGATCGCCGGCCAGCGCAATCTGTTCCGCAGCTCAGTCATCCGGCGGAAGGTTAATTACCAAGCGTCAATTTTCGGTTATGGCCTAGAAGACTGCCGCGCCCTGGTCGGCTCGCCCGGCCCTCTCCCTGAACCCGCCGAACAGCTCGCGTCCGAAGCCGAAATGATTGTCGGCTAGATTGGGCGAAGGTTCTTCCCGACGCTCAAGCTCGTCGGGTGGCACGAGAATTTCGAGCTGCCCGGCATCGGCGTCGAGCCGTACCGGGTCGCCGTCGCGGATCTTGCCGATCAGCCCGCCGTCCAGTGCCTCGGGCGTGACATGGATCGCCGCCGGCACCTTGCCAGATGCGCCCGACATGCGCCCGTCGGTGACCAGCGCCACCTTCTGCCCACGATCCTGCAGGATGCCGAGCACGGTGGTGAGCTTGTGCAGCTCGGGCATCCCGTTCGCCTTCGGCCCCTGGAACCGCACGATGGCGACGAAGTCGCCTTCGAGTTCGTTGGCCTTGAACGCGGCATTGAGTTCGGCCTGACCGTCGAACACTCTTGCCGGAGCCTCGATCAGCCGTTTTTCCGGCTTCACCGCCGAAACCTTGATGATGGCGCTGCCCAGATTGCCCTTCAGCAGCCTTATGCCGCCATTCGGCTGGAATGGCTCGTTCGCCGTTGTCAGAACCTTGGCATCGCCGCTCGCCCGGGGCGCTGGCGAGCGTCGCACCGTGCCATCCTCGCCAATCGCAGCTTCGACCGTGTAGGCGCGCAGCCCGTCGCCCCAGATGGTGCGCACGTCTTCGTGCAGCAGCCCGGCGTCGAGCAGTTCGCGGATAAGGAAGCCCAGCCCGCCGGCGGCGTTGAAATGGTTCACGTCGGCGAGCCCGTTCGGGTAGACCCTGGCCAGCAGCGGAACGATATCCGACAGGTCCGAAATATCCTGCCAGGTGATGCTGATGCCGGCGGCGGCGGCCATCGCGATCAGGTGGATCGTGTGGTTGGTCGAGCCGCCTGTGGCGTTCAGGCCCACAATGCCGTTGACTACGGAACGCTCGTCGATCATGCGCCCGACCGGGGTGTATTCGTTGCCTAGAGCTGTGATGGCGAGCGCCCGCTTGGCTGCCTCGCGGGTGAGTGCGTCGCGCAGCGGCGTGCCCGGATTGGCGAATGTGCCGCCCGGCGTGTGCAAGCCCATAATTTCCATCAGCATCTGGTTGGAGTTGGCCGTGCCGTAGAAAGTGCAGGTACCGGGACCGTGATAGGATTTGGACTCCGCCTCCAGCAGCTCTGCGCGGCCGACCTTCCCCTCTGCATAGAGCTGGCGCACGCGCGCCTTTTCGTCATTGGGCAGGCCTGATGTCATGGGCCCCGCCGGAATGAACACCGCCGGCAGATGGCCGAAGCTCAGGGCGGCGATGACCAGACCCGGCACGATCTTGTCGCAGACGCCGAGGAACACGGCGGCGTCGAACATGTTGTGCGACAGGCCGACCGCCGCCGACATGGCGATCACGTCACGCGAGAACAGGGACAGCTCCATGCCGGGCTGTCCCTGGGTGACGCCGTCGCACATGGCTGGCACGCCGCTCGCGACCTGCGCCACGCCGCCTGCTTCCTGCGCCGCCTGCTTGATGAGCTGCGGGTAGGTTTCGAACGGCTGATGGGCCGACAGCATGTCGTTGTACGAGGTGATGATGCCGAGATTCGGCACCCGCCCCTCCGACAAAGCTTCCTTGTCGGCCGGCGCGCAGGCGGCGAAGCCGTGGGCGAGGTTGCCGCATGAGAGCACGCCGCGATTGGCGGTGGTACCGGCCGCAGCCTGGATGCGGTCGAGATAGGCTTCGCGCGTCGGTTTCGACCGCTCGCGGATGCGTTCGGTGATTGCCAGAATTTCGGATTTCGCGGTCATGGTCCTGTTCCCGGGGTTCAGGGGGCCCAGTAGATTTGGGGCGCAGTCACCGCCTCGGCGAGTACCCGCGCGATTGGAAGAGTGCCGTCGGCGACGGCCTGCATGAGGATCGCCTTCCGCTCCTCGCTCTCGATATGCACCGCGAGTAGACGCGCGTTGGTGAGAACCTGCATCGACAGCGTCAACCGCGGCTCGCCCGCGCTTTCCGCGTGAACGGGCAGAACCGCGCGTCCATCGGCGTTTTCGTAAAGTGCTTCGAGATTTGGGGTGTCGGGGAAGAACGACGCCGTGTGGCCGTCGGGCCCCATGCCCAGCACAACCACGTCGAGCGGCAGGGAAAGCGCGGCAATCGCGGCATCGCCCAGAATTGCCGCCTGCTCGACGGAGGCGCCGGCCCTGAAGAGCGGCACCAGGCTTGCGCGCCCGGCGCGGTAGCGCATCAAATGGTCCCTGACGAGTTTTTCGTTCGAGCGCCCGCTATCGGCGGGAACGAAGCGCTCGTCGACCAGCACGATGGTCACCCTCTCCCAGGCAATCGGGGCGAAGGACAGGGCCTCGAACAGCAGCTTGGGCGTTCGACCTCCGGAGACGGCCAAGGTCGCCTTGCCGCGCTCGGCGAGCGCCTGCACCAGCGTCTGACCAATCTTGCGGGCCAGGCCCTCTGCAAGATCGTCCGGCGAGGCGAACTCGTTCCACTTGAGCCTCTGTCGAAGCGGTGCGGTCATGCGCTCTCGTGCCAGGTGCGCCCGTCGCGCTCGATAAGCGCCACGGATGCCGACGGCCCCCACGTGCCCGCCGTGTAGTTCTGTACAGGCTGGTGATTTTCTTCCCAGGCCGCGATGATCGGGTCGATCCACGCCCACGCGGCTTCCACCTCGTCGCGACGCATGAACAGTGTCTGGTTGCCGCGCACGACATCCATGATGAGCCGCTCATAGGCGTCCGGGTTCCGCGCCTCGAAGGAATCGGCAAAGGACATGTCGAGCGAGACATGGCGCAGGCGCATACCGCCCGGGCCGGGGTCCTTGATCATGATCCACTGCTTCACGCCTTCGTCAGGCTGCAGGCGGATGACGAGCTGATTGGGCGAGATGTTGCCGGCGGCCTCGCCGAAGATCGAATGCGGGATCGGTTTGAACTCGATGACGATCTCCGACACCCGCGCCGCCAGCCGCTTGCCTGTGCGCAGATAGAAGGGAACTCCCGACCAGCGCCAGTTGGCTATCTCGGCCTTGATGGCAACGAAGGTTTCGGTCTGGCTCTCGTCGTTGCCGAGTTCTTCCAGATAACCTTTCACGGCGCCGCCGGACGACGCGCCCGCCTTGTACTGGCCGCGCACGGTTGCTTTTGGCGCTTCGTTGCCGTTGATGCGCGCGAGCGAACGCAGAACCTTGAGCTTCTCGTCGCGCACGGCGTCGGCGTCGAGCGATGCAGGCGGCTCCATCGCCATCAGGCAGAGCAGCTGCAAGATGTGGTTCTGCATCATGTCGCGCAGCGCGCCGGCGCGGTCGTAGTAGCTGACCCGGTCTTCCAGCCCGACGGTCTCGCCCACCGTTATCTGCACGTGGTCGACATGGGCGGAGTTCCAGACCGGCTCGAACAGGTTGTTGGCGAAGCGCAGCGCCATCAGATTCTGTACCGTCTCCTTGCCGAGATAGTGGTCGATGCGAAAGATCTGGTGCTCGCCGAACACTTGCCCGATCGCGTCGTTGAGCTCGCGTGCCGACGCCTGGCTGCGCCCGATTGGTTTTTCCACAACGATGCGGGCGAAAGGCGTGACGAGGCCGCAGCCATGCAGGTTGCGCGCGATGTCGCCGAAGATGCCGGGCGCGACGGCCAGATAGAACACGCGGATCGCTTCGCTGTCACCGATCGCCGTCGCAAGTTCGGGGAACCCGTCGCCCGACTTGGCGTCGACAGGCACATAGCTCAGCCGCGCAACAAACTTGTCGATCTCGGCCTGGTCGCGGTCGTCTTCCTGGACATGCTCGTCGATTGCTTTGCGGGCGAACGCCTGGAACTCCTCGCTCGAAAGTTTTGAGCGCGACGCGCCGATGATGCGCGTCGGTTCGGAGAACTGGCCGGCCCGCTGCCGCTGATAAAGTGCGGGGATGAGCTTGCGCTCGGAAAGGTCGCCTGTGCCGCCGAAGACGATGAAATCGAAAGGTTCGACGGGAATTGTCTGGCTCGTCATGTCGTTGACCCCGTTACGGTCCGCGCCGCGTATATTCTAATCGATTTAGTCATGCCAGTGCCGGTGGCGACTCATGCCGGCCTTGACACTATCATTCCCACCGGGTTTGTCGCTCAAGGTAGTGAATAGCGGCATTTCGCAGGTGCAGCATGGGCTTGCGACAAAGCGAAGCAGGTGAGGATTGAGATGGGCAGCCAGGGTGCGAAAACCGCCGGGCAGACACTCGCTTACATGAATCTGGTCGATGGGAAGCCGGCGGACGCTTTGTCCGGCGAGCGCATCGACGTGGTCTGCCCCTCCGACGGCGAGGTGTTTGCGACGATACCTGCCTCCGGCGACGCGGATGTCGATCGCGCCGTGATGGCGGCGCGCCGGGCATTCGACGCCGGGCCGTGGAGCCGCATGCCGGCGGTCGAGCGCGGAAGGTGCCTGACGCGCCTTTACCAGCTGGTCGAGAAGCATGGCGACGAACTGGCGGCGCTTGAGTCGCGCGATACCGGCAAGCCGGCGCGCCAGGGCCGCGCCGACGTGACGGCGACGATGCGCTATTACGAGTTCTATGGCGGCGCCGGCGACAAGATCCATGGCGACACGATCCCCTTCCTCGACGGCTATACCGCGCTCACCTTGCGCGAGCCGCACGGCGTCGTGGCCGGCATCATCCCATGGAACTATCCGCTTCAGATCCTCGCCCGCGTGGCGGGCGCGGCGCTCGCCATGGGCAACACGCTGGTGGTGAAGCCGGCCGAGGATGCTTCGCTGACAGCGATCCGCATCGCCGAACTGGCGCTTGAGGCCGGCGTGCCGCCCGGCGTGTTCAACGTCATCACCGGATATGGCCGCGACGCCGGCGCAGCGCTTTCTGCCCATCCTGGCGTCGATTACGTGACCTTCACCGGTTCGACCATGACCGGCACCGCCATCCAGAAGGCCGCGGCCGGCAACAATCGCGGCGTGACGATGGAGCTCGGCGGAAAATCGCCGCAGATCGTCTTCGCCGATGCCGACCTCGACGCGGCGATGCCTGTCCTCGTCAACGCCATCATCCAGAATGGCGGCCAGACGTGTTCGGCTGGAAGCCGCATCCTGATCGAAATATCGGTTTACGCCGAAGTGGCGAAGGGCCTAGCGGAACGCTTCTCAAGACTCGTCGCCGGGCCGCACGATGCCGATCTCGATCTCGGCGCGCTGATCAACAAACGGCAGCTGGACCGCGTTTCCGGCTTTGTCGCGGCCGCTGAAGAAGCCGGCATCGAGGTGCTGGCGCGGGGCTCGGTGCATGCCGATGCGCCGAAGGGCGGTTACTACTTTGCGCCAGCACTTTTTGGATCGGTCGATCCGTCAGCCGCTATCGCCCAGCAGGAAGTGTTCGGGCCGGTTCTGTCGCTGTTCGCATTCGAGGACGAGCAGGACGCCATCCGCCTCGCCAACGACACCGACTACGGACTCGTCGCAGGCATCTGGACGAAGGACGGTGCGCGTCAGCACCGCGTGGCGAAACGCGTGCGCGCCGGTCAGGTCTTCGTGAACGGTTATGGCGCCGGCGGCGGCATCGAATTGCCTTTCGGCGGGTTCAAGCGTTCGGGACATGGCCGCGAAAAGGGCTTCGAGGCGCTCTACGACATGAGCGCGACGAAAACGATCGTGTTCAACCACGGGTGAATCAGCCCAGGCGCGAAGCAGAGAGAGCAGGCAGAATGAGACTGAAGGACAAGGTCGCCATCATCACCGGCGCGGCGTCGGGTTTTGGCGAGGGCATGGCGAAGCGCTTCGCGGAAGAGGGCGCCAGGATAGTCGTCGCAGACATCAATTTCCGCGGCGCGCAGAGGGTCGCCAAGGAGATTGGCGACAACGCCGTCTGCGTGCAGACCGACGTCTCGCAGAAATCCGAATTCGACGAGATGATGGATGTGACGATGAAGGCCTTCGGCCGCGTCGACATCATGGTCAACAATGCCGGCTACACCCACCGCAACGGCGACATGCTGGAGGTCGACGAGGAGACGTTCGATCTCATCGCCGCCGTCAACATGAAGGCGATCTACCATTCTGCAAAGGTGGTTGTTCCGGTGATGGAAAAGCAGGGCGGTGGCGTCATCATCACGACCGCTTCCACGGCGGGCCTGAGGCCGCGGCCGGGTCTGACCTGGTACAACGCCTCCAAGGGCTGGGCGATCACCGCCACCAAGTCGATGGCTGTCGAACTGGCGCCGAAGAAGATCAGGGTCAACTGCCTGTGCCCGGTGGCCGGCGAGACTGGCATGCTGGCGCAGTTCATGGGCGAGGACACGCCTGAGAAGCGGGCGCTGTTCCGCTCGTCCATTCCGCTTGGGCGCCTGTCGACTCCGCTCGACATCGCCAATGCAGCGCTGTGGCTCGCCTCCGACGAGGCGGAGTTCATCACCGGCGTCGCGCTCGAGGTCGATGGCGGGCGGTGCATCTGATCGATGACCGGCGAACAGGTTTTTCTCTTTCTTCTACTCGCCGTCGTCTTCGCCATGCTGGTGTGGGGCCGAGTGCGCTACGACCTCGTGGCGTTTGCCGCACTGGTCATCGCCGTTGCCGGCGGCGCGGTCGATCCGCATCATGCCTTCGACGGCTTTGGCCATGAGGCGGTGATCATCATCGGACTGGTGCTGATCGTCTCGCGCGCCATGCTGAATTCCGGCGCGGTCGAACTCATTGCGCAGTTCGTGGTTTCGCCGGACCGCAAGCTGCCTGTCCATATCGGCGTCATGTCGGTTGTCGGTGCTGCGCTCTCCGCGATCATCAACAACGTTGCCGCGCTCGTCATCCTGATGACCCTCGACATGGAGACGGCGAAGAAGGCCAAGCGCGCCGTTTCGCTGTCGCTCATGCCGCTTTCCTTCGCCACCATCCTCGGCGGCATGATCACGCTGATCGGCACGCCGCCCAACATCGTCATCGCGCAGTTTCGCGAGCGGGCGCTCGGCGAGCCGTTCTCGATGTTCGACTTCTCGCCGGTCGGGCTGGTCTGCGCGACAGCCGGCATCCTGTTCGTCGCGCTGGTTGGTTGGCGGCTCATCCCTCAGGACGGCAAGAAGGCGACAGCCGACGAGGGCGACGCAGGCCTCTTTGTCGCCGAGGCCAAGGTGCCGGAAGGCTCGAAGTCGATCGGCAAGCAGGTTTCGGAACTCTATGAACTCGCAGAGGAGCACGACGTCGCCATCGTCGGACTGGTGCGACGCGGCAAGCGTCTCTCCGGGCTCGCTTCGGGCGAGGAAATCCGCAAGAACGATTTCCTCGTACTGGAAGGAAACCCGAAGGCAATCGAGACCTTCATCGGCGCGGCGGCACTTCTGGCGGCGGGCGCGGAGAACCATGGCGGTCTGACCGGCCGGTCGATGACGATGATCGAGGCGATCGTGCCTGATGGCGCGCGTATGGCGGGCCGCACGGCGCTGGATCTCAGGCTGCTTTACAGGCGGGGCGTGGCATTGCTGGGTGTTTCGCGGCAGGGCCGCAAATTCCGCGAACGGGTGCGCAAGCTGACCATCAAGCCGGGCGACATGGTTTTGCTGCTCGGCCCCGAGAGCCGGGTCCACAACGCTGCCGAATGGCTGGGCGTCTTGCCGATCGCCGACAAGAGCCACACCGTCATCCAGCGCCGCAAGGCTTTGTTCGCCATTCTCACCTTCGCACTTGCAGTGGGCATTTCCGTTGTCGGCTTGCTGCCGCTGGCAATCGCGCTTGCCGGTGCGGTTTGCGTCTATGCGGGTTTCAACCTGATCAGCCCGCGCGAGGTCTATGAAAGCGTCGAGTGGCCGGTGCTGGTGTTGCTGGCCTGTTTGATCCCGCTGGGGCTGGCCTTGGAGGAATCCGGCGGCACGGCATTGATCGCCGACCTCATCGTGTCATGGACCGGCAATCTGCCGCCCTGGGCCATCCTGATGGCGGTGATGATCGTGACGATGACGCTGTCGGACTTCCTCAACAACGTGGCCACGGCGCTGATCGCAGCACCCATCGCCATGGAAGTGGCTGGGCGACTGGACGTTTCGCCTGACCCCTTCCTGATGGGCGTCGCCGTTGCTGCCTCCTGCGCGTTCCTCACACCGATAGGCCACAAGAACAACACCATCATCATGGGGCCGGGCGGCTACCGCTTTGGCGACTACTGGCGCATGGGCCTGCCGCTCGAGATCATCATCATCGCTGTGTCCGTGCCGACGATCCTGTTCGTCTGGCCGCTATAAGGGCACGCGTCGGTCAATTCGAACGAATGCTCGTCGGCTCGAGCCCGCGCGTCAAACTGGTCAGGGCATAAGGTCGAGGGCGGCGAGGTTGCTGCCGTCCATGAAGAAGGGAACGGATTCGTGCTCGTGGACGATCTTCCATGCGCCATCGATGTTTCGGAAGCCGGTGGTCTTGCGATACCAGAGCTCGATATCACCAACCTCCGGCTTGCTGCCGCTCAGGCGCGTCAGTGACGTTGCAAATGCAGTGTCGCCGGACGCGGTCACCTCGAAATCCCGGTCGGAAAGCTCGATCGGGCCGCTCCACTCATCCATCCACTTTTGCAGACCGGCCGCGTCCCCGTTGGATTGTCGGAGCGGTGGCGCAAGCGAATAGATCGTCGCGTCCGCCGCGTAAAAGGACATTGCGTTCGCTGCGTCGTGCTGGCGCGTTGCGCTGTAGACGCCGTCAACAACAGCCCTGATTTCTGCAGCTACATGTTGCTCTGTCAATTGGTGTTCTCCCATCTGGCTTGTCCCCGCGCCGTCGAGCCGGACGGCGCGGTTGATAAGGATTCGCCGGTCGCCTAAAGCGATTTCGCCAGTTCCTCGAGCTGGCTGGCGGTCTGCCCCCAGCCCTCGTGGAAGCCCATCTTCTCATGGGTCTCCCGGTCTTCCGTGCGCCAATGGCGTGCGATCGCGGTGTACTTGGTCTTCCCGTTGCCGGCGTCCTCGAAGGTCATGACCGCCGTGAAGAACGGATTTTCTGATGGCACCCAGCCCGCCGAATAGGCGTCTGTCGTGACGATCTTTTCGTTTGGCACGACTTCCAGATAGACGCCCGAAACCGGAAACATTTCTCCTTCGGGGCCGTGCATCGTGAACTTCGAGACGCCGCCGGGGCGCATGTCGATCTCGGCGTCCTTGATCGACCATGGCTTCGGCGCGAACCACTGCTCGAGCAGCTTGGGATCGCTCCAGCAGCGGAACACTTTCTCGCGCGGCGCGTCGATGATGCGTTCCAGAACGAGGTCGTTGGCGTTTGCGGTGGTCATGGCAGTTCTCCTGGATTTGGTTGCTGCTTCAAGGACGTGCGGGTTCGCGCCGTCCCGACATCCGCTCGCTATTTTTTCGCCAGCGCAGGTTCCGGCGCCTGCGCGCCATCCTGCATCAGGCGGTCGAGATGAATGCGGATGTGCGCCGCCTCGGCAGCCGAGTTGGCGCGCGCGATGGCCTGGTCGAATGCCTCACGTGCCTCGGCCTTGCGGCCGAGTTGCAAGAGATAGGCCCCGCGAACGCCGTGAAAATTGAAATAGCCGCCGAGCTTGTCGGTGAGCGGCTCGATCAGCGCCAGCGCATCCGCCGCTCCGCTCAGCTTGGAGACGGCGACGGAGCGGTTGAGCGTGACAACGGGCGATGGCTGCATAATTTCGAGCGTCGCATAAAGCGCGTCGATCTGCGCCCAATCGGTGTCCTCGGCCTTTGCAGCGCGGGCATGAAGCGCCGCGATTGCAGCCTGAACCTGATAAGGGCCGGGCTGCCGATGCCGCATCGCTTTGTCGATTAGCGCTAGCCCTTCATTGATCATCAGGCGGTTCCACAGGCTGCGGTCCTGATCCTCCAGGAGAACGATATGGCCGTCGGCATCGAAGCGCGCCGGCATGCGCGAATGCTGGATGAGCATCAGCGCCAGAAGGCCCATCATTTCCGGTTCGGCCGGGAACAGGCGCAGCAGCAGCCGCGCCAGCCTGATTGCTTCGTCGCACAAAGGCGCGCGTGCAGGGGCTTCGTCGCCGGTCGCCGAATAGCCCTCGTTAAACACGAGGTAGACCATTGCCGCCACCATGGCGAAACGCTCGGCGCGCTCCACCGCATCTGGCGCCTCGAACGGCACGTCGGATTTGGCGATGCGCGCCTTGGCGCGGGTGATGCGCTGCTCCATCGCGCTTTCGCCGACGATGAAGGCGCGGGCGATCTGCTTGACCGAGAGACCCGAGACGATGCGCAGCGCAAGCGCGATCTGTTGGGTCGAGGGAAGGTCCGGATGACAGCAGACGAAAAGAAGCCGCAGCACGTCGTCGCGATAATCGGCATTGTCGAGCCGCTCGGCCATGTCGGCTTCGTGGTCCTCCAGATCCGAGATCTGGTCTTCCGGCGGCAGCGCGGTATTGCGGCTCCGCTTGCGGATGGTATCGATGCCCGAATTGCGGCCGACGAAGATCAGCCATGCCGTCGGATCGCGCGGCGGCCCGTTTTTCGGCCAGTTCTTGAGCGCGCGCAGGCAGGCCTCCTGAAACGCCTCTTCCGCGGTGTCGAGGTCGCGGAAGTAGCGCAGCAGGGCAGCTACCGCCTGTGGCCGGGCGGCCGAGAGGGCTTTGTCGATCCAGGCGATATCGGTCATTTCATCTCGTTTGGAAGGAAGCGTTCGATGGGCCTGATTTCATAGGAGCCCGCCGACAGGTTGGCGCTCGCGAGGTCGCGGGCGATGCCCAGCGCCTCGTCGAGATTTTCGACGTCGACCACATAGAAGCCAAGCAGCTGCTCCTTGGTCTCCGCGAAAGGCCCGTCGATGACGAGCGGCTCGTCCTTGGTCTTGCGCAGTGTTGTCGCGGCCGAGGTCGGCAGCAGCCGCGCAACCGGGCCGAGCTTGCCCTGCTGCTTCAGCGGCTCCTGCACGGCCATCAGCTGTTGCATGCAGAGGTCCTCCTCCTCCTTCGTCCAGGCGGAGGTGATGTCCTCATGGTTGTAGCAAAGAATCGCGTACTGCATCGGTGGCCTTTCTGGAGCTAGGACGGGTGAGCGGCACTCTAGCCGACACACCGGGGCGGAAAAATTGCGTAGACGCGGAAGGCGCTTGGGCCAGCTGTTCGATTGACCTCCCCCGAAACTGTGATAGGGGCCAAGGATGCGCCGCCTGATCGCCGACACAATCGCGCTCGTTGTCTTCTGCACCGTGGCAGCCGGCCTCGTGGAGGTGCTTGTCGTCGGCCTATCGGGCGACCAGCTGCTTTACACGCGCCTTGCGGCGATCCCGGCGATCGTGCTGACAGCGCGGCCATATGGCATGTGGCGTGACATGATCTTCCGTCGCTTCGGTGTTCGAGACGGCGACCAGACGCGGGCGACGTTCTTCGACACGCTCGCTTTCGTCAGTTTTCAAGGCCCAGTCTACGCTCTGATATTGCTTTTCGCGGGCGCCAGCGCTGGGCAGATCGTGCTGGCGATTCCCGCTGCCGCGGCGGCCATGGTGCTGGCCGGCAGACCCTACGGCATCTTTCTCGATTGGGTCAGGCGCATGTGCGGTGTGGTAGTATTGCCCGCGGCAGCTGGCCGGGCTGACGACTAGATCCTGTCGCGCAGCGCGTACCAGTTGAGCGCCAGGAAGAGCAGCGGCTGGCGCAGCAGGCTACCGCCCGGGAAGGCAGGGATTTTCAGGTCCTGCAGCAGTTTCAGCCGGTCGCGATTGCCGGTGATTGTCTCGGCGTAGAGCTTGCCGGTGAAATTGGACAGCATGACGCCGTGGCCGGAATAGCCGCCGGCCGCGGTGACGCCTGGCATCACCTCGCGCACGAACGGCTTGCGCGGAATCGTGATGCCGACATAGCCGCCCCAGGCATGCGTGATCTCGACGTCGGCAAGCGCCGGGTAAAGCTCGACGATCTGGCGGCGCATCTGGTCCCGAAGCCCCTTGGGATCGGCCGCCGAGTAGATTTCGCGTCCGCCGAACAGCAGCCGCCCGTCCTTCGACTTGCGGAAATAGCGCACGACGAAGCGCGAATCGTCGACCGACTCCCCGCCGGGAATGACAGGACTGTCCTTGCCGAGCGGCACGGTAGCGCCGATGAAGGAACCGATCGGCATGATGTGCGCGGCGCTGACCGGCTCCAGGTCGCCGCCATAGGCGTTGGTGGCGAGCAGCGCCCGGTCGGCGGTGATGGTGCCGTTCGGCGTCTCGATCACGACCTTGCCGGAGGCGCGGCGGATGGCTGTCGCCGGCGTCTGTTCGTGCAATTCCGCGCCGGCCTTGTTCGCGGCCTTCGCCGTGCCGATGACCAGCTTCAGCGGGTGAATGTGGCCGGTGCCCGTATCGCGCACGCAGGCATGGTAGCGGTCGGTGCCGAGAGCGGCGGCAGTCTCGTCCCGGTCGAGGAAGGTGATGTGCGGATAGCCGTAGCGCTCGGCCATGATGTCGGCATGGTCGCGGAAGTCGCGCACATAGCGTTTCTTGTGCGCCGCTGAAATCTGCCCGGGCTGATAGTCGATCTCGATCTTGTTGGTGTCGGCGAACTCCAGCAAATGCGCCTTGGCTTCTTCGGCAAGGTCGAACAGCGCCTTAGAGCGCTCGAAGCCGTATTCGGCCTCGATGTCCTCCGCCCAGCCGCGCTGGCCGGTGCCCATCTGCCCGCCATTGCGGCCCGACGCGCCGTCGCCGAAGCGGTGCGCGTCGATCAGCACGACATCGACGCCGGCCTTCGCAAGGTGCACCGCGGCCGACAAGCCCGTGAACCCGCCGCCGACGATGGCGACATCGGCCTGGCGGTCGCCGTCGAGTGCTGGATATTCGGGGCGCTTGCCGGCGGTGTCCTCGTACCACGAACGGCCGGGGGAGATCGGGGATTGGTATTCCATGGAAAACGCGCCCTGTGTTCAAACGTTCAGGAGCAGATATTCCCGCTCCCACGGGCTGATCACTTCCATGAAGGTCTCGAACTCCGCCTTCTTGATCGCCGCATATGTCGTCACGAAGGGCTGGCCGAGGATTTCGGCAAGGACTGTGTCCTCCTCGAACAGCGCGACTGCCTCGAGCAGACTGCGCGGCAGTTCGATCTCGTCCTCATTGACGGAGGTGGTCGCGGCGGGCTCCGGCTCCGACTTTTCCTTCAGTCCGGCGAGACCGCAGGCAAGCGACGCGGCCAGCGCCAGATAGGGGTTGGCGTCGGAAGACGGGATGCGGTTCTCGACCCGGCGCGACGAAGGGTCCGAGCGCGGAATGCGGAAAGCCGTGGTGCGGTTGTCGTAACCCCAGTCGGTGTTGACCGGCGCCGAAGCCGCCTTGGTCAGCCTTCGGTAGGAATTGACGTAGGGCGCGAACATGACCAGCGCAGCCGGCACGTGACGTTGCATGCCGGCGACGAAGTGCCGGAACATGGCGCTCTCGCCGCCATCGGCATCCGAAAACACGTTCTGTCCCGTGCGCTTGTTCACGATGGACTGATGGATATGCATGGCCGATCCGGGCTGGCCCTGGATCGGCTTCGCCATGAAGGTCGCATAGGTGTCGTGCTTCAGCGCCGCCTCGCGGATGGTGCGCTTGAACATGAACACCTGATCGGCGAGTTCCACGGGGTCGCCGTGACGAAGGTTGATCTCAAGCTGGCCGGCGCCCTCCTCGTGGATCAGCGTGTCGATCTCCAGCCCTTGCTTTTCGGAGAACTCGTAGATGTCGTCGATCAGTTCGTCGAATTCGTTGACCCCGGCGATGGAATAGCCCTGGCCGCCGCCGATGGGGCGACCCGACCGCCCAATGGGCGGCGTAAGCGGATAGTCCGGGTCCGGGTTCTTGCGCACGAGATAGAACTCGATCTCGGGCGCGACGACCGCCCTCAACCCGCGATCCTCATAAGCGCGCACCACACGCTTCAGCACGTTGCGCGGGGTGAACGCGATCTCCGTGCCGTCCTGGTGGACGAGGTCGCACACCACCTGCGCCGTCGGGTCGCTCTCCCACGGCACTTCGGAAAGCGTCGAAAGGTCCGGCAACAGTTTCAGGTCGCCGTCGTCCTGAGGATAGGCAAAGCCGCCGCCATCTTCCGGGTAGGCGCCGGTAATGGTGGTCATGAACACCGCCGAAGGCAGCGCCAGCGAGGTGTTGGAGGTGAACTTCTTCGACGGCATCATCTTGCCGCGCGCAACGCCGGCCTGGTCCGGCGTGATGCATTCGACATCCTCGATGCCGCGCCATTCGAGCCAGGATGCCGCTTCCTTCCAGTTCTTCACGCCTCGGCGGTTTTTGAGAAAGGCGGGCGTTCGCGCGCGCCGCGTCGCAGGGCGCACTTCCTTCTTGGCAGGCGGCATCAATCACCAGTGAGTCATTGCAGATGCGGCAAGTATAGCTGGCCGGGAGCGGGGAAGGGAAGGGCGGGGCTTTGACGCCGCGGTGCGTTGTTCTATAGAGCGGCGCATTCGACAACCAACGGTCAGAAGCACCTTGCCTACGTAAACGCCGGTCTCGTCAGTTCCACCATCAATAGCGCGGTAACGCTGTATGCGTCGCCGCGCGGTCCTTATTCGAATGCTTGTCATGGTGGCGGCCGAGACCGGTTTGGCATGGCTGAACCGCGCCCGGATTCCATCCGGCCGCCACCGATTATTCAATCCTCTGTTACGCCGCGTCGCCGGTCGCTGCCTGGTGAGCTTCCCATTCGGGAGCGCGATCCGGCATGTCCGAAACATTGTTCGTCCGATGGACGATCACCCCACTGCAATCACCGCAGCCGCTGCTGCATTGCAGGCGCTGCGCGTGCACCACCAGTTTCAAGTCGAGCGGCAAAATTAGGGTCAATGCCAACGGCAAGAGAGTGGATGCCTGGCTGATCTACAGATGCACCTCGTGCGACGGCACGTGGAACCGACCGGTGCTGGAGCGCCGGCAGGTCGGCTCGATCGACCCTGCGCTCCTGTCGTCGCTGTCGGCCAACGACCCGGAGATCGCCGATCGTATCGCCTTCGACATCGATGGGCTGAGACATTGGGCGCCGAGATTTGTGAAGGCTGAGGAATATTCCGTCGCGAAAGAGGTTTTGTCCGCGTGCGCGCCTCAGCCACGCGAACTCCGTATTCTCTGCGCGGTGCCCTATCGGGTAAGTCTCCGCCTCGACCGCCTTCTGGCGGATGAATTGGATCTGTCGCGAAGCCGCATCCACGCGCTTTCGGAATCCGGGGAACTCTCGGTCGAAGGCGGAAAGCGCGCCCTGCGAAAACCGGTGCGCGACGGAGCGGAGGTTCGGGTCTCGCTGCCCGCGCAGGATGCGGAAGCGATGGCGTCTAGGGCTTCAGAAGCGGCGTCGTAGCGCACAAAAAGGCCGCCGGATCGCTCCGGCGGCCAAGGTGCCTGGTAGGTCAGTTGAGTCTACTCGCCGGTTGTGCGGTCCGTGACGATCACCGGGATCAGGAGATCGCCCCAGTTGCCGTCGCCGCCATGGTGACGAGCGGTGCGCACGAGTTCGACGGAGATGCCGGACTCGACCGCCTTCATGACCGACTGGTTGAGGCGGTGCAGATCGTTGGCGAGCATGCGGATTGCCTGCTGCTGGTTGGTGCTCATGGCCGAGGTCTGCTCTTCGGCCCGTTCCTTGACGCGGACTTGCGGTGCCATCTTGCTTCTCCTTGGGTTGAACGCGTCGCCTATTCCGCAGCCGGGCGGAACTGGGCTGTTTCGGTGGATTCCTTCATGGCGGTAGTTGACGACTGGCCGCCGGTGATCGCCATCGACACGGCGTCGAAATAGCCGGTGCCGACTTCGCGCTGGTGCTTGGTCGCGGTGTAGCCATTTGCCTCCGCCGCGAACTCGGCCTCCTGCAGCTCCGAATAGGCCGCCATCTGGCGATCCTTGTAGCCGCGCGCCAGCTCGAACATGCCGTAGTTGAGCTGGTGGAAGCCGGCCAGCGTGATGAACTGGAACTTGTAGCCCATCGCGCCCAGCTCGCGCTGGAACTTGGCGATGGTCGCGTCGTCCAGGTTCTTCTTCCAGTTGAAGGATGGCGAGCAGTTGTAGGCCAGAAGCTGGTTCGGATGCTCCTTGCGCACGGCCTCCGCGAACTTCCTTGCTTGCGCCAGATCGGGCTTCGACGTCTCCATCCAGATCAGGTCGGAGTAGGGCGCCATCGCAATGGCGCGGGCGATACACGGCTCCATGCCGTTCTTGACGTTGTAGAAGCCTTCGACCGTGCGGCCCTGGTCGTAGTCGACGAAAGGCTGGTCGCGCTCGTCGATGTCCGACGTGATGAGCTTCGCAGCTTCGGCGTCGGTACGGCAGATGATCAGCGTCGGCACGCCCATGACGTCGGCAGCGAGCCGCGCGGCGTTGAGGTTGCGGATATGCGCGGCGGTCGGGATCAGAACCTTGCCGCCGAGATGGCCGCACTTCTTCTCCGATGCCAGTTGGTCCTCGAAATGGACGCCGGCAGCACCCGCCTCGATATAGGCCTTCATCAGCTCGAAAGCGTTGAGCGGACCGCCGAAACCGGCCTCGGCATCGGCGACGATCGGCGCGAACCAGGTGTCGACCGACAGCCCGTTGCCTTCCGAGGTCTCGATCTGGTCGGCGCGCTGGAGCGTCTTGTTGATGCGCTTGGCGAGCTCCGGGCCGGCATTGGCCGGGTAGAGCGACTGGTCCGGATACATGGCGGACGCGGTGTTGGCGTCGGCCGCGACCTGCCAGCCGGAGAGGTAGATCGCCTTCAGGCCGGCGCGGACCATCTGCATGGCCTGATTGCCGGAGAGCGCTCCGAGCGCGTTCACGAAATCCTCTTCGTGGATCAGTTTCCACAGCCGGTTGGCGCCGTTTTCGGCCAGCGTATAGCGGATAGGCAGCGAGCCGCGCAGGCGCGTAACGTCTTCCGGCGTGTAGGGCCGCTCGATGCCGTCATAGCGGCCTTCGGGCGCCGAAGGGACGAGGTTGTAAAAATCGGTCATAACGAACTCCGTTCGAAGCAAATGTTGTGTACGGCAAGGCGGTCTTGGGGACGCCTCGTTCGGTGTGTTCTTTACATTGCAATGCGGTGGGAGCGAGAAGAATGCCGAAAACACTGCAGAAAATCGGGTAAGCCTGTCTTGTTTTTGACTGATGCTGGCTGTAAAAATGTAAAGAATGTAAAATAGCGACGCGCAGAATTCGGTTGTAACAGGTGTAAATTCGGATGGCTGACCAGAAGATTTTTGCCGGGCCGCGCATCCGCCGCATCCGCGCCGGCATGGGGCTGACACAGACGGCGATGGCCGAAGGGCTGGGCATCTCTCCGTCCTATCTCAACCTGATCGAGCGCAACCAGCGGCCGTTGACGGTGCAGCTCATCCTCAAGCTCGCCTCCGTCTACAAGGTCGAGCCGGAGGAACTGCAGGCCGACGCCGGACCGAACGTGGCGGCGCTGCGCGAGGCGTTCGCCGATCCGCTGCTTGCCGGCGAATTGCCCAGCGATACCGAACTGATCGAGGTGGCGGAGGCGGCGCCGAACGCCGCCGCGGCGATGGTCAAGCTTTACCGCGCCTATCGCGAACAGGCCGAACGGCTGACCGATCTCACCGACTTGCTCGCTCGCGAGGGGCGCACAAGCCCGGCCGCCGGCGCGCGCCTGCCCATCGACGAAGTGCGCGAGACCTTTGAGAAGCGGCCCAACCATTTTCCGGCGATCGAGGAGGAATGCGAGGCCTTCGTCTCGCTGCTGAAGCCGGGCGATGATCTGCCCGGCGCGCTGAAGGCGTGGCTGACATCCGAGCACGGCATCACCGTTCGCGTGCTTCCCGCCGCGACCATGCCGAACTGGCGGCGGCGCTTCGACCGTCATTCGCAGCGCCTCTTCATTTCCGAACGCCTGTCGCCATTCGACCAGTTGCGCGAGGTGGCGATGGAGGCATCGCTGATGCGCATGTCGGTGGCGATCGGCGCGGAGCTCAAGGCGCTGAAGCTGTCGTCGGACGAGGCGCGGCGGCTCGCCCGCTTCGAGCTGGCGCGCTACGCCGCCCACGCGCTGATGATGCCCTACCGGCCGTTCTACGAGGCGGCGCAGCGCGCGCACTACGACATCGACATCTTGCGTTCGCGCTTTTCAGTGTCGTTCGAGCAGGCAGCGAACCGCCTGACGACGCTTGGCCGCGATGGCGCGGCGGGCGTGCCGTTTTTCATGCTCGAGGTCGACAATGCCGGGAACCGCTTCCGGCGGGCAGGCGCGGCCGGCTACCCGCTGGCGCGTTTCGGCGGCGGCTGCCCCAAGCTCGCTGTCCACGCCGCATTCGGCCAGCCGGGACAGGTTCTGGTCGAGGCGGTCGAGATGCCGGACGGCGCTGAATTCCTGACAGTGGCGCGCACGCTGGAAGGCCCGCAGGGCGCGTTCAACGAACGGCCGCGCCGCACCGCCATCCTGCTCGGCTGCGACATCGCGCACAGGGACGAGATCGTCTACGGCTCGGCCCTGCCGCGTCCAATGCAAGGATCAGCCGGCAAGGGAAGCGCGGTGCCCGCCACGGCGATCGGCCCCGCCTGCCGCCTGTGCGAGCGGCAGGGCTGCCTTGCCCGTGCCGAACCGCCGGTCACCCGCCCCCTCGGACTGGACGAGATGGTGACCGGCCTGAGCGCCTTCGATTTTCAGTAGGAATCTGGCGGGTCCCGCTACCCGATATCCAGCACGACGTTTCCGCTGACGGCTCCCTTTTCAACCGCCTCATGCGCGGCGACAATGTCGCGCAGCGGAAATCGTGCGCCGACCGCATGTTTCAGCTTGCCGCCTTCCAGCATCTTGGTGAGTTCCGCGATGGCCGCCGTGCGCTCGCCGACCGTCAGTTCGTAGACCAGGAAAACCTTCAGTGTGTAGCTGTTCCACAGCATGGCCGGAAACGAGATCGGGATGTCGCCGGGCACGTTCGATCCGTAGCAGACGATCGTGCCATGCGGCTTCACGATGGCGTCGGCGATCAGGTTCGCAGTGGACGAAAGGTCCATGTCAATGATGCCGTCGACGCCTTCGTTGCGCGTCATATGCTTCACGACTTCGGTCACATCCTTGTGCTTGTAGTCGACGACAAAATCGGCCCCGGCTGCGCGCGCATGTTGGGCGCGTTGGTCCGAAGCGGTGCCGATGACGCGGGCTCCGCGATGCCTGGCGATCTGCACAATGTAGTGCCCCACGGCCGATCCCGCGCCGGTGACCAGAAGCGTCTTGCCGCCGACCTGCCCCATATGCGCGACGGCCTGAACGGCTGTAAGCGCGGGAATGCCCAGGCAGGCGCCGGCCGCGAAATCGACATTGCCGGGAAGCCGAGCCGCCTGATGCGCCGGCAGGCATATGTATTCCGCGGCGGTCCCATGTTGCCGCTTCCACTGCCCGTTCCAGATCCAGACGCGCTCATTGATCCGGTCGTGGGTGACGCCGGCGCCGACCGCGTCGATCACGCCCGCGCCGTCGCTGTGGGGTATGACCATCTGGCCGGGGAGAGGACGTCCCATGCGCCCTTTCACGTCGGACGGGTTGACGCCGGAGGCGGCCAGTTTGACCCGCACTTCGCCGGCGGCGGGTTCAGGCGTATCCACGTCTCCGACCGTGAGCACGTCGCGTGCGGGACCGTTTCGCTCGTACCATGCGGCTTTCATGCGGGCCTCCCTCCAACATTTGCACCAAAGCAGCAACGACTGAGCGCGGCAATGGCGCGATCGCTTAGCCCGCGAGGACCGACCTAATCGCCCAGCGGTCGCTCGCCGGCAAACAGCGCTGCGTGCTTGTTCACAAGCGCAACGATGCGGTCGATGACCGTGCGCACGTCTGAGCGATGGCGGTCGTCATTATGCATGACGATCCACTGATGCCCGCTCAGTTCCTCGATGGGCTCGCCAGCACGCTCCAGCAGCGGGTCGCGGTCGCCTACAAAACAGGGCAGCAAGCCTTTGCCGACGCCGGCGCGGATGAGATCGTGCAGCGTGCGGGTCGTGTTGGCCCACGCGGCGACAACGAGGCCGGGCTGGGCGTTCACCCAGCGCGCCGAGCGCGTCATGGCGTCCTCGGGCGGGATGGCGACCCACTCCTCGCTCCCGGCTTGGGCGAGATTGCGCGCGCGAAAGGGCGCTTGCGCGATGCGCACCGTTCGCCGGGACGCAAGGTTCGCCGCCTCCGGCTGGGCGTTGCGGATGCCGATCTCCACCTCGCGGTGGCCGATGTCGAGCTTCGCCTCGGTTGTCTTGAAGGCGATGCGAAACGGATCGTCCGGGTTCCACAGCTTGCCGAAATTCGAGGCCAGGAAGTTGGCAGTACCGGCGCCCGCCGAGATACGAACGACCGATCGCGCTCCGTCGGCCTTCAGCCAGTCGCGGATCGACTGGGCGCTGTTTTCCATCAGGAGCGCCTTTTCGAGAAGAGTGCGCCCATCGGAAGTCAACTCGTAGCCGGTCTGACGACGCACGAATAACGGACGACCCACGGCCCGCTCCAGCGCCACCATGCGCCGCCCAACGGTCGCCGCGCTCGAGCCGAGCTGCGCGGCGGCCGCCGACAGGCTGCCGGTGCGCCCCACCGCTACGAAGAAGTGCAGATCGTCCCAGGCGATGTTTTTCATTTCTGCAGCATATGCTGCGCGTTTCGGCGGTTCAAGGCGCCGATTCAGCGATCTATCTGCCACCCATGCAAAAGAAGGAGGCCGATATGGTCGACTACATGATGGCGGTGGCGATGGTTCTGTATAGCGGATCGGGCAAGTGCGGAGCGCGTCGGCGTTCCTGGTCGCTGCGCGTTGGAGACAAAGGCCAGCGTTTTGCGCAGCGCTCACGCTGGCGCGTTTTCCTGCCCGAGCGGATTCGCTGACGTCGTGTGCCACAACCGGATGAAGGGGCTGGACTATCCCGGGCCGTTGCGTTCCAAGCTAGGCGAAGCGTGCAGTGCATGGTGCACTTGCGCTTTTCCGGCTTGCCCGCATGGCCGACACGATTTCTCCGCGCGCAGTTCTGCCGGCCCTCGGCAATGAACGGCTCGGCATTCTCCTCGTTTTCCTCTCGGCGCTGTGCTGGAGCTTCGGCGGCGCTATAGGCCGCTTTGTCGAGGCCGGCGATTCCTGGACGATTGTCTTCTGGCGCTCGTTCTGGGCCGCAGGCTTCCTTCTGGGCTTCATGATCTGGCGCGATGGCGTCGCGGGTACCATCCGCTTGTTTAGGGGAATGGGCGTGCCGGGCGTTGCCGTCGCTTGCTGCTTCGGGATTGCGTCCACCTCCTTCGTGGTAGCGCTAGGCTACACCACCGTCGCCAACATCCTGCTGATGCAGGCGGGTGTGCCGCTGATCGCCGCGCTCATCGCTTTCGTTGCATTCCGCGAGCGCGTTTCACGCACGACATGGCTGGCGATTGCTGCGGTCGTGTTCGGCGTCGGGGTCATGGTGTCGGATTCGCTGACCGGCGGTGTCTCGCCGATTGGCGACGGACTGGCGCTGCTCATCGCCGTCGTATTTTCCTGCGCTACCGTTATCACTCGACGATACGCGCATGTGCGCATGACGCCCGCGACGTGCCTCGGGACGCTGATGGCCGCGACGTTCGCCGCGACGCAGGCTTCTACGTTCGCCACGTCCGGTCCCGACATGGCGTTCCTGTTCGCCTTCGGGGCGCTCAATCTCGGATTGGGCCTCGCCTTCTTCGCCTCCGGCGCGCGCATGATCCCGGCAGCCTATGCAGCCCTGCTCGGCACTTTCGAAACGCTGCTTGGTCCGGTCTGGGTCTGGCTGGTCCATGACGAGATACCAACCGGGCGCACCGTGCTGGGCGGCACGATCGTATTCGCCGCGCTCATGGTCCATATCGGCATCGAGTTCCGCCGCATGGCTCGCCCGCAGAAGCCAGGAACGACCGGCATGCCTTCGCCACATTGACACCGGCGCTGGCGCCGGGCCACCTTGGTTCCATCGTCAACGGCGCGACAGGCATATCTTGCAAGACACGGCAACCGGCAAGTCCGAACCCGCCCCGGTCAACGAACCGGACACATCTTCCGGCAATGACAGATCGGCGCGGAGCGCCGCCCCGCCCAAGAACCTCGATGGTTTCATGTCGGCCGACCACAGGGCCGAATACGAGGCCTTCATTACCGAACACCCCGACGTTGAAGCTGTCGAGTTTCTGCTCGTCGATCCCAATGGCGTGATGCGCGGCAAGTGGGCGCCGGGGGACTCGCTCAAGAAGGCCTTCCAGGAAGGCGTCAACTTTCCGATGTCGCTTCACGGCCTCGACGTCTGGGGGCGCGAGGTCGGCGAGACGGGGCTGCATATCGAGACCGGCGACAAGGACGGCTATTGCCGCGCCACGCGCGGCTCGCTTTCGATCGTGCCGTGGGCCAAGCGCAAGACGGCGCAGGTGCTACTGCAGACATTCACGCCAGACGGCGAGCCGTTCATGGCCGACCCGCGTCAGGTACTGAAGAAGAAGGTCGCCGAGATCAACGCCAAAGGCCTGTTCCCGGTCGTCGCTTTCGAGCTCGAGTTCTACCTGCTCGATCCCGACACCGACTGGGACGACGGCATGCCGGCGCCTGTCGGCGCCACCGCCGGCCCCGATCGCCTTCGGATGTACGGCCTCGACGATCTGGCCGAGCACGCCGATCTCTTCGACATGATCCGTGACGCGGCTGCCGCGCAGGACCTGCCCATCGACACGATCATCAAGGAAGCCGCGCCCGGCCAGTTCGAGGTCAATCTGAAACACCGCTCGAACCCGCTGCGCGCCGCCGACGACGTCATCATGCTGAGGCGCATCGTGATCGGCTGTGCCCGCGCGCATGGGCTGACGGCGACCTTCATGGCCAAGCCGTTTCTCGAATATGCCGGCAACGGCATGCATGTGCACGCCTCGATGCTCGATGCGAAAGGCAAGAACATCTTCGCCGGACGGGATGGTCGCAAGAAACTGGAATCGGCGGTCGCCGGCCTGCTCAAGACCATGCCGGAATCGCTGCTTCTTTTCATCAATACCTGGAACGGCTTTCGCCGTATCACGCCCGGCTCCTATGCGCCGACGCGCGCCGTGTGGGCGGAGAACAACCGCTCGGTGGCATTGCGCATTCCGGTGTCGACGGAGGAGAACCGGCGCGTCGAGCATCGCATCGCGGGCGCCGATGCCAACCCGTATCTGGTAATGGCCGCGCTTCTGCAGGGCATGGTGGAGGGCATCGACAGCGGGCTCGTGCCGCCGCCTCCGGTCGAAGGCAACGCCTATGACGAAGACGGGCTCTATCTGCCCGACGACATGGACGACGCGCTTCAGCTTGCGACGAAAAGCACCTTCATCGACCGCGCTCTCGGACCGATGCTCGCCAAGGTCTACCGCGATCTCAAGCGCGCGGAGATACTGGCTTTCTGGGGCGAGATTACGCCGCTCGAGCGCACGACCTACCTGTAGGGAAAGGCAGGGCAGTTTTGCCTTGTCGCCCCGCTTGAAGGCCAATAGGCTGAAATTCAAACGCACCCGCCAGGGGACACCGGCGCGGGTCAGAACGAAGCTGACAGAGGAGAACAGGATGCTACGGAGATCATTCCTTGTTTCGGGCGCTCTCGCAGCGGTCGCAGCCTTTACCACCGCGGGACTGGCGCAAGACCGAGTGGTGAATGTCTACAACTGGTCGGACTATATCGATGAGTCCATCCTCGAGGAATTTACCGCTGAAACCGGCATCAAGGTTGTCTACGACGTCTTCGACTCCAACGAGATTCTGGAGACCAAGCTGCTTGCCGGCAGCACGGGCTACGACGTCGTGGTGCCGACCGGAACGTTCCTTGCTCGCCAGATCCAGGCCGGTGTGTTCCAGAAGCTCGACAAGTCGAAGCTGCCGAATATCGATAACATGTGGGACGCGATCGAGCAGCGGACCGAAAAATACGATCCGGGCAACGAATATTCGATCAACTACATGTGGGGCACGACGGGGATCGGCTACAACGTCCGCAAGGTGCAGGACATTCTCGGCATCGAGAAGGTCGATTCCTGGGGCGTGATCTTCGACCCGGAGAAGATTTCCAAACTGGCGGAGTGCGGCGTGTTCATGCTCGATGCACCAGCGGAGATGATCCCGGCCGCGCTGAACTATCTTGGCCTCGACATCAACAGCACCGATCCGGACGAACTGGCGAAGGCCGAGGAACTGCTGCTGAGCATTCGGCCGCACGTCCGCAAGTTCCACTCGTCGGAATATATCAGCGCGCTCGCCAATGGCGACATCTGCATGGCCGTGGGCTGGTCGGGAGACGTGTTCCAGGCGCGTGACCGCGCAGCCGGCGCCGACCAGGGCATCGTCATCGACTATGCGATCCCGAAGGAAGGCGCGCAGATGTGGTTCGATCAGATGGCGATCCCGGCCGACGCCGCGCATGTGGACGAAGCGCACGAGTTCCTGAACTACATCATGAAGCCTGAGGTCATCGCCAAGGCGTCGAACTATGTCTACTACGCCAACGGCAACAAGGCCTCGCAGGAGTTCCTGAACGACGACGTGATTGGCGACCCAGCGGTCTATCCCGACGAAGCGACGCTGGCCAATCTCTTCACCACGGTTCCGCCGGACCCGCGCACGCAGAGGCTCATGACGCGTCTCTGGACCGGGGTTGTGACCGGACAGTAGGCGGCAGGGTTGCCCGCCCGCGCCTCGCTGCGCGGGCGGTTCCTCCGGGCGGGGCACGAAACGCATGAAATCGCTTGGCAGCATCCGCCGGAGCTTCGCGCCCTGGGCCGATCCCGATGCCGTCCCCTATATCCGCGTCGAGAATATCACCAAGAAGTTCGGCGATTTCGTCGCCGTAAACGATCTCTCGCTCGACATCTACGAGCGTGAGTTTTTTGCCCTGCTCGGTGCTTCGGGCTGCGGCAAGACAACGTTGCTCAGGATGCTGGCCGGTTTCGAGGAACCGACCTCGGGCCGCATCTTGCTCGACGGCCAGGATCTGAGTGGCATTCCGCCGTACCGGCGGCCGGTCAATATGATGTTCCAGTCCTACGCGCTGTTCCCGCACATGACCGTGGAGGCCAATATCGCCTTCGGGCTGAAGCAGGACCGCATGCCGCGCGACCAGATCGCGGCTCGCGTCGGCGAGATGCTGAAGCTGGTCAAGCTGGAACAGTTTGCCCAGCGCAAGCCGCACCAGCTTTCCGGCGGCCAGCGCCAGCGGGTCGCGCTCGCTCGTTCGCTTGCCAAGCGCCCGAAGGTGCTGCTTCTCGACGAGCCGCTCGGCGCTCTCGACAAGAAGCTGCGCGAGGAGACGCAGTTCGAACTGACCGACCTGCAGCAGCAGCTCGGCCTCACCTTCGTCGTGGTCACCCACGACCAGGAAGAGGCGATGACGATGGCTGACCGCATCGCCATCCTCGACAAGGGCGAAGTGATGCAGGTGGCGACGCCGGCCGAGGTCTATGAGGCACCGGCCTCGCGTTTCGTCGCCGAGTTCGTCGGCTCCATCAACATGTTCGAAGGCAGCCTGCAGAAGGACAAGGCTGGCAATACGCGCATCGCCCGCAGCGACGGCTCGATGATCTACACCGGGAGCGCCGACGATGTGCGCGCCGGAGATAATGTCTGGTACGCGATCAGGCCGGAGAAGATCGGCATTTCCTCGCGCCAGCCGGAAAATGGCATAGCCAACGCCCTCGCCGGAGAAGTTTACGACATCGCCTATCTCGGCGACATGACGATCTACCACGTGAAGCTGGACAGCGGGCAGGTCGTGAAAGCGGCGATGCTGAACAGCGCCCGCCTGTTTGAAGACCCGCTCACCTGGGACGACCGCGCCTGGATCACCTTCGCGCCGGATGCCGGCGTCGTCCTTACGCGTTGAGCGCGCCGCGATGAGCCGCCTCGTCTCAGCAGTAGCCAGCCGCCTCGTCATTATCGTCCCCTATGTCTGGCTGCTATTCTTCTTCCTTGTTCCGTTCCTGATCGTCTTCAAGATATCGCTCTCGGACCTGGCGATTTCGATGCCGCCCTACACGCCGGCGCTGGACGGCCTGCGCGACTTCTTCGCGCGGCTGGGCGAGTTCGACTTCGAGAACTTCAAGCTCTTGATGTGCGACTTGCTGGGTTACATTGGTGTCGGGGGAGGGCTCTGCGACAGCGGCTTCGCCGCCGATTTCTACAAACGGCCCTACCTGTCGGTAGCCTATATTTCGAGCCTGAAGATTGCCTTCGTTGCAACGATCCTGACCCTGCTCGTCGGCTATCCAATCGCTTATGGCATGGCGCGTGCGCCGCAATCCCTGCGCACGATGCTGCTCATGCTGGTCATTCTGCCCTTCTGGACCAGCTTCCTCATCCGCGTCTATGCGTGGATAGGCATCCTGAAGCCGGAAGGACTGCTCAACCAGTTCCTGTTCATGCTCGGCCTGATCGACGATCCGCTGATCATCATGAACACTAACACGGCAGTCTACATCGGTATCGTCTACTCCTACCTGCCGTTCATGGTGCTGCCGCTCTATGCGACACTGGAAAAGATGGACTATTCGCTGATCGAGGCGGCGCAGGATCTCGGCTGCCCGCCGCTCTCGGCGTTCTGGAAAATCACCTTCCCGCTGTCCCTGCCGGGCGTGGTGGCCGGCTGCCTGCTGGTCTTCATTCCCGCGGTGGGTGAGTTCGTCATTCCCGACCTGCTCGGAGGCTCGCGAACGCTGATGATCGGCAAGACGCTGTGGAGCGAGTTCTTCAACAACCGCGACTGGCCGCTGGCATCAGCGGTCGCGATCATCCTGCTCCTGATCCTCGTCGTGCCGATCATGTTCTTCCAGCGGGCACAGGCCCGCGCGCAGGCCTAAGGGGAGCAGACGATGGAAGGAAGGCTCAGCCGCTTCAACGTCGTTTCGCTGGTGGCGGGGTTTGCGTTCCTCTATCTGCCGATCCTGCTGCTGATCATCTACTCGTTCAACGAGTCGAGGCTGGTCACTGTGTGGGCCGGGTTTTCCACCAGATGGTATGTCGAACTCCTGTCGAACCAGGGGTTGATCGACGCGGCCTGGGTGACGCTCCGCGTGGCGCTGATCTCGGCCAGCGTTGCCACCGTCCTCGGCACCCTGGCGGCGATAGCGCTCACCCGTTACACGCGTTTTCGCGGCCGTGTGCTCTTCACCGGCATGGTCTTTGCGCCGCTGGTCATGCCCGAAGTCATCACCGGCCTTTCGCTGCTGCTGCTCTTCGTCGCCGTCGGGCTCGACCGCGGCTTCCTCACCGTGACGCTCGCCCACATCACCTTCTCGATGTGCTTCGTCGCCGTGGTGGTTCAATCTCGGCTGCTCACCTTCGACAGGTCGCTTGAGGAAGCGGCGATGGACCTCGGCGCCACGCCGGCACGCACCTTCTTTCAGGTAACGCTGCCCGTTATCCTGCCCGCCGTCGTGTCCGGCTGGATGCTGGCATTCACGCTGTCGCTCGACGATCTCGTCATTGCGAGCTTCACCTCCGGCCCCGGCGCCACGACGCTGCCGATGAAGATCTACAGCCAGGTGCGATTGGGCGTGACGCCGGAGATCAACGCCGTCTGCACGATTCTGATTGCAATCGTTGCCAGCGGCGTGATTGCCGCGTCGTTGGTCAACAAGCGGCGTGATGTGCAGCGGATGCGCGACGAACAGGCGGCGCGGCAGGCAGGCGGCTAGCGGGTGCTCGCACCTATTCGAGCGACGGCGGTACCACAGGCGACACGAAGGGCGTATCCCAAGACCCGCCGATGAAGAAGAGCATCCGGTTGGGGTCTTGCGCTTCGCCGGACGCCTTTGCGGCGATGGTGCCCGACAGGGCTAGGCCACGCCCGGGAAGCGGAACAAGTCCGCTCAAAGTCACGAGACGGTCTACGGTCTCGACCTCGGCCTTTTCGAGCCGCGCGGTGCCGTTCAGTATCTTTGCCTTGACGGACAGCCGGTTGAACGACACCGAACCGCCCGCGATGTCGTTGAGCGAAAAGAAGTCACCCTGGCTGGCGCGCTCGGCAAAGGTGGGCAGATCGACGCCCGCCATCGAGCCGGGGCCGAGATTCAGAGAGAAGTTGCCCTGCGCCGTGCGGATGATGCTCGGCCAGTCATTGCCGTCGCCCTTGAGTGACAACATCAGGTCGCCGCGCGCAATCGGCATCAGATGGCTGACCTGCATGGTCTTGGCGAGCGCTCCAAGATCGATGCCCACGCCGCGGAGCCGGACCTCGACCCTGTCGGCGGCTCCCGGATGATCGATGCGAAATCCGGCCTGCACGGTTCCTCCGAAGCCGCGCGCGTCCGAAATGTCGAACGCCGCGAGCCCGCCCTTGATCTGGGCCGTGGCGGCTACATCGGTGAAGCTCAGGCTACCGGCTGTGGCAGTGTTGGCGGAAAGCCTGAGGTCGAGCCCCATCTGTTCGCTGACGCGGCCGTCCATAGTCGAATACCGGCCCCACCGGTCAGGCGTCAGCGCCGAGAATGCGGATAGGAAGGACTGCAGGTTGATTGTGTCGAACGCCAGCGTTCCCGTGATGGCGGGCACCGCGCCACCCAGCGCGACCTCGAGGGTTCCGCGGCTCGGATTACCGTCAAGCGTGACGGTTGCCTCCGACAGGTTGAGCCGGCGCACGGAACCGCTGACGGACGCCTGTAACGACACAGCACCGACTGCCGCGCCCGGTGAAATCTCGTTCCCCGACCATTCGAGCATGCGGCGCAGCGACGGCGATGTGAGCGTGCCCTTGCCCTGAACGAAACCTTCCCTGCCGAGATTGGCTGTGCCTTCGTAAGTGAGGTTCAAAGGCGAGGACTTGAAGGTGATGGCCGTTGGCGCTGCCGCGCCAGCGAGAAGCATCATGGGCTGCTGGCTGCTGACCTCCACATTCACCAGTTCGCCGCGCCAGATGCCCGACAGGGAGGCTGATCCACCTCGATTGAATGCCGGCCATTGCACGGTGCCGCTGATGCTGGAAAGCAACTCGCTCTCCGCCCCGGCGCGCCGGACGTTCAGTTTGCCTTCGACGACTTCGATCCCGGGCATTGCATCGGAGGGCAGTCGGGAAACGTCGGGCGCCGTCGGGTTGGCTTCAATCAGGCGCTGCGCGACCATCAGCGCCTCCGCGAAGCGGCCGCGCGCCGTGCGCCGCTGCGGCGCCGGAGGCAGACTGTCCGCGGCGACGGTCAATGACGGTCGAACGAGCCGCAATTGCGTGAAGACGATGTCGCCGCTGAGCGCGGAGAACGCCGCCAGCCCGGCATCGATCTGTTCGACCCGGGCGACCGGATCGCCACCGCCGCTGAAGTCGTGGAAGGCAACATCCGTGAGGTGGGCGGTCATGATCGGCCAGACGTCGAGGCTCGTTTCGGCCCCGAGCGTCACCCTGTAGCCGCTCCACTCAGTCAGCTCCTGAGCGATGCGATCCCGCACGATCTGCGTTGAGGCGATGTAGGGGACTGCCGCAAGAAGTATCGCCGCGACCAGAACGATCGCGCCAATCCCCCAGACCAGCCTTCTTACCACCGGTCGCGGCATACCGCCTCACACCCGATGCCGGCGTTGCCGCCTCGGCATCCAAAGCCCATTCCTGACTAAACGACCGGTTACGCATTTCAAGCCTTTATGGCTTCGCGATGACGACAATTTGCCGGCGTCTGAGCGTGTGGGGACGGCCGCCCGTTCCGCCACCCATAGGTATTTCCAACCTATTGCCGCCTTCCCGGGGCCGAGTCATAAGCGAGCCGCAACAGAAGGATCGCGCGATGCCTGCAGACACGCCTCTTTGGACGCCATCACCGGAAGCCATCGAGAACTCCGCCATGACCGCGTTCATGCGGGCTGCATCCCGCGTGGCTGGGCGGGATCTGGCGGACTACGATGCGCTGCATGCCTGGTCGATTGGCGAACGCGAGGCGTTCTGGGCTCTGATCTGGGACCACTGCGGTGTCGTCGGCGAGCGTGGTGCGACGGTGCTTGTCGATGGCGACCGCATGCCGGGCGCCCGTTTCTTCCCTGATGCCAGGCTCAATTTCGCCGAGAATCTACTGTCGCTAGAAGGCGATGCCGACGCGCTCGTCTTCCGCGGCGAGGACAAGGTGCAGCGGCGCTGGTCTTGGAACGAACTGCGCGCGCAGGTGTCGCGGCTGCAGCAGTTCATGCGCGAGCAGGGGGTGAAAGCAGGCGACCGGGTCGCTGCGATGATGCCGAACATGCCCGAGACCGTCGCGGCCATGCTAGCAGCAACGTCGCTGGGCGCTGTCTGGTCGTCCTGTTCGCCTGACTTCGGCACCCAAGGCGTGCTCGACCGTTTCGGCCAGATTGAACCGACTCTCTTCATCGCGCCGGACGGCTACTACTACAACGGCAAGGCCATCGACATCGCGGCCAAGATTGGCGAGGTCGTGGCCCGGCTGCCGAGCCTGCGTGCGACGCTGATCGTCGACTATCTCGGCAAGGCCGAGGAGGTCGCGAGTGGTATCGAAGGCGCGCAAACTCTGGCTTCCGCAACCGCGCAATACGCGCCGGCCCCCATCACCTTCGAGCGACTACCCTTCGATCACCCGCTCTACATCCTGTTCTCGTCCGGCACGACAGGAATCCCGAAATGCATCGTACATTCGGTTGGCGGCATGCTGCTCCAGCATCTCAAGGAACAGCAGCTGCATGCCGGCATCAAGCCGGGCGACCGCTTCTTCTACTTCACCACCTGCGGCTGGATGATGTGGAACTGGCTGGTCACCGGGTTGGCGTCGGGCGCGACGCTGCTGCTCTATGACGGCTCGCCATTCTACCCGGACGGCAACGCCATCTTCGACTACGCCGAGGCCGAGCGGATGACCTATTTCGGCACCTCGGCCAAATACATCGATTCCGTGCGCAAGGCTGGACTGACACCGAAGGAGACGCATGACCTTTCCCATGTGCGCGTCATTTCCTCCACCGGCTCACCCCTGTCGCCGGAGGGGTTCGAATTCGTCTACTCGGGCATCAAGGACGACGTGCACCTGGCTTCCATCTCCGGCGGAACCGACATCGCCGCCTGCTTCGTGCTCGGCGTTCCGACAAAACCGGTCTGGTCCGGTGAGATACAGGGGCCGGGCCTCGGCATGGCAACCGATGTCTGGGACGATGACGGCAAGCACATCGTTGGCGAGAAGGGCGAGCTGGTTTGCACCAAGGCGTTCCCGTCGATGCCGATCATGTTCTGGAACGATCCGGACGGTTCGAAATATCGCTCCGCCTATTTCGAGCGCTTCGACAATGTCTGGTGCCACGGCGACTTTGCCGAGTGGACCGAACATGGCGGCATGATCATCCACGGGCGCTCGGACGCAACGCTCAATCCGGGCGGCGTGCGCATCGGAACCGCCGAGATATACAACCAGGTCGAGCAGCTTCCAGAGATCCTGGAGGCGATCTGCATCGGCCAGGAATGGGAAGGCGATGCACGCGTCGTGCTGTTCGTCAGGCTGGCGGGTGGCGTCGGCCTGGACAAGGCGCTGGAAAAGAAAATCAGGGACAAGATCAGGACGGGCGCCAGCCCGCGCCACGTCCCGGCCCGCATCGTCGCGGTCGCCGACATTCCGCGCACCAAGTCGGGCAAGATCACGGAGCTTGCGGTGCGCGACGTGGTTCATGGCCGAACGGTCAAGAATCAGGAGGCGCTGGCAAATCCCGAGGCGCTGGAGCTGTTCCGCAACCTGCCGGAGCTGGCCCGCTAGGGTTAACAAAGCGTAGCGCGGAAATTTACCTCGATTTCAGGAGTGGTACAGAAGCGTAAACTGCCGCCGGTCCCGGTAAGGAGTTGTTAACGGGCGCCGCCGATATTCGCGGGTGAGATTTGTGCGATTTCGACATTCGAACGAGCCGCTCTGACAGCCACTGAATTCCCCTTAAGGCGCCCTCCGGGCGCCTTTTTCTTTGCCGGATGATCGTCGAGCTTACAGATTGGCTTCGCGGTCGCGCATGAGCGCGCCGGACAGCAGCACGACGGGCACGATTGCTGTCGCGATAATCGCCAGCGACGCCATCGCTCCGTCCTCCACCGCGCCGCGCGAGGCGTCCTCGAACACCGAGGTGGCAAGCGTGTTGAAGCCGAACGGCCTAAGCAGGATGGTGGCTGACAGCTCTTTCATCGTGTCGACGAAGACGAACACGGCCGCCGTGAGCACGGCGGGCTTCAGCAGTGGCAGCATGACGCCGACGGCGCTGCGGGTCGGCGAACGGCCGAGGCTGCGCGCTGCCTCGTCAAGATGCGGCGGCAGCTTCTCGATGCCTCCGCGTAACGCACCTTCCGCCAGCGCCATGAAGCGGATTGAGCAGACGAGAACGACAGCCGCAGCCGAGCCGGTGAAGATAAGCCCGGTCGAAACGCCAAGCAGGTCGCGCGCGAGTGCGTCGACGGTGTTGTCGATGCGCGCCAGTGCGAACAGTAGCCCGAGACCGAGAACGGTTCCCGGCAGGGCGTAGCCGATCATCGCGAGTCGCGTCGCGATCGCCACGGGCCGCGAGCGGTCAAGCCGGGCCGCGTGGATCAGGAGCAGCGCGACGAAGACTGTGACGATTGCCGCCGCAGTCGCCACCATGATGCTGTTGACCAGGGCCTCAGCGAGATCCGGGTCTGTGAACTGATAGAGCCGGCGCGAGGCGTAGTCGCCGAAGATGTAAACCGGGATGCCGAAGCCGAGGCTGACCGGCAGCGCCGTCGCCAGCGTCGCAGCGGCGGCGCGCAGACCGCTCAGCCTGACGCGCGGAGGGTGGCTCTTGATCTGCGTTGCGCGCCCGACATGGAAGCGTTGACGGCGCCTTGCCCACTGCTCCATCAGCAGGACGGCAAGCACGATCACGAGCATCATGACAGCGATCTGGGCCGCACCCTCCAGGCTGCTGCGGTTGAGCCATGTCGTATAGACCGAATAGGTGAGCGTCTGGACGCCGAGATACTTCGAGGCCCCGATGTCGTTCAGCGTTTCCATCAGCACCAGGGCAACGCCGGCGACGATGGCCGGCCGCGCAACCGGGAGTAGGACTCTGCGCAGAACCTTGAGAGGCGCCGCTCCAAGCGTGCGCGCGACGTCGCCAATGTTGCGCCCCTGCATGATGAAGACGACGCGGCTGGTCAGGTACACATAGGGATAGAGCACCATCGACAGCACGAGCGCTGCGCCTTCGGTCGAACGGATTTCGGGAAACCAGTAGTCGCGCGGCGTGACGAAGCCGAAAACGGAGCGGACGGCGCTCTGTACCGGCCCGGAAAAGTGCAGGAATTCTGCGAACGCGTATGCGGCCAGATAAGGCGGAACGGCAAGCGGCAGGACCAGCATCCAGGCGAGGGTGCGCCTGAACGGGAAATCATAGGCCACGACGATCCATGCACTGGTGACCCCGATCGATGCGCTGCCTGCGGCCACGAGCGCCAGCAGCCACAGAGTGGTTGCGGTAGACCTGGGAATGACGTGCTGAATGAGATGCGGCCAGTCGGAACCGTCGCCGGACAGCGCAATCGCCAGGACAACGGCGATCGGCAGAAGTGCTATTGCCGCCGCGAGAAGTGCGGGCACGACAGCGCCGTAGTGCCGCACGCGCTTCACTGCGTTGCGCGAAGCGGGCGGCTGATAGTCAGATGGCGCGAACGTGGTCATCCTTCGGCTTAGGGTCTGCCGCCGCATCCCGCAACGCACAGAGGGCCGGATCGGTGATCCGGCCCTCTATTGTCACAGTAGGCGTGCGAACTCAGCTGGACGGTCCGTCGTTGTAGCCGACCTTGTCGACCAGCTCAGAAGCAGTCTTGCGGTTGGCTGCGATCTCCTCCAGCGGCAGGGTGTCGGGATTGATCTCACCGAAGCCCTTCACGATGTCGGACGCCTCGGCACCGGGGCCAACCGGATATTCGAACACCTGCTCGGCATAGATTTCCTGGCCCGTCGGACTGGCAAGGAACTCCATCAGCTTGATGGCGTTGTCCCGGTTGGGGGCATGCTTGGCGAGCGCCATGCCGGAAATGTTGACGTGCGTCCCGCGGTCTTCGCTGTTCGGGAAAAGCACCTTGATGGCCGCCGCCCATTCTTTCTGCTCCGGCTCCTTCTCGTTGGTCTGCATGAGGCCGACATAGTAGGTGTTGCCGAGGCCGATGTCGCACTCGCCGGCATAGATGGCCTGGGCCTGGGCGCGATCGTTGCCATCCGGCTTGCGGGCAAGATTGTTCTTCAGCCCCTCGAGCCAGGTTTCCGTGTACTCGGCGCCGTGATGAGCAACCATCGAGGCAAACAGCGCGATGTTGTAGACGTGCTGGCCACTACGGGTGCAAATCCTGCCTTCCCACTTGGGATCGGCGAGCTCCTCATAGGTGATCGTGTCCTGCTCCACCCGGTCCCGCGAGGCGTAGACGACCCTGCCGCGCGTCGTCAGGCCGAACCAGTTGCCTTCGGAATCGCGGAAATGCGCCGGGATGTTGGCGTTGATGGATTCGTTCACGACAGGCTGGGTCACGCCGGCATCCTCGGCGCCCTGCAGGCGACCGATGTCGACCGTGAAGATGAGGTCCGCCGGCGAGTTCGAACCCTCGGCCGCGATGCGCTCCTCGATGCCGGACTCAAGGAACAGGACCTCGGTCTGGATGCCGGTCTCGGCGGTGAACGCGTCGAGCAGCGGCTTGATCAGGTCGGGTTGACGGTAGGAATAGATGTTGACGGTATCGGCTGCGGCTGCCGCAAACGGAACGAATGCGATGCTCGCTGCGAGCGCTGCCGCTGGCAGGCGCGACAATGTGTGCCGCGACGTATGGATTGACATGACAACCTCCAAAATCTGCGGGGCGCAAGCACCCCGAATCCAAACGATCTCTGCTGCCAGCGGGTTGCAGAGCTAGCCTCTAGTCGGGGATTTCAGGGGCATCGTCAACAGAAAAGATAATGAAATCAGCAGTTTAGAATGATTCTAAACTGTTTTGATCAAGTTTACAGACACTTAGCCAAGTGCGACAAACTGACAAACGCGATCAGGTTTTATCAGTCGGCAAGAACGCGCTGCGACGGGAAGATGATCTCGACCAGCGTGCCTTCGCCGGGCGTTGACTGGATGGCAAAGCGGGCGCGGTTGGCTTCGACCATCGCCTTGGTCAGCGGCAGGCCAAGCCCGGTGCCGTCGCCGCGCGGGCGTTTCAGTGCGTTCACCTGCTTGAACGGCTTCAGTGCCTGCTCGATCTCGGCGGCCGCCATGCCGATGCCCGTATCGCGCACCCGCATGGCGATGTCGCCGGCAGCCTCGTAGACCGTCGAGACGATGACCTGGCCGCCGGCGGGCGTGTAGCGAATGGCGTTGGACAGAAGGTTCAACGCGATCTGCCGGATCGAACGCAGATCGGCCACGACCTCCGGCAGCTTGGAGGCGAGGCTGGAGCGGATGATGACACGCTCACGGTTGGCCTGCGGCTGCATCATCGCGACGGCTTCGCCGAGCACATCGTTGAGCGACACCGCCTCGTAGGACAGTTCCTGCTGGCCGGCCTCGATCTTCGAGATATCGAGCAGGTCGTTGACGAGGTCGAGCACGTGGTTGCCGGAGCGGTTGATGTCGCGCAGGTAGTCGCGATAGCGATCCGAGCCGATCGGGCCGAACTTCTCGTCGATCATCAGCTCGGAAAAACCGATGATGGCGTTGAGCGGCGTGCGGATTTCATGGCTGACGCGGGCAAGGAATTCGGTCTTCTGCGACGATGCGCGCTCGGCCGCGGAGCGCGCCTCGGTCAGCTCTTCCTCGGCCCGCTTCCAGTGCGTGATGTCGCGCAGCACGGCGCAGAAGCCGCTGTCGCCGGGCAGCCGACCGATGGTCATGAACAGCGGAATGAACCGGCCCTGCGCCTCGCGACCGATAACCTCGCGGCCGTCATTGAGCACGCTGGCGACGCCGTTGCCGGCGAGCCCGTCGAGGTATTCGCGCGCCGGCCGCTGGCTCTCGATGGCGAAGAGCGACGTGAACGGTTTGCCGGTGATTTCGTCGCCATTGTAGCCGAACAGCGCCTCGGCCGGGCGGCTGACCGACCGCACATTGCCGTCATTGTCCATAATGACGACACCGTCGGTGGCTGTGTCGATGATGGTGCGCAGTTCCGCCAGCCGCGCCTCCAGATCCGCAGCATCTGCTGCCGGACCACCGCCTTCAGCGCGTCGCAGCGCCAGAAGCAGCCCCTTGCCGCCTTGCCAGCCGATCGACTGCAGGAACGCGTGAACGGGGAACTCCGTCCCGTCGCGTGTACGCAGGCGCACTCTCTGGTCGCTGGCGCCGTCGGCCGCATAGGGGTCGGCGAAGATTGCGTCGAGCCCGCCGGCGAGGTCGAGCTCGGCGAGGGAGCGGTATCCGGTGAGGTTGAGGAACTCGCGATTGGCGTAGTGCAGCTCGTCGCCGGCGTGAATGATAAGCGGCAGCGGCAAGCGCGAAAGTACGGCCGAATCGACGCCCAGTGCGGCATCGGCGGCTCCCCCTGTCGCGAAGGCTGAAGGCATGAACGCCGATAGTCCGACCGGGGCGCGTGTTGCATCGCGATTTCGTGTCTGGCCCGCTTCGGTCGCTGCGGTAGGTTCGGCGGGCGTTGGCTCTTCGGCGACATCCTCGACGTCACCTTCGAGACCCGTCCCGTCCGCAACAGCCGCGGCCGCCTCGTCTCCGTCGCTTTCGCCCGCGGTCGCCTCGCCTAGAGCCTTATGCTCCTCGGTGGCAGTCTCTTCGGCCGCTGCATCGTTTTCGGCCGCGTCGACGTCACCGGTGGCTTCGCTGCTGTCGGCCTCCGCGGTTTGAATACCGTCGGAGCCATCGACGTCGGCGGATGCGTCATCGGCCTGTTTCGAAGGCCCTTCGGCGACCTCGGTCTCATCGGCCTGAGTTTCCTGATCGGTCTCCCCGTCGGAAGTCGCCTCGGTCGTGCCCGACGTTTCGTCCGTGTCGGCGGCTTGCGCGCCGTCTTCAGCCACAGCCGGTTTCTCCTCGGAAGCGACGTCCGCGTCGGCTTCCTTCAGGCGCTTGCCGATTTCCTGGAAGTTCTGCTGCTCGCTGCTCGACAACACGCGCACCGGCTGCGGATTACGGCGCTCGGCAAGACTTATCACCTTGTCGGATTCGCGAGGTTCGGCAGCGCCCTGGATCGCCAGCGCCGGCACCTCGCCCTGGAACGGATCCTCTTCGGCGTCGGGCTCGGCGGCGAAGTCATCGGGGGCAACGATCGTTTCTTCGCCGGCGTCCGCTTCGCTGTCGTCTGCCTCGGGCAACTCTCCGGTCAGCGCCAGGCCGCGCGCGTCAGCATCGACAACTGCGTCGCCCATGCGTGCGATGCCAAAGCCGCGAAAGCCCTCGAATGTGCCGTCGCGGCTGTAGACGGGCAGGGCCGCGAGATCGACGGGCGCGACAAGGTCCGTGCCCGTGATCGGCCACAGAACCGACCGGCCCGACCAGGTGTCGCGGCGCTGCAGCAGCCCGGCGATCTCGCCGTCGGGATCGAGATTGAACGCCTTCGAGACGTCGCTGAATTCACGGCCGACGACATCGGAGGCCTGCGGTCCGAACGCGGAGCGGAACTCCTCGGAAAGAGCGCTGAACCGGCCCTCGGCATCCGTGCGCCACACGAAACGCACCGGCGCCGCGGCGACATCCGATGGCGAACCCATGACTTCGGAGGATGCGGCCTCGTCGTTTGGCTCTGCAACATCGCTGGCCGCCTGCTCTCCTGCATGGCTGTCCGGAGCTTCGGTCGAGGCCGTCTTGTCTTCGCGGGTGAAATACCACCTGTCGTCCGAGCTGGAGCCGTTACCGGCGGCCGCGCGATTGCCGGGTTCGACGATCTCGCCGGGATCATCGTCCTGCGTGTCGGCGGTATCCGCCGAGTCATCGTCCGGGAGATCTGTGGTGTCAGGCTCGGCCGAAGTGTCATCCGCATCTACACCTGCAGCGGCAATCTCATCCTCGGCGCTGTCCGGCGCGACGACACCGACATCGTCAGTGGCTTCAGCTTCGCCGTCGTCGGCGATCATGACAAGGCTGAGCGCCGGCTCATCGGCAAGCCGCACGATTCCCGCCGGAAGCGGGCCGTTCGCCGTCGCGATCGGCCGCTTGACCATGCGGTCAGTCTCGTCGGCCACTTCAGCCGCCAGAGCCGCGATAACGCCGTCCTCAATGCCCAAAGCATCGAAGCCATTGGAGGCGGCTTTCACGCCGCCAGCCGCATCGACCAGCGCGACCGCGCCGCCATTCGCGGCCAGGCCCGAAATCGCGCGCGCCGCCTTTTCGGCGTCGCTGCGCTTGTCGGCAAGCGGGTCGGGCAGTGACAGGAGGATGGCATGTTCGCCGTCGGGCAGGACAACCGCGCTGGCGCTGAACATGACCGTCTGGCTCGACACGCCCTTGGCCAGCCGCACGGCGATCGATCGTCCGGTTCCAATGGCCGGATAACCAGGCGTCGCGCTGATCTGCCGCTGGGCGGCAGCGCTCAGCTCCGGGTCGTTGCCGACGAGACTGGCAATGCCGGTATGGCCGAACAATGCCGCGCCCGGGCCGTTGGCCCAGATTACTTCGTCGAGCGCCGTGCTGAGCACCAGCGCCGCATCGCCCGCAGCCAGTCGCTCGCGCACGCCGTCGAGCGCGGAGACATCCATGTAGGAATAGTTGCGCGGGTTCATGAAGCGGCTAGTCCGTCCGGTCCTGCGTGCCGTTAACGCATTGGTAATAATAGCAAGCCTGCAGCCAAGTCCACAACTCGCTGGTGTGCTTTGCACGGCGACCTGCGGGCGTGGTTAACCCGCCGTGGCAAAATTTCGAGTGCATTGCAGCAAAGAATGTTGCAATGCACAAAAACAGATGCTATATGGGCCGGGAACACAGACAAAGCGTGCGCGTTCGCACGGAAAGGGTACGAGAAATGACCAAGGCAGCAACCGCCACCAAGACCACTGAATTTCCGGCTTTCGACGCCAGCCAGGCAACCGAGCAGTTCCGCGCCATGGCCGAGAAGGGCGTCGAGCAGTCCAAGGAAGCCTATGCGAAGGTGAAGGACGGCATGGAAGACGCACAGAAGGTTTTCGAGTCCACCTTCGAGACCGCAAAGACCGCCGCGAACGATCTCTCCCTGAAGTCGATCGCCGCGCTGCGCGCCAATGCCGAAGCCAATTTCGCTCACTTGGAAGCGATGATCGGCGTCAAGTCGCTCTCCGAGGTTCTCGAGCTGCAGACCTCGTTCATGCGCAAGAGCTACGAGATGATGGTCGAGCAGGCCAAGGACATGCAGGCCGCCTCCAGCAAGGCCGCCGAGGATGTCGCCAAGCCGACCAAGACCGCCTTCGAAAAGGCGATGAAGGAGTTCAAGGTCGCCTGAATGGCATGACCTGAACGGAATCCCGCGGTTCCGGTATCCTCCTCCCATCGGACCGCGGAATGAAAGGCCAATACCTCCTCCCATTGGCCGGACATAGAGAAAAAGGCCGGGATCTCCTCCCCCCGGCCTTTTTCTTTGTCTGCTTTCAAGCGGCTTGAAACTCGGACTGAATGGTCCTATTCAGCGCCCAATTGCCGTGCGGTTGTAGCTCAGTTGGTTAGAGCGCCGGATTGTGGATCCGGAGGTCGCTGGTTCGACCCCAGCCAACCGTACCATTTCTCCCCACAAGATTATCGACGCCTAGAACAGGTCGCCCTGCGTGTCGGGCGCGGCTGGCTTGCGCGCCGGTGCTGGCTTGCGCTTGGGCGCATCGCATCCAGTGGCGACCGCGCCGACATCGCCATCGGCGAAACGAACCGCGATCTCGTCGCCTGACGAGAGGGCGGAGGCACGCTTAACCAGCCTGCCGTCCGCATCGAGCACCAGCGCGAAACCGCGTTCCAGCACGGAACGATGCGAAAGCGTGTCGAGAAGGCGGGACGACTGGGCGAGCCGCGCCGTCAGCCGCTCCAGCCGAGCAGAGCTGGCGCGATCGCCGCGTGCGGTTAGTGCCCGCAGCCGCTCCCCCGATTGGCCGAGCCGGCTGACGAGGACGGCCGAGGTGACGCGCGCTGCGTCCCGGTCGAAGCGCGCGCGCCGGTTTGCGACCAGCCCGCGGAACGAAGCATCCAACCGTTCCGCAGCGCGAGCCGTATGCCGCGCATCTTCCCTGAGTCGTCGCGACAGCAGCGCCGGCGACAGCCTCGCCTGCGTCAGTCGTGCACGCTTCCTATCGACCGCGACTTCAAGCCCGCGCCCCAGCCGCGTCGCCAAACCGTCGAAGCGCTGCCTCGGTAGCGCAAGAAGCTGTTCCGCCGACGGCAAGGCGCGCGCGGCAGCCCGCAGCGACTGGCGCTTGCGGTCGGAATTGCGCGTCATGCAGCCGCGCAGCCGGGCGGCGAGGCTGGCAAGTGTCGCTTCGAGCTCGGCCTTGACCGGCACTGCAAGCTCCGCCGCGCCTGTCGGTGTCGGCGCCCGCATGTCGGCGGCGTGGTCGATCAGCGTCCAGTCGGTCTCGTGGCCGACCGCAGAGATAATCGGGATGCCGGACGCCGCGACCGCGCGGACCACGGCCTCGTCATTGAAACCCCAGAGATCCTCAAGGCTGCCCCCGCCCCGCGCCACGATGAGCAGGTCTGGCCGAGCGATTGGCCCGTCGGGCAGGAGCGCATTGAAGCCCTCGACGGCCGCCGCCACTTCCTGTCCCGCGGTCTCGCCCTGAACGCGCACCGGCCACACGATGATGTGCAGCGGAAAGCGGTCGTCGATGCGGTGGATGATGTCGCGAATGACAGCACCGGTCGGCGACGTCACCACGCCGATGACGCGCGGCAGATAGGGCAGGGGGCGCTTGCGCGCGGCGGCGAACAGGCCCTCGGCTTCCAACTTCTTGCGCCGTTCTTCGAGCAGCGCCATCAGCGCGCCGGCGCCGGCCGGCTCAAGGTTGTCGATGACGATCTGGTAGGCCGACTTGCCGGGATAGGTGGTGAGCCGCCCGGTGGCGATCACCTCCATGCCTTCCTCGGGCTTGAAGCGGAGTCTGCCGAAGGTCGAGCGCCACACGACGGCGTCGATGCGCGCCCGGTCATCCTTCAAGCTGAAATAGGCATGGCCGGACGAATGCGGCCCCCGATAGCCGGATATCTCGCCGCGCACGCGAACGTTGCCGAAGGAGTCTTCCACCACGCGCTTCAGCGCGCCGGAAATCTCGCTGACGGTGAATTCGGCGGCGTTGGTCGGCGAATCGGATTGAATGAGATCGCTCATGCCCGATTGGGGCGGGTTAGGGTCGCCACGTCAAGAATTGCGGGCGGTTATCCCTCACCAGCTCGGCGCCAATTGCCGCTGCTTCTGGCGCCGCGCACGGGCGAAGGCGAGGGCTTCCGCATCAAAGCCGGGAACGGCCTCGGTGGGCGGCACCGAGATGTTGTCGAGGCTCTCCGCGATGTGCCGCGCCAGCGCGTCGACGATCTCAGGCCGGGTCGTGTGGCCGCGCATGATGCCGATCTGTACGTCGGGCAGGGGGATAAAGCCCTCGGCCTCGCCGAGCACGCGCATGCCCGGGCGCAGCGCGCATTCGGGCAGCACCGACACCGCCAGCCCGCCGAGCACGGCGGCGATGACCACCTGCGCCGACCAGCTGGTGAACAGGATGCGGTATTCGCGGCCCTGCGCCGTCAGCACCTCGGTCGCGGCGCGCCGCCAGGCGCAGCTCGGCCGCCCGACCGCCAGCGGCAGTACCGGCTCCTCATGCACCATGTGGCTTGCAGACGTGACCCACAGCAGCGGCTCGCGCCGGACCACTTCGCCAACGCGGGCGTCGTCGCACTGGGTCACCAGCGCGATGTCCAACTGGCCGCGGCGGATGAGGTCGGCAAGATTGGTCGTCGGTTCGCAGATGACGGAGAGTTCAACGCGCGGGTTGGAGCGCACGAAACGGCCCATGATCTCCGGCAGGAAGCGGTCGGCATAGTCGTCCGGCGTGCCGATCCTGATCTGCCCTTCGAGGCTGGAATCGTCGAAAGCGGCGAGCGTCTCGCGGTTGAGCCGGATCAGCCGCCGCGCATATGCGAGCAACCGCTCGCCATCCTCGGTCAGTCTGTTGGTGCGGCCGTCCTTGGCGAAGAGCGGCTTGCCGATGCGCTCTTCGAGCCTGCGCATCTGCATCGACACCGCCGACTGGGTGCGATGCACCTCATCCGCCGCACGGGTGAACGAGCCGGAATCGGCGATGGCGAGGAAGGTCTGAACCTGGTCGAGATCGAGCGGCGCGGCCATGACGAAATCCATCATCTGTTTTGATGCTAAAGATTAAAAACATTCGTTGGACTAATCAATAGAGCAGAGCGATACAGGTATCGTTCAAGCGAAAGCCCGCTTCACCAACCGTTTCGGCCGCATCCTCCCGGCGCCGAAGCGGTTTTGAGCGCCGGCTGTATGAAGGAGAAAAGTCATGGCCGTTTTCGAAGCCAGGGAACCGTTGGGATTTGGCGCGTCGTGGATCGCAGCCGCCAGGCGCGTATCCGGCATCGCGGCCGTGCTCTATCGCGACTGGAACAACCGACGCCAATTCAGGCGCTTGCAGGACATGTCCGACTGGGAACTGGCCGATATCGGCCTGACCCGCGACGACCTGCGCGCCGCCTGGAACCGGCGTCCGGACACCGACCCGACCGCGCATCTCGCGGCGCTGAGGCGCCAGCGCGACGCGCTGGAGGACGCGGCGGGGCGCGTCTCCTGACAAACCGACTCCCAATGCAGGCGGTTCCCCACCCCCTCATTAACCGGCGCCATGCCGGTCGCCTGCAGATTGCCCGGCTCCGAAAGGGGCCGGGCTTTTTGGCGGCTAACGCCGCCGCTCCATGCCCTTGAGATACTGGTCGAAGATCGATTCGACGCCTTTCTGGTAGTCGTCGCGCGTCTTTGCGCCGGCCTCGAACATCTGACCGAACAGGTCGTCATAGGGAGTGCGCTGCCGGCCCGACGGGTTGGTTCTCGGCTTTGGCTCGGGGGCAGATCGCTGCTGGCCGCCACGCATCATCTCTTCGAATATCTGCCCGAGCGGGTTGTCGCCGTAAGGGCTTTGCGGGGCCCGGGCCGGCTCCTGCCGGTTGCCGCCGAACATGCCCTCCAGCGCCTTGCCGAATGGATTGTCGAACGGGTTCATGCCCGGCTGCGGCGCCTCCGGATGCGGCATGCGCATGCCGCCCTGCCGCATCATCTGGTCCATGATTTCGCCGAGCGGGTTGGCGCCGGTGGACTGCGCCCGTTGCGGCTGAGCCGACTGCTTGTAAAGCCCGCCCATGATCATCGAGGCGAGAACCGGGAGCATCTGCTTGAGGATTTCCTGGCCGATACCTGTCGCCTGCTCGGCCTGTTTCGCAACCGCGCGCGACACCTCCTTGGAGCCGAACAAATGGCCGAGAATGCCGTTGCCTTCCTCGACGCCTGATGGCTGGAAGGCCTGTTGCATGTCCTCGAAATATTTCGCGTGCTGGCCGGTAGAGAGCGCCGACAGGAACGCGCCGACACCGTGAGGGTCGGACGCGTTGCGTTTCAGCCCCTGGCTGAAGGCAGGCATCAGCGCCTCCATCGCGTCCTGCGCCTGCTTCTGCGTCAGGCCGAACTGCCGCGCCATCTGCTCAGCGGCGGCGCCGTTCTGCGCGCCAGCCAGCATGTCGAACAATGTCTGCATTGCGTTTTCCTCGCTCTTCCCGCCTGGTGAGCCTAGCCCAATGGGTGAAGTGAGCAAACCGGGCGTTTGCCGGCTGGAAGCGAATCCATCAGTCTGGGTGGACGAGGCCAAATGATGTCTGTGCTTACTTACGCCCTGCTGCTGGCCACGCTCGGCGGCATCACCATTCCGATCGGCGGTCTGCTCGGAACCGTCCGGCAGATCGGACCGAACTGGCTTGACCGCGAATTCCGGCATTCGGTGATCGCGTTCGGCGGTGGCGCGTTGCTTTCCGCGGTTTCGCTCGTGCTGGTGCCCGAGGGCATGATGAGGCTGGACGTTGTGACCGCTCTCATCGCATTCGGCGCTGGCGGCGTTCTGTTTTTCCTGCTCGACCGTTTGCTGGAGCGAAAGGGCGGCTCGGGCGCGCAGCTCATGGCGATGCTGCTGGACTTCCTTCCCGAATCGCTGGCTCTCGGCGCACTTCTCGCAGCGGACGAGCCAGCCGGGTTGCTGCTGGCATTCCTCATCGCCGTGCAGAACCTGCCCGAGGGCTTCAATGCCTATCGCGAGATCGTCCGCTCATCCAAACTGGGACGCGGGCTGATCCTGCTCGCGTTCTGCGCGCTTGTCCTGCTCGGACCAGCCGCGGCGTTTGTCGGTTTCACCGTGCTCGGCGACATGCGCGAAGTGCTCGCCGCGATCATGCTCTTCGCGTCGGGCGGCATTTTCTACCTGACCTTCCAGGACATTGCTCCGCAGGCGCAGTTGGAGCGGCACTGGGCGCCGCCTTTGGGCGCTGTCGCCGGCTTCATGCTCGGCCTCGGCGGCCACATGATGGTTGCCGGCTAGTCAGTAGGCGTATTCGAGGAACACCGGCTCGATCGAGTGGTCCCAGCGCGTGTGGTAAGACTTGATCATCTCTTCCGCGCTGGTGGTGCCGCGCGCTACTACCTCTTCCAGCGGCGCCAGGAATTCCGATTCGTCGAAACCGTCGCTGTTCAGCCGGTTGCGGTTCTTCAGTCCCTTGCGCGAGATGGCTAGCACCTGTCGCGCGACATCGCGTAGGCTGCCGCCGCGGAACGGCGTTTCCAGCGCCTTGCCGGGCACCACGTCGCGCATGGCGATCACTTCGCCGTAGGTCCAGTCGGCGACCAGTGCTTCCACCTCATCGAGCGCGGCGTCGTCGTAAAGCAGGCCGACCCAGAAAGCCGGCAGGGCGCAGATGCGCCGCCAGGGACCGCCGTCGGCGCCGCGCATCTCCAGAAAGCGTTTCAGCCGGACATCAGGGAAGAGCGTCGACAGATGGTTCGCCCAGTCGCCCATGGTTGGCTCGGCGTCGGGAACCGAATTGCCCAGCGCACCCTCCATGAACTGGCGAAAGGTGACGTGTGTGCAGTCGTGGTAGCGGCCGTCTCGGATGAGGAAGTACATCGGCACGTCGAGCGCCCATTCCACATAGCTGGCGAAACCGAAATCCGGCGCGAAGAAGATCTCCGGCGTGCCGGACCGGTTGTTGTCGGTGTCGCGCCAGATTTCGCCGCGCCAGCTGCGCAGCCCGTTGAGCTTGCCTTCGGTGAAAGGTGAATTGGCGAACAGCGCCGTCGCCAGCGGTTGCAGCTTGAGCGACACCTGCATCTTGCGGCGCATGTCGGCTTCGGACGCGAAGTCGAGATTCACCTGGATGGTGCAGGTGCGGTACATCATGTCGAGGCCGTGCTTGCCGACCTTCGGCATGTAGGCGCTCATGATGTCGTAGCGCGATTTCGGCATTTGCGGCGTTTCGGCGAGCGTCCATTTCGGGCTGCCGCCGAGACCGAGAAAACGGATGCCGAGCGGCTCGGCGATTTCACGCAGCTGGGCAAGATGCGCGTTGCCCTCGCGGCAGGTCTGGTGGATCGTTTCCAGCGGCGCTCCGGAGAGCTCGAACTGGCCGCCGGGCTCCAGTGAAATCGCCCCCTGGCCGGTCGGACCGCCGAGCCCGATGATGCGGCCGGCATCCATGATCGGGTCCCAGCCCAGAATGCGCTGCATGCCTTCCAGCAGCGCCTTGATGCCGCGCGGGCCGTCATAAGGCACCGGCGCGTTGCCGTCCGTATAGAAGGGAAACTTCTCGTGCTCGGTGCCGATTCGCCACTTGTCGCGCGGCTTGCAACCATCCGAGAGATAGCCGACGAGTTCGTCGAACCCGCCGATCGGCCGGGCGTCCGTGGTGTCACGGGCCATTCTGTTCTTCCTCCCGGACCTTGGTCCGACATCAGCGCGGGTCTGCTTGCTTCAAACAGGCCGGTCGATCAAGCGAAAATTCCTGACATGAGGTGACAGGAAATTGATCGATCAGCGCCAGTCGCCGATCGTTGTCTGGATCACGGCGAGCGCGGCGACGGCTGCGGTATCGGCACGCAGGATGCGGGGTCCGAGCGGGATAGCCGTCACGAAGGGCAGGGTGCGCAACTGCGCACGCTCGCTGTCGGAAAACCCGCCCTCCGGCCCTACCAGCAGGCCCAGCTTGCGCTCGCCGACGGCTTTGAGCGCCGGGACCGGATTGTCGGTTTCGGCGCTTTCGTCGCAGAAGATCAGCCGGCGGTCGTGCTGCCAACCCGCAAGGAAAGTGTCGAACTTTGCTGCCGCACGGACTTCCGGAACGGCGAGCACGCCGCATTGTTCCGCCGCTTCGATCACGTTGGCTTTGAGCCGCTCGACACCGACCTTGGCGAACTGGGTGTGGTGCGTGATGACCGGCTGTATGACGCCGGCGCCCATCTCGACGGCCTTCTGCACCAGATAGTCGAGACGCTTGATCGGAGCGAAGGCATAGACGAAATCGGGAAGCGGCGTCTGCGGCCGCGCCTGCTCCACGAGCGTCAGTTGCACGGCCTTCTTTGAGACCTGCGCAACGTGCGCCAGCCACTCGCCATCGCGGCCGTTGATGACGAGCAGCTCCGCGCCTTCGCGCATGCGAAGCACATTGGCGAGGTAATGGCTTTGCTCGCGTTCGAGGTCGACCGCGGCACCCGCCGCCAGGTTCGAAGTCACGAAAAGTCGCTGAAGCTTGTAGTTTGCACGCATAGCCGAGTGATGCGGTGTGGCGAGCCGGGGGTCAAGGCGCGCTCGGGTGCCACACCGGCCTGTAGCCAGCCCTCAGAACCGCGACGCTGGTCGCCGGCGTGATCAGAAAGGCAGGCGCCGGCAGGCTGCGGCAGCTGGATGGTGTTCCCGCATAGCCGCCGAAGCCCCACGGCAGCAGCTTGCCCCGGTTCAAGGCGAAGGGTTTTTCCGAGAGCGAAATCATCGCGCCGTCGGGCAATGACCGGACTTCGCTTTCGCTCAGTTCCCTAGCGTTCGCGCCCGAAGCCAGCCGCTCGGCATGCAGACGCCCGTCGATCTCCGCTACCCTTGGCTCGGCGAGGCCGAAAGCGTCGGCGAAGGCCGTAGCGTAGCGCTTCGCCGCCTCGCGCCGACAGTAGAAGCAGGGCCGGTGTCCGGCCGCCAGCGCCGTCACCTCGTCGGTGAAGAACAGCTCGGTCCATCCCGCGCGTCCGGATGGCGCGTTGCGGCCGAACACCTCGCGCTTGCGGCCGCGCGGATGGACGAGATCGCAGATGATCCACGCCTTGGTCGTCCAGCGGCGCTTGAGCAGCGTCCGTGTGTCGGGATCGTGGATCACGCCGCGGTTGCCCGTGAACAGCCCGCGCGACGAGTTCGCGTGGATTTCGCCGAAGGGATCGACACGGTTTTGCAGCGGCATGCATACGCCTTTGAAAACGTTGCCTAATGAGGCGGCACTATCCGCCTTTGCCTGCGATTTGGCCACCCGGAACCGTTCCGCCGTTGCAGATTTGGCACGCCGCCGGACGGATTAACCACGACATCCATTTGTCACTGGCTTCGGGCTATTCACCAGCCTAGTCGATTGCCGCGCATTGGCGGCTATGCGAGAACGGATTGGTAACCATGACCGGTCCACAATGAATGTTGAGGGTGTGTTGGGGATGGTCAGTATGAGAACCGCCGTTTTGTCCTTGCTTCTGCTTGCGGCGGCGTCGATGGGCGCAATCGGGCTCTATTCGACGAAGGCGGCCGCCGACCGCCCCGTTGCGGACGGCTACGGCATCAGCCTGCTGGCCCGCTGACCGTCAGCTGCCTCTTTTCCTTCTCCTCGATCACCAGAGCCGTCAGCACGCCGCTGAAATAGGCGCCTGTGTCGACATCGACCCGGTTGGGCATGATTTCCGCTTCCTCCACTGGCGTGTGGCCGTGGACAATGACCTTCGGGTGAAGCCTCGAATCCTCGAGAAAGGCCTCCCTGATCCAGATGAGATCGTTGGGATCCTGCTCGGCGAGCGGCACGCCCGGCCTGATGCCGGCATGACAGAAGAAGAAGTCGCCAAACTGGGCTGACAGCGGGAGCCCGGCCAGAAAGCGAAGATGATCAGCGGGCATCGCCGCGACGAGGGCTTCCTTGGTCGCCTGGGCAGCTCGTTGCGACGTGAAGTCCGCAGTGACGCCATAGGAGCCTGCTGTTTGGAATCCACCATAGCGTTCGAATACACGGATGCGGTCCCCGGCGCCGACGAAATCGAGAAAGCTCTGGTCGTGATTGCCGCGCAGCGCGACGACGCGCGGCTCGTTCGCCATTTGCTTGACGAGATACGAAATCACGCCGCGCGTGTCTGGTCCGCGGTCGCAATAGTCGCCGAGATAAAGGATCCGCCAGTCGCCGGGCGGCCGCCGCTCGAGGTCTTCGCTGATCGTGCGGTTGATGGCTCTGAGAAGATCGAGCCGGCCGTGGATGTCGCCGACCGCGAATATGCGCATTCCGGCCGGTCCCGCTGCGTCGAGGAAATGAACCCCGTCAGCCACCCTTGCCGCCGACAACGATCACGTGCAGCGCGCGCGGCCCGTGCGCGCCGAGCAGCAGCGTCTGCTCGATGTCACCGGAGCGCGACGGGCCGGTGATGAAATTCAGCGTGCGCGGCATATGGCCCTTGCCGTAGCCTTCGCGCAGACTGTCGAGAACCGTCTCCATATCACCCGCAATGTCGGCCGCATCCACGACGACAATATGATGCTCCGACAGGAGATTGAGCGTCGTAGGGTTGTCGCGCCCGGACGCAAGCGCCAGCGTGCCGGTCTCCGCGATCGCGCCCAGCGCGTGGCTGACCGTCACTTCGTCGGAACCCTCCGTCGGGCCGATCATCACCTGAAGCGTCCGCTCGTCGACCCATGGGATCGCACGCAAGCGCCGGTCGCTCCCCATTCTGAGCCGCGCGCCGAGATTGCGCTTGCGCAGATAGGCCGAAACGAGGGCGGGCACGTCCGCCGCCGAGGCGGCGTGGTCGACGGTAGCCGCCGCCTTCTCCGCCATTTTCGAGAACAGTTCGATGCGACCGTCATGGCCGAGCTGGCCGCGCGCCGGGATGACGCCGCGCGGCGGAAAGTCTAGGCGTGCCGACACCGCGACGCGGCGCGGATCGTCCTCGTCGTCAGAGGCGTTCACCGCGTTGCGGATGCGCGAGAGGATGGCGTCGCGGCCGCTCATGCGCGCGCATCCTGATTGAGGGTCTGACGGTCGCGCCATTGCTGTAGGAAGGTTCTGCCTTCCGGCGCCGGCAGATCGCGATACTTCACCCAGCCCAAGGCGAAGGGCAGGAAACGGAACCGCCGCCTGGGCCCGCCCATGACGCCGATCAGCGGCATGGCAAGGTAGGTAACGAAGCGGTAGATCGAAGGCCGCTTGGCGAACCACGCCCAGAATTTCAGCCCGTAACGGGCGACTTTCGGATTGAGCCCGCGCTCGAACTCGCGCTCGCGCCAGTGACGCATCATCTTGGGCAGCGGAATGCGCATCGGGCACACCGCTTCGCAGCGCCCGCAAAAGGTGGAAGCGTTTGGCAGGTGGCCGGCTTTGTCGATACCGATCAGAGCCGGCGTCAGCACAGCGCCGATCGGGCCGGGGTAAACCCATCCGTAAGCATGGCCGCCGATCGTGTGATAGACCGGGCAATGGTTCATGCAGGCGCCGCAGCGGATGCAGCGAAGCATGTCCTGGAACTCGGTTCCGAGCAGCGACGTGCGGCCGTTGTCCAGCAAGATGACGTGATAGTCCTGCGGTCCGTCGAGGTCGTTGGCGCGGCGCGGCCCGGTCGAAACCGTCGTGTAGGCGGTCATGTCCTGCCCGGTCGCCGACCGCGCCAGAACCCGCACGATCTGCGCCGCGTCGTCGAGCGTCGGCACGATCTTCTCGATCGAGGCGATGACGATATGGACGCGAGGCAGCGTCTGCGTCAGGTCGCCATTGCCCTCATTGGTGACGATGATCGACGACCCAGTTTCGGCGACGAGGAAATTGGCGCCGGTGATGCCTACATCCGCTTCGAAATATTTCTGCCGCAGCACCTGCCGCGCTTCCGACAGAAGCTGGACCGGTTCTGAGAGATCCCGGTCGGCGGGCAGGTCGGTGTGGGCGCGGCGGAAATCGCTTTCCACCTGGTCCTTGTTGAGGTGCACCGCGGGCGCGGTGATGTGGCTCGGATGCTCGCCGCGCAGTTGGATGATGTATTCGCCGAGGTCGGTCTCGACCGGACGGATGCCCGAGGCTTCGAGGAAATCGTTGAGTTCGATCTCCTCCGTCATCATGGATTTGCCCTTGGTGACTGTGCGGGCGTTGTTCATGCGGCAGATGTCGAGAACGATGCCGCGCGCATCGGCCGCTGTCTCCGCCCAGTGCACTGTGCCGCCGGCTTCCTCGACCTTGCGCTCATAGGCTTCGAGATAGAGGTCGAGATGGCCTAGGACGTGGTCCTTGATGGCCCTGGCGTTATCGCGCAGCTCCTCGAACTCGGGCAGCGCGTCGATGGCCGCTTGGCGCCTGCCGACGAAATTGCCGCGTACATGCCGCATGGCGCGCTGAAGCTGCTCGTCGTCGAGCGCTTCGCGCGCGTTTTCCTTGAAGGACGGGGAGGTGATCTGCATCGGCCGGCTATCTGCCCCCGATCGGCGGCGTATCTGTCATACCGGCCAGCACCTCGGCGACGTGGCGGACTTCGACGGTGGAGCGCTTGCGTTTCAGCTTGCCGGCCATGTTCATCAGGCAGCCGAGGTCGCCAGCGAGCAGCATGTCGGCCCCCGTATTCACGATATGCGCCGCCTTCTCCTCCACGATTGCGTTGGAGATGTCGCTGTATTTGACGCAGAACGTGCCGCCGAAACCGCAGCAGACGTCAGCCTCTGCCATCTCGGTGAGCTTCAGTCCCTTGACGCTCTTCAGCAGCTTGCGGGGTTGTTCGCGGACGCCTAGCTCGCGAAGACCCGAACAGGAATCGTGATAGGTCGCCTTGCCGGACACCTTGGCCGGCACCTTGTCGACCCCGAGCACGTCGGTGAGGAAGCTTACAAGCTCGTGCACCTTCTCCGCGAAAGCAGACGCCCGCGCTTCCCATTTCGTGTCGCCCTGGAACAGGCCGGGATAATGCTTCTTCAGCATCCCCGTGCAGGAGCCGGAGGGCGCGACGACATAGTCGAAGTCTTCAAACGCGGCGATGGTCGACTTGGCGATTGCGCGCGTGTCCTCGCGGTCGCCGGAATTGTAGGCCGGCTGGCCGCAGCAGGTTTGCGCCACCGGCGCATCGACCACGCAACCGGCGTCCTCCATCAGTTTGACGGCGGCAAATCCGACTGAGGGGCGAAAGAGATCGACGAGGCAGGTGACAAACAGCCCGACACGGGGCGCTGTCGTTTCAGGATCGGTCAAGGTGTTTCCCCGTCGCTTCCCCCGGCGGTATGCGCGACTGTCGAGATTTCCTCTTAACCGCGCCGCATCTGCGCCGTTATAACGGGAGGGTCCTCGCCGCGAAAGGCGAAGTTGGAAGGAGACTTAATGTCCGGCCTCATGATGCCGAAACCGAGCGACGCCACGCTCCGCCGCCGCGACGAGATCGTGGCCGACATGCGGGTGATTGTCCCGGGCGAGGGCGTTGTCGAGACCGAGCGCGAAATGCGCGCTTTCGAAACCGACGGCCTGACGGCCTACCGCCAGTTGCCGTTGGTGGTCGTATTGCCGGAAACGACGGCGCAGGTGGCGCGCATCCTGAAATATTGCAACGAGCGCGACATCCGGGTCGTGCCGCGCGGCTCCGGCACGTCGCTGTCCGGCGGCGCGCTGCCGCTGGAGGATGCGGTTCTTCTGGTGATGAGCCGCTTCAACCGGGTGCTGGAAATCGACTATCCCAACCGCGCCGTCGTCGCGCAGCCTGGCGTCACCAATCTTGGCATCAGCCACGCCGTCGAGGCGGAAGGCTTCTACTACGCGCCGGACCCGTCGTCGCAGATCGCCTGTTCCATCGGAGGCAATGTTGCGGAGAATTCGGGCGGCGTGCACTGCCTGAAATACGGGCTGACGGCCAACAACGTGCTCGGCATCGAGATGGTGCTGATGGATGGCGAGATCGTGCGACTCGGCGGCAAGCACCTCGATGCCGAAGGATACGACCTGCTAGGCGTCATGACCGGTTCGGAGGGGCTGCTCGGCGTCGTCACCGAAGTGACGGTTCGCATCCTGCAGAAGCCGGAGACTGCGCGCGCAATGCTGGTCGGCTTTCCGTCGAGCGAGGCGGCGGGTCAATGCGTCGCCGATATCATCGGCGCCGGCATCATTCCCGGCGGCATGGAGATGATGGACCGCCCGGCGATCCGAGCGGCTGAGGATTTCGTCCACGCCGGCTACCCGCTCGACGTCGAGGCGCTGCTGATAGTCGAGCTCGACGGGCCGCAGGCCGAGGTCGACTGGCTGATCGAGCGCGTCTCGGCCATCGCCGACAAGAACGGCTGCACCACCAGCCGCATCTCGAGCTCCGAGGCCGAGCGCGCCTCGTTCTGGGCCGGGCGGAAGGCGGCGTTCCCGGCGGTCGGCCGCATCTCGCCCGACTATTACTGCATGGACGGCACGATTCCGCGCAAGGAACTGCCGCGCGTGCTGGCCGGCATGCGGGCGCTGTCAGAAAAGTACGATCTACGCGTCGCCAACGTCTTCCACGCCGGCGACGGCAATCTCCATCCGCTCATACTCTACGACGCCAACAAGCCGGGCGAACTGGAAAAGGCGGAGGAGTTCGGCGCCGACATTCTGCGGCTGTGCGTCGAGGTCGGCGGCGTGCTGACCGGCGAGCACGGGGTCGGCGTCGAGAAGCGCGACCTGATGCCGGAAATGTTCACCGAGGCCGACCTCGACCAGCAGATGCGCGTCAAATGCGCCTTCGACCCCAACCATCTGCTCAATCCCGGCAAGGTGTTCCCGCAACTGCGCCGCTGCGTGGAACTTGGGCGCATGCACATCCATCGCGGCCAGGTGCCGTTCCCCGACATTCCGAGGTTTTGAGCCGCAGCCGCATGACAACCTTCACGCCGTCCGCAGCCTCGGAAGTTCTCGACGCCGTCAAATGGGCTGTTTCAGAGGAAACGCCGCTCGAAGTCGTCGGCCATGGCTCGAAGCGCGGCGTTGGCCGGCCGGTGCAGACCGAGCATGCGCTCGATCTGTCAGGCCTGTCAGGCGTCACGCTCTACGAGCCGGAAGAGCTGGTTTTGTCCGCGCAGGCCGGCACGCCGCTTGCCGAGATCGAGGATCTGTTGGAGCGCAACGGCCAGCAACTGGCGTTCGAACCCATGGATTGCGCCGCACTTTTCGGCGCTGAGCCGGGCAGGGGAACGATCGGCGGCGTGCTCGCTACGAACCTCGCCGGCCCGCGTCGCCTCAAGGCAGGCTCCGCGCGCGATCATATTCTCGGCATCGACGCCGTGTCGGGACGCGGCGAGATATTCAAGTCTGGCGGTCGCGTGGTGAAGAACGTGACCGGCTACGACCTGTCCAAGGCCATGGCCGGCTCATGGGGAACGTTAGCGGTCGTCACGGCTCTGACATTCAAGGTGCTGCCGAGGGCCGAGGAGGAAACGACTGTCGCCGTTCGCGGGCTGACAGACGAGCAGGCCGCGACGGTGATGGCCGCAGCCCTGGGCTCCAGCGCCGAGGTCTCTGCAGCAGCCCATCTGCCGGAGGGAGTCGTATCGACCGTGGATCACGGCGTGCTGGGCGGCGATGCCGCCACGCTTCTGCGCGTCGAGGGATTCGGGCCATCTGTTGCGAGCCGTGTCGAACTGCTGAAATCGCTGCTCGCCGATGCGCCAGAAATCGAACTGCTCGAGAGCCAGCGCTCGCGCACGGTCTGGCGCGACATACGCGACTGCGCTCCCTTCGCCGACGGAACCGAGAAACCGGTCTGGCGCATTTCCGTTGCGCCCTCCGCCGGCCACAACGTTGCGCTCGCCATCCGCCGCCAAGCGCCGGCTACCGCCTTCTATGACTGGCAGGGCGGTCTGGTCTGGCTGCGCATGGAAGCGGAGGATGAGGCCGAAATCGTCCGCGATGCCGTCGCGAGGTCGGGCGGCGGTCATGCCACGCTGCTTCGCGCGCCGCCTGCCGTGCGTGCCGCCGTTCCTGTGTTCCAGCCGCAGCCACCGGCGCTGGCTGCACTATCGGCACGTCTTCGCGCCGAATTCGATCCGAAGTCGGTATTGAACCCGGGCCGCATGTATCGGACCGGAACCGACGGCATGACACTATAGGGGCTGACTTGCAGACATCATTCACCGCCGAGCAGCTCGCCGACCCGCACATCGCGGAGGCCGATGGCATATTGCGCAAATGCGTGCATTGCGGCTTTTGCACCGCGACCTGCCCGACCTATGTGACGCTCGGCAATGAGCTCGACAGTCCGCGCGGCCGCATCTACCTGATCAAGGACATGCTGGAGAACGGCCGCGATGCGGACGCGGAGGTGGTCACACATATCGACCGCTGCCTGTCGTGCCTGGCCTGCACAACCACCTGTCCGTCGGGCGTCGACTACATGCACCTTGTCGATCACGCGCGGGTCCATATCGAACAGACTTACCGCCGGCCGCTTTTCGACCGCATGATCCGCGCTACCTTGGCGAAGGTGCTGCCTTATCCGGCTCGCTTCCGTGCGGCGCTGAAGCTGGCGAAGCTGGGCCGTCCTTTCGTCGGCATGCTCCGCGCGATCGAGCCGCTGAAGCCGGTGGCGTCGATGCTGGCGTTGGCGCCGTCGTCCATTCCGGCCCGGTCGCCGAGCAGTCAGCCCTCGGTTCATCCTGCGGTGGGCGAAAAGCACGGCCGGGTCGTGCTGCTCAACGGCTGTGCGCAGCCCGTGCTGGAGCCCGGCATCAACGAGGCGGCGATCAGATTGCTCACACGCCTCGGCATCGAAGTGGTGGTTGCGAAGGACGAGGCGTGCTGCGGGGCACTGGTGCATCACATGGGACGCGAACAGGAGTCACTCGCCGCCGCCCGCAACAATGTCGATGTCTGGAACCGCGAGATCGACGGTGGCGGGCTCGACGCGATCATCATCACCGCGTCTGGCTGCGGCACGACGATCAAGGACTACGGACACATGCTCCGGCTGGACCCGGCCTATGCCGATAAGGCAGCCCGTGTGTCCGCACTGGCGATGGACGTAACGGAATATCTCGACACGCTCGACCTGCCTGCGCCCGCGAAGGCCGCGGGCCTGACGGTCGCCTACCATTCGGCTTGCTCGATGCAGCATGGCCAGAAGATCACGCGCCAGCCGAAGGCGCTGCTGGCGAAGGCCGGTTTTCGCGTCACCGAACCGCGCGAGGGGCATCTGTGCTGCGGCTCGGCCGGGACCTACAACATCATGCAGCCGGAGATTTCAGCACGCTTGCGCGACCGCAAGGTGGCGAACCTCACCGCCACCGGCGCCGATCTCGTGGCCACCGGAAATATCGGCTGCATTACGCAGATAGCGGACCGGGCGGGCATGCCGATCGTGCACACGGTCGAACTGCTCGACTGGGCCTGGGGCGGGCCGAAGCCCGCCGGCCTTCCCGAACCGACGCTCGAGGCAGCTGAATAATCAGCTGGCCAGGCTCCGCCGCCAGAACACAAAGGGCAGGCTCACCACATACATGGTGATGCCGTAGACGCCGGATGGCAGGCTGAAGGGCGGCAGCGCCGCGACCTGCTCCACGATCAGCGAGCCGACCGTGATGCCCAGCGTTGCGTTCTGAATGCCGGTCTCGATCGCGATGGCCGTCGCCTGCCTGCCGTCGAGCGCGAACATGCGGGCAAGCCCCAGTCCGATGGCCAGAAGCACGATATTGAGCACGACGACCGCCGGGCCGAGCACCGCGAGGTTGTCGACGAACAGTGTCCAGTTGGCGGCCAGCGCACCGACAACCACGATGACGAACAGCCCGACCGAAAGCTGCTCCACGGGCCGTTCGATCACGCCGGTCAGCCCAGGCGCGAAATGGCGCAGAAGCATGCCGAGAACGACCGGCACTGCCGTGATCAGAAACATGGCGACGGCAAGCGACGTAACGTTCACCGGCGGTGCGTCGACGCCCATGAAATGTTCGGCGAAATAGGCCACCAGGAACGGCACGGTTATTACCGCGACAAGGCTGATGATGCCGGTGAGCGAGATCGACAGGGCAAGGTCGCCACGCGCGAACTTGGTCAGGATGTTCGACGTGACGCCGCCGGGGCAGAAGGACAGGATCATCAGTCCGACCGCCAGCTCCGCCGGCAATTGGAAGAGGATGACGATGAGGTAGGCGACGATCGGCAGGATGACGGTCTGCGCCAGCGCGCCGATGCCGAACGCCTTGGGCGCGGCGAAGACGCGCTTGAAATCGTCCAGCGTCAGGCCAAGCCCCAGCGAAAACATGATGATGGCAAGCGCCAGCGGCAGGAATACCGTGATCAGAACGTCCATGAGCCCCTCCCGAGCCGGGCGGCGGGCCGCCCGATGGCGCTACGATAGTCCGCGTCGGCGCGAAGGAAAGCTGCCGATCCAGCCGTCCACAGTTGCATAAGGAAAAGGCGGCTCCGGCCATGGGCCGTGCCGCCTTTTCCTGACGGTCCGGCCTTCCCCTGTCGGCCGATCCGTCCCCCGCAGCTGAATTCAGATCACGACAACCTTGGTGCCGACGCCGACGCGTTCGTAGAGATCCGTCACGTCCTCGTTGCGCATGCGGATGCAACCCGAGGATACGTTGCCGCCGATCGTCCAGGGCGCATTGGTGCCGTGAATGCGGTAGAGTGTGGAGCCGAGATAGAGCGCGCGGGCGCCCAGCGGATTACCGGGTCCGCCCGGCATGAACGCCGGCAGGATGCGACCCTTCCGTTTCTCGCGCTCGATCATCTCCGCCGGCGGGCGCCAGTCCGGCCATTCCCGCTTCTGGGAGATGGTCTCGGTGCCGTGCCACAGGAAACCTTCCTTGCCGACGCCAACGCCGTAACGGCGCGCCTGGCCGCCCTCCTGAACGAGGTAGAGGAACTTGGAGGCGGTCTCGATGACGATGGTGCCGGGCTTGTGCGGCCCCGAATAGTTGACGGTCTGCGGCAGGAACATCGGGTCCATCTGCGGGCCGGCGCTTCGCGCCTGCGCCGGGGCGGCCGCCGCCATCTGGACCATGGGTTCCGCCTGCCGCGCGGTCTCCCGCGGCGCGGCGCGCGTAGTTTCGCGCCTCTCCCGCCGAATGACCTGCCGCGGTGCCGGTGTGACGCGAACACCGCGCAGTCCGCTCACCCGGGCGCCCTGCGGCGCGCGCTGGAGCTGTAGCACCCATGGGGCGCTGAGATCGGGGCTGACGACCAGCGGCGGACGCTCGCGATAGCGATCGTTGGCCTGGGCGCCTGAAATGCCGGCAGCCAGAAGGGCGGCGGCAAGGAGCGGCAGAAATCGTTTCATGGACGCACTCGTTTCACGCATTACACATCGATACGCGGGCGCTGCCTTCGGCTTCGCCCTCAAAACCAGTGCGATTGTCGGTAACCGCCACCACCGAAACGTGAATCGGATTGCGTAAAATGCGCGATTTTCCGGAAAGCTTTTGGTGTGGTTACCGCTGCGTTGAAATGTCTGGTGAATCGCAGGTAAACCGGATTGCGAGGGGAGCATGCAATGGGCGTGGCACACAACGGGCTGATCGAAGGACCGGATGGCGCCGCACGCTGCGCCTGGCACGGCAATCAGCCCGACTATCTGCACTACCACGATCACGAATGGGGCCGCCCGGTCGTGGACGACCACCGCCTGTTCGAGAAGATCTGCCTTGAAGGGTTCCAGTCGGGACTGTCCTGGATCACCATCCTGCGCAAGCGCGAGAATTTCCGGCAGGCGTTTCACGGTTTCGATTTCGAGAAACTGGCCGCATTCGGCGAGTGGCATGTCGACATGCACCTCACCAACGCCGGCATCATCCGCCACCGCGGCAAGATCGCGTCAGTGTTCAATAACGCCCGACGGGCCGTCGAAATGTGCGAGCAGCACGGCTCGCTCGCCCGCTGGTTCTGGTCGTTCGAGCCGGGCAGCGACGAACGTCCTGCGGTGGTCGATCGCGCTTATGTGGCAGCCAATCCCACGACCGACGCGTCGAAGCGGATTTCCTCCCGGCTCAAGGAAATGGGTTGGACGTTCGTCGGCCCGACGACGGTCTACGCCTTCATGCAGGCGATGGGGCTGGTCAACGACCACCTTGAGGGCTGCGTGTGCCGGGAACTCGTGGAACTCGAGCGCAGCCAGTTCAAACGGCCGGCCTGATCAGTTCGAAGCCGCTCCACCTCCGGCCTGAGACTCGGCCACAACCGGCGCCGCCGCTTGACAGCGAAATGGCGAGCCCCTATCTCACCGCGCGTTAGCACTCGCCATTAGTGAGTGCCAACACATCCGGTACGACCGGAAAGACGGTATCTCTTATTCCGCTTCGAGGATCAATCACAATGGCAAAGACGAAGTTCCGCCCGCTTCACGACCGCGTCGTCGTACGCAGGGTCGAGTCCGAAGAAAAGACGTCCGGCGGCATCATCATCCCCGACACCGCGAAGGAAAAGCCCTCCGAGGGCGAGATCATCGCGGTTGGATCGGGCGCCCGCGACGAGAGCGGCAAGCTTGTTCCGCTCGACGTCAAGGCCGGCGACCGCATTCTGTTCGGCAAGTGGTCGGGCACCGAGGTCAAGCTCAATGGTGAGGATCTCCTGATCATGAAGGAATCCGACATCATGGGCGTTATCGGCTGACCGCCAACCACCCGTTCGACAACTGAGTATGTAATTCGGGCCTTGGGCCCAGGAGCTGAACATGGCAGCAAAAGACGTAAAATTCTCCCGTGACGCACGCGAGCGTATGCTCAAGGGTGTCAACGTTCTCGCCGACGCGGTGAAGGTCACGCTGGGCCCGAAGGGCCGCAACGTCGTGATCGACAAGTCGTTCGGCGCGCCGCGCATCACCAAGGACGGCGTCACCGTCGCCAAGGAAATCGAGCTTGAGGACAAGTTCGAGAACATGGGCGCACAGATGGTGCGCGAGGTCGCTTCCAAGACCAACGACATCGCAGGTGACGGCACCACGACCGCGACCGTTCTGGCGCAGTCGATCGTTCAGGAAGGCCACAAGGCCGTTGCCGCCGGCATGAACCCGATGGACCTGAAGCGCGGCGTCGATCTCGCCGTCAGCAACGTGGTCGATCTGCTCGCCAAGCAGGCCAAGAAGATCAAGACCTCCGCTGAAGTCGCGCAGGTCGGCACGATTTCGGCCAATGGCGAGGAAGAAGTCGGCAAGATGATCGCCGAGGCGATGCAGAAGGTCGGCAACGAGGGTGTCATCACCGTCGAGGAAGCCAAGACCGCCGAGACCGAGCTCGAGGTCGTCGAAGGCATGCAGTTCGACCGCGGCTATCTCTCGCCGTACTTCGTCACCAATCCGGACAAGATGGTTGCCGAGCTCGAGGATTGCTACATCCTCCTGCACGAGAAGAAGCTCTCCAACCTTCAGGCAATGCTGCCGGTTCTGGAGTCGGTCGTTCAGTCGTCCAAGCCTCTGCTGATCATCGCCGAGGACGTCGAGGGCGAGGCTCTGGCCACGCTCGTCGTGAACAAGCTGCGCGGTGGCCTCAAGATCGCCGCCGTCAAGGCTCCGGGCTTCGGCGACCGCCGCAAGGCCATGCTCGAGGACATCGCGATCCTCACCGGCGGCCAGGTGATTTCCGAGGACCTCGGCATCAAGCTCGAGAACGTGACCCTCAACATGCTTGGCCGCGCCAAGAAGGTCCGCGTCGAGAAGGAAAACACCACCATCGTCGACGGCGCCGGCAAGAAAGGCGAGATCCAGGGCCGCGTTGGCCAGATCAAGCAGCAGATCGAGGAGACCTCTTCCGACTACGACCGCGAGAAGCTGCAGGAGCGTCTCGCCAAGCTGGCTGGCGGCGTTGCCGTCATCCGCGTCGGCGGTGCGACCGAGATCGAGGTCAAGGAGAAGAAGGACCGCGTTGACGATGCGCTCAACGCAACGCGTGCCGCTGTCGAGGAAGGCATCGTTGCTGGTGGCGGCGTTGCGCTCCTCCGTGCGTCGACCGGCATCAACGTGAAGGGCGCCAATGCCGACCAGGAGGCAGGCATCCAGATCGTTCGCCGCGCGCTCCAGGCTCCTTGCCGCCAGATCGCAGCCAACGCCGGCGCCGAGGCGTCGATCGTTGCCGGCAAGATCCTCGAGAACAAGTCGGTCACCTTCGGCTACAACGCCCAGACGGGCGAGTATGGCGACATGATCTCCATGGGCATCGTCGACCCCGTGAAGGTGGTGCGCACCGCGCTCCAGGACGCCGGTTCGGTTGCCGGCCTGCTGGTCACCACCGAGGCGATGGTTGCCGAGGCTCCGAAGAAGGAGTCGGCTGCACCGGCAATGCCCGGCGGCGGCATGGGCGGCATGGGCGGCATGGACTTCTAAGTCCAGCCGACCAGAAGCTATCGAGAGGGCGGTCTTCGGACCGCCCTTTTCGTTTGCGTGTCAGATGCTTCGGTGACGAGCCGTGAACAGCCCCTACCGCCGTTCCGGTATCAGCCCGCGCGGCGAGAAGCGCAGCACCAGAAGCAGGATCAGCCCCATCAGAAACAGGCGGGCATGCGGCGCGGCGTCGAGCAGATGCGCGCGCACCGCGCTGCCCTGATCGAGGCCGGCGGTAACCAGGTTCATCAGCACGATGCCTGCCGGTTCGGCCTCGACCCAGACGAACCAGATCAGGAAGCCGCCGAGCACCGCGCCCCAGTTGTTGCCCGAGCCGCCGACGATCACCATGACCCAGATCAGGAAGGTGAAGCGCAGCGGATTGTACTGGCCGGGCGTGAACTGGCCATCGAGCGTGGTCAGCATCGCGCCGGCAACGCCGACGACCGCCGAGCCGAGGATGAAGGTCTGCAGATGCCGCGCCGTCACGTCCTTTCCCATCGCCTCGGCGGCGTCGCGGTTGTCGCGGATGGCGCGCATCATGCGGCCCCACGGCGCATTGAGCGCGCGCTCCGCCAGCCACATCAGGATGACGAGCACGATTGCGAACAGGATCGCGTAGCACAGCTTCACATAGATGCTGGAGAAGGTGATCGGGTTGGCTCCAAGGCGCGCCGCAAGATCGAGAAACCATTCGGTCTGCTGCAACTGGATCTCGATGGGGACCGGCCTCGGCAGGCCCGAGACGTTTTTCACGCCGCGTGTCAGCCAGTCCTCATTCTTCAGCATCGCGATGATGATTTCCGAGATGCCGAGCGTGGCGATGGCGAGATAGTCGGCCCGCAAGCCGAGCGCCACTTTGCCGACCAGCCACGCCGCGGCAGCGGCGAATGCACCGCCGACGATCCATGACAGGATGATCGGCAGGCCAAGCCCGCCGAGATAGCCGGTGCGTGCCGGGTCGAAGCTTTCGATCGCTTGCACCGCGGGGTCGAAGACGGCGCGGATGACGAAATAGCCGACGACGGCCACAGCCAGCGCCGCCGGATTGCGCCATCGTCCGGAGACATGCCGCCGCACAAGGACTACCGCCCCCACCGTGCCGAGCAATGCCAATAGCGACAGGCCGATGCCGGCGCCGCCCGCCGCCCAGGCTCCGCCGACGGGCGGCTGCGCGACCAGCACACCGGCCAGCCCGCCAAGCGCGGCGAAACCCATAATGCCGACATTGAACAGGCCGGCGTAACCCCACTGGATGTTCACGCCGAGCGCCATGATGGCGGAGATCAGGCACAGATTGATGATGGTGAGCGCGAGGTTCCAGCTCTGCGCGAAGCCGACCAGCGCGATCAGCGCCGCCATGCAGAGATAGAGGATGAGGCCCGAGCGCGTCATTACAGCAGCCTCCCGCGGAAGATGCCGGTCGGCCGGATCAGCAGCACGATCACCAGGATGACGAAGGAGACGGCGAATTTGTACTCCGTCGACAGCAGCTGCACGAGGCCGCTGGGCTCGAAGCTCAGATATTCGAGAACCCGCTTGTAGGCGTAGGTGACCGTCACTTCCGAGAAGGCGACGACGAAGCCGCCGGCGATAGCGCCTATGGGCTGGCCGATGCCGCCGACGATGGCCGCCGCGAATATCGGCAGCAGCAATTGGAAGTAGGTGAAGGGCTTGAAGCTCTTGTCGAGCCCGTAAAGCACGCCGGCGATCGTTGCCAGGCTGGCGGCGATGATCCAGGTGACGGCCACCACCCGCTCCGGGCTGATGCCTGATAGCAGGGCAAGGTCCTCATTGTCCGAATAGGCGCGCATCGCCTTGCCGGTGCGGGTTCGCTGCAGGAACCAGAACAGCCAGGCGACTACGGCGATTGCGACTATGACGGTGATGAGAACAGGCAGTCGGATGGTCAGGCCTTCCTCAAGCCCAGTCATCTCCTTGAACTCGCGCGCGCTGATGATGAAGCGCGCGCCATCGGCGAAGCGCTGGTCGTCGGGTCCGATGACGAAACGAACGATGCCGTTGAGCATGAACATGACGCCGATGGACGCCATGACGAGCACGATGCCGGCCGAGCGTTGGCGGCGGTAGAAGCTGAACACCGTCCTGTCGAAGAAGAGCGTGATCAGGATCGCCGCCACGATACCCACCGGCAGAGCGAGCAGGGCGGTCGGCAATGGGTCGATGCTAACGCCCAGCGACTGCAGCCACCATGTGACGAGGATTGTCACCATCGTGCCGAAGGCCATCAGGTCGCCATGGGCGAAATTGGCGAAGCGCAATATGCCGAACACGAGCGTAACGCCCAGCGCGCCCAGCGCCAGCTGCGAGCCGTAGGCGAGGCCCGGCACAAGCACGAAGTTTGAGAACAGGACGAGGGCGTTGACGAGGTCGATCATGCTCACCCGCCCAGAAACGAAGCGCGGACTTCCGGGTTGGCGAGCAGCGCCTCCCCGGTGTCGGTGTAGCGATTGGCGCCCTGGACGAGCACATAGCCGCGGTCTGCGATGGCGAGCGCCTGGCGGGCGTTTTGCTCCACCATCAGGATTGCGATGCCCGTCGCTGCAACTTCGAGGATGCGGTCGAACAGCTCATCCATGACGATGGGCGACACACCGGCGGTCGGCTCGTCGAGCATAAGCACGCCGGGATTGGTCATCAGCGCGCGGCCGACCGCTACTTGCTGGCGCTGGCCGCCCGAGAGTTCGCCGGCCGGCTGCCGGCGCTTCTCTTTCAGCGCCGGAAACAAATGATAGACCTGCTCCATCGTGCCGCTGAAATCGTCGTCGCGGATGAAGGCCCCCATTTCGAGGTTCTCCTCCACCGTCATCGTGGTGAAGACATTGCCGTTCTGCGGCACGAAACCCATGCCGGCCTTCACCCGGTCCTGCGGCGACAGCCGGGTGATGTCGTCACCGTCGAGCGTGATCGCGCCTTCGCGCAGCGCTAGCATGCCGAAGATCGCCTTCATGGCTGTCGACTTGCCGGCGCCGTTGGGCCCGACGATGACGACGATCTCGCCGCGGTCCACCGCGATATCGCAGCCGTTGAGGATGTCGGCGCCGCCATAGCCGCCGGTCATGCCGGTTCCGGCGAGATAGGTCATGGCCGCGCCTCCGCCTGCTGCTTGCGTGGGCGGTTTTTCAGGCCGGTACCGAGATAGGCCTCGATCACCTGTTCGTTGGTCTTCACCTCGGAGGCAGTGCCCTCGAACAGCACGTGGCCCTCGGCCATGACGATGACCGGGTCGCAGAGCGAGGCGATGAAATCCATGTCGTGCTCGATGACGCAGAAGGTGTAGCCGCGCTCCCTGTTGAGCCTGAGGATCGCGTCGGCGATGGTCTTCAGCAACGTGCGGTTCACGCCGGCGCCGACCTCGTCGAGAAAGACGATCTTGGCGTCCACCATCATCGTGCGCCCGAGTTCGAGCAGCTTCTTCTGGCCGCCCGACAGATTGCCGGCGCGCTCCTCGGCCAGATGGCCGAGATTGAGGAAGTCGATAACCTCGTCGGCGCGCTGCCTGATCTCGGCTTCGCGCTCACGCACCTTGCCCGCCCGCAGCCACACGTCGATCAGCGACTCGCCCGGCTGTTCGGCCGGCACCATCATCAGGTTCTCGCGCACCGTCAGCGTGGAAAACTCGTGTGCGATCTGGAAGGTGCGCAGGAGACCCTTGGCGAAAAGCTCGTGCGGCGGCAGGCCGGTAATGTCCTCGCCGTCGAGCCAGACCTTGCCGGAAGTCGGCGCGTAGTGCCCGGCGATGACGTTGAAGAGCGTGGTTTTGCCGGCTCCGTTCGGTCCGATCAGGCCGGTGATGGAACCCTTGGCGACTTCGATGCTTGCCCCGTCGACGGCTCTGATGCCGCCGAAATGCATGTGGAGGTCTTCCACGCGGATCATGCATTTCCCCGATTATGCGAACAGCCCGGCCACGAAGGCCGGGCTGTGATTTGTCGTGTCGCGCCGCTTAGCGGAACTGGACGGTTTTGTACTCGCCGCCCTCGACGACATATTCGCGATAGGTGCCGGAGGCTTCGCCGGGGCCGATCAGCTCGACATTGGTCGCGCCGACATAGTCGACGTCGGTGCCGGCCTTGATCAGCTCAAGCGCCTTGCCCAACTGTCCCGGAAGAATCTTCTCGCCCGGAGCGTTGGCAACGTCGAGCACGTGGTCCTTGATCGCCGCGCGGTCGGTTGAGCCGGCCTTTTGCATCGCCATGGCGATGAGAGCGGCGGCATCATAGCTTTCACGCGTGAACGAGCTGTCCGAGTTGACGCCGGCAGCCTGTGCTGCGGCGACAAACGCGTCAGCGCCTTCGCCTTCCGACCACGGAACCGAACCGATTGTGCCTTCCAGACCGTCGCCGATGGCGTCGATCAGGCTCTGCGCGAACATGCCGTCGCCGAGAGCGAAGCGGTCGAACGCGCCTGCGTCCAGCGCCGAGCGGATGACGCCAACGCCGCCCTGATCGGCATAGCCGAACACGACCAGCAGGTCGCCGCCGGCGGCTGCCAGCGCGCCGACCTCGGCCGAGTAGTCGCCCTTGCCGTCTTCATGCGGGGCGTTGATCGTCACGGTGCCGCCCGCTGCTTCATAGGCGCCGGCGAAGGAGTCCGACAGGCCCTTGCCGTAGTCGTTGTTGGTGTAGGTGACGGCGACCTCGTCGATGCCCTGCGACATCAGGATGTCGGCCAGCACCTGGCCCTGCCGCGCGTCCGACGGCGCCGTGCGGAAGAACAGGCCGTTGTCCTCGATGGTCGAAAGCGCCGGCGAAGTCGCCGACGGCGAAATCATGACGACGCCATTCGGAACGGCAACGTTGTTGGCAACCGCGGTCGTGACGCCCGAGCAGTCGGCGCCCATGATCGCGACCACATTGTCCGACGTGACGAGGCGCTCGGCCGCAGCGGTGGCTGCTGCGCTGTCGATGCAGGTTGAATCTGCGCGCACGCCGACCAGCGTTTCGCCGTTGAGGAACATGCCGCTCTCGTTGACCTCATTGAGCGCGAGTTCGGCGCTGTCGGCCATAGGCGGCGTCAGCGACTCGATCGGGCCCGTATAGCCCAGCAATATGCCGACCTTGACCTCTTGCGCCTGAGTGGCGCTGGCGGCGGCCAGAAGGGCTGCCGCACCGGCAGTGGAAACCAGCACCTTGCGGATGGTGGAACGCATAATGACACTCTCCCGTTTGTTATTTTGCCCCTTGCTCACGCCGGACGATCGGCATGGCGGCGGTGGCCAGATACTTGCCCGGTGGCGGCTTTGTTGTAAAGCGTCGGCTAATTCCCCGGGGTTAACCCACCGTCATTGAAGGGGAAGCGGACCTCCGCCATATGCCGGGAGAGACCAAGCCTGAAGGAGCCAGAGCCATGGCAGCGACGCGCACGGAAACGGACACATTCGGCGCCATCGAGGTGCCGGCGGACCGCTACTGGGGCGCGCAGACGCAGCGCTCGATCCGGAATTTCCGCATTGGCACTGAGCGCATGCCGCTGCCACTGGTCCATGCGCTGGGGCTGGTGAAGCGCGCCGCGGCCGACGTCAACGTGGCGCTGGGCAAGCTCGACGCCGGGCTCGGCGAGGCGATCGCCAACGCCGCCGATGAGGTGCGGGAGGGCAAGCTGGACGATCATTTTCCGCTGGTCGTCTGGCAGACGGGTTCCGGCACGCAGTCGAACATGAACGCCAATGAGGTGATCTCGAACCGGGCCATCGAGATGCTGGGCGGCGAGATGGGATCGAAAGAGCCCGTCCATCCCAACGATCACGTTAATATGAGTCAGTCGTCAAACGACACCTTTCCGACGGCGATGCACATCGCGGTGGCGACGGAAGCGAAGCAGCGGTTGTTGCCGGCGCTCGGACATCTCAGGGATGCGCTGGAGACGAAGCGCCTGGCCTTCGATCACATCGTCAAGATTGGCCGCACCCACACGCAGGACGCCACGCCGCTGACGCTTGGCCAGGAGTTCTCCGGCTATGTCGCTGCGCTCGACCTCTCGGCGAAACGCATCGAGGAAGCGCTGGGCGACGTCTATGCGCTCGCGCAGGGTGGTACCGCCGTTGGCACCGGGCTCAACGCGCCGGAAGGTTTTGCCGAAGCCTTCGGTGCACGTGTCGCCGAGATCAGCGGCCTGCCGTTTCGCACGGCGGCAAACAAGTTCGAGGCGCTGGCCAGCCATGGCGCGCTGACCGCGTTCCATGGCGCTTTGTCTGCCCTTGCGGCAGACCTCTTCAAGATCGCCAACGACATCCGTTTCCTGGGTTCCGGCCCGCGCTCGGGGCTGGGCGAACTCAGCCTGCCTGAGAACGAGCCGGGTTCGTCCATCATGCCCGGCAAGGTGAACCCGACCCAGGCCGAGGCGCTGACCATGGTGGCGACGCAGGTAACCGGCAATCACACCACTGTTGCCATGGCCGCCAGCCAGGGCCATTTCGAGCTCAACGTTTTCAAGCCGGTGATCGCCAACGCCGTGCTGCAGTCGGTGCGGCTGCTGGCGGACGGCATGCGCTCCTTTGCCGATAATTGCGTAGCCGGCATCGAGGCCAACGAGCCGCGAATCGCCGAGCTGATGCGCCAGTCGCTGATGCTCGTGACGGCGCTGGCGCCGCGAATCGGCTACGACGCGGCGGCCAAAATCGCCAAGGCAGCGCACCGGAACGGAACAACTCTGCGTGAAGAGGCGGTCGGCAGTGGGCTGGTGACGGAGGCCGAATATGACGAGATCGTCCGTCCGGAAGTCATGATCCGCCCGGGTTGAAGCGATCGCCGGCGGATGGACGCGCTCTACGCCGGGTTTCAAATGTGAACGCAGCGTTCAGTATTCCGGGGCTGTCGAACACGCACATGCCCGCTAATCAGCGCGAATCGCATTCACACGGGAACAACATCAATGTCGAACAACGTGGTCCTTCTCATCGCCCGGATTCTGCTCTCCGTCATGTTCATCATGGCGGGATTCTCGAAGTTCGGCAGTATCGAGGGTATTTCCGGTTATATCGGCTCGGTCGGATTGCCGGCGCCGACGCTGCTCGCCTGGCTGTCGGGCATCTGGGAAGTGGTCGCGGGCGTCGCCGTGCTCGTCGGCTTCCAGACCCGGATCGCCGCGCTCGCTCTGGCGCTCTTCTGTGTTCTCACAGCAGTGTTCTTCCACAACAATCTCGCCGACCAGATGCAGATGTCGATCTTTTTCAAGAACTTCGCGCTGGTCGGGGGCTTCCTCGCGCTCTACGCCGCCGGTCCCGGCTCGATCTCGATCGACGGCCGCCGCGCATCCGCCTGAACCGTCTGAAGGCAACGCAGACGAAGGCCCGGAGCATCGCTCCGGGCCTTTTGCTATGCGGACCGCCCCTGCAAAGATATTGTGCGGCGTTGCTGCGCGGAGGCTGCCATGACGCCTGCATTTCTTCTCATCGCTCGCTTGATGCTGGCCATGATGTTCCTTGACAGCGGCTGGGCGGCGCTGAGCAATATCGAGGGCACCGCCGGCTATTTCGCCCGGCTCGGCCTGCCGCTTCCGATGCTTGCCGCATGGGGCGTCGGCCTGTTCGAACTGGCGGGCGGCGCGCTTCTGATAGCCGGCTTCCTGACCCGGCCGGCGGCGGCGCTCCTGGCCGCCTTCGCGCTCGTGGCGACCTTCCTCGGGCACTACGGGCAGGGCGATGACGCCATGCTTGCCTTCATGCACCGGCAGATGCTGGTGAAGGACATCGCCGTCGCCGGCGGGCTGATCGTGCTTGCGATACAGGGCGCCGGGCGGTTTTCGGTCGATGGACGGATGCCACCCCGCGCTTGACGCTATCCGGCGGCGCCCGGTCTCCGCCCCCTCCACCACGCTTCGCGTGGTCCCCTTCCCCCGTGCACGGGGGAAGATCCACAGCCGTGGCCGTCCGCGATCCTCGATCCTCCCCTGCGAAGCGGGGGACCGCCGTAGGCGGTGGAGGGGGCGGCCTAAGCGCTGGAACCGGCCAACGCGCCGGCAAGCTCCCCAACGATCTTCTGATCGGACGCGCTGCGTTCTTTCTTCGATGCCGCGAGGCACGCCTCGGAACGCAGGATCACGCCGTCTTCCAGCACCTTGAGGTGGTTGGCCCGCAGCGTCGATCCGGTGGTGGTGATGTCGACGATCACGTCCGCCGAGCCCGCCGCCGGCGCGCCTTCGGTGGCGCCGAGGCTCTCCACGATGCGGTAGACCTGAATGCCGTGCTTGCCGGAGAAGAACTGCTGCGTCAGCCGCCAGTACTTCGTTGCGATCCTGAGCCGGCGGCCGTGCCGCTGGCGGAAGTCGGCGGCCACGTCGTCCAGATCGGCCATCGTGTCGACGTCGAGCCACATGTCGGGCACGGCGACGACCACATCGGCCCGACCGAAACCGAGACGCGCCGCGATCTCCGCCCGGCTGTCGAAATCGGCAATCGTCTCGCGCAGCAGATCCTCGCCTGTCACGCCGAGATCGATGTTGCCCTGTGCGATTTCGCTGGCGATCTCGGACGCCGACAGGAAGACGAGCTCCACCTCCGGACGGCCGGTGAGCGCGGCACGGTAACGCCGTGCATCCTCCGGCATCTCGGCGGGCAGGCCGGCATCAGCCATGTGCTTCAGAGCCTGGTCCTTCAGGCGGCCCTTGGAGGGGAGGGCAAGCGTGATGCTCATCGCCGCGCCTCCGCGATGCGGTCGAGCCAGACCGAGAAGCCGACGCCGGGGATGGGCGACTTCGCGCCGAGAAGCGTCAGTAGTCGGTCGTAGCGGCCGCCACCGGCCAGCGGACGGTCGCCGCCAGGCAGGCCGATCTCGAAGACGAGGCCGGTGTAGTAGTCGAGCGGGCGGCCGAACGAGGCGTCGTATTCGACGCTGCCGGACAGCGCGTGAGAGGCGACCGCCTCGGCGCGCTCGTTGAAGCGCGCAAGCGCCGCGCCCAGCGACAGCTTGGCGTCTTTGGCGAAGGCTTCGAGCGCGGACCCTGCATCGGCCAGCGGCGCGCGGATGGCGAGAAAGGCCTTCAGTGCGGCCAGCGCCTCGTCGGAGAGCTGCACGCTGCGCAGTTCCGATTTCGCGATCAGCCGGCTGGCGATTTCTTCCGCCGTACGTCCCGCGCCCGGCGAATGCCCGGCAGCTTCCATGCGCTCGGCGATGTGCGCGGCGAGTGGCTCCGGTTCGCCTGCGAGAAGCAGCGAGGCGGCCGGTTCGTCCAGTGCTGCGGCGCGGCGCGGATTGGCGAGATCGGCAAGAGCGCCCTCGAGCGCGGCGCGCGAGCCGAAGGCGCGCGCCAGCCGCTTCTGCCAGCCGCGCGGCAGGCCGAGTGCGGCGAGCACCGCCTCGAACACGCCCTGATCGCCGATCGTGACTGCCAGCGTTTTGCCCGGCAGCAGTCGCGCCAGCAGCGCATGCGCATCGGCCACGGAGCGGGCGTCGGCGGTGGCGATGTCGGTCTCACCGAGATCCTCGATACCGGCCTGGAAGAATTCGGCCCCGCCTTCGCGGCGCTGGCGAAATACCTCGCCGAGATAGCCGTAGCGGCGCGGCGTGGCGGCGCGGGAGGCGATGTGGTCGAGGCAGACGGGGATGGTGAATTCGGGGCGCAGGCAGAGCGACTGGCCGGTTTCGCTTTCGGTGAGGTAGATGCGGCGGCGCAAATCCTCGCCCGCCATGTCGAGGAAGGGGTCGGCCGGCTGCAGGATGGCGACATCGGTCAGCGGCGCGCTAGAGGCCTCGAACTGCGCGGTGATTTCGTCGGCAAAGTCGGGCAGGGCGGTCATGCGCTCACTTCCCCGCCGCCCGATCCTCTGCCTGACCCCGGAGCACCTTCTGCACAGCCTCGACCAGCTCGGCCTCGGGCACCGAGAACTGCGCCGGGCGGCCTTCGCGCCAGGCGGTGTTGTCCTCGATTTCCTTCGACAGCTGCTCGCCGAGCGCCATGTCCTTGATCTGGACCTCGCGCTTTTCGCGCTCGTCGCCGCCCTGGATGATGACGCAGGGCGCGCCGCGCCGGTCGGCATATTTCATCTGCGCCTTCATGCCGGAACCGCCGAGATACATCTCGGCGCGGATGCCGGCGGCTCGCAGGCTGGTGACCATCTTCTGGTAGCGGCCGAGGCTTTCGGTATCGCGGTCCATGACAAGCACGACGACAGGCGCGATGACGCTGGAGGTGTCCAGCTTGCCGAGGTTCTTCAGCGCCGTGGTGAGGCGCGACACACCGATGGAAAAGCCTGTAGCCGGCACCGGCTCGCCGCGGAAGCGCGAGACGAGGCCATCATAACGCCCGCCGCCTGCCACAGAGCCGAAGCGGACAATCTCGCCCTTCTCGTTCGGCACCTCGAACAGAAGCTCGGCCTCGTAGACCGGGCCGGTGTAATATTCGAGCCCGCGCACGACGGAGGGGTCGATCTTGATGCGATCCTCGCCATAGCCAGCCGCGCGGAACAGATTGTTAATTTCATCGAGCTCGCGTGCGCCTTCTGCGTCAGCGCTCAAATCTTCCAGGCTATTGATGAGATTTCCAATTGTCAGTCCGCTTGAGACTGAACTGGTGGAACCACTGCCTTCCTCTCCCCATCCGAGAGTGCCGAGTAGCCGATTTATTTGGGTATCATCTAAACCGGCGCCTTTCGTGTGATCGCCGCTTTCGTCAGTACGCCCCTTAACGCTCAGCAATTGCAGCACGCCATCTCGACCGAACTTGTCGAATTTGTCCAAAGCCCGAAGAACGGTAAGCCGCTGGCCTGCCTTATCGTCGCCGGTCAGTCCAACAGCCGACAGAAGTGAGTCCAGAACCTTGCGGTTGTTCACCCGGATCACATAGTCGCCGCGCGCGATGCCGACGGCTTCCAGCGTGTCGGCCATTATCATCGCCATTTCGGCGTCGGCGGCGACGCCGGGCGTGCCGACGATGTCGGCATCGAACTGCATGAACTGGCGGAAGCGGCCCGGTCCCGGCTTCTCGTTGCGGAACACCCAGCCCGAGCGGTAGCTTCGGAAGGGCTTGGGCAGCGTCTCGAAATTCTCCGCCACGTAGCGCGCCAGCGGCGCGGTCAGGTCGTAGCGAAGCGACAGCCACTGCTCGTCGTCGTCCTGGAAGGAGAACACGCCCTCGTTGGGCCGGTCCTGGTCGGGCAGGAACTTGCCCAGCGCGTCGGTGTATTCCACGAAAGGCTGCTCCACCGGCTCGAAACCGTAGAGCTCGAACTTCTCGCGGATGGCGCGCATCATCGCGTCGACCGCGCGGATTTCCTCCGCCGTGCGGTCGGCAAAGCCGCGCGGCAGCCGCGCCTTCATTTTCTCAGCCTTGTCAGCCATTAGAGGAAGTCCGTATCCGCCAAAGGAAATCGCGCCGCGGCGAGGGCGCGGCTGTCCTAACCGACAGGGCGGATTCCGACAAGTGCGGCTGATGTCAGAGCTTCGCCAGCACGTCCTTCCAGAAGGCGCGCCAGCGGGCGATCTCGTCCGCGTCAGCCAGCTTCTGGTGTGCCAGCGCCACGAGCACCTTGCCGTCGCCCTTGTCCTCGACCGAAAGAACGATGGCCGTTCCGTCCTCCAGCGAGGCGCGCCAGTAACTGCGTTTGGGCGTGACGCTGGTGCGGCTCTCGCCCGCGATGCCATCGAAATCCGGCATTGCGTCCAGCAACCCGCACACTTGAGTATAGATGTCATCGCGCTCGCCGGGCAGCGACCGCGTGACCGACACCTCGTAGCTGCCGTCGGCGCGCTGGCCGGGGTCGCGCCGGCCGATATGCTGCTCGAAGGCCACGGTGATCGCCTGTGACCACCAGCCATTGGCGTCGCCGGTGGCCTTTACCTTTCGCGCGATCTCAGTGTGCGAGAGCTTTTCGGCGCCAATGCCGGTGAGGAATTCGAGCCACTCGTCCCAGCTTCGCGCCGTGCCGCTGGCGATCGTGTCGGTATCGGCGGGACGCGTCGAATTCAAGCTCGTTCCTCCAGTTGGCTGGCGCAAAGCCTATGTGCGCCGCCCGGAGTGTCAAGCGTAGCCGGTCGGGCGCGGGGCGGGGTCCGCCCACCGCCCCGCGCGCCGCCCCGCCTCTCCTCAGCTCACGATCCTGAGGTTGGACAGCTCGTCGCCGATTTGCTTGAAGGTATCGGACAGGCTTCCGCCGGTGGCGTTCCAGTAGAGCTTAGCCGGTTTGCTCGGGTCGTTGGGATCCTTGCGGAAGCGCGAGTCGGAGGCGCAGTTCTTCAGCGCCTGGATGGCTGCATTTTCGCCGGCATCGCTGGTGGACAGGTCGAGCGATACCGTCATCACGATCACGCCCGCAGCCTTGGCGTTGGCGCAGACCGACTCCATCTGCTGGTTGAGCGCGGCGGTGTAGTTGCTGTTGGAATAGTCGTAAGCGCCGAGCCCGCTGCTGCCCATCATCAAGCGCGAGGTGCCGGTGCCATTGTAGCCCTTGCCGGCGTAGCCGTAAGCCGAATAGGTCGACTTGTTGCCCGCCGGGTCGGAATAGCCCAGCGAGCCCGGTGTGTAATAGGTGTTCACGCCGTCGGTGAGCACGATGACGATCTTGTCGTTGCCTTTTTCGCCGTCGGGCCGACCTTCGGTGTAAGGCGCGCCGCCCGACACCACGCGCCAGCCCCAGGCCACCCCTTCCGGCACATTGGTGGCACCGCTCGGCGCCATGGCATCGATCGCGCTCTTGATCGACGCGAGGCCTGCCTCCGTCGTCACGTCGGTCAGCGGCGTGATCGGATTGGTGGTGCAGCTGTAGTTCGGCCCGGTGCCTTGCGAGGTCGTCGCGCCGTAGGGCCTGACATCGAAATATTTGGTCATGTTTCGCTGGCGCACCGCGCCTGACGCGTCTTCGGTGCCGTCGTTCCACCAGTTGTTGACGGCCGAGAAATTATCGGGCGTGCCGTCGCTTTCGGTCGCCCAGCGGTCGCCCGGCTCGTCAGGCGCGAACATAGGTACGAAAAGTGTCGCAGGCGTGCCGTATATGGCGCCGAGTTCCGAAACGCCGGCGTCGGGCGGGGTGTCGTTCACGTTGTAGGGGTAGGGGCGCGACTCCACGCAGCCCTGCCAGCTCGCATAGGTGCTGATCGTCTCGTCCCAATAGCCCGTTTCCTGCCAGTGGCCGGAGCGGCAGCTGCCGTTGGAACGGTAACGGGTGCAGACCCATTCATTGCCGGTCGCGACCCACTCGCGTGACTCGACCTTCTGCATGTCCTTGAACAGCGAGAAGCGGCTGAGGATCGTGTCCTGGTCGTCGCCCCAGCCGGTGCCGCGCTTGTACCAGACGCCGCCCGTCTTCTCGGCGTAGCGGTCGGGCTCGGTGAGCGTAGACCAGTCGAAATTCTCCTGGTGAATGGGCGAGATGCCGGCCGTATCGATCCAGTTTTCGCCACTCGCGCCGGGGCCTACATTGACGGATGCCGCGAACGGCACGAGGCCGAACTGCACCGGCTTCTCCACCTGTTTGATCAGTGCAGCCTGCTGGGCCAGCGTCTCGACCAGCTGCTTCGCTGCCGTCTTGAGGAGTGCAATGCGCTTCTGGCCCGATCCGGAGCCGAGGAAGTCCATCGAGCCCGAATTGTCGAGCACCAAAGCAACTTCCAGCGTGTTCTTCAGCCTGATTTCCGTCGCGGCCTGCGTGCCGATCGTCGGATTGGCGCTGTTGCCACGCAGGCTCTGGAATACCGGAAAGAAATGCGGCTTGTAATTGAGCGTTGCCGACAGTTTGAGTGTCCCGCCGCCGGCCTGGTTGCTTGGCAGCACCACCGTCAGGTTGGTCGATGCCGGGTCGACGGGCCCAAGATTGGCCTCGAAGAAATTCTGGGCGTAGGCCAGCACCGCGGCCTCGCTTGCGCCGGAGACGATGTGCCGCGCCGTGGCGATGCCCGCGGCGTCGAGCGCGTTGTGAATGACCTGCCGCTGGCGGTTCAATTCGGCGTAGTCAACCGCCAGGGCCAGTCCGCCCATCATGGGAACCAGCGCCGCCACCACCGCTATTGCGTAGTTGCCACGCCTGTCCCGAAGGAACTCGAGGAGAGACATTCCGAGAAACCCAGCCAAACCCAGACCTGTAGTCTGACATCGGTGCGCTAAGGGATCGTTCAGACGTGTGGCTCAATTGTTAACGACAACTTAGCCGGGGGTTAACCAATCGGGCGGTTGGCCGGCAGATGAAAAAACCCCGCCGCAAAAAGCGGCGGGGTTTCGCAGATCTTGTGTGTTTGGTTAGCCGACGATGCGCAGGTTCGACAGTTCGTCGGCGATTTCCTTGAACGTGTCCGACAGGCTCCCGCCGGTTGCGTTCCAGAACAGTTTTGCCGGCTTGGTCGGATCCGAACTGTCGCGGCGGAACCGCGAGTCGGACGCGCACTGCTTCAGCGACGCGATCTGGGCCGCCTGCTGCGTGTTGGAGGACGACAGGTCGAGCGCGACGGTCATCACGATCACCCCGGCATCCTTGGCGTTGGTGCAGGTGGCCAGCATGTGCTGGTTCAGCGCCGCCGAGTAGTTGTCGTTCGAATAGTTGCTTGAGCTCACGGTCGTATCCGTGAACAGACGCGACTTCGACCCGCCCGGCTGGTTGCGGCCGGCATAGCCATATGCCGAGTAGATCGACTTGTTGTCGGCGAGGTCGTTATAGCCCAGCGAGTTCGGCGTGTAGTAGGTGTTCTCGCCGTCGGTGAGCACAATGACGACCTTGTCGTTGCCTTTTTCGGTATCCGGCCTGCCCTCGTTGAAGGGCAGTCCGCCCGATACGACGCGCCAGCCCCAGGCAATGCCCTCGGGCACGTTGGTGCCGCCGCTGGCCTGCATGGCGTCGATTGCGGCCTTGACCTCGTCGCGCCCGGCCTGCGTCGAAACGTCGGTCAGCGGCTTGATGGCAACGGACGTGCAGCTCGTGTTCGGACCCTGACCAAGGCCGAGGGCGGACGTGCCGAGAGGCGCGGGGTCAAAATATTTCGGCGTATAGCGCTGCCGCGTGTAGTTGTTGGAGCTGTTGGTCTTGTCGATCCAGTAGTCGCTCATCGCGGCCCGGTTCCAGCTGTCGCGATTGTCCGTCTCGTCGGGCGCGAACATCGGAACGTATAGCGTCGCCGGGTTGTTCACGTTGGGCGCCGCGTCGTTGCGATTGTACGGAGCTGGACGAGCCTCGACGCAGCCTCCCCAACTGGCGAAATTGCCGTAGGTTATCTGCTGCGAGCCCAGGTCTTCCCAGGCCCACCAATAGCAATTGCCCTTCCACCAGAACTTGCAGACCTGCTGCATGTTGCTGACCCACTGCGTGCCGACGATGGTCTTCATCTCGTTGTACAGCGAGAAGCGGGTAACGATCTGGTTCTCCTCGGCGCCCCAGTCCGAGCCCTTCTTGACGTAAACGCCGTTGATGAGCTGGACCTTCCTGTTGGACCCGGGGAAGGCACCCCAATCGAAGATCTCGTGGTGGATGGGCGATCGGCCTTCGGTGTCCATCCAGCTGGCGCTGGCGTTGTTGGCGCCGACATTGACGGAAGCGGCGAACGGCACCAGTCCGAACTGGACGGGCTTCGAAACCTGCTTCATCTGCGCCGCCTGGCCGGCCAGCGTGTCGATCAGCTCCTTTGCCGCCGCCTTCAGCAGTGCGAGGCGCTTCTGGCCGGAGCCGGAGCCGGTGTAGTCCATGGAACCGGAGTTATCGAGGACGAGCGCGACCTCAAGCGTGTTCTTCAGCCTGATCTCGGATTCAGCCGTGAAGTCGATTTCGGTCGACGGCCCTGCGGTGTCCATCATCGCGGCAAAGGCCGGCAGGAAGTAGGGCTGGTATTTGAGATCCGCGGTAAGCTTGAGCGTTCCGCCGCCGGCGTTGTTCTGCGGCAGCACGATGTTCAGCGTCGCGTTGGCAGGATCGACATCGCCCAGATTGGCCCTGAAGAAGTCCTGCGCGTAGGCGATGATCTCCTCCTCGGAGGCGCCGTCGATAACGCGCCGCGCGGTCGCGATGCCGGCCGCATCCAGGGCGTTCAGGGTCTGCTGACGCTGCCGGGTCATCTCGGTGTAGTCGACACCCAGCGCCAGACCGCCCATGATCGGCACGATCGCGGCCGCCGTCATCAGCATGTAGTTGCCGCGAATATCGGAGAAAAAACGTCGCAACATCGAAAGATCACCCAGCCATGAATCCATACCAGCGTGGGCTTATCTCACGAATCTCTTAAGTTCGGGTTTTGCTCCCGATCCGAAATTCCTGCTGCATGTTTAGGCTTTGTTTACGTTTCCGCGAGCGCTGCGCGGCGCGAGGCCGGCGCCTTGATCAATTTGGGTCCGGAGAAGCGGTCGCCCTCCATCAGGTCGATGCCGAGATCGATCAGGTTCACGGCGTCTTCGTCCCGGGTCACCCCCGTTGCGACGATGCGAATGCCGGCCTCCCTCAGCGCTTCGACCATGTCGGCACCCGTCAGCCCGCCTCGGCGGGGCTTGGGGCGGTCGAGCAACCGGTCGGCCGCCACCTTGGCCATCACGACCCCGCGCGCGGCCGCCTGAATGGCAGCCTCGGCGTCGCCGTCCCAATCCTCGAGCGCGAGGCGGAAACCTTCGCCTGTCAGACGGTCGAGATTGTCGCGCGCGGCGCCGTGGAGCTCCAGGCTGTCGGCAGCGATCGAGAACACGACCGACTTTGCCAGGGCCCGGTGCTGTGACGTGAGTTCGGCCAGGTTGCCCAGTTCCTGCTCGTTGGCGAGCAGGGCCTCTGATACCGGGATGTGGAAGGGCATGCGTTCGCTGTCGGACCCGAGCTGCCGCCGCCCGGTTTCGATGGCGCGCCGCAGCAGGGCCTGCTCGAATGCGGCCGGGTCGAGGCCTGCGACCGGGCGTGTGAGGCGCCGGATGTCCACGGGACGGTTGGCATCTTCGCCGGGCACGTGTGCGTGCACCTCGAACCCCGCAGCCGTGCTCTGGGAAACGGATATGATGGGCTGCAGGCTGATCTGGAGCGTATTGTCCGCGACGGCGGCAGCGAGCGCGTCCTCGAACGCCTGTGTCGCAATCGGGGGCGCCGATGCGGGCTGCAAAGCCTCCGGTTCGACCGCCCGCGGCCGGGGCCGCGGCGTCGCTTGCTGTTGCGGCGCTTCGGCGGCATGCGCGCGCAGGTCGGCCATGCCACGAATCTCGTCGGCGACCATGCGGTTGAGTTCGCCGATTGTCGCCGAGTCACGTGTGCTTCGGGAAGAAACGTCGTCAAGCGCCATCTCGACGGACCGGGAGAAGCGGCGGAAGTCGCTGCGCACAGCCTCGGCTCGCCGCACTGCGAAGATGGCCACGCCGACCGAAATCAAAGCGACCACCACGGCGGCAATCGCCAGCGCGTTGCCGGGAATAGGATCCTGCGCGGTCTGCGCTCTTACCGAGATCGAATAGAGCGCTACTGCCGCCAGCGCCAGGATCGAGACGAACAGTCCTCGCCGTACAAACATACCTGTTCCGGTTCTAGCCTGACGGTATTTCCGTCCGGCGGTGTCCCCCGTCGGCGTTCTGCCATCTGACCGCGCCCCTGTTAAGTAAAAGCTCGTGACAGGGTGAATGGCTTCGGTTAATTGCGGGCCCTCACCGCCCTTCGATCCGATGAAGACCGGCACACGCCGTATCACCCGAGTGGATATCCAGCGATGACGGCACAATCGCCGCAGGCGATCGACGCCCTGGCCGGGATATCCGGCAGCTACGACGTTATCCTATGCGATGTCTGGGGCGTCATCCACAACGGCCGCGACGCCTACCCGGAAGCCGTGGCGGCTCTCGAAGAGGCGCGAGATGCGGGCAAGGCGGTGATCCTCGTTACCAACGCGCCGCGCCTCGCGCATGAAGTCGAGGAGATGCTTGTCCGCGTCATCGGGGCTCCGCGCTCGGCCTGGGACCGCCTTGTCACATCCGGCGACGTGACCCGAGGTTTGATCGCGGAAGGTCCGCGCCGCGTTTTCCATCTGGGGCCAGACCGCGATCTCGGCATCTATGAGGGATTGGACGCCGAGCTTGTCGAGGAATTCGAGGCGCAGGCGGTCGTCTGCACCGGCCTGTTCGATGACGAGACGGAGTCGCCGGACGATTACGCCGACATGCTGCGCCGCCTGCGCGCGCGCGACCTGCCGTTCATCTGCGCCAATCCCGATATCGTGGTCGAACGCGGCGACAGGCTGATCTGGTGCGCCGGTGCGCTGGCGCGCGACTACGCCCAGCTGGGAGGCCGAACCCTGATCGCCGGCAAGCCGCATGCGCCGATTTACGATGCCGCGCTCGCCGCTGCCGGTGAGGTTCTCGGTCGCGAAGTAAAGACTTCGAAGGTGCTCGCGATCGGCGACGGCGTTCTGACCGACATCAAGGGCGCGGCGGGCTACGGTATCGACTCCTTGTTCGTGACGCATGGCATTCACGCCTCGGAATATGCTTCGGCCGCCGGCGTCGACGCCGGCAAGCTGGCCGCGTTCCTTGGCGGGCACGGTCTTGTTCCGCTGGCCACGATGCCGCGTTTGCGCTGACAGGTCGCCCGATGTCACGAGCCTTCCAGCGCATAAAGGGATCGAACGGCCTCCCAGACGACCTGCGCAACGGCGTGGTCGCTATTGGCAATTTCGATGGCGTTCATCGCGGGCACCAGAGCGTGCTGCAGCGTGCTCTCGACATCGGCCGCGCCAAGGGCGAGCCGGTGCTGGCGCTTGTTTTCGAACCGCATCCGCGCAGCTTCTTCCGCCCCCAAGAGCCGATCTTCCGCCTCACGCCGGCGCCGATGCGCGCTACCCTTCTCGAAGCCTTCGGGCTGGATGGTGTGGTCGAACTGGCGTTTACGCGCGACGTGGCGGCGACCGAACCGGAAGATTTCGTCAGCCGGATTCTCGTCGCCGATCTTGGCGTGCGTGACGTCGTCACCGGCTACGATTTTCACTTCGGACGCGCCCGGCGGGGCGATCCGGCATTCCTGTCGGCCGCCGGCGTTGGCGCCGGTTTCGGCGTATCGACGGTCGAGGCTTTCGACGACGAGGGCGGCGGGGCCGTGTCGTCTACCCGCATAAGGTCGTTGCTGTCAGCCGGCGAACCCGCGGAGGCGGCGGCGCTGCTGGGCTACCGCTTTACGCTGGAAGCCGAGGTCGGACGCGGCAAGCAGCTTGGCCGCACGCTCGGCTTTCCGACCGCCAACATGGCGCTGTCCGACAGTGTAGACCTGCAGCACGGCATCTACGCCGTGCGCTTCCGGCGCGCCGACGGATCGCTGCATGACGGCGTCGCCAGCTTCGGTCGTAGGCCAACTGTGGAGGAGGGCGGCGCGGTCCTGCTGGAGACCTTCCTGTTCGATTTCGACGGCGATCTTTACGGCGAGACCGGCCGGGTGTCGTTCTTCGGCTTCCTGCGGCCCGAACTGAAGTTCGACGGGCTGGCGGCGCTGACGGCGCAGATGAGGCAGGACGAGGCGGAGGCGCGCGCGCTCCTTGCCGGCGTCAGCCCACTCTCGCTGCTCGACGCGAAAATCGCATTCGCGGCACGCTGAGCAGGTGCGGGCGACGTCCACCGCAATCCGCACTTTATTCGCGGCGCGCACTCCGCTAAAAGCCCGGCCATGACAAGGCGCTTCTCCGGTTTTGGCCGCATCATACGAATTAGCCGCCCGGCCTTCCGCGCGCTCTGACGAGCCGGAAGGTCCGGGGAACCGAACGCGCATCACCGCGCATCTTCAGCATATGACGATGCCAGCCGCCGCGTTGCCGCGAGCCGCTGGTCCGAGAGACGGGCAATGACCGATACCGCCGAGAAAATAGACTATTCGAAGACGCTCTATCTGCCGCAGACGGAGTTTCCGATGCGCGCCGGGCTGCCGCAGAAGGAGCCCGAGATCGTGGCCCGCTGGGGCGAGATGGACCTTTACAGCCGCCTGCGCGAGGAAGCCGCCGGCCGTCCGAAATATGTGCTCCATGACGGCCCGCCCTACGCCAACGGCAACATCCATATCGGCCATGCGCTGAACAAGGTGCTCAAGGACGTCATCACGCGCTCCTTCCAGATGCGCGGCTATGACTCGAATTACGTGCCGGGCTGGGACTGCCACGGCCTGCCGATCGAGTGGAAGATCGAGGAGCAGTACCGCGCCAAGGGTCTCGACAAGGACCAGGTGCCGGTCAACGAGTTCCGCAAGGAATGCCGCGACTTCGCCCAGCACTGGATCGACGTGCAGACTGTCGAGTTCCAGCGGCTCGGCATCGTCGGCGACTTCAAGAACCCTTACACGACCATGAACTTCCACGCCGAGGCGCGGATTGCCGGAGAGCTGCTGAAATTCGCCATGTCCGGCCAGCTCTATCGCGGCTCCAAGCCGGTGATGTGGAGCGTGGTGGAACGCACCGCACTGGCCGAGGCCGAGGTCGAGTATCAGGACTATGAGTCCGATACGGTTTGGGTGAAGTTTCCAGTGATGGAAGCCAAGGTGACCATGCCGCCACACGGGGTAGACCCGATTGCCGACGTAGATGCTCTAGAAAGTGCTTGCGTCGTTATCTGGACTACGACGCCGTGGACGATCCCCGGCAACCGGGCAATCAGCTTTTCGCCGCGCATCAAATACGGTCTCTACGAAGTTACTGCGGCGGAGAATGATTTCGGTCCGAAACGCGGCGAGAAGCTGGTCTTCGCAGATGCGCTGGCTGAGGAGTCTTTCGCCAAGGCGAAGCTGGAGTACAAGCGTCTCCGCGACGTAACCGGCGACGAGCTCGGTGCACTCACCTGCGCCCATCCGCTCAAGGGTCTCGGAGGCGGCTACGAATTCGACGTACCGCTGATGCCGGGCGATCACGTCACCGACGATGCCGGTACGGGTTTCGTGCATACCGCACCCGGCCACGGCCGCGAGGACTTCGACGCGTGGATGGACCATTCCCGCGATCTTCAGGCGCGTGGCATCGACACGGCGATCCCCTTCACCGTCGGCGACGACGGCTTCTTCACCAAGGACGCGCCGGGTTTCGGACCGGACCGCGCGGGCGGTGCGGCCCGCGTCATCGACGACAACGGCAAGAAGGGCGACGCCAACCAGGCCGTCATCACGGCGCTGATCGAGAGGGACAGGCTGTTCGCGCGCGGTCGGCTGAAGCATCAATACCCGCATTCCTGGCGCTCCAAGAAACCGGTCATCTTCCGCAATACGCCGCAGTGGTTCGTCCATATGGACAAGGACCTTGGCGACGGCTCGACGCTGCGCACCCGCGCACTGAAGGCGATCGACGACACGCGCTTCGTGCCGTCGGCCGGCCAGACGCGCCTGCGCTCCATGATCGAGGAACGGCCGGATTGGGTGCTTTCGCGCCAGCGCGCCTGGGGCGTGCCGATCTGCGTTTTCGTGTCCGAGGACGGCGAGGTGCTGAAGGACGAAACCGTCAATGCCCGCATCCTTGAAGCTTTCGAGGCCGAGGGCGCCGACGCATGGTTCGCTGAGGGCGCGCGCGAGCGCTTCCTCGGTTCGCGGGCCAATGAGCCCTGGCAGATCGTCACCGACATTCTCGACGTCTGGTTCGACTCAGGTTCGACGCATTCCTTCACGCTTGAGGACCGGCCGGACCTGAAATGGCCGGCGGACGTCTATCTCGAAGGCTCCGACCAGCATCGCGGCTGGTTCCATTCCTCGCTGCTCGAAAGCTGCGGCACACGCGGACGCGCACCCTACGACACGGTCATCACCCATGGCTTCACCATGGCAGAGGACGGACGCAAGATGTCGAAGTCGCTCGGCAATCAGGTGCTGCCGCAGGACGTGATGGCGAAGTCCGGCGCCGACATCCTGCGCCTTTGGGTGATGACCACCGACTACTGGGAAGACCAGCGGCTCGGCCAGAACGTCATCCAGACAAATGTCGACGCATATCGCAAGCTCAGGAACACCGTCCGCTGGATGCTTGGCACGCTCGCGCATGACGAGGGCGAAGACATTCCGTTCGCCGAGATGCCGGAGCTTGAGAGGCTGATGCTCCATCGCCTGTCGGAACTCAGCGAGGTCGTGAACGCAGGTTACGAGAACTTCGACTTCAAGCGCATCGTCCGCGCATTGATGGACTTCATGGTCATCGAACTGTCGGCCTTCTACTTCGATATCCGCAAGGACGCGCTCTACTGCGACGCTCCCTCCAGCCTGCGCCGCAAGGCTTCACTGGTGGTCGTACGCCGCCTGTTCGACAATCTCGTCACCTGGCTGGCGCCGATGCTGCCCTTCACCATGGAGGAGGCCTGGCTGGAGCGCTATCCGCAGGCGAAGTCGGTGCATCTGGAGCAGTTCCGCGACGTGCCTGCCGAATGGCGGGATGCCGCGCTTGCAGCCAAGTGGCGCAAGATCAGGCAGGTACGCCGGGTCGTCACAGGGGCGCTGGAGATCGAGCGCAAGGAAAAGACCATCGGCTCCTCGCTCGAGGCCGCTCCGGTCGTCTACGTCGCCGATCAAGACCTGCGTGCAGCTATCACCGGCCAGGACATGGACTTCGCCGATGTCTGCATCACCTCAGGCGTCAAGCTGGAGGCCGGAGCGCCGCCTGCTGACGCTTACCGCCTCGACGACGTACCCAATGTCGGCGTTGTCTTCCGCCGCGCGACGGGCACAAAATGCGCCCGTTCGTGGCGCTATACCGACGACGTCGGGTCCGATCCGGAATTCCCGGATGTTTCGGCCCGAGACGCCGCGGCGCTGCGCGAGCTTAAGGCTGTTGGCAGGCTCTGATTGCCCCGCGCGGCCGCGTCAGGTACAAAAGAGAGCAAATCCGGCGTCATCTTGTCGCCGGATTTGTGGGTTTGGGGTTCCGGTGGATGAGTAACCGGCCTTAGTGGTCGGGAATGTGAGAGGCAGATTCCGTGGTCAATTCAGATCGAGCGCGTATTGCGCGCACACTGTTTGTGGCAAGCGTCGCCGCGGCAGGGCTGGGCCTTGCAGGCTGTGTCGCCTCGCCGACCTACGGTACTGACAAGACCGCCAACGAACAGCTTATCGAAGACATCACCGGCATGCTTGCGCTCGGTCCCAAACGTGGCCCGGGAATCGATTACAAGCCGCGCCCTGAACTGGTGACGCCTGAGACCACCGCCGTGCTGCCGCCGCCCCAGGACGATGTGACGACGGCATCCAACCAGGCTTGGCCGGAATCGCCCGAACAGCGCCTGGCGCGCATTCGCGCAGAGGCCGACGAGAACCGCGACAGCCCGTTCTTCCGCCCGAACGTCGTCAACGATGCCACCGAACGGAACACCGAAGTCACCTATGACGATCCGATCCTGTCCACCATGAGCAGCCGCGAACAGCGCGAGGAACTCAGACGCCGCAGGGTCGAGATGAACGGCGGCAATGCATCGGGCCGGCAGTATCTGAGCGAGCCGCCGATCGTCTATCGCCAGCCAGCACCGACCGCGCCGACCGACGACCTGGGCGAACCGGAGTGGCGGAAGGATCGACGGGCACGGCGGGACTCGCGCACCGCGTCCAACGACGACACGTCGCCGAACGCCAATCGCAGCACGGTCCCAACCGGCCTCTGACCGGTTCTTCTCAGCCTGGATTTCGCTTTTCGCGGAAGAAATCGAGCAGCAGGCTCGCGGCATCGCGTTCTGCCATACCGGCGTAGACTTCCGGCGCATGATGGCATGTGGGCGAGGCGAAGAAGCGCCCGCCATTGACCACCGCGCCGCCTTTTTCGTCCGACGCACCGAAATAGAGCCGCCTGATCCGTGCGAACGAAATGGCCGCAGCGCACATCGCGCAGGGTTCCAGCGTCACGTAGAGATCGGCGTCGGGCAGCCGCTCCAGACCGGCTGCTGCACAGGCATCGCGGATCGCGACGATCTCCGCATGCGCGGTGGGATCGTTGAGTTGGCGCGTACGGTTACCGGCCCGCGCTACGATCTCGCCGCCTCGCACGACCACCGCACCAACCGGAACTTCGCCTCGGGCGGCGGCTGCGCGCGCCTCGTCCAGCGCGGCGCCCATGAAATCTTTCCGCTTGGTCATTCGCTTGCCGTGCCGATTTCCCTCGCGCCGACCCCGGCCCTTTGATAGTTAGCGAGCTTCACAAGCGAAAGCCCCATGAAGGAAAACCGGCGAAAACCGACCAGCGATCGCGCGCATCGCGGCCGCAAGGAAAGCGGCGGCCACAGGCCGGCGCGTCAGGCGGCGGATGCGCCTGAGCGCATCGCCAAGCGCTTGGCGCGTGCAGGTGTTGCTTCGCGCCGCGAGGCGGAGGCGATGATCGCCGCTGGCCGCGTCGCCGTGAACGGCAGGGTGATCGACAGTCCGGCGCTGAACGTATCCGGCTCGGACCGGATCGAAATCGACGGCGCGCCGATCCCCGAAATCGAGCGCACACGCCTCTTTCTCTACCACAAGCCGGCCGGTCTCGTGACGACCAGCCGCGACCCGCAGGGGCGGCGAACGGTGTTCGAAGCGCTGCCTGAGGGCCTGCCAAGGCTCGTCTCGGTCGGCCGGCTGGACATCAACACCGAAGGCCTGCTGCTGCTGACCAATGATGGCGGGTTGTCGCGCGTGCTCGAACTGCCTGCAACCGGATGGCTGCGCCGCTACCGTGTGCGGGTGCACGGCAAGGTGGACGAGAAGGCGCTCGCCGGCCTCAAGGACGGCGTTGCCGTCGATGGTGTGTACTACGGCGCGGTCGAAGCCTCGCTCGACCGTGTGCAAGGCACGAACGCCTGGCTCACCATCGGCCTGCGCGAGGGCAAGAACCGCGAGGTAAAAAACATCCTCGCCTCGCTGGGCCTGGAGGTGACGCGCCTGATCCGCATCTCCTACGGACCGTTTCAACTGGGCGAGTTGGCGGAGGGCGCAGTGCAGGAACTGCGCGGGCGGACGCTGCGCGACCAGCTTGGCCCAAGGCTCATCGAACAATCCGGCGCCAATTTCGACGCGCCGTTGGCGCAGCGGCCACCGGCTGCGGCGTCGCCGCGCCAGGATGGACCATCCTCCGGGCCGCAGCGTGACCGGCACGACGACCGACGCGACAAACGCGAGGCGGTGCTATCGCGCATGACGACGCGCAAGCCGGGCCGCGACAAGCCTTCAGACGAGAAGGACGGCAAGCGCAAGGATGTCGAGCGGCGCAGCCGCGCCTCCAATGTATGGATGGCGCCCGGCGCCCGGCCGTCGGGACCGAAGCGCGACGCCGAGCGCGCCGCAAATCCGCTCGCCGACCCGAACCGGCGGGTCGACAAGAAATCCGCAGCACCGAAGCCCAAGTCGGGCCGGCCGAAGGCAAAGTTCACCGGCAAAGGCGGCTCCGATGCCGGTCCAAGGCAAGGAACGCCGCGCAAGGGAGGCCGACCGAATGCGGATCGTCGGCGGTGACTTGCGGGGCCGGACGCTCGTAACGCCGCGATCGTCAGCCATTCGCCCCACTTCGGATAGAACCCGTGAAGCGATCTTCAACGTTCTAGCCCATCGCGGTTCTGGCGGAGTGGACGGTGCACGGGTGCTCGACCTTTTTGCCGGCACAGGCGCACTCGGGGTGGAGGCGCTGTCGCGCGGAGCGGCGATGTGCCTCTTCGTTGAAGAAGCGGCTGAAGCGCGCGGCATCATCCGCGACAATGTCGAGGCGTTCGGCCTGACCGGGCGCTCCAAGATTTTCCGCCGCGACGCCACCGACCTCGGCGAGGTCGGCACCATCCAGCCCTTCGACCTCGTCTTTGCCGATCCGCCTTACGGTCAGGGCCTGGGCGAGCGCGCGCTGGCTTCAGCGCTAGCAGGCGGATGGGTGGCGCCCGGAGCGCTGGTGATTCTCGAAGAGGCGGCGGACGCGCGCTTTGTCCTGCCGGCGGGCTATTCGGTGGCCGACGAGCGTGAATATGGCGACACCGTCATCCGCTTCCTCGACCTTGCCTGAATTTGCGCTAGTTTCGACGCTTGCATTGTTTGATTCCCGCTGCGCCCGTGGCGCGCCCGCCTCTCGAACCTGTCCGTCCGGAATCGCGCATGACCTCAACCCACCTCACCCGGCGGTTCGCCGTCATCATGGCGTTTGCCGCCGCCCTGCTTGCTTTCGTGGCGCCGGCTAAGGCCGAAAACGATGTGACCACCTTCTTTCTCGACAACGGCCTTCAGGTGGTTGTCATTCCGGATCGTCGGGCGCCGGTCGTCACCCACATGGTTTGGTACAAGGTTGGCAGCGCCGATGAGGAACCCGGGCGTTCCGGCGTCGCGCATTTTCTCGAGCATTTGATGTTCAAGGGTACAGAGCGGCACGCGGCAGGCGAATTCTCGGCCGTGATTTCTGCCATCGGGGGGAGCGAGAACGCGTTCACTTCGCAGGACTACACCGCATACTACCAGCAGGTCGGGCCGGAATCGCTGCTGACCATGATGGAATTCGAGGCCGACCGCATGCGTGGCCTTATCCTGACCGAGGAGGTTGTCGCGCCGGAACTCGACGTGGTTATCGAGGAAAGGCGGGCTCGCATCGATTCCAGCCCCGGTGGGCTACTGGGCGAGGAACTGGAAGCAACTCTCTTCCAGAACCACCCCTACCGCATGCCGGTCATCGGCTGGATGCACGAGATCGAGAAGCTCGACCGCGAGCAGGCGGTCGCCTTCTACGATCTGCATTACGCGCCCAACAACGCGATCCTTGTGGTTGCCGGCGACGTGGACGCCGGCACGGTGCGCGAGCTGGCGGAGCGGACTTATGGCGCGGTTCCGCGCGGTCCCGAGCTGCCGCCGAGGGAGAGGCCTCAGGAGCCGCCCCAGGATACGGACCGGACCGTCACGATGACGGACCCGCGCGTCAGCGTGCCCAGCCTTCAGCGCGCATGGCTCGTGCCGTCCTACAACAGCGCGGCACCCGGCGAGGCTGAGGCGCTCGATCTGCTGGCAGAGATACTGGGCGGTGGGGTCCGCAGCAGGCTCTACCAGCAACTCGTGGTCAAGACCGGCATCGCCGCGTCGGCTGGCGCCGGTTACCGGGCTTCCGCGCTGGATGATACCTCCTTTTCCGTCTACGGCGCTCCGCGCGGCGAGGCCGATCTTGCGGCGGTTGAAGCGGCAATCGAGGCGCAAGTGGCGCTTATCGCGAATGAGGGCGTAACCGACGACGAATTGCGCCGGGCCAAGGACCGCTTTGTGCGCAGCATGATCTTCGCGCGCGACAGCCAAACCGGCATGGCCCGTATCTATGGCGCATTGCTGGCCACAGGATCCACGGTCGAGGACATCGAGGGGTGGCCGGATCGCGTGCGGGCCGTGACGGCCGACGACGTCAGGGATGCGGCTCGCCGATATCTGGCGGCGAGAGCCCATGTTACCGGCTACCTGCTCCCGCAAGCGGGGGCAGGACAATGATGAACGGATTGCGCGCAATGGTTGGCTCCCACGCATCCTCGATCGAGAACGCGATCGCGAAGCTGTTCACGGCGGTGTTTTTCCTGACCTTTCCCGTGCTTGGCCCGGCACAGGCGGCGGTCGAGATTCAGGAGGTCACGTCGGAGGGCGGTATCACCGCCTGGCTCGTCGAGGACTACACGGTCCCGATCGTCACCATGAAGTTCCTGTTTGAGGGCGGCTCGACGCAGGACCCGGAAGGCAAGGAAGGCCTTGCCAACCTTATGACCGGCCTGTTCGACGAAGGCGCCGGCGACATGGACGCAGCTACCTTTCAGTTGGCGCTCGACGACGCTGGCGCGGAAATGGGCTTCCGCGCCGGGCGCGACGCCGTCTCCGGCACGATGCGTACCCTGGCCGAGACCCGGCACGAGGCTTTCGGCCTGTTGCAGCTCGCGCTGACACAGCCCCGCTTTGACGCCGCTCCGTTCGATCGTATCAGGGCGCAGATACTGGCCGGCATAGAAGCCAGCTCGCGCGATCCCGATACGCTGGCCCAAATCGCCTTTGCCCAGGCCGTTTACGGCGACCATCCCTATGCGCGCCGTAGCGAGGGAACGCCCGAATCGCTGGCGGCCATCGCGCCGGATGATCTGCACGAAATCCATGGCAGGCTCTTTGCGCGTGACAATATCGTCGTCGGCGTGGTCGGCGCGATCGATGCCGAAACGCTGAAGGCCGAGCTCGACCGCGTGTTCGGCGGACTGCCGGAGAAAGCCGAGTTGCGGGACATCGATCGTGTGGAGCCGGCGCTCGACCAACTCGTTCGCATCGACTACCCGCTGCCCCAGACCACCTTGCAGATGGCCTATCGCGGCATCGCGCGCGACGATCCCGAATTCTTCCCTGCCTTGCTGATGAACCACGTGCTCGGCGGGGGGACTTTCACCTCGCGCCTGTTCGATGAGGTGCGCGAGATGCGCGGTCTGGCATACAGCGTTGGATCGGGTCTCTCCAATTCCCGAAACGCTGACCTGTTGGTGATCGGTACGGCGACCAGCCCCGGTCGCGCAGCGGAGGCGCTTCAGGTCATTCGCGACGTTGTTCGCAACATGATGGAAAACGGCCCGACCGAAGAAGAGCTTGAGGGCGCGAAACGCTATTTGATCGGCGCATATGCCATCGGCAACCTCACCTCGTCGGGCGCGATAGCCGAAACGCTTGTTGGATTGCAGTTCGAGGACCTGGGGATAGACTACATCCAGCGCCGGCCCGATCTTATCAATGCGGTAACACGCGAACAGGCGGCCGCGGCGGCGCGCCGCCTGCTTGCAGTTGAACCTGCGGTGTTGGTGCTGGGTCCCGGCGCAGATGAGGAATGAGGCTGACGTGGGAGCGGCTCAACCTGCCGAAACCGTGCCCCGGAAACGGGTCAGGCCCGCCCGGACGGGCGGCAAGCCGAGCATAGCGCTTGCGCTGGGCGCCGGCGGCGCCCGTGGGCTCGCCCATATCCAGGTGATCGAAGCACTTGATGAGATGGGAATCCGCCCAGCCGCAATTGCTGGATCGTCGATAGGTGCGATCATGGGCGCGGCGATGGCCGCCGGCATGAGCGGCAAGGAGATCCACGAGTATGCCCGCGCCATCCTCGGCAACCGCGCCGAGGTCGTGTCGCGCATGTGGCGCTCGCGGCCGGGCACGCTCGCCGAGATGATGTCGGGCGGCTTTCGCGCCCAGTTCAATGTCGAACGCATCCTCAAGGCATTTCTCCCTGAGGCATTCCCCGCGCGTTTCGAGGATCTGTCCATCCCGCTCCAGGTTACGGCTACGGACTTCTTCGGCCATTCGCTCTCCGTGTTCGATAGCGGCGACCTGCTCTCGGCAGTCGCTGCGTCGGCGGCAATTCCGGCGATGTTCCGTCCGGTCCGTCGCGACGGCCGGCTGCTTGTCGACGGCGGCATCTACAATCCGGTGCCCTTCGACCTGCTGGAAGGAAAGGCCGACATCATCGTGGCTGTCGATGTCGCCGGCGCGCCCACCGCCAGCGGACGCGCTGTTCCCACCACGGTCGAGCTCATCTTCGGCGCCAACCAGTTGATGATGCAGGCCAACACGACGCTGAAGCTCAGGATGCAGCAGCCGGATATCCTCCTGCGCCCGCCGGTGTCGCATTTTCGCGTACTCGACTTCCTGAAGATCGACGCCCTCCTGGCCGAGACAGTCAGCATCAAGGACGAATTGAAGCGTGAGTTAGAACGGGCGCTCGAGGGCAAGCGGGCCGCCGTCCCGGAAATCCGCTAGCCGCCTGGATCCCGTCGGCATTGCACTTGCCGGTCCCGGACCATAGATGGGTGGCGACCCTGCCGCTTGTTCCCACAGCCATCGGACACCGCTCATGCCCGAATTCGCCGATTCCAGCCATTTGACCGATCTCGTATCCGCCCTCGTCGAGGCAGCGCGCAAGGCGGGCGCCGATGCTTCCGACGCGGTCGCTGTGCGAGGCCGCTCGACCGCGGTCACCGTGCGGCTCGGCAAGGTGGAAGGAACCGAAGCGTCGGAAGGCGACGATATTTCGCTTCGTGTTTTTGTCGGCAAGCGCGTCGCAAGTGTGTCAGGCAATGCCACGTCCGATCCGACGGCGCTGGCTGAACGAGCAGTCGCCATGGCCAGGGTGTCGCCGGAAGATCCCTTTCAAGGTCTTGCGGACCGCGAGCGGCTGGTGCGCGCGCCGCGCGACCTCGACCTTCTGGACGACACGGAGGTGTCGGCCGATGCGCTGCGCGAAGCGGCGCTGGCGATGGAGGAGACGGCCCTTGCGGTGAAAGGCGTCACGAATTCCGGCGGCAGCAGCGCAGCAGCCGGGCTCGGCGGGCTGGTACTCGCAACCTCCGAAGGATTCCTTGGCCAATATGCCGGTTCGCGCTTCTCACGTTCGGTCAGCGTCGTCGCGGGCGAGGGAACCAAGATGGAGCGCGACTACGACTACTCGTCGCAACCTCATTTCGCCGATTTGGAGGATGCGGAGACCATTGGCCGCAGCGCCGCGGAGCGGGCCGTGCGCAGGCTGGGTGCGCGCAAGGCCAAGACCGGTCCGGTGACAGTGGTGTTCGACCCACGCGTCGCACGCGGTTTCGCCGGGCATATTGCGGCTGCCATCAACGGCGCATCGGTGGCGCGCAAGACGAGCTTTCTGCGCGATATGATGGGCAAGCAGGTGGCGAGCACTGCGATCACCGTGACCGACGACCCGCTCAAGGTTCGCGGTCAGGCCTCGCGGCCCTTCGACGGCGAAGGAGTCGAGGGCGCCCCGCTGACGATGATCGACAAGGGGGTGCTGGCACACTGGTTCCTGTCCACGTCTGCGGCGCGGGAACTTGGGCTCGAAACCAACGGCCGCGGTGGGCGCTCCGGCACGTCCGTCAATCCGGGTTCGACCAATCTCGCGATTGAGCCTGGAGAGGCAACGCCTGAAGAGCTGATGCGCGATCTCAAGACCGGGTTCTACGTCACGGAGGTCTTCGGCCACGGCGTCAACATGGTGACGGGAGATTACAGTCGCGGTGCGTCGGGTTTCTGGATCGAGAACGGCGAATTGTCGTACCCGGTGTCGGAAGTCACGATTGCAGGCAACCTCAAGGACATGTTCCGCAACGCGACGCCGGCCAGCGACATCGACCGCAATTTCGCCACGGCTGCGCCAACCCTGGTCGTCGAGGGAATGACCCTTGCCGGCGACTGATATTGCGCTGGCGGAGCCTGCCAGCGATCTCGAACTGATCGCCGCCGCCGCGGCGGAAGCCGGTCGCATCGCCATGCGATACTTCGGCAACGCACCCGAAGTCTGGATGAAGCCTGGCGAGTCCCCGGTGACGGAGGCCGATTTTGCAGTCGATACCTTCCTCCGTGAGACGCTGACCAGCGCGCGCCCCGGCTACGGCTGGCTGTCGGAGGAAACGGTTGATTCCGCCGAACGGCTCTCGGCGCGACGGACATTTGTTGTCGATCCCATCGACGGCACCAGAGCCTTCGTGGAAGGGCGCAATGTCTGGTGCGTGAGCGTTGCTGTCGTCGAAACAGGCAGACCCCTGGCGGGTGTTCTCGACTGCCCGGCGCTTGGTGAGGTCTATCTAGCTGCGGCCGGCGGTGGCGCTACCCGAAACGGCGAGGCGATCGCCGTCAGGTCTCCGACCGATGGGGTAATGGTTGCCGGGCCGCGGCCTCTCACCGACGCGCTGCGAAACCACTATCCTGGACTTCAGCGGCGTCACCCCTACATTCCCTCGCTCGCCTACCGCATCGCGATGCTGGCGGACGGTCGCGTCGACGGCACCTTCGTCAAACCGGACTCGCATGACTGGGACCTGGCCGCCGCCGACCTGATCCTCGCCGAATCGGGCGGCCGTGTGCTTGATCCGCGAGGTCACGAACTGGTCTATGCCGGTATCGACCCGGTCCACGGGGTGCTGGCGGCGGGCAGCGGCGCCCTGCTAGAGGCGATGGTAGAGGCCATCTCGGGCCATGCCGGGTGACGGTTTCAAAGCGCGCCGATTTGGTCTAGAGCAGTCCGGCACCGGCGGACCGACGAGACGGCAGCAGAGCCGCCCATTGCACCAGGGTCGCATTCATGTCCAACTCCGAACCTACCCCTAACAAACAGCTCCTTCATCTCGTGTTTGGCGGCGAGCTTTCGTCGCTGAAAGGCGTACGCTTCCGTGACCTTGATGCCTTGGACATTGTCGGCATCTACCCTGACTATAAATCGGCGGAAGCCGCTTGGCGGGCCAAGGCGCAGGCAACCGTCGACAACGCCCATATGCGCTATTTCATCGTGCACCTGCACCGGCTACTCGATCCGGAGACAGGAACCGAGAATACGGACTGATCCTGATGCGGTCGGCCGGTCCGTTCCATCCAGGCGCGGCCTTGCGCCAATCCACTACTTGCGTGTTCGGGCACCGCATGGGGCTGGCCGATGAGTGAACGCTGGGCCCGCACGATCCTCGCCACCTATCGGTGGTCAGGCGCCGTCGCCTACCCGTTCGTTGGCGGCTATGTCGCCTGGCGCGCGACGCGCGGCATGGAAGACAGGGGCCGCCATCGCGAGCGTTATGGACGCAGCGCGATCGACAGGCCGGATGGACCGGTGGTGTGGGTTCACGCGGTCAACGATAGCGAAACATTGGCGGTTTGCGCCCTGATTGGCCGGATCCTGGCGCTCGGTATCAATATCGTGCTCACCACGGGCACGGTTTCCTCAGCCCGGATCGCGCGTGAGCGGCTGGGCGATCGCGTTATCCACCAATATGTGCCGCTGGACCTGAAGCCGGCGGTAGGTCGTTTTCTCGACCACTGGGCGCCCGATCTCGCGATCATCGCCGAGTCCGAGATATGGCCCATGACCATTCTGGAACTGGGTGACAGGCGTATCCCCGTCGTACTGGTCAATGGACGCATGTCGGACCGGGCCTTTGCCGGGTGGCGGCGCTGGCCCTGGCTGGCCGAAGCCCTGATGGAGAACCTGTCGATCGCCATCACCCAGTCCGAGAAGGACGCCGAGCGCTTCCGGGCGCTGGGGGCGCGGCCGGTCGCCGTATCGGGCAACCTGAAGACGGACATCGATCCACCTCCCGTGGACGAGCTGGAATTGCGCCGCGTTATGTCCCAGATCGGCGAGCGGCCCCTCTGGTCGGCGTTGCTTACACACCCCGGGGAGGAAGCGGCGGCCGGTGAGGTTCAAAAACTGATCATGGCGCGCTTCCCCGGCGCACTCACCATCATCATGCCGCGCGACCCTTCACGCGGTGACGCGATCGAATCCGAACTGTCGGCCATGGGCCTCAACGTTGTGCGCCGCAGCCGCCGGGACAAGATCACCGGCAAGTCGCATGTGCTGTTGTGCGACCAGCCTGGCGAGTCGGGCCTGTGCCTCCGTCTTTCCGACATCGCCTTTTTTGGCGGGTCGCTGTTGGGCAAGGGCGGCGAGAACCCGATCGACGCAATTGCGCTGGGCGCCGCCGTGTTGTCGGGGCAGGACATCGACTACCATCGGGAAATCTACCAGCCGCTGATGAACAAGGGCGGGGTTCGCCTTGTCAGGGACAAGGAAATGCTGGCCGGCGCAGTCAATTATCTGCTGCGCAATGAGGAGGCACGGCGCAAGATCGCCGATGGCGGCGCGGCGGCGCTGAAGGGGATGCGCGGCGCGCTCGATTTGACGGTTCGCAGTCTCGAACCGTTCATTCACCCCCTCGTCGTCAAGGCGCGGCTGGACAGCGGTTCGAAACACCGGCGCTAAACGCTACGCAAGAGGGCGGCGGCGCAGCGGCAGGAGGCGGGGGACTCTAAAGTATGGGAGCGAGCGAGACACCACCATTCTGGTGGGACAAGCCGGGTTTGCGTGCGCTGGCGCTGGCGCCGGCCGCAGCGGCTTATGCCAGCCTCGCTCGCCGGCGCGTCGGCAACAAACCGCGAATCGCGGTTGACCTGCCGGTCCTGCTCATCGCGGACTTTGCCGTGTCCGTGCCCGGCAAGACACAGACGGCGATGGCGTTTGCCAGGGCTGCGCTGGATCTAGGCCATCGGCCTGGAATCGTCTGCGCAGCGCCTCCGGGTGCGGGCTCGACCCCGCATCTGGTCGATGTCCCGCGTGATACGCCGCGCCATGTCGGCGACGCAGCGCTCGAGATAGCGGGCTGTGCACCTGTTGCCGTCGGCACCGACAAGGCGGCGGCGGCGCGCCTGCTGGCGGCCGAAGGTTGCGATTTGCTGATACTGGTCGATGGTGGGCTTCGGCAGCCGCTGGCAGCGCACTTCACGCTGATTGTCGTCGATGCGCGACTTGGCCTTGGCAATGAACGGGTCATGCCGGCCGGGCCGTTGCGCTGCAGCCTGACCGACCGGGTCAGGAGCGCCGACGCCGTCCTGCGGATCGGTGACGATACCGGCGGCAACTCAGCCGTCCGGGCGGCAGCCCGCGCGGCACGGCCGGTTTACGAAGCTCGACCGGCTTTCTCGAGCGGACGCAGCCTGTCAGGCCGCCAGCTGCTGGCCTTCACGGCGATCAAGGATCCAACCGGATTTTTTGATACGGTAACGAAAGAGGGCGGGGAACTCGTCGATCGCCATGTCTTTGGCGAAGGGCACTATTTCGCTCCGGACGAACTGGCCGAACTGCTATCGGATGCCATTGCTGCCGATGCAGGGCTGGTTACCACACGGCGCGACGCTATCCGGCTCGCCGGCGGAGAGCCACCGCCTGACGGGTTCATGGAGCGTCTCGAAATCATCGATATGGCAGTGGAGTTCGAGGTCGACTCCACCGCGCCTGCCATCATCGCACAGACGATCGACAACTGGCGCGCCGAACGAGCCCGCTAACCTTCGTTCCGTTTAGCGCGCCGATGCGCTATGTTTTCGGCGAGGCTTGGAGGGGGCAGACATGAGCGAACAAGGGACAATTGCCGGCGCAGGCCGCGCTCCGCTGCATCTCTGGATCGTCGGCGTCCTGTCGCTTCTGTGGAACGCGATGGGTGCTTTCGACTACCTCATGACCCAGTCGCGTTCCGAGTGGTACATGAGCCAGTTCTCGCCGGAGCAGCTCGACTACTTCTATTCGTTTCCCTTGTGGGCAGACGCCGCGTGGGCGCTTGGTGTGTGGGGCGCGTTCTTCGGCTCGCTAGCCTTGCTGCTGCGGCGCTCCTGGGCAGTATGGCTGTTCGGTGTCTCGATTGCCGGCCTTGTCCTCACATCGATCTACAATTTCGTGCTGACAAACGGCGCGGAGTTGATGGGCGAGGGCGCTGAAGTCTGGGTGCTAACCTTGTTGATCTGGGGGATCACGCTGGCGCTGTTCTTCTATGCGCGGTGGCTGACCGCGCAGGGCGTATTACGCTAGCGGCGCGAACGCAGAGCCGGGTCGTGTTCCATCTCGGCGCTGAGCGACGCCTCGGCGTTCACATAAGCCTCCTGGCGCGCGACACTCCAGTACTTTAGCTCATCGAGGGGGATGGATTCGCCGGTCACCGCGCAGCGGACGAATGCGCCCGGGGCGACGACCTGGAAGTCCCCGTCCAGGTAACGAAGGCGCGCCTCGCGCGAACCCGGTCCTTCAAAGCGATTCATCATGCATCCGTTCCCGGCGCTGTTCGGCAGCCTAACCGCCACAGAACAGGCGGAGCGTCAAGCTAGCGGCGTCCGAACAGCCGTTCGATATCGGTGAGCTTGAGCTCGATATAGGTCGGCCTGCCGTGATTGCACGTGCCTGAGCCCGGCGTTGCCTCCATCTCGCGCAGCAGCGCGTTCATCTCGTCGGGCCGCAGCCGACGCCCCGAACGCACCGAGCCATGGCAGGCCATTGTGGCGGCGACCTTGTTGAGCCGCGCGCGCAGCGTATCCGCCGTGTCGTTCTCCGCCAGCTCGTCGGCAAGATCGCGGACGAGGCCGTGAATGTCGGTTTCGCCAAGCATCGCCGGCGTCTCGCGTACTGCCACCGCGCTGGGACCGAAGCGTTCCAGCCCCAGTCCAAGGCGCGCCAGCAGCGGCGCCTGCGCAGCCAGCCTGTCGGCATCTTCCTCCGGCAGATCGATGACTTCCGGCAGGAGCAGCATCTGGGATGCGACCGGGCGTTCGTCGAGACCGCGCTTCAGCGCCTCGTAGACCAGCCGTTCATGCGCGGCGTGCTGGTCGACGATCACCAGCGAATCCGCGGTCTGGGCGACGATGTAGTTTTCGTGGATCTGCGCCCGCGCAGCGCCGAGCGGCGCGTCCGCCGAAACTGTATCGCCTGAATCGCCTTCAGCTTGCCGTGCACTGACCGTCGGGCCAGCATCGAAGAGCGCCTGTTCCTGTTCGGCGAAGCCGCTGCCGAGCGGACGATGGAAATCGTGCGGCGTGACGGGTGCCGGCGCACGCTCGCCGCGAAACGCCTCCAGCATGGACGCGGACGCCGATGTGGACGCCCGTATGCCCGCCCCGGCGAGCGTCTGCCTGATCGCGCCGACGATCAGTCCGCGCACCAGCCCGGCGTCGCGGAAGCGCACATCGGCCTTTGCCGGATGGACGTTGACGTCGACATCGGCAGGGTCGAGCCACAGGAACAGCGTCGTCACCGCGTGCCGGTCGCGCGGTAGAACGTCGGCGAATGCGCCGCGTATCGCGCCGGCGATCAGCTTGTCGCGAACCGGGCGGCCGTTGACGAAGGCATATTGCTGCTGCGCGGTTGCGCGGGACCATGAAGGGATCGAGATGTGTCCCGTGAGCCGCACACCTTCGCGCTCGGCATCGACGGCGAGCGAATTCTCGCCGAATTCGCTGCCGAGTATCTGCGCGATTCGCGCCGGGCGGTCATTTTGGTCGCCCGCCGGCGGCAGCTCCAGTGTCGAGCGGTCGCTGCCCGACAGGGTGAAACGCACCTGCGGGAACGCCATTGCTATGCGCTTCACCACGTCGGCGATGGCAGCGGCCTCTGCGCGGGGGCCCTTCATGAATTTCAGACGCGCTGGCGTGGCGAAGAAGAGGTCTCGCACCTCCACTGTCGTGCCGCGGTTGGCCGCGGCTGGTCTGACGGTGGATGTGACGCCGCCTTCGACGCTGATCTCGGCGCCATTGTCGGCGTCGGCCGTGCGGCTGCGGATCGTCAGGCGCGCCACGGAGCCGATCGACGGCAGCGCTTCGCCGCGGAAGCCGAGAGTGCGGATGTCGTGGATATCCCCACCGAGTTTCGATGTGCAATGCCGTCCGACCGCCAGCGGCAATTCTTCCGGCGCTATGCCAGCCCCGTCATCGATGACGCGGATGAGCCCGAGCCCGCCGCCTGCGGTTGCGATCTCGATGCGGCTTGCACCGGCATCGAGCGCGTTCTCGACCAGTTCCTTGACGACGCTCGCAGGCCGCTCGACCACCTCGCCGGCGGCGATCTGGTTGATCATCGTGTCGGGAAGCTGGCGTATCGGCATGATGCCGACCATAGGCGGATTCGAGCCGAGGGCGAAGCAGCGATCCCCACCGGTACACGGCTTTGTGGGTGGTGGGCCTTACCCGGCCTTCAGGCCTGCCGTAGCCGCCGCCTGGCCGCCGTTGCGCTGCTCGATCCACTGCCGCGCCTTCTGGTCCGGCATGGGGAAGGCGACGGAATAGCCCTGCACCTGGTCGCAGCCCAGCGCCATCAGCGCGTCTAGTTCCGCCGTCGTCTCCGCGCCCTCGGCGATGAGCGAGATGCCGAGCCCGCGCGCCAACTCCGTGATGGCACGCACGATCATGGTATTGTCCATGTTGAGGTCGATGCTCTGGACGAAGCGCCGGTCGATCTTCAGCCGGTCGATCTCGTTCGGATTGACGTGGCTGAGCGATGCGTAACCGGTGCCGAAATCGTCGAGTTCGAGATGCACGCCGGCCGCCCGGATCGCCCGAAGCTTGGGTGCGATCCCGGTCTTCTCATCGTCGAGGATGACCGATTCCACGATTTCGAGCGAAAGTTTCTCCGGCGGCAGTCCGGCCTCTTCAAGTGTCCCGAACAGGAAGTCGTAGAAGTCGGCCTCGCGTAGCTCCGTACCCGACACATTGATCGCCAGCCGGCCGAACTCGAACCCGGACCGGTGCCATGCGGCTGCTTCGCCGATCGCCTTCTCGAAGACGATCCTGCCGATATCGACCATCAGGCCCGCCTTCTCGGCGACGGGAATGAACTCGCCGGGAGGAATAGGGCCGCGCTCGGCATGCTGCCAGCGGACCAGAGCCTCAACCCCGGTGATGCCGCCGGTGGTAAGCGAGATTTGCGGCTGGAAGTGGACCGAGAATTCACGCCGGGCGATAGCGCCGGCCAGGTCCCGCTCGAGACGCTTGCGGTGGTCCAGTTCTGCCCGCAACTCCTCGGAGAAGAAGGAGCACGAGCCGCCGCCGGATTTCTTGGCCGCATAGAGCGCAAGATCGGCGTGGACGAGCAGGTCGTCGGCGTTGTCGGCGTCGAGCGGGTAGACGGCGATGCCCGCGCTGGCGCCCGGGTGAATAGTGGCACCCTCGAAGTCGATCGGTTCGTTGATGCTCCTGAGGATGCGGTTTGCGACCGTGTTGATGTCCTCGGTGTCGCCGGCCGCACTCAGTACTATGACGAACTCGTCGCCGCCGAGCCGCACGCACAGATCCGAGGCGCGGCAGACACCCTTCATCCTCTCGGCGGTCTTGACCAAGACCAGATCGCCGGCGGCGTGACCGAGCGTGTCGTTGATCTGTTTGAACCGGTCGAGATCGAGCTGCAGGATCGCTATGTGTTCGTCGCGCCTTTCAGCGGACTTGATGAGGCGGTCGAACTGGTCGCGCAGGAACGCCCGGTTGTACAGGCCGGTCAGGCCGTCATGCACGGCGACATAGGCCATGGTGTTGCGCGCGTCCACGAGTTCGTTCGTTCGCCGGCTGACCATGCCGGTCATCGGCATGAAGATCAGGATCACCACCATCACAATCACGCCGATGACGGCGTAGAACAGATACCTGTGGGTGTCCCGCAACACGCCGAGCTCCGCGAGCGATGCTTCGGAAATCGAGCGCTCCAGTGCCGTGAAGCCGCCGAGCGCGGCAGTGGCCACCGTCTCGTCGAACCGCGCCCGCTGTTGGCTGAACGAGTATGGAGACGCTTCGCCATGCGTGAAACCTTCGTCACGCAGTGTCGATATCAACCGGTGGCCGTTTGCCGCCAATGCACCGACGAAATAGTCGAGATGATTGGGCGCCCCGTAGAAAATCGCTTCCAGACCGTGAGTGTCTGCATCATCGGCTTGCCCGCTAATACGTGAAAGCAGCAGGTCGTGCGTCTTTTCGAAATGCCCGACGGCATCCTCCAGAGCATGGACAAATGGCGGGCGTTCATCGGCGGGCACGCTCTCGGCGGCGTTTGCAAGGAATACGATGCGTTGCGACAGCGCCTTCTGCTGGCTGATGATCGCGAGCAGGGCATCATCGTGCTGGTGGCCCTTCAGCCTATCCTGCACGAGAAGGAACGAGACCAGGGCCATGGCCGCGATCAACAAAACCGCACCCCAGTAGGCCGCGCGGATATTGAGCACGAGTTGATCCGGTGCGCCCGCCTTGATTTCGGGTGTCATGGTGAAGCCCCAGCCGAGAAGTATCAGTCGGCGCATCCACGCGCGGCAATGGTTAACGTGATCGCAATCTTTCGGCCGAAATCGCCTTTGTCCTTTTCAATCGATACAGGTGGTTACCGCGGTCTTGCGCGAATGCGTGGTATCGGACATGTGTGTGCCGCTCCCGCACAGCAGGCGACGACGACGCGCTTTCGGCGAGGGCCAATTGTTTCTAGAATGGCGTCGGTTGGTTAGAGAAACGGAGCGGGACGATGAACGTCGAGACGAGGATATCGGGAGCGATGGCTGGCTTCGTCTGGGACGACCCGTTCCTGCTCGAGGATCAGCTGTCGGAGGACGAGCGGCTGATGCGCGACGCCGCGGCGCAGTTTGCCGCCGACAAGCTGATGCCGCGGGTGGAGAAGGCCTATCTGGAAGAGACATCCGACCCGACGATCTTTTCGGAGATGGGCGAGGCCGGATTGCTCGGCATCACGGTGCCCGAAGAATATGGCGGGCTGGGCTCGACCTATGTGACTTACGGTCTCGTCGCGCGCGAGATCGAACGCGTCGACAGCGGCTATCGCTCGATGATGTCGGTCCAGTCATCGCTGGTCATGTATCCCATCCATGCCTACGGCTCTGAGGAGCAGAAGAAGAAGTATCTGCCGAAACTGGCCTCGGGCGAATGGATCGGCTGTTTCGGGCTGACCGAACCCGACGCCGGCTCCGATCCGGGCGGCATGAAGACCAGAGCCGAGAAGATCGATGGCGGCTACCGGCTCAACGGTTCGAAGATGTGGATATCGAACGCGCCGCTGGCCGACGTGTTCGTGGTGTGGGCGAAGTCCACCGCGCATGACAACCAGATCAGGGGTTTCGTGCTCGAGAAGGGCATGAAGGGCCTGTCGGCACCGAAGATTGGCGGCAAGCTGTCGTTGCGCGCCTCCGTCACCGGCGAGGTGGTGATGGAAAATGTCGAGGTCGGCGAGGATGCGCTGCTGCCGAACGTTTCTGGCCTCAAGGGCCCGTTCGGCTGCCTCAACCGCGCCCGCTACGGCATCTCCTGGGGCGCCATGGGCGCAGCCGAGGATTGCTGGCACAGGGCGCGGCAATACGGGCTCGACCGCAAGCAGTTCGGCAAGCCGCTTGCCGGCACCCAGCTCTACCAGAAGAAGCTCGCCGACATGCAGACCGAGATCGCGCTGGGCCTCCAGGGTTCATTGCGCGTTGGCCGCTTGATGGACGAAGGCCGGATGGCGCCGGAGATGATCTCGATCGTCAAGCGCAACAATTGCGGCAAGGCGCTCGATATCGCCCGCCAGGCCCGCGACATGCATGGCGGCAACGGCATCCAGATCGAGTTCCACGTCATGCGCCACGCGCAGAACCTGGAGACCGTCAACACCTATGAGGGCACACACGACGTGCACGCGCTCATCCTCGGCCGCGCACAGACGGGCATTCAGGCGTTTTTCTAGAGCCTACTTCGTCGTCGCGCGGAACTTGTTCATCAGGTAGGGGCCGGAGAGCACGGGCGCGTATTTCGGCTCCTCGCCGGCCGCGAGGCACTGGTCGAGCACGACGATCTCCGCGTCCCAGTTCGGCTGATGGAAGAAGGCGAGCGACTGGCGCCGGTCCATGCCGCCTTCTTCGGGCGGTGGATTGACGACCCGGTGCAGCGTCGAGACCCAGCGGTCGTTGGTCCACAGCGCCATGAGGTCGCCGATATTCACCAGGAACGCGCCGGGCACCGGCGGCACGGCGGTCCAGCTGCCGTCCGGCGTCTTGATTTCCAGCCCGCGCGAGCCGGCCTGCGGTAGCAGGATAGTCAGGCTGCCATAGTCCGTGTGGGCGCCGGCGCGCAGTTGCCCTAGCTTCGGCGGGCGGTGCTGCTCGGGATAGTTGAGCGCCCTGAGTGCGCTTATCGGTGCGTCGATGTATCCCTCGAAATAGTCGTCGGGCAGTTTCAGCGCCGCAGCGAACAGCCGCATGATGCGCCGCGCCAGATCTTCCATCGAAGCGTAGTAGCTGGTCCACGCTTCACGAAAGCCGGCGGGCGTGTCAGGCCAGATTGTCTCCGCATAACAGAAGGACAGGGCGTCCTTGTCGGTGATCCCGGCGGGGACCGACTGCGGCCCGCCGTTGAAGCTTTCCTTGAGGTCGGGCGGGCTCTCGGCTTCGCGCGACTTGGCCAGCGCTTCCAGTTCCGGACCGAGATACCCATAGGGGTAGCCGGGATAGGGCGCGGCGGATTTCTGCTTGTCCTCGTAGGGCAGGGAGAAGAATGCGCGCGCCTTCTCCCACACGCCTGAGATAGTCTCCTCCGCCACGCCGTGATTGGCGACGGCGAGGAAGCCCGTTGATTGGCATATGCGGTCCACCTCGGCGGCGAGAAGCGCTCGCTCATCGCCGGTCGCCTTCTCAAACCGCCCCAGATCGAATACGGGAAATGCTGAGGATGACATTGTCCGCCCGCCCTTGGAAATCGGCACGATCGTAGTCCGGCAAGGCGAGGCCGCCAACCGCGGAAGGCGCGCATGGCCCAGAATTTCATCGACCACATCGCTCGCGAACTGACCGAGGTACGCGACGCCGGGCTCTACAAGTCCGAACGCGTCATCACCTCCATGCAGTCGGCCGAGATCGAGACCGGCGGGCGCAAGGTTCTCAACTTCTGCGCCAACAACTATCTCGGTCTGGCCGACAACCCTGAGCTTCGGGCCTCCGCGCAGGCCGCGCTCGACCGTTACGGCTACGGCATGGCGTCCGTGCGCTTCATCTGCGGCACGCAGGAGGAACACAAGCAGCTCGAAGCGCGCATTTCCGGCTTTCTCGGCATGGAGGACACGATCCTCTATTCGTCCTGCTTCGACGCCAATGCCGGCCTGTTCGAGACGCTGCTCGGCGAGGAAGACGCGATCATTTCAGATGCGTTGAACCACGCCTCGATCATCGACGGCGTGCGGCTGTCGAAGGCGCGCCGGCTGCGTTACGCCAACAACGACATGCGCGATCTGGAGGAGCGGCTGAAGGAAGCTGCGGATGCCCGTTTCCGGCTGATCGCCACGGATGGCGTGTTTTCAATGGATGGCATCATCGCCAATCTCGAAGGCATCTGCGACCTCGCCGAAAAATACGATGCGATGGTGATGGTCGACGACAGCCATGCCGTCGGTTTCGTCGGCAGGCACGGTCGCGGCTCGCCGGAGCATTGCGGCGTCGAAGGCCGCATCGACATCATTACCGGCACGCTGGGCAAGGCGCTGGGCGGCGCCTCGGGCGGTTACACCAGCGCCAGGAAACCTGTAGTCGAATGGCTGCGCCAGCGGTCGCGGCCCTACCTGTTCTCCAATACGCTGATGCCGGCGATCGCCTCGGCGTCGCTGCACGTGTTCGACATGATCGACGCCGGCGACGATTTGCGCGCGCGGCTCTACGCCAATGCCGAGCGTTTCAGGGAGGCGATGACCAAGGCCGGTTTCAGGCTCGCGGGCGCCGGGCATCCGATCATTCCCGTCATGGTGGGCGATGCGTCGCTCGCGCAACAGATGGCGGAGAAGCTTCTGGAGCGCGGCATCTACGTGATCGGCTTTTCTTTCCCTGTAGTGCCGAAGGGGCAGGCGCGCATCCGCACGCAGATGTCGGCGGCCCATTCGCCGGCCGATATCGACCGAGCCGTGGACGCGTTTACCGAGGTCGGGAAGGAACTCAGCATTGTCTGATCGTGTCTATTCAGGGTGCCAGGGGAGGACGCCGTGACGGTAATTCTCGAGATGGACCGGACAGAGTGTCTGGCCTTGCTGGAATCCGCGCAGCTTGGACGCCTTGCGTGCGCACGGGACGGTCAGCCCTATGTCGTGCCGGTCAGCATGGCCGTAATGGGCGAAGACATTGTCGGTTTTTCGCTCGAAGGGCAGAAAGTGGAATGGATGCGCGCCAATCCCAAGGTCTGCATCCAGGTCGACGAATTCGACAAGGGGCGGGGGTGGCGCAGCGTGGTTGCGTACGGACGTTTTGAAGAACTGCCGGACCGAATCGGGTGGAAGGTCGAGCGGGAGAAGGCGCGATCGGTGCTTGCGCAAAGTGCGGAATGGTGGCTACCGGGTGGCCTGAAGCCGGTGGCAAAGTCGAGAACCTCCCCTCTGTTCTTCCGGATCGTGATTGACGAAATTACCGGCCGACGGGCGCAGCAGGGCGATTGAGTGGAATTGGCCGGGAGCTTCCCATGTCGAACATGATGCGTGCGCTGGTGAAGGTGAAGGCCGAGCCCGGCATCTGGATGGAGCGTGTCCCGGTGCCCGAGATCGGGCCCAACGATGTGCTGATCCGGACACGAAAGACCGCCATCTGCGGCACCGACGTCCACATTTACAATTGGGATGAGTGGGCGGCGAAGACTGTGCCGGTCCCGATGGTTACGGGGCACGAGTTCGTCGGCGAGGTGGCCGAGGTCGGCAAGGAAGTCACCGAATACAAGGTCGGCCAGCGCGTCTCCGGCGAGGGGCACATTGTCTGCGGCCATTGCCGCAATTGCCGCGCCGGCAGGGGGCATCTGTGCCGCAACACGCTGGGCGTCGGTGTGCAGCGGCCGGGCGCGTTTGCCGAATATGTGGCGCTGCCGCAGCACAATGTCGTGGCCATCCCCGACGACATTCCGGACGAGATCGCCGCCATCTTCGATCCGCTCGGCAATGCCGTGCACACCGCTCTCTCCTTCGATCTGGTTGGCGAGGATGTGCTGGTCACCGGCGCCGGGCCGATAGGCATCATGGGCGCGCTGGTGGCGCAGTGCGTCGGCGCCCGCAAGGTTGTAATCACCGACATCAACCCGTCCCGGCTGGCGCTGGCCACGAAGCTCGGCGTGCATCACGCGGTTGACGCCTCGAAGGAGGATCTGCGGGACGTAATGCGCGAGGAAGGCATGAAGGAAGGCTTCGACGTCGGGCTTGAGATGTCCGGCTCGGCTGGCGCCTTCCGCGACATGATCGACGTGATGAACAATGGCGGCAAGATCGCCATTCTCGGCATCGCGCCGACTGGGTTTTCGATCGACTGGAACAAGGTCATCTTCAAGATGCTGCATCTGAAGGGCATCTACGGTCGCGAGATGTTCGAAACCTGGTACAAGATGATCGCGCTGGTGCAGGGCCCGCTCGACGTGTCGGGCCTGATCACCCACCGCATCGCGGTTGGTGACTTTCAGGCGGGTTTCGACGCGATGCGCAGCGGCAACTCCGGCAAGGTTGTCATGGACTGGTAGGGTTGTCCTGTGCGGGGACGGACGTTATGGCGCTGCCTGTCATGCGTGCTGCCGACCCAGACTGATGGACCCTAACGAACACCGCACTTTTCGCCAATATGTTCGCGCGCTGACCAGGCGGCGCGAGCGGCAGATACCTCTCAGTGCGATAGCCAAGGGAGGACTGGGCGCGTTTGCGGGAGTCGCATTGGTCGGCGCGCTTGCGACCCTGACCGGCTTGCCGCTCTTGCTGGCGCCATTTGCTGCGACCTGCGCGCTTCTGTTCGGCCAGCCGTCTAGCCGTCTTGCGCAACCGATCAATGTGATGGGCGGCTACCTGATCGCGACCATCGCCTGCGATGCGGCCTTCCTTGCATTCCCCCACGCCTGGTTGGCGGCCGCGGTAGCCGTCGGTGTAACCGTGATACTTATGCGCTGGGCGCGGGTCACGCATCCGCCCGCCTGCGCCATGCCGATCCTCGGCTACGACTGGAACGTGCACGGGCTCGAACTGTTCATGACTGTGTTTGTAGGTGCCGTTCTTCTGGTTGCACTGGCGCTGGTCGTCCATCGCATCCCGCCGCGGCGAAGGTATCCGCTCTAGCGCCTTCTGCCTGCGAGGACGCTCTCGAGAGCGTCAATACCAGACAGCGCCGCGCGCTGATCCGCTGATGCCAGCTTGTCGAGCAACGCTGCCTCGAATGCCCGCGCCAGCGGCACAAGCTCGCCGTAGGCAGCCTCACCGGCCTTGGTCAGTGTCAGGTGCTCCACCCGCCGGTCGTGCTCATCGACTTCACGCGTCAGCCAGCGCCGCTGGGCCAGCGCTGTGACCGCGCGGCTGACCTTTGTCTTGTGCATGGCAGAATGCGCGCCGACCTCAGTCGCCGTCATCGTGCCGTACTGGCCGAGCGTTGCCAGCAGCCGCCACTCCGGACGCGTCAGCCCGAACCGCTCCTTGTAGATGCCCGAGAAATCCCGGCTCACCGCTTCGGCCAGCCGGTTGAGCCGGTAGGGCAGGAAGTCTTCGAGCGCGAGCCTGTCGTTTGCCAATGTCATCTCCGAGGGACGCTTGATGGTTACAAAATGGATGGTTACGAATGTAACCAGTTTGATCTCGCTGTGCGAGAGGAGATCGAGATGAACGAGATGAGCAGGCCGAAGGGCGGCGCGCGCTCCGGTTTTTCGGAGGCGACCCCTGTCGGCTACATGCCGGGCTTCGGCAACGACTTCGAAACCGAGAGCCTGCCGGGTGCCCTGCCGATCGGCCAGAACAGCCCGCAGAAGACGAACTACGGCCTTTACGCCGAGCAGCTTTCCGGCTCGCCCTTCACCGCGCCGCGCGGCACCAATGAGCGCTCATGGCTCTACCGTATCCGCCCGAGCGTGCGGCACACGAAGCGCTTCGCGCGCGAAGAGCTTCCGGGCTGGAAGACTGCGCCGCATGTCGTCGACCACGGACTGCCGCTCGGCCAGTACCGTTGGGATCCGACGCCGCTGCCCAACGAGGTGACGAACTTCCTGCAGGGCATTCGCACCATGACGACGGCGGGCGACGCGCTGACGCAGGTCGGCATGGCCGCCCATGTCTACGTCTTCAACGAGGACATGGTCGATGACTACTTCTTCAACGCCGATGGCGAGATACTGATCGTGCCGCAGCAGGGCGGCGTGCGGCTGAGGACCGAGATGGGCGTCATGGAGGTCTCGCCCTCCGAGATCGCCATCATCCCGCGCGGCATGATCTTCAAGGCGGAACTGATGGACGGTCCCGCTCGCGGCTACATCTGTGAGAATTACGGCGCCAAGTTCACGCTGCCCGACCGCGGGCCGATCGGCGCCAACTGCCTCGCCAATCCGCGTGACTTCAAGACGCCCGTCGCATGGTACGAGGACAAGGAGACGCCCTGCCGGCTGCATGTGAAATGGTGCGGCACGTTCCATGTCACGGAAATCGGCCACTCGCCGCTCGACGTGGTGGCATGGCACGGCAACTACGCGCCGTTCAAATACGACCTCAACACGTTCTCGCCGGTCGGCGCGATCCTGTTCGATCATCCCGACCCGTCGATATTCACGGTGCTCACCGCGCCGTCGGGTGAGGAAGGCACCGCCAATGTCGATTTCGTCATCTTCCCCCCGCGCTGGTTGGTGGCGGAGCACACGTTCCGGCCACCCTGGTACCACCGCAACATCATGAGTGAGTTCATGGGCCTCATCAAAGGCCAGTACGACGCCAAGGAGGAAGGTTTCGTGCCCGGCGGCATGAGCCTCCACAACATGATGCTGCCGCACGGGCCGGACACGCCGGGTTACGAAAAGGCGACATCGGTCGAACTCAAGCCGGTCAAGCTCGAAGAGACGATGGCGTTCATGTTCGAGACCCGCTATCCCCAGCAACTGACGGAATATGCCGCCAAGCTCGAAACCCTGCAGGAGAACTACATCGACTGCTGGGAAGGGCTGGAGCGGAAATTCGACGGCACGCCCGGCGCCAAATAGCGGGCAAACGGGAGGAAGAAGCGGTTGAAACTCGCTACCCTGAAGAACGGGAGCCGCGACGGCAGGCTCGTCGTTGTTTCGCGGGACCTGACACGTTGCACGGATGCGTCGTTTCTGGTGCCGACCTTGCAAGCCGCGCTCGATGATTGGGGGCGGCTGACCTCGCATCTCGAAGCATTGGCCGAGGGATTGGAGCATGGCTCGGTGCCGGCGGAGCGCTTCCATGAACACGATGCGCTGTCGCCACTGCCGCGCGCCTACCAGTGGGCGGATGGCTCGGCTTACGTGAATCACGTCGAGCTTGTCCGCAAGGCACGCAACGACAAGCTGCCGGAGAGCTTCTGGACCGACCCGCTGATGTATCAGGGCGGCTCCGATACCTTCCTCGCGCCGCGCGATCCGATCCTGATGGCGGACGAAGCCTGGGGTATCGACATGGAAGGCGAGATCGGCGTCGTCGTCGGCGACGTGCCGATGGGGGCGACGATAGACGAAGCGCGCGACGCCATCCGCCTCGTCATGCTGGTCAACGACGTGTCGCTGCGCGGCCTGATCCCCGCGGAGCTCTCAAAAGGCTTCGGCTTCTTCCAGGGCAAGCCGTCATCGGCCTTCTCGCCTGTCGCCGTGACGCCCGACGAACTGGGCGATGCCTGGGACAGCGGCAAGCTGCATCTCCCGCTCAATGTCGATCTCAACGGCCAGCCTTTCGGCCGGGCAAATGCCGGTGTCGACATGACCTTCGACTTCCCGACGCTGATCGTCCATGCCGCGAAGACGCGGCCGCTGGGCGCAGGTGCGATCATCGGTTCCGGCACAGTCTCGAACAAGCTCGATGGCGGCGCGGGTAAGCCGATAGCGGAGGGCGGCGTCGGTTTTTCCTGCATCGCCGAAATCCGCATGATCGAGACCATCGAGACCGGCAGCGCCAAGACGCCATTCATGAAGTTCGGCGATACGGTGCGCATCGAGATGAAGGACAAGGCCGGCCATTCGATCTTCGGCGCCATCGAGCAGACCGTGCAGAAATACGAGAAAGGCTGAGATGGCCAAGCAGTTCGCATCAGCCGGCGATCTCGCCGAAAAGACGATCTCGTTCACCGAAGTCGGCAAGGATTTGTGGGCCTTTACTGCCGAAGGCGACCCGAACACCGGCGTCATCATCGGCGATGACTCCGTCATGATCGTCGATGCGCAGGCGACGCCGCGGCTGGCGGGCAAGGTGATCGAGAAAGTTCGCTCCGTCACCGACAAGCCGATCAAATACGTTACCCTGACCCACTATCACGCCGTGCGCGTTTTGGGCGCCTCGGCATACGATGCCTCCGAAATCATCATGTCGGAGAAGGCGCGCTCGATGGTCGCCGAGCGGGGTCAGGAAGACTGGGACTCCGAGTTCGCCCGCTTCCCGCGCCTCTTCCAGGGGCATGAGTCGATCCCCGGCCTCACCTGGCCGACACAGACCTTCAACGACCGCATGACGGTCTATCTAGGCAAGCGCCGCATCGACCTCATGTTCATGGGACGCGCCCACACGGCCGGCGACATCGTCGCCTTCGTGCCCGACGCCAATGTCATGTTCACCGGCGACATCGTGGAGTACCGCTCCGCCTGCTATTGCGGCGATGGTCATTTTCATGACTGGCCGGGCACGCTAGCCCGCATCAGGAACTGGGAGCTCGATGCCATCGCGCCAGGGCGCGGTGATGCTTTGGTTGGAACTGAAGCAGTCAACAGGGCGCTCGACAGCACCGCCGATTTCCTGCGCTCCACCTACCGTCCCGTCGCGCGCGTCGCGCTCGGTGGCGGATCGCTCAAGGACGCATGGGACGCCTGCCGCGCCGAATGCGACCCCAAATTCTCCGACTACGCGATCTACGAACACTGTCTTCCGTTCAACGTCGCGCGCGCATATGACGAAGCGCTGGACATCGACACGCCGCGCGTCTGGACCGCGGAGCGCGACCGGCAGATGTGGGAGGCATTGCAGGGATGAATTCGAGCATTCTCTTCTTCGTGATTTCGGGCCTTTGGGGCCTAGCCATGATCGTCAACTTCGTCGATGCGGTCCGGCTATCCTACGCGGTCGAGAACCGCTCGGGCGTCAGCGGCCGCCAGAAATACGGCATTCCGACATACGCCAACATCTGGCGCGTGGTGCTGAACAAGGGGATCGCGCAGGACGAGGAAACGCAGGAGCTACGCCGCCAGATGAACCGGCGTCTGATGATCATCGCGGGCGGTTTCCTGTTCTTCATCATGTATGTCACGCTTGCGGGACCTAACTCGGCGGCGGCCTGATGCCGCGCTACGCCTACAAGCCATTTCCATATGTGACGCCGCCGGAGCTTCGCGGCGCGAATGCCCAACGCCACCCTGTCGTCATCGTCGGCGCCGGCCCGGTTGGCCTCGCGGCGGCGATCGACTGCGCGCTGCATGGCGTTCCCTGCGTCGTGCTCGACGACAATGATGTCGTGTCTCTCGGCAGCCGGGCGATCTGCTGGTCGAAGCGCACGCTGGAGATATTCGACCGGCTCGGCGTCGGCGAGCGCATGGTCGAGAAGGGCGTGACCTGGAAGGTCGGCCGCCTGTTCCACTGCGATCGCGAGGTCTGGAATTTCGACCTGCTGCCCGAGGCGGGCCACAAGATGCCGGCTTTCATCAACCTGCAGCAATATTACGTCGAGCAATATCTGGTGGAGCGCGCCGCGGGGTTCCCCGAGCTGATCGACCTCAGGTGGAAGAACAAGGTCGTGGGAGTGGATGCGCGGCCCGATAGCGCCACCGTTTCCATCGAGACGCCGGACGGCACTTACAGCCTGGAGACAGAATGGCTGATAGCTTGCGACGGCGCGCGTTCTCCGGTGCGCACCATGATGGGGCTGGAGTTCGAAGGCCGCGTCTTCGAGGAGCGCTTCCTCATCGCCGATGTCGAGATGAAGGCCGACTTCCCGTCCGAACGCTGGTTCTGGTTCGAGCCGCCGTTTCACCAGGGGCAGTCGGCCTTGCTGCACAAGCAGCCGGACGACATCTACCGCATCGACCTGCAGCTCGGCTGGGACGCCGATCCGGAGGAAGAGAAGAAGCCGGAGAACGTCGTCCCGCGCATCGAGCGTGTTCTCGGGCACTCTAACTTCGAGCTGGACTGGGTGTCGGTTTACGCCTTCCAGTGCCGCCGGCTGGAGCGCTTCGTCCACGGTCGCGTGGTCTTCGCCGGTGACAGCGCGCACATTGTCTCGCCCTTCGGCGCGCGCGGCGGCAACGGTGGCATCCAGGACGTCGACAATCTGATGTGGAAGTTGGCGTTGGTCGTGAACGGCCACGCGCCCGAATCCCTGATCGCTTCCTACGATGAGGAGCGCATCCACGGCGCCGACGACAACATCCGCAACTCCGCGCGTGCGACCTCGTTCATGACGCCCAAAACGGACATGGAGCGCCTCTTCCGCGACAGCGTGCTCGATCTCGCGGGCGAGCATGAGTTTGCCCGCAAGCTGGTCAATTCCGGCCGTCTGTCGAAGCCATGCTCACTGGCGGGCATGAGCCTGCAGACGCCGGCGGGGGAGGGCGCAGGTGTGGAGCCCGGAGCAGCGATGCCCGACGCGCCCGTAGCGAATGGCCGTTCGAGTTGGCTGCTCGACCAATTTGGTGGTGGCTTTGCGGTGATGGCCGTCGAGGCCGATTTGCCGGAGGGCCTGCCTGCAGGTGTCGAGCGTGTGTTCGTGACCGGTGATCGATCCCGCCGCGCCAACGACGCGACCACGCTAACCGACATTGAGGGGCAAGTCGCGGCGCGTTACGGAGCCTGCATGACCTATCTGATCCGTCCGGACCAGCATGTCGCGGCGCGGTTTCGTGGGTCGGCGGCTGCCGACATCACAGCAGCCTACCACCGCGCCAACGGGAGGGCCTGATGGCGTCGGATGACGATTCGAACGAGATTGGCAAAGATCGGCTGGGCGCTGGCGGCGACGATTTCTATGCCGCGCTCATGGCTGCGCATGAAGGATTGAGTTTCGAGGAAAGCGCCAGGCTCAACGCGCGGCTTGTCCTGCTGCTGGCCAACCAGGTCGGCGATCTCGAAACCCTGAAAGCAGCAATCGAGGCGGCCAGGAAATCCTGACCGCCTCTTTCTGGCTTTGCCGGCGTCTTACTCGGCCGCTTCCACCTTGATCACGCCGCGCTTGATCTGGTCCTGCTCGATCGACTCGAACAGCGCCCGGAAATTGCCTTCGCCGAAGCCTTCGTCGCCCTTGCGCTGGATGAACTCGAAGAAGATCGGGCCGATCACGGTCTTTGAGAAAATCTGCAGCAGGATCTTGGTCATGCCGCCGTCGACCACGCCCTCGCCGTCGATCAGGATGCCGTGTTTCTTCATCCGCTCGATGGGCTCGTCATGGCCTTGAACGCGGTCGAATGACATCTCGTAGTAGGTGTCCGGCGGGCCGGGCATGAATTTCAGCCCGTTGGCAGCCAGCCTGTCGGTGGCGTCGTAGATGCCGTCGGTGCCGACTGCGATGTGCTGAATGCCTTCGCCCTTGTACTTCTTCAGATACTCCGCGATCTGGCTGGTGTCGTCCTTGGATTCGTTCAGCGGAATACGGATCTTGCCGCAGGGCGAGGTGATGGCGCGGCTAACGAGGCCGGTGATGCGCCCGTCAATGTCGAAGAAGTGGATCTGCTTGAAGCCGAACAGGTCGCGGTAGAAGTCCCACCACTTGTCCATGTTGCCGCGATAGACATTGTGAGTCAGGTGGTCGAGGAAATAGAAGCCGACGCCTTCCGGCTTCGGGTCGCGCTCGCCGGTCCACACGAACTCGTCGTCATAGGCCGAGCCCTTGTCGCCATACTTCTCGACAAAGTAGAGCAGCGAGCCGCCAATGCCGACGATCGCCGGCACGTCGAGTGTCTTGTCGTCGCCCTCATAAGGCGTCGCGCCTTTGGAAACGGCATGCTCGAAAGCGTGCTTGGCATCGACCACGCGCCAGGCCATCGAAGGCGCGCAAGGGCCGTGCTCGTCGACGAACTTCATGGCGTGCGAGCCCGGCTCGGCATTGACGACGTAGTTGATGTCGCCCTGGCGCCAGACCGTGACATTCTTCTTGCGGTGTTTGGCGACCGGTGCGTAACCCATCTTGGTGAACAGGTCGCCGAGCTTCTCCGGTTCGGGGTGCGCGAATTCGACGAACTCGAAACCGTCCGTGCCGGCGGGATTCTGCTTGCTGATTTCGGCAGGTGGCGCGTCGTGCGGGAAGGGACCCATCGAACTTCCTCCGGTGTTTCGAACCAATGCCGGATTCTACTCCCGGAAGGCTGCAAGGAGCTTGCATTCTGCGCACTATTGGCCACTATCCGTGCACGGATCGTGCAGACATGTGGGTGCAGACATGGATAGCGAGCATATCGATCAGTTTGACCGCAAGATACTGGCGCATCTGCAGCAGGATGCGCGGCTAACCAACAACGAGCTTTCGGCGCGCGTAAACCTGTCTCCTTCGCAATGCTCGCGGCGGCGGCAAAGGTTGGAGGACGAGGGCTACATACGCGGCTACAGAGCGGAGCTCGATCGCGACCGGTTGGGCTTCCCGCTGGTCAACGTGATCACGGTGACGCTTGCCACGCACAATCGCGACAACGCCAGGCGCTTTGCGCAGCTCCTTGAGCGGCTGCCCGAGGTTCAGGAGGCGCACGCCCTGACCGGCGAGATGGACTATTTCCTCAAGGTCGTGACGCCGGACCTCAAATCGCTCGCCGATTTCGTCAACGGCGTGCTTCTGCCGCATGAGAGCGTGCAGCACGTGAAGACGGCGATCGTGCTCGAGACGCTGAAGGAAAGCGGCACTCTGCCATTGGAAGCCGCATAGCCGCCGGACCGCTATTGCGGTCAATTGTTATGCCATATAACAACGTCTCGCGACGTTGCCCTGCCAAGACGCAGGGGCTAGCGTGCGCCGGCGGCAGAGACTGATTTGGGGAGGAGGGGATGACCCTCTCAACGATTGTGGGGTGGCTCGCACGGGGGCTGGCGCTTGCCGGCGGCGTCGTGCTCGTCATCGTCACGATCCTGACGGTGGTGAGCATCACCGGGCGCTCGCTGATCTGGGCAGGGCTGTCGCCGGTGCCCGGCGACGTCGAACTGGTCGAGGCGGGCATGGGCTTCGCCATCTTCGCCTTCCTGCCATGGTGCCAATATGTGCGCGGCCACGCGACCGTCGACATTTTCACCAACTTCCTCCCAAGCGCTGCCAACCGCGTCATCGACGTCGTGAGCGAGCTGCTGATGACTCTCGTGATCGTGCTGTTCGCCTGGCGGCTCTGGTTCGGCATGCTTGACAAGATCCGCTACAAGGAAACGACCTTCATCCTGCAGTTTCCGATCTGGTGGCCCTACGCGGCTGCTATGGTCGCGGCTGCCATCGGCGTCATCGTGTCTTTCTACGTGCTCTATCAGCGCATCCGGGAGGCCGCGGCTGGCGCAACGATCCCCAGTCAGGGGAGCGTGCATTGAGCGGCCTCGAACTCGGGATATTGTCCTTCCCGGTCCTTATCTTCCTGATCTTCCTGCGCATCCCGATCGGCCTTGCCATGCTGATCTGCGGCATGGTCGGCTCCTACCTCATCTTCGGGTCGTGGACGCCGATCCTGTCGCGCCTGAAGGGCGAGACCTATTCGACCTTCTCCAACTATTCGCTGTCGATCATTCCGCTGTTCCTGCTGATGGGCCAGTTCGCCACCATGGGCGGTATGTCGCAGGCCTTGTTCAAGGCGGCCGAGACCTGGCTCGGCCACCGCAAGGGCGGCGTTGCCATGGCTGCGGTCGGCGCCTGCGCCGGTTTCGGCGCCATATGCGGTTCGTCGCTGGCGACCGCGGCGACCATGAGCCAGGTCGCGCTGCCCGAGCTCAAGCGCTACGGCTATTCCGGCTCGCTGGCGACCGGCACGCTGGCCGCCGGTGGCACGCTCGGCATCCTTATCCCGCCATCGGTGATCCTGGTCATCTACGCCATCCTGACCGAGCAGAATATCGCCAAGCTGTTCGTGGCGGCCTTCATTCCGGGCATCCTTGCGGCGATCGGCTACATGATCGCCATCGCCATATATGTGCGGCTGTTTCCGGAATCGGCAGGCAGCCGGGAGCGCGCGCCCTATGCCGAGCGCTTCGCCGCGCTTGTAGACGTTTGGCCGGTGCTGCTGGTTTTCCTCGCCGTGGTCGGTGGCATCTATCTCGGCTGGTTCACGCCGACCGAGGGCGCGGCGGTCGGCGCAGCCGGCACCGGGCTCATCGCGCTCATCAATGGCGGGCTCAACCGACACACCTTCATTGCCTGCATCCTGGCGACCGCGAGCTCGACGGCAATGATCTTCTTCATCGTCTTCGGTGCGTCGATGTTCAACAGCTTCCTTGCGTTGTCGCAGTTGCCGCAGACCGCTGCCGCCTTCGTCTCAGAGCAGGGCTTCAACCCCTGGCTCGTGCTGACGATGATCCTCGTGCTCTACCTGCTGTTCGGCTGCGTGATGGATTCGCTGTCGATGATCCTGCTCACCGTGCCGATCTTCTTCCCCATTGTCACGGCGCTCGACTATGGCCTGTCGCCCGAGGAATTCGCCATCTGGTTCGGCATTCTCGTGCTGATCGTGGTCGAGGTCGGGCTGATAACGCCGCCGGTGGGCATGAATCTCTTCGTCATCAACTCGATGGCGAAGGAAACGCCGATCCACCACACCTATCGCGGCGTGCTTCCCTTCGTGACGAGTGACATTATCCGTGTGGCGATCCTCACCGCATTCCCGGTCATTACGCTCGGCCTGATGCGGCTGCTCTACTAGCTGGCAGGCTGCCGGCCGCTGCCGGCTTTCAGTTCCTGAACTGCCATGTGGTGCGACAGGAACACGCGACCCGAGAGGTGATCCACGAAATCGCTTCTCTTCAGCCGGTCCATGACCGGGCCCTTCACCTCGCTCATATGTAACGTCACGCCGGTCTCTGCGAGTGTGCGATTGATCGTCTCAAGAGACTCGAGCGCGCTGAGGTCGATGGCGTTGACCGCCGGACACATCAGGATGACGTGCCGTACTTCCGGATTACGGGAGACGAGGTCGAACAAAAATTCCTCGAGAAACCGGGCGTTGGCGAAGTAGAGGCTTTCGTCGACACGCACCGAGAGGATCGAGGGATCGGTCACCACGGCGTGGCGAAGCACGTTGCGATAGTGCTCTGTTCCAGGAACCTGGCCGACGACCGCCACATGCGGTTTGGAGGTACGGTAGAGATAGATGAGCAATGAAAGGCCCACGCCGGCCGAAATGCCGATTTCGACGCCAATGAACAGCGTGGCGAGGATCGTGGCGCTGACGGCAGCGAAGTCGGCCTTCGAATAGGTCCAGCTTCTGCTGAGGATGCTGAAATCGACGAGCGACAGCACCGCAACGATGATCGTCGCAGCAAGCGTTGCCTGCGGCAGATAGAGCAGCAGGGGCGTCAGAAACAGCGTTGCAAGGCCGATGCCGACGGCGGTGAAAATGCCGGCCGCAGGCGTTTCGGCGCCGGCATCGAAGTTGACGACCGAGCGCGCGAAGCCGCCCGTCACGGGATAGCCGCCCGAGAACCCGGCGGCGACATTGGCTGCCCCAAGTCCGACGAGCTCCTGATCGGGATTGATGCGTTGCCTGCGCTTGGCCGCGAGCGTTTGCGCCACCGATACGGACTCCACAAATCCGACGACGGTAATCAGCGCGGCGGACGCGGCCAGCGAAAGCCAGAGATCGGGGTCGAATGTCGGCACCGTGAGCGGCGGGAGACCCCGTGGCACGACGCCGACCAGTTTGACGCCGAGATCGCCCAGGTCGAAAGCCCATGCCGACAGCGACGTGATGCCGACCGCCGCCACAGGGGCTGACTTCGCAATCAGGTCGGCAAGCCGGTTGCGCAGGCCGGTATTGACGAGCAGTTTCTTGAGGCCGCGGCGCGACCAGTAGAGAAACGCTGCCGCACCGACACCGACCGCCAGGGTGAAGACGTTCGTTTCGCCTGCGTTTTCGAGGAGTGAGACGGTGATTTCCTGCAGCGTGTGGCCCGAGGCCGGGACACCCAGGATGTGCTTGATCTGCCCAGCGGCGATCAAAATGCCCGAGGCGGTAATAAACCCGGAGATCACCGGGTGAGACAGGAAGTTGGCCATGAAGCCCAGCCGCAGCACGCCGAGCGCCAGCAGCATCAATCCCGACAGGAGCGCGAGCACAAGCGCGGCGGCAATGGCTTCCGTCGAACCGGCAGGCGCGACCTTGCCGATCGCAGCCGCCGTCATCAGCGAGACGACGGCGACGGGGCCTACGGCCAGCACCCTGCTGCTGCCGAACAGCGCATATCCGACGAGCGGCAGGATGGAGGCGTAAAGCCCTACCTGTGGCGGCAGCCCGGCGAGCATGGCGTAGGCCAGCGACTGCGGGATGAGCATGATCGTCACGATCACCGCTGCCGACAGGTCATTGGTCAGCGCATCACGGCCATACTCGCGCCCCCATGTAAGGGGAGGCCAGGATCGGAGAAGCTGGTATCGGTCGCGCATGCCTGTCCCGGAAAGGATGAGTTCCGCCGTTCGCGCTCCCGAGAGCGCGCGCCGGCAGTCGTCGAAGTTGGGGGAGCGGGCGCCAGACGCCCGCCCGACGGATCAGCCCTGCTGCTTCGCCATAGTGTAGAGATTGGTGCTGCGCGCGCCCGAGCGGCAATAGGCGAATACCGGCCCTTCGAGTTCGCCGAGGGCCTTCGCCGTGTCATCCACGTTGGCCTGGGTCAGCTGTCCGCTGATGGCCGGCAGGTAACGGAACGCGAGGCCGGCCTCTTTTGCTGCCGCTTCGATCTGCTCATGCGGTACGGCGCCTTCCTCGTTGTCGGGCCGATTGCAGATGATGCTGCGGTAGCCCGCCGCCTTGATGGCGGCAACGTCGGCCGGCGCGATCTGACCCGACACGGCAAAGGCTTCTGCTACCTGGCGAATTTCCATGGTGACCTCCTGCGCACTAGAGTTCGTTGACCGGTACCTTGAGATACGTCTTGCCATCGGGACCCTTCGGCGGCAACCGCCCGGCCCGCATATTCACCTGCAGCGAGGGGATGATCAGCTTCGGCATGCCAAGCGTCGCATCGCGGTCCTCGCGCATCTTCACGAACTCATCCTCGCTGATTCCGTCGCGGACATGCACATTGTGCTGGCGCTCGTCCGCTACGGTCGTTTCCCATCTAATGTCGCGGCCGTTCGGGCCATAGTCGTGACAGATGAACAGGCGCATCTCGCCGGGCAGCTCAAGCACCCGTTTTATCGAGCGATAGAGTGTGCGAGCGTCTCCGCCAGGAAAGTCGGCGCGCGCCGACCCGCCATCGGGCATGAAAAGCGTGTCGCCGACAAAGGCAGCGTCGCCGATGACATGCGTCATGCATGCCGGCGTGTGGCCCGGTGTGTGCATCGCGTGGGCGGTCAGCGAACCGATCTTGTAGCTCTCGCCGTCCTTGAACAGCCTGTCGAACTGCGATCCGTCGCGCTGGAACTCGGTGCCTTCATTGAAGATCTTGCCGAACGTATCCTGCACGATCTTGATGTTCTCGCCGATGCCGAGCTTGCCACCTAGCTGCTGCTGGATGTAGGGCGCGGCCGACAGATGATCGGCATGGACATGGGTCTCGATGATCCATTCCAGCTTCCATCCGCGAATGGAGATGTAGTCGATGATCTTGTCCGCGCTGACATGAGTGATCCGGCCGGCCGCGTAGTCGATGTCCATGACCGAGTCGATGACCGCGCACGAGTCGGAGCTGGGATCCTTGACGATGTATGACACCGTATTTGTCGGTTCGTCGAAGAACGCCTCGACTACGGGCTTGATGGAAAGGTCTGGTGTAAAGGGCAGGGACATGGATGTACTCCTTCCTTGTTCAATCAGGCGCGCGCCGCGCTGGCGTTTGCCGCACGAAACTTCAGCAGCTTTGCCGCAGCTATGCCTGCAGCCATTGCAGCAACGAAAATTGGCGCTTCGGTGTTGCCAAGGCCGAGCGCGGGTATCGCGCCGCCCGGGCAGAACCCGGTCACACCCCAGCCGATCCCGAAGACTACGGATCCGCCGACGAGTTGCCAGTCGATCGACTTGTTGGTCGGCACGTCGAAGCGCGTGTCGAACACCGGCTTTGGCTGGCTGCCGAAGACGAGCCTGTAGCCGATCGCGGTTACCGTGAGCGCGCTGGCCATGACGACCAGCAGGCTCGGATCCCAGGTTCCGGCAATATCGAAGAAGTTCAGGACCTTCGCAGGGTTCGCCATTCCTGACAGGGCAATGCCGAGGCCGAACACCCCACCGATGAGCAGTGCGGATATGAGCTTGTTCATCGGATCAGGCTCCAATTACGTGGCGGACGATGAAGACAGTCGCGAAGGTTGCCAGCATGAAGACGGCCGTTGCCGTGATCGAGCGAGGCGAAAGGCGGGCGATGCCGCAGACGCCGTGGCCGCTTGTGCAACCCGAGCCATAGATGACGCCGACGCCGACAACGAGACCGCCGGCAACGAGCATCGCAGTGCTGGGCGGTACCTGAAATCCGATCTCGCCGCCCGCGGCGACATAGAGCATGGGCGCCACAATTGCGCCGGCGAGAAAGGCGGCGCGCCATTGCCAATCGGTGGAAAGCGGCGGCAGAACAGCCGCCAAAATACCGGTCATGCCGGCGATACGACCGTGCAACGCCATGAGCAGGACGGCCGAAAGGCCGATCAGTATGCCGCCCGCCATTGATAGCCACGGCGTGAATTGGGTTATTGTGTCCACGAGATTCCCTCAGTCAGGCTTGTTATTCGCGATACATATGAATATATATTCACATGTCAAGAGGAATGCTGATGATTGAAACGGAACAGCTGGCGCAGTCCGCGGGCGAGGCAGCGGAATTCCTGTCGGCGCTTGCAAACGCCAACCGGCTGATGATCCTCTGCAATTTGCTGGATGGCGAGAAGGCGGTTCTGCCGCTCGCCGAGGCGGTTGGCATGAACCAGTCCGCCCTGTCCCAGCAACTTGCGAAGCTGCGGGCGCTCAAACTGGTTGCCACCAGGCGCGAGGGGCGAACGATCTACTACAGCGTGGCGTCCGACAAGGTCGCCCGGATAGTGGACCTCTTATACGACATGTACTGCGCGCCCGCTCGCCAGCAGCAGGCAGCTATCGTCTAGGCGAAGAGCCCGCCTCCAGCGGCCAGTTGGCGCAAATGATGGTCGTGGTCGCCGAAGGCGATATCGATCATCGTCATGCGCTTGAAATAGTGCCCCACGGCATATTCCATCGTCATACCCACGCCGCCATGCAACTGGATCGCGGTTTCGCCGACGAGTTTGCCGGCGCGGCCGATCTCGGCCTTGGCGGCGTTCATGGCACGCCCGCGCTCCTCGTCGTCATTGCTGTCGGCCATCATGGTCGCGTAGAGCGCCATCGAGCGCGCTTGCTCCATCGCAACGAACATGTCGACGGCATCGTGCTGCAGCACCTGGAACACGCCGATCGGCACGCCGAACTGCTTGCGCACTTTCAGGTATTCGAGCGTCAGCGCGTGAAGCTGCCCCATCACGCCTATGGCCTCTGCGCAGAGCGCGGCAATCGCCGAGTCGGCCAGCCGCCTGATGGCCGGCAGACCGTTCCCCGGATCACCAATGACCCGCTCAGCCGCAACCTTCACCTTGTCGAGCGTCAGGTCTGCCGCGCGCTGCCCGTCCTGGGTCTTGTAGCCGCGACGCGACAGGCCTTCGGCCTTGGCGTCGACAATGAAGATGCCGATGCCGTTTTCGTCGCGTGCATCGCCTGACGTCCGCGCTGTGACGAGGAGGTAGTCGGCATCGCCACCGCCCAGCACGACGTTCTTGGTGCCCGACAACACCCAGTCGCCGCCATCCTTCTCGGCGGACGTTTCGACATGGTTGAGGTCGTAGCGAGCGTTGCGTTCCGTGTGCGCGAAGGCGAGCTTCAGGTCGCCGGCCGCCACCTGCGGCAGGAACTCGGCGCGCTGCTCGGGCGAGCCTGCCATGCGCAGAAGTCCGCCGCCCAGCACCACTGTCGGGAAATAGGGCTCCAGCGCCAGCGCCTTGCCGAACGATTCCATCACGATCATCGTTTCGACCGGGGTGCCGCCGAGGCCACCATCCTCCTCGGCGAAGGGAAGCGCCATCAGCCCCATCTCGGCATAGGCCTGCCACATGTCCGGGCTCCAGCCTTCCGGCTGCGCCATGATCGCGTTTCGCTTCTCGAAACCGTATTTGTCGGCAAGCAGCCGGTCGAGCGAGTCGCGCAGCATCGACTGCTCTTCGTTGAAGTCAAAATCCATCTGTCGTTCCGAATTCCTGTGCGGCGGGGGTCAGAGCCCCAGCACCGCCTTTGCAATGATGTTCTTCTGGATCTCGTTCGATCCGCCGTAGATTGAGACCTTGCGATAGTTGAAATAGCCGGGCGCGGCACTGGCCGCGTAGTCCGGCTCGATCGGCGGTTCGTTCGAGCCCTCGACCTCCTCGTGATAGGGCAGGGCATGCGGCCCCATCACCTGCATGAGGAGGTGCGTTATGCCCTGCTGGATCTCCGATCCTTTGATCTTGAGGATCGAGGAGGCCGGGTCGGGCCTGCCGGTGTTGCCGCGCTTGGCGTCGGCGGCGACGACGCGAAGCTGGGTAAGTTCCAGCGCCTTGAGATCGATCTCGATCGCCGCCAGCTTCTCGCGGAAGCGCTCGTCCTCAATCAGCGGCCGCCCGCCGGACATCTCCTTGCCGGCAAGGTCGCGGACGCGTGCGATGCGCTGCTTCGACATGCCGACGCGGGCGATGTTGGTGCGCTCGTTGCCAAGCAGGAACTTGGCGTAATCCCAGCCCTTGTTCTCCTGCCCGACGAGGTTCTCCACCGGCACCTTCACGTCGGTGAAGAACACCTCGTTGATTTCGCGCCCGCCGTCGATGGTGACGATGGGGCGCACCTCGATGCCGGGCGTGTTCATGTCGATCAGCAGGAAGGAGATGCCTTCCTGTTTCTTGGCTTCCGTGTCCGTGCGGACCAGGCAGAAAATCCAGTCTGCATATTGCGCCAGCGTCGTCCAGGTCTTCTGGCCATTGACGATGTAGTGGTCGCCGTCGCGTATCGCGCGTGTCTTGAGCGAAGCGAGATCGGAGCCGGCACCCGGCTCCGAGAAGCCCTGGCACCACCAATCATCGAGGTTGGCGATGCGCGGCAGGAACTGCTTCTTCTGTTCCTCGGAGCCGAATGTGTAAATCACCGGCCCGACCATGTTGACACCGAAGGGAAGCGGCGTCGGCGCGGGATAGCGCTGCAGCTCTTCCAGGAAGATGTACTGCCGCATCGGGTCCCAACCCGTGCCACCATATTCTTCCGGCCAGTGCGCGACGGCCCAGCCCTTGTCGTTCAGGATGCGGGTCCAGCGGACGAAGTCGTCCTTCTCGATATGCTCGCCCACCGCCATCTTGTCGCGGATGTCGTCCGGCACGTTCTCCTTGAAGAAGGTCCGGACCTCGTCGCGGAACGCGACTTCCTCGGGCGTGAAACGCAGTTCCATGGAACCGTCTCCTAGTTGATTTCGAACAGGCCGGCCGCGCCCATGCCGCCGCCGACGCACATGGTCACGACGGCATATTTCACGCCGCGGCGCTTGCCCTCGATCAGGGCGTGGCCGGCAAGCCGCGAACCGCTCATTCCGTAGGGATGGCCGACCGCGATGGCGCCGCCATTGACGTTGAGTTTCTCCGGGTCGATGCCCAGCCTGTCGCGACAGTAGATCACCTGCACCGCGAAGGCCTCATTGAGTTCCCACAGGCCGATATCGTCCACCTTGAGGCCGTGACGCTCGAGCAGACGCGGCACCGCGAAGACCGGGCCGATGCCCATTTCGTCCGGCTCGCAGCCGGCAACGTTGAAGCCGCGCATGATGCCGAGCGGCTCCAGTCCGCGCTTCTCGGCTTCCTTGGCGCTCATCATCACGTTGGCGGATGCCCCGTCCGAAAGCTGGCTCGCATTGCCTGCCGTGATGCAGCCGCCTTCTCGCACCGGCTTCAGGCCTGCGAGTCCTTCGGCGGTCGTGTCCGGGCGCGGGCCTTCGTCATGAGCCAGCGTCACGTCCTTGTGGCTGACCTCCTTGGTCTCCTTGTCGATGACGGCCATGCGAACGCTGATCGGCGCAATCTCGGCATCGAAACGTCCGGCCTCGCGCGCTGCCGCCACGCGGCGCTGACACTCCAGCCCGTACTCATCCTGCTGCTCGCGGCTGATATTGTAGCGTTTGGCGACGTTCTCGGCTGTGTCGATCATCGGCAGATAGACGTCGGCCGCCGGCCCCGTCAGCGACTTGTCGAGCAGCCGGAAGGTGTTGCGGTGGTCGTTCTGCACAAGGCTGATCGATTCCAGTCCGCCGGCAATACCGGCCTTCACGCCGTCGTTGCGAATCGCGTTGGCGAGCACGGCCATCGACTGCAGCCCGGACGAACACTGGCGGTCGATCGTGGTTCCGGCGACGGTCACCGGCAGGCCCGCAACGAGCAGCGAGCGGCGCGCGACGTTGAGCCCGGTCGTGCCCTCCTGCATGGCGCAACCCATCACCACGTCCTCGATCTCGCCGCCTTCGAGGCCGGAGCGCTTCAGCGCCTCGGCGATGGCGTGGCCGCCCATGGTGGCGCCGGCCGTGTCGTTCAGCGCGCCGCGATAGGCCTTGCCGATCGGCGTGCGGGCCGTGGAGACGATAACCGCCTCTGTCATCAGTCATTCTCCCTTAGGGTTGTCAGGAGGCAAGGGCGGCCTGTCGGCGCTCCGCCTCTTCCTGTTTCAGTTCGAGTTTCGATAGTTTGCCGACCGGCGTACGTGGCAGTGCGTCGCGCAATTCGAGCGCGGTCGGTATCTCGTGCGGACCGAGCCGGCCCTTCAGAAAGGCGCGTAGCGCGTCCAGCGACAGCGTGCCAGTGCCCCGGCGCAGTTTGATGAAGGCCTTGGCCGCCTCGCCGCGATAATCGTCGGCAATGCCGATGACCAGCACCTCCTCAACATCGGGGTGTTCGTAGATCGCCTGCTCGATGAGTTGCGGGTAGACGTTGTAGCCGCCGCAGAGGATCATGTCCTTCTTCCGGTCGACGATGGTAAAGAAGCCCTCGTCGTTCATGTGGCCGATGTCGCCGGTGAGCAGGCCGCCGTCGGAAAACGACGCCTTCGTTTCATCCGGCCGGTTCCAATATCCCTTGGTCACGTTTGGCCCGACGATGCGCAACTCGCCCGTCTCGCCCGCGGGAAGCACACGTGTGGGATCGTCAAGCGACACAACATCCATCCAGATACCGGGCAACGGGATGCCTATGGTGCCAACCATATCAGGCCGGGTGATCGGGATGTTGGTGCCTGCGGGCGAGGTCTCGGTCATGCCCCAGCCGCCAAGTACGTCGTGGCCGCTGCGCTTCTTGATCTTGCGCGCGATCTCGACCGGCAGCGGCGCGCCGCCCGAGGCGCAATAGCGCAACGAGGAAAGGTCGCGTTTCTCGAAGTCGGGCACGGCGGCAATCGCGATCCACATCGTTGGAACGGCGGGGAAACTCGTCGCGCCGTTTTCGATGTCGGCGAGTGCGGTCTCGGCGTCGAAGCGCGTGTGCATGATGAGTTCGAGGCCGTTGTTCAGCGCCCGCAGCATGACGGCCGACAGTGCGTAGATATGGAACAGCGGCAGGAAGAGCAGCACGCGATCCTCGCCGGGATGCGTCAGGTCGAAGCCGTCGAACCAGCGGTCGTAGGCCGACACAGAAGTCGACAAATTGCGATGGGTCAGCATCGCGCCCTTGGGCAGGCCCGTCGTGCCGCCGGTATATTGCAGCAGCGCCAGATCGTCGGGCGAAACCTCGGGGAGGCGCAAACCGCTCGCGCCAGCCAGAAAGTCGTCGAACGCGACAACGCCCTTGCCGCTCGGCATCGGGCCGGTAAGTTCTGAGACGCCCAGCGCCGCATCGTCGCCGACGATCACCGTATCGATGACGCCATCGCCGATAAGGCCGGCAGCACGCGTTGCCATCTCGCCGATATTCGTGGTGACGATCACACGCGCGCCACTGTCTGTGAGCTTGTGCCTCAGCACCAGATCGCCGTCGAGCGGCGAGAGGTGAACGACGGTCAGGCCGGCCTTCACCGCGCCGAAGAATGTCACCGGGTGGTACAGCGTGTTAGGCAGATAGAGCGCGACGCGCTCGCCCTTCTTGAGTCCCGCCGCCGCAAAGGCCTCGGCGCAGCGGTCGACCTGCCGCTTAAGGTCGGCGTAGCTCGTGTTGCGTCCGCGGAAGCTGAATGCGGTCTTGTCGCCCCATTCCGCTGCGGCGCGATCGACGATCTCGTGCACCGGATAGGCGTCAAGCTCCGTGTCCGGGGTAAGCCCCGCCGGGTAGACTGCCTTCCATGGTGCGTCGGCGAGGTTCATGTCAGGCCGGGCGCGCCGAGAAGCTGCCGCCGGTGGCTGCGAGTTGCTTCAGCGAGGCAGCGGGCTTGAACACGTCGTTGCCGGTCTTGCCGTGCCAGTGCTCCAGCCGCTCCACCACTTTCGGCAGGCCTTCGAGGTCCGCCCAGAACATCGGACCTCCCTTGCCGATGGGGAAGCCATAGCCATTGGTCCACACGATATCGATGTCGGACGGCCGCTGCGCGATCTTCTCCTCGAGGATTTTCGCGCCCTCGTTGACCATCGGGTAGAGCGTGCGCTCGATGATCTCCTCGGCGGGAATTGTGCGCCGGTTGACGCCGAGTTCGCGCGCCTTGTCCTCGATCAGTTTGTTGACCTCCGGGTCGGGCTTCGGTTTCCGCGAGCCGTCCTCGTAAAGATAGAAGCCCTTGCCGGTCTTCTGGCCGAAGCGGCCCATTTCGCAGAGCGCATCGCCGATGACGGCCGTCTTGCCGAGCGACTTGCGCGTACGCCAGCCAATGTCGAGCCCGGCGAGGTCGCCCATCTGGAACGGGCCCATCGGCCAGCCGAAATCGAGGAACGCCTTGTCGATTTCTTCCGGTGTCGCGCCTTCCAGAAGCAGGGACTCCAGCTCGGCCGAACGCGACGAGAGCATGCGGTTGCCGACGAAGCCGTGGCACACGCCGACCACAACCGGCACCTTCTTCATGCGCCGGCCGGCGTCGAGCGCCGTGGCGATGACATCGGGCGCAGTCTTTTCGCCGCGCACGATTTCCAGCAACCGCATGACATTGGCCGGGGAAAAGAAGTGCATGCCGATCACGTCGGCCGGGCGGCTGGTCGCCGCGGCGATCTCGTTGACGTCGAGATACGAGGTATTGGTAGCCAGCACCGCGCCCGGCTTGGCTATCGCGTCCAGCTTACCGAACACCTCCTTCTTGATCGGCATTTCCTCGAACACTGCCTCGATGACGAGGTCGCAGTCGGCGAGGTCGGCATAGTCAGTCGTGCCGTTGATGCGGCCTAGCCGCGCGTCGCGCTCCTCGGCCGATATCGAACCGCGATCGACAGAGACCGAATAATTCTTCGAGATCGTACCGAGGCCCCGCTCGAGCGCTTCGTCGGTCATTTCCAGGATGGTGACCGGAATGCCGCCATTTGCGAGCGACATGGCGATGCCGCCGCCCATCGTGCCGGCGCCGATGACGCCGGTGCGCTTGACCGGTCGCGGCTGAACATCCTTGCCGACGCCCGCGACCTTGGTCGCTTCGCGCTCGGCGAAAAACAGGTGCCGCTGGGCGCGCGACTGGTCGCCCTGAACGAGATGAATGAAGCTGTCGCGCTCGGCTTTGAGTGCTGCGTCGAACGGCATCTCGATGGCGTTTCGCACCGCCGCGGCTGCCGCGATCGGCGCTTCCAGCCCGCGCGCCTTGCGAGTCACCTCGGCGATCAGTCCCTCGAAGCCCTGCGTGTTCTCGCGAACCGGCGCGAGTTTCTCGTCGCGGTCGCGAATGCGCACCAGCGGCTTGCCTTCGGCTGCCTTCGCCGCGGCGAATTTCACCGCGTCGGCCACGAGATCGCCTTCGGCAATGGCATCGACAAGTTCCGACTTCAGCGCTTCGGCCGCACCGATCGGATTGCCCGACACGATCATCTTCAAAGCCTTCTCAGGCCCCACGACGCGCGGCAGGCGCGCCGTGCCGCCCGAGCCCGGCAGCAGGCCGAGTTTCACCTCGGGCAGGCCGAGTCGCGCGCTGGGCACCGCGACGCGGAAATGGCAGGCGAGCGCCAGCTCCAGCCCGCCGCCGAGTGCGGTGCCGTGAATGGCCGCGACCACCGGCTTTGCGGTGTCTTCCAACAGAGTGCACAGATCTGGCAGGTTGGGCCGCTCCAGCGCTTTCGATGTGCCGAATTCGGTGATGTCGGCGCCCGCGACGAAGGTTGCGCCGGCACATGCGATGACGATGGCCTTGACGCCGTCGTCCGTGCCCAGTGCTTCCAGCGCCGCGTACAGCGGCTGACGCATGCGCAGGCTGAGCGCGTTGACCGGCGGGTTGTCGATGGTGACGACTGCAACGTCGCCTTCGCGCCTTACTGAAACGATATCGCTCATTCACTCCCCCGGTTCGGCCGCGGTTGCGGCCAGAACGTCAATTGCTCAAAAATTCCCGGATCAGTTTTGCAGTCGCGGCCGGTTGCTCGATGCAGGGCAAATGGCCGGCATCCTTGATTATCTCGAAACGCGACCCCGCGATCAGCCCGGCCATCGAACGCACCAGATCGGGCGGCGTTGAGCCGTCCTGATCGCCGACGATGCACAGAGCAGGCACCTTCAACGCCCGCGTCGACTCCGTCAGGTCGGCGTCGCGCAGCGCGGCGCACGTACCAGCGTAGCCATCGACGGTCTGGCGCACGAGCATGGCCTTGTAGCCGACGAAATCTGCATTGGACGGATCGCGATAGCCCGGCGTGAACCAGCGCTCCAATATCGCGTCGGCGATCGAGGCAATACCGCCCTCTTTGACCGCGTCGATGCGTGCGTTCCAGAGCTCATCTGTGCCAATCTTGTGGGCGGTGTCACAAAGCACGAGGCGCTCGACGAGGTCGGGCCGCAATGCGGCCAGGCCCTGTGCGATCAACCCGCCGACCGACAGGCCCACAATGGCCGCATTGGTCACGCCGAGATGGTCGAGCAGCGCTGCGAGATCGTTCACATGATCCGTCAATGCGTAAGGCGCCGGAGCAGCCTCCGACATGCCGTGCCCGCGCTTGTCGTAGAGAACAAGCCGATAGTCGGCTTCCAGTTCGGCTGCGACGGCGTCCCAGATGCGGAAATCGGTACCGAGCGAGTTGGAAAACACCACGACCGGACCGTCCGCTCGGCCGCGTACGGCATGATGAATAACGACGCCATTGACGCGCGCAAACTGCATTCGCTCTCCTCCCAAGGGCGACATACTACCGAGTATGTTGCAATCGTGACGACCGGTCAACGCCCTCGAAACTGCGTAAGACAGTGGCAAATGCGGCACAAGCGCGCAAGGTGCGGAAATCAGTTTCGCATAGCGAAACTCGCGGTGTTGGCGTGCCCGGCGGACCTGGGGTGCACTGCGTTTTGCGGCTACGAGAGCGCCTTCAGGTTTGCCCGGAGGTCGTCGGGACCGCCGCGCACCAGCAGCGCCTCTATGTCGCTTTCCGTTCGTTTCCACGCAGGAAGTGCTGCCACGAGCATGCGGCGCCCATCGTCTGTAAGGATTAGCAGACGCGAGCGCCGGTCGCCGGGATCGGGATCGCTTCGTGCCAGCCCGCGCCGTTCCAGCACCTTGAGGTTGGCAGTCAGAGTGGTGCGGTCGAGTGCGAGCAGCAGCGCCACCTCTTTCATGCGTGGCGGCGCCGGCCGGTTCAGCGACATCAGCAGGGAAAACTGCTGGTTGGTCAGGCCATGCGGCTTGAGCGCCTCGTCGAAGCGGCGCGCCAGCGCGCGCGCAGCCCGCTGCACATGCAGGCACATGCAGTGATCCCGCACATGCAGCGTCGTCTCGAAAGGCAGTTCGTTCGGCTTTGACATCGCCGTCATGTTATGTTGATATCAACCCAATTGTCCAGCTTGGGTGTCGGAACAGGCGGCGGCGAAACGTCCTCGTCCTGATAGGCTTTGGACAAATTCAGGAGGAACATATGGCCGAGAAGGTACTGGTGCTGGTCGGAACGAAGAAGGGCGTCTTCATTGCCGAAAGCGATGCCGCCCGCAAATCGTGGAACCTGCGCGGACCCTATTGCGAGCACTGGCCGATCAATCACGCGGTCGCGGACCCCGAAACGGGCACGATCTATGCCGGCGGAGGCTCCGAGTGGTTCGGTCCGGCCGTGTGGAAGTCCGAAGACCTCGGCGAAACATGGACGCATTCGAGCGAAGGCCTTGCCTACGAAGAGGGCAAGGAGCCAGTCAGCCAGGTCTGGAGCCTAGCGAAACGCAATGGCACTCTCTACGCAGGCGTGCAGCCCGCGGGCCTCTTTGCCTCGAAGGACGGCGGCAAGAGCTGGACACACATGGACGGCCTGCAGAAACATCCGACAAGGCCCGACTGGAACCCCGGCGGCGCCGGCCTGATCCTCCACTCGCTTGTACCCGATCTCGACGACGACAATCGCATGTGGGTCGGAATTTCGGCGGCCGGCGTATTCGGCACCGATGACGGCGGCAAGACGTGGGAGACACGCAACAAGGGCACCCGCGCCGACTTCAACCCGGAAGATCAGCGCTATCCGGATTTCGGCCAGTGCGTGCACAATGTCGTCAAGGCTCCGGGCATGAAGGATCGCCTCTACCAGCAGAACCATTGCGGCATGTACCGTTCGGACGATGCGGGCAGGAGTTGGGTTAGCATCGAGGCAGGCCTGCCCTCGACGTTCGGTTTCCCGGCGGCGGCGCATCCGCGCGATCCCGACACGCTGTTCCTTCTGCCGCTCAATGGCGACTCCAAGGGCCGCTACATGCCTGACGCGGCGGCGGCCGTGTACCGCACCCGCGACGCAGGCAATACGTGGCAGGATTTGCGTAACGGCCTGCCGCAGGAGAACGCCTATTTCGGCGTGCTGCGCCAGGCGATGGCAACGGACAGCCTCGACAAGGCGGGCGTCTATTTCGGCACCGGCGGCGGCGCTTTGTTCGCCAGTAATGACGAAGGCGACAGCTGGGTGACGATCGCCGAACACCTCCCGGCCATTCACTCGGTGGAAACCGCGGTCCTTCGGGCGTAGGCTGGAACCATGGACCAGAAAGTTGATAGTCGCGCCAACGCCGGCGAGGTGAATGTCACTCTCGCTGCGCCGCTTGCCGATCTCTTTCCGGGGGCACCGCGCCGTACCAGGGTCGTCGCCGGCGATGTCGACCACATGGTCGATGCCCTCGACGAAAAGTGGCCCGGCATGCGCGACCGCATCTGCGACACGCGGCCGGCGATCCGCAAGCACATGAACATCTTCGTCGAGGGCAAGCGCGCGACGCTGGAGACGCCACTCAGGCCCGGCACTGATGTCTATGTGCTGACGGCGATCTCAGGCGGCTGAGCGGCCGCTCCCTCTTGGTCAACCCTCCGGGACTACCTGCATGGCGAAGTTTGTCTTCGGAATGAATATGTCGCTCGACGGCTATGTCGACCATGAGCATCTCGGACCGCCGGACGCAGCACTTTTCCGTCACTGGATAGAGCATGTGCGGGGACTGACGGGGAGTATCTACGGCCGGCGCATGTATGAGGCCATGCGCTATTGGGACGAAGATCGTGCGGAGTGGACGCCGGAACAGCACGAGTTTGCCGCCGCGTGGCGTCGGCAGCCGAAGTGGGTCGTGTCGCGCTCACTGAATTCAGTCGGCCCCAACGCCACCCTGATCAAGGACAATCTCGAGGGGGCGTTGCGAGACCTGAAAGCACGGCACGCTGGGGAGGTTACAATTTCAGGACCGGAACTAGCGCAAGCCGCAACCGACCTTGGCCTTGTCGACGAGTACCGGCTCTACTTCCATCCCGTCGTGCTGGGCGGCGGCAAACCGTTCTTTGCCGGTCCGAGGCCGCCGCTCAGGCTTGCGGCCAGTGACCTGATTGGTGAGCGTGTAATCAGATTGACCTACGTTCCCGCCTGACGATCAGACGTTCCGCCGCTTACCTTCGAGCAGGTCGAGCACGGCACGCGCCGCGTCCAGCACGTTGGTGCCCGGACCGAACACGGCCGAAACGCCATTTTCCATCAGGAGATCGTAGTCCTGCCGGGGTACCACGCCGCCGACCACAACGATAATGTCTTCGGCGCCGCGCGACTTGAGTGCCTCGATCAGCTGCGGCGCCAGCGTCTTGTGTCCCGCCGCAAGCGACGACATGCCGACGACGTGAACCTTCTTCGCCACCGCCATCTCGGCGGCCTCGTCCGGCGTCTGGAATAGCGGCCCGGCCAGCACGTCGAAGCCGATGTCGCCGAATGCCGAGGCGATGATTTTTGCGCCGCGGTCGTGGCCGTCCTGCCCCAGCTTCGCCACCATGATCTTCGGCGTCTCGCCGGCCGCGGTGGCATGTGACCTGAAGCGCTCGACCAGCGTCTTGTATTCCGGTTCGTCTCGATAGGCCGGCCCGTAGACATCGTGCACGACTTCCGGCTCGGCGGCATGATCGCCGAAGGCCTTGCGCATGGCATCCGTGATCTCGCCGACGCTCGCCCGCGCCCGCGCGGCTTCGACGGCTGCGGCAAGCAGATTGCCTTCACCGGTACGCGCCACTTCAGCCAGCACGGCCAGGGTTTCTTCCACCTTCTTCGGATCGCGCTGGCGGCGAATCCGTTCCAGCCGCTTCACCTGAGCGTCGCGCACTGCCTTGTTGTCGATGGTGAGAATGTCGAATTTGTCTTCGGCATCGTTGCGATACTTGTTGACGCCGACAATGACCTCGTCGCCGCGGTCGACCGCCGCCTGCTTGCGCGTCGCCGCCTCCTCGATCAGCCGCTTGGGATAACCGTCATTGACCGCCTTGGTCATGCCTCCCATGGCCTCGACCTCTTCCATCAGCGCCCACGCCTTTTCGGCAAGCTCGTTGGTGAGGCTCTCGACATAATAGGAGCCGGCCAGCGGATCGACGACCTTTGTCACGCCGGTCTCGTGGTTGAGGATGAGCTGCGTGTTGCGCGCAATGCGGGCCGAGAATTCGGTCGGCAGAGCGATAGCCTCGTCGAAGGAATTGGTGTGCAGCGACTGAGTGCCGCCAAGCACGGCGCTCATCGCTTCAAACGCAGTGCGCACGATGTTGTTGTAGGGGTCCTGCTCCTGCAGTGACACGCCCGATGTCTGGCAGTGGGTGCGCAGCATGTATGAGGTTTCCTTCTTCGGCTTGAACTCCTCCATGATGCGCGACCAGAGAAGCCGCGCCGCGCGCAGCTTTGCGGCCTCCATGAAGAAGTTCATGCCGATGCAGAAGAAGAAGGATAACCGGCCTGCAAAGGCATCTACGTCGAGCCCGCGTGCGATGGCCGCGCGCACATATTCGCGCCCGTCGGCCAGCGTGAAGGCAAGTTCCTGCACCAGCGTCGCGCCGGCCTCCTGCATGTGATAGCCGGAGATGGAAATGGAATTGAAACGCGGCATATGCTCCGCCGTGTAGGCGATGATGTCCGACACGATCCGCATCGAAGGCTCGGGCGGATAAATGTAGGTGTTGCGGACCATGAACTCCTTCAGGATGTCGTTCTGGATGGTCCCGGAAAGTTCCGCCGTGTCGCAGCCCTGTTCCTGGCCGGCGACGATGAAGGACGCCAGCACCGGGATGACGGCACCGTTCATTGTCATCGAGACCGACATCTCCTTGAGCGGAATGCCGTCGAACAGAATCTTCATGTCCTCGACGGAGTCGATCGCGACACCCGCCTTACCAACGTCGCCTTCCACGCGCGGATGGTCGCTGTCATAGCCGCGATGGGTGGCAAGATCGAAGGCAACCGACAGGCCCTTCTGGCCGCCGGCCAACGCCTTGCGGTAGAAGGCGTTGCTTTCTTCCGCCGTTGAGAAGCCTGCATACTGGCGTATCGTCCATGGCCGCCCGGCATACATGGTTGCGCGCGGGCCCCGCAGGAATGGCCTGATACCGGGCAGCGTGCCGAGGTGGTCCATGCCTTCGATGTCGGTCTCGGTGTAGAGCGGCTTGACCGAAATGCCTTCGGGCGTTTCCCAGACAAGAGTGTCCGGGTCGCCCCTGATTTCCTTCTCCGCAAGAGTGCGCCAAGTATCGCGTTTCGCTTTGCCGTCCATCGTCTATCCTGTTCATTCGGCGGGTTGCGCCCGCGCCACGGTCATATCACTCCCCATTCGAATTGAAACGCCGTTCGCACCGCACATTGGTCTTGCGCGTTCCGGTTGAACCCGCCAAAACGACCGCCGGCCGGACTGGGACCGGCCGGGGAGGAACCACATGCATCTGTCGCAGGTAAGGGCGGACGATGGTCGGCCAAGGGTTGTCGCGCGTGAGGGCGCCGACGCCTACGAGGTAATCGGCGCGATGAGCGTGTATGCGCTGGCGCTTGAGGCCGCGCGCAGCGGCCAGAAGCTCGTGGAACGCGTCAGCCAGCTTGGCCGCGGGGCAGCGATTGATCTCGCCAGCGCGTACCGCGAAGGCCGTGTTCTTGCACCGATTCACCACGACGATCCCGGTCACCTTCATCTGACGGGCACCGGGCTCACCCATTTGGGTTCAGCGGCGACCCGGGATTCGATGCACCAGAAGAAGGCGAGCGAAGCGGAGGAGGCGGCTCTGACCGACTCCATGCGCATGTTCCGCATGGGCCTCGAAGGCGGCAGGCCCGCCGGTGACCTCCCGGGCGTCCAACCGGAATGGTTCTACAAGGGCAACGGCCACATGGTGGCGCCGCCTGGCGGCTCCCTGGAAATGCCGGCCTTCGCCGACGATGGCGGCGAGGAGCCGGAGATTGCGGGGATTTACGTTATCGGCGACGACGGTACGCCGCTCCGGGTTGGTTTCGCGCTTTCCAACGAGTTTTCGGACCATGTGATGGAGCGCGTGAACTATCTCTATCTCGCGCACTCGAAGCTGCGCCCTGCTTCGTTCGGGCCGGAAATCCTGGTCGGTGACTTGCCCTTGGATGTCCGTGGCATGTCGCGCATCAGGCGCGATGGCGATGTGATTTTCGAGAAGCCGTTTGTGTCGGGCGAGGAGAACATGTCGCACACGATCGCCAATCTCGAACATCACCATTTCAAATACGGCTTCTTCCGCCAGCCCGGCGATGTCCACGTGCACATGTTCGGCACGGCGACCTTGTCATTTGCAGACGGAATCAGGACAAAGCCAGGCGACGAGTTCGAGATTGAGGCGCCTGCTTTTGGCTTGCCTCTGCGCAATACCCTGTCGGCCGGCACCTACCCGGCTCGCGACGCCCGGGTCTCGGTGACGGCCCTCTGAATTCGTCGCATCAGAAGTTGAACGGTTCGACCTCGTACCGCCGGCCAAGCATGAAGGCATCGGCGACATGCGTCAGCGGTCGCACATCGACGTCCGACGTGCGCTCGCGGATAAGCTCGGCGAAGCGGGCGTAGAGGCTGGGATACTCGCGGTTGGAACCGACTTCGACCGGCTCACCGTCGATCGAAAGGCGCGCGCCGCCATCGCTCAAAAGCAGGGTTCCCTCAGCGCAGACAATACGAATTTCCCAAATCTGGGTCCGCTCCTCGCGCCAGTCCAGAGCCGCCGACATTTCGATGCCAGTGGCGTCGACGAATTCGAGCTCCGCTGCGATTGGCGTGTCGCGGTTCGCGGGAAACGCGAGGTCGGCCTTGGTCAGGCGAAAAGGGCGCGGATGGATCTCCGTCAGAATAGACAGCGCGTTGATGCCAGGATCGAAGACGCCGAGACCGCCCGGCTCCCACACCCAGTCCTGACCAGGGTGCCAGTGGCGCACGTCCTCCCTCCACACGACCTCGACGCGCGTGACCGACTTTCCATTCAGCCATTCTCGGGCGTGGGAGACGCCGGCAGCATGGCGTGAATGCCAGCTTGCAAACAGGGTTAGATTGCGGTCGGAGGCCAACGCCGCCAGGGCGTGGACTTCGGCAACGGAGGCTCCGGGCGGCTTCTCGATCATCACATGGCGGCCTGCAAGCAGCGCGCGACGCGCGTCTGCGAAGCGAGCGTGCGGCGGCGTGCAAAGGGACACGCATGAAATTTCCGGCCGCGCTTCGAGCAGGCGCCCGAGGTTGGTGAATGCCTCGATGCCGTCGATCCGGCCGTTGCGGCTCGCGGTTGCCGCAAGCGAGAAGACGGCGGAGTCGGCTATGGCTGGAACGTGCTGGTCGCGGGCTATCTTGCCAATGCCGACCAGGGCGATGCGATGTCGTTCGTTCATTCCCGGTGTGTTGTCGCGAAGGCGCGGCGCGCCCTTGGCTCCCCAGAGTGTCGTGGTCGGCGCCGGTCAGAGACATACCGCAATCAGCGCGCCGGGTAGCGAGCCGACAGGCATGCCGCCGGAAGGAGCCGCGGCTTCTTGACCGCCAGGGCAAGTGACCCAAGCAGTGTGCTAATAACTATGGTAATATTATTGAATTGGCAATGTGCGGGCGATAGGCAATGTGGCGACGCAGGGTCAGCGCCTCTGGCGCTCGCCCAATAGCGCGCCGGCTGCTCTGCAATGGGTTGGGCTTGGGCAACTGATCACAAATCGTTTGAATTTCGCCTGCGATTACTGTAAACCGATGCGAGAAAAGCTTTTCTCAGCCCGATCCTACGCAAGACCCATGAGCAATGCAACATTTAACGGGAATTGAGGAAAAGCTTTTCCCAGCATCGACGAAGTGCGAAGCTGTTTGAGGGAGGAACCTATGAGCTCGCGTATGTTGAAGACGACCCGCCGCACATTAGCGGCGCTGCTGACGACTGCCGCCCTGTCCACATCGGCATGGGCGGAAGAACTGATTTTCTGGGAGCGTTCCGGCGCCAATGCCGGCATGGTCGAACGTCTCGTCGAAATGTGGAACGAGGCGGAGCCGGACCGTCAAATCAATCTCACATACATCCCGCATGCAGAGATGGTGGCGAAGCTGGCGCAGGCCATCGCCTCTGGCGACGTACCGGACCTGATGGGCATGGACCTGATCTATACTCCGCAGTTCTCCAAGGCCGGGCAACTTGAGGACATTACCGACTATGTGAAGGATTGGCCGGAACTGAGGACCGCCAGCCCGGGCCACATGACTGTCGCCACTTGGGAGGACCGCATCTACGGCGTCCCGCTCTACGCCGACGTTTCGGCTCTCTTCTACAACAAGGATTTGTTCGAGCAGGCGGGTCTGGATCCAAACAAGCCGCCGACGAGCCTCGCCGAACTGCGTGAATATGCCGACAAAATCACTGCACTGGGCGGCGATGTGAAGGGCTACTTCCTGCCCGGCTCCTGCGCCGGCTGCAACATCTTCACGGTCGGACCGCTGCTCTGGGCGTCGGGCATCAAGATCGAGGCTGTCGGCCCCGGCGACGAGCCGCTGGTCGGCGACAATCTGAAGCCGGTTCTCGAATGGCTGCGCTCGATGGCGAAGTCAGGCAACGTCCACGAAGACGCACGCGCCGAGAACGGTGAGACCTTCGGCAAGCGTTTCGGCATCGGCAATCTCGGTATGATGGGGACCGGCAATTTCAACATCACGCTTGCCCGCGACGCCAATCCCGACATGGAATTCGGCATCGGGCTGCTTCCGGGTCTCGAGCCAGGTTCCTACGCCTCGTTCATCGGCGGAGACCTCGTCGTCGTCCCCAGAGGCTCCAAGCGAACCCAGGACGCGGTGGACTTCATGAAGTTCATCCTGTCGGACGAGGTGCAGGTCGAAGGTTATGCGCAGCTCCTCAATCTGACGACGCGCTCGGACATGACCGACAACAAGTACTTCAATGCCGAGCCGCTGGTGCAGGATGTCGCCAGGGCGCTCGACGTCGGCCAGACCCCGTTCACGCTGACCTTCTTCGAGCAGATCAACTCGCCGCAGGGTCCCTGGCTGCAAATGCTGCAACGCGTCTACTATACCGACGATGACATCGACCAGATCATCGACGACGCGAAGGAGCAGATGAAGTCGATCGCGGCGCAGTAGGCAGGATCGCATCGTCCCAACAATGGGGTCGGGGGGGGCATTGGCCCCCCCCCCACCCGGGCCCGGTGGGGGGGGGAAGCAACAACAAAA